>NZ_JADF01000033.1 GCF_000518245.1 Brachyspira alvinipulli ATCC 51933 | reverse complement strand
ATAATCATCCATTATACCATCTTCATTTTCATTTACATAACCATCATCTATTTCTTCTAAATCTTCATCATTTATTTCTGATAATGTATAATTATCTTCCCTATAATCATCTATTATTTCTTCTTCTATAACTTTATTTAATATGTCATCTTCCACATTATTATTCTGAGAATCTGTAATATCTAAATCTTTAGTTATTAAGTCAAGTTCATTTCCTGATAACTGTATTATATCATCTGTTTCAGAATCCATTTCATTTATGTAGTTTGACTCATCAATATAATCAATACTGTCTATATCAGGAATTATAACATTTCTATCATCATATTCAGCATCTAATTCTTTTTCTTTTAAATTATCTTCTTTTGTTAAATCTATTTCTTCTGGTACTTCATCTTCCAATTCAGGCAATTCTAAATCTTCATCTACATCAAAAGCTAAATCAACAGGAACATCTATATTATCATCTAAATTAGGTACTTCTATTTCGTCTTGTACATCTTCATTTTGTTTATCCTCATTGCTAATAATAGGATTTGAAAAATGACTATGTAAATCAAAATCTTCAACAACTTCAAGCGAATCTATATCACTTTCACTAATAGCATCTTTTTCTTTTATTTCTTCGATAAGTTCATTTTGTTCTTCAGAATAAATATGCTCTACAACATAATTTTGCTCTTCGGAAAATACAGCATCTTTTAACTCTATATCATCTTTGGCATAAGAACTTCTTTTTATTTTTCCTCCTTCTTCAGAATCTATTAATGTATAATGTTCTAAAGATAAAGGTTTTTCATTAGATGCTGTTTGTAGTTCTTCTGCATTTGTTAAATAGGATTCTGTTTCTTCACTATCTAAAGATGTAGGACTTTCTTCTGATATTTCTTCTTGAATATCTTCAGTAGAACTTTCAGATATTAAATCTTCTAATTCCTCTAGCTCTTCTAAACCTTCTTCTATATCTGACAAAGAAAGTTCTTCAGATTCGTCACTAGAAG
>NZ_JADF01000032.1 GCF_000518245.1 Brachyspira alvinipulli ATCC 51933 | reverse complement strand
ATAGAATCTATTTTAGATTTTAACTCATTAAAATATTCTTCTTTTACACTACTCAAATCAGCATTTACAGAATCTATTTTTGTATTCAATTCATTTATGTATTCATATTTCCAAGAAGCAATATCATTGTCCATTAAATCCATTTTTGATTTTAACTCATTAATAGAATTTTCAAATTTCAATTCAGTATCTGATTTAACATTTTCTATCTCATTTCTAATATCAGAAGAGAATAATCCTCTTATTCTAGCAGAATCTGACCAAGAGTCTTCAAAATATTCTATTCTTTTTTCTAGTCTTTCTCTAAACTCTTTATTGTCATCATTAACTTTATCGAAAAGTTCATCTATTCTTTTCATTTCATCATTAAATAATGATTCCGATGTTTCATTTTTTCCTGTTATAGAAAGCAAACTTTCTCTTATAGAAGATAATCTATTTTCTAATTCTTCTTTATCTTTTAGTATATTACTTTCTAACTCAGAAGATTTATTCATAGAATCTTTAATATTATTTCTTATAGCATCTATATATCCATGCAATGTAGTAATATTAGAATTGATATTACTCATATCATTAGAATAATCTTCAATGTCATATTTGATTCTTCCTTCTAATTCTTCTAATTTAGAAGACAATGCTTTAACATCATCTCTTAAATTAACATCAACATCTGACATGTCATCTCTTAATTGATATAGATTATTTTCTAATTCTTCTAATTTTGCAAAATCTGCTTTAATAGCATTAAATGAATTTTCTAATGCTTCTTTCTCTAAAACCAACTGGCTAACAGTATTATCATCTTTCAAAGAATATAATTCATTTTTAAGATTCTCTATCTTTTCTAATACTATAGCTCTGTCATCAGAAATCAAATCTTTTATATAATTAAGATCGCTTTCTGAAGTATTTACTCTGTCCAATAACTCATTTGCAAACTCTTCAAAAGCTTTTTCTATCTTTTCTTTCTCTTCATCAAATAAAGCAGGTATATCCTTCTTATTAGAATTTATAACTTCTTCTTTGAAGCTATCAAATTCATTTTTAATACCATCTATTTTAGAAATCAAAGCTTCTCTATCAGCTTTATGCATTTCTATTAATTCATCTCTGTCTAATATAGAATCTTTTACTATTTCTAAAGCACTATCAAAATCACTGCCTAAAGATTCATATTTTTCTTTTAGTGAATTAATATCATTGCCTAGATCAGTATTTATCTTATCACTAAGTTTTGAAACTTCTTCTTCTATTTTTTTATTGATAATACCAAGCTGCTCTGTTAAATAGTTGCTATACTCGTTTTTATCAAATATTACAGATTGTGCATCTTTTTCTAATTTTCTTATAACCTCTAAAAGTTTGGCATTAGATTCTTCTTCAAATTTACTAATAGCACCCTGCATATTAGATTCCAAACTATCAAAAGAAGCCTTTACCATATTATCAAGTTCTTCTTTCGCTTCATTGAGTACATTAATCTTTTCTGATAACTTCTCTTCCAACTTATTAGAA
>NZ_JADF01000031.1 GCF_000518245.1 Brachyspira alvinipulli ATCC 51933 | reverse complement strand
ACATTACACTTTCGATATTCACTCCATCTGCTATTTCTCCAAAGATATTATAAAATTCCTGCTTTTGTTCTTCTGTAAGAATGTCACCATTAATTTTGATTATTACTTCACATTGTTTTTTGTTTTCATAGAAGAAAGCTATATTTTCTACTAATTTATTAAAATCTAGTTTTACTTTAGAGAAGTCTAAATACTGTTCTGAGTTCATACCTTCTATAGATATATTTATTCTATCCAGTCCTGCTTCTATAATTTTTAAAGATAAATCTTTATTTAAAAGCGAAGCATTAGTAGTAGTATCAACTCTGTCTACTTTAGGAGATTTTTTAGCATATGAAATCATATCAGAAAAATGCTTATTAAGCAGTGGTTCTCCGTCTTTATAAAGTCTTATTACTTTTACTTTTCCTTCAAACTGTTGTAAATCATCTATAATTTTTTTATATAAATTAAAATCCATAGCACCAAAGTTTCTGCCATTAGTATTTTTCATAAGTTCTGTATTACCAGTAGGACAAAACTTACATTTGAAATTACATTTATCAGAAGGGTCTATAAAAATTATGAAAGGTGTTTCTAAAGGAATAACTGTTTCTAATTTGGTTCTATTTTCCAAGTCTATTCTTGGTTTGATTTTTGCTTTCATATAAAATGAATATTAATTCCTATAATTATGATTAAGTTAATTTATTATAAACTCTTTGGCTAAAAAGTCAATAGAATTTAATGATTAAAAAATATATAGTGAAAATATGTATTGATATATTAGATGTATCGCAACTATATAATATATAATTGAACTTATTATATATATTTAATAAAAAATAAAGTTCTATATTCTATATATTATATAAAATATTTAAACATAATCATAATAATAGGAACAAAAAATGAATGCTGAGATAAAGCCATTATATAAAAAAGATAGATTAATCCTTGGAGAACAATTACCTTTAGATACTCCTTATAGAATGACTATATCTCCAATGCAATTATGTAATTTTAAATGTTTCTATTGTACCCATTCATTAGAAAGAAAAGAAGTTGAGAAAATAGGTTTTAAATATAGAGCTATGGAATTAGATGAATTTAAAACTTTAGTGGATCAATTATCAGATTTTAAAAATAAATTAAAATTAATGGTTTTTTCTGGTATGGGCGAACCAACTATGAATAAAAATATAGATAAAATGATTAAGTATGCTAAGGATAGCGGCAATATAGAAAGAGTAGAAATGTTTACAAATGGAAGTTTGCTTACTAATGAAATGTCAGATAGACTTATTAATTCTGGTCTTGATAGACTTATGATATCGCTTCAAGGTGTAACAGCTGAAAAATATAAAGAGATTTGCAAATATAATATTAATTATGATGAATTTGTGAATAATATTAAATATTATTATAAAAATAAAGGTAATTTAAAATTATATATAAAAATAGTTGATGCTTCTTTAAATGATGGAGATGATAAAAAATTTTTTGATATATATGGAAATATTTGTGATGAAATATTTATAGAACATTTAAGTGATTGTCAGCCTTTAACTAATGATTGCGATGGTAAAGTTGATTATGATTTAACAATGTATTATGATAAAGCTAAAGAAACAATAGCATGTCCTCTATTATTCTATTCAATGTATGCTGATGCAGATTGCAATATATATCCATGCGTTACCTTGGCATTACCTACAGATTTTTCAGTTGGCAATTTTAGAAATGAAAAACTTATAGATATATGGAATGGTGAAAATATTAAAAAAATTAGATCAGCACATTTAAATGGTAAAAGAAAAGAAACTTATGTTTGTAAAGATTGCGGTAATATGATGGCTATGTATCATGAAGAAGATAATTTAGATAATTATTTAGATAAACTATTGCCACTATATAATAAATAATTTTAATAATTATGAAAGCTGTAAATAAACCTAAAATAGATTTAAATAAACGAGAAAAACTAAAATATATTATATTATTAGACATCCATTTTTATTTATTGAATTATAAGATAAATATAGGCTCAAATATAAATTTAATGTCTGAATATATCTAATAAACAGAAAACAAATAGTATATAGAAATTATAATATGTTTTTAATTATAAAAAATACAGATAATTTATATGACAGAAGAAAAAGAAGAATTATTGAATATTTTTACTCAAAACTTTCGCTTTTTGAATAAAGAACCAATAGTATTGTATGGATTGGGATACCGTACAGAAATATTAATAAATAATTTAACTGAATATAACATAGTTGGTTTAATGGATAGTTATAGTTCAGGTTATAAAGCTTATGGTATTAATGTAATTACTAAAGAAGAAGCTATTAAATTAACTAAAAATATAATTATAGTTTCTATATATGAAAGTGCAAAAACAATATATAAAAATATTAGTCATTTAGAAGATTATGGGATTAATATATACCATGTAAGCGGTAAAAAAATGAAACGTCCTGTTCTTATAGAAAAATATGATAATAATTTATTGATACAAAAAGAAAAAATAAAAAAATACATAAATGATCATGATATAATTTCATTCGATATATTTGATACTTTAATAACTAGAAAAACTTATCAGATATATGATATATTTATCTATATTGAACGATACTTAAAAAATAAATTAAATATACAAGTTAATTTTACTGAATTAAGAATATTATCAGAAAAAAAAGCATATAATAAATATGGTGATAAAACTACTATAGATAATATTTATAATGTATTAAAAGATAAATTGTTATTGAATTTAGAGTTGATAGAAAAAATAAAAACTATAGAGATAGAAACTGAGAAAAAATTCATTATTAAAAGAGATGAAATAGTAGAATTATTAGAGTACTGTATACATAAAAATAAAGAAATTATTTTTGTTTCTGACATGTACTTTGATTCTAATATTATAAAAAATATATTAGAAGAAGTAGGAATTATATTTAATAACAGAATATATATTTCTTGTGATATTGGTAAATCTAAACATAATGGTAGTCTATGGGGATATATAAGTGATAAACATAAAGATAAAAAAATATTGCATATAGGAGATAATGAAAATTCAGATGTTATTCAGGCTAATAAATACAACATTAAAGGGATAAAAATTAATAGCCCATCAGAAAGTTATAATAATTCTATAATAAAAGAAAATTTTGATAAATATAATTTTGATTTGGATGAGAGATTAATATTAGGAAATTTTATATCTTATATATTTAATTCCCCATTCAAAAATTACAATAATACTATAGATATAACTTCTCATTTTGATATAGGTTATCTATTTTTTGGACCTCTGATATTTAATTTTTTACAATGGATGATTAATGAATGCCTATATTTTAATATTAGTAAAATACTGTTTATATCTAGAGATGGATACATTTTACAAAAATTATATAATAAATATTATAAAAATAATAAAATAAAAGGTTTATATTTTTATACATCTAGACAGTCTTTATCTGTAATTTCAATTTTTAGTGAAAATGATATTATAGATAACATTGATATAAACTATAAAACTAGCATTAATATGAAAGCTTATTTTGATGATTTTTTAAAAAATAGGTTTGGAGTTGATGCAAAAATAAATGATGAATATAAAGATAAAAAATTACTTGATATTGATAAAAATTTATTAATAGAACATATAATATCTAATTATAAAGAAGCAATATTAGAAAACTCATTAAAGGAAAGAAATGAATATTTTGAATATATTAATAGTTTATCTATAAATGATAATGACAAATTAGCATTCATTAATTTTATAGGATCTGGTGCTACACAATATTATTTAGAAAAACTTTTACATCAAAAATCTGTATTTTTTTACTTTGCCACAACAAATAAAATATCTGCTATTAATTTAAAAAATAATTTTAAATCTTTGTATGGAGATAAAGTAAATCAAGCATTATCAAATAATCCATTAGTATTAAATACATTAATATCAGAAGCTGTTTTCACTTCACCTGAAGGACAATTTATAAAATTTGATAATTATAATATAATTTTTGATTATGATGAAAAAGATAGATATAATTCAGGTATAGATGAAGTTCATAGAGGGATTGATTCATTTTTTTATAATAATAAAGATTTACATTATAAAAATGATATTTCCAATTTTATATTAGAAATTTATAGTTTACTTTTTGACGAAAATAAAATATATATAAATGATAATATAAAAAATACATTTTTCATTATAGACTCATTTCTTCATGGAAAAAGAGTATGGAAATAATTTATATTTGAATTCCAACATCTATTACATTATTATTATCAGAACCACATCCTGCACATAATCCGCATAAAGATATATATTTATTTTCTATCATACCCAAGCTAAATTTTAATAAATTTAGTTTTTCATTGTCATTTAACTTCTTTGATAAATCTATAAAGTCATTATTATTTTCTTTTATCAAACCTGATTTTACAGCACTCCATACTATATGACAATAATATAGTTTAGAATCATTTACTCCTTTAAATATTGGAGAACAATTTAACATGTGATTCATTACATCTTTAGCATCAATATTAAATTTTGAATATGGAAATAAAAAATCCACCCATTTTAATGATTTTTTTATTTGATATTCTATACCATATTCTATTAATTTTTCTTCAAAAAGTTTCATTTTAGAAGTATAATTAACTGCAGAAGTATAATCACTTATACTAACTTTTACATTATATCTCTTCATTTCTTCTAAAATAGAATTATTTGGTATTATTGTACCATTTGTAACTATTTCCAATTCTCCTATATTATTTGAATATAATTTCATAATATGTAATATTACTTTATCTATATCTTTAAATAAAAAAGGTTCTCCGCCTAATAAGGTAAGCCTGAATATTTTATCTATATTTTGAAACATATCATCTATATTTTTTATGATATCATCTAACTTTTCATCTTCCTTTTTATTATATGAAGGGATAAACATATTACAATTTTTACAATTCAATGTACATCTTGTAGTCAATGCTATATGAACTTCAGGAACTATAATTTTTTTGTAATATTTAAAATAATATAATGGCATATACTCTTTTATATCAAAAAAATCTTTATTTTCAATTAATCCAAAATTTTTAAGATATTCAGAAATCTCACTATATGAGGATGCTCCAGTAGCCACCAAAATAGTATTACTATCTTTTATATCAAATTTTTTAACATTTATATTATTAAAATTACCACTAATATTTGAATCATAAATATTAGTGATAATTATATCTTTGTTTATATTATTAATAAATAATTTAGCAATATTACCAAAGCCGTATATTGAAAATTTATTCTCATTATTGTTTAAATATTTCATTATAATATTAAATCTATCACTCATAAAACATTCTCATACTTTAATACTATAATTATATATAATAATGAATAATTGTCAAATTAAGATATTAATTAACTTAATCATAATTATAGGAATTAATATTCATTTTATATGAAAGCAAAAATCAAACCAAGAATAGACTTGGAAAATAGAACCAAATTAGAAACAGTTATTCCTTTAGAAACACCTTTCATAATTTTTATAGACCCTTCTGATAAATGTAATTTCAAATGTAAGTTTTGTCCTACTGGTAATACAGAACTTATGAAAAATACTAATGGCAGAAACTTTGGTGCTATGGATTTTAATTTATATAAAAAAATTATAGATGATTTACAACAGTTTGAAGGAAAAGTAAAAGTAATAAGACTTTATAAAGACGGAGAACCACTGCTTAATAAGCATTTTTCTGATATGATTTCATATGCTAAAAAATCTCCTAAAGTAGACAGAGTTGATACTACTACTAATGCTTCGCTTTTAAATAAAGATTTATCTTTAAAAATTATAGAAGCAGGGCTGGATAGAATAAATATATCTATAGAAGGTATGAACTCGGAACAGTATTTGGATTTTTCTAAAGTAAAACTAGATTTTAATAAATTAGTAGAAAATATAGCTTTCTTCTATGAAAACAAAAAACAATGTGAAGTAATAATCAAAATTAATGGTGACATTCTTACAGAAGAACAAAAGCAGGAATTTTATAATATCTTTGGAGAAATAGCAGATGGAGTGAATATCGAAAGTGTAATGT
>NZ_JADF01000030.1 GCF_000518245.1 Brachyspira alvinipulli ATCC 51933 | reverse complement strand
AAATTGGTAAATAATAAAAGCGAATAATATGTCAGGTGTTAGCAGAAAAACTTCTATAAGTATAAAAGGACTTGATGAGTTTAGAAAAACTTTAGAAGAACTAGGAGGCGATTTTAAGAAGGCTATAAAAGCAGGGGCTAGGAAAGCAGGAAATGAAATAGCAAAAGAAGCTAATGCAGAGGCAAAAAGCAGAGGCTGGAGTGAAGATAAATATTATGATGTAAAAGAAAGAAAATCATCAAAAGGAAGCGACACTTCAGTAGCTATAAAGGTGGGAACATTAGAAAAAAAAGGAGGAGGAGTTCCTCAAAAAAATAAAATAAAATGGTATAAAGAGCAGGGAGACAGATATTATGTACGCTTCCCTGAATATGGGACAATTTATCAGCCTCCTCAGCCTCTTTTAATTCCTATTTTTGAAAGTAAAAAAAATGTTATAGAAGAATATATAAAACAAAAATTACAGCAATCAATAGATAAGGCGAATAAAAAGAATAAATAACGAATGCGAGGCACAAAGCAAATTTATTTGCTTTGTATTTATAGCCGAGCAGGGGTATAACAATAATGATTGAGAATGCTATATATACAATACTTAAAGAATTAACAAAAGATAAAGCAGATGGAGTTTATTTAGATTTTGTTAATGACTCAAAAATAGATAAAGAGAAAATATATATAGTTTATTCTTTAACAAGCAGCACACCGTATTATGATTTTGAATACGGCAGGAATGTTTATCAAATATCTGTATATTCTAATGATTTGAGTAAAGCATTAAATATACAAAGAGAAATAGGAAAACATTTCACTAATTTAAAAACGATTATTGAAGATACAGAAATATGCGGATGTGATATTTCAAATGAAACACATAACTATACTGAAGGTTTTTATCAGGCTGTAAGCATAGTAAATATATTATATAAATATTAATTAAAGGAGATATTATGAGTCAAACAAGCGTTCAAAATAAAAAAACAATAAGATACGGAAGCTCTAAGGTTTTAATTGGAGATAGATTTGATAAACTTACAGACATAGGAGCGGCACGCAGCGTTGCTATGAAAGAATCTATGTCTACAGCAGATATAGAAAGCGACAATGCAGGAACTATAGCTACTTTACAGACTGAACATAAAATGGAATTAACACTTGACAGCTTGGAAGTTAATTTCAAAAACTATGCTATGGCAAGAGGCGGCATAGATAATATAGATGAATATGATGGTAAAACAGAAGTTACAAAACAGTATATAGTAGAATCGGATACATATAAAAGAGGAGAAGAAATAAAAGTTCCATTTAAAAATGCAGACGGAAGTGAAGTAACAATAACTAAAGTAGAAAAGAAAAACTCTTCAGGAAATATTTTAATAGAAGAAACAAGCTATGAAAAAATAGGAACTAACGGAATAAAAATTACAGACAATAAAATATCTCCTAGCACAGATACTTTAATTATTACATATACAAGAACTATGCCTAAAATGGTACGCATGACAACAGGCGGAAAAAGTTCTACAATAAAACCTAAATGCATAATGATAGTTAATACTAATGCTGAAGGTAAAGAATTAAGAATATACTTACCTCAGGCTTCAATAGCAGGAGGCTTAGAGTTTAGCTTCCCTTCCGATAAAGCACAGGATGTATTAATAGGAAAATTGAGTTTCTCAGCAACTTTAGCAGGCAGTCAGAAAAGCGGAGAACAGCTTGCATGGTATGAAGATGAACAGTCTGTAAATGATGATGCAGAAGATGAAGTTATAAAAGAGGAACTTACTTTAGAAGCAAACAAGGAAAGTTTAGATTTGAAAATTGGAGAAAATCCTACGATAGGTCTCACAAGTAATGCTGATACTATAGAGCATACATTAGAACCTGCTGAGCAAGATTTTTTTGATGCTGAATATTCAAATAAAGTGTTTACCATAACAGGAAAGAAAGCAGGCAGTGCTGTATTAAAAATTATAGCTAAAAAAGCTGGATGTGAAGATAAAATAATAAGTATACCAATTAATGTGGCAGAAGCTCTTACCTTATCAGCTAACAAGGAAAGTTTAAATTTGAAAATCGGAGAAAATCCTACGATAGGTCTCACAAGTAATGCTGATACTATAGATTATAGCTTAGAACCTTCTGAGCAAGATTATTTTGATGCTGAATATGCGGATAAAGTGTTCACTATAACAGGAAAAAAAGCAGGAAATGCGGTATTGAAAGTAGTAGGTAAAAAAGCAGGCAATGAAGATATAACACTCAGCATACCAATTACTGTGGCAGAAGTTCTTACTTTGGAAGCTAACAAGCAAAGTTTAGACTTAAGAGTCGGAGAAAAACCTACAATAAATCTTACAAGCAATGCTGATGAAATAACATATTTAATAGAGCCAGAAGAACAAGGCTTTGTTGATGTTGAATATAATGACACAGATAAAATCTTCACTGTTACAGGTAAGGCAGCAGGCAGTGTAACATTGAAGATAACAGCTAAGAAAGCAGGCAATGAAGATAAACAATTAGACATTGTTATTAATGTGGCAGCTTAATAAAAAAATTAGGAGGAAGTAAAGCTTCCCTATGATCTTTTTTTTTTTTGGGGAAAGTTTGAATAATAATTATGGAAATAGTAATTACAGATTTAGAAGAGTTTAGTAAAAAGAAAGCTGTTTATGCGAAACTTGGAGATTATAACATTAATGTTAATGATATATCTCTTAAGATATCTCTTAAACTAAATGAATATTACAGGCAGGTAAAAGATCTTGAAGATATTGATTCAGAACAAGTAATTAATGAGATAGTAATTCCTATTATACAAAGATCGCATCCTGATGTTAGTAAAGAAAAAATATTCGAAGATTTTAATTATGATCAGTTAATGAAAATAATGCAAATGGCATTTGAATCTTATCTTCGAGCAGGCAGTGATTCAAAAGAAACAAAAGAAAGTGAATCAGATCAAGGTGTAAATAATAAAAAAAAAGAAAGCTAATAAAAATAGAACTAATAAAATTGTTGGCACATCTAGCTCATAGTTATGGCTGGACAGAAGACTGTATGATGGAGATGAGTTTGCAAAGACTTTTGCTCTATTATACAGCTTCGTTAAATTTACCTTACATAATCGAAGTTGAAGAAGAAACAAAGGCAGATAATAATGTAACGGAAACAAAGCAGGGAAATAAAACTATAAGAAGAGAAAAGCAAGGTCTTTGGGAAATAGAAACAATAATAACGGATAATTAAATAAATGAGTAGCTTAAATGTTAGTATATATGCAGATGCTTCTCAGGCTATTGAAGCATTTGGAAAACTTAAAGATAAAACAACCGATTTAGAAAGAGGTTTTGATAAGATAGGAAAGTCTTTTGATAAGTTCGGTTCTTTAGCTACTAAAAGTTTAACTGTTCCAATAGCGGCAGGAACAACAGCTTTTGCATTAGCAACTAAAAAAGCTACTGATTTTGATAATGGAATGCGTGAGGTTCTTACGCTTCTTCCTAAATTAGGGAGTGAAGGTTTTGAAGCTTTAAAGCAGGAAACTTTGGCTTTTTCTAAAGAAATCGGAAAACTACCTGAAGAAGTAGTACCTGCTTTATATCAATCACTTTCTGCAGGAGTTCCTAGAGAAAATGTATTTGACTTCTTAAAAACAGCAGCTGAAGCTTCAGTTGCTGGTGTTGCTGAATTAGAAACGTCAGTAGACGGACTTACTTCAGTGACAAATGCGTATGGAACAGAAGTTCTTAATGTTAATAGAGCTTCGGACATAATGTTTCAAACTGTAAAGCTTGGAAAAACTGATTTCACTCAGTTATCAAAATCTTTATTTAATGTAATTCCTACGGCTTCAGCGTTAGGTGTTCAGTTTGAAGACATAGGAGCTGCTATTGCCGTAATGACTGCACAAGGTACTCCTACCTCTGTTGCAACAACACAGATTAGGCAGGCACTAGTTGAGCTTAATAAAGAAGGTACAGCTGCTGCTATTATGTTCCAAGAATTGACAGGACAAACTTTCAAAGAGTTTATAGCAGAAGGCGGTACACTTCAGGAAGCTCTTCAAATTATGAGTGAAGCAGCTGCTAAAAATAACAAAGATATTTCTAGTATGTTCAGCAGTGTTGATGCAGGAAATGCTGCTTTGGCATTATCTGGAAAGAATGCTAGTAAGTTCAAAGATGCTCTAGATCAAATGAATAATTCAGCAGGTGCTACAGCTGAGGCATTCAAAAAAATAGATGATGGTCCAGCAAGACAGTTTGAAAAAATAAAAGCAGAACTTAGTGCTTTAGTAATAGAGCTTGGAAACAGCCTTCTTCCTGTTGTTAATGAAGATTTACTTCCTGTTATAAGAGATAAAGCAGTTCCTATTGCTGAAAAAATGATTCTTACTATTATATCTTTAATAAAAACATTCAGCGATTTGCCTGCACCTTTGCAAGCGGCAAGTGTAGGATTTGTTTCTTTAGCAGCAGGTTTCGGTCCTGCATTAAAAGGAATAGTAGGACTTTCAAAAGGATTAACAGAAGCTAAGAAAACTATATCAGATTTTAAAAATGCGGTATCTACATTAAAAACATCTGCAAGTTCTATTCAAGGATTAAGCACAGCTTGGAAAGCATTAAATACAGTAATGGTTGCTACTCCTATTGGAATTGTTACAGCAGTTAGTGCAGGTCTTGCAGCATTAGCAGTAAATGCCTATAAAACAGGACAAGAAATAAGAAGATTAAAAAAAGAGCTTTATGATAATTCTACTGCAGATACAGCTGATTTAATGGGATTAAATAGAGAAGCTGATGATATAGCTTTACTATTTAGAGAATATAATAATTTAGCAAAAGCAAAAAATCTTGATGCAAAGGAAACAAAAAGATTAAATGAATTAACAGAAGAACTTACTTCATTGTTTCCAAATCTAAAAACAAAGATGCTTGATGCATACAGTGTTATAGATGCTAGAAAAGCTAAAGATGAAGATTTTATGACTTCAGAGGAAGCCGAAAAACTAGCTAGAGCAATTGAAAATCATAACAAAGTAAAAGAAGAGTTAAAAAAAGCAGAAGAATATTATAAGAAAGGAATACATCAGGATTTAAATGTATTAGATGCTGCACATGCAGTTATCCCAGAGAAATTAGAAGAAGCTAGAAAAGAAGTTGAAAAATGGAAGTCTCAGGATGAGGCATTAGGTGCTGAGATTACTAGATTAAATACAAGCATTAAAAAAAGAAAAGAGCTTTCAATAGACGGCATTAGTATAACAGATAAAGAGATAGAAGCGAATAATAATTTATCTAAATCTACTAAAGATAAAACAAAAAGCTATGAAGATTATTTGACTTTACTAAAAAAAGCAGAGGCAGATGAAAACAGAAGAGTCGGCAACCTTCGAAATATGGGAGCTGAAATAAGCGATGCTGAAGCTCTTGAAGCTAAAAAAGACAAAGTAGGTGCTATAATTGAAGAAATGAGTACAGTACTAAACTTAAATGCTAATCAAATAAAGTATTTAAGTGATAACTACGGATACGCATTAGAAAATATAAAAACTGACAGATTTTCAGAATTAGTAAAAGAAATAGAAGACAGTATATCAGCTTATGAAAGAGGAGTTGAAATATCTGAGGAGTTCGGCGATAAAATAAGCGAAGCCGAACAGCAGGCGCAAAAGAGCGAAATAGTAAGAAGCGGCATAGAGAGCATAACAAACGAATTAGAACTTACAACTGAACAAGTAGAAATATTAAAAGAGAAGTTCGGAGAGCTTTGGAAAACACCTACTCAAAGTTTTGCTGATTATTTTAGTGCTAATTGGCTTCAAATGCTTAATGACACTATAGGCTATACAAGCGATTTTTATTCTTCTATACAGGAAATGAAAATACAAGCTATAGAGTTTGAAATAGAAAAAAATGAGGAAAGAAAAGAAGCAGCATTAGAAGCGATAGAAGAAGAAAAAAAAGCAAGACTTGAAGCTATAGGAATAATGGAGAACTCTCAAAAGCAGAGTTTATTAAAAGAAATAAAGCAATTACAAAATAGGCAGAAAGTTGCTTTAGGACTTTATGAACAAGAGAGAATAAAAGCAGAGCTTGAAGAGAAACAAAAAGAACTAGCTAAAATACAAATAGAAGAAGAAGCCAAAGCTAAACAGATGGAAGTAGAAAAAAACTACAATAATGAGAAGATGAGGCTTGAATATAATGCCCAGATGGAAAGCTGGAAAATGTCTTTAGTTCAGGCGTCAGCTTCTATAGCACAAGCCGCCATAAGTGCATTGGCATCAGCTATGAGTGCTGGTCCTTTTCCAATGCCTTTAATAGCCTATGCAACTTTAGCAGGAATTATTGCGGGCGGTGCTGTTAATTTGGCAACATTATCCCAAGCTAAACCGCAAGAACCTAAATATTTGGCAAAAGGCGGACTTGTAGAAAGAAGAAACGGAGGAATTAATGCTGTAATCGGAGAGGGAGTAAACGATGAAGCTGTTATACCTCTTGAAGATAGAATATTGTCAAAAATAGGCAGTCAGATTTTTGAAGCAAGCAAAGGTGAAGACGGTAGTTATTATGCTGATACAAAAACTTCAGAAACTATATTCAATCAGCCTGTTTATTTAATGCTTGACGGCAAGATAGTAGCAAGCACAATGCTTAATTTAAGCAAACGAGGTGTAAAAGTTGTAAGCCAGAGAGGTATACTATAAGAGGAGGAAGTGAGTACGAGCCTCCGAGTAATTTCATTACTCGGAACTTTTTGGCGAGTACGAACATAGCAATAATATGAGACTGTTATGGGATAATATTTTTAATAATTTTGAATATAATTTCTCTAGTGAAGATGATTTCTTTCCTATTTCTAATATGTTTAATTATCAAACTCTTGAAGTTGGAAAATTTGCAAGTGAAACTGAAGGAAGTTTAACACTTAAAGGAAACGGCATTATAAATGAAATAGCTGTATTTAATACTAATGCTGATAAAATAAGATTAGAAATAATTGATATAAAAAACAATACTTTAATATATAATATTAATATTATAAATAAACAGGCTATTCATAATATATCACCTATAGAGTTTAGAAATATAAAAATAACTTTCACTAAAAAATCAGACGTCAATATACTTGAATGCGGATATTTTATTATAGGCGAAGGAGTAGATTTTCCTGTGCACGATAAACAAAAAACGCATACTATAAATTATACTCATAATCAATATTTTTCTTTAACAGGTCATTATTTTTAT
>NZ_JADF01000029.1 GCF_000518245.1 Brachyspira alvinipulli ATCC 51933 | reverse complement strand
AAATTGGTAAATAATAAAAGCGAATAATATGTCAGGTGTTAGCAGAAAAACTTCTATAAGTATAAAAGGACTTGATGAGTTTAGAAAAACTTTAGAAGAACTAGGAGGCGATTTTAAGAAGGCTATAAAAGCAGGGGCTAGGAAAGCAGGAAATGAAATAGCAAAAGAAGCTAATGCAGAGGCAAAAAGCAGAGGCTGGAGTGAAGATAAATATTATGATGTAAAAGAAAGAAAATCATCAAAAGGAAGCGACACTTCAGTAGCTATAAAGGTGGGAACATTAGAAAAAAAAGGAGGAGGAGTTCCTCAAAAAAATAAAATAAAATGGTATAAAGAGCAGGGAGACAGATATTATGTACGCTTCCCTGAATATGGGACAATTTATCAGCCTCCTCAGCCTCTTTTAATTCCTATTTTTGAAAGTAAAAAAAATGTTATAGAAGAGTATATAAAACAAAAATTACAGCAAGCAATAGATAAGGCGAATAAAAAGAATAAATAGCGAATGCGAGGCACAAAGCAAATTTATTTGCTTTGTATTTATAGCCGAGCAGGAGTATAACAATAATGATTGAGAATGCTATATATACAATACTTAAAGAATTAACAAAAGATAAAGCAGATGGAGTTTATTTAGATTTTGTTAATGACTCAAAAATAGATAAAGAGAAAATATATATAGTTTATTCTTTAACAAGCAGCACACCGTATTATGATTTTGAATACGGCAGGAATGTTTATCAAATAGCTGTATATTCTAATGATTTGAGTAAAGCATTAAATATACAAAGAGAAATAGGAAAACATTTCAGTAATTTAAAAACGATTATTGAAGATACAGAAATATGCGGATGTGATATTTCAAATGAAACACATAACTATACTGAAGGTTTTTATCAGGCTGTAAGCATAGTAAATATATTATATAAATATTAATTAAAGGAGATATTATGAGTCAAACAAGCGTTCAAAATAAAAAAACAATAAGATACGGAAGCTCTAAGGTTTTAATTGGAGATAGATTTGATAAACTTGTAGACATAGGAGCAGGACGCAATGTTAGTATAAAAGAAAGTATGTCTACAGCAGATATAGAAAGTGACAATGCAGGAACTGTAGCTACTCTACAGACAGAGCATAAAATGGAGGTTTCACTTGATAGTTTGGAAGTGAACTTTGCTAAATATGCTATGGCAAGAGGTGGTATTGATAATATAGACGAATATGATGGTAAAACAGAAGTTACAAAACAGTATGTGGTAGAATCAGATACATATAAAAGAGGTGAAGAAATAAAAGTTCCATTTAAGAATGCAGATGGAAGCGAAGTAAGAATAATCAAAGTAGAAAAGAAAAACTCTACAGGAAATATTTTAATAGAAGAAACAAGCTATGAAAAAATAGGAACTAACGGAATAAAAATTACAGACAATAAAATATCTCCTAGCACAGATACTTTAATTATTACATATACACGAACCATGCCTAAAATGGTTCGTATGACAACAGGAGGAAAAAGTTCGACCATCAAACCGAGATGCATTATGTTAGTTAATACTAATGCTGAAGGTAAAGAATTAAGAATATACTTACCTCAGGCTTCAATAGCAGGAGGCTTAGAGTTTAGCTTCCCTTCAGATAAAGCACAGGATGTATTAATAGGAAAATTGAGTTTTACAGCAACTACATCAGGCAGTCAGCAAAGCGGAGAACAGCTTGCATGGTATGAAGATGAACAGTCTGTAAATGATGATGAAGAAAATACAGAAACAGAAGCTTTAACTTTGGAAAGTGACAAACAAAATGTAGATATAAGAGCAGATGGAAATGATACTATTATTTTAACTTCAAATGCTGATGAGATAACACATGCAGTAGAGCCTCCAGAACAACAGTTTTTTGATGTGAGCTATGAAACCGAAACTAAAACTTTCACTATCACAGGAAAGGCAGAAGGTACAGCTGTATTAAAAATCACAGCGAAAAAAGAAGGTTCTGAAGATATTATTAAAGATATATCTATTAATATACAAGCAGTTCCAGAAGCTTTAACTTTGGAAAGTGACAAACAAAATGTAGATATAAGAGCAGATGGAAACGATACTATTATTTTAACTTCAAATGCTGATGAGATAACACATGCAGTAGAGCCTCCAGAACAACAGTTTTTTGATGTGAGCTATGAAGCTGAAACTAAAACTTTCACTATCACAGGAAAGGCAGAAGGTACAGCTGTATTAAAAATCACAGCTAAAAAAGAAGGTTCTAAAGATATTATTAAAGACATATCTATTAATATACAAGCAGCTAATTAAAAAATATTATACAAAAAGGAGGAAGCGAGAACGAGGCTAGTAAGATGATTTATCATCTTGCAGATTATTAGCCGAGTTGGAGCATAGCAACAATGGACATAGTAATTACAGATTTAGAAGAGTTTAGTAATAAAAAAGCAGTTTATGCAACGCTTGGAGATTATAAAATTAATGTTAATAATCTACCTCTTAAAATAGCTCTTAAAGTAAATAATTATTTTAAGGCCTTGAGAAATGGTGAAGATATTAATTCTGAAATATTGATTGATGAAATAGCAATTCCTATTATAGAAAGACAAAATGCAAATGCAGATAGAGAAAAAATATTAGAAGAGTTTAATTATGATCAATTATTAAAATTACTGAATATGATATTTGAATCTTATCTTCATGCAGGTACCGATTCAAAAGAAACAAAAGAGGTTAATACAAAAAATAAAAAAAAAGAAAACTAATAAAAATAGAACTAATAAAATTGTTGGCACATCTAGCTCATAGTTATGGCTGGACAGAAGACTGTATGATGGAGATGAGTTTGCAAAGACTTTTGCTCTATTATACAGCTTCTTTAAATTTGCCTTATATAATCGAAGTTGAAGAAGAAACAAAGGCAGATAATAATGTAACTGAAATAAAGCAGGGAAATAAAACTATAAGAAGAGAAAAGCAAGGTCTTTGGGAAATAGAAACAATAATAACGGATAATTAAATAAATGAGTAGCTTAAATGTTAGTATATATGCAGATGCTTCTCAGGCTATTGAAGCATTTGGAAAACTTAAAGATAAAACAACCGATTTAGAAAGAGGTTTTGATAAGATAGGAAAGTCTTTTGATAAGTTCGGTTCTTTAGCTACTAAAAGTTTAACTGTTCCAATAGCGGCAGGAACAACAGCTTTTGCATTAGCAACTAAAAAAGCTACTGATTTTGATAATGGAATGCGTGAAGTTCTTACGCTTCTTCCTAAATTAAGCAATGAAGGTTTTGAAGATTTAAAGCAGGAAACTTTGGCTTTTTCTAAAGAAATTGGAAAAGTACCTGAAGAAGTAGTACCTGCTTTATATCAATCACTTTCTGCAGGAGTTCCACGTGAAAATGTATTTGAGTTCTTAAAAACAGCAGCTGAAGCCTCAGTTGCAGGTGTTGCTGAATTAGAAACTTCAGTTGATGGGCTTACTTCAGTTACAAATGCTTATGGAACAGAAGTTCTTAATGTTAATAGAGCTTCAGACATAATGTTTCAAACTGTAAAATTAGGAAAAACAGATTTTACTCAGTTATCAAAATCTTTATTTAATGTCATACCTACCGCTTCAGCGTTAGGCGTTCAGTTTGAAGAAATAGGAGCTGGTATCGCTGTAATGACTGCACAGGGTACTCCTACCTCTGTTGCAACAACACAAATTAGACAGACACTAGTAGAGCTTAATAAAGAAGGCAGCACCACAGATAAAACATTTAGAGAAATAGCAGGAACTAGCTTTAAAGAGTTTATCGAACAAGGCGGTACTCTTCAGGAAGCTCTGCAAATGCTTGCTGAAAAAGCTGCTGAAAGCGGAAAAGATGTTTCTAGTATGTTCAGCAGTGTTGAGGCAGGAAATGCTGCTTTGGCTTTATCTGGAAAGAATGCTAGTAAGTTCAAAGATGCTTTGGATAAGATGAATAATTCAGCAGGTGCTACAGCTGAGGCATTCAAAAAAATAGATGACGGTCCAGCAAGACAGTTTGAAAAAATAAAAGCAGAACTTAGTGCTTTAGTAATAGAGCTTGGAAACAGCCTTCTTCCTGTTGTTAATGAAGATTTACTTCCTGTTATAAGAGATAAAGCAGTTCCTATTGCTGAAAAAATGATTCTTACTATTATATCTTTAATAAAAACATTCAGCGACTTGCCTGCACCTTTGCAGGCTGTAAGTGTAGGATTTGTTTCTTTAGCAGCAGGTTTCGGTCCTGCATTAAAAGGTATAGTAGGACTTGGAAAAGGATTAACAGAAGCTAAGAAAACTATATCAGATTTTAAAAATGCGGTATCTACATTAAAGACATCAGCAAGTTCTATTCAAGGATTAAGCACAGCTTGGAAAGCATTAAATACTGTTATGTTTGCTAGTCCTGTTGGAGTTGTTACAGCTTTTAGTGTAGGTCTTGGTGCTTTAGCAGTAAATGCCTATAAATTAGGTCAGGAATTTAGAGGATTAATAGAGGCTTTTTATGATTTTTCTACTGGCGCTACAGCTTTTTTTGTTGGTTTTTTTAGAGATGTTGGTTTTTTTGCTTTGTTTTTTAGAGTATCTAGTGCTTTAGCGTTAGCTGCAGTTGTTGCTGCAAGGTTAAGCCAAGTATTTGATGAATTTACAGGTGTTTTTCCTTCTTTGTTTCCTGTTGTTTTGGCTGGGATTCTTTATGTATATTGTGTTGTTGTTGCTTGGGAAGCTTATGCTGCAGCTTTTGTGTCTTCGGAGGTAGCCGCTATAGTAGCTAGTGTAATTGAATTTGATAAGAAAGTAAAGGAATGTTTAGATGCATCTGATTTATGTTATCGGAGTGGAGTAGATCTTGGTTTTATTTTTTTTGATGCTGCCCGTTCTTTTGTTTCTGAGAAATTATTAGATGTTGGAAATGAATTTGACATATTGGAGTCTCAGGGTGATGCTTTAGGTGGTTATATTACTTTATTACATACGTTCATTAGAGATGGAATAGATTTTTCAGTCGAGGGCGTTGGTGTCACTGATAAGGGGATTGATGCGATTAATGGTTTATCTGAATCTGTTAAAGATAAAACAAAAAGTTATGAAGATTATTTGGCTTTACTAAAAAAAGCAGAGGCAGATGAAAACAGAAGAGTCGGCAACCTTCGTAATATGGGAGCTGAAATCAGTGATGCTGAAGCTCTTGAAGCTAAAAAAGACAAAGTAGGTTCTATACTCACAGAAATGAGTACAGTATTAAACTTAAATGCTAATCAAATAAAGTATTTAAGTGATAACTACGGATATGCATTAGAAGGAATAACAACTGACAGGTTCTCAGAATTAGTAAAAGAAATAGAAGACAGTATATCAGCTTATGAAAGAGGCGTTGCAGTTTCTGAGGAGTTTGGTGATAAAGTAAGTGAAGCCGAACAGCAGGGGCAGAAGAGCGAAATAGTTAGAAGTGGCATAGAGAGCATAACGAATGAATTAGAACTTACAACTGAACAAGTAGAAATATTAAAAGAGAAGTTCGGAGATCTTTGGAAAACTCCTACTCAAAGTTTTGCTGATTATTTTAGTGCTAATTGGCTTCAAATGCTTAATGATAGTATAGGCTATATAAGCGATTTTTATTCTTCTATACAGGAAATGAAAATACAGTCTATAGAGTTTGAAATAGAAAAAAATGAGGAAAGAAAAGAAGCGGCATTAGAAGCGATAGAAGAAGAAAAAAAAGCAAGACTTGAAGCTATAGGAATAATGGAGAACTCTCAAAAGCAGAGTTTATTAAAAGAAATAAAACAATTACAAAATAGGCAGAAAGTTGCTTTAGGACTTTATGAACAAGAGAGAATAAAAGCAGAGCTTGAAGAGAAACAAAAAGAACTAGCTAAAATACAAATAGAAGAAGAAGCCAAAGCTAAGCAGATGGAAGTAGAAAAAAACTACAATAATGAGAAGATGAGACTTGAATATAATTCACAAATGGAAAGCTGGAAAATGTCTTTGGCTCAGGCAACGGCTTCTATAGCACAAGCAGGCATAAGTGCTTTAGCTTCAGCAATGGCAGTTCCTTTCCCTGCAAACTTAGTTGCTTATGCAACTTTGCTTGGAATTATAGCAGCTGGATCTGTTAACTTGGCAACATTATCCCAAGCTAAACCGCAAGAGCCTAAATACTTGGCAAAAGGCGGACTTGTAGAAAGAAGAAACGGAGGAATTAATGCTGTAATCGGAGAGGGAGCAAGCGATGAAGCGGTTATACCTCTTGAAGATAGAATATTGTCAAAAATAGGAAGTCAGATTTTTGAAGCTGCAAAAAATAATGATGGAATATATGAAGTAAATACACAGTCAGAAACAAGTTTCAATCAGCCTGTTTATTTAATGCTTGACGGCAAGATAGTGGCAAGCACAATGCTTAATTTAAGCAAAAGAGGTGTTAAGGTGGTATCGCAAAGGGGAATATTATGAGGCTATTATGGGATAATATTTTTAATAATTTTGAATATACTTTCTCTAGTGAAGATGATTTTTTTCCTATTTCTAATATGTTTAATTATCAAACTCTTGAAGTTGGAAAGTTTGCAAGTGAAACTGAAGGAAGTTTAACACTATCAGGAAACGGCATTATAAATGAAATAGCTGTATTTAATACTAATGCTGATAAAATAAGATTAGAAATAATTGATATAAAAAACAATACTTTAATATATAATATTAATATTATAAATAAACAGGCTATTCATAATATATCACCTATAGAGTTTAGAAATATAAAAATAACTTTCACTAAAAAATCAGACGTCAATATACTTGAATGCGGATATTTTATTATAGGCGAAGGAGTAGATTTTCCTGTGCACGATAAACAAAAAACGCATACTATAAATTATACTCATAATCAATATTTTTCTTTAACAGGTCATTATTTTTATAGAAAACTTCCTGCTAAAAGCTATGATACTTGGAAAGTATCTTTTCCATATCTTACTAATGATGATAAAGAGAAAATAATAAACTTTTTTGATATTAGTAATTTTGAACCTTTTGCACTTCAAGTTTGGATAGAAGAAACAATAAGTCCAGACGAGATTATAGAAAACGGCTATTCAGATATAGCAAGATATAATATAAGCAAATATGGATTATCTAAATATGCAGGCAGAACAAATACAATTACAGAAACAATAGAAAAAAGAACTGCTGTCAAATCAACAACTATTGTAAAAGATAATACTATATCAAAAGCTAAATATTATATGAAATCTGGACTCTATGTATGTACTAATGAAAAAATAGATTTTAAAAAATCAAAAAATGATTTATATCAGTATTCTACAGAATTAACATTTAGGGAAATAAAATAAAAAATTGTGAGCGTATAGCAAGTTTACTTGACATACATATTATAGCGAACAATTTTTTATGAATAATAAGGATTAAATAATATGTTTGAACTCGTTTATGAACCTTCCTGCATACCTCTTAGCATTGAAGATGCATATAAAAGACAGAATGAATTATTAAAACATACAAGGTTTCTGCATACTGCAT
>NZ_KI912409.1:26380-26734 GCF_000518245.1 Brachyspira alvinipulli ATCC 51933 | reverse complement strand
CTATCTAAGGATGTAGAACTTTCCTCCTCTCTAACTTCTTCTTGAGCATCTTCAGAATAAATTTCAGATGATAAACTTTCTAATTCTTCTAGCTCATCTAAAACTTCCTCTATATCTGATAAAGAAACTTCTTCAGATTCGTCACTAGAAGCGCTTCCTTCTATAATGTTCTCAATAGAACTTTCGGATATTAAATCTTCTAATTCCTCTAATTCTTCTAAACCTTCTTCTGTATCTATTAAAGTGGATTCTATCTCTTCACTATCTAAAGATGTAGCACTATCTTCTACTATTTCCTCTTTTATTTCTTCCTGCGGTTCTTCAGAAGGACTTTCTAATTCTTTAGACTCTTCT
>NZ_KI912409.1:14254-25827 GCF_000518245.1 Brachyspira alvinipulli ATCC 51933 | reverse complement strand
GATTCTATCTCTTCACTATCTAAAGATGTAGGACTATCTTCTACTATTTCCTCTTTTAGTTCTTCTTGTGATTCTTCAGAAGGACTTTCTGTTGATAAACCTTCTAATTCTTCTATATCTGCTAAAAAAATACTTTCTTGTGTATCTGCTTCTGAATGATTTTCTTCTATAGAAAATTCTAATTTTTCTTCTTCAGATTCTTTTATACTATTTAAAATAGCTTCATCTAAAGATAAAACTTCTTTTCTGCTATCAATTTTTTCTATACTTGATAAATATTCTTCTAAATTATCAAGAACTTCTTTATCTAATGATAAAAGCTCATCATCATTATAATTTTTATCTTCTATTTCACCAACATAGGCTCCAATATCATTATTATTAAGTACATCATCATCTGATATACCAGCTTCTATCATGCTATTTATATTAGATAAATTGTCAATATCCTCTTCTTCTTCCTCTAATATATTATTTATATCCAAAAGCTCTTCATCAGTATATTCTCTCATTTCCAAATAATCTGATTTTCCTTTTTCATCTGAAAGAATATTAGTAGAACTATCTTCCAATTTAAAATCTTCAACACTTTGAATGGAATCTAATTCTCCTTCTTTTAATCCTGCTTCTTCTTTTATTGATTCATGAATTTCATTTTGATCTTTTGAATATATATTATTAACTATATAGGACTGTTCAGAAGATAATACATCTTCTGGTATAAAGTCATCATCGTCTTCTTCTTCATCAACCACATATTTATCTGAAGTAGCTGGAAAAAGAATAGACATATTCTCTAAACTTACATCATCAATACTATCAGCTATCTCAAGATCATCTTCAGATAGTTTTAAACTTCTTTCTAAATTCTTATATTTTTCTGTTTCTTCTTCTGTGTAGGCTATATTTGATGTAGGATCTTTTTCATCCTTTTTATCTTTAATATTTTCAGGCTCACTTAATACATATTCTTTACTTGTTATTTTTCCATGTATTGTAGGGCTTTCTTTATCTGTATTACCAATAGATATTATAGGAAAATCATTTTCATTTACTTCTATAACTCTTTCTATAAGTTTATCTATATCATACTCATTGATTGAGACATCTTTATTGTAATCAAAAATACTGGCGAACTCTTTTTCCACTATTTAATTCTCTTCATAATTTTTTCTTATATCAGAGTACCTTTTAGGTATGGTAATAATTATATCATTAGTTATAGGCGTATTGTAATCAAAATTATCTGGTAAAAATCCTAATTCTGACATACCGCCGCATATCTCCAAAATATCTGCCACTGATATACCATATCGGCAAAAATATACTCCTTGACTAATAACAGCTCCTTTTACTGTAACACTAATCAATGTATCATTTACTTCAATATTCTTATGAAAAATATTTATTAGTATTCCCAATAAAAATATCATTAGTATAAACGATAAACAAAATACTCTATTTCTCATAAAATTATCGGTTATTATACAATTTTGTTTAATGATATCATTCTTTTTATTTAACGTCAAGATTATAAAATTTATATACTGTAGAATAATATAAATAATTTCTATTTTTGCTTGATAATTTAACAAATGGTAGTATACTATATTAAATATATTATTTTATTTCCGATAATACTAAAAAATAAAATTATATGGTGTTTAAAATATGTTCGATTTAGATATAGTAAATGCATTCAGTAAAGGTACAGTAATTATATTAAAAAGCTACTTTAACTCTAAAGTTGGTAAAGGTAATGTAAGAATATACAGAAATGCTAATCATGTAGGTGGAGTAATAGTTTTTGTTGGCATAACAGGAGATTTAAGCGGAAGACTTATGTTCAATATGAGTAAAGCTACCGCTTTTAAATTAGCATCTGCATTAAATATGGAGTCAATCACTACAATAGATGATATATTTATAGCTACAATTAAAGAATTTGTTAATATGGTTGCTGGAAGTGCTATTAATGATTTATCTACTAAGCATATAGATTTAGATATGACACCTCCTGCTATATTAATGAGCGAACAAATGTCTATGCTTGAAAAAGAAAATGATAAAATATTATCCATAAACTATAAAACAGAGCTTGGAGAAATATTTATGAATTTAATATTATTTAATCAGTCTAATTAAAATAAGTGCCTAAAATTGTACAATATTTTATATTAGTTTTTATTATAACCATCATAATAAAAATTGTAGTAAATAATATAGTTATATCAAAAAAATCAAGCGAATTTTTAAATAAATATTTCAAAGATGAAGAAAGACTATATTCAATAAAAGAAGTATCTGAAGCATTTAAATTGGAAGAAGAACATTTTAAGAAACTTATACATACATTAGAAAAATATAATTATTTTCATTTCTTTAATAAAAGAGGTGTAACAATGGTTAAAGACTTCTATTCTAAATACGAACTTAAATATTTAGTAAAACTTCTTAGCAAAAAACAAAAACTCAAATATTAAATTATTTCTTTGATAAATAAATCACTGGAAGTTGATAGGTCTACTACCTCTATTCCATCACTAACTGTACCATCAAGATGTTTAACTATAGATAGCACAGGGCGTAAAGGCAAATTAGGGTTTTGTTCTATAACTCTTGCTATACTTCCATCTGAAAGTTTAACTCTGGTATTATTAGGATAAAAGCCTACAGCTTTTTGGAAAGCTTTAACAACATCTGTATCAAAATCCTTTTTAGCAAGCGATATTATAATTTTTACAGCTTTATCTGGTGTATAAGGAATATTACGTTCTCCTTTAGTTATCAAATTATTAAATGTATTACAAACAGCTACTATTTTACTGTATAAACTTATATCTTTATTATCTTTCTGAAAAGGATATCCTGTACCATCATATTTTTCATGATGTTCCAGTACAATATCCGCTATATTATCATCTAAATTATCTCTTTTTACTAATTTATAACCCTGAGTAGGATGCTTTTTTAATATCGCTTCTTCCTCTTTTGTAAGATTTGACTTTGTTAATATACTTTCCTGAATAAGAACCTTACCTATATCATGTACTAAAGCACCAAGCATTATATTTGCCATATCTACTTTTGTAAGATTTAATTCTCCCGCAGTAATAGCTGATAATGTAGCTACATCTACTGCATGTTTATACATTGTTTCATCTTTACGTTTTAACATAGAAAGATAAGAATGGGCATCTTTATTATCAAGAACTGATGAAAGCATATTATTAACTTCTTTTTTCATGCTGTCAAAATCTATAGAAGCCCCATTTTTTACTGATTCATATAATGATTTAGTCTTTTCTATAGCAGCTTCTTTGCTTTTTGCAACCTCTTTACTATCTATTTTTAATATTTGCTTTCCTTCTTCCTCTACAACCCCTCTTATAACAGCTTTTTCGCCATTACCGGATGTATTTACAGTGTTTTCTTTTTTAAGATTTAAAAGTTCTGTTACACTTATAGTTGTAATTGAGTTTCTTTTTAATGTTTCTATTATATCTTTTGTAATTACAGTACCAATATCAACTATTCTTTTATCATCGCTATTATATATATTACTAGCTACTTTCATTCCTTCTTTTACTTCATTTAATGGTATTGTAATTTTTGGCATATATAATCCTCGAAATAAATTATTATATTAGAATATATAATACCATATAGTGATATTATATCAAGTAAAATTATAAGTATAACCTGAATGTTATATTATAAATATAATAATTTAAAAATAAAAAATGCACATAAAAATAAAAAATATATATACTCAAGTACTTTTACTAAAACGCATAGATGTTATATTATATTTGTTAAGTCTCAATATAAACATAGCTACTATAACAGCCATAAGAAATGCAATCATTATAAAATAATTAGCTATAGACATACTAGTATCACTTTGAATACTAGTAAGTCTTTCAGATTTTGAATTTATACTTTCATCTATTGCATTGGCTTCAGATATATTTCCGCTTTCCATTAATGAGCCTTTTCTCATTCTTAAGTTATCTATTTCTTTAATTATACTATCAACTTCTTTATCTTTTTTTATTTTATTATATAAATTATATCCCCAAATACCTATTCCAACAACTGATAATACAGATGTTACTATAATCAAAACAAGTATGGCAAATTTTCTTTTTTTTATGCTTAAATTTGATATATTAAGAGACTTGCTTTTTATATCCTCTATATGATCAATAAGCTCTTTAGATTTAGGGTATACTAATCTAGCCTCTTCCATACAAGATAATAGATTAACCATAGATTTATATCTCTCAGATCTTTGAAATCCAAGATAAAGCCTATCTATTTCTTTTATTTTATCTTCAACAGTATGTTTAACTACTTTAGGCTTTAAAAAATATGATTTTTTCTTTTTTTCATCCTGATTGCCGTTGTTTTCTTCCGTATTTTCATCATCTAATAAGTTTATATTTTCATTTTCATCAACAAATCCCTTATCAAGTTTTCTAATTCCGCCTAATGTACTTTCCTGACTTACTGTATTTCCATTTCTATCTTTAATTTGAACTCTTATACCAAAAGTATCTCTAAACATATTTTCAGCACTTTCAACACTAGTATCTTTATTTATAACAATAAAAGCCTTTTGATTTTTTCTAGGATCAGATATTTCAAATAATTTTATATCATCAGATTTATGTGCACCTTTATATATACCTAATGATATACCAAATTCTCTATCAAAAGCATCAAGAAGTTTTGATATGGACATATCTAATGTAATCTTCATAATAACCCTCTTTTATGTGCTTATTTTATCATATTTTACAATAAATAAAACACATCACTTCAAAAAAAAGAAAAAATATAGAACATAATACTTGATTTTTATCAAGTATAATTTATAATCTAAGCTATTAAAAACGTGTTTTTTACAATAGCCGAGATGGCGAAATTGGTAGACGCAGCAGACTCAAAATCTGCCTGAGGCAACTCAGTGAGGGTTCGAGTCCCTCTCTCGGCACATTTAATTTACATAAATGAGTGTGCCTTATGAATAACTCAGCTATAATAATAGATGATGATAATAGCCGATATAATAAAATAAAAGCCACATTAGAAAGTTCCTCTATAGAAGTATTCATAGCTGAAAACCTATACGAATTAATGAGTAAAATATACAAATACAGCATACGCATATTAGTTTTTAATCCAAATTTAGTATGGATTAATGTTATAGAATTTATCAATGAATTAAAAAAACTTCCTAATTTTAATGAGTTTACTATATTTTTTTTGTATGAAAATATGAGTAAACATTTAGAAAAAGAAGCCCAAAGATTAAATATAATATGTATGAAATACCCTTCTCATATAAATAAACTAGTAACCAAAATAGAAAATCTGTAACCTATACCATAAATTTTATAAAAAATGTAGTACCTTCTCCAACTATAGAGTCAACATCTATGCTGCCGTTATGTTCTGATATTATCTTTTCTACAGTAGCAAGACCTATACCTGTACCCTTCTCCTTGGAAGTAAAATAAGGTTCAAATATCTTATGAAAATTATTTTTATCTATACCTACTCCTGTATCAGTTATACTTACAATAAAAAATTCATTTAAATCTATTATTTCATGGTATGAAGAAATATATACTACAGAACATTGAGCTTCTAAAGCATTTTTTAATAAATTTCTAAAAGCCATAGCCAATTTCTCTCTGTCCATATTAATAAAATGATCATGATTACTCAAAACAATACTAAACTTTACATTAGGCGTATTTTTAAAAGAATCCAAAACTTCTAAAAGAACTCCATTAATTGACTGCTTATCTTCAGAAAGTTTTATTGCAAAAGAAAATTCAGAAAAAGATTTGATTAAAGTTGATATTACATTAGCGTTTTTTACTATAATGCTAGTTGATTTCTTTACTTTTTCTATATCTTTATCAGACATATTTGAAGAAATCTTCCTATCTATAAGCTCAGCATTCATAATAATAGGCATTAGAGGATTTTTTATCTCATGGGCAACTTTTATAGCAGCCTCTCTCCAAGTTTCAAGTCTAGCTCTGGTATTTTCTCTTTCCCTATGATATTTTAATGCTCTTGCCATAACATTAAATCTATGTATTAAATTCCTCATATCATGCACACCGCCAAGTTTCATATCTATATTAAAATTGGCATTAGTTATAGAATTAGTGGCATCAAGTATCAAACTTATAGGTTTTGTAATTAACCTTGATATTGCTATACCAAATACTATTGAAAAAAAAGTTGATATACCTAATATAAATAAATATAGAAGATTCAATATTACAGAAAATTCATTAATAAACATATTAACAGAATTATAAAGTCTGAAAGCCTCTAAAGCATTGTTTCTAATTTCTATATAATTTTTAGGCATAATCTCCGACCATATAACATAATTATCAGCTATATGTAATGGTATAATAGCATTAACATAAAATAAACCATTATATTCACTATTTAAGAATATTATATCTTCATTATCTAATTTATAATTAATATCTATTGGTATATAATCTCCAGAATTAAAAAATATAATGTTATTGCCATTATACGAATTTGATAAAAAAACTATATTATTAAAATACTCTGTCTTCTTTAACAAATTATATATTTTCTCATCATTAGCATTATTTGATATAATATAGTCATATATATTATTAAAATATTGAGTACCCACTTCTGAAATTATATCAAGCATATAATTTTGTTTATTTATTATATCATTATTGGATATATCTATTAAATATGATATGGAATCATTGATATTTTTATCCAAAAATAAATCTAAATTACTCTTAATTATGTATTTAGATATTTTGCTTATAAATAAGCTTGGAAGTATAGTCATTAAACCCATAATAAAAACTATAACTATTTTTAAATGAGAACCTTCCTTTTTCATTATAGCATCTACTATAAATTTAATTATAATTATAACACCAACTATTATACTTGTGAAAGGAAAAAACAATACAGCAAATACATAAAAAGGATTAACTATATTAGGTTCATATATAAAACTACTTACCCATATAGATGCTATTAAGTTTACTATCGTAAATATAACTATAAGACTAGGAACTACTATACCATATTTTTTTTTAATTCTTTCATATCTTTTTTTAATAAAATCCATAATTTATTTAAGCATATCTTTTAAAACATCAGACATATCATCCACTTTTTTCAAATGAACAGATTTAATGCCTAATTCTAAAGCAGTATTAACATTGTTAATATTATCATCTATAAATAAACACTCTTCAGCATTAAGATTAAATTTATTTAAAAAATATTCAAATATAGATTTTTCCGGTTTTACCATTTTCACATCACCAGAAATTATCCCTCCTACACAAATTGTATCAAAGAAATCTGTATCTTTTCTTAAAAAATTAAATGTTTCTATTGGCATATTAGAAAGATAATATATATTATAACCTTTATTGTAATATTCTCTTAATAAATTTATATTATTATCCTTATTAAGACATATAGTTAATGCTGTATCAAATATCTTATTTACAACTTTTTCATATTTACTGCATACTTCAATAAAATGTTTTCTGGAATCTTCAAAACTCACTACACCTTTATCCATAAGAATCCAATTCACACTATTAAAAGTATTATTAAAGAAAAATTCTCTATCTTCTTTCTCTATATATTTATTTAAAAAATCATCTATAATAAATTCATATAAAACATTCCCTATATCAGATACTATATTTTTAATCATAATTTAAAACCTTAATTAATATTTTCAAATATTATATTTTCTATAATTTCTTTGTCAAGCAGTATTGACAAATAGTAAAAATAAATTTATAGTTATATTACTCTGCTGTTCTCGTTAAGCGATGACATTCTTGCGCCAGTATAAATTAATGCATTAGGGATCTAGAGCGAAGCATTAATGATAGGCTCGCCGGCATCGCGATACGGTTTTGAGAAATCAAGGTCATGTTTCTGAGGAACCCACCTGGCTTTTTGGTCAGGCGCATTTATGTCGCATGCGGCTCAGCGGAGGTCTTAAAATAAACCTTTCAAGTAAAATTCCATTTAGCCGATAACTAATAATAGTTTTTTAGAATTAAGACAATTTTTTAGACAAAAGGCTAAACATTATGAATGATAACAAAAATCAAAAAATAATAAAAACTATATTAAGTCTAACAATATCATTTTTGATAATATTTATAGTTGCTATGTTTGCAAGAGCAGCAAGCGATACAATATTACCGCAAAATAGTGCAGCATCATTATTCATTAATGATTATTTAGATATGATGAAACAAAGAATAGATAAAATAGCCGTTGGTATGAAAATAAAAAGAAATAGTGTATCCCAATATCAAGTTAACCTCATAACTCAGTCAATATCTGATTATGTGGGATATAATATGTACCAGACATCTGACACTCTAAAAAATTATGACCCAAATAAATCGCCTACTAAAGCTCAGCTTGATAAATATAAAAATGATTATTACAGAATGACTGTTGAAAACCCTTATTTAAAAGGTATGACAGTATTTGATATGAATGGTAAAATGATGCTTAATTTATACTTATCAAGAAATAAATCATGGCCTTTGGAACTACAGAATAATTTAATAAATGAAATAAAGCAAAAAGGTTCTTTAGTATTAAATGCAAGCAATGAAAATGCATTTTACATAATGGAATATATTAAAAACGATAATGGAGAAATGATAGTTACAACTAGAAATGACTATTCTTATGTATCTGATATAGCTATGTATTATCAGGTTGCAGATAAAAGTTTATTTGTAAGCGATTCTAGAAATTCAGTATATAATGTTAAAGAGCCTATAGGAAATAACTTAGAAAAAGTTTCAAGCGTTATTAACAGATATGCTTATTATAAAAAGCAGCCTAGCTTTGTAGTTAATGATTCTCTTACTGTATCTATGATAACAAAAGAATATTCTAATTACTTTGAACTTATAGTCTTGGCAATAACTGCTTTGTTAATATTAGCATGTCAATTAGTAATAAAGGGAATAATTGCTTTCTTTAAATATCTCATGCAGATTAAAACTAATAGAGATTATGTTAAAAATGTTCAAGGAGATGATGAACTAATAAATGACAATATAGTAAATGCAGCATTGCCTGTTTCAAATACTCATGAAGAAATGCCTCCTATGATACAAAAGGTTCATTACAATATACCTAATGAATATTTAAAAGAAAAGAAAGAAAATGAAAAAAACGAAGAATTTAATATAGGAAAAGATATATTAAATATAGTTGCAAACATAAAAGAGGAAATAAATAATTGTAGAAATAAATTTTCTATAACAAAAGATGATTTAAAAAAAGACATCAATAAAGAAGAAAACAAGGAAGAAGATAAAATAGAAATACAGAATGAAGAAATAAAAACAGTAAGTATATTGGAAGAAGATAAAACAGAAGATATACCATTAGAGGAAAATAAATTAGAAATACAAGAAGAGGAATTAAAAACTGTAAATATATTGGAAGAAGTAGAAAATGAAGTTGATAATGAACTTAACAATAAAGAAGAAGAATTAACAATATCAGAATATGAAAAAAATAAATATGATTATGATAAATATGCTCCATCATATTATGATAAAGAAGATGAAGAAAAAGAAATAGAAAATATGTTCACTAATGTTTCTGAGGAATTAAAAAATAATACAGATGAAAATGAAAGCATTGTAATTGAAAATATTGCTGAAGAAAGCGAAAAAGAAACATCTAATTATGAAACAACTAATTCTGATTATAGAAAGATTAATGAGGAAGATATATTTAATAAGAAAATAGTAAAAGAAAATTTATTATTATCTCATAAAGAAAAAGAAGAAGAAAAAAACAAAGAATATGCTAAAAGTTTATTCAATAAAAAAACTGACAGCTATATAAAAAGTGATTCTAATAATGCTGCTAAAGATATATTAAATTCGTACAATAAAGCTGTTGAGAGTATGGATTTAAAAGCTAAAGAAGAAAGTTCAGAAAGTTTAGAAAAAACTACTAATTCAAGAACAGATGATGTATTTGCTGCTTTTGATAAAATGCTTTCTTCTATAATAAGCAAAGCAGAAGAGGATGCTAGAAATAGTATAACAAAAAAATAATTTCATATTAATGCTGAGAGGATTTATATGTTAGATAAGCATAATAAGATATCTATCTTTGTATATATATCTATTTTAATAAATATAATAGTACTAGCACTATTTATAACATTTGTATTCGGTCTTAAAAAGGATGCTTTTGATGTTGATACAAAGAAATTGGATAGAAATGCATTAATATGTCAAAACAGTATAGTAAGTCTTGTAAATGATTATGACAATAGATTAAATAAAATAGTTGAAAGTTATCCATTTATTAATTTTTTACAAAATGTTATATTAAATGGTATAGATGAAAGTGAAAAAGATAGAATTATATCAATATTTAGAATCGGAAATTATCCTTTCGATACTGTTGCATTATATTTGGCAGATGGTAAATCCGTATTTTCTTCACCTGCTAAAACAAAGCCAATAAATTTAGAAGATCATAAAAACTCAAAAGCATTTTTTGATAAAGATTATGATGGTGTTTATTTTATAAAACCTATAAAAAATAATAGAGGTATAGAAGTTGGATATGTAGTAGCAAGTGTATTTAAAAAGATATTTGAAAATACTTCATATAATCTAAATTTCGTAGTACTTCCTAATGGAGTTGTTTATTATAACCCTTCTATAGATATTAATAGTATATCAAGAGATGCACTTTCTCAATATATGAATAATGATATAGGAGGATCAAAAACTATAGATTCTGATAGTAATTCATATACATTCTACTCAAGTAAAGTTAAAGATATAAATAATTTTAGCATTGGACTATTAGAATTAAATGTTCCTGCAATACAAAAATATTTAAAATATGCTATATTAGCTTTATTATCAGCATCATTAATATTCCTAATAATAACATCTCTTATTGAAAGAAATACTAATAATGAAAATGAAGAAGATATATATGATGATGAAGATAAAGATTTTGAATATGATAATACTGGTATAGTTGATAATGACGAAGAATTTAATATTGATGACTATGATATAGATACATTAGATGATGACAGTATAAAATATTTAAATGATACAAATAGGAATAAAATAACTAAAAAAAATAAAGTTGATTTACCTAAAATAGATGAAATTGAAGATATAAAAATTGAAAATAGTAATGAAGAAGATGAAATATTAAAATTAGATAATTTTGAAGATGTATATTCTTTAGAAAAAAATGAAATACCAAGTTTAGATTCTATTTTAGAAGAAGATAAAAAACCGGAAGATACAGATATACCAACTTTAGATGATGTGTTGGAAGAAAATTCTGATAATAATCAAGAAGATGATGAATTAGAAGATGTACCTACATTAGATGATATACTTGATGAAGAATACAATATGTCAAAAGATGCGTATAACAGTGAAGAAAACTTTCCTGTAATAAAAGAATATTCTGATGATGAATTATTAGAT
>NZ_KI912409.1:0-13448 GCF_000518245.1 Brachyspira alvinipulli ATCC 51933 | reverse complement strand
TATTCTGATGATGAATTATTGGATGCTGATAATATAATAGATGATGAAGAAAACAATATAGATGATACTGTAGAAAATTTAGATGACATACCTAGTCTAGATGATATAATGGATGAAGAAGAACTAAAAGATGAGAATAATAATGAGGAAGAAAATAATATAGATGAAACTGTAGAAGATTTAGATGACATACCTAATTTAGATGATGTAATAAATGAAGAAGACAATAATATAGATAACAATACTGAAGAAGAAAAAAAAAATGAAAAAAAGGAAGAAGAAAATAATATTATAGGTATAGATGACATTATAGATGATAATGAGGGGGATATTTTGATAAGCCATGGTTCTATTATAGAAGATGAAATAGTGAAAAAAGAAGAAGAATATTTTTCTTCAAGCGACGCTTTTAACTTCTCTCTTAACAGAGATTTTTTACTTGGAGATTATGAAGATGAAGAAAATTCATCAAATAATAGTGATGAAAAATCTAATTTGACATCAACTTTTAGTGATGAAGAATATGATGATGATGAAGTGGTAAAACCTGCTAATGAAAATGATACATTTGAAACAGAAGATTTAATAGATAATGATTTATACGAACCAGAAGAAATTCCTAAAATACCTGATGATTTCTATAAAGAAGCTGAAGAAAAAGTTAAGGAAAATATGACATCTGGTTGGAAAAATGTATTAAAAGCTATTAGAGGTAAAAAGTTTATCAATAAAAATATGGATGATATGCTTGATTGGGTAAAAGAACAGTCAGGGCTTGATATTAAACATGCCTCTATGCTTACAAGAAAAGAAGATGGAAGCTATGAAATATCAGAATCTCAAAATATTTCTGATGGTACAAAAGATAGATTAAAAATTAATGAAAATGAGGCATTATTCAAAAAAATATTATCTCATAAGAAAACTTTATATGTATCAGATCCATTTTCTTCAGAATCTTTAAAAAATAAATTTGATCCTTCTGATAGAGAAGATATATCGCACATGATATTTATACCTGTAGAAAATGATGAAGGAGGATTAAAGTCATTTTTCATAGGACTTTCATCTAATTGATAATTATATAAAGAGGTTTGTTTTTATAGATGGAATATATTATAGTAGTATCAACATTTATAGTTATAGGCATCATTGTAAGCCTAGTATTTGGTAATTTACTTAAAATAAAAGTATTCGGCGGACATGTTATGATGTTTCTTATAGCAACAGCTGGTGCTTTGCTTGGTTCATATTATTTACCTAGACTAAGCAATATACAATATATAAAAATAAATTTGTCATCTGCTATATTAGGTGCTATTATACTTGTAATTCTTTTATATATATTTACTCCTAAATCTCTTAAGTAAATAAAGGAATAAAATAATAATGTTTATAAAAGAAGTAAAAGAGATAGTAAAGCCTTCTATAAAAGATGATGAAGCCATAAAAAACATAAGAAAAGCAGCCGAAATAGCTCAAGAATCCATAGATTTAGCTTTTAAACTTTGCATATCTGGAGTAAGAGCTTCAAAAGTAGATAAGGAAGTAGAAAAATTTATAAAGAGTAAAAATGCCTATCCGGCTAATTTTGAAGTACCTGATTATGGATTTGCTACTAGTATTTCAAGCGGAAATGAAATAGCACATGGAAGACCTACAAACAATAAAATACTTGTACATGGTGAGCCTGTATGCGTAGATGTAGGGGTAAAATATAACGGCTTCTATGCTGATTGTGCAAGAACAATAGTAATAGAAGGAGGAATAGGTTCTGTTAATCATAGAGCTTATAAACTCATTGAAGCTTGCAAAAAATCTTTAGAGTATGGAATTTATAAACTTAAACCTGATGTACTTTTAAGCGAATACGGAAAAAACGTAGAAAATAAAGTACATGAATACGGTTTTAATGTGGTAAAATCTTTAACTGGACATGGTGTAGGATATGAATATCATGAAGCTCCCTATATATTTAATTTCTATCATCCTAATAATGATGTGGCATTAGAACCGAATATGGTTTTGGCATTGGAGCTTATGATTACTAATGGTTCTGATCAATATACAAAAGAAAAAGACGGATGGACACTTTCAACCCCAGACTATTCATTAGCTGTTCATTTTGAGCATACTGTACTTATAACTAATAATGGTGTAGAAATACTTGGAATACATAAAGATAAATAAATTATAATTAATTTTTATTTATACTAATCTTATATGCAAAATATTAAAATTAAATATCTTACTAAAAAATGGAAACAATCTTAATATTCTCATAACTCCCCATCTATCTTTATAATAATCACCATAATTATAACTATTAATAAATCTTATATGATTGCTCAGCTTTTCTATATCAGAAGGAATATCCAATCCCCATCTAAAAACTGCATTTGTTTCTTTAACCGTTTCATGTAATTTTGTATTTTTGGCAGCAAGCACAGGTATTGTATCAAATATAAAATGACAATTAACAAAATTTTCGGATAAATTTTCAATAAGCTCTTTTATATAATTTTCTTCTATATACATTAAAACACCTTCTGATATAATTATAACAGTACCTTCTTTTTTTATTTCTTTAATCCAATTATAATCAAGCATTGAAGATGATATGCATTTATAATTTTCATATTCATCAAGTTCTTTAAAAAACTTTTTTCTTAAAGCTATAACATCCTCAAAATCTATATCATGCCAATAAATATTATCGTTTATAAATCTGCTTACCCTTGTATCTAGTCCAGCCCCTAAATTTATAATTGTAAAAGTTTTTGTATCGCTTTTTTGAATTATATCATTTATAATATCATCTATTATCTTTGTTCTTATGCAAGTTCCCACTTGAGTACGTTCAAAATTTTTAAATTTTGAAAAATCATAATTAATTTTATTTATTATCTCTATAGATTTAGGATCTCTTATAATAGCATTTTTCCTTTTACTTTCTTCTGCTTTTGCATACAAAGTAATTAATAAAGTCTCAGACACACCATCTAAATTAATATTCATAAACACCTCTTAAAAGTTAGAATAGTCTAACAAATTAATGACATTTTATAACATATTAATATTTTTGTCAAATGCATAAAAATAAATTTTTTAAAGAATTTTTCCTTTCATATCCATACATAAATCAAGTATTGAAACAGCAATGGCAGCCTCTATTACAGGAACAGCCCTAACAGCTATACAAGGATCATGACGCCCTTTTATAATAAGCTTTTCTTCTTCTTTAGTTTCTATATTCAAAGTTAATTGCTCTTTAGATATAGAAGGAGTAGGTTTTATCACAACATTAACAACTATAGGCATACCATTAGATATACCTCCTAAAATACCTCCGTTATTATTAGTTTTAGTTTCTATGCTTTTTATATTATCATTATCTTTTATAGTATAAAGGTCATTACATTCACTTGCTTTATAATTAACAAAATCAAATCCGAGTCCGAAATCAATACCTTTAACAGCTGGAACAGCGAATACCGATTCTGCAATTCTGCTTTCTATAGATGAATAAAAAGGATCTCCAAAACCTGCAGGCATATTAAATACTGCTGCTGTTATAATACCTCCTACAGAATCCATATTCATTTTTGCATCTTCTATAGTTTTAATCATATTACTCATAGCTTCGTCATTAAATACACTTAATTCTTTATTGTAATTTTTTATAAACTCTTCATAGGACGGCAAAATATTATTTGGGTATTTATCTTTAATATTATATATTTGCTTTATATGAGCTGCTATATTAATATCAAATTTTTCTTTTAAAGCTAATTTACATAAAGCACCGGCAAAAACCAAAGGAGCTGTAAGTCTTCCTGAAAAATGTCCGCCTCCCCTTATATCATTGAAACCATCATATCTAAGCATAGCAGTATAATCACTATGAGAAGGTCTTGGAACAACTTTTAAATTTGAATAATCTGTACTTCTTTTATTTTCATTTTTTATAATGGCTGATATAGGCATACCTGTACTCTTACCTTCAAGTATACCTGATAATATTTCTGCTTTATCACTTTCATTTCTTGATGTTGTAAGTTTTGCATTCTTAGCCCTTCTTCTATCCATTTCACTATCTATAAAATCATTGTCTATATTAATACCATAAGGAAAACCATCTATAACACATCCTATAGCCTCTCCATGAGACTCACCGAATAAACTTAATTTTAAATTATTTCCAAAAATACTTCCCATAAATATATTCCATTTTTTATTTTTTTTTATTTAGTATATATTATTTTTGTTTTTTTTAAAACTTTTAATATATTTAACTTGTTATAAAAGTAAAATATATTTACAATTATTGATAATATAAATTTGTAATTAATATAAAATTGTGTATACTATATAAGGTATATATAATTTGATATAGGATAATAAGTGAAAAAAATATTTACAGATATACCGCACCCAATAAAAGAAATAGCAAGAATACTTCATGTAGAGGGATTTCAATGTTTCTTAGTAGGCGGTGCAGTTAGAGATTCTATCATGGGAATACCTCCTCATGAATATGATATAACAACGGATGCTAAACCAGAAGATGTTCAAAGAATATTCAAATATACTGTGCCAACTGGAATAAAGCATGGTACCATTCTAGTTATAATAGAAGATATGCATGTAGAAATTACAACATTTAGAAGTGATGGTAATTATACAGATGGAAGACATCCTGATATGGTTGAATATGCATTAAGTATAGAGGAAGATTTGCCTAGAAGAGATTTAACCATAAATGCTATGGCCTATAATGTATTAGACGGCACTCTTATAGATATGTTTGATGGAATGAAAGACATTAAGCGTAAAATTGTTAAGGCTGTTGGAAATCCTTATGAAAGATTCAGAGAAGACGGTCTTAGAATAATGCGTGCTATAAGATTTGCTACCAAATTAAATTTTGATATAGAAAAGGAAACATTTGACGCTATTACACATTCTACCGGAATGCTTACATCTATTGCTTCAGAACGTATACGTGAAGAGTTTAACGGCATATTATTATCTAAAAATCCATTTAGAGGAATTGAACTTCTTAGAAAAACAGGTGTTCTATCTTTAATTATGCCTGAATTGATGCAGGGTTTTGGTGTCAATCAAAATAAATTTCATAAATATGATGTTTATTATCATATACTGCATACCATACAAGCTGTTGAGCCATTAGAGACAGAAGAATTAACTTTATTAGTAAGACTTGCTGCATTATTCCATGATATAGCAAAACCTATGGTTCAAAAGAAAATATCTAAACAGGATGATCCTGTTTATTACAATCATGAAGTTGTAGGTTCTAATGTAGCTAAAAAAATAATGAAAAGATTAAAATACTCAAATTCTGAAATAGATTTTGTAACTTTATTAGTAAGACAGCACATGTTTTACTATCAAGATGAATGGACTGACGGAGCTGTAAGAAGATTTATGAGAGCTATTGGGGTAGAAAATATAAAACCTCTATTAAAACTCAGAGAAGCAGACAGAATTGGAAGCGGAAACAGAAAAGATAAAGAAAGTAAAGCCATACCTAAACTTTTGGCTAGAATAGATAAAATAATAGAAGAAGAAAATGCTATAACTGTTAAAGATTTAAAAATTAATGGAAATGATTTGATTAATGAGTTTAATCTAAAGCCTAGTCCTTTAATAGGTAAAATATTAAACTATCTTTTGGACTTAATATTAGATGAGCCGGAATTAAACAATAGAGAATTTTTAATAGAAAAAACGAGAAACTTTTTAGAAAGCAATAATATAAAAGATGGGGCTTAAAAAAAATGTACTTGCTGTCTGATATTGGAAATACAAGAATAAAGTTGGCTATATTTGATAATAATAATAACATACCTTTATATTTTAAGGCTATAGATCATAGCAGTGGTATTACAGACTTGATTGATTCAGTTAATTTTATTAAAGAAAATTTTAAGGGAATAAAAAACATATTCTATAGCAGTGTATCTATAAAAATAAATGATTTATTTGAATCAGCTATAAAAGATTGTTTTAATATGGATGCTTATAAAGTTACACATGATGATATAAAATTAAAAGATAATCTTTATGAACCAAAAAATTCAGTTGGTATAGACAGAATACTATCAACTTATGCTTCAATATGTTTGGAAGGCTACAATGATATTGATAAATATGCTTCAATAGTCATAGACATGGGAACAGCCACTACAATAAGTATTATGATATCAGATTTTACATTTTTAGGAGGAATGATAATTGCTGGTACAAAAACAAGTTATCAAGCATTATCAAATAGAACTTCTCTACCCTATTATGAAATAGGCCCTATAGAAGCTATACCAAACCCTATAAATAATAACAGTAAAGACGCCATTATGTCCGGTGCTATATATAATACTATAGGGACTGTTAATTATGCTGTATTAGAAACCAAAAAATATATAAAAGAAAAATACAATATAAAATCTAAAATATTTTTAACAGGCGGAATATCAAACTTAAGACTATTAAAATGTAAAGTCTACCCATTTTTAGTATTACAAGGTATTTATTTCAATATGATAGATAAACAATATTATATATAATACATGATATTGTTATATTACAGCACTTCATTATATAATTATAATACTATTATTTGACAAAAGAGAAAAAACTGATATACTTTAAACTATATATAAGAAAATAAAATATTAAGGAGTTCATCAATGACTACAGGTAAAGTTACTATACAAAATGAAACAGGACTTCATGCTAGACCGGGTAATGAATTTGTAACATTTATAAAAACATTACAGGGATGCAAAATTGAAATAGAAAATGAAGCTGGAAAAAGAGTTAATGCTTCTTCTCTTTTAAAGGTTTTATCTTTAGGAGTAAAAAAAGGATCTGTTCTTACAATTTATTGCGATGGTGAAAATGAAGAAGATAATTTAAAAAAAGTAGAGGAATTTATATCTAATTTAAAAGATTAATAAAATTTATTTTTTGGAATTTATAATATGGAAAAAAGAATTACTGGAATAGGTGTATCACCTGGTATAGCTATAGGAAAAGTATATTTGCTTGTCAAAAAAGACATAGTAATATCAAAATGTCCTTGTAAAGATGTATCTGAGGAACAGGGAAAATTACTAGATGCTAGAAATAAAACTAGAGATCAGTTAATTAAAATAAGAGAAACAACTGCTAAAAAAGTATCTGAAGAAAAAGCTGCTATATTTGATGCTCATATAACTTTACTTGAAGACGAGGATTTACTTGAGGAAGTTAATGATATTATAGCAAATGATAAAGTATGTGCTGAATATGCATTATCACAAGGTATAGAAGTTTATAGAAAAATATTAAGCGAAGTTGAAGATGAATATTTAAGAGAGAGAGCAGGTGATTTAGTAGATATTTCTGACAGATGGATAAGAAATATTCAAGGTGAAGAAATAGCAGATGTTTCTAATTTACCAAAGGATTCCATAGTAGTTGCAAGAGATTTAACACCTTCTGATACTGCTAATTTAGATTTAGACAATACTTTAGCATTTATAACAGAGATAGGCGGACGTACTTCTCATACATCAATAATGGCTAGATCTTTGGAGCTTCCTGCTGTTGTTGGTATAGGTGAAATAGTAAAAGATTTAAAAAATGAACAGACTATAATTGTTAATGGTAATACTGGTAATGTAATAATAAATCCTTCGGATGAATCTATAGATTCTTGTTTAAAACTTAAAGAAGAATTTGATAAGAAGAGAGCTTTATTAAAAGAGTATGCACATAAAGATGCTATATCAAAAGATGGAACTAAGATTAGAGTATATGCTAATATTGGATCCCCTGCTGATTTAGGCGGTGCTTTGAAAAATGGTGCTGACGGAATAGGTCTTTACAGAACAGAATTCTTATTTATGGAAAATACAGATTTTCCTACAGAAGAAGAACAATTTAAAGCATATAAAGAAGTAGCTGTTGCTATGAGCGGTCATACTGTTACAATACGTACTATGGATATTGGAGGAGATAAATATCTTCCTTATTTAGAAATGCCTAAAGAAGAAAATCCTGCACTTGGATGGAGAGCTTTAAGGATATGTTTGGATAAAACTTCTATTATAAAGACACAATTTAGGGCTTTGCTTAGAGCTTCTGCTTTCGGTAAGATTAAAGTAATGCTTCCTATGATAGTTTCAATGGAAGAATTAAGAAAAGCTAAGAATATATTTAATGACTGTAAATTAGAATTAATGAAAGAAAATATAGCATTTAATGAATCATTAGAATTAGGAATGATGATAGAAACTCCTTCTGTTGTATTCAGAGCTGAAGCATTCGCTAGAGAATCTGATTTCTTCTCAATAGGTACAAATGATTTAACACAATATACATTAGCTTCAGACAGAGGTAATGAAAAAATAGCTGCTATATGTGATCCTTATAACCCTTCCGTACTTACTGCTATAAAAATGGCTATAGACGGTGCTCATGCCAGCGGTATTATTATTTCTATGTGCGGGGAGTTAGCAGGAGACTTGCTTGCTGTACCGTTATTGTTCGGACTTGGACTTGATGTATTCTCAATGTCTGCTATATCAATACCTGAAGTTAAGAAAATGATAATTTCTTTAGATAAAGCGGAATGTAAAATGTTGGCAAAAAGGGTACTTTCTCTTGATACTGCGGATGAAGTTAAAGCAGAACTATTAAGATTCTTGGAAGTACATGAAAAAGGCGGAACTATAAGTTATTAAAATATTAATATTTAAAAAAGGGGCTAAGAAATTAGCTCCTTTTTTTATTATTTAAGAATAAAACCTTGCATATATTCCGCATGGAAGTATCATATTTGATGACTCTGTAGGTATTCCTATTTCACCGCTTTCAAAAGTTCCGCTATGTTTTACCAAAGTTGATAATATATTTTTTAAAGATATATGAGAAAAACTTGCTGTATAACAGTTTATTAAAAAAAGTATTGGAGTATCTGATAAAAGTTTAACGCATTCTTCTGTAAGCCTAGCCAAACTTGTTTCTATCTGCCATAATTCTCCATTAGGTCCTCTGCCGTAAACAGGAGGATCCATTATTATAACATCATACTTTCTTCCTCTCCTAACCTCTCTTAAAACAAATTTAATGACATCTTCTATAATAAATCTTACCTTTTTTTCCTGAAGATTATTTATTTCAATATTTCTTTTAGCATGCCCTACTATTTTTTTAGAGGCATCAACATGAACAACCTCATCGCAATTTGCATAAGCACAAGCTACTGTTGCACCGCCTGTATATGCAAATAAATTCAATGCTCTTATTTCTTTATTTTTATGACTGGAAGATTTTTTTTCTTTAATTTTATCTATAATAAACTGCCAATTAACAGCCTGCTCAGGAAAAAGCCCTATATGTTTGAAATTTGTAAACTCTATCTGAAATGATAAATCTTGATATTTGATAATAAAATTGTCTTTTGGTTTATTAATATACTGCCAATAACCGCCGCCCTTATCCGAACGATGATATACAGCATCCAAATTATCCCATTTAGCTAATTGTTTAGACCAAATAACTTGAGAATCTGGACGTGATACTATAAATCCGCCTATATTCTCAAGTTTTTCGCCTTCACCGCAATCTATAATTTTATAGTCTTTCCATTTATCAGCCAATAGCATATTAATTCTTAGTTAGGTTACCTCTGATTATAATAAGTAACATCATTTCTAACAATAACAATATCTACTCTTCTATTCAATGCTCGACCATCAGGTAAATCATTAGAAGCCACTGGTCTTGTATCTGCATAACCAGCAACTGAATATTTATTTCTATCTAATGTAGCTGTTTGATCATTCTCAAATAATTTTTCTAATATAACTATAGCTCTGGCAGAAGAAAGCCCCCAGTTATTGCCAAATTTTTGCTCTGTTAAAGTTCCAGGTATTATAGCACCTGAATCTGTATGACCTTCTATTCTTATATCATTAGGAACAGAACTAAGTATAGAGGCAAGTTTAATAAATGTCTCCGTATTATTTTGATTATCAACCAAATTAGTACTTCCGGATTCAAAATATTGGTCGGCTCCTAAGCTTATAACAAAACCTCTTTCATCCTCTTCTACTCTTACTTTCTTACTTTTAATTTCTGCTTCTAATACAGCCATAGCTTTATCTATACTTTTACCCATAGAATAACCTCTATCTGAGGAAGGTAAAGTATCAACATTAGCTCCTCCGTACACTAATCTGCTTTGAGAAAGTGTAGCACCGCCAGGCATAACCCCAAATGATCCTTGGAATGCCGTAGCAATAAGCTGTATAGAAGAATCACTAACTGATGTAGACATTGTAGAAAGCAATAATACGAAGAATGTCAATACTAATGTTACGAAGTCTCCATAAGTTTGAAGCCACAAAGGTGCTGAAGGACCAGGTACTTGAGCCTTATCTCCAGCTTTTTTAGCTTTTTTACCAAATTTAATAGTAGCCATTATTTACCTCTAAAAATTATCTATCTCCAACTTGTTCATTTATTTTCTGACGCTGAGCAGGAGGTAAGAAAGATACTAATTTGTCTTTTACTATTCTAGGGTTATCACCTGCTTGTATAGATAATATACCTTCAAGCATGATGCTCTGAACTGTAGCTTCTGCAGCGTGTCTTGCAGCAAGTCTACCAGCTATAGGCAATGCAAAACCGTTAGCTATAACAGAACCGTAGTATGTAGTAATTAATGCTACCGCCATACCAGAACCGATGGCTTCAACACCACCACCGCCTCCTAAGCTTCTTAACATGATTACAAGTCCGATCAACGTACCAATCATACCCCAAGCAGGATACAAAGAAGCAGCATCTTCAAATACCTTTTTTACTGTATCGTGTCTTGCTTCTACGTTATCTATTTCTGTATTTAATATGTTTTTTACTAATTCAGGGTCTGTTCCGTCTACTACAAGCTGCATACCCTTCTTTAAAAATGGGTCTTGAACTTCCTGAATATCATCTTCTAATACCAATAAACCCTCTCTTCTAGCTTTTTCTGAAAAACTTAAAAGTGTTATGATAATCTGAGATTCATCATAACTAGGCTTATTTAAAAGCATTTTAATAGCTTTTGGAACACCTAATATAGTTCCTAAGTCGTTAGCTACTAAAAGCGAAGTTGTTCCTCCAAGTCCTGTTACAACTGCAGAGGCAATATCAATCATGTGTCCTACGTTACCACCACCTGATATGATACCAAATAAATTAATACCTATAACTAATACAACACCTAATGGTACAAATATATCCATATTTTACTCTCTAACTAAAATTTTATTTTTTATTCTTCATTACCATAGAATGAAGGTTTCTTTATGCTATTTTCATTAACTATTCTAGTTCTATACTCTATTATTCTATTAAGTACAATATCAAAGCTATCTTTGGTTACAACTTTCCTTCCAGATAACATTGTTATTACTAAATCAGGAGTTTCCTCCATAAACTCTATTTGATGAGGATTAACATATAATATGCTTCCATCAAATCTTGTTATATGTATCATAATCAGAAACTCCTAACTCTATTATACTATAAAATTACAAATAAGTCTAATACCTAAAATTATCTCTTAAGTGCTATAACTTCTTGAAGCATTTGGTCTGCTGTAGTTATAGTTCTGGCATTAGATTGGAAACCTCTTTGAGTTACAATCATATCTGTAAACTGTTCACTCAAGTCAACGTTAGACATCTCTAAAGTACCTGCTTTAATAGATCCTCTTCCTTCAGCAGCAGCTGGTCCTATATTAGGAGCACCTGAGTTATTACTTTGTACAAATAATGTATCTCCTGCTTTTTCTAAACCGCCTGCATTGTTAAATTTAGCTAAAGCAACCTGTCCTAAAGTTTTTCTGTTTCCGTTAGTAAATACACCTGTTATTACTCCGCTGTCATCAAAACTAAATCCTTCAAGCATACCCATAGTATAACCGTCTTGTTCTATAGCTTTAGTTGTTGATGGTGATTCAAATTGAGTAATACCATTAAATAATCCTACTTCACCCATAGTAAGGTTAATAGTTTGTTCTACCTCTCCTTCAGTTCCTTGATAAGTGAAAGATACATTAGGCATTAATACACCTTCTGTTTGTGTGTTAGTACCATCACTTACAGAAATTAAAGAACCAGCATCATTAAATACTAATTGGAAAGTATTATTTCCTGTTCCTTGTGCAGGATCGCCTGCTGAAACGCTTACGCTTCCTTCAGTAGCTTCTGGTATATCTATTACCATATCCCATCTGTTAACATCTGTTCTAGTAAATGTTGCTCTTAATTGACGAGGTATACCTGTAGAATCATATATTGTTAAATCAGATTGATGTGTTTCACCGCTTTTTTGTAAGTTACAGAAATATTTTGTATTAGCTGTAGCACGTGCAGGATCTTTTGCACCTACTGGTATAATTAAATCTTCAACACCAGCTGCTGTGTTTAATTCCATTTCTCCTGTTTCTTCATTAAGAACAGCATTCCAACCTTGTACTTTATAACCTATAGAAGGGTTAACTAAATAACCATCTCTATCTAAAGAAAAAGCACCGTTTCTTGTATAATAAGAGTTGTTGCCTCTTTTTTCAATAAAGAATCCTTCTCCTTGAATAGCTAAATCAGTGTTTACACCTGTTACTTGTAAAGCACCTTGAGTATGTATAGTGTCTATAGTTGCAACCATCATACCTAAGCCTACTTGTTGAGGATTGATACCACCTCTATCCTCTTGTGGTTTAGCTGCCCCACTTAAAGATTGGCTTATCATATCCTTAAAAGTAACTCTACCTCTTTTGAATCCATAAGTATTAACGTTAGCAATGTTATTTCCAACTACATCCATTCGAGTTTGATGATTTTGTAAACCAGACACGCCGGCAAATAATGAACGCATCATAAGGCGTATTCCTCCAAAAATTTTAATATTTCTTATAAAATATTTTCGGTATAATTAAAATTTGCTTAATACTTTTTTAACACTTATAACAATATGTATTTATCAAAAAAGCCTAATATGCTAAAAAACATATTAGGCTTTTATTTTGTTTATATAATTCATTTTCAGCAATATTTTATTATTTAAATACTGTTTTACAATGCTATTTGTATCTATTATACGATAATCCGAATATACATACTGTTTTTACTTTTTTTCCTGATTCTATATCTTTTATGTTTTCTTTTGCTTCATTATTATCTTTATCTACTTCTAAAATCCTTTTATATGTTTTTAAAGCATTATCTTTTTGATTTAATTTTATATAAAGCTCTGCAATGGATTCTAAATAAAATATACTATCTTCATCATCTGTTATATTTTCTTCATATATTTTTATAAGCTCTTCATAAATATGTATGCTTTTATCTGGTTTTGAAACTTTTTGATAGAAAAATGCTAAATAT
>NZ_JADF01000025.1 GCF_000518245.1 Brachyspira alvinipulli ATCC 51933 | reverse complement strand
GAATCGCAGTATTACAAGATAAGTAATAATTTATAGTTAGATTACAATAAATCAAAATAGTGAGCCCGTAGGAACTTTAGTTTCTACGGGTTTTTTAGCGAACTATTTTGATTATTTGATATAAAGCCTCTGATAGATTCAGCTGTCAGAGCTTTTTAATTATTTGATATATTTTAGTTGTGAAAGTTTTTTAAAATCTATTTACATTCGCCCGCCCTTTTACATTTAATAACTTTTATAATATATTCTGCTTTTTATTTAAAAGCATCTTAATAAAACATATAAAGCCCGCCCAAATTTTATTTGGTGTAAAAATGCAATTAACGCACGTAAAAATATTATAGATATGCATATTAAATATAAATATCACTCTGATAACCAATAAAATCTATTAACCGTGCGTGTAAATAATCAATTCTTTGAAACTGCTTTTCTTTTCTCCATAAGAAACAACCCTATACCCAACAATATTAATACTATTCCAATAAACTGCTTTAAACTTATAGATTCACTTAATATAAAATAACCAAGTATGCATGTACCAACAGCCTCGCCTAATATAGTCATTGATATAACAGTGGCAGAAAACCATTTCAAAAGCCAAGTAAACACCACCTGACCAAGCATAGTAGATATAACAGTTAATGCTACTAAATAAATCCAAGTAGAAGCAGAATATCCTGTAAAAGGGATTTTCATAAAATATGATAAAATACCCAAAAATATAAATGCACTAAAATAACTCAAAGCTATCCAATTAACAGCTGATAATCTTACCCTTGTATACTGCCCTATTATAAAATACATACTTATAAGACCTGCCGCAATGAAAGCAAGTAAATCACCAAATAAAGCCTTTGAACTTATCTGAAAATCTCCCCATCCTATTACAAATGAACCTACTATTGCTATAATAAAACCTAATATAGCAACGAATGTGTACCTCTCTTTAAAAAAGAAATACCCTGCAACTAATGAAAATAAAGGCTGTAAAGTAACTATTACTGTAGAACTAGCTACTGATGTAAAGTTCAATGATTGAAACCATAAAAAATAATGCGCAGCTAATGAAAAACCTGCTATTATAGAAAGTATAACTTCCTTTTTTGTTATTGATAAAAGCTCCAATCTATTTGATTTTTTTAATATGCTTATAGGAAGCACAATAAGAAATGAGAAAAATATTCTATAAAATGCCGCTATAGAAGAAGGAGCATTTGCAAGCCTTACAAATATCGCAGAAGTTGATAATGCTATTACTCCAACTAATAAAAATATACTCTTACCCATAAATAGATCCTAATTTATAACTACTAAAAAAATAATAATATATTAAAAAAATAGTATTGCAACATTTACAATAATATAATAGCATATAAATGGTAATTTAATAATACAAAATGGAGATTTAAGTTTATGAAATATATTTTTATAACAGCTATGCTTATAATATCAAATATGTTATTTGCATATAATCAAACATTTAAAGTAGGCGAATATATAAAATATGATGTATTGGCACAGGTTCCAGAATTTAACATAAGCGGAAAAGTAGGTATGCTTGAAGCAAAAGTTCTTGCTATAAGCAATGTAAATGGAAAATCTGCTTATCATCTTTATGCCCATGTTTACACAACAGGAGCTGCTAATATGCTTTATAAGGTAAGCGATATATTTGAAGCTTGGGTTACTACAAATGATTTTACTCCTATAGTATTAAAAAAAGATACTTCTGAAGGTGATTGGACTAATAAAGAAACTTTAACTTTTTATAATAACTACTATTTGTTTAATGATAAGAGAACTGTAAATGAAAAAATAGAGTTTAAGGGAATGGCTTTCGATGCTTTATCTCTTGTATTTTTTATGAGATTCGTTGATAAAAATATAGGTACATTTAAAATTAATTGGCTTGAAGGCAAGAATGTTAAAAAAGATATAAGATTTACTATAGAAAACGGAGATGAAATAAAAACTAAATTGGAAAGGGGTAAATTAGCTACAACAAGAGTTTATGAAAAAGATAAATATGGAACTGACGCACTTATTGCTAAAGATAAATATAATCAGGTGCCTTTAGATGTAATTATAGCCGAACAAAAAATTTATGGTCTTACATTAAGAGTAAGAGGTATAATTAGAGAATATAAAGATGGAAAATAAAAAGATTATAGAGAGATAGTAAAGATAAATTTCTATCTCTCTATAATCTTAAATATCTAAAATATTTTTATGAGATCATTTACTAGCTTCAAATTTATCATTGATTTCTTTAACTAAATTATCAATAAGTTCATCATTCATACCATGTCCGCGGCAGCCTTCTTCCAAACTTTCCCAGCTTGCAACATGGCATCCTACACAATGAAGTCCGTGACTCATCATTATTTCTACAGAATCAGGAAAAACTTGTATAATTTCACCTATACTCATAGTTTTGTTGATCATAATTTATCACCTCTTTTTATTTTTTTATATAATATATATAATTGCTTTTTTTGTCAAAGTGTAAAAAATAAATGCTAATTATTAGAAATATGCAAAATAGGATAAAAATTGTCAAATTTCTTTATATGTTTTCTTAAATAACTTAAATTCAATTCTCCTGTATTTTCTAAAGCATTAATCTCCATTTTAGACATTTTTCTTACATCATGCGGCATATTAAGTTTTTTATATATTCTTTTTAATATCATAGCTACACATAATTTTTTTGTATCATTGCTGTCAAATAAAGATAATGAAGTAATCAAATCAAATCCTTCAATATTATTTAATGCAAAATAAGAATATAAAAGCGATACATTAATATCAGATTCGCTTCCTAAAAACTCAGCCGTCTCTTTAATTATTCTAAAGGCCTCTTTTTCATTTTTTTCAACACCAATTCCATTATAATAACAATGTGCAAGAAGCCCTTTTCCGCATGAACATTTAGAATTATTCATATCTGCTAGTTCTTTAGCTTTATAATAAATTTCAAATGCCTTATTACTATCTTGTTCAACCCCTCTTCCAAGCTCATAAGCCCTTCCTATAATACTAAGAGAACATTCAAAAGTATTATCCATCTCAAAAGTCATATTAGCCATTCCTACAGCTATTTCAGGCAAAGGGGTTATAATGTCTCCGTAAAATAATTCTTTAGAATATATATAATAAGAAATTACATCATTTAGCTCCATAGCTTTTTTAAGCATATGAATGCCCTCTTCATTATATTTACTAGGCATATTGTATAATAAAATATTAGCAATAGATCTGTATATTACAGCCTTATCCAAATTCCCATTTAAACAGCTTCTTAAATTGTTAAGCATAAGCTCATAATTATCAGAACCTATCATTTGAAGAGAATATGCATATATAAACTTAATGTAATCTATTTCTTCATCACCTTTATATACATATTTAAAAAACTCATCGCATACTTCTGCTGTTTTCTCATAATCTCTAAGTTCATAATAAGAAAATATAAGCAGATAATATGTTGAATATTTAAACTCACTTTTATCTATTTTTTCTAAATAAAGCAAAGCCTCTCTATAATCGTCGTCACTTTGAGCATAATTATGATAAAGCTCAGCTATCTTTTCATAAAGCCAAGCACCAGCATCGCTTATCTCATGCAGTATCTTTTTGAATTCAACTATAGCTTTTCTTATTTCACCCTGATAAGCATATAGATTTCCCCTGTAATATCTGTACTGCATATTCTTAATTCCAAGTACATCTATAATCTTATTAAGCAAATAAAAAGCTTCTTCCAAATCCTTACCCTCTTCCTGACTGTCCGGATAAAACTCATTATCATTTTCAACTATAAAATCATGCAAAGCCTGCGCCTTTCCAAGCAAAGCATCCAATCTGTATTTATTATTATGCTTAAGAAGCTCATTATAATTTTCTATAGCTTTTTTATATTTTTCTTTATTAAAATACCATTCAGCTCTTTCATATATAGCATTAAAATTTATAGGATTAAGCTCAATAGCTCTGTCCAAAAAGAATATAGCATCATCATAAAATTCAGAATGTATACCTTTCTTAGCCAATATAATGCCTTTCAAAAAATAAGCATCATCATACATAGGAAAATCTTGAATAAGTTTATTAGCCTCTAAATCCGCTTTAGGAAGTATATTAAGATTATAATAACAAAGTCCCCTTTCAAATCTGGCTATTCTGCTATTATTAATATCTACTTTATTGATAAAATCATCATAGTATCCTATAGCCTGATGAAAATCTGCCTCATTTTCTCCATTATTAAGATAGCTGCTTGCTAGTATAAGTAAAGCATCATAAGCTGTATCATCTTTATCAAAAAGTATCTGAGCGTATTCTCTTTCTTTGTCTATATTTTTTAAATCCCTATTTAAATACATAAGCCCTCTGTATGCATCTACTATATTAGGGTCAATATCTATAGATTTGTTGAGATCATATTCTATAGTGGAATATATTAAAGCAACTCGGGCATCATATTTCGTATTATCAAATTCTTGATTCTGAAGTTCTATAAATGCAGATTTTCCCCGCATATAAAAAGCTCTGGCATTATCAGGTTCCATTGATATAATAATGTCTAATTCTTCTATAGCTTTTTTATAATCCCCTTCATCCATATATTTGCTTATTTCATCTAAGGAACTCATAATTATGCTCTATATCCTAGCTACTAAACCTAATAAAAATTGAAATACAATTTTAAGTATTAGAGGAGCAGCTAATTGAAGTGCTAAAAGAAATACTAAAGGAGATAAATCTATAATCCCCACAATAAGTCTTCTTCCGCCGAATATTTTATCTATAACTCCGTCAGTTATTTTATAAAAGAAATTTACTATAGGATTATAATAATCTAAATGCATAGCTCCGAATGCTTGAAGCCAGCTTAATATAATCCAAACAAACCATATAAATGAATACAGTCTTAAAGCCTGTATTAATAAAACATATATAAAATTAACAACTTGTATTAACATATAACTCCATTAATTGCTTATATTATTTAAAGCATCATCAACATTATCTGATATATTTACTATAGTTAAAAATTTAGTAGCCTCAAATAATTTTTTTAGCTGATTAGTCATAGAACAAAAATAAACAGTTCCTCCATTCTCAGCAGATACTCTTAAGGCAGAAGCAATAAGTCCTAAAGCAGAAGAACACATATATTCTATGTTATGAAAATCAAATATAAAATTTAAAGCTCCGGCATTTTTTGCATAATTTAATTTATCTTCTAATATATCAACGTTTTCGGATATAATATTCTTTTCAATGTTAATTATGGCTGTTTTATCCTCAATGATTGTACGAACCATGAATACTCCTTTAATAAAAAACAATAAAAAAGTAGAACTAATTACCTAATTTACAATATTATTATAAAACATTAAAAAATCAAGTAATTTTTTATTTTTCCCATTCAATAAGTATAGGGCAATGATCGCTTCCCATTACATCTGTTAATATATCAGCTCTTTTGATATTAGGAGTTATTTCATTATTAACAAAGAAATAATCTATTCTCCAGCCTACATTCTTTTCTCTGGATCTTGTCTTCATATCCCACCAGCTGTAATGTCCGCCTTCTTTAACAAACATTCTAAAAGTATCAGTAAAACCTTTATTTAAAAACTCTGTTATTTTAGCTCTCTCCTCAGGCAAAAAACCTATACTTTTTTCATTCTCTTTAGGTCTTGCCAAATCTATAGCCTCATGGGCAATATTCATATCACCGCATAATATAACATTAGTTTTACTTTTTAATTTACTTAAATGCTTTGTTATCTCATCATAAAATGAAAGTTTATATTGAAAATGCTCTTCTGACTTTCCTCCATTAGGAAAATAAACATTAAATATTGTAAAGTCATCAAATTCTAAAGATAATATTCTTCCTTCTCTGTCCGAAAATTTACTTCCTAATTTATTTTTTATCTCTTTATTAGGTTTTAGCTTTGTATATATTGCAACTCCGCTATATCCTTTTTTTACTTCCGGATCAGCAGGATTGATAAAAAGCTCATAGCCTTCTATATTTCTTAAATCATTCGGAAGCTGTTCTTCAAAGGCTTTGGTCTCCTGTAAACATATTATATCAGGATTCTCTTTTTTTATAAAATCAACCAAACCCTTTTTATATGCCGCCCTTATTCCGTTAACATTCCAAGATATTATTTTTAAGATACTCATTAAATACCCTTATTTATTTTTTTAATCAATTATATAATTTTATAACAATAATACAACTATATAAAATACTTAAATAATAAATATACAAATTGTTGATTTTTTTTCATTTATTATATATTATATATATAATAAATATATAATAAGGGTGTATTGTGAAAGTAAGATTTCTTGGAAGCAGAGGATCTATACCAACTCCTGGTAATAGTTTTAATGAGTACGGCGGAAATACATCATGTCTTCAAGTTATAGATGATGATGATAATTATATAATATTAGATGCCGGAAGTGGACTTAAAAATGCAAGCTACTATATCTTTAAGTCAGAAAAAACAGAAAGTATTATATTACTTACTCATTTCCATTGGGATCATATTATGGGCATACCTTTCTTTGCTCCTTTCTTCTCTAGTAAATACAGCTTTACAATATACGGACCTAAAGACTCATCTACAGAAATGTATGATACTATAAATAATATATTATCTAAGGACTATTTCCCTGTAAATTTAGAACAGTTCGCAGCAAAACTAAAATTTGAAGCATTTTATGAAGGTAAAAAAATAGTATTCGGCAATATGATAATAGAAAGTATATGGGTTAATCATCCATGCCATACATTATCATACAAAATAACTTCAGGAAATAAAACTGTTGTATATTTAACAGACCATGAACCATATAAAAGACGTCTTCATGCTCAGCATCCTTCTCTTTCACATTATAATCATAATGCCGACTTACTTCATGCAAGATTAATAGATTTTGTAAGAGGTGCTAATGTTCTTATAATAGAAGGTGAATATACTAAAAGCGAATATTTCAACGGACATATAGGATGGGGACATTCAACTTTAAATGATTCTATTCAAGTTGGGTTAGATGCAAATGTACCTTATGTAATAATCCATCATCATAATCAAGAAAGAACCGATGCTCAAATTAATTTAATATATAACAAATTAATGGCTTTCCTAAATAAAGAAGAAATAGATTTACAATTAGCATTTGCTAAAGAAGGTTCATATATAATCTTATAAAAAATAAGGGCCTTATTATTAAAGCCCCTTATTTTACAAAACTCAAATTACAATTTAAAGAAACTAATACTTTCTTCAAGCTTTTTAGCCCTAGCTAAAAGATTTTGTGATAAATTACTGGAGTCTCCAGCTAAATGAGCATTTTGAGTAGTTATTGTTTCCATACTGTTTATAGCTGTACTAATTTGATTTACTCCTGACTGCTGCTCTAATGCTGTTGTTGTAATATTTTCCATTAATTCTGAAGTTTCTTTCACTTTACTTTGCAATTCAATAAATATTTCCTGCGATTTTCTAGCTGTTTTTGTGGCATTATTGATTTTCTCTGCTGTATTATCAACTAAATTAGTAATATCTTTAACAGATGCCTGAGTAGTTTGTGCTAAGTTTCTAACCTCACTAGCTACAACAGCAAATCCTTTACCCTGTTCACCCGCACGTGCTGCCTCTACTGAAGCATTCAAAGCAAGTATATTAGTTTGGAAAGCTATGTCTTCTATTATTTTTGTTATATCTTTTATTTTTTCACTTGATTCATAAACATCCTCTATATTTGAAGATGTTTGACTTATTATTTGAGCCGCCTCTTCTATATAATTAATAGATTCATTCATCATATCTTTACCATTAATGGCATTTTCTGTTGATGATTGTATTGTAGAAACTATTTCCTCAACGCTTGCTGCTGTTTCTTCCAAACTTGATGCTGTAGATTCTGATCTGCTTGACAACTCCCCGCTGCTTTCCATCATAGTTTGAGAAGATGAAATAATCTCTTTTGAAGTATCATTAACTTCATTAATAACTTCTACTAATTTCTGACTCATTATATTAAATGTTTTTTCCAATCTTCCAAATTCATCTTTTCTTTCTTTTTCTATTTCTTTAACTTCTATATAACCTTCTGATATTCTCTGAGCCTGCTTCATTAAGATATCTAAAGGCGACATTGTTCTTTTTATATAAGCAACAGTAAATGCATTTATAAATAATGCTGATAATATACATATTGCTATAGCTATTCTGATCATTCTGATATTTTCTCTGTAAATAATTCTATCATCCATAGCCATTGTTAAAGTCCAAGGAACTTCATTCATCTTAGTATAAACAGCTGTTCTTGAAGCGTTTACAGATTTATAATTAATAACACCGCTTTGTTTATTATCATTTTTTATTAAATCAAAATATCCTCCGCCATTTTCATTAATATAATTATAAGTATCTATAACTATAATTCCATCTTCATCCAATGCAAATAATCTTCCTGTTTCATCCAATTTCAACTGTTTTAATGAATTTATTACCTCTTCCCAATTTATTATCATATAAATGGTACCGATTAAATTATTATTATCATCTTTTACCCCTGCTATTATAGCTAATGACCATTTATCATCAGAGGATGATTTAATTATTTTAGTACCATAAGCAACATCATAATTACTTTTTGTGAAATTATCCCAAATACCTGGTCTTAATCTATGTATATCCTCTCCTATTGAAGATTGCTTGGCATTATTCAATATTATTCCATTGGTATCAGTTACACCTATATTTAAAGAGAATTTATTAATAGCTTCGAATTTACTCAAAGTCTGTTCCAATTGAACATCAGCATTAGTATTTCCAGTATTAGACAAATAATTAATAACAGCTGGGGTTATAGCATAGGTTTTTATTAAAGTTTTATTTTCTGAAAGCCAAGAATCAAGCATAGATTTATAACCTTCTATAGTGGAAGAAAAACCGGAAAATGTTGTTTTACTTACTCCTACAAACGATCTGTATGACAATAAGCATATAGTTATTACTAAAATAATAGTAGTTATTATACTTATTGTAAGCGGCATTTTAAATCTTATAGAATGTCTCTTTTTCATAGTAAAAAATTCTCCCTAAATAAATATTCCTACAATATCATATTAAAATATTATAAGACAATTACAAAATGACATATACATAATTTTTTTAAAACATACTATTATATAAACTATTTTTCGTAATTTACTGTAAAATATATATATGAAAATATATTTTATGATAAATATTTAGATTAATAATTTTAACTTTACAAAAAACATTAATTTTAGTATAATTAATTTGATTACATAACTAAATACTAGAGGCATACAGAAATGACAGATAAAAAGTTTTATATCACAACTCCAATATACTATCCTTCAGATTATTTGCATATAGGTCATTGTTATTGTACTATAGCTACAGATACAATGGCAAGATACAAAAAAATAATGGGATATGATGTTTATTTTCTAACAGGTACTGATGAGCATGGTGAAAAAATAGCAAGAAAAGCAGAGGCTGCAAAAACTACTCCGAAATCTTATGTTGACAATATTGTTAATGCCACAAAAGAGTTATGGAAAAGACTTCATATTGATTATAATCATTATATAAGAACTACTGATGATTATCATGAAAGAAGAGTTCAGAATATATTTAAAATACTTTATGATAAAGGTTTCATATATAAAGGTGCATATAAAGGACTTTATTGTGTAAGCGATGAAGCATTTTTCACAGAAAGCCAAGTTGTAAAAAAAGATGATGGAAAATGTTATTGTCCTGACTGCGAAAAAGAATTAGAATATAAAGAAGAAGAATGTTATTATCTTAAATTATCTGAATATGGGCAATGGCTTATAGATTATTATAAAGAACATCCTGAATTTTTAGAACCTAAAGAAAGACAAAATGAAATGCTTAAAAACTTTTTATTGCCTGGTTTAGAGGACTTAGCAGTTACAAGAAAAGGATTAAAATGGGGAATACCTTGCCCTATAGATAATGAACATAGTATATATGTTTGGATTGATGCTTTATCCAATTATATTACGGCATTAGGATATTCAGAAGAAGGACAGGATGATTTATATAAAAAATATTGGCCATGCGATGTACATTTTGTAGGAAAAGAAATAGTACGATTCCATGCTGTTATATGGCCTATAATGCTTAAAATGCTTGATATACCTCTTCCAAAAAAAGTGTTCGGACATGGATGGGTATTATTCGATGATGGTAAAAAAATGAGTAAAAGCAGAGGAAATGTAGTTGATCCTAATACATTAATAGATAAATACGGAGTTGATGCTTTAAGATATTTCTTAATGAGAGAGATTAATTTCGGTTCTGACGGATATTATTCTCAAAAAATGTTCTTAAAAAGAATAAACAGCGATTTAGCTAATGATTATGGTAATTTATGGCATAGAATAACAACAATGCTTGGAAAATATTTTAATGGAGTACTTCCAGATGAAGTTGAAAGTGTTTACGGAGATAGAGAAAAAGAACTTAAAAAAATGGTTCTTACACTTGATGCTAATGTTGAGTCTTCTTTAGATAGTTTTAAATTCCATGAAGCTTTATCAAATATTTGGGAAGTTATTAGAATGACAAATAAATATGTAGAAGATAGTGCTCCTTGGAATTTGGCAAAAGATGAAAGTAAAAAAGAACATCTTGCTAATGTAATGTATATATCTTTTCAAGTATACTATATAGTAACAGCATATTTACAAATATTCTTTGTAGAAACTCCTAAGAAAGTATTTAACAGATTAGGACTTGGAGATAGTATTCCTTTAGAAGATGCTAAAAAATGGGGATCGCTAAAAGCAGGAATAAAAATAGAAAAAGGAGAAGCCCTATTTAATAGATACGATATAGAAAAAGAAATAGGAGTTACTCCTACAGAAGAAAATAAAAAACAAGTTAATCCGCCTAAAGAGGATAAGCATAAGCCTAATATAGAAAAAGATGATTTTGATAAATTAGAGTTATTAACAGCTAAAATATTGGTTGCAGAAAAGGTAGAAAATGCTGATAAACTTTTGAAGTTTGTGCTTGACATAGGAAATGGAGAACAGAGAGTTGTTGTTTCATCCATAGCAGAATATTATAAACCAGAAGAGATGGTCGGAAAAACTATTCTTTATTTGGCAAATTTAAAACCTAAGAAATTTAGAGGTGTTACTTCTCATGGAATGCTTCTTTTGGCAGAAAATGGAGATACACTTTCTCTTATGAGTCCTGAAAAAGATTTCCCGGCAGGATGCGAAGTAAATTAAAAAATAGAAACTATTATTATAAATGAAGAACTTAAAAGAAAATAAACTTAGAAAAAAATTAAATAAAAATAAGCTTAGCGATAAGCAGAAAAGTATTTTAAAAAGAATGGCTATTATTTTTACTTTAGCCATTATAGTAATAGTTTTTATTGTTGGTATAAATAAAGCTAGAATTCTAAGAGTAGAGATAAGAGGATTAAATAAATTAAATGCTATAGATATAATGAAAGAATCAAACCTTTCACAATATAATAATATAAGTTTATTTAATATACCGAAACAAGAAATAAAAAATAATATAGAAAATAATCCTAGAATTAAAGTTGAAAATATAAAAGTTTCTTTTCCCGATTTGCTTATAATAAATGTATCGGAAAGGGATAATCTTTTCTTATTGGAATCGAGTACAGGAATATATGAAATAACAGATGACGGATACATTATAAAAAATGAATATATATATAATTATGATGTTCCATATGTTACAGGATTAACTATAAATCCTACTAATAAACAAATAGAAAATGAATATTCAAAATATATATCTTCTGTAATATATGATTTAAAGACAAATCATAATGAAATATATAATATAATATCTGAAATAAATGCTTTTGGTAATGATTTAATACTGTATCCTAGAGGTTATCAGGTACAGGTAATATTAGAAAAATATGTAAAAGCTGAAAAATTTGTGGATTTAACGGCTATATTAAAAACAATTCAAAACCAAGATACTAAAGCCCATAGAATTGATTTTAGATTTAAAGAGGCTATAGTCAACTGAAATTATTTTGACAAAGACTATTGACTTAAATAATAAATTTATTATAATCTATCTATGGTTATAGCAGCTTATCTTGAGATACTCAATACTCGATTTTACTTTGGACAATAAAGAGGTTATTTTTTATGGATGACTTAAAAAATGATTTTTATCATAATGTAATAAACAATTATGATGAATATCTTAAAATAGTAGATATATGCCATAATTTAGCGTCTATCAGAATTAACCATTTAATAAAAACATTCGGCGGATATAATTATGAAAATGAATGCTACTATAATGAGTTTAAGAATAAAGATATATCATATTCTATAGATATATATTGTGATAGAATCGATTCTACACGTTTAATAATTCATTCAAGCAAAGGATACAAAGATTTGGAACAATTGCTTATGGATGAAGAATGTATATATGGTTTTAATAAATCAAACGATGAAGATACGTTATATAGAAACTTCTCTTTTCCTAAAGAAGAAAAGAAATTGTTTTTTATAACAGAAAAGTTAATAAAAATTTTTAAAAGTAAAACTCTGATTTTAAATCAATAATTTTTTTACTTTGCCTATTGACTAATTTCAATAAATTCAATATAATATTATCCAATATCAAATATTTTTTATTGGGATTAATAAATTGTGTTGAAATCATATAGAGAATTATATTTTGATATATTAAAAAATTACGATGAATATATAAAAATAGTTAATATCTATAATAATTCATCTTTAATAAGAATAAATTATTTAATAGAACTATTCGGCGGCCATAATTACGAAAATGAATGCTACTACAATACATTTAAGAAAAATGATAATTCATACTATTCTATAGATATTTACTGCAATAAATTTGACTCTACACGTATAATATATACTCAAGCAAGGGACCTAATGAATTAAATAAAATATTAAAAGAAAATGATATTATCGGTTTCAATAAGTCCCAAGACGAAGATACATTTTTTATGAAATTAGATTTTCCAAAAGATGAAAACAGATTATATTATGTTGCTAAAAAATTAATTGATATTTTTAGTTCTATATAATAATTAAATCTCTATAATTTCTATATCATTATTATTTGTATTTTTTACTAATTTTATTAAATCACTATATTCAAGAAAAACAGTAGCTGTATTATCGCATGGGTGTATGCCTATTATATTATTAGTTTCAGGAACTGTTAAATCTTTATCTATTACAAAAATAACAGCTTTTTCTTTATCATATAAAAGTCCGAAAGGAGATACTGCTCCTTTGCTTAAATTAAGGTATTTTTCCAAATCTTCTTCGCTTGCAAATGTGAGTTTTGATTCCAATTTAGTGCTTAAATCTTTTAAATTAAGTCTTTTAGCTTCTTCCATTATAACTAAAAAATGTCTTTTAGTCTTTCTGCAAAATAAAAATATATTCTTTATTATTCTGCCCTTTTTATCCAATTCCAAATCAAGCATTTCTTCCATAGTATAAACCGGAGTATGCTCAACTGCTTCATATTTAATATTATTTTCTTTCAAAATGTTATAAATTTCTTCTTTCTTACTCATAATAAAAATCCAATTTTTTTTCTTTATATTATAATACTTTTTATATAAATAGTCCATAGCAATATATAAAATAATTGATACAAACTTATAAAATTTCTATTTTATTATTTAATATACTATTAAAGTAAGATAAAAACTATAATATTAATTTTTAAAACAATAAAAAATCCGTAAGAGTCCTTTTTAATACTCCTACGGATTTCTTTATTTCAACTTTTATTAATACTTAATTAAGCACCTAAAACACCGCTGATTAAGAATGCTGTAGCGAAAGAAACGATAGCATAAAGTTCTGGGAATACAGCAACGATGATAGTGTTACCAAATACATCATAACCATTACCTATAGCTTCAACACCATTAGCACAAACTTTACCTTGGAATATAGCTGAAACCATACAAGCTAAACCAACAGCAATACCAGCACCTAATATAGCAGCACCTTGGAAGATGTTTATATCAGCTGTCAAATAAGGCTGCATAATGAAGAAAGCAGCGAAACCATAAAGACCTTGTGTACCAGGTAACGCACTTAAAACAAGACAGCTACCGAAAGCATCTTTGTTTTTCTTTAAAGCACCAACTGTAGTCATAGCAGAAATAGAAGTACCAACCGCACTACCAATACCAGACATACCAACCATTAAACCTGCTCCTATGTATCCTAATAAAAGCGCTGTGTTCATTGTAAAACCCATAATAAAATCTCCTTTTTAGATTAATAAAATATAATTTTTAATAACAAACTCTAATCAAAATTAAGCCGCTTTTTTAAGAGGCTTATATTCTTTACCGCCGCCCTCAAATCCAACATTGTTGTAGAACTCTACGAATGTTAATCTTAAAGGGTGTACTAAAGCACCAAGTATGTTTAATGCGAATATAGCTATATGTCCGAATACTAGGAATACAACCATTATTACAACACCAACACCAGGTATTGCTTTGAAACTCATACCTATCTGGTTTATTACCAAAGCTAATATAGAACCAGAAGCTCCTAAAGCAAATAAACGTATGTAAGAAAGTGTATCACCCATTATACCAGTAGCAGCAAAGTATACACCAAGTATAGAGTTTAACACATCTGGTTTTTTACCTACATTAGAAAGTATTACTAAGAATACCAAACCAACACCTATTAAAGCATAATATATAGTACTGAATTGTTTGATAACTTCCATTTTCTGCATATCGCCTAAGAACCATAAAACAAGTCCTGGGATGAATAAAAGTTTACCAATAGCACCAAGTATATCGCCTATAGCACTAGTTTTAATTCTGTCTATAACACCAACTACTAAAGCAAAACATATATGTAATACGCCTATAAGCAAAGCAGTATTAAATGGAGTTAAGAACCAATTTTCTTTTAAGTCAGTAATTATCAAATACTTACTTAAAGTAGCAAATAAAGGTATTTGAGTATTAGAAGGTATGCTTACACCAAAGAAACTACCTCCATTTATAACACCCATAATAGTAGTACATATACCCAATGTTAGGGCAAGTATTCCTATTCCTCTTAAACTTCCTTTTAATACAGTAAATAAACCTACTAAAGCTATTATAGTTAATACTAAACCATAACCGGAATCACCGAAACAATAAGCAAAGAACAATGGATAGAAAACTGCAATCATAGGAGTTAAATCTATCTCAAAATAATTCGGTAATTGGAATAATTTTGTAATAAGCTCGTAAGCACCAGAATATTTATTATTTTTAAGTTCAACTGGCACTTTGTCATCTTTTGTAGGATCTTCAAGTATATAAGCTATTTTATTATTATCTAGGAAAGTTTTAACTTCAGATTCTTTATCTTTAGGTACATAAGCCTCTACATAAAGAATTTTACCTTCTGTAACTTCGCTAGGTATAAAGCTTTCTTTAGCTTCTTCAAAATGATTTGATATATTCAAATTCTCTATTTCTTTGTTAATAGCTTCTATATACACCTGATTTTTAATAATTTCAGTTTCAGTAACTTCAATTTCTTTATCAAGTTTAGCTATTTCACTGCTTATCTCATCATAAGACTTAGAAGGCATATTGATAATATCAAAAGGAATAGTCTCTTCAGAACCTTCTTTTTTGAAAGCAACAAAATAAACTTTTCCAGCCTCTTCTTTTATAGAACAAGTAAATATATCATTAACTTTAGAGAAATCATAATCATTATACTCTTTAACAGCACCTGAATAGAAAATAACATTATAATTTGTTTTTTCTTTTAAGTCTTTAACTTTATCAAAGCTAAAACTTCCAAAAGGAGCTATAACAGATAACTCTTTTCTTAAAATTTCTCTTTCAGCTTTTAATTTTTCAGAAGTCTGAGAAGTACTAATAACAACTTCTATAACTTCATTAGCTTTTTTAGATACTATTTCAGCTTTTACATTAGAAACATCTTTTTTAGCCTTTTTAGCATCAGACAAAGCATTATTAATTATATTTTTAGCTCTTACAGCATCGTTTTTCCTAGCAGAAATATTATCAATATTTTCACTAGAAACACCATTAGCAATTTCAACGTGAACAAGCCCAAGTGATGCCAAATCGCTTAAAGTTTTTTCCTTATCCTCATGAAAGACAAAGAGAGAGAGTTTCTTCATTTTTCTAATCATAAAGATGCCTCCTTAGCTCTGTTTCTTTCTTTTACTATTTTTTGAGAAGACTTACTTAAATTGTCCTCGTCTTCCATATACCTTTTAATCTTGATTATAGCTGTTTTATACTCAGGAATTTGAACTTTCTCATAAAGGTTAACTTTCTGAGTAGTTTTTTTCCTAGCATAAGCCAATGCATTTAATCTTGCCTCAGTCATTTCAATTTTTACTTGAATAGTCATAAGGCGTTCAAACATGCTGATAGCAAGTCTAATCCAAGAAGGCATATTAAAGAGGCTGACATTTTCAATAGCAAAATCTATGTTAGATAATATAGAAACTTTAACACCGGCAATATTCTTCTGATCTGAATTAATCTTTTTGATTTTAACAATCTCAGGAAATTCAGTCCAAAAGCCATTGTAGTTTTGATTTTCTTTAACTAACTTTTGATATTCCTCTTTAAGTAATTCAATCTCAGCGGTAATCTTTCTAACCTCAAGACGAAGTGCTGCCTCTTTACTTTTCAAAGTAGGCAATGCTTTCTCACGAATAGAAAGCTGGCGTCTTAGGTTTTGAAGAGCCGTTTTATTGTATTGAAACTTTAATGCCATATTTTTTACCTACTTTTTAAATTAGTTTGCCCATTTACCATATTTTTCTACAAGGGATTCTTTTACACCTACTTCTGCTTTGCTGAAATATTTACCCATTAATTCCCATCCTGTCTCTAACATCTCATCAATTTTGATGTTAATGTCAATAGCAAGAAGTCTTTCAGAGTATTCAGCAGCATATTTCAAACATCTTTCATCGTATTCTGTTAAGTCGAATCCGTTTTCTTTTTTCATTTTAGCATTAGCAGCATCTGAATAAAGACGTACTAAAGTGTTCATTACAGCAGGGTGATCTTCTCTAGTTTTCTTACCTATAACCAACTGTTTCAAACGTGAAAGGCTTCTGAATGGGTCAATGATTGTTTTACCTATATCAGCATCACGTCTTAAATAAAGCTGTCCCTCAGTGATGTAACCAGTGTTGTCTGGTACAGCGTGAGTAATATCACCTTCGTTAAGAGTAGTAACAGCGATAATAGTAATAGATCCTCCATCTGGGAACTGAGCTGCTTTCTCATATATTTTAGCAAGGTCAGAATATAAAGAACCTGGCATAGAGTCCTTAGAAGGAATCTGGTCCATTTTGTTAGATACGATAGCCAAAGCGTCAGCATAAAGAGTCATGTCTGTAAGAAGAACAAGAACTTTCTGCTTATGCTCAACTGCGAAATATTCAGCAGCTGTACAAGCCATATCTGGTACCAAAAGTCTTTCTACTGGTGGGTCATCAGTAGTGTTTATGAAACATATGATTTTATCTAATGCTCCAGCTTCAGTAAATGTATTTTTGAATGATAAGTAGTCATCGTTAGAAAGTCCCATACCTCCAAGAATGATCTTATCAGCTTCAGCTCTCAAAGCAACCTGTGCAAGTACTGCGTTATAAGGCTGGTCTGGGTCTGCGAAGAACGGTATTTTCTGTCCTGTTACAAGTGTATTGTTAAGGTCTATACCAGCAATACCAGTAGCGATAAGTTCAGAAGGCTGTTTTCTTCTAACTGGGTTTACAGAAGGTCCTCCGATTTCTACTTCTTTACCTTCTACTTCAGCACCGCCGTCAATAGGCTCACCGTAAGCATTGAAGAATCTTCCTGCAAGAAGTTCGCTTACTTTAAGTCTAGGAGGTCTGCCTAAGAATACTACTTCAGCGTTAGTAGGTATACCTTCAGTACCTTGGAAAACCTGAAGTGTAACAATATCTCCAATCATTTTTACAACCTGAGCAGGTCTGCCAGCTACAAGAGCCATCTCATCGTTACCAACATTTTCTGCTCTTAAAGATACAGTTGCTTTAGTAATCTGTACTAATTTTGTATATACTTTTTGAAATGCTTTAGGCATGTGTTATACTCCTTTCAGCAAATATTGATTCCATCTCAGCTGTGTATTTTTTATGATCATCAGACTGATATACAGAATAGTTCATCTGTTTGAACGCGTTAATAAGTCTTTTGAAATAAGTACCTACTTCGCTGTAATCATCAAATCTGTAATCAGCTTCTACAACTTTCATAACTTGATTTAATAATTCTTTTTGTCTTTCTATAGGGCAGTTCTTATCTACTTTATCGAAAGCGTCTTGCTGTAAGATTACGAAGTCTATAAGTTCTGCTTTCCATAAACGCTGATGGTATTCAAGAGGTACTGCGTCGTCACCAAGAATGCTTATTTGGTCATTAGCTTCCTGTCCTCTTCTAGCAATATCTTTTGCTTTAGTTACTTTATCAGCCCAGCCTTTTTCTATATTAATATCTGAGAACTCTACGAACTCTGGATACTCAATATATTTAGAATAAGAATCTAATGGGTCAACAGCAGGATATCTCTTACTGTCAGCACGTTTCTGTGATAAAGCGTAGAAACATCTAGCAGCTTTACGAGTAGATTCTGTTACTGGCTCTTTCAAGTTACCGCCTGCAGGAGATACTGTACCTATGAATGTAATAGAACCTGTTTGTCCGTTATTTAAGTATACGAAACCTGCTCTAGCATAGAAACTAGAAATAATAGCAGGCAAGTCAATAGGGAATGCGTCTGGTCCTGGCAACTCTTCAAGTCTGTTAGACATCTCTCTTAAAGCCTGTGCCCAACGAGAAGTAGAGTCAGCAAGAAGAAGAACTTTAAGTCCCATTGATCTATAATATTCAGCTATAGTCATACCTACATAAACTGAAGCTTCACGAGCAGCAACCGGCATGTTAGAAGTGTTACAGATGATTGTTGTTCTTTCCATCAAACTTCTGCCTGTTCTTGGGTCTATAAGTTCTGGGAACTCTGTAAAGATTTCTACTACCTCATTAGCTCTCTCACCGCAAGCTGTCATTATGATCAAGTCAGCATTTGCATTAGTAGCTAAAGCGTGCTGTAATACTGTTTTACCTGCTCCGAATGGTCCTGGAATAAATCCTGTACCGCCTTCAGTAATAGGGTTAAATGTATCTATAGTTCTAACACCTGTTTCCAATAGTTTGAAAGGTCTTGGTTTTTCTCTATATGATTTAATAGTAAGTTTTACCGGCCAAGTTTGTATCATAGTTACATTTACTTTTTCACCATTAGCTGCTTTTATTACAGCAAGTGTATCTTGTAAATGATAAGTACCAGCAGATGCTACACTTTCAACCACACCTTTGCCTTCAAATTTGAAAGGAACCATTATTTTATGGTCTATCCAACCTTCTTTAACAGCACCAATCCAATCTCCAGCTTGTACTTCCTCTCCAACTTGAGCTATTGGAGTAAAGTCATATTTTGATTCTTTATCTTCAGAAAGATTATTATATTTACCTCTTTCTAAGAATACACCTTGTAATTTGTCAAGGTCATTTTGAAGTCCGTCGAAGTTTTTACCTAAAAGTCCAGGTCCTAATTCAATTTCTAACATTGAACCAGTAAACTCTACGGCATCACCTAATTTTACCCCCCTAGTAGATTCAAATACCTGAGCACTAGCACTTGTACCTGATATCTTAATTACCTCAGCCATAAGTTTTGTATCACCGTTTCCGCATGATACATAACATATTTCGTTTTGAGAAACAGGTCCGTCTACCTCTATGGAAATTAGGTTTGATATAATAGCAGTTACATTACCTTTAGTCATTTCTATCTCCTAATTAATTATACAAAACTTACATAGCAGACGCTTTGCTTTTTAATGATTCTATTAGCGTCTCCAAATGTTTCTTACCTTCCTCTTCATTCCTTCCATTTATACTAACAGCATAAGTGAGATTTATATAATAAGCAAAAACATTATCTGTTGTGAAAGATTTAATAGATGTTGCTTTATCTAAAAACTCTTTTACTAAAGAACATTCTGTATTTTCCATATTATAAGGATCTGCTTTATCTGATGAATTAAATGTATCTATAATACTATTTATATACGGTATCTCTCTGCCAACTCCGAAATCGGAAGCTGTAGATTTTGTTAAAGCTGATATTAAAGAATAATCACCTATTAACTCTTTTGCTATCTCATCGCTTGAGAAACCTAATGCTCTTCCATTTAAAGCAGCCAATACATTTTTTAAATCACGCATAAATAATGCATAAGCTTTTATGAACGAATTACCACTTTGTATCATTTCGTCATAATACAAATTCAAAAGGGTGTTTTCTATATGTCTTGCATTTTCCCATTCAACATTTTTGTTATCTTCTAAAAACTTATTCATATATTTTGGTAAATTAGAAATAGTAGAGAATTTTTGCATTTCTTCTTTACTAAATGATGATGGTTCTATATGCTCAACATAAGGAGTAAATAATCCTTTTTGCTTTGCTATAGCACTTACTAAATTTTTATTATCATTTTGGTATATAAGATAGCTGAAAAACTGCTTATCTTTAGCACCTAAACTAGATAATATGCTTTGGGTAATTTCATTAATATCATACTTAGCCTTAGCGTCAGAAAGTTTTACTTCGGGAAGACCTGAGATAAGATAATAATATGATCCCATACTCTCGCACCTTCCTTATTTACTAAAAATAACTTCTTCCGTTTTTGCTTTAATGTAATCACTAAAGAATGCTACGAAATCTTCATCTGTAAATTGTAATTGATAATTTCCGCCTTCAGGTACAATTTTAAATCCGTTAGACAATTTTTTATCAAAATTAATTGTAGAATTTTTTATAGCACTTTTTATAGATTTTTCAAATGCTGAATCTATATCTGCTTTCTTTGATTCTGGAAAATATACTGTTACATCTGAATCGCCTGAAGCAATATCCCATTTTTTTACTACTTCAAGGATTAAGTCTTTTAAAAAAGCTGTATCAGCAAAAGCACCTTTTAAACCATCTTCTAGTACTTTAGCTGTTACTAATTCTTTTACTCTTTGCTTTAAAGCACTGATTGATTGCTCGCCTGCCATACGTACATCTGTAATTGTGTTCTTTTTAAGCTCTTCTGACTTTCTTTCTGCTTCTTTGATGATTTCTTCTGATTTAGCTTCTGCTTCTTTCACTATTCTTTCAGCTTCACTTTTAGCATTTGAGATTATTTCATCTGCTTTCTTGTTAGATTTTTCAACACCATCCTGATATATACGTTCAAGAAGGGAGTCAAGTTTTTTGTCCTCAGCCATAATAACTCCTTAACTTTTTATAAATTAATTTATAGAAATTTAAAAAATTTTCTCCGCACACTATATAATATTCTAATTTTACCAAAAATTCCAAAAAAATCAAGCAAAATACACGAAATATAACATGCTATGTTAATTTTTTTAGAATAATATGTACAACAATCTTATCTATATATCAAAATAACATAAATAAAAACTTTAAAATTATATATATATGTTATATAATAATCCATAATTATCTTTTATAAATAATAAATAAAAGGATAAATTAAATGAAAAAAAATGATAATATATCCAAAATATTGATAGAAGAAAGCACTATAAACAGCAAAGTTAAAGAACTTGCTTCAAGAATAACGGAAGATTTAAAAGATAAAGATAATACTCCATGTTTAATAGGGCTTTTAAAAGGTTCTTTTATATTTATAGCAGATCTTTCAAGATATATAAATATACCTATAGAAATTGACTTTATGATAGTTTCTAGTTACGGAAACAATAAAATAGGCTCTGAAATTAAAATACTCAAAGATGTTGATGTACCTCTAACAGGAAGGGATGTCATAATAGTAGAAGACATTATAGATACTGGATATACTTTAGAAAAAATATGCGAGGTATTAAAAACTAGAAATCCTGCCTCATTAAAAATATGCACTCTTTTAAACAAGCCTTCAAAAAGAAAAGTTGATATCAAAATAGATTATAACGGCTTCGATATAGAAGACGAATTTGTTGTAGGTTACGGAATTGATTATGCTCAAAAATACAGAAATCTCCCTTATATTGGAGTTGTTGAATAATACAAAAAATTTAAATAACGCTTGAGGGGTGCGATTTTTCTCATTGAACTTAAAATTAAATGAAGACTTAATTTTTTATTATAGCAGAAAATTTTAGAGAGCTGGGTATGTAAGAAAATTTTTTAATTTATTAACATCCTCTATGAAATTTTATTTTTTATCAACTTTTCCCGTGGCAAAAGTTGATAAAGCACATATTTATAAATTAAAACTGCATATTATAAATAATTAAATACAATTAATATGTTAAAAAATATTGGTCATAGGATTTACAGGAAAAGCCATTATTTTTATCTTACCTCCCAATTATCCATAGCATTATCTAATTCTTCATTGTTATATATTACAGATTGATACTTATACATTTCTTTTTTGTAAGCTTCTATTCTTATACCTTGAATATCATCATTGGAATTGTATTCATTTTTGACTTCATTATAAATATCATTAAAAGCCTTTATGCCTTCATAAGAGTGAGTAGTAGCAAAAAGCTGAATATTATTTGTATAGCATACTTTAAATAAAGAAATCCATAAATTTCTTAAAGAACTGTAATGAAATCCATTATCAATTTCATCTATAAATAAAACCCCATTAGGCAGCAATGAAGCATTAACTATATAATTAAATATTTTATATACTCCTGAACCTAATGCATTTAGAGATAAATATCTGTCAAGCCCAATATCAACTTCGCAAACTTTATCATATGATATTTTAATCGATTCTAAATTAGGTATTATTGTTTTCATACAGTCTATCAGTATTTTATCCATATTTGAATTTTGAAGTTCGCTAAATGTTTCTATGGCATTGTTTTTTATTATTTTTTCAGAATAACTATAATTATTTAAAAATAAAAAATTAAATAGAGGAGAATACATAACTGAAAAAGTTACAGTTTGGCTATCAAATGTAATAATATTATTTGTATGTATAAAGCTGCTGTCAAGAACTCTAGTATTATTAATAAGTAATGGAAGTTTTATAATTTCTCCATTATTATCCCGCACTTGATAATAAATACCATCTAATAGAGAATCATATATTAATGATTTTATAGGATATATATTTAATTCTTTTTTTGAGGTTTTTATATTAATGGGATTAGTATGATTAAAATTGTGAAAAATCAATTCCAAATTACCATCTAAAGTTATATCTCTATACAAAAAAGAAGCTGTTATAATTGAGTCGCTTCTATACATATTACAATATACATACAATGCCTCTAAAAGATTACTTTTTCCAACACTGTTTTTACCAAATATCAAATTGAATCTTTTAAAACTATCAATAGAAAATTCTTTAAAACATTTAAAATTACTGATACTAATATTTGGTATTTGAATCTCACTCATATTTTATTCCATTTTTATATAAATTAAAAAAATAATATAGTAAAATTAATATATTGTCAAAAATATAAATAATAATATCATTATGAAATTGATAATTATATTTGGTATATACTAAAAATTTTTAAGTTTGTCAACTGAGGCACTTTATATAGAATTATCTACTTTTTTGCCGCATACGCTCTGCGGACTTCGTCAAAGTTTTTATCCTTCGGATACGCTACACAAAAAACGCAATCTCTATAACTTTATATTAAAAACATGCCTATTAAATATAAGGTATAACCTATAAAAATGCAGTTCTTTTGGTTCTTTTATACCAATAAAAGAACTGGGGTTGCCGAAGGCACGCACAGCGGGGGCAAAGCCCCATATATAAAAACAAAAATATAAATTTATTTTTGACAAAATATAGTTGTTTAGATATATACTAAAAAATTTTAAGTTGTAAAAAATTATTTTTATATTGCAAATAAAAAAGAGCATACATTATAAATGCATGCTCTTTTGAAATTTCTATATTAATAAATTTTATGCTTTTTTAGTTTTCATAAATAATATTAAAAGTCCGCTTGCTATAAAGTTACTAGCATAAGTACCTATAACAACACCGCAGAAGAATGTAAAAGCAAAATCATAAAGTATGAATCCGCCCCATATCATTATAGCAAGTGCTGCTAAAAGTGTAGATATACTTGTTATAACTGTTCTTCCTACAACATTATTCAAGCTGATATTAACAATCTCTTTAAATGGTCTTTTAGTATCAGCATTCTCTCTAATTCTGTCAAATACTACTATTATGTCGTTAATAGTATAACCTATCAAAGTAAGCATTGAAGAAAGAACCAAAACTGAAAACTCTTTATTTAAGAAAAGAAGTATTCCAAACACTATAACAACATTATGTATAAGTGTTATTATTGCAGGAAAAGCATATCTATAATTGAATCTTATAGTAATATATATCATAATAATAACCCAAGAAACAATTATAAGTATGAAGGCCAATTTCAAATTGTCAGCAGATACAACACCGCTTATGATATTGCTTCCTATTAGTTTAACTTTATCCTGAGTATATTTATCATAAAGAACTTGCATAGCTCTGTCTGATTCTTCATTAGAACCCCTAAATCTTAAAAGAAAAGCATTGACATTCTTTTCTCCCTCAAGCTCCTGTATATTAACAGTTTCAGAACCGAAATTATTATATAAAGCTCTTATCTCAGCAATATTTATAACTTCAGGATTATCTATTTGAACCTTTAATTCAACACCGCCTGCAAAGTCAATACCCATATTAAAACTGTTGCTGTTTAACTTACTTACAAATAAACCTATAGAAGCTATAAAAAGTATAGATGATATAACAGCAGCAATAGGCATGAATTTAACAAAAGGTATTTTATTTTTTGTTAAATCATTATTTTCTTTTTTAATATCTTCACTCATTATAAAATCCCAATCAATTTATATTATATAAAGAAGAACCCTGCTTTCTTTACTATCTTAGTACGTATTATCTCTTCATAAATATATCTAGTAATAAATACAGCAGTAAATAGGTTTATTAAAATACCAAAGAATAAGGTAATAGAAAAACCTTGTACAGGACCGCTTCCGAATATCCAAAGTATTAAAGCTACAATTATAGTAGTTATGTTAGAGTCAAATATAGTAGCAAATGCTCTGTCATAACCGGATATAATAGCATCAGCAACATTAGATTTTACTTTTAACTCATCTTTGATACGTTCAAAAATGATAACGTTAGCATCAACAGACATACCTATAGTAAGAATAAGTCCTGCTATACCAGGTAAAGTCAAAGTAAATCTTAATGGTGATAATACTGCTATGATAAGAATAACATTTACAAGCATAGCAATAGTAGCTAAAACACCAGAAATTCTGTAAACTGCTATCATAAATACAGCAACTAAAATAGCTGCCATAAATAATGCTGTAGCACCTGATTTTACAGAGTCAGCACCTATTGACTGACCTACGACTTCTTCTTCTACAATACTAACATTAAGAGGCAAAGCACCCTCTTTTAATATTCTAGCTAAATCCTGAGCTTCTTCTAAAGTAAATCTGCCTGTTATAACTCCTCTTCCGCCTCTAATCTCCTGATTGATATTAGGTGCACTTATAACTTTATCATCCAATACAATGGCAAGCATTCTATTAACATTCTGAGCAGTAACTTCAGCAAATTGAGTAGCTCCTTCGCTATTAAGCTCAAACTCAACTGTAACTTCTCCGAATTCTCCGCCCCCTACTTGAGCATTAATTAAAGAACTTCCTTCAAGAGAAGGTTCTTTATTAACAATTACAGGCGCCCCCCTTACTCTTCTTCCGAAATCGTCTTTTTCGCTGTAGAAATAAAGCTGTTTTCCATATTCCGGAACTTTGGCAGTATTAGTAAATACTCCCATAAGCATATCGTTAGTAGTTAAAGTTGCTGTAGCCTCTTCATCTACTAAATTAAATGTTAAAGCTCCCTGACTTAATACTACGCTTTTTATTCTGTCTGGGTCTCTTGCTCCAGGAAGTTCAACAACTACTCTATCCTCACCCTGCTTTCTTATTCCTACTTCACTGACACCGAATTGATCTATTCTTCCTCTAAGTCTTGATATAAGTCTGTCCATAGCATCATTCTTTTCTTCAGCCGTTAGAGATGAAACATTTCTTTCAAGTCTTGCAGCATACTCTTCAAAATCAGCCTGTAAAACTATTCTTATACCGCCTTGTAAATCTAAACCCATATTCACAGATTCGTTTCTTAAACGCTTAAGAGATTGAACACTGTCTATTTGTTCCTTAGTATATCCTTTAGCTATCATCTCATCTAAAGACATATTACTTTCTTCTTTCTTATCTTCAGATGTTAAAAAATACCATCTTACTGTAGGAGTAATAAACCAAGCCATTACACCAAGTCCTATAATGATGAATGCCAGTCTTAAATTATGACTCATATTATTATTTTCCTATTATTAATTTTTATATATTATTTTCTTTATTCTTTTTTATCTTCTGCCTGAGCTTTTTCTAATTCTTCTTTTATTTGATTCTTATCTTCTATAGCTTTTTTATCATCTTTTTTCTTCTCTTCTTTTTTAGGAGGGTTAAGCATATCCTCTGTAACTACTGCAGATATAGAAGATTTGATTATTTCTATTTTAGTATTTTCTCCTAATTTTACTATAGCCACTCTTCCGCCTTCTTTATCAGAAACATATTCAGCTACTATTCCACCTGCTATTATTATTTTATCGCCTTTTTTTAATTCTGCTATACTTTGTGCTAACTTTTTTTGCTGTTGTTTTTGTGGTCTTATTAGTAAGAAATAAAATATGGCAAATATTGCTATCATCATTCCTATTGATACTAACGGATTACCTGCCTGACCTTGTGCAGCTCCTTGTGCATATAATGTAGCTGTGAACATTCTTTTATTACCTCTTAATTTTTTAGATTTCTTTTGATAGTACATCATATTATCAATAATTTATACTTATGTCAACTATAATATATAAAAATTGTTCGCTAAAACAGTATTGTAAGTAAACTTACAATACGCTCACAATTTTTATTAAGCAATATATAAAAATTGCCC
>NZ_JADF01000024.1 GCF_000518245.1 Brachyspira alvinipulli ATCC 51933 | reverse complement strand
TGATAACCCCAACAAAAAACGAGTCAAAAACCAACGAATATATTTATTAAATTAATTGCATAATATTAAATATGAGCTTAATTTGGGGAGTTATCATTATCTATAAATTCATAATTATTTAACAATAGATGCTCAATTAATTTAAATATATATTGAGCATCTTCTTCAGATACAGATTTAATCTCATGATTAGCTTCATTTCCTATTTCTCTAACTTTATTTATAAGACCTTTTTGTTTTTTATGTATGATACCTTCATTGTCTAAATAATCTATATAATTTTTGAATGTATCACCTTCTTCTTTTCCTTCAGAAACAGCTACATTCATTAATATTTTTCTTAAAATCATACTAGCAGCAGTATATGCTCCAACTTGCATACATTTTCTAGCTTCATTATACGCTTCTCTTATTTCATTTGGTAATTTATCAATATTCTTACCATAAGGAGGTTTTATTATAGGATCTCCATCTCTATTAAATATGTTTGGAGCATTACATTTATGACATATATAAACTAATCCTATATAAAAATTTTTTTTGTAACCTGTAGAATAATATGTTGCTCCATATGCTTTTTCTGATGCAATATTTTCTCCACAATTCCAACATATAAAACTTATAGATTTATATTCATCTATTGATTGCCATTTTAGATTTGTATAGTTTTCCATAAAAAATAGCTCCATTTTATTATTAACATTATTTATAATAAATAAATATTTTTTAAATCAAGTTAAATATAGCCTTTTTGCCTTGACTTGAATTTACATCATGCTAATATAAGCATATATGTATATTAAATCATTTTTATTATTATTGTTATTTTTATTTTAAGCTGTTCTAATATAATTTTAGCTCCAGATATTAAATATATTAAAGAAGAAGAGATTATAGAAAATAAAACACCTCACTTATCATTGGAAGTAAGAAATAAGAAATTTTTAGAGGTTTATAAAACTGTGTATAAACCTCAAACTATTCAAGGCAACGTTTTAGAAGATTTATACAAATTAGAAAACGGAGCTAATTATAAAAAAGTATATATTACGATACTAAATAATGCCCAAAACAAAATGCTATCCCAAAATAAAAGGTATTCAAAAAAACTAGCCATAAAAATAGTGGCTATTAGTACTTATTATGCTGAAAATATTACTATATCAGTAATAGATTCGACATTATTAAGTCTTGATTGATATGCTAATAATTTTTCGCCATCTTTTTTAAAATATGCATTAGAACTTTGTACATTTGGAGAAAAATAGCTAATATAATAATTACATTTTATAGTTTGTAAAAGATTATTACTATTATATGTTTTAATTACTACATTATTTCTTCCAGAATTCCAATCCCAATTATTATTTGTCCAATTAATTGTTAATATATTGTATCCCCATGACGCTGAATTTGAAGTTATTTTGCCATATATTAACGAATTATAATATATATTTTCTAAAATATTTAAATTATAATTTTTACTAACTTCCAAAGAGTTTGGTATCTGTGCTTTTACTGTAATAATTGAAGAACCTACATTTTTACCAATAATATTAATAGTTTTTCCAGATACACTTATTTGAGCATTAGAATTATTTATTTGAGCTTCTATACTATCAGCATTAGTATCAGCAGTAATTGAAATAGTTTCATCTTGCTTAACTTCACCGCTTTGAGATGATAAAGTTAAAGTTGTAATTGGTCTTTCTTTTATCTGTATTGGTATAGTTACGCTTGCTTTTTCTCTTCCAGATGCATGAGCTTCTATTATTATATTTGAACTTCCTATCTTTTTTTGTACAACTCTTAATTTATTTTCTTCTATAATTAATGAAGCTATTTCTTGATTTTCTATTCTAGCTTCAAAAGTTTCAGCATCTGTATTTACCTGCAATTCTGATATCCTGTCTATATCTTCATATAAATCTAAAGATAATGGATTTATAATAAGTAAAGTTTTATTATTTTTTATATATTCTATATATATTTCTAATTTATTGTCATTATTATTTATAATTAGATCTGGATTTGTTAAACAATGAAAATATAAAATGTTGTTTTCTATATATAAAGCTAAAATAGCAGGCATTTTATCTTTACCTATTAAATAATCTTTGAATAGCTGTTTTACAACATCATAATTATAAACACCTATTATTTTATAGTCTATCATTTTATCTATATCATCAAATGTATGAATCTCTATAGGAAAATGCTGAGTATTTAAATTTTCTATTACAAATACTCTGCCGTATATAATTCTGTCATCTATCCAAATTTTACCAGTATCAAATTCTTCTAATTTATATTTAAATTTACTGACATTATCTCCAGCAAGTTTTTTTACAGCATTTATCAATTGATTTGTATCTTGATTATTACTTTCAATACCAGCTTCTTTTATAACATTTTCCAAATTATCCAAAATAAGGTTTATAGTTTCAGCTGGAATAAAAGAAGGCTTAATTTTAGGGTCAGAAAAACTTCCATTTGTAAACTTTCCATCTTCTCCCATATTCGGATATTTTATATTTTCTCCAAAAACTGTGATTTCTTGGTCTTTAGGATATAATGACATAAAAATTAACTCCTTTATACATAATCAAAAAATATTATTTTATTTGCATCAAATAAATTTATTAAAAACTCTTCTAATTCTATTTTTTTATTTGAATCTTCTATCTTTTTTAATTTTATTATTACTGAACAAAATGCTCTATAATTATAAAGTCTTGTATGACCAAAAGATGCATGTCCGAATACAGATATTTTATGATTAGCATTAATATTTAATATTTCTGTTTGATAATCATTTTTTATAAGATTGTTAATAGTATCTTTTGGGTTTTGAGAAACAAGCAAATCATTTTGCAAAATAAGTAATTTTCTTTTTTCTAAACTTAAACCATTTCTTATTTCCTTAGAGTGTATTCTTTCATAATCTTCTATCGTATCTTCTGTACAAGTTTCAAGCCTGGCTTCAAGCCATAATTTCTTTAATTCTAATTTTATTTTTTTTATCATATCAGCCTGAAGTTTTGCTAATTTAGACATATCAGAGTTTTCATTTTCAAACTGACTTTCAAAAAATACCCCTTCAGGATAAAGACTTTTTACAGCTTCAAAATAAGTTTTTTCATCTTTAATATTTAGTTCCATGTTATAGTTCCTAAAACAGCATATTCTAATTGATTATAGTATTTATCTCCTCCTTCTATTTCAACATTAGCTTCTGTAACATTAATATCATCAACTATAAGATTTTTGATTAATGCTTCTTTTATTTCCATATCAGGCTTTACTCTTTTATTAAAATATTCTTTAATAGTAGATGTAATCATTTCTCTAATTCCTACAGTATCTTCTTCTCTTTTTAATTCTATAGTTATATTTACAGTTATAATTTCTGGAGTTTTTACTGTAAATATTGTATATGGATATTTTTTTTCTATATGCTCTTGAACTTTATCTATGTTTGATACTTTCATAAAGCCAGTATCTGCATTTCCTCCTATTACAACTACAAGCAAAGCACCAAATACATTAAAATTTCTAAACTCAAATGCTTTGCTTACTTCTGATGATGAGTTCAATGCTTCATCAGCAAAATCTCCATTTCCTCCATTACTGTTTCCTTTTATATAATTTAATACTCTAATTAAATAAGCCTCATCTGTTTCTCCATCTGTTCCTCCTGCTATATCTCTTTGAACAACAGCTTCACTTTCTACATTTGCTATTAAATTAGAAGCTAATTTTAATTTAGATTCTGATTTTAAATTGTAGCTGGTACCTGCATTTTCAGCCTGAACTTCTATTTCTACACTTCCATTTTCTGCTATGATGTACGTTTTTGTCATAAAATAATTATTACCTTGTTCAGATCTAAATACTGAGCCTGAAGGAATTGAAACACCAGCAATACCTTTTACCAAAATACTTCCGCTCGCCACCTCAGCATATAGAGGCGGTACTCTGTCAGCCCAATGAGCTCTTAAAAAATCCTTTTCTGCTGTATCAGGAAATATTTGTTTTTTTAAAAACTCTATATCACCTAAAAGGGAATATTGAATACCAGCTTCTACATTTGCTATTACTTTTACTAAATTATATTTAGGAGTATTTTCAAGAGGATTTAATTCACTGTAATATTGATTTAATATTTTTAATTTTAATTGCTCTAAAGATTCATTCATTATCCCACACTCCTTTTATAATTTCTGTATTATTATCAGGCTTTCTGACTAAAACAGAATAATTTAATCTGCTTTTATTTTCTATTTCAGTATCAACTTCTATATCTTTTGCAAGTCCGTCTTCAACTATCCATTCAAGAGAATCAGTTATTATTCTTTTTACTTCATTTTGAGTTTCTTTGCTTAATTTATTTTTTTTTGCAAATAAATCGCTGCCAAAATCATTGTCTGCCCACCATTTATTTTTATTTGAATAAATGCTCATAGAAACAAGATATTCTATATTATTATATTTGTTTAGATCTATTTCTAACATTTCAATTATTGGCTCCATGCACTATTTTTGTATTTTCTATACTACTAAAATTAGCAATTGTCTTTCCAGCTAAAGCAGTACTTAAAGCAAGCTGAAAAGCAGAGTTTGCTCCATTTCCAGCTTCTGGTATAGGAGCTCCTAAACATATATTTAATATAGCTTGAAGTATTTGATTATTTTTTTCCAATTCTTTTTTTAATTCTTCTATTTTTATAAGTCCGCCGAAATCATCTCCTCCTATTTTTATCATATCCTCATTTATAATTATTGATATTTTTTCATTATATATACATGTATCTCCTTCTTTAATTTCAGGAGCTTTATCACTAGATAAAATAGGCAATATTTGAGAGCTGTCAAAATTACCGCCTTTAGATAAAATAATTACTTCTCCTTCTTTAGCTTTTGCAATAAATCCATAAGGAAATAATTCTTTTTTTTCTATTGTTTTATCATAAGAAGATTTTACTTGAATAGTATCATCATTATTTCTTTTTATAAATTTTGAAATAGTTATCATATTTGCTATTTTAGAAGATATAGATGAAATAAGATTAGGCAAAGACATATTTTATACAGCTCCTTCATCTACTAAAATTATATTAGATGAAAACTCTTCATTATTAAGAACAAGCTCAACACTTTTAATTACTTTATAGTCATCTATTCCAAAAGAAGGAATATTAACTTTTATTTTTTGCTTAGGCTCATAAAATACTTCTATCTTATCATTATTTTTTATTTTTTTATTTTCTATTTCCTCATATGATAATCCCCAACCATACATATTAATATTTAATTCATCTGATTTTCTTCTTTTTAATTCTGATTCAGCTCTATTTAAAAGTTCTTTTTGAGATATATTTTCATCTGTAAAAAATAGTGTAAATACCCTTTTTGTATCGCATTTATAATCAAACTTTTCTCCTATTCCATAATTTCCTTTTATTCTATAGCAATTAAACTGCTCATATCCTCTCTTATTTAAAGATGCTGATTTTATATTTTTTCCTTCTATGATTTTATGATTTGCATTATTTGCCAAATATGTATTTCTAGCCCATACATATAGATTAGACGCTTGATTTGAAGCTATTGCATAGCCATTATTTTCTGCTATAGTAAGCAGTTTCTGCCAAACACTTTCATTTTCCCATGTAAAAGATGCTATAGGAGGTGAATTATCTTTGTTTGTAGGGTAATGTGATACTACTATATTAGAATTATATTTTTGTGCTATTTTTCTTACTACCTCTACTAATGTACCGCCTTCAATTCTTCCTGAATCTGTAGAATCTATTATATCTCTTGCATAAGAACGTGAATGTATAGTCATCTGCTTTTGATTATTATTTAATACTGCACTAATATCATCAACTAAAGTAGTTGTTACATTTCTCTCCTCATTATTCCACATAAGAGCCTTTATTATTATCCTGTCATGCTTTTCTACTTTTTTTAATTCGCTTAAAGGACATACTATATCAGCAGTATTACATATTTCATCAATACTCTTTTTTATAATAATTGAATTATAATTAATTAATCTCTTGCTTTTTCCAGCATAAACTTTAATATGCATTTTAATAATACTCCTATTTAAACATAAAATATTTCTTTAGGAAGTACAAAACTATCTTCTATAAAATTAAAATCTCTCAAATTGTATGAGTTCAAAAAATGCTCTGCATTTAATAATGTCATATTCTTATTGAACTTAATTTTTCTTAATTTCTTTAATTCTTTTATTTTCAATTCTTCTATAACAGATATTTTTAAGTCTATTAAAGCATTATTAAGTTCATAATCATCTTTATTTATAGAATCATTTAATTTGTCATATAGTTCTAAATAATTTTTTATTTTTTCCTTACTATCATCTATTTGAATTATAATACTAGCAACAGCAGTAACTGCAATTATTTTAATAAAATTATCACTTTCTTTTGCAGTATTCATTTCATTAAAAGAAATTGTATCTTTTGTAGTATCATAATTATAAAAATTAAGAAACTGAAGTAAAACTTTTTTTTCATTATTTTTTGCATTTTCTATTGGAAGTATGCTGTTAATTGACGACTGTGGCGTCTGCCCACCTTGCGTGCCGCCTGCGGCGAATGATTTTGAGCTTTCAGCAGTTTCATTTACAGACTGTTTTATATCTATTATTCCATTAACTATTGAAGATACAACATTCTGTAAAGCATCAGCGAAAACTGAAGGAGTTCTAATTCCTTGAGCGATTGTAGAAGATATTGTATTTATAGCCCTTGCCATATCATTAATATAATCTGCTTTTCCTTGTATCATTCCAATAACATTTGAAAGTTTACTTGATACATTATTTATACCTGATAAAAAAGTATCATAATTAAAATTATTCTCTAATTTCTTTTCAAGATTTTTATTAGCTATTTCCTGAACATTGTTTTTAGCATCTTCTATATTAAGAAAATTATAATTTTCATCATTTTTTCTATCAGCACATAGATTAAAATTAAGTTCTATTTTACATTGACCATTTTCATTTGCTTTTTCATCTATAGACCAGTTTTCTAAAGTTACTTTTAATCTGGGATAAAGAGGTAAAAAAATAAAAGCTGGATTTTCATCATCTGTTTTTATCTTAAAAGCATTTATTAAATCTATTTTTTTATTTAAATATTCTTCATCTCTTAAAAAGCCAGATACTCTTATTTTATTAACAGATTCATTAATTGAAGTATTACTCCAATACCCAAAATTAGGATAACTTGAATTATCTAAAGACTGTCCGCCTGAAATATTTATATTATCATATAAGAAATAAACAGCTTCCATATTAGGAGCTTCATATTTTACAAGGCTTTGTATATCATAAGCCTCTCTCCAAGATGAAGAGCTAGGATATTGAAAATTACTACTATTACCCATTTTTATCCTATTAACAGTGGATTTTTTATGTTTTAGTTATTTAAGAAGAATAATTTCTTATTTCTTCAATATTTCCTGTTTGTATATTTATATTTGGTATGTTATTATTGTATGGAGTAGCTTTATAATAAGTTCTTTCATCTGTCAATTTTATATCTACTCCAATATTAGCAGCTCCTTTCATTTCAACCTGAGCATTGTTATTTTGTATATTATTAGCAGTAATAGTTTTTTCTAAAGTATCTTCTTTAGTCAAACTTTCTCCAATTTTTCCGCCAAGTTTGCTTCCTAAATATCCTCCCGCAATACCAACACCAGCACCTACTAAAGCCCCTATAGCTGTGCCAAGTCCAGGAACAACTGAACCTATAGCAGCGGAAGTAGCAGCTCCAGCACTAGTTCCTATAGCTGTACCCGCAATACTTCCAACGGCTCCTCCAACAGCCTCACCTTTCATTTTATTTTGTTCTTTTTTTGAAAGTGAAGGATCATTAGCAGCCATAAATCCGCTTATAGCCATTGGTATAGCAGTAACAGCAGCACCCATAGCACCTGCTGTTTTTCCTAAACTTTTCCAAGTCATTTTTCCATTATTGATATTTGGTATATTTGAAGATGATTGACCTACATTGAATGTGTTAGAATTATTTCCATTTGAAAAAAACTGTCCCATATTTGTAACAAAAACAGGAATAGGAGTTCCTGTTCCTTGTATATGACGACTGTCCGCTTGCAGCGTAGATGATATATTGCCTTTTGCCATATTTTTCAAACTGTTTATTGAACTAATTGTATTAGCAACCCCTGATACCAATTTTGCTGTCATAAATATTCCAAATCCAGCTGCTATAACTTTGAATACGGCATCAAATCTTTCAGGATTTTTAGCAAAATCATTTAATATTCCTGTAACTTTTTCTAAATATGGTGCTACATTTTTATTGGCAAAAGAATCAAAAGCTGTCTGCAAGTTTTGTATATTAGCTGCCAAACTTTGTGCATTTTCCATTGCAGATGCATTTACTTGTCCCTGAGCATTAGAAACATCTAAAACTTTTTCCAATATCTCATCATAATTATCAAAATGCTTTATGGCTTCTCTTGATAAATCCGATCCAAAAACATCTGATAGCATATCAAAATTACCGCCCATTTTATCTTTTGCATTTACTATTTTCATAATTATTTCATGCAAATCTTTAAAATTTCCCTCACTATCTCTAACAGAAAAGTCTGCTCCTATAATATTTCCTAGATTTTGTAATTTTTCTTGTATTTCTGGATTAGTTAAATCACTCATAATACTTTCAAGAACAGTAACAGAAGCTGATGCATCCCCTGTACCTGCAGTTAATACCTGCATAACAGCATTGGCATTTTTCAAATCTTCTGAAGCTGTTCCAATACTTGAATAAGCTGCTATTATAGCTGGTCCAAATTTAGCAAACTCTGAAGCCGTAAAAGCACCCTGATTTCCTTGATAATAAAGCTCATCCATTAGTTTTGCAGTTTCTTCAGCAGAATAATTCAATTTAGAAAACTCAGACATCATTGAGCCTATATCAGAACCAGAAGCCCCAAATGCTCTCATAGCTCTTCCAATATTTTCTATATTTTCTTTAGCAAAATCCATATTGCCTGTTTTAGTCATTATAATGTCCATAGCATCAATAATTTCATTTGCATCTACTTTAATATCTGGCTGCATAGCTGCTTTATATATAGCTTCGCTTAAACCATTTAATTGTTTTTCTGCTGTTTCTACATCTTTAGCATTTCTTCTTGCTATAGTTCCGATTTTATTTATCCTATCTTCAAATGCTATCATTTTATTAATTGTAGCACCTACGCCTATAGAAACTCCTAAAGTAGCTAAATTACTTGCTGTAGAGTTTAATATCCCATCTATTTTTGAAAAAGCTCCCTGCATTTTACTCTGAAAAGAATTAACTTTATTGGAAGCCTTATCAATACCAGAAGAGAATTGATCTTTTAATTTTATTAAAACGCCAGCTGTTATATTACTCATTGTTGCCGCTCCTGCGTGCCGAAGGCAATGTTCGCCCACCCGCAAGGGTGCCTACATTGGTCGCCTAAATAATAGCACGGTAATTCGTTTCACTCTTTACCGTGAAGGCTCGGCTCACCTCCTTTTATGTTCTCCAACAATTTTGAGTTTTTACAGGTTCATAAGTTATCTTTTGGTATATATTTAACTCTAATTCATTAATAGCATATATTGCCATAACTTTAGCTATTAAGCTGTCGCCATGTCTTTTATTTCCTCTTATGCCTGTCCTTTCTCTTATAAGAGGTATTCCTTGCCAAACTTCAGCCTGCAAAAAATCATCTATAATAAAATTATCTTTTGGAATATTTGTAGTTTTATCTTCAACTGCACTTTTTAGCTTAGGCATATTTTCTGCATACCATTTTCTAGTTATCATTACTTCTAAAATTAAACCTCTATATGCTAATGAAAGATTCTCCGCTATCATTTGTCCATTGCCTCTAGCATCGAAAGCAGCTCCTAAAAACTTTCTTCCAAGTTCATTTATGCATAGTAAAATAAATTGTTCCTGATTACTGAATGGAATATTTCTTAATTCTATAACACATAGAGTTTTTATTTTATTTTTACTAAGTTTTATTTTTTCAAACCATAAAACTGTTAAATCTCCGCTCCTTGCAAAATCTTCTCCTAAAACTACTTCATCTTTTATATTTGTAAATAAATGCTTAACAATATTGAAATATTCCAACATTTTTGCATATCTTTCATTTTCTGTTTTGAAAGTAAAATCATCTTTTTCATAGAATCTAAACACTTCTATTTTTTCATCAGCTACAGTTTCTAATAATGCTCTATTAAAATATTTATCTCCATTTTTTGAAGGTATGCAGTAAAGTTCTTCTTCATAAGCCTCTCCATAATCTTTAATTATAGATTTTAGCCATTCTTGTTCTTTACTTTTACTGTATTCTTCTTTAGATATTTCACATATTTTTTTATAAAGACCGTCTTTTAATGCCTCATCAATATCAGTTGTTTGTAAATAATAATCTTTCCTTCCAGATTCAATATCTTTTACAAGCAAATTAAATTGATTATCTTCTCCGTTATGAGTAGAAAGTATTAAAACGCTTCCTCCCCACATAAGCATAGCTAATGCTGCTTTTAATAATTCTTTTAAATCATCGCAGAATGCTGCTTCATCAATAACTATATGACCTTGTTTACTTCTTATAGAACGAGGTACAGAAGGAAGCCCCCATATCTCAAAACCTGATTCAAATCTTATTTTATAAATTGTTATATCTTTGTTTTCATCTTTTATAACTGTTTCTCCAAAATCTTCACATGCTATATTAAGTAATTTAGCCCAAAAAGCAGCATCTTTAATAAATTGCTGTGTCATATCTTTTGCATAAGATATATAATAACAGCTCATACCATTTTCTTTTTTTGATAATGATGCTTTTAATACACAATTTAAAGCTTCAACATAAGAAGCTCCTATTCTTCTTGATTTCTCCCAAACTTTTACTTTATCCTGATTAATAAGCCATTTTTCCTGATAGGGTAAAAGTATCTTTTTATTTTTTAATTTGTTATTCATTTTTAATTATTAATATTAAATACATCTCTGAATATTGTATTAACTGTTTCCTGAGATATTCCTGCAGAATTAGCATTATTAATGGCTTTAATTTGTGCCTCTTAAAGGGCTTTATTTTTTATCTCTTCTGTATGCTGATTATTTTTCGATATAGCATTTTCAAGATTGATTATTCCTTTTGTTGCCTTTTCTATAGAGTTAGACATTTTCTCTATTTCTTTTATATCCATATTTGCTACCTCGCTGTTTTGTATTTCCTGCAATGAACCTACAAAATCATAGATAAGCATTCTTATTTCTTCCATAGTCTGCTTGCCTAAAATATTGCCTAATTCATCGCCTGTTTTATCTTTCCAAGCTGAAGCTATTGCCTCTATTTCTTTTTTCTTATCCAATAAATTATCAAATCTTTTTCTTATATCTTGATATACCAGATTTTGACACTGCTTTTTTTCCCAATTTCTCATTGATAATATTAGCAATATCAATATATCTTACCGTACTGTCTTGCAAAAGTTCTATAATTTCTTCTTTTGTTTTTTTATCAAGTTTATCTATGTTGCTTTTAGGTGCCATTATTACTGCCTCTTATTTTATAGTAATTACTTCCTGTTTGTACATTATACCAAATTTGCCATTCTGATATTTTTATAATACTTTTTTGATATTCTTTAATAAGTTCTTTACTTGTATTTATATTATTATTAGGCTCATAAAAACTAGGCGTCTGTGATAATGGTATGGTTATATATTTAGCAGTACAGCTTACTAAAAATATAAGTATTAAAATTAAATATTTTATTTTCATATATTCCTTAATTTTTTATATTTTTATAATAATCATTTATAATAGTATTTAATGCCTTTATTTCATCGCTTTTAAGATAACTTTCTTTTATATTTTCTATAGCTTCATTACTATTGCTGAAACTTTCAAGCATTATTTTTCTTTCATTATCAAAAATCATTTCTTTCTCTAGTATAATATTTGAAATATTTAATTTTGTTGTATATATTTCTTTTTCTAAAGATTTGATTTTGTTGTCTTTTATTTTTATTGTACAATTCAAAAAACTTATATATCCAAGTAAAATACCTGCAATCAAAAAATATATAAAATATTTTGATTTCAAAAAACTTAATAGTTTTGTCTTTAAAAAATTAATTATTATACTGATTATTATTGTCATTTTATTTATTATCTTTTATTGTATTTACTTCTTCTAATCTTTTTTCTTTTTCATTTCCTCCTTTTAATATTTTTAAAAATCCTCTCAAGTCGCTTCCAAAACTAACAGCATTAAGCCCAAGAAGAATTATTACAACTGCTATTGCCTCTTCTTTAGTTACTGTCCTGCCTCTCCAAATTAAATTAACAAATACCCAAATACAGCCTAAAATAAAACTGACTATACTTGTATAAATTAATAATTTCTTATTTGCATTATGCTTGTCTATAAAACTCATTTATCTAACTCCATTATATTTTATACTGTCGTGAAATATTTTATTATTGCTAAAATAAAAAACTTTCATTATAACCTCCTGCTGAATTGCTTCAGCAGGCATTCAAGTTTTTTATTTTTGTCTAATTCCATTATATTTTATACTGTCGTGAAATATTCCTAGTAAAAATTTTTGTAAATATTCTAAACTTTCCAAAACTATTTCACTATCTTTTATTGTTGTTTCCGTAAAATTATTATTGATAAAAACATCATAGCTTTTTAACCTATCTTTGGCAGGAAGATTTTTAAGATTTCTCAGAAAATTATTACGTTTATCATATTGTACTTTATGATTATTATATATTGATTTATAAATCTCTTTTAGATTATCTAAAATAATCATATAATAAAAATTGCAAATATTTTCTAATCCTAATCTTCTTATACTTTCAATGTCGCTTTTGGATAAAGCTGTATTATATATATTTATAATTTCTATTCTTTTTTCTTTTACATACTCTTCAAACTCAGATTTATCTTTATTAAGTATATGATTTCTGGCTATATAACTAATTATTTTACTCTGAACTTTCAATGTACTTTGACTTATAATATTGCTGTATTCTTTATAGACTGTCAAAGAAGTAATATTATTGTCATATTGAAACCTATTTCCATTTTCATTATCTCCGTGATAATAAGCTAATATTTCACTGTTATTTTTAGCTCCTAATACATCAAGCTCTTTTGGAGATTTAAAAGCATTAGAAACTAAATTATTTTGTTTTTCTATAGGTTTTTCTGAGATAATTTTATCATTTCCAAACTCTAATTCTCCAATTTTAAGATTGGCTTTTACTTTAGCCTGCTTATTATTTATAATAAGTTCTCTTACCCAATTGCCTATTATAAGTATAGTTATACAAGCTATTATTATAGAAAAAGCGGTCAGTATATCAGTCATTAACAGCCTCTAATATTTTTAGTATATTTTTGAATCTTTTTTCTCTGTCCTCTAGTCCGTTATAGCCTCCATTTATCATTTTTGTTACTGTTTTTACATCGCCTTTTCTTGCAAATGGCTGTAAACCTCTTTCTATCCAATAGCAGCATGCTATATTTGATGCTATTAATTCTGATGATGCTAAATCTGGATTATCAACCAAATTAATCCCTAATTTTTCTCCGTATTTTTTATAATTATTTTTTCCTGTAAGCTGTATAATGCCTCTGCCTCTATATTTGTATCCTTCATTTTTACCGTTTCCTAGTCTTCCTCCGTATATTCTGTTTCTATAGCTTCTTTACCCTTGCTTACAACTTCTCTGGCTTCATTAATATCCTTAAAATATTTTGGAAATATTTTTAATAATGTATTTGCTGAATAATTTAGATTTTCTTCTAATTTTGTGAAATTAATGCTTTCATGTCCGCATTGTGCCAAAAACATAGCTAATTCATTTATATTTTCTTCTTTGTTATCAGATTTGCATATATGATATTTATCAAAACTTTTACTTAATACTTCATACCATTTTTGATTTATTCCTGATTTTTTAAGAATATCTTTTGTAAGCATTTATATACCTGCCTTCATTTAATTATATTCAGATTATAGATTTTTAATGAACTTTTATAGACTAAAGATTTTTAGATTTTTTATATATATTGACAAAAAATATTAAAGATTTATCATTTATACATAGTGCTTTATAAGGGGTTATTATGGATATCAATGATATAGCTGGAGTTGGTAAAGCTATAGAAAAACTTATTGATTTATTAAGAGGTTTTGGTTGGAAAATATATGAGCCGTATCATATAAAAAGAATTGCTGATGCTGAATCTTATAAAAGAAAATTAGAAACAGATGACAAAATATATGAAATAGAAAAAATATTAGAATTTATAACTAAAAATTCAAATCTTAATATAAATCATAATAATGGAACAGAAATAAGTAATGCTAATATATTATTAGAAAACACAAAAGCAAGATTAGTAAATCAGGAATTATCAAGAACTTCTAATATTCAAAATGTTATTTCTAAAACTTATGATATATTAAAAGATGAAGAGGATGTTTCTGATAAACCTGTGGATAAGGATTGGTTTACTAGATATTTTAATATTGTTCAAGATATAAGCAATGAAGATATTCAGGATTTATGGGCTAAATTATTAGCAGGAGAGATAAAACAGCCTGGTAGTTTTTCATATAGAACTTTAGAAACATTAAAAAATATGACTACTGATGAAGCAGAATTATTTACTAAAGTTGCTAAATTATTATTTTATGGCAAAGAAAGAGAAAAATATATATTTAAAAATTTAACTTTATTACAAAAATATGGTATTTCTCTTTCAGACATAACTAAACTTATGGATTCGGGTGTTATAAGTAGTCTTAATGACTTAAATTTAACAATAAGTAGTGAAATAGTTATATCTAATAACAATTATTTATTTAAATTATCAAAAAATAAAAATAAAAATACTAATATATTGATTATAAACCTTATGAATGTAAATGTATTTAAACTTTCTGAATCTGGAAAAGAAATATTAGAATTAATAGACGATAAATGTAGTAATGATGACTTTTTTATTGATAATATTAAGTCAATAAAAGAGAATTTTAAAAATAGTTGTGAATATGAAGTGAAAAGAATTAAGTATATAGATTTTAAGAATGATATAATTTATACTATAGATGAAAATGAAAATTTAATTAATGATATATAGTTGTTGTTTATAAATTTCCTAAAGCTAGTTTTACTAATAATTGTTTGGCAGCTTCTATAGCTACATTAATTGAAAAATCTTTTATTTTAGAAAATACTTTATCTTCTTTTAAACCGCTTAGAAAATCATATCCTTTTGCTGTAATTCTATAAGCTCCATTAATTAATGGAAAGTTAGTAGATAACAAATAAGTAAATCCATATTTATTTTCCTTATTATTGAAATCATTATCTATACATTCATTATCAAATAAAATTTTAATATGTCCTACTAAATTATCATATAATAAAATTTCTTCTTCATTATTATCATCTTCTGGTACTTTGATGTTTAATTTATCTAATAGTTCTTTTCCAAGTATTTCATGATTTTTATGTTCTTCCATAACTTCAAGTATATTTCTAATTAATTCGTAGTTTATTTTCATTATATAATTTCCTAGTGTTTTGTGATTAAATTATATATTAAAATGAGTTTTTTTCATCGTTTTATATATAAAAATTATTAAATTAATTGCATAATGTGTTGGTTCTTTTTCTTTTTACATTTCACTAAATACCGCTTTATCCCGTTAAATCCCGCTTATTCGCTGTTGTGTGATGGTCTATTGCTTGTATTTATCAAAAAGATGAATATTTAAAAGATACCAAAATAAAAATAGAAAATGCTCTAATAAAAAAGGCTTTGGGTTATTATACTAAAGACACAATAAAAGAAATAAAAACCGATAAAGACGGAAAAGAATCATTTACAAAAAGAACAGTTTATAAATACAATCCTCCAAGCGAAAGAGCTATTATAGTATTTTTAGAGCTCGTAAAAACAAGAAATGCTAAAAGACTCGAAAAAAGAAAATTAAAAGAAGAAGAAAATAAAATTAATATAAGAGTAGGTTTTGATAATTAAAAATAATTTTATTTGGAGAAAATAATAATGGATATAAAGTTCAACATATTAAAACCATTTGAAAAATGGGCTTATATGCAAAAACGATTAAAAATAGCATACAGCAGACGTGGAGGAGGAAAAAGTGAATCCATTGCCCGCATTCTAATAGCCAAAAGTTTTGAAATAAAAGGCGTTATACTATGCTCAAGAGAGATTCAAAAGTCAATATCCTATTCAACTTATCCTCTTCTAATCAGCATCATAAAAGAATTAAATCTTGAAAAATTTTTTATTATAAAAAGAAATGAAATCATAAATAAAATCACCAACTGCAAATTTATATTTTTAGGTATAAGGGAATGTTCAATAGAAGAAATAAAATCAATATACAATGTAAAAATATGTTTTATAGAAGAAGCACAAACACTCACTCAAAGAAGCTATGAAATATTAGAGCCTTCAATACGTGCCGAAAAAAGTGAAATATGGATTGTATTTAATCCAAGATTTGAAACTGATTTTATTTATAAAACAGTAAGCAAATTTAATTTAGAATATAAATTTTACACAGATAAAAATAATAAAAAATATGATTATAAAGAATATGAAGATAATAATATTTTAATTACATTTATAAACTATAACGGCAATTATTACTTCAGCGATATATTAAATAAATCAAGACTTTCAACATTAAAGATGATGCCTAAAATGTATGATCATATTTGGCTTGGTAAAATAAAAAATAAACAAGGAAAAATTTTTTTATATTCAAAATTAAAATTCTATGATGAGCATATTGAAAAAGAAAAAATAAATTCATCCGAGCATAAAGCTATAGTTGATCCTGCATTTGGGGAATATAATTGTTTTACTTCTGTTATTATTTATACGCAAATAGGGGAGGATATTTATTTAATAGATTCTGGACTTATGCGTAATGATATGAATACAACCACTGATGAGAGCATAATAAATTTTCTTATGAATAAGAAAGTAAAAAAAATATTATGCGAATCAAATTTTGCACAAAGGGAATTGGTTAAAAGATTGGAAAAACATTTTGAAGTAACACCTTTCTATGTACATAAAAATAAAGCTGAGCGTATAGTAAATGCAAGCTATTTAATATATGACAAAGTATATTTTCCAAAGAGCTGGCAGAAAACACCTGAAGGCTCTGATACTGATAAATGGCTTAAAACAAATAATGGACGCGGTTATATAGCTTTAAGGCAGCTTTTAAATTTTGATGATTCTTTTGATGGAAATAATATAAAAGAGGATATGTTCAGCTATTTGGATTTTCCAGATGCTTTATCCAGTTTGATGTTTTTTGGTGTAGAAGATATGGTTTATGAAGATGAGGATAGTAATAAAATGAATTTGATTAATGCGATTTTTGGCGAACCGTAATATATATCAATTTTTATAAAAAGTAAAGAGCATATTTTTTATTTTAATATATGCTCTTTATTTTTGATTTCAAGAATTTATTTTTTAATTTTTTTATTTTTGCAAACAGGACATATTTGAGTATTTTCATTTTCACAATCCATAATATATCCGCATATATCGCATTGCCAGCTTGGTACATCTAATTTTGTATTTCTAAGTAAATTTTGAAACTGCTTTTTATGTCCGTCTTCAATTCTTGCCACATTCATAAAAGCCATAGCCAAATCATCAAAGCCTTCTTCCTGAGCTGTTTTAGCATATGATAAATACATATCTATAGATTCATAATTTTCATTCATTATAGATTCTTTTAAATTTTCTTCAGTAGTCGGTATGCCATGGAAATTTTTAAACCATATCTTAGCATGCTCCTGCTCGTTTCTTGCAAATTTTTCATATATAGCTGCTATATCTTCTTTTCCTTCTTCTCTTGCTTTTTCGGCATAATACATATATCTGCATCTAGCCATAGCTTCTCCTATAAAAGCATTTCTCAAATTAACCTCTGTTTTAGAACCTTTTAATTCCATACTAGCTCCTTATTAGTAACTTTTATTATTATAAAATATATATTAAATGATAAAAAAGTATATACTCATTATTAATAAAATTTTCTTATTAAATTAAATATAACAAATAATACCAATAAGGATAATAAAAAAACAAGGAACTTAAAATAATTTAAGCCCTTGTTTGATTAATAAAATATTTTTTAGAATATTCTTATTTTTCTATTTCTCTTATTAAGTTTACCATCTCAATAGCACCCATAGCAGAATCAAAGCCTTTGTTTCCAGCTTTAGTTCCAGCTCTCTCAATAGCCTGTTCAATGTTTTCAGTAGTAAGCACGCCGAACATTACAGGTATATCAGAATTAAGAGAAACATTGGCAATACCTTTAGACACTTCAGCACAAACATAATCATAATGAGTAGTTGAGCCTCTTATAACAGCACCCAAACAAATAACTGCATCATACTTTTTTGATTTAGCCATTTTAGAAGCTATTAGAGGGATTTCAAAAGCACCTGGCACCCAAGCTACGCTTATATCATCATCTTTTATATCATGACGGGATAAAGCATCCAAAGCACCGCCCAAAAGTTTAGAAACAATAAATTCATTGAATCTAGCACAAACTATACCGATTTTAATTGGTTTTTCACTAACGAGTTTTCCTTCAAAAGTTTTCATATTTATATCCTTTTTTAAATTTGTAAATCTGCTAGAAAATTGCTCGCTCACCCTGCATGCCTGCGGCAATAGGCTCTTGTAACTGACGCTGTCCGCATTCAGCGAAGTTACAAGATGCTCACAATTTATCTATCTCTATAATTTTAAATTTACTATAAAATTTTATTATTATTGCTATGCCACCCGTAATGGTGCCTTACCTACACACGGCAATTATGCACCTATTTGGTGTGGGTCAGTTTTTTATTTTTTAATACTCTCCATCTTCAAGTTTTATCTGCGAACCATGTACAAAGCCATGAATAGCATTTTTTCCATCTTCAGCATTTGGAGGAAGATAAAATACTTCATGCCAGTTTTTTTCAAAATTTTCATAATTCATATACTCAATACCGCCGCCATTGATAGACAATAAAAGTGCATCATTATTAATCATATCTCTTTTCAAAATCTTTCCTATTATTTTTCCATTTGCTTTATCTCTTATATTCACATAATCATCTTTGGAATTATATTTAAGTTTACTGTAATAAGCATCTCCTGCATTATAATTATTTTTAGTAAAATACTCTGTTTGTATATTTCCTAAAGCCTTAAAACCTACAATATCTCCATAAGCCTCTCTTCCAGCTTCACCCTCTCCGTAAAAATGATAGTTTCTTATTGTTATTTCAGCTCTTACAGCTGATGCTCCTAAAAATCTTTTATTTAAAGGCGATGGAAGATTTATAGTTTTATCATCTAATAAAACTCCAAAATCTAAACTGTCAAATTCAACACCGCTAAAATCCCAAGAATCACCATATTTAGAAGCCCCTTGATTTTTTAAATCCATTTCAGATGAAGCGTATAAAAAAGGAAGTTCTATATTACTATCAGGATAAAATCTTAAAGCTGTATAATTATCTCCCATATCTTCATTATCAGCTCTTTCAAGCACTCCTGTTAATGTAATCTCTCCGTCAAAATAAACTGTACCGTAGTCTTGTACATCATAGGCTTTAAGTGTATTTTTGGTTATTTTACCATTATCGCTTAAAAGGTTAGAAAAATATGCCTCATTAGGCGGAAATGCCCATAAGAAATTAACGCTTAAAATAAATAAAATAATTTTTTTCATATTTAACTCCTATTATATATAAAAAACTTGTTCGCTCGCTTTGCGTGCCTATGGCAATAAGCTCCTGCCATTCTTACGAATGTCAGGCACTCACAAATTTTTTATTTTATTTATTATTGCTAGCGATAAACTCGCTTAATAATAGCTGATAACTTCCTTTGTCAGTTATCAGCTGCTCGTTTATCGCATAAAAAAACTATTCATTAGTAGATCTGACATTATTATATAAATATCAGAAACTCACAAGTTTTTTATTTCTTCTATACTCAAACCTGTATTTTCACTGATTATTTTTATATCTATACCTGATTTTTTTAAGTTTCTGGCTATAGATATTTGCTGCTCCTTTTTACCCTCTTCAATTCCTAATCTTCTTTCCTCTTCAAGCATTATTTGATTTCCATATAAATATGCCTGCCTTTTGTCATATTCATTCATCATCAATCTATCTTTAATAAAGTTATTATATCTTCTCTGTACTTCTTCCATTATAGGTTTTTCTTTTACTATTTCTGACATTATGGCCTCCTTATTATCATTTTCTTTCATCGTAAAAAATTTAAGCCAGCAATCTAAATCTGGTTTTAATGAATTGCATTTAAATTTTTTTACTTCAATTATGTGTATTTGTAAATGATCTGTTAATAATCTTTGATTAACTGTATCATAAATCATATAGCAGGAATGAATATTATCTGAATCATCTAAATTGAAATTAAGAATATTAATACTTATTACAGGAGTTAATGCATCATATTTTTCGCCCTGCTTTAAAAGTTTACTGTAATTAGAAGCCCAATAATAAAGTATGCGTTCTGGAAACCTTGAATTTCCTTGAAGCTGAATCTCTATTATAACAACTGAACCATTTTGAGTTATACATTTAACATCAACAATACTTTCTTTATCTTCATAATTTTCTTTATAATTGAAAGGCGTAAGTATTTCTACACTTCTAAAAGTCTTCATACCAGAGTCAAGCATTATTGAATTAATAAAATCCAGCAATATTGCTTCACTTCCTTTATCAGAAAAAAGATATCTCACAAAATAATCATTTAATGTATTAAAATATTTTACATTATCCATCATATAAATATTATATTAAAATTAATATGAATTGTCAAAAATTAAAATACCTATAATTCATATTGTAACAGTAAATAATTTTTATTTTAAATTATCAATCCAATTATGGCCATTCTTTTTATTTATATATAAAAAAACTTGTTCGCTCGCTTTGCGTCCTATGGCAATAAGCTCCTGCCATTCTTACGAATGTCAGGCACTCACAAGTTTTTTAATCAAGAATATGTCCCATTCTTTCCTTCTTAGTTTTTAGATAAAATGCATCATATTCAGACGCTTCTATCTGTATAGGTATTCTCTCATTTATTTTTAAGCCGTAATTATTTAAATATTTTATTTTATCTGGGTTATTAGTCATAAGCTTAATACTTTTAATACCCAAGTTCTTAAGCATTTGATAAGCCTCATAATATTCACGCATATCATCTCTAAATCCCAAAGCCATATTAGCATCAACTGTATCAAGTCCGCTGTCCTGAAGTTCATAAGCTCTTAATTTATTAACAAGTCCTATTCCTCTTCCTTCCTGACGCATATAAACCATTATGCCTCTTCCTTCTTCAGCAATTTTTCTCATAGCATAATCATACTGTTCGCCGCAGTCGCATCTTTTAGAACCTAATGCATCCCCTGTTAAGCATTCAGAATGAACTCTGCAAAGTACATCCTCTCCGCTTGAAATATCTCCCATAGTTAAAACTACATGATGTTCTTTTGTGACTTTATTTACGAAAGTAAGTATTTCAAATTCTCCGTATTTAGTAGGCATTTTAGCCTTAGCATAAAGCTCCATTAAATCTTCATTCTTTTTTCTATAATCAATTAAGTCAGAAACAGTGATCATTTTTAGATTATGTTTTTTAGCGAAATCAATCAAATCATCTCTTCTCATCATATCGCCGTCATCTTTCATAATCTCGCAGCATAAACCGCATTCTTTAAGCCCTGCTAATCTCATCAAATCAACAGTAGCTTCAGTATGTCCCATTCTCACTAATACTCCGCCTTCTTTTGCAAGTAATGGAAACATATGACCTGGGCGTCTGAAATCTTCTGGTTTAGAATTCTCATCAACAACTTTTAAAGCTGTAATAGATCTTTCAACTGCAGATATTCCTGTAGTAGTTTCAATATGGTCAATAGATACTGTGAAAGCTGTTTCATGATTATCAGTATTTTTTGTAACCATTTGATTAAGATTAAGCCTGTTAGTAATTTCTTTGCTCATAGGCATGCATATTAAGCCTTTAGCATAACTAGCCATGAAGTTAACATTTTCTGTAGTGGCAAATTCTGCCGCACAGATTAAATCTCCCTCATTTTCTCTATCTTCATCATCAGAAACAAGAATTATTTTTCCGTTTCTTAAATCCTCTAAAGCTTCATCAATAGTACTGTAAACATTTTCCATTTTTACGCTCCGTTTTTATTTTTTCTTCAGCTTTTTCCTTTTTAGCATCAGATGTAAAAAACTGTAAAAAGTGCATGAATATTAAAATCCATTTTTAAATAAAAAATCCATTGTTATATTAGATTTTTTACTATCATCATTATCTTCTTTAAATGTTAAAAGCCTTTCAACATATTTGCCTATAACATCATTTTCTATATTAACCTTATCACCCTCTTTTTTATAATAAAGTACAGTTTCCTTTAATGTATGAGGTATAAGAGATATAGAAAAAGTATTATCAGTTAAACTTGCCACTGTCAAACTTATACCATCAACAGCAACCGAGCCTTTTTCTACTATATATTTCATTAAATGTTTAGGCACTTCAATAGTAAGTATTATAGCATTGTCATCTTTCTTCATAGACTTAATGCTTCCCACTCCGTCAATATGTCCGCTTACTATATGACCGCCGAATCTTCCGCTTAATGTCATAGCTCTTTCAAGATTAACTTTACTTCCGTTTTTTAAACTTCCTAAATTAGTACGGTTCAAAGTTTCTTGAGTAACATCAGCATTAAATATTTTATTATCAAAGCTAGATACAGTTAAACAAGTACCATTAACAGCAACGCTATCACCCAAATGCAAATCATCAAATATTTTGCTAGCTTCTATTGTGATAACTTTGCTTTGTACAGATTTAACAGTTCCTATTTCTTCAACTATACCAGTAAACATTATTGTATAATCCTATAATTATAATCTTTTTTGATGCCATTGAATGCAAAATGATATAAATGCAGTCCTTTTGCTTCTTTGGGCCACCAAAAGAAGTAGGGGTTTGGGGACTAGTCCCCAATAATTAAATATTATATAAATTAATATTTTAAGTAATACTCTAAAAATAAATCGTCTTCTATTTTTGTTATGCTGCCTTCCGTAAGTTTAACAGCATCATTAGGATCATCTATTCCTTCGACTCCTATTGGAGTTTTTGATTTTGATCCTCCAAATATTTTTGGTGCTATATAAATCAATGCCTTATTAGCTAATTTCTCTTTTAATAAACTTGCATGTAAAGTAGCACCGCCTTCAACATACACACTGTCAATATTTTTTTCCTCTCCAAGTATTCTCATCAAATCATTTAAACTTACTTTGCCGTTATCATTTTCTGTTTTTATTATCTCTATGCCAACACTTTCAAGTTCTTTTATTTTTTTATCATCATTACTAATAGTAGCTATAAAAGTCTTTATCTCCTTAGCAGTTTTACAAATATTAGAATCCAAATCTATTTTTAATGAACTATCCAAAATTATTCTTATAGGATTTCTAGTATTTGGAAGTCTGCAGTTAAGTGTAGGATTATCTTCTATTACAGTATTTATTCCAACCATTATAGCAGAGTATTTATTTCTAAATCTATGAGAATGCTCTCTTGTTTTTTCTGAAGTTATCCATTTTGATTTACCGCTCACAGTAGCTATTTTACCGTCCATAGTCATAGCATATTTCATAACAACAAACGGTCTTTTATTAGCTATATAATAGAAGAAAACTTCATTTAATTTTCTGCATTCTTCTTCAAGTACATTTATTACAACTTCAATTCCAGCATCTTTTAATTTTTTTATTCCATTTCCTGCTACTTTAGGATTAGAATCAACACAGCCTATAATCACTCTTTTTAATTTATTTTTTATAATAGCATCAGCACAAGGAGGAGTTTTTCCATAATGAGAACAAGGCTCCAAAGTTACATATATATCAGCATCTTCAACATTTTCGCCTTTCTCTTTTGCATCCAAAAATGCATTGATTTCAGCATGATTTTCACCATATTTTTTATGATATCCAATGCCTATAACTTTTCCGTCTTTCACTATAACAGCACCAACTAAAGGATTAGGACTTGTAAAACCTTCTCCCTTCTTTGCTTCTTCTATAGCCATTTTCATGTATTTTTCATGAATATTTTCCTGCATACTGCTAATACTCTTTTATAAAAAATTTTTTTAATCTTTAGGAATTATTTTTAGGAAGGTAAAAAAGAAATCTACAAACAAAAAAACTCTAAATGTTTAAACACTTAGAGCCAAATTTTATGTAGTAAGTTACATTAATATCTTCTACCATCCAGACTTTAACTGTCGGTTTTGGAATCGCACCAAATCTGCCATTTTTGAAAGAGATACATCAAAAAGGCTCGCGGACTTTACCGCCGGTATGGAATTTCACCTAGCCCTGAAGATTTATATGTTAATATTATAATACAAAAAAATTTCATTGTCAAGAAGCATACATTCTATTTTTACAATACACCCGATTACATACCCCCCAAAGTATTAGTTATATTACGAATGCTTAATCAATTTGTTTTTTAATTAAAATAAATAAAATTTACTAACAGATATGACTATATATTTAATTAAGTCTTTATGATTATCCTAATTGTTTTGATTAAATAATATAATAATTTCAATTGCTTAAGTTCAAGTTAATAAGTTTTTATTTTATTCAATATAATACTTTTTATTAAAAAAATTTTAATAAAACTCAAAAATTTTAAAGCAAAATATTGACATAAAAATCAAAAAAGAATACCATTTATTCATGGAAAACATAAATATAACAATCACTGAAATTAAGAATCCAGATAACTATTCTTTAATCAATAAAAAATATCAAAACAATAACACTAGTATACTAACTATATTATGCCTGCAGTCTCTTTCGGCATTGCAGAAATTAATTAAAGTTTATTATAATATTTCAACAAATAAACTTAATATAACACATAAATATTCTAATTCCTCTAATTCAAAAATAAGCATTAGTAATAATGTTTATAATAAAAATTTATTAAAGGGAGTTCAAATTATGAAGAAAAAGATTTTATCTATTTTTGTAATGGTAACGGCTTTATCATTACTAGGCATAGGCTGCAACAAAAAAATCACAGATCCGACAAATGAAGGAGGAACCATCGAAGAAAATACAAAAGCAATTAATGCTGCATTAAATGGCTTAGGAAAAATTCGTATTAGTGGTAGTATAGTATCATCTCCTGGTAGCACTATTAGTAACGAATATGATTTTACTGCTATAGCAGCAGATAGTACAGGAACATCTCATAGTATTAGGGGGACATCACACGGCGCTACGGTAACTGACATTGATACATTATTAGGGCAAATAAAAAAAATTGAAGGCAGCGGAATTACAGTAACTGTTGATACTAGACCTAACGGAAGCAATTCTCCTCTTATTCTTACTGTTAAAAAAAATAATGCTGTTGTAACTCTTACTATTAGGCCTTCATCAAATGGCTGGAAAGGATTTTAATTAATTTGTATTCTATAATAGTTTTTATGTTTATTATAGAGTATATAGCGGATACTATACTCTTACACAGCATAAAAGCTATTATTTAAGCCTTTATAATTATCCTAATGGGTTTGATTAAATAATATAATAAAATCCCTTGCTTGATTTCAGGCTAAGGGGTTTTTTCTTTATGTAAAAAATATATACATTTTAAAATAAATTCCTTGACTTTTTCAATTAAATAAACTATCTTTATAAAAGACATATAATATACAAATATAAAAATGAATAAAGTTATATCTATCATTATTCTGATGCTTACTTTGTTAGTATCTTGTAATAATTCTCAAAATACAGAAAAATCAGAAATAAACACAAATGATAATGTCACTAATAATAATGAAACAGCAGAAACTAATAAAAAAATGATGGTTGGAATATATGTTTATGATTACCCATTCGGATATTTGAACAATGGACAAATAGGCGGATTTGATTATGATCTTATGAATGAAATAGCAAAAGAAGCAGGATTAAAAATTGATTTTATAGATATGAAATTTGAAGAACTTATGCCCGCACTATATTCCGAACAAATAGATATTATTATAGCAGGTATGACTGTAACTGAAGAGAGAAATAAACTTGTAACATTTTCTAAAAAATACTATCACTCTACTCAAACTATATTAGTTAATCAAAACAATACAAACATTAACAGCTTTAATGATTTAGTAGGCAAGCATGTAGGTGTTATAAGCAGCACTATAGGAGATAGTTATCTTTCAAAGATACAGGGTATAAATTTAGAAAGATTTGATACTGGAAGCACAGCATTATTAGCATTAAAAGTTGAAAAACTAGATGCTGTTGTATTTGATAAAGTAACATGCGAACATTATGCAAAAAATGATGAAAGTATAAAACTTATAGAAGATCCTACTTACCCAATAGAACATTATGCCATAGCAGTTAGAAAAAATGATAATGAATTGATTGATAAAATTAATGAAGGTCTTGATAAAATAATGGCTAATGGAACATATCAAGCACTAATAAGTAAATATTTTTAATAATCTGCATTATCTCTCATATTCTTTAACATCTTTATAGGCTTAATATCCAAACTTATTAAAATATTTTCTATATTTCTATAATCAAGAGTTGGAACAAATATATTGAGTTTGCTGACTATATTAGGGGCAGAAACATTACCAACAGTATTCGGAACTTCTTTCCAGCCCAATATTTCCATTTTTACAAATTTTATTCCAAATTTTTCAATCTCATTTTCTATATCTATTTTTGATGAACATTCAACTAAATAAACTATTGATTTTTTTCTATTGGCTATAAAATACGGTATAAAAAATCTAAATATAGAAGTACTTAAAAATATACAAATACATCCTATAGCTGATAATACCCATTGTCCTGAACCTATTACTATACCTAAACAAGCAGTAACCCAAACTATAGCAGCAGTAGTTATACCATGAAGTTTGCCTCTATTTTGTATAATCATACCCGCACCCAAAAAACCTATACCTGAAACTATCTGTGCCGAGATTCTGTTATAATCTGGAACAGTATATAATAAATCGCTTCCCAATTTTATAAGTTCGGCATTTTCAAGCATGATGGAACGTGCAAAAACTTCTTCATAACATGATAAAATAGCAGCCCCCATACATACTATACTTGTTGTTCTGCTGCCTATAGGCTTCTTATGCTGTGCCCTCTCCCAGCCTATGAATATACCCATTATATAGGCTACTAATATTCTTGTGGTAATTTCTAATATACTGTAATCTGCTAATGCATACTTTATAGACTCTTTAAACATAAATAATAATCCGAATTTAATATACTATTAAATATTATCGAAAAAAAATGGTAAAACAAAATAAATACTAATTGGGGATTCACCTATTTTTTAGGCAAATCCCCAAAATATTTTTGAAGTACGCTTCTGAAAATATTTAAATATAGATCTACACTATATCCTGATAAATTTCTGAAAATGTTTTTGAATGCAGAACTATGGAATCTCTTGATACGCTTACAATATCATTTATCAATTTATTAACATCATCATGTACATCTGAAGCAAAATATTCTATAACCATATCCAAATTCATACCGCTTATCAATGATATATGACTGTATTTTCTATAGAATTTACTAGCAATATTAAAAGGAGTACAACCGCATAAATCAGTAAGTATCAAAATGTTATTATTATGAATCTTATTTAATATCATCTCTAATTTTGATTCAACAATGTCAAAGTTATCATCTGCTTTCATATCAATAACATCATAATTATCTAATTTTCCAAGTATGATTCTGCTTGCTTCTATTAATGCTGATGCTAAATTTCCATGTCCCATCAATACTAAATTTGGTTTCATAATAATCATCCTCCTATGTACTTATTTTTTCATGCTCTATATTATAAATATAATAATTGTTTTATATTATTCAAATTTTATTTACATAAAATTTAAATAGTTTATATAATTTTACATTTATGTTATGATAACTGCATAAATATTAATGAAATTAGGATTTTATCTATGAAAAAAATTTATGATAACCTCTATGTAGGAGGTGATAAAGATTGCAGAAATTTCAAAGGAGCCATAGTTCATGCATGCCAAAGCTGTTTTGTAAATTCTGTACATGGAAATAAAGGAGATACAAAAGTATTTGAAATAAATAATAATTTATATTTAAATCTTCTCGATATATCAAGTCTGTCTTTTGAATATGCATTCCCCATGATAAAAAGATCTATGGAATTTATAGATGAACATATAAAAGATATGGAAGTTTTAGTGCATTGTAATTTCGGTATGTCTAGATCTCCTTCTATAGCACTGCTTTATATGGCAAGGAAAGGATATATTAATAATAATTCATTCAAAGATGCATTAAAAGATTTTGTCAAAATTTACAGCTATTATTCACCCGGTTTAGGAATGTATAGATATTTTGATACATACTGGCAGGAAATAATGACATTCTAATTAATAAAAAATGTATTCTCTTTTAATAATTTACTTGATCTTAATTTTATATTTCTGTATTTTTTAATACTATTGATATTATAAAAAATAAGAGGGCAATAAAGCCCTCTTGAAAATTCTACTTAAATTATATTTGAACATCCTTAGTATAATCAATACCTTCAATTTCAAAGCCATGCATATTCATATAATCTTTTCTAAACAAAGACATATCAGCTATCTCTTTTACATTATCTTTAGTTAACTTATTCCAAGATTCTAAAACTTCGCTTTGAACATCATCTCTCAATTCCCAGTCATCTAATCTTATTCTATTTTCCTCATCTACAGGCACAGCATTATTGCTATAAAGTTTTTCACTTATAAGTCTGTACATTTGCTCAATACATCCTTCATGAATACCCTTATTTTTCATCACTTTGAATAATATTCCTATATAAAGAGGAACAGTAGGTATAACAGCAGAAGCTCTTGTTACAACAGCTTTATTTACAGAAACATAAGCATGTCCTTTTATTTTCTCATTCATTTTTTTATCTAAGCTATGAGCAGTAGCCTCAATATGATCCTTAGCTCTTCCTATAGTACCTTCTCTGTATATGGATTTAGTCATTTGAGGTCCTATATATGAATAAGCAATATTAACAGCATTTTCGCTAAGCAAATCAGCATCTAATAAAGCATTAGTCCATAATTCCCAATCTTCTCCGCCCATAACTTTAATTGTTGCCTTAATTTCATCATCATTAGCAGGCTCAATTTTTACATTTAATAGCTCTTCTGTCATAAAATCTATACCTATTCCGTCATAAGTTTTTCCTATAGGTTTTAATGCAGAACGGTAAAGTGTTCCTGTTGATTCATCCATTCTAGCAGGAGCTGCTAAGCTGTATATAACTAAATCTATTTTTTCACCGTTAAAAAATGATTTAGCTTCTTTAATAACTTCTTCTTTTGAAGCATTTAAAAAAGCATCAAGTATTAAATTCTTCTGAGCTATTCCGTCTCTCTCGCAGCATTTAGCAAAAGCCTCATTATTATACCAACCAGGAGTAGCAGTTCTTTTTCCTGTAGCTTCTTTTTCAAAAGATACTCCCATAGTTTTAGCTCCAAGACCATAAGCTATAGCTATTCTGCTTGCAAGTCCATATCCGCCTGAAGCACCTAATATAAGTGCATTTTTAACATTAGATTTTACCTTAGGTTTTGATTTAACATAATTTATTTGATTTTCTACTTCTTTTGCACAGCCTATAGGATGAGCAGTTATACATATATTATTTAATATCTTCGGCTCTACTACCATTTTATTATTCTCCCTAAAAATTATTAACTCTTTATACTTTATAATAAAATGGCTTTTTTTTCAAACTTTTTTAATATTATATTTTCTTAATAAATAACTTAAAATTATTTTAGATATTTTTCAACTAATTCGTCATAAACCCCGTTATTCATAATTGTATATAAACCCACATTAATTTTTTGGAGCAGTTCATCATCATCTTTTCTTACAGCTATAGCATAATCATCTTCAGAAAATTCTATTCCTTCTACTATTTTTACATCTTGATCATATTGCGTATAATATTCACATGTTACTTTATCGAACATAATAGCATCTATTACACCTATTTTTAGTGAAAGCAAAGTAGAAGCACTACTGTTATATCTCTTTACATTTACCCCATTCATTTTTGATGCAGTAATATCTCCTACAGTACCTCTTATAACACCAATAGTTTTTCCAATAAGATCATTAGTAGTTTTAATATTCCCATCATCCTTCTTATTAATAAGAACAGATTTTGCAGATTGATAATATTTTGTAGAAAAACTTACTAGTTTTTTTCTTTCTTCTGTTACAGATAAGCCAGCTACAATACAATCAACTTCTCCAATTTGCAATGAAGGAATTAGTTTATCAAATTTCATTTGCACAAATTCTAATTTTAAATCAAAAACTTTTGCTATTTCATTTATCAAATCATAATCAAATCCGCTTATGTTATCATTATCTAAATATACAAATGGAGAGTCATATACATATATACCAACTTTTACTACTTCATTAGTTACAGTGTCTTTAGGTACTATATACTCTTTATTATTATTTTGATTATTATTATTTTTACATGCTATAAGATATAACATCGCTATTAATATAATAAATATTTTTTTCTTCATAGTTTTTATTCCTGAATATAATATGTAAATTATATATTCTAATAACAAAATAATCTTTTTTGGAAAAAAGTCAATAATAAAATGCATTGATGTTTTTTAAAATAATTTGCAAAAAGCGTTCTACTATATTATAATATATCATCAATATAAGCATTTTTTACAATCAATTTTATTTAAGGATAAATTTTTATAAATGTCATACGCAGAAAAAATTAGAAATTTTTGTATCATAGCACATGTTGACCATGGAAAAAGCACATTAGCAGACAGAATTATAGAACATACAAAAGCAGTATCAAGCAGAGAAATGAAAGCACAAATACTAGACTCTATGGATATAGAAAGAGAGAGAGGAATAACAATAAAGAGTCAGGCTGTTAAATTATCTTATCAGGCTAAAGACGGAGAAGTGTATACTTTAAATTTAATTGATACTCCAGGACACGTTGACTTTAATTATGAGGTTTCACGTTCTCTTGCTGCTTGTGAAGGCGCTATACTTGTAGTTGATGCTGCTCAGGGTGTTGAGGCTCAAACTATTTCTAACTTTTATCTTGCATTTGAAAATAATTTGGAGATTGTACCTGTTATAAATAAAATAGATTTGCCTGCTGCTAATATCGAACTTTGTAAAGAGCAGATGGAAAAAGAGTTTGGTGTTAATAAAGATGATATAGTTTTAGCAAGTGCAAAAAATGATATAGGTATAGATGATATACTTGAAGCAGTAGTTAAGATGATACCAGCTCCAAAAGATAATACTAGTAAAAAAACAAGGGCTTTGATATTCGATTCTTATTATGATCCTTTCCGAGGTGCTGTTATGATAATGAGAATATTTGACGGCTCTATAAAGAAAAATGATAAGCTTCTTCTAATGGAAACGAAAGCTGAGTATGAAGTTGAAGAATGCGGAACACTTCTGCTTGGGCTTAAATCTGCTAATGGATTAAAAAGCGGTGAGGTAGGTTATATTATTGCGGGCATTAAAAATATTTCTGATATAAAAATAGGAGATACTATCACACTTGAAGAAGACCCTTCTGATGAGCCTTTGATTGGTTATAAAGAAGTGCTTCCTATGGTATTTGCCGGTATTTTCCCTGCAGAAGATGAAGATTATACAAACTTACAAAAGGCATTGGAAAAATTAAAATTAAATGATGCTTCTTTAGTTTATGAGCCAGAACGTTCCATTGCTTTAGGGTTTGGTTACAGATGCGGATTCTTAGGGCTTTTGCATTTAGAGATCGTACAAGAACGTCTTGAAAGAGAGTTCAATCTTAATCTTGTAATAACTAGTCCTTCAGTAGAAGTAAAATTAAAACTTACAAACGGAGAAGAAAAACTTATTGATAACCCTGCAGATTTCCCATCTGGTCAGTATATAGAAAAATGTTATGAGCCTTTTATAAATGCTCTTATAATAGTTCCTACAGATTATTTAGGAAACATTATTTCTCTTTGTATTGATAGAAGGGGAACACAAACTTCTTTAAACTATTTAGATGATAAAAGAGCAGAAATAAAATTCGATCTTCCTTTAATAGAAGTTGTATATGACTTTTATGATAAATTAAAATCTATTTCCAGAGGTTATGCTTCATTCGATTATGATTTTTCTGATTTTAGAGAAAGTCAAATAGAAAAAATAGATATACTTGTTCATGGAGAAGTTGTAGATGCATTATCATTTATGGCACATAGAAGCAATGCGGAAAGTAGAGGAAGACAAATAATAGAAAAATTAAAACATCTGATTCCAAAACATATGTTCCAAATACCATTACAGGCAGCAATAGGCGGACGCATAATAGCTCGTGAAAATATAAGCGCCTTAAGAAAGAATGTTACAGCCAAATGTTACGGCGGTGATATTACAAGAAAAAGAAAATTATTAGAGAAACAGAAAGAGGGTAAAAAGCGTATGAAAGCTATTGGTAATGTGGAAATCCCTCAGGATGCATTTATAAGCGTGCTTAAAACAGATGATAATACTAAATAATTTTTATAAAAGAATTTTATATAATGTTAGTTTAATGTTATAAATCTATTAAAAGTTACTCTTGATTGTATATTGTAATAAATTCATTATAATAAATAAAAACATAGCACATCATTATTTGTTATGTAAACTAAAACATAAAACTTGACTTTATTATATATTTATGGTAGCATATATATTGAATTTTATATGTTCGCGTATAGGATATTATTTTAATTTAGGAGTATATTTATGGCTGTAAAAGTAGCAATAAATGGTTTTGGACGTATTGGACGTCTAGTTTTTCAGGCATTAGTAGAACGCGGTTTATTAGGTAAAGAAATAGAAGTAGTAGGTGTTGTAGATGTAAGCACTGATGCTAAATATTTCGCTTATCAATTAAAATATGATTCAGTTCATGGCAGAATGAAGGCTGACATTTCAACAGAAGGCGAAGATGTATTAGTAGTAAATGGAAATAAAATTAAATGTATAGGTGCTACTAAAGAATTAAAAGATCTTCCTTGGGGACAATTAGGTGTAGAATATGTAATTGAATCTACTGGTCTTTTCACAGAAAAAGAAAAAGCAGAAGGTCATATAGCTGCAGGTGCTAAAAAAGTTATAATTTCAGCTCCTGGTAAAGGTGATTTAAGAACTTTTGTTTATGGTGTAAACCATGAAGAATATGATCCTGCTAATCATCATGTAGTATCAAATGCTTCTTGTACTACTAACTGTTTAGCTCCATTAGTACATGTTCTTATTAAAGAAGATATTGGTATAGAAAAAGGTCTTATGACTACTATTCACTCTTATACTGCTACTCAAAAAACAGTAGATGGTCCTTCTAAAAAAGACTGGAGAGGCGGACGTGCTGCTGCTGTTAACACTATCCCTTCTACTACTGGTGCTGCTAAAGCAGTAGGTGAGGTATTACCTTCTACTAAAGGTAAATTAACAGGAATGAGCTTCAGAGTAGCTACTCCTGATGTATCTGTTGTAGATTTAACTTTCACAAGTGCAAAAGATACATCTATAGAAAAAATCGATGCGTGTATGAAAAAAGCTTCTGAAACTTATTTAAAAGATGTTTTAGGTTATTGTAATGAAGAATTAGTATCTAGCGACTTCATACATGATAACAGAAGTTCTATATATGACTCTTTAGCTACTTTACAAAATAACTTGAAAGATGAAAAAAGATTCTTCAAAATCGTTTCTTGGTATGATAATGAATGGGGTTATTCTAACAGAGTAATTGATTTATTATTATATATGTACAACAAAAAATAATAATTAGGTTATAATAATTAATACTATAAAAAGGGTGTTATATTTATTATAACACCCTTTAAATTTTTTAAGCGAGCCAAAGCACATACGTGCAAATAAATTTATTTATTTGCTAATTATAGGCGACGGCGAGCATAGCAATAATAAAAAGGAGTTAATACAATGAAAAAATCAGTAAAAGATATAGATATTAAAGGCAAAAAAGTCATAATGAGAGTTGACTTCAATGTACCTCTTGATAAAGAAACTAATTCTAAAATTACAGACACTACAAGAGTAGATGCTGCTATGCCTACTATTGAATACATACTTTCTCAAGGTGCTTGTTTAATACTTATGAGCCATTTAGGAAGACCAAAAGGAGAAGCTAATCCTAAATACTCTTTAAAACCTGTATTTGATTATTTAAAAACTAAACTTCCTAATAATAAAGTTACTTTTGCCAATGATTGTATAGGCGATGAAGTAAAAAAACAGGCTTCTGAATTAAAACCAGGAGATGTATTATTGTTAGAAAATTTAAGATACCATGCAGAAGAAGAGAAAAATGATCCTAACTTCTCTAAACAATTAGCTGATTTAGCTGATGTTTATGTTAATGATGCATTCGGTACTGCACACAGAGCACATGCTTCTACTGCTGGAATTGTATCTGCTAAAGCTGGAATGCCTGCTGTTGCTGGTTTCTTAATGGAAAAAGAAATACAATATTTAGGTGATGCTGTTGCTAATCCTGCCCGTCCATTCGTGGCTATAATCGGAGGAGCTAAAGTTTCTTCAAAAATTTCTGTACTTAAAAATTTACTTAACAAAGTAGATACTTTAATTGTTGTAGGCGGTATGGCTTATACTTTCTTCAAAGCTCAAGGCTTAGAAATAGGTTCTTCTTTATGCGAAGATGATTATATTGCTACAGCTAAAGAAATCATGGATAAAGCTAAAGAATTAAATAAAACTTTATATTTACCTGTTGATAATGTTATAGCTGATAAATTTGATAATGATGCTAATATAAAAACTGTAGACACAAATGCTATACCTGCAGGCTGGATGGGTATGGACGTTGGACCTAAAACTTTGAAAGAACTTGAAGACATATTAAAAAATGCAAAAACTGTTGTTTGGAATGGACCATTAGGTGTATTTGAAATGGCTAACTTTGCTAAAGGTACATTTGAAGTAGCTAAATTCATCGCTAATTCTGGTGCTGTAAGTATTATTGGTGGTGGTGATAGTGTATCTGCTGTTAATAAATCCGGCGTTGCTGATAAGATGACTCACGTATCTACAGGCGGCGGTGCTTCTTTAGAGTTCCTTGAAGGAATAGAATTACCTGGAATCGCAGTATTACAAGATAAGTAATAATTTATAGTTAGATTACAATAAATCAAAATAGTGAGCCCGTAGGAACTT
>NZ_JADF01000023.1 GCF_000518245.1 Brachyspira alvinipulli ATCC 51933 | reverse complement strand
AAGTAAACTTACAATACGCTCACAATTTTTATTAAGCAATATATAAAAATTAACTCCCAAAAATAGCCTTGTCAATAAATTGTAGTTTAGAAATTTTTTAGTAAATTTGTATTTTTAAAACTTGATTTTTTTTATTAATTATGCTAATATACTAGGCAACTACCAGCTCGGGTGATGGAATTGGTAGACATAGCAGATTTAAAATCTGCTGGTCCTTGTGACCGTGCCGGTTCGATTCCGGCCCCGAGCAAAAAACAATAATGGAGAATATAAGGTTTGTGGCTGTTTAAGCTATGAACTTTTTTTATACAGTAAATATGGTAAATAATCACGATAAACTTTCAAAACAAAATATAATTATCTTAATTATAGGGCTTGCAGTATTTGCTTTAAGTTTCTTATTTATAGCAATGGTAGGTCAGCATCCTGAAGGTTTTATGGGATTTTTAGCTCCTTTTACTATGCTTATAGGAATAATAGTTATAGTTACTGGTTTTCTTTATAAATCTAATTCTTAATAAAAAATATATCTTTCTATAACATACTTAAAATGTCATTTTGACGCATGATTAATTCATTAATATTTATTGAATTTTATATCTTGGTTTCATTATGAATGCAGTAAAGAGTAAGTATTTTTAAATTTAATAAAAACAATATATAACATAGATATCATTTTTTAATATAAAATTATATAATGACTATATCTTATTCATCTAGTTTCTTTATATTGCATTTTAATACTTCAGCAAATATTTTACTTGTTTTATTATTTATCTTATATCTATAAATATCATCTTCTGCAACATATTCTAAATAAACATTACCTTTACTAAAAAATTCTATTAATTTATCCGAATTATCATCATCAATATTTGACAAACTTATAAAAACTAAAGTATCCGCAACATGCATCAAATCAATATTAGGAATAACAAAAATATCTTCTTCTTTATTGTTGAAGCGAACCTCTTTTAATCCATATAATTCTTTATCTTGCTTAATTATAGTTTGCACAACAAATAAATCATCCTCCACTTTTAAAGTGTGAAAAGACAATGTATTAACCTTATTTTTATTAAAAACATAAGTATCTAGTTTCTTATCATAATTAAAATGTTTTTTTAAAAAATTCTCATCAGCATAAAAAGTAATAGAATAAGCAATAGAAGAAATAGTGAAAATTAAAATAAATACTATATTTTTCATAAATACAAAATCCTTCAATAATTATAGTTTATATATAAATAAAATACAATTATAAAAAACTAATTACATACCCCGCCCTATAAATTTACGGCATTTAATAAAAACTCAAAACATATTATCCTCAGCAAATAACTTAAAAAATGCATACCCACCCTAATTCTCTTTTATATATAAAATCAAATTTAACGCACGGTTAATACGCTTATTTTTATTGTTTAATTATATTATTATTGAATTTTATTTCTTAATTTTATATATCGTGCGGTAAAGGGCGGGTAACTTATTAATATATTAAAATTTCAAAACATTATACGCAAAAATATCATTTTTGGCAGAAAATATAGAGGGCGGGCAGTTTATAATCCGAAAATTTTATCATTATTTTTTAGGAGTATAACATGAAGTTTGCATATTTAATAATGGGAAAAACATTTGATTCCAAGAATGATATATCTTCCATACATAACGGAGTTTCTCAAATAATAGGAGTATCAGATATAGATGATGCTATTAAAACAGCAAAGAAATTAAAAGAAGAAGGAATAGACTGTATAGAACTTTGCGGAGCTTTTGGAGAAGAAGGAGCTAGAAAAATAATAGAAGCTACAGAAAACAAAATAGCTGTAGGTTTTGTTATACATTTAAAAGAGCAGGATGAATTATATGCCAAACTTTTTGGAAATAAAACAAACTAAGAAATAAAACTTTGTTTTCAGCCCTCCCTTTATTTTTTATCATTTAAATTCTAATAAATTAGATCCATTATATTTTTAAACTTTAATTAGAATTTTCTGCCCCACCCTAGCTTTTTTAAATTTTTAATCTGCACATACGCACGCAGAACAAAATAAAAAAATATAAACTCAATTATTAATTTAACTAAAATAAAATATCAAAATGATACACCGTGCGTTAAATTGGTTCTAAATTTAATCATCATTTGGGCGGGAATGCTTTTTTATTTCAGAATTAAAAAATATTTAAGACTTATAAAATGAAATAAAAGTAATGAGGAATAAAGGGCGGGTTTGTAATTAAAAATTTAAAATAAAAAATAGCCAGCCCCATAATTTTATTAATGAGGCCAGCTATTTTTAAATTAGCTTGCTATAAAACGTACTTAATTATTGAATCAAACGTAAAGCGCCTTGGTTCATAGTATTAGCTTGAGCCAACATAGCCAAATTAGCCTGACTTAAGATTTGGTCTTTAGCGAATTTAACAGAAGTCTCAGCCATATCAGTGTCTCTTATTCTGCTTTCAGAAGCTGCTGTGTTCTCATAAGCGATCATCAAACCTTGAGCAGTAAGTTCCAATCTGTTCTGATAAGCACCAAGATTAGATCTTTGTTTAGAAACTTTCATTAAAGCTTCATCAACTAAACCTATAGCAGTATTAGCTTTGTCTATAGAAGAGATAGACACACCAGTACCTTCAGGAGTTTGAATACCTAAAGCAGCAGCAGTCATAGTTCCTATATAAACTCTTCTTCTCTCATCCATGTTTGCACCAATATGAAACCACATAGAAGCAACAGGAGCTCCACCTTCATTAGGGTTAGAATATCTACCAGTTAACATGTTAAGAGTATTGAATTGAGCATGGCTAGCAATACGATTAACTTCATCTACTAATTGAGAAACTTCAACTTGGATAAGCATTCTGTCAGCATCAGTATAGATACCGTTAGCAGATTGTACAGCTAATTCACGTATTCTTTGTAAAATGTCTTGGCTCTCTTGAAGATATCCTTCAGTAGTTTGAATGAAAGATATACCGTCTTGAGTGTTTCTTTCAGCCTGACGTAAACCGCGGATTTGTGTTCTCATTTTTTCAGATACTGCAAGTCCAGAAGCATCGTCTCCAGCTCTATTGATTCTTAATCCAGAAGATAAAGCAGACATATCTTTAGAAAGGTCTACATTTCTGAATTTTAAAGTACGTTGTGCATTTATAGCACTAATATTGTTATTGATGATCATCGTCATCCTCCATGATATTTATTCAAAAAGGCATCCGTGCCTAATTGGCAAAAAATATTAAAGAGAATTTAAGGTATTCCGACAATCCTTAGTGACTATATAAAGTTGCCAAAAATACCATTAAATCCTACAAAATGTATTTACGCCAATAAATACATTTATTATATGGTATCAACTATGCAAACAGGGAGTTCGAGACCGTCAAATACTTGAACTCTCATTTTGCTATACAATAATTTTCGACCTAATCGGAATAAAGTTTAAGTTAGTTTAGTATTTTTTTCTCTTTTTTTCTCAAAAAATCTAAGAATAAACGATATACACTACATTTTTTACATAAAATATGAAAAAATCTTGGAAATACTATTATTTCTATACAAAAGCCATTGAATTTATTATGAAAATTATAAAAAAATAATATCTATTATATTAAATTTCTTATTTTTGAAGCATTATATTTCTTAATCTTTAATGATTTTAGTAATTTTTTTTAAAAAATTATATAAATATAACCTAAAATCTATTATTACAGCCATTTCATATGCCCGCCCTCTAGACTTACAATTTAAATATGCAATTTATATTTTATTTTTTAATTAGTCAAATTAGATTTCTTTACACCCACCCTAATCGTATTTAAATTATAATACGTATAGCGCACGCAGAACGAAATTTAAAATATAGAGTCCATTATTAATTTAACTAAAACAAAATATAAAAATCTATTTACCGTGCGTTAATATAGATTAAAAATTTAAATAACACTTGGGCGGGTGTGCTTTTTATACTATAGCTATAAAGAAAATTAAAATAGGAATTTATTAAAATAATTAAAAAATATAAAGGGCGGGGTATGTAAATAAAATTTTTTAATTTATTTCTAATTTTCATATTAAAAACTGTATTTACAGCTAATTTCATAATATTTGTAAATATATTTTACATTAATTATCAATATACAATCTTCTATATGTTTTATATGTATTACAATACTATATTTCACTATAAGTTTTGTAAATTTATTGTAAATTATTTGTAAATAAATATTGCTTAATTTTTACAATCTGCTATAATTATAATTGTAAAAAGATTTTACATACTACTAATAAGGAGATACACTATGACTAACAACTTAAAACTTTTTATAAAAATTACACCTAGCCAATTACCAGAAAATATTAGAAGATTTATAGCTTCTAATTACAGCAAAGCTAAAATAGTTTATATAGACAAAATAAAAGATGAATATGAAATAAAATTAAATAACGGTATTTATATAAACTTCGATAAAAACGGAGCTTGGAACTATATAAGCAGCGATGACAAATTATCTGAAAATATACTTCCAAAAAATATAGCTGACAAGGTTAAAAAAATTATGAAAAAATACAACAATGCTCATGTATTTGAAATTAATAAAAGAATAGAATTCTATAAAATAAGATTAACTAACTCTTTGGAATTATCAATAAGACATAACGGACAGGTTTTATTGGCATAACTTTAGTAATTGTATCCCTTATTGAATATTAGGCTTGAATCTTTAATTAGATTCGGGCCTTTTTTAATATAAATTATAAAGAATATTTGAAATTAAATATTTAATGTTTATTTTTTTTATAAAGTTATTAGTATTGTAAAAAAAGATTATTTAATAATTATTATTAGTAAATAAATAATATTGATTAATATTTTGATGTATGCTAACATATTATTCAATAAGGATAAACGGTATGATAAAAAAAATAATTTGTATTAATATAATTATATTATTTGCATTAAGCTGCAGTAAGGAATCTAATAATGTAACTTCTCCTCTTAAATCATCTGAAAGCGGTTACACAATTAAAGGATTAGACAGCAAATATAATGCCTCATGGAAATTCTTTAATGCCGACAAAACAGGAAATATACCAGTTGATGTTACTATCAATAATGGAATGATAAAAGGTTTAATTGTTTCAAACAAATCAGAAAAAGTTAATTTTGATAAAGAGAGCATTTACAGCAGCAAAATTAAAAAAGAAAATTTATATTATGGTAGGTATTACGGATATATTATAAGCGATGATAATTGGGTTGGAGAGATTCAATTTCCTATCTATGAAGATGAAACTGTAGGATATGTTTATATAAAAAATAAAAATTCTTCAGATATGATAGTAGGAATGCTTGATAAATCCCCTGCTCCTAAAGAAAGAATAAATAAAGGATATACGGGAAAAAGAAGCTGTATATATAATGGAATTAAAAGAACGGTTGATGTACAGGAAAATTTTGTTTCATATTACGAAAACGATGAACTTAAAGTAACAATACCAGCATCATTTTTTGATTTATCAAAAGGAGACGGATTCTACGGATATACTGTAATGCTTGGACTCTTATACTACGGCGTTTCTATAAATGCCTATAACAGTAAAAATGCAAGCATACTGCCTAGTATATATTTTGAATATATTGATGATAATTATCGCCTTGATATAAAGTTAAAAAATGATGGTTCTCCTGCCTCAGCAAAATATATAAAAAACGTGAATACAATATCTCATGGAAATATACTTTATTCAAAAGAACAATAAAAATTCAAATGCTTTAAATAAAACTTTTATTTAAAGCATTTTCTATAATATACGATAATAAAAACAGTATCTTTATTTTATGGTTTTTATATGAAGCTTAGTATATACATCTTTTTTGTATTATTTTTTATAATAGATAGCATTGCATTCGCTAATAGTTTCAGAGTTATATCAAGACAGGGAGAAGCTTCTGTAATTGTTAATGAAGAATATGCAGATTCTGATTTGAACAAGAGTTTTCCTGATGATTATTTTTCTATATCTACAAAAGAAGAATCCTATATTGTTATAGATAATGGGGAAAAATCTATTATCTTAATGCCTAGCTCTAAACTTACTTATGAAAATGAACAATTTACTTTACATTCAGGATATATGTACATAAAAAGCAAACATAATGATGATGTTCAAATGACAATAAATAAAGACGATAAAGTATTTAAATTTAAAGGAAAGTCTTTTGCTGTTATTTCATATGATAATGAAGTTTCTGTTATAACCTGCGATAATGCTGTAAAAATTACCCCTGAAATTGAATTAGGAATGAGCTACTATTTAGAACCGCATCATAAAACTTCAATAATACCTACAATGAACGGACCTTACAGAACTACAGCAAATGAAAAAAGTTTAATAGAAAGCGTATCAAGACAGTTAGAAGGAGAAGTTGCAACTCATCTAAATGAAGATATAGACAGATACAGCTTTAAAATTATGGAAGGCACTAAAAATGAAACCACAATATACAGAATAGTTCATCCGCAAAAAGGTCCTAATATATTTTTAATAGTGCCTCATGGAAATGAGAGAGTAGGAACCGATGTGGCTATGGAAAGACTTAATATGCCTATAAAAAAAGGAAGTTTAACTGTTGTTCCTATTGCTGTACCTGAAGCATACAGACTAAACACAAGAGCAATAGAAGGTCAAGATATCAATAATAGATTTTTCGATAAGAAAATTAATAGAACTGATACTGATAAATTGGCAAAAGAATATATGGATATGCTTGATGAATATGATATTGATGTTGTTTTAACTCTTCATGAAGGAAACGGATTTAAAGAATTCTTTGGAGATTCTATTATATATGACAGCAGAAAACTTGATGATAAGGTTGTAAAAGTATTAAATAATATCAACTCAAGAATAGAGCCTATGAAATTTAAATTTAGACAAATGTATTATCCTATGCCTACAACAATAACATTTTATGCTGCTAAAAAAAATATAGAAGCCTTTGGTATAGAACTTACAAGAAACCTAGATTATGATAAAAAAAGAATTATAATGCATACTATATTAAATGAATTCTTAAAAATATACGGCTTAGAATAAAATAGTTATTTTAATTAATATAATAATATATTAATTTTGTTGTGCTTTCAGTATATAAATCTAATTCTAGAATGTACGCTATATTTCTATCGATATAAAAACATAATAAAATAATTAGATGCGGTATTTTATATTATTTAAAAACTTATAGGTGAAAGAAATTTATAAATATTTCATTCACCTATTAAGATATAAACATATTATAAATTAATGTTGGTAAGTATATAAGTTTCTTTATTTTACTACTTTTACAATTTGATCAGATTCAAAATGATAGTTTTCATTATTTCCTTGTATAGTATACACCACTTTAGCTTTATCTCCTGTAACTGTCATCTCAAATGTATGTCTATAACCATCATGATATTGTTCTGCTGTGTATACATTGTTCTTTACCTTAACATTCTCAAACATAAAATATTTTTTTGATCTAAAGACATCTATAGAATTATCATCATATATTTCTATTCTTATACTTTCTCCTTCAGGAAATGTTTCACCATTAATTCTATATACGCCTTCACCTTTATATACTAATTCAGGATAATACTCATCAACTTCCAAAGTATTCTTTTTAGTATCTGAAACTGTATTAGATGTATTATTATAATCTGTTGTAGGATTTGATGGGCTGCTGCATGATATAGCAACAATCAAAATTCCTAATATTAAAAATAGTTTAGTTTTCATTTTTTATCCTTAATTTTCTTTATTCTTATTAATCATTTTATATGTTTTAAATATAAGATTTTTATATGAAAAATCAAATTTTATTATAAAAAATAAATTTTTTTGATTTATTTATTAAAATTTTAACTATAACGCACGGTAAACAAAATTTTGAATATAAAAAAATTTGAATCAAAAATAAATATATATTTTAACTTAGTATTATGTGCGGTTAATAAAATACACAAATTAAAAAATATTTGGGTGGGCAGCTAAAATAACAGAATAAAATAAAAAAGAAAAATAACATAAAAATGAAAAATAAAACAAAAAATATAAAGGGTGGGATAAATGTAATTTAAGTTAAAAAAAATTAATTACATACCCCGCCCTTATAAATTTAATACCTTTACAGAAATAGCATTCTAATTAATTTTACTGTTTAATTAAAAAAGCATACCCGCCCAAGTTTTTATTAGGCTTAAAATTTTAATTAACATTAGTAAATAAAAAAGGCTCAAGTTTATAAAAACTCAAGCCTTTTAATTATTTTCTATATTTTTATTTACCAGGTGTGCTTAAAGCATCATCAATACCAGCTGTTTCTCTACTTTCAATATCTTTAGCCTCATAATCTTTAAGAGGTATTCTGTTTCTAATAGCAGCATAAACAGTAGGAACTATAACAAGAGTAAACATAGTAGAAACTGTAAGCCCACCAAGAACCGCTAATGATAAAGGCTGATACATCTCATTACCCTCGCCGCCTGACAATGCCATAGGAAGAAGACCAAGTATTGTTGTAAGAGAAGTCATAAGAACTGGTCTTAAACGTCTAGGACCTGCTATTAAAGCAGCAGCATCCCCATTAATTTTCTTCTCATGCATAAGCTGATTCATATAGTCAATAAGTACAATACCATTATTTACTACAATACCAATAAGAACTATAACCCCAATACCGCTGTATACACTTAAAGTTTGTCCGGATATTAATAATAATACAAGAGAACCTGCAAATCCGAAAGGTATTGCTAAAGCTATAACGAAAGGTGCAATATAAGATTCAAACTGACTTGCCATAATAGCATAAACTAATACTAAAGCCAAAAATAATGCCTGTATAAGCTGTCCGAATGCCTCCTGCATGTCCTCATAATCTCCTGAATAAACTATAGTAAATCCGGAAGGTACAAATACTTTCTCATTGATAGCAGCCTGAATATCTATCATTATTTGGTTCATAGGTCTTCCATATCCGGAAGCTGTAATAGAAGTTATTCTGCTGTCATTCTTTCTATTAATCTCGCTAGGAGCAAAAGTTTTATCCACATTGGCAACAGAAGAAACAGGAACCATTCCAGCACTTGTAGGTATAAGCATTCTCTTAACATCATCTATATTGATTCTGTCTCTTTCATTAAGTCTTACTATAACGTCAATATCTGTAACATCTGAATTCTCAGGAGTCATTCTAGTAGCAGTAGTTCCACCGAAACTAGTTTTAATAGAATTTGCAACCGTATTTATATTAAGCCCCATTTTAGAAGCTAAATCTCTGTTAATTGTAACATTAAGCTCAGGGCTTGCATCACTCTTTTTCAAACGTACGTCCCTAAGTCCTGGAACATCCTGCAAAGCAGCTATTACACTATTAGCAAGTTCTCTAGCTCTTGTTAAATCTTCTCCAACTATATCTATATCTATACCGCTGGAATCGCTATTTCCGCTTCCTTTCATACTAGTAACACTGTCAACGTTGATTGTAGCAGGATAGCTTGATAATTTTTTTCTTACAAGCTCTACATATTCTTCTGTTTCCATAGTTCTGCCTTGAGATTTATCTATTAACTGAGCTCTGATTTCTCCTCTGTTGGCATCTGAACCAGATCTTGCTCTAGTCTGAACCCTGCTTAAATCCTTGCCTACAACCTCTTCTACATCTTTTCTCATTCTATCAACAAATGATGAAGTTTGTTCCTTTCTGGTACCAACAGGCATTGTAATTTGAGCTCTAAATTGGCCTTCATCAGATTCTGGAAAACCTTCTTTACCTATAAATATAATACCAATGACAATTACTGAAGCAACTAAACATATAACAGGTATTAGAACTCTAGTTTTATGACCTATAGAATATGTTAATACCTTTTCATATATAAAATTAACTTTAGAGTGAAAATGCTTATCAAAGAAATTTTCAAATTTTACTAAATGCTTAGATTTTTTTGTAGTTACAAGTCTTGCACCCAACATAGGAACTATAGTTAAAGCAACAGCCAAAGAAGCTATCATAGAAACAGTAACAGTTATACATAAGTCTCTAAACATCTGACCTGTTTGACCTTCAACAAAAAGGAAAGGCAAAAATACTGCTATTGTTGTAAGTGTAGAAGCTGATATTGCAAGGGCAACGGTAGAAGTACCGTCTATAGCAGATGAATATTTACCATAACCATTATTCCTATAGAAGAATATATTTTCAAGTACAACAATGGAGTTATCAACCATCATACCAATACCAAGTACAAGTCCTGAAAGCGATATAATATTTAAAGTAGTTCCGAAGAAATACATTAATGTAAATGTAACAATTATAGACATAGGAATTGATACAGCAATAATTAATACTGTTCTTACATTCCATAAATAAAGCATTAATATTATAACAGCGAATAAACCTCCCTGCCAAGCAGTATCAAGAACCCCTTTTATAGCTTTATTAACATTGTCAGCACTGTTGAATAATACCTCATATTTAATTCCTTCCGGAAGATTAAGAGTATCAAGTCTCTTCTTTATACCATCAGAAACCGCAACAGTATTTGCTCCGGATTCTTTATTTATAGAAACAGTAACAGCCGGAGTACCATTAACTTTAATAACATCTCCATCTTCATCATATCCTTCATAAATAGTAGCCAATTCTCTAAGTCTTATAGGCGTACTGTTAGTTTTTAATGCCACAACAACATTACCTATATCATTAACATTTTTAAACTCTCCAGTAGTTCTCAAAGTATATTTATAAACTCCCTCATAAGTTTCACCGCCGGATATATTTTGATTCTCTAATGCCAAAGTATTTACAATAGAATTAATATCAAGTCCGTAAGCCTGAAGTCTGTTCATATCAACATCAACTTTTACCTGAGTTTTTAGCCCCCCCCTAATCTCAGCCATTGCTACACCGCCTACCTGTTCTATACTTGTTAATACTTGGTTATCTACTAAATTGTATAATGCAGATAAGTTTTCTGTACCATAGAAAGATACTTCCATAATAGGTATATTATCAGTAGAAAATTTATAAACGGCAGGGCTTTCTGCATCATCCGGTAAAGATTTTCTTATTCTATCTATTGCTTCCCTAATATCAGCTGTAGCAGAAGCTAAATCACTTCCCCAGTTAAATTCTACAAAAACTCTTGAATCTTCCTCCTCAGAAGATGAACTTACTTCTTTAATATTATTAACAGAAGATACTGCTCCCTCAATAATCTTTGAAACAGATTTTTCAACTTCTTCAGGACCAGCATTATCATAAGTTGTTCTAATACTAATAAAAGGAAGTTCCATATCAGGCAAAAAATCTACCGGCAGCCTAGATAAACTTACAGCACCAAGTATAACTACAGCAACTATACCCATAAATACGGCAACCGGTCTTTTTACTATTAATTCAATAAAACTTCTCATAAAAAATCGCTCCTTAAATAAAAAAACAATTACATCAAATTATATAAATCAACCCCCAATAGAATAAATACCATCTCCGGAACCATTTTGAGTATTATTATTTTCTTTTGAAGTAGAAGGTCTTGTAGTTGTATTATTCGTATTTCTAACCGTTGCAGCAGGCTTAGTAGTATTTGTATTTCTAACTGTTGTTGCAGGTTTAGTAGTATTCGTATTTATTACTGTTGTTGCGGGCTTACTAGTAGCAGTTGATGGTCTAGTAGGTTTTGTATTTGTATTATTTACTCCTGAATTTGTATCATTGGATGTATTTGTTTGAGCAGATGCCAATGTTGTAGGAGGTGTTATATATTCTAATATTGTAGGGTCATTTTCTATTCTATTAACTAATGAACCATTTTTTAAGAATTCACGTCCGAACATAACTACTTCTTCTCCCTCTTCAAGTCCGCCGCTTAAAGCTACTTTATCTTTAGAAGTAAATAATATGTTAACTTCTCTTGTATATGCTCTATACTGCATATTTGTACTTTCAGTTACTTTGCCTTCTGCTGGAGGATTATTTGAATTATCTTCTTTAACTACATATATATAATTCTTACCTACATCATCACTGAAAACAGAACTGTTTGGTATAACGAATACATTATCGGCAGAATTAAGCAATATTGACACATCCGAAAACATACCAGGTAAAAGAAGCCTATCTTTATTATCTATCAAAGCCTTAACCATTAAAGTACGTGTAGAAGGATTAACTGCATAATCTCTTTTTGTAATAGTAGCTTCTATTTCTTTATTAGGAGATGAAGGAACTCTTATAAATACTTTTTGTCCTAATTCTATACCAGCAATAGAGCGTTCCGGAACTTGTATTTCCACTTCTAATTGGCTTATATCAGCAACATTTGCTATAGGAGTAGAAGCGGCTATTGAAGCACCTACCGCCATATATGTAGTTGTAACATAACCTGAAATAGGAGTTCTAGCTGGAGCATAAGCATAATTTGCCCCTATAACAAATCTATCAATTAATGCTATAGTATCGCCTTTATTAACAAAACTTCCTTCATATTTCAATATATTAGCTATTTTTCCAGGAACATCAGATGATATTTCAACCTCTTTTATAGCCTTAATCTCTGCAGAAAGTTCCAAATATTCATCCAAATGCTGTTTTATTGGAGCAGCAACTAATACACTTATAGGATTTTCTTTCTTCTTTAAATCTGCCTTATTTTTTCCGCATGAAACAGAAAATATTGTCAAACATAATATTAAAATAATTACTCTTTCAAATCTCATCATATATCTCCTATATTAAGCCCCTAAAAGCTTTAATACTTGTAATGTGCTTGAAAAATATTCATATATAGCCTGTAAATATGCAAGCTGTGCATTCAAATAAGTTACTTCGGCGTCATTAACTTCAAGTGTTGATAAAGTACCGCCTCTGTACTGTCTTTGAGCCATTTGTAAAGCATAAGCTGCTGTCTTTGCGTTCTCGGCCTGAGACTGTAAATTAAGTGCTTGGGATTTAGCTGTGGCAATCAAATCTCTGCTGCTTACCTCTATAGTATCTCTTAATTGTTCATAATTAACTTCCATCTGTCTTATACTAAGTTCAATTTCTTCAGCACCTTTTGCCGTAGATGAAAAAGGAAGCAATGAATCAAGAGCATAATTTAATGAAAATCCTACTCCCCAGCTGAATTCTCCTGTTCTATCTTTATAAAATTCTCTATTACTATTCATCTTTATTTTATCTACACTAGTAACTCCAACATTAGCATTTGCTGATAATGTCGGCCATAAATAACTTCTTGCAACTTTCCTATTATATTCTAGCATTTCTAAATTGCTGCTCATATTTTTCAATTCTATATTATTGTTCATTATAATAGTAAGCAAATCATCATAAGGTATATCCGGTAATGTTATATTTGTAGCATCTAATATACTTCCTATCAAATCAACATCGTCCGCAACATTTGTAATACCTATTTGACGTATAAATGTCAATTTCAAACTTTGATACTGATTGCTTAATGTTACAACCTGAGGCTTTGTAGTTTCATACTGTACTTTAGCATTCAAATATTCATACTCTGAAACCTGACCATTTCTATATTTTATATATGCTTCCCTCATTCTATTGCTGTAATTAAGCTGCTGCTGAAGATATACTCTGTAATTTTCCTGTGCTACAAAAGTATTATAGAAATTCAATTTTGTATTAAGGTCAACATTTTTCCTCTCATCATAATAAATATCTTTCTGCATCTTTAAATTAACATCTCTTGCCCTATCAGTATTCCAATTTCTAAACCCTGTAAATAGAGTTTTTGATAAAGTGGCACTTGCTGACCATGTATCAGGACTTGAATAAATACCAGTATTTACCTCATTTATTGAATATTCTTTTGATTCAGCTAAATTCAATCCTCCGCTTATACTTAAAGAAGGCATAAACAAATCAGAAAACGAAGCATCCTTCTGAACCTGTGCTATACGTACATCATATTCTGCTTGCTTTAATGTTTTGTCATTATCGAAGGCCATATTTAGAGCATCTTCTAAGGTAATGGTTATTCTATTATTAGTTGCGATTTCCTCTTCCTGCACTGTATCCTGAGAATATAAAACAAAACTAAATACTAATAAACTTAAAACTAAAGTAGCATAAAATCTCACTATCCGCTCCTAGAAAAGTTTATATTAATTTTCCTACATACGAATTTCAATTATAAACTTAGAGTTAAAAATATCAAGTTATTACATATCTAAACTTTAATTATTAGACGAATAAATATGAAAAATAGTTCCCATAAAATATTATAATATTGTAAATCTTTTTTACAATATTAATTATTGGTATTTTTATATGAAAAATATAAAAACAGACAAAGCAAATATTAAGTATACATAAATACTATACATATAATACAAATATAAGAAAAATTTGTTCATTTTATGAAAGCATGATATTATAACAATATATTCAAATCAAAGGCAATTTTTATATGATTTTTATTGCATTTAATTGTATTATTATTTAGAATAAAAAAAATCATATTTTATTAAGGTATCATCTATATTATGAAAAACAAATTATTATCTTCTTTTACATCAAAAATTAATAATATTTTAACAAACATGAAATTATTATTTATAGTTTCATCATTGGCTTTATTGTCATGCTCAAATAAAATTACTCCGCTTCCTGATGATAAAATAGGAGAACTTATATTAAATCCAAATGGACAAACTCCTTTATCACTAGTATATAAAATAGAAACTAATAATAATTATCCTGTTACCGTAATCACAGAAGGAAGACTAGGAGATGAAAATATAATACATACTTATCCTCAAAATTACGGTTCTAACTTTGCAATACATGGGCTTTATTCAGAAAATACAAATACTATACATATAATAAATGGTACTAACAGAATAACTACCAATATAATAGTAGGAAAATTATCCATTGATGAAATTTATGTACCTGCCACTAATAGAGTTATAAGAAATTTAGAACCGGAGGAAAATGTATATTTCTTTAATATTAATGATGAAAGTTCTATAAGCAATTTACAAGATAATAATGCAGAAATATATTTTGTAAGTCCTGTTATAAATAGAAGTCAAAAAGGTGTATTTTTAATGGGAGTAAGCAGAAACGGAAATTTACGCTATGTAAATTATTCAAATTTTTACCTAACAAATGAAATAGCTAAAGTAATTAATGAGGATAATGATATTGTAATTTATGATACTATGGGTGTAAGCGATTTACTTGGAAATGCCAAACTTAATGCTATAAATTTGGATATAGGTATTCACCATGATGTTATTAGAAAAAACTCTGACAGCAATTATATAATGCTTGCCAATTCGGAATGGGGAGTGGAGGATAGAATCTGCGAAGTTGATACTAATGGAAATATGATTAGGGATCTGTATGTAGGAGATTTGATAAAAAAAATAGTTAATCAAAATGGAGATGAAGAAGAAAAAGAATATTTAAAAAAATTAATATTTGATAAAGATAACAGATATTACAGTATAGGAAGAAAAAAAGATTTTCCTATGGATTGGGCACATTGTAATTCTTTAGTATATGATGAAGTTAATGATATACTTTATTTATCCGTAAGGAGTTTAGCAGTTATGGCAGTTGATTACAGCGAATGGGAACTTATATGGTATATGGCAGATGATACATTAGATACTATGGAATCATACAATCCTTACGGAAGATATTTAAAAGATATAAAATCGCTTGATCCTTATAAAGTTCTTGGAGATGGAAACATTGACGGACCTAAGAATCAGCATGCTTTATTTTTAATATCAACTAATATTATAGGCATGTTCGACAATCAAGGAGATGAAGAGAAAAATCCTAATGGCTCAAGATATATAGAATATAAAATAAGCGGTTCTCATGGAAATTGGAAAGCTGAAAAAATTTATGAATACAAAACAGATAATAAATTATATTCTCATTATGTATCGGATATAGATTTTTTAACTAATGGAAATATGCTTTTGGATTTCGGAAACAATGCTCAGATAATGGAAGTTAATAAAGATACTAGAGAAGTAGTCTATCATTTAAAATTTGGTATAAAAACTTGGGGAGTTTACAGAGTAGATAAAATGCCTTTCTATTATGAAGAGAATAGAAAATATAATGAAGATGATTCTTTTTTAGCAAATTAAAATTAAGGTATATTATGAAGTTTTAGGAGCAAATTATGAAAGCAAATGAATCTAGTTTAAATAAATTTATCACTATGAGTAATGTTCAGTTTGTTATTCCAATTTATCAGAGAAATTATGATTGGAGTATAAAAGAATGTAAAGTATTACTAAATGATATAAAAGATGCTGGTAAACTAAATAGAGAACATTTTATAGGAAGTATAGTATATGTTAATGATAATAATACAATGACAAGTGTACAAGAATTGATAATAGTAGATGGTCAGCAGAGATTAACAACTATAATCTTAATTTATTTAAGAATATATAAATTAGCTGAAGAATTGAAAGATGATAATTTAAAAAATGAAATATATGATTTATATTTAGTAAATAAACATGCAAAAATAGATGATAAGATAAAATTAAAAACAACAGAAAATAATGATAAAGCATTAAAATCTATTTTTTCAAATATGGATTTTAATGAAAAATCTAATATAATAGATAATTTTAATTTTTTTGAAAAATCTATAGACGAAAATAATTATTTAAATATTTTAAATGGACTAAAAAAATTAATATTTGTTGATATGTCTTTAGATAAAAGATATGATGATCCTCAGCGTATATTTGAAAGTTTAAACTCTACAGGATTAGCTTTATCTCAGGCAGATTTAATAAGAAATTATATCTTAATGAAGTTGAATTCTTCGGAACAAAAATATATTTATGAAAATTATTGGGAATATATAGAAAAAAATGCAAGAGATGAAACTCTTAATAAGGATATAGTATCAGATTTTATTAGAGATTTTATAACAAGTAAAGATAATAAGATTCCAAATAAAAATAGGGTTTATGAGGAATTTAAATTGAAATATTCTATAAACAATTTAGACGAAATAAAAAAATATTTAGAAGAATTAAAAGAATATTCTATTTATTATAACAAGTTAATCAACCCTAAAAATGAAAAAGATAAAGATATATCGTTAAAGTTAGATGATATAAAATCTATAGAGGTAAATGTATCATATCCATTCTTTTTAAATATATATAAAGATTATAATAACAAGATTATAGATAAAAATACATTTATAAACATTCTTAATTTAATAGAATCTTTTGTATTTAGAAGATTTATATGTGATATAAAAACAAGTCAATTAAATAAAATTTTTGCCGCATTATATAAACAAATAAAAGATGAAAAAAATTATTATAATGCATTAGAAATGTATTTATCTAAATTTAGATTTCCAAATGATAATGAAATAAAAAATAATCTTAGAGATAAAAATATATATAAAGATAAAAATCAACAAAGAAAAATGTATTTATTTCGTAAATTAGAAAAAGGAGATTCAAAAGAGATTGTAAGTTTCAATGATACAAACTATACTATAGAACACATTTTCCCACAACAGCCGACAAAGGAATGGAAGAAAGAACTATCTAAAGAAGATTATAAGTATATGGAAAATAAATTGCATACTATAGCTAATTTAACAATTTCAGCTAATAATGGAGAACTAGGAAATAAAACTTTTTCTGAGAAGAAGAATATGAATATAGATAATAAAGAACAAGGATATAAATACAGCCGTCTTTGGCTTAATGAATATTTAAAAACTATAGATGAGTGGAATATTAAAAAAATAGAAGAACGTTTTAATATTTTGAGCGAAAGATTTATAAATATATGGAAATATCCTAATATAAAAATTGACAATACGATAAATTCTGAAATAGATATATTTGAAGCAGATGATCCTACAGGTAAGAAATTAGAGTATGCAATATTTAATGGAGAGAAAATAAATATTACTGATGTATCAAAATTATTTAGCTATATATTAAAATATTATTATAATCAAAACCCTAATTTCTTTTTCACTGAAGAAATGCAAAATTTAATTCAGATAACAAAAAATAAAGATGAACTTAGATCTGAGTATCCAATAGATATAGATGATATATATTTTGCGGAAAACAATTATAGCAGTGATAGAAAATTTTATTTGATTAAATATCTGATAGAAAAATTTGATATGGAAGATGAACTTTATATTAAATATAAAGACTAATTAGAAAACGAGCCGAAGCCAGCAAATAAATTTATTTATTTGCTGATTATAGGCTGAGGCGAGTATAACAATAATAAAGATTATGATAATCCCGAAGATTCTCAAATATTATTTTCTGCCAAAAAAAGAAATTATTTAGATATAGACACTATGCATAAACTTTGCTACAACAGACAGTTTCAAGATTTTATTAATGATGTTAATGAAATATTAGAAGCTAAAGACAAATCTAAAAACCATATAATATCAAGTTTGATTAACAGCAATAGATTTAACAAACCATAATTTTTTATCTTGTGTACTTCTGACTGTTTCTAGCTTTATAACTGTTCATAAGTTTATAAACCTCATCCGGATTTAAAGGTTTTTCTACATTTATAGTTACATTCCAAATATCGCCTTTAGAAAAACCTTGTTCCTGCATTTGGGCATTACTTTGAACCTGTATCTTTCCGGATTTATTAGTTATAAGTTCTGCTCCCATTTCTCCTACTATGGCAGATCCGCCATCCGGAATAATATATCCTGCGGTACCAAATCCGAATTTAGGAGCTTGAGGCGGATTAGATTTTACACTATCTAAAGCATTGGCTGATGAAACTATACCAGAAGCTGCGGCAAGGGCAGAAGATATTGCGGTAGCTGATATTATGAGTCCTGCCGCAAAACAGGCTGGTCCTCCTTGTGCAAATGAAGCTGTTACTCCTAAAGCAGACTGAGCTATTGCAAGAGATGGAATTAAAACTGCATCTGCTATTGCTTTTGCTTTTTCCATCTCTGCCAACTTTACCTGATTATCCCACTGAGCATAAGCTTTATTATATTCCGCTTGAGCAAGCTGTTTTTCTAATAATTCCCTTTGAGCTTGTATATCCTTCTCTTTTTGTAAATCCTCTTTTTCCTTTTCCTGTTTTTTCTTTAACTCTTCCTGCTTTATGCGTATAGCTTCTGCACTCATAGCATCTTTATTATTAATTGCTAATTCTAATTCTTCATCAAGTCTTGCTAAATAATTTTCATAATCTTCATCATCTTCAGCTTTTTTATTTTCTTTTAATTCTTTTTGATAATCATCAAACTCCTGCAATTTATTTTTAGCTTCTTCTATTGCCGCATCATAAGAACTTAAATCATAATAGAAAAAACTTGAGAAACTTGCGCTCAAATCTCTATATATACTTGATATGCTTGAAAGAGAATCTTTTATTCCATTAGAAAAACTTTTTATATCAATATTTTTTATGTTGCTATTTAAAGAGGATACAGAATCTTCAATATCATCTACACTGTTTTTTGCATCCTCGCTGCCGTTAATGAAATTATCAAATAAACTTTTTGAATCATTAAAAAATGAAGAGCTTTCATAAGCTGCATTTATTCTCTTTATACCAGCCTCTATATTCTGTAATTCTTTATTAGTACTGCTTAAAATCATATAAAAAACCTCTTAGCAAAATATTTATTTAATACCATTAAATGACTTGTCTATCAAAAGTTTAAATCTAAATACAGCATAATTAAGTCCAAATCTTAAATAATCATCTTTATCATAATGACAATATACAAATCTTCCGCTTATTACCTGATACCAAGCCTCAAGTATAATTTTATTCCAAAATAAAGAAGCTGTATACAAACTTATAAGCCCGTCATTAAAATAACAAAAATCATCATATTTAACCTGCCTATTCTTAAAAGCATAATTTACAAGATTATCAATTTCTGTCTGCTCCATTAAAGAAAAAACAGGAAAGTTATTTATTACATGATTCTTCTCTCTAGCAAAAAACTTTTTATCACCTGAGCAAACTCATTAATATCTTTTGTACTCCATTCATCAAGAAGACTTACAGCAGAATTATTATTTATTTTCACATCAAGCCATTTGAAAATATCATCGTCAATAATTTTTTCTTCTTTCTCTCTAACATATTTAATATTTTCATTGAAGCTAGGACGGTTAATGCTTATAATATCATCGCTTTTAAATTTATTTCCCAAAGTAGAACGGCTGAATATTTTTACTGGAACAATACTTTCTCCATCATCTTTATAAACAATTTCTTCTATAATATATCTATTAAAGAAATCAACGCATTTAAATTCTAATTTTTTCATCTATATACTCCTTAATTTTTTTCGCTGTAAGGCTATGCCAATTTTCAATTGTCATAGGCTCAAAAAATATAAGGAGCAGATTTAAATTCTCCTCAATTTTTCACTAAAAGCCTACAACAGTTACATCGCCATAAAATATGTTCAAAAATTTTATATTCCAATTACTTTTTATATTGATATAATTAATTTGAAGTTTATAATATGATTATGAAAAGAAAGGCTATTGTACTAATTTTTATTTTTTTCTGTTTAGAATTATATTCTTTTAATAATATTTTCTTCTCATATGATATAAAAAATTATTTCTATATATTTGAAATTGGATATAATAAAAATATTTTAACTAATGAATTCACTCTAAACAATCAATCAAACATTTATTATAATCTATATTCATTATCTAAAAATACTTTCGATTTTAAATACAAACCTAATAAAATTAATTTTGAATATTCAAACAGCACATTCTTATCAAATATGATAACTATAGAAAAAGATAAATATAATTCAATTATAAAAAATAAATACTGACAATTACTAAATTAAAAAGCCCCATACTTTTGTATGAGGCTTTATAAAATATGAAAAAACTTATTGCCAACCTTCTATGCCATATTGATCAACATTGCTTTGATCTATAAGAGAAGTTTCAACACTTATATTTTTTTCGTAAGATTCACCATTTAATATTTTATAAGCAACTTCGGCAGCTTTTTTTCCTATATTAATTGGAGATTGAGCACCAGTACCTGTAACTTCACCGCTTTTAATAAATGCTTTTATTTCTGGAGAACCATCAACACCATATACTAATATGCCTGTTTTATTAGCAGCTTTCAAAGCAGCAACTACTCCTAAAGCTATAGGATCATTTCCGCCGAAAAATACTTGTACATCAGGATTAGCTTGAAGTATATTTTCTGCTATAGGCAAAGATATTTCTAATTGACCAACACCATCTTGTCTTGATACTAATTCAAATTTATTGCTTACATCCCCTAATCCAGCATAAAAACCTTCTATTCTATCAAGAACAGGTTTATTTACAGCATATTCTATAATAGCTAATTTACCACCATTAGGCATACGCTTAACTAAATCTTGACCGCATACAAATCCTGCTTGGAAATTATCTGAAACAACTACAGAATCAACTAAATCTTTATCATAAACTTCAGCATCAAAATTTACAATAGGTATTCCAGCTGCTTTAAGAGCATCCAAAGCAGGTTTAACACCTTTCCAATCAACAGGGTTCAAAAACATTAAGTCTATACCCTGAGATATCATATCTTCTATTTGTGATATCTGCTTTGCTTGGTCTAATTGAGGATCTAATACTATTAATGTATCTCCATTTTTTGCCAATTCTTCTTTAATTGAATCAGCAATAGTAATGAAAAACGGATTATTCATTGTAAAACAAGTGTATCCGAATTTTCTGCCTGTACTTTGTTCTGCACCTCTATTACATGATATAAAAATCATAAGAGAAGCAAAATAAATAGAAAAAACTAATATAATCTTTTTCATTTATTTCTCCTGTTTTTTATTATTTATTTTATCTTTTTTTCATCAAATCTATATAAACTGCTAACAATATAACAACACCTTTAACTATAAGCTGCCAAAAAGAATTTATATTAAGTAAGTTTAATCCATTATTAAGTACGCCTATTATCAAAGCACCTATAACAGTTCCTCCTATAGTACCAACTCCTCCTCTCATACTTGTACCACCTAATACACATGCAGCTATTGCATCAAGTTCAAAACCCTGTGCTGCTGTAGGCTGTCCTGAGTACATTCTTGAAGCTAATACCACACCTGAAAAACCTGATAAAAATCCGGATAAAGTATAAGCAAATATTGTAACAAAAACAATTTTTATACCTGAGAATCTTGCAGCTGTTATATTTCCTCCTATAGCATATATATGACGTCCTAATTTAGTCTTTCTCAAAATTAGAGATATGATAATAACAAATATCAAAGTATAAATAACCTGCAAAGGTATAGCACCTATATATCCTGCTCCTATAATATTAAAAGACTCATTCATAACTCTTACAGGCTGTCCGCCGGTAGATACATAAGCAATACCTCTTGCTATATTAAGCATACCTAAAGTTACTATAAAAGGAGGTATTTGAGTTTTAGCTACCACAACACCATTAAATAATCCGCATAATGTTCCTACTAAAACAGCTGTAAAAATTGCTAATGGCAAAGGCCAATTTGCAAATGCTATTAATTCCCCTGCTACAGTTCCTGACAATGCTACTATAGAACCTACGGAAAGATCTATACCATTTATTATAATTATGATAGTCATTCCCAATGCAAGATTCAAATTTGTAGTTACCTGTCTTAATATATTTATAATATTATTAGCTTTTAAAAAATTGGGAGTCAATATAACCATTAAAATACATATAAATATTAATCCCAAAAGTATACCAAAATTCGTTACAACAAATCCTACAAAAGGTCTTAAAAATCTATTTGATGATAATTTTTCAATATATAGTTTCATATTCTTTTTCATAAAATATCCTTGTAAATAAAATTAAGAAGTTGCCAAATGCATAATTTTTTCTTGTGAAAATTCATCTCTACCTATAATACCTGTGATACACCCGTCATGCATAACAGCTATTCTATCAGACATACCTATAACCTCAGGAAGTTCTGAGGATATTAATATGATAGAAACTCCTTTAGATACAAGCTCATCCATTATTTCATATATCTCAGATTTTGCTCCTACATCTATTCCTCTTGTAGGTTCATCAAGTATTAAAACTTTAGGCGATGTAGCAAGCCATTTAGCTAATACTATCTTCTGTTGATTTCCGCCACTTAAAAATTTTACTACCTGTTCTGATGAACTAGTTTTTATTGAAAGCTGTGAAATATATTTTTTTATTATTGAATTTTCTTTTAATTTATTAACATTTATAAAGTTTATAAATTGATTAAGTATGCATAAAGTTATATTATATCCAACCTTATTTTCTAATATAAGTCCTTCCTCTTTTCTATTTTCTGGAAGTAAAGCTATTCCATATTTAATAGCATCATCCACATCATTTATAGATGCAGGATTTCCATCTATATATATTTCTCCTTTTTCTTTCTTATCTATGCCGAATATTATTTTCATAAGTTCGCTTCTTCCCGCACCAACAAGGCCGGCAAATCCTAATATTTCGCCTTTATAAAGAGAAAAATTGATATCTTTCAAATACGGTTTTCCATATAAATTTTTAACCTCAAGAACTTTTTCTTTATCAGTATTATCATCTTTAAATGTTCTTTTATAATAATTGCTGAGAGTTCTTCCAACCATCATTGATATAAGTTCATCTTTATTTGTATCTAAAGTTTTTACAGTTCCTACAGTGCTTCCATCTCTCATAACAGTTATTCTATCACTTATAGCAAAAAGCTCATCTAATTTATGAGAAATATATATTATACTTACATTTTGATATTTTAAATCCATTATAATTTTGAATAAATATTCTACTTCTTTATCTGTCAAGGAACTTGTAGGTTCATCCATAAAAATTATATTACTATTAAATGAAACAGCTTTAATAATTTCTATCATCTGCTGCTGTGCTATACTTAATTTTCCAACCTTAGTACTTGCTGAAATATCAAAATTAAATTTTTCAAGAAACTTATTAGTTTCTTCTATCATTTTTTTATCATCTGCTAATCCGTTTTTCTTTTTAATCTCTCTTCCCAAAAAAATATTTTCAAATATTTTCATTTCAGGTATAAGCATTATTTCTTGGTGTATTATACTCACACCATTTTTTTCAGCATCTAAAACAGAAGATATACTAACTTGTTTATCATCTATAAATATTTCCCCACTGTCAGCTGTATAAACTCCTGACACTATTTTAGATATTGTGGATTTTCCAGCTCCATTTTCTCCTAAAAGGGCTAATACTTCTCCGCCTTCAACTTCTAATGAGGCATTATTAAGGGCAATTACCCCAGGAAATTTTTTGCAAATATTCAAAGCCTTTAGTCTAACCATATAAACAAACCTCATATAAAATATGTACATATATCATATAATTTTCATATATGATATATGTACTATTATTTTAGATAAATAAAAATATTATTGCCAGCCATCTATACCATACTGATCAACATTACTTTGATCTATAAGGGCAGTTTCAACACTTATATTTTTCTCTATAGGTTCGTTATTTAATATTTTATATGCAACTTCAACTGATTTTTTACCTATATTAATTGGAGATTGTGCTCCTGTTGCTGTAGCCTCTCCATTTTTTATAGAAGCTTTAATTTCAGGTGAACCATCAACACCATAAACTAATACTCCAGTTTTATTAGCAGCTTTTAAAGCAGCAACTACTCCTAAAGCTATAGGGTCATTTCCGCCAAAAAATACTTGTACATCAGGATTAGCTTGAAGTATATTTTCTGCTATAGGTAATGTTATCTCTAATTGACCCAAACCATCTTGTCTTGATACTAATTCAAATTTATTGCTAACAGCACCTAATCCGTCATAAAATCCTCTTATTCTATCTAAAACAGATTTAGCAACAGCATGTTCTATAATAGCTAATTTACCTCCATTAGGCATACGTTTAGCCAAATCTTCTCCGCATAAATATCCTGCTTGATAATTATCTGATATAACTATAGCATCAACTAAATCTGTATCATAAACATCTGCATCAAAGTTTACAATAGGTATTCCAGCAGCTTTAGCAGCATCTAATGCTGGTTTTACACCTTGCCAATCTACAGGATTTAAGAATAGTAATTCTATACCTTGTGCAATCATATCTTCAACTTGAGATATTTGTTTAGCTTGATCAAGCTGAGGATCTAATACTATTAAAGTATCACCATTTTTTTCTAATTCTGATTTTATAGATTCAGAGATTGTCAAAAAGAATGGGTTGTTCATTGTCATGGCAGTGTATCCAAATTTTCTTCCACTGCTCTGCTCAGTACCTCTATTGCATGATGTAACAAAAAGCAATATGGCAAATAAAACTGAAAAAATAACTATTAGCTTTTTCATTTTTAGCTCCTTAAAATATATAATTAATTGAATTAATTATATTAATTAATTCAATTAAACAATATATATTAGTATATTCAAAAAAGCACAATAGTCAATTTTTTTACAACATTTTATATCATTTTTGATATTTTATTTAAAAGCAAACCTTCTCTAAGAATGGCCTCTATAGCTACAATACTAGCACCTACAAGCACTTCATCATCATCCTTGCTTCCTAATCTTATATCAAGATTGTCATACAAATCAGGTATTATCCTACTTCTAACATTTTCTTTAAGCATTAACAAAAAATCATCCCCGAAATGAACCATTTCATCGCCAATAACAATTACATCAGGATTAACTAAATTAACTAAATTTATTATACCTATACTAAGATATTCTGTATTTTTATTTATTTCCTCGCATACAATAGGATCTTTATTTTTATAAGCATCAACTATATCAAAAAACTCAAAATCATATTTTAAATTTGATGTTTCTCCTGAGGCTAATCTTTTTTTAATTCTTCTTGAAAGAGATATTGTAGAACAATAATTTTCAAGACATCCTCTATTGCCGCATTGACATAAAGGCCCATCAAAATTTATACTTGTATGACCAAGTTCACCAAATGTACCTGTAGAACCTCTTATTAATTTACCATCTACAATAACACCTACACCTATACCATGTCCGGCTATTATATAAGCAAATGTTTTATTAGTATTATTATATTTATTCAAATACCAACCAGCCATAACTCCTGCTTTAGCATCATGTTCAAAAAATACTGGTATTTTAAAAACATTATTAAAATATTCTTCTACTAAAACCTGCTCCCATCCAGGAAACTCATTAACACTAATAGTACCTGTAGTTCTAATAAAAGGTCCAGGTAATGTAATGCCTATTGCTAATATATTGTCTTTTGAATATTTATCAAGAACATCATAAACAGCATTCTCTATTATATGCAATGTATTTTTTACACCATCATTAACATCAAATTTATATTTCTTTAAAAAATAATGTTTTCCAATTATATCAAATAAACCAATAGATATATATTTACGAGTTAATCTCACTCCTATAAATTTATATCTATCACTGTTTAATGAAATAGCAATAGATCTTCTTCCTTTACTTCCATTCTTTGAACCAATCTCAGAAACTAATCCTATTTTTATAAAATCATTAATAATATTAGTTATAGTAGCCTGCTTCAAGCCGGATAATTTAGATAATTCTACCCTTGAACATACTCCTAATTGCATCAAAAGTTTAATAATAAGATAACGATTCATCTCCTGCATATCATTATAATTAATGCTTTGTTTTAATTTACCTAGCATACTACTATTGCCTTATAATATTAATTAATTTTTTTGATATTAAGTATAAACAAAAGTTTTTTATTAGTCAATAAATAAAAAAAGTCTTTTTACTAAAACAAATCTGCTCTATCGGTAAATGCAATCAAATAATTACTGTTCATATCGATAGACTGCTCAGAAGCTTTAAAATTATTTAAAGATATTGAAAGTTCTTTAGGCTCTATTGCTGGAAAAGAAGGACTTCCTCCTACATCTGTACTTATAAATATAAAAGGATAATCTTTATTTTTAAATCTTGTTTTTGATGATATTATAAATGATTGTCTGTTGCCATTTAAAACTCTATCATAAAAAAGTTCTTTTGACTGAATATTAAAAACTGCATTTCCTGAAAAACTCAATGTAAATTTTGAATTTGGAAATCCGTATCTTCTAGCAGATATATTATATTTCTCTTCTTTAGTCCATTCAAAAGCTAAAGCAACATCGCTTACAGAAGTAGCTTCAGTGCCATTAATAAAAAGTTTTGTAGGATACTTTGAAGTCTGTGCCATAACAACATCTCTTTCTTCTGCTCTATCCTCATACAAAACAGAATCCTTATCTATTGTTACTTCATCTAAAGCCCATAAAGAAGAACTAATTTCAGTCATAGCTTTATTAGCAAAATTAAAATTCATGGATTTACTTTCACATCCTATATATTGATTACCGTCCATATTTTTTGAACCATCATACAAAGCTATATTATAATATTGTGCCTCCCCAAACCTTGGAGATATTATGCTTTGATATTTTGGATATTTCTTTTTAGACTCATCACTAAACACACCGCTTTCTATTAAGCCAACTCTTTTAAAACTAAGTAAATATTCTGTTTGATTATTTCCGCTGTTATATTCTCTTAATTCATTTATTATATTAGTAAAATCAACTTCATCTTCTTCGTTTCCTGTTATTAAAAATGCTTTCATATATTTTATTTTATTTATAGATTCAATTAAATCTTTCTGCTTCATTGAATCATATACATCAATAAAATTACTATTATAACCTTCTTCATTTTCAGTTATAATTTCAAGCATATTAATACTTTCATCTTCTGAAGATTTATTAAACCTCACAGCAAAATTATTAAAAGAGTTAATGCAAAGTAAATTACCTGTGGTTTCTTTTGTATGAACATTAGCCCAAATTAAACTAGCATAATATGCATTTGTATTTGGGAAAGCTCCGTAAGAAATATCGCCTGCATAAGTAGTAGCACCTGCATAACTTTCTGAAGAAGGAGCACCTACATATTCTTTACTCATTGATTCTGTAGTAGGAGTAAGTCCCACTGATGAAGGATATATTAAATATTTTCCTTTAACATCATCGGAAGTAAAATCTACTTTTTCATTTCTATTTTTTGTTTTTGCTATTCTAACTTTATAACTAGAACCGCTTACAACAGTTAAGCCGTCCTCATCATTCATTAAATTACCTTTCAAATCAAAAATGCTCATTGTTATACTCTCACAAATAAAAATATAATTTTCAAAATAATATTTTTTATTATTGTTATGCTCGCCTACGCCTAAAGGCTTAAGTTAATAAATTAAGTTAAGGGCTTCGGCTCGCTTTTATATTTCAATTCTAATATTTAAAAATTATTATTTCTTATTATTGCTAATAAAAATTGTTCGCTCAAAGTCTATGTCAAGCAAACTTGCCATAGGCTCACAATTTTTATGATTAGCTTTACAATATTAAAAATTCAATATTATCCCCCTGCCCGCCCACCCCAAACTTCAATTAAATAAACACCATAATTAACACGCGTTAAACTCATACAAAAACATAAATCAAATTTTAATATAATTTAAACTACATATACAATTTTATTCACCGCGTGCTGATAATATTTTAATAATTACACACTTTCTAAAACTACATTCTCCAAAACATCTCTATTATCAACTGTTATACTTCCTTCTTTTGTTTGATAGCCTTCCATACTCACTTGATAATTTATAACTTCTCCATTTTTATAAGCACCAAAATATTTTTCTTCTTCATTCATTGTAATGACAGCATTTTCCGGAGAAGAAGTGATTTTTATTTTATAAAGTTTATCTCTATTTTGAACATAATCATAAACTTTTTTATTAAATGCTTTATTAATTAAATTAGTAAAGAACTTCATTTAAATAACTCCCAGTCATAATTCTAAAATTAATATCAAGAGAAAAACTCACGCCTCTTATAGATGAAAAATCATTAAATTGTCTTTTATTGTTTTCACTGTCAAAAGAAGGAGATTCCCATTTAATAACAGGCGATAAGGCTATACGCTCTCCTTCATCATTTAACTTTGATATCCAATAACGCGAAGCCTGATTGAGTGCTAAAGGAATCATAGTATATGCTAGAAATGATTCTCCTGATTTAAGCTCTTTATATACTGTAGCTTTTAAAGATATGTCATCTGCAAAACCTGCTGAATCTCCTATATATGATTTATCTCCTCTGCTCTCTCCTTCTGATATTGTAGCCCAAAGAAATGATTTGCTCATAGACTTAACAGCACCTAAACTGAAACAATCTATTTTCAATTTATCATCTAATAGGCTATTTAAATTATTTTCTCCATGAACTTTATTTCCTGAAAAATCTATATATTCATCAGCCATAAAATTCATGAAATTATCTAAAACATATATAACACTATTTTTGAAATGTATCATATAATAACCTTTTTTATAATTACTAATATAATATGGATATATAAAAACTACATAATATAAATATGCAGTTCTTTTGCTTCTTTTATACCAATAAAAGAAGTGGGGGTGTGGGGGCTAGTCCCCACAAATAATAAAAAAAATTAAAAATATAAAATTGACAAACTTAAAAGTTTTAAATAGTATCAATATTTATTAAGGCTTCTTTATATCTCCGTCCAAACGAACACTGTCATAACTATTTTCTCCAACTACAATGCTTGATAAATCTTTTATAGCAAGTTCTTTTAAACGCAAACTTTCTGTGCGTATAAAATTTATTAAGTCGCTGTTTGAAACAAAATTAACTGTTAAAAGTCTCGCTGCTTCATAGCATATATAATTTTTTATAGATATAAAAGGAAGTCCGTTTTCTTCCGTAGGTTCTGTATAATTCATATTTAAAATCATTCTTCTAAATTGAATAGTATAATTTTTAAGCTGATCTTTTAAAAATTCTGTATCGATATCATCATAGTTGAACATTTTAAATATGCTTTTAAAATAATCTATATCAGGCTCATAAATATATTCCTGCATATTAATTCCTTTTTAGTTTTAATGTACTGTCTCAAATATAATGAAATATAATTTAAGACAGCACATAAAAAATAAATCAAGCCTCAAGCTCTTTTATTTTCTCTTTTAATTTTTTATTTTCTTCTTTAAGATAATTTATTACATCATTAGGCTTCATCTTCTCTCTTATAAGCTCCTCTGCTTCCTCTTTGCTTATAATCAAAAATGAATCGCTTAAAGATATATTTAAATCGCTTTCCACTATAACTTTGCATCTTCTTTCATGCACATCTCTAAAGAAATAACCCACTCTTGATACAACATAATCATTAGCTTTTATTTCTTTATTTGTAATACTATTCTCTAAAAAAAATAATAAAGATTTCTTTGACATACTGCCTCTCAATTATATTTATTAATGTACTTTTTTGTCGCTCAAAAAAGTTGCAAAAAACGCAATTGCTATAACTTTATATTAAAAAACATACCTATTAAATATAGGATATATCCTAAAAATGCAGTCTTTTTGGTTCTCGCCGCAGGCGTACTTCGTATGGTCACCAAAAGAACTGTGGGGTTACGAAGTACGCAGAGCGGTGGGGCAAAGCCACCACAAACAATAAAATTGAAAAAACTAAAATTAACAAAACATAGTCGTTTAGGTATATATACTTGATTTAAATTAAGACAAGCTCAAATCTATTTTACAGAAGCCGTAAGGGTTAGAAGCTACTGTGCATCTCTTTGTTCTTGTTCTCCACAAATTATTGCCTAATATATCAACCTCTCTTATATCATGATTTAAATATACTACCTCTTTTATTGAAGCCATATCCAAAACATTAGATGAAGTTGTAAACATATAAATTGATGAGCCTGTCCATATATCTGTGAGATTTTCTAATTGATACTTTTGATCAACTTCATGATCATCAGCAACTCTGAATGCAGTTCCTACAACAGTAATTCCGCTTGTTACTGCATTAAAAATATCTGGTCTGAATGCTTTATATTTTCCATTAGCATCATTTCCTATCATTGATATATAATTAGAAAATAATCTGAATAAGCCTTGAAGTTTTATATATACATCTATTGGAATAACTATATAAAGTTTCTGTCCATTATCCTGAAGCTCCATCTTATCATTAAATAAATTTCCGCCTACAGCATAATTCAAATATTTTGCTAAATCTATAAATGAAGAAAAGAAATTATCAATATCAGCCTCTGTCCAAGTGCTTATTGGTTTAGCAGTTAAATCAACAGTGTTTGTACTTCCGTAAAGTTCCGCATCTGTAACTTTTGCAGCTAAATTTCTTTCTCTTAAAAGTCCAAGTCTTGATACAAGTTTTTGTGCAATATAATTTAAAATTTCTTCTCCTGCTTTTTTCTCATCTCTTGCATAAAGCTCATTTATTTCTTCTATTCTGTTAATATCTATTCCAATATAATATTCTTCAGGCTCCATTTTAAAAACTCTGGCCTCATGTTTAGGATACTCATTGAAAATATTTAAATCTCCTAATGAAGTACCTCCATACATATTTTTGAGATTGAAAGCTGTATTATCTAAATCTCCTCCAATAGCTCCTTGAGAAACACCGACAAAAATTTCAGGTATATATTTACTCACAAAATTAGTCTGCCCCATATATCTAGGCATTTCTTTATTGATTATTGGAAAAAGTTTATTTTGTATATTTTGTAAATTAGGTATGCTCATATTTGAATCCTTTATAAATTAAATTTTGATTATACACGCCGCAGGCACATCCCACATACAGCAAGAAACAAAAAGACTTATTTTTATATAAAAATAATAATTAGCTATGAATATAAAATACTTAATATAATAAATTATAATTTTATATTTGCACTTTTTGGTTCTTTGATGCTGTCCGCCTCGCGAAGTGTGCCGACGAAGTCCACCTATGGTGTCGGCAGGCGTGCTGCGGGAAAAAACAATAAAAAATTAATAAAATATAGTTGTTTAGATATATAATAAATAAAAAACTATATTTAATAAGTTATAAGAAATTAATATTATACACTTTTTAAAAGTATCTCTGCATAATTGCTTCCGCCTCTTATAACTATTCCTACTCCATGTACGTCTAATGATTTTTTGAATCCCTTATCTGATGCTGTTACAATATCACCAGCTATAACACTTTCAGCTACAACTGCATTCACTATTCCTTCATAGCAAACTGATATTGTATTTGGCTTTAATCCAAATTCTTTATAAGAGAATGCATCTTCCAAAGCAACTCCAACAAACACTGAACCTTCACTATAAAGTGAAAAAACTCCTTTCCCATTATCATCTTTTATTGATACAGGAAATCCTCTTTTTGGTAAATTAGCTTCATCGCTATGAATACCAGCTTTTATTATAGAACCTTGTGCCATTCAAACTCCGTTAAACTTATTATAATTTTAATATTTGAAAAACTTTATAATATATCAATTTTATACTTGCACTTTTTGCAACTTTTTGCGGCGGGAAAAAGTTGAACAAATACTATTTATAATAAATTTACTTCATAATTAGATTAGCTTTTAAATTTCATTTGTAGTAAACAAAAACTAGCCAACAAATAAGAAGCAAAAAACGAATTCGTATAGTCAATATCAATAGTTTTTCAATGAATATAATTTTATAATTATCATTTAAATAGTTTTGCTATCTCGCTGTATTTGTTTTCTTCGCTTAATGCTGATAAGTTGATTTTCTCTCCGCCTCCTACTCCGATAGGTACTAAATCATTTCTCACTATTGACATTATTTCTTCTTTGCTTAATCCAGCTTTGAAAAGTTTTCTTGCCTTTATAAATGTGGAGCTTTCTGATTTTGAAGAACATCTTACTGCATTCTGACTCTCTGCATATTCATTGCACCAATCTCCGTAAGTTATAGCTGAAAGATTTAATTCTTTATTTCCATTATTTGCATTATTTAAATTTTGTTTATCTGAATTACTTTTATTCTCTTTTAAATTATCTTCTTTTAATTTATTTACTACAATGTCAATAATAATATTCTGAATCTCTTCATCATTTCTAAACAAATAAACAAACTCATCTCTTGCTTGCTTTTCTATTTCTTTTTCTTCGCTAATTAACTTTTCTAATACTGTTTTTAATTTTTGCATATACTCTCCATTAATATTTTCTTCATTACTGATAATTGCACTAGCACAAAGCAAATCGACATTACGGCTTGCAGGATATTCCACTGCAGCAACTGCTTTAATTTTGCAATTCTCCCAGTAAATAAAATTTTCATCTTCATAAGATTTTTTTTCCAATCATCTCAATAGAAGGATAAAAAGATTTTTTCTCTGTTATGCTATCATCAAACCATTCTATAACAGCATAAAGTCCAACAGCCTCTTTGTCTTTTTCTAAACTTAAAACTTTTCCAATAGCTTCTCTTTCCTCATCTTCTTTATGTCCCTTATAGACAAATATTTCTATGCTCTTTTTTTCAAATGATTTTGTTAGCTCATCAATATTTTTTTCTGTAATCTTATTAGTTTTAGTTTCAGCAAAAGTATTTTTTGAAAGCGGTATATACTGCTTGAAACTATCACCTAAAATTTTATATTTTTTCTTTAGCATACTAGCTCCTATATAAATATTTTATCAACTTTTTTGACGCACACGCCAAAGTTTTTATCTTTCAGATACGCTTCGCAAAAAACGCAAATGATCTAACTGCATTGTTAAAAACATAAAAGATAAACAGACCAAATAATAAGTTTTGTCATTTACAGAATTTCAATTATGTACAATTTAATACTTATAATTATTTAATGTTCTAAAAAATCAGAGATTATTTATTATCTCTATACCTATAGCAAAAAATATAAGTGATTATAAGTTCTTGAAAAATAAAAAAGGCTCAGTAAATTAATACCAAGCCTTTTATTAATATTTTAATAAATAAAGATTAGATTTCTTTTTTGAATATTCCTTGAAGCATTAAAGCTAAAGCACCGTCTCCTGTAACATTGCATGCGGTACCAAAACTATCCTGCAAAGCAAATATAGCAAGTATCAATGCCGTACCATCATCATTAAATCCCAATACAGAAATTATAATACCCAAAGAAGCAACTACAGTTCCTCCAGGTACTCCCGGAGCTCCTACCGCAAATATACCAAGAAGTATAACAAACAAAATCATAGTACCAATACCGGGCAAAGAACCATATAATATTTTTGATATAGTCATAACAAAAAATGTTTCTGTTAATACTGAACCGCATAAATGTATTGTAGAACCCATAGGTATTGCAAAGTTAACAATGTCTTTATCCAATGCATCCGATTTGCTTGCACATTTTAATGCCACAGGCAAAGTAGCTGCTGATGACATAGTACCTACAGCTGTAAGATAAGCAGGTCCGTAATGCTTAAACACTCTTGCAGGATTCTTTTTAGATATTATACCTGCTATTGAATATAATACAGTAAGCCATATAAAATGTCCTACTATTGCTATTAATATAACTATTATAAATACAGGAACACTTTTTATTATAGTGCCTTCATAAGCTAAAGTTGCAAATGTGCTTCCAATATAAAAAGGAAGTATAGGAACTACTACTTTATTTACTAAAAATAAAATTATATTATTAAGCTCATCCAATAAACCTTCAAAATATTTTGACTTTGTCTTTACAACAGCAACACCTCCGCATATAGCCAAAAATAATGCTGTTATAACAGGAAACACCGGATTAATATCTAATTTAAATATAATCTCAGGTAATTCTTTTCCGCCTTCAACAGCAGAAGGTATATTCAAATTAGGTATTATTATATATCCTGCAGTCATTGAAAATAAAGCAGCTCCAACTGATGATACATAAGCAAGTATAAGCATTACGCCAAGCATTTTATTTGCTTTACTTCCCATTCTAGTTATGGCAGGTGCAATAAATCCAAGCACTATCAAAGGAACCATAAAAGATATTACCTGATTAAGAACATATTTTATAGACTGTATTACATTAATTACAGCAGAACTTGAATATGTACCTAATACAATACCAATAACTATACCTATAAATAATTTAATTAATAAATAATCTTTCTTTTGTTTTTGTTCTAAATCTTCCATAGAATATTTGTCCTATAATTTATTTTATATATAATAGTATATTAATTTTATATCTTTGTAAATTATATTATAATTTTTTTTAATAGATAAAAGCTTTGATTTCAATTAATAATCAGATTAAATATACATTTCAATCTAATTATTCCAATTTTTATTTGCGAGTTTATCGAGATTTATTTTTTTATATTTCTCTCTCAAATTGATAGAAGGTATCCACCAAGCAATATCAAACACTTTCTTCTTTATAGATTCAATCTTTTCTCCATAAATATTATAATCATCATAAGTTTTCATTATATAGCATGAATAAGCCATGAATGCATGCTTTTCTCTGTCTATTTCAACATCAAGTTCCTTCATCAACTCGTGGCATTTTTTATAGAATTCATTTTTATTATCTGCTTTATAATTATTAAATACAAATAAAAAAGAATTAAAATTATAAAAACTAGATTCTTTTAATAGATTAATTTTTTTTTCTTTATAAAAGTTAAATATATTTCTAAATACAGATAAAGCATCTGATACTGTTTTTTCATCTTTTTCTATAGAATGCACAGCTGATGATTTTCTTTGAACATAATAATACTTAGCTTTGTTATTATAATACATATTTGGATTATACACTAAATATTTATAAAAAAATTCACTATCTTCAGAGACAATATAATTTTGAAATTTCAAATCATTATTTAAAATAAATGATTTTTTGTATAATTTATTCCAAACAGCGACAAGCGGATATTCAGGTGTATTTTCTTTTTCTGTTGTACTTACATTGAAATTACTTTTTCCTTCAAAACATTTATCTTTAAAATCTTTTTTCCATTTTTCCAATCTATTATGATAATAAAGCTTTATATATCCTTTAACTTCATTAACTGTATATATATTGTTAGTAAAAACTATATCTGCATCGTACTTTATTGCTGTACTATATAGATTCTCTAAATAATCATTTTCTATAAAATCATCAGAATCTATAAAAGAAATATATTCTCCATTACTGCAATCAACACCGATATTTCTTGAAAATCCAACTCCGATATTTTTTTCATTATGTATAATTTTTATTCTATCGTCTTTCTTCATATATTCTCTGATTATATTCTCTGAATTATCATTAGAGCAGTCATTAATGCATATTATTTCTATATCTTTTAATGTTTGAGCAATAACACTCTCTATACATTTAGGCAAATATTTTTCAACATTGTATATAGGAAGCATAACAGAAACTTTCGGCATAAAAACCTCTTAATAAAATAATGAATATTTTTATAATACTAGATATTGATTAAAATACAAGTTATATTTTTGACTTACTTTTTTAACAAAAAAGTAAGTCGGATTTTTTGGTTCTTGAGGAAGTCCGCCTGCAGCGTTGACGAAACAAAAAAGAACGAAGAAAAAGATATCTAATACTAGAAAGCAACCCCAGAATAAAGAGCAGCCAAAAAATAAATATACACTAAAAAATTATTCTCCTAACTTCTTTAACTCCTCAGCTTTTCTATTGCACTCATCAGATTCAGATCGCATGTTTAGTAGATTTAAAACATAACTCTTATAACTATAAAGCTTACTGCTAGGCTTTAACTCTATAGCCTTGTCATAATATTTTATAGCTAATTTATAATATTGTTCTCTATCATTATAATATTCAATACCTAATATTCTGTATATATCAGCTTTACCTTTATATGCTTCTAAAGGGTTTAACCTTATTAACTTGTCATAACATTCTATGACTAAATCATAATATTTTTCTCTGACATTAATAATTTATTAGCTAAATATTCTAAGAACTCTATTTTTTCTCTATAATTTTCTATATTTATTTGGGTTTAACTTTATTATCTTATCATAAATTTTTATAACTGAATCGTATTCTTCTTTGCTCTTTAATAAATTTATTTCTGCTCTAAGGCTTTCTATATCATTATTTATATATTCATTATCTTCATCATTAAAATCTATTTCATTTTTTTCTAATATATTTAAAGCTTTTTGATAAAGTTTATCTTTGCTTAAAGATTTATTGTTTTTTGATATATTGTTATATAATGATAATGCTTCATCATATCCGTTTAACAAAATCAAAGCTATTATTTTATAAGCGTAAAAAACTTTATTATTCTTTTCAAGTTTTAAAATATTATTGCAGTAATTCAAAATATCTTCAGTATTTTTATTATCTTCAAATATGAATGATAATGCTTTATTAAAATTATCTATGGCCTTATCAAACTCGGATAATTTATATAATATCATACCCATTATATAATAATCTCTTGAATTATTTTTTTCTTTATAATTTTTTAAAGCTTTTTCATAATATTTAATAGCTTCTTTAATAGTTATTTTTTATCTCATAAATCTCTCCCATAAAATAATACATATCATATTTATAAAAATTATTTGTGCTTTTAAAACTCTTTAATGCTTCATCATATTTTTTAATTCAAACAAAGAAAGTCCTTTATAATAATAAGAATTACTGTTTTTATCATCAATTTTTAAATGCATATTAATCACTTCTATTGATTCATTATATTTTTTAAGTTCAAATAAAATTAAAGCTTTATTATAATAAGAGTTGGTATATTTATCATTAATTTCTATTGCTTTATCAAAACATACTATAGCTTCATCATATTTATTCATTTTTTTTTATAAACAGCCTTTAAGATAATATGACTTATAATATTTATCATCTAATGAAACAGCTTTATCAGCACAATTCAAAGCCTCTGATACTTTCCAATCTCAAAAAATGCCTCTGTTTTATCATAATAATATTTTATTTCTTTTTGTAGGTTATCATCGTGATTTATTTTATTTAAGCAGTATTCTTCATAATATTGAATATTATTATAATTTTCATCTAAACTTTTTACTTTATTATAATATTCCAATGCCTTTTTATAAATCATTTTTATTTGAAGTTTTATCCGCCTGTTTTCTGTACTCATCAGCAATAATGCATAGAGCTTTTATATTATATTAGAATTAATATTTAATATTTCATTACAGCAATTAATAATTTCTTTTTGTCTTCCGACTAAACTCTGTAAATATTCTATCTTTTTATAATAGCTTTCTAAATTGTTCTTATCCAAATTAATTATATCATCATAGCATTTTATTATATCATCAGCATTTACTTTATTATCTTTCTTCAAAATATCTAGTTTCAAAAGTTTTAAGTTTATATCATTCACATCAATTTCTATAGCCTTATTACAGTCTTCTACTGCATAGCTTTGCATTGATAATTGATTGTATATTTCTGCTCTTTCTTTAAATAAATTCTTTATATTTTCTTTATTATTATTTGCATATGCTTCTTCTATTTTCTCATCTAATAAAATAATTCTCTCTAATAACTCATCATTAATATATTTATTATCAGCAAATCTATTAAAATACTCATTATCCTCAGCATTAATATTTTCTATAAATGTTCTTCTCTTATAATAATCCTCTTCATTTACATCCTCCATTATATAAACTAATGAAGATATATTAGCACTATTTTTCATTATGATATTCATCTCATCATTAAAAGAATTTATCTCTTTATTGAGTTCATCTATCATACCATCAATATTATCAGAAATTAAAGCATCATCAAAACGGATTACTATATTTTTTATATGTTTTTTTGCCTCTAATACTAAATCGCTTCTTATTTCCTTTAAGTCCGTATTTTCAGCTTTATTTTTTAATCTTCTTATTTCTTTTTTTAGAAAAAATATTTTTATGCTGTTTTTATCCATAATTTTTAATCCGAATATATTATCCTTTATAATATAGCATTTTTACATAAAAATCTACTTACAACTATTAAGTTATCATAGTATTTTTATCGTTTTTTATATATGAATTTTTTACTATTTATGTTATAATTAACTTATATATTATATATTTCAGTAATCAATACAGATTTTTATAAATACATTTTAATTCATAAGGATTTTAAACATGATGAAAAACAAAGAAAGACTTTTATGGATATTTCTTTTAATTTTTGTAGTGGCAATTTCATTTTTTAATTTTAAAAGCCCTTCTCTTGCAATAGCTCAGCAGGGAAGCCCTCAGTCAGATAATGATTTTTACTATTACAGCAGATTGTTTCAAAAAGTTTTTGCAACACTTCAGCAGAACTTCGTTGATACAAACAATGTAACAACAAAAAAATTAATGTACGGTGCCATTAAAGGAATGCTTGAAGCTACTGATGACCCTTTCACATTTCTATTAGATGAAGAATTAAATACCGCATTAAATACTGAAATGTCCGGAAGATACGGTGGTGTAGGACTTTCAATATCTAAAAATGCTGATAAAGGATTAATGGTAGTTTCTCCTATAGAAGACGGCCCGGGTGAGAAAGCTGGAATATTATCCGGAGATACTATTATAGAAATAGACGGCAAAAGCACAAAAGATATGTCTGTTGATAATGCTGCAAATATAATGAGAGGAAAAGAAGGCACAAAAGTAACTTTAACAATAGTTAGAGACGGTGTAGCTGAACCTATTAAATATCCTCTTACAAGAGCAATCATAGAAATAAAAAGTGTTAAATACAAAATGGTTGATAACACAATCGGATATATAAGAATAACTACTTTCGGAGATGATACTGCTAAAGATTTAGAAAATGCATTAATAGATCTTAAAAAACAAGGCATGAAAAAACTTATACTTGATTTAAGAAATAATCCTGGCGGAAGACTTGATACTGCAATAAATATAGTAGAAGAGTTCCTAACAGACGGAAAAATAGTATATACTAGAGGAAGAACTAAAAATGAAAATCAGGATTATTATGCTTCCAAAAAAGGCGATGAATGGCTTGAAGGCGATATGATAGTTTTAGTTAATCAGTACAGTGCTTCTGCATCAGAAATACTTTCAGGTGCATTACAAGACAGCGGAAGAGCTAAACTTTTAGGTGAAACTACATTCGGTAAATTCAGCGTTCAATATGTACTTCCATTGGACAGCAGAGATAATACTTCTTTCAAATTTACAGTAGCACATTATTACACTCCTAATGGAAGAAGACTTCATGGTAAAGGATTAACTCCTGACTTTGTAGTAGTAGAACCTAAATTAAGCAGCACAGATATAACAGCATTAACTGAGCTTAGAAAAGGAGGACAAATAACAGCATACGCCAAAAAATATCCTAATGAAAGTTCAGATGCTACTGCTTTGCCTGCATTCAAGCAAGAGCTTTTAAAACAAAACATAGTACCTAGTGATTATCTTCTTGAGCGTTTAATATATAATGAACGTAATTTAGATAATTATAAAGAGATATATGATCTTAAATATGACAAGCAATTAAAGGCTGCTATAGAATATCTTGAAACAGGAAAAGAACCTCCTCAGGATAAAGAAGAACCTAGAGAAAACTGGTCAAATGAAAAAGAAGAAAATCAATAATTAAATAGAAAATAGGCAGTAATATTTCATATGTTGCTGCCTATTTATTTTTTAGCACTAATAACATACCCCGCCCTTTATTTTTATTAACTTAAATTCATAATTTTTATTTTTTTATTTCTTACATCTTAAATAGAATTTTAACACCCGCCCTAGTATTTTTTATATTATTACTTATTATACCGCACGTTTAACAAAATTATAGATATAAATTAATTAATAATTAAAACTATAACTATATATAAAAATTTATTAACCGTGCGGTATAGAAATTCAAAATCTAATTAAAACTTGGGCGGGCTTGCTTTTTATATAAAAATAAAATGTATAAATAGATTTTATTGTTTTATTAAACAAAAAATACTGCAGGGCGGGGTGTGTCATTAAAGTTTTAAATTATGATAATATTCAAAGACAATAATAATTATAATTTCTTATATTATTTGCTTATAATATAGGAGTATTATTATGGCTTTTGATTTTAAATTAGTAGTAAGAGATAAATATACAGAAGAAATTTTTGACATTATCAATATGGCTCAAAACATAAAGGCAGACGATATAAAAACAGATTACAAAGTTATTGAAAGCAGTATCAAAACAGGAATAGGCGATATATCATCAGGCCGATCTTTTAATATAGGAATTCCAATATACGAATATAAAAATGATTTAGGTACTTGGGTAAAAATAGAAGAACAATATTCAAAATATACAAGCATGATTTTATCAAGCAGTATAAAAAGATATTTTTTAAGAACCATATTTAATGATGAAATTTATGAATCAGAATATATTATAAAATCTGTAGGCGGATACAATATAAAATATATAAATAATTTGGGAGTTGTAGATATTTCTCTGGAAGCATTAGATAAAACATTTTTAAGACAAAGAGAGGAAGAATATAAATTATTAATAACAGAGGATGCCAAACAGGATATAAATTATAAATCTCTTAGCTTAGTACCTGTTCCAATTAATTTTAATTTGGAGTTTTTAGTTGTAGGAGGAGTACTTGAATTTTTATTTGCAAACAGACAAAATTTTGGAATACAATGCCATGCCGAATTAAGAAACGGAGTATATAATATCGATTTTAACGGAAAATCTTTAACCATAGACGGAGTATCATATAATTACAAAGGCATACAGCCAAAATTAAACCCAGGAAACAATGTTTTTTATTTAGAAAGCAATCAAACTTGTCTAAATGCTTCTATAAGATATAGAAGAGGTATTTTAATATGATAATGCCTTATCATTTCCTTAGAGATAAAATATACAAACTTCCCCCAGCACCATATATAAGTTTTGAAGAAAGCGGAAGTTATATAAAAATTAATGACAATATCTATATAGAAAATTATTCTTCGTACGAGTTTAAAGTTAATAAAAGAGGAGGAGATACCGGAAGCATAAGTTTTAATATTCCGGTAAACTATTTTAATATTAATGATAAAGTTGAATATTATCTTCATGGGCAAAAAAGATTTGCAGGATATGTAGAGAGTATAGATGATGCCGGACTTAATTTAACAATAATACCTATTTGGGGAAAACTTCTTCATCAATATATACAGGGAAATTTAATATTAGAATCAACAATGGGAGCTTTGGATATTGTATTATCACTAGAAGAAAAAATAAAAGAAATGGGGATAATATTTGATTTAAAAAATATTAATCTTAATAATAATAAGCAAATAACAATGTCTTTCAACGGAAGAAACATATCTGATATATTGGATGAAGTAGAAGAAAACTTATCCGGTACTTGGTGCTGGGGAGTAGACTTTGACAGCAATTTTTATTTTAAAGAATTTTTAGATGTTCCAAATAAAAAATTAAATTGGCATAACAATCATTTTGCAGAAAGCGAATATGAAGTAGACTCCGACAATTTGGTAAGCAGATATATTATAAAAATGAAAGAAACAATTACGGATGATGAAGGGAATGAAGAAGAAGTATACAGAACTCTTCCAAAGATAGTAGGAGCTGATGAATTATATCCGCCTATACCATTAGAAAAAGAAATAGGAATAAAAACTGATATTTTTGAATTAGGCTACAAATTGGAAACTTATGACTTAGCTTATGAATTTGCTTATCAATTTTTAACCAATCAAGTAAAAAAAGAAACTGTAAAAATAAAAAGCCTTGATACTAAGAAACAGGATATTTATATAAATGAATGTGTAGAATGCATACTAAAACCTGTTAATAATTTTTATCAGGTAATAGATTTTAATGAGTTTACAATTACCGAAAGCAGATTAAATGAACTTTATTCTTCTGATATCATTGATATTGATAATGAAATAGAATACAGAAAATACCCAAGCTACAAACAGCAGTATTCCGTAGCACTTACTGATATAGACAGATATTATAAAGAAATTTGCAATCAGTCATATAATATAACTAAGATAGTAATATTCTTTTCTGACGGAGAGGGTAATAATAATATATCATCAGTATTTCAAATAGAAGATAAAAATAATTTGCAAAGGAAGTATTGTATAAATGGATTTGGAGTATTTGATGTAAAGGGATATGATAAAAGAGATATAATAATAACATCTGAGAGAGGAAATATTTTATATGAAAAATTTATATGCTTTTTTGATGTAGGCTCAAGGATAGTGAATATGAATGTACGCACTATTGATTATAAATTTGATAATAATGCTTTAAATATAAATTTAGAACTTGCAAAAATGAATGTTAAACTCACTAATTATTTATATGAACAGGAAGAGAGAAGAAAAAATTTAGAGCAATTATTAAGTTCAAATATTTAGGAGATAAAAAAACGTATGAGCAATATAATAGTATCAAGTGAGAAAGGCACTATATTAAATTATTTCGGACTTTCAAATACATATAATCCATTTACTGATGAGAATGCTTTGCAGATAGTTCAGAATTTAGATTTTGAAATACCAGCTTCAGAACCTTTTGTTAATGCAGGATATGTAGCTGTAAGTACAGGACTTTTAACTACATCATTATCATTTTTAAATGACGGTAATTTTGCTGTAATAGATCCGGATAATAATCAAAAAATAATGGATCTGCAAAATGTTATAGGCGAACTTGGAAATGATAAGTATATGCCTAAAGAGAATCAAGTATTTTGGTTCAATAAAGATGGGCTTAGAGGCACTTATTTTCTGCATTCATCTTATGCTGGTAAGAAATTTAGAATAATAAACGGACGCTATATAACAACTTCTATAACAAGTGCTGTATTAAATGAAATGTTTAAAAGAACTACAGGAGTACCGTCATATATAGAACAAATAAATAATTATATAAAAGATATTTATGAAAAAATAGGAGACGGAAATAACTTATCAGAATCTAATATTCAAAATAAAAATGAAGCTGTCAAAATGCCTTATAAATATAATAATAAACAGGTATACAGACAATTTTATTCAGGATCTTATAGAAGAACAGGAGGAGTAACCTCAAAACATACTATAAATATAAGCACTCCTAATAAAAATAATATATTTATGAGAGATGTATTTGTATCAATTGGTGCTTTATCAGTAGACTTCTATTTATATAATTTCACTCCAAAAAATGGAAGTGCAAGTATAGAAGTTGTTTTAAAAGAGCCAAGCTCCCCTACTATAGTTTACAGTTTTTTCACAGAATATACGGAAAACTAGCTATCTATTTTTTAATATATCTAACACCATCTATCATTATAGTATTGGCATCTATATATACTAAATTAAATTGTCTCCATCCTTCATTTGCATTAAATACTCTATGATAATATTTTTCACCTTCTTTCTTCCATTTGTATTCTGTTATTTTATGAGAAGAGACAAAATATTCTTTATATGTATCATATTCTCCAAATGCATATATTACAATATCCATAGGATCATATTTTACATACTCGCCATTTATATTAGGATCTGGAGTAGGTAATACAATTGGATTATATTTACCATTAGATGATTGATAACATGATATCAACATAATAGAAGACAATATAATTAAAATAACTTTTTTTATCATTACACACCATTTATACTATTATAATACATTTATAAAAAAACAAAACCTCTTATAGTTTACTTTTTTAATCATTATTTTTGAAAAAGCAACATAAAAAAGTACAAATATAATTTTACAAGGAAAATATAATATGTTAAATGAGAATAATATACAAGCGCCTTTTAAATATAAAATAAGTGAAAATACTTTTGAACTTGATACAATTAAAGGAGAACTTGAACTTAATAAAAATAATGTACAAGTAAAAATTTTTGAAGGACAAAGGTTATTCTGTGCAGATATTGGATATGCTGTTGATGGAGCTTTAGAAGAAATGGAGTTTTTAATTGATGATATAAAAGTATATCCTGTACTTCTTGAACAATTAGAGAATTTAAAAAGCGTAGATGTTAAAGATAATGAAATATATTTAGTAAAAAATGATATTAATTTCAAAAGTATAATTTTCTTTCCGTCTGCTGATTTAAATAAAAATTTTAAATACACAATCACAACTTACAGCTCTACTTTTTCAGCATTTATGTTTGATGAGATTGCTAAGAAATTAAATGTTATTGATGTTAATGCTCCGATTAAAAATTTTTATGAGGATACGGATTATAAAATCAATGACATTATAAAATATAACGGCTATCTTTATAGAGTTTTTAAAGATTTTACAAGCGATGATACAGATTATTATTTAATAAATAATTGTAATTTAATAACACCATTCAAAAAAATAGAATTAAATACTGAATATAAAATAAATGATTTAGTTGAATATAATAATAATTTCTTTACTGTACAGAGTGATTTTACTTATGAAGAAGCTACTAATTTAAATGATGTATTAAAACCTATTGAGGAAATCATAGAATGGAATGATAATATAAAAAAAGTTTATAAAAATCAAATAATATTAAAAGATGACTTTTGTTATTTGGTTTTAGTTACTTCTGAGAATTATACTTTTGATGAATTATTACAATTCCAAAAAATAAATTATTTAAATAAAGCTTCAAATACTTTTTATGATGATACTAATTCAGGCTTTGGAAACAATACAAATACGGTTCAAAAAGCAATAGAGAAATTAAAATCTGACAAACAAGGCAGTCTAACAGCAGGTAACAATATTGATTTAAACGGAAATAAAATTATATTTATATCAAAAACAGATAATACTGATTTTGATACAGGTAGTACATATAATATTACATTAACTATAAAAAATAGGCAGTTTCATTCTATTGATACATATTTTGTAGGAGCAGGAGAAAATTTTGCTACTAATTATTTATCATACTTAAATCTTCAAAATAATAATGGTTTTGTTAAATTAGTTGGCACTTTAACAGGCACAGGTACCGATTCTTCAGCTACTACATCGTTATGCAGCTTTATAGCAACTCTAAATGACTATTTTAATTTAGTTTCGACTGGAAGCTATGTAAATACAACTCAAATTACATCAAGCACGGGCAAAGCGGTAAAATACTATTTTATGCTAAATGCCTCTTATAAAAATGCGGTTGATTTAGTTATAGCATATCAGGACGGAAGCACAATAAACACTGATGATGTATTTACACTTAATTTAACACCTGATAAAAACTCTACTGTAGATCTTACTACTGCGGCAGTTACTAATGTTCAGCAATTAGGTGAGGCTTTAACAGAACGGCTTGATAAATTAGACATAATAGCAGACGGAGAGGAACATCCGACTGGGACCTATTATTATAATGCTGATAGTGGGAAAAAGCCTATTTATTACCGTGCTTTTGAAAAACAATTTCAAAAAAATGAGATATTAAATACAGATAGTAATGAATGGGAAATTGATATGTTGCTATATATGAATGGTACTCTATATTAGAGGCAAATAATAATACTGTAATTGTAGCCCCTCGTTCTACTTATGATATATATAATTCCCAATTCGTTCATATATTGAGTACAAAAAAAATTATATTACAATACTGCTCCTGAAACACTTAGAAAAGGATTAAACCCTGCATTTTATTACACAAAAACAACTGACAGCTTGGAGTATTGATTATCAGATTATAGAAAATATAACAATAAATGGAGGAAAATGAGAACGAGCCTAATCGGTAATAAATTACCGATTATATATTTGGCGAGTTCGAATATAACAACAATGAACAAAAAAGAATATGTATTGATTGATGAAAATAATGTCATTGTAGAGATGATAAAAATTGATGATAAAGAAAAGATAAAAGAGAAAAGTATTTATAAATCTAATTATAGGATAGAAGAGAAAAAAGATTATTACTATAAAGGACTTAATTTAAATCGTGTTGTTAATGACAAAATACTTTCAAATAAAGAAGCTATTGAAAAAGGATTAATAATATTAAAAGAAAATGAAGTTTTAATCAATGATGTTATTCAAACAATAGAGAAAACTCAAAAAATCGTTAACAACGAAATAGTAGAAAAAACAGCAGAAGAAAAACTAAATGACAGTTTAATTACTAAAGAAGAATATAATACAATTATGAATGCTGAACGTGAAAAAGAATACAATAATAAAACAGATAAGCAAGTAATAGAATTAATGAGAAACTTTTTAAATAAAAATAAAGACAGTTTATCTGATGAGGATAAAGCAATTCTTGATGCCATAAATACAGAAATAGACATAATAAAACAAGAATACCCAAAACAAAGTTAAAGGAGGAAGTGAGCCGAAGCCTCCGAGTAATAAAATTACTCGGAACTTTTAGGCGAGGCGAACATAGCAATAATATGATAAATAAAGAAAAAATATTAAAAATCGGAATAGATGAAAAATGGCTAGAGCCTTTGAATAATGCTTTTAATAAATATGCCATCACAGACGCAAATGAAAAAGCAATGTTCTTGGCACAGACTACACATGAAAGCAATGATTATAAAAGACTTGAAGAGAGTTTTAATTATAGCCCTAAAAGACTTTTTGAAGTTTTTAAAAAAAGAGTAGGCACTTTAGAAAATGCTAAAAGATTATGTAATGAAGGAGCTAAAGCAATAGGCGATTTTGTTTACGGCGGAAGATTAGGTAATGCTAAAGATGAAGGATACAAATACAGAGGAAGAGGAATTATTCAGCTTACAGGAAAAAATAATTATAATTACTACGGCAAAAAAAATACATGCTGATTTAGTTAATAATCAGGATTTAGCAAAAGAACCTAACACAGCAATAGAAATAGCATTACTTTTTTGGAGAGAAAAGGAATGCGGATTATATGCTAAATTAGGAGATGTGAAAACGGTAACTAAACTCATAAACGGCGGTTACAATGGTTTAGCTGACAGACAGAAAAGATTTGAGAGAATACTAAAAATATTAGAAAGCTAAAAAAAGGATTAAAATGGATTTATACACTTTTATTTCAATAATGGCAGGGTTTCTAGCTTTTATTTTATTTTTAAGGTTTCTTTATTATATTTTTGGAAATGTTAAAGACAAGATGAAAGATATTAATATTGAAGCTAAGCATAAAGACGGGCATCAGTTCAATATTAATTCTAATTTTGACAATAAAATAAAAGAAGTAAAAAAAGAAATATTAAGCAGCGAAGAAATAAATGAAGAAAAACTGCTTAATAATTTAAATATAAAAGTACCTACTGAAAAACAGTTTAATTATCAGGAGGCTATAAAAAAATATCAAACAGAAATATACAATCTAAAAAACAAATATATAAGCAAAACAATATACATAGCTTTTTTATATATAGTTATTAATTGGGAAGTTTACACA
>NZ_JADF01000022.1 GCF_000518245.1 Brachyspira alvinipulli ATCC 51933 | reverse complement strand
TTTAGAAACACCTTTCATAATTTTTATAGACCCTTCTGATAAATGTAATTTCAAATGTAAGTTTTGTCCTACTGGTAATACAGAACTTATGAAAAATACTAATGGCAGAAACTTTGGTGCTATGGATTTTAATTTATATAAAAAAATTATAGATGATTTACAACAGTTTGAAGGAAAAGTAAAAGTAATAAGACTTTATAAAGACGGAGAACCACTGCTTAATAAGCATTTTTCTGATATGATTTCATATGCTAAAAAATCTCCTAAAGTAGACAGAGTTGATACTACTACTAATGCTTCGCTTTTAAATAAAGATTTATCTTTAAAAATTATAGAAGCAGGGCTGGATAGAATAAATATATCTATAGAAGGTATGAACTCAGAACAGTATTTGGACTTTTCTAAAGTAAAACTAGATTTTAATAAATTAGTAGAAAATATAGCTTTCTTCTATGAAAACAAAAAACAATGTGAAGTAATAATCAAAATTAATGGTGACATTCTTACAGAAGAACAAAAGCAGGAATTTTATAATATCTTTGGAGAAATAGCAGATGGAGTGAATATCGAAAGTGTAATGTCTTGCTGGCCAGAGTTTGAACTTGATGGAATAAATGTAAATATGAATAGAGGTTTATTTGGGCAAGAGATAAAAGAAGTTATTGTTTGTCCGTATGTATTTTATTCTATGTCTATTAATTCCACAGGTCTAGCTAGTGCTTGTTATTTGGACTGGGAAAGAAAACTCATTATAGGTGATGCTAATAAAGAAACAGTGAAAGATATTTGGAATAGTAAAGATATGAATGATTTGAGAAAGCTGTTTTTAAGAAAAGAACGTAAATCTCATCCAATATGTAAGGACTGTGGTCAGCTTACTCATGGTATGCCTGATAATATTGATGACTATGCTGATGAGTTATTGTATAAGGTAAAATAATGGCAATAAAAACTAACTGGATAGAAAGAAATAATAGGAATTATTTAAAAGATGTATTACCATTAAATACCCCATATTCTATACAAGTAGAAACTATAAAAGCTTGTAATTTTAGATGTAATTATTGTGCTTATTCATCTTTAAAAATAGAGCCTTATATAATGCAATTAGATGTATTTAAAAATATTTCTAATTCTTTATGTAAGTTTCCAAGCAAAATAAAGAATTTTGTTTTTTCTGGACTTGGAGAACCTTTGATAAATAAAGATATATTTAAAATGATATCTTTAATAAAAAATACTGATCATGTAGAAAATACTACAGTTTTAACTAATGGTTCTTTGCTAAATGAGAATAATATAGATAACATATTAAATACATACATAGATGAAATAAGAATTTCATTGCAAGGTATAACAGAAGAAGATTATTATAAAATATGCGGGTACAAAATTAATTTTAAAGAATTTGTTGATAATATAGAATATTTATATAAAAATAGAGGAAATACTAAAATAGCACTGAAAATAGCAGATATAGCTATAGATACAGAAGATAAACAAAAAAAATTTTTTGAACTATTTGAAGATAAAGCAGATTATTTAATCATACAAAAAATTTCTCCATTACAAAATATAGTCAACTATACTGATATAATAAGTGATTATTCTAAAGGTGTATATATAGAAAATAAAACAAATTGTTTAGTTTGTCCTCAGCCATTTTATAGTATGCAGATATTAGCTGATGGAAGAGTTGCTCCTTGCTGTTCTCTCAATTTAGATAGCCCAACAATAGGTAATATAAATTCTAAAAATATATATGATACTTGGAATGACAATAAATTAAGAGATTTAAGAATAAGAATGTTGAAAGGAAATAGAAATTTAATAGGTGGATGTAAAAACTGTAATTATCCTGAATTCCAATATAACAAATATGATTATATAGATAATTATAGAGAAGAATTATTAACAAAATATGAGGAGTGAAACTATTATGCTTAGATATTGTCCTGTATGTAATAGTAATGAACATAATAATCTAATAGAAGTTAAATTTCCTGATAATAAAAAAATAACAGGACTTCCTGAAATATACAATATAACAGAATGTTCAAATTGTTATTGCATATACTCCAGATTTGATGCTAGTAAAGCAGATTTTAATTATTATTATAATAATAAATCTACATATGGAAATACTTTCGCAAGTGGTGGAGAATATACAAAAGATAGAATTAGTCAATATACTTATATATCTGATTATATATCTAATTATTTTAGTAAAGATGCCTATATTTGTGATATTGGAGTTGGATCAGGTGGTTTATTAATAACTTTAAAAAATAATGGTTTTAACAATATATTTGCTATAGAGCCTTCTAAAAAGTGTAATGAAATATTATTGGAACATGGTATAAATATTATAAATATAGAAGATATAGAAAATTATAATCAAGAATATTATGGAAAATTTGATTTCATTATATTATCCCATGTATTAGAACATATGTGGAATGCCAAAATGGTGATGCTAAATATTTCTCTATATTTAAAAGAAAATGGAATGATTTTCTTAGAAGTACCAAATTCTAATAAGTATATTGAATTTTATCAATACCCGTATCATTTTTTTAATTATGAACATATAACGCATTTTACTTATACATCAATTTATAATTTAATAAAAATACTTGATTTACAAATAATAGATTCTATGGAATGTTTAAGTTTAAATTTTCCATCTATTAGATTTATTATCAAAAAAAATAAAAAAATTATGCAAAAGTCAAATAATAATGAATTATACAAGTATATAGAAAAATCTAAATCTTCAAATAGAATTATAGAAAAATTTATATTTTCACATGAAAAAATTATATTATGGGGTATAGGTTCTTCAAGTTTACAATTATTATCATTAGGATTAGAAAAATGTAATATAGTTAATATAGTAGACTCTTCACCAACAAAACAAGGAAATTATATTTTAAATTATAAAATCAATTCACCTGATAGTATATTTGATTATCCAGATGCTACAATATTAGTTTTGCCAAGTGTATATTCACTTCAAATTATGGAGCAAATAAAAGAAATGGGATTAAAAAATAAAGTTAAATTTTTAACAGACAGACAGACAGACAGACAGACAGACAGACAGACAGACAGACAGACAGACAGACAGACAGACAGACAGACAGACAGACAGACATGTAAAGAATACATATACTTAAATAATAATATATTAACAGATAAATTACAAGCTATGCGACAATATTATAATGCCGCATAAACTTTTTATTTTTTATAAAAGTAATTAATATAAAAAATTATAATATTAATATCAAAGGATAACATTATGAATTTTAATATTCGAAAAATATATCATAACGAAATTAATAAAATTAATAATTTAATAGATAAAAATACAAGAATAGCTTTTTTGGAGCTGGAGCATATGGTAAATTATGCCTATCATATATGCAAGAAAATAATTACAATGTTGTATGCTTTATAGACAATGATAAGAATAAACAAAACTCATATATAGAGAACATTCCTATTATATCTATGAATACTACATTTGAGTATGATATTATATTAATAACATCATTTTCTATTAATATAATAGATGAAATATTAAAATATAAACTGGATAAACCAATAATATCATTTAATAAATGGTTTATTTTCAAAAATATTGATTTATTTACTGAATTAAGAAATATTTTATATGATGATAAGTCAATAAAAGTACTTGATTCATTATTATATTCCAAAATAGAGAATGATAATAAAGTTATATATAATATTTATGAAGATAAACAATATTTTGCTATACATAATTTTTTATGTTCTAATTCTAATTCTAATTCTAATGAAATATTTTTAGATGCAGGGGCTTATGTTGGGGATACAGTTGAAAAATTTATATATAGTATGGATGGAATATTCGATAAAATATACGCTTTTGAGCCAGGTGAAAAACAATTTAAAGCGCTTGAGTATAGAACAGATAGACTTATAAAAGAATGGTCTATAAATAAAAATAATATCATTTTACAAAAATATGGATTATCAAATTATAATGGGGAAAGTTATTTTAATGAAACAACCCAAATAGCTATTAATGCTATAAGCAAAATAAATACAAATAATAAAATAGAAGTAAAAACTATAGATAGTTTCTTAAATGGCGATTCAATAACATTTCTAAAAGCTGATATAGAAGGTGAAGAATTAAATATGTTTAAAAGGAGCAGAAAATACTATAACAAAATATAAACCTAAAATGGCTATATCTGTTTACCATAGACCTGATGATTTATTAACAATACCAAAATTTATTAAAGAACTTGTTCCAGAATATAATTTAGCATTAAGGCATCATTCTGTAAAATTATCAGAAACAGTTCTATATTGCTGGACAGTCCAGTATTAATATGTAGAGAATACATATATCTTAATAATAATATAAGAATAATAGAAAAATTACAACCTATGTTTCAAGATAAACTTGCAGCATAGTTTTTTTATAGGCAAAAAAACTATTACATGTAAATATATTTTGTTAAATATAAGTTAGGATTTATTAATAAAAATTAATCATAAAATCTTATTAATAGCTTCAGCAAAATTATTAAAAGAAGCTTCAGATAAATAGTATCTATTGCTGTCATTTTCTAATGTAATTTCATAGTTTCCATTATCCATTTTGTTTAGAATGCTATATGATAAAGCAGTACCTTCTGTTGTTTGTATAGTTATTTTGTATATAGGCTGATTTTTAGATGCATTATTATCGTCTATTAAACCGTCAGCTTTTAAGTTAGCCATTAGAAATACACTTGAATAGGCATCATTTAAAGAAATTGTGTTATTATTCCATGCTTTAACCCAACTGTTTTCATCATCTTTTGATTTTTCTAAAGTGTATGAGTTATTATTATATTTAATAGTTATTTTTTGTATATTATCATGGCGTACAGAAGATATTGTCTTATTTATAAAATCATTTTCAGTTTTATCGAATGCATCTTTAGGATTTGAAGATGTATTTCCAAGTAAATATATGTTTTTATCATTTCCTATTTGTCCGTAAACAGTGTTTCCAATAGTAGATTTCATTCCAAACTTTATATTTCTAACCTCTTTTGAAGAGCTGTCCAATGCTGTAACAGTTAATATTTCATCATCAGATAATTTATATTTCTGTAAGGCTTCAGCATCCCCTCTTGAAACTATTTCTACAGGCTGTATAGTATTTAATATATTAGTAATAGATTCTATTATAGAATTATCTGCATTATATTTGTCATTTATAGTCCATTTATCATCTGTTAATTTTATTGATATATTTTCTTTATTTGCTCTGTTTATTGTAATCTCTGTTATATTTGAGTTTATTGCTTTTAAATTAGGTAATGAATATCCTTTATTTTTTAAGAATATAGTCGTTATTAATATTACAGTTAAAATTATTATTATAGATATTAAAATGGTATATTTTTTATTTATCATTTAAATATTTTCCTTTTTCTAATGATACATTATACTAAAAAAGATATAATTGTAAAGTATTTTAATTATAAAAACAGTATTTATTAATAATAGTAAATTCAAATTATTAAAAAATAATATATCATTTTTAACCATAAAAATTCTTTTAATATAAAAAATCTCTAATTTACTGTATATATCACCATATTCATATATATAGTGCATTGTTTTTTGATCCTCTTTATATGTTTAACATTTTTTGTCTCTGAATATAAAATTAAGATATTAATAAAAAGGAGAGAGCAAATGAAAAAATGCTTGTTTTAGTATTTATAGTTGCTTTGTTTGCTACATTATGTATAGCACAGCATAAGCACGTAGTTGGAAATGGTCCTCAAACAGGAGTATCAGTATCAAGAAAACAGTGGTATGCATTATGGGGATTAGTTCCAGTTGGTTTTGTTGATACACATCAATTAGCCGGAAATGCTCAAAACTATGAGATATATACCAGATCAAATGCTGGCGACTTTTTCTTAAATCTTTTAACTGGAATAGTATCTTTCACAAGCAGAACTGTAACAGTTACAAAGTAAAAATCAATCATAATTTCATGAGGGCTATTATAATTTAATAGCCCTAAAATAAACGGATGTATATGAATAAATATTTATTAATTTTAACTACTTTACTATTTGTGTTATTTACAATAAGATGCCATGATAAAAAAGATGGTATTACAGATAATAGTTTATCTTCTTATGATTCTAAATATATCTTTTCAAACAGGGATATCACTTTTAAAAACCTTGAATTGGAGGAAGATAATAATTCAATAAAAAATACTAATGAATATTCTGTTACAAATGTTGGAGTTAGATTTTCACCTCCTATAAATTGTATAAGATTATCAGATAAAGAGAAAGAAGATATAATATCTCAAACAGGATATGGCAAAGATTATTTTTATACAGACAGTATGTTTATAGATGAAAAAATCAAAATAACATGTTTGGCTGCTTATATGAAAAAAGATGATTCTTCATTGGATAATTTCATTAGCTTTATTAGAGCTATGAAAAATGGTAATAACTTTACAGAAGAATATTATATAATAAATGGCAGAAAGAATATTCAATTTAAAATCAATATGGATAATAATACATTTTTATTGTATACAATTTTTGAGTCTAAAAATGATTATTATTTTATATTGAATTATACTTTTCCAGTATCCTATTTACAGGATTCAGTTATTAGAATAGGAAATTCTTTAAATTCAGTTAGATTTTAATTATGAAATATAAATTTATAATATTATTAATATTAATATTTGCAAGTGAATTATATTCTCAAAGTAATTCATTTAAAGATAGAATGGATTTGCATTCGCATGAAGTAAAATCTAAATGGAGCTTTAATCCTTTAAGAGTTTACGATACTGATAAATATTTGTACGGCTGGCTTGACCCGGAAGTTTATAACTGTAAATATTGGATAGGGGATATATTCAATGTGGATGAGATGTATAATAGAGGAAATTACCGTTTTGATAAAATGTCATTTTTTCATCAGCCGAGTTTAGCTACCGAAATAAATCCTGTAGTATTTGATTATAAAGACAAGCATAGATTCAAAATAGGAGTGGGTTTTTTAACACAATTTTTTTTATCAGTTTATAATCCAGACTATAAAATATTTTATGGTGAAAGTTTATTCTATGGTACCTATATGCAAGTAGAAATGTACTTTGATTATATATACAATGAAGTTTTGAGATTTAGATTTACACCAATACGTTATATATGTACCCATATAGGAGGCGACATATTAGGAGATAATGAACTTTATGATAAAAATATTGAGGAGTTTAGAGATTCTAGTATAGAGTTAATGCATTTTTCTCTTCATTATAAATATGGCTATTTTACATTTTATGGAGGATTATCATTTGCTATGACTGGATTTGATGAATCTAATTTTATAAATCTATTTGGAATGTATTACGGTACAGATTTTAGATATCCATTATGGGGAGAAATAAGTTTAATAACAGGTTTTTATTTAGGTGCAAGCTATGACAGAATTAATACTGTAGAGAGAAAAAATAATATGGATGGATATAATATAATAAGCAGTTATGATAAATGGTTTCCTTCAATTTCAGTTGGTATAGGTATAGAGATTTATAGATTTGTAATAGGTGTAAAATATGAATATATGCGTTCAAGACAATTATATTCATATAGGAAAATGGAAAACAAATTGGGTTTGGAAGTATCTCTTTTCTTTTAATTTACTTATTTGAAAACTTATTATATACTTTTTAATTATGATTGATTAATGATAAAATAATACAAAGCTCTTTATTAATTTTTTAAATTAAAACACTATAATAATTAATTTAATTTTTTATTATAGTGTTTTATTTAATGTATTTAAATAATTTTCTAATATTAAGACAGCTGCAATTAAATCATTAGCCTTTTTTTTAACATTTTTCTTTTTACCTCTAAGTATAAAGTCTGCTTCCTTAGAAGTTCCATACTCATCAACAAATATAATATTAACTTTTACACTTTTTAAAAGAAATTCAGAAAAACGCCTTATCTCAGAGCACCATTCGTTTTCTTTGCCTTCATCAGATAAAGGAATCCCAAAAACAACAGTATCTATTTTTTTTTCTTCAATTATATCCATCAAAGCACGCTTTACTTTTCTAGCATTGCTTTCCTCTATAAGTCTGCATGGAAATGGAATTTTTATTTCCATGTCCATAAAAGCAGTTCCTGTTCTTTTTCTTCCAAAATCTACACCAAGTACAGTTCCCATATTATTCTTCTATTGTTATTATATCGTATTTTTTGAAATCATGAGCACCAGATTTTATATAAGCATTATCTATGTTTCTGATATTATCAACTTCTATAAATTCATTTTCTTCTGTTTTTATAAATAGTTTAAATCTGTTATCATTATGATTAATGAAATCTTTTCCTATGTATACTAAATTATCACCGTTTTTTATAGTGTTGTATACTGTAATTTTTGCATATTCTTCGCTATCATCAGCAATCATACCCATAAGTCTTCTGCCTTTTAGATAACCTTTAAGTGTTGGTTTTATATTATCTCTTCCGAAATAGAATCCTGTATCGCTTTCTCTTCTGCTTATTGTGTCAAGCTCTTTCAAGTAGCTTGCTATAGGCTCTTTCTTTATTGCTTCAGGATATGATTCATAACCAATTCTATCAAGTAAGTCTAATAATACTCTATAAACTCTAACTGTATTTGCTACATAATAAACACTTTTCATTCTTCCTTCTATTTTAATAGAGTCAATTCCTGCTTTTTGAAGTAAATGCAGATATTCAGCCATTTGTAAGTCTCTGCTGCTTAATATCGTAGAATGATCATCTCCTTCTTCTATCTCCATAAATTCTCCAGGTCTTGTTTTCTCTTCTATATATGTTTTGAAATTCCATCTGCAAACCTGAGAGCATTCTCCTCCGTTAGCATCTCTATTGTTTAAAAAGTTAGAAAGAAGACATCTTCCCGAATACGACATACATACTGCACCATGCACAAAACTTTCTAATTCTAAATCAGTATTTGCTCTAATCTCTTTTATCTCATCTAAAGAAAGTTCTCTAGCTAATATTATTCTGCTCGCTCCTAGACTTTCATACATTTTGCATGAATAGCTATTTGTAACAGAAGCCTGTGTGCTTATATGAATAATAGCTTCAGGTATTGTTTCTTTTACTATTCCAAGTACTCCTAAATCAGATACTATGAATGCATCTATATTTAAATTTTGTATTTCTTTTAGATATGCTTTTAAATTATCTTTATCATATTCATGCAGGAAAGCATTTAAAGTTAAATACATTTTTTTATTTAACTTTTTAGCAAGTTCGGCACATTCAGCAAGTTCTTCTATGGTTGTGTTTTTACTTTGATGCCTTAAATTAAATAATGCTCCTCCTATATAGGCAGCATCAGCTCCGTAATGATATGCTACTTCTAATTTTTCTTTATTTCCAGCAGGTGCTAAAAGTTCCATCTTATAATATATCCTATTAGTTTTATTTCAATCATTCTATATTAAAATCTATAAAAAGTATATATCAATTTAAAATTATTACATATACTATTATTTTTAAATATATTGTATAATATATTTAAATGAAATTTACAATTTGGGGTTGTTTATGGATGCTAAAGAGATAAAACATTTAAGGGATGAGTTATTTAATGGTGAATATTCAAATATATTAAAGCCATTATCAGCTGGTAATACTTTCTTAGCTAGATCTACATTAGAATCTTATATAAGAGAGTTTACATCTAAAAGAAAATTGCATGCTATAGAATTATTCACCTCTGAGAATTCAAAATTAAATTATGAGGATGATGGAAGTGTTTTGAGAGTTATAAAAGAATTAATAGATAATAAAAATATATCAGGTATTGAAAGTATTGATTTTGATTTAACAGCTAATAATGCTCTGCTTTATGGTGATTTTGTAAGGTTTATTTATGCTTTTTATTTTGGAGGTTATAAAGAAGAACTTAATTTATTAGTGAAAAGTGTGTATGAGGCTATTTCAAAAATATCTCATAATTTAGTAAGTAATTTTCTTGATACTAATTATATTAATAGAGTGAGTATAGTTATAACTTCATCAATATATAGAAGTATATTAGATGTATTATCTGATTTTTCAGAAATTGCAGGGGATGCAAGATCTAGGGCAGAAGTCATGTATTATAAAAGTTATATTACATGCAATGTTATGGCTAATTACAGAGGTTTGGTTGGTCCTGATATGATAAAGACGGGATTGTGTTTTGAAGAGATAGAAGATTTTGAAAAAGCAGAAAATATATATGAAGCTATTATAAGTGATTTTGAATGCGTATTATCAGGTATTACATATAAATTTGATACTTATGACCCAAAAGATAAAGCAGAGGATTATGTTTCTCTAGTTTCATTGTGGCAGGCTTGCGATGGTATAAATAGAATAGAAAATATTAATAAATATGATGCTAAAATGGAAGCTATAGAAGAAGCTATAAAGAAGCTTAATACTATATAAAATTTCATATTGATATATAAGCGTTTTTGTGTTAATATACGTACATGTTCAACAGATTTGATATAAAATTGTTTGATAATATAAATGTGCTGAAGGAATTGGCTAAAACTTGGCATGCATATTATAATTTCAGAATGTCTTGTTTATCATTAAAAAATTCAGAATATCTTTTAAGTATATTATCATTGATACTTAATCCTGCAAATCATTATGAATATAAAGATATTGGCATGATATCATATAATATTTTGGAAGAGTATCATTCTAAACATAAAGAATTTGCCATATTAAAAGAATTTTTAGATTCAGAATATAATTCGGTAATATTTTCAAAGATAGTCAGTTTATTAGAAGGCAGAGATGTAGCTATTGATAAAAGTTATGATGAAGATATTAATTATATAGATAATTTGGATTTAGATCCAATACTTAAATTATTAGTATATCAAAAAATATCTTATGAATATGTAAAAGATTACCAAAATAGTTTTATAATATGCAGAGTTATATTTAATATATATTCTTATAAATTAAAATTATTAGATACTCCAATATTATATCCATATCAATTTTTTAAGTCTACTATGTATGATTCATCTAATGAAGAATCTATAATAAGATATTTAAAATTTTTACGCGGTATATGCTTGTATGCTGTAGATACTATTAGTTTTGTACATAAGAATTTATCAATATTAAAAAACAGATTATTACTAAATAAAAATTTTAAGAAATTAACAGATTCTAATGTATTTTCTATTATTTTTATAACTCCTTATATAAGAATAGTAGATTTAATGAATATGTTTGATTGGAAAAGGGATAAGGCGGCAAGGTTATTATCAAAATTGAGAGAGGAAGGATTATTTATAGAAACAAAGGCTAAAAAAGAAAAAATATTTTTTAATAAGTATATAATAAGTTTATTTGAATCAGGAGAAAATATCAAACCGGACGAGTTTTTGAGTAAGTTTGTATAAAAACACTTGACATTTTTTTTAAAACATGTAGAATAGATTAAACATTTATATCGCGGGGTGGAGCAGTTGGTAGCTCGTTGGGCTCATAACCCAAAGGTCGTAGGTTCAAGTCCTGCCCCCGCTAATAGCCGAAAAATAGTTTAGGCTTATTGTTTTTTGGCGGCGTGGCTCAGGTGGTTAGAGCATGCGGCTCATATCCGCAGTGTCAGGGGTTCAAATCCCTTCGCCGCTAATATTTTTATAAAAAGGCAGGTGAGTTACTTGGTACGTGTTTTCGCTAATGAAGGTGAGCAAATAGAAAGCGTTATTAAAAGATTCCGTAGAGCTTGTGAGAATGAAAGTATTTTACAAGACTTAAAAGAAAAACAATTCTACAAAAAACCTTCTCTTGAAAAGAAACTTCAAAGAGAAAAAGCTCTTAAAAGAATGAAAAGAAAAATTAAAAAAGAACGCAGACTTGGTTTGCTTTAATTTTCATCTATCTTTTTATATAAAAGCATTGATATTTCATTATATCAATGCTTTTTTAATTTAAGTATTGCATACTTGAAAATATTTGTATTTAGTGTATAATTGATACAATTTTAAAATGAAATAATTTTAAAAGTTTAATATGTTAATAATTTTTATTTATAATATTTTAAGGAGAGAAAAAATATGGCAGCAAAACAGCTATTATTTGATGAAGAAGCTAGACGTGCCCTTATGCGTGGGGTTGATGCTTTAGCTAATGCCGTAAAGGTAACTTTAGGACCTCGTGGACGTAACGTTGTTATAGACAAAAAATTCGGTCCTCCTACTATAATAAATGATGGTGTAACTATCGCTAAAGAAATAGAATTAGAAGATCCATTTGAAAATATGGGTGCTCAAATAGTTAAAGAAGTAGCTACTAAAACTAATGATGTTGCTGGTGACGGTACTACTACAGCTACAGTTTTAGCTCAAGCTATGGTAAAAGAAGGTTTGAAAAATGTAACTAGCGGTGCTAATCCTATGCTTATTAAAAGAGGTATAGAAAAAGCAGTTAATGAAATAGTTGCTCATATTAAATCTGAAGCTAAACAAATTAAAGGTAAAGAAGAAATTGCTCAGGTTGCTACTATTTCTGCTAATAATGATAAAGAAATTGGTACTTTAATCAGCGATGCTATGGACAAAGTTGGTAAAGAAGGTGTTATTACTGTTGAAGAAGCTAAATCTTTAGAAACTAGCCTTTCATTAGTTGAAGGTATGCAGTTCGACAGAGGTTATATTTCTCCTTATTTCGTAACTAACGGAGACAGTATGACTGCTGAATTAGAAGATGCTTTACTTCTTATCTATGATAAAAAAATATCTAATATGCAGGAACTTCTTCCTATACTTGAAAAAATAGTACAAACTGGAAGACCATTCTTAATTCTTGCTGAAGACATTGAAAATGAAGGATTAGCTACTTTAGTATTAAACAAAATGAAAGGTGTTTTAAAAGTTTGTGCTGTTAAAGCTCCTGGTTTCGGCGACAGAAGAAAAGCTATGTTGGAAGACGTTGCTATTCTTACTGGCGGACAAGTTATCAGTGAAGATTTAGGTATGAAGCTTGAAAATGCTACTATAGAACAGCTTGGTAAAGCTAAAAAAATCACTGTAGATAAAGAAAATACTACTATAGTTGAAGGTGCTGGAAGCAAAGCTGATGTTCAGGCTAGAGTTGCTACTATTAAAAAACAAATAGAAGAAACTGACAGCGATTATGACAGAGAAAAATTACAAGAAAGATTAGCTAAACTTTCAGGCGGTGTTGCTGTTATCAATATAGGTGCTGCTACAGAAGTAGAGATGAAAGAGAAAAAAGCTAGAGTAGAAGACGCTTTATCTGCTACTAGAGCTGCTGTTGAAGAAGGTGTAATTCCTGGCGGCGGTATCACTTACTTACATGCTCAGCACAAATTAGAATCTTTAACTGTAGAAAATCCTGATGAACAAGTTGGTGTTAATATAGTTAAAAGAGCTATTGAAGAGCCTATAAGAATGATAGCTACAAATGCTGGTTTAGACGGTTCTGTTGTTGCTATTGAAGCTAAAAAACAAAAAGGCAATATGGGTTTCAACGCTCTTACTAATGAGTGGGTTGATATGTTAAAAGCTGGTATTATTGATCCTGCTAAAGTTTCAAGAAGTGCTTTACAAAATGCTGCTTCTATTGCCAGCCAAGTATTAACTGCTGAAGTTATTATTACTGATATACCTGAACCTGAAAAACCAATGCCTCCAATGCCTGGCGGCGGAATGGGCGGTATGTATTAATAAATAGCCTGTTTTATATTAGAATAAAAAATTATAATATAAATAAAAAAGCCTCAGTATTATTACTGGGGCTTTTATTTTTTTACTAAAAATTACTTTTTATGTTGTTTTCCATTAGGATTTTTGGAAGTTACGTTTTTATGAACATTTTTCTTTTGAGGTTTTAATTGTTTTAGTTGATTTATTTTCTCTCTTATTTCAATAGCCTTTTCAAACTCTAAGCTGTCAGAAGCTTTTTTCATTTCTTTTTCAAGCTCTTTTATATAATCATCACTTTTCTGCTCTGGATCGATTTTTACTCTTTCATTGAATCGTCTGAAATCAAAATGAAGTTCATAAGATGTTTCAACTTTTTCTTCTCGTTCAATTATATCCTGTATCTTTTTAATGATTGTTTTAGGAGTTATATTATGTTCTTTATTGTACTCCATTTGTATATTTCTTCTTCTTTCCGTTTCTTCTATAGCAACTCTCATAGCATCGCTTATACTGTCAGCAAACATTATAACTCTGCCGTTAGCGTTTCTTGCAGCACGTCCAATAGTTTGTATTAGGGTAGTGGTGTTCCTTAAAAAACCTGTTTTATCAGCATCAAGTATTAATATGAGAGATACCTCAGGTACATCAAGTCCTTCTCTAAGTAAGTTAATACCTACAAGTACATCGAAAGCACCAAGCCTTAAATCTCTTATTATTTCAACACGTTCTACTGTTTGTATATCAGAATGCAAATATCTTGTTCTTACTCCATTTTCATTTAAATATTTTGTAAGATCTTCTGCCATTTTTTTTGTAAGAGTTGTTATGAATATTCTTTCATTATTTGAAACAGTCTTTTTTATCTCTTCAAGTATTCTGTCTATTTGTCCGTCAATAGGGTATACTTCTATAATTGGATCAAGCAATCCTGTAGGACGAATTATCTGCTCTACAACCTGACTGCTTTTCTTTAATTCATATTCTGCAGGAGTGGCGCTAATATATATAGTGTCATTGGTAAGTTTTTCAAATTCTTCAAAAAATAATGGCCTGTTGTCAAGTGCTGAAGGAAGTCTGAAGCCGTACTTTACTAAAGTTTCTTTTCTGCTTCTGTCTCCGAAAAACATTCCTCTAATCTGAGGCACACTTACATGCGATTCATCTATTATAGTTAAAAAGTCTTCAGGAAAATAGTCTATCAAACAAGCAGGTCTGTCTCCTTCTTTTCTTCCTGATAATGGGCGTGAATAATTTTCTATACCGGCACAATATCCAACTTCTCTAAGCATTTCTAAATCATATTTTGTTCTTCCGTATATTCTTTCTGCTTCTACTAGTTTTCCCTCTGATTTGAATTTATTATACTGCTCTTCAAGTTCTTCTTCTATTAATTTTATACCTGCTGCTAATTTATCTCCTCCTGTAACGAAGTGCTTTGCCGGATATATAACAACTCTGTCCTGTTCTGCTAATTTTTGTCTTGTTATAGGATTTATTTTCATTATACGTTCAACAGTATCTCCGAAAAATTCAACTCTTATAACTTCATCAGAATATGCACTCATTATTTCTAAAGTATCGCCTATTACTTTAAATCTCGCCCTTTCAAGTACATCTTTTACACGTTCATATTGTATTGAAACCAATTTTTCAATTATTTCATCTCTGTCATACTCACCGTCTTTTTCTATTGAAATATATAATTTTCTGTAATCTTCAGGAGAACCCAAGCCGTATATACATGAAACAGAAGCCACTATTATAACATCTCTTCTTTCAAGTAATGATGTAGTTGCTTTAAGTCTTAATCTGTCAATTTCATCATTAACAGAAGCATCTTTATCAATATATAAATCCTTTGCAGGAACATAAGCTTCGGGCTGATAATAATCGTAGTATGAAACGAAGTATTCAACAGCATTGTTTGGAAAAAAATCTTTAAGCTCTCTGTAAAGCTGAGCCGCCAAAGTTTTGTTATGAGACATTACTAGAGTAGGGCGGTTAGCTTTTTCTATAACATTTGCTATAGTAAATGTTTTTCCACTTGCTGTAACTCCCAAAAGAGTTTGATATTTATTTTTATTTTCTAAACCTTTTACTAGAGATTCTATAGCTGTTACTTGATCTCCAGAGGGTTTGAAATTTGATTCTATTTTAAAATTTCCCATACTTTGAATTGTACTTTCCTTATGAATAAATATAATAATACATCGAAATTGTATACTATTTTAACTATAGTATATAATATTTTTTATTTTAAGTATAGTTTTATTTTTATAGTGAAAAATAAAACTATTATTTCAATTTTATTAATTTAAAATCTATTGCAATCATAAAGACACATGGTAAAAATATTAAAGTTATAAGTGTAGAAAATATCAAACCATAAGCCAAACTCATAACTATAGGTACTATCAAGTCAGCACGTCCTCCTATACCGTACACTGTAGGAAGAAGTCCGCCGACAGTTGTTATAGTTGTTAAAAATATTGGAAGAAGTCTTTGAGTTGCACCTTCTACTATTGAATTGAATGCAAATTTCTTAGGGTTATTTAAAGCATCTGGATTTGTTTTTCCTGATTCAATTATCTTATTTATTAAGTCTATCATTATTATTCCGTCATTAACAAGAACTCCGCATAATCCGACTATTCCTATAAATCCTATAAATGACATAGGCATACCATGTACATAAAATGCTATAAATACTCCAGTTAATGTAAATGGTATCAAAAACATTATCATTAAAGGCTGAATAAATTTCTTGAATTGCAGTAACAGTATTAAATATATTAACACTATGGCTATTAATAATGTAGCTGTAAGTCCGTCTAATGCTCCTACAGTTTGGTCAGCTTCACCGCCAAAACCTATTATTATACCTGGATACTTTTGACTAATATCTTTAAATTTATTTTGTATTGCAAACATAACCTGTATTGATGTATTTTTACCTTGAATTAAATCGGCTGTTATGGTTATACATCTTTGTCCATTATAGTGTCTTATAGCAGATACTCCGTTTGTATTGATTATATTGGCAACATTTTTTAAATATAAAAGTCTATTATAAGTATTTGGTATAACTAGATTATTCAATACATTAGTGTCAAATATATAATTTCTATCCAACTGCACTCTAAAATCTAATCTGTAATCTAGTTCCTGAATATATGTAGCAACTGTTCCGCTGTATGCAGTTCTTAATTCGTTTGCAACATTGGCAACATTCATTCCTAATTGTGCTATTTCATCATAATTGAATATAACTCTTAATTCATCTTTTCCTATTTTATCATCATCATAATAATTTATTACTCCGTCTAAGCTAAGCAAATAAGCTTTTACTTCATCTCTAACTTTTCTAGTTTTTTCTATATCATTTCCTACTATTTTTATATCTACTGCTTTTCCAGGATCCATTGGAAGTTTAACAGATACCATTAAAGCATCTAATTCCTTTCTTAAACTTGTTTTTTCTATCTCCGCATTTATATCATCCATTATATCATATGCTGTTTTTTTTCTTTCTGTTGATGGTATTAGATAAACTGTTATACCAGCAAGATTCGCAGATTCCTCTGAAATATCAACTATGTTTTGATTTACTTGTTTTCCTACCACACTATTAACTGCAATTAAGTTCTCAGGATCAACTGATTTGTATATTATATTTTCTATTTGTTCAACGTATTTCATTGTATTTTTGATAGAATTTCCTATTCCAGAGTCAATATTTATCATTATACTGTCAGAGCTTGTATCATATATAAGTATGAATTTCTGCAGACTTTCTTTAGCCAAAAAAAATGAAAATATTAAAAGAACTACAAAAAATAAAACGACTAAATATCTGAATTTTAATAATATTTTTAATGCCTTATTAAAAGGATTTTTCATTGCATTAAAAAGTTTTTCTTTATCGAAATCTAATGGATTTTTAATATTCTTAAAAAAATTAAATTTTGAATTTTTCTTTGTTTTGTCCTGCAAATTGTTAGGGAGAATAAATATTGCTTGAAATAAACTAGCAAGCAAAGCTGCAACTACAACTTTAGGAAAAGGTGCAATTAATTTACCTACAACATCTTTAGTTAAAAGCATTGGTATAAAAGCAACAACAGTAGTCATTGTAGCAACCATTATAGGACTTACAACATCTCTTACAGCTTCAACAGTTCCTTCTAATCCTGTTTTTCCTGATTTTTGAAAATCATATATGTTTTCGCATACTACAATACTATTATCAACAACCATTCCTATAACAGTAATTATTCCAGCAAGGGATATTATATTAAATGTTAATTCAGAAAAATGTATATATGAAAATGTTATAAATATTACAACTATCATTCCTATGCTTGTGAACAATGCACTTTTGAAATCTAAAAATATTATTAGAACTATTAATATTATTATAAAGCCGAATATTAAATTGCTTGTAGCTACATTAGTTAATGCTAATACCATTCTTGAAGTCTCTCCCATAGTGGTAACTTCTACATTTTCAGGTATTAGATTTTTATTATTTTTTAGAAATTCATTTATGTTTTCTGTTGTTTTAACTATATCAGCATTTTCTTTTTTCAGTATATTTAATGAATATCCTTCTACACTGTTTATTCTTACATAAATAGATTTTTCAACAAAACCTCTATCTACTTTTGCCAAATCTTGTATTCTTACCCTTTGTCCATTAAAAGTGGAGCGTACTACAACATTAGTAGCTTCAATAGGGTCATCAAATTGTCCCATTGTAACAACAGTTTTTTCTTCTTCATTTTCTTCTAAATCCATGTATAAAGGTTTTTTGAAATCTCCGCTTGTTGCTCTTATATTTCTTGCTGAAAGAGAATTGACTATATCTGTAAGAGATATATAATATTCCTGCAATTTTTTAGGGTCTGCTAATATTTTTATTTCAGGATCCGTTCTTCCTTGAACTCTTATATCAGCAACTCCGTCTACATATTTTAATTGTCTTTCTAATTCTTTACTAAAATCATATAAAATCTTTTCATCTCCATTATATCCTTTCTTAAAATGAATGCCTATATTATATATTGGAGTTAATTTTGGGTTTATGTCTGTTATTTCTATGGTTTCGACTTCTTCCGCCATATCAGGTACACTTTGCATTTTTCTGAAAATATCATCTTTAGCTTTACTTGTATCTATTTCCATATCTAATTGTACAAATATTATAGCAGCATTTTCTGTTATTATTGATGTAAATTCATCTATACCAGATATAGTTCTTAATTGGTCTTCTATTTGTATAACAGCATTTTGTTCAACATCTAATGGAGATGCCCCAGGATATACAACTTGCAAAATCATTAATTCTAAATCAGTAGATGGGAATGATTCTTTATCTATATTATAATATGAATATAAACCTAGCATAATGGAAACAAATATGATAATGTTTACAAGCATTCTATTATTAGCAAAAAAATATATTAAATTTTTCATAGTATAAAAAATCTCTAAATAATTATTCCTATTAAAATAGTATAATAAATTTTTGTATGAATTTATACCTCTTATTATTAAAAAAAATATTATGTTATTGTTTTTATATAATATTTTTATAAATTAGTATGTTTTTTTACTAATTTATAGACATAAATATTATAGTGTTGATTATATAAGCATTATAATATAATTTTTTTTTCATTTATCATTTATTATTGTTATATTAACAGTTTACATTTTACAAGATTATAATATAATATGATGTAGTATTGAAAATTAATTATATTTTCGTTTATAGTTTATAGGAACATTGTATATGAAAAATGATTCAAATAAAAATAATGCAAGAGTAAGAAAAACTAAAAAATTACTTGAAGATTCTTTAGGACTATTATTGGAAGAGAAACCTTTTGAAGATATTAGAGTAATAGATATATGTGCAAAAGCTAATATGCATAGAAGCACTTTTTATACTTATTACAATGATAAATATGAACTATTAAAGTCGAAATTAGATGAATATGAAGCTAAGTTCTTGGAAGATTTAAATAGATATAAAATAGAAAATAAATTAAAAGATTCTCATGTAGATATAATGGAAAAAATACTTCAATATTTTTATTTGAATAGAAAATATTTAAAGATCATATTTAAAAATAACAAAGATGGTAGCATTACAAAAATTTTACGGGAATATTTAGCCTCTTATGTTATAGAAGGTATAAAAGATTTCAAAACTATACGTCCTGATAAAGAAAATGTTATGAGAATAATGGGCAGTTTTTATTCAGGAGCTTTCATATCAGTTCTCACAGATTGGATTTTAAATGATTGTTTTATATCTGTTGAAGATTTGGCTGTATACATATCAGATATAATAATGCAGAGAGTTTTTGCTGAATAAATTATAATCAATTTAAATTAAGATGTCTATATTGTATTAAATTTGTCGATAATATAAAAAGATTAAAATAATTATTTTACATTTATATCTTTTAATTTGATTTAATAAATTAGGTATATTTGTAAAAAGGAGAATACCAAATTATGAAGAAAATAATAATATTATTTATATTATTGATATTATCATTTAATTTATTGAACGCTCAAAATATTACTAAAGATAGTGATTATTCAAAAAATTGGGTTAACTTTGTTTTTAAGAAAACAATAGATATGAAAGGTGCTTTATATGAGGGAAGACCAGGAGGTGATTTAGAATTAATTTCTGGAAGAACTCCTATGCTGCTAGTAAAAATGTATAAATTTTTAGGTGCAAGATCTGATTCTCATGCTTATTATACTCATCAAGTTCCTATTTCTATGTTCTATGATAATGCTCCTGCTTTAGGTGTTAATTTAGTAGAAGGTTATTCTATTGAAGATGGTAAAGTTATGAGATATTCAAAATATATAAGAAGTTATCAAGGTAAATTGGATTCATGGAAAAAAGCTAATTCTACTTTTACTAATGAAAGATGGGTGGCAAATTCTGATGCAGATTGGGATTCTTATCCTGTACCACAGCCTGAAGATGTTAATTGGTCTGAAGGGGAATATGCTGGAGAGTTATATTAATTAAAAACTGTAAATGCAATATATTTTTATTATTTTATCTATTGTATTGCTTCTTGTAGTTTTATTATTTATAAGTAATAAGAAAATTATATCTTATGATAATGAATGGGTAAAACTTGTAAGAAATAGAACTGTTAATGCTGATAAACGTTATTTGTTTAAAGATGATGCTGAGCTTATAATAGATAATAAAAAGAAATTAACATTTATTAAAGCTAAATATAATAATATGGCTGTATATAGTAATACAGATTATTTAAATAAATTTATGTTGATTTTTTCTGGTTATTCTTCCATAAAGGCTACTTTTATGGAAGGATATATTGTTGAAAATAATAAATTGTATTACACTTATGCTTATAAATCGTCTTATTATGACAGACTTCATAATTGGATGGAGCTTAATGGTGTTTTTCAGTCTAAAGAAGTTTGGGTGGCTAAAAAAAATATAAAATGGAATACTTTTCCTTCTCCTCAGTATAACGATATAAATTGGGAAAAAAAAGCAATGATTGGAGTATTATCATAAATAATAATATATTAATATTCTAAATATTGACTTAAACATTTTTATTTGTTATAATTTTAAAAAGTTATAATTATGAAGAAGGAGTATATATGAGTTTAAATATAGAAGATAAAGGTAAAGCTAAAGTAATTAGACTAGAAGGAAAGTTGGACGTTAATTTATCTATTTCTATAGAAACAGAATTAGAACAATTAGTTGAATCAGGTTCTAATAAATTAATATTAGAATTGTCAGGTGTTGAATATTTGAGTTCCAGCGGAATTAGAGTATTCATTTCTATAATGAGAAAAATAAAATCAAAAGATGGAAAATTAGTATTGGCTTGTGTTCCAGATATTATTAAAAAAATCTTAAAAACTGTAGAATTAGAAGATTTATTTGAAGTTTATGAATCAGTAGATGATGCATTAAATGCATTTTAATTTTTTGTAATATTGCTTTATTAGTATTTTTTTGTATAATATAATAATATATAAAAAAATACTAATATTAGAATATTTTATGAAGATAATAAATTTTGTAGAATTTAAGATTTTAATTTTGATTTCTTTTGTACTATTTGCATGTGCATCCAGTCAAAAGAATTCAGACTCAGTATTCAGCAGCAGACCATTTTTAAGAGAGTATAAGAGATATTCTCTTACATCAGGAGAGTCTAATCCGGCTTTAGATGCTGTAATAGATAGAGAAGGTACTTGGATATATTATGCAAGAGAAAATGCAGGAAATACTGATATTTTTGCAGTAGATTCGTATACTCTTGAAGATTACAGACTTACTAGAAGTCCTGGTATAGATACTTCTGTTTCCATTGATGATAAATCTAGATATTTAGTATTCTCTTCTACTAGAGATGATGCATTTGGAGATATTTATCTATATAAACTAGTAAATATTTTTGGTGTAAGAACTGCAAAAAAAGATTTAGAAAATTTAGAACAAAATATTGTAAGACTTACAGATTATAAAGGTTATGATGAGGATCCAGTAGTTTCACATAAAGGAAATATGATAGCTTTTGTATCAGATAGGGACGCTGGAACTAAAAAGTTATTTACCATGAGAGCTAATGGTAAAGAATTAAAGAAATTATCAGATATAGAGGCAAGTTCTCCAACTTTTTCTTTTGATGATAGTAAAATAGCTTTTATAACTTCAAAAATAGGAGAGAAACATTCTCAATTAGTTGTTTTAGATTTAAATGCTGACACTAATGCAGAAACAAATTTAACTATTCTTACTGATACTAAAACATTCAAATTTAACCCTACATTTTATAATGATGACACAATAATATTCTTTGAAATAGAAAGAGATTCAGACAGAGACGGTAATTTAACTTATTATGATAAAAGACGTCTAATGTCATATTCTTTATCCACTCATCAGTATTATGTATTGGATGAAGATACAAAATTGAGTACTTTTAATGTAGCGTATCCTTCTGCTTTAGTAGGAGCTTATGTTGTAAGTGAAGGATCTACAAGTATAGTAACAATGGGTTCTACAAAAGAGTATTTTATAAAAGATGCCAATGCTAATACTATGTATAGTACATTTACAGAACTTCCTTATGAAAGAAAACTTGATGTTATAGATAGATTTTCAGAATATTTTCCTTTTTATGATGATCAAAGCAGTGTAGCCAAGGCGTATTTTAATATAATGATATCATCATATACAAATACAAATACTACTGAATATAATAGAGCGGTTAAAGTGCTTACAGATGAATATCAAGAAACTTTTGCAGGATTTTTAGCATCTAGAATAAATCAGAATTTTAATACTAATGATAATTGGCTTGATATAAAATATTATACTAATGATTACTTTTTAACTAATAACGGTAGTGATGAAATTATTAATTTCGTTTCTTGGGCTGGATACATATCAGCAAATGAAAAATATAAAGCTAATAATAGAAATGCAAGTACATTAACTATGTTGAGTAATATTATAACATTAAATACTCAAAAAGATTTATACATGCTGATAGCGAAATTATATTCCCGCTCAGCTGAAGGTAATGGATATAAATATCCTCTTAATGAAAATATTTATAATAATCCTTATAGAAGGAAAGATTTAATATTTTCTGAAAGATTAGAGATAGCTAAAGATTTTATAAAAGATACAAAAATTCCTTATGATTCGATATTAACTAATGCGCATCCTTATGCTCCATTATCAGTTGCAGCAAGACTAAAATATTTAGATAGTTTAATACTCTCAAGAAACTATAATGATGCTACAAATTTATTTAAACCTTATATTGAATCCAGAAATGATATAATGCTTGCTTTAGGATATTATGCAAATGCTAAAGTTCTTTTGGCACAAAAAGATGATGGTTCTTATGCTTTGTTTAAGAATGCTTTAACTTCAGGAGGAAATAATTTTAATTCTACATCTGAAGCTAATGAATGTAAAATTATTTTAGCTAATTATTATAAGTCATTAGCAGATAGTGCATACAATGAAGGAAGATATGCAGTTGCTTATGATAATTATCAGGAAGTATTAAAATATAATCCTAATGATGCTTCTTCATCATCAAAATTAATAGAAAGCGGACTTAGGGCATATAGTACTATAGATTCTCTTGAAAAAACTATTGTCGAAAGAGAAAAAAATATCATATCTACAAGATATTCGGATCATGAGGCACATGCTGAGCTTGCTAATGCCTATTATTATTTAGCTAATAGATATTATTCTATGGCTATAGGAAAACAATATAGTCCTGATAGATACGTTTTAAGTGAGAAGAAAAGAGAAGATGGCTTTTATTTGTATTTGAATAAGTCTTTTAATGCTATAGTTGATAAGGCTAAATCATATATTGATTTTGCAATATTCTTATATCCGGATAATGAAGATTATTATATAAAAAAAGCTGAAATGCTTACATTTGCACAAGCATTGAAGATGCAGGTTTTACAGGATCAGAAAACATATAAGAGTGTAATAGAACTTGTACCTGCATATAAAGATGATGCTGTAACCAATGATAAATATATGGGTTATAACATGCTGGCATTTCAAACCGCTAATTTAGATTCTGAAATAATAGATTCTCTTATAATGGCTAAAAGTAAGGTTAGAACTAAGCCTAATGTGGTTTCTCTAATGCTTGCTAACTCATATTTAATAAACGGCAGATATTCGGATGCTGCTAATGAATATAAAGAGGCAGAAAAATTAATTAGACAAGCTGGAAGTGATAAAAGTATGGCTTGGTATCATTTCTTCCATGGTTATTCGCTTTGGATGAATAATGATGTAAATGGAGCTTACAGAGAATATGAATCGGCACGTAAATTATTTGAAAAATTGGGCGATAAAGAGTCTGTTTATAAAATAGTAGGATATACTTCAATAGCAGCAATAGAGCAGGAAGATTATAAAAAAGCTATAGAGTCTTTATTAGAGAGAGATAAGCTTACACAAAATGATGTTGATAAAAATGAACTTAATCAGCTATTGCTTGCGGCATGTTATTTAAAATTAGAAAATTATAATAATGCATTAATGTATTGCGATAATGTAAAAGCTAAAATTGACAGTTTAGATTCTTCTTTATATACTCCCAATTATTTGAGTATAACTTTTTATGGTGCTAATATTAATATAATAAATTTGGGTTTGGCATCTTTAGGAGGATATATACCTGGAGAACCTTTGAATGTTGATAAACAGCAGATGCTTTATTCTATATACCAGGAATTGTATGAGAAGATGGGCAGATATTCTGAGGCAAGAGAGGCTTTATCTTCTTATAGAAATTATATTATTAAAGATAAGCCTAAAAAATCTATTCAGCCTTTGATGTTAGCTACATATTACAATAATGAAGGTTATTTATATTATCAGCAGGGCGAACAGTCAAATTCTATTATGTCTTTCAAGGCTTCTATAGAAGAGTATAAAAAAACTTTGGATGAAAAAACACTTGCAAATAATCCTAGTTTGCAGTATCAAAATGCTGAGAATGATGCTAAGAATTATCTTAGTTTATCATCTTTATATTTAAGATATTTATCAGAAAATGATTTAACTTCTATTAGAAGAGAATTTTTTATAGAGCTTTTTAATACCACAAAAACTCTTCAAATATTGTCAACTAATAATTCCGTAAGTACAAAAGATAGATTATTATTATATTCTCATATAGCAGCATTTAAATATATAATGGCATTTAAACTTACAGCGGATAATAGTATAGAATATAATCGAAAGAAAAATGATGACCCTACAGATATGACGGATTATGACATAAATATACAAAGATTATCAATGCTTAAAGATGCTATTGACAGATATAAATATATTCTTTCCTCAAATTCTAATTTTCCAGTTGATTTGAAAACAGAAATAATAATAAGATATAATTTAGCTAAGGCTTATGAGCTTGCAGGTTATATTGAAGAGGCAGCAAGGGAATATATGTCAGCATTCTCTAAGGCACAGGTTTCTGCTTTTGCTGTTGAGGAAATAGCTATTCTTACAACATTGATTGATTTTAGTACTAAATATAGAGATAGATATCCTGATAGTTTGGATTATCCTGTGCAGTATGTATTTAGAATACTTCAAAGACTTAGAGAAAGTGTATTCATGATAACTTTTGTTGAAGGAAATAATTTTATATTAAGACAAGCAAAATATAAAGTTATAGAATTCCTTCAAGATAAATACCCGGATGCTAGTTTGAATATACTTGCCATGTTTGATGCTATTGATATGAGAAGAAAGTTTTTGGATAGAAGACTTTATACATTAGGAGAGAATAATTATTATTTAAGAGAATACTATAAACTTTATGAAAAAGCTCTTTATTCATATCAAAGATATTTAAATGCTGTGGCAACTCCTTATGACAGTAAAACAGAGTCTGCAATGCTTAAAGAAATTTTGAGTTATGAAAAAGAGGCTATATCGCAATTTTCTGGTACTCCTATAGAATCAATAGTTATATGCGATGTTAAGCCTGAAGATATTGACAGATCTATGCGTAAAGATGAGACTTTAATTTGGGATACTTATTTAGGATATAGATTTGTAAGAGAAAATGGAAAAACCTCATTCTATATACAGAGCAATGCTATGCCTAAGACAAAAAATTATGTTACTCATATAGGATTTAGACCTATTAGTATAAGTAATAGAAATATTTTTGTAAGGGAGCTTTATGATTCTACAGAGTATATGCTTCCTCCTAAAACTGCATATATAGATACTAAATTAATCTCATTCTTTAGAACGGCAAGAAATACTGAAAAAGAAATAAATACTATGAGTATGTCAAGTAATACTAACTCTACAAATAATACTTATAGTTATAATACTAATAATTTAGCTGTGAATGTAGCTTATAATAGTGATACCAATACTGTATCTTCAAATGATTCTGCATCTACTAATAGAAGGAGAAGAAGAGGTAATTTTAAATTTATAGAACTTAAAGATATAGTTACAAATTCTTATGTTCCTTTAGTTGTTGATATAACAGGTGCGAGTGCTTCTGATATATCAAATGTTATGAGTAAGAATCTTTATATTGTATATAGTGATAAGGAAACATTTGATAAAAATAGAAGAGTTTTGAGAAATATTAATAATATAGCTTTAGTTGTTGGTAATAGCGGTAAAGATTCGAGAATGATGTTCTATACAAATTACTTTAGAAGATTATCAACTAATTCATTAGAAGAAACAATGAAAGGATATGATAATAATTTATTTACTATATATGGTAAACCCGATTATAGTATGTCATCATTGTCTAATGCAGCTTATGAATTTAAGACAAGACTTTATACATCTTATGATAATAATGCCAATCCTTCTATTACTATGATGTCTAATGTTATAGCATATTCTCAAAGCGATGATGAGAAAATGTTTAATTATGCTAAGATTGTTGAAGATAGATATAATGCAAAAGATACAAACACAGCATACATATTTTCTGAAGAAGGATACAAATTCTTTGCTAGTTCATATAGTAATATAAGTGATTCAAATGCTTATAAATTTATTAAATCGATGCTTCCTGTTTATAGAAGAATGGGAGAAGAAGGTGCTGTTAAAGGAGCAAACAGAGCATTGCATTTTATATATTTATATACTAATAACAATTATGATTTGATTGATGAATATTTTACTCCTAGAACTTTATCAAGATTCTTGAAAGCTAGAGATAATGCAAAAGAAAATGTAAGATATTTAAATTATATAGCAAATAAAGTTGATGGAGATAATAAAGATAAAATTCTTGAAGTTGCTGTTCTATATGATTTGATATATGCTAAGACACCTATTGATACAGTAACTAATTTCTTGAGCAGAATGAAAAATACTAATGAGATATTAACAGTTGCAAATACAATATTAGATAATAAAGTTACAAATGAGAATGATATATTCAGAACAATGAATTATATTTATGGAAATCAATATATATTTGAAACAGAAACCGTATCATCATTTGCCGATAGATTCTATTCATTATATAAAACTAATTCGGCGTATATATACGGTCTTTTGAATAAAATAAGAGTTCCTGAGAGTGACTTTGATAATAATATAGAAAATGCTTATGAAATATTTTCTAATGAGAATACTAATACAATGTTTATATTCTATGCTTATGAGAATAATAAATATGTTGCTTACAGTTATGTTGTAGGTGATTCTGAAGTTAAGAAAGCTAATTTAATTGATATGAAAAAATTAGGCAGTTATTTAGAAAGCTTTACTAATGCTTCAAAGGCAAGGGATAGAAGAAATGCATTAAAATCTATTGAAGGCGGAATGCTGTCATCAGATATAATTAAAGATTCTCAAAGAGTAGAGAGAATTTATATAACAGGTTCTTATGCTAATTTATTTACAGTTCCTTTTGCATATTTGAATGCTTTTAAAAATAATGATGTAATAAAAATAAGAGAGTTTAAATATTCTCCTAGTTATATTTTAAATATTGGAAAGCCTACTGTTAAATTGAATATTGGAACTAATTTCTATACCTCATTAGAAACTGCAGCAGTTCAGTCTTTTAATGAACCTAAAGGAAATATTGGATTAACTCATTACATAGGTATAGATACTAACAGAAATAAGCCTTTTAATGATATAGATTTATTCTTATCTCCTGCTAGAAATGCTGATATTTTTGGATATTTAAGAGCAAGAAGTGAAACTAAACTTATGTTTACTTATACAACCAATAATTCAGGTGATTATTATACAGTTATGAAATACCTATATAATAATTTTGGAGACGGAATAATAGATGCTTATAGATTTATAAAAACTAATAGAGTTCCTATAAATACTATAAATACAAGTGATAGAAATATGCTTTATATGGCTAATTATGCCTTATTTGATTATATATTACCCGGAATACCAAGAGATAAATAATTTTTACATTGTGTATTTTTTAGTAAAAATTATTTACTTTTTCTTGACATTTTGTTTACAATATATTATAATATAAGTATAACAAATGAATACGGGGGATATTATGAAAAAGATATCTATTATAATCAGTATAATTTTTTTAACCCAAATATCAAATCTTTTTGCAGATTTTAATGCAGGAATAGGTTTGTATATACCGCTTGGGGCATCTATTTCACAGAGCTATCAGGATTATAAATTAGGTGTTAATAATAATGATGGTAAATTAACATCAGGAGCTGGCTTTGAATGGGGTATAGGAATAACACCTGGTATTTATTCTGGATTTGATGATTATATGGGATTTTCTGTAGCATTAGATATAGCTTATCATAGAGATGTTTATTCATATAAAGAAAGTAAAGCTGCAGGTACTGGAGGAGCATATCAGTCAGTTAATACATCATACTATTTTGATAGCTTGCTTATAGGTATTTTGCCTAAATTTAATATAGCTAACTTTTTTATAGGAATAGGTGCTGGAGTAAAAATTCCATTAGCAGGCGGAGAATCAACACAAAATTATAATACTACATATAATCAATTTGAAAATGCTAATTATTATTATAATTTGAGTGCTTTAAAAGGCAAATATTCTAGTTCTGTAATACCGTATATTAAACTTACTTTAGATTATTTGTTTTTCTTTAGTGATGATACAGCTATGGGCATTGGATTTTATGCTGGGTATGATTTCGGACCAAAAATTAATGATTCAAGATTTACTAAAAATGATTTAGGAGCTGTTGATTTAGGAGGTCAAATAAGTTTCTATTTTGTTGATAATTAATTATATATCTTATAAATAGTTTAAGGCTTTCTCTTTATTAGAGAAAGCCTTAATTGTTTTTATGCTGTTTTTTAAGTATTTTACAAATGTTTTATTCTATACAATTGATTTTGTCAAGTACTTTTGAAAAAGGCCTAAAAAATAAAAAATGTCTTGAAAAAAATAAAAAATGTATTATCTTATAAAGAAGTTATTTGATATTTGTATGTAAACTACACAGTAGATAGGAAAAAATATAATCGCTTAAAAAAGCGGTATTGATACCCTGTTGCTTATGGCTTAAAGAATGGTTTTATTGAATTTTTCTGGATATACAGGAAAGCAATATTCAGTCTCTTAATCCTGATATAATTATGTCTAGATACCCTACTCAAAAGTTTGTGCCTTTGGCTATAAAAAAATAAGCGGATGATAACTTTATCTTTCAGTGATATTTTTTTATTAGTTATGTAGGAAAGCTGGATTTCGGTGGCTAGGAAAACATGCTTTTTCCAGGTCTCGATACCCTGTTGCTTATGGCTTAAAGAATGGTTTTAGTGAACTTTTCTGGATATACAGGAAAGCGGGATATAAACTATTTTCAGTTTTATGCTTAAATATTTATTTATTGTATTTTACATACAAATTTCTCTTATAATTAATATTTCATTATAAATTGATTAAATAATAACTATAATCATATTGTTAATATAATTGAAAAGTTATTTCAAAACATATATAAGGTAACTTGTTCTAATGTAGTTGACATAATTTTTTCTATTGCTTTTTTAAAACTATCCGAGAATTATTATAGTATTATGTAAACAAAACGGGGTAGTTTAATGATTAAAGCGATAATTTTAGGTTTGGTGCAGGCTATAACTGAATTTTTACCGGTATCAAGTTCCGGGCATCTAAGAATAATTGAGCATTTTCTTAATTTTCATGCAGAGAATATATTATCATTTGAGGTGGCACTTCATTTTGGAACTTTCTTAGCTACTTGTTTTATATTTCATAAAGATATCATAAAAGCTATAACAGGTTTTTTTACAGGTTTAAAAGATGTTAAGAATTCCAGTAAAAATGATGAAGGATTTAGAACATCGCTTATGGTTATTATAGCATCTATTCCAGTTGCTATAGTTGGACTTCTTTTAGAAAAGTATTTAAGCAATTTAGAATTACAAAGGATAGGACTTAATCTTATAATAACAGGATGTATACTTCTTTTAACTAGAAAATTGGATAAAAACACTTACAGTAATGATTTAAAAAATATATTTACAATGACATATTATAATGCATTTGTAATAGGTTTAGCACAGGCAGTTGCAGTTTTTCCGGGTATTTCAAGATCCGGTATGACCATAAGTGCTGCTTTATTTTTAGGATTAAATAGAGATTTGGCTGGTAGATTTTCATTTTTAATATCTCTTCCTGCTATATTTGGAGCTTTGCTTCTTTCTATAAAGGATATTGCTGATTTTAACCTTACTTATGCTTTAGTAGGATTTATTACAGCATTTGTTTTTGGTATTATAGCATTGAAGTTTTTGCTTGTATTTTTGAAAAAGGGTAAACTTTTCTGTTTTGGTTTTTACTGCATGATAGTAGGAATAGCTGTTTTTCTATATTTCATAAAAGTGTGATTTAGGTATTGGAGTTTTATTATGGGATTATTTAAAAGAAAATTAGCAATACAAAAAAGAGCCGAAGAAAAAGGACTTGAAAATAAATCTTTTGAAGAAGAATATGAAAATAGAAATATATTTTTTGATATAGTCGGTTTTTTATGCCTTTTATTTGCAGGAATACTTCTTCTTTCATATTTTAGTATGAATATGGAGGATTTAAATTCTGGAAAAGATATAACAAATTTATTAGGAATATTTGGTGCTTATATATCTTCTTATTCTTTTTTAGCATTTGGTTTTTCATCATATATAATACCAGCATTTTTTATATATGCGGGTGTTAATATTATATTAAAAAACTCTGCTGATAAGGTGCTTATATCTGCATTATCGTCATCTGTATTAATGATACTTCTTAGTGTATTATTGAATATATTTTTAGGTGATTTAGATTTTTATAATAAAGGCGGTATGATGGGAGAGTTTATTGGAGGCTCTTTGGTATCTATATTTGGAAAAACAGGCGCCTTTATGATAGTAATATCAGCATTATTAATAACTGCTATAGTATTTACTAAAGTGTCTATAATGGATTTGGTAAATTATTTTAGAAATATGCTTAAAAATGTAGATTTAGAAAAAATAAAAGATATAGAGAAAAAAGTTGTTAATGGAATAAAAGATTTAGAAATAAAAAATACTAAAACTAAAGAAAATAATAATATAGAAAATAATAATGATGAAAAATTTTATACAAAAGATTATTTGCCTTTATTTTATACTAAAGAGGTAAGCGAATTAGAGTTTAAAACTACACCTTTTATAGAAAAAAGAGATGCAAATTATTATGGTTTTGATGAAAAAAAATATAGGGAAGATTTATCTAAAAAAAGCAGTATTATGAATGATTTTTTTAATAAAAGTGATTCAGAAAATAGAGAAATAGATAATATAGTATCAAATTTAAAAAATAGTCATTTTACCGGTATCAATGTAAATATAATGGAGACTAAAGAGGAAGATTTAGGATTAACTTTAGCAGAAACTGTATTTGGAAGAGAGAGAGTGCATAATAATAGTAGTTATAATACGCCAGTGTATGAAAGTTCTATGGAAAAGGAAGACAATTTTTATAGAGATTATTATAATGACTTTATAAATAAAAAAAAAAATGAAGATGTAGAAGAATATATTGGCGAACTTGATTATAATATAAATTATTTAAGAAAATCTGATTTTAAAAGAGCTGCTTATGAAGATTCTGTTGACAATTATGCTAAATATAATGTAGGAGAAAAATATATAAAATATAAATATCCTGAAGAAGAAAATCTTGAAATAGAAAGAATTATTGAAGCTAAAGAAGATGAGAAAGAAGAAAATAATCAATATATAATAAATGAATCATACGAATTAAATGAAAATAATAAATTATATGAAGATGAAAAAATAATAGAAGAAAATAAAAAAGAAGAATATGTTTCCGCATATAATAAAGCACCTGAAATAAATAAAAAGAAGAGAGAAGCATTTGAATTTGGTATGGGTTATGCTTCAAAAAGAGAATACAACAGAGCGGATCATATACCAAATTATAATCATTATACTGACAGTAAAATAGATGAATTTGATTTAGATGAAGAAGAACTTTACCATGCTAATGATGAGGATATTGAAGATACTAGAATTAATTATGAATCTGATAATTATATAATAGATGATGATATGTATTCAGAATATTTGAATAATTTACAAGAGCATAATAAATTAGAAAACATTGCTAATATAAATAAAAATTCAGAAAAATATGAATCAGAAATTATCAAAGAATCGGAAGAATTAAAAAATATAGAACCAGCAGAAAAAAGCGAAGAAGTAAAAGAGATAGAAGAAACAAAAAAAACAGAAGAAATAAATAATTCTGCAGAAGAAGCATCAGGTTTTATAAATATGGAATCACCAAAGACTGTAGATACATTGCAAAAGCCTAAGAAAGTTATAATTGGTACTAAAAGTATTAAAAATATGGATACAGAATGTATACAGTCTAATTTTGATACTAAATATGTTGATAAACATTATAAGCATCCGCCTTTTGATTTATTAAATAGATCCATACCTGTAAATGACGGTGCTATGATGGAGTCTATTAAACAAACAGCAATGCAGCTTGAACATACTTTATTAGACTTTAATATTGAAGCAAAAGTAACAGGAGTATCAAGAGGACCTGTTATTACTAGATATGAACTTGAGATTGCATCCGGAATAAGAGTTTCAAAAATTTCTAACCTTACAGATAATATTGCATTAGCTTTAGCATCCGAAAGTGTAAGGATAATAGCACCTATACCAGGACGTTCTGTTATAGGAATAGAGATACCTAATAAAGTTAGAAATGCAGTTTTCTTAAGAGATGTTTTAGAAAGTACTGATTTCAGACAATCTAAATTAGATATACCATTCGTACTTGGAAAAGGTATTTATGGTAATAATGTTGTGTCTGATATGTCAGAAGCTCCTCACTTATTGGTTGCTGGTACTACAGGTTCCGGTAAAAGTGTTTGCTTATCTACAATAATACTTTCACTTTTATATAAGTTTAGACCGGATGAACTTAAATTTATATTTGTTGATAAAAAGAGAGTAGAGCTTTCTATTTATAATGGAATACCTCATTTGATGTCTCCTGTAGTTTCTGATGAGAAGAAAGCCACAATAGTATTAAGATACATTGTAGATATAATGGAAAAGAGATATGAGAGAATGGAAAGATTCTTTGTTAGAAATGTTAAAACTTATAATGAAAAGGTAAGACAATTACTTAAAGAGGGTGAAACAGAATTTAACGGAGAGCCTTTAGAGTTGTTCCCATATATAGTGCTTGTAATAGATGAGCTTCATAACTTAATGGTTGTTGCTTCAAAAGAGGTAGAAGATTTAATATCACGTTTGGCTGGTATGAGTAGAGCAGTTGGTATACATTTAATTATAGCTACACAAAGACCTTCTGCTGATGTTGTTACAGGAGTTATAAAAGCTAATCTTCCAACAAGAATAGCATTCCAAGTACCTAACAAAACAAACTCAAGAATTATAATTGATATGTCAGGTGCTGAACAGTTATTGGGTAAAGGAGATGCTTTATTCTGTGCTTCCGGAAGTCAAATGCCGGATAGAGTACAGGGTGCTTTTGTTTCTGATAATGAAGTTAAAAAGGTTGTTGATTATTTATCCGGACAAATGTCGCCTATGTTTGATGAGAGTTTAATTGCTGCTTTAGAGGGTAGTGATGCTGATGATAAAAATACAGATGAGGAAGATATACTTGATGAAGAGCTTTGGGAGGATGCAGTTCAGTTGGTTGCTAGAACAGGTAAAGCTAGTGCTTCATTCTTACAACGCCGTTTAAAAATAGGATATAACAGAGCTGCTAGAATAGTAGAGATAATGGAGCGTCAGGGAATAGTTGGACCAGAGAATGGAAGTAAGCCTAGGGAGGTTTTAATAACTTTAGATGAATAATTAATATAGAAACTATCAAATTTATATATATGTTTATACCTATCTACAAAAGACAGGAGAGTTAAGTAATTAATTCTCTTGTCTTTTATATTATTTACTTCGAATAAAATTATTTTTTATTTAAACTAGAAAAAAATTAATATTGTGTTAGTATTATAGCGTTATAAAAATTATGAGGTTTAATAATGTTATTTAATTTATTTAATAAAAAAGAAAAAACAGATGGTCATTCTAATGAAGAAGAGGTGAGTTTTTTAATACCATTAATCGGCGGAAGAGAAAATATTGTAAAAATAAATAATTGTGCTACTAGGTTAAGATTAGTATTGAAAGATACTAATAAAATAAATACAGAAGAAATAAAAAAATATTACCCAGCAGTACAAAAGATTGATGATAAAGAAGTGCATATAGTTGTTGGTACTAATGCAAGTATTATCGCAGAATTATTAAGAAAGATTATAGATTCAGATGACAGCCCTTGTAATAGAGCATTAATGCTTATTCCATTAATTGGCGGAAGAGAAAATATTATAGAGATAAACAATTGTGCTACTAGATTAAGATTACAATTAAAAGATGTTAATAAAATAAATACAGAAGAAATAAAAAAATATTATCCTGCAGTACAAAAAATTGATGATAAAGAAGTACATATAATTGTTGGTACAAAAGCTGATTTTCTTGCTGAGGAATTAAAGAATTTAGTTTCAAATAATACATCTGATTTTAATAAAGCATTATTGATTCTTCCTTTATTAGGCGGTATTGATAATATTATAAAGGTTGGTTATTGTGCTACTAGATTAAGATTAGAAGTAAAAGATGTTAATAAAATAAATGCAGATGAGATAAAAAAATATTATCCTGTTGTACAAAAGATTAATGATAAAGAAGTGCATGTAGTTGTTGGTACAAAGGCTGATTTTCTTGCTGAGGAATTGAAAAAGTTATTAGGAAGTCAAAGCATTAAAACTTCATTGATTCTTCCTTTATTAGGTGGTATTGATAATATTACAAAAGTTGGTTATTGTGCTACTAGATTGAGATTACAAGTAAAAGATGCAGATAAAGTAAATACAAAAGAGATAAAAAAATATTATCCTGCTTTAGAGAAAATTAATAATAATGAAGTACATATAGTTGTTGGTACCGATGCTAATTTGCTAGCAGATGAGTTTAAAAAATTTGTTATATGATTTAAAAATTAATATACCTATCATATTTTAATAAATTAATTACAATATAAAGAAGGAAGTTATGTCAAGCATTAAATTTGAACATATTAGAAAGGTATATGATAATAATGTTGAAGTTGTTAAAGATTTCAATTTATATATAGAGGATAAAGAATTTGTAATATTGGTAGGTCCGTCAGGATGCGGTAAATCCACAACTTTGCGTATGATAGCCGGACTTGAAGATATAACAGACGGCAGGCTTTATATAGGTGATAAATTAGTAAATGATACGGCACCTAAGGACAGGGATATAGCTATGGTTTTTCAAAATTATGCTTTATATCCTCACATGTCTGTATTTAAAAATATGGCTTTTGGTTTGGAGCTTAGAAAAACTCCGAAAGAAGAGATAAAGAAACGCGTTGAATGGGCTGCCAAAGTTCTTGATATATCTCATTTATTAAACAGAAAACCTAAAGCATTATCCGGAGGTCAGCGTCAGAGAGTAGCTTTAGGAAGAGCTATGGTAAGAAATCCGTCAGTATTTTTATTGGATGAGCCTTTATCCAATCTTGATGCTAAATTAAGAGTTCAAATGCGTACAGAATTAATTAAACTTCATAAGCAGCTTCAAACTACTTTTGTATATGTTACGCATGATCAAATTGAAGCTATGACGATGGGTACTAGAATCGTTGTTATGAAAGATGGGGATATAATGCAGGCTGATGATGCTAAAACTCTTTATAATAGCCCTAAGAACTTATTTGTAGCAGGATTTATCGGTGCACCTCAAATGAATTTTATTAATGCTTTATTAAATAAAAATAATGATAAGTGGCATGCGAATTTTGAGGGGTATAAAATAGAATTGAATAATGATAAAATATCTAAATTAGATAATTCATATAGTGGAAAAGAAGTTATATTAGGAATAAGACCTGAAAATATTACTTTATATAAAGATAACTCTTTAGCATCTTCATCAAATATGATGGAGGGTGTTATAGATGTTATAGAGATGATAGGCTCTGAAAGTTACTTATATATGAAATTTGGAAATTCTCAAATAGTCATACGTACAAATAGTTCTGATGATTATCAAAGAGAACAGCATGTTTTTATTGAATTTGATTTAAATAAGATTCATATTTTTGATAAATATACAGAAGAAAACATTTTAATATAAAAATTATCTATACTTGTAAAAAAGTATTTTATATATATAATAGTACAAACATTTTATTGGGGTTACTATGTTTAAAAAAGTATTTTGTATAGTTTCTATTGTTATTTTGGTATTGGTTTTTCATGGATGCAAAAATGCTGCTAATGATTCTGAAAAAGAAAATTTAAGTTTAAATAATGGAAAAAAGAAATATACATACTTTTTTGATATGAAATATGTTTATAAAGCTGTTAGAGGAGATAAAAATAATTTCACTAATGCACTTACTAATTATTATTATGATGAATCTTACAGCAACATTTTAAATAGAAATAAAGACTTTCTTAATAGGAAACTTGTCGGCGATAATGATATAAAAAAATATTCAATAGATTTTATATCTAATGCCTATCATAATCAATATGAAGCTAAAATAGATGGATTAGATTTGTACGGGGATGATTTTTCTTCATATTATGCTTCCGAATATATATATGTTGAAAGAAATTTGGCTTTGAAAAAGGCAAGAGATTTACTTTTAACTATTAAAAATAAAGATGCTGATATTTATTTTGCTTTATTTTTATCTCATATGGCTACAGATTCATTATATTATTTTTTAGATATTCAGAATTATTTAAAAGAATGGAAAAAATCAGGCGGTACTAATATTAACATGATGGTCGGCATAGTTAATGAACATGATAATATAAATGAAGTTTATTCTAATAAAATGAATTTAATTAATTATATAATAGAGGCACCGGAAGATTTAAAAGTTGAACAATTAATTGCTGATGCTTATGAAAAGAATTTTCTAAAATATATATATAAAACAGCAGGTTATTTAGATGTTTATAATGAGAACAATTATAATCTTGCTTCTATAATTTATGAAGGTACAGCCCATATTTCATATATTGGTGTTATAAATGATACTGTTAATACTAATATAATGAATAGATATGTAAAGACTTATATTCCAAGAAGCAGATCATCTAACTATAAAGATTTTTATAATCTTGAGAATTCATCTCCTAAAGAAAAGTATGATGAATTATCAGATTTATATTTTTTAGAGTTTAATAAGAATACTTTTGTTTATGCTGTTTACGAAGATAAATTAAAAGAGGTATATTGTTTTAATCCTATGTATATTGGAAATACAAGATATGCATCTTATGATACAGAAGAAACATTTAATTTTAGATTGGGAGATGATAAAAAATTAAATTCAGCTAATATAACTATGATAAAAACAAATGATTTAAAAGATTTTGTTACTAATTCAAAGTTTATATCTAATGGAAAATTTAACAGAGATGAATACGCTGAATATTTATATGATATATTATATTTCCCTATATATTATCCAAACTTTTTCTTATGCGATATAAATAATGACGGTAAAGAAGAAATAATGCTTACAGGTACTTATGAACATTCAGGAGGAAGAGGAGGTACAGCATCATATACCGTACTTTTGAAGGATAATTTAGAATTGGATTTGGAAAGCGTATTAGGAAAATCTTTAAATGGCAGCAGCAGACAAGGATTAAATACTTCTCAAAGATTATATGAAGAGAATGGAAAAAATAAAATACTTCTTATTGATATGTATGCCAATATGGCTCAGGATATATTTTCTGAAAATGGTGTTGTTAATGTAGATGAGTTTGCGTATAAGACTTATAAGTTTAAACCGAAATCATTATGGAAAGAAGATATGCTTTACGGACTTTTGAAAACTGATGCTGGTTTCGATATGCTTCATTTAGCAAATAATTATGAAAAGGCTGTAATATCAGATAAAACTTTGAGAATAGCGGATAAACTTTATTATCAAGAACTTGAAAAATCTAATACTGATAAAGATGATAAAGCTTTAGAAGATAAATATTCTCAGATTAAAGATAGTTCCGATATAATGCAGATAGAAAATGAAATGATTAATATATTGGGTATAGATAATTAATCGTGAATAATATAGATGTAAATAATACCAATACTATTGCCTATAAAAATATAGTTAGAAATTTTAATATTATTATAGGTATTAGTTTTATAGTGATTATATCTCTTATATATATAATATCCTTATTTAATATTAATATTCCAAATTTAAATTATAATACAGATTTATCATCATTAGAAAATATTGTTAAAGAAGATTTTGTATTTTATATCAGAATATTATTTTCTTTTTTAATACCTTTAACTTTTTTTATATTTATTTTTCTTTTTGTACTTAATCCAATTAGTATTAAATCAATATTAATATCATTTGTATTAATATTTTTGACTGCTTTTTATTTGTATAAACTTGATTATAATATATTAACATATCCATTTGATGATTTAAATTCTTTTATTAAATTAATAATACATATAGTATCAGCTAATTTTATTATGCTTTTTATATCCGGTATGGCGTACATAAGATATAATATAAAAAAAATGCACACTTTGTACGATTTTTATACTATGATTGCTGAAATGATTATATGGTCTTTTTTAATATTTTTTATTATTTCTTTGATAATGCTTTCAATATTTGCATTTTTTTATTTTAATGGAAAAATAGAAATAAGAAGGCTTATAAGATTTTTTATTAATGATAATATGAAAAAATTGAAAATAAGCATTTCTATTTTTATAATTTTAAAAACTTCTGTGATATATTTTTCTTATGTTATTTATAATAAAATGATTAATACGAAATTATCAGTTAGTGTTTCTAGGGTATTAACATTATTTTTAAGTATTATATCAATTTTTATGATTATATATTACTTTATGAATGATAAGCATTCATCTTTTTTATTATTAGGTTATTTTATATTTTCTGTAATTCTTTTAGTTAATATATTTCTATTTAGAATAGATAAAGAAAACAATAAAGTGTATTTTATTATATATATTATTTCAAATATAATAGGCTGTTTATTTTCTATATTTTGTTTCAAAGAATGTATGGCCAGATTTTCTAATATATTTTTTAATATTTTGAACATTATAATGATTATTAATTTTATGTATAATATAGCATTTAGCATTATGAAAAAATGTAGTAAATTTATATTTTTTTATAATTATTTATATATTATATTTTTAATAATGTTATTATTATATTGACTTTATAATATCTTTATATTATACTATATAAGGCTACATAAATGGAAGATATGATGAAATTAAAACTAAAAGTATTATTTATAACTTTTTTTATATTAATTATTCCTTTTCATAATTTGAAGGCAGCAAATCTAGCAGTAGGATTTATAAGCCAGTTTGCATTAAGCGGAGCTAATACAAATGCATCAAAAGTTTTTCCTTCAGGTTTTAGAGATTTTGATTCCGGATTTGCATTTTTCATAGGGGTAAATCAGCCTATAAACTCATCATCAATGTCTTTTTCTGTTCTTCTTGATTTAGGATATTATCATGATTCTTATGATTTAAGATACACTGTAAATGGAAAAAGAGCAACAGAAAATTATCAGTTTGACAGTTTCCTTATAGGAGGATATGCTAGATTTAATTTTAGTTTTATATCTTTAGGTGCCGGCGGAGGAGTTAAGATACCTGGTTCTGCTACATATAAATTAGATTCATATAATAAATACAGATTTTATAGATTTAGTTTTGGAGATTTGAGCGATATATTTGAGAGTGCTGTTATACCTTATGTAAGATTTTCTATTGATTTTAGTATATTTAACTATTGGATGATTGGAGTGTACGCTAATTATGATTTCCCTTTGCATTTTCAGCATAATAACTACATAAGCGATACAATTATTAATAATAATTCTCTAAGTGCTTTGGATATAGGTATTCAATTCGGATATTATATAAATATTGATTTTAATAAATAAACTAGGGGTAATAAAGTATGAAAAATAAGTTTTTTTCATTATTTTTTGTTTTATTTTTTGTATTATCAATTAACAATTTGTACGCTGCAGATTTTATTGCTGGATTTGTAGGACGTTTAGGGGCAAGCAGTGCTACAACAGATAGGAGTAAAGTATTTACTTCAGATTTTAGGGATTTTGATAATTCTTTCTCTTTTCAGCCTGGTATATTTTGGGGTTATGGTGATACTTTATCAAGTGCTTTTTTATTCGATATAGGATATAATAAGGATAGATATCAAATAAAGTATAATATAGAAGGAAAAAGAGTTGTTGAAAATTATAACTTCAGCAGTTTTTCATTCGGATTATTTCCAAGACTTAATATAGGGTTTTTCTCTATAGGAGTGGGAGGAGGAATAAAATTACCTATATCAATGACTTATAGTTCTAAAGGAAGAGGTGATTCTAGTAAATACCGTTTAGATTTTGGTGATATAAAAGATTCTTTTGAAACTTGTTATATACCTTATGTGAAAGTATCAATGGACTTTTTAGTAAAAACTAAGGGTAAATTTATGATGTCGTTTGGCGTATATGCTAATTATGATTTTCCTATAGATATAGATAAAAATGGAATATTAAAAGATTTTACTATTAATCAAGATTCTTTAGCTTCATTTGATATAGGATTCCAATTTGGTATGTATTTTATAAAATAATTTTATTTTTATTAAATTAATCCAAATTTGTATATTGTTCTATGATTGAATTCTCTATCTGGATATAATATAATACTTGGAAAATGATTAAAGTTTAAAGAACATGAAAAATATTGGGCTTCCAAACAAAATGCCTCATGCTTATTAAGTACTTGATTTCTTACTTTCATGTCATTTAAATAATTAGCGGTGTAGAATAATACCGAAGGCATTGTAGTAAACATTTCTAAACTTATTGAGCTGCTTCTTGATATTACTTTAACTCTCTTCTTATTTATATCATTATCATCAAAAATGAAGCAATTATCGCATCCATTTTTAAGTTTTATTATTTCGTCCATTTTTTTTGCTGATGTAAAATCATAGGGAGTATTTTTAGTTTTTAATATTTCACCTGATGTTATACCGTTTTCATCATCTCCTAAATAATATTTTGCATCTATAAATATTTCATGATCATTTATTTTTCCCCCTCCATTTAAATTAAAATATGAATGATTCATAATATTTAAAGGAGTAGCTTTATCTGTAGTAGCTATATAGTCTATTATTAATTCATTTTCTTCAGTGATAGTATATTTTACTATTAAATTAACGTTTCCAGGATATCCTTCCTCACCATCTTTTGAAATATAAGAAAATAATACTTCATTGTCTTTCTTTTGTATTGAATTATATATTACATAGGAAAGTCCATTAACACCACCATGAGTATGGTCAGGAGATTTATTTGGCGTAATATTATACTCTATGTCATCTATTTTAAATTTTGAATTCATTGTGCGTCCTGCAACTCTTCCTACTGTAGCACCCATATGTCCATTTTTTGCTTTATCAGTATAAAATTCTATATCATCAGAACCAAATGCTACTTCAATTTCTTTATTATCTTTGTTTTTAAAGAAAATTCCAGTTATAGAAGCGCCAACTTCTGCTAATTTCACTTTTAACCCATTATCATTTTCTAAAGTATATACAAATGAATTTTTTCCAAAATCCTCTTTTTTAGATTTGAACATATCTATATCCTTAAAGTAATTTATACACTAATTATATACTATTTTTTTATTTTTTTATATATAAAAAAATAAATATTTTTTTAATACATATCATGGGTATGTTGACAATTATAGAATTTTGTATATACTATTAATATATAGATAAAGGAGGTATTATGTGATTGATAATAGAGCTAATTAGTTCAATTAGCAATTTTATAAAAGAAAAATTCTTAAAAAACAAAAAAATTAAACAGTAGTTGATCGGCATTTAATATAATAGATTTATCCCTGAACAGATAGCGAGGAGAGTTCCTTCCTCTCTATTTATTTTCCAATTATTTGAATATGTACCTTTCTATTTCTTGCTCCATCAAATTCAAAGAAATATATATCCTGCCAAGTACCTAATACAATTTTTGAATTTTCTATTATAACAGTTAAACTTGGAGCTACTAAAGATGATAAAACATGGGCTTGAGAATTACCTTCTGAATGTTCATAATTGTCATGCTGCGGTACTAATTTATTAAAAGCATTCTTCATGTCAAAAACTACATCAGGGTCAGCATTTTCATTTATACCTACAGCTGCCGTTGTATGAGGTACAAATATTACAGCTATGCCGCTTTGTATTTTTTCTTCATTTACACATTTTTGAACTTCATCTGTAATATCAACTATATCAAATCTTGATTTTGTTTTTACATTAATAGTATACATTTATTGTCCTTTTATTATTTATATATTTAATACTATTAATACTATATGATAATAAAATGATTGTCAATTGATTATTTTTTTATAAAATATATAATTTATAATATTTTATTATTCTAACAATATATATGTTTTATATTAATTATAGGAATAATTTTTATGTTTAGAGAAATGAGAAGAAAAAAACAACTTTTATCAAATGAAGAAACTATAGCAATATTAGAAAAATGTACATCAGGAGTATTAGCTCTTTTAGGGGATGATAATTATCCTTATGCTGTACCATTAAGTTATGCTTATTATGATAATAAAATAGTTTTCCATTCGGCAAGAAATGGTTATAAATTGGATGCTATAAGAAATAATAATAAAGCTTCATTTTGCGTTATAGAAAAAGATGATATTAAACCGGAAGAATATACCACTTACTATAGAAGTGTTATTGCTTTTGGTAAGGTTTTTATAATTGATGATGAAGATAAAAAAAGAGAAGCTATTGAAAGACTTTCTATAAAGTATCATCCTTATGATAAAAAAGAAAATAGAGATTATGCTATTGATAGAGAATACAATGCTTTATGTATGATTGAACTTTGCATAGAGCATATTACAGGGAAAGAGGCTATAGAATTGGTTAATGGTAAAAAATAATAGGGGTATTAATGAAATATTTTAATTTTGACAAAAATTTTTTGCATACTGTTTTACAAGAGGCTTTAAAAAATGGTGGAGAATATGCTGATCTATTTTTTGAAGATACTAAAATTAATTCGGTAAGTTATTTAGATTCCAAAGTAGATGATATGAATTTGGGTATTAATTATGGAGTTGGTTTAAGAGTTATATCTGATAAAAAAACAATATATTTATATTCTAATGATACAAGCAATGATAGTTTAATTAATCTGGCTAAGAGTGCAGCTTCTGTTGTGAATAATAAGAAATATATAGTTAATGATTTTATTGAATCTAAAGAAAATAATAATCATCCTTTGCATATAGATCCGTTTTCTATTAAATTTGATGAAAAAATAGATGTTCTTTCATATTTGGATAAAACAGCCAGAGGAGTTTCTGATAAAATAAAACAGGTAAGCGTACGTTATAATGAAAAACAAAGAAATATTTTAGTGTGTACAAGCAAAGGTATTTTGAGAGAAGATTCTCAAATTTACGTTAGACTTGTTATGATGTCAATGGCTTCTGATGGTGCTAATACTCAGACAGCAAGCAGAACCAGAGGTGCTTTAGACGGATACCAAGTAATAAAAGACATTAATTTAGAAGATATGGCTAAAGAAACTGCTGAGTCTGCAATTAAAATGCTTAATTCTAAGTATCCAAAATCAGGAAAGTATCCGGTAGTAATAGATAATGCATTCGGAGGTGTAATATTCCATGAGGCTTGCGGACATGCTTTAGAGGCTACTGCTGTTGCTGATAATGCAAGTGTATTTTGTAATAAATTAGGTGAGAAAATAGCTTCAGATGCTGTTACTGCCATTGATGACGGAACTATAAAAAATGCTTGGGGAAGTTATAATATTGATGATGAAGGTAATGATGCACAAAGAACAGTTTTAATAGAGAATGGTATATTAAAAAGTTATTTAGTTGATGAGCTTGGTTCTATGAAGATGAATCAAAATATTACAGGAAGTGCAAGAAGAGAAAGTTATAAATATCCTCCTACATCAAGAATGAGAAACACATTTATAGATAAAGGAAATTCAAGTTTTGAAGATTTAATTTCCAGTATAGAGTATGGACTTTATGCTAAAAAAATGGGAGGAGGGTCTGTTGATCCTGCAACTACTGATTATAACTTTGCTGTTTCTGAAGGGTATTTGATAGAAAATGGAAAGATTACAGAACCTGTAAGAGGTGCTACGCTTATAGGACGCGGAGATGAAACACTTATGAATATTGAAGCAGTATCATCTAATTTGGAATTAGCAGATGGTATATGCGGAAGTGTGTCTGGGTCTGTACCTACTACTGTGGGACAGCCTGCTTTAAGAGTTAAAGAACTAACAGTAGGAGGCAGATAATAATGTCTGATAGTATGGATAGATTAAAAGAAATTTATGATTCTGTTAAAAATAAAGCAAATGGTATTGATAAAATAGAAATTTATATGTCTAAAAGTGCAGAAGAAGAATTTACAGTAAGAGAAAAAGATTTAGATAAATATACCTTTGCTGAATCTGGAGGAATTGGATTGAGGCTTATAGATAATGGAAAAGTAGGAATAAGTTTTACTGAAAAAATTAATTCTAATGAGTCTATTGAAAGTCTTGTTAATAATGCAAAAAGTTCTTTAACTTATGCAGCCTCTGAACCTGATTTTAATGTATTAATAGAAAAAGATGAAGATAATAAAAAAAGTTATGATATGATAAATAATGATATAGTTAATTTATCAAGCGATGAGCTAAAGAATATATCTCTTTCAATAGAGGATAAATTATATTCATTAGATAAAAGAATAGTCAATGTTCCGTCAGCAGGATTAGCTAGGTATAGTTTTAATAAATGTATAATTAATAGTAATGGTGTATTTAAAGAAGAGAATAAAAACAGTATAATGTATTATGCTGAGGTAATAGCTAAAGAGGCAGATATTACAAAAACATTTTTTGATGTTTATTCATCTGTAGATTCAATGTTTGATATAGATTATTTTGCAAAAAATATTGTTGATAATGCAGTAAGTAAATTAAGTGCCAAGCCTATATCAAGCGGAAAGTATAAAACAGTATTTACAAGCAAAGCAATGAGAACAATTATAGCTGCATATTTGGGGCTTTTTTCATCAGAATCTGTACAGAAAAAATTGTCTCTTCTCCAAGGTAAATTAAATCAAAAAATAGCAAGTGATATAATAAACATTAAAGATATACCAGTATTCGATAAGGGCTTAGCTAATACTCATTTTGACGGAGAAGGTTCTGCTACAAAAGATTTGGATATAATAACGAATGGAATATTAAACAGTTATTTATACAATAATTATACAGCAAGAAAGGATAATAGAAAAACTACATCTCATGCTTCAAGGAGTTTTAAATCATCAATAGGAATATCATGTCATAATTTTATTTTAGAAAATGGTAAAAACACTCAGGAAGAGCTTATTGATCAAATAAAAGATGGAATATTGGTAAATTCACTTACAGGCACTCATTCTGGGGTTAATGCTGTAAGTGGAGATTTTTCTTTACAGGCAGAAGGAGTCAAAATAGAAAATGGAAAACTATCATATACTGCAAGCCCTTTTATAGTGTCAGGTAATATATTAGATTTTTTAAGTAATGTAGAAATGCTTGCTAATGATACAGATTATAATCATTCATCTATTTATACACCAAGTGCTTTAATTAGAGAATTATCATTTGCCTCATAAAGATATTATTATGTAATAAAATTTTTAATAATAAATACATATTTGACAATACTGTAATTTTGTAGTATCATTATTTACATAAAATTTATTTTATAAGGAATTATTATGTCTTCTTTAAATACTCAAATAAGAAAAGATATAGTAAGTATGGTTTATAATGCTAATTCAGGGCATATAGGCGGTTCTTTATCATTGGTAGAGATAATGCATACACTATACTTTAAGATTATGAATATAGACCCTAAGAATCCTAAAATGGAAGGAAGGGATATACTTATAATGTCTAAAGGGCATGCCTCAGCTGTACTTTATTCTACATTGGCACATAGGGGATATTTTTCAACTGATGAACTTATGACTTATAGAAAGTTAGGTTCAAGACTTCAAGGACATCCTGATAAAAAGCATTTGGAAGGAGTTGAGGCTTCTACAGGTTCTCTTGGTCAAGGAGTTTGTATAGCTTTAGGAATTGCTTTAGGATATAAGCTTGATAAGAAAGATGGTAAAATATTTGCTATTGCTGGAGATGGCGAGGCACAAGAAGGAACTTTTTGGGAATCGGCTATGGCAGCAGCCAATTATAAATTGGATAATTATACTCTTATAATAGACTGGAATGGTTTACAGATAGACGGAAAAAATGATGAGGTTATGAGTTTGGGAGATTTAGAGGCCAAAATGAAAGCATTTGGTTTTGAGACATTTATTGTTGATGGACATAATGAGGCTGAACTTGAAGAGGTATTTAAGAAAAAGGTATCTGGTAAACCTAAATGCGTTATGGCTAAAACTGTTAAAGGTAAAGGAGTTTCATTTATGGAAAATGCTGTAGGCTGGCATGGAAAAGCTCCTAATAAAGAAGAGTATGAAAAAGCTATGGAAGAGTTAAATAGACTTGACTAAATAATTAAAAATTGAGGAATAAGTACTATGGAAAAAAAGGCAATAAGAAATGCTTACGGCGAGGCTTTAAAACGTCTTGGCGAAATAAATAAAAATGTAGTAGTTTTAGATGGAGATTTATCTGGTTCTACTATGACAAAAACTTTCAAAGCTGCTTTTCCGGAAAGATTTTTTAACATGGGAATAGCAGAACAAAATATTATGGGAGCTGCTGCTGGATTTGCTATAGATGGTAAAATACCTTTTGCTTCTACTTTTGCTATGTTTGGAGCAGGCAGGGCTTTTGAAATAATTAGAAACTCTATATGTTATCCTAAGTTAAATGTTAAAGTAGCTGTTACTCATGCTGGTATATCTGTAGGAGAGGACGGAGCAAGTCATCAATCTATAGAAGATATATCTATTATGCGTTCTATACCAAATATGACTGTAATTGTTCCATGCGATGCGGTTGAGGCTGAAAAGGCTGTGTTTGCTGCTGCTGAATTTGATGGTCCTTGTTATTTAAGAATGGCAAGACCTGCTACAAATATTATTACTAATAATGATACTCCTTTTAAAATTGGTAAGGCTAATGTATTAAGAGAAGGTAAGGATGTATGTATATTCGCTTGCGGTATAGTTGTTCCTGAAGCTTTAATAGCTGCTGAAATGGCTGAAAAAGACGGTATATCTGTTACTGTTGTTAATATTCATACAATTAAACCAATAGATAGAGATATTATTGTTGAAATGGCTAAAAAACATAAGAAATTGATTAGTGTTGAAGAGCATTCTATTATAGGAGGACTTGGTTCTGCTATATCTGAGGTATTAACTGATGAGTATCCTAGTAAATTAATAAGACTAGGTCTGAAAGATACATTTGGTGAATCTGGTACAGTTGATGAGCTTATGAATAAATATAGATTGAATGCTGCTTCTTTGTATGAAGCTATAAAATAATAATGTTATTATAAATAAAAAAGGAATAGGCTTTTAAAAACCTATTCCTTTTTTATATCAAATTTATTTAAAAATCTCTTTTAGTTTGTTTCGACATCCTCCGCAGGCTGTCTCTACCTTTGTTTTTTTACTAATTCTTTTAAAGTATCTATGCTGTACTCTTTTTTTAGTATTTCTATTTCTTTCAATGATAGTTCTTTACATTGACATATAAACTTATTATTCATTTATATCTATATCACCTGTTTTATTATATTCTTCTAATAGATCCTTTATATCACCTCTGCAGCTCCAACATGTAATACCGGCTTTTGTAGTATGCATAACTTCTTCAAGAGTTTTTAAATCCTTTTTTTTGATGGCATTGACCACATCTTTGTACTTTATATTTTTACAAAAACATAAAGTACTATTGGCATTTTTTTGTAACATAATTTTCTCCCCAAATATTAGTATGAAAAACATTGATTAATTTTAACAAAATGAAAAATAAAATCAATAATATTATATTTTAAAAAATTTTCCATACGCAAACCATAATTGAAGTGTTATAATTCCATAAAGTATTAAACATAATCCAAGTACAACACTTACATAAATAGCACCTAAAATAGGGTTGAAAGTTAATATTATACCAACTATTAAAGTAAGTATACCGCTTAACATAGCTAATCCCCATTGATTATATCCATGCTTTTTTAATTCTATAGAAGATGATATAGATACAACTCCTCTTACTATTACTAAAAATGCTACCATATAAGGAATAAATGCTCCGCTTATAGCAAGATTAGAAATTATAATGATACCACATATAGTAGATATTATACCATCCAATAAAATTAAACTTGAACCTGATACATGCCTTATACTGAAAAAATAAACTATGGCACTGATTCCAGAAAATAGAGTTAAAAACCCTATCGTATATGCTAGTACTAATATGGTTTCTGCTGGATTAAACATTGTAGCGATTCCTGATATTATTAATAATATACCAAATATCAGCCATAATACTCTTCCTAATTTTCCCATAAAATTAATCCTTTAATAATATTTTATATAAATAATAATAAATTATTCAAAAAAAAACAATATTAATATTTACTAATTTTTGTAGTAATTATAAAGATTTGCCGTCTATAGTACGTAATTGATTTCTAGGCACATCATTGTATTTATTAGGAAGTCTAGTCCATTTTACAGTAGCACCTACAACTCCAGATTTATCTAATGATGCTTTAAGAAATAAAGTATTCTTATCTTCTGATAAACTTATATTAGCATAGAATGTGCTTCCTTGATCTGTATGATATATTTTTCCTGTTTGCCATTTTCCATTTTCAAATACTATATCATATATAAATATTAATCCTATAAGTTTTTTATCTCTTAAAGATTTATTTGGATTATGTATATCTAAATCATTTTTTACATCATCATGTAATTTTACAGCATATGCATAAAGATTATTGTTAATGACTATTATTTTTACTACTTCCATTCTGCCCTTTGGTTTCGCAGGCATTAGCCAAAAACCTTCAGCATCTTTTGAATTATAGGCATAAATCAAATTTGTTAAAAATGTGAAAATAATTATTATAAATAATATATTTTTTTTCATATTAAAATCTCTCTATTTTTTTATTTTAACACTTTAAATATTATTGTCAATTTTATAAGAATTATTTTGATTATAAAAAATTATAATATATAATAAACATATAACACTTTTTAATCACAAAAAAGTTTTTCTATAAATATAAAAGTATTGAAAAATTATTCTTTATACTATATTCTATAATGGATACTATTTATAATAATTTGTTTATTAACAAAAAGAGGATAATATTATGAAAGCATGGAATGGACTTTTAAGAGAATACAAAGAGTATTTGCCTATTACAGATAAAACCCCTTTAATTAGTTTACATGAAGGAAACACCCCTTTAATAAAAGCTGAAAAAATAGGAAAAGAACTTGGAGGAATAGAGTTATATTTCAAATATGACGGGCTTAATCCTACAGGCTCATTTAAAGACAGAGGCATGGTTATGGCTGTTGCTAAAGCACTTGAAGAAGGTTCTAAGGCTATAATGTGTGCTTCTACAGGTAATACTTCTGCATCTGCTGCTGCCTATGCGGCTAGAAGCGGTATTCAATGTATTGTAATTATACCAGACGGAAATATTGCTTTGGGAAAATTGGCACAGGCTTTAATGTATGGTGCTAAGGTTATAGCTATTAAAGGCAACTTTGATGAGGCATTAAAAGCTGTTATTGAAATTACAAATAAATATCCTATAACATTGGTAAACTCTATTAATCCTTTCAGACTTCAAGGACAGAAAACTTCTGCTTTTGAAATTTGCGATACTTTAGGAAAAGCACCTGATTATTTGGCTATACCTGTAGGAAATGCTGGAAATATATCTGCATATTGGATGGGATTTAAAGAGTATAAAGAAAATGGCAAGTCATCTAATTTACCTAAGATGATAGGTTTTGAGGCTGAAGGTTCTGCTGCTATAGTGCAAAATAGGGTAATAGAAAATCCTCAAACTATTGCTACTGCCATAAAAATAGGAAATCCTGCCAGCTGGAAATTGGCTGTTAATGCTGCAAATGAATCAAATGGTTTTATAGATTCTGTTACTGACGATGAAATATTGGAAGCTTATAAAATGCTTACAAGAGAAGAGGGGATATTTGCTGAACCTGCTTCTGCTGCTTCATTAGCTGGTATAATCAAAACTTATAAAGCTGGTAAATTAAATAAAGGAGATACTGTAGTTTCTGTACTTACAGGAAATGGACTTAAAGATCCTGATAATGCTATTAAAGTTTGCAATGCTCCTATAAAAGTTGATAACAATATAGAAGAAATAAGGAATGCCATAGGAATATAATTATGAATAATGTTAAAAAGGTGAAAAATAATAAAACAGTAATGAATAAAAAATTAGTAACTTTCAAAATACCTGCTACTTCTGCTAATATTGGTTCTGGTTTTGATAGTGTAGGACTTGCTTTAGATTTGTACAATGAAATACATATTTATTCTAATGAAAATTCTAAAAAGATAGAGTTTGAAATTAGCGGAGAAGGTGAAAATGAAATATCAAAAGATGACAATATGATACTTGATGCCATGAAATTGGTATATAAGAGATTAAAAGCAAAGCCGGATAAAGGATATATAATAAAGTGTATAAATAGAATACCTCTTTCACGTGGACTTGGAAGCAGTTCTGCTGCCATAATAGGAGGACTTCTTTCTGCTAATTATATACTTGGTAATAAGCTTTCTATAGAAGATGATATATTAAATATGTCTGTTCAATTAGAAGGACATCCTGATAATGTATCTCCTGCCATACTTGGCGGTATAATATCTGGTGTTGTTAGAAAAAATGAAGATTTTAAATATGTTAAAATTAATCCTCCTAAAAATTTAAAAGCAATAGTAGCTATTCCAAATTTTCATTTAAGTACGGAAATTGCTAGAAATGCATTGCCTAAAGAGATAAGTTTTAAAGATGCTATATTCAATATTTCAAGAGCAGCACTTTTAACATCTGCTTTATCTTCAAATAGGCTTGATTTACTTGAAGTGGCAACAGATGATAAACTGCATCAGGATTATAGGGCTAAATTTATACCTGGGCTTAAAGATTTATTCAAACAGACAAAAAATGCTGGAGCTTATTCTGTTACAATCAGCGGTGCCGGTTCTTCAATACTTGCATTAGTTAAAAATGATGAGAAAATAATTAAAAAAGTTTCTGAATCCATGAAAAATAGTTTCTCTAAAAAGAAAATAGATTCTGAAATAAAAGTTTTAAATATTCCTGTGAAAGGTATTTTAATAAAATAGATTTTCATTTTATAACATGCTGGTATTTTTTATCAGCATGTTTTTTATTATTAGTATAGTTATGATATTATAGATTTTTTTGCATGTTCTAATAATTCTTCAGCATGTTTAATACTTGCTTCTGTAATTTCTTTACCAGTAATCATCCTAGCTATTTCTTTAATACGCATAGAATCATCAAGTTCTTCAATTGTAGAAGTTACTATATCTTCTCCTTCATTTTTTGTAACTTTAAAATGATTATTAGCGTATATTGCAATCTGTGCTAAATGTGTAACACTTAAAACCTGTTTTCTTTTTGAAAGGGATGCTATCTTTTCTCCTATTACTTCAGCTATTCTTCCGCCAACTCCTACATCAATTTCATCGAATACGCATGTTTCACAGTAATCTCCTATTGATAATACGCTTTTTAATGAAAGCATTATTCTTGATATTTCACCGCCGGAAGCTATTTTTCTTAAAGGCTGGAACATACTCTGTTTATTTGGTGCTATGATAAATTCTATATTATCTATACCGCTTGATGAAGCTTTTACATGTGAGCCGTCTATAACAAGTATTCCGTCATCATCTTCATCAAGTGTTATTTCTACATCAAATTTTGTGGATGACATTCCTAAATCATTCATTTCATTTTCTATAGCTTTTATAAATTCGTCTTTTCTATTATGTCTTATTTCAGAAATTTCTTTTGCAAATAGGGAAGTTTTTTCTCTTAATGATTCAATTTCATTTTTGAGATTTTGAATATCATCTTCAGAAAAATTTAATGACTCCAATTTTTCTTTGGCTTCTTTTGCATAATTTATAATGTCTTTTATATTTGATCCATATTTTTTCTTTAATGTATTTATAAAGAAAAGCCTTTCATTTAAAGACTGCATTTCTTCTGGATCAAATTTAGTTTTTGCTCTTATTTCTGTCAATACGCTTTTTATATCTTCAAGATTTAATGTTATGCCTTCTATTTGAGAAGCCATATCAGAAAGTCTGTTATCATATTTTGATACAGCCTGCAATGCTGATATGCTTCTAGTAAGTTTTATATATGCTCCGGATTCGCTTCCAAATATATCTTTGTTAATAGAAGATAATGAAGATGCTATACTTTCAGCATTTGACATCATTGTTATATCATTCTTTATATCTTCATCTTCATTAGGCTTTAATTTTGCATTCTCTATTTCATCTATAGCATATTCCAAAAAAGATTTTTCTTTTAGAATTGTATTTTTATTTTGTGATATTTCGTTATACTGTTTTATAAGCTTTACTAATTTATTGTAATGCTCTTTATAATTTTCTAATTTATCATCAATATTTAAATAGCTGTCATAAAAATTTAAATGGTTAATAGGATTAAACAATGACTGATGTTCATGCTGTCCATGTATATCAACTATTAAATCTCCAAGTTCTTTTAATTCTGCAACTTTTACTCCGACATTATTTATGAATGATTTGCTTTTTCCATCTTTTGTTATTTCTCTTTTTATATTAAGCTCATCATTATTTATTTCTATATTCCATTCTTTTAATTTTGATTTTACTATACTTGATGATGACTGCAGGCTGAAGCATCCTGTAACTATTAATCTATCTCCGTTTGCTCCAACCATTCTAGTTGAACCTTTTTCTCCTGTTATAAGTTCTAATGCACTAATAATTATACTTTTTCCTGCACCTGTTTCTCCAGTTAATACATTAAATCCATTATTAAAATTTATTTTCAATTTATCTATTAGTACAAAATTTCTTATTTCAAGATATTTGAGCATTATCTACCCCAATTAAGTTTATTACGAAGTATATCATAAAATAATCTATTGGCACTTTGGAATATATAGCAGCTTCTATCACTGATTTCTGCTTTAACAATATTATTATTATCAAATTTACATACTTCATAACCATCTATAGTAATCATAGCTTTCAATGAATTGTTAGCTAATTCTAATTGTATGCTGTCTCCTTTAGGTATTACTAAAGGTCTAAATGTTAGAGAATGAGGAGCCACTGGTACGAATGAAATAGCATCAATAGTAGGTGCTAGTATTGGACCTCCTGCACTTAAAGCATAGGCAGTAGAACCTGTAGGTGTAGCTATTACAACCCCATCTCCAACAATAGATGATATCATTTTGCCGGATATTTTAATGTTTATATAAATCGCTCTTCCTCCGCATTTGCTTAGAACTAATTCATTAACAGCAAAATATTCTTTTACTTTTGAGTTTTTAGTTGAAGATATTCTAACTGATAATAATGTTCTCGGTTCTATTTCATATAATGTTTTTCTATTATCAAAGTATTCTTCTAATATAAGGTATGCTTCGTCCGGAGGAATTTCTGATATAAATCCTAATGTTCCATTATATATAGGAAGAACAGATATATCATATTTTATAGCTATTTTTAAGGCAGATAATAAAGTTCCATCTCCGCCTATTGATATAAGCATTGATACATCTTTTAATTGTTTTATTGCTTTAATGATATTATAATATGTGGATATATCATAATCTACAACTATATCTTTTATATTATGTTTTTTTAATATTTTTTTAATATTTTTTACTATGATATTGGGGTCACCTCTCATTTTATTAACGATAATCCCAACAGCATTTTTATTTTTTTTGTTGTTTTTTATATTACTTTCCATAATAAATTAATCTATCATTAAAAATAAAGCATAATTATAACAAACACTCATTAATATATCAAGGTATATATTGATAATTTTTAAATTTTGTATTAAACTGTCAATATGGTTTTATTTAGTATAATTTATTTTTTGATATCTATTACTTTTACATTGATATGTGTTTTGGTATTATTTTTATTTTACCCATTTGTTAGAATATTCGGAAGAGTATCAGCTATAAATTATGTTCATTCTATAGCTAAGCTTTGGGGAAGCGTAATAATGCGTTTAACTTTAGCATCTTTCAAAATAGAAGGAAAAGAAAATTATGATCCTAACAAAACTTATTTATTAACACCTAATCATCAAAGTTCATTTGATATATTCTGCTGTTTTACAATATTTAAAAAATCTTATGCTTTCGTTTCAAAAGACACTTATGGAAAAGTTCCGTTTATAGGTAAAGGAATGTCTCTTGCTAATTATATATTTGTAAAAAGAGGTACTGTAGGAGCGGCTAAGTCAATAGATGATATGGAAGAAAGGCTTAAATCAAATACAAGCATTATTATATATCCTGAAGGAACTAGAAGTGATAGCGGAGAAATAAAAAAACCTAAAAGAGGAATATTAAAGATAGCAGAAAGATGTCCTGATATTGCTGTCCTTCCTGTTGTTATATGCGGTACTAGAAATATTATGAAGGCTAGAAGTTTGAAAGTTTCTCCGTTTAGAAAAATAACAATTAGATTTTTGAAACCTTTTTATTTTAAAGAGATAGAAGGCGATGATAATGCTAAGTTAGATTATTGGTATGATGTAATGTCAAAAAATTATAATGAGTTAAAATCTGAAAACTAATTAATAGGTATTTACAAAGTTAAAATTATCTGTATAATATCAGCGATTAAATTATATGAGGTAAAATAAATGTCTGTAAAATGTGTTTGGTGCGGTAAACAAATAGAGGAAGTACAAGGTCAGGCTACTATGGATACCTGCGATGAATGTGAAGATTTTTTTGAAGAACATATTGATGATATATCAGATTCTTTAAATGAACTTCTTAAAAAAAATGAATCTTCATCATCAAAACCTACAGATAAAAAGGCTTGGATTAGTTACTCTCTTATAACTGCCATTCACATGTTAAGTTCAAAACCATATATAGAGTTTAAAGATTCTAAATATAAAGATTTACTTTCGGATAATAAAAAATGAGAAAATTATACATAATAACTTTTATATTTTTTTGTTTTACTGTAAGTTTAGTTCCTAAATCCCATGAGAATTTTTACTGTGAATATTGCGGCAATAGATTTAATTCTGTAACAATATTAACATCTCAAAACTGTATGCGTCATCCTAACGGCAATTATAAAGGAAAGCATAAACTTTATGAGGGCAGCGAAAAAGATGAGTATACATGTAAATATTGCGGTAATAAATATAAAACTTTAAAACAATTGACTTCTGCAAAATGCATGCGTCATCCTAATGGTAATTATAAAGGATATCATGCTCCCGCTTTATAATTTAGCTAAAAATAAATTGACTATAAATAATTTTTAACATATAATCTAATTAGATGCTACAAGCATTAGAGGGGTATATATGAAAAAAGTATTTATTTTATTATTCTTGTTTAATATTCTTTTGTATTCTAAAACTTTAGATGAATCGTTATTTTCCGCTGTAGAAGATAATAATATAAAAAAAGTTAAATCATATTTAGAGCAAGGTGCAAACTGTAATGCATTAGATTCTTATGATAGAACAGCTTTAATAAATGCTTCTGTAAGTGGATATAATGATATAGCAAAATTGCTTATAGAAGAAGGTACTGATGTCAATATTCGAGATAAAGCAGGTGCTACAGCATTAATGTATACTGCTAGAGATACAAATTATGAAATGGTTGAATTTTTATTAAAAAATGGTGCTGATGTAAACATTAGAGATACAGCAGGAGATACTGCATTATATTATAGTATTGAGCATAATAGTCGCGGACAAAAAAATGAAACAGAAAATGCTATAAAAATACTTAATTTATTAATAAAATACGGTGCTGATGTAAATACTAAAAACGATAAAGGAACATCTCTTCTTGATGTATCCTATAGAATTTCAGAATCTTTTGATAAAAATAAAGAAATGTTTAAAATATTAGTTGAAAATGGTTTTGATTTAGAATCAAGAATAAAGGCGGATAGATCTGATTATGATTATACTCCTTTAATGATTGCTGTTTATAAAAAAGATTATGATATGGTTAAATATTTACTTGATAAAGGTGCCAATCCTAATACAGCAAATAATGAAAACAAAACAGCTTTAATGATTGCTATTGCTAATTATAATTTTGATATTTCAAAATTACTTATACAACAAGGTGCCAATATAAACACAAAAGATGAATATGGTTATACAGCATTAATGAGAGCTGCTATGATAGGAAGCTATGAAATGGTTAAATTTTTATTAGAAAATGGTGCTGATGCAAATACTAAAGACAATTATGGAAACACTGTATTATATCATAATATTCTCTATTGTCTTTACGAAGAAGAAGGACTAGAAGATGCTAAAAAAATATTTAATTTATTAATAAAATACGGTGCTGATGTAAATACTAAAGACAATGATGGAGCATCACTTCTTGACATATCTTATAGACCTTCAACAGCCTTAAAGCAAAATAGAGAAATGTTTAAAGTATTAGTAGAAAATGGTTTTGACTTAGAATCAAGAATAAAGGGTGGGAATGATTATCCTGAAGATTATGATTATACTCCTTTAATGATAGCAGCTTTAAGAAATGACTATGATATGGTTAAATTTTTAGTTGAAAAAGGTGCCGATGTAAATGCCAAAACACATTCTGAATATAGCTCAGTAGAAACTCCCCTATTACTCTCATTAGATTATGAACATATTGACTTTATATATGATGAAAATTCATCTGTTGCAGAATTTTTAATAAATAATGGTGCTGATATAAATGTAAAAAATAATCATGGAGAGACACCTTTAATGTATGCTTCCAGAGTTCATAATATAAAAGTGGTAGAACTTCTAATACAAAAAAATGCTGATATAAATGCTTTCAATAATTATGGAAATACAGCCTTAATGTATGGTGTAAATAATTTAGTAACAGTAAAATTATTAGTGGAAAATGGTGCAGATGTAAACTTTTATAAAGGAGGAAGTACTGCTTTAATATCAGCATGTGAGTATAGTCATGAAAGAAATATAGATGTAATAAAATATTTAGTTTCAAAAAATGCCAATATAAATGCCCAAGATAATGAAGGAGACACAGCTTTAAATAAAACTCTTGATACTTTAGATGAAGGCAGTATTGATATATTAGACTTTGAAATAGCTAATTTTTTAATAGAGCAAGGTGCTGATGTAAACATAAAGAATAAACGAGAATATACTCCTTTAATATATCTTGGTATGGGTGAAGGTAATTTTAATAATAAAAGTTTTCAGGAATATCGTATAAAATTAGCTGAAGTTTTATTAGAAAAAGGTGCAGATATTAATGCAAAAGATTATAATGGATACACTTCTTTAATTTGGGCTTGTTCATCATCAGGATCAAGGTTTGCTGAACCATATGTTAAATTTTTAGTAGAAAAAGGAGCTGATGTAAATATAGAAAATGACTATGGAGATACTGCTTTAGATATAGCAGAAGATCTTAAACTTAGAAAAATTGCAGGTATTATAAAAAAAGCTCAAAGAAATAGAAAGTAAATTTTGATGATTAAACTTGTAACTTTACATTTATAGTTAATTTAGTATAATAAAGTTATGAGAAATATTAATGTTTTGAATGACTATTTTGTGAGATATTTATTTTCATCACCAGACAGTAATTTAATATTGCTTGACTTTATTAATTCTATAATGCTCGATTCTAATATGAAGACATTTAGAAGTGTAGAGATTTTAACCCCATCGCCGAAGGCGGGCAGTCGCCTTAATTATAAGGAAAATTATCAAGATAAAGAAACAATAGCAGATGTTAAATGCATAACTCAAAATGGTACAGTTGTCATTATAGAAATACAGTTACAAGGTAATTCAAGATTTCCAGAACGTATATTATATTATTGGGCTTCAAATTACAGCAAACTTTTGAAACATGGAGAAAAATACGATGCTTTAACTCCTGTAATTAGCATAAACTTACTTAACTTCAATTTAGATGATAATAATTCCATAAATTCTTGCTATATGATTTATGATACAAATAATAAAAGATTACTTACCGATCATTTACAAATTCATATAATTGAACTCAAGAAATTTAAATATAATATATTACAGCCAGATTTAAACTGTTGGCTTAAATTTTTTACTATGAAAGAGAAAGATAATAAGGGGGAAATTATGTCAGATTTAGTAAAAGAAAAACCTATAATGGAAGAAGTACAGAAAAGATACAATAATTTTATTAAAGATAGATTAATGATGAATGAGTACGATAAAAGAGAAGCTTATCTATATGGCAATCAAATAATGCTTGAAGAAGAAAGGAGATTAGGAATTAAAGAAGGTCTTGAAAAAGGAATAGAACAAGGTGAAAGAAATAAAGCAATATCTATGGCTAAAAATATGAAAAAAGACAAATTAGATTTTAATACTATTTCCAAATATACAGGATTAAGTATACAAGAAATAGAAAAACTATAATAAAAAAAACTTGCATATATTTTTAGTGGACAAATTTTTTATATAAATAAAATATAAAAGCTATAATAATGAAATAAATATTATATATTTTAACTTTATATTTGAAAAAATGTATTTTTATTATATAATTATAATAGTATATTTAAGAGTAACTCTAAACTAGTTTAAAGTTTAAAGTTTAAAGTTTAAAGTTTAAAGTTTAAAGTTTAAAGTTTAAAGTTTAAAGTTTAAAGTTTAAAGTTTAAAGTTTAAAGTT
>NZ_JADF01000021.1:54336-70538 GCF_000518245.1 Brachyspira alvinipulli ATCC 51933 | reverse complement strand
AGCGTTTCTAATCTATCCATACTGGAATGTAAAAGTCTTTTGGTCAGCATGACGATGGTACTTTTGATGATGTTTCTAATCTATCCATACTGGAATGTAAAATAGTGATCCAGTAGAAATTACAAAGGAAAGGCGGCTGTTTCTAATCTATCCATACTGGAATGTAAAATATTCACCACAAGCAAAATACTTAAGTTTAACATTAGTTTCTAATCTATCCATGCTGGAATGTAAAATTCGTCAATTGATGATTATTTGATGATTATTTTAAGTTTCTAATCTATCCATACTGGAATGTAAAAGATGATAACGAACAACAAATACAATTGGTTCAATTTGTTTCTAATCTATCCATATTGGTTCAATTTGTTTCTAATCTATCCATACTGGAATGTAAAATTTGTCAATTATGAAAAATAAAAATTAAGGAGTTTAGTTTCTAATCTATCCATACTGGAATGTAAATACCTGTAAAGCATTTAATCTTCTTAAATCTACAATGTTTCTAATCTATCCATAATGGAATACATATTTTATATTAATATTATACTTATAATGAAAATTTTATATTCTATCTAAAAATGTATAAAATGTACTATATATTACTTTACATTTAATTTACATTACAGTATTTATTGTAAAATTTGTTTAAGCAAACTTTACAAAACTCCGATAATATGTTATACTTTAAATAGAAGGATATGATGAATACCTCTTAAAAAACAAATTAAGGAGGAAATATATGAAAAAATTAGGAATTATAACTTTAATATCCACTTTTATTATGAGTGTTAATCTTTACTGCTTTGATTTAATTGAAGATACCTTCGATTTTATTTTTGATGATTTAGCTAAAATAATAGGTATAGTTGTAATATTGGCAGTAGTTATATACTTTTTGAAAAAATATATAAAAAAAGATAATAGCTCTGATAATTAATGTTATATAAATAGGGGGAAAGTAAAATGAAAAAATTAGGGCTTATGAGTTTGATATCTATTATAATTATGTCATCTAATTTATATTGTTTTGATTTGATAGATGATGCTTTTGATTTTATAGAAGATATCGGAAAATTAGTTGGAATAGTTTTAATGATATTAGTTGTAATGTACTTCATCAAAAAAGTATTAAAAGATGACAGAACTACAGGAAGAATAAAAAAATATGATGATAGAGATTATGACGACTATGATGATAGAGAACGCAGAAGAAGAAGAGATAGAAGAGAACGCAGAAATTTAAGAGATGATAGAGAATATAGAAGAAGAGCTGATGATTATGACGATTACGATGATTATGATCGCTATGGTGATAGAAGAGACTATAGAGATTATGATGATAGAAACGATAACAGACCTAGAAGAGAAAAAGTAATAGATGACAGACAATATGAATATGATATGAGAGATTATGACAGAAGAGAAAAAAGACTTCCTAATAATATAAATAGCAATAATATAGATAAAAGAGAAAACGATTCAAGATACGAAAAAGTATATGAATTAAAACCTGAATACAAATTGAAGTCTGATAATAATAAAAGAATAAGATAATCTTTTTAAGATAAGGAGGCATTTATGAAAAATAATATAATGGCTATTGCAAAATCCAAAAAATTTATGGCTGTTTCTGCTACTATTGCTTTGGCAGCATTACTAATAATGGCCGGTAAATTTTTAGGCGTACATTATTATATGTTCTATTTACTTTATAACTTAGAGGATGTTGCAGAAATAATACTAAAATTAGGAATTTTCATTGCTGTAATATCAATATTAATAGCTTTTTTCCTTAAAAAAGACAATAATAAAAGCAGTGATAATAATTCTGTTATAAATAGAGAAGAAAATACTGAAGAAAAAAACAATGTTAAATCAGGAAAATTATGGCTTATACCTATAATAGTTACAATAGCTGTATTATTATTGTTATTTCTTGCTCCAAGATTTTTAGCTTCTGGATATTATGGAATGTATATGCTTCATAATTTAGATGATATAATAGAAGGAGTTTTCCAGTTAGCTATTAGTGTTGCTGTTATAGTATTTTTAGCAGTATTTTTTAAGAAGATATGGAATAAACTTTAATATATATTCTAAGTAGAAAAATTAAGGGTAGAGTTTTTAAGCTCTATCCTTTTTTATTTTTAAATACTAGACTAAAACTAATATTTAAAAGAATAAAAAAATCAATAATCAAAAGCATCCTCATCTATATCCATATAATTTCCTGCATAGTTTGCTTTTTCTTTTATAAGCATTAAACGTTTTGGAATTTCCATTAAAAATGATGAAGGTATCTGCTCCATTATACCTGTATTTACTCTTCGCCTTTTTGAATAAGTTAAATAAAGTTTTCTCTTTGCTCTTGTTATTGCCACATAAAAAAGTCTTCTCTCCTCATCAATGCCACCTTCTTCTTCAAGTGAAAAATAATGAGGAAAAACCTGATGCTCTAAGCCCGTAATAAATACAGCATCAAATTCTAATCCTTTAGCATTATGAACCGTCATTAATGTAATAGAATCCTCTTTTTCATCATTGGTATTTAGGTCTCTGTATAAAGTATTTTCTTCTAAAAATGTTATGAGTGTTGCATTATTCTCCATAGATTTATAATCATAAAAACCTCTGAAAAGCTCTTTTATATTTTCTTCTGCTGTTATAACCCTATCATTTCCATCGCTTTTAAATATTGAAAAATAATCTATTTCCTTTAAAAATTCAAAAAATATATTTTCTATATTTATGCCGTCTTTATTTACAATATCATTTTTTATTTTTAAAGCATATTCATTTATTATATACTTGTATGCTTTAATATTATTAACAGCCTTTTTACTCAAATTAGAATCTTCCAATATATCAATAGCATCAAATAATGATAATTTTCTGGAATCAGCAAAAGTTTCAAAATTGGCAAAGGTTTTCTCTCCTATAGCTCTAGGAGGAGTATTTATCGTACGCCTTACGCTAAAATTATCATTAAATCCCGTCATAAGCCTCAAAAAAGAAATAGAATCTTTTATCTCAATGCGTTCAAAAAATCCAACACCTCCAACTATTTTATAATTAATAGAATGAAGTCTCAATTCTTTTTCATAAGCTCTTGACTGACTATTTGTTCTAAATAATATAACAATATCTTTAGCCTCAAATCCATTATCAAATAAGGATTCTATCTCATTAACTACGCTTCTGGCCTCTTCCAAATCACTATAGCAAATCCAATTTTCAATTTTAAACTCATTAGGTTTATTTGAAAATACATTCTTTTCATGTCTGTTTGTATTATTTTTTATAACACTTAAAGCAGCTTCAACAACATCTTTAGGACATCTGTAATTTTCTTCAAGACGTACTATTTTTGTATTAGGATAATCTTTTTCAAAATCAAGTATATTCAAAACATTCGCACCCCTAAAAGCGTATATACTCTGATCATCATCACCCACAACTGTTAAATCATTTTCTGCATCCTGAGTCAATAATTTTATTAATTTATACTGCTGAGGATTAGTATCCTGAAACTCGTCAACCAAAATATATTTAAATCTGTTTCTATAATAATTTAAAACAATTTTTTCCTGTTCAAATAACTTTATAGTATTTAATATAAGATCATCAAAATCCATTACATTTTCATTAATCTCATATTCTGTATATTTTTTATAAACATTCTCAAAAATATCCCTATCAAAAACAATGCCGTCTTCCATTTCATTTTTATTAGCTGATATAAATCTCATAATCATTTTTGTAGCAATACTTTTAGGTACAGACTCTTCTTTAATTATTCTTTTAACAATGGATAATTTATCTCCTTCATCCAAAATAAGAAAATTAGATTTATATCCCAAACGATGAGCATTCTCTTTTAAAATTCTTAAGCATGCAGAGTGAAAAGTTCTTATAAATAATCTGTTAGGCTTAATATCCGGAAGCAAACTGCAAACTCTTTGCTTCATTTCATTGGCAGCTTTATTAGTAAATGTAACAGCAAGTATATTATCAGGCGGTACTTCAAGTTCATTAATAAGATAAGCAATTTTTCTAGTTATTACCAAAGTCTTGCCACTTCCAGCACCTGCTAAAAGAAGCAAAGGACTTCCTGTATGCAAAATACCCTCTTTTTGAACTTCACTGACATTTTCAAGTATTTCCATAAATTAAACCTTTATTAATCATATTGTATATTTTTTATATGTACAACTTTTATAGAAAATTCTTTAATAATAAATTAATTAAGATCTTATTTAAGACTTATTAATTACCTTCTTCATCATCAAAATTGAAATATTATTATACAAACTTCTTATACTATGATTTATTAAGAATAATCAATTCTATATTTTAAATCTTTTTATATACATTTATTTTTTATAATATCGTCATAGCAAATAATAAAAATTATCAGTACAAAACTATACCCAAAACAGCAGAAATTACTATTATAGCTAAGATAGGAACTTTTTTTATTTTTAAAAATATTGATAATGCAAATATAAATATTCCTATAGGACTAACATATTTAAAAATGTTTTGAACAAAATCAATATTTCTTAATATAGAAGTTTCTGTAAGCTGAACAAAAAAAGCATCTTTAGTAAAAGTTACAACCGCAGAAGCAATTAGAGCAACAGCACATACTCTCAAAGCATTCATTATATTATTAAACTGCTCATTGTTTTTAACTGCATAGAAAAATTTAGATACTATCATAGTGATAATGAAAGCAGGAATAAATATACCGAATGTTGCAACTGCTGATCCTAAAACTCCAGCTACTTTATACCCTACAAATGTTGCCGCATTAATAGCGATAGGACCGGGTGTTATCTGAGATATTGCCACAAGATTAGAAAATTCTGAAGATGTAATCCAATTATATTCTTTTAATATACCAAGAAGGAGAGCGATTATAGCATATCCTCCGCCATAAGTAAAAAGTCCTAGTTTAGCAAATACATAAAAAAGTCTAGCATATATCATAATATCAAATCCAAATCAAGATTGTTTTTTTATAATGTATTTATTAATAAGATAATAAATCCAGCCAATCAATGCCGAAAGAAGCAAAGCATATATAACATTTAAATGTAAGAATACAACTAATACAAAACTCAATATAAATAGGAAAGCAGTAAATTTATCTTTTATAACCTGTTTTCCCATACCGAAAGCCGATAAAAGTATAAGTCCAGCAATAGCACCTCTGATACCTAAAAAAGCTTTATTAACATATTCAGTATTTTGAAATCTCTCAAATATAGGAGCTATCATAAGTATTATTATAAATGAAGGCGCCATAACCCCAATACCTGCCATAATGCCTCCAAATATACCAGCCACTTTAAATCCTGTAAGAAGTGAAGAGTTTACAGCAATAACGCCTGGTATACTCTGAGCTAAAGCAAATATATCTATTATCTCATCTTTAGTTATGAATTTCCTTTTATTGACAAATTCATCTTCCATTATAGGAAGCATAGCAAGTCCGCCTCCTATCGTAACAAGCCCTATATAAAAAAATGAAAAAAACATCGTATACCAAGAAGGTTTTTTATTATTATCTTCCATACCATATTCCCTAAATAATTTTTAACATAATAAACTATATCATACTAAAATTATTGTCAATAGTAAATATAATTGATTTTTAATTGAAATAAATATATTATGTAGTCATAAGGTTATTTATTTTTTACATATTTGTATTTAATTTATTATATTATAATATATAAAATTAAAACGATAATAGGAGTAATGTATGGAACATGATGTAGAATATTTAAAAAACGAAACATCTATAAATTATGATAAAACACTATGTTATTGTAAGAATGTATCATATAGAACTGCATATACTGCTATAGCAGATAATAAAATCACATCTATTGAAGAAGTAATTGAGAAAACAGGGGCTTCAACTGGATGCGGCGGATGTAAAGATAGAATTTTAAGTTTAATAGAATATGCTAAAACAAACAATTATGAACCATTAAATTTTTAATTTATAGGATAAAGTTATGATTAATGAAAAGGTACTTAATGCTTTAAAAGAACTTAATATAGAATACAAAGAATTTGATGAGGCTGGTGCAACAAAAACTGTAGAGGATGCAGCCAAAACATTAAATATAGAAAAAGGACAGGTAGCTAAATCTATATTAGTAAAACCTGCTAAAAAAAATTTTGCAATGATCATAGCTTCGGGAGATAAAAAAATATCCTCTAAAAAAATGCGTGCTTACTTCGGATGTAAAACTAGTTTTGCAAGTGCTGAAGATACATTTAATTTAACAGGATTTACTTTCGGCGGAGTATGCCCTTTTGGAATTGATAAAACTAAAATAGATATACTTGTTGATAAAAGTATGTCGCGTTTTAATGATTTATATATAGCCTGCGGAAGCGATAGTTCTTTGGCTCAAATGAGTTATAATGAAATACTTGAAAAAATTTCTAATGTAGAAGTTGATTTAATGGATGAATAAATAAAAAAATAATAATAAAGTATGCCATAGGGATTATAACAATTCCTATGGCATTTCTTTGGGAGAAAATATGATTCAAAATAATTATCATCATAGTAACAGCAAAAACTTCATTTTGAAATCTTTTTAGTTGTTAATTTATTATTTAATATATGTAAATAATAAGCAATAAATATAAATAGTCCCATTATAGCAATATGATCCATAAAGAAAAATATAGCAGGCTCTTTTAAGGCAGGAACTTTTGCAATTAAAAACATTTTAATATAAAAACCTCTTTTTATAAATGAAACTACACCATATACAGCTATTAATAAACCTATTATTGTATATATTTGTTTTTTTATATTTATCATTTTTTTACTCATATTTATAAATATTCCCCAATGCATTCCCAAATGTACAGACATCAATATAAATCCCCAATAGCTGCAAACTATATGTAATTTTTTATTAAATACTTTTATATCACCAATGTTAAAAAATTCGAGCACACTTTTATTAAATAATATTCCGCTTATAATTAATCCAAGCATACATATAAAAAGCATAGTATTTATAAATGTATTCAATGATCTGTTTAAACTATATTTTCCTTTAGGCAGATTTTTGTACCAATTAAAATTCAGTATATGATGAAGTATAAAAAATATAAAAATCAAATAACCCAAATATTCATGCATAGTACGCCCTGTCAAACGATATGCCATTAAAACGAAAAAAAGAATAGTCATTATTATATCCACAACTATTTTAATTGTATTTTTCATCTATAAATTTTCCCCCTAATTAGAAAATTAGTTAATTTTAATTAAAACAATATAGCATGCTATTTACTTTATTAGACGAATTATATTATGAAAAGTTCCTAATAATTTATTTTTTTTATAATTTTTATACAAAAATTATACTTTTATTTTTTAATGGAATTAAAATTAATTATATGATAAATTTAATTTTTTAACTTAATTATTATCGATTAGCTTTAAAAATAAATCCATAGAAATTTAATTTCTATGGACATTTAAGTAAATATGATTGAAAAACTTATTATACAAAAAACTTATCTGCTAGGTTTAAAAAAGTTAAGTCTTAAAGCATTAGTAACTACACATACAGAACTTAAACTCATAGCAAGAGCAGCAAATATTGGGTTTAAAAGCAAGTCTTTACCCAAAATAGAAACTAAAAAATTTCCAAAGTATGAAGCTATTAAATGCTCTCTCAATATATGCAAAACTCCTGCCGCAATAGGTATGCCTATAACATTGTAGCAAAAAGCCCAGAATAAATTTTGTTTTATATCCCTCATAGTTGCCTTGCTTAATTCTATGGCAGTTACAACATCATTAGTGTTTGATTTTACTAATACTATGTCAGCACTTTCAATAGCAACATCAGTACCGCTTCCAATAGCTATTCCAACATTCGCTTGGGTTAGTGCAGGAGCATCATTTATACCATCGCCTACCATAGCAACAGTCAAACCTTGATCCTGAAGTTTTTTAACTTCATTAGATTTTTCTTCAGGTAATACTTCTGCAAATACAATATCAATACAGGCTTCTTTTGCAACTGAATTTGCTGTGTTTTTATTGTCGCCTGTAATCATTGCAGTTTTTATTCCAAGTTTATGAAGTCTGTTGATTGCTTCGATGCTTTCTTTTTTTAATTTGTCAGCAACTGCTATTATTCCTAAAAGTTTATTATCGTAGGCAACATACATAGGTGTCTTACCCTCTTTTGAAAGTTTATCAATATATGAATTATAATTTTCTGTACTGATATTTTCTCTATTCATTAATTTGTCATTGCCCATTAAAACTTTTTTGTTATCAATAAATACTTCTATACCAAAACCAGCTATGGCTTTAAAATTTTCTATATTGAGAAGTTTAATATTTTTTTCTTTTGCTTCTCTTACTATAGCCTCGCCTAAAGGGTGTTCGCTTCCATTTTCAGCACTTGCAGCTATTAAAAGAAGTTTATCCTTATCATCAGAAATAATATCTGTAACATAAGGCTTACCCTCTGTAAGAGTACCTGTCTTATCAAACATCACCGCATTTATTTTTCCAGAAACCTCTAAAGCCTCAGCATTTTTAAAAAGTATGCCAAGCTCAGCACCTTTTCCTGTACCAACCATTATTGCAGTAGGTGTAGCAAGCCCTAAAGCACAAGGACAAGCTATAACAAGTACCGATACAAATACAGTTAAAGAAAATACAAAATTATGAAGAGCTATAAACCAAATTATGCCGGATATCAAAGCTATAGTTATTACTGTAGGTACAAAGTATGAAGAAACAACATCGGCAATATGTGCTATTGGAGCTTTTGAACCCTGAGCATCTTCTACAAGTTTTATAATCTGTGCTAATGCAGTATCCGCTCCTACCTTTTGAGCTTTGAATTTAAAACTTCCTGTTTTATTTATAGAAGCCCCAACTACTTTATCGCCTACACTCTTTTCAACTGGTATGCTCTCTCCTGTAAGCATGGATTCATCAACACTGCTGTATCCTTCTATTATTTCTCCATCAACAGGAATCTTCTCACCAGGACGAACCAATAATATATCATCAACTTTTACATCTGAAATCTTTATCTCTTTTTCTTCTCCGTCTTTTATTATAGTGGCAGTTTTAGGCTGAAGTCCCATAAGTTTTTTTATTGCCTCGCCTGTTTTTCCTTTGCTTCTAGCCTCTAAATATTTTCCAAACTGTACTAATGTTATTATAACGGCAGCTGATTCATAATAAAGATTTTCACCATGAGGATTAAGTCCCATAAATGCCAAAACAGTAGAATAAATACTATAACTAAATGCCGCAGTTGTTCCTATTGCCACAAGCGAGTCCATATTAGGAGAACCTCTAAAAAGCGCAGGAAAACCTAATGTATAAAATTTATAACCTGATATCATAACAGGTACGCATAAAAATATTGCTACTATAGAAAAAACTTGAGGGTTAATATGATGCACCAAGAAACTAGGTATTGGAAATTTCACAACACTAACCATAGGCGCCATTGATATATAAAATAGAGGTATAGAAAATATTGCTGATACTATAAGTCTGATCTTCTGCTCTTTTATCTCTTTAAGTTTTCTTTCTGTAGGATCTTCTTCTTTACCTAATACTTGATATCCTGCCTTCACTACAACATTAACTATATCATTATATTTTAATTTATTCTCATCAAAAATTAATACTGCTTTCTCTGTTGCTATATTAACATTTGCCTCTTCTATACCTTCAGTTTTTTTTAACGCCCTTTCTACCGCTCTTGAACAGGCAGCACAATGCATACCGCCTATCCTTATAGTAATTTTCATAATCTACAAAACCTCTTAAAAGTTAAATAAATCTAACAATATGTAGTATATCATACCAAGCTATAAATTTCAAGTAGGTATACAGGGTATATTAAGACATATTCAATTATGTAGTTTAAAACTATTATTATTGCATTTCATTTTCACACATTTTTGCAAGGCAGCTTTTTAATTCTAGTATAAACTTTTTATCTTCAACCATTATATGATTAATAAGCCAATCTCTTAAAAATGTAATAAAATCTTCTATAACAATCTTATTACCATTTTCATACATATTAACTTCATCAACAACTTTAACTGAAAATGCTCTATGTCTAGTAATATGATCCTTTGATGCAGAATAATCTATTGCACTCATAATTTTTTCTTCATAAGAAAAATGGTATGTAGCATAATCAATAGCTCTCTTTAAAATATCACTAAAAGATTTCTTTACTTCCTCATTATCAAAATCACCATCAACACCTATACTATATAGATCATTTATTATATTCACAAGTTCTTTATGCTGATCATCGATTCTCTTGTATCCTGTTTTGTATTTATTTTCCCATCTTATCCATTTTACTTCATTTTTGTTTTCTGTATCCATAAATTTACTCCTATATATTTTTTATGAATCTACATCTTTTGTAAAATATCTATCATTTCTTTAACAAACTCTTTATCCGTCTTCAATATATGATTTAAAAACCATTCTTTCAAATACTTTAATAAGCTATTAATAGAATCTGTAGAACCATTTTCATATAGTTTAACATAATCATATATTTTTTGTGTAAACTCTCTATGATAAGAAGCATGTTCCAATATCTTATTATATTTTATAGCATGCATTATTTTCTCTTCATAGTGTAAATGATAGTCTATATAATCTACCGTATTTCTTAATGCCTTTTTAAAAGCATCTCTTAATTCATCATTCTCTGAATCTTTATTCTCTAAACAATCATATAAATTATTAGCAATTTCTAGTAATTCCTTATGTTGATCATCAATTTTTTTGTAACCAGTTTTATATTTATCTTCCCATATTATATATCTATTATTCATAAGATTTCCCAAATACTTTATTAATATTATAATTTTCTCATATATTATTATAGTAATTTTTGATTTTTTTTAAAGACGAAACCTTATTTATTTGTTAGAATAACCAAATTTTTTTAAAAAAATATCGTATTATTAATACATTTCATAAAAATTATTTTTTTATAGTACAGCAATAAATTGTTTTATTAAAATAATTAAAAAGTAATAATTTTTACAAAGCTGCTAGATTTATAGTCTTTTGTTAAAAAAATATTTTTCTATAATGTATAAAATTGTATATTATTTAATAACATTATAAAAAACTTTTTTATTATTGATAGATTGATTTTTTAATTATGATTGCAAAAAATGAGGCATAATACTTTAATATTATGCCTCATTCGTTTATCACTTTTAAGATAAATTATTTTATAACATTATAAAAAGCTTTTTTACCTAAATAAATAGCTCTGTTGCCTAATTCTTCTTCAATTCTTAATAATTGATTGTATTTTGCAATCCTATCACTTCTTGAAGCAGAACCAGTTTTGATTTGACCAGCATTAGTAGCTACAACTATATCAGCAATAGTAGCATCTTCAGTTTCACCAGATCTGTGAGAAACTACAGCAGTATAGTTATGAGTTTTAGCAAGTTCAATAGAATCTAAAGTTTCAGTTAATGTACCGATTTGGTTAACTTTAATAAGAATAGAGTTAGCAACGCCTTTATCTAATCCCATTTGAAGTCTTTTTACATTAGTAACGAACAAGTCATCACCTACTAATTGAACTTTTTTACCTAATTTTTCTGTTAAGATTTTCCAACCTTCCCAGTCATCTTCAGCAACACCGTCTTCTATAGAGATAATAGGGTATTTATTGCACAAATTAACATAGAAATCAACCATTTCAGCAGGAGTTAATTCTCTGTTGTCTGATTTATGGAATACATATTTTTTCTTATCTTTGTTATAGAATTCGCTTGAAGCTGGATCCATAGCGATCATTATATCATCACCAGGTTTGTATCCTGCTTTTTCAATAGCCTGCATAATTACTTGAAGCGGTTCTTCATTATCTTTAAGAGTTGGAGCGAATCCGCCTTCATCACCAACAGTAGTGCTTAATCCTCTGTCATGAAGTATAGCTTTTAAGTTATGGAATACTTCAGCTACATAACGTATACCTTCTTTGAAAGTAGGAGCACCAACTGGCATAACCATATATTCTTGGAAGTCGATTGGAGCTGATGAGTGAGCACCACCGTTTAAGATATTAGCCATAGGTACTGGTAAAGTTTTAGCATTAGTTCCGCCAATATATCTGTATAATGGCATTCCTAATTCTTCAGCAGCTGCTTTAGCTACAGCAAGTGATACACCTAGTATAGCATTAGCGCCCAATTTTCCTTTATTTTCTGTTCCGTCAAGTTCTATCATAGTTCTATCAATTTCAACTTGATCTAAAGCATCCATATCAATAAGTTCATTACAAATAATTTCATTAACATTTTCTACAGCTTTTTGAACACCTTTTCCTAAATATCTTGATTTATCACCGTCTCTTAATTCTACTGCTTCATGTTCTCCTGTAGAAGCTCCTGATGGTACAGCTGCTCTTCCCATAACTCCGCTGTCCAACCATACATCAACTTCCACTGTAGGGTTTCCTCTTGAGTCTAGTATTTCTCTAGCTACTATATTATCTATTAAAGACATATTAAAAACTCCTTATAAATTCTCGTTGCATATATAATATAACATAAAATATAAATTTCAAGTGAAAAAAATGTACATTTAATTATTTTACAGAATTATATTTAAATCTTCTATTTTCTGATATAGCTCTTCCAATAGCATTCATTATAAGCCCTGTTATTATACATATACCAGATAATAATATAAATCCAGTTGCAAGTACGGAAGTAGCAATAGGTACAAAACCTTCCCTAATAAAAGAAAAAATAACTGGGACTCCATAATAAAAACCAAATAAAGCAAAAATACTTGCAATTAACCACCAAAAAATAATTGGTTTCTCCGTCATAAGTAAATAAATGATAAGTCCTAATATTTTAAAACCATCTTTAAAAGTATTAAGTTTAGAAAAAGAACCTTCCGGTCTGCTCTTATATTCTGCTTCCATCTCTCCTATTTGTAAACGCATTTGTAAAGCAAATATTGTAAGCTCTGCCTCTATTTCAAAACCTCTAGATGCTGATGGGAAAGTTTTTACAAATCTCTTAGAAAAAACTCTATACCCGCTTAATATATCATTTACATTATTTCCAAATAAAAATTTGGCAAAAGATGTTATCATTTTATTTCCAAAAGAATGTCCCCTTCTATATTTGCCAGCTCTGCGAATAACTGTAACCATATCTAAATCATTATCTATTAAATAATTAACTAATTTAGGTATGGCCGAAGCATCACACTCATTATCACCATCTATAAGTACATAAATATCACTATCTACCATTGAAAATGCCTGTCTAACTACTTCGCCTTTTCCCTGATACATAACTTTCTTTACAATAGCACCAGATTCTTTCGCAATATTATAGGAATTATCAGTTGAATTATTATCAAATACATATATTTCACATTGAGGATAATATTTCTTTATATCTTCTATAACTTGTTTTATAGTAAGTTCTTCATTATAACATGGGATAATAGCTGAAACTATCATTTTATACCTTTATATTAAATTTAGATTTTAATTCAATTATTATGTTTTTTATTCTTTCTATACTAAAAATGAAACTAATAAATGATATAAAAGATATAACACTTATAGGCACAATTGGATGTATATATCTATAGTCAGGTAATGGACTAAATATAATTACTATAAAAATTGTAGCAATCACTGAAATAGATGTAGTAAGAGAAAATAACAAAATATTACATCTTAAATCTTTTTTAAATATCCATAGTAATGAAGTTATTATAAATATAACTATAGACAATAAAGCAAAAAATGATATATCTGTATTAATATTATACAAGTATAATGTATTATAAATATTTTTTCTTAACTCTGAAAATCTTATTTCATCAAATTTTTCTTCCAACTTATCAATAGAATTAAATACAATTTTTAAATCCATTACATTTTTAGAAAAGTTTATAATATGTTTTGTATAACTTAAAGGATGTTTTATTATATACATAATCCAGATCTTTTTAATTTCATTTGAATTAATATCATCTCTAAAAATCCTATCTGAATACGTCCAATGAGAAATTCTATCAGCATCTATTGGATTTCTAATGTATGTTTTTTTCAAAGATATAAAATTTTCATTTGGCATATACCATTCATTTGGTATTATAGAATCATCATCTGACATAGTGGCGCAAGCAGCTATTTGCAAAGCAAATATATGATTTATTGTATATCTCACATTAAAAGCTTTATTATCTTCTATAACAAATAAAATTGGAAATGTTTTATATATAAATACTAATATTATAGAAAACAGCAGCATTAAACCAATAAATGAAATTATATATTTTTTTATAGTTAATATTTTATCTTTTAAAATATTGTACGTTATAAAAATAAATATAGGATATATTGTAACTATCATATTATGACGCCAAAGCATTCCTATAATTAAAGTAAAAAAACAAATAATATTTAATATTATTTGTTTTTTATTTGTATCACATAATATCATAAAAAACATTAAAGAATAACTAAACCATACCCATAAACTAGATGTAACATCTTTAAAATGATTAATATTGATAAAAAAGAAATTTGGTATAAAAGTTATTAATGAAACTAATAATATTAGATTATTTCTAAAACGCAAATATAGTGATATTGTTATTAAACATAATCCTGAGTACCATAATAATAGGTTCAATATAAATATATATGAAACATTATATCCAAAAATCTCATATAATAAATGTAAAAATAATGTTATTATGATTGGATTAGCATTTGTATAATCTCCTTGCATACTAACAAGTGTATCCCCCCAAGAAAAATCTCCTGGTTTGCATAGCCAATATTGAAATATAAATAGACATACATATATGAATATAGATATTTTTATATATAAATAGTCATTTTTTGATAAAATATTATTTGTATTATTTTCATATAATTTAAAATTATTAATATATTCAAAAAATTTTGTTTTATTGGTTAAAATCATAAAAATTATAGTAAGGTATATAAATAATACTATTATTTTACTTCTTACTTTTAAAATATAATTAACATTTTTAATTTGATCATTATAATTCAATTTATTATCAGAAACTAAATCTCCAAAAATAGTCCCTGGATAATTAATCATTTTAATTTCTTTTATAAAAATATTATTTTTTATAATCTCATTAATGTTATTTATATACACTCCATAGAATATATTATTTCTAAATATACCTTCATTACAAATAGTTTCGAAACTATAATAATAATTGGTAATATTTTTATTACTATATATATAATCTTCTATTTTATAATCTATATTTTTTTTTATATCTTGATAATTAGTAACACCATTCATTTGAAAAGTTCTAGATGTATTTAAATCAAAATTACTTATATAACCTTCTCTGCTTTTCAATCCCAAAATAGATAATATAAATATCAATAATAAATAAATACATAATATACAAAAATATATTTTATACTTATTCTTATTAAAAAAACAAAATATATATTTAATTTCTTTAGTTAATAAGATTATACAAATAAACAATATAGGTATTAATATAATAAATTTAATTTTTAAAACATAAAAAACATTATCTATTTTATCAGTATCTATTATTTGATTAGAAGTTAATTCTCCAAAAGGCGTACCGAGATTATCATTCATCTCAATTTTTGTTATAAAATCGTTATCATCTAGAATTTTGTTAGTATTTATATAAACACCATAAATATCACTATGCCTAAATAATTTATCATAATATTTCACTTTAAAAATATAATTATAATTAGTTATATTTTCATTTGTAAGTATGTAATTTTTAAGATATTCTTCGTCTATTTCCCCATCTACAACAAATTGATCTTTTAAATGAAACAAATTATTCAATTTCAATGTAGAATATTCATCTATTTCTAAATCTCCTAAATATCCTATTCTGCTTTTAATCCCTAATAAATATACTATTACTATAATTACAATAATAATTGATAATATTGTAATTTTCATAAATAACTTTTTATTTTTCATAAACTACCTCTAAATATAAAGAGAGGTTTTGATATAAAAAATATTTTTTTGCAATGAATATAAATTTCTTTAGAAGAGTTTTGTTTGTTTGTTTGTTTGTTTGTTTGTTTGTT
>NZ_JADF01000021.1:0-54326 GCF_000518245.1 Brachyspira alvinipulli ATCC 51933 | reverse complement strand
TTTGTTTGTTTGTTTGTTTGTTTGTTTGTTTGTTACCATATAATATCCCATTATATTATAACATAATAGCTTTCAATAGTCAAACCATAATATTTTTTTATTCACATTCTTTATTGATTTTATATATTATTCTATTTTTTTAGCTATAATATATTCTGGTCTTTTTTTTACTTCATTGAAAAGATTAGCCAAATATTCACTTATAACAGAAAGAGAAATCAATTGAGCACCACCCATAAAAAGTATAATAATAATAGTTGATGCCCATCCTTTTACTAAAACATTTGGGTTAAAAAAATATAAATAAAAAACCCTCAAAGAAAATATAAGGGCAAAAAATATAGATATTATACCTAAATATAATGATATCTTTAATGGTTTTACTGAAAATGACAATATACCTGTCATAGCTAATTTAATCATCTTTTTTAATGTATATTTTGTCTCGCCTGCTATCCTTGCCTCTCTTTTGTATTCAAAAGCCATTTGTTCAAAACCCATCCAACTAATTAATCCTCTAATATATTTTGGATTTTCAGAAAATTGCTTATACGTTTCTATAACCTGCCTATTTATTAATCTAAAATCTCCAGTATCTACTGGAAATTTAATTTCAGATAACAAATTTATAAAACGATAAAATAATGCTGCTGTTACCTTTTTAAATAAATTTTCTCCATCTCTTGATATTCTTTTACCATATATTATTGGATTTTTTGTATTTTCGTATAGCTTTATCATATCCGGTATTATTTCAGGTGGGTCTTGTAGATCTGCATCTATAATTACAGCTATATCAGAACTGCAATTATGTATCCCACAACTTACAGCAGCCTGATGTCCGAAATTTCTTGAAAAAGAATATAATTTTATTCTATTGTCTTCTTTTGACAAATCTTCTATTATACTTTCTGTTTTATCTTTACTTCCATCATTAATAAATATAAATTCTATTCTATAATTTTCTATAGATTTCGAAACATTATCCAATCTTTCATAAAGTGATAATAAAACATCTTCTTCGTTATAGCAAGGAATTATAAAACTTAATTTTTCCATCATTCATTCACTCAGCAATTATAGGAATATATTTTTTAGTATATCCATATCTATACATCCAATTAGATATATATCTATTTATCATATCATTTTTATTTTTACCTAATCCAACATTTTGTAAATTAAAATCTTTCATAACTTTTTCAGTTATTATAATAATATTTTTATTTTGTTTATCTGCATCTTTATAAATTTCTACTAAAGAATTTTCAAAATTATATTTTGGATTAATATAATTATTGTTTTTATCATCATAAATTTTAAGAACATTTAAAAACATAGAAAATATTATAAATATAATTAAAAAAGAAGATACAAATGAACATACAATATTTTTAAGCCTAATCATTTTTAGTAAAATTAATACAAATACTGAAAATATTAATAATAATTCAAAATTAACTCTTGAAACTCTTATAGCAAAAAAGCCAAATATACCAATAATATTAACCAATAATATAGAAAAAATAATATAGCTTAATGCTGATATTTTTTTATTTTTAATAGCAACAATAATAATTACTATTAAAGATAGTATGGATAATATTATTAATACTTTTTCAAATATTAATAACTTATTAAAATAGTATGCTATATTACTAAATATTGATGTATCTTTAATACTTACTAATTGAGATTCTCCTCTTCCTCCATTGCCAAAAAGTGTCAAAATAAATGATACAGAACTAAATATTATTGTTAGCATCAATACAAGCAATATAGAAAATTTTATGTTTGCTATATTATTGTTTTTTAATACACTTTTTATAACAAAAAAGTATAGAATCATAAAAAATGACAACCCTGCTATTACTAATGAAGTTGTTTCTAATGTGAAAGTTGCAAAATAAATTAAATGTATTAATAATGAATAATAAATAATTTTATTTTCAGTAAAAATTAATTCTTTATTATTATAAAAATAGTATATTATAGGTAAAAATATTAATAATGAAAATCCTGCTGAACCTATATAAGCAGAAATATATATATAATCAATTGTATTTAAAGAAAGATAATAATTATATAAAGAAATTATAATAAATATTAATTTATAATTGTTTTTATTATTTAAAATCCAAACTAATATTGTTAATGAAATTGTTAATAAATAAAAATATATTGTTGTAAATATAGTTATAGTTATTTTTTGAGCTGTAATTGGTTCTATATTAAACAAATTTATTAAAATATTTCCAAATGGACGCATATTTAATGACATTAATATATCAGCAAAATGTCTTCCTCTTTGCCAAAAATATCCATGAAAATCATATATTTGATAAAAAGAATTATAATCAGTCGAGTATATCCAGTCATCTATACCTAAATTATTGAGTGATGAAGAAGCTAATACTATTAAAGAAAATATAATTATATAAATTATAAAAAGAATATTACTTATGTTATATTTTTTAAAAAAAACAAATTCTTTTATATAATAATTATTTTCAGAAAAATCTATATACTTATCAAATATTTGTCTATTAATATAAATAATGTAAGATATCAAAACAATAAAAAATACAAATATAATAGACATTAATAATTTAGTTTTTATTTTCAAAATATAATTAACATTATCAATTTTATCAGATTCTATCTTTTTGGAAGAAATTAAATTACCAAAAGGGCTACCATTATTAATATCTATTTCTTTAATAAAATCATTGTCTTTTAAAACTTTATTTGTATCTATATAAAGACCATAAATATCACTATGCTTAAATATTCTATTATAATATTGAACTTTAAAGCTATATTCATAATTTCTAATATTTTCATTTGTAAATATATAATTTTTAAGACTTTCTTCATCTAAATTATATTCTTTAATAAATTGATCTTTTATATGATATAAATTATTTAATTCTAAAGTCCTGTTTATATTAAGTTTAAAATCTCCTAAATATCCTATTCTATTTTTATTTCCAATAATAGAAAGTACTATAATCACTATAACAGATATTATTAATAATGATATATATATTTTTGGAGAAAGTTTATTATTTTTCATAAACTTTCTCCAAAAATAAATATGTATTTATATAAAAAAAATATTTTTTTGCAATAAGTATAAATTTCTTTAGAAGAGTAAAACTTGAGGTTTGTTTGTTTGTTTGTTTGTTTGTTTGTTTGTTTGTTTGTTTGTTTGTTTGTTTGTTTGTTTGTTTGTTTGTTTGTTTGTTATATAAATTTCTAGTAGCATAATATGTATTGTAACATAATTATTACAAATTATCAAATCATAATTTATAAAATATTAAATATACAAAATTAATTGTAATATTAGTAGAATAATAAATTCAAAAAATATTAATTATTCTTTTTTATTAACTTAAATACTTTTTTATGCTCAGTATCTACAAGTGGAGTGTATGTTATACCTTCATAGTTTATATAATAATTTGTAAAATAATTTGAAATATATATATGCATATTTTTATCATATGAATTTAGTAAAAAGTAAAATTTATCATCATTTATTTTAGCCAAATCATTTTCATTTTCTAAAATAGAATAATATAAATTTGTATTTAGATAACTAGTATCATAGTATTGAAGCATATCTTTATAACTATATACTTTAATATTTTCTTTTAATATTTCTTTTTTATCCCCTATATATTCAAACATTATAAATCTTTCAGGAGTTGATATAGATACAAAATAAATAGATGCTATTATATAAAAAAATAATATTCTAATTTTAATATTAGATACAAATGATACTACTAATGGTATTATAAATAATATAAATATATATCCTGTAGCTGAATATTTTTCCATTTTAGAACCAGATATTTTATATGCTATTATAGAATACATCAGGCCTATGATTATAACCATAATTAATATCTTTCTTTTGTCAGTATCCATTTTATTTAATATACTAATATTTTTTATCTTATACAGTACCACAAATAATATTATATATAAAACGAAAATTATGAATAAATATGGTATTAGTCCGTTAAATGATAAATTGTTTATATAATTAAAAAGTATACTCATTGGATAAACAGTTTTTTCTATCCTTTCGGAAGAAGTGGAAACTAATGATTTAAAGAAATTTAAATATAATATTTCTGATACAAAAAGTGCTGTTATAAAAGCAGCAGCATAATATAATACTACTTTATAATTATATATTTTTATTAAAGGATTAAAAACAATAATTTTATTACTTAAACAATAATTAATGAAAATTAATAAAGATATTATTAAAATAAATAATAAAGAAGAATATAAAGTTAAATATGTTACTGATGCCATTATAGTTGTAATTATAATATTTTTTATACTATAATTATTTTTATATATAGTACTAATTACCAAATATGTTATGATAACAAACATAGTTTCTTGTAATTGATAGGCTCTTAAATACATAGAAAGCCCAATTGATATAGGAGAAAGTGAAAATACAAAGATACTAAACAATACATATTCTTTCTGATTTTCAAAAATTAGTTTTAATAGCTTATATAAAGCGATAAATGATATAACAAAAAATATGCAATTTAATATTGTTCCTGTAATTATAAAATCAGAAATAGTATATGCAACTCTTCCAATAAAAGCAAGTCTTAATAAGATGTAATATATATTAGGAATAGGTCCATCATTAGTATTTTTATGCATTCTCATAATATCTTCAATGCAATCTTTTATACTTGCATTATCAAATCCAATATTTTTTAATATATCCTCTCCTAATGTATTATTAATTGGAATAGTGAATCTTGCACTGTATCCATTGTTAGAGAATGAAATACTTTGATATTCATCAGGACTTATAGCATCTTGATTATAAGCCCAATATAACCTAACAGATATTGAAAATATTAATATAACAAGAATAACAATATAATAAAATAATTTACTATTTATGAAATAAATTATTTTATTATAAATAATAGTATTGCTGCATACATTCTTGAAGTTGAAATATATTAGAAATAATATATATATTAAAGCACAACAATAAAATATAATTATCTTATTTTTTATCTTCAAAATATAATTAACATTATCAATTTTATCAAAATCTATTTTTTTGGAAGAGATTAAATTACCAAAAGGACTGCCATAATAGTCAGTAATAATTTCATTTATAAAATTATTATCTTGTAAAATTTTATTTGTATCTATATAAACACCATAAATATCACTATTTCTAAATACTTTATCATAATATTTTAATCTGAAACCATAGCTGTAATTTGTTATATTTTCATTTGTGAATATATAATTTTTAATACTTTCTTGATCTAATTTCCCTTCAGCATCTATAAATTGATCTTTTATATGAGATAAATTATTTAATTCTAAAGTACGGATTATATGAAAATCATCAAATTTAAAATCGCCTAAATATCCTACTCTATTTTTACCACCAAGTACATAAAGCACTATAATAGCTACAAAAATTATAATTATCAAAGACACATATATTTTCAGAAATAGTTTATTATTTTTCATAAACTTTCTCCAAAAATAAATATGTATTTATGTATAAAAAATATTTTTTTGCAATAAGTATAAATTTCTTTAGAAGAGTAAAACTTGAGGTTTGTTTGTTTGTTTGTTTGTTTGTTTGTTTGTTTGTTTTCATATAATTTTCCAATATTACAGTATCTATGCAGTGTAACATAATTATTATAAATAGTCAAATAATATCAAAAATACTTTATATTTTTTGACAAAGTATAGTTTATATGTATAATATTAATATGAATAATAAGTTAATAAAAATACTTTTATTAATCAGCATGCTTTTCATGTGCGGATGTTTGAATTTTTTTACAAACTCTTCCAGCACTAATAATGACGGTATAGATAAAAAATATATAGGAACATATCAGGGACAAATAACTACAATAGAAAATAATAATATTCAATCCCAAAGTACAGCAACTGTAACAGTAGGAAGCGGCGGATTTGTACAGATTAGAGTATCAGGCTCAACTATAAATTTAATGGTTAATATATATAAAGAAGATATAATAAAAATATCAGATAATTTATATAAAGCATCTGCAACTTCAAGCGGTTACATATATAATTTTAGTTTTTCATTTAATAATAATTGGTTAAATCTATATTTCACTAGAAGCGATAATAGTATAAGTGAAGGAAATTTAAATAAAATAAATTAACTATTTTTATAAAAATAGATCATAAGTGCAGCAAAAATTGTAAGCATCATTCCTATAATAGAATATATATCTACAATTTCATTAAATAAAAATATGCTGAATAAATAAGAAAATATTACACCTGTATAATTATAAATACTTATTCTTGATATAGGAGCTTTTTTATATGCTATTGTTAAAAAAAATTGTCCAAACCCAGCAAATATTCCTATAATCAAAAGCATTATTATTTGAATAAAATTTGGAATTACAAAATCTTTTATAAAAAATAATGACAATAAACAAGAAAATAAAGAGAAATAAAATATTATTAATGAATTGCTTTCTTTTCCTTTTAGAGAACCTATTATAGTATAAGAAATACCGGCAAACATTGCTGCTGATAATGCTATTAATGCCGGAAAAACATTTGAATTCATAGAAGGCTTTATAATAAAAATAGAACCAATAGCTGCAATTATTAATCCAATCCACTGGATTTTAAATATTTTTTCTTTAATGATAATAAAAGCAAATAAACTAGACCAAAAAGGAGAGGTTTTTTGAAGTACTGATGCATCTGCTAATACCATATTATTCGCAGCATAAAAATAAGCTATAATTCCCAAATATCCAGATACAGATCTGCATACAATAGATAAGACATTATTTTTATCTGGAAATAACCTCTCTTTATTTTTAAACATTACAAAAGCACTTATTAATAATGTTATAAAATTACGGGCAAAAACTTGTTCCATAACAGGAATAGTTTTTCCAGAAATTTTTACAGCTATTTCCATTATACTGAATGATAAAGCAGAAAATATTATATATAATGAGCCTATTTTGATATTGTTCATAAAAACATATTATATAAAAATCTATAATTTTTATAAATATTTTTCTATCTCTGTAAAAGCAACACCAGCCTTCTCTTGTATATAAATGTCTACTATAGAATTTGTAAAATTAGATGGTGCTGGATTTATTTCCATAATTCTAGCTCCGGAACGTTTAGCTAAATGCGGAATCTGTGCAGCAGGCATAACCTCACCGCCAGTACCTATTATAATAAATAAATCACATTTTTGAGCATCTTCTATAGAACTGTTAAAATCTATAGCAGGTAATTGCTCACCAAAGAAAACAAATGCCGGCTTTAAAGTAGCAGAACATTTTTCACATGAAGGAGGATCCATAGCAAGTATTTCTTTATCGATTTTATATCTTGTCTTGCATTTCATACATACTGCATATTTTGCTGTACCATGAAGTTCATAAACAATTTTGCTTCCGGCCTCTTGATGGAGATTATCAATATTTTGAGTAATTACAGAACGCATTATACCCATTTTCTCTAAGTTAGCTAACACTATATGAGCTTTATTAGGCTTAACATCTGTAATAGGGTCATAAAAAACCTTTTTAAGTGATTTCCAAGATTCTTTTTGATGCTTAACAAAATAAGAAATCTCAGCAAACTGACTTCCATGTTTCTCCCAAAGCCCATCAGGACCTCTGAAAGGAGGAACCCCACTTTCTACACTGATACCTGCACCTGTAAAGGCTACAGCGTATTTTGAATCTTTGATTGTTTGTGCTATTAATTTGTAGTCTATCATAATAGTTAAATTATATAATAAAATATTATTTTTTCTAGTATATATTTTATTTTTATAATAATAAATTTCAAATTGTAAAATAATGTTATTAATGTTCTATTAATGTATATAATTTATTATAAAATATAATTTTATAATAATATTTTTTTATTGACACATTACTTTATTATGTTATAATATAACTACATATTTTTATTTTTAAAATAAAAAACAGATATTAAGGATATATTATGATTAGTAGAACACAAATTATGCGTTTATTAAAATACAAAAATGCATTAAGACGCATGAAAAGTTTCGGATTTATAAAAGCTTATTCCAACAACTTGGGAGATGCTATAGGTATTACTTCAGTTCAAGTAAGAAAAGATTTTTCACTTTTTAATATCTCTGGAAATAAAAAAGGCGGATACAATATAGATGATTTACTAGAACAAATTGACAGCATATTAGGAAAACAAATATCACATAATATTATATTGATAGGATATGGTAAAATAGGAAAAGCATTAGTAAATTACAGAGGTTTTGAAAGTGAGTCAATAAGAATTATTGCTGCATTTGATCATAACCCTGATAAAATAGACAGAAATGCCTCTACCCCAATACTTCCTATAGAAGAATTAAAAGATTTTATAATTAATAACAAAATAGAAATAGCAATATTGACTGTTCCTGATTTAGAAGCCCAAAGAATGTTTGATGTTATATGTAATGCTGGTATAAAAGGAGTTCTTAATTTTGCTCCTATTAAATTATTAGAAAGACCTGATTGTATAATCAACGATGTTAATATAGCTGATGAAATTGAATCTTTATTCTATTTTATAAATGATGTAAAAGAAACATCTTCAAGCAAAAAACATAAAGATAAAGATAAAGGTGACAAATAATTAAAAAATAAAAAAAGAGATACTCTAAAAAGTATCTCTTTTTTATATACAAATGCATTATTTATTATAAGTTAAACTTGCTCTAGTCAATAAATCTATTACTTCAGGATTTCCATTTTTCATAGCATACATTAAAGCAGTTTTTCTAAACTTATCTGTAGTATTAAGATGTGCACCGGCATTAACTAAATACTCTACAGACATATAATCACCATTTTCAGCAGCAAACATCAAAGCAGTTTTACCGTCATTATCTGCTATATTCAAATCTGCATTAGCATTAATCAAAGCATTAATAGAACCACTCTTTCCAGAAACAGCAGCCCAAATCAAAGCAGTTCTTCCATCTCTCATTTTAAAATTAATACTTGCCTTTCCAATTAAAAGAGATGATACAACATCTGTTAATCCTAATGTAGAAGCTAAAGCAAGAGGAGTAATATTTCCATAAGGACCATAAGTAGCTACTATGTTAGCATCAGCACCGCGTTCCAATAATATTTTTGCAACTTCATTATTGCCTTTAGCTATAGCATAAAATAAAGCGTTTGCACCATGCTCATTTATATAATTAACTTCACTTCCTTTATCTAAAAGCAGTTTTACTATTAAATCATGGTTATTATATGATGCCACCATTAAAGGAGTCATATTATAATTAACACCATCGCCGTTTCCGCTTCTGTATGTACCGCTTATTTTTAAATCAGCATTCGCATTAACTATCATTTCAACTATGCTGTAATAACCCTTTCCTGCTGCCTGCAAAAGAGCTGTTGTCCCATTATTTAATTTTATATTAGGATTGGCATTTTTAGCAAGCAAATAAGACACTATATCTACATATCCGGCATCTGCCGCATAAGTTAATGCTGTTTTTCCATGTATACATGTAAGATTAACATTAGCATTCTGAGATAATAAAAGTAATACTACATCTTTATATCCTTTTGAAGCTGCAGTTATCAAAGCATTATGCCCTTGATTATCTCCATAGTCTATAAAATTTGAAATAGAACCTTGAGATATTAATCTCCTTATGCCGTTAGTATCACCTGTATTTGCATATTCTAATAATTGATCCAATCTTCCTGTATTAACATTGGCTGTTTGAGCAAAAAGAGTAAAAAATGTATTTAAAAATATCAAAATAAAAACTAAATAACGCATTTTTAATTCTTCCTTAAAGTATAGAATTTTAGCTATCAATAAATTTCGGAAATATATATATTAATTTTTAATAACTTTACAATTTATTTTCATTTATGACAAGTATATATGCTAAAAATTGTTAAGATAATACTTATAAAGTTCTTTTTTGGTAGAATACAAGCTGACTCCTTTTATAGGGCTTATTTTCAAGGTAATTGTTGTTAGCTTTATATTTTTAATATCTTTTATATGTAAAAAACGTTCTTTTAAAGCGTTTATTATATCAATAGTTATGCCTTTATCATTTACTCCGTTATTATAATATTTATAAACTTCTATGCTATCTTCTAAAGTATAGGAAACATCATTATTATTAAGTATCTTAAAAAAATTATTTTCTGTAAAACGGCTTGTAAATATTATAGTTTCTAAATCTTTATAATTATTTTTATCTTTTACAATATCAGACAAAGTATTATTATATTCTTTTATTATTAAATCAGTATCTCTAGCACTTTCAATATTTTTTCTTTCACATTTTGAAAATACATCAGCTATGCCTATTCTATTATTTTCAAAAAGTTTTTTCTTTTTACTTTTGTTAGTTAGAAAATCTTTATCATTTTTATAATCTATTTCAAAGCTATCCGCTATTATCTTCCAAAACTCACTTTTTTTACTTGAATAATACCAAGCATTTTCTCTTTCATAATCACTTAACTTTTCAAACTTTTCAATATTAGAAAAATTAGGCACCGGAAAAGTACCCAATATTAAAACTCTCATTTTCTTTGGAAAGAAATTAATATCGTTAAATACATGTTTTTCTGTTTTTACAATCATTTATCTTTTTATTATCCATAAAATTAAGCAGGATATTATTATTATAAATCCTAAAATACCTGTAAGTATTCTAACTCCAATTTCTCCAAAAATATCATATATAGAAGCCATAAAATTTGAAGCATTAGGATTTAAAAGCCAATTCCATTTAAAAACAGCAGCTAAAACAAATAATAAACCTGCCAATATGCCAATAATATAAGGATATTTATTCATATAAGATATTATACATACTCTCCATTAATTTAAAACCAATAATCATTAATAGTATAAAATTAGTTTATAATTCAAATAACATATTACCAAGACATTTGAAGTCCGAATCCAATATAAATATCATTTAAAGTAGGATAATTTCCTATTATATTTTTATCGAAACTTTTAGGCAGTCTTAAAGCCAATAATAAATAAGGCTCTCCTGTAACTACATTCTGATATCCTGATATTGGTATGCTTGCATTAAAACCAGCCTTTAATGCAACAGACTGCATATAGTCCTTACAATAATAAGCATATCTATATGAAAGAGAGGCAAAAAAATTATCAAAATATATATGGCTCAAATTAAACTGAGAATCCAAATAACCTAAAAGTTCAAAATCTCCAGCCAAAAAATAATTATCTTTATATTTTTTATTTTTCACATAGGCGTGAAACTCTTCCGGAGCCTTTACATATCTGCTTCCGAATACTGTAGAAGCTCCGTCAAATGCCGCAATACTGTCGAAAGCATAAGAACCGTAAAAACTTGCTCTAATTGGAACGTATCTGGTTTGGAACTTAGTGCTGAAATCAAGAGCAAATTTATTATATTTAATTGAGTATGTAGGATATAATGTTATATCAACTAAATCATCTCTGTAAGGCTTATCCGTTTTTACTTTAAATAAAAGAGAAGCCTTCAAAGAAACATTGAAAGTCCATGAAGAATATTTCCAAGTAAATGCACTTGATGTATTAGTTTGAGGATTAACAAACTCTGAAAAAAATGCACCTGATATAGAAGGTTCTAATAAGAAATATAATTTATCACTTTCTGTATTGATTAAAAACTGCATAGCAGCATAAGTATTTAATCTCCAATAATTATAAGTAGAATACACAACATCACTTTTAAATCCGAAATACAAAGGATAAAGCAGATTATATGATGTCAAAGTTAATTCTGTCTGAAGAAAATTAGAAGGTATATCATATCCAAGCCAAATTTGCGCTATATTATCCATTGAAGGCGAAGCTATAACCGATAATATACCAAGTCCATTAACTAAAAATGGAAACGTATCATTAACCTGAGGCAAAGGCACCCACATAGCCCAAGGCTTAATATATTTAAAAGGATTATAATTTCCTAGATCCATTTGAGGTGTAAACTCATACTTATTTATAGTTTTATCTGTATATGTGAAATTTTTATTCTTAGATTCTGTATCAGTATAATTCATGAGTCTGTCATATCTTGAGAATCTTCCCTTATAATAAATTTTATCGCCTGCATATACTGGAGCAAATACTCCGCCTGAATAATCTTTAGTATAAATCTTCATGGAATTATTATTTAAATCAATTTCCCCAAGTTTATAGAATCTGTCATCATTATTATAGGAAAAAAGAAGCTTATTATTTGAGTATCTTAAATATCTTACATAATTTAGAGTATTATCTTTTGTATCAATATATTTTAAAGATTTATCATTATAATTAAATATAGCTATATGCTTAACGCCGCTTTCTGTAACAATTAATGCTATATTATCATCATCTATAACAGCAGGAGAACTGTATCCGAAGTTATCATTGGCAGGAAGCAGAATTTCTTTTTCATTATTTTCATCTATATAAATTAAAACTGAGTTATGCAAATCTTTTGATATTCCTATAATTCCATTTTTGAAATATCTTGCATACTGCATATCAAACCATTTTCTTTTGGTTCTTATCTTTTTATTTAAATCATATTCCTTAACAATATATTTATAAAGTCCGCCGTTATACATTAAAGAAACTATTAAAGCATTGCTTCCGTCCTTTGAAATATCCAAACTCTCAGAGCCTCTGTCTATTAAAAATTCAAATTTTAAATCTTTTTTATTATTTTCATTATTTCTTTTATCTTTATAAGAATACAATGCCCCAATGTCCCCGTCTATATAATAAACTGTGTCATCATAAGAATAAACATCATTAATAAAAGTTTCTTTATCATTTACTCTTAATTCCTCGCTTGGATTAATATTTTCTAATACTAATGAATTTTGAAAATCAGACCATATCTCAGTAAATTTAATTCCGTATACTTTTTTAAAAGCTCCGTAAACTCCTGAATTATAAACTAAAAATGAGAAATGAAGTCTAGTCTGCATTCTATTCCAAAACTCATTATACTTTTCCATTCCGAATCTTTTCTGAATATATTGCGAGAAAAGTCCTCCGTATTCATAATAAACATTTCCGTAAGGGTTTTTAGTCCATAAATAGGAAGCCTGCATAGGTGTTCTGAAATCACCTTCAAATATATCCTGTCTTAATCTTTGCCTAACTAAAGGATCATTAGCTCGTCCGAATCCTGTTAAACTCTCTACACTTACAGGAGCACCTTCTATCATAAAAGGCATAGCATTAATATGTACAAAAGAAGCCCAATTACCCATTACTTTAGTAGCTGTACCGGTATTCTCTGAAGCCATTGAAAGCAAATGCGTAAGTTCATGTATGAATACGCTTTCAAAATTATTGCTGAAGCTTGTAAAGTTTTCATCCAAATTTGTATCATATAGTATCAAACTTGAATAAGGTATTATCATTGCAGCAGAATTAAACAAATTAAAATCCGGTGTTATGGTTATTGGAATTTTTCCTCTTACTGTACTATTTAAAATTTTAGAATATTTTTCATATATATCATCAGCAACTTTTGCAAGATTTTCTGCTGTTCTCCTTGATTCCATTGGGAAAATAATTTCAAACTTTTCTGTTTGTATAGTATAAAGCTTTCTAAACGGCTTAAAGGTCTGCGAATAGATATTGGCAGAAAGTATAATTATAATAGATAAAAATAAAAAAAGTTTTCTCATAAATAATTATTGCTAGTATATTATAGTTTAGTATTTTTGCAATAAACAGTTTATTTTAGATTAGAACAAATTAAACATATATATAATTTTTTTTATAAAATCATAATTAAAGTTAATAATAATTTTATAAAAATCAAATGCATATAATATATTTTCATTATAGATAATAAACTGAATAATCAAATATAAAATATACTTGTAGATTTAAGATTGTATGATAATATAACTCGTACTAAAAATTATAGAACTGTATTTATAAATTATGAAATATAATGTTTTAAGAAATAAAGATTATGATTTTATAAATGAAAATTATTCAGACTTATACCCAAATATTCATAAATATCCTGCTACAATGCTTCCGCAAATAGGTGTAAAAATACTGCATGAATTAAATATTTCTAAAGGCATTTTACTTGATCCTTATTGCGGTTCAGGATCATCTTTCTCAAGCGCTCTGGAATGCGGAATAAATTATATGTCCGGATATGATATCAATCCTTTAGCAGTATTAATATCGAAAGTGAAATTTACTAAAATATCATTAAACTCGCTGGCAAAAGAAAGAGAGCATTTATATGATGAGATTATTAACTTCAAATATAATAAATCATTTATGATTACTCAGCCTAATGTAACAAATATTGATTTTTGGTTTTCAAAAGAAGTGATAAATAAACTAATGATTCTAAAATATTTTATTTATAAGACAAATAACAAATTAAGAAATTTTTTATTAATACCTTTTTCAGAAACAGTAAGAGAATGTTCTTATACAAGAAATAATGAATTTAAACTATATAAAATGGAAGAAGAATATATATCTAATTTTAATCCTAATGTATTTAAATTATATTTTGAAAAATTAGATAAATTAATTTCTATATATAAAGATTTTTATTTACCAAAATTAACTAATAATATTAATATAAAAATAAAATGTTCAGAATTAAAAAATGAAAAAAAATTATACGATGTAGTTTTAACAAGTCCTCCTTACGGCGACAGTAAAACAACGGTTGCTTATGGGCAATTTTCAACTCTGCCTAATGAATGGATGGGAATTGAATATGCTAGAAAAATTGATAATTTATTAATGGGGGGAAATAAATCTAAAACTCTTTTTACTAAAGGTATAATATCAGATTACATTAATGAAATAAATCTTTCTAATAATAAAAGAGCATTAGAGATTTCATCATTTTATTATGATTTAGAAAAATCAATTATGAATGTATCTAAAGCAGTTAAAAAAAATGGAAAAATAATATATGTTGTAGGCAATAGAAGAGTTAAAAATATAGAATTGCCTACAGATCAATTTATAGCAGAAAAATTTGAGGAAAATGGATTTAAACACTTATTAACTTATAAAAGAATATTAAGCAATAAATCTATGCCTTCAAAAAATTCTCCTGAAAATAAAAAAGGCAAAACTTTAAATACTATGCTGTATGAATACATTGTAGTATGTGAAAAATAATTTTTATATAATATTATTTTTTAAGAATGTAAATTCCCAAAGAAATTAATCCCAATCCTAAAACAGTACTTAATATATAAAGAATACTATCAGAAAAAGGAAGTTTTATATCTCTTGGTTTATCAGCATCATACCATAAAGGGATTTTATCTCCTACTTTTCTAAAAGGATAATAACTTTTTAGAGTTGTATATAATGTTCCGTATTTATCTGTTTTATAACTTATAAGCATTGCACTTTCATATCTAGTTTTTCTATACTTATATACTCTTTTTCTATTATACTGTTCAACTACTCCTACAGTATGAATATAATTTTTTGTACCAATAAAAGAAAAAAAGCCTATTATTCCAATCAAAGTTAAAACTATTCCTGCAAAAAATACTGCTATTTTTACTATTATTTTATTCATATTAGTCATAATTAAAACCTATTATTGATTCTATCATACACAAAAATAAAATCAATTATGTTTTTATATTAACTGCAAATTATATAAAACTTGATAAAAAATTTTTTTTGTTTATAATATGAAAACATTTTATAAATTACTTTTGATTTATATACAGGGGAATGAGGGTGAAAATCCCACGCTGGCCCGCAACCGTAAAGTATAGAAATTTGTTTTTCTGTCGAAGTCGGAATGCCTGAAATTAATAATCAAGTCGAGTGCACTAGGTTATATATGCACTCCTTTATAAAATTGCTAGAATTTTTAAAAGGAGTTTTTTATGTCAAATATAAAAACTAAATTATTTTTTATAGCTTCAATGTTATTGTTTGCTATATCATGCTCAAATCCATCAACCAATCCTGTACTTACCCAAAACACAAAAAATTACTTGATAAATGTCTGGGAAAATCCAAGCTATAAAGGAGAAATATACGAATATAAAGAAGGATATTTTTATGCTTACGGCGGAGGATACGGTATAGTTACTTATTCAATTACTGCAGATGAAATAGTTTGGGGTAAAGATAATACATCAGGAATAATATATGGAAAATATCTTGAAAGCTGGGATAAGCCGTCAATTGGAAAATATTATGCTGTATCTTTTAAAAATTTAACAGCAAATAGCATATCTATTTCAGGTGCTTTAAATAAAGACGGAACGTATACAGCTAATTCATTAGAAGAAGCTAAAAAAATATTTACAGCAGAAAATAATTCTTTTTCTGTATATTCAGACTGCATAAAATACAGCAAATGATTTTATCAACTAGGAAACAATTATGAAAAAACAAATTAAAATTTTATTATTTATATTATCAATATTTATACTATCATCATGTGCAAAACATTCGGCAACCGATCCTAGATTAGATAATACAGACAATAATTCATTTAAAGGAGTAGCTATAGGAAATGGTTATGACGGTACTGTTTATTATGGAAATAAATCTTTTACTGGAAGAATAACACAAGAGAAAATAGAAGAGTTATGGAAATCTATGGTTTCAGATAAAACAGTATACAATAACAGCAGCTATCAATTTGTAACTGGAAATTTTAAAAGCGATGCTCACTATTATGAAAGCACTTGGAACAGCGGAACAGCACCAAGAACAGAATTTAGAAAATGCATAGTACAGCGTTATAATGGTAAAGATTATATAGCAGGCATATACTGGGATAATAAAACAGGTGTTGGAATGCAGATAAGATACAGGCTTATTATAATAGATGAAGACGGTGCTGAACAGGCATGGTATGGCGGCGGAAGTTCTGAAAATGCAATTCCAAATGAAAATACAACTGATTGGGTTAAATATTGGTTTGTATTCGGATATATAAAATTATAAATATTAATTGGAGACTATATTAAAATGAAAAAAATTTTATTACTTATTTTATTAATATCAATAATAGTATCATGTTCTAAATCGCCTACAAATCCAATATCTCAAAGAAGCGAATATAAACTTCTTACAGATAATTATATTTTATCTCTATCTTGGAGCGATAAAAGAAAACAAGATTATTTCTACACCAATTGGATGAATACTTTTACTAATCAGACTATAATACCCGCAGGAGTAACAACAAAAACTAGAACAACAGACAGTAAAGCAACCTATTTAGAGGATGGTACAGTTTTAGGAAACTTTATATATGCCACAAATATAGAATGGAAAGGGACTAATTGGATAGGTGCTTTGTATGAAGATCCAAGAAGAAGCGGACAAGACAGCAGATGGATGATTTTCCATGTAGATTTGGAAGGCAACTTTATGCTTGCTTCTGCATTCGTACAGGTGCTGTAAATAATGCTCCTACAGAGGATGATTGGAAAGGAATATTCAATCAATGGGGATCCTATGCAACTGGGATTTTAAATTTAAATTAATAACACTTTATAAAATATAAGAAGTTTATTAATAATATTTTTATTTTTAATGAAGATTATATGGAAGGAACAATGATAAAAAAAATAATCTTTTCCAAATATTTTTTTATTATGAAGCATACATCAATACTAATTATTTTATTATCAGCAAATATTTTATATTCTCAAACCTATTTAATAAAAGAGCTTAAAGGAAATATTTGGGTTACTTCTCAAGTTGAAATGACTAATAACAATGAGTCTGTACAAACTAATAGAAACGCCAAAGAACCTATTAAAGTTAATAATAGGGTTATAACTTCTGAAGAAATAGAGCGAATGGGATATAATAATGCTCAGGAAGTATTGGCCAATCAGCCCGGATTTGTGAATAAAGGCAATTATATGGGCAATGAAGTTGTTGATCCTGCCGGAGCTAATGGGGATAATATAAAAATATATATCAACGGAATTCTTATGAACACAGCAAAAGGCAATGCAGATGCAGGAGTAGATTTAAGAAGAATACCAGCAAATTTAATAGAATCTATTGAGATAATAGGAAATTCTATTTATATAACAACTAAAAGTCCTAATCAGGATATCACTTTAATATCTTTTGCTTACGGAGCTTATAACACCATAAGACCTTCTATATTATTTTCAAAAAAAATAGGAGATAATCAAATATTTACATTCACTGCAGATTCATATTACAGCGATGCAAATTATCATTATGATTTTATAAATATGGCTGGAAAAAGAGTAACTGGAAATTTTAGAGACAACAGACAATTTATAATAAACTCATCAGCTAATTATAAGTACATACTTCCTAATGACGATTATATAAATGCTTTTGTAAATGTATCATATTCTGATTCTGCAGCACAATACCAGATTCCCCCTATAAGCTATACTGATTCTTGGTTTACATTTACAACCGTTGCATCGTCAATATCTTATAATGGCTTTTCAGATATTTTAGACTATAATATAAATCTCACTTATTTATTTGATTCATTTGTTGACAGACCTTATTTTAAAGACGGAAAATTTATTTCTGACTATAAATCTCATGCTATAGCTTTAAATGCATCTCTAAAAAGAATGGATGAGCTTCTGCCTAATACAATAACACTATACAATCAATTAACACCGGAATACAGATACGATATTTTAACAGAAGACACCAATTCAATAGAAACTAATTTTTATTATTATCCGCAAAGACATTCTCTATCTATAAAATATGATATGCAGCTTTCATTCGGATATTGGGATGATTCCACTCCTATATTTTCATTATTGCCAAGTATTAAATATGAATATCAAAATGAACATTTTACAAATAATCAAAATAATAATTATCTGGCATACAATGCAGCATTTAATTTAAACTTCTATAAAGGATACAGTTTATATTTCTCATATTCAAGCGATTATACTTCTCCTACATTCAATGATTTATATTACGGAACATTCAGTAATCCTAATCTTAAGCCGGAAACATATAATCAAATACTTACAAAATTGACATTAGAGCCTATAACAAATTTAACTATAGAAGCTTCTTATGCATATACTGAATACACAAATAAAATAGTTTGGTATAATGCCGTTCCTGAAAATGTTGACTCTGCCGTTTCTCATATATTTAATTCAAGCATAGGATATCAAATACCATTTCTTAATTTTAATAAAATATCAGCAAAGATAGGATATTCATATCAGATTGCAAATCTTGGAAAAAACAAATTGCCTAAAATAGGACTTCCTGAACATGTAGTAAGTGCACTATTAGGATACGACTTCATACCTAATTATAAAGTATTAAGTTCATTTTCAATTAATTTTATATATACATATTCTGCACCAAGACCATTAACAGAAAATAAGCCTATATATTACAGTGAAGTATTCCATGACTTTAATATATCATTATATTCTATATGGTTTAATCATTTAATAGTATCTATGAATTTTAAAAACATTTTTAATAGAACTCCTCAGCTTTCAACTTATTCGGTTGCAAAGCCTTTTACTTGGGAAATAGAAGTAGGATATAATTTTTAGTAATAAAATGAATCATAACTACAATGAAATTACAAGCAAATCAATATTATAAATTTTATTCTGTATGCGGGAAATTTACTTTAAATCTAAAAAATATTGGGCGGGCAGTAAAAATAACTGTTAAGATAAAAAGAAAAATAATACAAAAATTCAAATTGAAATAAAAAATATAGAGGGTGGGCAAGTGTAATTAAATTTTAAAACTTTGATTACATACCCCGCCCTTTATACTTATAACTAACTTTTAAATTTCAATATTAACTATCTTTATAACTTACTTAGAATTTTTAGCTCCCGCCAAAGTGTTAATTAAGTTTAGAATTTCTTTAACATAAGCTAAATAAAATTTTTAGTATAACGAAAATTGAATTATATTTTATATTTAAGAACCTTTGCTAAACTTTCTAAAAGCCTGAACAGTTTGAACAGAACCGTACTAAAAAACTATTTTAAATCTAAATACTCCTAAAGCTATTTTACATAAAGTTTTATAAAGATTGTATAAATTAATATCTTTGATAATTTCAAATTTATATTGTTGTATATTATATAAGGTAATTTCATGATTTTTTACTGTAAAAGTTAATATATCTTTTTTATTTAAATTGTCATATTCAATATTAAAATCATTATTTAGTATTTTAGGAATTCCTCTTTTTCCTTTAATACAAAATAATGTTTTTGCAACATCTAAAAATTTAGAAAAGTCTTGTTCTATATTTTCATTAAACCAAGAATTACATTTGTCGCATTCCAAACTATCTATTAAATGACCGCCTATATTTTCAGGTATTATATGAGATTCATTAGAAAAATATTTTTTATCTGAATTATTACAATATTTACATACTTTAGGTTTAATTTTATAATTAAATGTATATTTCCCTTTATCATCATAATAAATTGTTGTTATAATATTAAAATATTTAGAAATATACTCTTTATAGTTTTTTACATATTTTTCATCTATATTATATACTTCTTGTAACTTTTCTTCTGAAATTTCTAATATATCTGAAATACAATAAATACTATTTGTTGTATAAATTTCTATGAATAAAATAAAAGGTTCACCATTTTTTATAATTTTTAGTTTGTTTTTTATTTTATGATTATATTTATTTGAATAATATTTATTTATAAAATTAGATAAATTATTAATGATATTATCATTCATTATAATTATTTGAAATGGTTGATAGTCTATTTGATTATTAATTATTTTATATTCAAATCTAAAAACATTAAAAAAATCTAAAATAGCTATTTTATAATATAAATTAATATTATATATTTCTTGTAGTAAGTAATGAGTAATACAAAAATTAATTTTATACATTTAATAATTATTCCTTAAAAAATCATATTCAATTATAAACCAAATAAGTAAATCGGCAACAATATATAAGATGATATCTAAACAATTTTAACGCACGGTAAACAAAATATTAACTATAATAAAATTCAAATTACAATCAACTATATTATTAATTTTATTTTGCGTGCGGTAAATAGATGTTAAATTTAAAAAAATATTGGGCGGGCAGTTAAAATAACTGTTAAGATAAAAAAGAAAAATAATACAAAAATTCAAATTGAAATAAAAAATATAGAGGGCTGGCAAATGTAATTAAATTTTAAAACTTAATTTACATACCCCACCCTTTATTCTTCATAACTAACTTTTGAATTTTAATATTAACTATATTTATTGACTTATTTAGAAATTATAGCACCCGCCCAAATATTAATTAAATTTAGAATTTATCTAACGCACGGTAAACAGAATTTATATAATACAATAAAATTTGAATTATAGATGAACTTATATTTTAAATTCGTTCTGCGTGCGGAAAGAAATATACGAATTTAAAAAAACATTAGTTCAGTAATCGGTTTAAAATTAAAATCCCAATCACTATTTACTGGTATTGTATGTCCGTCAACATCATCAAAATAAAATGTTATGCAGTTTTTAGAATTTATGCTTATAGATGTTAAACTTATTGATTTTATAAATTTTTCTCTTTCCATATTATGAGGCTTAAATATACTTTCTGACGCACATTCTTTTAATTTTATATCAATATCTTTTTTGTTAGCAAATATTTTTTTGATTATATCAACGCTTTGTTTATTAAATTCTTCATCAATATTATCAAAGAAGATTAAAATATTACTGTCAGTCCAAAACATATCTTTCTTAAAACTGTTTATATCTTTATTAAGCACAAAATCGCCTAACTCTTCATCTTTATAATAAATAATCTCTGAATATTTTTCTAATATGATATTTAAATCATCATCTTTATAATCATTGTCAACTATATCTTCAAGTAAAAAATTAATATAGAAATCATCAGGATCTTTTTCTTTTCTCACCTTTAATCTTACTATACTTTCATCTTTGAGTATTTTTAAATATTCTTCAGGTTCTTTAACTTTTTTATGAATAATAAAATGAGTGTTTTCTATAATGACATTAGCGGCAATATTTTTTAAAGCTATAGCTGAAACAAATAAAGTATAATATTTATCCCAAGGTATTTTATTATATTTGCAGCATGACCTTTTTAGTACGAATGCCATGTCAAAAATTTCATCATCAAAATCTTTATTAAAATCTTCAATTTCTTTATCCATTTTTATACCCTGTTAATATTATAATATGCTAATATAAAATATCAATAATAAATTTTAAAACTTTTATTAATACCCCGCCATTTATTCTTTATAACTATATTTTAATTTTAGTTTTTTCAATTTTATTGTTTGTGGTGGCTTTGCCCCACCGCTCTGCGTACTTCGTAACACCCCACTTCTTTTGTTGCCACAAAGAAGCAGGCACAGCCCGCCTGTGGCGAAAGGCTACACTTGCACTTTTTGGTTCTTTTTGCGGCGGGAAAAAGAACAACAAAAAAATTGACAAACTCTAAAATTTTTAGTATATAATAAAATTTGAATTATAATATAAATTTATATTTTTAGTTTTGTTAAACGTGCGGTAAGTAAATTAAAAATTAATTATCCTATTATATAAGGCTCTGTAAAACTAAAATCATAGTCACTTTCTACTGCTATTATATGTCCCCAGAAAATATCACCGTCATCAAACCAAAATGTTATATTATCTTCGTATATAGTTATAGATGTTAATTTTATTAATTTTGAGAAATCTTTTTTATTTATATGAGGCTTGTCAGCATCATCATTCCAATTGTTGGCATCTTCAAGCATGTTCTCTGATATATAGTCTTTTAATTTTTTATCAATATCTGTTTTATTAGCAAATATTTTTTTGATTATATCAATACTTTTTTTATTTAGTTCTTCATCAATATCATCAAATGAAACTGATATATCATTATTATCAATCCAAGGCATGTTTTTTTCAAAACAGTTAATAGATTTATCAAGTTTAAAATCTCCTAATTCTTCATCTTTATAATAAATAGGCTTAGAATATTTGTCTAATATAATATTTAAATCATCATCTTTATAATCATTATCAACTATATCTTCAAGCAGAAATCTTATATATAAATCATCATTATTTTTTTCTTTTCTCACTTTTAATCTTGCTATGCTTTTACTTTTTAGTGTTTGAAAATACTCTTTTGTTTCTTTAACTTTTTTCTGAATGATAATATTGTCATTTTCTATAATTTCATTAGAGTCAATATTTTTTAAAGCCATAGCATAAATATACAAAGTATGATATTTATCTTTATGAGCCTTACCAGCTCCTAAGCATGATTCTTTAAGCACGAATGCCATGTCAAAAATTTTATCATCAAAATTGCTATTGAAGTTTTCAATTTCCTTACTCATTTTATATCCTATTATTAATAATGTCATACTATAGTTCATATTATATACCAAAAATCTGCAATACATTTTTAAAACATATGTAAATTTATAGCTTTTTTTATATATCTATATATAATATAACTATTAATTCAAAATAAATAAGTTAGGATTATCAAATGAGATTTAGAAAAAGTATAAAAATATGCAAAGGATTAAAGGTTAATTTATCTAAATCAGGATTAAGTGCTACAGTAGGTGGAAAAGGATTATCTTTTAATTATGGTAAAAGAGGTGGATATGTAAATGCTTCAATTCCAGGTACAGGATTACATACTAGAAATAAAATAATAGGAAGTTCAAAAAATACATATAAATCATATTCTCCTAAAAATAAAAGTTATTCTTCTAATAGTTATGATGATTATGATGATAGTACTACATTATTTTATTTAAGTATTAAAGAAGATAGCGGAGAAATTGTTATTCTAAATGAAGATAGGATTGAAATCACAGATGAAACTATTATAAAAAAAATTAAAAGGTCTGAAACTTATAAAGAAAAAAAAGAAGAATTATATGCTAAATTAAAAGATAAGATAGATAAAGAAGAAATATCTTTTATTGATATATATAAATTAACACCTAAAGTTGTAACAGAAGATGATATTAAAAATAATTTAAATAATTTAGTAAAAGAGGAATATACAATTGAACCTTTTATTAAAGAAGAATTAAATGAAGATGAATTATATAATGAAGCCACTAATTTATCAAAAGGTAAAATAAAATTATGGCCATTTTGGACTTTTTCTAAAAGAAAAAAAGAATTTATAGATAATGAATTTAATAATTTGAAAATATTAAAAATAGAAGATGAATTAGCAAAAGAAAAATTACATTATGAAGAAGAAAAAAATAAGAAATTATTATTAGATAAAGAATTTGAGGAAGAATTTAATAATACAAAAAAACATTTAAATGATATATTATCTGGGGATGATATTTTTGTAAATGATACAATAACAAAAATAATTGATGATATGGAATTACCTATTGAATTTAATATCAATTTTGACTACAACTATGAAGAAAAATCTGTATATTTAGATTTAGATTTACCTGAAATAGAAGATATTCCAACAAAAAAAGCAAACTATTTATCTTCTGGAAAATTAAAAGTAAAAGAAAAATCTCAAAAAGAATTAAAAGAAGATTATTTAAAATGTGTATGTGGATTAGCATTTTTCTTTAGTGCATATATATTTAATGTTTCAACAAGAATAGAAAATACATTAGTATCTGGTTATACTCAGAGAGTTAACAAAAAAAATGGTAATGTTGAAGATGAATATATATATTCTATTTTAATAGAAAGAAATAAAATGAACAATATTAATTTTAATAATATTGACACAATATTAGCATTTGATAATTTTAAAAATATAAAGAACTTCACTAAAACTTTTGAAGCCAAAACTATAATACCAGCAAATAATATTGAAGATATTATGAAGTAGTCATGCTATATAATAGTTTTTATTTTTATAATTATGAAATCTAATAATATAAATCAACATGAGGAATATCTTTATGAAAAAAATTATATTTATTATTTTATTATTATCTAATTTTTTAAATGCTGATATTTATACAGATTGGAATATACAAAATTTAGGTTCTATGATTGTATTAGTAAAATATAGTACAGATAAATTAGGAATGTTTACAATTGGATTATCTGATATTATGGGTGATAATGTACAAATAATACACTATAATTTACATAATGCTGATACAGCTATAAAAATAGTATATGATGATGATAATAGTAAATTATATGGTTTAGATGAATATACATCAGGAAGTTCTATTATTATGTCAGGTGATATAGCTAGTTTTTTAATAGATAATTTATATAATGTAAAGGAAGTATTTATATATTGTGATAATAGTTTAATTTGCCAATTTGAATTAAAAGATTTAACTAATTTATTAAATAAGTATAGATAAATTAATATTATATAGTAAATACTTATAAATTAAATAAAACTAGTTTTTAGTAATACAAAATATCTTTTATATAATAACTAATCGAACACACCTATTAAGTACTATATGAAATACTTAATAAGTGCGTGAATAAGTTTTTACTTCATAAAATAAGATTTTACTGTTCCGTATATTGATGAAGTAAATCTTTTATTAATCTCTAAAGGATTTATATATTCTTCTTCATTGCAGTTTCCGTTTTCATCTAGTCTGTGGAAAGAAATATTTTTAAATGTTACTTTTTCGCTAGCCTCCATTCCAAACCACATATATTCAAAATCTATACGGCATGCAATTTCTAATACTGAATCTTTTAATTCATAATAAGTATAGCTTCCGCCGTCTTCAATATCTCTGCTTCTTTCAAATGACATTTTATTTGCCATTGACATTATTTCGCCTGCTGTTATTTCTTGATCTTCAAAAGAAATGATTTTGTTGTTTTTTATGTGTTCTTCTTTCACTTCTTCAAATAATAAATCAAGCTGATTTATAGGCTGTGATATTTCATAATCACTTAATTGAGTTTTCCATTTTGATAATTTATCATCGTCTAATTCTATAGGGTGAACTAAAGTAATATTCTTTTTATTTTTAAAACTGTCTTCAAATATATATTCTTCTTCATCGAAGGTATTGAAAGAACCGTCTTCCATATATCTGAAGCTTTCTATCAAATTATTCTTTTCATCATAAACACCCCATATAAGTTTTAAAGCAAATATATTCATTATAGGGTTTTCAACAAAAAGCTCAGTAAAAGTTTTATAAGACCATTTTCTTCCGTTTAATAAAACTTTATTTAATCTTGTTATTTGATTGGAAGTTATCATTTTTATATTTTTCTTTATCAAAGTTAATTCTTTTTTGGATGCATCTGCAGTTTCTTTATGGTCTTTGCTGTTTGGTGCAGGAAGTGATTTTAAAACTTTGTCATTTGAATCTGTTACTTCGATAGTGAAATCATTTTTTATTTGAAGTTTAAATACTCTGTTTGCCTCTCCTCCATAATGAAGTTCTCTCATTCCTTTTTTGTCAAAGTCTAAATCTGGAATTATTTTATCTATTAGCTCATCTTCTGAAATCTCTAATGCTTTGGCAGTCTTTTTTAATGCATCTTTAGCAGCATTTTTTACTTGATTATTTTTTACTTTTACAGACATTGTATCAACTAATACTAATGCAAATTTGCTTGCATTTAATGCTATAGCATATACTGCATGTGCTGCTAATGCTCCTCTTGCATTCAATGACCATTCTTCAATTTGAGTTTTTAATTTCAATAGTTTATCTTCAGGCTGGAAAATACAATATGGAATAAGTATATTTTTTAATTTTGTATCCGCTTTGTTGTTAAGCCAATTAGAATATATAGAGTCAAGTGCATTTCTAAATGAATCAATATCAAAAAACTCTGCTATTTTGTTGCAGTCTTTTAATATAGAAGGTTCTTTTAATGCAACATATTCCATAAACACATACTGAACTATTTTTAAAGGGGCTTTAGTTTTCTTGTCTTTTAAGAGAATATTAGAAAGTATATTTTCGTCTATATCTTTTATTAAACTTTCATGTCCTTCATTATAGTATTTATTTAAATGTGATTCTATTTCTTCAACACTTGTAAATTGAAAATCATCATCAAATTTCTGTAAATCCCAATATTTAATTATTTCTTTATAAACTGTTCTTGATGCTTCTTTTCCTTCATTTGCTAATTTTTCTACTTCGCTTCTTACAATGCTTTCATTATTATTAATTACTGATACACAATACTTTTTTATTTCTTTTGATTTTGCTGTGTCGAGAACTTTGAAAACAAAATCAAATTTATTATCAATAAGTTCTTTTAATTCATCACTGAAAAGACAATTGATAAATGATATAGTACCGCTAATATTTGCTGTTATAGAAGTGATAAATGATTTTTCTTCCATAATAGATTTTGTTTCTTCTGCATTATTTTTTATAAGTGTGATAATATTATCTTTTGAATCTAATAATGATAAATAAATATCTTTTAATGGTACTTTTTTATCATTAACTAATTTTTCTTTAATTTCTAAAATACCTCTATTATAGAATATTTCCTGAATAGAAATATAAATTGAAATTTTGCCGTATATTCCATAATGCTTTAATAATTTAGTAGTAATTTCTGATGCTTCATCATTTATACCGTCAAAGGACATTATAGCTGACAAATAATGACTATGATTACCATAAGGTTCTTCTTTTACATATTTAAGGCTTTTAGAAATTATATTATCAAAATTTTTAATAGGGTCCATCATTTTTAATAATACAGGCTCTCTAATTTTTAATAACTCTACGCACATTGTTTTGAGAGTTTCTACAATGGAATTAGTATCTATATTATATTTATTATCACCGCCTGCAAGCATAATTGATGAAAGCATAGCATAATCAAGATATAAATTTTCCAATTTTGATTTTTCTATTATCTCATAAAGTTTATAAAATGTTTCTTTGTCTTTATCATATAATTTTTTTACTTCTACTGTTAAATATGAAATAAAAAGAGTGTTATTATTAACTATTGTGTTTAATAAAATACATTCTTTAGGGAAATTGCATAGTTCTAAATATTCAGGTATAAGTTTTTGAGTGTAGTAATAATAGCCTTTATCCTCTGAATAGCTTTTAAATAATCTTTTATATAATTTTATAGTTCTTGTCATATCTTTGTATATATTCACAAGAAAATAAATCATATTGTTATCTTTATTTAAAATATTCATTAATCTTTTATAAACTTCTTCATCTTTATCAACTATACTAAAAAGTAATGATATAGTTTCTTCATCATTGATTTTTAGAGAATCTATATAATTTAATAATTGTTTTATGAGGCTTTTATCATCATCTCTATTTATGAGGTATACCAAAATAGTTAATAATAAATGAGGCTCTTTATTTAATAATGCTTTATTGTCATTTTTTACTTTTTCTAAGTATTGATTAAAGTCTTTAGGCATATAGGCTTCTAATTCTGAAAATTTATAAAAATTATTTACTTGTATTTGTATATATTTAGATGCTTCATTGTTGGCTAAAGTTGCTTTAGAATATTTTTTATCATATATAGTTCTTTCATACGTATTATTATAACTTTCTATTAATGCTTTTTCTAAATCTTCACCAGTGGATAATCTCAAAATTATATGAACATTTTTGTCTTTGTATATATCTTTTATTATAGCTTCAGCGTATCTTGACAGTGCTTTTTTATCTTCTTCTTTAGTATTTTCATCAAAATAAAATTTAAAAATATCTTCAGCTTCATAACCGTAATAATTTCTTAAAATAGGACAGCTGTTTGATCTTCCGTAAAAATAATCAAGGAATGCATTCTTATTGTTTTCGTATTGGAATATTCTTTCAAACTTATTTCTTATTTGTTCTTCATTACTGATATTATTCTCCATATATCACCTCATCAATAGTATTTTTATATAGTATAATTAATTTTTTTTGTTATGTCAAATTTTATTATTGTTGCTATGCTATAATCAGCAAATAAATTTATTTGCAGGACTGTAGCTTCGGCTCTAAACTCTGCTTTAACATACTAATAATTTCATATTGAAAATATCATAAACTATATATTGTTTTAATATTTTTATAATACTTTATAATAATTAAAAATATTTCGGATTATTTTATGACTGAAGAATTAAAAACAAAAATACAAAAACTAATAGAAGAAAAACATTTTGAAGAAGCTATAAAGCTATGCGATGAAGCCATTGAAAAAGATGATAAAGATGAGGATGCATATTTTTTTAATGGAGTATCTTTTCTTGAATTAAAACAATATGATGATGCAATATACAATTTCAATAAAGTAATAGAACTAGATCCAAAAGATGAAGAATCATATTATAACATTGGTAATTGTCAATTTGATTTAAAAAATTATAAAGAAGCTATAAAATATTTTAATAAAGTTATAGAACTAAATTCAAATAATAAAAAAGCTTATATTAATAGAGGTTTAGTAAAATCAAATTTAGAAATGTACGAAGAAGCCATAGATGACTATACTAAGGTTATAGAGTTAAATCCAAATAATGAAAAAGCTTATTTTAATAGAGGTTTAGCAAAATCAAATTTAGAAATGTATGATGAAGCTATACATGATTACATTAATGTTATAGAACTAAATCCAAATAATAAAATGGCTTACATCAATATAGGTTTTGCAAAATCATATTTAAAAATGTATGAGGAAGCTATATATTATTTCAATAAATTTATGGAATTAGATCCAAATAATAAAATGGCTTACATCAATATAGGTTTTGCAAAATCAAATTTGAAAATGTATGAGGAAGCTATATATTATTTTAATAAATCTATAGAATTAGATCCAAATAACGAAATAGCTTATATTAATAGAGGTTTTGCAAAATCAAATTTGAAAATGTATGAGGAAGCTATATATTATTTTAATAAATCTATAGAATTAGATCCAAATAACGAAATAGCTTATATTAATAGAGGTTTTGCAAAATTAAATTTAAAAAGATACGAAGAAGCTATAAATGATTTTTGTAAAGTCACAGAATTAAATAATAAAAATGAATATGTATATTTGCCAATAGTTTTTATTCAAATTAGTTTAAAAAAATATAGTGAATCTATCACTTATATTAATAAAGCCATAGAATTAAATAATAATAGATATTGGTACTACTTAAGATTTCTATCTAAAATAAATTTAGGTGAATATAATGAAGCTATAAACGATATAAATAATTTTATACAATTAGATAAAAAAAATCTAAAAATACCATATATAATATTGATATTTCAAACATTAGAAAAATATTATAGTATAGATAAATTATTTATATTATTAACTGATATTAATAATGATAATTTATGGGAAAATGAATCAATAATAAATTTAATTTCTCGCTTTGATGAGAGCAAAAATTTTAATGATAAGCTTAAAGAAAATATAAAATATCTTTTATTATACGAATATTTTTTACTTAAAATTTTAACTTTTGATACTGAAGAAGAAAATAATATAGAAATATCTCATTATACATCTTTGAATATTCTTACTTTATTATTAAATCCTAAAGAAGAAAAAACAGATAATAAAGAGAATACAAAAGAAAGCGGAAATATAAGAATAAATAATATAACAACTGCTAATGATCCTAAAGAGGGAAAGATTTTAGAAAAAATTTTAAATAAAAATAATATAGATATAAAAATAGAAAATGATGAAAAAGCTTAACATTACAAACATCATATTCAAGAAATAAAGATTCTCTTACGATGTTTAGGCTTTATGGTAAAAAAGAAAATAAAGAAGCTACAGGGATATGTTTAGTTTTAGATAATAAATATTTTAATAATTCATATACTTCTTCTTATTATTATGAATATGAATCAAAAATAAATTATGAAATTATTAATGAATTAAGAAATAGCATAAAAGTTGATGAAAATAAAACTATTAATGATATTTATAATGGAGAAATACCATTTATACAAAAAAGAAATTTATATTGGGTGCTTTATTATAATGAAAAAGAAAATCAGCTTATTTACAATAAAGAAAAATCTAAATATGCAAGCAATATTATTGATTTAAATGATTTGAATAAGCCTAATTATAAAGCAGAGTTAAAAGAAGATGATAAAAAAGAAGATATGATTAAATATGCATTTGCAAAAATATTCCATTATACAGAAGAGATTAAAAAACAAATAGAAGGAAATGAAAATTATAAAAATATTAAAAATCAATTATACAGCTATTTATTTGAAAATATAAAATACATAATAAAACATGAAGCATTCTTTGAAGAACAGGAACTTAGAATGCTTGTAACAAATGATTATAAATCAGATGAGATATTAATTGATAATGACAATAAAAAACTTTATATTGATTATATAAAACTTTTTGATGAAAAGAGTAATTATATAAAAGAAATAATAATAGGCTCTAAAGTAGAAAATAATGAAGCAGTTGCAGAATATATAAGAAAGGTACTTCACTTAAAAAATACAGAGATGAATAAATTAGATAATATAAAAGTGAGCATATCAGAAGCACCTTTAAGATGATTTTTAATTTAAATTTACAAATAAAATAAGTTTATATTGCAAAAACATATTTATATTAAATTGTTATTTCGGCAGAATTTTATACCAACATCATTATTCTCTTTTGCAAGTTTTATAAGGTATTTTTTTATTTTTTCTTTTAATTCATTATCAGCAATTTTATACGCATTTTTAAAATTTTCTAAAGATTCAGATTTTAATTTTTTGTATTCATTTTCTGGAATACTTTCTTTTTGAATGTTAGCAAGTATGTTTTTAATATAGCCTATACTGTTTAAAGCATAAGCATGTTCATTGTCTAATTCTAAAGTTTTATAAAAATATTTTAAGCATTCATTATATATTTCAATAGCTTTCGATATGTTGCCATTATTCCTTTCTATATTAGCAAATTTAGTATTAACAAAACCTATACCATCATAGCTTTCTGCATAGTTACTGTCTAGCTCTATACATTTATTAAAATATATAATAGCTTCATTTAATAATTTTTTAGCTTCTAATATATTATTATTTTTTAATTGAATATTAGCTAATCTAATTTTTGTAATACCAATTTCATTATAAACATCTATATAATTATTATCTAACTCAACAGCTTTATCATAGTCTTTTAGAGCTTCACTATAGTTTTGTAAATTACGTTTAGTATTCCCTCTATTATAATAAGGATTAGGATAAAAAGAATTTAACTCTATTGATTTATCAAAATCTTCAATAGCTCCTTGATAATCTTTTAACTCATTTTTAACTATACCTCTAAAATTATAAGCATAATTATCAAAAGGATTTAATTCTATAGCTTTATCAAAATCTTTAATTGCTTCTTCATATTCTTCCAAATCATTTTTAACAAGTCCTCTATTATAATAACCTTCATATTTAGCATCTAATTCAATACATTTATTATAATCTTTAATAGCTTCCTCATATTCCTTTAATTCTGATTTAACAATTCCTCTCATATTATAATAATATGGATATTTAGGTTTTAATTCTATACATTTATCGAAATCTTTAATAGCTCCCTCACAGTCTCCTAATTTATATTTAGCCTCTCCTCTAGAATAATAATAATCCACATTTTTTGGTTTTAATTCTATACATTTATCATAATCTTTAATTGCATCTTCGTATTCTCCTAATTCATATTTAGCAAGTCCTCTATTATAATAGGCATAATCAGCTTTAGGAAGAGAGGCAATACATATATCATAATCTTTTATAGCTTCCTCATATTCTTCTAAATGAGATTTTGCAAGCCCTCTGTTATTATAAGCTATTCTATGTTTGGGTTTTAATTCAATGCATTTAGTAAAGTCTTTAATAGCTCCCTCATAATCTTCAACATCAATTTTTACAATTCCTCTCATATTAAGATAATTAGTATTATTAGGCTGAAGTTCTATAGCTTTATCATAATATTCTATAGCCTCTTTATATTTTTCTTCTTTTTCCAAAGCTAATGCTTTTTTATAAAATTCTTTTGCCTGTTCTTTACTTTCATCTTTCATAAATTATCCTAAAAATATGGCATTATTATATAATTATAATATATTAAAAAAGAAAATTCTATAATTTTCATTATGTAAATATTTGCTTTTATGGTAAAATTGAAATTAAACGTATTATATTTTTATTAAGGAATATTTATGTCATCAGAATTGAGTTATGAAAAATTAGAACTTATTTATGATACTATGGAAAAAATTTATAATAAAGAAATTAAAGGTGTAGACGGACTTCAAATGCTTGAAAATAAAGTATCTGAATATCCGTATAATTCTTATGCAAGACTTTATGACACTTTTAGAAAAATAAAAGACGGCAACGGCTTTGATAAATTGCTGGGCTTTCAATTTTATAATTTCTTTATGAATAAAATTGCACAAAAAAATAACATAGAAGAATTAAATAAGGCATTAAAAGCAAGCAAAGAATACATTATATATAGAAATTTAAAACAATCAAAAATAATAGATTTATGCAAAGATTTATCAGCAAAATACAAATCAGAAATTTCTTTTGATGAATTTGAATATAGTAAAAATAAAGACGAAAAAACAGATGATGAAGAAATTACACACACTAATGATAAATCGTATAATTCTTACACAAAAAATGATTTTCTTAATGAAGTTTTTATATCAGAAGAAAAATACAACACTATTTGTAATTTATTAAATAGAAAGAAGAATATTATTTTTCAAGGCTCACCAGGAGTGGGAAAAACTTTTATGGCTAAAAAACTTGCTTATTCGATTATAGGCGAAGCTGATGATGATAAAATAAAAATGGTTCAGTTTCATGAAAGTTATTCTTATGAAGATTTTATTATCGGATACAAACCTAATGATAAAAACTTTGAATTAAAAAACGGTGTGTTTTATGATTTTTGTCAGAAAGCTGCATCAGATATGGATAATAAGTATTTCTTTATAATAGATGAGATTAACCGCGGAAACATTTCTAAAATTTTCGGTGAGCTTTTAATGCTTATAGAATCAGATAACAGAGATGCAGAAATTATACTCTCTTACAATAATGAAAGTTTTACAGTGCCTAATAATTTATATATTATTGGTATGATGAACACTGCAGACAGAAGTATTGCTGTTATTGATTATGCATTAAGAAGGAGATTTTGTTTTATAGATATTGAACCTGCTTTTGAAAATGAAAAGTTTAAAATATACTTAAAAAATCAAAATGTAAATGATAATCTTATAAATAAAATAATTAGAAAATTTACTGATTTAAATAATATTATAAAAAGCGACAGAACTCTCGGCAAAGGCTATACTATAGGACATAGTTATTTTTGCGATAAATTAGATGATGAGGAATACAAAAATATTATAGAATATGAGATAGCTCCTACATTAAGAGAGTATTGGTTTGATAACGAGGATAAAGCAGAAAAGGAAATAAAAAAGTTATTAGATTAAAAAATGAATAACAATATAAAAATACCTATTAAAAATATATACTACATGCTATCTTATACTTGGAATGTTTGGAATATCATTGATGAAGATAATAAAAAAGAAATTTTCGGTGATGAAAAGTTTGATAATATTTATAATGTTATGGCTTATATTCTCAATATGTTTTTAGATAAATTAATTAAAAGAGGTTTTTATAAAGGATATATCACTTTAGAAGAAGATTTATCTGTATTAAAAGGAAAAATCAACTTTTCTAAATCTATAAAAAGAAATACTATTAATTATAAAAAATTAGTATGCAGTTATAATATTCTCTCTAATGATATACTTTTTAACCAAATAATAAAATCCACTTTAAACAAACTTATAAATTATCAAAATATAGATAATGATATTCTTGAAAAACTAATAAGATTAAATCATTACTTTATAAAAATAAAAAATATAAATGTTAATAATGCCACTTTCAAATCATTAAAGTACAATAAAAATAATATGCATTACAAAATTATAATTAATATTTGCAAATTCATACATAAACATTTAGTAGTTAATAAAAATACTGATGAATATTCATTTATTGATTTTAATGAAGAAAAAAGAATGCATATACTTTATGAGAAATTTGTTTTAAACTTTTATAAAATGCATTTTAGAAATAATAAAAATATAAAAGTAAAAAATAAATCTATTAAGTGGCAGATAAATAATAATGAATATATACCTATAATGAAAACTGATACTATGATTTATAATAAAGAAAAATGTTTAATAATAGATACAAAATTTTATAAAAATATATTAATAAAAAATAATGATAAGATATCAATAAGAAGTTCGCATCTATATCAAATGTTTTCTTATATGAGTAATGTTAATAAAAAATTTAAAACTATAAAAGGTGTTTTGCTTTATCCTTTATGTAGTGATAATATTAACAAAGAATATAAAATACAAGATAAATATTTTGCAATTAATACTATAAATTTAAATAATGATTTTAAATCAATAAAGCAGCAATTAATTAATATTGTAAATAATTTTAATTAAGGTCTGCATACTTTACAAGCTTCATAGCCCATTGATTTGGCTTTGCTTAATGAAATGGCTTTTGTATTTGAATTTTTTGTTGTTCTGCAGTATTCTCTATGATATTTTTTACCTTTTTCTGTAATATAAACTGTTTTATCCTGAGAATATGATAGAGATGAAATTAATAATAGTAATAATAAAGGTTTAAAAATCCTCATAAATATTTATCCTATGATTATGATTTTTAATACTATAATAATGTTAATTTTTATAAACCTTATATAAGATGTTTTTACATAAAAAAATAGATTTCTAAGGAACTTTTTATTGTATAATTCGTCTAATAAAGCAAATAAAACATTTAATTAAAAGAGGGTTATTATGAAACGCATTTTTGGTATTATTTTATTTATAGTTATATTATCAGTATCTGTATACGCTAAAGAAATATAATTGGAAAGATTATGACGGAACATGCAATTATGAATATTTTATTTATAATGAGGCAGGATTAACACAAGCTCAATTAGCAGAAGTTATGAAATTAAAAAGTGAGTATCAATCAAGATTTCATGATTTAAAACAAAAAATCTATTTAGAAAAAACTAAAATGGATTTGGAGATGTCTAAGGAAAATTCTGATCCTAATGTTATAAGTAATTCTATGAATTTAAATATTCAGTATTCAAAAGAGCTTCAGGATTTAGCAGATGAATTTTTAGCAAAATATAATGATATAAAAAATAATAAATAATTATTGTTAAATAAAAATAGAGATGTAATTAATTTTATATCTCTATTTTTATTTTAACAAATAAAATAATAAATATTCCCATTTTTATTTTTTATATTTTCCAAGATAAAACTAGTTTTATTATGCATTCTTACACAATCAAATATTACAGTATTTCCTCTATGATCAATAATATCTTCTTCTTTACATTTACTGCATCCTACTGACATGCTCTTAGGACAGAAAGCAAAGTTCATAGCAGGAATAAAACCTTCTTTTACAGATAAAGTATGCTTTAAATTTTTACCTGCTTCAATTGATGATATAACAGTGTCAATTCCTAATTTATATAAAAGGTTCACACTGTAATTATTAATTGCATTAAGCCCAATGCCTGCCCATAATACAGCTTTTCCTTTTAATGCTTCAATATGTCCTAAGTTATTGCATATTACTATCATACCATTTGTTTTTTCTACTATGCTTTTTATTATTTCAATATCTTTATCGAATGTAACATGGGGCAGGAGTATTCCGTCTATTTTTTTATTTTTAAAAAGCTTAATTATATTTTCATCATAAACATTTGGAAATAATATTTTTTTATCATAATGAATATCAGAATATAAATTAATTTTTTCTTCACTGCCAGCAATCAAAACTTTTATATCAGTGTTTGGATAATTAATATTTTTTTCACAATCTTTATTATAATTAATTTTTTTAGACTGCATTAAAATATTTTCAAGTTTTTCGATTAGGCATCTTCTAGCTTCATTTAAAATTTTAACAGGTATAAAAGGATTTTTGAATTTTTCTTCAATATTAATATTATTAATATTTTCAAATTCAAATACAGTGCCTCCTGTTTTTGAAAGAGAATTAAAAATATCTTCTTTAGTTGTTGCTTTAGTTTTAGCTTCTTGAATTATATAATCGCTTATATATTCTATATTGTTTAGCCTATCATCATATTTGCTATTGACTGTTAATTTTATTTTTTTATTACCATTAATATCATTAAATCCAATTATACAATTTAAATCTAGCAAATGTTTAAAATGATCGCTTTCAATTATTTTGTCTGCCTCGTCCATTTGTAATTTATCAGTGGTTCTATAAACTTCATCTCCAATATTCACATTTTTTAAAACAGCTGAAAAACTTAAATTTCCTTTCGCTCTTTTTACTCTTACATTATCTTTATATAAATCAGAAATCTGCATTCCTACCTTTCCGCTTTCACCAAATGAAAGTCCGTCATAAACATTCAATTCTTTATCAGCTTTTACATATATTTTATTTTTCTTATATGCTGTAACTTCTCCTATATACTCACCATCATGGCTAGGCTTATAATTTTCAAAAATATCTTTTGAATTATAATAATAACCTTGAGAAAATCCTCCTCTGTTAAAAATCTTCATTAAACTTTCTCTATATTTTTCAATAGGTATATCCTTATTTTCCAAAGCCAAATCAATAGCATGCCTATATATTGAAGTAGTAACAGCAACGTATTCGCTTCTTTTAGCACGTCCTTCAATTTTAAAAGAAGTTATTCCGCTTTCAAGTAAATTTGGAATTATATCAATAGTCATTAAATCTTTTGTACTCAAAGGATAATCTGTTTTTCCTCCAGTGTATTCCATTCTGCAAGGCTGAGCACAAGCTCCTCGATTTGCACTTCTTCCTCCATGCAAATAAGAATAAGCACATTGACCTGAAAAACTTACGCATAAAGCTCCATGAACAAAAGTTTCAAGTTCTATATCCGTATTATCTCTGATATATTTTATATTCTCTAAACTCATTTCACGTGCCAACACTACCCTATCAATACCAATACTTTTAAGAAGTTTTACACTGTCTAAATTATTACAAGACATCTGTGTGCTTGCATGCATAGCAATATTTAAATTATTTCTAACAATATCAATAATACCTAAGTCCTGAACTATAATGGCATCAGCTCCCAAATCAGAAACGCTTTTTATTAATGGAAGCACTTTATCAATTTCATCATTATAAACTAAAGTATTAACTGTAATATAAACATTCACATTTCTTAATTTTGCGAATTTTATATTTTCTTCAAGTACCTTTTCATCGAAGTTTTCAGCTGCCCCTACCCTAGCATTAAAACTTTTAGTACCAAAATACACAGCATCAGCTCCAGCATTAACAGCGGCCTTTAATCCTCTTTCATCTCCGACAGGTGCTAGCAGTTCTATTTTTTTGTTTTGTGTTTTTATATTCAATTTGTTTTCCATTTATTTTAATTAATATTTAAACTATAGCATATAAGAAAATGAATTCAAGTGCTGAATAATTTTTTGATATAACAATGCAAAAGAAATTAAAAATAAAAAAGGAAAGTTTTTAATTAAAACCTTCCTTTTTATAATTTATAATTAAACAAACCTTTTACTTACATCATTGTTTATTTTGATATTATTTTTTCTTACCTTGATTTGCAACAGCTTCCATAGCTTTTTTAACAGCCTCAGGATCTCCTAAATATTGTTTATTAACTGCTTTGAAATTGTCATCAAGTTCATAAACTAAAGGCATACCTGTTGGAATATTTAACTCTGTAATATCAGCATCAGAAATATTATCTAAATATTTAACCAATGCTCTTAAACTATTACCATGAGCAGCTATTATTATTTTTTTACCAGCTTTTATATCTGGAAGTATAACATTTTCCCAAAAAGGCACAACTCTTGCAACTGTATCTTTCAAACATTCAGTTAAAGGCAATTCTTTTTCTGATAAATTTTTATATCTTGGATCATGTCCTGGATATCTTTCATCAGATTTTTCTAATGCTGGAGGAGGAGTATCATAGCTTCTTCTCCATATTTTTACTTGATCTTCTCCGTACTTTTCAGCAGTTTGAGATTTATTTAATCCTTGTAATGCTCCGTAATGTCTTTCATTTAATTGCCAGCATTTTTCTACAGGTATCCATAAAAGTCCCATTTCTTCTAAAACCAAATTCAAAGTTTTTATAGCACGTGTAAGAGTAGAAGTATATGCTTTATCAAAAGTAAATCCTGCTTTTTTTAATTCTGCTCCGCCTGCTTTAGCTTCTTCTATTCCTTTTTCAGATAATGTAACATCAGCCCATCCAGTAAATAAATTTTCTTTATTCCAAACACTCTCACCATGACGTATTAAAACAACTTTAGTCATTTTTAAAACTCCTTATAATAAGATTAAGTTCTATTATATACTAAAATAATAAAAAAGTTAAACAAAAAATCTAATGTTTTATATCAAACATTTAATTAATAAAAAATACCATTTAAATAAAAAAACAAGACTGTAAAATATATTACAGTCTTGTTTATTGTTTTATAATCTTAAATTATTTTAATTAGAATGAAGCAAATCCGTCATCAGTCATTTCACTTGGAGTAGAAGAATAAGTAGTTCCAAATTCTTCATTTTTTACAGTTTTATTATCCTGCTGTATCATCATTTTTTCCTCAGCTCTTGATTTTTCAACAGATGGAGGTACTTTTAACTCTTTCTTTTTAGGTTCAGTTTTTTCTATTTTTATTTCTGTATTTCTTTTTACCTCAGTTTCTTTTTTAATTTCTGTATCTTTTTTTATTTCTACTTCTTTTTTAACTTCCTGTTTTTTATTCTTTTTAGGTTCTGCTATCAAATCAGAAGGATTTAATTTAAAGAAACTTACAGCTTCCTGAAGCAAATGTGCCTGACTAAGCAGAGATTCTGATGTATCTGTACTCTCTTGAACAAGGGATGCATTATGCTGAGTTACAGTATCCATTTCTGCAACAGCCCTATTAACCTGATCAACCCCTACCTGCTGTTCCATCGCTGTAGCACTTATGTCCTGCATAATTTTAGCAGTATCCTCTATTTTTTGCTGAATATCTATAAATATATCCTGAGACTGACGTGCTGTATCTGTGGCTTTATTAATTTTTTCATTAGTATTATCAACTAATGCAGTAATATCTTTAACAGATGACTGAGTTGTCTGTGCCAAATTTCTAACTTCGCTCGCTACAACAGCAAAACCTTTACCCTGTTCTCCTGCTCTTGCAGCCTCAACTGCCGCATTAAGAGCAAGTATATTAGTTTGAAATGCAATATCCTCAATTATTTTTGTTATATTCTTAATTTTAGCACTAGCCTCATAAACTTCTTCTATATTTATCGTAGTCTCAGCTATAATTTTTCCAGCACTTTCTACGGCCTCTCTTGATGCTATCATCATATTATTTCCAGCAACCGCATGTTCGGTTGAAGATTTTATTGTAGAAGCCATCTCTTCCATAGAGCTTGCTGTTTCCTCCAAACTTGCAGCCTGAGATTCTGTTCTTCTGGATAAATCTGTATTTCCATGTGCTAATTCTTGAGCAGCTTTAACTATATTATTTGAGGCCGTATTAACTTCTGTAATAGTTTCTACAAGTTTATTACGCATACTTACAAAAGATCTTGATAAAACTCCTATCTCATCTTTTCTAGGTTTGATACGCTGTTCTGTCTTAGTTAAATCTCCGCGTTCTATCTCTTGTGCCTCTTCTACAACTATTTCAAGAGGTTTAGTGATAGTTCCTATAAATAAACTTACAAATACTGCAAGAACTATTATAGATATTACCCCTATTATTATGCTTGCTATTATTAATTTCAAATTCTGTTCATATATTTCATAATTCATCATAGCAAGCGCTATTATCCAAGGCTGTGTTTTCATTTTATAATAAGCAGCTGTTCTTTCCTGACCATTTACATCATAAGTTATTATTCCTGAATTACTTCCGCTTGTAAAAGCTTGTTTATATATAGGATTAATTTTCATCACAGCTATATTTTCATATAAAGAATCCATTATATTATACAAATCAGAACTTGTTATAAATAAACCTCCTGTTTTACCCAAATCTATATTTGAAAAATGTGTTTGATGCAAAATAGCCCAATCAAGAAGAACATATATATATCCTATATTCTGATTATTTTCATTTTTAACTATTTTTAAGGCAGGCATAGACCATTTACCTGTTATATCCGATTGAAGTAATCTATCACCATAAACAACCTCATCAGAATTAGATGAAGTAATCCTTGTCCAAGCCATAGGAATATAGTCTTTTAAATTTCTTCCAATTAATTCCTGAGAAACAGAATCACTTATTATATTCCCATTAATATCAGCTATCCCCATATTAATTATATAAAGATTGCTGTTTTTAAAATTTTTTATAGTACTTGATAATAATTCTAAACTTGTTGTTTCATTACCTTGCAAATATCTAATAATTACAGGAGTTACAGAATATGTATTTATAAGAGATGTTTCTAGCCCAAACCAAGTATCCAATACTGAAGCATATCCTGCTATTGTACTGTTAAATCCTCCTAGTCTACTTACACTTATACCTTTACTAGCTATTCTTATAGAAGATATAAGCATTGTTACTATTATAACAACAACTATACAACATATAACAAAAGGCATTCTAAATGCTAAACTGTTTATTTTTTTCATATATACTATATCTCCAAATAAAAAGAAAATATTGAATTAATTTTTTAAATATGCTTGTTTTTAATATATTATAAATTCGGCTTTTATGCAATATATATAGGAAAAATATAAAAAACTATAGAGTTATATACATATATAATTCTATAGTTTTTTATAAATTAGTTAAATATGTATTATTTATATGATTTTTGTAATACAGTTAATACTTCTTCATCAGTAAAATTATGAGGATCTATTTCAAACAATCCGCCCATAGCAAATTTGGCATTTTTAGCTATATCAGGCAAATCTTCTTTTTTCATGCCATAATCTGATAGTTTTAAATTATCAACTCCGCACGCTTTTTGCAAATCAACTAAAGCATCAACAAAATCCATAGCCTTATTGGCATCTTTTTTACCTAAAGCCTTAGCCATATTTATCATTTTTTCATCGCAGTCATGAGCATTGGCAATTACTGTATAATATTCCTTGCTAATAATGATAAGTCCTGCACCATGCTCAAGATTAGGATAATAAGCACTTAAAGCATGTTCTATAGAATGCTCAGCCGTACAGCTTGAAGTACTTTCTACTATACCTGATAAAGTATTTGCCATAGCAACATTTTCTCTAGCTTCCATATTATTTCCGTCTTTAACAGCATCAGCTAAACTTTTTCCTATAAGCTCTATTGCTTTTAATGCAAATAAATCACTCATATCGCTTGCTATTTTATTAATATATCCTTCTGTACTATGGAATAATGCATCAAAACCTTGATAAGCTGTAAGTTTTGGAGGAACAGTTTTCATAAGTTCAGGATCTACTATAGAAAGATAAGGATAAGTTTTTTCATAACCGAAACCTATTTTTTCTTTTCCATTAGTAATAACAGTCCAAGGATCTGCTTCTGTACCAGTTCCAGCTGTAGTAGTTATTGCAACAACAGGAAGAGGATCATTAGGAACAGGTTTCCCTTTTCCTGTACCTCCAAATATATAATCCCAATAATCTCCTTCATTAGTAGCCATTACAGCAATAGATTTTGAAGAATCTATACTGCTTCCTCCTCCTATACCTATAACAAAATCACAATTTTCTTTTTTTGCTAAAGCAGCTCCTTCCATCACATGATCTTTTATAGGATTTGGAAGTATTTTATCAAACAAAACATAAGCTACCATTGCTTTATCCAATTCATCCTGAAGTCTTTTTAAATAACCGTATTTTTTTATGGAAGTACCGCCTGTTACAATCAATGCTTTTTTACCAGGTAATTTCTGCTTATGTAATTTGTTTAAAGAACCATTGCCGAATATAACCTTACTAGGCATATAAAAATTAAAATTCATAATTGCTACCCCTTCAATATAATATTATGTTTACTATTATACAACTCTATAATTTTTAAATCAAATTATAATTTTTAAATATTGATAAAACTTTAATATGAAGAATATATAAATAAAGAAATATATTTTTATTGAAATTAAGTTATATTGCCGCAATACTTATTATAAAATATTACGGCAATATTTAATTGATAGTTATTATTTTTTATTCTACAGGAATATATCCATTTTCTTCTACTATTTGTTTTCCTATATCGCTGAATACATAATCAACAAAAGCACTTTCACTTTCAGAAAGCTCCGAATTTTTAATAAACATTAAAGGTCTTTGTATTTTATATTGACCATTTAAAATATTTTCTTTGGTAGGTTCTACTCCATCAACTTTGAAAGCAAATAAATTTTCTTTATTCTGATTATAAACACCATAAGAAGCATAACCTATAGCATTTTCATTTTCCACTATTTTTGTTCCTAATGCTCCCATAGAAGGAGATTGTATAGCATTAGGAGATATTTGAGTTTCTCCCATTATAGACTCTTGGAAAACCTCATAAGCACCGCCGCTTAAATCTCTAATTATAACTACTATTTCTTTTTGAGGCAAAGAAGCATCTACATCGCTCCAATATTTATATTCGCCTGAAAATATTTTTCTAATAGTATCAGAATCTAAATTATCTTTAATTTTTGTTATTGGATTTTTAGCATTAACTGAAACTGTCAAAGCATCGGAGGCCACTAAAAATTCTTTATAATTTGTCATTTGAGATTTTTCATTATCTCTTATTTTTCTAGCCAACATTCCAAAACTTGCTGTATTATCTAATATGCTTTTTACACCGGCACCGGAACCTGCTGATGATACATATATAGATATTTTTTCATTAGGAAGATTAGAAGATACTTTATCCCATGTAACATATTCTTCCATAAATTTATTACCTATAGAAGCCATGACAGGAGCTAAAGAAGAAGATCCGTCAAAAGAAATCTCTGCTTTAAAACCTGTATTATCAGAAGGCGATGATTGAGATGCGTTATCTGTTTTGCTTGAATTACAGCTGTACAATAAAGCTATAATAGAGAATAAAAAGTATAATTTTTTCATAGTACTATCCTTTAATATTTTGTAATAAAAAATAATTTAACATGTTAAAATATAAAGTCAACAAATTAAACAGTTAAAAATTATAACATACCCCACCCTATAGATTTTATGATTTTAATTATAATACAAATTTTATTTAATATTTTGAATCTCAATAAAAAAAGCATACCCGCCCTAGTTTTTGTTAAGTTTCTAATTTCAATTAACGCACGGTTAACAAAATTTCTAATTTAATAATATTTAAATTGCATACATTATATATATTTAAAATTTTATTCTGCGTGCGGTAAAGAAAAAATAAAAAACTATAAGAGATAATGCATTCATTATAGATTTTCTATAATCAAATTTTCACTCAATTAAATCACTTTGCTTTTATATATTTTTTATTAAATTAGTATTGACTTTTTTGAATAATATTTAGTATAATCAAAATATAAACAGCGGATATAATGCTGAACTGCTAACCGCAATTACCAATTTGTTGACAGCTATAATAATTGCGGTTACGACTTTTAAAAATAAGAAATAATTCTTAATACAACCAAAGGGGAGTGAGTCCGCAACCCGCTTCCTTCAGATATTATAAGACATAGATATAAAGGAGTCAAGCATGTTAGAAAAAATTACTTGTATAATATCCATAAGTGCTTTATGTATAAGCATATTCAATTTAATAATGGTGTTAACAGTATGAAAAAAAAGTAACAGTAAAATAAAGGCAGTAAAAGAGAAAGCACCGTAAGACCTATCAGAGATATTAATAAAGTAAAATGAATAGCATAATATAACTTGCATGATGATGTAGAAAAGGGACAGAAATTAATTTATCAGCTAGTCAGTATATGGCTATGATACATAAAGAATATATAAATAAGTAAAGCAGTCTCAGCATATAATAAGTGCTGCTATAATTTGTATTATTGCAGCACTATTTTTATTCAATATGTAAAAATATAACTATCTAAATAGAAAGGTTTTTACTTATACAAAATTATTTTTTTCTTTTAAATATTCCGTTAAATCCGTATTTTTTATTCTCATTATGATTATAAGGTACTTCTATAAGAAATAAAGTATCATTATCTATTATAAACATCATAATTCTATATTTGGCAGCCCATCCATACAAGAATACAAATTTGTTTTTACAAAATAAACATCTAAAACCAAATGAATATTCACCTCCCATATCATTTTTTATTGATTCTTCTATAAATTTGTTTAATTTAGAAGAACTGGATTTAAAATAACAATTGTTTTTATTATTATCTTCATCTAAGTAATTATCCATATAACTTTCTAATTCTGAAAAATACGTGCTATAAGGATATGAATAGTATTCGATAAATTTTTCTTTTGATAAAGTAAATGATATTGATTTATTTTCTGATTCAAATGCAGCTAGAAAACTTTCTAATGAAATTTTGCTGATAGAATTATATATATATCATCATCTAATAATATTGCTATAGGTTCTGCTCCATGTTGTTCATATACATCATCTGCTTCATTTTTATTAACAGCAAATGCTCTCCATAATCAGGTTCATATCCTACTAGCAAAGGTGTTACATACAAAATATTATTTTCAATTATAGATAAATAATAATTTGTAATTTTTTCATACTTACCTTCTTCATAATTATGTCTTTCTACAATATTATATAAATAAAATTGATTATCATTTTTAGCACTATCAAAATAGTATAATATTTCTCCAGATTCAGATAAAATATTGGTATTTTTATCTATTTTATATATAGGATCATTACCTGAATAATGTTCAAAATATTTAAGAATAACTTTACCTTCAAATAATTTAAAAAACTTTTCTTTTCCTTCCTGTGCATTTAAAACACTAACTGAAATAATAAATATAATAAATAACTTTTTCATAAATAATACTCCTAAAAATTAAGCTCCGTATTTTTCAAGCAATTCAATAATATCCTCTCTGCCTTCAGAAGCTGCAACCATTAAAGCATTTTTACCATAATAATTTTTTGCATATAATCAGCACCTCCCTCTAAAAGTGCCTCAATTACTTTGATATCTACCTTATAACTGCTATATCTGTATCCTCTATCTTTACTAATACACCAAGTTAATATATTCTCTCTTTTATTTTCAAGCTCTTCATTTACATCAATACCTGAACTCAAAAGTAATTTTACCATCTCAGCATCATTATTCTCTACAGCCACCATCAAAGGATTATTATGCTCATATTCTCCATAAACATTAAGATCAGCTCCTGCCTCTATTAATATCTTAACAGTATTTATATTTTTACTTCTTACAGCATACAAAATTAAATAATCATAATATCGTTCAGGACTATTATCAGAACCTGCATAGTCTGCCTCTTTATAATTTACATCCGCTCCATTTTTAACTAATTCTTTTACAACTTCAGGACTTCCTCCAGCTTTAACTGTTTCATATAAAGCCTCATCAAATCCATTAGCTCCTGACTTTATAAGTTCACGAATTATTTCAATATTACCTTTTTTAGATGCATAAGTTAGATAATAATTAGCTTTTGCTCCTTTTTTTAAAAATTCTTTTACTCTGTTAATATCATTTTTATATATAGAATAAAATAAAAAATCAGTAGGGTTAGCACCTTTACTTAACAAATATTCAATAATATCATTTCTGCCGCTATTAAGAGCAAAAAAAGCAGCATCAATTTGCCCGCCTCCATAATAAGTTACATCCGCACCGAATTTCATTAATTCTTTTACTAAATCTAAATTACCGCTTTTCACTGCATATATCAAAGCACTAAATTTTTTCATCTACTATATTAACATCAGTGCCTGTTCTTATTAATTTTTTAGCAGCTTCTAAATTTCCATTTTTACAAGCTTCTATTAATGCTTTTTCATCATCATTATATTGAGTAAAAGCCAATGAATTAAATAAAGTAAATGAAAAAATAATTATTGTTAATATTTTAAAAATTCTCATAAAATAACCCCTTTGACTATAAAATATTTTTTACTATATGTAAATATACATAAAAATCAGCAAGAAAATATGTTTAAACCATATAAATACGTAAACAATTATAAGTGCCCGCCCTTTATATTTTTTATTTTATCTGGTATTTCTGTATTACTTTTTTTAAAATCTCAACAGTTGTTTTAGCTGCCCACACATAGTGTTATTTAAACTTATAGCCACATAACCGCATGCAGAATGAGTCTAAAAATATAGATTTGTTTGAAATTCAAATTAAATAATATTATAAAATTGATTAACCGTGCGTTAAAGAGATTCTAAATTTAATAAACACTTGGGCGGGTGCTTTAATTTCTAATTCAAACTATAAAAATAAACATGATCATATTGTAAGTGGAAGTTATAAATTTTAAAGGGCGGGGTTTTAAAATAAATTTTTAAGATTGAATTTCAATAAAAAAATATACCCCACAGGGCTTTAATATAAAAACTTGAAAAAAATAATCTTTATAATATAATAAATAAAAACTTGACTGTAGGATATATTGTTTATGAAATATTTATTAATTTTTTTACTTTCTATAATTATATTTTCTTGTAATACCAAAGAATCAAACAATAATAATACAGATAAAGCAGCTATAAATTTAGATGACAGTATAGATAATAATAATGCAGATAAAGCAGCTATAAATTTAGATGAAAGTACAGATAATAATATAAATAAAACAGAACAATCAAATACAGACGATAAAGATAATAAATCAAATAATTCATCAATAAATACAAATCAAACAGAAGAAACAACATATTATTCATACACAGATAAAGAAATTGTATCTTTTATAGAATCAGGAGATTTGGAAACAATCAAAAAATTAATTGAATCAAAAAGTTTAGATGTTAATTATAACTTAGGGATAGATGAATATTCTAAGTCAACCCCTTTAATACAAGCTATAAAATATAAGCAAACTGATATCATAAATTATTTATTAGAAAATAATGCGGATCTTAATTTAAAAGAAGAACTTACAGGCTTTACTCCTCTTATGGCAAGCTTGCATGATATTACTATAGCAGAGCTTTTAATTGAAAAAGGTGCTGACATTGAAGCAAGTAATGTTGACGGAATTAATGCTTTAGTTTATGCGGCTTCTTTAAATGATGAAGAGATGGTAAAATTTTTACTTGAAAAGGGAGCTGACGCCAATACAGTATGCGAAATAAAAAATGAACATATTGATATATCGCCTAATCCTTTAATGAATGCTGTTTATAACGGAAACACTAATATAATAAATATGTTATTGGAAAATGGTGCTGATATTAATTATACCAATGATTTTGATATGACTCCTTTAATTTATGCTGCTTATAAAGGAAACACTAATATAATAAATACGTTATTAGAAAATGGTGCTGATATTAATTATACCAATGATTATGGAATGACTGCTTTAATGTATGCAGCAAGTTATAATCAATTTGAAGCAGTAAAAATACTTTTAGAAAATAATGCTGATACTTCTATAACTGATGAAGATGGTTATACTGCACTTGATCTGATAAAATCAAAAGATAATAAGGATATAGTTAAGCTTCTTGAAAAATATAATTAATACTTTTTAATATATACCTAAACAAATATATTTTGTCAATTCTAGTTTTTTAAATTTTATTATTTGTGATGGCTTTGCTGCGAAACACACAGACGTGCCATACCCCACTTCTTTTGCGACCAAAGGAAGTACTGCGACTGAAAGGAGTACCTGACGAAATCCACTGTAAGTGTAGGTATGGTATTGCCGCTGTAGCGTGCGGCTGGAAAAAGAACAACATAAAAATTGACAAACTTCAAAATTTTAAGTATAAACTAAAAAACAAATAAAGTTAATATTCAAGTATAAAACAATAAACATAAAGGGCGGGGTTTTAAAATAAATTTTTCTAAGATTGAATTTTAATAAAAATATACCCTATAGGGATTTAATATAAAACTTGAAAAAATACATTTTTATAATATAATAAATAAAAACTTGACTATAGGATATATTATTATGAAATATTTGTTAATTCTTTTTCTATCTACCATAATATTTTCTTGCTCTAACGATAATAATAACGATACTAACAATAATAAAGAACTAAATAATAATGCAGATAAAGTAACTATAAATTTAGATGACAGTACAGATGACATAAATAAAACAAAAGAATTAAAAACTACAGATAATGAAGAAAATAATTCATCAATAAATACAAATCAAACAGAAGAAACAACATACTATTCATACACAGATAAAGAAATTATATCTTTTATAGAATCAGGAGATTTTCAAACAATCAAAAAATTAATTGAATCAAAAAATTTAGATGTTAATTATAATTTAGATATAGATGAATATTCTAAGTCAACACCTTTAATACAAGCTATAAAATATAAACAAACTAATATCATAAATTATTTATTAGAAAATAATGCAGATGTTAATTTAACTTTAGGATATTCTACTCCATTAATAGAAGCTATGTATGATGAAGAACTTGTTCGTAAACTTATAGATTTAGGAGCAGATGTCAATTTACCTGCAGAACTTACAGGCTTTACTCCTCTTATGGCTAGTCTTCATAATATTACTATAACAGAACTTTTAATTGAAAAAGGTGCTGATATTGAAGCAAGGGATGATGACGACATTAATGCTTTAGTTTATGCTTCAACTTATAATAATGAAGAGATGGTAAAATTTTTACTTGAGAAAGGAGCTGACGCCAATACAGTATGCGAAATAGAAAATGAACATATTGATATATCGCCTACTCCTTTAATGAATGCTGCTTATAGAGGGAATACTAATATAATAAATATGTTATTAGAAAATGGTGCTGATATTAATTATACCACTGATTATGGAATAACTGCTTTAATGTATGCAGCAAGTTTTAATCAATTTGAAGCTGCAAAAATACTTTTAGAAAATAATGCTGATACTTCTGTAACTGATGAATATGGCAGGACTGCACTTGATATAGCAAAATCAGAAGATTATAAGAATATAGTTGAGCTTCTTGAAAAATATAATTAATACTTTTTAATATATACCTAAACAAATATACTTTGTAAAAAATAAATTTATATTTTTGTTTTTACATCTGGGGCTTTGCCCTTACGAAGTACACAGCGTGCCATACCCCACTTCTTTTGGTGGCCCAGGCGAAGCCCTCCTCGCTGTGCGTACCGACGAAGTCCACCTGCGGTGGCGGCAGCAACTTTTTGCGGCGGAAAGATGTACAAATAATCTTATATTTTTTTCTAATTTAGTACACTTTTTGCGGATTTGATTGGAGATATAAAAAACGCCCTCAAGAGAGATAAATGTGTCAAGCATAAATCTGTGAGGGCGGTTATTAGCTAAATTAAATAATGTAGAAAAATTGCTCATTTATACTCTCTCTTTAAATAAATTTCTGCTTGACATTTATTAGTATAGTTCATAATACAAAAATAATCAAGTAGAAAAAATAAAGAATGTACAAAAAGAATAAAAAAGTTATAAAGTTTTTAAAAAAGTTGCCATAAGAATTTGACTTTAAATCAGTATAAATATATACTGTATATATAAACATTATTAAAGGTTTTTTAATAAACAACGATAATAATTTAAAGAATTATCATTGTTTTTAGCTTTATAGCTTACCTTTAATAATTTTTATTTTTGGAGCTAAAGGCAATATATGAGTTCACACAATTAAAAAATGAATTTATTGCTTATTGTCATTTAAGTATTTCTAAAGTTACAACATATAATTACTGCTATGCTTTAGAAAAATATTTTTTCAAATACTGTGATGTATCTATAACTGAATTAAAAAAAAGACACATCATTCAAATAATTCTAAAAATCATAAATGAAAAAGGACGCAATATAGCAAAAAATGTAAAAAACGCATTGACTAAATATTTTAATTTTCTTAATGATGTTTATGAGACAGATTTAAATATAAGTATTTTAAATGTCAAAATACCTGAATATGTTGTACAAAATACAAGTACAATCAATTCTAATAAAACATTAGAAATAATAGAACTTATGAAAAAGAAAAAAGGCTTTGCTAATCAAAGAAATATTTTAATGTTTTTAATATTAGCAACAACAGGAATACGCAGAAAAGAAGTTTGCGGAATTAAATTAGATGATATAGATTTTGAAAATAATACAATTTATATCTTAAATGTGAAAGGAAATAAAAAGCCTCGCACAGTTCTTTTAGCACAAATCGTAAAAAACTATTTAAAAGATTATTTAATTGAAAGAAAAAAAAGAGCAGAAAAAAATGTACAAAATCTTTTAATAACTCAATGCGGCAAAGCATGTAAAATAGATAGTATTTCGCATATAGCAAACAGACTATCTAAAAAATATAATATTAATTTTACTCTTCACAGCTTCAGACGAGGCTTAGCAACAGAACTTTACAATGATAATAATATTCAAGTTCAAGACATAGCACTTTTGTTAGGACATAGTAAAATAGATACTACAGTAAAACATTATATAAAAGCTGATAAAAAAAGATTAAATACAGCTTTAGAAAATCATAATTTATTTAAGATTAAAGAAGAAGAACTGAAATGCGTACATTTTAACGATATATTAAAGATGTTTAAAGAAAAAGAAATAAAAGAAAATTAGACAGGTTTCATCGTTTTATATATATTCTCCCCTTGCTGTTAGATTTTTATTTTCTAGCAGCAAGGCTATTTATTAATATTAGTCTGAATGCTATACCAAGCCTCCCATTCGTTTAGTTTGATTAGAGCTTTTTGGTATTCTCTGAATAAATCCTTCTGAGTTTTTATATCTCCTTCATTAATAGAATAATTTTCAGGCGGAGGCGATAAAGGCACTGTAACATATTTTACAGTGCTGCAGCTTATTGAAAATATAAGCAATAATATAATTAATAAGATTTTATTTTTCATTGTTTTTTAGTTTATATATTTGATAATCTATATTTCTTATTTTGTAATCTAAATCAGATAATTCATTATAATAATCTTCATATTTAGAAGCATATTCTTTTATTGCTGTTTTTTCATCTATACATCGTCCTATAAGCATAGATATATCTTTAATTTTTTTTAATACATTTTCTTTTTTTAAAGCTAATAAATAAGCCTTAATACTTAAATCAAGCTCATTATCATCTTTTAGTTTATTAATACATTCATCTAAAGCTATGATATAATTCATTCTACAATCTCCAAAAAATATTTTATTCTTTCATTAGTTATCAAACATTTTATAGGTATATAGAATATTTGAAATATCACAAAGAATATAAACTCAATAATATTAAAAAAATAGAATATAGCTTCTAATAAATTAAGCGGAGTATCTCCTTTAAATAGTTTAATATATTTGAGTATATGCCTATAAAGATTTTTATAACTGATTAATATTATTTTAAGCATTTACTAAACTCCTAAAAAATTAAAAGTTTCATCTCTAATCCTATTCATACACACCCTCAAAATTAATAAATTATTATCATTGATTTTTTTAGCCAAAAACAACAAAACTTTTTTATCTTGGCGGAGAGCGTGCCGCATTATAGTCTTTTATAATTTTATTTAATGTATTTATTTCATTAGAATTATATTCTTTGTCATCAATAAGATTTTCTATTGCCTCACTGCTATTTGTATAAATATTATCTATGTAATTTTTATTAGAAACAAAAGCAATATTTTTTTGAATTACCATATTTGATAATTCAATTTTTGTTGTATATAATTGATTTTCTAAATACTCTATTTTCTTATTTTTGTTTTTAAATTGAAAATAAGTAAAAACTATTATACTTGATATTATAAACAAAATAACAAACACTAAAAAATATTTAGATTTCATAAACTCAAATAATTTGTTTTTTACAAAATTTAATATACAAGTAATGATTATTGACAATTTGTTTTCTCCTTACTTTTCATAGCTTCTTTTATCATTTGAAAGCGATTATTTTTATTTTTTATTAATTCTTTATAATCTTCTAACCATTCGTACAACTGTTTATATTCTTCAGCTCTTAGAGGATCATAATTTTTTAGTAAATTATATTTTTTATTATAATAAGATATTGTCTCATCAAGAGTTTTTATCATCATTATCTCCTGATTTTTCTTTTAATATTTTCTTTTGATCTCCTTTCAGTATTTTTAAAAAACCTCTCAAGTCAGAACCGAAACTAACAGCATTAAGCCCAAGAAGAATAATAACAACAGCTATAGCTTCTTCTTTTGTTACTGTTCTGCCACGCCAAATAAGATTAACTGAAACCCAAACAACACCCAAAATGAAAGTTACTATACTTGTATAAATAGAAACTTTTTTATTCGCATTAGGTTCATTAATAAAATTACGCATACTCATATTTTTAATATCCTTATTTATAATTATTTTTTAGCATATTCAAAAAATTACCTAAAATAAACTCTTTTAATTCTTTAATATCTTTATTTAGTATGCTGTCTTCAATCTCCCTTAAAGCCTCATTAAAATCATTAATATTTTCAAGCTCGCTTTCAATAACTTCTTTATTATTAGAATTAGTTTTTATTGATGAAAGATTTATTTCTTTTCTATTGTTTTCAGCATCTATATGTCTGTTTTTTATATCATCAAATATTCTATTAAGCTCCATATTAAAAAGAAGCATATTCGTATTAAGTATTATTTGAATTTCTTTGTTTTTAAGACTTTTAATTTCACTTTTTTGAAGCAGCTGATTAAAAGCAAGTGTTATATTATCAATATATTTCTGTTTGTATTCAGAATATTTTTGTCCTTCGTATCTGCTTATTCCGTTTTTATAAATAACTTTTCTAAACAGTTTGCGTGTGTAAACTTCCCAATTAATAACTATATATAAAAAAGCTATGTATATTGTTTTGCTTATATATTTGTTTTTTAGATTGTATATTTCTGTTTGATATTTTTTTATAGC
>NZ_JADF01000020.1 GCF_000518245.1 Brachyspira alvinipulli ATCC 51933 | reverse complement strand
ATATGATATTCTCTGCTGTACCAAACCCTGAATATCTATATTGCTCTGCTTTATTAATCTCTTACTAATTTTTACTAATTTAGTTAATTGATTTGCTTTCATTTCTCTTTTGCCGAAAGACATGCTAGTATCTTCTTTAACCTCTGCTATTTCTGCTTTCCAATCAAGATCATTTAAGTCGCTGTCTAAAGTTGGTATTCCTATGCTAGCATATCCGTTCATAGCAGGAATTATATTCGCTCTTTTTCTTATTTGTACTGCATCATCAAGATCTTTTATAATTTGTTTTACAAGATACTGAGGGGCGATAGTATATCCGCCTCCTTCAGCTACTCCTGCTTGAAGTGTTTCTCGTATCTCTTTATCATTGCCTGTTCTAAACCATATATCTACTTTAGATCTTAATTCAGATTCATTATCATCAGCAGATGCATTATCTAAATTATCAGCTATATTTCTTTTATTCATAGAAGAATTAGTTTGAAGTGATAGAAGCCTATCGCATCTTTCTATCTCTTTATTTCTGTTTTCTATTAACTGCATTAAAGTATCTATATCGTTATCCAATTTTGATATATCATCTTTTTTAATTTCTCTCTCTTCTACACTCATAGAAGAATATGCATTTCTTTTTTGCATAAGTTCATCAATGGTTGTTAAAGATAAATTATTTTCATTTTTTAGTTTTTCTATTAAAGCTCTTAATTCTTCTTGTGTCATAATTTGATACTCCTTATTTATTTTTTATTTTTAGATATTTTATTTTTCTCTCATATTCATTACTTCTATCATCAAAACCATCATTTATAACAGATTTTTGAGGTGGTGTAGGTATATATGCATCTTCATTTTTATTTCTAACATTTGTTTCCGTATAAGCAGGAAATGTTACTAATGATATTTCATGTAAAGTGATTTCGTTTATTTCACGAATAGGCATTCCATATTCTTTTAATGTTTCTTTATTGTCAATCCAATTTTCTCTTACTACTTTGAATCCGAAAGACATTTGCTTTATATCGCCTCTGTCTACGCTTTCTTTTAAATCTCTTGCCCAAGTAGTATTTGGAAGTTCCACTTCAAAATATAAACCCTTATCATCTTCCCTTAAAATCAATGTGCCGGAACTTTTTCTGCCGAGAACATATCTTGTATCATGTCCCCAAAGACATACTTGATCATTTTCTAATAATGATTTAGTAAAAGCACCTCTGTTTATACGCTCTCTAAATAAATCCCCATAAAGCGGCTCACTTAAAGAATTATATACAATAGCATAGCCTCTTAATTTAAGAGGTTCACCTTCGGTGTCTGTGCTTTTTTGGATATCAATATCTATACTTCTAATTTCATTATTCTTCACTGGCATTTTTGTCTTCCTTTTATTATTGCTATGCTCGCCTCACATTATAGGAGCGAATAAGCAGGCTTATTCGCTTGTTCGGCTCGCTTTATTTTCTGTATTTTCATTATTAAAGTCTTTATTGCCCTCATTTTCTGAAGTTTCACCGACGCTTTGCCTAGTAGGCACCTTTTGGTGCGTGCCTTCGGCAAGGTGCCTTTCGGCATAAACACTTTTTATTGGTCTTATTTGCTGAGAAACAAAATACTCATCTCCGTATTCATCTCCTACTTCGTTAAGATTTTCCAGTATCCGCCATTCATTTCTAGTAAGAACACCATTATTTAATTTGATTTGATTTGCTTGCTGTCTTGTAAGAGTATCGCCTCTCAAAAGCCCATCTAAATTGAACTCTATATTATATTTTTTTCTTTCTGGTCCGCTTAATAAATGTCCATTCAGTGCTTTTTCTATACGAACGCACCAAGGTCTTATGGTGTGCGTTACAAACTCTATACTTTGATGTTCTATATTATTATTTGTACTCCTGCTTAAATCCCCAATTAAATGCGGAGGTACACGGAACACTCGGCATATTTCTTCTACCGAAAATCTTCTGCTTTCTAAAAATTGTGCATCTGACAAGTTCATTGTTATAGGGTCTATTTTCATTCCTTCTTCAAGGACAACAATGCCTTTTTCCCAAGCCTCTCTGAAACTTTCTTTTAAGTTCTTTTTAGCATCTGCACTTAATTTATCTGGATGTGAAATAATTGGAACTTTTTTAACGCCATTAGAAAAGAAATCTAATGCGAAATTATCCTGATAAAGTCCTGTAGTTATTTGCTTACGCATCATAGCTATTGGACTGTATCCTATCACTCCGTTCCATCCAAGCCCTGCTATATGCATAACTTGTAATGGAGATAAAGTGATTATTTTTCCGTCATCAGAGTATTCAAACATTTTATTGCCGTTTGAATCTCTAAAAATGCGTATTTTATTAGAATCTATTAAATAAAGTTCTGTTACTCTGTTGAAATTATCTCTTACTACTTCTACAAAACCATTGCCTTGCAGAAGTATTTGAGTTATTAGACTTTCTATAAATGATACTGATGTGCATTCTTCATTAGGTGAGTCATGTAATAAGCTATATAAAGAATGATCTTTAGCTTTTACTTTATTATTTCCATTTATTTTATATATAAAAAGAGGTAAGGTTGCTATTGTTTCAGCTATAACTCTCACGCATGCAAATACTGTAGAGAAAGTTAAAGCTGTATTAGAATTGACTGCTGATAAAGTTTTATCATTTTGAATAGACAAAAAGTTATTACTGTCAATATGACTGAAATCAGGAAACAGCCACTTTTTTATATAATTCCTTATATTTTTTATAATAGGCATATATATATAAAAAAATATAAGGAAATATAAGTATTATTTAATTATATTATGCTATTTTTTCATTAATAATATCCTCTTGTTTATCTTGATATGCTTTGCTTATTCTTTTTACTGCTGTATCAAAATATTCATCATCTAGCTCTATTCCTATAAACTTTCTATTAGTATTAATACATGCAACTCCTGTACTGCCTCCGCCCATAAATGGATCTAGTATTGTATCGTTTTCATCTGAAACTAATTTAACTATTCTCTCCATTAAAGCAACAGGCTTTTGTGTTGGATGCTGATATTTATATTGCTCTCTATTACAACGCATAATAGATGTTTCTATTTTTCCTACCTTCACAGACTGAAATAAATTAACACCTCTTTTTGCTCCCTGATGTTTTCTTGCTGTTATTTCATATTTTCTTTTGCTTTCATAATTAAACTCTTTTATGCCTGTCTCTATATATTTAATAACATCATCTTTATCTTTGCTGTTTAAGGCACTCCTTAATCCTTTCCAAATATCTATTATTCTATCCAATTTATTTTTATTAATTTGATATTCTAAATAGTCAACATATTCCTTTCTTAAATTAGCATTCCCTAAACTACGAAAAGAAATATCTTCATGTATTCTTAAAAAATTATTTAGATAATTAGAAGCATTTTCTTTTTCCCATACAGCATTTTCTTTAAACTTGAAACCTAATTTGTCAAGTATTAAGTTCCATCTGAAAAAAGCATCTCCTCTTCCAAAAAATGCTATCATAGAATTATTTTTTAATAATCTTTTCCATTCTCCAAATACTTTATCTTCATTGAAAGGTATATCTAGTTTATGCTTTAAATATAAATACGGTGGATCTGATGCCACAGCATTTATAGAATCGCTTTCTAATTCTTCCATAACCTCTTCGCAATTTCCCTTAAGTAAAGTACAGTTTCCAATAACAACTTTTCTAAACATAAAAGCTCCTGAATTATTTTTTTATTATAGTTATAAAATATTATATTACTTATTATTAATGTAGATTTTTAACTAAAATATACTGTTAGGAGTATTAATGCCTGATAAAGCTAAAAAAGCCCCAAAAAACGCCAAAAATAAGCCGAAAAAAGCCGTTATAATACCAAATCCACCAGAATATTTTAGTGGGTATTCTTTAAAAAAATGGGAGGAACTTGCTCCTATTTTTGCTGAAAAAAATATGCTTGGAGAAGCTGATTTATCAGCATTTGAACTTTTATGCCTACATTATGGTGATGCTATGAATCTTTATGAAGCTATGATTAATGAAGGCGGTTCTATAGCAGGCTATTTAGCAGGTAAAAACTCTCAAACTATGGGTGAATATTTAGCATATCATAAAGCCATAACAGCATATACAAAAATGCTTACTGAGTTTGGTTTAACTCCTGCTTCCAAAAAGAAAGTTCCTACACCTGATACTATAGAAGAGGATGATCCGCTTGAAAAAATGATAAATGGTTAAATATGATGTATACATATGAAGAATATATCAATAAAGTTATAAATAAAGAATTACCAGTATGTCAAGCTGCTTTTTTATCTGTGAAAAGGCATTTGGACGATATAGAAAAATCAAAAAATAATGATTATCCTTTTTATTTTGATGAGAACGAAGCTAAACGTCCTATTACTTTTATTCAATCTTTAGTACATACAAAAGGAGAATGGGCAAATCATAATATTATATTAGAATCTTGGGAACAATTTATAATAGCAAGCATATTCGGATGGAGGAGAAAGGAAAATAATTTAAGAAGATTTAAAAAGGCTTATGTTCAGGTGAGTAGGAAGAATGGAAAAACTACTTTTGCATCTGGCATTGGTAATTATTGTTTTTTCTGCGACAGTCCTGCAGAGGCTGGAGTTGAAATATACTATATAGCTACTAAAAAAGATCAAGCGAAAATAGCATGGAGTGAAAGCGAAAGGCAAATAAGAAAAGCAAAAGCTCTTAATAAAGAAGCGATTACATATAAACAAACTTCTACAATTACAAAGAAAAAAGATACTGCCTCAAAATCAAAACCATTAGGACAGGATAGCAACACTGAAGACGGATTAAATCCGCATTTGGTTATAGTAGATGAGTACCATGCACATCCTGATAATGAATTATTAAATGTTCTTGAGTCAGGAATGGGAGCTAGAAGGCAGCCACTTATATTTATAATTACTACTGCTGGATTTGATAAATCTTCAGTATGTTTTTCTGAATATGAATATGCTAAGCAAGTATTACAAGGTTCATTAAATAATGATGAGTATTTTACTATAATATACGAGCCTGATAACATCAATGATATTTGGATATTTATGTCTGAATATAAAGAAAAATTAAATAAAAATGAAGATATTTCAAAGCAGGAAGAATTAATAAATAAAATTATTTTTCAAGCTAATCCTAATATAAATGTTTCTGTAAAAGATAGTTACCTAAAATCTAGGCTTTTGGAAGGACTGGATAAACCTATTCAGCGAACTGATATACTTACAAAAAACTTGAATGTTTGGACACAGGCAAGCGAGGTTTGGATATCTTCTGACAGATGGCTTAAATCTTATTTACATCAAAGTATAAATATAAATGAATTAAAAGGCAGAAAAGCCTGCATAGGTTTGGATTTAGCAACTACAAGAGATATAGCAGCCTATGTTTTATGTTTTGATTCTATTGATAATGGTCCGTATATACTTCTGCCTCGCTTCTTTATGCCTAAAGAAAATATAAGGCAGCGTTCTAAAGAGGACAGAGTACCTTATGAATTATGGGCTTCTCAAGGTTTAATTACTTTAACAAGCGGTGATATAATAGATTTTAATATTATAGAATCTTCAATCTTAAATGATGCGAAAGATTTTGAAATTATAGAAATAGCTTATGATCCTTGGAAAGCTATTGAAATAGTAACACACTTAGAAAGCGAAGGCTTCAAAATGGAACAGGTTAGGCAGTCTTTTGCTGTCGGCGGTTTATCTGAAGGAACTTCTTTATTTGAAAAAACTATAGATGAACGTAAACTTTTACATGGTAATAATGCTGTTCTTAATTGGATGATAAGCTGCTGTGAAGTAAAAACAGATGGTAGGGATAATTATCTTCCTGTAAAACCTGACAGAAGAAGATCGTATAAAAGAATAGATGGTGTTGTAGCCTCTATTATGGCTCTTCATAGAGTAATTAAAAATCATTTTGAAGATACGAAAAGTATTTATGAAAGTGAAGGTGTATTTACATTATAATCTGGATACTTTATATATTATTATATATAAAGTATCCATTCATAAATAATTAAAAAAAGTTTACGATACTTTCAAATTGTCTATTTCTGTTTCTGTTTTTGTTATATAATAACCTAATAATTTATTTATTTTTGTTTGCATTTCTTTTCTCATCATTCTTGATGATAATTCTAAAAAATCTGCATAATTATTTATAATATCATCGCTTGTATTAGTATCTACTCTCATGCTGTATACTTTGAAAGAAGATGTTATTTTTCCATTTCTATCTTTATCAGTTCTTACTATCTCCTCATTATTAAAATTAACTTCTGCATTATATCTATTCAAATCAACATCTAATTTATCATTAGTTAATAATTCCCTTATTGCTTTTGTAGCCTCTTCATTATTGTTTTTTATTATTGCTAATTCTTTTTTTAATTGTTTATTCATTTTTAATTACCTCTTTTTTTAATTATTTATGTGATGACAATAACTCTGTTTGGAAAGATAGCAAGTTCTTTTCCGCAAAAAAGTTATTTTTTCTCACTTATTAATTAAAATTAAGGCAAAAAATAAGGGGTATTAAGCCCCTTATTTTTCAATATCATAATTAAATATTATTATTATTTAATATGTCACATGCCTCTATATTCTTTTTTAATACTTCTATTAAATGTTCATAATCTTTTATAGATTCTTTATCTTCTTCAAAAAAAGATAATAACAAATTAAATAAATAACTAGCATTTTCATATTTGCATTCTCTTAATGCCTTAGTTGCCTCACCGTATATTCTAAAATATCTTTCTAATTGAATCATTTTTAATTACCTCTTTTTTAATTATTTATGTGATGACAATAACTCTGTTCCAAAAGATAGCAAGTTCTTTTCCTGCGAAACTATAATTTTTTCACATTTATTTCTTAAAATTAAGGCAAAAATAAGGGGCTTTAATGCCCCTTTATACAATTAAATATAATATTAAAGAAGTTTAAATAAATGTACTGCTGTCATATAATCGTTTGGTAACCTTACTACATCACCTTTTATTCTATCCACATCATCATTATCTATAATAGTAAAATAATAATAATTACAAGAATTACAATATTTTACGTGTTCATTTAACTCTTCTTTATAAAATGCATTTTCATTATCTGCTATATCATACAAATTATCAATTAAAAATCCCTTTAAGAATAAATCATCACTGCTGTTCTTTTGAACTTCTATAATAATGAGCATATCTTCTTCTATGTTTTTTAATATTTCTTTTTTATCCATTGTAATTACCTCTTTTAATTATTTATGTGATGACAATAACTCTGTTCCAAAAGATAGCAACTTCTTTTCCGAAAAAAGTTATTTTTTTCTTACTTATTTACTAAAATTAAGGCAAAAAAATAAGGGGCTTTAAAGCCCCTTATTTTTTGATATTAAAACATTCTATACAATATATAATTAGCTCCTTTTTTCATTATTTTATTCTTATCAAACTTATTCTTTTTATCTTTAACAAAATCTATAAATTCTTTAGTAGTGAACTCTTTAAATACATTTAATATTACTTGTATATCAACATCAATTATAAGTTCTTTTTTTTCTTTATCATATACCCTTGAAAAAAAATCTTCTTCAAGTGTAAAGCAATCATCTTCTATTATAAAATTAGCTATTGTCTCAGATGAATTTTTAGAAAAATTAGTGTTTTCTAATATTTTTTTAGCAATACTATCTAATGTAAAAGTTGTCATTTTATTTACCTCTTTTTAATTATTTATTTATGTGATGACAATAACTCTGTTCCAAAAGATAGCAAGTTCTTTTCCTGCGAAACTATAATTTTTTCACATTTATTTCTTAAAATTAAGGCAAAAAATAAGGGGATTAATGCCCCTCATTTAATATAATAATTATATTATTATTCTATATAGCATATTACTAAATTATCATCACTAATTAATATATTATCACCATACAGATTTTCATTTTCTTCTAAATATTTAATAAAGCCCTCTGTATCAAACTCTTGATAAACATCTTTAATAAGATCATAGCCTATAGATACTTCATATTCATCATTTTCATTTAATGAAGCTAAAATTGGTAAACTTGCTCCTTGCTCTTTTACTACCAAATGTTCTGCTAATAATTCAGCTGCTTTTTCTGAGTAGTATTCTTTTAATCCTTCTTTTATATCATTCAAACTAAAATTAATCATTTTTAATTACCTCTTTTTTAATTATTTATTTATGTGATGACAATAACTCTGTTCCAAAAGATAGCAAGTTCTTTTCCTGCGAAACTATAATTTTTTCTCACTTATTTTTTAAAAATTAAGGAAAAAATAGGGCTGTTAAAACAGCCCTACAAAAATTATTTTTCTTTATCACTTCTTTAACAGCTGTTCATATAATCTTTTACGTAATCTTAAATCGTTAGTCATACTTGAATAATATTTAAATTTCCCTTCTTTAGTAAAAATTATACAGTTCACATTTTTTTTATATAAAGCATATTTCTCTCTATCAAATACTATAATACTGTTTTTGTTTTCTAATATTAATAAATTATGACCTAATTTTTTTTTGGCATCTTCTAATGTTGTTATTTTATCTTGCATATATAACCTCCATTTATTTACTTATAAGAGTTTCTAATATTTTCATTATATTAGTATAGTTATTTGTTCTTAACATTTTTGATATTAATAATAATAAGTCTGCATATACATCTCTATCCGCTATGTCAGAATCACCTATGCAATTTTCAGTTGGTGTATAGGATTTTAAGTTATAATAACTTCCATAAGATACTGAAAAATCTGCTATGTGTTTTCCGTATGCAAATATTTTTATTTGATTACTAAGAACTTCTATTGTTAAATGCTCTGTCTCTAATAATTTATTTAATATAAGCTCTACATTTTTGATTACTTCTTGATTCATTTTTTGATTACCTTTTTTAATTAATTATTTATGTGATGACAATAACTCTGTTCCAAAAGATAGCAAGTTCTTTTCCGCAAAAAGTTATTTTTCAGACTTTTAAATTGCCAAATTGTTAAATTGGTTATTTTTATAACTTTTTATAAATAAATAATATAATTCAAAAAAGGAGAATATTAATGGATTCTAGGAATGGTATAACTATTAATTTTAATCAAGATATATATAGATGGATTGTAAAAATGGTTGAAAAAGCTAAAGCAGATCCTCTAAATTATTCTAATTCTACATTTGGTGGTTTTGTGCAGGCTTGTGTTGCAAAAGCTAAAAAAGAATACGAAGAAAAAGGCAGTGAAATGCAGAAATTAAAGAAAAGAGTGGAAGAATTAGAAGAAACTGTAAAAAGAATTGATGAATTAGAAAATAAAATTAAAGAATTAGAAAAATGATATTGATACCCCCTAATAAAAAAGTTATCGCCATGCATAAAAGACTCCCCACTCGTTGCACCGAGTAAAAGCCCACAGAGATTTTCCCCACCCCCAGCCAATTGAATATAAATCAGTTATAATTCAGATAAGAAAAAAATTAAAATAAATTATTATTTACTACTTGAATAGTATTGACAATTTTCAAGATTGTAGTATAATATAATCAATCCTAAAGAAATGAAGGAGGTAATTATGGAAGTCTTAACTTTCATAGCTACAATTATTGATATCGTGACTCTTATCGTAATTGTGGTTAAACTAATAAAAATTAAAAAATAATTTTTATTAGTCACGAAAGGGAGCTAAGTTAGCCGACTTGGCTCCTGACTTCCATAGTTAATATTATATACATTATAAAGGAGTTGTCAAGATGTTAACAACTGTAAATGCAATATTATCTGTAGTATCATTATCACTTAATATAGTAGTATTAGTTCTTTTATTGAAAAGAGGTCATAATAATGGATAATAAAAAAAATAGCTGGGGAGGGGCTAGAGCTAACTCTGGACCAAAAAGAAAGACAGAAGATAGGCTTGACATTAAATTATATATGCGTGTTAGTGAAAAAGAACAGCTCCTAATAAAAGAAAAAGCAGAACAGAACAATGTCAGTGTATCTCAATATATTAGAGATGCTGTATTAAAAGAATTAAATATATAATTTATTGATTATAGGTGTTGCGATAATAAAGGTTATCGTAATACATTATATATAAATATTAGGAATTAATTATGTCTGTAAAAAAAGAAAGTAAATTAATAAAAGTAAATGGAAGATTAATAACAAGTGCTTTAATAGATAAAAACAATACTTTTTTAGCATTATGTGAACTTATAAATAATTCTATCCAAGCATCAGCAAAAATTATAGAATTGAATATGGAATCTAATTCTCCTAATGAATTAATAAAGGATAGTATATCTTTTTTATCGATTAGAGATGATGGTGTTGGAGTATCATTTAGTGATTTTCCAAAAAAAATATTAGAAATAGCTACAGACATAAAACCTAAAGGGAAAGGTACTGGAAGATTTTCTGTTTTTCAATTTGGTAAAACAGTATATTTTGAAACGATTTCATACGATAAAACTTTAGAAAAATATACAAAAACCTACTGTACATTAAAACTAGATGAGCTTCAACTTGGATATATAGATAAAGAAGTAGAAATATTTCATGATATTTTTGATTCAAAAGAAGACACATATTTTTTAATAGAAATTAAAGATATGATTACAGAAGAAGATATAAACTATAATAAAAGAAAACATAAAATTAATAATGCATTAAAAATAGAAAATATAGGTTTATCATTGTTTACTACTTATCCTGTAGAAATGCTTGATAAAAATATTTCTTTTTTTGTTAATGAAAAAAAAGTTAATGCAGAAGATTATCAATTATCTAGAAAACAATTTAATAGTGAATATAATAATTACTCCATTCAGTATGATATTATAGAACATAAATCAAAAAATAATAAGGAAAATAAAACGATTTGTATAAGAACAGAAAATAACGGTGTTAAAAATATATTAAATTATTTTGAAATAGAAATTGATATACCTTATAAAGGAAAAGCAAAAATAAGTTGGCATATATATGTTGATTCGCAATATATAGATGATAATTTAGATATTTTTGAAAATATGGATTTTAATGATATTGATATTAATATAAAAAATTTTTTAGATAAAGTAAGGATAGATATAGAAAATTTTTTTCTAGAACAATATCAAGAATATTTTGATTTCAAATCTAAATTAATAAAAGATGATAATTATCCGTATAAAAATGAAGAAAGTTCTTCTAAAAGTAAAGAATATGCTTTTATTCAAATAGCATACTCAATAGAACAAAAATATAAGTTATTATCTAATAAAAATAAGGATCTTATTAAAATAATTTATCCATTATTAAATGGATGTATAGAAAATCCAAATTTTATGAAAATTATTAACAATATTAGTATTTTACCAAAAGATCTAATTGAAAGATTTAATGATTTGGTAGATAAAACAGAATTAGATAAAATCATTCCTTTTGCTGATGATGTAGCTTCTAAAATGTGTTTTTTAGATTTTTTAGAAAAAATAAACTATGCTGATGATATATCTAAATATATATTAGAAAGACAAGAATTGCATAAAATTGTAGAAAAAGAACTATGGATATTTGGAGAAGAATATAGTCATAATACCATATTGAAAAGTGATAAAAATCTTGGTAATAATTTAATTGACTTAAGAAACAATATTATTAAAAATACAAATGAAGCAGATGAAATAACAATAAAAAATGAAATAAAAAAAATAACTGATCTGTTTTTTTGGGTTGATTTTAAATATACTAATAGACATGAAGTATTAATTGTGGAATTGAAAAGACCATCTCTTCATATAGGATATAAAGAAGTTGAACAAATACAAGATTATGCTAATCTTATAAATGAATCTAATAAAATATCTAAAACTGATGTTAAATTTAAATTAATATTAATTGGTTCAAGTATAAATAACAAATTAAAAAATACTATAAAATTAAAAGAACCAACTTTTACATTTAATGATAACAATATAGAAATATGGATTATGCAATGGATTGATTTAATAAAAATTAATAGAGATAAATTAACTTATATGGGAAATGAATTAAAAGTCATAGACGATTATATATTTAATAATTTAGATACAAAATACCCAAATTTAGACTTTAAGAATATAAAATCTAAATTGACAATTATAAATAATAAAAACTAGTTATGCATTCTTGTTTTACAATATTAATTATAATTTCGATAACACAAATTATCGCAACAGTTTATTTACTATATTCTAAAATAAGTTTTTTTATATACTTACGTACGCTCATATTATTTTCTTTAGCTAATCTTTTTAGTAGTTTATATTCTTTATATTTGAATCTGCAAACTATTAATCTTTTTTTCATTATTCTACCTCCAAACTTTTTAAGTATATTCCTGTTATAGCTATACTACTATGATTTAATGCCTGTCTAATAAGTTCTATGTCTTTGGTTTGTTTGTATAGAGTAACAGCAAAATAATGCCTTATATCGTGTATAGAGTAGGCAGCTTTTATTTTGCCTTGTTCATATAAACGCTTTGAACTTCTATAAAAGATGTTTCTTATTACTTCAGAACTTTTATTTTTGAAAGGATTATTAAAAGAGAGATTATTCTGTTTTAATAATTTAATAACTTTGTCAGTAACTTTCCAGCTTATTTCTTTTCCTTTTGAATAAGAATAATATTTACACGAATGTGTCCCTGTGGGATTGTTTCTAATTTCTAAATTAGATAAAGCACCAACACGCACACCGCATTCCATTATAAAAATGATGGCCACTTTTATAAGCGGATCTGATACATCTTTAATTATTAATTCAATTTCTTTTTTAGTTGGTACTTCCAAACGTTTTTTATTTTTCACAGGCGGACGAGTTTTTGTACCTCGAAAAGGATTTTTCATAAATGGATATCTTCTTTCTAAAAATGAAAAGAAAGAGGAACAGGAAGAAACTAATGCACGTACACTTAAATTAGAAAGCTCACTAGAATTAACTTCTGTTATAAAATCATCAGCTTCTCTTGCTTTAATAAATAAAATATTCTTATTATTCATTTTACAGTATTCCTCTAGTTTATTAAGTCCGTTTTTATACTGTCTTTTTGTGTGATTGCTTTTTGTTTTTGAACATTGCTTAAAAAAGTTTTCTTTCTCTGTTTCATAATCTATCTGTTTAATAAGCTGCTCTTCTTTCATATAGTCAAGTATATTTAAGTAGTTAGCTTGTTTGTAAAGAAGTTCTGCTTGCTCTTGGCTTATTATATTATTCCTTTTTAATATTAATTCATTCTTTTTTTTAGAAGACATATTTATACCTTTCCATAAATTAAAGGCAAAAGCCCTTATATATAGAAAAGAATATAAACTTTTATAACTCCTAATTTAATTTTATTACTATATCACAAAGCAAAGCTGTTATATTCGATAAAAAGAAACAAAGTAAATAAAAAGCCTTAGCGATTTCATTTTTTGATGTGATACTTATATAAATGGACATTAATCCGAATATTGTAAAAATTATAGAACCGATTTGATAAACAATCATTTATATATCTCTACCTTACTATAATAATTTTCATAAGCTAATTTTCTAGGAAGTTTTGAAACTCTCTTGAATAATAAACATTGATATTTTTTACCAACTTTTATGAATATTTTTAATCTTGCTATAACATCTGTTTGATTTTTATAACTTACCTTTTTATGCCAATCATATCTAACACGCCTTTTTATTCGTTTATAAATAGCTTTATATTTATTAGCTTTATTCTTCAAAGTCATAATAACTCCTATCAAATAAGTTCTGTATTTCTTCTTCAAACTCTTTATATATATCTTTTAAACATTTTCTTATTTTATTATTTTTATCAGATATATTTTCAAGCTTAGTTCCTTTTTTTATTCTTATATACTCATTACACATATATAAGTCTATATATTTTAATTGTTTGTAATCTCTATCAAAATGAATGTTAAAGTCTAATTCATTAAACGGCAGCATATTTTTTAATACACTTTTTATTTTTTGTCTTAATAGTATTTTATTTTTACTCAGCATTTTTTAAACCTTATTTAATATATTTTCTACTGCCTGCATATAAAACTCTAAACTATGATTGCAGTCTAATCTTTCATTATTTATGGTTACAAACAGTTCATTTTTCTTTTTTAGTTTTTTATAACTAACATTAATATTTTTATATCTATATTTTAATACTCCTAAAATATCATTCATTCTTCTGAACTCATCATTTACATCATTATAATTAATAATAGCCTTAATCATTTCCCTACTTTTTTCTGGTGTTCTGTTAAATTTTTTATTGCTTTAATATTTAGGTTTATTTTTTGACCTGATATTATTTTTAATTGTTTTCTTATCTTTCCTTTCATTTAATTTATCTCCTTAATTGTTATTCATTTATAAACTAATAATCAAAAAGCATTTTATTGCCTTCGCTATCCACTTTATCACCATCTGCATCAAAATCCCAATTATTAATATTATCTGTATCTACACTTAATGGATCTTCTTCATCCTCTTCATCTATTCTATAATTTGAATCATCTTCACCGAAAGATATTATTCCATTATCCTCTTCTAATGTTTCTTCAAAATATTTATTTTCTCTTTTATCAATTTCTTTTCTTATATCTTTTCTGTAATGTTCAAGCATTGTTACTTTTTCTAATTCTTTCAATTCTTCAAGAGTAAGTTCTGATAGCCTTCTTCCTTGTGTTATTTTATTTTCAAGTTCACGGCTATGATTAAACTTTCTGCCTTGTAAAATATGTTTTGCAGTTTCTGTAGTATTATAGAAAGCAGATAATTCTTTATCTAATGGAATTATTTTTTCAAGTTCTTCGTCTGTAAGTTCATTGTATGCTCTGCCGTTTGTTATAGCTTTTATTTTATTTTCAAGTTCTATTTTTTTTGATGTTTCATTATTTTCTGATTTAGTCATACTTAAATCAAAAATACCTCTGCTATTTAATTCATTTTTTATATAATCTTTATACCCTTGCTCTAGCTCATCATTATTGTACAGTTCAATTAACTTGTCATTGCTGAATAGATTTAAATATACACCTTTACTAGGACCATCTATAGGACATCTTGAATAGTCTTTTTCAGAAGATTTACTGTTGTCATCAATATTTTCTTTTATTTCTTTTTTACTAACTTTTGATATAAACCTCTGTATAGCCCTCATAACAGTATTAGCCTCTTCTTTATTGTCCGACTTAAAAGTTATACCAAAAACTCCTTCATCTTCTATAACATGCAGCTCTCTCATTGTTCATTTCCTTTTTTATTTTCTAATTTCATTTTAAGTTTTACTGCATCTTTTATTAGATTTGCAAATTTATCTGAAGGTATGTTTTCTTTATTAGTTACAAAGTATATAAACTCAGTTAATAAATAAATTGTATCTTCGATGCTAATATTTTTAGTATCAATAATAATATGTTTTTCTTTATTATCTCGTTCTATATGTATATATTGTTTTTGATTATTTGTTTTTATATTCATAAGTATATCCTAATAATCTTTTTTCTTATTTCCAAAAGCTCCATCTTCTTTTGCTGTTTTTCTGGAATGGCAGCTTTTGCATAAAGCCTGCAGGTTATTTTTATCATAAAAGAGCGGATCATCTTCACTTTCTACTCTTTTTATATGATCTATATGTTCAGCAAAATTATGGCACTCAGCGAAGTTTTTACAAAGCGGATTTTCTTTTAAAAAACTTTCTCTCAATGCACGCCACTTCTTGCTTTTGTATTTTCTATATGCTTTATCATCACTTCTTATCATAAACACTCTTTTACAAACATTTTATTTACAAGTGATCAACACTGTTGACAACTTATTAATATAACATTATTCATTATTAGCTATCTCATCTTCTATATCAGTTAACACTGATTCAAAATCTTCATAGCAGTACGGAGTCTGTCCATCTATACATATTTTAAATGCTCCATCTTCTAAATCTATATAGCAGTTGCATAAATCATTATTAATTTCTAATCTATTTCTTTTAATCTCCATATCATCTTTTAATACAGGATATTGTTCAGCTATTTTATTTGATACAACTTCTAAAATAGCTATTTTTGTACAAACATAATGTTCACGCAATTTTTCTAAAAATATCATTTTTTATCTCCTTATTTATAATTTGTAAAATTAAAAAATAAATCTGTTTTTATATTATTATCTCTATAGATGATTTTATTACAAAGTTCTTCATATGCTCTATCAATAGTATCTAAACAATCTGAAGATAAAATAAGCATTTTATTTTTTTTATCATCTTCAATAATTAAATGATATCTTTCTATTACTAATTGATTATTCTCAATATTATCTTTATATATGCGGATAGGTTTTTCAATAAGAAATAAACTATCATCTGTTAATATTTTAAGCATATAAACTTCCTCTTTTAATAAAATCCTATAAAAATAACCAAAATAACATTTTGACTATTTAAGCAGTTATTAATTCTTTAGACTTCTGCATTTCTATATCTACTACTTTTAAGTTTAGAAGACGGCTTGTAAGTCTGCCTTTTATATATTCAGCATCTGTTTTTTTATTTAAACTTTTTAAGAGATCATCATAGCTTTTATTTGATGTAAGAATAACTGTTTTTTCTCCGCTTCTGATATTGTCAAATATTTTATAGTATCCATCTATAGCATAATGAAAACCTACGCTGTCAATATCATCTATCATAATAATATCTGCATTTTTGGCATTATCTATTTTTTTATCAATAGTAGCTTTCATATCTTTATCCTTAGCATTTTGATTAAATAAGTTTTTATATAAATCTTCAAAATGGCTTGCTTTCATATACATTACTTTTATATTATTAATAGCGTATATCTGCCATAACATTTTAAGCATTGTAGTTTTGCCTGTTCCGCTTTTACCTCTGAAATATAATGACATTGTACTTCCTACATTCAGATATTTTTTTATAGAATTAATCAGCTCAGTTTGATTAAATCTTTCTGCAAAAATATCCAAAGTCATTTCATTGTCCAATGTACCGAATACTAAATTATATGTTTTGATAATGCTCTCAATTCTTTCTATCTTTTCTGATATTTTAGTTTTTTCATCGCTGACACAGTCGCACATAGTTGGTAGGCTGTATCTTCTCCCTGAAAAACTTAAATCATCTGAAACTTTTAAAAATCCGTAGTTGTCGCATTTAGTACACTTTGGATCTTTTCCGTCCCTTGCTTTTGATTTTAATTCTTCCAAATATTTTTTATAGCTTTGCAGACAGTAACTGCTATCCGCAATTGGCAATTTGTGAATACGCATCATCTAGGTTTCCTCCTTCTTCTATAATTTTTAATAAATAATTAAGTTTATCAATTCCGCTTGGTATTGATATCTTTTTTGTTTCCTGTGTTTCTTTGCTTTGAGTTTTATTTTCTTTGTTTGTATTATTTTGTTTTTCTTCCTGTGTTTCTAATAGAGCATACTTTGTTAAATCCTGAAGTTTTAAAGATGGCCGACTTCCTAATGAGTTTGATTTTTTAAGTTTTAAAAATCTTATTTTTACAGTTTCTAAAATATCATCAATATTGTTATTTATTCTATCCTTAAAAATATTTAATAACTCTTTTTTATATCTTGCTCTCACTGAATAATCTAATTTTTCAAGCAATAATTCTTCATACAATTTTTTAAACTTTTCTAAAAACTCACTTTGCATCTGAAGCTCTTTTATCTCTTTATGATCTGTTAAAAGTTTTGCAGGATATATTGGGCTTTCGTCCACATCTTCATTAAACAAACTAGGCTCATCATATATCACAGTAACAGGAGCTTCGAGTTCCTGAAGTTTTTTATCTTCTTCTTTCAGCTCTTCAATTTTATTTTTCAAATTAGTAAAGTCATATACTAATCCTACTTTTATACATCGTTTGTCTTTATATGTTCTTGCTATTTTTATTTTTAAATAGCCTTTTGCCTGCAGGCTTTTTCTTTGTCTTGTGCATCTTCTGCTGATATCTTTATCTCTAATTTCATTAAAATCTTTATTTACTAAATGAAATATCCAGCATATAAACTCAAACTCGCTTGTTGTTAATCCTAGTCTAGTTCTATATTCAAGCACTTCAAAAGGTGTTGTTAACAAATCTGCAGGATAATCTATTTTTCCGTAAAGTGCCGAAAACTTTTCTAACTCTGCCATTATTCTCTACCGCCTAATATTTTTTTATAAGTCAATTTTCGTACTAACATTAAACTGCCTCCGTAATTGTATTTTTTTACAAATATTCCTCCTTCTGCAGTGATAAAAATTATTAATGCAAAGAACTGCCTAAATGATTTAAATAAATTTTGACTGCATTTATTTTTGATATTTTTTAGCAGGAACGCTAATTGATGAAATAAACTCTGTTCTTTATCTAAAAAAGTCAAGCATAACTTTTTAGTTGCAATTATTTTCGATATTTTTGAGGATTGTTGTTGTTTTAAATCTAGTATGCTTTTTACGCATACTAGATTTTTTAATTTGTCGATTTGTATTTTGAGAGAAGATTCTAAAACTCGTACCGCTTTCCATAGTCTTAGAAAATTCGTTAAAATTAAAAATTTTCAGTATATACTATGGTATAATTGCATCATATACAAAATTGTAACTTGTATATTAATATTAAATAGTTATAGGAGTTAAAAATGCCAACAATGACTAATTTTCTATTCGGACAACATTTAAAAGAATCTAAAAATAAATTAGAGAATTTGCAAAAAGAATTAAATAAATGTGTAGAAGAATTTAATGATTTTTTAAATAATATTGATGCAGAAAATTATTCTGATTTTGATGATTTTAATGACAAAGCAAAAACTTTTAATGAAGAATTAAATAAAATAATGTCAGATAAACAAAATTTTATAGTCAGTTTTACAAATATAGTTGACAATAATAAAGAAGTTGATATTGATCGTTTAAACAATCTTACTGATTATCATGATTATAATTCTAAAGGTATTTATAAAAGTGCTAATGGAGAATATGCAGAAGCTATAAAATATTATGATGAAGCTATAAAGTTAAACCCTAATATGGCAGATGCTTATTATAACAAAGCTATTGCCAAAACTAAACTTGGACTTTTAAAAGAAGCTATAGAAGAATATGATAAGGCTATAGAGTTAAGAACTGATTATACATATGCTTATTATAACAGAGGACTTCTTAAAAGTGATTTAGGACTTTTAGAAGAAGCTATAAAAGATTTTGATAAAGCTTTATCAATAGATCCTAATTTATTTGATGCTTATAATAATAAAGGATTATTAGAAGATGAGTTGGGATTTTCTAAAGAAGCTATAAAAGATTTTAGCAAAGCTATAAAATTAAATCCTAATTATGCTCTTGCATATAATAATAGGGGAATTGCCAAAGATAATTTAGGACTTTATGAAGAAGCTATTAAAGATTATGATAAAGCTATAAAATTAAATCCTAATTATGCTCTTGCATATAATAGTAGGGGAAATGCCAAAGATAATTTAGGACTTTATGAAGAAGCTATAGAAGATTTTAATAAGGCTATAAAATTAAAACCTGATAATACAGATGCTTATAATAACAGAGGTAATACAAAATATAATTTAGAGCTTTATGAAGAAGCTATTAAAGATTATGATAAAGCTATAAAATTAGATCCTAATTATGCTTTTGCCTATAATAATAGGGGAAATGCCAAAGATAATTTAGGTCTTTATGAAGAAGTTATAGAAGATTTTGATAAGGCTATAAAATTAAAACCTGATTATGCAGATGCTTATAATAACAGAGGCCTTACTAAGGAAAATTTAGGTCTTTATGAAGAGGCATTAAAAGATTATAAGAAGGCTTTAAAATTAGATCCAAGCAGTGAATGTGCCAGAGAAAACGTAAAACGTACTAAAGAAGAATATGGTTTGAAATGAAGTTGTAATATAACCAAACAACTATATTTTGTTAAAATAAATTTATATTTTTATTTTAATATCTGTGGCTTTGCCCACCACGCTGTGTGCTTCTCAAGACCCCGCTTCTTTTGCCGACGCTTTGCGTGCCGTAGGCAAGGCACCTACTCGGTGGTGACACAAAGAAGCAGGCACAGCCCGCTTTAGGCGAAGGACTATATTTGACGAAGTCCGCCTGCGGTGTGCTGCGGGAAAAGTTGATAAAAATAAATAAAGACATTAATTACATGCCCGCCCTTTAAAATTTGAAATTTCATTTTGAATGTTAACCCAATTAACTTTATAGCTTAATTATAATTTTTAACGCCCACCCAAGTTTAAATTAATTTTAAAATATATTTAACGCACGGTAAACTAAATTTATAATATAAATAAAATTTGAATTATAAATAAATTAATATTTTTAGTTTCATTCTACGTGCGATGGTATAGATGATAAATTAAAAAAAATTAAACTAATTATATTTTTGTGTTGACAATTTTTCTATATTATGCTATATTCGCAAAAATTAAAAATCTATATCATTATAAGGAGGCGGTGCTATGCTAAACAAAAATTTCTATTCTCGCTCACTACTCAGCTTCAAAAGAATCGTCTACCTGATATGTCGCTTCAATTAATATATTTTCTATAATTAAATTCATACACTAAAAATTATAAAACCGTTTTTGGTTTTTTGATTTGTTATTTTATATTTTGTAAATAACAGTATTAATATTTTATTTAGTAATAAATTTATTATTGCCAGCGATAAACTTATTATTATATATAAAAAATCTCGCTTTAAAATCTCTATCAGCTTTTAGCTTATAGACGCTCGATTTTTTATTTTTAATATAGCTGACAACTAAAGTTATTAGCTGCTCGTTTATTGCTTCAAAAATTACTAACATAATTTATATATAAACTTATATTAGTAATATTAAAGATAATAAAAAATCGTTTTGAAAATATTATTTATTGGAGTTGATATCATGAAAAAAATACTAGAAAACAAAAACAAATTAATTTTTTCAGCATTAAATAATACTGATAAAGTACTAGAAGTATTTAATTCATCATTAGAAGGCATATCAGAAAAAGAAGCAGATAAAAGATTAAAAGAATACGGATTAAATAAAATACCTCATAAAAATAAAAAAACTATTTTCAAAAGAATAGCAGAAGGTTTTATAAATCCATTTACTTTAATATTATTTGCTTTGGCTGTTATTTCCATTTTTACAGATATATTAATACCTTTTTTCAAGAACGAAGAAATTTCTTTTTTGACAGTAATAATCATTTCTACAATGATAACAGTATCAGGATTAATAAGATTCATTCAGGAATATAAATCAGATAATGCATCAGAAAAACTTCTTAATATGATAAAATCTTCAAGCATAGTTTTGAGAGAAAATATCAAAAAAGAAATAAATAGTGAAAAGCTAACAGTAGGCGATATAATTTTTATTAATGCCGGCAATATAATACCTGCTGATATAAGAATAATAGAATCAAATAACTTGACAGTTTCTCAATCAGTATTAACAGGAGAAAGCGAGCCTTTAGAAAAAAATAATTCTGTATGTAATGAAGAATTAGAATCAGTAACAGATTATTCAAATATTGTTTTTATGGGTTCTAATGTAATAAGCGGAGATGCTAAAGGTATAGTAATCAATATCGGAAAAGATGCATTTTTAGGAGATATCGCAAATGAACTTTCAAATATAAATGAAATAGATACAAGCTTCACTAAAGGAATAAATTCTGTATCTTGGCTATTGATAAGATTTATGTCTATAATGACTCCTGTTGTATTTTTTATTAATGGATTTACAAAAGGAAATTGGATAGAAGCATTATTATTTGCTATATCAATCGCAGTAGGTTTGACACCAGAAATGCTCCCTATGATTGTAAGTGCATGCTTGGCAAAAGGGGCAGTATCTATGTCAAAACAAAAAACTATAATAAAAAATCTTAACTCCATACAAAGTTTTGGTGCTATGAATATATTATGCACTGATAAAACAGGCACTTTAACTATGGATAAAATTTCATTGAAGCATTATTTTGATATCAATGGAAATGAAAATAAAAATGTTTTAGATTTAGCTTATTTAAATAGCTATTTTCAAAATGGTTATAGAAATGTTTTGGATAATGCTATTATTGAATATATAGAACATAATGAAAAAAACTTTAATAATGAAGCATTAGAAAATTACACAAAAATAAATGAAATTCCTTTTGATTTTATAAGAAGAAGATTAAGCATATTATTAAAAGAAAACAATAATATGAAAATGATAACTAAAGGCGCCTTTGAAGAGATGATTTCAATTTGTTCTTATGTTTATGATGATGAAAAAATATCAAAAATAACAGAATTACAAAAACAAGAATTAAATAAAAAAATCAATTCTTTAAATGATAAAGGAATGAGAGTAATAGCATTAGCTGTAAAAGATATAGAAATAAATAATGAAAATCAATTACAAGATTTAGAACAAATTAAGAAGTTAGAAAATGAAATGGTATTAGTAGGATATTTAGCATTCTTGGATCCTCCAAAAGAATCATCTTACGAAGCTATAAAAAAATTAAATGAATATGGTGTTGATGTAAAAATACTTACAGGAGATAATGAAAAAACAACTATTAATGTATGTAACAAATTAGGAATAAATATAAACGGCATTTTGCTTGGAAATGAAATTGATAAATTAAATGATGATGAATTAAAAATAAAAGCTAAAAAAGCTAATATATTCGCTAAACTTTATCCTCATCAAAAATCAAGAATAGTATCCGTATTAAAAGATGATGATAATACTGTTGGCTTTATGGGTGATGGTATTAATGATGTGCTTGCTATGAAAATGGCAGATATATCCATTTCAGTTGACAGTGCTTTTGATATAGCTAAAGAAGCTGCTGATATAATACTATTAGAAAAGGATTTAACTGTATTAGAAAAAGGTATAATAGAAGGAAGAAAAACTTATGCCAATATGATAAAGTATATAAAAATAACTGCTTCATCAAATTTTGGAAATATGTTTTCTGTATTAATGGCTTCTATACTATTGCCATTCATACCAATGCAAAGTGTGCATTTGATCATATTAAATTTAATATATGATTTAAGCTGCACTTCAATACCTTGGGATAATGTTGATAAAGAATTTTTAAAACTTCCAAGAAAATGGGACGCTTCAAGTATAGGAAACTTTATGTGCTGGATGGGGCCTGTAAGTTCTATATTTGATTGGAGCACTTATTTAATAATGTACTTTGTTTTCTGTCCATTATTTGTTTCTAATGGAATATTATATAATAAATTAGACAATTATTATAATGGTGCCGATTTAGCTAATATAAAAACAATGTATACTTCTATGTTCCAATCAGGCTGGTTTATAGAATCTATATGCACACAAGTTTTGGTTATATATATGATAAGAACTGCTAAAATTCCTTTTATAGAAAGCAGACCATCAAAACAAGTATTTTTATTAACTTTTTCAAGCATTATAATTTTGTCTATAGTGCCGTTTACAAATTTAGGACATCATTTAGGTTTTGTATCATTGCCTAAAACTTATTTTATATTTTTAGTTCCTTGCATATTTGCTTATATATTATTAGTTACATTATTAAAGAAAGTATATATTAGGAAATTTGGTGAATTATTATAATAATAGTTAATAAGGCTTATACAGATTTATTTTTTCTGTATATGCCTTTATTATAAAAATATATAGGTGGGGTATATATTTTTTGACATTGAATAAATTTGTGTAAAAATTAAAAGCATTTAAAGTTTGACAAAAGTTAATTTTTATTAGATAATATACTGTCAATAATAATTTTAATTTTTTTAAAATGAAGGGTATTTCTTATGTTTTCTTATGTTGTTAGAAGATTATTAATTTCACTTTTAACATTATTTGTTATAGTGACTATAACTTTCTTTTTGATGCACACTGTTCCGGGCGGACCATTTGTTGGGGAAAAGCCGTTAAGTGCTGTGGCATTAGAAAATTTAAATAAGAAGTATGGTTTAGATAAACCTCTTATAGTACAGTATGGTAATTATTTAAAAAATGCTATTAAAGGAGATTTGGGTACTTCTCTTACAAAGATAGGTCAGTCTGTTTCAGGCACTATAATAAGAGCTTTCCCGGTATCCTTTAGACTTGGTATATTTAGTATGTTTATTTCTACTACTATAGGGGTTTTGTTCGGTATAGTTGCTGCATTAAGACATGGTAAGGTTGTAGATAGGGCAGTAATGGTTGCCGCTACTTTAGGTATAGCAGTTCCTAGTTTTGTTGTTGCTACAGTTTCTATTATAGTGTTTTCAGTACAGTTAAAACTTCTTCCAGCTTATGGTTTTGATTCATTTGCTCAATATATAATGCCGGGATTTGCTTTATCTTTCAGTTCCCTAAGCTTTATGGCTAGACTTATGAGAAGTTCTATGCTTGATGTTATTCACCAAGATTATATAAAAACAGCAAGAGCGAAAGGAATATCAAGAGGTATAATAATATTTAAACATGCTTTAAGAAATGCTATTATACCAATAGTTACATATATAGGACCTTTAGCTGCTGCTATTCTTACAGGTTCATTCGTAGTTGAGAAAATATTTAATATACCTGGACTTGGAAGATATTTTGTAGAAAGCATAACTCAAAGAGATTATCCTACAATATTGGGTGTTACAATATTTTATGGTGCTTTTTTAATAGCTATGAATTTTTTAGTTGACTTGTCTTATGGTATTATAGACCCTAGAATAAAAATACAAGATTAAGGTATAAAGGCGGCTTAAATGGAAAATATGCAAAGTTTAGATAAATCATTATTTGTAAAAGCTACAGAAGAAGAGAAAGCATCTGCTGAAGTTAAAAGGGAAAGTGTAACTTATTGGCAGGATGCATACAGAAGATTCAAGAAAAACAGAGTTGCTTTAGTTTCTATTATTATAATAGCTATTATAGCAGTTCTTTCTATAATTATACCTATGATATCTGAATATGGATATGCACAAATAAACAGAGGTGTGGAAAATAGTCTTCCTACATTAGAGCATCCATTCGGTACTGACACTTTAGGAAGAGATTTGCTTGTAAGATGTATGATAGGAGCTAGAATATCTCTTTTAATAGGTATAGTATCTGCTACTTTAGTTGTTATTATTGGTATAGTTTACGGTTCTATATCAGGATATTTCGGCGGAATGCTTGATAATATAATGATGCGTATAGTTGACATAATAAGTGCAGTTCCTACACTTTTAGTAGTTGTATTATTATCTGTTGTATTGAAAGCACCTATGGATAAGCTGTTTTTACAAAATGAGTCATTAAGAGGAATAGGGCTTTTAGGTCCTGGACTTTTCAGTATATTTATAGTTATATCTCTTCTTTATTGGACTAATATGGCTAGAATGACAAGAGGGCAGATTTTAGCATTAAAAGGTCAGGAGTTTATAACAGCAGCCAGAGCTTTAGGTACTTCTCACAGAAGAATAATTTTCAAGCATTTAATACCTAATGCAATGGGAGCAATAATAGTTTCAGCAATGGTTCAAATACCTAATGCTATATTTGTTGAGGCATTTTTAAGTTTCTTAGGTTTGGGAGTTAGTGCTCCTATGGTTTCACTTGGTTCTTTAACTTCCAATGCAGTAAGCGGTGTTTATTCTTATCCTTATCAATTGCTTTTTCCAGCTGCTTTAATAAGTATTATAATTCTTTGCTTTAATTTGGTAGGCGATGGTTTAAGAGATGCTTTAGACCCTAGAATGAAAAATAGATAATTTTAATATAAGGTTGTAAAAGGGGATATTTTCATGGAAAATAATACCAGTAATTTATTAGAAGTTAAAAATTTAAGTGTGTCTTTCTTTACTCCTCTTGGAGAAGTTAAGGCAGTTAATAATATTTCTTATAAACTAAATAAATCTAAAGTTTTGGGTATAGTTGGAGAATCCGGAAGCGGAAAAAGTGTTTCAGCATATTCCATTATGGGGCTTATTGATGAGCCTGGAAAAGTTATGAATGGTGAGATACTTTTTGAGGGTAAGGATTTGCTTAAACTTTCTGAGCATGAAAAGAAAAAGATTAGAGGAAATGAAATATCAATGATTTTCCAAGATCCTATGACTTGTCTTAATCCGGTATATACTATAGGCAATCAGCTTATGGAGGCATTAACTACGCATCAAAAGATTAGCAAAACAGCTGCAATTGAAAGAATAGTTGAGCTTTTAACTTTAGTTGGTATTAATGAACCTAGAAGAAGAATAAATCAATATCCGCATGAACTTTCAGGAGGTATGCGTCAGCGTATAATGATAGCAATGGCACTTGCAGGAGATCCTAAAATACTTATAGCTGATGAGCCTACAACAGCACTTGATGTTACTATACAAGCACAGATACTTGAACTTATAAAAGATATACAGAAAAAAATCAATATGGCAGTTATTCTTATTACGCATGACTTTGGTATTGTGGCAGATATGGCCGATGATATTATAGTTATGTATGGCGGCGGAATAGTAGAAAGAGGAACGGTATTTGATATATTTGAACGCCCTAAACATCCTTATACATTAGGACTTTTGAAATCTCTTCCTCGTATTGATATAAAGCAGGACAGATTAATACCTATAGAAGGAACTCCTATTGACTTGCTTAATATGAAAGCAGGATGTCCTTTCAGTACAAGATGTGAAGAGTGTATGAAGGTATGTATTGATAATAAGCCTCCTATAACAGAATTTGAGAAAGGGCATTTTTCAGCTTGCTGGCTGCATCAGATGCCTAAATAATAAAGTATTAATGAGTAAAGAGAGTTTTTATGAAACCTTTAATAGAAATACAAGATTTAAAACAACATTTTAAGATAAAAGGCGGATTCTTTGGAAGAAGCATACAAACAGTAAAAGCTGTTGATGGTGTATCTTTTACTATCAATAAAGGAGAAACATTCGGACTTGTTGGAGAATCCGGAAGCGGTAAAACAACACTTGGAAGAACTCTGCTTCATCTTTATAAGCCTACAAGCGGTAAGATATTTTTTGATGGTGAAGAAGTTAATGCATCAAATTACAGAAGTTATGCCAAAAAGATGCAGATAATTTTCCAAGACCCTTATGCTTCTCTTAATCCACGTATGACAGTTGAAGACATAATAGGTGAGGCACTCGATGTTCATAAACTTTATTCTACAAAAGATGAAAGAAGAGAAAAAATAATAAATCTTCTTAAACTTGTAGGACTTAATGCTGAGCAGGCACAAAGATATCCTCATGAATTCTCAGGCGGACAGAGGCAGCGTATAGGTATAGCTAGAGCTTTAGCAGTTAATCCTGAGTTTATAGTATGCGATGAGCCAGTATCTGCATTAGATGTATCCATTCAGGCTCAAATTATTAATATGCTTTATGATATGCAGCAGGATATGAAGCTTACTTATTTATTTATTGCTCATGATTTGGCAGTAGTGCGTCAAATATCTAAAAGAATAGGTGTTATGTATTTAGGAAATATTGTAGAGCTTACAGATAGTGAATCATTATATACAAAATCTCTGCATCCTTATACTCAGTCTTTAATTTCAGCAATACCAATATCAGAGCCTTCAATTGCTAAAACAAAACAGCGTATAATACTTTCAGGTGAAATACCTTCTCCTATTAATCCTCCTTCAGGATGTAAATTTAGAACAAGATGTCCTAAGGCAGAGGCTATTTGTGCAGAGAAAGCTCCAGAATTTAGAGAGGTTGAAAACGGACATTATTGTGCTTGTCATTTGGTATAAATAAGGTTTATTTATGAATTTTAATAAAAATATATTAATACCAATAGTTTTATTAATATCCTCTTTTATTATAAATTTCTGCATAGATTATTATATTATGCCTAAAAGATTTGTAAGAACAGATCAGGCACCGCATTTTTATGATATGAAAAAATGGTATGATTCTGGTAAATTACCGACTACAGGTGCTAGATTTATGCCAAGTGAAATAGTCGATGAAGCAGACAATATTCCAAGAGTACCTGGTGGTGCTTACTATATATTTTACACCTTATTTTATAAAATATCTGGTGAAAATTATTTTATTACTAGAGTTATTAATTTAATATTCAATTTAATAATAATATATTTATTTCTTTTTTGGTTTTATAAACGTTTTGGAATTATGATAACTTCGTTTATATCATCTTTAATTTTATGTAATGTATATGATGTTATATTGGCAATAAGTGATTTTTTAAATCAGCATATAACATTAATATTTAGTTTCTTGTTATTTATAGTATTATTTGAATATATAGATGATGAAGAAGATAATGAAAAAAGAAAAAACATTGTAAAATTATCAGCAGTATTTACATTTCCAATACTTGCAGTAATGGGACAAGGACATTTTTTTACTTTTTTTTCAATGATTCCTACCGTTATAGTTTATTTGATTATTAAATATAAACGTACATTAAAATATATACTTTACTGGTCTTTAGGAGTATTTATATCTTTTCTGTTATATCTGCCATATTTAATATCAGAAATACAATCTAATTTTAGCAATTTAAAAATGGCTATGTCCATTAGAGATTCATTTTCTTCTTTCCCTTTTCCTCAAATATATGCCTTATTGCTATATCCAACCAATGAAATATCTATGTCTTATGGAAGCGGTATAAATGCAATTATTTATTATTGGAATAAATATCCTTTTACAATATTAGGTGTAGCTTTTTTATTTCTTAGTTTGATTTTTTCTATTTTTTGTTTTATTAGAGCATTGTATTTCTTCTTTAATAGAAATTATGAAGCTAAATCTAATAATGAAAAAGTTATTCTTAATATGTTGTTAATATTTTTGCTATTTATACCTGTTACAATAATTGTCAATATTTTATCACATTCAAAATCAGGTGTTATACATTATTTATATTCTATGTTTGCCATATCATATTTGCCTATAATATTATTTTTTGTTCAATATGATTATAAATTAAAATCAAGTAAAAAGATTTTTTATATAATTTCTTCTTTGCTTTTCATTAATTTGCTCGTACTTTATATTCAAAATACTATATATATAAAATATTATGAAGAACCTAGAAATTTACAGGCTATGGAAAATGTTGCAAAAACTATTTGTAATGATTCTAAATATTCTGACGCTAATGTTATAGGTATTTATGCTCATAATAATATGTATAGAGATATTGCTATTACTTTTTTTACTAATAATGTATGGAAACAAAATGAAAATTCTACTAATATTTATTTTGTATTTGATAATATAGTTGCATTATCGCAAAATAAAGAAACAGTATCTAATTATATGATATATTTTAACAATAATGCTAAATTATTATATAGTAATTCTGCTTTGTTAGTATATAAATATAATAATGATAAGCCTTTTACAGGAATAGATTAAAAAAGGATAAATATGAAATTATATAAATATTCATTATTGTTAATAATTATATCTGTAATAGTATGTATATCCATTTCTTTTTATGCAGTAGATAAAAGGTTTATAGGTAAGGATCAGGAATCTCATTTTTATGATATGAAAAAATATTATGAGAATAAAGAATTCCCAACAATGGGAGCTAGATTTATAAGTACTGATGCTGTAACTAGTCCGAAAGTACCAGGAGGTTTTTATTATATACTTTATGTTTTATTTTATGGTATAGGTAATGAGAACTTATATAATGCTAAAATTATTAATCTTATTTTCAACTTAATAATTTTATTTATATTTATGTTTTGGCTGTATAAAAAATTTGGGCTTTTTGTTTTATCTATGATGAGTCCAATTATAATGCTTAATGGTTATTTAATAATGGCTATGACAGATTTTTGGAACCCTAATGTTACTTTAGTATTCAGTTTATTATTATTTATTTTTTTATATGAATATTTGGATAAAAATAATAGTGAAAAAATTACAAAAATTTCAGCTGTTATAATATTTCCAATACTTGCATTAATGGCTCAAGGTCATATGGTAACTTTTTTTGCTATGATTCCAACATTAATAGTATATTTAATAATAAGATTTAAAAGAACTAAAAAATATATATTATTTTGGACGGCAGGAGTTTTTATATCTTTCTTATTATATTTGCCATATCTTTTACATGAAATTAAAACAGGTTTTTTAAATGTTCAATACGCTATGAATATGAGAGGAGATCTTTCTTCTATACCTTTTCCTCAAATTTATGCTTTAATATTATTTCCTACAAATGAAATATCCGCTTTATTTGGTACTAGAACAGGTTCTATTATATATTATTGGTTCAGCAAGCCTATATATTTTTACGGTTTAATCTTTCTTTTTATAAGTATTCTTTTTTCTGCTTTTGTCTTTATAAGATCTTTCATATTTTTACTAAAAAGAAAACATACTTCTAATAACAAAGAGTCTATATTAAAAGAATTAATTTTTATATTATTTTTATTCATCCCTGTAACTATTATTAGTTTTATAGTGTTTAGATCTAAATCTGGAACGTTTCATTATCTATATTCTGCTTATTCGATTTCATTTACTCCTATTTTATTATTCTTTATTCAAAATGAAGATAAATTAAAAAATAGCAGAAAATATTTTAATATAACAGTAATCATATTATTATTAAACTTATTTGCTATGTCTGGAGAATTAATTAGATATTGGAAATTATTTGAAGAGCCTAGAAATTACAGCAGTTTTGCTAATTTGCTTAATATTATAGAAAATGATTCAAATGGAAATTATATAAAAATTTATGATTCTTTTTCAGGTGTTCTTAAAGGACAGCATAAGGATATTTTTAATACATACTTTCCAGATAATAAACTTAAATATTCAGATGATGCTAAATTAATCTATATAATTAAAGATAATATAGTTGAGAAGAATTGGGATTCAAATAGAAATGCTAATGATATGAAATATGTTATAGAAAATAAAGCTGCTTTTTTAACTAATACCAAAGGTTTCAGTATATATAAGTTTTATGAGCAATAATGGAGTATTTATTTTATGGTTAAAAACTCAAAAATAATTTTTTTATCTTTAATTGTAATATCTATTATTATAAGTATAGTATCTAATTTTTATTTTCAAAGAAATTCTTTTTTGTCTAATGATAATGAACAGCATTTTTATGATATGAGAATGGCTTATGACAATAAATATATTCCGCATACAGGGGCAAGATTAGTTACAAGCGGACTTCTAGTTGATGATATAGCAAGAGTTCCAGGAGCAGGATTTTATTCAAAATTTTTATTATTATTTAATTTATCCGGAGAAAATTATTATATAGCTAGAATTATAGATGTAAGTATATATTTATTAGTTTTATTTATATTTTTAATTTGGATTTATTTTAGATTTGGTTTTATTTCGGCTGTAATTATGACATCGTTTATGGCTGTTAACTGTATTTTATTTGAAGCTACAACTTCATTTACTAATCCTAACCCAGTTGTTATGTTTTCATTTATTTTCTGTATGTTTTTTGTTGAGTATTTAAGAGATGAAAAATATTCAAAAATTTTTGCTGCACTTTTATTTCCAGTACTTGCTATTATGGGGCAATTTCATTTTGCGGTATATTATGGTATAGTACCTACATTATTAGTGTATTTAATCATTAAAAGAAATTATTCTAAAAAATATTTTAAATATTTAGCTTTAGGAGTGTTTATATCATTTTTATTGTATTTGCCGTATTTAATAGTGGAAATTCAAAATGGATTTAATAATTCCTTAAAAATGATTAATTTATCAAAAGGCTATACTGTACCATTTTATAAACGTTTCCCTCAAATTTATGCTCAAATTATATTTCCAACTTTTACATTAAATAAATTTGATGTAAAAACAGCATTAACTTATTGGGGAGCATTCAGTCCTATAATGATAATTGTTATAATAATTTCTCATGTTATAGTAATTGCTTCTTTTGTATATTCTATTATCTTTTTATGTAAGAAAGATTTATCTAAAGATTATCCAATATTAAAAGAAGTATTATTCTTCTATTTCTTATATATACCTGTTGCTATACTTTGCCCTATGATATTAAAAGGTAAAGGCGGCGGATATGTTTATCATTTTTCTATGTATGCTTTATCATTTTTTACTATACTGTTATTTGTTAATTATTTGTATAATAAAAAAAGTAAATTATTTATGTTTTTAATAATATTTATGTTTATTCATATACTTGCTGTTCCTTGGCATTATTATAAACAAAATGAATATTTTTCTATGATAGGTAAAAAGCAAAGACTTAGTTATGATATAGTAAAGAATATGGCCAAAGATGCTAATGGAGAGTCATTTACATTATATTCAAGAAATATTTTTAATTATGCTATGAATCTATTTTTAACCAAAGAAGAAAATACTTATACTAATCAAAATTATAAAATAGAATATTTAATAACAGAAAATACTAATTCTAATTTGTATGCAAAAGATGATAATAATATAAAAATTATACCTCATCATAATTTATCATTATATTATTGGTATAGTACACCAAATAAGCCAAAATTTGATGATAATAGCAGCGAGTTTATATTTGATGATAATTCTAAATTGATTTATACAAATGAATTATTTAGTTTATATAAAAAAGAATTATAATTTTTCATCAATAGAATTTAATAAATTATTATCAGCCACATTTTTTGATATTTTAAATTAAAACTATAATAATGTTTCTATAAACTGCTTTGCTACTCTTGGACTTCTTCCAGCACTTCTTATAGCATAACTCTCTGCTTGTTTTATAAGTTCTTCTTTGTCCATTTGTATATTATTATATTCAGCATATGACAAGACAATATCTATAAATAAGTCTTTATCAGGTCTTTGGAAAGTTATTATTATTCCAAATCTATTAGTTAAACTCATAATTTGCTGAATAGTATCTTCTACATGAATATCATCGCCTGTTCTGTCATTAAAATTTTCTTTTATTAAATGTCTGTAATTAGAAGTAACATAAACTACTACATTTGTTGGAAAAGAATTAACCCCTCCTTCAAGTACTGCTTTTAAATATGAAAAAGTATCATCATTTGAGGAGAATGTAAGATCATCTATAAATATTATAAATTTTAATGGACTATAACTTAAATTTTCTATTATATCTGTTATAAATGATAATTGACTTTTTTTAACTTCTATAAGTCTTAATCCATCATCTTTAAACATATTTGCTATTGCTTTTATAGTACTGCTTTTTCCAGTTCCGGCATCTCCATACAATAGTACATTATTAGCTTTCTTTCCTTCAAGTAAACTTTTAGTATTTGTTATAATTTTACTTCTTTCCCTTTCATAACCATATAATTGTTTTATGTTTTGCATATCTTGATGTTTGGCAGGTATTATATTTTTTTTATCATCAAGAGTAAACATATTATTTTTATAGAATATTCCATATCCTTTTTTGTTAATATTATTTATATGGTCTTTATAAACACTATAAAAATTTATACTTTTATTTTCTAATTGTGCTATATTGTTTGAATATTCTTCTTTTTTGAATAAATTATTGAAATCAAATGATGAAAGAAATTCAAAAAAATCTAATTCATTTTTTAACGTTTTTTCTAATGTAGTGCTTATATTTTCATTTTTTATATATTTATTTACATATATATTATCATCTTTGAATATTTGTTCTAACATATAATCTGATATTGTGTTATTATATTTAAATAATTCATATAAAAACTCAGAATAATAATCTAAAATTTTTATTTTATTATTATCATTATAGATATCTAAAAATTTTATTAATTTTTTTATAACTTTTGTTTTTAATATATCTCTAAATATTACTATATTAGCCAATCCTATTCTTATTTGCTCTATTTGATTATTCATATATATCCTAATAATTATTTTTTATAGTAATGTATTTTAAGTTTATTATCAATATTATTCAAGTATTTTTTATTTTTATATTCGTAAATCTATATTTTTTTATTATATTTAAAATAGGGTTAAAGAATTATTTTGTATTTTTTATAAATTAAGTACTATATAATTCCGAAAATTATGGTAATAACTATTTTATTGGAGATGTTTATTATGAAAATAAGGACTAGGTTTATTATATTTGGTATTTACGCTTTTTTAGTTACAGTTTTGTTAATATATCTTCAAATTAGAATAGTAAGAAGTGTTACGGAGTATAGTAATATTTATCAGCATACCATAAAATCTTCAGCCATAGCTAGACAGTATCAGCAAAATTCGGCATTTTTGACACAGTTTGTTAGGAGTTTTGTAGCTACTGGAGATGCTAAATATGAACAGGCATATAATGATTGTATAGCGATATCTGGAGGAACAAAACCTACACCTATAAATTACGATAGAGGTATATATTGGTCTATTTATTTGGGAAGCGGTAAAAAACCTTCTTCTGACGGAGAAACCAAATCTTATTCAAATGTTATGAAAGATTTAAATTTTTCTAAGGATATGTTTGATTATCTTGCTCTATCAAAAAGCAGATCAGAAGAATTAGTAAATTTAGAAATTCAGGCTATGGAATTAATGAAAAGTATTCCTAGAAATCCAGATGGAACTATACCAGATGAATATAAAGCAAGGCAATTGGAAGCAATAGAACTTGTTAATGGAAAAGCTTATGAGGAAAAAGTTTCAGAAATAATGTCTCCTATTAATCAATTTTTTGATAAGTTAGAATCAGATAATGCTTTAAATTTACAAAAAGCTGCTAAAGAAGTAAGAAATGATACTATTTTATTTTTTATATGTTTATTTATTGTTGGATTATCTGTTGTAGCTTTCTTAGCTTCTTTAGGAAAAAATATAGGAAAGCATTTACATTTATGTGTACATTTAGCTTCTGAAATATCTAATGGTAATTTGACTGTAGAAATAGATGAAAGTAAACTTAAAGGCAATAATGAATTTGTATTGTTGTTACGCAGTTTTCACAATATGGTAATACATTTAAGAGAGATTATATCTAAAGTATTAGAAAGTTCTAGAGAAATATCTGAGGCTGCTACAGAAATAGCACAGGGTAATACAGATTTATCTACTAGAACAGAAATGCAGGCCTCTCATTTGGAAGAAACAGCTTCTTCTATGGAGCAAATTGCTTCTACAATAAAATCTTCTGCTGATAATTCTGTAAGAGGAAATAGAATGATGCAGGATTCTGAAAAGTCAGTTCAAGAGGCTGGCGATATAATAGAAGCTACTACAAATAATATAGAACTTGTATTTGAAGCTAGTAATAAAATTACAGATATTATTAAAATAATAGAAAATATTGCTTTCCAAACTAATATATTAGCACTTAATGCTGCAGTAGAGGCAGCACGTGCGGGAGAACAAGGTAAAGGATTTGCCGTTGTTGCTAGTGAAGTTAGAAATTTGGCACAAACCAGCCAGTCATCTGTTAAAGATATTACCGCTCTTATTGCCGATTCTAATGAAAAAATAAAAATAGCAACTGAAACAGCGAGAAAATCTAAAGATATATTTATGGATATTGAACAGAAGATAGAGGATACTTCTAAGATTATGCAGGATATCAGTGCTATGGCAGTGGAGCAGCAAGCTGGAGTTGATCAAGTTAATATTGCTGTTTCACAAATGGATCAGTCTACTCAGCAAAATGCTTCTTTGGTAGAAGAAGCTACGGCATCTTCTGAAGCATTAATGGGTCAAGCTAGAGAACTTGTTGAATTAATGCATTTCTTCAAAGTTTAATAAAATAATAAAGTTGACAATTTGAACAATAGCTATATATAATTATATAGCTATTGTTTTGATATTTTTATATTTAAGGTTAAATTATGAAAAAAGTTGTTATAATATTAATTTCTTTTATATACTTATATTCTATTGCTTATTCTCAAAAAGCTATTATGTCAGTTCCAGCAGATGATTTAGTAGGTACTTTTGTAAGAAGTGATGGTGCTGAAATAGAACTTATATTAAAGAGTCCTTTTGAATTTTATGTTAAAGGTTTGGCTGTATCATTTAGAGGTAATATGGCTGAATTAGATTATGTAGTTTATTATTATGAAGAAGATAATGTTATGAAATATGAATCAGAGGACTATACATTAACTATACAGATAGAAGATGAAAACACTTTACATGTATCAGAAGATGGATTTAATGAAATGGCTGGAATAGGTATAGGTTTTACAGGTATTTATACAAGAAAGTAAAAAAACCGATAATTTTTTATTGTAATGACAAAAAATGTCACATATACATACTATTATATTAATATATAAAAAATAAATTAGGAGTTTTATTATGCTTCCATTTAATCCGCCTTTTATGTATATGTGTAATTCATGTGGTAAAATGTTTAGTTCTAGGAAAAGACTTTCTATTATTAGCATGTTAGTTTTTAAACCGAAGTGTCCTAAATGCGGAAGTAAGGATACTAAATCTATAGATCATATTATAAAAAAATAGTTATTAAGCTATTATGTTTGCACTATAATATATTTTTGTTTATAATATATTCAAAATTTATTATTAGGAGAAAACATGAAAGTTGCTATAATATTTGGAAGCAGATCTGATACTGATAAGATGAAAGGTGCTGCTTCCTGCTTAAAAGAATTTGGAATAGAATATAAAGCATTTGTACTTTCTGCTCATAGAGTGCCTGAACATCTTGAAAAAACAATTAAAGATATTGAAAATAATAATTTTGAAGTGATAATAGCTGGTGCTGGACTTGCTGCTCATTTACCTGGGGTAATAGCTTCAAAGACAATACTTCCTGTTATAGGGGTTCCTATTAGTGCAAGTAATCTTGATGGAATGGATGCTTTGCTTTCTATAGTACAAATGCCTAAACCTATAACAGTTGCTACAGTAGGTATAAATAATTCTTATAATGCCGGAATGCTTGCGGTTGAGATGCTTGCTTTAAAATACTCTGACATAAAAAATAAATTGATAGAGTACAGAAAAAAGATGAAAGAAGATTTTATTGCTGATAATGACAAGCCTATAGAGTTTGATATTTAGAATATAAATATTTTTAAAATATAGTAAAATAATTAAAAAAGATATATAATAATTCGGTAAATTAAATAATTATTAATTTATTATGAGTTTTGAATAAATAGGAGTTAACGATGTCTAAAGAAAAAAAAGAAATGATATATGAGGGAAAAGCTAAAAAAGTTTATGCTACTGATAATGCTGATCAAATCATTGTATATTATAAAGATGATGCTACAGCTTTCAATGGTGAGAAAAAAGGTTCTATTAAAGATAAAGGCGTTATGAATAATGAAATTACTTCATTACTTTTTAAAATGCTTGAAAAAAATGGAATTAAAACACATTTTATAGAAAAATTAAATGATAGAGAACAGCTTTGTCAAAAAGTACAAATATTTCCTTTAGAAGTTATAGTTAGAAATTTGATTGCTGGTTCTATGGCTAAAAGACTTGGTATAGAAGAGGGTACAGTTCCTCCTAATACTATATTTGAAATTTGTTATAAAAATGATGAATATGGCGACCCTTTAATAAATGATCATCATGCTGTTGCTTTGAAACTTGCTACTTATGATGAGTTAAAATATATTTATGAAGTAACTTCAAAAGTTAATAATCTATTAAAGGATGCTTTAGATAAAATAGGAATTACTTTAGTTGATTTTAAAGTTGAATTTGGTAAAAACTCAAAAGGTGAAATACTTTTAGCAGATGAGATTACTCCAGATACTTGCAGATTCTGGGATAAAGAAACTGGAAAAAAATTGGATAAAGACAGATTTAGAAGAGATTTAGGATCTATTGAAGAAGCTTATATAGAGGTATTAAATAGACTTAACAATCTATAATATTATATATTATAATTTTATAAGACTTTGCTATTTGGCAAAGTCTTTTTTATTTTTATAAATTAAAATTCTATATAATTATTTTTTGAATCTATTATTCCGGTTGTAATATTACAATTAAAAAATTTTGAAAGTAAATTACTTAGTTCTTCTCTAGCTTTAATTGCAGTATCATCATTAATTCCAACAAATGCATCTATAGGGAATATTATATTTTTAGAACTTTCAATAATTTTTCCATGCTCGCTTTGTCTCCATATCCATCTTCTAGTTCTTATATCATTAGAAGAAGCATAAACCAATTCGTCTTTATCAAGTTTTTCAATATTAGTTTCTCCAAATGGCAGAAAAGTATCATTATTTGTTGAATATCTAATATAAAAATCTTCTTCCATAGAATCTAAATCATGTGCTCCCATAGGTAATTTATATTTTATAGAGACAGCATTAACCAAATCAACAACAGCATTAATTTCAGGCATACCTTTCTTTTTTGAAATCCTTGTAAGTAATGCTTCTATTGAACACATAAATTTATTAGGATTTATATTAAGTTTTTGAAAAGCATCTCTGTAACATTTTATATAATTACTTTCTTTTATTTTTATATTTTCAAATTCTTTTTCAGCATTTGAAATACTTTCTTTAAGCATGGCAGAAATTTCATCATTTTTTTTAGTATTATCTATTCCTTTAGCTACTATTACAGCTACACAAAGGCTATTTAAAGTTTCAAATACCTTGTTTTCTATAATGAATTTCATAAAAAAACTCCTATTGATTATAGATTGAAATTATTTTTTAGATGTATTTATATAAAAGATTTTATAGAATAAATAATTAAAAGGAATATTTAAGTCTATAAAGTTATAGAATAACATTTATAGACTTAAAACAAATATAAAAAAATTACTTTTTCAAGCCATAACGCTTTTTAAATTTATCAACTCTACCAGCAGTATCAAGAATTTTCTGCTTACCAGTAAAGAAAGGGTGACAGTTATGGCAAATATCAACGTGTAAACTTTTTTGTACTGAATGTATTTTGAAATTAGCACCACAAGCACAGTTTACATCTGTTTCAAAATATTGCGGATGTATATCTTTTTTCATTTTTTGCTTCTCCATTAAGTAAAATTATATAAATATATAAGTAAGAATATATTATATTATAAATATGCTATTTTTGCAATAGTGTATAATAATAAATTCTTATTTATTATCAAATTTAAAGTAATTAATATCATTAACTATATTTTCTGTCATTTCCTTAACCTCATTGCTTGAATCAGCACTATTTTCTGCTATAGATGAGTTTTCTTGAGTTATATTGTTTAATGATCTTATAGCCTCATTTATTTGAATTATACTATCTTGTTCTTTAGCAGTTGTTGTATTGATATCTGTTAAAATATTTACTACTTCTTGTGCTGAAGAAGAAATTTGCTGCAGAATTTCTGTAGAATGTTTAACAGATTCATTACCATGTTCTATTTTATTAATAGTATCATCAACTATATTAGTTATGTTGTTAGCCGCTTCATTAACTGTTTGAGCTAAAGAACGAACTTCACTAGCAACAACAGCGAATCCTCTTCCTTGATCTCCTGCTCTTGCTGCCTCCACAGATGCATTAAGAGCTAATATATTAGTTTGAAACGCTATAGATTGTATAAGTTTAGTTATTTCTGATATTTTTTTACTTGATTGTGATATTTCATTCATATTGCTGGAAATTATATTTACAGCATCAACTCCTGTTAATGTATAATTAGCTACCTCTAAACTCATATTTTTAGCAGTTTCAGTATTTATACATGTATTTTTCAAAGAATTTGATAAATTTTCACTTGAAGCAGATAATTCTTCTAATGAAGCAGCTTGAGAGTTTGTTCTGTCAGAAAGATTTGTACTCCCGCTAGCTATTATTTCAACAGATGTATTTATATGGTTTATATTTTCTTTTAAATTGTATACTATTTTTCCTATATTATCCTGCATACTTTTTATATTTTTGTATAAATCGGCTGTTTGGTCTTTTTTTAACAACATTTTTTCATTGAAATGGCTATTAAAATATCCGTCATTCATAAGTTTTATATTTTCTATAGCATGTTCTAGTGATAATGATATAGGATTTACTATTATAACAACTAATATTGCTTCAAGTATGAGTATAACAGCCAAGACTATGAATAATATTATCATAAGTGTTGCAAGCTGTGATTTTATATATGATAAATCACCGCTTAATACAATGCTCCATGGGACAGTTTCTAACTTTTTAACCATATACCAATTATTTTTTGATATATTTGTATAATTTTTTCCTGTTTCTATATAATTTTTTATATTTGGAAAAAGAGTTTCATTAAATATTTTGGAATTTTCATTTAAAATTTTATTTGTATCAGTATTATTAATAAACATTCCATTTGATGTTACTAAATTAACATTTTCTTCATATATTATATTTTGAACTATATCATCCATTTTTGCGAAATCTATAGCTACTACACCTTTTAGATTATTATTATTTGTATATACTGCTTTGGCAAATGTAATACATATTTTAGATGTTGCAAAATCAACATAAGGATCTGTTATATGTATTTTATTGTCAGAAATAGCAGCCTTATACCATCCTCTGGAAGTTTGGTCATAATCTAATGGGAATGGCTCTAAAGAATTTATAAATATTCCACCTATAGGGTATGGTATTGTTTCTCCAAAATATATATTTAAATAATCATCGCTTAATTTGGATATATTTGTTATAGCATCCCCAAAATATCTGTATGGCAAATCAGGTATTTTGAGGTAAGAATCTAATATATTCATTACATTATTGACTTTATTTAATTTTGATTCTATTAAATCATGCACACTTATGGCTTTGAAAGATTTGCTCTCAATAAAGGAATTCATATAAATATTTTTATAGATAAAAAATATGGTAAAATACATTATGGCTAAAAAGACTGCAAAAGGAAGTATGAATTTCATCATTAAAGTTATTTTTTTTCTATCAAACATTTAAGACCTCTAAAATATTAATAAGTGAATAATATATAAATTTATAAATATATTTTTAAAAATCAATAATTAGTTAAAAAAAATAAAAGAAGTGAGAAAGCATATATATTTTTTCCCACCTCTTTAAATACTATACTTCTACATGTTAATTAATTTACAACACTATCATAGTAATTTACTATATACCAATATTGTCCCATTTGTCTTAAGATAAATACTCTTTTTACAACAGGATCATAAACATCTCCAGTATCAGCATTAAAATATCTGTGATATAATCTAGTTTCTACTTCTGCTCTAGGCAAACCATACTCTTCAACTATAGTAATTTTATCAATACTATAATTAAGTAAAGTATATGTTATAGCTGGATTATATTCATTTTTAATCATATTAAGAACCATTGTATAATGTGTTTTTAACTGAGGATCCTTTGTAGATACAATATTTCTCTGTAATTCTGCCGTAAATTCATTTCTTACTTTTCTGTCATAAGCAGAGATTAGGTATTTTTTGAATTCCTCAAATAATAATTTTCTATCTTCAGGTAAAGAAGTTCTGTAAAGAATATCAAATCTTATAGCTAATTCTCTTATATTACTAGATTTATATGCCATTTCTAAATTATTCAAGAAATTATTTCCAAAATTAGTTCTTAGCATATTAGGACTAATAGTATCAGAGAATTGATCTCTTAAAAATGCTTCAAAACTTAAATTTCTAGCTTTTTGACGCACTCCTGTATCAGTAAAATCTTCAAGATATGTATTGCTGTAATTACTTCTGTATATTTCAGAATATCTTTGGCTTATACTTATAATAGAAGGCATATGCATATAAGTAAAATAATTAGTCCAATCTTTATTTTTCATAGCTAATAAAGTATTAGAAATAATATCATTAGGATAAAGAGCCTTCATTGTATTTTGATTAGTTGTAATCAAATTATTGTTATTTGGTATAGCAGAATTATTTTGCTGATATACTCTAGCTTCATCTATCAAGAAATATGCAGTATCTGCTTTCATTGAGAAGTTATCGCTTATTTCAGGCATAGGGTTAAAGCTACATTCTATTCTGTATCTTCCTGTTTTATTAAAATAGAACCAATTATTCAAATCTACATAATATGAATAACTTTCACCTTCATTAAGAGTTACAACTCTATCTTTAGAAGAGTCTAAAGTTCTTTCATTTTTATATTTCCAAAGAGTATAATTATCTGATGATACTACAGGATTATTGTAATTATCATATACTGTAAAGCTATAATTATTAAAAGGATTAACAGAGTTTGTAAAACTTACAGTACCTTTTTTGGCATATATCTTTATTTCCATAGTTATAGGTTCATTTAGTCTATATCTATTTAAATCAAAGTTCATGCTGATAGTATAACTGGATGGAGCCACTACATTATCATCTGGATAAACTCTTTTTACTTGATCTAACATAATTGTATCTAAAAAGTTGGCATTTTGAGCAAATACATTAGAACAGTTAATAATTATAAATAAAAGTAATAATATTCTATATTTCATACGTCATTACCTTAAAAAATACTACTATAATTCTTTATCGGCAAAAAATAAAAATAACATAAGAAAAATTATATGCATTCTATATTATTAGAGTTCAGATAAAAAACAAGTGTATTGATAATTTTCATTAACATATCAGCTATATTTATATGAATTTATTATATACTTGACATAAAACATTTTGTACATATTAAATAATTCGTTAAGGAATAGAAAAATATTCAGTTATATTAATAGTAATTATGAAGATTAATACAGTTTATTATTATAAATGATTAATTAATTTTTATTCTTTACATTTTTACTTATTACTCTATAATAGAAGAAAATCGTTATAATGGGGCAAAATAATGAATTTAAAAGAATATATGAATATAAGACTAGAAGAAATCAATAAAACTATTGATAATGTATTTGATAAAAGCACTATAGAATTAGAAAATAGTTTCATAGAAATGCTTAAATATCCATTGTATGCAGGTGGTAAAAGATTAAGACCGATACTTACATGTTTGGCATGCGAACTTTTTAATGGTGATTATAAAAAGGCTTTAATACCTGCTGTAGCATTGGAGCTTATACATACATATTCTTTAGTTCATGATGATTTGCCTGCTATGGATAATGATGATTTAAGAAGAGGAAAACCTACTACTCATGTAAAGTACGGTGAAGCTAATGCTATACTTGTAGGAGATGGGCTTTTAACTCATGCATTTCAATTACTTTCAAAGGCAGATGTTAAAGATAGTACTTTAAGACAATTATTTTTTGAATTAAGTTATGCAGCTGGAATAAGTGGAATGGTTATGGGGCAGTTTATAGATTTATATTATGAAGAAAAAGAAATCAATTTTGATATGCTAAAGATACTTCATGCTAAAAAAACAGGTGCTATGATTAGAGGAGCCATAAGATTAGGAGCCATAGCATCTGAAAATACAAATGAACATGATATAGAAAATATAACAAAATATGGTGAAGCTATAGGACTTGCATTCCAAATACAAGATGACATACTTGATGTTATTTCTGATAATGAAACTTTGGGTAAAACTGTTGGTAAAGATGAAAAAGAAGGAAAACTTACTTACGTTAAGCACTTCGGACTTGAAGGTGCAAAAGAAGAAGCCAAAAAAGTAATTGAAAAATCTATTGAATATTTAAAGCCTTATAAAGATAGTGAAGCTAAGAATATTTTAATAGAATTAGCAAATTATATAATAGAAAGAAAATCATAAAATTTTACAATAATTTCATCATATATTTAAATTACTATGCAAAATCAAATGATTAAATTCTTTTTGTAACTCTCCGATAACAAAAAGAAAATTAAAAATTATGAAATAATATTATGAATGAAATAAAAAAAATAAATTTAGAATCTATAAATAAAAATATTAAAGCATACCCTTATGACTTTATTAATATGCTTGAAAATGCTAAACAATCGGATATAACTTTACAGGTAATAGAAACAAAATCCCAAAAACCTTCGGCAAAAGTTTTAAAAAACGGAAAACAGATACTTCTTCATAGTGCTTATGATCCGGTAAAAGAAGCCAATACTTTAATAAAAGAAATTGAAAATGATGAAGATTTGGATTTGGTATTCATATTTGGTATAGGCGGAGGATATTTGATTAATGCTGTTAGAAAATTAAATGTTTCTGTTGCTGTGATTGAGCCTGATATAAATTTTTTTAACTCTTTAATAGATAATTTTAGATTAGACAAAATACTTGAAGATAATAAAATAACTTTCTTTATAGGCGGAAATGATGATGAGGATATAGAGAAGTTTATATCTATAACAACAACAAAAAAGGTAAAATTTTTTATTACTAGGTCTTATGCATCTTTGTTCCCTGATGAGGCTGTATATTATCAAAGCAAGGTTCTTTCAGTAGTAGATAAAAAAATTATAAATATAAATACTATTTCAAGATTTGATAAACTTTGGACTTATAATATAGCTTCTAATGCAGTAGAAATTGCAACTCATTACGGAGTTAATAGATTTTTTAATAAATATAATAATATACCTGCTGTTATAGTATCAGCCGGTCCTTCTCTTGAAAAGAATATTAGAAAATTAAAAGAGATGAAAAATAAGGCAATTATAATAGCTGTTGATACGGCAATGAAGCCTTTATCATCACATGGAATATCACCTCATTTTGTTATTACTATTGACCCGCAGAAAAAAAATTCAAAATATTTTAGAAATATTTATTTTGAAGATACTATACTTATTGCAGAGTCATCTGTTGATCATGAAGCTATATCATCATTCAATGGTGCTAAATATTTTATAGGGTCTATATTTCCTCTTGCTAAATATTTTATGAAGCCTTTAGGTGAAAGAGGTGAGATTACTATGGGCGGAAGTGTATCTACTGCTGCTTATGATTTTGCCATTAGAATAGGTGCTAATCCTATAATAATGGTTGGTTTGGATTTGTCATTTCCTAATCATCAGACGCATATAAAAGGAAGCTACCATGAAGAAAATTTCTTTACTGAAATAGGGAAATTAGATTCTTATGACAGCAGAATATATAAAGTGCTTGTTTCTGGAAATTTAAGAGAAGAAAAAAATATTTATGGTGATAGTGTATTTACTGATTCAAGATTTGATATGTACAGAAATTGGTATGAAGCTCAATGTGCTAATAACAGTAAAATAAAATTTTATAACGCAACAGAGGGCGGTGTTATAATAAAAGCAATGGAGAATATTGCACTTCAGGAACTAATTGATAAATTTGATAATATTAATATAGAAACTGATAAATATGATAGAAATACAGAAGACAAAATAAAAATACTAGAAAATTTAAAAAATGGGTTAATAAAAATTGATAAAGAAATAATATCATTAAAGCCTTATGTTGAAGATGCAATTAATTTATGTCATACAATTAATGATGAGCTATCAAGGCACAGAAAAGTAGATAAACTTATTTCAAAATTAGATGAGGCAGATATGAAAATACTTCATATAAGTAAAGTGAATGAATTTTTAGGCATTACAATGCAGAAAACTATCAAGACCATCACAGAAGGTTTTGAGTTTAAAGATGAAACTATGAATAAAGCCATAGTAAATTCTTTTAAATTATATGAAGCTATGAAAGATAGTATTGATTTTAACCATTACATAATAGAACGTGCATTAATCAAAATAAACAAAGAATTATCTTTTTGACAAAGTATTATATTTTTAGTATAATGTTTGATATAAATTAAGCAGCAAATTATTACTGTTTATGTTTTTTTATTATATTGAGCGAGTAAAAATTTATTTATAATTAAAGTTATTAAATATAGTTAAAGGATAAAAATATGAAAATACTTGTTATAGGTTCAGGTGCAAGAGAGCATGCTATTTGTCATAATTTAAGTAAGAATGAAAAAGTTTCAAAAATATACTGTGCTTCAGGGAATGCAGGTACAGCAAAAGAAAACAAATGCGAAAATGTTAAAATTTCTACAATAGATGAAATACTTAATTTTGCTAAAAAGGAAGGTATAGATTTAACTATTGTAGGAAGCGAAGAGATGCTTGTATATGGAATAGTTGATAAGTTTGAAGAAAACGGACTTAAAATATTCGGACCTAATAAACAGGCTGCTATACTTGAAGGTTCTAAAGCTTATTCTAAAAGTTTTATGAAAAAGTATGGTATAAAAACAGCAGAATATGAAGTGTTTAATGATTATAATGAAGCTGATAAATATTTAGAAAAATGCAGTTATCCTATAGTTGTAAAGGCTAGCGGACTTGCTTTGGGTAAAGGTGTTGTAATATGTCAAGATAAAAAAGAAGCTAAAAATGCTATAGAAGATATAATGGTAAAAAAAGTTTTTAAAGAAGCTGGAGATGAAGTTGTAATAGAAGAATTTTTAGAAGGAGTTGAAGCTTCAATACTTTCAGTTACAGACAGCAATGTTATAATACCTTTCATATCAGCTAAGGATCATAAAAAAGTAGGGGATAATGATACAGGAAATAATACAGGAGGAATGGGGGTTATATCTCCTAATCCTTATTACACAAAAGAGGCAGAAGAATTATTTATTAAAGATATATTAGAACCTACACTTAAAGGAATAAAAGCAGAAAAAATGTCATTTGCAGGAATTATATTTTTCGGGCTTATGATTACTAAAAAAGGCGTATACTTGCTTGAATATAATGTAAGAATGGGAGACCCAGAAACTCAAGCTGTGCTTCAGCTTCTGGAAACAGATTATTTATCTATTATAGAATCAGCAATGAAAAGAGATTTATCTAATTTAAATATTAAATGGAAAAATAAACACGCATGCTGTGTAGTAATGGCTTCAGGCGGATACCCTGCTTCTTACAATAAAGGCTATAAAATAGAAGGCATTGATAAAATTAATGGAAAGTGTTTTATTGCCGGTGCAAAATTGGATGAAAACAACAATATTATTACTGACGGAGGACGCGTTCTAAATGTTGTTAATGTTGCTGACAGTTTGGAAGAGGCTAGAAAACTTACTTATGCGGATATAGAAAAAATAGATTTTAAAGATAAATACTATAGAAAAGATATAGGCTTGATAAAATAAGCATTTATAATTTTGGGTATTAAAAGATATATTAATATAATTTTATTTAATATCTTTTAATACCTTATTTTTAATCTCTTCATCATTCATTTTTTCAGCACATTTTATACAGTTCTCATAAATATATTTAGAATACGGCAAATGCTCATTAGTTAATGCTATTTTTACAAATTCCCATAATATATTAATTTTATCATTATATTCTGTATTTATAATAATTTTTAATGAACTATCCACTATTGATATTCCTGCATGTATATTGTAAAAGGCCTTATTATTAGCATTTTTTATATCATCTATATTTGAAATAATAATATTCAAAGCTTCATCATAATTAGCAACCATAATAAGATTTTCTATATAATTGCTTAAATATGAAATAAAATAAAATAAATTTTTTTTTATTAATGCAGGATTCTGTCTGCTTTTTTCATAGGCTTCTTTAGTTATGCAGTATAATTGTTTATTTGCCTCAAGTTCTCCTTCTTTATTTCCCACTTTAATTTCAAAATCTCTCAATCTTTCTAAATTTATTCTATCCCATTGTTTTATACTAGATTTCCATATATTTATTAATTCATAATATAAATCTTTAAATCCTAATTCTAAAGAATATTCTATTGCATAGTAAATATTTAAATTTTCTATATTCATTTCAAAACGTACATTATCATCATAACCAATAGAACAATCGCTGTTTGCATTTTTTGCTTTTTCAAATAGTTCTTTATTATCTTTATTATACTGATTAAGCAGGAATGTTAAAACTTCTAATGCTATTCCTATGCCTTTATATTTTGAAGTTTTTCTGTCTTTTATCTCTTCTTCAAATAGATAAATTATTATATTTTTTACCGCGTCTTTTTTTAATCCTTTTAAATTTGTATAAAACAAAATAGAAAAAGATAATCTTGCCCTTAATAGATAATTTTTATCAACATCATCTTCTGTATCACATGAATATTTTTTTATTAAACTGTCAAAATTGTCTTTATTATTATAAAAGGAGGTAACCATATTATAAAAGTCATTTTGATACATTTTTAAAGCGTTTATTAATTTTTCCTGATATAATTCCATAAATGAAAACTCCTAATTTAATACTATAGCAAAAAAAGATGCTTATGTCAAAATAATTATTTTACAAGCCCCGCCCTTTAAAGTTTAAAGCTTTATTCTGTAATAAACGTCTTATTTATTTTTATTGCTTAATTAGTAAAAGCACACCCGCCCAAGTGTTTTTTTAAATTTGCGAACATTAACATCACGCGGTAAGCAGAACTAAAAATTTATAGTTTAGTTTTATTGTTAGCAAAATTTATTTTTAGAACTAGTTTAACGCGTGGTAAAGTAAGTCTTTTAAAAATAAAAAACCTGCCTTAATAAACTATTAAGACAGGATTTTTAAATATGATTGTTTTATTTAAACAGCTATTTTGTTAAAATTAATTATGCTTTTGGTCCGAATTTAAATCCTAACTGTAAACCTATATCAAAAGTACCACCATCAACAAAAGGTGTACCACTCATACTTCCGTCTGTAGCTACTTTAGGCATAAAATCATAACCTAAATATAAACCTATATTCAAAGCTATTTTATCTGTAAAGAATATAGAATAGTCGAAAGTACCTTTTATATTATCCTATTAATGCTGTAGAATACATATTTCCTATAATATCAACACCATATGTTTGAGATTCACCTTTTGTATCACCATATTTTACGCTTAAAGTTGTAGCCATAGGAATTTTTACTCCTCCGCCTATACCTATTGCAAATGCTCCAATATTAAATTTAGGAAGCAAGCCTATTTGTATACTTTCAAAAGATTGAGATATATTAAATCTAGGTGCTCCAGACATACCAGTCATAGCATAACCGTCTATAGAATAAGCAAAAGTATCATGTGCATATCCTATTTCACCCAATATACTAATTCCTAAACCATCAGTTATTCAAATCATATAACCTAATTGAGTTGTAACTCCTGCATCAAAACCAACCCCGCTTTTAATAATATCTTTAGGTGTCCCTTCTGGTATTTTAGGAAATCCAATGCTTAGTCCTAATGGTACATTGAGTATGAACTCAAATCCGCTTGCTGCAAATGCCGATGTGCTTAATGCTGCTGCTAATACAGCTGTGAAAATAATTTTTTTCAAGTGTTTCATAAAAAACCCCTTATTAATTTTTTTATTTATAACAATTAAAGATTTTTTAATCTTTAAGAAGTTATCAAATGTTTATCTATATATCTAGCTTAAATATATTTCTTCTTTATTCAATGTTATTAATTGATAAAGTTTGCACCTAAGTATGGTTAGGTATGATTTTTATTTTCACCAATAATCATGTAAAACTGTTCAGAAAATTTTTTTATATCAAAAACATCATTATCATAAGAATCGTATAAACTTAACAGTATTAAAGATAATAATAATATGCTTGTATTTTCTTTATCTAAATTAGTTTTTTTATAATCATTTAGTATGCTGATTAAATATTGATTATTAAAAGTTTCTTTAAAATCATAATCGTTAATATTAAAAATAGTTTTTATTTCACTGCAAATAGAAATTACTAATTTATTTTCCATTTGTTTTATATTATTCATTATCAATTTTGCCCTTGATAATGTTTCTTTATTTTTTATAATTTTAGATAAAAAAAGTATTTCAAAAGATTTATTTTCAAAAATAATTTTTTCTATTTCTCTTATCTCCAAACCATAAGATTTAAGATTCATTATTTCTTTTACAATATCAATATGTTCATCTATATAATATCTGCTTTCTGTTCTGATCATGCCTTTTTCAACTCTGTATGCCGGAAGAAGTTCTTTATTATCCTATTCTCTAAGTAAATTAATACTCATATTTTTTATGTCATTTTTTTCTAAAAGTTTTAAAAACTCTCCTATAGATATTAATTTTTTTTATTTACTAAAGAATATTTTGGAAGCGTATATTTTCTGCCATTTATAAAATATTTTATCTCAACAGCATTTATATTTCTTTTAGCATTCTCATCTATATTATTATTTTCATCTCTTTTAGCCATATTTATAAATTCCTAATAATATTGTTTAATTTTTAAAGAGCTTCATTAAAAAGTAAATTATATTATACACTTCATTAAACATTATTAATTATATTTTTTTATACCTAAGTATGGTTACATACTAACAGTTTTAATTTTTTTCTAATTTGATGTATTTATATGGATGTCAATTGAAGTTAAATTAAGAATTTTTTTCAATTTTTTATAGGAATTTCTATTTGTTTGTATATATCATAGAAATTATTGATTTTTTTTATTATATCTTCTATCTCTTCACAGCTTAATTTATATTCTTCTTCTAAAAATGAATAAAATAATTTACGCTGATCATATATATAATTATCCTCTTTTATTGATTCTATTTCTTTTTATTAATTTATAGACTTCAAATTCTTTTATGTTTTCTTCTATATCTATAAATGTTTCTTTATCTTTAACCAAATCTAAAATATAATTTATTAATTCTTCAAATTGATAGCAATTATATTTTTTATACTCTTCATAATCAATAATATCAATAAAATATAAATTATTAAGCATTACAAAAAAATTTCTAATATCATTTTTTATTTTATAGAGTTTACATGAAATTTCTATATTAGTCTTTGTATTTTCTTCTTTTTCATTTTTAAGATATTCTGCTATATTGAAATATATACTTGTCAATATAAACTTATAATAATAAATGTATATATCTTTATAATCATATATTGAATATCTTTTAATTATTTTTTCTTCATCTTGATAATAGTAAACATAATAATTAATCATACCGTAATTTTCTATATTATACTTTTTTGCTGTTTCATTATTTAAATAAAATTTGTAAAACTTATAAATATTATGATTTCTAAGTGTATTATATTTATGAATGTAAAGCTCTATTATTTTTACATACTCTTCTTCATTTATAATTTCTTTATTAAATAAATAACCTATAAAATATTGTAAGTAATGAAAAACACTGTCATAGTATAAAATGCCTTTTTGTAACTGTTCATCTTCTTTTATATTGTAGTTCTTATTATCTCTTATTAAATTAAGTATTGTATCATACAAATAAAATATTATATTCTCTAAGTCTTTTATTTGTATATTTTCAAAATTATTAAATATATTTTTTATATCTATTTTCTTTATTTCTTTTTGTCTTTCTTTATCATAGCTTATATCTAAACAAGTTTCTTTTATATATTTTTCGCTTCTAATGTACATCTCTAATTTAAGTATTTTATCAAAATTAAATATCTCTTTTGCTATCTCTTCAGTATCATCTAAATAGCTTATATTTCTGATAAATACAAAATCTGTACTTTTTATATCTTTATATATTCTCAATATTTCATCTAAAACTATTAAACTTTCTAATGTATAATATCTAGTATCTTTTTGCTTATCTTCTTTATTTAATCTATATGAAGGAAGAATTGAAGCAGTTTTTTTATTGTTATCAAAATATTCTTGCATCACTTTCTTTAATCTTTCAATTTCTCTCTCTTTGATTATAAGTTCAAAATTTTATATCTTTTATAATATATTTATAATTTTTTTCTTTATTTAAAAAGCTGTAATTATCATACATTAATTTGTAAGGACTTATTATTTTATTAATTATTTCATATATATAGGTATGTCTAAATTGTTCATAAGATTTTAAATTATTATATAATTCTAAAAATACTCCTATTTCAAAAAAGCAAATTTTATTTTCATCTAAAAATAAATAAATATCATCTGTATAACCATAATCTATTTCTTTATAGCTTAAATTTTCTTTAAACTCTATTTTTATATATTTATATTTTCCTTTTTTTAATTGTGCGGGCTTTCCTGAATTTTTTGATATTAATAATACTTCTGTATTGTTATTTTCTTTTATAGAATTAATCTTTTTTACTATATTTTCTAGAGAATGAAGAATATAATAATCATCATAGCGTTTATTTATATTACTTTCGTATGAATCATATTTTGAAGATATATTGTATTTTTCAATTATATATCTTCTATTATTATAATTTATATTAAATTTTTTATTCTTACTAGAATCCATTATAAAACCTAAAAATTTTATATCATTCTATAGTATAAATATTATTTTAGCAATTATTGACTTTATATACTATAAATATAAAATAACTAACAAAAATTATTTAAAAAAATATTGTTATGAAAAACTTTATAAAAAATGAACTTCAAAATTGGAAATTAATAGAGATTCTATGGATTATAATTGCAGGCGGTATAATATTGTCGCTTTCTATATATTGGAAGGAAAATGTTATCGGTATAGTATCATCAATAAGCGGAATATTATGTGTAATACTCACAGGAAAAGGAAAATTATCTTCATATATATTTGGAATGGTTAATACTATTCTTTATTCATATATTGCTTTTAATGCTAAATATTACGGCGAGTTTATGTTAAATGTCTTCTATTATATACCTATGAATATAGCGGGATTTATATTATGGAGCAGAAATTTAAATAAAGAAAACAGCGAAGTTATAAAAACAAAATTAAATAATAAATACAAAATTATAATATTTGCTTTGTCTTTTGCTTCAATATTTGTTTACGGACTTGTATTAAAAAAATTAGGAGGCTCTCTTCCATTTGTTGATAGTGCAAGTACAGTTTTTGCAATAACAGCACAGATACTATGCATTAAAAGATGCTCTGAGCAATGGATAATGTGGATACTGGTAAACATTTTAAATATTTCTATATGGTATATTAATTTTTCAAGCGGAGGCGATAATATAGCAACTTTGCTTATGTGGAGTGTTTATTTGGTTAATGCTTTGTTTATGCTTATAAAATGGTATAAAGAAGCTAATTTACAAAAATAATTTGGAGTTTTTATGTATAATGTAGGAATGTACGGAGGTTCTTTTAATCCTCTTCATCTTGGACATGTAAGATGCATAATAGAAGCTGCCAATCAATGCAAAAAACTTTATATTGTTTTGGCTGTAGGAAATAACAGAAATGAAATTGGTAAAAAAATAAGATACCGCTGGCTTTATCAATTAACAAAGCATATTGGAAATGTGAAAATTATATTTATAGAAGATGAAGCAAAAACAAAAGAAGAATATACAGAAGATTTATGGGAAGCAGATTCTATAAAAATAAAAAATGCTATAGGGGAAAAAATTGATGCTGTATTTTGCGGAGATGATTATAAGAATAGAGATTCATTTTATACTAGACACTATAAAGATTCAAAGTTAATATTCATAGAAAGAAATGAAATAAGCTCATCAAAAATCAGAGAGAATGTTTATAAGTATTGGGATTATCTGCCTAATATAGTAAAGCCTTATTATACAAAAAAAGTTTTATTATTAGGAAGCGAAAGCACAGGAAAATCTACTCTCACAATTAATTTAGCAAATTATTATAATACCAATTATATAGAAGAAGCAGGCAGAGGATTATCTGAAAAGTCAGGTACTGATTTGCTTATGCTTTCAGAAGATTTTACTGAAATACTTCTTACTCATAAATTAAATGAAATTAAAGCAATAGAGTATAGCAATAAAATATTATTTATTGATACTGATGCTATAATTACAAATTTTTATATGCATTTTTTAGAAGATGAAAATATTATTGATAATGAAAGGCTTGCAAAAGCTATTATACATATAAATAAATACGATTTGATATTATTCTTAGAGCCTGATGTTGATTTTGTTCAAGACGGCGACAGAAGCGAAGTTATAAAAAATGACAGAGTAAAATACAGTAATAAGATAAAAGATATACTTAATAGTTTGAATATAAAATATCATTCTATAAACGGTGATTATCAGTTAAGATTTAAAAAGGCTGTTTCTATAATAGATAGTTTATTTAAATAAATGTTATACAGCTAATAAAGTTAATAATTTAATACTTTACTTTTATTTGTATTTTAGTATAATGATTGACTAAATATTACTTTATATTGTTTTTTGTGTTTTAATAATAAATTATGATTAGGAAAATGTGTAAATGACTTTTGTATCTCCGAAATTTTTATTCTTGCTGTTAACTCTGCCTATTATAATATTTTTATATATACAAACTAGAAAGAATCATTCTTATTCTGTAAAACATCCTAGAGTAAGTATGTCTAATGTATTAAAATCAAGATATTATGTAAAAGATATACCATTTGCACTTATTATTTTGGCACTTGCATTTTCTATTATAGGTTTAGCCCGTCCTGCTAAAATTTCCCATTTATCAGATATCAATGGGGAGGGTATTTATATTTCACTTGTAGTAGACGTTTCTCCTTCTATGATGGCTGAAGATATGGCTCCTACAAGACTTGAAGCTTCCAAAAAAACTATGATAGATTTTATAAAAAAGAGAAATTTTGATAAAATTAGTTTAGTATCATTTGCTTTGCGTGCTTCTGTGCTGTCTCCTGCAACTTTTGATTATACATCTTTGGAGGAAGAAATAAATAAAATAGAGATAGATGAAGAGGGTTCAACTTCAATAGGACTTGGTATTGCTACGGCTGTTGATATGCTTAGAAGCGTTAAAGATGACAATGAAAAGATTATTATACTTCTTACAGACGGTGAAAATAATTCCGGAGAAATAGATCCTAAATTAGCTTCTGAAATAGCGTCAAATTTTAGTATAAAAGTATATACAATAGGAATAGGTGATGCTAATGGAAGTCATGCTTGGGTTACTTATGATGATCCTAATTACGGACGCAGAAGAATAAGGGCAGATTTTACATTGAATGAAAAAAGTTTAATAGAAATAGCATCTATTACTGGAGGAAAATATTTTAATGCTAAAACAAGTTCAGCATTAGATAATGTTTATAACACAATAGACAGAATAGAGAAAAAACCAATATTAGATGATGACTTAATTCAATACAAAGAACTTTATAAGCCTTTTATAATAATGGCTTTAATTTGTATTTGTCTTAGTATTATACTTTCTACAACTAGATTTTTAATAATACCTTAGATTTATTATTTCATAGATATTTATACTAAATCATAATAATTATTAAATATTTTCTTGACTATTTATGTTAATTAATATACAATTGCTTAATTATATTTTAAAAAAGAGGTAAAACTATGGCTGAGATAAAAAATTATCACTTCTCTTCTGAGTCGGTAACAGAAGGCCATCCTGATAAGATTTGCGATGCTGTAAGCGATGCAGTCTTAGACGAATGTTTAAAACAAGATCCTAATTCTAGAGTTGCGTGCGAGACTTTAGCGAAAACAGGAATGCTTATTATTGCTGGAGAAATTACTACAAAAGCTAGATTGGATTATCAAAAAATCGCTAGAGATACCGTAAGGCGAATAGGATATACAAGCAGCGATATGGGATTTGACGCTGATACTTGTGCAGTTATGGAAGCTATTGCAGAACAATCCCCAGATATAGATATGGGAGTAAGTGCTGGTAAGGGATTATTTAATTCTGAATCATCAAATGTTTCTGAAGGTGCAGGTGACCAAGGTATAATGTTCGGTTATGCTATAAATGAAACTGAAACATTTATGCCTTTAACTATACATTTAGCTCATAGATTGGCAGAACGTTTAACAAAGGTTAGAAAAGATAAAATAGTTGACTATTTGAGACCAGATGGTAAAAGTCAGGTTACTGTTGAATATAAAGATGGTAAAGCTGCTAGAATAGAAGCTGTTGTTATTTCTACTCAGCATGCTGCCGGTGTTGAGCACAAGCAAATAGAAGCAGATATTAAAAAACATGTCATTAATGAAATATGTCCTCCTAATATGCTTGATGCAAACACAAAATATTATATTAACCCAACAGGTTCATTTGTAGTAGGCGGACCTATGGGAGACTGCGGATTAACAGGAAGAAAAATCATAGTAGACAGCTACGGCGGACATGGTGCACATGGAGGCGGTGCTTTCTCTGGTAAAGACCCTACAAAAGTAGACAGAAGTGCTTGCTATATGGCTAGATATGTTGCTAAAAACATTGTTGCTTCTGGAATAGCTGATAGAGCTTTAGTACAATTTGCTTATGCTATCGGAGTACCTGAACCTTTATCAGTATATGTTAATACTTTTGGTACTTGCAAAGTTCATGATGAAGTATTAGCAGCTATCATTACTAAACAAATTGATTTAACTCCTGCAGGTATAATCAAAACTTTGGATTTAAGAAGACCTATATATGAAAAAACTACAGCATATGGACACTTTGGAAGAGAACTTCCAGAGTTTACTTGGGAGAAAACAGATCTTAAACATTTATTTTCTAATGCTAAATAATTAATTATTTAATATAGTTTTAAACATTCAAGGCTTGTTAATATTGAAATATTAGCAAGCCTTTTGTTAAGGATGTAAACAATATGAGAAAATTAAGTGGTAGTTTTATAAAAAATTGTGATTTAATAAAAATTGTTGATATAGTAAAAAAAGATGATACTTTGTTATTTTGTATAAGAAACAATTATATTAATGTTTATTATAGAGGCGTAAGTATTTTAAAATTTGAAGATGGTATTGGAGTAGATAAGTCAATTTATAATAAGGCATATCTTGTAAATTCTTCATTAACTATATCTAGTATATATGATTGGATTAATAATATAGGACTATTAAAAAATTTAATTGATACAAATATAAGTAAATTCCAAACAGAAAAAGAATTCCAACAGCTTATTGTTAGAACAAATACAAAATCTAAATTAGCATTAGAGTCAGATTATTATTTTGTTGATGTTGAAAGTATAGATTCTGATATGAAAGAATGCCGATTTGATATAGTTGGTTTTAAATGGACTGATCGTAAAGATATTAGTAAATGTCAATTGAGTATAGTAGAAATGAAATATGGTAAAAATGCTTTTGATAATATGGATAAACATTTTAATGATATCTTATATTTAGACGGACATTCTCATCTTGAGGATTTAAAAAAAACAAACACTGATTCAATTTACAGAATTAAAGGAACTAGGATTAATAAATTTAAGCAGCGGAGCAGAGAAAAATGCAGATGATATCAAAAAATTAGATGAAAAAACAGAATATATTATTTTGTTTGCCGATATGAATCCTAGAAGCGAACTAACTTATAGAATATATGAAGAAGCAGTAAAAACACAAAAGAAATTACAAAATATAGAAATTAAATTTGCTGTGTCCTCATTTATGGGATATGCATTATTCAATCAGTTTGTACTAGACTTAAATCAATTTAAAGATTTCTGTAATGAATTAAAAATAAAAAATTTCTAAATTATAAAAAGCATACTAATATTTATAATGCATATTAGTATGCTTTTATTAATATCTAGTTTTCAAATAAGTTAAAAAATCATTGAGTTCATTAATTATTTTATTTTTTACTTTTTCTTTATAATGTCTTAATATATTAGCTATAAAACGAGGAACATCTATATCAAAAACAATTTTTTTATAATCTATACCATCATATTCTATTAATTCTAACAATGTTTATAATGCCTCAATTAGTTTTTTATTATCTATTATCATAAATTTAGAATTATCATTTAAAACATTTCTCCATGTATCTTCTAAATTTATATTTGATACTGCACATTTTTTGAAAGCATATCTTTATTAGCATTAGAATATACAACAATATTAAGGAAATCATTAGCTTTTATTGTTTCACTATGTTTATTTTCCATCATTTGTTATGCCCATAGAGTTTGACTTGAGCTCTACGTAAAAATATATTGTTGATTTATAATTTGAATTTTTATCTTTTAATTGCTTTGAAGTAGTAATTTTAGTAAACAAATTTATTTACTCATATATTGGATTTGTTTTGTTTTTATATTTTTTAACTATAATAAAAATTGTTTTATTTATACTGGCAATAGATTTGATTTCTAATTAATTTATAAATTTAAAATTATTTATTAATGATATGAAATTATTATTTGTAGTAAAAAGTATATATAAAATTTGATTTTTGATGTTTTTTTTACTATACTTAAATTATCATGCATTACTTAGTTTTCTATGAAACAGCTTATTCTTTAAGCTTCTTTAGAAACAAATCCAATAATATAATAAATACTCTATTATATCACAAAATAATTACCTGTTATCAAAGGAGGAATGTCTATGGGAAAAATTTATAACCCAGAAAGTATCCGTAATGTTGCCATATTAGGGCATGTTGGAAGCGGGAAAACAACTTTAAATGAGGCCTTACTTTTTAGATCTAAATCTATAGATAAGAAAGGTGAAATTGAGAGAGGTACTACAGTCAGCGATTACACAGACGAAGAAATTAAGCAAAAAATGTCTATACGTACTTCTTTGAGTTTTATTGAATGGAAAGATCATAAAATTAATTTGCTGGACATTCCTGGGTCGGGTGATTTTAGTGGAGAGATTACACCAGCTTTAAGAGTAGCAGAATCTTGTATTGTTGTGATAGATGCTGAATTTGGAATACAAATAGAAACAGAAAAACATTGGCAAATGGCTAATAGTTTTAAAAGACCTAGAATTATATTTGTTAATAAAATAGATAAAGAAATGGTTGATCATAAAGCTTTATTAGAAAAAATAGAAAATAACTTTAAAGAACCACCTGTAGTACCTATACAAATTCCTATGGGTAATGGTAAAGATTTTAAAGGTATAATAGATGTTATTTATCATAAAGCTTTCTTTAGAGATGAAAATGGAAAAATAATAGAGGCAGAAATTCCAGAAGAATATTATGATGAATACAGAGCTACACGCGATAGATTAAAAGAATTAGTTTGTGAAGTGGACGATACTCTTACTGAAAGATTTTTGGAAGGAGGAAAGTTTACTGATGAAGAATATATAGAGGCATTAACAAAATCTATACTTCAATATAAAGTTGTTCCTATTCTTTTTGGTACTTCTATTAGAGATATAGGAATGGGAGCTGTACTTGATACTATAATAAGATATATGCCTTCTCCTTCTTATGTTCCTGCAACAAATGGTAAAAACCCTATAACTGGCGAAGAAGCAGAGAGAACTATATTAGGAGATGATCCTTTCGCAGCATTAGTATTTAAAACTACAATAGATCAATATGCAGGAAGAATATCTTTCTTTAAAGTTCGTTCCGGTACTATAAAAAGCGGAGATGAAATATATAATTCAAGAACAGGTAAAAAAGAAAAAGTTTCTCACATATACATGGCTAGAGGAAAGAAACAAATTGAAGCAGATACAATTACAGCAGGAGATATAGGAGTTTTGGCAAAACTATCTGACTGCAGAACTGCAGATACAATAAGTACCCCTAGTTCTCCTTTCCAATTTGCTCCTTTAAAAATACCTCAGCCTATATATTTTACAGCTATAAAAATACTTAAAAATGATATTAAGGCATTAGAGGTATTGGATACTATATCTCAGGAAGATTTAACTTTCCATGTTGAATTTGACAGTGAAACCAAAGAAACTATCATAAAAGCTATGGGAGATTTGCAAGTTAAATTGGCATTGGATAGGGTAGTGTCTCTTACTAAAGCAGAAATAGAACAAAGTGTTCCTAGAGTAGCTTACAGAGAAACTATAAGAAAGAAAGCACAAGCTCAATACAGACATAAGAAACAATCAGGAGGAAGCGGTCAATTTGGTGAGGTACATTTAGAAGTAGAGCCTCTTCCACGTGACGGCGGATATGAATTTGTTAATGATATATTTGGAGGAGCTATTCCTAAGCAGTATATACCTGGTGTAGAAAAGGGTATACAGGATGCTATGGCGCAAGGTCCTTTAGGAAAATATCCTATGGTTGATATTAAAGTTAGACTTTTTGACGGTAAATACCATGATGTAGACTCTAATGAATTGTCATTTAGAATAGCTGGTTCTATGGCGGCAAAAGAAGCATTTAAGAATGCAAGCCCCGTATTATTAGAGCCTGTTATGAAAGTTACAGTTTATGTTCCAGAAGAGTTTACTGGTTCTATAATGAATGAACTTACCGGAAAAAGAGGAAAAATTTTAGGTATGGAGGCAGCATCAAATACAGTACAAATGATTAAGGCAGAGGTTCCGCTTTCCGAAATGCTTACATATTCTATAGAAATGAAAGCATCTACATCTGGAAGAGGTACTTTTGAAATGGAACATTCTCATTATCAAGAACTTACAGGTCCTTTAGCTGATAAAGTGATAGAGGAAAGAAATGCTTTGCTTGGTAACGGAGAATGAAATTTGGCTTGTATATAAAAAATAAAGTTGATATTTTTTATATACTATAATATAATAATTTAATATGTATAAAATTAGGAGATTGTATGCTCAAAATAATTGACAAAATTACAAAAGAACATGTATTTGAGAACTTGGAATCAAAGGATAAAGAATCACTTTTTAGAGCGTTAAGTGAAAAAATTGCACCGGTTGCTTCTGCTTCAGCAGATGCTATATTTGATGCATTCAAAAAACGTGAAGATGAATACACAACTAATATTGGTAATGGTGTTGCTGTACCGCATGGAAGAATTCAAAATTATGGTAAAACAGACATATTTGTAGGATTTTTAAAAGATGAGATTAACTATGACTCAGATTCTGATGAGAAAAGTCCAGTTAAACTTGTATTTGCTATACTTTCTGATCTTGATAACCCTCAAGATTATCTTTTAAATCTTTCTCAGATTTTCTTCTTAGTAAACCAAAAAGAAATACTTGATAAAGTTATGGCTACAAAAAGCTATGATGAACTTTCAAGTGTTTTAGAATCTTTCAAGAAATTAGATGAAAAATTTGAGGCTGAAAAACAGATAAAATTCTTAATAGAGCTTGAAAGAGCTGAAATACAAATTAAAGCTTATGAGCTTTACAGTTCTACTCACTCTCAGCAAAAATCAGATGTTGTTTTAGAAGAGTACAAAAAGTATAAAGATACTATATTAAGCAAAATTGATGTTGCCGTATTAGAAAACTATAAAAGAATTAAAGAAAATAAAGGCGAGGCTTTAGCTAAAATAGAAAACTATAAATGCAGTGCTTGTAATGTAGCTATACCTAAAATGACTGTTAATGAAGTTAGAAGACAAAATCAGATTATAATGTGTTTCCATTGCGGAAGAATATTATTCACTACTGACTAATTAATGGAAAGTAAGTTATTTAATGATAAATAGTTTCTTAAAAATATGGAGAGCTAAAAGAAATATATTTATATTGCTTCTTTTAGCTTTCCTTTATATTTCATGCTCGCCTAATAAACCTAGCTCTAACATTTCAGAGTTTTATAATTATCCAAATCCGTTTGCTCCAGCTAAGGAATATACTATATATAAAGTTTCTATAAATAGCGGTAAGATTATTGATGCTAAATTGGAAATATATTCTCAAAGTGGGGATTTAATGGATACTAAGACATTAACTAATGTACTTCCTAATGAAACAACAGCAGCATGTATATGGTCTGGGTTGGATAAAAATGGTAAATATCTTCCTTCTGGAATTTACGATGCAAAAGTAACAGTTAAAGATAATCAAGATTCTACATTTGTTGCTGAAGTTAAAACTTCTATAAGATAATTTAATATTATTTTAAATGTTTTGAATTTATCAATTTTTTCACTAAAAAGTTAGATTAATATAACAAATTGTGTTGACATTCTAAAATATATATGTTAGAATACTCTAACAATAAGAGGTATATATATGTTTGATGAATTAATTATTAATCACTGTGCACCTACTTTATCAGGTATAAAAATAGCTAATATATTCACCTATCAATATAAGTCTATATATGAAGTATATAAAAAAATATCATCTTATAATAAAATTCTAAGCAGCAGAGGTATAAATGTATCTATAATAAAGGATTATGATTCCAAAGTTATAGTTTATGTTTATAATAGAAATAGGCTTAAGAGTTATATTTTTAATGATGATATTTTTAGTTTTTTAGAATGCTACGGATACAGCTCAAAAAATATATATAAAAATATAGAGCTTTTAAAAAACAGAATGCAGTATTCAAAAACATTTCCTCATGAAATAGGTATATTTTTAGGATATCCGCTTATGGACATATACGGCTTTATTAATAATTATGGTAAAAATAGTCTTTATACAGGTTATTGGAAAGTATATCATAATAAAAACGAAGCCATAAAAATTTTTGATAGTTATAATAAATGCAGAAATTTTTATATGAATACATTTCAAAATGGAAAGGATATTCTTGAAATAATGGATGATTATGATAATTATAGAAAACAATATATATTCAGTTAAAATATTAAATAATTGGAGGTAATAATATGAGTGATAAAATAGCAATAATATATTGGAGTGGTACAGGTAATACTGAAATTATGGCTCAAAATGTAAAAAAAGGAGTAGAAAATGCAGGCGGAAATGCGGATATATTCAGTGTATCAGGATTTGACAGCAGTAGTATAGATAATTATTCTAAATTAGCATTGGGTTGTCCTGCTATGGGTGATGAAGTGTTGGAAGAATCAGAGTTCCAGCCTTTTTATGATTCTATAAGAGGAAACTTATCTGGAAAGAAAGTTGCTTTATTTGGCTCTTATGATTGGGGAGATGGAGAGTGGATGAGAAGTTGGCAAGATGATGTAAATTCTGCTGGGGCATCTTTAGTTAAAGATGGTTTAATTGCAAATCTTACTCCGGATGATTCTATTGTAAATGAATGCGTAGGTTTAGGTGAAGCATTGATGAAAGCATAAACAATTAATAAATCCTAATAATGAAGAGGCATTAGCTTATAAAAAGTTAATGCCTCTTAATTATTTATTAATTAAATATTATAATATCCATAACCTGCTTTACCAAGATCATTCATATTAACATTGTCATGTTCAAATATATATTCAACATCTAATATTTCTTCTGTATCATAATTCCGCTCAGAAGTTTCTTCTGAAAAGTTAGTAAGATAAAAATTAATTGTATTATTATTTTCAACTATATTAAATTTATAATAATAACATATTGATAGCTAGTAGAATAACGAGCTATTTCAAATTCAAGCATATTATTAGTAATATTAGAATATATATAATCTATTTCTGAAGATGCACTAATGGGATAAAAACCAGAAACAAAATCTGCCTTATTATTATTTAATTTCCATATACTTATATAAATATAATCCTCCATATATTGTTTTTCATCATCAATATTAATAGTACATACACTAGAAATATAATATTTATTTCCATTTATGTTAATTATATCATGATATTTATTTGTATATACTTTATAAGCATCTAAAGTTTCCATAACATATTTATCTATATTAGCGTAATTATTATTTTTTATATCAACTGAAGCAGTATCTATCACCTTTATTTTTATATTAGCAGCACATAATACAGCATAACGATAGAAAGTATAAGTGCCAAAGTAAATTTATTCATTTAAAATATTTTCCATACTCAGTTTTCCAAAAAAATACTAAAAAATTTTAAGTTTGTCAAGTATTTGTCTATATATTCTGGTATACTTCGTGTAGGCAAGCCGCACAGCATATAATAATATTATGTATAATCCTCTCTATATATGCGTCTGATTGCTTATTATTACAGAAAATAAATGATGTGTTTTAAATTAAAAAGGAATAATTTTTAATTTTGTAATTTTTTTGTTGTTCTTTTCCAGCCGCAAAAAGAACTAAAAATGCAAGTGTTTTAACTTTATATCTTGTAATATCTGTATTTTATCTAAAAATAGAAAACTAATTTTGGCATAGTTTCTTTATTAAGCAAATTTAATTTTTATTACTCTTTAATTAAAAATTGTAATATCCGTAATCCTTATCAAGATTATCCATTATAATATTATCATGATCAAATAAGTATTCAGTCATTAATATTTCACCTGTTTCAGAATCTGTCTCAGGAGTTTTTTCTGAAAAATCAATAAGATAAAAATCAATTATATTATTACTTTCAACTATATCAAACCTATAACTATTAATATATGAATGGCTCATTGAATAACGTTCTATTTCAAATTCAAGAACATTATTACTTACATGAGAAATTATATCACCTACCCATTCAGAACCTATAGTATTAGGATAAAAACCAGAAATAAAATTTGCCTTATTGTTATTTAGTTCCCATAAACTTATATAAATATAATTCTCACTATCTTTTTTTTCATAAAAACTTTCATCATCAATATTAATAGTATATACACTGGAAATATAACATTTGTTTCCATTTATATTAATTGTATCTGTATTGTGTACTTTATAAGCATTTAGAGTTTCTATAAAATATTTATCTATATTGGTATAATTATCATCTTCTATATCAACTGTAACAACATCTATTACTTCAAATTTCGTATCAAGATATTCTATTTTTTTATCTGATTTTGTTTCTGCTGTATTATATTTTTTATTATCAGAATTATTATTTGCACATGATATTAGCATAACAATAGAAAATAGCATAACCAAAGTAAATTTATTCATCTAAAATATCCTCCATACCCACTTTTTCAACACAAGGTTTTCCAATAGATTCTAAAAATACGAAATTGATTTTATCATTTGTTCTTTTTTTATCAAGTTTAACCGCTTCTTTTAAATTTACATTATCAGGTATTGAAATAGGCAGAGGAACTTTTGTTAATATATTTTTAGCTCTTTCTAATATGTTTTTATCTTTGGTTATTCCTTTTTTAATACCATACTCTATAGCAAAAATCATACCTATAGCAACCGCCTCGCCATGAAGTAAAACTCCATAACCTGCAGAATTTTCTACACTATGCCCTATAGTATGTCCAAAGTTTAAAAACATTCTTTCTTTCTGTTCTTTATAATCTATTTCCACAATATGAGCTTTTAATTCGCAGTTTCTTTTAAGCACAAAATCCATATCTAAATCATTTCCATTATAATAATGATTTTCTATATATTTTAAAAGTTCTTCATCAAATAAAAATGCATGCTTAATAACTTCACCCATTCCAGCATTAAATTCTCTTTTTGGAAGAGATAGTAAAGTGTCACTGTCTATTATAACAAGTTTAGGACTATGAAAAGCACCTACTAAATTCTTACCTTCTTTTATGTTTATGCCTGTTTTTCCTCCCACAGAAGAATCTACACAGGCAAGCAATGTTGTAGGTATTTGCACAAAATCAATACCACGCATCCAAACAGCAGCAGCATATCCAGCCATATCTCCTATAACTCCGCCTCCTAAGGCAATTATAATATCTTTGCGGCTTAATTCATTTTTTGCTAATGAAGAAAAAATATTAATAACGCTTTCTATGTTTTTATTTGATTCTCCGTTTTTTAACACGCATGTAGAAACTATAATATTTTCTTTTTCTAAACTTTCTTTAACTATGTTAGTATAAAGTTCATTAACTATATCGTCCGTTACAATTAAAGCTCTTTTTCCTCTTAGTATATTTTTTACTAATTTGCCAGTATCTTTTATTAATCCTTTTTGAACTAAAATATCATAATTTATTTGGGTATTTAAACTATTGTTTATTCTTACTTCTACTTTATTCATAAAATAATCCGTTTAATTTTTATATAATTAAAAGGCGAATAGATTTATAACCATCCGCCTTTATAAATTCATTAATTATTTTGTATATATTTTTCCATTATGTTTTTCTTTTATTTTGCTTACAGTATCAGACATCATATTAACAGATTCCATTATATCTTGGAAAACATCAGGTTTTATAGACTGAGCTCCGTCGCATAAAGCATGTTCAGGATCATTATGTACTTCTATTATCATACCATCAGCACCAGCAGCAAGAGCAGCAAGAGTTAAAGGAAGTGCCATCCAAGATTTACCGCTTGCATGAGAAGGATCACCTATTACAGGCAAATGGCTCATTCTTTTTATCATAGGTATAGCAGAAACATCGAAAGTATTTCTAGTATAAGTTTCAAAAGTTCTTATACCGCGTTCGCATAATACAACATCGCTGTTTCCTTTATCAAGTATATACTCAGCACTCATAAGCCATTCTTCCATAGTATTAGCAAGTCCTCTTTTTAAAAGTATTGGTTTTTTTAATTTTCCAACTTCTTTTAAAAGCTCGAAGTTCTGCATATTTCTAGCACCGATTTGTATCATATCAACAGTATTTTCAAATTCTTCTAAATGTCTTATAGAAACTATTTCACTAACTATAGGAATACCTACTTCTTCTTTTGCTAATTTTAATATTTTAAGTCCGTCAAGTGCAAGTCCTTGGAAAGCATAAGGTGAAGTTCTAGGTTTGAAAGCTCCACCTCTAAGTATTGAAGCACCAGCAGCTTTAACACTTTTAGCAATATTAATAACTTGCTCCTCACTTTCAACAGAACAAGGACCTGCTATTATAACGGGTTTTCCTGCACCGATTTTAACCCCGCTTACATCAACAATTGTATCTTCTTTTTTGAATGCCCTGTTTGCTCTTTTGAAAGGTTCTTGAACTTTCAAAACTCTTGCAACACCTGGTAAAGTTGACATTAATTCTCTGTCTACTTTGGAAGTATCTCCTACTATACCTATAACAGTACAGTCAACACCTACTATTTTATTTGTACCTAGTCCTGCATTAATAAGTCTGTCTGTTATATTATTTATATATTCTTCTTTAGCATTTGGTTTCATTACAATAATCATAGTTATTGATCTCCTTAATTTAAAATATTATGTTAATTACGTTTTTGAAAAAATTAGTTAGTAATAAAAAAATTAATTTTATAAGTGTTTATTTGTTTGTGAAATTATAGAATATACTGGCGCCTTAAACGCCAAAAAAGTTAAAGAAGAATTGAAAGCAAAAAGAATTGTTTCTGTAAATAGAGTTTGTTAAAATTTTATCTTTCATAGTAATATATTATATAGAAATATTAATAAAAGTCAATTATGAATATAAAATTTTTATAGATAATAAATTAAATTCTATGCATATAATAATTATTATATAATACATATAACACTATAAATATAAATAAATTCATTGATTTTCTTGTATATTTATTATACAATAAAAATAAATATCTAAAATAATTTTTAAGGCGGTAATTTTATGAAATTAAATAAGTATATGGTTTCGCCATCTGTACCAAAAGAATTAGAACCACTTATAGAAATTACTAAAAATTTTTGGTGGTGTTGGAACCAAAAAGCGGTAACTTTATTGAGAACTATTGATATTGATAATTGGGACAAAAGAGATCATAATCCTATAAGAGTGTTAGGAGAGTCAATTCAAGAACGTTTCGATGCTATGCTGCATGATGATGCTGCTATGATGAGCTTGGCCGAAGTTTATGATGAGTTTAAAACATACATGAATCAGGAGACTTGGTATAATAATTTGGACGATTCTGTAAAAGTAAAAAATGAAAAGATAGCATATTTCTCTTTTGAATATGGTTTGCATGAATCTTTGCCTAATTATTCAGGCGGTCTTGGTATATTATCTGGTGATCATTTAAAATCTGCTAGCGATTTAGGTTTGCCTTTAGTAGCTGTAGGTCTTTTATACAGAAAAGGATATTTCAGACAGTATTTAAATGCTGATGGATGGCAGCAGGAATATGATATAGAAAATGATTTCTTTAACTTAGCTTTAGAAAAAGTTTTAGATAAAAACGGCGAAACTTTAAAGGTTGATGTTGATCTTCCTGGCAGAAAAGTTTATGCACAGATATGGAAAGCTAATGTAGGAAGAATAGAGCTTTATTATTTAGATGCTAACATAGAAGAAAATAGTGTAGAGGACAGAGATATTACTGCTCAGCTTTACGGCGGTAATTTAGAAACTAGAATACAGCAGGAAATACTTCTTGGTATAGGAGGTGTTAAGGCATTAGATAAATTAGGAATTAAACCTACTATTTATCATATGAATGAAGGTCATAGTGCTTTCCTTTCTTTAGAGAGAATAAGACAGTTAATGGAGAATAATCATTTAGATAAAAATGCTGCAAGAGAAGTTGTGTATAGTTCAAATATATTTACAACTCATACCCCAGTACCTGCAGGAAATGATATATTCCCTATAGATATGATTCAGAAATATTTCACAGATTATGTTAAACATATAGATATGACTATGGATGAGTTTATAAGACTTGGAAGAATCAATCCTGATGATCAAAAAGAAAGTTTCTGTATGACAGTACTTGCTTTGAACTTATCTGCTGAAAATAACGGAGTTAGTGAACTTCACGGACATGTATCAAGAGCTATGTGGAAAGATATTTGGAAAGGTGTTCCTGTTAATGAACTTCCTATAGATTCTATTACTAATGGTATTCACACTTTAAGCTGGATATCTTTTGATATGCAGAACTTGCTTGACAGATATTTAGGACCTCGTTGGAGAACTAAGCCTTTAGAATATGATATTTGGGAAAGAGTACAGAAAATTCCTGATGCTGAACTTTGGAGAACTCATGAAAGAAGAAAAGAAAGACTTATTGATTTCTGCCGTGAGAGATTAAAAGCACAAATTATAAACAGAGGATTCACAAAGAGCGAAATAGAACATGCAGATCAGATACTTTCTCCTGAAGCTTTAACAATAGGTTTTGCAAGAAGATTTGCAACTTACAAAAGAGGTACTTTACTTTTTAGAGATTTAGAGAGATTAAAAAATATTATAACTAATTCTGAAAGACCTGTACAAATTATTTTTGCTGGTAAAGCACACCCTCATGATAATGGCGGTAAAGAGTTAATAAGAAATATTGCTGAAATATGCCGTAGAGAAGATTTAAGAGATCATATAGTATTCTTAGAAGACTATGATATAAATGTTGCTAGATATATGGTTCAAGGTGTTGATGTATGGCTTAATAACCCTAGAAGACCTTTAGAAGCAAGCGGTACAAGCGGCATGAAAGTTCCACCAAACGGAGGTTTGAATTTCAGTGTATTAGACGGATGGTGGGATGAAGCTTATGATGGTCAAAATGGATGGCCTATTGGTAACAGAGAAGAGTATACCGATTTAGAATATCAAGATGAAGTTGAAAGTAAGGCTCTTTATAATGTATTAGAAAATGAAATAATACCTCTATTCTATGAAAGAGGAAGAGATAATATACCTAGACAATGGGTTGCTGCTATGAAATGGAGTATGCAAACAGTTTGTCCTGTATTCTCTACTAATAGAATGGTTGCTGATTACTTTAATAAATTCTATAACAATGCAAGTAAGAGATATATTAATATGACTGAAAATGAATTTGCAAAAGCTAAAGCATTAAAGTCATGGAAACAGGATATTTTCTCAAAATGGTCTAAAGTTTCATTTGAAAACACAATATCAGAAATGCCTTCAAGAAGCTTGAAAGTTGGAAGTAAGTTTGAAGTAAAAACTATAGTTAATTTAGGGGATATAGCTCCTGATTCTGTGAAAGTTGAAATTTATAATGGAAAATTAAGCATGAAAGAAGAGATTATAGATCCTATAGTAGTTGAGATGAAGCATTCTGCTGATTTAGGAAACGGCAGACATTCTTTCACTGGTGTTTTAGAATGTACAAACAGCGGTCAAAGCGGTTATGCTATAAGAATGTATCCATATCATAAAGATTTAAGTTATAAATTTGATATGAAACTCATAATATGGGGTTAATATAAAGGAATAACTAATAAAGGGTTTTTACTTAATGTAAGAGCCCTTTTTTAATCATCTTTAGTTTTTATAATAAAAGGATAATCCTGATACATATTTGATGTTAAATCCATCTTCATCTTAAACGGTACATATTCTAATTTAGGTTCATATGTCCAATATCTAGTTTCACCCCTTATGCTTGGTATAAAAAGTTTTAATCCTATTGGTAAAGAAGAAGTGTTTTTGATAAGATTTTTATTAGCATTATATATAATAGTCCAAAAATTCTTTTCGCCATATATAAATGTATAAGATGATATTTTAAAAAGAGTATCTCCTTTTCTTACAGTATAATATCTAGGAAGTACATCCATTGTAATATCATAACCTCTTTCTTTGTATCTTGAAAAATCTATATCATTAGTTATTATTAATGTATTATTAGTTATAATATTATTATTTGTTATGATTAATTTATTTTCATTTGTTAATTCATATATTGTCTGTTCATCTCCTTTTTTTTCAGCCTCTTTTAAAATTCTATTTTTTATATATGTTTTTATAGGAGTTTCTTGAATAAATAAAGGGGTAGAAAATACTAAATTAGTAAAAATAAAAATAAAAAGTATAATTTTTTTCATAATATAAATAATAGGAATTTTTTATAATATTTCCATAATTTTTATTAAACTAACTTACATTTTTATCGTTAAAATATTCTTTATTTTTAATTTATTTAGTATAATTTTTTTCTTTTATATTTTTATATTGATTTTTAAAAATAATTTTACTATAATACAAATTGTTGGGATTATTTATGAAACAGCTGCGATTTATTTATTTATTTATTTATTTATTTATTTATTTATTTATTTATTTATTTATTTATTTATTTATTTATTTATTTATTTATTTATTTATTTATT
>NZ_JADF01000019.1 GCF_000518245.1 Brachyspira alvinipulli ATCC 51933 | reverse complement strand
TTTATGCTTAGCTTCAATATTAATATCTTTCATCTTGTCTTTAACATTTCCAAAAATATAATAAAGAAACCTTAAAAATAAAATAAAAGCTAGAAACCCTGCCATTATTGAAATAAAAGTGTATAAATCCATTTTAATCCTTTTTTTAGCTTTCTAATATTTTTAGTATTCTCTCAAATCTTTTCTGTCTGTCAGCTAAACCATTGTAACCGCCGTTTATGAGTTTAGTTACCGTTTTCACATCTCCTAATTTAGCATATAATCCGCATTCCTTTTCTCTCCAAAAAAGTAATGCTATTTCTATTGCTGTGTTAGGTTCTTTTGCTAAATCAGGATTATTAACTAAATCAATATTTAATTTTTTTCCGTAGCAGTTATAATTATTTTTTCCTGTAAGCTGAATAATTCCTCTTCCTCTGAATTTGTAGCCTTCATCTTTATTATTTCCCAAGTCTTTGCGTCCGCCATAAACAAAATTGGCAATTGCTTCAGCACCTTGAGAACATAATTCTTTGGCTTTATCTAAAGTCCCGACTCTTTTTTTGAACACTTGAAATAATCTTTCAGGCTTATAATTAAAACTCTCTTCAAGTCTTTTATAATCATTGCTTTCATGTGTAGTCTGTGCTAAAAACATTGCTTTTTCATTTATGTCCGTAACAGCATATTTATTAAAAGCATTGTTTAGAGGCTCTAACCATTTTTCATCTATTCCAATTTCTAATAATTTATTTTTAGTAAGCATAAAAAACTCCTTAACTTTGTTTTGGATACTTTTAATTATTGCTATGCTCAAACTCGCCTTTAAGAAGCTAGATAATAAATTATCTAGCTGGCGTTTTCGCTATACTTATTTAATTTTGCTTTGGATACTCTTCTTTTATGGCCTGCTTTTTAGTTTCAATACTTTTCCATATTTCTAATTCACTTTCAGACATCTCATTTCTATGATTTTCAAAATACGTGCTCATAAAGTCAAGCAATAAATTATCAGTTTCATTTTTATAACTAGCTTGTCTTTTCTCATTTTGTATACTGTTGTATTCTTCTTTAGTTATTAAACCGTCATTTAGTTTTTCTTCTGCTGTTTTTTCAACTATTTCATCACCTACAACTTTTTGAGATTTCTCTAAAGTTACTATATTATCATTAATTAAAACTTCATTTTCTTTTAATATTATTAAGCCTCTATCAATAGCTTCTTTATTTGATAAAACTTGATTCTCAACTACACGGTTTAGATTTAAACCTTTGAAGTGATAATTTTTTTGCTGTTCTATTCTATAATTAGGTTTATAAATTTTTTGCTTTTTAATTTTTTCTATATCATTAGTTTCATACATTTCCACTATAATATTATTTTCATCTATTAAAATATATTTCATATTACCTTCCTATATAATTAAACTGTCAGTTGTTTTTGTGTATTCAAAATAAATATAAGGATTAATCCATTGTCCATGACCATGTGAGCTACTAATATAAATAGACAACTCCTTCTTTGTATTATCAAAAGCTAATGTGTAAACTTCTATACCATAATTTGTAATATCTACTACTTGCTGATGAGATGTTATTTTGCCACCTAAATATCCGCTTGTACTTCCTGCGATTTTATTTAATGTTATAACTTTATCAACATAAGTCATATTTGATTTTAAAACATGATACCCATTTCCATAAGTCTTATTTAAATTGATAGCAATATAATATACTTTTTTTCTTCCGCCGCTGCTGTCTATATAATACCATCCGGCATAATGTTCTTCTCCGTCAGCGATTGTCAAAGTATCTATTTGAGTTTGTAAGTTATTAATTTCAGTGTTTAATTTTTCATTTAATTTAACTCCTAATTCCTGAACATTAGAAACCCCTAAACTAATAGAATCATCAAAAGATACTTCATCAGCTTTTAACTCTTTTATGAGTGTATGTAATGCTACTATAGCATTTTGTACATCTGAAGCACTAATACCAATAGAATCATCAAAAGCTATATCAGAAGCTGTTAATGCTTCTATTTTTCTTACCAACTCTTCCTTTAATACAGTATCAGCATCTCCATATAATTTTTGTATAGCTTTAAGCCATTGATTTACTTCTTTATCGCTAGGTGTAAGCCCTGCCGCTTTAATTAAATTATCATTTTCATCTCCAATCTGATTAAACACTGTAGCATTTAGTACAGTACCAAATATTCCAGCAGCAACATTCCTATCTATAAATCTGCCCTGAGGATCTGATCCTTGAGTATCAGGATTAAATATATTCATATATTCTCCTTAATTATTATTTTATTTATTTCTTATTTATTTCTTCTTTCAAAATATCATCAAAGTTTCCTGTTCTTGCTGTACCGGAAACTCCTATACCGCAAACTCCATATCTTCCATAATCAATATATCCTTCATTTTCTATAGCAAATCCGCATACAGCAGCACCGCATATAGCATCTCCGCATACAGAAAACTGTCCGTAATCTTCAACTACATCTACAAATAAATTCTTTACTATATAAGCAGGATATGTTTTTTCCAAAAAATCTACTAATTGTAATTCTTCATTTTGTGTATCAAGTTGACCTGAAATATCTACTTTTCTCCAAGTAATCCTATCAAATTTTACTTCTAATTTAGGATAACGAGCCTTTAATATATTTTCTAAATATGCTATATTGCTAGCACCATAGGCATTAGCATTAATAGCTATCAAATTTTTATTGCTTATATCATCTCCTGTATCAATTATTCCATACTGATTAAGCCATTCTTTTATAGTATCTTCTGCCGTATAAGGTATGCTTTCTCTCACAAATCCGTCAATGTATTTTTTTAATTTGGCAAACTCTAAACATATTATTTTAAATACCTTTCTTATATTTTCTCCAAAATTCCATAATTTACCTTTAGGAAGTAAGGATACTAATATAGAATAAAAAAAATCAGCTAAACTATTCATAAGTTACAGTCCCTAATTTTGCTAATTCACCTAATTTTAATGTATAAGGTATTGCCTCAGAAGGTTTTTCTTCTATACTCATATTAGTTATAACTAAATCTTTTATTTCAGCACTTGATAAAGCCATTGATATTAAAGTAGATGAACTTATAAGATTATCAGCATCTTCCTGATTAGTATATTGCTTAGGTCTTTTTTTTCTCAAATATGTATTCCAAACATCTTCCAATCTCTTTTTAGAAGCCTCTGAATAAGGCGATAAATTTCTTACTGTAATATTTATAGATAATTCTTCAGGTTTATAAACCTCAATAACACAAGGCGGACGTCTTACATCATCAGACACATAATTCAATACTTCTGTTATTTTTTCATCGCTTGGTATTCTGCTTCCTGTTTTTTCATCTGCTATAGGATAAACTTTCACAGGATCATTAACTTTCTGAACAGGTACAATCATAGCTCCAACTATTTCAGGAACTTCCAATGTCCAAAGTATAAAATCAGGAACAGCCCCTCCCTGAGGTCTAGTCTTTTCAAAAACTTCTATTCTATTTCTAAAAGATTCAATATCTTCATCATCTTCACCATTTTCAATAGTTTTTAAAACGACAGCAGAAGAATTAACATCTGCTATAGGACTTACAAAATCTAAAATATCATCAGGCTGTAAAACAGTAGAATCTCCTATAATGCTAGCAGCAGCTTCTACTTCTGCCTCACCTCCGACATCTAAATCTACTTTTATATTAGTCAGATAAATAAAATTATCCTTTATTAATTGAGTATTCTGAGGTATTGAAACGCCTGCTTTACCTGTAATTTTTATTAAAATTGTAGTATATGTACCTTTTTTTCTAAAAATACCATACTGCTGTCCTCTTAGTTCTAATGAAGCCAAATCAGCAGTAGCTGTAAAAATTTGTCTATATTGATAACGGGCATATTCGTATAAACTTCTAAAAACACCAGCTATGGCAATAAACAATATATTCCATACGCTTCTCTCAAGCATCACACTATCAGCTTTATTTGAATAAATTTCAGTATTAACAGAGGAAAGCATATTATTTTTTATTTCTTTTACAGTAGGTATTTGCTTCATACACTATACCTCCAATACATATCATCCTTAGTGCCATCTTTTTTGATAATAGATATACTATTATCATATTTCATATCATTAGTAATAACTGTTTTTATTTTTACTTCAGCAGCATAATTTTGTTCTACTAGATACTGTAAAGATTCAGTAAGTATAGATTCCATTTTTTTTCTGCCGCTTGAAGAAATCTCAGTAACTGTTTCTATGTCAGAACCGATTTTATTTTCATCTCCAATAATATAATTTCCCCACCAATCTTTTTCACTGAATATTGTAACATTAGCACTCATACCTAATGTAGGATCGCAGGCGAAAGAATTTGGTAAAATTATTATATCAGAACCATTTTCTGATATTTCTAATAAAATATCTCCAAAATTATATTTCGGTCTATTATCAGCCATCTAATAACCTTATTAATATTCTTATTAGAATTATGAATTAATTTTACGCTCCGAACAATGTATATAATTGACATAACATTTATTTATTTTTATAATTTTATAAAAAAGGAATAAATATGAAAAAAGAATTAAAAATAAGATTTTTAGAAATTGATTGTTGGAAATGTATGGAAAGCTATAATATATATTATCTTATATCAAATAATAAAAATATTTTAGAAGATAATAAACTTATATTTAATGAAAAAGTTATATCAAAAATAAAAGAATGGAATAAAAACAATAACAATATATTAAACTTTGGAGAAATAAAATTAAGGTATAGTAAAACTAGAGATGAAGAGTATATGTCTTTCGGATGTCCTAAATGTGATGCTATATGCGGAGATTGGTATTTAGATGAAGCCATAATAGATACAATGTATGATGATAAAGGATGTATTGATGATATAAAAATTGAAATAGATTTATAATATTATCCGCCTGTTTTTATTGTCTGAGTTTCACTATTTGAAATATCTAAATTAACTGTAGATAATGCTATAGAGGGAGATGTTTCTAAAACTGTAGGACTTGGAGGAGCTGTATAAGTATGAGTATGATTTTTTATTGCTGTCCATAATTGCTGTAAACCTAAATCAAGTTCAGCATAAGTAACAAAAGACTTATTTTCTCCGTTTAATTTTATTTTTTCACCCTCAAGTTCTATAATTCCGTCTTTTAATAATTTTATTTTTGCTTTTATCTGTCCGTTATCATCTGTAGAATAAACAGCACATTCTCCAGCTTTCAAAGATAAATCAGCAGTATCTTCAAAAGCTATTATTACTTTATAATTAGTATTTATCACAGACATATAGCCTTTTGAATTATTAATAGGCACAGAAGTAAAATTAGAAGGCTGTAATATTTGAACCTCAGATATAGTATTGCCTATGCTTTCTACTTTTACAAAAGGCTTATCCTTCTTCTTAAAAATATTAGAAACTAATTTAGCAAATATTCCCATAATTTTATCCTACATTAAAAGTATTTTCAGGACATAATTTTATAATAGAAAAATATCCGTGTTTAGAAGTATATATTAAACTCAATGTTTCTATTATATATCTTTTTCTTTCTAACAAAAACTTTTTAGGAAGTTCTAAAGATACTATTTTCCCTACATCTAAAATATTATTATTATCATCAAACCAGCTTTTATAATTTATAAATATTTGAGATGACAGCATCCTGTCATAGGCTCTATCTCTGCTTGCTATATTTTTTAATTCTTCTATAGTTTCACCTATACAATATTTAACATCTATCTTTGTTATATAATTATTAATATCAGAATCTTTTATATTATAAGATATATTTACATTTTCTATACTCTGACCATATCTTATATATTCACTTTTACGAACTTCGCCTCTTAAATGAATTTTAGCATCAAAAACATTATCAGTATTTAAAGTAAGAACAGGATTTGTATTTATACTAGATATATTTTTCCCTAATTCTATTTCTGAATTAAAATTAGTATTAATTAAAGGAACAAAACCATTTATAGAAGTTCTTGAAAGCTGCCTCATTATTTGATTAAAAAAACTTTCATTATGCATAAACTGCATATATGATAATTTTTTAGTATCTCCTATCTGCTGTTTAGTTTTTAAATTATGCTGTGAACAAACAGTATTTAAAACATGACCTATACTTACTTCTTTATAAATATAATCATTCATTTTTATAGAATCGTTACAAAAGCAAGATGATAAAGTTCTTCCTTGAAAAATATAATTATCTTTATTAGTGAGAGATTACCAATTTTCTATTATACCGTCAAATAAAAGAGTATTATTAAAATTGACATTACATTTTTGATATATAAATGAATTAAAAATATCATCTAAATTTTCACCATAAGGCATATTAATATTTATATTATTAGATATTGATTTTAAATCATAATTTAATTCTAGTGAATTAAAAGCTGCTATTTCTTTATTATTAATAGTTAGTTTAATCATTTATAATAATACAATACTCTCCCTTTATTCATCATAAGAATATCATTACCTGTAATATTATTATCAGAAATAAATTTATTTATAGTTTCATCATCTACATTATTATAAAGTTCAGAAACAATATCCAACATATTTCTATTTTTTTTTAATGTATATTCCATTTTTATTGGAAGTTCGCTTATATTCTGTATTAAATACTGCCTTGATAAATCAAAAGACTTTATTAATTCATTTTTAGCAGCTGTATTTATTACATATTCTTCTCCAGCCTTATAATTTTCTATAGGGTCAGCTCCAATGATTCCTTCTATAGTTTCAAGACTTGTTAATATTTTATTTTCATATTCTAATAATCTATTTTCAACATACAATGACTGTTCTTTGTCTTTTAATTCACCATAAGCAACACATACAGTCATTGAAGCACCTGACATTATCAAAAAAGATTCTTTTATTGCTTTCTCTGAATAATTAAAAGCATTATTTTCTATTATAGCATCTATTAATACAGCATATCCATTAACCTTATTAGCTATATTTAAAGATAATTGAGCAGGTATTTTTAATACTCTATTTATTGCTATAACAGCATCCAAAGGTTTAGTTATATAATCATTTAATGCCTGATTTATTTCATTTTGTATAATAGAAGATACATCATTAACTAAATTAGCAGCATTAATAATATTATTCATAACTTCGGTAAAAACATTCAAATCTTCTTTTAATATAAGAGCTTGATAATTAGTATTAGCATCAGGACAGCCGCCTAATCCTGAACATTGATTTTTATTAATATTCATTTTTATTATCCTTAATTTTGCTGAACAGCACCATTAATACCTGCTTGATTAGCTACCGACATTATATCTTTTTTACCATATACTTTTTCATAACATAAAGGACATATTTGCTCTAATAAACTTCTTATAGTTACAGAGTTTTGTCCCTCTACAGAATCTTTATTTAATCCTCCTTGAGGAGCTACTCCGTATCTGTCTACTACTACAAAAGTTACAGTAAGTTTTGCCATACCTATATCTTTAGAAAAACCTACAATTTCCTTTACATCAGTAACTACAACTTTTAATGGTTTAGGATATAATGGATGATTCAATATAGCAGGTTTTGCTTCTGTAGGCTTTTGTAATAATAATTCTCTAAATAAATAAGCCTGTTCATAGCAAGTAGCAGTTTCATCAACATCTTGAGCAGAATCAGGGTTATTTAATAATTTTTCTAATAATTCCTGACTTTCTAAAACACTTTTTTTATTATCAAAAAATAAAAAATTACATATTATTTTTGTAGCTTCTTTACCATTATCTTGAGCATAAGTAATATTATTTACTGTATCAATAGTAACTTTTCTCTTAAAAGAAAAATTACCTTCATCTATAATAAGACCTGTAATTTCTTTTAAATCTTTTCCATTACTATCTTTTCCTGCTTCGGGAGGCTGAAAAGAACATGGCTTTAATTTATCTAATATACTCATTGTAAAATAACTCCGTTAGGCAATTTTCCTACATTAGGCACAAAATAAGTTTCTGATTCTACTGAAGTATAAGGATCATTTGTATTTATAACATTATTATTATTTACAGAAATACTCATGCTATTTTTTAATTCTTCTTTTTCTTTTTGTTCTTCTTTTTTCTTTTCTTCCTGAAGTCCTGCTCTTCTATCAAGTTCTTTTTGTATGCCTTCAGAAAAACCTGTTACTTTGCCAAAAAAGCCTTCTATAAAATCTACTAATTCTTTAGGTAAAAAACTTTTTATTTTATCTATTAAAAAACTAAGCAAATGACCTACAAGACCCGTAATCACATAAAATATATTTAAAAAGAAATCAAGAATTAATTTTCCTAATGCTATTAATATACCTAATAAATCACCTTGAAAAAATGCCCTTAATACATTAGCAAAATTTTGTATAGCTGTACCAATCCAAGAGAATAATCCGCCTAATTCTTTTAATCTATCAGCTATATTATATAAAAAACCTAAATATCCATTTATAATATTTCTAAACCACTCAAACCTTTTATATAATTGTCCGAATACTAACGATAAAGCAGCAACAGCTGCTACAACTAAACCAATAGTTCCTATAGTAGTTCCAGCAATAGCTGTTAATGCTCCTTTTACAGCGGTAAATATACCTAAAAACCAGCTCTTTATTGTTGCTAAAATTCCAAAGTTCTTAAAACTAGCTATTATGTTTTGAATAAATTGAAATTGAGATAAAAATTGCCATATTCCGCTAAATACAGATAATAAACCTGAACCAAGCGAAGCTATTTTTACGAATATAAAAGCAAGCGGAGCAAAAAATACAATCATACCTGCTAAAAATCCTATAATACTCTTAAAAGGTTTAAGCATAGTAACTATCAATGAAAAGAATTTAAAAGCAAATTTTATACCATTTATAAAAGCTACTATAACATCTATAAAATCATAAAAAAGAGATGAACCATTTTCTAAATTTATTAATATTTTATCAAGCCAATCCCAATTTTTAGGAATTAAAACATCTAATATTTTATTAAAGGCAAGCCATATTTTTTCTGTTGCTTTTGTATCTACTACATGCTTGACTATATTTCCTAATTCAAGCTGCTGTATAATCATTGCTTTATCACTATCGCTTATATCCGTCCTATTTCTCACCTTATCTATATCCCCATTCTCCTTTCTAAAATATTCTACCTTAGGGGCTAAATAAGAATTTATTTTTCCACGCATTACTTCTAATAATGGATTAAATCCTACCATTAAACTCCTTGTTAGAAATGGGGTTATAGTTTGCCCTATACTTCCGAGAACTAAATCAAGTTTTTCAGTAAACTGTTGGGTTTGTCCTTCAAATGTTGCTGTAAGTTTTTCCATAGCTTTATAAAACTCGCCGCCTTTATCGGTTAGATTATTTACAGCGGCTATAAGATGTTCTCCTGTTACTCTTCCTGCCTGCATTTCTTTAGCTAAAGCATCTTTTGATATTCCCATAGTTTTTGCCAAAGCTCCATAAATATCTATATTACCTTTGAAAACAAATCTGTCTAAATGATCTCTAGTTACTCTGTTTTCTGCAACTATCCTGCCGTATCCCATAGCTAAAGATTGTAAAACATCATCTCTTCCTTTTGATAAATCTCCAAGCCTTTGTAATGTTTCCATTATTTTATCTTCTTCTATACCATAAGACAAAAGAACATTAGCAGAATTAACTAAAGGTTTTGCTGTAAGAGGACTGTTTGCCGCCATATCTCTTATTTGAGTAAGCAAATTATCAGCTTTTTCTATATCTCCATTCAAAGCAGTTGTCATATTAGCTAAAGCAGTTTCTGTCCAAGCAAAAGCATCTACCATTTGTTTTGTAACAGCAATAATACCTGTAGCTGCTATAGAAGTTTTTATAAACATATCCTGCATATATCTATCAGCATAATAAATACTTTGCTGAAGTTTATTCATCCCTGTAGTCATTCTGCTTATAGGTCTTGTAAGCCTATCTATAGCAGAGAACACAACAGCTACATTTAATATATCGCTTCCTATTGCCATTAAAAAATCCTTATTTATTTTTCTGCTTTTGCTTTTTCTATAGCTTTTTTTTCTTCCTCGCCAATATAATTAGCCCATCTCAGACATTCTTCTATTTCGCTTCTAGTCATACTTTTTATTTCTCTATAAGAAAAATGGAAAGTCTTAGCTATAATAGCCTGAGATTTTGATATAGAACTCAATTCTTTAACTGGGTATATTACTATTTAAATGCCCTGCTAAAAATAAAGTAGCAGCAGTTAAATAATGTAATTCTCTTACTTTGAGCTTATCAATAAGTCCTTGATATTTTAATGATATACATTTTTTTACAAGTTCATTATTAGTCTGAAATGGTGCTATAGTTTCTCTATCAATTTTTATACTGTTTAAATCTTTAGCCAAAGGTTCAAATAAATCTAATTCTTCAATTTCTGATGTTCCGTAACTATATTTAGATTTTAATTTTATCTTGAAAAAATTATCTCCATTATCATTTTTAGAAATGATAACAAAACCTTTCGTAAGGCCGTCTAATATTCTATCTATAATTAATTTATTTTGAGAATTAATTTCATCATAAATTAATTCATCTCCATATAATTCATTATAAAATTCTCCTAATTCTTTTATCGCTGCTTCTTTTTCCATTACTAAATCCATAATAAACTCCTATTGTTGTTACGCCGAAAAAAATTGCTCGCTTTGCGTGCTGTAAGCAATAGGCTATATACAATAAATTGCAACCCAAAGGGCAATTTTTTTACGGCTATTGTTGTTATAATTAAAAATATTTATTTACCGCCTGATTTATTTTATCAAGCAAAGTATTCTTTTTTTCCATTAAAATAAAGCTATCTCCTGCCATTGATATTTTTGCCGTTCTCTCCATAGCATCTGTTTGTAAACCTCCAACCATATATAAATCTCCCATATATGCTAAATCTCCTGCTATTTCTAAAATAACATGAACTGTCATTTTATAATCTAATATTAGCTGAAGTATTCTCTCTGTTTTCGGAGTAAGCACAACTTCAAGATTATTAAAACCTGCTGTAACTATATCTGAAACAGGAAAATTTCTTACTCCTAAATCAGATACAGTTTTATTTTCTATAGGATATTTACTTATTGTAGGTATAATTTCGCAGCTGCTTCCTGTTTTTACAGCAATATCATAATGTGCTATAGAAAGATTAACTATATCTCCAGCATGTACAACAATCATATTATATTCCTAGAAAACTACATTTTTTCAAATTTTAACCCTAATAAATCAACAGTTCCTGTATGATCTTTAGTTTTCATTTTATATTCATTTGCTACGGCTAACTCTCCGTAAAAACTTGTACCGCTCGCCAATGTAAGTAAAACAGGATATGCATTTCCTGAATCTCTCATATTAGCAAAATGCGTCATTAAATCTTCTCTCATAGCTAAAGTTATGCCGTATATACCTGCTTTTTGTTTCTTTCCATAAACTATAATAGTATTTGCTGTACAGTTTGTAACTTCATTAACCATAGCTGTTCTATCATCTGCAGTAAATACTATTTCGCAGTCAGTATCTTCAGGAACAGGATATGCTACATTATCTATAGTTAATTCCTGAATATCTCCTGCTCTTATAACTTGTGTATTCATAATTCCCCCTTATCACTATATTTTATAATTGTAAAGTCCAATCAATCTTAAACTCAATCTGATTAAGCGGACTTGTAAAATAAAGAAGCATAGATACAAGCAATTTACCTGCTGCTGATGTATCAATATTAGCACTTAATCCATCTATTGAAGATGAAGCATTATTTAAAAGTCCTCTGCTTTCCCAGCTTCTAATCAATGTTATTACATCTGCTTTTGCTGTTATAGGTTTAACAGCATTCACATCAGGACTTGGTGTAGATTCATCGCTTACTAGTACAGCCTTATAATATGGTGCTTTTGAGAATGTAGTTTTTAATTCATACTGAATAAGCTGTATTTTTGCTATAGTTTGTATAAAAGAAAAAGCAGCACTTTCAGAACCGTCATCAGCCTTTTTAAAAGTAGTTCTAGTATTTTCAAATAAAACTTCTCCAAATTCATTGTATATTACAGTACAGCCTCCAGCAGAAACTATTTCATCTTTAGCATCATAATTTCTATATGGAGATACACCTTGTAATATGCCGTCTATAGCTCCGTCTAATTGTGTTGCTGTACTTACTGCTAGATTATTTTCTATAGTTCTAGCTGTAAGAGCTGCTATCATATATGTAGGTGTAGGAGATTTCTCTGCCCAAAAAGCACAGAAATATTTATCGTTTCTGCCTTCTATAAAAGACATATAATCTGATTTTTGACTATTAAATCCGCCTATAGCATAAAAGCCTTTATTTTCTGTTTCTGAAAATAATTCTTCGGCTCTGTTCATAAGCAAATCTAAATTAGTTTTATCAGTAAAAGCAGTTGCTATGCATGTATAATGTTCGCTTCCTAAATTAGTTAGCAATGCAGTAAGAGAAACATCGCCAGCACCGCCTGAGAAAGTTCCTAAAGCTACAGTAATACCTTGAGGATTATTTGAAAGCTCATTCTCCGTAAGATTTTGTGCTAATGTTATAGAATTAGCGGAAGTTCCTTTCCATTTTGATATGAGAGTAACTTTATTTGTACCGTCTGCCGCTTTTACAGGCAAACTTACTTGAGCAGTGATAGCTTTTATAATATTAGCATGTATAGTATCAGCATTTTCTCCTGTTTTTACTACTACAGATACTTTTTCGCCTCCTATATAGATAGAAAGTGTACCGTTAGATGATGCTTCGCCTGTAACTGTTATATCAGCGGTAGAAGCAGCAGCACTTAAATCTTCAGAAATAGCAGCCGCATATAATTCAAAAGCATTATTACTGCTGTTATTTACCCCATTAATCATTTGATATAAAGCAGAACCTATACCGAATGAATCTATAATTTTTTTACCTTTAATTTTTATAGGTGTATCTTTCTTACATGTAGCATCAGTAGAAGCACTTCCTATAAGCAATAACTTTCTAGGTATTTCTGATATACTTAAATTAGGGTCTTTATTATTTGTATCTACTGCTACAATTTTAGCTTTACTTGTATTAGTTAAACTTCCCATAATAATCTCATTTAATCTTTAATCATTAAACTAGCTATATTTATATTTGATAATACTTCTTTTAATTCTATATAATTATTAGAGTCAGTAGGATAATAAGGCACATCAACTGTAAAATACTGCCTTTGACAAGCAACCGATATTTCAAACTCATTAGGGTCTAAAAGGTTTTCACATTTAATCCATCTGAAATTAGATGTAAAAGGTATTTGTCTATTATCGCTTGTTGTTACAGTAGGATTTTTTGTTTTATAATCCTGTAAAGCACTTCTTACCCAATTAGAATACATTAACCCAACTTTATAAGATAATTCATCTTGATTATCTGCTTTTATATATTCATTTTCTTTTTTATAAGCCGTATAAATATCTGCTATGAATATTAAAGTATCTTGTTTATACTGATTAGTATTTCCTATTTTGCTCCTTTCAATCTCATTCATATATAATGATATGACAGCAGGGTATTTATCTAGCTTATTCATTAAATTACTAGGACGGCTAGCATTAAATATAAAAGGTCTATCTTTTTCTTTAAGTGTATCAGAAAAAGCATTTAATACTTTTATATAATAATTTTCCAACAAATTAAATATTGGTACTTCTAATTTCAAACTTACCATTTTATATCCTTTTTTCTATTCCAATCTTTATAACAAATATTATTGTAGACATCGTATCTGAAGGATAGTTTTCAGAAATAAATCCTATCATTTTTTCACCGCTCGCATTTATCCAAGATACTTCTACCTTATCAAAATCTTTAGGGTTTAATGTAAAATCATCTTTTCTTACAGTAATACGATGTTCAGGAGCATTTATAAGCACATTTTCAAGAGGCGTGTAATTAAGAGCTTTTTTATTAACTATTGCTTTTATTGTAATAGGCAATTTTTCTCTATCAGCAGTATCTGTAAAAGTAACTAAAGTATTTTCGTTCATTATATGAGATAAATCTTTATTAACTCTCTCTATTAAACTTAAATCCTTTTTTTCTATATCTGCCATATAATTTAATTACCGCCTCTTAAAAATTATTTTTTTGTTTTAGTTTGTTTAGCAGATTTTTGCTCTGCTTGTTGGCTTTCTTCTTTGTCTACTTCCTGATTCTGCTCTGTATTTTCTTGTTGGCTTTCTTCTTTGCCTGCTTCCTGATTCTGCTCTGTATTTTCTTGTTGGCTTTCTTCTTTACCTGTTTCTTGACTCTGTTCTTTGTTTTCTTCCTGATTTTCTTCTTTATCTTCCTTTACTTCTTTGATTCTTCCATCTTTAAGAAGTATATCTAACACATCACTTTTTTTATAAGTCTCTATAATATCTTCAGGTATTTCTTGCCCTTCTGTAAACATTCTAGGAGAAGCAGAATTACGGCTATCCATTATAGAGTTTTGTCCTACTATATATTTTGACATTATTATCCCCCTTAAATTATGCTACTGCTTTTATTGTTCCTATTCTGTCCATAGAATTTATTAGAGGTGCTCCGCAATACCAAACCACCATTTCTATATCTGTTTTTCTGCTTTCAATAGTTACAACATATTCTCCTAAATCTATATACTGATAATTAGCATTAGCCTGAGGTTTAAGCACGGCAGGTTTTCCCAAACCTAATTGTAAAGGAGCATATTTAGCAATTAACAATACATCTTTACTAGGGAATAATTCCTTTGAAGCTGTTTTCAACCCGCTAGCATCAAAAGTATTTACCCCTCCGTCTTTATATAACAAATCGCACATAGTAACTAAATCTTTCATAGGGTCAGCATCAGCAGTACCCCAAGTGTGAGCAGGTGTTGTTATATGAGTTGCCGTACTAGGAAAACTCAATATTTCAGTATCATCTTTAGTAGTTATTTTACCTGTAGTAAGAGCTTCTATAGCAGATTTTTCATTTCTTCTGCTTATAGCTTCTATGGCATCAGATAAGGCTTCCTGTAAGACAATTCCTGCTACATGCTCTTCTTGATAATAGTAAGGTTCTTTAGCTAATCTTTTTTCAAGAATTTCTGGAGTTAATATAAAAGTTTCTTTTATATCAGGTAAAGTGTAAGATTCTATAGTTTCTGAACCAAGATTAAAAGGGTCTGGTATTTCCTCTCTTGTTTTGGAATAATCAGACATTCTTTTTACTCTAAGTTTAGTTGATAAATCTATAACATTGCCGTTATAATTTCTATTGATGCTTGATTTTTTAAACATATCATAAAAATGAGATATAAATTTAGGAATATGCTCACCTTGATCATACATTTTACCAAGTTTCGCAAATCCATTAAACACTGAACCATAAAAATTAGATAATCTAGCCATTTATTTTCTCCTTTTTTGATTTTACACAAATTAATCTTTCAAATAATTATCAAAGTTTTGGAAATGAACCACATTGAACTTAATATTAAGCCATCCTAATATTTGACAGCCGTTTACAACAGTTGTTAGTTTATCTCCGCTTTTGTTTAATACTATTTTTCCTTCGTTAATCTTTCCGCTTGAAACTACAGAAACTGTTTTATCTTTATCTGCAGTAACCTCATTTTCTAAAAGTATATACAAGTCATAATTAGATTTTGCTGCTAAATCGCTTGAAAATACTACTAATTTGCCTGTTGTATCATCTGCTACCAATACTGTGCCTTTAACATATTTGGCACTTGAAGCCTCTGCTAATGTTAATCTTGCTGTAGTATATTCTCCTGCAAGTAAATCTGCTGTTCTCTGTGTTCTAAAATTAGGCATTTTTTCCCTCCTTATTTAATTTGAAAGTTCTTTTTTCAGCAGCGTTTTTTATCATAGCCTCTAAAACAGTGTCCTTTTCTTCTTCTTTTTTTTCTTCACTGTTCACTTTGCTTGAAATATCAGGATTTACAGCATCAGTGTTTCTTGCTGCCAATTCTTCCAATTTAGCTTTTGCTATTGACTGCTCTTTATTTTTATTTCTTTCTTCTTCAAGCTGTACTTTTAATAAATCATTTTCTTTTTTTAATTCTTCCTGACTATTTTTTAAAGAACTGTTTTCTGCTTTAATATCTTCCATATCTTTTTTCACATCTTCTATTTGTGCTTTTAATGGATTTACAGCATTAGAAACAGTTTCGCCTATAGCTTTCAATAATTCTTCTTGATTCATTTAATCCCTCTTCATCTAAAGCAAGAACAACACCTTTAGCAAATTCATCATAAGGTGCAAAATAAGCATTTATTTGAGGATTAGATTTTAAAGTAGCTTTTACTTGCTCAGCATTTTTTACAGAGAAAGGAGATTCTACTGTACCAGTTCTGGCTATTTCTTTCATATTAGGGAATTCTTTTTTGAATTCAGTGAAAGCCTGATCTTAAAGCCTCATTGCTCCTAAAAGTTCCGCCTTTTAATGCCTCTTTATCTATATCTCTTTTTTTTGTAACATCTCTTAGAAAAATTGAGTAAATATCATCAAGCATATTTTGAGTTTTAGTTCTGTCTTCTGCATCTCTTAAATCTAAATATTTATCTTTACTCTCTCTATTAGTAAGAACTATGTTATCATTATCATAATATCTGCTTGTTAATACTCCTATGCTTCCGAAATATGCTAATTCTGAAGTTGCTATAATTTTATCGCAGGCACTTGCTAGCCAATAGGCAGCAGAACAGCAGCAATTATCAACAACAGCAATAGTATTATTTAATTCTGATACCGCTTTATAAATTTCTGTATTTCTGTATACGCTTCCGCCCGGTGAATCTATATAAAAAACTGTGCCTTTTATATTTTTATCCGCTTTAATCTTATCAACTATATTGAATAAAGTTCCTATAGAATCAGAAAACATATATGGAAACATTACTCCAAATACTTTTATTACTGCTACATTATTATTAATTTCAAAAGTGTTTCCTTCTATATTTAATCTCTTATTTTCTAAATACTGATTAGCAAACATATTTTCAAGCAGCATCATTTTTTTCTCCTACAGTATTATTATTTTGAGTTCCTAAATTAATATTTAAATCTTTAGCAATCCTGTTTTCTTCTGATAAGTTAGCAGCATTATTTTTGAAGTTATTTCCATAAAGTCTGTTTGATGCTTCGCTTCTTGATATTAAGCCGTTATCTATAGCTGTAACTAAAGCATTTACTTCTTTTAATGGATCTAAATTAGGTATTGCACTTCCTGTCCAAGTATGATTAAGCCAAGCAAGTCTTTTATTACTATCTTCAAGAAAATAAGGCAAATCTAAATCTCCGCTGTAAACGAGTTCTGTTATTAAAGTTTTATAATAAGGACTAGCAAAATTATAAATAAAATCGTTTCTATCCTGTAATACTGTTTTCCACATCTGTTCTATAGCTGCTCTTGAAGCCGAATAATTAGAGTTATAAGAAGCTCTTAAAACTTCTTCCGGTATTCCGAAACTTGAGCAAGTTGGAATCAATACTTCTTTTATAAATGAAGTTATATTCAAATTAGGTCTGTCTGAACCTATTTGTTTTAATTTTTCTCCAGCTTCTAAATGATTTAATATTATTCCTGTAGTATTCCAAACGCTTAAATCGGTTTTAGGTACATCTTTAGTTTCTCTATTTATAGCTCCTGCAACATCATAATCAGAATAATTTTCTGTTCTTACATCTCTTTCTACAACTCCGAATATTTGACTATTTAATTGCTGAGTTTCTAATTCTGCTATTATAGACTGATTCATTTTAGTAAACTCGTGAAATAAACTTGTTGCTCTTGGTATTCCTCTTGTATCTAATATTCTATTTCTATTTGCTAAATGTATTATTTGTATCTGTCCGTTTGCTGTATATTTAGGATAATAAACTCTTTTAAATTTCAATCTATTCGGATGTATAGAATAGCTTGAAGTGTCATCAACATCATATACTGCTATATAATATCCAATATCCCTTCCATATCTATCCTGTTTTATTCCGTCTTTACTTTCATTAACTAATCCGTAAATACATTCTGTAGGTATTACTCTTAATTTGACAGGATTTAATTTGAATTCATTTATTTTAGTTTTATGGTCATATATAACCTGTATAAAAACTTCACCGTCTACAATAAATGTTTTGAATATTTCTCTGAATAACTGACCTGTATGAGAATGTTCTAAAAAATCGACTTCTTTACTTTTTAATATATTATTTACTCTATGTTCTATAGTTTTTTGATATTTTTCTCTTTCTTTTATATCAGTAATTTCTAAAATATCCCAATTAGGAGTAATACTTATATTTAAGCCGCTTCCTATAACGTAAGTAGCAAGCCAATAAACTAAAGCCCTATAATGAGGAGAATCAAATTCTGTCTGTCTGCTTCTTCTTACAAGTATTTCTCTATCAAAATGTTCATAAGTAAGATCGCTAAGTCCATATTCTATCTTAGCACCTACCGAACGATAATTAATACCTGTATAAAAATAGGCATTATTATTTAATTCTTCTTTGGAAGACAAAGAATTAATAGATTTAATATCTCTTACTATACCTAAAAAATCTTTTATTATTCCCAAGTTATGCCTCTTTTTCCATTTACTAAGGTTAGTCTATAACCTTTATTTATTAATAATTTTTCTATATTGTTAATATCCCATTTCCTAAAGAATATTCTCATTAAAAAATATTCTTTAAATTCTAAATTATACTTACCCTTGCTTGAATTTTTTACGATATAGCAATTAAGCAAAAACAAATAAATAACAAATCTACACTTTGTAAAAATACTTAATTTTATTTTTTTTGCTTCTCCTGCATTTATCATTCTACAGTCCCCCTTCGGTTTCCTATATTTCCCCTTATAGAGTAGAACTTTGTTCTTGCATATTCAGGATTTAATTCTTCTAACTGCTTTTCTAAATCTTTTTTATAATTTCTTAATTCATCTAAAGAGCGGTATTTTACTTTTTGATTACCCTGTCCGTCTCCGACATCGTATTCAAACATACTCATCTGTTTTTCTATTTCTTCATCAATTTTTTTTATTTTTTCTATAAGTTCTTCTTCTGTGTAAATGCTCTTTTTCATAAATGAATTATGAACTAATTTCACGCTCCGAACAATGTATACAAAAAATAGATACTATAAGATGTTTACAAAATAAAAATATATTTTATAATTCTGCTAAATAATAAAGTTAGGATTTAATTATGAGTAATAAAAAAGAAACTAGAATATGCCCTAAATGTAAGGAAGAAATAAAATATTGGGCTACTGTTTGCCCTAAATGTAAGGAAGAAATAAAATATTGGGCTACTGTTTGCCCTCACTGCAGAAGTAAAACAACACCTCCTAAAATTATAGGTTTTATTTTTTTAATAATAGTTATATTAGCAATTATATCTTTAATTAGTAACAATTTACCTTCTAAAGAAGAATACGTTAATAATAATGATAATAATAATAATGATACAGAAACTTATAAAAGAGAAGTATGGAATAGAATTATGGTAGAACCTGAACATTTTACAACTTTAGATATTTTACCTATGACAGATAATAATGGCACTGCTTATTTAAGTGTTATGGTTTCAAATAAAATGGATTATCCTCTGCCTGAATTAGGAATGAAATTCGATATTTTTGATACAGAAGGTAAAAAAAGAGCTTATGCAGTAGGTACAAATGATTTAGCTAGTTTTGAAACTTGGAATTTTAAATGTATAATATACACTTATTCAAAACAGCCTGAAACTTTTGATATTGGCGACATAAAATTAGTTGACTATAATTTCAAAAAAATAAAGGAATATATAAAAATAGATTAAAAGATATTTATTCTTTGTCTGTTTTATTATTTTCATCTTTTCGGAAAATTTAGTATTAATAATTATATTAAACAATATATAGCCAAATAATTAATTTAACATGTAAAGAAATTTTGAATAAAAAAATAATATATATAACTGTATAGATTTATTTAATTATTTTAAACCTATATCAACACTGATATTATTTATAATGTTAAGTTCAGATATAATATTTTTTTTAATTTCTTCTATTTTCAAATATTTTTCTGCTATTTCTTCTTGCTTAATTATATCGTAATTTCCATTATTATCAATTGGTATTTTTATTTTTATTTTTTCTATAAGTTCTTTTCCTAATCTTTTATTAGAACCTTCGCCTACTTTATGTAATGGCAATATGTTGTTTAATATTGCGTATAAATACTTTATTGATATTTTATTTTTAAATTCATCTTTTAAAAATAAAGCTCCGCAATGTGTTGTCATAGAAAACTTGCCATTTCTAATAAAAACTGTACCAACATATGTACCATCTGTAGTCCAAGTTAAACATTCGCAATCATAATCATAAGTGTTTATATAATCAATTATGCCTTTATCTGTTGTTTTAGAGGAATATACAGGAAATACACCTTTATTTTTATTCATATATTTTTTTGTATATTTTGAATTACCTTTTTCTATAAAAAAAAGACCTGTTTCACCTCCTATATATTTTTCAGTCATTTCACAGGTTTCAGTTAGAGAATACATATCTATTAACTGCTGATGTTCTTTTACATTATCTACTATCATATTTATCGTATTTGAAAAATCAAATATAGAAATAGGTTTATTTTTTTCTATTATTCCTAATTCAGCTTTTTCAGTTTCTGTCCAATCTTTTTCAATAATCCATTGTGTTTCAATATTATCTATAAATCTAGCAATATCCTGTATTTTGCATCTATTATCTGAATTTATTTCTGAAAAATATTCTTTATTTCCATTAAATAAATTAAACAATTTTACAGCTTTTTTTAAATCATCTTGTTCTATATCGAATCTGTTTATATCTCTACTTTCTCCTATTTCGCTGCACAAATAAGTAAATACAGGTGATGTTTGTATATCAGATAAATTATTTTTTTTAGTTATAGCTAATATATATGTTTTTTTAGGAGTCGTAAAAAAAGTCTTTATAGGTAATGATATAATGGCATCTATATAGCAGTTATCTAAAATAAATTTTCTAAGATTTTTATCATACTTTCTATTAAAAATACCATCAGGCAATATGATAAATGCTTTACCAGATGGCTTTAATGCTCTAACAATCCATTCCATAAAAAGCCCTTCAACACCTAAAGAATTTATTTTAAAATAATTTTTAAGATTTATATCTTTTAATATTTCTTCTTTAAGATTACTGCTTCCGCTTGTAACATATGGAGGATTTGTTAAAATTAAATCATACATATTTTCAATAGGTTCTGATAAAGTTCCTAATATAGAATTAGTTTTTAGTGTAAATGTTTCATTAAATAAATTTGCAAATTCTTTTGTATATTCAGGGTTTTCCTTTATAATATCACAAAAATAAATAAGCATATTTGCTTTAGCTAAAATAATAGTTTTTTGCTCATCTTTATCAAATCCCTTATCAAATCCAACTATTTTAATTTTACACTCTATTTTATTATCTTTTATAAAAAAGAATTTCCTAATATTTTCTTTTATAAACTCCAAAGGAAATTTGCCAACTCCGCAGGCAGGATCACATATAACTATTCCTTCCCTTAATTCACTATAAGCCATTTCATTTATAGCTCTTACTACTTTAATTGGAGTAAAATATTGCCCCCAATTTTTTTTACTAATACTTTCTTTTAGAAAACTTTCAAAAAGTTTACTTTTAAAATCATAATCTATATATTCTAACTTTCCATAATTATTAAATTTTTCTAATACTTTTCTAAAAACAGTACCATATCCATCTATTGCTTTTTGTTCTTTACTAACAAATATTGTACCATTAATAATAGTTGTTTTATCTATACCAGCAGGAAATAATTCTTTTATTTTTGGTCTTATAATATCTGCATAATGCTGTAAAACATAATTTTCTTCATTTTTGCTATATTTTTTTAAAAGTTCATAAAAATTAAAATCACCTTTTAATATATTCAAATCACTCAAATATTTAAAAATAAACAATTCTACAAAAGTATATAAACAGTTTTCAGGAGTAGCGCCGCTAACACTCCAAACATCCTGCCATATTTGTTTAGATAAATCTGTTGGATCAATTAATTTTTTAGGTAATATTCTATCATTATCACTGTTTATAGAATGAATAATATTATTTATCACATCAAATAGTTTAGTATCTTTATAATCAAATAAATATTTAAAATCTTGACCATTTTTATCTTTAATAGTATTTCCTGTTAATACATTTATCCACAATGTTTCTTTTGTATCTGTTGCTATCATTAATTTTGTATTTAATTGTTTTGCCACATTAATTTCTTGATTAATGGCTTTATTTTTTTTATATTCAGTATTAAAATTTCTAGGAGATTTATATTCTATAATTGCTATAATATCTTTTTCTTTAGTAATTAAAGCATCAATTTTTTTTGATCAATATCTTTACCATAATCAATATTTCTAATTATATTAGCACTTTTTAAGGTTTTTACAGTAGTAGAACCTATATTATAAAAATTCCATGTTCCTATTTTATCAGGATTTTTAATTAAATCTCTTTGTAGAAGCTCTTCTGACATTATTAACCTTTATATAAAAATATAATACTAATATAATAGTATAGTATAAATTTCAATATTTTTAAATATTAAAATGTACTCAAATTATTTTCATCTTTTTTTTCAGAAAATTTATCTAAATGCTCAAACCAAGCCCCTGAATCAGATAAATAATGCCATAATTCTTTATAATTAATATTTCCTTTATCATCTTTTCTTGCTATATTATCAATATAGAAAAATGCTGCTGCCGTACTATAAGAAAATATATCTAATGCTTCATTTCTTTTCTGCCCTGTTCTTAATACCCAATCATATTTTACCTTTCCGCTTGGCAAATGTTTTTTTATCTTTTCTTCTGCTGTAAGCATTCTAAAGAAATCTATATTCACATCATTAGGAAAATATGCCCATCTAGGAGGTAAGGGTTCTTCTTCTGTAAGTTCTAATGCCAAAGCACTGTAAACTTCTTCTTTAGCTATATTTGAATTAATAATTAATGAATAAGGTCTTTTATTTTCATTGGTTTCTTGTTTTCTAAATAATTTACCTGTACTATCTCCCTTAATAGGAAATATAATATTACCGTTTACTTTAAGCTGATTATGTATATTCTCACAAAAATCTGTTACAGTAGCAGGAATAAAACCTTTATCAATAAAAATCATAGAAGCATAAAAGTCTAAATGCGATGATTTTATCAATATTTCAAGCAGTTTCCAGCATCTGCTATTTAAATTTGAAGTATTTCCGTCTAATCTATGATAACCTATTAAATAGCTTCTATATCCTTCGCACCATAAAAATACTCCTACTTCTATATAATTTTTTTGTATATCTGCTGCTATGTTGCAGAACAAAGGCTTGTAAGGAAGATTCTCTATATCCAAAGTAGACTGAGTTATCTCTCCGTATTCATTTATTCTTTCTCTTAAATAATTATCTCTGTTTTTATTAAAAATTCTTTCATAAGGCGGAGCTTCTTCATAGGATTTATAAGTTTCTCCCAAAACGGTATTACAAAATACTTTCATATAAGTATTATCTCCGTTTTTTTCAAACTCTAATGCTTCTATATAATCATAAACTATACTTTCCCAGCTTCTAAACCCTAAAGGTGCATACAATGATGATAGATGATAGCTTCTTCTATTAGGATTCTTTGATTTTGCTAAGGGTATCCATTTTGCCTTGCCTCCGTCTTCAAAAGTTTTCAAAAAATATTCCTTATCAGCTTCTTTCCAATGAGATCCGCAGTATTTACATTCATAATGAACTGAAGAAGGTATTAATATTCCGTTTTCATCTAATTCATATTTTAATCTTTCAAACTCTAATATTTGAAGTTCTCCGCAGTCCTTACAAGGCACATGATAATATCTTTGATCGCCTTTTAAAAATCTTTCTTCAATATACGATTCTCCTGTAGCCATCTTCGGTGTGGATTCTATAAGTATTTTTCTCATCAAACTATAAGCATCTGTTCTTCTTTCTGCCAAAGTTATAGCATTTCCTTGTCCTCCAACATCGCTTTTTGCTTCATCTGCTTCCGTAATTATTAAAACTTTTATGGAAAATGATTTTAATTTTGATATTGTTTGAAGTCCTCCTATTTGAATAAAGCCGCCATCAAAAGATTTATAGTTTTTTGTGTTTCCTGTTTCTCTGCTTTTTTTATTTTTATTGGCAGATTTAATTAAATGTCCAAGCCCTGATTCTTCTATAGATGGGTTCATTCTTAAAGCGAATATCTGCTCGGCAACTTCTGAAGTAGAAGCCAAAAATAAAATAGGTGCTGGAGAATTACCTATTAAATAAATCATTAAGTTTTCATCAATTCCTACAGTTACTCCAATTTGTGCTCCTTTCATAAAATCTACATATTGAATAGGGCTGTCTTCATCAAAGTTTCTTATTATTTCTCTTAAATAAGGTGTGATTTTATAATTATAAAGTCCGGGAATTGCCGAAACTCTTTCATTTAATACTCTTGTTTTTTCTATATAATTAATAATATCTGTTTTTTTTCTAGGCTGTAAATATTTTCTTACCATATCCTCTATATATAAAATATCATCATCAGCCCATTGAATTAATGTAGTTTTTGATAAAATATTCTCTAAATTAATACCTTCCACAATTTAGCTGCTCCTTAAATTATCAAAAAACTTCCTATTTTCATCTACTACATAATTAAGCAAATCTTCAATATCTTTTTCTAAAACATTTCTCATATCTATCATTAAATCTTCTATAGGTAATTCAACTTCATATTTATTTTTTATAAGATTAGCTATAGCATTTGAAAGTCTTTTTGGCAAAAGTTCGCTTCTTGCTCTTAAAGTAGACAGGATATTAGGCAAAACTAATTCTAAATATTTTCTTTCTATTAATTTTCCTCTTAAAATCTGATATTCAAAGGATTTTTTTACCGCATCAGCTGTTAGAGAGTGTATTTTTGCTGTTTCTATGTCTAAAGTTTCATTGATTACAGGCTTCTTGCTTCCAGATTTAATAAAAGAACTTATTTTTTGATTGTCATTTTCTGATAAAGGCTCTATTTCAGCTTTTTTTATGTTTTTTTCAGATGATTTTTCTTTTTTGATTAATTTATCAGTATAAATATTTCTTGATAGATTCCATTTTGCTTTGGACTGTTCTAAATCTATAAGTATTTTTCCATTATCATCTCTAATATATACTATTCTGCTGTCATTTCTTTTTATACATTGTGTGATATTAGCCTTAGAACAGCCTATTATTTCTGAAAATTCTTTTAACCCTACATAAGTCGCCATATATTTAGTTTGCTTTCACAATTATGATTAATTAAAAAGTAAATTAAATTAACGTTCCGAACAAGTTAACTAGTTAACTAAAAAGTTAACTTTTAGTTAATTAACTAAGCAAAAACGCCTTAATTTTAATGTTTCACAATACAAAATCAACACAAATTTATCATACTTTATTTTATTTTTAATTGATTTATAATCAAAGAATACAATATTAGCTATAAATTAGGCTAAAAACTGTACTATAAAGGCATTATTTTTAGTGCGTTTTTAAGAGTAGAGAGGGACTTTATTAAAAATGAATGCCTTAGGGTGTAAATTCAGTTAACTAGTTAATCAGTTAACTTTCAAAAAAACTTTGTGAGAAAATTTTTCCGGCGGGCACAAAAGCCCACATAGGCGAAAAAAATCAGTTTACAGTACCTTTTTTGTATCATCAGAAGAATTTTTATTTATTAAACTAGCTAAATTATTAATAGATTGATTTAATATATTAATAGAATTATTCAATTTATCTATTTGAACATTACTATTATTTTGATTATCTACTATTATATTATTATTTTCTATATTAGAATCAGCTTGTTTATTCTCATCAGTATATTTTTTAAAATATTCCCGTAAAGCATAAGTAACAATTTGATTTTTATTCATTCCGGTTTTTTCAACAATATCATCAAGTAAATTAAACTCGTCATCATTTAAATTGATTGTAGAGCTTAGCCTCTTATATACGTATTTTTTTTTGTTTAATTCGTCCATAGCATAACCCCTTTATTTTTTATTTATATATAAGAATATAATATATTTTTAAATAAAAATCAAGCACAATTTAAGCACAATAATATTAATAAATTATATTATTCTATTCAAAAATAGGATAAACCCAAGAAAAAAGCAATTTTTTTAATATTTTTGAATATTTTTTGTGCTTTTTGTGCTTAAAACTATTGACATTTAAGCACAAATTGAGTATAATATATATATATAAACAATGAGAGAGAGCGGGAGGGCTTAACAATGACTATAATAAAAAAAGAACAATTAAAAGAATTAATAACTAAAGATTACACAGTAAACAACAGAACTACAATAACATTCTGCAAAAACAAAATAATCTTTAAAAACACAAAATTAAAAGAAGCTATAACAATAGAAACTAAAGAACAGTATAAAACAAAAACAATCAAAGTATTTACAGAACATTTAATTAAAGAACTTCAAACACTTAACAAATTAAAAATTGAAGTAGAGGACAAAGTTTTTATAAACGGAATAAAATATTAATTTGCTATATAAAATACTATCCCTACACAATAGTATTATTATATAAATCTAAAAAATAAGGAGGATAAAAAAATGTTAGAGTTTCTATTTATTACTATTTTGTTAGATATTCTGACAATATTAGTAATAATCAAACATAGTAAATAATACTTGCTATGTTTGGGGCTTGTATACTAGCAATATACAAGTCCTTAAAAGCTGGCTTTATTATAACAGCTTATAAAAAAAAAGCAAGTAAAAAAATAGACAGGTAAGTAAAAAATAAACCTGCCGCAGATTTAAGAAAAAACTAAAAAATTAAAGGGGCTTAATTATGACAAAAACATTAAAAGAATACGATTTTATACAAGAATTTGAATCAAACGAAACATATAAAAATAATTTTTCAAGAATTGGATTAATAGAATTATTTGAATATTTAGAAGAATTTGAAGAAGAAACAAACGAACAAATTGAATTTGACATTGTAGCATTATGCTGCGATTATGGAGAATTGACAGAAAATGAATACAAAAAAGAATACAATATAACAGATATAGACGAAGACGAATATATTATAAGAAAATTTAAAAATTATAATGATGTAGATTCTGTATTATATTACAGACATTAATAAAAAAGCTAGTTAGTATATTTTTTCACTAGCTAGCTTATAAAAAACTAAAAAAATCAAAAGGGCTTGAAACATGAGAACTATTTTAAATAAAAATACATTTATAGAATTATTTGAGTATTATGCAAAAGAATCGGCATGTATACAAGGATATAACAAAAAAATAAATAATTGTACGGCTTATGAATATTTGGGCTTTACTTTAGAAGGTTTAACAAGTCTTTATAATCATTTAAAAAATAGTAATGAATGTATAGACATAGAGCAATTAATAATTGAAGTAAAGGAAATAGAAAAAAAAGATTATACGGATAATTTAGAAATAATAACAAAGTTTGAAACAGAGGATAAAAAGGAAAAATATATTATAAAAAATATATAAAAAAGATTAAATCAAAATAGCTAATATTTTAATAAAGGCTATATAAACAGCTTGGGACTGTATTATATAAATTTAGAGTGATGGGAGGCACTAAGATGGATAAAACCACGCTTTTAATTATTACTATGATAATAGACTTAATAACAATCGTAGTAATAATCAATAATAGTAAATAATTTGCTATTATTGGGGCTTGTATACTGGTAATATGCAAGTCCTTAAAAGCTGGCTTTATTATAACAGCTTATAAAAAAAAAAGCAAGTAAAAAATAAAGGGGGCTTAATAATGATTACTTATGAAACATTAAATTTAAATACAAAAAAGATATTAAAAAAAGAAATAAATAAAATATTAAAAAAAGACAATGTATTATTATCTAATAACGAGTATACATACTCAGCATATTATTATATAAGAGAAAGAAGCAATATAATAAAAGAATTATCTTTTAAAATATCAAATATAGATGAGATCATAATAAACATACTAGAAAATGAATATAAAAATATATCTACTATAAGACAAACTATATTTTATAGAAACAAGCAAAAATTATATAACTTCTTAAAAAATGATTATAAAGATTTTGACAGCGAGGAAGAGAAAAGAGAAATTTTAAAGCAATTAAGATATTAAAGGCGGTAGTCTATGGATATACAAACATTTTTACAGCTTAATAAAGACAATAAAAAAATATCTAATGAGGGTAAAAAAGAACTTTTTTATTATTTTGAAAGAAGTATTAAAAATAGCTTTTTTGACTTAGATATTAATTATAAAGATTTAAGCAGCTATAAAGAACAGAATAAAAATACTTTTATGCGTGAAAATCATTTAAACGATTATAACATCGGCTTAGCAAGTAATTTAATAGCTTGCTACGATGATAAAGTATTAATAATAAAATAAAAACTAAAAACAATAACAAAATAAAGGGCTTAAATATGGAACAAATAACTAATTATATAACAATAAATACTAAAAACTTAAAAGATATAAAAAATACTTTTATGTCAATAATACAAAGCAAAGTAATATATAATATTGAAAGCAATGTATTATTACAGCTTAAAAATAATATATTAACTCTTGCCGCAACTGATAAAAATATTTTTATAGAAAAAAGAATAAAAGTAATAAATCATAATCAAGACAATTTCAGAATATGCGTATATGCTAAAAAGTTTTTTGATATAATAAAAGAACATGATGCAGACTTTATAAATATATCAGTACAGGAAAATCAAAAAATATATATGTTTTATAAAGGTACTTATATCATAAAAAAAGAAGATAAATACAGCAGAGAAAGAAAAATAAATACACAGCATTTAATCATAGGTATGAATGCGGACGAATACCCGGACAGCCATATTAATAGAAATTTTAAAGATTATATAATATTAAATAAAAAAGAACTTTTTAATATATTCAAAAAAAGTATAAATACAGTTTCAAAAGATAATTTCAGAAGTCCGGCATTAAAAGGCTTATATTTTGATTTTTTAGATAATAATACATTAAATATAGTGTCCACAGACGGCAGACAGATAGCTATTTATAAAATGAATTACGAAGGCAGAAAATTAAATAATGCCGTTATACCAAGCGAAGCAATAAAAGCATTATTAAAAAATATCTCTAATATAGATAAAGATATTGATAATGAAGATACAGTAAAAATATTTATTAATGACGAATATATACAAATAATAGACAATGATTATATATATACAAGTTCTTTAATAGAAGCATCATATCCAAATTATAAAAGTATTATACCATGTACAGCAAATGAAAAATATAAAGACGAATATAAAAAACTATATAATGTAATATTAAATAATCAGCAGATGATAGAAATACAAAAAGCAGTAAAAAGTCTAAAAAAATCAAACAAAATAAAATCAAAATGCTTGAAAATGAAGTTTAATAAAAATCAGCTTATTTTGACAATAGCAGATTATGCCGACAGCGACATACATAATATATCAAATGTAATAATAGATAATATAAATAGTAATATAGAACATACATTAAATATAAATTATGATCATCTATTAAATATATTATCTCAGACAATTAATAAAGATAATAATAATAAAATAACTCTTGAAATATATAAAGAGCCTTCAAAACCATTAAAAATACTACATAATAATGCTGTATTTTTAATAATGCTTATGGGAATAGATGAGGAATATAATAAACAGATAGAAGAGTATATTAAAAACTTTATAGAAAGTAAAGAACATACAAAAGAAAATACAGCAAAAGAAACAATACTAACAAGACAGCAAAGAAGATTTATTATAAGACAAAATAAAAAAGAACATAATGTAACATTTATAAAGTATAGCAGAAAAATTATTGATTATAATAATTATAATGCTATTGAATTAATCAAATATATTAACAGCTTAAAAATGACAGATGATGAGAAAATAGCATTATTTAATATGAAGTACAATAATTGTAAAAAGCCTTATACATGGCATATTACGGATACCAAAAAAATAGATATATTGAAAACAGCGTAAAGATGATATAAATTAAGCCCTTTTCTCTAAGCTAGTTATATATATTAGCTAGCTTCACGAAGTGATAATAAAAAAATAAAACAATACTTAATAAGGAGGAACTGCAAATGATAATAGGGACTTTAATGTGTTTCAATGTTTTATTACAATGCTTAATAGTTTTAATTGAACATTCTTTTAAGGCGATAGTTTTTGTATTTAATTTAATAAAGCATATTAAAAATAATAAAAAAAGGAAACTAAAAAAGAATATAATTATCCAAGACTTGATTTATTAAACGAAAGCAAAGAAACTATATCTAATGATTATATAAATATTGAAGAGATAGAAAACATATTGAAAGAATTAAAAATTAATATAATTTCAAAGGAAGTAAAAGAATCAAGAATAGCTATTAATTATATATTCAAGTATGATAACAGCATAATAAAAAGCTATACACTAAGTACATTAGAAAATAGCTTAAAATGCGTGTTCGGCGATAATATAAGATTAAATAAATATTATGCCCCAAAGACATTAGCTATTGAATATATAAAAATAGATAATAGCAGATATTTTGGCTTAAAAGAAGTTATTAATGATGATAATAATTTTGAACTTCCTTTATACTTAGGCATAAACACGGATAATGAAAAAACAGCTATTGATTTAGCAAAAGCACCGCATATGCTTATAGCAGGAGAAACAGGAAGCGGTAAAAGCGTATGCTTAGCATCTATAATAACAAGCCTTATATATAAGAAGACGGATGAAGAATTACAATTAATGCTTATAGATAAGAAAAATGAATTAAGCATATTTAATGAACTTCCGCATTTGATAGATAATTCATTGAACAACGATGATGATATAATATCAGCACTAAGAAATATTGAAGGAGAATTGAGAGAAAGAAACAATAAAATAACAAAGAAAGGAGCAAGAAATATACAAGAATATAATAAAAGAGTAAGAAATAAACTTCCATATATAGTGCTTATTATAGATGAGCTTCAGGACTTATTAAGCAGAGATATAAAGAAAGAAGCCGAAAGAATAATAAATACTATAGCATCTTTAGGAAGAAGTGCCGGTATACATTTAATAGCAGCCACACAAAGACCTAGTGCTAAAGTGCTAACAGGCGAATTAAAAGCGAACTTGCCTACAAAAATAGCTTTATCAGTTGCTAGTAATACAGACAGCAGAGTAATATTAGACCATAAAGGAGCAGAAGATTTAATAGGCAACGGTGATGCCTTGCTAAAAAGAAAAGACAGTATAAAATTAGAGCATATACAAGTACCGAATATTACAACTGAAGAAATAGAAAGAATAATAGAATATATAAATAGATAACAGCCGTAAAAAATTGCCTACACGAATGTGCAATTTATTGTATATAGCCTAGCAGCAATTTTTTCGGCGGAACAATAATAGAATATATAAATAAGTGAGCCGAAGCATATCGATAATTTATTATCGATATAATTAAAGCGTAGGCGAACATAATAATAATTGGAGTTATAAAAAATGACAAACATATTAAAAACAATATTGAGATATTTATCAATTCCAATATTAATACCTTTTATATGGGTGCTTAAATTAATACATACTATAAAACTCAGTCTAATAAAAGATAATGAAATAGAAAAAACAGCCTCTTTATTAAAACTTACTTCTTTAATAGAGTCATTACATAGTTATATAAAGGGCGAAGATACGGATACATTAAAGGTAACATTCCAAAGAAGATATAAAGACGGAAAGCTATATACTTATGATTGGGAATATTGGGGAGGAAAAGAACCCACAGATGAAGAAATTGATAAATACATAGAAGAAGAATTAATAGCCAAAGGAGTAGAAGGCGAAGAAGATGAATATACTCATTGGACTGAAGAAGATTGGGATATATACGAAGAAGGAAATAGACTTATTTATGCCGTTTATAAAGCAAGAGAAAACCGTAAAATAGCAAATAATGAAGCTATTGTTTACGCTTATGATGAAGATATAAAAGAAATAATGAGTATGCAGTCCTCAAATCCCCATGAAGCATTAGAAAGAATAAAAAAGATAATAGCAGAAGATGAAAACCCAGATGAAATTATGGTTATTTACAATTTTACAAAATAAATATAAGCCATTTTTTTGCGAATATAATAACAATAGGAGTATATAATGAAAACTTTATTAAAACCTTTACTATTCATACTTATAAATATTACAGAATTATTCAAATGGATTTCTATGAAAAAGGACGGAGATAAAAACACACTTTTTAAGAGATTTGTATTAAAACTTGTGTCTATAACAGATAAATTATATAATTTTGTAGAAGGAGAACCTGCTATAAGAAGTGTAGTAGATGCTTATTTAGACGAAGAAAACAACAAATGGTATATATATCAAGGCGATCCGGACAAACTTGAAGATGAAGAATATATGAAAGAATATAAAAAATACGCAAGAGAACACTATAAAGGCTATGATACGGACGAAGAAGTAGAAGAAGCTATGACAAAGATGTAATAAGTAATTGTTTCTTATTTTTTATTTTTTAGTTTTTAGTTTTTAGGCGGTGATTATTAAAAGTAATTGCCGCCGTTTTTATTGATTCACTTTCTATTTTATAACTTGATATTATTCTTTTAATAATGGATAATATTATGGCTGAAACAATAACATTCAAAGAACTTACGGAAAAATTAAAAAAGTTAGAAAAATTTGCAGATAAAAAAACTGCAAAAATACTTAATCAGGCAGCTTTTAATATACAAAGAGAAGCAAGAGAAGAAACTAAAAAAGAGTTTACCATAAGAAAAAATTATCCTTTAAGTGTTATACAGGTAAAAAAAGCAACTAAAAAAGATAAAAAAAGCATAGTAGGAAGCACAGCAGAATATCAAGAGTATCATGAGTCCGGCAAGCCATTAAGCCGCAATATTTGGGGACAGTCATTAACTATAAACCCAATCGCAACACTAATCGGAAGAGAAAACAGTTATAAAAAGGTTATACCAAATAGATACAGATTTAATAAAATGGGAAATATTAGACAAATAGGCGAAAGAATAAAAGAATGTAAATTAAAGAAAAGAGATAAAAGATTCTTTATGTTAAAACCCAAAGGAAAAGAAGCTGCTATATATGAAAGAGTAGGTACAAAAAGAGGAGATATAAAGCCGATTAGAATATTAAGCCGAAAGAAAAAAGTAAGAAAAAGACCAATATTCAAAAAATCGGCTAAAAAGATACTTAAAAGTAATATTATATTTAAAAATATATCTTATGAGATGAAAAAAACTTTAAAGATTTAGTCTTTTTTATTTATAAGATAATAAGGACATATCACTGCCTCATCAATATTTAATAAAGTTTTATGATTACATTCTCCGCTTGAAAAATATTTACAAGTTTTATAATCAGCAGTACAGTCAATATTTTTATTATTGGACTGTACTGCATTAATAATATCTGCTCCGGATACTACCAAAGTTTTTTTAGTATTTCTTTTTATTTTATTATCCATTATTTATTCCTAAATAAATTTTAATTATATTTTGAATGTTCTTTTAATGTAATAACATGTCTTTTTTCTATAGGTATTTTTTTAGTAATAAAATTTCTAGTCGGAGTAATACCTGTACCAAATAATCTAAGCAAATCAAAAGTATTATAATATTTATCAGGATCTATTTTATGAATATTGCTTAATATAATGTCTTTTATATTATCTCTTTTCATATATTCTCCTTATAGTTATTATAATAAATGCTCAAAATTATCTTTTTCTCTCTTCTGAAGTTTGACAAATTTCACTTCATTAAACACTTCTTTTTCTTTAATGAATACAAACCAAGCAACATCAAACCAGGGCTTATTTAAATATTTAATGTTTTCAAAAGATGTAAACTCAACTCTTTTATCAAATATTAAAGTTTTTATACTAAAGCCAAGATTATTTAATTGATTAAAAAACTTATGCCTTTTTACTCCATGTAAAGCCATAGTAGGAAGAAGAAAGGCAAAACCGTTTATAATATTTTTCTCTATAAGATAAACACTTTTTTCAATAAAAGCATCTTTAAGAGAATAAGGCGGATTAGTAACAACAAATACATTTGTTTTCACAGGCATATTAAGAATATAGTTGCTTTCTTTGATAGATGAGCTATAAACATTAAAATTATATTCTCTTAATACTTTAGCAATATTAGAATTATTATTTGTATCGCAAGGCTCTAAAATATTATTAATATTGTATTTTTTTAATAATTCAGCGATAGGGTACACTGCTTCAGGAGGCGTAAAATATTCATCGTTTTTAGCTATAGAAGCAGAAGTTTTTAGCTTTCTTATAGAACTATTTTTTTTATTATTATTTTCCATTGACTACCCCAAAAATATTTATTTTTTTCTTACACTGCTATTAATTCTATCAGGATATAAGTTTCTTCTATTTACTTCTTTTTTATCTATAGCATTTATATTAGCATCAAAGTTTTTACTAATATTATCTGATTTTTTTAACTGACGTTCTATAGATTTAATATCAGTATTTATAGTATCTATAAGAAGTTTTAAGATTTTCTTTTGATTTTCTTCTAAAAAATCAACTCTATTTTCTAAAAAGTCTATTCTTTTGCTAAGACATTTAATAATATTATTATTTAGTTCTGTACTATTAAGATTATTTAAATCAATCTTATTTCCATCTGCATCTTCAATAATACTATGATTTATCAATGAAGGGCTTAGCATAAGATTTATAGGTTTTGAATACAAATAGTCCATAAAAATATAACCTCCTTATTTTATAAATTAAAACTTAATTCACTTTTTATTTACTTATTTGAAACATCACTGCCGCAAAGCATTTATTACATAGCTCTGCCTCACAAATCTGAACTTCGCCAACAGTTCCTAAAGCCTCTTTTTTCTGAAATACTCTTAGTATATAAGTATTTTCAGATTCAATTTCCTTATTACAAGACACGCATACAGTTTTATCCATTTTCAAATCTCCTATTTTTTTATATATCCTTTTTCTTTTAAATCATCAATAACTCTTATTAATGTTTCTGTGCTAATATTTAGCAGTTCTTCCGTATATTCATTTTTTGGAAGAGGAGCAAATAAAGATAAAAAACATAAGAATCTAAACTCTAAATCAGTTAAATTTTTATCCATAATGTATTCTGTTTTAAAAGAAAAATATTCTCCAATGTTTTCAAGTCTTTTTTGAATATCTAATCTTCTTTTCATTCCATCTACACCTTTACTGCTGTAAATATTTAATTCAATATTTTTTTCTTTGTTCTTTTCTAAAAACTGATAATTGATTTAATTTGTTTACATCATTGCGTAAATTATTTCTATTAAAATATTTTATAATTTTTTCTTCTTCATTATTTTCTTTCAATATTAAAATAATATACATTCTTATATAGTTATAGGAATATGCCTCTATATCTTCTATCATATATTTGACACCATTAAGAAACATATATTTTTGTTTATCAAAATTTATACTCATAATCTAACACCCATACTTATGAAATCTTTTTATATAATTTTTGACAAACTGTAATATCTTATCAATTTTAGTGTATTGAGTAGTATTTATATAAGCAATAAAATCCAGCTTCTTATTTACCTTTAATTTTATTTCTGTATATTCTAATTCGTTTTGTAATGATAAAATATTTCTATATTCAAAACTAAAACTGACAATATGCTTTTCATAGTCTTTATTGACTTCTTTTAATTCAGGCACATTTTTTGTTAAAATATTAGATATATCATCAATAATATTTTTTAAGTATTTTTGCTTTAAAAGCTCAAAATCTTTTTTAAAAAGTTCGCTATCTCTTAACATTTATTTCTCCTTATTCATTTCTAGGAATTAGCCAAATCTTAATAAACATAAAAAAAGCAGATAGAGTATTTGAAACTATAAGAAAACTTAAATATAAAATTATTAAAAATATCATATTGAATATCACTAAGCACATAGATATAAAACTCAAGATTATACCTCTTTTTAAATAAGCTGTTATTTTATTTAATTCATTAAGATATTTTTTATCATAACTTTCATGTAATAAATGAAGTATTCTGCTAGGGTATAATATAAGCATAATGATAATATTAAAAATAACAGCAGCCGCTAAAAATATCATTACATCAGTAGTATTATAATCATAAAAAACAAAAGATTTTATAAACTCCATTTTTCACTCCTCATATTCTACTTTTTTAAATTCTTTTCTCATTATATTTTGGATTTTATTTTTATTTCTCTTAAAAAAACTTATTGTATTTATATAATTATCAACGTTATCTACTGTATCTTTAGGCATATCTACATCATAATCATAAATCATACTTTTATCTTCATCTTTACTATCAATGTCAAAAGACATAGAATTATCCTTAAAGTATGTTATACAAAAAAAATCGTTTATCCATATTGTTACCAAAAGAGTACTAATACTTATACTAATATTATTTTTATCTAATTCTTTAATTTTATTTTTAATAATATCCTCGTTCATTTTTCACTCCTTATATTTTTCTAAAATACTTTTACAAACAGGGCATACAAAAAAACAGTCATATCCAAATGGATTTTGAAGCTGTATATAACTTACGGGAAAGACTTTATCACATCTTTTACAATATAATTTTATTTTTTGATTTTTTATTATTTCAGAAGGTAGTTCATGTTTTTCTTTAATAAAGTCCTGATATTCTTTTGTTTGTTCTCTACGATAAATACCTGCCCCTGTATTATTATATAAGTCCCAAGCCTTTCTTTTACCTATAGAATCAATTTTAATTAAAAAATAATCTTTATTTTCTTTCATTTTTCACTCCAAGATATTTTTTAATTTTGTTCTTAATGTTCTTTTTGATTTATGTAATTTTCTTATTATCTTTACAGCTTCACTATCTAAAAATTGTATAATTTCTTCCAAAGGATATGCTTTATAATCTCTATATATAATATCATAGGCATAACGAGTGATTAATAAATCTTTTTTAGAGTATATTGAAATGCTTATAATATTAAAGTTATGATAATGTATCTTATAAATTAAATTATCTTTAATTATATAAATATTACATTGATTTTCGTATGACTTTCCTTTATATTCTTTTATTTTGAATATCTTTATTTTTATTTTGCATCTTGATAGATCAAAATCTTTTAAGATTTCAAGAATCAAATTCTTTATTTTAGCTGTAAGTTCTTTCTTTAAATCTTCTACTTTCATTATATTAATTCCTTTAACCTTTATAAGGCTTGTATTCTTCGCCTGTCTGTAGACAGTATTCTTTTATTAATTCCTCAAGATTTCCAACTTCAAAACCTGTAAATCTTGAAAGATTAATTAATATTTTCTTTAAATAATCCTGAAACTTTTTATGGCTCATATTATTAAATGCGATAGAGAGCTTTGTATATTTCATTTCTCTGCCGTTTTTATCTTTAACAGAATATATTTTATCTTCATAGTATATTTCAGAGAGGGTATATTCTATTTGTTTATGCATCATGTCGTTATCCTTAATGTTATCCCATTCTTCAGTAAGAAAGTAACGTATAGCAGGCATAAGCATACCGAAGTACCAATTCTGCTGTCTGTTGCTTCTAGCTTTATCTTTACTGATGATTTGAATAACATACCCAAAAGGATTGGCTAATGTTTTAATAAACTCTTTCAGTTTTAAGAAACCCTCTTTACTTATTTCAAACTGCTGAACCTCTGATTGTTTTTTAGTATCAGTCATTATTCACTTCCTTAATACTATCTTTTACAGCCTGTATTATTTCAGATTTATTATTTTTAATAAAATCCAATACATATTTAACCTTATCAATATTATTAAAATCTAAAGCATTACTTGGATGAATATTATGAATATCTATATTCTCCATATTAATTTCAGAATAAAAGAATATAATCCTAAATAATCCGTCAAAACTTATAGTGTAAATACCATACCCATAATTTTTTTCAGAATAAAAAGCTATATTACTATCAAGTTTTTCTAATTTATTTTTCAAAAGCTCTAAATCAAGTTCTTTCTGAATAATATTTTCACTATACATATTCAAATCCAATATTAAGCCTTTGTAATCCTTAACAGTAAAATTACTATAATCTACAATATACCCTTCAGGTGCTTCTGCTTTAAAGTTCCAGCCGTTTTCATAATCAGCTTCTAATTTTATTAATTTCTTAAAATGTTTTTTCAAAAGTTCAGACACTAAATCAGGAGGAATATAATCTAATTCTTCATAAAGAGAATCTAAATTAGCTTCTAGTATTAAATAGCAGTCATCTTTTCTTTTATCAATATAAATAGTTTCTTTACGGCATACATTAATTTCATCGCATACAGCACCTTCAAAGATTAAATAATCTTCATCGCTTCCGAATATTATTGCTATATTATTTTCTTTAGCTGTATCTAATATATCTCTATCAAACTCAATATTTTCCATTTGTTCTATTTTTTCTTTTATTTGTTTAATGATTTCTTTTTTCATTATTTTCTCCTTTCAAAATAGAACACTACATCTTTATTAATATCTTCTTCTTTTATTCTTTCATATTTCAAAGCAAGCCTGTAAGCAGAATTGCAGTTCAATCTTTTAATAGTATTTGCTACAGATTTTCTAAAGCCTTCTACATCTCTTCTCTGCTTATAATGATTACAGCTCCAGCAGCATATTAAAAGATTATATTTATCATTAGTACCGCCGATAGACAAAGGTACTTTATGATCTATAGTAGCTTTTTTATAATCTAATTCGCATCCGCAGTAACCGCATCTTCCTTTCATTTCTTCAAATAATTCTTTTTTATGTTTTAAATAGCTGTTATCTCTTTTATTAAATCTATTATGTTTCATTTTATCCCTCCAATGGTAATTTAGGATTTTCATAAACCATTACTATATTAAATACTTCGCCGATTTTAGCCTGATAATATTCTTTTTTATTTCCGTACTGTCCGTAAATACTTCTAATAGTACAAAAAGGAATATTTTTATTTCCTAAGAAAACAAGCTGAATATATTTTCCTTTCTTCAATTCATAATAAGAGCCGTCATTAGCTTTTGTATCATATTCCAGCAAATCTTTATTCGTATTCTCATCAATATTTATATCCTCAACAGCAATTAATTTAGCTTGAGTTTGTCCCCAAAGTTTAGGGTAATTTTTACTGAACTTTATTTCATTTTTATTCATAGCAAAACGGCACTCCTTACAATAAAATTTGTTCCTATACATAGCAGTATTATTTTTATTCAAAATCTTTCCGCATTTCTTACAGCATAAATATATTGACATATTCAAATTTCCTTATACATACACTTCAATATAATTTTCTTTTACTATTGCTAGCAGTTCTTTTTTCTTATCCGCATTTGATAGAATAATTAGTATATCAGCAAGTTCTTTCATAGTATAAAAATCAGCAGGGCATCTGCTAAATTAAAAATTATATTTATAGGGTATATAGTTATTCTCAAAAAATGATCTATACAAATAAAACAGAAATCTTTATCTTTATAATTCAATATAAGTTCTTTATTATTTAATTTTATGTCAATGTCTTTTCCTAAAAACTCACTTATAGCTCTTTTAGTCTTTTCTGTTTTTCCTATAGTTTTTAATTCCATAATTAAAGCTCCTTATCTCTAAGTTCTTTTATTTTATTAAAAAGCTGATTAATATTACTGTAATAGAACTCAAAATCTTTATCATCAAATAATCTTATCTGCTCTCTAAATAATTCTATGAAATACAGTTTTTTGCCTATATAAAACTCAACATCGAAATTATTATATTCTGCCTTATATCCATATTCTAATAATTTAATTTTTATCTTTTGAAGCATTAATAAACGTGTTCTTTTATAATGATTAAAAAATCTTCTTACTTTTCTCATTTGCTTTTCCTTTTATTCTTCTTTACTCTTTTATACTTATTGCTATTTATATATTTTTGACCAAAAGTACGTACATCGTAGCTTTTATCATTCTTATAGAAACCGTTTACATATTTATTAAAATTATTGCTATACCCAATGAAGTTAAATATATTTACTAACGTTCTGCCTGTATTTTTCATTATGCTGTTCTCCTTATAAATCTTCTAATATTAGGAAGCCTGAAATAATTAATTTTTCTTGTGTGCTTCTTAACATTTTTGATACCATACAAAATAGGCTTATCTTCTAAATATCTTTCTATTTTATAAACAGCATCATAATATCCATGAGCAACACTCACAGCATAACCCTGCTTTGCTTTATTTCTAAGCCATTCTTTTTGTACATCAGATAATCTGCCTTTCGCTGTTTTTAATTCAAGAAGAAGTATTTCATGTTTTTTAGTCTTGGCATAAATAATTAAATCGCTATGTCCTTCATTTATACCTTGACTTTTCATAAACTTAGCAAGTCCGCTGCTAGCCTTAATTCCGCTCATAGAAGGGTGATAGTCAATATTTTGTTCATTAAGATACTCTATAATCATATTCTGTATTTGACTTTCTCTAAAAGGATCTTTATCTCTTTTCTCAACTTCAATTAATTGTCTTATTCGCTTATATTTTTTTATTCTATCTGCCTCATCAATTTTACTAAAAACTATCATTATTTAACTTCTCCCTGTATTTCATATCTTGTATTAAAAATATGATTAGTATTTTCTATATCTGAAGCACATTCATCACATACAGAAACTAATGTTATTGAACTTTCTATCTGATAAGCAGTTTCTTTTATAGCTTTATTTTTATTACAAACTTCACATTTCATATTCAAGCCTCCTACAAAATTACAAAAATCCCAATCTCTCTTTATTATCAAAATAATACATAATGAAGCTATCTACTTGATTTAATACTGCGATTTTTCTAGGTTTTTCTAATGTTTCTTTTTTAGACCAATCTGCATTATCTAAAGTTTTACATTCCAACTTTATCTCATAGGAATTATTTTCAAATCTTACCCATACAACAGTATCAAAAGAACCATTTATCCTAATACAAAATCTATCAGAATTATAACTATCAATTTTAAATTGAGATTTATATGAGGAATATTCTCTGATTAATTTATTAGCATCAAAAGATTCTTCAGGATAAAAGAGATTATTTATTTTTTCATTTAATTCATTAAAACTATCAAGTAAACCTTGATAGCGTAATTCTGTCTCTAATTCTGCTATTATTTCATCAGCATCCATAGAATCAAAATCTTCATCACTAAATAATGCTTTAAATTTTTCATTATCCAAGTCATTAAGTTTATCAGCCAATAAAGCAATTAAATCTATTTTTAAATTTTTAGTCATTGTTATCTCCTTTTATAGTTATTCTCTAAATATATAGAAAACAATACGCTGTAGCCTGCTATATCCAAAATAGTTTCTTCCAGCTTTTCTTCTGCCTGTATCTGCTCTTCATCTTTATCTTTCAAATTAGCAATTCTATTAATCTTATCAGCAATCCTCACCAAGCCTGTATTAATTCCAAACTCATCAAGCGTTTTATCAAAACTATTTCCATAATCAGCATTTTTCTTTATAAGCAGTTTTTCCAATTCCTCATATTTATTTTTTATATCTTCGTATCCAAGACATTTATATTGTTTTAATACAGCAGTATTGACAGAAGAATGTATTAAGCTATATAGATGATTTTTTACTTTGTAATTTCCGTTTAATACCTTATGTTTTAATTTATTAAAATGAAGAAACATATTATTAATACTGTCTTTAATATCTGTATCATACTGTCCCTTACATTTCAAAGAATCTATTTTTTTAGTTATAAGTTCTTCTTTATTCATATTTAAATCTCCTTATATCAAACATCATACTGCATTTCGCCGAACTCTTTAAAATCATCAATTTTCATATTTTCAAAGAAGTTTTTATTTATTTTTGTAGTAGAATAATTATTAATCATTTGACTTTCTAAAAATGAGCTTAAAGAAATAATAGGTATTCCTAAATATACACATATTATTTTCTCTAATATAGCACCTTTTGAGTTATAGCTTTCATTTTCTATGTCTATAAGGCAATCGCAGTCTACAAGTATTTTTATGTCATTCTTTAGATAATCTTCCCATCTTCCTGTTTTATTAAGATTATCATATTCAAAAGGAACTATAATTTCGCATTCTATATTTCTGCTTTTCATAAAATCAAGAACTTTATCTCTTGCCTCATAAAACTCTTGTTTATAATTTTCTCTATTTGTAATAGCACCGCTTAAATATATTTTTATTTTTTTCATTATTCAGCCTCCATTGATATTAAACTTTTTATGTCTTTGCCTCTCCAAGAACCGTAAAAATCTTTGAAAGCATCACAGTCTAAATCTTCAAGTTTTATATCAGCTGCTTGCATATATTGACTGTCTGCTCTTATTTCAACATCTCTATCTTTTTCATTTACTTCTTTCTTTTCTAAAATAGATATGCCGTATTCATTTAGATTATTCATTGAACCCCCCCAATTATTTTTTAAAATAATCTACCTTGTTTTATTGGATTAATTTTTACAGCATGACACTTGAACCCCGACACACTGCATAATATCATCTCTTCTTCTTCTACAAGCTCTTTATCCTCATTAATTAAAGTCCATACTCTGCCGCATACTGCATTAATAGAAAATCCTAAAGCATTAGCTATTTCATTTCTTGTAACAGGACGATTAACTTCTTTAACGTATTTCAATATTTTTTCTTTTTGAGTTCTTGTAATGCCTTTACTGTCTATTTTTTTCTTAGCTATTTTAGAAGTATTTTTAATCATAAAGCACCTCTTTGACTTTCTTCTATTAATTGTTTTGCTAAACAATAACCTCTAAGTTTTTCATCAGCTTTTCTTTCTAACTTCAATTTTTTTAAATCAGCTATTTTTTCTGTATAATTTGAAATATAATCAGAAGTTATTTTTTGTATTTCTATAATTTTTTGAGCATCAGATAAAGCATCATTTGATTTTATTTTTTCTATATCAGGCTTTATTTCATTATCATAGAGAGGATCTTCTTCTAAAAATATGCTTGGAGAATAAAAATTATATGAATGTCCAACATAGGCATATCTCTCACCTGCAAAAACTGATAAATCTGAAATAAAATCATCAATATAATATAATCTGTCTAATTTTTTATTATCATACTGCTTTTGACAAACTTCTACGCAAAGTTCTATAGCTTTAATAGTAGACTTTCTAAACTCTGCCTCATTTGATAATTTTTCTTTTATACTAAGATAAAAACTTTCATTCATAGACATATTTATATATTTTTCTATAGATATGTTTTTATATGAGCAAAAATTATCGAGCAGACATAAAAATCTAAAAAGATATACAGCATCAATATTTTCAATACCATATTCATTTTTAAAATTAATCATCTCTTTTAAATAAAAATATCTATGAGATAATTTTTTCTTTTCTCTTTCTTCTTCACTCAAAGAAGATACTTCTGTTTTATTAACCTGTTTTGCCATATATTATCCTTTATAATATTCAAGTTCTATAATCTGTTCTGTATATTCAGTGTCTTTTAAAGACAAATTAGAACCTTCTATTAAATATATATTCAAGCATTTTATAAAATTAATCTGTCTGTATGAAATAGGCTGCTTAAAAGCCTCATCTAAAGCAAAAAGCAAAGCACTTCCTGAATTAGATACTCTGTTTTCAAAATTGTTTTTAAGTCTGTCTATTTCTATAGGTTTTAAATAATTTTTTAATTCAGTTCCGGTATTCGCAAGCAGTATTGACAAAAAATGAACAGTATATTTAGCAAATATATCGAAGCTGCTAATCCCTTTGTAACGGGTTACACCATCTTTAATTTCCAAATAAACTTCAGATTTTTTTTCGCCGTTTAAAAAATCTGTATTATTATATTGGGTTATATTAGTATTATTATTAGTGCTTATATCTGCAATATTTGGGCTGCTTCCTAAATCCATTTGTGGATTTCCTAAATTGGATTTGTTACCATCACCATTTGGATTATTGTTATTGCCATTTGGATTTATGTTATTATCATCATCTATTTTTTTATTTTCAGTATTGGAATTGTTATTATCAATAGGTGCTTTTATAGTTTTTAATTCCTCAGGCTCTTCAACAAAAGCATACCATAAAGTTCTGTCATATTTATTAACATTATAATTTCCCTTTAATAATACTTTTTTCTCTACAAGTTTATTAATAGCATTTCTTATTTTTTCATAAGAAAGATAAGGAAACAACTCCTGAAAAGATTTAATAGTATTATATGACCAATATTTACCGTCATGGTAATTTTTGCCTTCTGCTTTATTTTTCATAATCCAAAAAAGCAAATTTTTATAAACAATAGCTTCTACTACGCCGTATTTTTCTGCTATTTTTATATCAAAAGAATGTTCCATAATCAGCAAACCTCTACTTTAATACCTGTTTTATCCGAGAAATTTTGTACTGCCTCTTTTAATTCTCCTTTCAGATGTTTATCTTCTTCAGTTTCATTTTCTTCGTTATCAAATAGAGTAGGTTCATCATTTAGAATATGATATTTGCTTGAAAACTTTTTATCTTTTATGATTTTTACTTTCTTTACATGTTTTATTTCATTATCTTTTTCTATACAATCCGAAATAACTATCCAATAATCCATAGGCACATTCTGATATTTTACTCTTGCTATTGTTTCTTTAGCTGCTGCCTCATATTCTCCTGTCTTTACCCAAAGAGTTGTATCATCAGACATACCAGGCATTATAAAAGCTATTTTTAACTCTATAGCCTTCTTTATATCAGGATTTTCTGAATTGCCTCTCCATTGAAAAGCAATTTCTTCTTCTTGATTTTTTAATATTTTCTCCATTGTACTATCCCCCCTAATAATTAATTTTTTATTAACCCTCTCTTAAATATTTCAATTCTTCTATATTGATGCCTCTTTGTCTTGCCTCATAAATATCTTTCAAAACTTTTATAATCACTTTATCTTTTGTAAGCCCGCATCCTAAAATATGCTTTATTCTTATGTCAGGAATATTATGAGGTTCACAGCCTTGAAATAAAAAATCTATCTCTTTTTCTATCTTTGTTAATCTTTCAAGCATAATAATATTCCTTTAATCATCATCAAATGGCGTTTTTATATTAAGCCAATCATCACAATCAATATTATTTTTATCTTCTAAATAATCATCTTCAGAAAAAGAAATCTCAAACTGATCTTTTTCATTAGAAAGGTACTTCATCATCATCTTCTTCTTCCACTAAATAACCATCAGGATAGCCTCTTATAGGCTGTGATAATTCATCAGGATTTACTTCAGGTCTTAAAGTTATTTTTCTTGCCAAATAATCAGGATAATATCCTATGTTATTTTCCCTTATGATAGGTTCTTCATTTCTAGGAAGTTGTAATATTTTTGTTATAGTAATATAGTTCTTATCTTTTCCTACATTCTCAAATAGCAAAATACAATCAAGCCCCTGTAAACTTTCTATTTTAAAAGGCACTTCTTCTATTTTTCCTGTTTCTTCATTTTTCTTTTCTGTCATCAATATGATATTACCTTTAGAATCAACTTTTTCTCCAAATCTTTTACCTCTACATTCTTCAAGCATTTTTCTTAAAATAGAATTAGGACTTGCCGATGATGTAAACTCTTTTGGAAATATCATATTTTTACCTATATATTTTTCTTCCCCTCTAGTTACTTTTTGATTAATTTCAAAAATCAAAAATACTCTTCTTGTCCATTTTTCTATACCGTTATAAACTGCTTTATCATATCTTCCGTCTACAACTGATAAACATTTTGCTTTTACATATCCTGTTTGAGGCTGTTCATAAGATGCCTTGCTCATTACTTGCATATTGTTCTCCTTTTCATTTTTAATATAAAGTTTGTACTTTCTTTAGTTTTATTTGACTTCCTGACTCTTCTAATTTCTTTTCGCATTCTCTATGTAAAGCATAAGCCCCAACCGTGCCGTCTACAGTTAGATTCAATACTCTGCAACTGCCTTCTACATTATCCCCGCATACAGGACATACTAAATATTTACGATGTTTGAAAAAATTTTTTATTTTTTCTTTAATAGCTTTTATCATTGGATACCCCCAATAAAAATTATTTAATATTTTCTTCCATTACTTTGGCAATTTTTGACTCTCTTGTATATTCATATATTGTTTTATAGAGTTTTCTTTCAGGTTCATTCAAACAATCTATAAATGACATACTGTCAAGTGTTCCAATTTTTTCATAGATATTGGCTTTATCATTTACTTTTAATCCCTGTTCTTTCCATATCTGAACCATTTCCGAAGTATTTGCCTCAAGTCCTTCATCAAGCTCCATTTCTGCCATCATTATTGACCATTCTATTGCTTTTCTATGTTCCATAGCCATTTAACACCTCCTTAATATTGAATTATTAAATATTTACCTCTTTTAGATATTTTGATAATTGGAAAAATACTGTTTCCTTTACGCACCATAACATTTGAAGCTCCGTTAGCTAATTTCTTTTTTAAATCAGCTGCTTTAATGTTTCGCACCTTATGATTACAATTCTCAAAAATATCAAAATACAAATCACCCCAGCTTTTTACTAATTCAATATTATTACAGTCCTTAATTTTTATTATTAAATCATCATCATATTGTTTTATCTGCTCTTTAATCTCTTCTGTTTTCATTTTGTTTTTTATTCCTACTAATTTGATGAACCATATATACGTTCTTTTTCTTTTTGCTTTTTATAATAGCTTTCTATATAATCCCTAACTTTATCAGCACATTCTTCGCATAATTCATAACAGGTTCTGCTTCCTGAATCTTCGATATTCACTTCAAACAAATATTCATTATCATCAAAATATTCTTTACACATATCACATTTCATTCTTCTTCAACCTCCTTATACGGATAATATTTCAAACATTCGTCTTCTCCAAACATAGCCTTATTGATCTGCTTATTTAATGCCTCAATATCAATACCTGCTTTTTTTAATGTTTCTTCTATTTTCTCATAACTGCTAGGAGCTAAATCTGAAGGATAATTTCCGTCATCTAAATCAAACTCTACATTGCAGTCTAAATCTTCAATGCCTCTTTCAATTAAGTAAATTATGTCTAAAGATAGTATTTGAGGTTCTGCTTCATAGCATAAAGTTTTTGTATTTTTGTTAGTTTCTATATTTGGCTGATTAGAAACAAATATGTCTTTCTTGTTATCACTTTTTATCAAATCCGACATTTATTTCTCCTTATTTACCTTAAATAAAGGAACTATAACTCCAAGTCCTAATTCTTCACTTGTAATTATTCCTCCGAAATCTGCTAAAGTGATTCTATCTTTTTCATCTTTGACACGAACAAATATTTGAGCATCATCTTCAAAGTTTTCTAATTCTTTTTTGAATTCTTTTACTAACATTTTTTACTCCTTAAAGTATTGTTTTTTATAAAAAATACATCTCTGTATTTACCAGCATATTAATCTTAGAATTAGCATGAATTTTTATTTTGAAGTTCAATGTGATTTGTCAAAATTGAATATTATTTGTCTAGTGTTTGAATGTTATTTGTCTTTGACAATTTATGTTATTTTTAATATAAAGAATTTGAAAGATTAGACTTCGGAGTTTTATTAGAAAATATTAAAGTAAAATTACCAGAACCTTTAAATAAAAGATTTTTAGGTGCTGCTGCTGTAAGGGCGGAGGTAACAATAAGAAACTATTCTTTTTATGGAGAAGGTGAAGCAGGAAGAGAGGCTTATGGAGAGCTTGTAAATTTTAAACTATTAGGAGATATTAAAACAGAGTATTTTACTAAAGATAATTATGATAGAAATTATTATGATACTCTTGAATATAATTCTAAAGATGATTATGTGAATATAAGAGATAAACCAAATGGAAAAATAATAGGAAAGATTTTGAAAAATGATATGATTAATAATGGTGGACTTTTATTGGAAGCTGATATTAACGGCAATTTAAGTGATTGGGAAAAAAACTGGATTGAAGTGTATTACTTACCCCCTGATGATAATGACGGCAAAGGTACGATTCATGGCTTTATTCATGGTTCGCAGATAAAACTTGGAGATATTTTAATAAATTAAATGATTATTTTGTTATATATCTTTTTTCTGATAAAGGAAGTGAGGCAATATTGTTGGATTTTATTAATTACTAACAAGTTTTTACATTTAATAAATAGGTTTTTAATATGCACTTTCGCGAAGCGTGCCGAAGCCAGCTAGTGAGTTTACTCACTAGCTTATTTAAGGCGGCTGCACATTGCTTCTCAATGTGGACTTCGTCGCGAACATAGCAACAAACAAGTGAGCCGAGCCAGCCCCACAGGGGCACAGACGTGTGAATAAGTTTACTTATTCACTACTTTAAGGCGAGGCGAACATAGCAATAATGGAAATAATTTTATGAATATAGGTGCTGTAAGATCAATTCCTGCAATGTTTATTCTAAACTTCTTTACTTTAGGAATATACCATTTCTATTGGATTTATTATATCAGCTTAGAAGTTAAAAAATTTACTAAACGAAAGGACATATCTCCTGAATTAGAACTGTTGCTTAGTATTATTACCTGCAATCTTTACAGCATATTTTGGTATAATAAATACGGAAATATTATTCATAAAGAAATAGCTTTAAAAATTGATGAAAACGATAAAAATGATGTTACTCAAATAAGTATGGTTTCATTTATTATCGTATTATTTGTAGGTATGCCAATTATAGGGGGATTAATATTTGCTTTTGTTATGGGAGTATTGGTAAGCGGTATGGCAGTACTTTACGGAGGAGCATATAATAGTTTTACTTTGAATCCTGAAATATTATTAATATTTGCTGGTACTATATTAGCATTTATTATTGTTGTTCTACTAATTACTGCTATGCTGCTTATTCCTGATATTATTATGCAAAATAAATTAAACACTATATGGAAGAAGGTAAAAGAAGCTCATTATAATAAAAATTAATTTTTATTTACATTCTACCCTATTACTATATACTTTCAATTTTTTATTGTTTTCAAATCTTAATAAACGAAAAAGAGTTTAACTATATGTTGAAAAAAAATACGAATTCATATAAAATAAACATAATATTTTTAAAAATTACTTTAATAATTAGGATTAAATAATATGGAATATGAAGCAGTCATAGGATTAGAAGTGCATGTTCAGCTTAATACTAAAACTAAAGCATTCTGTTCATGCCCAAACACTTTCGGTGCTCCTGCAAACACTCTTACTTGTCCAAGATGTCAGGCTCACCCTGGTACTTTGCCTATAGTTAATAAAGAAATGGTGCATAAAACTATCAAAGCAGGACTTGCTACTAACTGCACTATTCAAAAGAAAAGCAGATTCGCTAGAAAACATTATTTTTATCCGGATTTGCCTTCTTATTATCAGATTACTCAAATGGACGAACCAATCTGTACAGAAGGTCATCTTGATATAACTGTACTTAATGATGATGGTTCTTCTTATAATAAAAGTATAAGAATAAATAGAATACACATGGAAGAAGATGCTGGTAAACTTGTGCATGATGATACAGGAAGACCTTTAAGCTATGTAGACTTAAACCGTGCTGGATGCTGTTTGATAGAATGTGTAAGCGAGCCTGATATTTCTACAGGTGAGGAAGCTTATCAATATTTAACAGAGCTTAAAAAAATATTTAAATATATTGATGTTTCTGATTGTAACATGGAAGAAGGTTCTTTAAGATGCGATGCCAACGTTTCTATACGCCCTAAAGGAAGTACTGAACTTGGTACTAAAACTGAAGTAAAAAACATGAACAGTTTTAGAAATGTAAGACTTGCTATTGACTATGAAATAAAAAGACAAATTAAAGCTTTAAATAACGGCGAGAAAATCTTACAAGAAACTAGACTTTACGATGCTAAAGAAAACACTACAAAGGGTATGCGTTCAAAAGAGGGTGCTGCAGATTACAGATATTTCCCAGACCCAGATATACCTCTTTTAGTTCTTAAAGATGAAGAAATTGAACAGGCTAAAAAAGAGCTTCCAGAACTTCCTCAGCAAAAACGCGAAAGACTTAAAAAAGATTATGATTTACCAGATCAGGATATAGTTGTATTAACAGAAGATGCTGCATTAGCTGATTATTATGAGGCAGCAGTTAAAGCTTATCCTAAACAGCCTAAGAAAATAAGCAACTGGATAATGGTTGAAGTTAATGCTTACTTAAATAAAAAACTTCAAACTATAAAAGATTTCAAACCTAAAGCAGAGCATATAGGTGAGATTTTCAAACTTATAGATGAAGGCGTTATAAGCGGTAAAATAGCTAAAGAAATTTTTGAGGATATGTGCGAAACAGGAGAAGCTCCTTCTGCTATAGTTGAGAAAAAAGGCATCAAGCAAGTTAGCGATACAGGTGAGCTTGAAACAATAATCAGAAAAGTTTTAGAAGAAAATCCTAAATCAGTAGCAGACTTCAAAGCAGGTAAAGAAAAATCATTCGGTTTCTTAGTAGGTCAGACAATGAAAGCTACTAAGGGACAGGGTAACCCTAAACTTGTTAATGAAGTTTTAAGAAAGATTTTAAGCGAATAATTAAATATTTGTATATAATGAACCCCATATAGTTTAATACTATTTGGGGTTTTTTATATTTAATTTTTACTATCCCGCCCTTCAAAATTTTAATAACTTTTACTCTGAAATTTAAAAATAACATATTGTTATTAACTTTTTTAATATGCTGTAAGTTTTTTATTTGTAATTATATTTTTTTATTATATAATGCATAGCAATTAAAATAATATTTAAGAATAAGTACACTCTAATGCACAACAATAATATATGTATAATAACAGACATAGGAACTATATACGGATTTGGGCATATAACCCGCATGAAGTTTATAGCTAATAAATTAAAAGATTATTACAATTTTGTATTTTCTTCTATTAATAATAACAGCGATATATTCAAAGATGCAAGTATAAAAACTTGCAAATATAATGAAATAAAATCTATTAACCCTTATTTAATAATAGTAGACAGCAGAGAAGTAGAATCAAGATTTATAAAAGAACTTAAAACTATATCAAATGTTATTATAATTGACAGCGTAGGAAATGAAAGAAAATTTGCCGACATAGTTATAGAAATGCTTCCTAATGTTGATAATTCTAAAGATGTTAATATAAAGCCTTTTATAGCTACTATTTTGAATTCAAATGTAAAACCTAAATATGATGAGAATGCCCCTGTTCTGCTTTATTTGGGATTTAATAATGAATTAAAGAAAAAAGCGTTAGAAATTATAAGCAGAATTGAAAATAAGGATTTCGTTTTAATAGATATAGAAAAAGAAAGCGAATATCCTAATATAAAATATATAAATTTCAGCCCGGATATTTTTTCAAAACCATATAGTGCAGTTATTACATATTTCGGGCTTACAGCTTTTGAATGCATAGAAGCCTCAATACCAACAGTATTGCTTTCACCTACAAAATACCATGATGATTTAGCTAAAAGTCAGAGGGATTTATTTTTTAATATAGGCTTTTTTGAGAATGTTAATATAAATGAAGCTGTAAAAAAATTAAAAGAATTTCTATTTGACAGAGATACACAGAATAAATATACAGAAAATGCTAACTCAATAGATACAGAAAAATCATTAGAAAGAATAAAAACTATTATAGATAATATAAAAGATTTTAAAGATATAAAATGTCCTTTCTGCTCAAGCAGTTTTATAGAAATGAAAAATAGGAATTTAGAATCTAATTTATATAAATGCAAAAAATGTGATACATTATTTAGAAAATATTTTCTTCCTCCGTTTACGGATTATTCATCAAAATATTTTGTAGAAGATTATAAGAATCAGTATGGAAAAACTTATGAAGAAGACAGCGAAAATTTAAGAGCATTAGCCAGAAGACGTTTAGAAAAAATAAAGAAAATAAAACCGAAAGGAAAAATACTTGATATAGGCAGTGCTATGGGTTTTTTCCTAAAAGAAGCATCAGAAAATGGATATAATACTGAAGGTATAGAAATAAGCAAATATGCATCAGATTACTGCATAAATACATTAAATCTTAATGTTCATAATTGTTCATTATTAGATTTTGAATACAAAGAAAAAGAATACGATATAATTACAGCATGGTATGTTGTAGAGCATATATATAATTTTGAAAATATTTTAAGTAAAATATTATATTCACTTAAAGATGATGGAATATTAGCATTCGCCACACCAAATGGATATGGAATAAGCGGAAGATTCAATAAAAATTATTTTTCTATAGTTCCTACAGATCATGCTTTTGAGGCTAATCCTAAATCCTTAGATATACTTCTATCTAAATATTCATTAAAAAGAATAAATTTAGAAAATCAAAGTATTTATTATAACAGATTCTGCGATATATTTAATTTAAATTTAATTAGAAACAATAAAGGAATTTCAAAATTATACCGCTCCATAGCACAAAAGAAAAATTTAGGAGATACATTCGAATGTATTTATGTAAATAATAAAAAATAATGATTTTTCAAAATTATCCGATTTATAATAAAAGCTTATAGTTTTTAATTCTAAAACATGATAAAATATTTTTTAAAAATAATAAATATTTTACAAATGCAATTAAAAACTTGTTATAATAGTATTATGTTAATTGTTATTAGCATAATATTACCAAAAATTAAAATATTGTTCTTAAGGGAAAAAACATGAAAAAAATAGTCTTAATTATGTGTTTAAGTTTTATCGCTATTGTAGCATGTAAAAGTGCCCCAGTAGCTGCTGGACCTGAAAGCGGTTCCGGATTCAATACTAAACAGGCTGATAATCAATCAGCTAAAAAGGGATTAAATCTTCCGGATGGAGCTACCGTTAGAAATACTCCTAGAGGCAGTGTTTTAGTATTACATGATCCTAAATCTAAAACTGATGTAGGAAAGCCGGCAAATAACTATGAAGTAAAATTTGCTTTTGACAAAACTATAGAAATAGGAAGTTACAAAGAGGCTTATAATCTAGTTCATCAAATAATTAATGATAATCCAGATATTAGAATTATGGTAGAAGGAAACTCAAGTAAAGATGGCCCTGCTCCTTATAATTATAATTTATCTAAAAGAAGATCTGATACAAGCTTCAATTATATAATAAAATTGGGAGCTGCAAATAGTAAATTATTAAAAAATGCATTTGGAGAGGCTTTACCTGAATATCCTACTTTAAAAGAAAATAGAAGATGCGAATTTATAATCATAATGGATGAAAATGATTTGAAAAAGTATAACGATTTTGCTAAAACTGTCGACATTAATGCAGAAACAAAATAATATCGAGGTTTAAGCAAAATAATGAAAAAAATTTTATTTATTTTTATTTTATTGATCTTTGTCATAGTATCATGTAAGACTACAACTCAAGGCGGTATTCCAGCAGAGGCTATTGCTGAAAGAGAAGCACCTGCTGAAGAACAGGTACAAGAAGAATCTGATACTCCTGAGGATGTTATTATAGAAGAGGAACAAGCTCCTGAAGAACCTAAAGAACTTTATTTGCCTGCTGGTGCTTCTATAAGACTTACAGAAAGAGGTAAAGTGCTTGAAACTGACCCTAAAATAATTTTCAAGTTTGTAGAAACAAATATGCCTGCTAATGCTGATACAGTATTTTCACAGGTTGTAGAGTTTTTAAATAATAATACTAATACCAGTATAGTTTTAGAAGCTCATACAAGCAACAGAGGAAGAGCTTATCCTTATAACTATAATCTTTCTGTATTAAGAGCTAAAAACGGTAAGGCTTACTTGTTAAATAAAGGAGTAGATTCTAACAGAGTAATAGAAAGTCCTTTAGGTGAGGCTTTGCCTGAATATCCTTCTCAGGATGCTTTAAGAAGATACGAATTCATTGTTATTGAAAATGATGAAGATATGGTAAAATATAATACTTATATTTCAAATTTGGATGTTAAAGCAGAAAGTACGTACCAAGGAAATTAATTTTTGAAAATATTAAAACCCCTTTAATTTTATAAATTGAAGGGGTTTTCTTTATATAAAATAACTTTTAAGGAGATTTTTATTTTTGTTTATGAGAAAAATTATATTTATTTTTTTATTATGTATTAGCTTCGAGTTATTCTCACAGGAAACAACCCCGGAAATATCACCAGAACCTACTACAAACACAAGTATAGGATTAGCAAATCCAGATTTTGAAAAAACTTTTCAATATGGAACACCTTCTCAAAAAATTGCAACTATAGGTAAAATTAAAAATACTAAAAATGAGGCTGATATTGCAATGCTTGCAGCTCATTATCCTGAAGAGATGAATAGCAGAGTTAAATCTGAAATCATTAACTTTTTTAAACAAGTTAAAAATGATAATGCTAAATCTATAATAGAATATGCTATTCAAGATGAGAATGATAATGTGCGTAAGGATGCATATTATTTATGTTCTATATATCCTGATATAAAATTTGAAACTTATATTATGGCAGATATTACAAATGCTAAAGGTTTAGTATTAGACAGTATGATAAATGCCTTAGGTTCTATAAAATCAACAATGGCAGCAGATTATTTACTTGAACAGTATACTAATAATATAGTAGGATCAAGTACAAAAGTGGAAATATTAAGATATTTTAGTGAAACTAAAGACCCTAAAGGAGAAGAAATAGCTAGGAATTCTGCTCAAAATGTAGGAGAGCCTGCTTTAGTTCGTTATATGGCAGTTGTAGCATTGGGAGCATACCCTAGTGCAGAAAATTATGAAATACTTCAGAAGCTATTAGATGAAGATTTACCGGAAATAACAGCAAGAGTTATATATATTCTTCCTGAGTATAATGCTTATGGTGATGTAAAAAAGGATATTGTAGAGGCTGCTAAAAATGACAGCGATTCAGTACGTATATATGCTATTAAGGCTTTAGGAAATTATAAAACAGAATCAGAAATCGAAGAGCTTTTAATATACAGACTTAAAAATGATAATTCCGAAGCCATTACAATTGAAATACTAAATCTATATAAAGATTCTCCTCCTACAGGAAATATGCTTGATGCTATAAAAACATTATCTGAATCATCCGCTAGTAAAAAAATAAAAGATTTAGCTAACTCTGTAATGGGAGGAAGCACTTCTTCTGTAGAAGAAACTTTAGATACAACAAATTAATTTTAATAAAAAAGGCTTACCAATTTAGGTAAGCCTTTTTTATTATAATATAATCTTTATTGATTATCGTTTTCTTCAGGATGTATTTCTATAGCTTTTGTATCATCATCAATACTATTCCATATTGTATTTAATTTATCTTGCAATATAGCACATGATACGATAGCTACAAATAAATCTAATATTACCAATAATATTGTACTATCTTCTACACTATCAATTCCTACTTTTTTAGTCATCTCTAAATATACTATCTTTCCATATTTATAATACCAATATAAAGTATATAAATTACAAGTTACTAAAGTCAATATCAATTCCAAAGCTGGGTTAATATCTTCTCTTTCCATAAAGTTTTTAATTTCATCTGTAGTTTTATAAATCCAATAGAGATAATAAATACCACATGTTACTATTGATAATATAATAAGCATTGGAATGGATCTTACTGTACCTTTATTCATAATGTTTCTCCAAAAAAATAAAAATTATTCTACTATATTTACGTAAAAAATCAATTTAATATAAAAAAAAATTGGGCTTTAATTAAAAAATAATTAAAGCCCAAAATAATTTTACTGATTATTTTTTAATGCTCTTCAAAGAAAGATTTATATATACTCTTTATAGCTCTATTTAAATCATCATCTTTAACGCCTATCATAATACTTACTTCACTTATGCCTTGGTTAAGCATTTCTATATTGATATTGCATTTCTCCATAGCATGCATAGCTCTTGCAGAAACACCAATACATTGCTGCATGCCCTCTCCAACAAGCATTATCAAAGCAAGTCCATGTTCAAAATAAACATTATCAACATTAAGTTCATCACGTACTCTTTCATATATACGTTTTTCTTTTTCTTCTGTAATTGCAGAATTTCTAACTATTACAGAAATATTATCTATTCCTGAAGGAGCATGCTGATAAGGTATATTTTCATCTTCTATTATCTCTAAAAGTTTTCTACCAAACCCCACTTCTCTATTCATCAAATATTTACTAACATAAAGACAAGAGAAATCAGCCTCTCCAGAAACGCCTACTACAGGATTAACATTTTTATTTCTGCTTGCAACTATTCTAGTACCTTTAGCTGATGGATTATTTGTATTAAGTATATGAACTGGAATATTAGCTTCATAAACAGGCTGTAAAGCCTCAGCATGAAGTACATTAAATCCACCATAACTTAATTCTCTCATCTCTCTATATGTAAACTCTTCTATCAATCTAGGATTATCAACTATATTAGGAGCAGCTGCAAATACTCCGTCAACATCAGTAAAGTTTTCATAAACTTCTGCATTAACAGCCTTAGCTAAAATAGCACCTGTAATATCGCTTCCTCCTCTAGGAAAAGTTACAACATCTCCTTTTTCTGTATATCCGAAAAATCCTGGGAATATTACTAAAGAAGTTTCATCTTTTAGTTTAGCTAAATTAGCATAAGATTTCTCCAAAACTGCCGCATTTCCAAACTCCTCAGATAGAAGAAGTCCTGCATCTTTAGGATTAACATACTTAGCATCAACACCAAGTGAATTAATATAAGCTGCTATTACTTTAGCAGATAAATCCTCACCTAAAGCCTTAACTCCATCTATAAATTTAGTTGGAATGCTTTTATCTTCAGCTATTCTCTTTAATATATCACTTTGTATTTCTTCTAAAAGTTCATTAGAAAGAGAAAGCTCATCTACTATATTTTTAAATCTTTCTATAATAATTTTTAATTCTAATTTTCCATCCTTACAGGAAATAATAGTTTCAGCTAGAGTAATAAGTAAATCGGTCACTTTGGTGTCTTCTTTTAATCTCTTTCCAGGTGCAGATACTACAACAATTCTTCTATCCTTATCGGCTAGAACTATATCTACAACCTTTTTTATCTGACTTGCATTTGCTACAGAAGAGCCTCCAAATTTTGCTACTTTCATTTTACTTATCCTCCATAAGTTGTTAAAAAATTACTATATATAATAACACAAAATGCTTTTTATTTCAAATATATATTTTACTATAACAGATAAATTTCGAAAAATATTAAAATATATTAAGAATTTTTTGCTATTAATATTATATATTTATAATTGCCCTATTATTATTTAGAGTATAATTATCATATCTCAACTTTATTATATTGATTTCTTTAGAATTAAAAAAATTATTTGGTATTGTTTTTGCTAAATATATTTTATTTTGCTTCCAACATGGAATATTCATCATTGCTAATTTTCGCTTGGAATTAGATAAATAATCTAAATTAGTATATATATTATTATCTTCGTAAAAAGCTACATATAACTCTATTTTATTAATATTTAAATGCAGGGGTGATATCAAAGTCATAACTCTTAAATATCCATATATTAATTGATCTGATAATCTTTCTAATTCCGTTATACTAATAGATGATTTTATTTCCAAAATATCTAATTTATATGAATCAGCAGCAATTTTTGATATTAAAAAAATATCTGCTGAATTATTTTTATTTAAATGATAAAATTTATTATTTCCCTCTATTTTTCTAATTAAAATACAATTATTGTATGGCAGAATAATGTTGTAATTTATAATATTATGATTGGAATTACTATCTTCAATACTCTCTTCATGGCAAAATGAATTACTATTGATAATATAAAATTCAAATATATCCTTATTATAATACTTGTTTAATTTACATATTTTATCATACAATTCTTGCATAAAATTAATTATCCAATTTTTCAATAAAGTCGTCGAATTCTTTAGATACTTTGATTAAATAATCATGGAATGTAGGAACTTCAAAACCATATTTAGAACCCTCTAATTCCGTCACTTTGGTAAATCCGTCTTTTTCAATATCAAACTGATACATTTTAACCTTATCTTCTGAAATCAAATCATCTTCATCATAATTATAAATTTGCATAAGCTCTTTTCTTTTATCTTCACTATTAGCATTTAATTTAATCATATTATTTATATGCTGAATAATTGTATCGCTATGAGTTGTTATTAAAATATGAATATGACTATTAATTAATTTAATAAAAACTCTTGTTAATTGCTGCTGAAGATAAGGATGCAAAGAAATTTCAGGCTCTTCCATTAATAATCTATATTTTATTAAGCCGTATTTCAAAAATAGGTATAAAGGTGCTAGTTCTGTAATAACAGCAGAAGATAAATACATTTGAAATTCTGTATTCATATTTTTAGGCTGATAATAAATATTTCCTGTTTCAGAATTAATATTTATTTGTCCAGAGATTAAATTTTCTTCAAAGAAATTAATCATGAAATATAATTTTTTTGTCATATGTTCTATTTTATTATTTTGTTTAGATAAATAATTTAAATGATTTAAAAAATCAATAACAGGTCTTGATAAGTATTGATTATTTTTTTCTTCTGTATATCTATCATATTTATCAATAATTGCAGAACTAGCTATATCACTTTTTGTCAATAAAAAACCAGTTCTTGAAACAGGCAAAAATATTTTATTTGTTTTTGAAAGTTCATATTGTATTTGAAAATAACTATTTATAATAAAATCAACCATATTTTTTATAATTTCTCTATATCGTACTTTATCTTTTGTATATCCAACTCCTCTTTCTATCCCTCCTTTTCTTATACCAATAAAAGATATTTCTATATCATCACGAATATTCTTTGATTTAACTTTTTTAAATAAAAATTTATCATAATTTAATTTACATTCTATATATTCCAAAATAATTTCATTACTTGAATTAAATATATAATTGACTACGTTATTTGAGTATTTATTCAATAATGCATTAAATAAATCTATAAAATTTTTTATTTCTTCAATAGACATATTCTCTGATTTATCAAAATCTAAAGTTTCAATATAATTATCTATAATATCTTTAGTTTTTTTATATTCTTCAAGCTCTTCTAAAGTTTTTTCATCTTTAAATATGATATCTATTACTTTGTTAGTATATTGAATCAATCCATAAATTAAAGTCATTAAATAACTCTTTCCGCTGTTGTTGTCGCCTACAAAAAGTGTAAACGGAGCTAGTTCAACTTCAGCCTCTTTAATTTTAGCAAAATTTTTCACATAAAGGGTTGGGTATTTTCTAATTTTTTCTGACATAATTCAATCTAAATATATTTTTATTAATATGGTCGGTAATTATTATATTATAAACATATATATTTTGTCAATATTGATAATTCATTGATATTCAGCTTCTATTTTTTATTCAATATATTCTATAAATTTACGATATTGTAATATATGAATTTATACTTTTTAAAGATGTAATTAATTATGAATGAAAACATTTTAGTAGTAGAACACAGATCAGATCTTTTAGAAAGATTTGTTGATATACTAAGAGAGAGACATTATAACCCTATATCAACAAAATCACGTTCACAGGCTGTAAATATAGCTAATGAAAGCACTATAGATTTAATATTGCTTGACGCTGATATAGGAGATTCCCAAGGTTTGCAACTGCTTGATACATTTAAAAATCAGGAATCTACAAAGGGTACGCCTGTTATTCTGCTCAGTACTCCATATAGAAAAATGGAGTTTATAGAAGAAGCTATTAATTTAGGAATTGACGGACTTATATTTATACCTTTTGATGAAATGGAATTGGTAGTTAGAGTAAACAGCTGTTTAAAATATAGAAAACTTTACTTAGAACATCAAAAATTAATAAAACAAGCAGATTATCTTCAGAATTCTTTAAATGATATGACAGAAGTTTCTAATAGAAATTATCAATCATATAAAGAAGCACAAAAGAAATATGATGATATATTAAATGTAGATTTGGAAACAGGCCTTTGGAACAAAAAAGAATTTTATGAACAATTTACAAGACTTCTTTATGAAACTGTAAGACATGAGGAAACTATTGTACTTGCTTGTTTTTCTATAGATGGGCTTGAAGAGATTATTAATGAATTTGGTATTATTGCTGCAGAAGAGATAATGCTTAAATTTACAGAAGTGCTAAGAAAGTCCACCAGAAGAGAAGATATACTTGCACGTTTTGATAATAATGAATTTATGGTGGCATTTAATAGAATGAGTATAAAATTCTATGATAAAAAATTAGAAGAGATAAGAAATTTTGTTGATAAAAATGAATTAGAATATAACGGAATGATAATAAAATATACGATATCCGCAGGTATTTCATACACAGCATACAAAAAAAATTACCATGTAGAAAGTATGGATAAAGAGATAGCTCCCGTTTTACTTGCCTTGCATAATGCTAAAAGAAGAGGATTTGCAAGCGTATTTGTTCACCCTACTTTAATCAAAAGGTGAGTTTCAATGATAATCAATATTGATAAAAACAACAAAGAAAGTATAGAGTATGCCGCAAATGAAGTTATAAAAGTAATAAATAAAGGCGGTGTTGTAATTTCTCCTACAGATACAGTTTACGGAATGCTCGCTGATGCTTTTAATGTTGATGCTGTTAATAAGATTTATAAGATAAAAGAAAGAGAAAAAGATAAGCCTCTTTTGATACTAATAAAAGATATAAAATACTGCAGTAAATTCTCAAATATGGAAGTTCCTGATATAATAAAAAACAATGTTCCGGGAGAATTAACTTTTATTATGCCTCTTTCTGACTCTCTTAAAAACAATTTCCTATACTTAAAATCCACAGTAGCATTAAGAATTCCAAAAGATGAATATATGGAAACTATATTAAAATCTACTCCCCCTATAGTAGCTCCTTCTGCCAATCCAAGCGGATACGGTGTTATATTAGACGGAAATAAATTAGCAGAAATTTATAAAGACAAAGTCGATTTAATAGTTAATGCGGGAGTTATAGAAAATAAAGTTCCTTCTACATTATATGACTGTTTAGAAAATAAAATTTTGCGTCAAGGAAATGTCCGCTTATAAATTTATTCTTGCACTGCTTTCTCTAGGCATAAGCATTCCATTTATCATGCATACTTTATAATAATCATTCTGAGGAAATCTTATTTCTTTATCCAATATATCAACAGCCGATTGTGCTATATTTATTTTAGGTACATCTATAGTCGTTAATATAGGATCTATAAATAAACCGGTAGGTAAATTATCATGCCCCACTATGGATATATCTTTAGGTATATCATATCCTGCATTTTTTAAAGCTTTCATAATACCTATAGCTATAGTATCATTAACACAAACTAAAGCTGTAGGCATATCTTTAGTTTTAGATAAATATTCTTCCATATCAGCAACTGTTTTATCATAAACAGAATCCACTAAAAAATAATCCTTTGAATCAAATTCCAAATTAAAATATTTTAAAGATTTATAAAAAGCCTCTCTCCTAATAATAAGATTTGAAGCATTGGATTTACTGTCAACAAGCCCTATTCTCTTATGTCCAAGATCAACTAAATGCTCTACTAATTGAAATATACAGTTCTCATTATTCATTGTTACAAAATGACATTTTATATATGGATAATAAGCATCTAAAAATACAATTGGTATATCTATAGATGATAATAACACAACATCTTCCCTATAAAGTTCTGTACTTAAAATTATGATTCCTGAATAATTCTCTGATTCTATATAGGGTTTAATAGAATTTATTTGATCTTTTGAATAACTTAAAATTTCTAATTTATAATTTAATATTTTACTTCTGTCTATAGTTCCTTGTATATAATCAGCTAAAAAAACATTGTGAGTTTCATTCAATATATGTCCATGCCTCTCTATTTTTATAAAAGCTATTCTTTTGTTATAAGTATTTTTTTTATTCTGCTTATATCCCATATCCATAGCTATTTCATTAATTTTTTTAGAAAGTTCTGCTCCAACTCCGTTTTTATTATTCAAAACTAGAGATACCGCAGCTACGGAAACACCCGCTTTTTTTGCTATATCAGCAAGATTTATTTTATTGTTATTTTTCATTAGTCATTTACCAATTTATTTTATTTATTAATAATACTATCAAAAGTATATAAAATCAATACAGAATATTTACTAAAATTTAAGTATTTTTTTAAGTTTAAATTAATTAAAATATCATTCTATACACAGTTATTTTTATAATATGAATGTTATATTTTACTTAATTTTTAGTAAAATAAATATGTATATTTTATTGACAATTTAAAACCATTTTACTATACTAAAATTCAAGCACAATTAAAGGAGTTAATATTATGAAACAATTAACTATAATATTATCTATAGTTATATTATTATTCTCAATAGGATGCAGTCAGGGTTCTTCTTCATCTGCATCTTCAACAACAAAATTGGAAGGGGCTCCTGCTCCTTTTGACGGAAGCAAAAAGATTCATTTTGCTTTAATAAGACAAATGGTTGAAGGCGAGTTTATGCAAATGTGGCAGGACGGAGCTCAAAAACAAGCTGATTTAATGGGAATACAATTAACTGTATTCGGAAAAAATATGGATAATCAGGCTCAGGCAGATTTCGTTTATCAAGCTATTAATATGAAAGTAGATGGTATAATATTGGATCACGGACTTACTGAAACATTATCCAAACCTGCTGCCGATGCTGTAGCTGCTGGAATACCTGTTGTAGCATTCGATGTTGATGTTCAAAATCCTGAAATCAATCAAATAGCTCAGGATGATCATGCTTTAGGAAGAATGGCTTTAGATGCTATGAACAAAGATTATAATCAGCAGGCTAATATAGGATATGTATACTTTGCAGGTATATTGCCTTTGGATAAAAGAGATCAGGCTTTCACTGAATTCAAAAAAGAATTCCCTAATATGAAAGAAATAGCCAGAACTGGTACAGTAGAATCTCCTTTCTCTGTAAAAAATGCTGAGCAAGTAAAAGCTACTTTAAAATCTAATCCTCAAATAAATGCTTATTTTGCACCTTATGATGAATTTGCTAAAGGTGTTGTTCTTGCTTTAGATGAAGAGGGATTAAATGATAAAGTAAAAGTATACAGTGCTGATATATCAACTCAAGATATAGAATTAATGATTAAAGAAGGAAGTCCATGGGTTGCAACAGCTGCTACAAGCCCTAGACTTATAGGAGCATTGTCTGTAAGAGCATTAGCATTAAAAGTTGCAGGAGAAAAAATTCCTGATGATATATTAATAACTCCTACTTTATTTACTCAAGATATGCTTAGAGAAGCTGGTGTTAAAAATATGGAAGAGCTTCAGGCTAAATTCCCTGAATTTAACAAAACTACAAATATGACAGCCAGTTGGATACCTATGGCTGAATGATTATTATATAAAAGTATACAGCGATGCATATTAGTAAAATTATGTATCGCTGTATAATAAATATTTAAGGATTATAACATGACAAATTCAAGAATACCTACTGTAAGATGGACTGGAGATGAGTTATATATATTAGATCAAACATTAATACCTATAACTGTAAAAGAAATAAAATTATCAACTGTAGAAGATGCATATGATGCTATAAAAGAGTTAAAAGTAAGGGGAGCTCCTGCTATTGGGGTTGCAGCTGCTTATTCTTTGCTTATAGATTTAAAAAAGAAAACTGATTTAAATAGCAATGATTTTATAAGATTTGTTGAAGAAAGAGCTAAATATTTAAACTCTTCAAGACCTACTGCTGTGAATTTGAGTTATGCTTTAAATAGAATGTTTAATACTATAAATGGAAATACTGATAAATCTTCATTAGAATTATATAATATATTAGAAGCAGAAGCTAAGAAAATACATTCTGAAGATGTTGATATATGTCAGAAAATAGGAGAATACGGTGCTGAATTATTAAAAGAAAATTGCGGCGTATTAACTCATTGTAATGCAGGAAGATTAGCCGTTAGCGGAATAGGTACAGCATTAGCTCCAATGTATATAGCTCATCAAAACGGTGTAAAAATAAGAGTATATGCAGATGAAACAAGACCATTGCTTCAAGGAGCAAGATTAACTAGTTTTGAACTTAATGAAGCCGGTATAGATGTTACTTTAATATGCGATAATATGGCTGCATTTATAATGTCTAAAGGACTTGTTGATTTAGTAATAGTAGGATGCGACAGAGTAGCTGAAAACGGAGATGCTGCTAACAAAATAGGTACTATGGGAGTGGCTATTTTGGCTAAATATTTCAATATACCTTTCTATATAGCATGCCCTTCTACTACTTTCGATTTAAATACTAAAACAGGAAATGATATAATAATAGAAGAAAGAAATTCTAAAGAAGTTATGAACTTCGCCGGAGTGCAGACTGCTCCTTTGGATATTAAAGTTAGAAATCCGGCATTCGATGTTACCCCTAATAAACTTATAACAGGTTTTATTACAGAAAAAGGTATAATAAAACCTCCTTATATAGATAATTTAAAAAAGGCCTTTAATTAATTTTAAGGAGATAAAATATGTCTTACAAACAATTAACAGTAGATACAATAATAGATTATTTAAAAACTATAGATGAAATAAAAAAAATATTTTCTGATTTCGATAATTTACAAATAAAAGAAATTGGGGACGGTAATTTAAATTTCGTATACAGCATTACAAATGCTAAAAATGAAAAAGAAACTGTAATATTAAAACAGTCAGTTCCTTTCTTAAGATGCGTTGGGGAAAGCTATCCTTTAGAAAAGGACAGAATGAAAATAGAAATTAAAGCTCTTAAAGAACAGCACAAATTATGTCCTAATTTAGTACCTGAAGTATATTATTTTTCTGAAGATATGTGCGTTGTTATAATGCAGAATTTAAATAAACATAAAGTTCTTAGAGGAGAAATAATAGAAGGTAAAAAATTCCCTAAAGTAGCAGAGGATTTAACTGATTTTCTTTCAAAAACTTTATTTTATACTTCTGATTATTATTTGGATGGAAAGACTAAAAAGAATCTTGTAGTTGAATATATGAATGCAGAATTATGCAGTTTAACAGAAGATTTTATTTTCACTCATCCTTTTGAAGAAAATGAAACTAATATTTACCATGAAAAATTAAATATGGAAGAGGTAAGAAAATTCCAAAGAGACAGCAAATTAAAAACAGCTGCCGCAGAAATGAGATATGCATTTATGACTAAAGCTGAAGCATTGCTTCATGGAGATTTCCATTTGGGCAGTTTTATGGGTAATGAGGAAGAAACTTATGTAATAGACCCTGAATTTGCATTCTATGGTCCTATAGGTTTTGATGTAGGAAAAGCTATGGCTAATTTCTTTATGGCTTATATTTCTCAGGAATATCATCAAAAAAGATTAGGCACAAATTCAAAAGAATTTAGAAAGTGGTTATTTGATACTGCTAAATATATGATTACTGGAACTTTGAGTAAATTTGAAGCTCTATGGAAAAAACATTTAGAAGAAACTAAACCATTATATTGGAATTATCCGGAAGGAAAAAAACATTCTGAAGAATATATTAAAACTGTATTAAATAGAATATTCAAAGATGCTGTTGGTTTTGCAGGATGTGTTCTTATAAGAAGAACTTTAGGACTTGCAAAAAATAAAGACATTTCAGGCATTACTGATTTAGATGAAAGAGCTAGATTAGATTGGATATGCTTAAAAATAGGAAAAGAGTTTTTAATAAACAGAGATAATATAAATGATATAGAAAAAGTGGCAAGTATTGTAAATGAATATTCTGCGGTAGATAAATTATGAGTAATAAAGACGCTATAATAAACTTAAAAAACATAGGTAAATCATTCGGCTCCACTAGAGCATTGGAATCAATATCTTTCGATTTTAAAAGAGGAGATATTACAGCTATAGTCGGAGCTAATGGTGCTGGAAAATCTACACTAATAAAAATAATCTGCGGATATCATACAAAATATGACGGCGAAATATTTGTAGAAGGAAATTTGGTAAAATTCACAAGCCCGCTTGATGCTTATTCTAAAGGAATACAAACAGTGCATCAGATTATAAATCAGGGTGTGGTGCAAAGTATGACCGTTGCAGAAAATTTAGTGCTTAAAGATATTTTAACCAATAAAAAGAATTTTTTTATTAAGAAAAAAGACTATATGGAGCATGCTGAAAGAGTAGCCGATTTAATGGGAATAGATCACAGCATATTAAATAAAGAGGTATTTTGGACTAGTCAAAGCGAAAGACAGCTTATAATAATAGCAAGAGCTTTAGAATCAAATCCTAAACTTCTTATATTAGATGAGCCTACAGCTGCTATATCTGAAAAAGAAACTGAGATTTTATTTGATAAGCTTAATGGTTTAAGAGAAAAAAATGTCACTATATTATATGTTTCTCACAGGCTTCATGAGATAGAAAGAATAGCTGATAATGTTGTAGTTATAAGAGACGGAAAAGTATCTGATATAATGGAAAAGCCTATTAAAGTAAATAAAATAGTTACTGCAATGATAGGTTCTGTACCAAAAACTGTAAAAGCTGTTGCTAAAGAAGAGAGAAAAATGGAGCCGTTATTAGAAACTAAAGATTTAGTTTTTATGAAAAATGGAAGTCCTATTAATCTTACTTTATATAAAGGAGAGATAACAGCCATAGTAGGATTGATAGGTGCAGGTAAAAGTGAATTCGGAGAAACTTTATTTTCTATAAAAAAGCCTATAAGCGGTGAAATATTTATGAACGGTCAAAAAATAGAGCATAAAAATATAGGCAAGGCTATAAAAAACGGAATACACTTAGTGCCGGAAGATAGAAGCAACAATGCTATTTTCCCAAACTTTAGTATAACAGAAAATATTACTATTCCTTTTTTAAATAAATTCAGTCCTAAACTTATAATGGAAAAAAAATTGGAGAAAAAATCTTCTTTGGATATAGTAGAAAAATTATCTCTTAAATATGGTTCTATTGAAGATATGATGGACAGTTTATCCGGAGGTAATCAGCAAAAGGTTATAGTAGCAAGATGGATATTCCAAAACTATAATTTGATAATATTGGATGAGCCGTTTCAAGGTGTTGATATAGCATCAAGATTTGATATGGGAGAATATTTAAGAAAAAATATTAAAGATAGTGCGGCATTGATTTTAGTTGCAGATTTAGATGAGGCTATAGAAGTAGCAGACAGAATAATAGTATTTAATTCAGGCAAAATGGTTTTTGAACAATACGGAAATGAAATAGACAGAGATAAATTACTTCACTATATAAGCTGCAATATTGATGAGTTAAATAATACTGAGGAGCAAAAATAATGAACAAAAAAATGATAACACAATTTTCTATAAAATACGGTTTTTTGATAATAATGGCTTTGTTATTTATATTTTTCTCTATAACAAGACCGGTATTTCTTACATCATCAAATTTATTTTCTATACTTCTTGGTATAACTATATATGCAATATTAGCACTTGGAGAAACTTTCCCTTTAATTGTTAATGGAATGGACTTATCTATAGGCGCCGTTGCATCTTTATCTGTAATGATAGCTTCTTATTGTATGATAGTTCTTGGACTGCAGGGATATCATGCTATTATTATATGCTTATCAATAGGAGCTTTTATAGGATTAGTTAATGGACTTTTAATAGTAAAATTAAAAATACCTGATTTATTAACTACTTTAGGAATGATGTTCTTAGTTCAAGGATTACAGCTTATACCTTCTGCAGGAAGATCTATAGGAAACGGAATGACTTTAGCAAATGGAAAAACTGCTGAAGGTGTATTTGATGAAGGATTTAAATTCTTAGGACAAGGAAGATTATTTGATTTAATACCTGTGCCTGTAGCATTTATGTTTTTAATAGCTATTATAGTATTTATAGTATTATCTTTAACTAGATACGGAAGAATATTTTATGCTATAGGAGGAAACAGCGAGGCTGCAAGACTTGTAGGAGTTAATATTTACGGATATAGAATATTAGCATATATAATATCAGGATTCGTAGCTAGTTTTGCCGGTATTGTCTTAGCTGCAAGAGTTGGAAGAGGAGATGTATCTTCAGGCGGTACTTTGCTTATGGATGCTATAGCTTCTGCTCTTATAGGATATGCTGTATTAGGGGCACAGAAACCTAATCCTTTCGGTACTATAGTAGGTGCTGTATTTATAGGTATGCTTATAAACGGACTTACTATGCTTAATGTGCCTTATTATACACAGGATTTTATTAAAGGATGCGTACTTGTTACAGCTTTAGCATTCACATTCAGTTTATCTAAGAGAAAATCATAAGGATTGAAAATATGTTAAAAAATATTCCAAATATTATATCTCCGGATTTGATGCATATTATGATGAGTATGGGGCATGGAGACACTTTAGTTATTGGAGATTCTAATTTTGCCGCTTCTACTTACAGCAAAAGGCTTGCAAGATTAGACGGACATTTTAATTGCGATATATTAAATGCTATTATGCAGTTTATGCCTTTAGATCAATTTGTAGAATATCCTGTTACTTTAATGAAACCAAATGATAATTCCAAACCTGAAATATGGGATAAATACGAGGCTATTCTAAGAAAACATGATAATACATTTAAAAAATTTGAATATATAGACAGATTTTCATTTTATGAAAGGGCAAAAAATGCTTATGCCTGTGTTGCCACAGGAGAAACTGCTATATATGCATGTATGATAATTACAAAGGGTGTCATCATTAATTAATATATCTCTATTATGTTTTATAGAATAGGTTTTTAAAGCCTATTCTATTTTTTTAATACTTTTGTATTGAAGCCTTTTTTCCGATAATATTGCAAATATGTTAATAGGGTTTATTATGAGAAAATATTTAATACTGCTTATAACTATTTTTTTTATTTGCAATTTTTTAAATGCTAAAGAATATTCAAGTATAAATGAAGTTTTAAGAAATCCTGTAAGTTATAATATCTACAAAGGCAAAAATACAGAAAAAACATTTAATGCTGTAAGATACATAAATAACAATTATTCAAAAGAAAGTTTAAAAGCTAAAAATATATACTCTACTTCAAAAATAGACGTTTATTTAGAAAACGGATTAAAAATAAATGAGAGAGATTTGCAGCAAGTAATATCAGAAACTTCAAAAATACATGATTTAGAAGAATATTTATATGGAAAATTGGACGGAAAATTAACCCTTTTAATAATGGATATTAATGGAGGATATACAGGAGATAAACCATATATGCAAGGCTATTCTATATTAGATGGTCTTGATGAAATAAAAAATGATGATGAAAATATAATATTTTTAGATTATATAAACGGCTGGGAAAATATAGAATCTGTAGTAAACACAATAGCACATGAGCTTCATCATGTTATACATTACAGTCAGCTTGAAAGCAAAAGCAGCAGTTCATTTGATATATGGGTAGATGAAGCATTATCTGAAGCAGCTGTTATTACTTACAGAGGAAAAGTACCGGAAAATAGACTTAACTATTATAATACAGACTCAATGTATTTGATAACCAAAGGAGATTATTTTATTAATTGGAATCAAGGATATACAGTTCATAAATATGCTACTGTTTCGCTTTTTATGTATTGGCTTGGACTTCATTCTAAAAACGGTTTTGAAATATACAAAGATATAGCAAACGCTCCGGAAGAATATAGAGGAACTTATAAAGCTATAATTTATGCTGCAAATAAAAATATTAAGCAATTTAAAGATTGGAGCGAGCTTTATGCTACATGGCTTGAAGCTAATTATAAAAATGACAAAAGCGGCTTATACGGATATAATGGCAAAATTATAACAAAACCTAAGATAATAACAACACAATATAATTGTCCTATGGCTCCGGGTGCTGCTATATATGTTAAAGGGGACTTCATGTCTGATGATACACTTTTAAGATATGTTGAGCTTGGTGATGATACATATATAGTTTATAATCCTGATGTTAATACTAAAGGCAAAGACAGATATTTGATTGTAAATTCATCGTTTTACGGTTACTAACTTAAATTAACTCCTTAAATTAAAGTGAAGGCTAATGTATGTTATTTATATGCATTAGCCCTTACTATATTATAAAGATATATTATCAATATTTCTTAATTCCTCATCTGTGAGAATAGATTTATTTAAAATTTTCAAATTCTCTATTATTTGACTTGGTTTAGAAGCACCTATTAATACGCTTGTAACCTCTTCATCTCTCAACACCCATCTTAAAGCCATTTGAGCTAAACTCTCACCTCTTTGTTCTGCTAATTTATTAAGTTTTACTATTTGTTCTAATCTCTTTCTTGTTATTGCATCCTGTTTTAAATATCTTCCATCCATAGCTATTCTGCTGTCTTCAGGAATACCGTTTATATACTTGTCAGTTAATAATCCCTGTGCTAAAGGACTGTATGCTATTATACCTTTTCCTAATTTTTTAGCTTTCAATTTAAGTCCATTATTTTCTATTGTTCTATCAAATATCGAATATCTGTTTTGATTTATAATAAAAGGAACATTAGCCAAAGCAAACAGTTTAGAGGCTCTTTCCATGGTAACTCCATCATAATTTGAAAGACCTATATAAAGGGCTTTTCCGTCTTTCACAATTCTAGTTAATGCTTCCATAGTCTCTTCAAGCGAAGTTTCAGGATCCATTCTATGATGATAAAAAATATCAACATATTCAATATTTAATCTTTTTAAACTTTGATTAATACTTGCTATTAAATATTTTTTACTTCCCCAATTACCATAAGGACCATCCCACATATCATAACCCGCTTTTGTACTTATAATAAGTTCATCTCTATATTTATTTAATCCATCATTTAATATTTTACTCATACTTATTTCAGCAGAACCATAAGGAGGTCCGTAATTATTTGCTAAGTCAAAATGAGTTATTCCGTTATCAAATGCCGTTTTCACTAATTCTTTCATATTATTATAGTCACAGTTTTCACCGAAATTATGCCAAAGTCCAAAAGAAATAATTGGCAGTTTTAGACCGCTTTTTCCGCTTTTATTGTATATCATATTATCATATCTATTTTCTGAAATTTGCATTTTAATATCCTTTATTTAAAATAATATTTTATGAATTTAATTCTTATTTGTTATACTATAATAACTATAAATTTTATTCAATAATTATTAACAGAAAATATTTTAATTTTAGCAAAATATTTTCCGAGATAAAAAGTAATATGAAAATTAGAGGTAGATTACGGAGGGTTCATGTTTAAGAAATTTTTTATTGCTATTAGTTCTATATTTATAATTACAAGCTGTGCAACTATGCCGACTAAAGAAGATACAACAAAAACTGCTGACAATAATAGTAGTAAAAAAGAAGAAGAAAAGACTATTACAAGAGAAGATACTCCTCAAAAGAAAGTCACAGTATACGGTGCAGATAAAGAAGTTCAGGCTATAGAAATTGATGGAAAAACCTATTATGTTATAGGAGGAAAAGACATAGAAAATATGTCAGAACAAGAAATTAAATCTGCATCATTATCATCTCCATTAAAGATTACAGAACAAACTGTTAAAGGAAATAGAGGAATAGTTATAGTTTATTATGATGTCAAAATTTTCTTGGGCAAAAAAGGTGCAGTAAGTACTACAGTAGGTTTATTTGAACCTCAGAAAAATGATTGGACTTTAGGAGATGATATAGACAGAAGCCAATCAATTCAGATAAAATTATCAAGAGGTACAGCAGGTCCTATAGCTATAAAAAGAGCAAGTATATCATTAACTTACAGTTATTAATTATATTATTTTTTATTGGTATAAATAGTATATAAACTGCTTGCAACTTCATCTATTGAATATGCAGTTCTATTAATTTCAAATGCATACAGTTCCCATCTGTAATGATCTAGTAATTTAAATTGTATTATATATTCGTTTGTATCATATTTGCCTATCATATCTATATAACGCATATAATCATCTTCGGCTATGAAATCCTGCCATTCTACACTATTAAATGATGATATTAAATCTTCTATTTTTATGTTTGGATATGTTGTAAATGAGCTGTTTTTTATTAAACTTATCGCATCAAAATTTCTGCTTTTTATATCTACATCTACAGTATTTATATTCTCCTCTAAATTCCCCATATACTGTTTACTCTCTTTTTTTTCACTGCATGATAAAAATACCAATGCGCTCATCAAAGATAAAAGATAAACTCTATGCATAAATAAATTCCAAAATTACATAAACTTTTTGTATATTATCGGTAGAATGATTTTACTTATTAAGTTACACATTATAAAAATCATTCAAATTATGATCTTCATAGTCTTGTAGTATAACATAAAATTAATAAAATTATAATACAGTTGAATAAATTAATATTATTATTTATACTATATTTTAAATAATCATTCAGGTTTTTTTATGAAGCATAATAAAAAAAATCTGCGTATAGTAAAACTTAAAGAAATATGCACTATACAAGATGGAATACATACTACGCCAAAATACACAAAAAGCGGAATAAAATTTATAAGTGCAGAAAACATTAATAATATACACAGCAGCAATAAATTTATATCAAAAGAAGATTATAATAATTTATACAAAATTAAAGCTAAAAAAAATGATATATTTATGACCAGAATAGGAAATATAGGCATTCCTGCAATTGTTCAAAAAGATGAAGATATAGCCTATTATGTAACGGTATGTTTATTTACAAATATAAATAAAGATGTTTATTATAAATATTTGTATTATTCAATACTATCCTGTAATTTTCAAAAAGAACTTATTTCAAAAACACTGCATGCCGCATTTCCAAAAAAGATAAATATGCATGAAATAGGAGAATGCCGCATTGCACTGCCGCCAATCGAGGAACAAAAACGCATAGCAGAAATACTTACAATATGCGATAATGTAATAGAAAATCTTAATCAATTAATAGAAAAAAAGGAATTATATAAAAAAGGAGTTATGCAGAAACTTTTAAGCGGAGAAGTAAGATTTAAAGAATTCAATGATAAATGGAGAGTTAAAAAATTATCCGAAATAAGCAGAAGTATAAAAACAGGAAAACTTGATGCCAATGCTATGGAGGAAAATGGAAAATACAGATTCTATACATGTGCTAAGGAATATTATACAATAAATACCTATGCATTTGATGGAGAAGCATTGCTTATATCAGGAAACGGGGCTTATGTGGGTTATATTCATTATTATAAAGGAAAATTTAATGCTTATCAAAGAACTTATGTATTAATGGATTTTACAGAAAATATAAAATACATAAAATATTATTTAGATTTATTTTTAAAACAAAAAATCAAAAAAGAAAGAAACAAAGGAAATACTCCTTATATAGTTTTAAGCACATTAACAGATATGACAATAAAGCTGCCTAGCATTGAAGAGCAAAATAAAATATCAGAACTTATATTTATTATAGATAAGCAAATTGATAATTTAAAAATGCTTCTTCATTTGCATAAGCAGCAGAAAAAAGGAATTATGCAAAAACTATTTAAAAACAATATTTTCTAAAATTCAAAATTATATATTTTTTATAATTCTCGCAGGAACTCCGCCAACAAGTACATTTGAAGGTATATCCTTAGTTACAACAGCACCAGATGCTATTATCGAATTATCCCCTATAGTTACATTAGGAACTATAGATACACCAGAGCCTATCCATACATTCTTCCCTATAACTACTTTTGACGCATAAGTAACATCTCTGTCATCTAAATTAAAACCATGATTTAAAGTAGATATAGCTACATTCATACCTATTTGAGTACCGTCCCCTATTATTATACCGCCTCTGTCTTGAAAATTGCAATTCATGTTTATAAATACATTTTTTCCTATAATAATATTTTTTCCAAAATCTGTATAAAAAGGAGGAAAGCACATGAAACTTGGATCAATTTCTCTTCCTGTAAGTTCTTCAAATAGCTTTCTAACCTCATCTGAAGTATTGTATTTATTATTTAATTTACTTGTTATTTTCATTGCCTCATGAGAACATTGAAATAGCAAAGCACCCTTCTCTTTCTCTGTGCTTCTTATAGGGTTACCCTCTCTGCAATACTCAATAAACTCTTTCATTTCCATATATTATATCCTTAATGTTTTTTATTAATTATATTAACACTTAGGATATAATCAATACTATAATTTATATTTTTGTATTATATCAAATTATACTTTTTATTTATAGTTTATTATCAGCATAATATATAAGAATCAGATACATTATAGCTTAAATTTACTTCAAGATTTTCAAGTTTTTTATTTTTCTTTTCATAATCTTCCTTTATTTGTATATATATATTATATAAAGCACTCATATTTATAAACTTAGCATAAATCTCATTTTCTTTTCCATTAAACATACCATTTCTAAAAAGTTCAAAAATATAATTATTAATAAGGTAATATGTATAAAGCTGAGTCTTATACACTGTTTGATTTTTTTCTTTTGATCCAAAAATAAAATTGATTTTCTCTCCAGAATGAAGTTCATTAAAAAACTCATTATCAGCACATATTTCCGGCAAAAATAAAAATAAATCAACAGCTAAACTATTATCTTTTACTAAATCATAAGCCATATCCTCAAGTTTTTCATAAGCATCATCTGTTTCTTCTAAGTTTAAAACAATGTTTGAATACTGCTGAACAAAATTAAAAATCTCTTCATTGCTGTATGGATAAGGAGTATAAGTTTCTTCTTCCTGAACCAAAAAGAAAAACTGCTTATCAGATGAAAAATCAGTTTCTCCCCAAGTCTTAACATACTCATTCATTTTATCGCTGAGCTCTGGTATATTAACATCATTTATTCTAAGCTCTCCTATGGAATAATCATTCTTAGCTTTTGCCCCATATATTTTTATGTAGCAAATTTTTTGATTTCCTATACGTTTTAATATATCATCTTTAAACATATTCCAATAAGTATTAACATTTTTAGGCACACCGTTATTGTTTCCCATATTAACAATATTACTTGTATAAACTTTCCATTTATGTTTTTTTCCTGCAAATTCACTTTCCGCCTCATCAAGTATTCTGCCTTCATTCATAGCTTTTATTCCAGTCATTATACCAAATACAAAACTTCCATTTGAAAGACCAAGTGCAGTATTAGCATCCTTTCCTATACTAGCACAGCATTCAAATATATCTCTATCCCAATTAGGACTTGATATATAATAATTTACCGTAGCACTTCTGTCATTGACTTGATCTATATAAGCATTTATAAATACATTCCAATCCTTTATAACAATACTTCCTTCCACTATTTCATGTTCTACATCATTAGATAAAATAGATGATATATCCTTTATGATAGAATCGGCATCATTAATATCAACACTGTTTGCTGTATAATGCATACCATCTTTTTTTATCTCTTCTTTAAATCCATTATATAAATTGTTATAATAATTATATTCTTCTATACTTATATTTGGCTTATTAATTTCAAGAATAGATATTGCCTTTTCTATATTATAAGAAGCATTGCCTATATCTGTTTTACCTAAATAAGCATAAGATATTTTATAAAACCAAGTATGATGATTTCTAGTTTCTTCGCTTAAAGAATTAAGTGTTTCTATTGCCAAATCAAATTTACCAGTATTGTTATAGGCAACAGCAAGAAGTCCTTTTAAATCATCGTCCAAACTCTCCTCAGGAAGCGATAATATAAGTTTTATTATATCATGATGTCTGCCTTCATTATGCATTTGATGTAATTGCCAATCTAAATTTTCATTCATATTATAAATCCTTTACTTATATTAAAATAAAACACCTTTATATTTTACCAATAATTTAAAAAAGTTACATATCTATTTTATATAAAATAAATATTTCTATTCAAAGTATCTTGAAATTCTTATCAAAAATTTATATAATTGCCTTTGTGTGTTTTACACTATCTATAGAAAGGAGTTTGAACATATGGCTTCAGTAATCATAGTAGGTACCCAATGGGGAGATGAGGGTAAGGGAAAAATAGTAGACTATCTTGCCGGAAAATGCGAATATGTTGTGCGTTCTCAGGGCGGAAGTAATGCAGGACATACTGTTGTAGTTAATAATATTAAATATAAATTAAGGCTTCTTCCTTCAGGCATACTTCATAAAGATAAAGTATGCATTATAGGAAATGGAGTAGTAATAGAACCTAAAGTTTTTTTGGATGAAATAGATGCTCTTATAGAAAAAAAAGTAAATATGTCAAATCTTAAAATTTCAGACAGAGCTCATGTATTAATGCCTTATCATAAAATACTTGATGAACTTCAGGAAGAAGATTTAGGAGAAAATAAACTTGGAACAACTAAAAACGGAATAGGTCCATGCTATATGGATAAGGCAAGCCGTTTAGGAATTAGAATATCCGATCTTATGAATAAAGAAACATTCGCTAAAAAATTAAAGTTTAATGTAGAACTTAAAAATAAACTTCTTAAAAAACTTTATAATCATGAAGGCGTTAATTATGATGAGCTTTTAAAAGAATATTTGGAATATGCCGAGAGATTAAAGCCTTATGTTGCTGATACTACTACAATATTAAATAAAGCTATTAAAGAAAAGAAAAATATATTATTTGAAGGTGCTCAGGCAACTATGCTTGATTTGGATCATGGAACTTATCCTTTTGTAACATCATCCTACCCTGCTGCAGGCGGAGCTTGTACAGGTTCGGGTGTAGGTCCTAGAAAAATTGATAATGTTATAGGCGTTGTAAAAGCTTATTCTACAAGGGTTGGAGAAGGTCCTTTCCCTTCAGAACTGCATGATGAAATAGGACAGGCTATAAGAGATAAAGGCGGAGAATACGGTACTGTTACAGGAAGAGCTAGAAGATGCGGATGGCTTGATGCATGCGTTGTTAAATATGCTTCTTATGTGAACGGACTTGATTCTATAGCTATTACAAGACTTGATATATTAGATGAATTGGATAAACTAAAAATATGTGTTGCCTATAAATATAATGGTAAAATATTAGAAGGATATCCTGCAGATTTAGAAGTGCTTTCAAAAGCAGAGCCTGTATACGAAGAATTTGAAGGCTGGAAAACTAGCACAAGAGATATAAGAGAATATAATAAGCTTCCGGAAAATGCTAAAAAATATTTAAAAAGATTAAGCGAAGTAATTGAAACAGATATCTCTATTGTATCAGTAGGTGCCGGAAGAGAAGAAACTATAATAGTAAAAAATATTTTTTAATAATTGATTTTTTTATAAGCCTGCAAAATATATGCGGGCTTATTTTTTCTTTTTTTCTAAATATTTGCCTACTAAATATTTTATTCTATCATATTTAAAACCCTTTCTCATAAGAGCTTTTATAATATAATCTTCCTTTTTATCTTTATGCTCATAAACTCTATAATATTTTTTTATAGCCTCTTTTAATGCTCTCTCATCGCTTTTATCGCTTATTGAGTTTTCTGCTCTTTCTATTAATGAACTTTTTATTTTGCATTTCTTTAAATAGTCTATAATATGCCTTTTGCTTTTGCCTTTAAGTTTTAAACTGTTAATAGCTATCTTTACAAATCTTTTATCATCTATTAAATCATATTCTTTGCAGTAAGCAACAGCATAGCTTATAAATCTTTTTTTATGACCTTTTTTAGATAATTTTTCTCTAAGCATTCCCTCGCTTATAAAACCGCGTTTTAAAATTGACACAGCAGATTTTCTTGCCGCAGATTCATAAGCTTTATTTCTTATATGAGGTATCTCTTCATATTCTATTTCCATTCCCTCATATATATCAAGCTCATAAGTACCATTTTTTGGTATGCTGAATACATCGCCGCCTGATACTTTTATGTATATTTTATCGCCTTTTAATTTCATTTTTAAAATAACCATGTATGAAATAATATAATAAATGATATGTTTTGCAAGCACAAAATAAAGTTGTTAAGGTTTTTTTTATATTACCGTTAATATATACGGTTAAAGTACTAAATAAAAGGAGTTATTAGTATGACTATTAATAAAATAAATAATGTACAGCAACAACCTGCAGCAGCAGTTTCACCAAGAGCAAATATATCATCAGTTCAAAATACAAATAATCCTCAGAAGATTAGTCAGCAAGGAAGCGGCATATCTCCTCTATCAAGCAGATACACTTATGCTATAGGCCGTGATGGTAAAAGATATGTACTTCAGCTTAGAATAGATATTGCATCAGTAAGAGCTTTCAGTTCACTTGCTTAATATGATTTTAGCATTGGAGAACTTCATGAATTATATAAATAAATTTTAAGCTAGAAATTTATAGTTTGTTTATATTTCTAGCTTATATTATTTTAGTCATTAAGTTTCTTTACAACAATTCTATTTCCCTCAACTAGAATAACTTTCAAATTGCTTCCTTTGTCTATAAATTCGCCCTCGCTAACAGCATCGTATCTTTTATTATCTATTATTATATATCCTGCAGGTCTGAAAAAAGTATCCGCTACACCTTCCCTATTGAGTAAATGATTATAAGAAACACTTGAATGATACCCTGCTGTATCGCTGCTTAATGTGATTTTATTTTTAAACTCTTTGGATTTAGTCATAAATCTAGCTATAAGTATTATAAGTATTATATCTATTATTAAAGAAATAAATATAACAAATACAGCTATGGCTATATTATGTATTCCAAAAGACATAAACACGCTTGCCAATATAGCAATTATTCCAAGTATTCCTGTAATCCCAAAACCTGGTATAAGAAATATCTCAACACAAATAAGAACAGCACCCAATAAAAATATTGCAGGCTCTAATAAACTGCTGTCTCCTGAAAAAAACTGCACAAAGAAAAATATTGAAAATGCTATTATGGCAGTTACTCCCCCTACCCCGAAACCAGGAGTTTTTATCTCTAAATATATTCCTGCTATACCGATTGACATTAATAAACTTAATACAAATGGATTCAATAAAAATCTTAATATAAAATCATAATTCTCTTCTTCAACTGTTATAATCTCTGAATTATCAGAAAGCCCCTTTAATTCTATTATCTCTTTTATTGAATTAGCTTTCTTATCTGCTATATTTATTTTTATAGCTTCATCGGCACTTAAAGTAAGAAGAGTTTTATCATCCAAATCAATACCATCTTCTCCTTTAGTTAAAACTATAGTCTCATCAACCATAGCCTCAGCTGCTTTAGTATTCTTTTTTGTTGCTTCTGCTGATGCTCTCATGGCAGCACGCATAGCACTAACTTCTTTCTCTCCTGCTTTTTTTACCTCATCTCCATTCAAATAAACAGGAGTTGCCGCACCTATTACACTGCCGTCAGACATATAAATCTCTTTAGCACTCAATGATATTAAAGCACCGGCAGATAATGCATTCTTATTAATATAAACAACAACAGGAACTTCGCTTTCTATTATATAATTTTTTATAGACAAAGCAGAAGATAAAAGACCTCCGGGAGTATCAAGTTCAAGTATTATTAAATCTGCATTATCTTCATTAGCTTTATCTATTGACTTTTTTATATATCCGGCATACCATCTATTAACTTCTTGAAACTCAAGTTTATTTATTACATATACTTTATTATTTTCAGAGTATAATAAATTCGATAATGTTAAAATAAAAATACTCAATAAAAATATTCTTATATTTTTCATAAATTTCCCTCTCTTATAGAAAATAGATATTTATTCTATTACAGATATTTTAGTATAAGTTTTATTTTTTTCAACTTTAATAATTGACTTATTATTATTTTAATTAATACCAGAAGAAGGCGGAATAATCTTTTTTACTATGTATAAATATCTTATAAACCTCTTTATTTTTCCATTATATTTATCAACATTCAAAGCATATTTATAATATTCTAAAGACTTATTAAAATAATCTTCTATTTCTCTATGAACTTTATATTTTAAATAATAACAAAAACCTATACCGAAATAAACTTCATATTCATTTCTTCCGTAAAAATTATTTTTTATAGAAAGATTATAATTATCTATAGCCTTATTCAAATACTCTTCCTTTTTCTCATGCTTTTTATAAAGAAGTAAATAAACATCAGCAATTAAAGAATAAGCCTCTACATTTCCAAGTTTTACAGAATGAACCAAATTCTCAAATGCATTTTCTATATAATCTATTTTTAAAGTCTTTTCAAATAAATATTTTAATACCAATGCCCTATTATAATTGCATTTGGGATAACTAGGATTTATATCTAAAACCCTGCTGTAGCAATGAAAAGCACTAATAACATATTCGTAATTTTTTGTTTTTAAATAAAGTCTATGATATAAAATTCCAGAATCAAAATAATAATCAGCATTATTTTTTTCTATATTAGACATATATTCATAATAAAATACTGCCAATAATCCGTATTTTGGTTTTTTAGTAATTTCAAATAACAACTTAAAAAATTTGCCGCATAACCTTATAGAAGATATATCCATTTTCAAACTGTTTAAGCACTTGCCAGCCTTAATTAAATGCTTTATATTCTTATCCATATCATACATAACATTATTAAGTATAAATAAATGCTTATTAGCTAAATTTCTGTCATCCTTAAGAATATTAATATATCTATCAAAATATTCATTTATAGAAACCTTATCAGAACAGTAATTAAACAAAACAATATATGCATCTTTAAATTTTTCATAAATAGAATCTATTGATGCCCCCAAAAATAAAGCATGCTCATAATAATGAATTGATTTAATAATATAATCATATTTTAATTCATTATCACTTTTATATGATTTAAGATAGTATAAATATCCCAAACCTTCCAAAGCTATAATAGAATTAGGATTATCAGTTAATACACTTTCATAACATGATAAAGAACTATTATATATATCATCTGTATTATATATGCTGTATGCAAATAAATATAAAAAAGCTAAATTCTCTATTGCCTTTAAATATGAATTATCTAAATCTATTGCTGTAAGATAATTTTTTTCAGCTTCTTTATAATCATGTATTTTATTTTCTATAAGTTTTGTATGATGAAGAAGAGCTAAATTATAATATAAAGTTTTATCATATATATTTACATTCAAAGCATAATTATAATTTTCTAAAGCAATATCAAAATATTTATTATTATGATCTATTTTGTATCTTTCATAATATAATTCTGCCTTCTTTGAAAAATTTTTTATATCATATTTATAATTATTATTTATATACTCTAAAGCCAAATCAAAATATTTATTGTTTCGATTTTCTATATACTTAATTCTATACAAATCAGTTACAGCCAAATTATAATCTGTATGAGACAAGAAAAATAAAGATTTCTCAAAAAAATCATCTTTTAAACTATCAAGGTATAAACAATAATAAAAGCATCCTATATTATAATTTACATAATTACATAATAAGTCATTATTATTAAGCTGACCTTCATTATACAAAGTTTCATAATCATTAAGAACAAATGTAAAATAATTGGTATCTTCAAATATATAATAAGCCAATTTGTATAAATGAAATCTATTAGCATATGTATACAAATAATCTCTATCAATTGCTAATGCTCTATTATAATAACGTAAAGAATTGTCAAAATCTTCTTTATTCTTATTTATATAAAATTTTATCTCATATAAATAGGCAATAGAATTTAATATATCAGTTTCATCAATATCTAAACGATTAAAAAAAGAAAGAGAAGCCTCAAAATATAAATCATCTTTTGTTTTAATATACGCTTTTAAATATAAATATGCCTTAAAATACAAAGCATTATTATCATATATCATTGCACTATCATAATAATTTACAGCAAATGTAAAATCATCCCTGCTTTCTGTTAAATCATATTTAATAGCATAAGCATATCCTAATAAATTATAAAACATGCTGTTGTCTTTTAATAATTTGCTGTCTTCTATTTTTTTATATGTATAAACAGCATCATCAAAAAAACGAATATCACTGCTATATTTAAACATTATAGTATATATAAAGCCTAAATTTAAAAGTACATTAATATCCTTTCCAATATATGAAAGCTCTATATAATAATTTACAGCCTCTAAATAATAATCATAATTTTTTGTTAATAAAAATTTATCCCTGTATAGTTTTGCTAAATCGCATAATGCAAATATGTTTTCTCTATTGAATACTGAAATATCAGAGTATATTTCTTTATCTATATCAGAATATTTAGTTTTATACAAAATATAAACATTATAATTAATATTAATATCATATTTAAAAAACTCTGCCATATTATTATAGCATTCTAAAGATTTAGTAAAATATTGATTATCTTTTGTATGCATATACCTAAATTGATACAAAAGCCCTAGAATAAAATAACTTATATCATCATCATATTTAAGTATATAATTAATATGCTCTAAAGCTATGTTATAGTATATAACATCAAAATCATAAATATATCTAGTGAGGTATAAAAATGCCGCTTTATTTCTGGCATATATATTATAGCTGTCTCTTCTTAATACAGAATTGATACTTCCGGTAACATTTTCAAAACTTTCATCATCTCCGCTATATGCACATTCATCTATATATGAGTCAATTAATTTTTGAATTATAGCTGTATTTTTATAGCGTATGTTTAATTGATTATTATTTTTTTTAAACTCATCAATGAAATTATAATAAAACAAATCTTTATCTTCTAATGTTTCAAAATTTACTTTTTTTATAAACTTGAGATTAGAATCTATTTTCATGTTATTGATGAAATTATAATAATTCATACACTAATCCGGCAATATATGGGAAACATGTTTTATATTATACATAATAAAACAATTTATTTAAATATATTATTTAATAAAAAAAGAGAGAGAGAATATATCCCTCTCTCTATATGAAAGACAAAATATATTATTTATTATTTTTTATTTTATTATATTCAGCTAAAAACTCATTGGCTAATTTCTGTAATTCTTTAGCATATTGCATATTTAAAATCTTAGAATTGTCAATCAAATTTCTATTTGGATACTTTTTGCTCATCTCTAAATTCATTTTAGTTTTTCCTAAATAAATTTTCTTTCTAAGTTCAGCTATTTTAGGCTGATATTTTGATTTTAATTGAATAACCTGAGATAACTGTTCCTCACTAAGTCCTTCTTCATTATATATAAAATATCCATAACTATAAGATTCATTGCAATTATTATAATAGCCTTCTTCAGCAAATAAGGATACTGATAATATGGAAATGATGAAAATAACTGTTATAACGCGTTTCATAATTACGCTCCTAAATAAATTATTATATGTTTAATTAGACGTATAACACAAACAAATAGTTCCCTAAAAATAGTATAAATTTTAATACTTTGAAAATAATACAGCAAAATAGTTATAAATCACCATTTACTTTATTATAAATAAGGTTTAATATATTAAATTATGAACAGTATATTTAAAAATATAGGCAATAACAGAATAAAAAATTCTGTTTCAAAAATAAGTGCTATTATATGCATAATATGTGCAAGCTCTGCTGTAGCCGTTTTAGTACTTTTAATAGTTAATTCGAAAACGGCCAGAGAAATAACATCTTTTTCCTTATATTCAAGTTTTTTAATAACGTTTTATATAATCAATTCAATATATCATTTTTTTCCATTTCATAATAAAGCTAAAAAAGTATTTTATATATTATCACATGTATTTTTTATTATGATGATATGGGGAGTTTACATACCGCCATGCCTCATATCATTAAAAAACGGATGGGGATGGAGCTTTTTTGGTATAATTACAGGATTATGTGTATTAGGTATAACATTAAGAAGTGTATTTGTTTATAGATGGAGAGGTTTTACAGAAACTATATATTATTTACTATTAAACTGGGTTTGGCTTATAGCAATATCAAGAATATCAAATGCTGTAGGAGAATATGGAGCTATACTTTATTTAACAGGATTTCTTCTTTTAACTGTATCAATGGTTTTTTATAGACTTGCTATGTATGAATCTAATAAAAGATATACATTATTTTTACCGCTATTTTATTCCCTTCTTATAATATCTAATATTTGTCATGCTGTTTTCATGTTCAGATATGTTGCAAATATATTCTAAAACTATATTAAAAAAATAGGAGATAAAAATGATTAAAGAAAGACTCAGCGATTATATTCAAGACACTATAAAAAATAATTGGGACATTAATGCATTATCTGATTACGGTACCGACAGAATATTAAAATACTCAGATGTTGCAGAAAATATATTAAAAATACATATAGCTTTTAAAAAGCTCGATATTCATAAAGGTGAGAAAATAGCATTATGCGGAGGAAACTCCGTTAATTGGGCTTTAGTATATTTATCTGTAGTAAGCTACGGAGCAGTAGTTGTTCCTATACTTGTAGATTTTTCAAAAGAAGATATAGCATCAATTATAAAAGATTCAGGCTCTAAATTCTTTTTTGCCAATTCTAATATTATAAAAGGAATAGATGATAAAACATTATCTTCATTAACTAAATGTTTCTATTTAGAAAATTTCAATACTGTTGTAAAAGAGAAAGAAAAAGAAGAAAATATATTTAATGATATAGAAATAGAAAAACTAAGCAAAGAAAAATTTAATCTTACTATATTTGAAAATGACACATTGGCTACTATAATATACACTTCAGGAACTACAGGATTCAGTAAAGGTGTTATGCTCAATCATAATTCATTGGCTGCTAATATCAGATTTGCCATTAATAATATGCCGGTAAAACCTAATGATCATATACTTTCATTTCTTCCTCTTGCCCATGTATTCGGATGTTTATTTGATTTTTTATTCCCATTTTCAAGAGGAGCATGCATATATATGCTTAATGCAATACCTAGCCCTAATGTTTTATTAAAAGCATTTGATGAGGTAAAGCCTAATCTTATACTTATGGTTCCTCTCATAATAGAAAAAATATACTTAAAAAAAATACTTCCTGCTATAGAAAAACCTATAATGGCTAAATTATTAAAAATGCCTATTATATCATCTTTAATTAAATCAAAGATAAGAAATAATTTAACTCAATCTTTCGGCGGTAATTTTTATGAGCTTATAATCGGCGGAAGTGCTTTGAATAGCGATGTTGAAAAATTTCTTATGGATATAGGATTCAAATTCACTGTGGGATATGGTATGACAGAATGCGGGCCTTTAATAAGTTATGGACCTTGGGATAAGCATGTTCCTAGAAGCTGCGGATGTATAATTGACACTTTAGAAGTAAAAATAGATGCTAAAAAAGAAGGTGAAATAGGCGAGATAATGGTTAAAGGTGAAAATGTAATGCTTGGCTATTATAAAAACTATAAGGCAACTGCTGATGTGCTTTCAAAAGACGGATGGCTTAGAACTGGAGATTTGGGTGTACTTGGAGAAAATAACAGAATATTTATAAAAGGAAGAAGTAAAAATATGCTTCTTGGTGCAAGCGGACAGAATATTTATCCGGAAGAGCTTGAAAGTAAATTAAATACTATGCCTTATATATTAGAATCTTTAGTTTTACAAAGAGATAATAAACTCCATGCTTTAATATATTTAGATTCAGAAAGAATAAAAGCAGAGAATTTGAGCGATGAAGAAGTTATTAAATTAATAGAAAAAAACAGAGTAGAAGTAAATAAAATACTTCCTGAATTTGGAAGAATATCTGGATTTACTATACAAAAAGAAGAATTTATTAAAAGTCCTACTCAGAAGATAAAAAGATTTTTATATAATTAAAATGCAAATAAAAGGCTTGAGTAATAATAACACCCAAGCCTTTTAAGTAAAAAAGATTATTAAGATAGTTTTTCCCAAATCTCATTTAACTTAGTTTGTAAAAAGTAACAAGAAACTAACTGTAATAAAATAGATAATATAAATACAAGTTTTATCTTATCTTCTTCAACTGCAGCACCTGATTTTTCAGCCATTTCTTTAAATACTATAGGGGAAATTTTATAATACCAATAAATACTATATATCCCACATGTAATAATAGTAAATAGTATAGTTTTCATAGGATCCAAACTTTCATTATTAGTTGCTGCTTTAATTTCTTTTGTAGTTAAATAAAGCCAATAATAATAGTATATCCCACATGTAACTATACTTAATAAAATAACTTGAATCGGGTTTCTTACGCTTCCTTTTTCCATAAACTTTCCTTTTATAAAATAATGTCCGGTAAATATAATATGAAATATGAAAAATATCAAGTACATAGTCATAGTATATGAAAAAATATTAATGAAAATTTGAATTATTGACTAATAATATAATTAAAACTATAATAATATTGTCTATTATTTTTATTAACTCAATTTTTTAATTATAAAAGGGGCAGCTATTATGAAAAAAAATATAGTCTTGATACTGATTACTTTTTCAATTATATTCTTATTATCATGTAAAGGTAGTAATAAAGATGACGGAGCAATATATATTAATGTGGGTCCTGAACCTAAAACTATTGACCCTGCTTTAAACTCTGCTGTAGATGGAAGCATATATATTCAACATGCTTTTGAAGGACTTGCCACAAGAGATAAAGATAACAATATAATACCTGGTGTTGCAGAAAGATGGGATATAAGTGAGGATGGACTTACTTATACTTTTTATATAAGAGAAAATGCTAAATGGTCTGATGGTAAAAATATAACAGCTGATGATTTTGTTTATGCATGGCAAAGAGCTGTTGATCCTATTACAGCATGCGAATATGCTTATCAATTTGAACCTGTATCAAATGCCATAGATATTACAGCAGGTAAAAAAGAAGTGAGCGAATTAGGAGTAAAAGCAATAAATGAAAAAACATTTGAAGTAAAATTAAATGCGCCTACTGCATACTTTTTAGAGCTTGCCGCTTTTCCTACATTCTACCCTATTAGAAAAGATATTATAGAAGAAAATGGAGATAATTGGACTCTTTCACCTGAAACTTATATAGGAAACGGACCTTTCGTTTTGAAAGAAAGAAGAACTGACGACAGAATAATAATGGAAAAAAATACTAATTATTGGAATGCTCAAAATATAATTCCACAAAAACTCGTATTTATACTTATGCAAAATGGTACTGCAGCTGTGGCAGCTATAAAAGAAGGTTCTATACACTTTGCTAATAATCCGCCTCTTCAGGATATTGAGAATTTAAAAAGCGAAGGCTTAATGCATATATCTCCTTATTTGGGAACATATTATTATTGTTTAAATATTACTAATGAAATATTAAAAGATCCAAATGTAAGAAAGGCATTATCTTTAGCAATAGACAGAAATTATTTAGTTGAACAAGTTACAAGAGGAGGACAGCTTCCTGCAGGAGGATGGGTGCCTTCAGGTGTAAAAGACATTGACGGTAAAGATTTCAGAGAGGTTGGAGGAGATTATTACAGCGTTCAATCTAATGATTATCAAAAGAACTGCGATGAAGCAAAAAGATTATTAGCAGAAGCAGGATTTGCTGACGGAGCAGGATTTCCTGTTTTAGAGTTTAAATCAAATTCAGGAGAGCATATACAAATATTTGAAGCTGTTCAGCAGATGTGGAAAGAGGTATTGAATATAGATTCTACCATATCTCAGGAAGAATGGGCTACTTTCCAAGATACAAGACAGCATAAAAACTTTGTTATAGCACGTCATGGATGGATTGCTGATTATAATGATCCTATGAGTTTCTTGGGAGTATTTTTAAGCTATAGTGTACAAAATAACGGCGGATATAACAATAAAGATTTTGATAAAGAATTAAGCACTGCTATGTCAACAGTGGATGCTAAAGAAAGAATGGATGCTATGCATAGAGCCGAAGATATACTTATGGAAGATATGGGATTAATACCTCTTTATTTCTATACTGACCCTATTATGATTAGTAAAAAATTATCAGATGTCATTTATGATCCTCTTGGTGCTCATAAATTCTTCTATGCTAAATTAGCAAAATAATTAATAATTTGTAATATAAGGAGTTTCTAATATTTAGGAACTCCTTTTTTATTTAATTTTTTTATATAAAAATCAAAAAAGACACTTTTTTAAATTTGTCTTTTTTATAAAAAATGTTATTATATTATATATAAATTAAATGATTTTGGAGATTATATTTATGTTATTAAAAGATAGAAATGGAGTTTATAGAGGAAAAGCAAAAGTGAAGAACTTCCTAAGTTTTGATTTAGATATAGAGGCAAACATATCTTCAAATGGGGATATTACAGTTAATACTTTAGCTCCTATTGTTGGTAAAATAAGCCATACTATATCATTAGGAAGCGATTATGATAAAGACAATTACAGTATGAATTTTGAAAATGTTAATTTTGATATAAAATTTAATTCTAATGAATCTATAGATATAGCATTGCCTGAACAAATTAATAACAGCATTATTTTAACAAGAAATATTACTTTAAATAGGATATAAAAACTAGTACCTAAAAAATATTTTAGGTACTAAAATAATAAATATAATAGAAAAAGTTTTATTGTTAGGGTTAGACAAAATTAAAAGACACTATAAATAAAGTGCCTTTTAATTATCCCTATTTTACTAACCTTAATTAAAGGAGATAATAATATAAAATTATGTAATAAGGAAAATTATATAGGGATGTGGGCCAGCAGGGACTTGAACCCCGGACCCGATGATTATGAGTCATCTGCTCTAACCGACTGAGCTACTGGCCCCTATAAATCTAAATAAAAAATTAAGCTCTTTAGATTTAAAAAATATATCATAAAATAAAAAAAATGTCAATAGATTAATATAAAATAATTACATATTTATTAATCAAATAATATGGCATTTATAGTGTAAAAATATGTTTATATAAATTTACATAATATTATTTATATGGTTTAAATTTAACGAAGGTATATAACATATGATAATTAATAAAGTATATTCAATCTATTATAGTGCAACAGGCACAACTCAAAAAATAGTATCTTTTATCGGAGAAAATATAGCAAAGGAATTAAATGTACCATTTGAAAAATATAATTTTTCTATGCCTAAAAAAAGAGAGGCCATATTACAATTCAAAGAAAATGATTTAGTAATATGCGGTACACCTACTTATGCTGGAAGGATACCAAATGTAATGCTCCCTTTCTACAAAAATAATATAAAAGCTGATAATGCTTTGGCTGTTCCTATTGTTTTATATGGAAATAGAAATTTTGATGATTCATTAATAGAACTTAGAAACACTATGGAAGAAAATGGATTTCATACTATAGCAGGTGCAGGGTTCATAGGAGAGCATGCTTTCTCTTATGTACTTGCTGCTAACAGACCTGATGAAAAAGATATGCAAATAGCTTATGAGTTTGCAAAAAAAGTAGCTGATAAAATAAAAAGCCTAACTGATATTCCAAATGAAGCAGTTAAAGTAAGAGGCAATGATCCTATAAGACCTTACTATATACCAAAGGATGAACATGAACATGCTATTGATATATTAAAAGTAAAACCTAAAGTTGATACTTCCAAATGCACAAACTGTAAAACTTGTGCTCATGTATGCCCTTTAGCATCGATAGATTTTGATGATATTACAAAGTATGTAGGAAAATGTATAAAATGCGGGGCATGTGTAAAAAAATGTCCTGAGCATTGCAGATATTATGATGATGAAGGATATTTATACCATCAGCATGATCTTGAAAAAACTTTTGAAAGAAGAGCAGAACCTGAATTATTCTATTAATCAGACTATCCCATGATTTTAATATTTAATGAAAATGATAAACCCAATGTTATTTCTCATTGGGTTTATTGTATTATACCTATTAGAAATGCAGCATATAAATATATAGAAAAGATTTATTCTTCTAATGAATCGCTTTCTTCTTCTTCCGTATTTCCTGATGCCTCTCTTAGCACCTGTTTTATGGCATCAAATATTTCTCTTGCTTTTGCTTTATTTATCTCTGAAGTTTTTGTCTTTTTAGTTATAGAAGCTTTTTTTAATATCATATCTCCGTAAGTATCACCTATGCCGCTTAATATTAAAGGGTTTTTGATTAACTTTTCAACTGTTGTAGGATTATCTGCTAATAACTGGCAAAATAAATTATAATTAAATTGTTTTGTTAATGGATCATATCCAACCTGAGGCATAGTAGTAGAATCTTTCCATATAGGAATTATCTTTGTACTATCTTTTTTATCTTTGCTGTCATCAACTACAAAAAAATTGCCGTGATCCGTTTCTAATTTAATAATGCTGTTCTCATAATCATCATCTTCAGTTAATACAAATGAGCCGTTAGGTCCTAAATCCACAAGCATAGCATCCTGTGAAAATTGAAAATGCATATATCCGCCGTATCTAAGCACATCTATAATCTTCTGCCCTTCAACATCTTCCATTTCTTTATATTCTTTATCTATGGCCACTATTCTATTTATATAAGAATAGCAAATTTCACCTTTTATAGAATTGATTAAACTAATTAAATTTGGTAATTCTTTCATGTATAACAATCTCTCTTAATATATTATGTTTACTTACAATTTTAGCATGAAAGTAAAAAAAATCAAATTTTATTTTTGATTATTTCATATCAAAAAATCTATTATAATACATGGCCTCTATATTTTTATGAAAATTACAAATTTTAACCCTAATTAATTTGAAGCAATTAAAAAATCTAAAAAAGAATATTTATTTAGATTTTAAATAATTATCAAAATATTCAATAGTTTTCTTAAGCCCCTCTTCAAGTTTATAATCAGGAGACCAATTAAGTTTTTCTTTAGCCAAACTTATATTAGGCTGTCTTTTTATAGGATCATCTTTAGGTAGTTCTTTAAATACTATTTCAGATTTTGAATTAGTCATCTCTATTATCTTTTTAGCAAATTCAATAACTGTCATCTCAGCAGGATTTCCTAAATTAACAGGCCCTATAAAATTTTCACTATTCATCATTTTTACTGCTCCGTCAATCAAATCATCGCAGTAGCAAAAACTTCTAGTCTGACTTCCATCACCATAAACAGTTATAGGTATATTTTGAAGTGCCTGTATAACGAAATTAGAAACAACCCTTCCGTCATTCTCATTCATTCTAGGTCCGTAAGTATTAAATATTCTTATAATTTTAATATCTGTATTATATTGCCTGTGATAATCCATCATAAGAGTTTCAGCACCTCTTTTTCCCTCATCATAACAGCTTCTTATTCCATTAGGATTAACATGTCCCCAATAACTTTCCTTTTGAGGATGCTCTAAAGGATCTCCGTAAACTTCACTTGTAGATGCCTGAAGTATTCTTGCATTGCAGTCCCTTGCTAAATTAAGCATATTCAATATTCCAAAAACACTAGTTTTGAAAGTGTGAACCGGATTTCTTTGATAATGAATAGGTGATGCCGGACATGCAAAATTATATATCTCGTCACATTCTATATGTATAGGTTCTGTTATATCATGTCTTATATTCTCAAAATTTTTATTATTCATTAAATGTGCTATATTTTCATTTGAGCCTGTAAAAAAATTATCTATTGATATTACATAATTTCCTTCTTTTAATAATCTTTCGCATAAATGAGAGCCTAAAAAACCAGCTCCTCCTGTTACAACAATTCTTTTCATCTATTTTAATCCTAATTTTTATTTTAAATAATGATATATATAATTAAAAATATTTCAATGTATTATTTTGATTTTTTAATATTTTACATTTATATTATAGAAATGTTTTAATAATTATAGATATCAACCAATGTAAAGGGCTAGCTATTATATAGTTTAGCCTATTTTTTTATTTATAATTTTTTAATATTTTCTTTATATTATTCACTTCATCCGGATTGTCACATTCATTGCTTTTTAAATAAGCATAAACATCATCTGAATTATTATCAAGCTCATCAATCTTTGCATTATTTTTAAGAAGCTCAATTATTATATCTTCTTTAAGCATTAAAGCGGCATACATCAAAGCAGTAGTTCCATTGTTATTTTTATTATCAATATATGCCCCATTATCTAATAATAATTTTACTATATCAGAATTATTATAATTGCATGCATATATTAGAGGAAACATACCATCATTGTTTTTTGTATTAACATCTGCTTTATAATTCAAAAGCAATTTTATTATATCTGTTCTTTTATAAAATACAGCTATAAGCAAAGCGTCAAATCCTTGATTATTTTTAATACTAGAATCCGCATTATTTTTAAGAAGAATCTCAGCAATAGAACAATGTCCGTAAAAAGAAGCAAGCATCAATGCAGTCCAATTTTCATCCGTTTTAAAGTTAATATCTGCCCCATTTATTATTAATTCTTCCACTATTTCAATTCTATTAAAAATACTTGAAAGCATTAAAGCATTAAATCCTTCATCATCAAGTTTTTTTATATTATCAATATCCTCTTTTATATATTTTCTTACTATTTCTAAATTACCATTCTTTGCAGCTTCAAAAAAATCATTTAACATATAAAAAACTCCTTTAAATAGATTATATTAAAAATTTATTATTATTCAATAGTCATGCCTTTAAAGTATTGAATAATAATTAATAGTTTTGTAAAATTAAAACATGATAAAAAGGAGATTATATTTATGGAGATTAGAGCTTTAAAATATTTTTTAACAGCAGTAAAAGAAGGCAATATAACAAAAGCTGCAAAATATCTTAACCTTACACAGCCTAATCTTTCAAGACAAATAAATATGCTTGAAAAAGATATAGGGCATAAACTCTTTGAAAGAAAGCATAATAATATAGAACTCACACCTGAAGGAATATTATTGAAAAAAAGAGCCGAAGAAATAATGGATATGATAGATAAAACCAGAGCAGAATTTAATTTCACAAATGAGGTAATAGCAGGAGATATATTTATAGGAGCGGGTGAAACTTGGGCTATGAGTATGCTTGCCTCAATTATGAAAGACATTCAAAAAAATTATCCTCATATAAGATATAATATTCATAGCGGAAATTTTGAAGATATTACAGAAAAATTAGATAAAGGATTATTAGATTTCGGAGTATTAATAGATCCGGCAGATTTGTCAAAGTATGATTATCTAAAAATACCCGCAAAAGATACATGGGGAATAATAATGAGAAAAGATTCCAAACTTGCAAATAAAAAAAATATTGTAAAAAATGATCTTCTGAATCTTCCTTTAATAGTATCAAGACAAACTATAGAAAATAAAATTCAAGATAATGACTTTATGAGATGGTTCGGAGACATTTTTGAAAAATTAAATATAGTTGCTACATATAATTTAATTTATAATGCTTTAATAATGGTACGTGAAGGAATGGGTTATGCTTTAGCTTTGGATAAATTAATTGACAATATAAATAATGAAAATATATGCTTCATACCTTTAAAGCCAAAATTAGAATCAGGGCTTAATATAGTTTGGAAAAAGAATCAGGAATTTTCAAGAGCTTCAAAAATATTTTTAGATAAACTAAAAGAAAATTTTTAAATTTATCATTAATAATAAATTATAGGCTTAGTAAAATATAAAAACTTTATAAATATTACTAAGCCGATAGTTTTTAATAAAATAGTATTTAATTATATTGTCAGTCTAAATCTTCACCATTAGAGGCTATAACCTTTTTATACCAATCAAATGATTTTTTCTTCATTCTTTTTAAAGTTCCTTTTCCTTCATTGTCTAAATCAACATATATAAAACCATATCTTTTTTTCATTTCTCCGGAACTTGCAGAAACTAAATCAATACATCCCCAAGTAGTATAACCCATTAAATCAACACCATCTATTTCTATTGCATCCTTCATTACTTTTATATGCTCTCTGTGAAAATCTATTCTGTAATCATCTATAATTTCTCCGTTCTCATTTATAGTATCAACTGCCCCTATTCCATTTTCTACTATAAATAAAGGTTTTCTGTATCTGTCATAAACAGCATTTAAAGTTATTCTTAATCCCAAAGGATCAACAGCCCATCCCCAAGCCGTTTCTTTCAAATATGGATTTTTAGCAGAAGCAAATATATTACCTAAACTAATTTCATTTTTTTCTTCTACATTCGCACATCTAGTATGATAATATGATAAAGATACAAAATCTACAGTATTTTCTTCTAACAATTTATAATCTTCTTTTTCAATATTAGGCATGCAGTTTTTTCTTTCAAGCATTTTCAAAAAATAATTAGGGTATTTGCCATATACTTGAACATCAACTAAAGAATATTCTTTTCTATCTTTACAAATAGCCTCCCATACATTTTCCGGTTTAGAATTAAAAGGATATGTTATTCCTGAGTTAAACATGCATCCTACTTTATTATTGGGATCAACCTCATGTGCAATTTTTACAGCTACAGCACTGGCTAATAATTCATGATGAGCTGCCTGATATTTTACTTTATCTTCATTCTCGCCTTCTTCAAAGCATATGCCAGCTCCCATAAAAGGCATATGAAGAAGAACATTTATTTCATTAAAAGTAAGCCAATATTTAACTAATCCCTTATATCTATTAAATATAGCATTGCAAAGTCTTTCATAAAATACAATTAATTTTCTGTTTCTCCATCCGCCATATTCTTTTATTAAATGCATAGGACAGTCAAAATGTGTAATTGTAACTAAAGGTTCTATTCCATATTTATGGCATTCTTTAAAAATATTTTCATAAAATAATAAACCTTTTTCATTAGGTATTTCTTCATCGCCTTTAGGAAATATTCTGCTCCAAGCAATAGATAAGCGGTAAACTTTAAAACCCATTTCAGCAAAAAGTTTAATATCCTCTTTATAGTGATTATACATATCGATGCCTAATTTAGCAGGGTAATAATGCTTATCATCAAAATCAAACATTTTCATTTTACCAGATATAACTTTTATTCTATCCTCTCCAATAGGACAAACATCAACATTAGCGAGTCCTCTGCCGTCTTTATCAAAACCTCCCTCGCATTGATTGGCAGCAGTAGCACCACCCCATAAAAAATTTTTTGGAAAAGCCATATTTTACTCCTTTTATTTACTCTTCTTTAATTATTTATTCTCACTTAAAAATTATATTTAATGTATAACTGTTAATATTGAATCACCATAATTTATTTTGTCTTTATCTTCTGTTTCCAACACATCTAAATATTCATCAGTATTTACTACAATAATAGGGCTTTCTATTTTGTATCCTTCCTTTGCAATAGCATTAATATCAAATTCTAATAAAGTATCTCCTATATTAACTTTATCTCCTTCTTTTAAATTACTTTTAAAATATTTACCATTTAATTCCACAGTATTAATTCCTATATGTATTAATATTTCTACTCCGTTATTTGAAGTTATTCCAACAGCATGAAGAGTAGGAGTAACTGTAGTAACCGTACCATTTACAGGAGATACAGCTTTGCCTTCTTCAGGTATTATCAAAGCTCCTTTACCTAAACTTTCAGAAGAGAATGCCTCATCTTTTGAATCTTTTAATTTTAATAATTTTCCTTTTAATGGGCTGAATATATTTTCTTTATTTAATAAATTTGATTTTTCTTTTGAATCATTATTTAAATTACTATTATTATTTTCTTTTTTATTATCTTTATCATTTCTAAAAATAATAAATGATGCTATAAAACCTATAATTGATGCTATTAAAGCTCCGATTAATGCCACAATAACATTTTTATTATTAATAGTATCTATCATTCCGGAAAAACCGAATATTCCTAATGCTAAGAAAAACATTTTCAAATTGAAAAATCCGTAAAACCCTCCTATTATTCCTGATAAAAAACAATTTGTAATGAATATCTTTTTTCTAGGCAATACTATACCATACATAGCAGGTTCTGTTATTCCAAATAATGATGATATGAAGCTAGGCAAAGCTAAGTCTTTTAATTGTTTATCCTTAGTTCTTATATATATAGCTAGAACAGCACCTGTCATTACAAATGTAGTTCCGAAATATGGAGTCATAATAGTATCATACCCTATAGTTACCATATTATTCAATGATAAAGGAACTATAACCCAATGCAAACCAAATATAACAAGTATCTGCCAAGCAAACGCTAGTACAAATCCTGCTAAAAGAGGACTGAATTCTCTTATAAATAATATAAAGTTTGTTATTAATAAAGATGCAAATGTAGTAATAGGACCTATTATAATAAATCCGGCTATTAATGATATTATTAATACCAACATAGGTACAAAGAAAAATTTTATTACATCAGGTACTATTTTATTAAAAAATTTTTCACATTTTGAAGCAAAATACACAACGAATATTACAGGTACAACAGTTGATGTATAATTCATAGTTACAATAGGTATTCCGAAGAAATTAATATAAACTTTGGAGGCAAACATACTATTTGCAAACAATGTGTATAATGGCTCCATAGTTGAAGATAATGTACTAAGCTGCAATGAAGGATAGCACATAGCTGCCCCTATTGCTAAACCAACCATATTATTTAATCCAAATTTTTTAGCAGAAGTTAAACCTAAAAATACAGGAAGAAACATAAATAATGAATCGCCTATTCCGTTTACAATAGTATATGTTCCTGATTCTGATGTATATAAGCCTAGTATAACGAAAAGAGCATTAAGGCCTTTTATTATACCGCATGCTGAGAGAACTCCCAATATAGGCTGGAATATACCTGATATTATATCAACAGCTTTATTAAATAAACTAGTATCTTTAATTTCTTCTTTATTTGAAATTATATTTTCTAAACCTGCTATAGTACATACATCCGCATAAACTTCTGCCACATGATTTCCTATAACTACTTGATACTGTCCTCCGCTTTTCATTATAGTAACAATACCATCCATATTTTTTAAGACTTCATCATTTGCTTTACTCTCATCTTTTAACTTGAATCTCAATCTTGTGATACAGTGATTAAGAGAATTTATATTTTCTTTTCCTCCTATATTTTTAATAATTTCTTTTGCCAATGTCTCATACTTTCCCATCAGCTTATCCTCCAATATAATAAATTTTTTATTTTATAATAGTGAAGGTTTGGCCAACTTAATGTCACCATCCAAATATATATTAAATCCTATAAATATTTGCTTATAATAAATTATTCCTTTCTTTTGGCTTTTTCTATATGTATAGTTAAATATAATTTCTCCTCATCGCTTATATCATAAGAATAAGAAAGTAAAATATATTCAGCTATTTTTAAACTGCATTCATAAGCATCCTTGTATTTTTGTTTTACTATGCTAAGCAAATCTTCATCTTCTTTATCATTATAAATATTTTTCTGAAATAGCCTCAAAGCAAAAAATTTTAAATGAGTTATAAATCTATTATAATAAATAGAATCTTCATTAAACTTTATATTAAAATGCCTTTCTACTATCAAAACAATTTTTTGTATAAGTTTAGTAATTTCTCCCATTTCTTTTATACAGTTGCAATTATCATTAGTTTGAGCATTCACTATATGAAGTGCTATAAATCCTGCCTCATCTTCAGAAAGTCTAATATTAAAATCATTTTCTACAATATCCAAAGCTTTCAAGCCTATATCATATTCATATTTATAAAACTTTTTTATATCCCAAAGCATCATATTTTTTATATTTATATTATCCTTGCATCTTAATACTGCCATGTATATATGATCCATCAATGTTATATATAAAAAATCATTTAAACTTCTCTCCGCTTTAGTTTTAGCATATTCTATGATTTTCTCTGTTGTATTGAAATATTCTATAGGTATATCTTTAAGTAATTGCTGAAGTTTATTGTTATTATCATAGTCAGCAAGTAAAAATATTTTATCAACTTTTTCCTCTTCTATTTCATCCCCTACTTTCTTTTTGAAAGATATTCCTCTGCCCATAACAATTTTTTCTGTTTTATCATCTTCAAAAATAACAGCTACATTATTATTAAGTATTTTACCTATTTTCATAGCATGTTCTCCTAAAATAAAAAAACCTACTTATATAAAAATAAAATATATAACTTTTCCTGATATTTCATTCTTATATAAATAGGTTTAGCTTGCCGAAATACAGCAATAACTATCCAATAATTAACTAGAATATAATAAACTATATACTATTTATTGTCAATAACTTTTTGTAATATCCTAACTATTTAATATAATTAAGATATTACAAATAAGTAATTGCTTATTGTTTCATTATTTTAAATTGTCTTTGAAAAATTGAACCAATTTATCAAATGGTATTTTGTCCATATTATCATATAAATCAACATGATCGGCATCTTCTACTATTAAAAGTTCTTTAGGTTCTTTAGCCTCTTTATAAACATCTTCTGAATAATATCTTGAATGAGCTCTATCTCCTGCTATCAACAATATAGGAGTTGGAGATACATCCTGAAGATTATCCATCAAATTGAAGTTCCAATAAGAAAAAGGCATAGTAGCTGTCCAAGAAGTAACGAAGTTTATTGCTCTAGGATGATAAGCTCTTTTAGCATAATAATTGTAGAAAGCAGCAAATACAGGATCTGCATTTTCTGGTAATTCTTCCGGAACAACCATAGCAGAAGCAACCAAATTATTATTTTCATCAAAATATGGTTCATGATTTCCTAATGCATAACTTTTATTTTCTGCATCCTTCCAACGCTGTTCGCTTAAATATTCTCTTATTTTTCTTCTTTGCTCCGGAGTATAATAATCCTGATGACCTTTACTCATATCTCTTGACATATCGTACATTGAAGCTGTTGCAACCGCTTTTATTCTAGTATCAGTTCCAGCGGCAGTTATAGTCATACCGGAGAGTCCGCATATACCTATTGCTCCGATGCGGTTTCTATCTACATAATCAAGCAAACCTAAATAATCAACAGCTGCACTGTAATCCTCTGTAAATATATCTGGTGAAGATGTGTTTCTTACAGTTCCTCCGCTTTCTCCTGTAAAAGAAGGATCAAAAGCTAAAGCTACAAAACCATTTGATGCCATCTCCTGAGCATATAATCCAGAAGATTGTTCCTTAACTGCTCCGAATGGTCCTGATACAACTATTGCAGGATTTTTTTGATTAGTATAATTTTCCGGTAAATATAAATGACCTGCTATTTCTATACCGAAACGATTTGTAAATTTTACCTGCTTCATTTCAATATTTGTATAAACTTTAAATACTCTTGTATCCATATTCTTATCTCCTTTTGTTTGACTATTCTCTGAATTTCCAGAATAGTTTGCATTGCATGACACAATAAAAAACAGCATTAACATAAATATTTTTTCATAAGTTTTTTAGCCTCCTAATCATTAATGTTTGTACTAATTATAGGAGATTTATAATATATATCAAATACTTATGTATTATATAGTTTTATACTTAAAAAGCATAATATTTTTTAATACAAAAAACCCCAAGCATTATATAATAACACTTGGGGAAAACTATGATTAGAATATATTAATTAAAAGTCGACGTCTTTTCCGTAGTAAGCTGCTTCTAATACTTTTTTCATGTTAGCAGCGTCAGTTTCTCTTGGGTTAGAACCAGTACAAGGGTCAGCAACAGCATTTTTAGCTATATCATCACATTTTTGTTTGAAGTGATCTTCTGTTACGCCGTTTTCTTTGTAAGTTTGTTTAATGCCTAATTTAGTATTCAATTCTTTAACTTTGTTTACTAAAGAAACTGTAAGTTCTGCATCAGTATTTCCAGAAAGTTTTAACATTCTGGCAATATCTGCAAATCTATTAGCACAAACTTTTGAATTGTATTGAATAACATAAGGAAGAAGTATAGCATTGCATCTACCATGAGTAATATGGAATTCAGCACCTGTTTTATGAGCCAAGCTGTGAACTATACCAAGCAAAGCGTTAGAGAAAGACATACCGGCTAAACATTGAGCAACATGAAGTTTTGCTCTTCCTTCTTTATCGCCTTTAACTGCTTTTTCTATATTATGAACAATCATGTCAATAGCTTTCATAGCTAAAGCATCTGTTATATCTGTTCTAAGTCCTGCAACATAAGCTTCTATAGAGTGAGTAAGTGCATCCATACCAGTATCAGCAGAAACTGTTTCAGGCATTGTCATAGGAATAGAATAATCTAATATAGCAATGTCAGGAGTAATTTCAAAGTCTGCCAACGGATATTTAATGTTAGTAGAATAATCAGTTATAACTGAGAAAGCTGTAACTTCAGAAGCTGTACCGCTTGTAGAAGGTATAGCTGCAAAAATAGCTTTCTTTCTAAGTTTAGGCATAGTGAAAGGAGTTTTGATATCATCGAATTTTTTCTCAGGATATTCATAGAACACCCACATAGCCTTAGCAGCATCAAGTGCAGAACCTCCTCCTAATGCAACTATTACATCAGGATTAAAAGCTCTCATAGCCTCAGCACCTTTATAAACTGTTTCTATAGAAGGGTCTGGTTCAACACCGTCAAATATTTTAACTTCCAAACCAGTATCTTTTAATATCTTTTCGCATTTATCAAGGAAGCCTCCCCTTTTCATAGAAGAACCGCCTGTAACTATTATAGCTTTTTTATAACCTTTTAAGTTTTTTAACTCTTCCATAGCGTTATCGCCATAGTATAAATCTCTAGGAATTGTAAATCTTGACATATTTAATCTCCTAAAATATCTGTTTATTGTTCTCTATTATAACATTTAAAAATATAGTGTCAATAATAATATTATTAAATATATACATTTTTAAAGAATTTTACCATATAAATTTTTAAATTTATAATTATATATTATAAATTTTATTATTATAGTATAATTGATGATGATTATTAATATTATTTGAAAAATATTTCTATATTAATTTATTAGCTAATTCTTCTATCTTTTCATGTAACAGCTTTATTTGACCATATATATATTCAAGTGCATTATCAGTAATAAATCTTTGCTGTGAAACAAATTTATCATACAAATCATCATTTTCATGAAGAGATTTTATTTCTTTAATAAGTTCTTTATTATCAGAATCTATATCCCAATAAAGAACAGCATTTTTATTAACAATATCGCCTTCTAAATTTTTATCGCCATTCCATATTGGTATACATCCTGTTTTAAAAGCATCAAATAATTTTTCTGTTATATATCCATCTTCTATGCAATTTTCCGGGCATATATTAAATTTAAATTGTTTTAAATATTCGTATTTACTATCATTAAAATCATTCTTTAATGAATCGTCATTATGCAAAAATTTACTCGGACAGCTAACTTTATCTATTTTGGATAAACTATCATATATACTGCCTCTTAAATTGTTAGCTCCTCCCCAAGTTGCTATTAATGAAGCAAATTTTGTTTTTTTAAATTTAGCATTATTTAGTTCAAGTATTCTTTTGTATATATTATCTTTATTAAGTTCTATAATATTAAAATTCCATCTTATCCATAAGGGAAACCTTATATAGTTTGAATTAGATATATGATTAAATCCTAAAGATAAATCACATAAATCTATACAATTATCATTATAATCTTTTCTAAATACTTGAACAGGCTCTTCTGTATAAAAAATTTTTATCTTTGCTTTTGATGAGATGACATTTTTTCTATCTCCATAAACATAAAATAATTCTATATCAGGATCATATTTAGTAAATAATAATTTGATATTCTTCTTTGATAAAATAGATTGAAAAATTAAAAAATAATCACATCCTTTTGATATATCTTGATAGTGATTACTTTCCTTCATAAAAAATATACAATTGTTAACATTTTTATTAATAGATCTTATTTCATTTCTTAAATCAAATAATTCAGTTTTTAATGTTTTTACATCATCTTTTATTTCTTTTATATCTAAAATATTATAAAATAAAACTCTTAAAAAATATCTGAATTTCTTAAATGGTATTAACCACAATATCTTATCTATATATTTTTTGCTGTCTTCCATTTTTATTCCAAAATAAAAAATTATTAATTTTTATACACATATAATACAGCATAAAAAATCTAATATATTTTATGCAATCATTATATATTAATTATAATAAATTATCAATTTAATATTAAAGATACGGATTCATATTCTAACATACTTTTAAAAATTTCATTAAATTGATTATCATTATCTATGTATTTTTTGATTTTCACTAAAAATAAATTCTTTATTAAAAGATCAAAAATAAAATTATTAGATGATGTAAAAATAAAATTTTCTTTTTTAAGATAGCTTTTTATAAAATTAATCATATTTATATTTAATACTTCTCTAAAACTATCTCTCACTTCTCTTTTTGAGATAAACCATGAAACTTTATTTATCAAATTATTTAAAGCATTTTTTATAATAAAATCATAAATATTTTCTTTGTCTCTTAATAATAAAAATGGAGTATAATCGTATTTACCAATATTAATATCTTTTAAATCATATTTTTTAGTAAGAATGGAAAATATGCTTTGGTCATGTCTATGTTCTTTAAATCCGTCAAAATTTGGTATTTTGGATGGAGTATCATCAGCTAAAGTAAAATCTTGATAAAATACATCAAGCCATTCTTTTACAAAATTTAATGTAAATTGATTCTTTTGAAATAATAACACTGTTGCTGCTCTTTGACTTGTATCAGTAAATAACTTATCATCAAGTTTTTCAAAAAAAGAAAATAAATCTGCTTTAGTCCAATATTTTTCTAAAAGCCCTACATTAAAAAATAATATTTTATTATCAATTACTTTATCCAAATATTCATAAAAACAATCTAATCCATTTTTATCTATATGGCATCCTATATCAGAATAAATTACAATATCATCATCATTCATATTTTCTAATGTATTTAAAATTATAAAAGGTTTCCAACACCAATATCCAAACCCTCTACTTTTTACTAATTGGTTTTTAAGTAAAGAATCAAATTTTTCATTTTTTGGTAAATTATATTGATTATATATAAGTATTTTATCAAATATTCCAAAATCTTTTGCTTGATTTAAAAATCTTAAATAAGAAGGGTATAAATTTAAACTATAAAATGAAAGCAGATATATATTTTTATTTTTATACATTACTAGTCTCTAAAAAGTGTTAATTCTAATACGATATATAAATTCTATTGCATTTCATAATATATACCAATATATTTTTTTATTATATCACAAATATTCAAATAATCAATTATTATTCTTCATCCTTAATTTTTTCAAATTCAAATATATACCTGTTTCTATATGTTTTTCTTATATTTGTATATCCATAGCATGCATCAATAAAATTGGAATTCATATTTAAATTCAAATCTAAATTATTTATAACAAAGAAATTGCTTGGAGAATCCATATTTATATTTTTTTTAAGTTCTTCATAACTTTTCATTTTTTTAAATGTAATAGCTCCTGTACCTCCAAGTATTGAATTATTATAATATCCAAAACGTCCCGTTATTACATATATATTTATAGAATCTAAACCATTATTTAACAATAAATTATCAACACTATAATAAGATTTTACATCCTCATAATAATCAAAATTTTTTGGTGTAGTTATATTATATATGTATATTATAGATATAATTAACATTAACATATATCTTATATACTTCTCTTTTATAAAATATAAAAACAATGGCAAAGATAAAAATATTATCGGAAAAGATGTTGTACAATATCTTGGTATATTAAACGGAGCATTAATATTAGAATATATAGTAAAAAGTAATGCTACAAAAACTATAATAATTAAATAAAATATATCCATATTAAATTTAATAGTATTTTTATTTTTAATCATTCTAAAAATACTTAATAATATATAAAAAACTACAAATATAATTAAATAAAGTAAAATATCTACAAAACCTAAATAATTTATATAACCCAAAACATTTTCAGGAAATTTAAAACTAACTCTTGCTCTATCATTAGAAATTAAAAGTGAATTAAAAAAACTATTATAAAAAATTTGAGATAAAGGAAAAGCTATGACAAATGATGATGCAAAAAACATAAGCTTCTTAATATTAAAATAAATATTTTTTCTATTAATTTCTATTAAAAATAACATAAATATAAATATAGATAAAATAAAAACGAATATTATTGAAGAAACTAATGTTAAATATAAAAAAGAACATGATAAACTAGTTAATACAAAATATTTAAATGATAATTTATTATTTCTATATATACAAATAATTAAATAACTAAAAAATATAAATAAACTTTCTTGCAATTGATATGGTCTTAAAAACATAGAAAATGTTATAGAAGATGGTATTAACGATATACATAACATAGAAAATAAAACAATATCTTTATCTTTTATAAGCATCCTTAATAATTTATACATGAATATATATGATACTAAAAAGAAACAAATATTTAATATAGTACCTATTAATATTATTTCCTCTATGGAATAATTGAATCGAAAGATAAGTGCTGTTCTTAACAAAGAATAATAAAAATTTGAGATATATGGATCATGAGTATATTTATACATAATACTTATATCTTTAAAATATTCATGTAAATTGTTATTTTCTCTGCTCATATCTGCATCTAAAGTACTTCCTATATGATCAGTATCATAATCTTGACTAAAAATGCATATAAGAGTAGCATATTCATCCCAATATATATCTTTTTGATTAGATGCATAATGTATACGTATAAATGATGCTAAAATAAATATTATAATCAACAATATTATGTATACTTTATCACTAAAAAGTTGTTTACTTTCATATACATATAGTATTTGTTTATCTTTTTCTATTAAAAAACGTATAAAAAATATTATACTAATATATATAAATATTATCAAAATGTATATTAAAAAACCTATTTTTATATTTAGTTTATATTCTATATTGTATTTTTCATCTGAGTTTATTATTTTAGTAGATATTAATTCTCCAAATGGACTTCCATTTACATTTGTTATATATTTTATAAAACTATTTTCTTTCAAAGCTTTATCTGAATTGGGATATACTCCATATATATCGCTATTTTTAAAAACTTTAGTATGATATTTTATCTTAAAACCATAACTATAATTTGTAATACTTTTATTAGTTAAAATATAATTCAATAGTTTATCTTCATTTATTTTATTATTTACAATAAAATCATTCTTCAAATGACCCAAACCATTTAATTCTAAAGTTTTAATCATATTATAACTTTCAGTTTGAAAATCAGATATATAACCTTCTCTAGGAATATTTCCTAATATATACAAAATGATTATCGGAAGAAATAAAATAGATATGGAAATTATATATATAAATAATTTATTATTTCTGCAATTGTCATAGTTTTTCATATCGATAAACTACCTAAAATTACAGATAATAAAATTATTAAATAAAAATAAATGATTATGTGTTGTGTTGTGTTGTGTTGTGTTGTGTTGTGTTGTGTTGTGTTGTGTTGTGTTGCATGATAAACACCAGTATATTTTTATTTATTATACTATAAATATAAAAAATTATCAATTAAAAAATTAATTATTATTCTCTAGAAAAATTTTGATATATAAATTTAAATGGTATATAAATTTTTCCATTTTCGGCATAATCATTCCATAAACCTTGAGGAGGCGGTTTTAATTTTTTGGCATATTCTATAGCTTTTGAACATGAATTATCTAAGCTAGTCTGACCCTTTTCAGATGTTTTTAAAAACTTCTCAAAACCAATATTTCCCTCATCATCAATAGAAATTAAAACTTCTACTTCATCCGTTCTTATAAGTCCTAAATAATGTGCCTGATTAGGAATAGTTAAATACCAAGAATCTCTTATAGAGCCAACAAGTGCATAAAAATACCAGAAATACTCTTGAGCTTTAGTTCCTAATTGTATGCTTCCTGTTTCACTTGAAAAAACAACTGCCCTATCCGCACCTTCCTCAAAAGAAGCAGGAATTTTAGTATCACCTTTAAGACCAGGATTTTTAGGCTTATAAGTTTCTACATTATCTCTGCTTATATCCTTTCCTAAATCTTTTTTCTGTTCATTAGGCATATTGTTATTATTAGGCTTTATATTTTCAGTAGGACGTCTTTCTACTATAGGACTATTTGCTCCGTCACCCAAGAAAGAAAAAACAGAAGTATCAGAAAATGTTTTAGAAGGTTTTACATCTGTCATTCCTTTAGATCTCAAAGTTTTATCAGAAGCAAAAGGTGTATCCTCTTTACTTTCCTCTTCTTCAACCTCAGGTGTTTCTACTAAGAACATATAATCATCTTTTTTCTTAGTTTGTTCTTCTTCAGCTTGCTTTAATTTTTCATAAGCAAATACATCCTGCATTATAGATGTATTTATAAAACTAAATATAAATATATGCAATATAAAAGATACTATAATAGAGAATATTATATCTTTTCTTTTTATTATTCTATTTTTAAATTTCAAAAACTTTTCTTTCATAATAAGTATTTTATACCAATTATTATATTTTACAATATTATGTTTATCATTTTATATAAAATTCATTTTCACTTGACATTATAACAAAATGCTATAACATATGTTCAATTACAATACTTTAAAACAATATATTTTAAAATTTGTTAAAATTTAAATAATATCTAAAAATATTTAATATTCAAATAGTGAAAAGATTACATAAATAAGGAAATAAAAATGGCTGATTTTAAAAAAATTAATAAAATAGTTTGGTGGATTCCCAGTAAAAAAATAAGAAATTTTATAAGAGAATATACAGCATCTGCAGAACTTGGTAAAGACTATAATCAAAAATGCAGAACTTTAATAGATAAAACAGCCAGGTTATTAACAGTTCAAAATGATAATGATATTAAGAAAAGATTATTTAAAGAAAATGTTTATTTAGTTGAAATTGGAATATCATCATATTGTAATAGAAAATGTTGGTTTTGTCCTAATTCAATTGTAGATAGAAGATCAAATAATATACAATTAGATGAAAAATTATTTTTAAAAGTAATTAATGAACTTAAAGAAATAAACTATTCAGGAATGATAAATTTACACAGATATAATGAACCTCTTTATGATATGGATCTTTTAAGAAAAAGAATAGAACAAATTAACGAATATATACCTAATTCAAATGTACAAATATTTACGAATGGAGATTATTTAAATATAGAATATTTGGAATTACTTAGAAATTTAAATGTAAAAAATATTATTATATCATATTATTATGATTCAGTTGATAAAAATATTGAATTTGATATAGACAATATAATACAACCCGGAATGGATAAGCTATTAAACAAATTGAAATTAGAATATGAGATCTTAAAAAGATCAGAATATGAATATTATATAAAAATAAAATATTATAATATGAATATAATATATAAAGCACAAAATTTTAAATATGTCGCCACTCCAAGAGGAGAAACAATAACAGATATAAAATTAAATAAAAGAACTATGCAATGCTTTATGCCGGTTATAGGAATACAAGTAGATTATGACGGCAATTATACGCCTTGCTGTGAAATAAGAAGTGATATAGAAAGTCATAAACAGTATATATTAGGAAATATACAAAATGATACTATTTTTGATGTATATACTAATGAAAAAATGACAGATTTTAGAAAAGACATTTTTTTAATTGGAGATAAAAAACATGTATGCATGCATTGTACTCAAGGAGAATACAACATGCCTGGATATTTTTAACTAAAAAATGTTTCACGTGAAAACTTGCTATATATAAACCTACTTTATAATAAAATACATTTATATACCAACAAACAGAATCTATGTAAATTAAATTTAGCATATAGTAAAATAATAATTATAAAATAAAAAAATATATAAACATTTATTACGTATTTTATAACAGTTTAAATGTAACAAAAACATAATCATATTATTTATATCATAGTTTATATTTCTTCAAAATTTTTATCTTTGCACAAGTATATTTTAATACAATGCATTTATATTAAAAATCATATTTAATATATTATATAATTTTAATTTGTATATAATCATTAATTATAGAATTAAAAATTTTAAACTTATTTGTTATTTTATCTGTAAATATAACAGTATAGCTTATAGATTACAAAAATACAGCTATATTGTTAATGTCTAAAAGATATTTTCTATAAAATATTATTTTCAAATGTTTCACGTGAAAACTTTTTATAAGTGGCCTAATATTATAAAAATATATGTCGTTTATATATCTATTTTTTAATAACATATTTGTTGTATTAATAAAAACTTTAATATATAATAAAAAAAACAATTAAGGAGTTCATTATAAAAAAGAATAATAAAGATTTAAATATAAAAAATGATTCCCAATTTATTGAAGAAATTATAGATAGTAATAACAATAAAAATGAAGTTGAAAATGGTGTAATATATGTAGTTGCCACTCCTATAGGAAACATAGAAGACATAACTATAAGGGCATTAAAAATACTTAAAAATGTAGACTTTATATTAGCAGAAGATACAAGGGTTGCTTTGAAATTATTAAATTTTTATAATATAAAAAATACAATGTTTTCATATCATAGTCATTCATCTGAGTACAGAATAAATGAATATATCAAAAATATTTTAGATGGAAAATCTGCTGCTATTATAAGCGATGCTGGAACTCCATGTATAAGCGATCCTGGAGTAAGCATTATAAAAACAGCTATAGAAAATAATATAAAGATTGTGCCTGTAGGAGGAATATCCGCATTTACTTCTTTGCTTTCTGTATCCGGTCTTTCAGGCAATACTTTATTTGTAGGATTTCTATCTAATAAATCAGGAAAGAGAAAAAATCAACTTAAAGATTTATATAAAAATCAAAAGAGTATTATAGTAATTTATGAATCTGTTTATAGAATAAAAGATTGTATAGAAGATATTGTTAACATATTTGGAGAAAAAACGGATATTGTTATCGGAAGGGAACTTACTAAACAATTTGAGCAAATTATAAGGTCTGAAGCTAAAAATATTCTTGATTTTTTTACAGATGGTAGTATACTTACTAAAGGTGAATTTTGCATCATTATTGATAATAGAAAATCTAAAGTATGCGAAGCTAATGCCGAAAATAATTCATGTAAGGAGTCAGATTATGACAATTGATAAAATAGGCGGCACATCAAATATACAGCAAAAATCAAATGTAAAATACAATGATAAAGTTTCTAAAACAGGTTCTGATAGAATAGAAATTTCTAACGAATCAAGATTAGCTTTGCAAAATGAAAGACTTATTAATATCATTAAAGAAGCACCTGATGTTAGAGAAGAAAAAATAGCAGAAGCTAAACAAAGACTTGAATTATATATGAAAGATGGAGCTTTAAGAGAAGAAGTATTAAATTCTCTTGCTAACTCTATTATAGATTCTATGCCTTTAGATTAATATCATTTTAGGTCTTTATAATAGATTTGTATTTTAAAATAGTAAGGATTTATTCGCTTACTATTTTTTGTTTTAAAGTTATCATAACCAAGTAAAATTGAATTCGCCTATTTAGAAAATTTATTAACTAACTCTACCCTATTTTTTACCCCTGATTTCTCGTATATATTAGCAACATGATTATTAACTGTATTCAAAGATATATCAAGTATTAATGATACTTCCTTATTAGTTTTTCCATCAAGCAAATAAGAAAGTATTTCTTTCTCCCTTCTAGTCAAAACTATATTATCTTCAATCTTTTCTCTTTCATCATTATTAATAACAGTCTCAGTAAAGATGTTTTTATTCTTAACTATATTTATGAAATACCAAGATAAATATCCAAGCATAACTAAATTCCACCATATATAAAATAGAATCAAAGTTATATCCATAGAGCCAATGTCAGCAGCTTCTCTTCTATATAAAATTAACTGGTATATTAATATTGGATATATTATTATAGTTATTATTCCAAGCATTTTTACTATAAGTTTTATAGTCTTATCTTTTATATTCTTATAATTTATAAAGCCTATTATAAATAGATATGTAATCGAAGCATAAAATATAACACTGCTTAAAATATATATATCAAATTTAATTAATATTCCTAATATTCCTAAAATAAAATGTATAACAGACAAAAGTATATATATAATATTTTCTCTGAAATTCCATTTCAAATTTAAAAATCTATATAAGAATGCAGGTATAAAATAAAGCATTAAAGACATAGCTATACTAAAGGTAAAAAAATACAATATATTAAATATATTATTAGACATAAAGGATGGTATAGTAAGGAAACTAAAAAGTTTTACAGCCCTTATAAGCAAAAGAAAAGCAAAACTTAATAAGAATATTATATAATATTTAAGCCATGCCACTCTTTCTATTATATAATATATAATAGAATAAAGTATGACAGAAAAACCTATCATAAATCCCAATAAATATCCAAATAAAAGCACATAAACTAATATATAATTCATAACTTATTCTTAGCTGGAAAAATTATATTAATCCTTTCTTTATTATCCAAAACCTCAAACCAAATATTTCCTGAATGCATTTTTATAATATTATAAGCAGTATACAAATATAAATTATTAAAAGTGCTGTTTTCATAAGATATTAAAGGTGTTTTAAAAAATTTTCTCTTTATTTCTTTAGGTATGCTGTCGCATTCAAATATTATTGATATATCAATATATTTTTTTACACAATCTGATCCATTGCTGCATTCATTGTCATTCATAATTAAAAAATCTTCATTATCATAATGTAAAAAATTACATAATATACTAATATTGCTATTAACTTTTATTATGTTATATATAAAAGTTAGTATATTAAATAAACTGCTTATTAATTTATTCCTATCCATAAGAACAGTACAATCTTTATTTATGTTGTTATCTATAGTAAATTTGACTCTTTTAGATTTAAATATATCAGAAAAATTATCAATAACATTATTTATTATATTATCAACATTTTCAAAGTTCATATTAAGCTCAAAAGATTTAGAATTAATATCATTAAAATCGTTTAATGCTTCCATAGTTCTATCTATAAAAAAAGACTGCCTCATTACTATATTTTTATATTCTTCATCATATTTTTCCAAGTTCATATATTTTGATATTACACAATTATAATTTTGTATTTCATATATAAGATTAGATATCAAATCTTTTAATTTATCATTAATATAAAAACTTTGTTTCATAGCCTTAATATAAATAAACATAATATATTTTTTAAATTATAACATGAAATAATTAAAAAAGCTAATTATGTATTTAAATATTAAATTCAAAATTTGAATTTAATGTTTAAATTTATAAAAAGAATTTTTATTATGAATTTATACAGTATTTTATATTTAAAATTATTAACATTATGAACAAGTTATCAACATAGTTAAATTAATTGAATTCATATAATATTTCATAAGATAAATTTAAATTTTGAAGTATGTATAATTTGTCTTAGTATAATAATATTATATATTAAATTTTTTAAATATATTTTTTATTATTATTAAACTGTTTATATGTTGATAAGTTTTTGCATATAAGAAGAAAATAGAATTTTATTAATAATATATTGTTGATAACTTTTTTTATATTAACAGTTTGAGTATTTGTTTAAAATAAAGAATTTAATAATAGAATTTATAATTTTTCTTAATTTCAAATTTGTTTATAATGTTAATAATTTTTTATTTATTATTAACAAATTATCAACATATATGCTAGGGTAGCTTTATATTTGATTTTTTGGCAGATTAAATTTGAAAAAAATTGTATTTTAAGTATAATATATCAAAATAATATCTGGATTATTAATATGACAAGTTTATCATTAAGAAAATCAAATATTAATATATTTATTTTATTTATTCTTAGTGCATTAAGTTTAGCATGTCCTATTTTAACACATTCTTTAGGATTAAAAGGAAATGAATTTCTGCCTATATTTTTTACTTTATCTATAGGGGCATATATACTAAATCCTTTGTTTTTAATAATACTTTCTATAATTTCCCCATTGATGAATTATTTTATTACTAATATGCCAATGCCTCCAACTTTGTATTTTTTGATATTGGAAGGTATTGTATTTTCTTCTATTGTGGTACTATTAAGAAATAAAAATATATCATTTGTTTTAATTGCATTATTGGCTTTTATATCAGCAAGATTATCATCTTTTGTATTAACTTTTATTTTTGATGTAAGTATTAATGATTGGTTTAATGGTGTCATAAATAGCTATAAAGGCATAATAGTAAATGTTTTATTTTCAAGTATTACATATCTTATATTAAAAAATAATGAATGATATTTTTAATCCGTATAAAGTTTTTTATGTTGATAATACAAAAGTAACTGCACTTGGAGATTTAGATAAAGAACTTGGAGATGAGCTTAGGGCTTTTAAAAGCAAAAATATTGATTTTCCAGTTAAAATAATAGAAAATATAAAACATTATATTAACAGTAATAATAAATTTGATATTGTAATTTATATACCTTCTAATAAAAATAACGGTATTATGAATTTTTTTGCTGATTATTTTTTTAATGAATTTAATATATTGAAGCTAGACTGCATAAAAATAAAAAAGGATATAAAAGAACAAAAATTTTTAAATACTTTAAAAGAAAGAAATGAGAACATAAAAGATGCATTTGAAATAATAGAAAAGGATAATTTAATAAATAAAAATGTACTTTTGATAGATGATGTTTATGCTTCAGGAGAAACATTAAAAGAAGTTATTAGAATATTAAAAATATTTCCTTTTTCATTTAATTTAGAATGTTTGATTTTTTGCTATAGAAATCATATTTTTAAATAAAATATTTTTACTAGAATATTGAATTATCAAAATAAAATATTATAATATATAAAAATAAAAATTAAGGGTTATTATTATGATAGAATCTAAAGTAAAAGAATTAACTAAAAAAATAGAAATGGAATCTAAGAAATTAGATAAAAAAATTAAGGACATAGAAAAAATAAAGGCAAGCATAACAAAAGATTTGAAAAAAAATGTTAAGGAGTTAAAGACTAAGCAATTAAAGAAACTTCAGGAAGAGAAGAAAAATATTACAGATAAAGTTAAGCAAATGAAAACTAATCTTATAAATGCTAAAAAAGAAAGTGTAGAAAAAGGTGTAAATAAAAAGATAGCTGCAAGCAAAAAAGCTGTTGAAAACAAAAAGCCTATAGATAAAACAGCAAAAAAAATTATGAATATGATGGCTTTATATAATAAAACTGCCAATGCAAATCTTATTGAAATTTTAAAGAAAGTTAAAGAGGATGATTTGAAGAAAGATACAGGAGCTCATTTTAAATCTATATATGGAATATTTGTTCATATTATTCAATGTGATATGTATTTCTTTAGTGTATATAGAAAATATTCAAACAAAAAAACTATTGCAAATGAAGAGTTATTAACTTATTTGAATGATGATTTTACTTTCAATAAAGATATAGAAAAAGATTTCCAAACTTTAATAGATGTAAGAATGAAACTTGATGATGTTATAATAGCTATAGTTAATTCTATAGATGATTTTAATATAACAGGAAAAGTTTCAGTTCCTAATTTAGAAGTGAAAAAATCAAGATATCATTTAATAATGCATGAGCTTAATCATAATACGCATCATAGAGGCGAGATTTCTGTACTTTTAGATCAAATGGGATACAGTAACGATTATTCTAATTTATTGACAATTATTTGATTTCTATAATATAATCCTCCAAATATAATTTTATTTGGAGGATTTTTAATTTTTATTGAAGCAGTCCTAAAACATATAAAGCAATGTCTTCAAATCCCATCCCTTTATATTTGGCCATAGCAGGTATATCTGAAGTGTCAGTCATACCGCTTTGAGTATTAACTTCCATTAGATAAACTTCATTGTTTTCACCTATGATTGCATCTATTCTGCAAAGACCTGTGCAGCCTAATACTGTATATGCTTTTTTAGCAGTTTCTATAACTTTATTTTCTATTTCTTTTGATATTTTAGCAGGCATTTCTAGTTCTGTTTTTCCAGGGGTATATTTTGCATCATAATCATATATTTCATTTTTTGAATTTATACCCAATATAGGAAATACATAAATATCATCACATTCTTTAACTAATCCTATAGTTATTTCTTTACCCTTTATATAAGGCTCTATAAAATAATTGCTTACATTATCTAATTTATCAACTATACTTTCAAATTCATTTTTACTTTTTATTAGTGATACTCCTACACTAGATCCGCTTGATATTGGTTTTAATATTATAGGGAAATTAAATACTTTATTATCAGCTTTAATACCGTCATCATTAACAGAGCTTACATTTTCAAGAAGGAAAAAATCAGATGTTGATACATTTGAAGATTTCCATATTCTTTTAGTATAAACCTTATTCATACAAACGGCACTTACTAAAATATTCTCTCCAGTATATTTTATATTAAGTGTTTCCAAAAGTCCCTGTATAGCTCCGTCTTCTCCAAAAGTTCCATGAAGTATATTATAGCAGTATTTTATCTTTTCTTTTTTTAAGATATTCACCAATTCAAAATAATCCTGAACATCTATTAAAATACAATTATCTTTAAGCTCATCGAAACTTGTTAATGCTTTAAAAACATTTTTTCCGCTTCTAATAGATACTTCTCTCTCTTCATTTGTTCCGCCATATAAGACAGCTATTTTTTGATTTTTAAAATGATTTAATATTTTCTGTTTTAATTCTTCATTTAATATCATATTTCATCCATGAATTTTATTTTGTATATTCATAAATAATCTAAATACTATTAATTATCGTATAATTTGAAAATTCTATAATTTTAAAATTTTTATTTATTGAAATATCTTTATTGTTATACTATTATAATAATAAAAAAGGAGATATTTATGAAATTAGGAGAGGCTATATTAAAGAGAGATGAATATATAAAAAAACAAGAAGAGCTTAAAAAAAGAGTAAAGAGCAATGTGGCTGTAAAGGATGATAATGAAAATAATGAAAATCCTGATGAATTAATAAAAAAATATATAGAAATAAATAATGAGCTTTCGGATTTAATTTTAAAAGTAGATAATAAAGAACATGAAACTAAACTTCATATAGGAATATCAATTTCTGATGCTGTAAAGATTAGAGATAAATTATATAGAGAAATGGAAATTTATAAAACTATTTTAAAAGAGCTTAACAGTAAAGATTACAGAAATGCCAAAAATGAAGTTAAAATGAAAGTGCTTGTCAATGTTAAGGAAATTCAGGAAGAGGCTGATAAACTATCAAAGGCTTATAGTGATATTGATGTTATTATACAGTCAGCCAATTGGAATGTTGATTTATAATAATAATTTTTAAACGCACGGTTAGTAATACTTTATTTATAATTAAAGTTTGAATTCATATTTAATTTTGTATTTTAATTCATTCTGCGTGCGGTGAATAGACTATAAAATTAAATAACGCTTGGGTGGGTGCTAATAAATTATAATTTAGCAGTCAAGGAAATATAAAATAAAAATTGCAAAACAAACAAAAAAACTAGAGGGTGGGGTAGTGTAATTAGATTTTAAAATTTTATTCACATACCCCGCCCTTTATTCTTGATAACTAAATTTTGAATTTTAATATTCACTATTCTTTAAAACCTATTTAGAATTTTCAGTACCCGCCCAAGTTGTATCTAGTTTTAAAAAATATTGACAAAATAATATATTAAAGATAAAATTAAAACAGATTCCAACAGCAATATATTTAAGCCACAGTCTGGATTAAATGGAATCTAGTTTTTTATTTTGCAATAATAATTTTTAGACACGAACAGCAGTTATTTAAGTTAAGTCTCCATAATTAGAAGGATTGACTCCCTTCGCCATTTTTAATGGTTTATTAATCGTGTCTAGTTTTTATTTTGAAATAATATTTTTTTAGACACGAACAGCGATTTATTTTCTGGTAAGTAAGAAGGTTCAACTCCTTTAGCCATTTTTAATGGTGTATATCGTGTCTAGTTTTTTTAATTCTATGCTTATTTAATCATAGGCATAGAATATTTTTTATTATAGAACTTTTTATTATAGGAGAATTCATTTTATGTCTTTTTTAGATTTGCTTAAAAATTCTTTTAATAAAACTTATACACAGAATTTTGCTGATAGCAATATTTCATCATTAAGCAGTGTAATAGATTTATTTGCCACTATGGGAGCAAGTAGATTAAAAAAAGATGATGAATTATTAAAATATTTTATAGATGCTTGGAGAGAAAGTCCTGAACTTACAGCTAAATCTATAATGTATTTGAGAGATATAAGAAACGGCATTGGTGAGAGAAAAATTTTCAGAAAATATATTAATATTATGGTTAAACAAAATCATACTCTCACTGCAATAGAAATCCTTAAAACTATACCAGAGCTTGGAAGATGGGACGATATTATTTATATATGGTATGGGAATAGAGAAAATAAAAATATTTCTGACTTTACAAAAAATATAATATTAGAGCAATTAGAAAAAGATACAGCTACCGATAATGTTTCGCTTCTTGCTAAATGGCTTCCTAGTGAAAATACTTCATCAAAAAACACAAGAAACATTGCAAGAGAATTAATACAGCTTTTAAATATGAACACTAAAGAATATAGAAAAACTTTATCTGCTTTAAGAAAGAAAATAAAAATAATAGAAAACAATTTAAGAGAAAAAGATTATACATTTAATTATTCTTCAGTTCCTTCACTTGCTATGAGAAAATACTCAAAAGCATTTATTAGAAATGATGAAGAAAGATACAAACAATTTTTTGAAGATGTAAAGTCAGGAAAAGTAAAATTAAATACAAGCGTCTTAACTCCTTTTGATGTTATAAGAGAGATTTTAGACTGTAACAAAGAAGATATAGACTCAAGAAGAGAAGAATTTGATTTAACTTGGAAAAATCTTCCAAACATTTTTGGAGATAATAATTTAAATGCTATTGCTGCATGCGATGTATCTGGAAGTATGAGAATGGCTTTGAATGGAGAACCATTAATATGTTCTGTAGCTTTGGGAATATATATAGCACAATTAAATAAGTCTGCATTTCACAATCATTTTATAGATTTCTGCGGTAATTCTAAAATGCATGATATATCAAATATAAATAATATTGTTGATGTAGTTGATTATGTTTTAAGGTCATCTATTGATATGAGTACGAATATAGATTCAGTATTTAAAGCCTTGCTTGATACTGCTGTAAAAAATCATGTACCGCAGGAAGAACTTCCTAAATATATAATAATAATTTCTGATATGGAATTTAATCAATGCGAAATGCAAAATAAAACTAACTTTGAATATTGGAAAGAAATATTTAATAAAAATAATTATAAACTTCCTACAATAATTTTCTGGAATGTAAACTCATTAAGCAGAATAATGCCTGCTTTAAAAAATGATGATGTATTATTTGTTTCTGGAAGAAGTCAGAATGCTATAAAAAATATAATTAATATAGACAAATACGATTTAACAAATCAAGATGAAATATCAATGCTTTTAATACTTGATACTTTAAAAGATTATAGTATTGATATAAAGGACTAATTAAATATAATTCTATTTAACGCACGGTTAGCAATATTTTATTCATAATAAAAATTTAAATTCACATTTTCTTTTATATGTAAATTCATTCTGCGTGCGTTGTGTAAATTTATAAATTAATTTCTTCTTTAAAGTATTTAATCCAATCATTAGCATTATCTATGTTTGTAAAAAATGGCATACCTATAATTTTATACTCATTTGTATTCAATTCAAAAATATCTTTTGGATTTAAACTGATACTGTTTTTTAATGAAATTAAAAATTCCGTATTCTTTATTCTTATTTTCTTTTGTAAGATTAAAGAATTTAAAAGGTTTATTTTCTATATTTATATTATTTAATAAATCAACTATAGAATTAATTTCTATAGTTAAATCAGAAAATGAATAATTTTGCTTATACCAAGAATATAGTTTTATGTGCATTGGTATTTCTTTCAAAGTTACAGATGTAATTTTACCCATAGATTCTATAGGTTCATAATTACTACTTTTTTCAAATACAATCTTTTCATATTTTCTTGAAAAAGTTTTACATTCATGTTTAAACTCTTCTTTATATAATAGTAATAGTTCAACTACTTCATCAAATGGTTTTTTATATCCAAAAAATGTTTTTTCCCCATTGTATATTTTTATTTTTTCTTCAAGACTGTTTGAAAATACATAATTATTTTTTGCAAAAGCTTTCAGTTTATCTTTAAGCATAAACTCTTTATTATCATATGTTTCTTGTTCAATAAGACCTAAATCCCTTAAAGCCTCTTTTATCTCATAAATATATTTACTATTTTTTTGGCTATGGTAATAAAGTGTTTCTAATATTCTTTTGTCATTATCTAAATCATTATCATATTTTCTCTTATAAGTACGCTCATCATTTCCATCAATATCTAATTTGATAGGCTAATATCTTGCTCCTCTACCTATTAATTGAGCCTCACTTATCGTAGTTTTACCAAATATAGATTTACCTTGCTTATTTTTTTTGTAATCGGCATCTCTAAAATTATATAACCTCACTATGTCGAAAAGATTTAATACATCCCAGCCTTCATTTAATTTATTCACACTAAAAATAGCACGTATAGGATTATCATCATTTTCTAATGTATTTAATAATTTATTTTCTAATAATAATTGCTTTTTTTCTTTCACTGTCATTTTTTTTATATTCTCTTCATACTCATTTCCATTATTTTTAGTCTTTTTTTCTTCATCAAAATTAGTTGTTAATTGATTTTCTATTTTAAACTCTTCTTTTATCCTAATAATAAAGTCATCAAAGTTCTTATATTTATTTTTAAAATATTTAATAGCCTTATTAAGAATATCATTATTATCTTCATCAGATTTTTCTAACATTTCTATATCTTTAATAGTTAAGTTATCTATTAACTCATTAAAAATTACTTGATTTTCAAGTGATTGTTTTACTGATTGATTAGATTTAAATAATATAACAGGTTTTATATTAATTTTATTATTATTTGCAATTTCTCTTCTATATTCACTTAGAATAACAGCTCCAAGCATTAAATATTCATTAACTACATTATTTTGAAGAATATTAATTTCTTTAGAATATAAATCCTTTCTAAAGTGTATTAAATCATATTTATAAATAATTTTATCTTCATATTTTTCTTTAATGTTTGTATTGTTATAGTCCAAAGTAGCTGTAAACTCTAATAGATAATTATTTTTATTTAGATTTAAAATTGCTTTTATAGTGTTTTCCCAGCTTGCAGATTTTGTTTTTGGAGTATAATTATTTTCATCATCAAACATTACACTTTGTGAAGAAGAAGTAGCTTTTGAAGTTTCTGAATTAAAATGATGAGCTTCATCTGCCAATATTACTATTTCCTTATCTTTTAAATCTTCAAATGTAAGAGCGTTTTCTCTTTCTTCATTAAACATACTATGAAGAGATTGAATTGTAGTTATAAAGATATTTATATTGTATTTATCATCATCAAAATAAAAAGATTCTTTAATATTTACATCTATATTATTAATTTTAATATTAGGTTTAAATAGATACTTATTGCTATTATAATCAAAAAAATTATTTTTAGTTTTTTCAATAATATTAGTTAAGTTTACACAGAATATAAAGTTTCTATAACCTTTTTCATAAAGATAAAGGATTAAAGAAGCCATAATAAGAGTTTTACCGCTTCCAGTAGCCATATTAAACATAAGATGTTTATTTTGATTTTGACAATCTATATACTCATTTGTGTATAATATAAAATATTGCAGAGCTTCTTTTTGATATTCTCTTAGTGGATATTTAATGTTATTTAAAATAGATTTTGGTATTTCTATTTCTTTTATATATTTGTTTCCAAACTCTTCTTTAATTTTTTGCTGCAATATCATATATAGTCCTATTTAATTTTAGAGTAAAATTCTTCTGATAGCTTTATATCATTTTTATTCAAATTGAAATTTTTATCATACCTTTCAGAAAAAGGAACATAGAACATGTTTTTATCTAATATATTCAATAAAATATTTTTCTTTTCATCAAGATCTAGATTAAGAAAATCAGTATCATCAGTCATAAGTTTTGTATTTTCAAAATAGTCTATTTTTAATCTATGATTAATAACAGATTTTGTTTTCATATTATTAAACAATTTTTCAAACTCTTCATTATTTTGAATATTATTTATTTTTTTATCCAAGTTTCATTGTACTTGGCAATCTCACAATAAATAAACTCTCCACCACCATTCCAATTAATTTTTTTAGAAATACCAATTTGTTCACCTTTTATAACTTTTTTAAGTCTTTCTTTTGTAATGTAAAAATATTCATCAATCTGTTCAATACCTATATATCTTCTATTAAGTTTATGAGCCACAACAAGTATCTTCTTTAAATAATACTTCATTTATCATTGTCTCCTTTCTATTAATACGTTTAGTTTCTTCTTTAGTCATACTCCATCTAATACACAATCTTTATAAGGGTAATTAAGCACTATGTGATCTTCATTCATTATAAATCTTTCCGTATTAGAGTTAATAAGTCCTATTTTATTAATATATTTTGTAAAACTATTTCCTAAAAACCTAGCATCATTAATACACGTTCTAAACTCTTCTGACTTAAAAATAGTTACTCCTTCTAAATCTTCAAAAAAATAATCTTTACATCTTCTATCACTCAAAAGTAATTTTATAATTTTTTATCATATACTCTTGAATCTTCAACAATCTTTGATATTAATAATTCATTATTCTCAGATAAATAGTCACTATTTTTTGAAAAAAATTCTCGTAAATAAATATGTATATTACTCATATTTTAACCCTATTTAATATTATGTTAAATTTGATATTCTCGGATATAAGAATGAATTACTTTAAATCAAAATATATATTACAATAATAGCGGTTGATTATGTTGAAAATAAATTTATTTTTTATTTTTATTACCGTGCGTATTTTGCTTTATTACTTACAAAATAAAAACTTATAATCACTTATATTTTTTATTATTAATATAAAGATTAATTTTAAGGTTTTTATTTATCCAAATATAGAAAATAAACAATCACAAATAGAAAAAATTATTGAAGAATATGATAATAAATTGAAAGATAAAAACAGAGAGATAGAAAAATTAAATGATGAATTAAACAGAGTATCAACTAACAATTATAATTTAGGCATTCCAAATGTGATGTCTAATAGGGGAGATGAAAGCGGTGATTTTTCATTCCCTCATAAATGGGCATTGACTTGTAAGAGAATGGAGAACTCTATTTATCTTGAGCCTATACTTCAGTTTTATAGAGGAGTTTTTAATTCTTTTAATTATTTTATAGAGAAGCCAAAAGAATGCGAAGATAATGAGAAAGTCAATAATGCATATAACTTTTTTATAAGCCAATTTGAAAGAGCAGGCGGACTTAAAAACTTAATAGTTAATGTTTCTTATAATGCATTAGTTTACGGATTTTGTTTTTTTACTCCTAAATTAGAAGTTCTGCCTGCTAGGGCTTACGGATTTAAAGGAAGACTTGACGGTTTAAGAGGATTTAAATATTTTCAATATACAGATTCAATTTTGATGAACATGACAGCGATGAAATAAAAAGTATAAGTATTATAAAAAGACATAAAGAAATTTTTAATGGTTCATTAAATTATGATGAAGCTAGTATTATAGATATAGATTTTGATTTAGCTTTAGCAGGATATGCAAGTTATGGAAGTATTGAAGGCGACATTATAGGAAAGCCCTTTTTGTACAGTGCATATTCGCTTTGGCAGATTTTAGAATCTATGGATAATAGTTTTAATCGTAATTTAAAAAATATAGGTGAGCATAGTTTTAATTTTATAGCAAATACAGAGCTTAATGATTCAAAGCGTAAAGAGGCTGAACGTGAGATAAGAAATTTTATAAATAACGGCGGCGGAATTTTTATTTCCAAGTACGGCAAAATAGAAAAAATAGAAAGTATTGATGCTAATGAATGGTATAATTTTAGAGACAGCATGCTTTCAGCCTTATTCAAAAATAAAGGTGTAGATATTAAAGCACTTGGTTTAAACAAAGGAGCTACTAAATCATTGGCGGAACTTACTCAGGATAATGCACTTCTTATGGCAAGCGATATTGTTTCAGGTATAATAAATTATATAAATAATAGTTTTATTAAAAGATATTTTGATTTGAATTTTAAAAGTTTAAGACTGTCAGGCGAATGCGATTATTTCAGGATTTCTCATTCTATATAAAAAAATAATTATCAATAGAATAATTTTATATATAAAAATATGGCTAAATCCAATAAGTGTTGAATTTTTATATGTATATACAGTTGTTATTAATTAATTTTTGTATATACTATATTTATATATAAATTCAGTTATCATTTTTTGTTGTTTTACGATATTAATAAAAATCATTTTAAGGGGGCATTTATGGCAGTTAAACTCTTCAGTAAAGAAGAATTGCAAAAATGCACTACAAAAGAAGAAGTAGAAGCATATTTTGATTCTTTGGGTATAGAAAAAAATGATTATGAAACAAAAATAGATGCACTTACAAAAGCATGCAATTCTAAAGCTATAAAGTATTTTGGCAATATATCATTAGAAAAAAATATAATGATATATTAGTAATGTTTTTAGATGAAGAAGTTAGAATGTATCGCGGATTTTAAAAATGTCAAAATTAGGTTTGATTTTTAAATGTTAATGATATATCTAAAATACTAGCTATCCATAAGTTTTATATAGCTTTTTATTATAGGATTTTCATTGTTATTAAAAATATCTTCAAGTTTTCCGTTTGTTAAAACTTTACCATCATACATAAATACTGCATTATCCGATATTCTTTTAGCCTGTGCTATGTTATGAGTAACTATTATAATAGTATATTTTTCTTTAAGGTTTAATAATGTATCTTCTATTTTATTTGAGTTTATAATATCTAAAGAAGAACAAGGCTCATCAAGAAGAAGTATATCCGGTTCAACACTCAAACTTCTTGCAATGCAAAGTCTCTGTTTTTGTCCTCCGCTTAATTTTAATGCTGACATATTTAATTTATTTTTTACTTCATCATAAAGACTTGTCATATTTAAAACTTCTGATATTCTTTCTTCTATTTGTTTTTTATTAAATCCGTAATATTTTAATGCATAGCTTATATTTTTATAAATTGACATTGGGAATGGGGTAGGTGTTTGAAATACTATTCCTATATTTTTTCTTAATGTTTCAACAGGAATATTATTAGTATTTATATTATTAAAATATATATCCCCTTTTATAATAGCATTATTTTCTTCTAATATGATTTTATTTATAGTTTTTAAAAGAGTGCTTTTCCCGCATCCGCTTGGACCTATTATAGATGTTATTTTATTTTTTTCAAAATCAATATTTATATTATCAAGTATATTCTTCTCTCCATAATATACATATACATCTTTTAATTTTAAAACAATATCATTCATATTTTAACCCTGTTTATAATTTTAAAAAATCTCAAAAGCACAGCAAAAAAGTTTAATATTAAAACTATTGAAAGAAGAACAAAAGCTGTGGCATAAGCATTTTCTGTAGATATTCCCTGAGTAAGAAGTATATACAGATGATAAGGCAAAACCATAGAAGGCTTAAATATAGAAGTTGTTAAAGGAGCATTTATTACAGCACCAGTAAACATCAATGGAGCAGCAGCCCCTATAGCTAGAGCATTGGCAAGCATAATTATAGATAAAGCCTTTATACCGATTTCTTTCAAAACTATATGAATTATAGTATATGACTTGCTTATACCTAGAGCATAAGAACTATTTATTATATCATTATCTAATTCTTTTAATACTTTTTTTATTCTTATTGCTATAAAAGGCAGAATCATAATAGACTGGGTTATGGCCATAGAAAGTATTGATTTTCCAAATCCTAAATATAATACAAGCATAGCATATCCAAATAATCCTAAAACAACGGAAGGAATTCCTGCTATGCATTGAAAAATTATATCGAAAAAAGAATTAACAAATTTGTTTTTATTATAAAATACTAAATATATTCCTGAAGATATACCAAGTATAGATGATATTAAAGATGAAAGTATAGATGTATATAAGCTTCCTACTATGGCAGGAAATATTCCGCCCTCCTTTCCTAAAATAATACCCTCAGGCTTTCCAAAAATAAAATTTATATTAATGGCATTTCTTCCTTTATAAAATATAAAGATAAATATAAATGCTATTATAAAAATGACCACAGCAAAACTTATTACAGCCCATATCTTAATTAAATTTTTCATAATTCCAATTTAAGCAAATATTTTTTTAAAAAATGAACAGATATATTTATAATGGATAGTGTAACCATAAGTATAGCACCGCTTGCAAATAATGCACTGTAATGAAGACTTTTAACTTCCGACATCCCTATTTCCAAAGCAATTAATGAAGCTATCGTTTCAGCCTTTCCTAATAATTTTGGAAAAACTAAAGAATTACCTATAACCATCATAACAGCCATAGTTTCTCCTAAAGCCCTTGATATTGCAAGTATGAATCCTACTAAAATTGCATTTTTAGAATTCGGTAAAATTAATTCGGATATCATATACCATTTATCTATTCCAAGAGAAAGAGAAATATCATTATAACTCTTTTTTAATATCATCATGCTTTCTGTAATAGTTGATATTATAAATGGAAGTATCATAAAAGATAATAATATGCTTGCCGCTAAAACAGATTCCCCTGCAGACATATTAAGTATTGGTATATGTTCAAAGAATTTTACTATTATAACCAAACCAATAAATCCATATATAACAGAAGGTACAGCAACTATCAAATCCATCAAAGATAGAGAAAAAGAACGTACAAAGTCATTGGCAATAAATGTTAAAAATATACTGAATCCTATGCCTATAAATAAACTGATTAAAGTTGAAAGGAAAGCTGTGTATATTGTGGCAAGTATAATATAAAAAATCCCATAGCTCTCAGAAACTCCGAAAGCTAAGGGACGCCATACTTTTCCAAATACAAAATTATATAAGCCTATATGTTTTAATATTGGAATACTCTCTTTAATTATAAAAAATATAATAAAAGCTAACAGCATAATAGATAAAAAAGAAATTAATTTTATAAATAAAGAAAAAACAGTTTCTTTAATATTAGATTTATTATAAGAGTATTCCAACATTTAATAATTATTTTACAGGAATATATCCGTTTTCTTCTATAACTTTTTTTCCAGCATCGCTTAATATGTAATTTATAAAAGTGTTCTCATCTTCTGAAACATCAGAATTTTTTATAAGCATTAATGGTCTTTGTATTTTATATTTTCCGCTTAAAATGTTTTCTTTGCTAGCCTCTTCTCCATCAACTTTGAAAGCGAATAATTTATCTTTATTTTTGTTATAAACACCATAAGAAGCATAACCTATAGCATTTTCATTTTCTGATATTTTTTTGTAAAGCTCTTCCATAGATGAAGTCTGAATAGCATTAGATGATATTTTGCTTTCTTTCATTATAGAATTTTGAAAAACCTCATAAGCTCCGCTGTTTGAGTCTCTTACTATAACTGATATTTCTTTTTGAGGCAAAGAAGAGTCAATATCGCTCCAATGTTTATATTCGCCTGAAAATATTTTTTTAATGGTATCGCTGTCTAAATTATCCTTAATTTTTGCTATTGGATTTTTAGCATTAACGGATATTGTTAAAGCATCTGAAATTACTAAAAATTCCTTGTAATTAGGCATTTTAGATTTTTCATCATCTTTTATCTTTCTTGATATCATTCCGAAATTTGCTTTATTATCCAATATGCTTTTTACTCCGATACCGGAACCTGAAGCTGAAACAGAAATAGATATTTTTTCATTAGAAAGCATAAAGTCTTTTCCTATAGAAGATATTATAGGAGCTAGAGAAGATGATCCTTCAAAAGATATAATTGTTTTAGATTTGTCTGACATGATACAATCCTTCCTTATAAATGTTTGTAATTATAGTTAATTTAACATTTTCAAATATAAAGTCAATATTATTTTTGAAATGATTATTTTTTATTAATATAATTTGAAGAAATAGGTATAAAAATATGAAGCTATTCTTTTTAATAATTATGTAAAGTTGGTAGTTTAGAGTGATTAATATTAAAAAAGTGTTATTTTTTATATAAAAATGTAAATTTATTTATATTTTTTTGTAAAAAAAATTGACATTTAATAATAAATAGATTATAATGTAAATATAGCTAATAAATGCTTTACAATATATTTGCATAAGGAGTATTTATGAGAAACTCAATTTTAAAAGCAATACCTATTTTAGCAATATCAGGAAGTGTTTTATTTGCTCAATATGATGCTTATAATAATTACAACAATAGTTATGATCCTTACAATACCCAAAACAATACAGCAAATAATTATAACAATCAAAACAACAGTTATTATAATTATTATAATGAGTTTATGAAAACATTAGCTCAGCAAGCACAAGATCCTAACAGTATTTATTATAGCCCTACTTTTGCACAGCAGTATAATAATTATTCTCAAAACCAAACACATAATAATCCTTATCAGGAAGTTATGGATGCTATGAATGCTGCTTCTGATAATTATAATAATCAGAATAATCAAGGTTATAATAATGGTTATTACGGAAATAGTCAAAATAATGTAGTTAATCCTTATGAAGAATTAATGAAAATGCTTGAAAAAGAATCTCAAAATCCTAACAGCCCTTACTATAGTCCTAATGCATCACAGAATCAAAATAACAATAATTATAATAATCAGAATTATCAAAATTATAACACACCTGCAAATTCATACCAAAATTATAATGCCCCTGTAAATTCTTCTCAAAATCCTTATGAATTAGCGGCACAGGAATTGATAAAAGCAGCTGAACAATCAAGCAGACAGGCACAAAATAATAATTATAATGATCCTTATAATAACAATTATGCTCAAAACGGCAGATACAATGATCCTAATAATTACGGTGCAGCTAATAATTATAATGCAGCTGATAATTATGGAACAACTGACAATTACAATAATACAGCAAACAATTATGGTACAGCTGACAATTATAATAATGCCGCTAATAATTATGGTGCTGCCGACAATTACAATAATGCAGCAAACAATTATGGTGCAGCTGATAGTTATAATAATACTCAAAATAATAATTTCTATGCTCCATTTGAAGTACCTCAGGCTGTTTTAGACACTGCTAAAAGAACTTATCCTAATGCTGAAATATGGGCAGTAGATATGGAATATATAGATATTTATGAAATAAAAATGAGCAATATGATGGAGCTTTATATTGATAAAACAGGAAAATTATTATATCAGCAATTTGATGATTAATTCGATTCCTTAAGAACTTATTTAATTAAAGGGGCTTTTTTATAAAAAGGCTCCTTTTTTTATAATATATTTGATTTTAATAAAAAGATTTATATACTAATTAAAAAATAAATAAAATTTAGAGGTTTCATTATGTCTGTAAAAATACCTTATGAAAGCATAGTAAATGAAGAGTATATAGGAAAAGAAGTAAATCCTATTAATCAGCAAAGTATATGTCAATTATCACAGCAATATAATGCTGAATTATCAAAAGGAAATATTAATTTGCTTATAGTAGATCCTCAAAGAGATTTTGTAGACATTAAAAAAGGTGCTTTAGCAGTTAATGGTGCGATTGAAGATATAAAGAAGATTACAAGATTTATATACAGCAATATGGATAGAATAGCCAATATATATGTTACATTAGATACTCACAGATACGATTCTATTTTTCATCCTATTATGTGGAAAGATGCGCTTGGCAATGTTGTATCTCCTTTTACAGAAGTTACATTGGATAAAATAGAAAGTAATGAGATAATACCTGTTTATGACAGAGATATCCAGATTAATTATGTAAGAGCATTAGAAAAACAGGGCAGTCAGAATCTGATGATATGGCCTTATCATTGCCTGCATTATACAGACGGATGGTTAATAGAGAAACAGCTTTCAAATATGCTTTTATTTTTTGAGATGTCAAAAAAAGTATCGGTAAAAAAAATATTAAAAGGTCAGGATGCTTTTACGGAAATGTATGGGGTTTTAAGAGCTGAAGTTATTACAGAAAATTCCATGAAGTATGATAATTCTTGGGTTTATGAAATAAAAAATGCTGATGATATATATGTATGCGGAGAGGCTAAAGATTACTGTGTTTATGAAACTATAAAACAGTTCTGCGAAATTTACAATAATGATAAAAATATCATTGGAAAAATTAATATAATGATGAACTGCTGCAGTGCTATAGGTGATAACAATGTATGCGAGCAAAGATACCATGAGCTTTCCAAAAAATATGGTATAAAATTAATAAATATATAATAGGCTTAAAACTATGATGATAAATATTATAAAAAATCTATGTAATCAGTATGGAAGATTTCAATTATTTTAATTTAAAAATAATACGATTAAAAAACATTATGAATATTTGCTGATTTAGTTATGCGGCATGTTAAATATTATGTAAACATTATATTTTTATATATTATAAATCATTGATTTTTCTATTTATTTATAATATAATTATTATGTTATTTAAACTAAAAATCATTTATTTAGAAAGGAAATTAATATGCGTTTTAAAAGTGCTTACAATGGAGTATTAACAAAAGACGATATCGGCAAAGAAGTAAAGCTAGCCGGATGGGTTTTAAGAAGAAGAGATCATGGCGGAGTAATATTCGTAGATTTAAGAGATAAAACTGGTTTTGTACAAATAGTATTTAATCCGGAAGTAAATAAAGAAGCACATAATGACGCCCAAAATTTGAGAAGCGAGTATGTTATTAGTGTTGAGGGAAAGGTTAGGGCTAGAAGTGCTGAAATGGTTAATCCTAAAATTCCTACTGGTGAAATTGAAGTAATGGTAGAAAAATTAGAATTGCTTAATACATCAGAAACTCCTCCTTTCTTACTTGAAGATGATATTGATACTGGGGAAGATATAAGACTTAAATACAGATACTTAGATTTAAGAAGACCTAAAGTATTTGATAATTTATATAAGAGATTTTTAATTACCAATGCATTTAGGAAGCATTTAGCTGAAAACGGATTCATAGATGTAGAAACTCCTATATTAAATAAAAGTACTCCTGAAGGTGCTAGAGACTTCCTTGTTCCTTCAAGATTAAATGCCGGAGATTTCTATGCATTGCCTCAGTCTCCTCAAATATTCAAACAAATACTTATGATAGGCGGTTTTGACAGATACTATCAAATAGCTAAATGTTTCCGTGATGAAGATTTGAGAGCAGACAGACAGCCTGAATTTACTCAAGTTGATATTGAAACTTCTTTCCTTAATACTGATGAGTTTTTATCTATAATGGAGAAAGTTACTGCTAATATAGTTAAAGATGTTTATGGTATTGATTTGCCTACACCATTCCCTAGATTAAATTATTATGATGCTATGGAAATGTACGGAAGCGACAAACCAGACACTAGATTTGAATTAAAACTTATCAATGTTGAAGATGCTGTTAGAGGATGCGATTTCGCAGTATTCAAAAATGCTTTAGACAACAAATTTATAATAAGATGTTTGAATGCTAAAGGCGGAGAGAAATTAAGCAGAAAAGATATTGACGACTTTACTAAATATGTCGGCATATTCGGAGCTAAAGGTCTTGCTTGGATGAGAGTTACTGAAAACGGACTTGAATCTAACATTGTAAAATTCTTCTCTGAAGACAATCAAAAGAAAATCTTAGAAGTTACAAAAGCAGAAAAAGGTGACTTATTATTCTTTGTTGCTGACACTCCGAAAGTTACATTTGATGCTTTAGGTAATTTAAGATTAAGAGTTGCTGAGAAATTAAATTTAATAGATAAAGATAAATTGAATTTCCTATGGGTAGTAGAGTTCCCATTATTTGAATATGATCATAAAGAGAAGAGAATATCAGCTACTCACCACCCATTTACAGCACCTGTACCTGAAGATGTGCCTCTACTAGATACTGATGTTTTAAAAGTTAGAAGCGATACTTATGACTTAGTATTGAATGGTAATGAGATAGGCGGCGGCGGTCAGCGTATTTATGACAGCAAAGTACAGGCTAAGATATTCAGCCTTTTAGGTATAGATGATGAGAAGGCAAAAATAAGATTCGGATTCTTACTTGATGCTTTAAAATACGGAGCTCCTCCTATGTGCGGTATGGCTTATGGTATAGACAGAGTTGTTATGCTTTTACAAAAACAAGACAGCATAAGAGAAGTTATAGCATTCCCTAAAACTCAGAAGGGACAATGTTTAATGAGCGGATGTCCTTCTACTGTTGATGATGATCAATTAGAAGAGCTTCATTTAAGAATAGAAGAATAATTTTTTAATCTCCTGCTTTTTATCTTTATAATAAGTAGGAGATTTTTTAATATATTTTATAAATAATTAAATTTTTTTATATTTTTATATTGACGGTATTTGAATATTATGTTAATATTAGAATATATGTTAGGTTTAATCAAGCATAATTTTAAATTTTGGGAATTATTTTATTACTTTAACGTCTAATAAATAATCAATATAATAAAATTTTAATTTTTATAGTATTAATTTAATCAAAGATTTTAATGCATCTGTTTTAGTATATTTTTTATATAATAAAAAATATTTTTGGATTTTTATATATGAAAAAATTTAATAGTATATCAGTAAAATTACCATTTATTTTAAGCATTTCCATAGTTATCATATCTTCATTTATAATTTTATCTTTGCTCAATGCTTCTACAAAAGAAATTATGAATTATGTTAATAAATATATGGAGTCCTCAGCAAATGGATATTGTAATTTTTTGGATAAAGTTATAGAAGATCAAATATTACTTGTAGAAAGTTATTCCAGCATGCCTATAATAATAGATTATCTTAAAAATAATTCGAATGAGATGGAATCTGATATTTTTATTACTTTGCAAAAGGTTTTAGATAATAATAAATATATAACAAATGCATATATACTTTCTCCTGATTCAACTGTCTTAACATCATATAAAGGAGATTATGCTGAAAAAGCTATTAAAGTTTCTGGGGTATATCCTGACTTATGGAATACTTTCATATCTAAAAATTATGATGTAATTATAGCTGATACAATATATAAATCTGATATAAATAATGGATATGTAATTCCAATGCTGCATCCTATTTTTGATTATGATAATAATTTTTTAGGAGCTTTTATAGGTTTTATTGATTGGTCTTTAATAATTAGAGATAGTTTGGATAGATTTGGAAATACTTTTTCAAAGGAAAATTCGATTTTTATTATTAATAATAATAAAGAATATGTATATCATAATATAATTGAAGAGCTTAAAAATAAAATTAATTTTAATATACCTTTAGACGAAAGTGCAGGAGTAATTAAATATAATTATTTTAATATAAATAAATTAGCATTTTTTAAAAAAATGAATTCAATGCTTGGACTATTGCAGACGGAATTTCAGAGTCATTAATTTATTCGGCTAACAGAAAAATGCTTTTTAATGGAATTATAATAGGAATAATAGGCATAATAATTTCTGTTTTATTTTCATTTATCTATATAAGAAGAACCATTAAACCTATAAAGTATATAGTTGAAGAAGCTAGAGAAATATCTCTTGGAAATTTAACTATATGTTCTAATATAGAATTAAGAAATGATGAAATCGGAGAAATATTAAATTCATTTTGTGAAATGAGATCTAAATTTTCATATATGATAAAGGAAATATTAATATCTTCCAGAGAAATAACTAATGCAGCCAATGAACTTTATCAGGGAAGCGAAGATTTGGCAAGGAGAACAGAATATCAAGCTTCAAGTCTGGAAGAAACAGCAAGTTCTATGGAAGAAATGTCTTCAACTATAAAGTCGTCTGCACAAAATTCAATTGATTGTAATAGTGTTATGTCGGATTCTAAAAATGCTGTATTAGAGGGGGGGGAATGTTATAGCAGATACTACTAAAATGATAGAAGAAGTTTATGAGGCTAGTTCTAAAATAAGAGATATTACAAAAGTGATAGAAGATATAGCTTTTCAAACTAACATACTTGCTTTAAATGCATCAGTAGAGGCAGCAAGAGCAGGAGATCAAGGAAGAGGCTTTGCAGTAGTAGCATCTGAAGTTAGAAATTTAGCACAAAACTCGCAAGCTTCTGCTAAAAACATCACTTTACTTATAGAAGATATTTATGAAAAAATTAATAAATCAGCAGAAATGGCAAGACATTCTCAGGAAATATTTACAAATATAGAAATAAAAATAACAGAAACTTCAAAGATAATGAATGATATAAGTAATACCGCATTAGAACAGGAAACAGGAGTTGATCAGATAAATATGGCTGTATCAAAAATGGATGATATTACTCAGCAAAATGCGGCATTGGTAGAAGAGTCAACAGCAGCTTCTAAGTCTTTATTGGATCAGGCTAAGCATTTAGAAGATTTAATGTCTTTCTTCAAAGTTCATTAAATTTAATAATTTTAGTATGTTAAGATAATTAATAATACAATTTTAAAAACTAATTAAAACTTGGACGGGTGTGCTTTTACTGTTTTAATTTTAAATATAAAAAAGTTGCTATTTTGTAATAAAGCTTTAAAGTATAAAGGGCGGGGATTGTTAATAAAATTTTATACTTTAATTATTATCTATTTTATTATTTTTTTCTGTACTATCATCCGTACAAATATTTTCAATTTTTTCATTTAAAACTTGAAGCATATTTTCAAATCCTTCATCAAAATTATCAATCGCATCCATTATAGTTTCAAAGATATCCATAAAATACATTCCTTTAACATTTATTTTTGTTCTATTATAATGAATGCATGCGTCAAAAATTGTAATCTATTTATATATTGTTTAATAATTTTATAATAGAAAATATTGATAAAAATTTTTTATAATAAAAAACCTCCGATATAAAATTAATCATATCAGAGGTTTTTATATTTAAAAATTATTTAGAAGATGATAATTTAATTTTAGATATTTTATCATAAAAATTAGGAGCAAGCATAGCAAGTACGCACATTACTATAAATCCTACTAATAAAGCAGCTATTGGACTTAAAGTAATACCTCCTACAACTACTCCTATAAATGCTGCTGTAGCTACTAAACCGGCATAAGGAATTTGTGTAGCAACATGTTCAAGCAAAGGACAATTGCTTCCAGTAGAAGAAAGTATTGTTGTGTCAGATATAGGAGAACAGTGATCTCCGAATACTGCACCTGAAACTACAGAACCAACGCTTATTAAAAGTACATTTAAAAGAGCATCGCCTGTGTATCCATTACCCATAGCAAGTCCGTTAGCTATAGGTATAACTATAGGTATAAGTATAGCGAAAGTTCCCCAGCTTGTACCGGTAGAAAAAGCAATAACACATCCTAGTAAATATCCTATTGCAGGAAGTATCCAAAGAGGGAATCCGCCTCCTTTTACAGCTTCAGAAAGAAAAGCAGCAAGTCCAAGTCCTCCGTCAGCAGGAGAAGATTTTATAACGCTTCCTATAGACCAAGCTAATGCAAGTACTACTAAAGCAGGAACCATTGATTTTATTCCTTCCATGATAGAGTTTCCAGCAGAACGTATGCTTAACAATCTTCTGGCGATATAGTATATATATATTATTATAAGAGAAATTACCGCACCATAGAATAAAGCTTTTGAAGCATCAGTATCTAAAAATGCCTGATTTAAAGATACGCTTAACATAGCTTGTGAGAAAGTAGTTATTCCGTCATTTCCAACTAATCCCATATATGTAGTTACTGGGAACATTGTAATACATACTATTATAAGTATAACTATAGCTATAACCATATCATACCATTTTGCTTTATTATTTGATGAAGTTTCCATATTTCCAGGACATGCTCCGTATAACTCTTCATTGAAAAGTTTTCCATTTAAAGCATCATCCTCGCTTCTTTTCATAGGTCCGAAATCTTTAAATACCAAAGACATAAGAACAACAAAAGCTAATGCAAGAAGAGGATAAACAGAATAAGGAATCATTTTTATAAAGAAAACAAACTCACTCATATTTAATGATTCAAAACCTTCAGAATCTCTTATATAACTCATAACAGTTACTACCCAAGTTGATATTGGGGCAAGTATACATACTGGTGCGGCAGTTGAGTCTAATATATATGCCAATTTTGCTCTTGAAATTTTATTTTGGTCAAAAGCAGGACGCATAACTGTTCCCACTGATAAACTATTAAAATAATCATCTATAAATATTATAAGTCCGAAAAACCAAGTAAATATTAATATGCTTTTTTTTGTTTTAAGGTATTTGCTAGCCCATAAACCAAAAGCTTTAGTAGCTCCTGTTTTAGAAAGCATACTTACAAAAGCACCAAGCAATGCACAGAATAAAAGTATGCGTATATTCCAAGCGTCTCCGCTCATTTCTGCAACCTTATCTGTAAATATTGTAATTGCTGTAAATACATTACCATGTGCTATTATTAAAGTACCTGACAATATACCAAGAGCAAGAGAAATAATTACCTCTTTGGTTACTAAGGCTAGTATGATAGCTAAAAGTGGCGGTATGATGCCTAATAAACCATAATGTTCCATAATGTTCACTCCTAAATAATTTTTTTAATGGTTATAAGTTATCATATATTTCTAAAATCCTTTAAATAAAAAAAACCCCCTTACTAGGGAGCTATATAATTATTTTTTATATTTGTATAAATAATAATTCAGCACTCCCAAAGAAAGAAGGGTTTTTTTAGCTTTTTATCAAAAAAGAAATTAGTCATTTATAATTAACCTTTACTTTTAATAGTAAAGCTATTTTATATTAAAAATAATGCTTTGTCAATACAATAAAATTATATTAATTAAATTTATAATGAATACTATATCTTTTTGTAATTGATTTATCTCCATAACATATTAATGCTATATAATAAACTTTTCCAGATTGAAAATCTGAGGATATATTATTATTTCCATACTTTAAATAATTAAAATTTTCATCAAATAGAACCATATCTGCATTATCAGCATCATGCAAAATTATATCTATAGAAGTATTTATATCTGTAGAATTTTCTATTTTATAACAATCTATGTCTATTATGTTTTGTGGTTTAATATATGGTTTTAGTATATTGTCTATTGTTATATTTGAAGAACTTTTAATGAAATATCCGTATACATGTTCATTAGGGGATTTTATGTAATCAGGGCTGCTTAATGTATTATTAGGCTCTTTTTCATTATTTATTATAACATTATTTTTAAATGTAAATTTTAATTCGTATTTTGATTCCAAATCAGAATTAAGTTTTAAAAAATAGTTGCTCTCTTCAAATAAAATATCTTTTAAATTTATAACTGAATCATAATTTAGTATATCTTTAGTATTTAATTTTAATAAAGTGTTATTGCTGTTTAATAATTCTAATTGAACAGCTGCATCTTTATTTGCAATTGAAATACTAAAATCCATTGCAAATCCATTAGTAGGGCTTATATGATAATAATCTATATCGCTTGAATTATCAAAACTAGCATTAATATGAGTATCCGCATCTATAAATTGAGAATACTCTATAGTATTATTCGGCTCTATTTCATTTTTGCTTATAATATTAGATATACTATTTTCATTGGTATTATTACTGCATGATAAAATCAATGCTGTAATAAACAATAATAAATATTTCATTATTATATTTTATTTTACTTTAAAGAAACTCATGAGCTCTTCCAAATGATTAGCTTGATCTAGTAAAGATTTAGAAGCAGCTGTAGATTCTTCTACCAAAGCAGCATTTTGCTGAGTTATATTATCCATTTTAGTAACAGCAGTATTAACTTGATCAACTCCTGATTCCTGCTCCAATGCTGTTTGGCTTATATCGCTCATAATCTTAGAAGTCTCTTCTATTTTCATTTCTATATCTGTAAATATTTCCTGAGAATGTCTTGCCATTTCTGCTGATTTATTAATTTTATCGTATATATCTTCTATAAGCAAAGTGATGTTTTTAGCAGAAGCCTGAGAGTTCTGAGCTAAGTTTCTTACCTCGCTTGCTACAACAGCAAAGCCTCTTCCCTGCTCTCCGGCACGTGCAGCCTCTACGGAAGCATTAAGTGCAAGTATATTAGTTTGAAAAGCAATACCTTCTATCACTTTAGTAATATCTTTTATTTTAGCACTAGCTTCATAAACATCTTCTATCATTTTTGTTGTATTAGCTATAACACTGCCACCTTCTAATACAGCATTTCTTGATGCTATCATTACATTATTTCCGGATGGTTTATGTAGAAGCCATCTCTTCCATAGAAGAAGCAGTTTCTTCAAGACTTGAAGCCTGATATTCTGTTCTTTGAGATAGATCTTCGCTTCCTTTATGAAGTTCTTCAGCAGCATTTGCTATTTCTTTAGATGAAGCTAATACATCTGAAATTACTTCTATAAATCTATTTCTCATAATATCAAATGACTGGGATAATTCTCCAATCTCATCTTTTCTCTTATTTATTTTAGATGTGAATATAAAATTACCGTCTGCCATTTGATGAGCCTCATCTACTATATTTTTGAGCGGTTTAATAAGTTTTCCTATATAGAAAGCTGATACTATAGAAGACACTACAATACCTGCTATTCCTAATAAGATTCCTATTAAAGTCATTTTTCTGCTTTCAACATATAATAAATCATGTGTAATTCCAGCCATCATAAACCAAGGCTGAGTTTTCATTCTTTTAAAGAAAGCTGTTCTAGTAACATCATTAAATGTATATATAAATATACCTGAGATTTTTCCAGCAGGAGTTTTTAGAGATTCATTTGCTGTAATTCCTATACTTGAATCAATATTATGATATACGCATTGTAAATCATCATTTAAAACAAATATGGTTTTTTTCTCAGATAATTCTGCTCTAGCATCTTCTAAAGTTTCATTTATGATTCTTGACCAATCAACAAATGCTACAAAACTTCCTATAAGTTTATTTTCCAAATTGTAAACAGAATGTAGTATTGGAAGAACATATCCATTATTTATAGTTGACTTGTATATTTCATCGCTTGTAGAATGATCATATTTTGAATCAACGAATTCTTGCCATAATTGAGGGTATCTAGATTTTATATCTGTACCAGCATTTTCTGCATTTCCATCATATGCTTCTATAACTTTTCCATCTAAATCTATCAAATCTAATGCAACTATGTAATCATTATTATCAAATAAATTAATCATAGTTTGTATTGCTCTGTCTCTTACTTCTTCGCTTCTTGTTTCCATATATTCTATTACAGCAGGTATTCTTGAATATGCATCCATTATTATTAATTGGTCGTTAAGTATTGTATCAAGCAATGTTGAATAACCGTTAACGGATGTTTCAAATCCTGAGTATGTTGCATTATTTATAGCTTTTCTTGCTATGGCTATTGAAGTGGATATTATTGTAAAAGATAATATTACTATAATTATATTAACAATTAATGGAATTTTCACAACTATACTATCAAATTTTTTCATAATTAAACTCACTAAAAAATAATAATTAATATTAATTAATAAAAGAAACTAACACCAATGGGGTATAGTATAATTTAAATAACAAAAAAAGTCAATTATGTTAATTAGTAATCTTTAATTAAAGATTAATTAATATATATAAGGCAATATTATCGTATAATATATTAAATTCTTAAGTTTTTATGATTAAAATATTTATTAAAGCTTAAAGAAACTCATAAGCTCTTTCAAATGATTAGCTTGATCTAGTAAAGATTTAGAAGCAGCTGTAGATTCTTCTACCAAAGCGGCATTCTGCTGAGTTATACTGTCCATTTTGCTAACAGCAGTATTAACTTGATCAACTCCTGATTCCTGCTCCAATGCTGTTTGGCTTATATCACTCATAATCTTAGAAGTCTCTTCTATTTTTATTTCTATATTGTTAAATATTTCCTGAGAATGTCTAGCCATTTCAGCAGATTTATTTATTTTATCGTATATATCTTCTATAAGCAAAAGTTATATCTTTTGCAGAAGCTTGAGAGTTTTGAGGTAAGTTTCTTACCTCACTTGCTACAACAGCAAAACCTCTTCCCTGCTCACCAGCACGAGCAGCCTCTACAGAAGCATTAAGTGCAAGTATATTAGTTTGGAAAGCTATTCCTTCTATAACTTTGGTAATATCTTTTATTTTAGCACTAGCTTCATAAACATCTTCTATCATTTTTGTTGTATTAGCTATAACACTGCCACCTTCTAATATAGCATTTTTAGAATCTATCATAACTTTATTTCCATCTACAGAGTTTTGTGCGGATGATTTTATAGTAGAAGCCATCTCTTCCATAGAAGAAGCAGTTTCTTCAAGACTTGAAGCCTGATATTCTGTTCTTTGAGCTAGATCTTCACTTCCTTTATGAACCTCTTCAGCAGTATTTGCTATTTCTTTAGATGAAGCTAATACTTCAGAAATTACTTCTATAAATCTATTTCTCATAGTATCAAATGATTGAGATAATTCACCAATCTCATCATTTCTTGTTTTTATATTAGATGTTATAGAAAAATTACCCATAGATATTTCTTTTGCCTCTTTAACTATATGTTTTATAGGTTCAATAGTTTTTCTTATATAATATATAGAGAATAAAACGGATAAAATAATTCCCAATAAACCTATAATAATTCCTATAAATAGCATTTTATTTCTTGCAGAATAAATTAACCTTTCGGATATTCCATCAGCAAGTACCCAAGGCATAGAGTTCATTTTTTTGAAGAATGCTAATTTATTTATGTTAAAATAATTGTATTTGATTATTCCTGAATTTTGATTATCTGGAATATTAATTCCAACTTTATTTTTTAATTCAGAGCTTATATTATGGTATACTATTTCTTTATCTTTATTTAAAATGAATATGGTATTGTCTTTTGAAAATGTGTTTCCAAATTTATTAAGACTATCTTCAATTATTAAAGACCAATCTAAAAAACCTATAAATGCCCCTAAATAAGTATCATAATAATCAAAAATAGGACATATTATTGGTAAAAAGAATCCATTATTCATATCGGATTTATATATAGTTTCTGATATTGTTACTTCATAATTTTTTGATATAAAATTATTCCATAGTTCAGGATATTGTTCAGATATTTTTGATGAAGAGCTTGACGAGTTGCCGCTATACGAAATTATAATATCTGATTCTTTTGATGCTATATAAGCATTAGTTATATATTTATTATTATTAAGTACTTTTTGTAAGGTAATATATATAGTACCTTCAAGCCAAACAGCATCATTCTGTAAATAATCTATTATTATAGGCATGCTTGAATAACTTTCCATCAATAATGTTTGTTCTTCTACTGTTTTATCTAAAAAATTACAATATCCGCTTGCCGATGATTCTATATATTTATTTACATAGCTGCTTATTTCTTTAGTGGAAATGCTTAGAAGAGAGAATATTATAAATATACATATAATTATAGTAGCAATATTTAAAATGAATGGAAGTTTTACTGATATGCTGTTAATTTTTTTCATGCATGCCTCTTTAAATGATTATATAGTTAAATATACAAAAAATAACAATTAAAAACTTATTTATTATATATAACTTTTAACTGTTTTTCAATATATAATTATTATTAAACTAAAAAATAATCAAATAAAGATATTTAACTTTTTATCATTTAATTTTGAAGAAAGACATTAAATTTTCTAAATGCTTAGCTTGATCTAGTAAAGATTTAGAAGCAGCTGTAGCTTCTTCTACCAAAGCGGCATTCTGCTGAGTTATACTGTCCATTTTTGTAACAGCAGTATTAACTTGATCAACTCCTGCTTCCTGCTCAACAGCTGTTTGGCTTATATCACTCATAATCTTAGAAGTCTCTTCTATTTTCATTTCTATATTGTTAAATATTTCCTGAGAATGTCTAGCCATTTCAGCAGATTTATTGATTTTTTCATATATATCTTCTATAAGTAAAGTTATATCTTTTGCAGAAGCTTGAGAGTTTTGAGCTAAGTTTCTTACCTCACTTGCTACAACAGCAAAACCTCTTCCTTGGTCACCAGCACGAGCAGCCTCTACAGAAGCATTAAGTGCAAGTATATTAGTTTGAAATGCAATATCTTCTATTACTTTAGTAATATTTTTTATTCTAGCACTAGCATCATAAACATCTTCTATCATTTTAGTTGTATTAGATATAACTATTGCACCTTCTTCAACAGCATTTTTAGAATCTATCATAACTTTATTTCCATCTACAGAGTTTTGTGCGGATGATTTTATAGTAGAAGCCATCTCTTCCATAGAAGAAGCAGTTTCTTCAAGACTTGAAGCCTGATATTCTGTTCTTTGAGCTAAATCTTCACTTCCTTGATAAAGTTCTGAGGCAGAATTGGCTATTTCTGTAGAAGCATCAAGAACATCCGTAATAACGCTTATTATTTTATCTCTCATAATCTGGAATGAATGCGATAATTCACCTATTTCATCCTTTCTATCTTTTATTACAGTATTCAAAGCAAAATTACCTTCAGCCATATTATGTGCTTCTTTTACTATAAACTTTATAGGTTTTATACTTCTATTTATATATAATGTTGTGATTAAGGCTGAAACTATTACTCCTATAATTCCTATTATAATACCTATAAATATCATCTTTTTTCCTGCAGCATATAACAAATTATTTGTTATTCTTTCAACCATTACCCATCTGGTATTTGTTAATTTCTTAAAAAATGCTGATATTCCTACTCCATCTCTTACATAAGAAAGAAGTCCTGATGATTCATTTTCTGGTATAACTAATGATTCTGTAGCTTTGCTGAATAGTCTGTCTTTATTATTATGATAAACAATCTCTAAATAATCATTGATAATAAAAAGAGTTTTATCTGTAGAAAATTGATCTTTGGAATCTTTCAAACTTTCATCTATTATTTTTCCCCAATTAACATAAGCAATAAAAGCACCTACTACTTTATCATTATAATCTTTAACTCCTTGCAAAACAGGAAGTATTATATTGTCTCCCTCTTTATATATGCTGTAAGATAATGTAGTTTGATAATTCTTACTGACAAATGATGTCCATAATCTATTATATTTTGCTGATATATCTGTACCTGTTAATTCTTTGCTTCCATTATAGCTTTCAGTTACTTTTCCATTTAGATCAAGCATAAGTAAATCTATTATATAATCATTATTATCAAATAGTACAGTCATAGTTCTGATAGCTCTATTTTGCACTTCTTCGCTATGATCTGACATATATTCTTTTATTGTAGGAATGTTTGCATATGATTCTATAAGTGTAGACTGATAAGATAATATACTATCTATTAATGATGAAAATCCATTAACAGAAGTTTCAAAACCTGATGCTGTTACTCTATTTAATTCTTTAGTTGCTAGGCTAATAGATACACTTATGATTGCTGTTGATAATATAATTATCATTATGATAACTATTAATGGTATTTTCACCATTATACTGTTTAATTTGCCAACTTTAAATGTTGAGGCGATATTTAATTTCTTCATAATAAAACTTCAATAATGTTTTTTTATGGATATATTATAAATAATATTTTCTAAAAATCAATTATTAAAATGATATAAATGTGTTTTTTGTTGAATTAATTTGAATAAATTTGTGCATTATACCATTTTTGCCATTCTGTTATTTTTATTAAACTTCTTTGATATTCTTTTAACAATTGCTTTTGTGTTGTAATATTATCATTAGGCTTGTAAATGTTAGGAGGCTCTGACAATGGAACGGTTACATACTTTGTAGTTTGGCATGAAACTATAACAGCACTTAAAATAATTATTAATATATATTTCATTTTATCTCCATAGCTTTATTATAATCATAAATAATAGTTTTTAATGCTTTTATATACTCATCTGACAATTTAATTTCATCTTCTCTTGCTATTTTTTCTATTACTTCATCACTATTAGTAAAAATTTGTTTTATATGTATCTGAGTTTGTTTGAAAACAAGATCTTTGTATAAAACAGAATTTTTGGATTCTAAAGATATAATTTCATTATTAAGATTATTAATTTTTTTATTTTTATTATTTAATTGCATATTTAAAAATAGAATATATACAGCAGTAATAATTGCTATTAATGCTAATAAAAAATATTTAGATTTAGCTAATTCAAATAATTTATTTTTAATGAAGTTTAATATAACACTAATTATTACAGTCATCTTTTTTACTCTCTTTATATATTGTTGCTATGCTCAAAAATTATAACCTCCTCAATAATAACTTTGTCCGCATTCATCGAATTATTGGGGCAGATTTTTATCGCTTTTTTTATTTACGCCTTTTAATATTTTCAAAAAACCTCTCAAGTCAGAACCGAAACTAACAGCATTAAGCCCAAGAAGAATAATAACAACAGCTATAGCTTCTTCTTTAGTTATTATTCTGCCTCTCCAAATAAGATTAACAAATACCCAAAAATACAGCCTAGCAAAAAACTTATTATGCTCGTATATATACAAAGTTTTTTATTAGCATTAGGTTCATTGATAAAATTACGTATACTCATATTTTTAATATCCTTATTTATAATTATTTTTTAGCATATTCAAAAAATTACCTAAAATAAACTCTTTTAATTCTTTAATATCTTTATTTAGTATGCTGTCTTCAATCTCCCTTAAAGCCTCATTAAAATCATTAATATTTTCAAGCTCGCTTTCAATAACTTCTTTATTATTAGAATTAGTTTTTATTGATGAAAGATTTATTTCTTTTCTATTGTTTTCAGCATCTATATGTCTGTTTTTTATATCATCAAATATTCTATTAAGCTCCATATTAAAAAGAAGCATATTCGTATTAAGTATTATTTGAATTTCTTTGTTTTTAAGACTTTTAATTTCACTTTTTTGAAGCAGCTGATTAAAAGCAAGTGTTATATTATCAATATATTTCTGTTTGTATTCAGAATATTTTTGTCCTTCGTATCTGCTTATTCCGTTTTTATAAATAACTTTTCTAAACAGTTTGCGTGTGTAAACTTCCCAATTAATAACTATATATAAAAAAGCTATGTATATTGTTTTGCTTATATATTTGTTTTTTAGATTGTATATTTCTGTTTGATATTTTTTTATAGC
>NZ_JADF01000018.1 GCF_000518245.1 Brachyspira alvinipulli ATCC 51933 | reverse complement strand
TGATAACCCCAACAAAAAACGAGTCAAAAACCAACGAATATATTTATTAAATTAATTGCATAATATTAAATATGAGCTTAATTTGGGGAGTTATCATTATCTATAAATTCATAATTATTTAACAATAGATGCTCAATTAATTTAAATATATATTGAGCATCTTCTTCAGATACAGATTTAATCTCATGATTAGCTTCATTTCCTATTTCTCTAACTTTATTTATAAGACCTTTTTGTTTTTTATGTATGATACCTTCATTGTCTAAATAATCTATATAATTTTTGAATGTATCACCTTCTTCTTTTCCTTCAGAAACAGCTACATTCATTAATATTTTTCTTAAAATCATACTAGCAGCAGTATATGCTCCAACTTGCATACATTTTCTAGCTTCATTATACGCTTCTCTTATTTCATTTGGTAATTTATCAATATTCTTACCATAAGGAGGTTTTATTATAGGATCTCCATCTCTATTAAATATGTTTGGAGCATTACATTTATGACATATATAAACTAATCCTATATAAAAATTTTTTTTGTAACCTGTAGAATAATATGTTGCTCCATATGCTTTTTCTGATGCAATATTTTCTCCACAATTCCAACATATAAAACTTATAGATTTATATTCATCTATTGATTGCCATTTTAGATTTGTATAGTTTTCCATAAAAAATAGCTCCATTTTATTATTAACATTATTTATAATAAATAAATATTTTTTAAATCAAGTTAAATATAGCCTTTTTGCCTTGACTTGAATTTACATCATGCTAATATAAGCATATATGTATATTAAATCATTTTTATTATTATTGTTATTTTTATTTTAAGCTGTTCTAATATAATTTTAGCTCCAGATATTAAATATATTAAAGAAGAAGAGATTATAGAAAATAAAACACCTCACTTATCATTGGAAGTAAGAAATAAGAAATTTTTAGAGGTTTATAAAACTGTGTATAAACCTCAAACTATTCAAGGCAACGTTTTAGAAGATTTATACAAATTAGAAAACGGAGCTAATTATAAAAAAGTATATATTACGATACTAAATAATGCCCAAAACAAAATGCTATCCCAAAATAAAAGGTATTCAAAAAAACTAGCCATAAAAATAGTGGCTATTAGTACTTATTATGCTGAAAATATTACTATATCAGTAATAGATTCGACATTATTAAGTCTTGATTGATATGCTAATAATTTTTCGCCATCTTTTTTAAAATATGCATTAGAACTTTGTACATTTGGAGAAAAATAGCTAATATAATAATTACATTTTATAGTTTGTAAAAGATTATTACTATTATATGTTTTAATTACTACATTATTTCTTCCAGAATTCCAATCCCAATTATTATTTGTCCAATTAATTGTTAATATATTGTATCCCCATGACGCTGAATTTGAAGTTATTTTGCCATATATTAACGAATTATAATATATATTTTCTAAAATATTTAAATTATAATTTTTACTAACTTCCAAAGAGTTTGGTATCTGTGCTTTTACTGTAATAATTGAAGAACCTACATTTTTACCAATAATATTAATAGTTTTTCCAGATACACTTATTTGAGCATTAGAATTATTTATTTGAGCTTCTATACTATCAGCATTAGTATCAGCAGTAATTGAAATAGTTTCATCTTGCTTAACTTCACCGCTTTGAGATGATAAAGTTAAAGTTGTAATTGGTCTTTCTTTTATCTGTATTGGTATAGTTACGCTTGCTTTTTCTCTTCCAGATGCATGAGCTTCTATTATTATATTTGAACTTCCTATCTTTTTTTGTACAACTCTTAATTTATTTTCTTCTATAATTAATGAAGCTATTTCTTGATTTTCTATTCTAGCTTCAAAAGTTTCAGCATCTGTATTTACCTGCAATTCTGATATCCTGTCTATATCTTCATATAAATCTAAAGATAATGGATTTATAATAAGTAAAGTTTTATTATTTTTTATATATTCTATATATATTTCTAATTTATTGTCATTATTATTTATAATTAGATCTGGATTTGTTAAACAATGAAAATATAAAATGTTGTTTTCTATATATAAAGCTAAAATAGCAGGCATTTTATCTTTACCTATTAAATAATCTTTGAATAGCTGTTTTACAACATCATAATTATAAACACCTATTATTTTATAGTCTATCATTTTATCTATATCATCAAATGTATGAATCTCTATAGGAAAATGCTGAGTATTTAAATTTTCTATTACAAATACTCTGCCGTATATAATTCTGTCATCTATCCAAATTTTACCAGTATCAAATTCTTCTAATTTATATTTAAATTTACTGACATTATCTCCAGCAAGTTTTTTTACAGCATTTATCAATTGATTTGTATCTTGATTATTACTTTCAATACCAGCTTCTTTTATAACATTTTCCAAATTATCCAAAATAAGGTTTATAGTTTCAGCTGGAATAAAAGAAGGCTTAATTTTAGGGTCAGAAAAACTTCCATTTGTAAACTTTCCATCTTCTCCCATATTCGGATATTTTATATTTTCTCCAAAAACTGTGATTTCTTGGTCTTTAGGATATAATGACATAAAAATTAACTCCTTTATACATAATCAAAAAATATTATTTTATTTGCATCAAATAAATTTATTAAAAACTCTTCTAATTCTATTTTTTTATTTGAATCTTCTATCTTTTTTAATTTTATTATTACTGAACAAAATGCTCTATAATTATAAAGTCTTGTATGACCAAAAGATGCATGTCCGAATACAGATATTTTATGATTAGCATTAATATTTAATATTTCTGTTTGATAATCATTTTTTATAAGATTGTTAATAGTATCTTTTGGGTTTTGAGAAACAAGCAAATCATTTTGCAAAATAAGTAATTTTCTTTTTTCTAAACTTAAACCATTTCTTATTTCCTTAGAGTGTATTCTTTCATAATCTTCTATCGTATCTTCTGTACAAGTTTCAAGCCTGGCTTCAAGCCATAATTTCTTTAATTCTAATTTTATTTTTTTTATCATATCAGCCTGAAGTTTTGCTAATTTAGACATATCAGAGTTTTCATTTTCAAACTGACTTTCAAAAAATACCCCTTCAGGATAAAGACTTTTTACAGCTTCAAAATAAGTTTTTTCATCTTTAATATTTAGTTCCATGTTATAGTTCCTAAAACAGCATATTCTAATTGATTATAGTATTTATCTCCTCCTTCTATTTCAACATTAGCTTCTGTAACATTAATATCATCAACTATAAGATTTTTGATTAATGCTTCTTTTATTTCCATATCAGGCTTTACTCTTTTATTAAAATATTCTTTAATAGTAGATGTAATCATTTCTCTAATTCCTACAGTATCTTCTTCTCTTTTTAATTCTATAGTTATATTTACAGTTATAATTTCTGGAGTTTTTACTGTAAATATTGTATATGGATATTTTTTTTCTATATGCTCTTGAACTTTATCTATGTTTGATACTTTCATAAAGCCAGTATCTGCATTTCCTCCTATTACAACTACAAGCAAAGCACCAAATACATTAAAATTTCTAAACTCAAATGCTTTGCTTACTTCTGATGATGAGTTCAATGCTTCATCAGCAAAATCTCCATTTCCTCCATTACTGTTTCCTTTTATATAATTTAATACTCTAATTAAATAAGCCTCATCTGTTTCTCCATCTGTTCCTCCTGCTATATCTCTTTGAACAACAGCTTCACTTTCTACATTTGCTATTAAATTAGAAGCTAATTTTAATTTAGATTCTGATTTTAAATTGTAGCTGGTACCTGCATTTTCAGCCTGAACTTCTATTTCTACACTTCCATTTTCTGCTATGATGTACGTTTTTGTCATAAAATAATTATTACCTTGTTCAGATCTAAATACTGAGCCTGAAGGAATTGAAACACCAGCAATACCTTTTACCAAAATACTTCCGCTCGCCACCTCAGCATATAGAGGCGGTACTCTGTCAGCCCAATGAGCTCTTAAAAAATCCTTTTCTGCTGTATCAGGAAATATTTGTTTTTTTAAAAACTCTATATCACCTAAAAGGGAATATTGAATACCAGCTTCTACATTTGCTATTACTTTTACTAAATTATATTTAGGAGTATTTTCAAGAGGATTTAATTCACTGTAATATTGATTTAATATTTTTAATTTTAATTGCTCTAAAGATTCATTCATTATCCCACACTCCTTTTATAATTTCTGTATTATTATCAGGCTTTCTGACTAAAACAGAATAATTTAATCTGCTTTTATTTTCTATTTCAGTATCAACTTCTATATCTTTTGCAAGTCCGTCTTCAACTATCCATTCAAGAGAATCAGTTATTATTCTTTTTACTTCATTTTGAGTTTCTTTGCTTAATTTATTTTTTTTTGCAAATAAATCGCTGCCAAAATCATTGTCTGCCCACCATTTATTTTTATTTGAATAAATGCTCATAGAAACAAGATATTCTATATTATTATATTTGTTTAGATCTATTTCTAACATTTCAATTATTGGCTCCATGCACTATTTTTGTATTTTCTATACTACTAAAATTAGCAATTGTCTTTCCAGCTAAAGCAGTACTTAAAGCAAGCTGAAAAGCAGAGTTTGCTCCATTTCCAGCTTCTGGTATAGGAGCTCCTAAACATATATTTAATATAGCTTGAAGTATTTGATTATTTTTTTCCAATTCTTTTTTTAATTCTTCTATTTTTATAAGTCCGCCGAAATCATCTCCTCCTATTTTTATCATATCCTCATTTATAATTATTGATATTTTTTCATTATATATACATGTATCTCCTTCTTTAATTTCAGGAGCTTTATCACTAGATAAAATAGGCAATATTTGAGAGCTGTCAAAATTACCGCCTTTAGATAAAATAATTACTTCTCCTTCTTTAGCTTTTGCAATAAATCCATAAGGAAATAATTCTTTTTTTTCTATTGTTTTATCATAAGAAGATTTTACTTGAATAGTATCATCATTATTTCTTTTTATAAATTTTGAAATAGTTATCATATTTGCTATTTTAGAAGATATAGATGAAATAAGATTAGGCAAAGACATATTTTATACAGCTCCTTCATCTACTAAAATTATATTAGATGAAAACTCTTCATTATTAAGAACAAGCTCAACACTTTTAATTACTTTATAGTCATCTATTCCAAAAGAAGGAATATTAACTTTTATTTTTTGCTTAGGCTCATAAAATACTTCTATCTTATCATTATTTTTTATTTTTTTATTTTCTATTTCCTCATATGATAATCCCCAACCATACATATTAATATTTAATTCATCTGATTTTCTTCTTTTTAATTCTGATTCAGCTCTATTTAAAAGTTCTTTTTGAGATATATTTTCATCTGTAAAAAATAGTGTAAATACCCTTTTTGTATCGCATTTATAATCAAACTTTTCTCCTATTCCATAATTTCCTTTTATTCTATAGCAATTAAACTGCTCATATCCTCTCTTATTTAAAGATGCTGATTTTATATTTTTTCCTTCTATGATTTTATGATTTGCATTATTTGCCAAATATGTATTTCTAGCCCATACATATAGATTAGACGCTTGATTTGAAGCTATTGCATAGCCATTATTTTCTGCTATAGTAAGCAGTTTCTGCCAAACACTTTCATTTTCCCATGTAAAAGATGCTATAGGAGGTGAATTATCTTTGTTTGTAGGGTAATGTGATACTACTATATTAGAATTATATTTTTGTGCTATTTTTCTTACTACCTCTACTAATGTACCGCCTTCAATTCTTCCTGAATCTGTAGAATCTATTATATCTCTTGCATAAGAACGTGAATGTATAGTCATCTGCTTTTGATTATTATTTAATACTGCACTAATATCATCAACTAAAGTAGTTGTTACATTTCTCTCCTCATTATTCCACATAAGAGCCTTTATTATTATCCTGTCATGCTTTTCTACTTTTTTTAATTCGCTTAAAGGACATACTATATCAGCAGTATTACATATTTCATCAATACTCTTTTTTATAATAATTGAATTATAATTAATTAATCTCTTGCTTTTTCCAGCATAAACTTTAATATGCATTTTAATAATACTCCTATTTAAACATAAAATATTTCTTTAGGAAGTACAAAACTATCTTCTATAAAATTAAAATCTCTCAAATTGTATGAGTTCAAAAAATGCTCTGCATTTAATAATGTCATATTCTTATTGAACTTAATTTTTCTTAATTTCTTTAATTCTTTTATTTTCAATTCTTCTATAACAGATATTTTTAAGTCTATTAAAGCATTATTAAGTTCATAATCATCTTTATTTATAGAATCATTTAATTTGTCATATAGTTCTAAATAATTTTTTATTTTTTCCTTACTATCATCTATTTGAATTATAATACTAGCAACAGCAGTAACTGCAATTATTTTAATAAAATTATCACTTTCTTTTGCAGTATTCATTTCATTAAAAGAAATTGTATCTTTTGTAGTATCATAATTATAAAAATTAAGAAACTGAAGTAAAACTTTTTTTTCATTATTTTTTGCATTTTCTATTGGAAGTATGCTGTTAATTGACGACTGTGGCGTCTGCCCACCTTGCGTGCCGCCTGCGGCGAATGATTTTGAGCTTTCAGCAGTTTCATTTACAGACTGTTTTATATCTATTATTCCATTAACTATTGAAGATACAACATTCTGTAAAGCATCAGCGAAAACTGAAGGAGTTCTAATTCCTTGAGCGATTGTAGAAGATATTGTATTTATAGCCCTTGCCATATCATTAATATAATCTGCTTTTCCTTGTATCATTCCAATAACATTTGAAAGTTTACTTGATACATTATTTATACCTGATAAAAAAGTATCATAATTAAAATTATTCTCTAATTTCTTTTCAAGATTTTTATTAGCTATTTCCTGAACATTGTTTTTAGCATCTTCTATATTAAGAAAATTATAATTTTCATCATTTTTTCTATCAGCACATAGATTAAAATTAAGTTCTATTTTACATTGACCATTTTCATTTGCTTTTTCATCTATAGACCAGTTTTCTAAAGTTACTTTTAATCTGGGATAAAGAGGTAAAAAAATAAAAGCTGGATTTTCATCATCTGTTTTTATCTTAAAAGCATTTATTAAATCTATTTTTTTATTTAAATATTCTTCATCTCTTAAAAAGCCAGATACTCTTATTTTATTAACAGATTCATTAATTGAAGTATTACTCCAATACCCAAAATTAGGATAACTTGAATTATCTAAAGACTGTCCGCCTGAAATATTTATATTATCATATAAGAAATAAACAGCTTCCATATTAGGAGCTTCATATTTTACAAGGCTTTGTATATCATAAGCCTCTCTCCAAGATGAAGAGCTAGGATATTGAAAATTACTACTATTACCCATTTTTATCCTATTAACAGTGGATTTTTTATGTTTTAGTTATTTAAGAAGAATAATTTCTTATTTCTTCAATATTTCCTGTTTGTATATTTATATTTGGTATGTTATTATTGTATGGAGTAGCTTTATAATAAGTTCTTTCATCTGTCAATTTTATATCTACTCCAATATTAGCAGCTCCTTTCATTTCAACCTGAGCATTGTTATTTTGTATATTATTAGCAGTAATAGTTTTTTCTAAAGTATCTTCTTTAGTCAAACTTTCTCCAATTTTTCCGCCAAGTTTGCTTCCTAAATATCCTCCCGCAATACCAACACCAGCACCTACTAAAGCCCCTATAGCTGTGCCAAGTCCAGGAACAACTGAACCTATAGCAGCGGAAGTAGCAGCTCCAGCACTAGTTCCTATAGCTGTACCCGCAATACTTCCAACGGCTCCTCCAACAGCCTCACCTTTCATTTTATTTTGTTCTTTTTTTGAAAGTGAAGGATCATTAGCAGCCATAAATCCGCTTATAGCCATTGGTATAGCAGTAACAGCAGCACCCATAGCACCTGCTGTTTTTCCTAAACTTTTCCAAGTCATTTTTCCATTATTGATATTTGGTATATTTGAAGATGATTGACCTACATTGAATGTGTTAGAATTATTTCCATTTGAAAAAAACTGTCCCATATTTGTAACAAAAACAGGAATAGGAGTTCCTGTTCCTTGTATATGACGACTGTCCGCTTGCAGCGTAGATGATATATTGCCTTTTGCCATATTTTTCAAACTGTTTATTGAACTAATTGTATTAGCAACCCCTGATACCAATTTTGCTGTCATAAATATTCCAAATCCAGCTGCTATAACTTTGAATACGGCATCAAATCTTTCAGGATTTTTAGCAAAATCATTTAATATTCCTGTAACTTTTTCTAAATATGGTGCTACATTTTTATTGGCAAAAGAATCAAAAGCTGTCTGCAAGTTTTGTATATTAGCTGCCAAACTTTGTGCATTTTCCATTGCAGATGCATTTACTTGTCCCTGAGCATTAGAAACATCTAAAACTTTTTCCAATATCTCATCATAATTATCAAAATGCTTTATGGCTTCTCTTGATAAATCCGATCCAAAAACATCTGATAGCATATCAAAATTACCGCCCATTTTATCTTTTGCATTTACTATTTTCATAATTATTTCATGCAAATCTTTAAAATTTCCCTCACTATCTCTAACAGAAAAGTCTGCTCCTATAATATTTCCTAGATTTTGTAATTTTTCTTGTATTTCTGGATTAGTTAAATCACTCATAATACTTTCAAGAACAGTAACAGAAGCTGATGCATCCCCTGTACCTGCAGTTAATACCTGCATAACAGCATTGGCATTTTTCAAATCTTCTGAAGCTGTTCCAATACTTGAATAAGCTGCTATTATAGCTGGTCCAAATTTAGCAAACTCTGAAGCCGTAAAAGCACCCTGATTTCCTTGATAATAAAGCTCATCCATTAGTTTTGCAGTTTCTTCAGCAGAATAATTCAATTTAGAAAACTCAGACATCATTGAGCCTATATCAGAACCAGAAGCCCCAAATGCTCTCATAGCTCTTCCAATATTTTCTATATTTTCTTTAGCAAAATCCATATTGCCTGTTTTAGTCATTATAATGTCCATAGCATCAATAATTTCATTTGCATCTACTTTAATATCTGGCTGCATAGCTGCTTTATATATAGCTTCGCTTAAACCATTTAATTGTTTTTCTGCTGTTTCTACATCTTTAGCATTTCTTCTTGCTATAGTTCCGATTTTATTTATCCTATCTTCAAATGCTATCATTTTATTAATTGTAGCACCTACGCCTATAGAAACTCCTAAAGTAGCTAAATTACTTGCTGTAGAGTTTAATATCCCATCTATTTTTGAAAAAGCTCCCTGCATTTTACTCTGAAAAGAATTAACTTTATTGGAAGCCTTATCAATACCAGAAGAGAATTGATCTTTTAATTTTATTAAAACGCCAGCTGTTATATTACTCATTGTTGCCGCTCCTGCGTGCCGAAGGCAATGTTCGCCCACCCGCAAGGGTGCCTACATTGGTCGCCTAAATAATAGCACGGTAATTCGTTTCACTCTTTACCGTGAAGGCTCGGCTCACCTCCTTTTATGTTCTCCAACAATTTTGAGTTTTTACAGGTTCATAAGTTATCTTTTGGTATATATTTAACTCTAATTCATTAATAGCATATATTGCCATAACTTTAGCTATTAAGCTGTCGCCATGTCTTTTATTTCCTCTTATGCCTGTCCTTTCTCTTATAAGAGGTATTCCTTGCCAAACTTCAGCCTGCAAAAAATCATCTATAATAAAATTATCTTTTGGAATATTTGTAGTTTTATCTTCAACTGCACTTTTTAGCTTAGGCATATTTTCTGCATACCATTTTCTAGTTATCATTACTTCTAAAATTAAACCTCTATATGCTAATGAAAGATTCTCCGCTATCATTTGTCCATTGCCTCTAGCATCGAAAGCAGCTCCTAAAAACTTTCTTCCAAGTTCATTTATGCATAGTAAAATAAATTGTTCCTGATTACTGAATGGAATATTTCTTAATTCTATAACACATAGAGTTTTTATTTTATTTTTACTAAGTTTTATTTTTTCAAACCATAAAACTGTTAAATCTCCGCTCCTTGCAAAATCTTCTCCTAAAACTACTTCATCTTTTATATTTGTAAATAAATGCTTAACAATATTGAAATATTCCAACATTTTTGCATATCTTTCATTTTCTGTTTTGAAAGTAAAATCATCTTTTTCATAGAATCTAAACACTTCTATTTTTTCATCAGCTACAGTTTCTAATAATGCTCTATTAAAATATTTATCTCCATTTTTTGAAGGTATGCAGTAAAGTTCTTCTTCATAAGCCTCTCCATAATCTTTAATTATAGATTTTAGCCATTCTTGTTCTTTACTTTTACTGTATTCTTCTTTAGATATTTCACATATTTTTTTATAAAGACCGTCTTTTAATGCCTCATCAATATCAGTTGTTTGTAAATAATAATCTTTCCTTCCAGATTCAATATCTTTTACAAGCAAATTAAATTGATTATCTTCTCCGTTATGAGTAGAAAGTATTAAAACGCTTCCTCCCCACATAAGCATAGCTAATGCTGCTTTTAATAATTCTTTTAAATCATCGCAGAATGCTGCTTCATCAATAACTATATGACCTTGTTTACTTCTTATAGAACGAGGTACAGAAGGAAGCCCCCATATCTCAAAACCTGATTCAAATCTTATTTTATAAATTGTTATATCTTTGTTTTCATCTTTTATAACTGTTTCTCCAAAATCTTCACATGCTATATTAAGTAATTTAGCCCAAAAAGCAGCATCTTTAATAAATTGCTGTGTCATATCTTTTGCATAAGATATATAATAACAGCTCATACCATTTTCTTTTTTTGATAATGATGCTTTTAATACACAATTTAAAGCTTCAACATAAGAAGCTCCTATTCTTCTTGATTTCTCCCAAACTTTTACTTTATCCTGATTAATAAGCCATTTTTCCTGATAGGGTAAAAGTATCTTTTTATTTTTTAATTTGTTATTCATTTTTAATTATTAATATTAAATACATCTCTGAATATTGTATTAACTGTTTCCTGAGATATTCCTGCAGAATTAGCATTATTAATGGCTTTAATTTGTGCCTCTTAAAGGGCTTTATTTTTTATCTCTTCTGTATGCTGATTATTTTTCGATATAGCATTTTCAAGATTGATTATTCCTTTTGTTGCCTTTTCTATAGAGTTAGACATTTTCTCTATTTCTTTTATATCCATATTTGCTACCTCGCTGTTTTGTATTTCCTGCAATGAACCTACAAAATCATAGATAAGCATTCTTATTTCTTCCATAGTCTGCTTGCCTAAAATATTGCCTAATTCATCGCCTGTTTTATCTTTCCAAGCTGAAGCTATTGCCTCTATTTCTTTTTTCTTATCCAATAAATTATCAAATCTTTTTCTTATATCTTGATATACCAGATTTTGACACTGCTTTTTTTCCCAATTTCTCATTGATAATATTAGCAATATCAATATATCTTACCGTACTGTCTTGCAAAAGTTCTATAATTTCTTCTTTTGTTTTTTTATCAAGTTTATCTATGTTGCTTTTAGGTGCCATTATTACTGCCTCTTATTTTATAGTAATTACTTCCTGTTTGTACATTATACCAAATTTGCCATTCTGATATTTTTATAATACTTTTTTGATATTCTTTAATAAGTTCTTTACTTGTATTTATATTATTATTAGGCTCATAAAAACTAGGCGTCTGTGATAATGGTATGGTTATATATTTAGCAGTACAGCTTACTAAAAATATAAGTATTAAAATTAAATATTTTATTTTCATATATTCCTTAATTTTTTATATTTTTATAATAATCATTTATAATAGTATTTAATGCCTTTATTTCATCGCTTTTAAGATAACTTTCTTTTATATTTTCTATAGCTTCATTACTATTGCTGAAACTTTCAAGCATTATTTTTCTTTCATTATCAAAAATCATTTCTTTCTCTAGTATAATATTTGAAATATTTAATTTTGTTGTATATATTTCTTTTTCTAAAGATTTGATTTTGTTGTCTTTTATTTTTATTGTACAATTCAAAAAACTTATATATCCAAGTAAAATACCTGCAATCAAAAAATATATAAAATATTTTGATTTCAAAAAACTTAATAGTTTTGTCTTTAAAAAATTAATTATTATACTGATTATTATTGTCATTTTATTTATTATCTTTTATTGTATTTACTTCTTCTAATCTTTTTTCTTTTTCATTTCCTCCTTTTAATATTTTTAAAAATCCTCTCAAGTCGCTTCCAAAACTAACAGCATTAAGCCCAAGAAGAATTATTACAACTGCTATTGCCTCTTCTTTAGTTACTGTCCTGCCTCTCCAAATTAAATTAACAAATACCCAAATACAGCCTAAAATAAAACTGACTATACTTGTATAAATTAATAATTTCTTATTTGCATTATGCTTGTCTATAAAACTCATTTATCTAACTCCATTATATTTTATACTGTCGTGAAATATTTTATTATTGCTAAAATAAAAAACTTTCATTATAACCTCCTGCTGAATTGCTTCAGCAGGCATTCAAGTTTTTTATTTTTGTCTAATTCCATTATATTTTATACTGTCGTGAAATATTCCTAGTAAAAATTTTTGTAAATATTCTAAACTTTCCAAAACTATTTCACTATCTTTTATTGTTGTTTCCGTAAAATTATTATTGATAAAAACATCATAGCTTTTTAACCTATCTTTGGCAGGAAGATTTTTAAGATTTCTCAGAAAATTATTACGTTTATCATATTGTACTTTATGATTATTATATATTGATTTATAAATCTCTTTTAGATTATCTAAAATAATCATATAATAAAAATTGCAAATATTTTCTAATCCTAATCTTCTTATACTTTCAATGTCGCTTTTGGATAAAGCTGTATTATATATATTTATAATTTCTATTCTTTTTTCTTTTACATACTCTTCAAACTCAGATTTATCTTTATTAAGTATATGATTTCTGGCTATATAACTAATTATTTTACTCTGAACTTTCAATGTACTTTGACTTATAATATTGCTGTATTCTTTATAGACTGTCAAAGAAGTAATATTATTGTCATATTGAAACCTATTTCCATTTTCATTATCTCCGTGATAATAAGCTAATATTTCACTGTTATTTTTAGCTCCTAATACATCAAGCTCTTTTGGAGATTTAAAAGCATTAGAAACTAAATTATTTTGTTTTTCTATAGGTTTTTCTGAGATAATTTTATCATTTCCAAACTCTAATTCTCCAATTTTAAGATTGGCTTTTACTTTAGCCTGCTTATTATTTATAATAAGTTCTCTTACCCAATTGCCTATTATAAGTATAGTTATACAAGCTATTATTATAGAAAAAGCGGTCAGTATATCAGTCATTAACAGCCTCTAATATTTTTAGTATATTTTTGAATCTTTTTTCTCTGTCCTCTAGTCCGTTATAGCCTCCATTTATCATTTTTGTTACTGTTTTTACATCGCCTTTTCTTGCAAATGGCTGTAAACCTCTTTCTATCCAATAGCAGCATGCTATATTTGATGCTATTAATTCTGATGATGCTAAATCTGGATTATCAACCAAATTAATCCCTAATTTTTCTCCGTATTTTTTATAATTATTTTTTCCTGTAAGCTGTATAATGCCTCTGCCTCTATATTTGTATCCTTCATTTTTACCGTTTCCTAGTCTTCCTCCGTATATTCTGTTTCTATAGCTTCTTTACCCTTGCTTACAACTTCTCTGGCTTCATTAATATCCTTAAAATATTTTGGAAATATTTTTAATAATGTATTTGCTGAATAATTTAGATTTTCTTCTAATTTTGTGAAATTAATGCTTTCATGTCCGCATTGTGCCAAAAACATAGCTAATTCATTTATATTTTCTTCTTTGTTATCAGATTTGCATATATGATATTTATCAAAACTTTTACTTAATACTTCATACCATTTTTGATTTATTCCTGATTTTTTAAGAATATCTTTTGTAAGCATTTATATACCTGCCTTCATTTAATTATATTCAGATTATAGATTTTTAATGAACTTTTATAGACTAAAGATTTTTAGATTTTTTATATATATTGACAAAAAATATTAAAGATTTATCATTTATACATAGTGCTTTATAAGGGGTTATTATGGATATCAATGATATAGCTGGAGTTGGTAAAGCTATAGAAAAACTTATTGATTTATTAAGAGGTTTTGGTTGGAAAATATATGAGCCGTATCATATAAAAAGAATTGCTGATGCTGAATCTTATAAAAGAAAATTAGAAACAGATGACAAAATATATGAAATAGAAAAAATATTAGAATTTATAACTAAAAATTCAAATCTTAATATAAATCATAATAATGGAACAGAAATAAGTAATGCTAATATATTATTAGAAAACACAAAAGCAAGATTAGTAAATCAGGAATTATCAAGAACTTCTAATATTCAAAATGTTATTTCTAAAACTTATGATATATTAAAAGATGAAGAGGATGTTTCTGATAAACCTGTGGATAAGGATTGGTTTACTAGATATTTTAATATTGTTCAAGATATAAGCAATGAAGATATTCAGGATTTATGGGCTAAATTATTAGCAGGAGAGATAAAACAGCCTGGTAGTTTTTCATATAGAACTTTAGAAACATTAAAAAATATGACTACTGATGAAGCAGAATTATTTACTAAAGTTGCTAAATTATTATTTTATGGCAAAGAAAGAGAAAAATATATATTTAAAAATTTAACTTTATTACAAAAATATGGTATTTCTCTTTCAGACATAACTAAACTTATGGATTCGGGTGTTATAAGTAGTCTTAATGACTTAAATTTAACAATAAGTAGTGAAATAGTTATATCTAATAACAATTATTTATTTAAATTATCAAAAAATAAAAATAAAAATACTAATATATTGATTATAAACCTTATGAATGTAAATGTATTTAAACTTTCTGAATCTGGAAAAGAAATATTAGAATTAATAGACGATAAATGTAGTAATGATGACTTTTTTATTGATAATATTAAGTCAATAAAAGAGAATTTTAAAAATAGTTGTGAATATGAAGTGAAAAGAATTAAGTATATAGATTTTAAGAATGATATAATTTATACTATAGATGAAAATGAAAATTTAATTAATGATATATAGTTGTTGTTTATAAATTTCCTAAAGCTAGTTTTACTAATAATTGTTTGGCAGCTTCTATAGCTACATTAATTGAAAAATCTTTTATTTTAGAAAATACTTTATCTTCTTTTAAACCGCTTAGAAAATCATATCCTTTTGCTGTAATTCTATAAGCTCCATTAATTAATGGAAAGTTAGTAGATAACAAATAAGTAAATCCATATTTATTTTCCTTATTATTGAAATCATTATCTATACATTCATTATCAAATAAAATTTTAATATGTCCTACTAAATTATCATATAATAAAATTTCTTCTTCATTATTATCATCTTCTGGTACTTTGATGTTTAATTTATCTAATAGTTCTTTTCCAAGTATTTCATGATTTTTATGTTCTTCCATAACTTCAAGTATATTTCTAATTAATTCGTAGTTTATTTTCATTATATAATTTCCTAGTGTTTTGTGATTAAATTATATATTAAAATGAGTTTTTTTCATCGTTTTATATATAAAAATTATTAAATTAATTGCATAATGTGTTGGTTCTTTTTCTTTTTACATTTCACTAAATACCGCTTTATCCCGTTAAATCCCGCTTATTCGCTGTTGTGTGATGGTCTATTGCTTGTATTTATCAATTATGGCTATATTGCTTTCATTTGTGTTGTTACTCTTCAATATAAAAACAATAAAAGATATAGATATACATGGATACAAATATGGAATTATTAAATTCAAAAACAAAAGAAAATTTAAAAACAGCTTTTATTATAAAAAGTATAATAAGATGCAAGTATATGTATTATGCCAAAAAAGCCAGAGAAGAAGGAATGGAAGTATTAGCATCAGCTTATGAACAAGCTGCTAGGAATGAACAGGAACATGGAAGATTATGGTTTGAACGCTATCATGGCATATTCTCAAAAGATGAAAATTTGAAAGATGCAATTATTAATGAATCTTATGAATCTAAAATAATGTATTTAAATTTTGCTGAAACTGCTAAAAATGAGGGCTTTAATGATATAGCTGCTTTATTTGAACATGTAGCTAAGATAGAAGAAGGTCATAAAAGAATGTTTGAAAAATATTTAACAAATGATAATGAACAAATAAACAAATGGCAATGCACAAAATGTGGATATATGCATGATGATATTAATAAGCCTTCAAAATGTCCTATATGCGGATAATATAATTTTATACGCTAACTTAAATCAAAATATTTTATATTTATCTATATATATTCTGGCATCGGAACTATTAGCAAAACGATTAACTTTTAATTTATATATAATATCGATATAATTGGCATTTTCTAATTTATTCACTTCTTCTTCGCTGCTATTCCAAATAACTGCACTTACATTTTTATTATTCTGACTTAATTCCAATCTTAAATGAAGTTTATTATTTTTAGGCATTTTTTTTATTTCATTAATTTTCACTTTTTTAGACATAAATACAGGCTCTTCATTTCCGCTTCCATAAGGCTCAAATAATTCAAGCATGCCTGCTAGTTTCATATCAATATCATTAAAACTTAATTCCATATCAAAAGCATCTTCTTCTTTTTCTGTTTGGAAATTTTGAGACGATGCATATTTTATTATTTTACTTGAAAACTTATCAAAATTTTCACTTTCCAAAGTAAATCCAGCAGCATTTTTATGTCCGCCGAATTTTATCAAATAAACTTTTGATGCTTCAAGCATATCTCTAGCATTATCGTCTCCCCTGCTTCTTATACTTCCTACACAAATTCCAGATTCATTTTCATACATTATCACAGCAGTTTTTCCATATTCACTTAAAACCTTTCCCGCTATTAATCCCGTCAAACCCTGCTCTATTTTATCGCTTTTTACTATAATAACAGGAAGAGAAAGACATTTATTTATTTTTATATATTCATTAACTATACTGAAATTAGATTCTGTTAAAGACTTTCTAGTTTCATTCATATTATAAACTTCCTGAGATAATGACACTGCCTCCTCCCTCAATTCTGAAGTAAGAAGTTTCAGTGCAGTCTCAGGACTTCCCATTCTGCCGGCTGCATTAATAAACGGTGCTAATTTCCAGCTTATAGCTTGAGTATCTATTTTAGTATTTAATAAATTTATTCTTTCCAACATAGCAGTATATCTAATATGAGTTGGATTTTCCAATTCTTTTAAAGCACATTTCACATAAGTTCTGTTTTCTTCTGTAAGAGGCACAACATCAGCAACAGTTCCAAATAGTACAAGTATTGATTTTTTACGTATATAATTTTGAAGATTGCTCTGACTTATATAAAACATTCTTCTAAATATTTCCATCTTTATTATTAAATCTCTATATTCAATATCATCATATTTATAAATATTAACATTAAGAGCCAAAGCAAAATCATTTAAAGTCTTTGTAGTTTTTATATTAACATTTCCATATTTAGAACCAAGCTGTAGAAGATCATAAACACCATCATATTCAGGCAGATATATATCATATTTCTCATACAATGATAAAAGCCTTTTTAATCTGTCTTCTCCTCCAGTCAATACAAGTACAGTACCCTCTCCCTCAAACATATAACTTGCTAGCTCTTCCAATACCTCATCTTCGCTCATAAGTTCATCATAATAATCTATATAAATAGACTTGTAACAATTATTATCATTAACAAGCTCAAAACCAAATACATCATCGCTTGCAACAAAATTTACAGATTTTAAAGCTCTGATTCTTTTTAAAGTATTTTTTGCTTTATCTATTTCATAATCCAATACTATTATATCTTTATTATAAAGTTTGGTATATGAAAAAACAAAGGCTTGCATAAGTTTGAATGCTACAGCACATCCTGAAAAATTTTTAGATGAAAATCCTGTATTATAAAGTTTAGGATTAAATATAGCATAAGCATTAGGAAGTATTTCCGGAATATCATGATGATCTGTTATGATAATATCAATAGATAAATCACGAGCAAACTCTACTTCATCAACATTTGATATACCGCAGTCTACAGTTATTATAAGACTTACTCCAGAATTAGCATATTCTTCTATAACAGTTTTGGAAAGCCCGTATCCTGTTTCATGATTAGGTACAAAAGCTTCAACATTTTTTGTAACTACTTTTAATGTATTATAAATTATGGAAGCAGCTGTAATTCCGTCAGCATCTTTATCCCCATATATAAGTATTTTTTCATCATTATTTATAGCTTCTTTTATTCTATCAACAAACACATTTACATCTTTTATATCAAATGGATTTGAAAGAGAATATATATCCTGAAAGAAAAAATTGAAAATATCATTTTTTGATGTAATGCCTCTTAATTTTAATAATTCCTTTATAACAGGATGCAAATTATCTATATCTTTAATCATATTTTTCACTTATATTAATAGTATTTAATCCCAAACAGTATATTTTATTTATGATATTCTTTCAAGTGCCATTAATATTAAGTTAAAACATAAAAATTTAAAAAAATTTAAAAAAATAAAATATCCATATATCATTTTTTTTATAATAATATATTATTTAACTAAAGGGACGCTTTAATTAGTGTCCCTTTTTTTTACAGAAATTTGTTTGTTTAGAAGGTAAAAAAAGATTATGACTATTTTAGTTTATTCAATGCCGTTTTTAATTTACTTATGTTCAAGCATATTTAGTACCGTTTTAGTTATAAATGCCTCTATATCAGGTGCTAATCCATTTTTTATATCATTACTAGGTGTCTCATACGGCACAGGCATGATGGTATCTGCCGGAACTTTTTCTAAATTTAAAATTCCAAAATCAATATATCCAAGATTATTATATATTCAAGCATGCACGCAAGTAGTAATATCTATTTTTTCTTTACTGTATCTTCCTAATGAAATGGCATTATTATATTCTTTTTTATTCGGAGCAAACACTACAGTATTTTTTGTATGCTTTCAATCATTATTGGACAGCGTTTCTAAAGATTTACCTATAAGAATAAGCAGCGGACTTTTTATATTCTCATGGACATTGGGACTTGCTGTAGGACCTATTATAACAGGATTCATATATAAATTAAATCCAAATATAGGATTTTTTATAGTTATAGCAATGAGTATATTAATATTCGTTTTTTTCTATATGTCAAGGCATTTACATTTCAAATCCAAACGTCATAAATGGGAAGAACCTTTTATGAGAGCTCCTAGATATAAAGTATATATAGGATGGCTTATAATATTTGTAGGTGCTGCCGTTTTACATACATTAAGATTTATGTTCTTAGACTATGGTATAAAGCAAGTAGGATTATCAGAATCTATTGCCGGAATATTAGTAGGAAGTTTATCAGGATTTATGGCTATAGGTTCTTTAATCAGTGCTTTTTATTTGAGATTTTTGGAAACAAAAAGAGTATTTACTATTGTAGGATTATTTACACCTGCTGCTCTTACTTTAATTCTTATTACTAAAAATTTTTGGCTGTTTTTACTTTCATTTATGTTTTTGGGATTTGTAAGCGGATTCGGATATTTCTTCGGGCTTTATTATGCATTAGCTGACCAAGAAAATGCTTCAAATAATGTTGCTGTTAATGAAACTTTAACGGGTATTGCTGCTTTAATAGTACCTTTTATTGTAGGTTATTTGGCTTCTAAATTTTCTTATTTTATAGCTTTCTTATTTATGATGATAGTTTCTCTTATATGTTATTCTATAGCTGTTAACATAATGCTTCAGAAAAAGAGAACAGCTTTAATAAAAGAGAAATTTAAAGCATTAATGAAAAAAGCAGATGAAAAATACGAAAATACACAGCAAAATTGAAATATTAAATTGCTTCAATATTTCTAGTAGCTATAATATCAACACCGGCAATATTATGAAGTATAATGTCTCCTATATGGATAGGAGCATTAACTTCTACATTTTTTAAAGCCTCTAAACATTCATGTATTTTTGATTTGTCTATAGGTTCTTTAGTTTTAACAGGAAGCATTTTTAAATTTCCATTTTTTACTTTTACTATGGAAGTAACCATTCTAACAGGACGAACAACTTCATCTCTTGCATAAGTGTCGCCCCTTTTACATGTATTGCCGTTTACACTTAAAACATTACTGCCTTCTAATTCTACAGACAAAGCACAGCCCATAGGACAGCATATACAAGTTAATTCTTTTTTTTCCATATTGATTACTTCCTTATTTTTTTTGTTTTTATATTAAGTTAATTAAATAAGCTCAAATCAGACATCATATTTTTAAGCATTATTTCAATTCTTGGAATATGCTCAGCTATAGTAAAACCTACAATCTCTTTTTCTTTTGAAATATCATTAATCACTCTAACAGCTTCTTTTATTTTCATTCCATTATCAGAAACACCGGCAGCAGCTATTATCTCATTAGGATCAAGCACATCCAAATCAAAATGTATTAAAACTTTAGAAGCATTGCATTTCTTAAGCCAATTTATTATGCCTTCACTTGAAGAAGAAGTTTCATCAGGAGCAAAATGAGGTATGTTATATTCCTTCTGTCTATTTTTTATTTCATCTCTTTCCCAATCTCTAAGCCCCACAAATAATATTCTATCAGCGGAAATTCTGCTTGGAAGTATGGAGCTTATATCTTTATCAACATTACCCATACAAGCACTTACAGCCATAGCATGATATCCGGCATAAGTATTATCTTCGGGCAAAGTAATATCAGGATGAGCATCTATCCAAATTAAAGCAGCATCATTATCATATTTTTTATTTAAATATGTGAAAGGCACTACACTTACAGAACATTCTCCTCCGAAAGTGATTATTTTATCAGGATTACTTTTATTTAAAATATCTAAAGCATTTTTAGTTTGAGATACTATAAAATCATAATCCATAATTCCATTTTTTATTTCTCTGTTTTTTATATCTAAAGAAATAGGAACTTCTAAAGTTTCATGATTATCATTTTGAGGTGCAAGTATGTTTAGTAATTTTGCCCCAAGATAATAACCTCTTGAAGAATCTTCAGGCTTTAATTCCTTTATCCAATCAGATATAATTCCACCCTGCCACTGCGGATAAATCAATCTTATAGTTTTACTCATTAATTATCCTCTATCTTAAACTCAATATTTTTTAAGCCTTCTTTTGAAAGCATTGCCTTATCAAGCTTAACAGTCTCCATTTCACCTGGAGCAAATATTAAATGCTTTTTATGTATAACTCTCTCACTGTCAAAATAAACATTCAAAAATTTATTTTGGAATATATTGCTTACTCTGAACCTTACCATTACATGATCATCTACATTTTGAGCATTAATCATAGAAGGTACAGTATATCTAACTCCATTAGAGCCTTTTAAGAAAATAGAGTTTTTATCATCTCTTCTTTTGTTTTTAAGAACATAAGAAGCAGCACTCTTTCCTGCAGTTTCAGCCTCTTCAGATACAAAGTCAACTAAATCATGAACATGAAGAACATTGCCGCAGGAGAATACTCCGTCAATATTAGTCTCCAAACTTTCATTAACTATGGCACCGGAAGTGATGGGATTAATCTCAACACCAATCTCTTTTGAAAGCTCATTTTCAGGAATAAGCCCCACAGATAAAAGCAAAGTATCGCAGGAATAATATTCTTCAGTACCTTTAATAGGCTTCATATTCTCATCAACTTTAGCTATTGTAACGCCTTCAAGTCTGTCTTTTCCTTTAATATCTATTACTGTATGGCTAAGTTTAAGAGGAATACCGAAATCGTCCAAACATTGAACTATATTTCTTTTAAGCCCTCCGGAGAAAGGAAGTATCTCAGCTACTACTTTTACTTTAGCTCCTTCAAAAGTCATTCTCCTAGCCATAATAAGCCCTATATCGCCGGAACCAAGTATAACAACTTCTTTACCAGGCATATATCCTTCAATATTAACTAAATGCTGAGCAGCACCAGCAGAAAATATACCTGCAGGTCTAAATCCCGGTATATTCAAAGCCCCTCTTGAACGTTCACGGCATCCCATAGCAAGTATTACAGCTTTGGCATTAATTTGAATAACACCCTCTTCTTTATTTATATAAGTAATTTTTTTTGTCTTGTCATTATTAAGCTCAATATCCAAAACCATAGTATTAAGTTTATAATTTATATTTAAATCAATAACTTTCTCTATGAATCTATAAGCATATTCAGGACCTGTAAGCTCTTCTCCGAATCTATGAAGCCCGAAACCATTATGTATGCATTGATTGAGTATGCCTCCAAGCACATTATCCCGTTCAATCATAAGTAAATTATCTATTCCATTTTCTTTGGCAGAAACGGAAGCTGCAAGTCCGGCAGGTCCTCCGCCTATAACAACAACATCATAACATTGCATTTTTACTCCTTAAATCAAAACAAATAATTTATATTGTTTTTAATTTAATAAACTTGTAAATTACAAAATTTCTTTATCATACCCGATAACTATTTCAGAACCTTTTCCGCATTTAGTAATAGTTAAAGGAGAAACATTTAATTCACGGGCTAAAATCTCTATAATTTTAGGAGAACAGAATCCTCCCTGACATCTTCCAAGTCCTGCCCTTACCCTTCTTTTTATTCCATCAATAGATTTAGCTCCTATGGGACTTTTTATAGCCTCTAATATTTCGCCTTCTGTTACCTTTTCGCATCTACAAATTATATGCCCGTATAAAGGATTTTCTTTTATAAATTTATTTTTCTCTTCATTAGAAAGTTTATTAAAATGCGTTATTCCTTTTCTTTTTTCTATAAAGTTTTCTTTTTTCTCAAAATTTCCTTTTTTACTTACAATATCAGCAACCATTAAACCAACAGCAGGAGAGGATGCAAGCCCCGGAGATTCTATTCCGGCACAGTCAAAAAATCCTTCGCAGTCTTCAAGCTCTTTAATAATAAATTCATGATTATCCTCATGAGGACGAAGCCCGCAGAATGAAGTAATAACTTTATTATAAGGAATATTTTTAACTGTCATTTTGGATTTTTCTATAATCTGAGCAAGTCCTTCAGCAGTTGTATTTAGTCCCTCTTTATCTTCTATATCAATGGCAGTAGGTCCAAGCATTATGTTTCCATGAGCTGTAGGTGTAACTAATATACCTTTACCCAATTTTGTAGGAAGTGCAAATATTGTTGAAGTTACTAAATTATCAACCTCATTATCAAGCAGAATATAATCTCCTCTTCTTGGGGTAATATGTATTTTATTTTTGCTCATCATATTATGAAACTTATCAGCATAAACTCCGGCAGCATTAACTATATATTTAGCTTTTATAATTCCGTTATTAGTTTCTGCTTCAAAAGTTCCGTCAGAGAGTTTTTTTATATTTATTACTTCAGTATAGAATTTAAACTCAACTCCATTAGCATGGGCATTTTCAGCATAGGCAATATTTAATATAAAAGGATCAACTATTCCTCCGGTAGATGCATACAAAGCAGCACATACATTGTCATTTAAATTAGGCTCTCTTTTATGAACTTCTTCTCTGTTCAATATTTGAAGCCCATCAACTCCATTTTTAATTCCTCTTTCATATATAGCCTGCAAATTAGGCATATCCTCTTCATTAGTACAAACTACCAAAGAACCATTTTGTCTGAAAGGCACATCAAGGTCTTCTGCTATTTTAGGCATCATTTTATTACCTAAAACATTTAACTTAGCCATAAGAGAACCGTTGGCAGCATCAAAACCGGCATGAACTATTCCGCTATTGGATTTTGAAGTACCGGAACAAACATCTTCCCCTCTCTCAACAACACATATACTAGCTTTATATCTTGAAAGCTCGCGTGCTGATGAAGTACCTGATACTCCTGCTCCTATAATCAATATATCATACATATATATTCCTTATTTAAATTATATAGCCCATCCTCTTGATCTTTCAACAGCTTTTTTCCAGCCCATATATTTTTTATTTCTCTCATCCTCAGAAATGGAAGGAGTAAACTCTCTCTCTAATTTCCATCTGTTTGCAATCTCATCTTTATCTTTCCAAAAACCTACAGCAAGTCCTGCCAAATAAGCAGCACCTAAAGCAGTAGTTTCTGTAATTTGAGGACGAAGAACTTTTGTATTAATAATATCAGATTGGAACTGCATTAAAAAATTATCTCTGCATGCTCCACCGTCAACTTTTAATGAAGCAAGTTTAACTCCGCTGTCTGCAACCATAGCATCAATAACATCTTTACTTTGATAAGCTATAGCCTCTTCTGCAGCTCTTATTATATGGCTTCTATTAACACCTCTGGTAATACCTACTAAACATCCCCTTGCATACATATCCCAATAAGGAGCACCAAGCCCAACGAATGCAGGTACTAAATAAACTCCGTTAGTATCTTTTACTTTAGTAGCAAAATATTCTGTATCCTTTGCATCATGAAGAAGTCTCAATTCATCGCGTACCCATTGTATAACAGCACCTGCTATGAATACAGAACCTTCCAAAGCATATTCTATTTTACCTTTATATCCAATACCTATAGTAGTTATAAGTCCGTTCTTACTTAATATAAAATTTTCTCCTACATTCATAAGAATGAAACTTCCTGTACCATAAGTATTTTTTGTATCTCCCTTATTAAATCCAGCTTGTCCGAATAATGCAGACTGCTGATCTCCTGCTATGCCTGATATAGGAACTTCTTTTCCATTAATATTAGCATATCCGTAAACACATGAAGAATCTTTTACCTCAGGAAGCATACTCATAGGTATATCTAATTCTTTTAAAATATTTTCATCCCATTTTAATTCTTTAATATTATAAATCATAGTCCTTGATGCATTAGTATAATCTGTAACATGCACCTTTCCGCCTGTAAGTTTCCATACAAGCCAAGTATCTATTGTACCGAAAAGTAATTCGCCTTTATTAGCTTTCTCTCTGGCACCAGGAACATTATCAAGTATCCATTTTATTTTAGTACCAGAAAAATAAGCATCAACTACCAAACCTGTATTTTCTCTTATATATGTATCAAGTCCTTTTTTCTTAAGTTCATCGCATATAGGAGCTGTTCTTCGGCATTGCCAAACTATGGCATTATAAATAGGCTCTCCTGTATTCTTATCCCAAACAACAGTAGTTTCCCTTTGATTTGTAATCCCAATAGCGGCTATCTCTTCCGGTTTAACTCCGGCAATTTGTATAGCCTCTTGTAAAACCCCGAATTGAGTAGCCCAAATCTCTGCAGCATTATGCTCAACCCATCCTTCATTAGGATAAATTTGAGTAAATTCTTTCTGAGCAACAGACACCATATTCTGATCATAATCAAATACTATAGCTCTGCTGCTTGTTGTACCTTGATCTATTGCAACTACATATTTTGCCATAATTAAAACTCCTTAATTTATATACTAATTTTTAACTGCTAATGCTTTACCTATAGTAAAATCATAAACAATAGCACCTAAAACACCTCCGACTATAGGTCCTATAACAGGAACTAACCATACATTAGAACCATCTGTAAGTCCGTTATTTTGAAATCCTACAGCAACTGCAAAAAGTCTAGGTCCTAAATCACGAGCAGGATTAACAGCATATCCATGCATGAATCCAAAAGATGCTCCTATAGCAACTATTATAAGTCCTACTATTATAGGTCCTAAATTTGCACCAGCAGGAGTATTATTTGAATCTCCTGTAGCAAGAATTAAAAATACTAGAATAAATGTTCCTACAACTTGGTCTATAAATCCATACCAAAAGCCTGGAACAGATGGAAATGTAGCAAATACTCCAGTTGTACTAGAAAGTGTAGGATCAACTTCCATCCATTTACCATAATAAACGGCAAATACTACAGCAGCACCTATAAAACATCCTATCATTTGTGCCAATATATAATACCATACTTTTGACCATGGAAATCTGCTTGTAACAGCTAAACCTAATGTAACGGCAGGATTCAAATGTGCACCGCTTATTTTTCCGGATACATATATACCAAAAGTAACAGCAAGTCCCCAAGCTATATGTATATCAACAGGTGCACCAGTATTTCCAATATTAACTGATGCAACTACTCCGCATCCGAACATTATTAAAAACATTGATCCCATTAGTTCTGCTAAAAACTCGGCTCTTTTTCTATACATTGATACCTCCATAAATAATAATTTTTTAATATATGTGTTTATTAATTTATTCCTCCAACTCTATACTGCTCACAAACAGGGCATTTCTTAGGAGCTTTAGCTTCATTATGTACATATCCGCATTTACCGCATTGCCATCTGTTTAAACTTTCTATATTGTTACCTAAATATTTTTCAAACATTTTTTTATGCTCTTCTTCTATTTTGGCAACATGCTCAAAAAGAATTGCTATATCATTAAAGCCTTCTTCTCTAGCTGTTTTTGCAAAATTTAAATACATATCAGTAGCTTCGTATGTTTCACTAGCTATGGCATCTTTTAAATTCTCATCTTTTGAGAATATGCCATGATAGCGTTCAAACCATAATTTACCATGTTCCTGTTCGTTCCTTGCAGCCTTCTCAAATGCTAATGCCAAATTCTCCATTCCGTCTTCTCTTGCCTTCTCAGCATAATAAGCATATTTACATCTAGCTATAGCCTCACCTATAAAAGCAGTTTTCAAATTTTCATTAGTTTGTGATTTCTTTAAATCCATATTTTCTCCTTCATAATAAATTATAAAAAACTTTGCTACACATATATAATATATAATATATAATATTAAAAATCTTTTTCAAATTAAAAAAACATATACTCAAATAATATTAGTTAATAACTGCAATTATTACAATTAAAAATAATACAGTAAATATATAATTTTTGAAAAAAATTTCATTATAGTATAATATTATCCTATTAAATTTTATCGGATTTTTATATGAATAATAATAAATCAAAAAGCTATTTTAATACAGCAAAAGAAAAAGAAGAACTAGGATTATATGAAGAAGCATTGGAATATTATAAAAAATCTATAGAAGAAGATGACAGCAATATAGAAGCATATTTCGGTTTTAATCTAATGAAATCCTATATATCAATGCTTGAAATGGAAAATACAGATGACGACGATAAAATAGACAATAAATCAGCAGACATACTCAATGCATTAAATCATTTTATCAATATGGATGAAGATTAATTATTCTGCATTACTAAATGAAGGCAAGTACCAAGTTATACCTGTAGTAGTTTCAAAATATACCGGAATTAAATCAACATTAGCTACTTTATCTTTTCCAGTAACATTGCCATTAACATCCATTTCAAAGTACCATTCCAAATCTTCAACAGGCGTTATATACATTTCAGTATAAGCACCCCATGTTAAATAATATTCAGGCAATTCAGTTTTGAAACCTGTACCTACTATTTTATACCCTAGAGATGGTTCTACATATAAAGAAACTATATCGCTATTAGCCGCTAAAGATAAAACAGCTGTTACTTCTATATCATACATATTATAATCATATCTTAATGAAAGATCTTTATAATCCATAACACTGCTTGATAAAACATGAGATGAACTAATAGGTTTTCCCTCGCTGCCTAATGCTGTATTATATTGAACTTTGATAAAAGGATTAATATTAACATCATTGATATAACTATTTAAGAAATACATTCTAAATTCAAAACCCAAAGACTGTGCTAAAAACATATTTTCATACGAATTTCTTCCATAATTAATATACAATCTCAAAGCATTAATAGAGTCTATTCCTGTATAATATCTTATTTGCGTTGATGTGCTTATACCTGTATAAGTTCCGAATAGATCTGCATTAACAATAGTATCAGAAACAGCTATCTGCAAAGGTATTGCTATTCTTAAATTATTATTCAAAGCATTAATTGTCAATACAGGGGTATGCACTTGTAAATTATTATTTATATATGTAAAATTATACCCTAAGCCTATACCAAATATCGAAGAAGTATATCCCAAACCTGCAGATATTGTAGAATCTAATTGTAAATTATTTAAAAAAGACGAAGAATATAATATAGAAGATAAATTTCCGCTGTCTGTTCTAAAACCAAAAGTACCTTTAATAGTTTCATCACCCAAAACAAAACCTAATTGATCCATTCTAGCTCTGAATTGATTAGCATCTGTAAGAAAATCTATCCAATCATCTCCATTGCCGTACATACCAAATATATAAGAATTAAATATGAATAATAAACTAATTAATGATAATAAAAAATTCTTCATTTTTGTTTATACCTAACAACAAAAATATATCGCTTTAATATTATATCAGGAAAAAATTTTTATTAAATATATTTATTTGATTTTTTTTAATAAATTGAAATATTTTTATGCAAATAAAAAAGGAGGACTTTTACATCCTCCCTAATTTTTAATATTAATTATTTAATTACTGAGCAGTATCTCCGCCAAGTGAAGGCAAGTACCAAGTTATACCAGTAGTAGTTTCAAAATATACTGGAGCTAAATCAACATTAGCTACTTTATCTTTTCCAGTAACATTGCCATTAACATCCATCTCGAAGTACCATTCTAAGTCTTTAACAGGAGTTATGTACATCTCAGCATAAGCACCCCATGTTAAAGCATGGTCAATACTTTCAGTACCTATAGTTTCTTTTGAATAAGCATATTTATAACCTAAAGAAGGTTCAAAGTATAAAGAAACTATATCGCTACTAGCTGCTAAAGATAATACTGGTTTGATGCTGATGTAATAAGGATTAACTGAGTAAATATTTCCAGCATCATATTCATAAGCAACAGATTTTGCATAGTTTCCTATTGTCATGAAACTATCAAAACCAGTTTTGCTGTTACCTTTTAAAAGTGTAGCATAATCTATTCTTAAGAATGGATTAACAGTAACATTTCCAATCTGAGTATTCAAGAAGTATAATCTTAATTGTAAGTGTAAATCTTCATATACACCTTTTCGATTGCCGAACTCTTCTGTTAAATTTTTATAAGAAGCATCTATTCTTATAAGATTGAAAGCATCTATTCCAGTATAATATCTTAATTCTATTTGATTAAAGCCTACACCTGTGAATTTAGTTGTACCAAGAGTATCGGCAAAATTATCTGAATCTCCAACATACACCTGTATAGGTACTGCTAATCTTAAATTATTATTTAAAGCATTGAAAAGCAATGTAGGAGTATGCACTTGTATATCTTTATCAATATATGTAAAGTTATAACCTAAACCTATACCAAACATCTCAGAAGTATATGCTAAACCTGCAGATAAAGTAGCATTAAGAGTAGTACTATTACCGCTTGTTCCTAATATAGAGCCCATCCAGCCAGTATCAGCTTTGAACCCTAAAGTACCTTTAATTGTACCATTACCCAAAGTGAATCCTATTTGATCCATTCTAGCTCTTAATTGGTTGCCGTGTACTAGAAATCCTATCCAGTCATTACCATCTACACCATACATACCAAACACTGATGCACTAGCTACGGTCAATATAGCCATAGCTGTCAATAAAACTTTTTTCATGTTTTTCTCCTAATTTTTTATAGTCTTTTACAGTGCCTATTGAGAGATTGCTTAAAACCCAATAGACACCAATAAAGATCCTCTAGTAATAATTATAGAAAATAATAAATTAAAAGTCAATATTATATAAATATATTGAATATAAAATATTTAAATAAATATTATAATTACATATTTACATTTGATAAGTTTATAAATATTTCAAATTATATAAAGAATGTTAATTTTTTTACAGTTAATAATAATTAGTTGTAGTTATATGAAGCAGCAATAATTTAATATTAGTGTATTATAAAAAGATAAAAAACAACAAATAAGTTAGTATTTTCACATAAAAAAGAATAATTTATAAATGAATATTATTTTTAAATACCATAAAATATTTGCAAATATATAAAAAAAGAGGCCTATAAAAGCCCCCTATTTATATTATTAAATTAAATTTCTAATTACTGAGCAGCAGCATCTCCGCCTAATGAAGGCAAGTACCAAGTTATACCAGTAGTAGTTTCAAATAATACTGGAGGTAAGTTAACATTAGCAACAGCACCATTTTGTCCTGTAACATTACCGTTAACATCCATCTCGAAATACCATTCTAAGTCTTTAACAGGAGTTACGTACATTTCAGCATAAGCACCCCATGTTAAAGCATGAGTTAAAGTTTGTTTTGGACTATTTCCATTAGGATTTTTCATAGGAGCATCTCCGCTTACTGTGTATCCTAAAGAAGGTTCAAAGTATAAAGAAACTATATCGCTTGAAGCTGCTAAAGATAATACAGGAGTAATAGTTAATGCATAAGGGTTAGCAGCATAAATATCTGATTGTTTTCTATCAGAAGGTAAACTAGAAACATTTTGATAACTATCAAACATATAGAAATCATCAAGTCTATCACCTTTTAAAGCTGTAGAGTACTGAACTTTGATGAATGGATTAACAGTTACATCTCCTATAGTAGTTTTCAAGAAATATAATCTTAACTGTAAAGCTAATGCTTCTGAAACCATTTTTGTAGTTGTTCCATTAAAAGTTGATTCATGACTAGTGTTTCTATAAGAAGCATAGAATCTTACTTCATTGAAAGCATCTATTCCAGTAGAATATCTTAATTCAAGATTGTTAAATCCTATACCTGTAAATTTAACTTTAGTATCTGCAGGTAAAGTTATTGGTGTACCATCTGGTGCAGTCAATGAATTTACATTATCACTCATAGCTATTTCTATAGGAACTACCAATTTTAAGTTATTATTCAAAGCATTAACCATTAATACAGGAGTATGTATTTGCAAAAATCTATCTACATAAGTAAAATTATAACCTACTCCTATACCGAACATATCAGAAGTATATCCTATACCAGCAGATACTGTAGGATTGAAAGAAACTGATTCATTATTATATGTACCGCCATTAGCTATTATAGAACTAATATAACCTGTATCAGCTCTAAAACCGAAAGTACCTTTAATTGTACCGTTTCCTAAAGTGAATCCTAATTGATCCATTCTAGCTCTTAATTGGTTTCCATCTGTGAGAAATCCAATCCAGTCATCTCCATCCATACCGTACATACCAAATATAGATGCACTAGCTACGGTTAATATTGCCATAGCTATTAATAAAACCTTTTTCATTTTTTTCTACTAAAATTTTATATAGTTAATACCTTAATAGCAGTAACTTTGCAATGCATTAAGCTGAAATATATATTTCAACATCTAAGACCTTTATATATTTTAATAAATAATACATAAAAAATCAATACTAAAATGCCTAAAAAAATAAAAAAGGAGGCTTATAAAAGCCCCCTAGTTATATATATTCTAAGTTAAATCTCTAATTACTGAGCAGTATCTCCGCCTAATGAAGGTAAGTACCAAGTTATACCAGTAGTAGTTTCAAATAATACTGGAGGTAATTGAGCATTAGCAACAGTATTATTTCCATTAACATTACCGTTAACATCCATCTCAAAGTACCATTCTAAGTCTTGAACTGGTCTTACATACATTTCAGCATAAGCACCCCATGTTAGAGCATGGCTGATATTTTCTAACTTACTACTTGATGCTAGAATAGCACCTTCTGTTGTATATTTAGAATATGAATAAGCATAACCTATAGAAGGTTCGAAGTATAAAGAAACTATATCGCTTGAAGCTGCTAAAGACAATACTGGTTTTATTTTGATAGTATAAGGTTTAACTGAGTAAACGCTTCCTGCATCATATTCATATACAATAGAATTATAAGAGTTTGCTATTGTGCTGTATTTACCCATTTGACTAGCTAGAGCATTACCTTTTAACATTGTAATGTAATCTATTCTTAAGAATGGATTAACAGTAACATTTCCAACTGTAGTATTTAAGAAGTATAATCTTAATTGTAAAGCTAAATCTTCATATACACCTTTTGAAGCTGGGTTATTAGCAAATTGAGTTTCCTGAGTTAAATTTCTGTAAGAAACATCTAATCTTATAAGATTGAAAGCATCTATTCCAGTATAGTATCTTAATTCCATTTGGTTGAAACCTACACCTGTGAATTTCAATTTAGTATCAATATATCCAGGATAATCATTTGCTTCTGCTACAGCTACTTGTATAGGTACTGCTAATCTTAAATTATTATTTAAAGCATTAAGTACTAATGTTGGAGTATGTACTTGTATATATCTATCAACATAAGTAAAGTTATATCCAACACCAACACCTATCATATCAGAAGTGTATCCTATACCAGCAGATACAGTAGCGTTCAAAGCAAGAGAATCCATAAGTCCAAGTTGTCCACCACCTAATATAGAACCCATCCAGCCAGTATCAGCTCTGAAACCGAAAGTACCTTTGATTGTACCGTTGCCTAAAGTGAATCCTAATTGATCCATTCTAGCTCTTAACTGGTTTCCATGAATAAGGAAGCCAATCCAGTCATTACCGTCTACACCATACATACCAAAAACTGATGTACCAGCTAAGGTTAGAATAGCCATAGCTGTCAATAAAACTTTTTTCATTTTTTTTCTCCTAAATTTTTTTTATATGTTATACCATTAATTGGTTATAACTTCTAAAAACATTTATAGGAAACAATGAAAACATAGGATTCCCATTGTTTCCAGTATTTCGTTAGAACCTTTAAGCTTGATCCTAACGGACTATAAAAATCAGTGAGAATAATAAGATTTAGAGGATCTTTATTCTCTGCAAAGTTACACATAACTTTGCCAATATGTACTGTTGGAATAATAAGGATTTAGAGGATCTTTATCTTTCCTAACAGATGGTAAAACAAACATTATCAGCAATCTTTCATAATGTTTAAGCATTAGTTTTACCGTCTGTTTTTATTTTAATAAATTTATATAAAAAAGTCAACATAGTAAATAAAAAAAATTACATTATACTATATAAAATAATAAGCACATTTAATAATTAACTATGTAAAAATCTATTTTAATAATAATTTTTATATTTACATATATTAAAATAACTAATAACAATAATTTTCTTAATATAAATTATTAGACATTTCCAACATTCTTACGAATGCCAGGAACTCATAAGTTTTTTATTTGTATTTCTCTAACTATCATCAGTTATTAGTTTTCATTTACCTCATTAGCAATTTCTGTTTCTCTTATAAATACAATTATAACTGCTCAATTTCTTCTATATCCAAACCTGTATTTTCGCTGATTATTTTTATATCTATACCGGATTTTTTTAAATTCCTAGCTATATATATTTGCTGTTCTTTTTTACCCTCTTCTATACCTTTTTCTATGCCTTTTTCTATACCTTTTTCTATACCTATTTTAAAACCTTCTTCAACACCTAATCTTCTCTCTTCTTCAAGCATTATCTGATTGCCGTACAAATAAGCCTGTCTTTTGTCATATTCATTCATCATGAGTCTGTCTTTTATAAAATTATTATATCTTCTCTGAACTTCTTCCATTATAGGTTTTTCTTTTACTATATCAGACATAATAGCCTCCTTGTTGTATTTCATTGTAAAAAACTTAAGCCAGCAATTTAAATCTGGTTTTAATGAATTATATTGAAATTTTCTAAGCTCTATTATATGAATTTGAAGGTGATCTGTTAATAATCTTTGACTAATAGTATCATAAATCATGTAGCATGAATGAATATTATCTGAATCATCTAAATTAAAATTAAGCAAATTTATACTAATAACAGGAGTTAAAGCATCATACTTTTCACCCTGTTTTAAAAGCTTATTGTAATTAGAAGCCCAATAATATAATATGCGTTCCGGAAATCTTGAGTTGCCTTGAAGCTGAATCTCTATTATAACAACTGAACCATTTTGAGTAATACACTTTACATCAACTATAGTTTCTTTATCTTCATAATTTTCTTTGTAATTAAAAGGATTTAGAATCTCTACAAACCTAAAGGTTTTCATATTAGAATCAATCATTATTGAATTAATAAAATCCAGCAATATTGCCTCACTGCCTTTATCAGAGAAAAGGTATCTTACAAAATAGTCATTCAATGTATTGAAATATTTTATATCTTTAAAGCCATTATCCATATAAACATTATATTAAAAATAACATAAATTGTCAAAATCATTATAATAATTAAATTTAATTAATAGGACTCATGAATCCTTATTCATTATTACTTTATTAAATTCCTGCTTTCATAATATTCTTTCCAACGTTTGCCTAATTTCTCTGCTTTTATTTTTACAGAATTATTAAAATAGTTTTTCAATTTAGGCAAATCATCTTTGTTTTCTTTGGCAACACTTCCTATTAAATTTTCAACCAAAGTATCCATCTTAATTTTCTTATCCCCATAATAATAAGAGTGAAGTGCAGACTGATAATAAACAGAAACAGCTTCAGCGGTACTCATAATAGAATTTAATTCCTGTATCTTTGCATTTTCAAAACTCGCCCCACTTCTCAATTCATTAAAAGTAGTAGCAAGAACATCAACTACATCATCTTCTACATTTATATCAATGTCGGCAAGTTCAAAAAGTGTTTTGCATTGATTTGTTATTATTTCACCTTCAAGTTTAGGATTTTTTATAGGCTCTACAGTCTCAAAATTAAATCTTCTTTTTAAGGCACTGCTCATTTCATTTATACCCTTATCTCTTGTATTGGCAGTAGCTATTATATTAAAACCAGCCTTAGCAAATAATACTTTATTCTGTTCGGGTATGTTTAAAATCTTATCGCTTAATATACTTATTAAAGAGTCCTGTATTTCAAGCGGACATCTTGTAATCTCTTCAAATCTTGTAATAATACCATTATTCATACCTGTATAAACCGGTGATGGTATTAATGCTTCTTCTACAGGTCCTTTTGCAAAAAGCATAGCATAATTCCAAGAGTATTTGATATTATCTTCATTAGTACCAGCTGTTCCTTGTATGGTAACGGTACTGTTTCCGCTTATAGCTGCTGATAATAATTCGCTTAGCATAGTTTTTGCTGTACCCGGTTCTCCTACAAGCATTAACCCTCTGTTTCCTGCTATTGTTATTATGGCACGCTCTACAAGGGCATCATCCCCGTAAAATTTTCTTTTTATAATTGTGCCATCTTTAAGTTTTTTACCTAAAATAAAATCTCTTACAGCCTGAGGAGAAAGCTGCCAATTTTTGGGTTTGCTGTTTTTATCTTCTTTTTTCAAGGCTTCTAATTCTTCTTTATAAAGCTCTTCCATTAATGGTTTTTGATGTAAATTTTCTTCTTTATTAATTTTAGACATTTTTTTACCTTTGAGATTTTATATTTTGTGCAATTATATATTATATACCTCATGCTTGCAAATATAGAATTATAATAAATATCAAAAAAGAACTATATATTGTTTTACTTTCAAAAAATCAATTTAATATATAAACAAAATAATTTTAGGATTAATTATAATGGGATATGCTATACTTCCTCCTGAATATATAAACAAAGCAGAAAATGATTATCATATATTTGAATCTACAATACATACAAATAAAAAAGATAAAACTTTATATATAAAAATTAAAGATTACAATGATGTTAATAACTCATTATGCGGTAATTTAAATGAAATAGAGGATCAATTCTTTGATTTCTCTCAATACAGCATAAATATAAATTCTGATGACTATATAAAAATTAACACATATCAGTATTATAAAAACAATAACAATATTTACTATATAGACAATATAGACTGTTTAAAGATATTAGTTCTACTTTTAAACGCTAATATATGTGAAAGTTGTATATCAAGCCTTTATAATTATTATAAAGATTATGATGATGAGTATTAATAAATTGATTTTTTTTATTTTAAGTATTGACAAAAAAATAAATTAGTATATAATATAAACCATCCTTAACTAGTTTGGAGTTGTAGCTCAGTTTGGTTAGAGCGCCTGCCTGTCACGCAGGAGGCCGCGGGTTCGAGCCCCGTCAACTCCGCTTTTTTATTTTAAAATAATGGAGTACATTAATGCCTAATATAGCTTCCGCATCTAAAAGATTAAGACAGAATTCTGTAAGAAATTTATATAATAGAAAAATTAAAAGTTTTTTAAATACTCAAAAAAAGAAAGTTATTAAATCTATAGAGAATAATGATAAATCATCAGCTATGGAAGAATATAAAAAATATGCAAGTGCTTTAGATAAAGCTGCTAGAAAATCTGTTATACATTCTAACAGAGCCAGTGCTAAAAAATCTGATATTATGAAAAAAATTAATGCTATGAATTAAAAAATATTTTATTTTAGTATAGAATTTTAACCCCATATATTCGATATATAAAGAGTATATGGGGTTTTTTTTATACCATTTTACAATAATAAAGTACAACATATAAAAATTTAATTGAATTTATTACTAGTTTTATTACATTATACAATATAAAACTATGATTAAAAACTATTATTAGAATATAATGGTATATTAAAGGAGGTTGTAATGAGTATCAAATTACTAAGCAAAACCTATAATATATTACTAAACAATGAAGAAGAATACAAATCTTTAATTGACGAATACAATGATGTTAAAAAAGTTCATGAATCAGAAAATGAAATAGAAAAATAAATATATATTTTTTGTAAAATTATGTAAATAAAATTTGACAAAATTAATTATTTCTATTATACTCCTTAATATATAGTGATATAAAAAGGAGCATTTATGAAAAATATTCTTTTATTTTGTACCATTATGATTTTATCATTATTTCAATTAGTATTTGCAGAAAAAAAGATAATAGATATTGATAAACTTCCTAAAGATGTTAAAGAGTTTATTGCTTATTATTTTTATGGAAATGAAATATTTTTAGCAGAAAGAGAGAAAACAGGAGATTATATAGTAAGTCTAAGCAATGGAATAGAAATAAAATTCAAATGGACAGGAGACTGGCTATACATAAATGGAAATAATAATAAAATCACTCATAATGTACTTCCAAAAAAGGTAATAGATACTATAATCAGATTATATCCTCAAAGTGCAATATTAAATACATCTGTAAATGATAATAGATATGATATTCAATTAGATAATAATATGAACTTGTACATAGAAAAAAATGGTAAATTAATAGGAAGAAAATACGAATATTAATAATGATATATTTTTTATTTTATTATAACATTTAAATATTGTTTATGAAAAAAATTATTATAATATTGTTAATAAGTTCATTATTGTATTCTCAATCCATGACTGAAAATTCTCTTCCGCTAAAAGCTAGAAATTTCATTAATATGAATTTTCCAGGTAATAATATTGAAACTGTAACTTTATATCAGGGAAGCGGAGGATATGAAGTAAATATAGATTTAGGTTATAAATTTATTTTCTATGAAACAGGCCTTTGGAAAAAAATAAGCATTATAAGTGAAAATGATGAAAATACAAAAAATGGAATTCCAAGGAGCTGCCTACATAAGTCTATGGTTAATGTTATAGATAATGAATACCCTGCTTCAAAAATAACAGATATAGAAAGAAAAGATAAAAATTTCATAATAGTATTAGACAATAAATATAAAATAGAAATCAGCGGATATGGTATTATTATAAGTAAAGAAAATTTAGAAGAAAATAATAATAACAATACGAATTAAAATTATTATTTGGACTTATTAAGAGCTTCCGTGGATTTATCAATATCTCCTAAAGCCATATAAACATCTGATAATGAAGCATAAACTTCCTTATTAGAATCATCAATATTTATACATTTTTCAAGAATATAAAGAGCATTATCATAAAGTCCAGCAAAATAATATGATAATCCCAAAAAATGATAAGAAGCTACATATTTGTCATTAATACTTATAGACTTACTCAAATATTCAATTGCATTAATATAATCTTTAGACTTATAGGATAAAGCCCCTAAATAATGATAAATTAAATAATCAGAATCATTTATTTCTAATGCTTTATTAAGAAAAATCAAAGAATTATCAAAATCATCGGATAAAAAATAACAAACAGCAATATTTAAATAAGCAGAATAATTATTATTTTCAATCTCCAATACCTTATTAAAAAACTCAATAGCCTTTTGATAATCACCTTTTTCCTTATATGAAAGCCCAAGCCAATTAATACTGTCATAATCATATTTATTAAGTTCAACAGATCTTTCAAAGGATTCTATAGCTTCATCTAATCTATTTAAATTATATAATGCTATACCTAAAGTACGCCAATTAAGATATTCTCTAGGTGCTATCATAAAAGATTTATTTAACACATTAACAGCCTCTTCATATCTTCCAACCTCTATATAACAATTTCCAAGCCAATTTAAACTAATATAATCATTGTTCTCAAGTTCATAAGCATGCTCCAAATGAACTATAGCATTATAATAACTTTTTATTTTTGTATATGATATACCCACAAGTCTCCATATAGAATAATCATTGCTGTTAATAAGAAGAGCCTTTTTAAAAATTTCAACAGCATCTCTATGTTTTCCAAGCTGCGTATAAAAAATACCGAAATCTACCATAGCTTTAACATTATTAGGTTCTTTTTCGCATATATCCTTATAATAAAGTATCATATTATTAACTTTACTTTCTAAATTATCATCAGGATTTTCCATATACTTTATTTCTTCCTTTTTAATTAATTTATATTTTTAATATATTAAAAGTTAATATTTTTTCAAGTTATTAATTTATTAATGAGCAAATTAAAAATTGTATTATAACAGTACTATTTTTTATAACACTATTGATTTTTAATTGCAAATTTATATTATTAAAATAAATTAATTGACAAATTATTAAGCAATTATTATAATATACCATATATAGGTATATAAAAGGAGTTTCTTACATGAAAAAAATAATAATAATAGGAGGCGTTGCTGCAGGAATGAGTGCTGCAGCTAAAGCAAGAAGATTAGATAAAGAAGCAGTTATTACCGTTTATGAAAAAACTGATATTGTATCTTGGGGAGCTTGCGGAATGCCTTATTATGTTGGAGGATTTTATGATGATCCTAATACAATGATAGCAAGAACTGCAGAGGCAACTATAAAATCAGGAATAGATTTGAAAATTAATCATGAAGTTTTAAAAATAGATGCTAAAAATAAAAAAGTGTTGGTTAAAGATATTATTAATAATAAAGAGTTTGAAGATAATTATGATTCTTTATTAATAGCCACAGGAGCAAAATCCATAATACCTAATATACCAAATATTAATATAGGAAATGTATCTACTTTAAAAGATTATCAAGATGCTATAAATATGAAAGAAAAGATGAAAGATTCTAATATAAAAAATGTTATAGTGCTTGGAGTTGGTTTCATAGCTATAGAGGCCGCCCATGCTTTAAAACATATAGGTAAAAATGTTACTATAATACAGCGTTCTGACAGAGTATTTGGAAACAAATTTGATAAAGAGTTCTCTGATATGGTAATAGAGCATATAAAAGAACATGTTGATTTGCATCTTAATGAAAAAGTAATGTCTTTGGAAGCTGATAATAAGAATAATGTAAAAGCAGTTGTAACAGATAAAGGAAAATATGATGCTGATTATGTTGTTGTAGCAATAGGAGTTAAGCCTAATAATGATTTGGCAAAAGATGCAGGAATAGAACTTATGGAAAATGGAGCCATACTTGTAGACAGAGAAGGAAAAACAAGTATTGATTCTATATATGCTGCTGGTGATTGTGCTAGTATATATGACAAAGTTTTAGATTCTCAAAATTATGCTGCTCTTGCAACTGGTGCTAATAAATTAGGAAGAATGGTTGCTAGTAATTTAGTAGGAGGACATGAAAAGTTTATAGGAAGCTTAACTAGTGCTTGTATACTTGCATTTGAACTTGAAGCAGCACGCACAGGAATAACTGAAGAAGAAGCTAAAAAAAGAAATATCAGCTATAAATCAGTTACTATAAAAGACATTGATCATACGCATTATTATCCGGATTATCAGGATTTGCATATAAAATTAATATATTTATCAGACAGCAGAAAAATCATAGGCGGACAAATATTAGGAAAAAGAGGTGCTGTATTAAGAGCGGATGTAATAGCAGCATGCATACATGCCGGATTAACAGTTGATGAATTGGGTATGCTTGATTTATGCTATGCTCCTCCTTTTGCAAGAACTTGGGATTCTTTAAATGTTGCTGGAAATGCAGCAAAATAATTAATTTAAGCAAGTATGAAGTTTATTTAATGCTTTATACTTGCTTCTTTATAGTTTTTGTTAATTTTAATTATAAAGCTGCTAGCAAAATTTATTTTAAAAAGCCTAATTTTTAAAAAATTGAAAAAAATATTTATTAATTGTAAAATAAAAATTATGAAAGAATACAACTCTAAAAAAAGATATTTAGGCGAATTTTATACCCCATTAATATTCGCTGAAAAATCCTTAGAATATATATACAATACAATTGATAAAAAAGAATTGGAAAATGGTAATTATAGAATATGGGATATGTCATGCGGAACAGGAAATTTAGAATATTATATAGATAAAAAATATCATAAATATTTATATATGTCCACTATAAATGATGATGATATAGAATACTGCAGGAAAAATTTTAAAGATGCATGCCTATTTCAATATGATTATTTAAATGATGATATAGATAACAAGTCTTTTAATTATAATAAACTGCCTAAAAAATTACAAAAAGATTTAAATAATAAAAATATAAAATGGTTAATATTCATTAATCCGCCTTATGCTACAAGTCAGGTTGCAGGTACAAACTCAAAAAGTAAAAGGAATGTTAGTTTAAGTAAGATAAGAGATATTATGCATGATGAAAAATTAGGAGAAGCGTCAAGAGAGTTATATGCTCAGTTTATGTTTAGAATAAATCAAGAGTTTATAAATAATGATAATGTTATTCTTGCAATATTTTCTAAGACTAACTATATAAAATACAATAATAATGAAAAATTTAGAAATAAAGTATGCAATTATAAATTTATATCAGGCTTCATATTCTCGTCTTCAAATTTTGACAATACATCAAAAACAACTCCATTTCCAGTAAGTTTTATAATATGGAAGATAAATAACAAATATAATATAAGAAATGAAAATATAATATTAGATGTTTTAGATGATAAAGGCAATATTATAGATAAAAAAAATTATAGTGTAGTTGATAAAAATAATCTGCTTAATAAATGGATAAAAAGAGTAAGAACTTCCCATACATTCGTACCTTTATCCTCTGCAATCAAAGTAAAAACAAGCGGACATGATATAAGGGATAAAGTATGTGAAGGATTTATAGGTTCTCTTATGAGCTGCGGAAGTGATTTACAAAAGCAAAATCTAACAGCAATATTCTCAGCACCTCAGGCATCGGCTGGATCATTATCAATAACTAGTGAAAATTTTGAAAAGGCTATGATTATACATGCAGTTAGAAGAGTTGTAAAGGTTACTTGGCTTAATGGAAGTGATCAGTTTTGTATTCCTAAAAAAAATCCGGATAAAAATTTCATTCTTGACTGCGTTGTATGGAGTTTATTCTCTACTTCAAATCAAAGTTCTTCTATGAACAATATTTTTTATAAAGATAAATATTACAATATAATTAATCAATTTTATCCATTTGATTATAAAGAAGTATATTCTAACTGTAAATTATTTGAATATAATAATGAAAAAAGATATGCGTATCAATATTTAGAAGAAAATAAAAAATATGTTTCAAAAGAAAGTTTTGAATTAATTGAAATAGGAAAAGAGCTTTATAAGTTTTTTTATTCAAATATAGAAAAAATTGATAGAGAAAAATTTAAAATATCTTTATGGGATACTGGATTTTGGCAGATAAGAAAGTCTTTACAAAATTCAAAATTAGCAACTGATATATTAAAAAGATTGAAAGAGAAAAGAGAAAATCTTAAAAATAAAATATTAGAAAAAACAGATAATTTTATTTCTTAAATATTAGCTATAGATTTATATTCTTCTATCAATAATTTGTAATCTTCTTCATTAAAGAAGAAATTATTTATAATTTTTATCATAATCAATGTTTCCTTTATAATTTTATACAGTGCATATATTATGATATATATATGCACTGTTATAAAAATTGGGGTAAAAATTAGTTTGATTTATTATTATGAGACTTTTTCAAAATTACTTTTAGGCTCTCCGCATATAGGACATACCCAATCTTTAGGTAAATCCTCAAAAGGAACAGAACCTTTATATTCAAATCCACAAGTCTTACATTTATAAACTGCTTTTGCTGTAGTAGTTTCTTCTTCTTTTTTATAAGCATTAGCAGTAGAAGCATTTGCTGGAGTATTACCTTTTATTACATTATGATAATAAGCATAAGTCATAGAAGGAGTATCATTATCAAATATATCTGCATCTAAAAGTTCACCTATAAATATAGTATGTGTATGTACATCAAGACTATCAATTACCTTACAAATCAAATAAGCATTAGCTGCTTTTATTATAGGAAGTCCATTTTTCATTTCATAATTGACATTTTCAAATTTATTATTATCCCTAGAACTTCTAAATCCAAAACCCCCTATCAATGTAGCATCACTTTTTTCTGATAATATAGAAAGAGCAAATTGACCGCTTTTCTTTATACATTCATTAGTATAATTATTTTTATTAACACTAATCATTATAGTTGTAGGAGTTGCTGTAATTTGAGTAGATGTGTTTATAGTACATCCTACAGGCTTATCTCCATCCATAGCAGTTAAAATATACATTCCATAAGAAAGTTTAGTTAAAGCAAAAGTATCCATAAAATAGCCTCTTATTAGTAATAATTACTAATTATATATTTATGTTAATAAAAAGTCAATACCATATAATATTTTTATATAAAAAAACCCTGCCTAAATTAATAGACAGGGCATAATATGTCAATTTTATGCGGACATCTAATTAAATATTTAGTGAGCTTAAGTTGAATTAAAAGACTTTATTTAAATTAGCAATAGCAATAAAAATATCAGCTATGCTTCATGATTAAATTAAGTTATATATTCTAGCATCCGCAAACAAAAATCATTTAATAATCCAATCCCTGCTGTAATTTTTAATATTAATCTTTCATTCTTGTAGAATTAGGATCTTTCATATAATCTCTAGTAAGCTGGGCAACTTTAGGAGATAATATTAAAAGTCCTATCAAGTTAGGCAAAGCCATTAAACCATTTAATGTATCGCATATTGCCCATATTAATTCTAATTGGCTTACAGCACCAATTAAACCAATTATTAAGAATACTATTCTGTAAGTATAAGAGGCTATTTTATTTCTTTTTGTAAGATAACCTAAAGCAACTACACCATAGTGAGACCATCCTACAAAAGTAGAGAAAGCAAATAGCACCAATGAAACTGTAAGTATTATTGAACCTGCTCTTCCCAAATTAGCACCATAAGCAGCAGATATTAATTCAGCACCGTTTAATTTAGTACCTTGATTTAATTCTAAAAAAATTATAGCCATAAGACCAGTTAAAGTACAAACGAAGAAAGTATCAACTAATACTTCAAATATTCCCCATAATCCTTGTTCTATAGGGTTTTTAGAGTTACTAGAAGCATGAGCCATAGGAGCAGTTCCTAAACCAGCTTCATTTGAAAATATACCGCGTGCAAAACCGTATCTAATTCCCATCATTATTGCATATCCCATAAAACCAGCACCAACTTGTTTTAAAGAAAATGCTTCTTCAAATATTCTTTGGAAAGCACCCGGAATTTTGTCTAAATTCATACCTAATATTATTATACCAGCAACTAGATATATAACGCACATAACAGGAACTAATTTTTCTGTAACAGTAGCTATTCTTTTAATACCGCCTATGATAATAACAGCTGTTAAAGCAATTACAACAATACCAGTAACTATATGAGGTACTCCAAAATTTTGATTCATAACGGCAGCCATTGCATTAGTTTGAGTCATATTACCAGCACCGAAACAAGCTAAAGCAGCAAATGCAGCAAATATACTTCCAAGCCAAGGCATATTAGCACCTTTAGATATATAGTACATAGGACCGCCGTGGTTATGTCCTTCGCTGTCTTTTACTCTGTAATGAACTGCTAAAATGATTTCGGAATATTTAGTAACCATTCCAAAAAAAGCAGCAAACCACATCCAAAATAATGCTCCCGGGCCTCCCGCAACTATGGCAGTTGTTACACCCGCTATATTACCTGTTCCTACCGTACTGGCTAATGCAGTACTAACCGCCTGAAAAGGCGTAATATTGTCATCAGCATCCTGTCTTTTAGCCAAAGAACCAATAGTGTGTTTAACCCATAAAGGTATTTTTGTAATTTGAATAAATCCAGTCCTCACACTTAAGAATATACCTGTACCAACCAATAAGGTCAACATAACAGGACCCCATACAAAACTGTTGATGACGCCATTAATTTGAGATATCATTTCAACCATTTTTTCTCTCCCTAAAATTAATTTATTTATATATAAAGTCTTTTAACTCTATATCCTATATTTACTAGCACCTCATGGCTTATAGTTCCAATTCTTTCTGCCATTGTTTTAGCATTTAATTTTTCATCATCCCCAAATATTAAAACCTCATCTTCTGATTTGATATTATCACTTCCTATATCTACAATAATTGTATCCATACACACTTTTCCGCGTAAAGGATAGTATTTACCATTAATTTTTACTTCCCAATCATTAGATAGTTTTCTTGATATTCCGTTAGCATAACCAACAGGTATAACAGCAACTTTAGTATCATTATTTGCTGTCCAAGTCATACCGTATGAAACTGTTTCTCCTTTTTTTACCCTCCTTACTAAAGCAACCCTTGATTTAAAATTAAGCAGCGGTTTTACTTCTATATCAGCTTTGTTAGAGTAACTATACCCATATAATATTATACCAGCACGAACCATATCAAAATAAGTATCTCTATATGAAATTAATGCTGCTGAATTTGCTGTATGAGAGTTATTTATTTTTATATTATTGGCATTTAAAATAGATAAAACTTCGTTAAAAATATTAATTTGCTTTTTGGTAAACTCCTTTGCATAATCTTCCATCATATCAGCCCCAGCATAATGAGTATTAATCCCCTCTATGCTTAAAGTATCATATGATAAAACTTTTCTTGCTAAATCCAATACATCTTCCGGCTTAGCACCAGTCCTATTTAATCCAGTATCAACCTTTATATACAAACTTAACTTTCCGCCGTATTTTTTTAAATAATTGTCATAATACGGAAGGCATTCATCATTACTAATTATTGGAGTAAGATTATATCGGCAAACTAATTCCGACTCATCTTTAAAATGCTGAAATAAAACTATTATTGGAAGCATTACTCCGCTTTCTCTAATAATTATACCCTCCTCAACTGTGGCAACTCCCAAAGCATCCGCCCCAAATTTTTCTGAAGCATTAGATATAGGAATGATGCCATGTCCATAAGCATCTGCTTTAACTATATTAAGTAATTTTACTCCATTTAATAATCTACGTATATTCTGCATGTTATTTTTTAAATTACACAAGTTGATTTCAGCTATAGTATAATGCGACATATCCAATCCAAAACATATTATAAATTTTAGTATAACTATTTTTTTATGTTTGTCAATAAAATTCATTTTTTTTATTTAAAATCATATTTGTTGTGATAAAAAATATCTTTATATTTCAAATAAAAAAATAAGCGAAGCATTTATATTCTACATATAACACTTCACTTATTTAAAAAATATCAATATTATATAATTATTTTTCAAACATTTCTGGATTTTGGAAATCCTCTTTAAGCATTTCTAAAACCTCTTCATTGTTTTTAAATCCCTCATTATCTTGTTTAAACTCTTCTTCAAGATTCTTAAGCTCTATATCCATCCTCTTATCTACATAATAGTTATTAGAAGATGCATCAATTTCAATATTATCTTTTTCCTCAATTTTATCAGCATTAGTAACAAATTTAGTCATAAGCTCATTGAATTTATTAAATATCTCATTCAATTTAGCAGTAGCCTCATAGAACTCCTTATTTCCTTCAACCGTTTTAACAGATAATTCATTAAGGAATGACATAGCATGTACAACCTCTTTGGCTCCCTGACTATTTGCCTCAATAATATCGGATACCTCTCTAGTTATTTGGTCAAGTAATGTAATTTGGCTATCCACCACATCACCGCTATTCATCTGCTCTTTAACACTCTCTTTAACACCTGTTGTAATGTTATTTAAGTGTCTGATAGTTTCAAGAATATCTCTTCCTCCAACTTCTAATTCGCTATTGGCTGTATTAATTTCAGAAACAACTCTTGCTGTATTTTCAGACATATCAAGTATGTTATCAAGGGATTTACCACTATTACTAGCAAGTTCCACTGTTTCTTCTATTCTTTTAGTAATAGCTTTAATAATGTTAGTAATAGATTTGGTATTATCAGCTGTGTGCTCAGCCAAAGATCTAATTTCGTCTGCAACAACAGAGAAACCTCTACCTTGTTCACCAGCATGTGCTGCCTCAATAGCTGCGTTCATAGCCAAAAGGTTAGTCTGCTCAGCAATACCTTGAATAACGTTAACTATCTCTTTAATCTGGTCAGAACTTTCTTCAATACCTCTAACAGCTTCAATAACCTCATCTACTGTATCACCTCCGTCATGGGCATCTACAAGTAATTTTTTAGAGAAACTATCTGCCTTATTAACACTTTTTGCCACAGATGTAATATTGGATATCATCTCTTCAATAGAAGCTGAAGTCTGTTCTACAGCGGATGACTGACGCTCCATATTATCATTAATTTTATAAATTGTCTGTAATAATTCTTCTACAGCAATAGAAGCTGATGAAAATGCATGTCTTTGCTGATCTGTAGAGTTTGTAACATTCTGTATTGAATTAATTATATTATTAACACTTGCAACACTTTCTGTAATACTTGAGCTTTGGTCATTAATTCTATTTGTATTCTCATCAATAACCTTTTCTATAATTTTTATTTCATCAAAAACCTTATAACTTTCTAACTTTAACTCTCCTATCAAAGTATCAAGTCTGGATAAGAATAAATTAAAATTGTATATCAAAACTCCTATTTCATCATTGTTTTTGGATGAAATTCTTTTTCTTAAATCACCATTTACTCCAATAAGAGCTTCTGTAGATATGTTGGCTTTTTTAATTGATAATAATAAGAATTTAAGAATTACTATATATATTACAAAAGCTAAAACAAATACTGCTATATGTAAAGAAACATATAAGAATATTCTACTATCCATATTGGATTCTCTTATAATAGAATTAATATCTTTATAATATAAAGCTATTAATTTTAATTCTTTCAAATAAGAAACTATTACTATGGAATTACTATTAGCTATAGGTATATTTACTACTGAATCAAAAATGTTATTTTCTACATTATTTTCAAATTTTTCAATATATGAACTTAATTCTACAGAAGATTGTATTACTTCTGAAATTCTTTCTGATATATATCTGCTGTCAGAACTTAAAACTATATCTCTATCATTAACCCTATAATAAACATATGACCATTTAGATAGTATATCATTATTTTTTATCATTTTTCCTATATCGCTAATATCAGCCTCTGTTATTATATACCCCAAATCATTACCAAATAAATTTAACTTTGAATAAGAAGATATATATATACTGTTTCTATCATATACATTAACGTTAAAAGCTATATTATTAATCTTTATATCATTTTCTAAGAATGTATGCATACTTAATGAATCAGAAGATCTCGTTAAATATTTTCCAGATGTATCATCTTTAGTTATAGATATAGAATAAGGTAAATCTGTATCCAAATATTTATCGTATATATTAACAGAAATACTATTATAATTGTTATTTAATGTATTATTATAATATGGAAGTTTATTAACAAATTCTTCCTGAATCATATTTCTTGTTATAGTATTTCTTCCTGCATACATACTCAAGACAAAGTTATTATAAGAAATCATATCTGATCTTACTTTGTTATTAAAATCACTAATATTTCCAGCTACATTAAGAACTTCATTTAAAGTTTCATTACTAACCAAATTAATATAAGTATTTTCTTCAACTCTGCAGTAGTTTAAAAGGAAAGCAAATACTATAGAAGAAAAAAACAAATAAACTGTAAGACCTAATTTAGCAGTCAATGGTATATAAAATGTTACTACATTTTCTTCTAATTCAAAATCTTTAGAAAACATCTTAAATAATAATGAAATTACAAAAGATAATAGACATGCATTTATAGTTGCTGCAAATAAAGCTATTAATATAGTATATAAAAATGAATCATTAACTACTGAATATATTATCAATTCTAAAATACTTCCTACAAGCGAAAGTACAAAAAATACAAATATTGTTTTACTTGCAAATTTTACTTCTAAATTTGCTTTCCATCTTCTGGAATATTTAAATAGGAAAATAAAGGAAACTACAGCCAAGACAATTTTTATACCATATATTGGAGGAATATCCCTATATATAATAAACATAAATATATTCCAAAATACTATATCGATTAATAAGTATATAGGAATGATAAAAAGTCTTAATCTACTAATAACATGTTGTTTCAATTTATCTAAAACCATAATATCCTCTATATTGAATAATAAATAATATGCAAAGTATATGATATACTATTATATATTATCGTATGTTTTTTATCAAAATTTATTTATAATAAAAGTATAAGTTTATTATACTCTGCCTACCTCATTTATTACTCTGCCTATAAGTGTATCATGAGTAGATATAGTTTTAGAGTTTAATTCATAGGCTCTTTGAACCTCAATCATTCTAACCATTTCATTTACAGGATTAACATTACTCATCTCTAAAAATCTTGATAATACTTTAGGTCTGTCTACACCTTTTTGTGCTATATAAGCAGGACCGCTGATATCTGTATCTACCCAGAAAGATTCACCCTCTTTTTTCAAGTATCTTTCATTATCAAATCTTACTATCTTTAAAGTATCAAGTATCTCTTCATCTTCCCATTCATTATCATTAAACTGTACAAATGTATTGCCATCTTGATATCTTCTATTGATACTTACTCTTCCCTCTTCATCTATATTGAAGTTATTTGTTTTAATTTGTATATAACCATTCTCTCCAAGAACTTTATATCCATGTTTAGTCACAAGATAATGATCTTTATCTATTAAAAAACTTCCATTTCTAGTATATCTCTCACCATTAGGAGTTTCAATGGCAAAAAAGCCTTTATCTGCTAAAGCTATATCAAGCTGATTACCTGTTTCTCTTAATGAACCCTGCTCCCATTCTGTGAAAACTTCATTAACTTCAACACCTGTTCCCATTCTTCCTACATAAGGTCTTACATCTGTAGAACCAAGCGGAAATATTACAACTCCATCATCTTCAGTTCTTGCAGCCATCATCTCTGGAAAAGCTTTGAAACTTACTGTATCTCTTTTAAATCCTGGTTTATCTACATTTGCCAAATTGTTAGCTACAACATCAAGTCTAGCCTGTTCAGCCATCATTCCGCTAGCACCTGTATATACGCCTCTTACCATTATTAATACCCCCTGATTAAATATTATCTTCTAATATAGATATTTTATAAGATATCATCTTCAATTTTTTTAGTATTTATATTAATGCTTTTTAATTTATTTTCCAAATCTTCATAGCCTCTTTCTATATGATATATTCTATGAACATTTGTAATTCCTTTAGCAACAGCACCGGCAGCAACTAAAGCAGCTCCGGCACGTAAATCACTTGCCTGTACATCCGCTCCTGATAATTCATTGCCTCCATTTACAACTATATCAGAAGTATTTAACTGAATGTCAGCCCCCATACGAATAAGCTCTGGTACATGGCTAAATCTATCCGGATAAATACCTTCTATAAGCTCGCTTTTACCCTTAATCGTACATGCTAATGTTGTATAAATAGCTTGTAAATCTGTTGGAAATCCAGGATAAGGCAAAGTTTCTACTTTAAATGGCTTCAATTCTCTATTGGAAGCATCTATTTCTATAGTAGTTTCTGTAGTTTTGATATCACAGCCTATATCTGAAAGTAAATCAAGAACGCAAGTTAAATGTTTAGGTTCTGCATTCTCTAATTTTAATTTTCCTCTTCCAGCAGCTGCTATTGCTAAGAAAGTACCTGTCTCTATTCTATCCGGTATAACAGTAAATTCTGCACCATGAAGTTCATCAACACCTTCTATAGTAATGGTATCAGTACCGCCGCCTGTAATTTTTGCTCCCATAACATTAAGCAAATCAACTAAATTAACACATTCAGGTTCTTTTGCAGCATTCCTTATAATAGTAGTTCCTTTAGCTAAAGTAGCAGCCATCATAACATTATCAGTACCTAATACTGTAGGTCCGAATTTGCCAGATAAATCCATATCAGCACCAATCAAATTGTCTTCTACTCTAGCATCAATATATCCTGCTGTTATATCTATTTTAGCACCTAATGCTTCCATTCCTTTTAAATGCAAATCTATAGGCCTAGGACCGAAAGCACATCCTCCTGGATATGATACTTTACAATGCTTACGCTTTGCAAGCAACGGTCCTAATACTATAATAGAACCCCTCATCTTTTTTACTAATTTATAAGGAGCTTCCTCACTTTTACCATTATGAGATATTATTACAGTAGTATTGTTTTTAAAATCAACTTTCTTTCCCAAAGGCTCTAATATATCTATAAGAACATGAACATCAACCAAATCCGGAACATTATGAAGTATAACAGGCTCATCTGTTAAAATGGATGCCACAAGCAGAGGCAAAGATGCATTTTTAGAACCTGATACCCTCAATACTCCCCCGATATTGTTTGAACCCTCTATCATATATTTATACATATATTTCCGCCTTTTCTTAAAGAATAAAAATTCTGCTTCCAATAGTTTCGGTATTATAAAAAAATGCTTAATAAATTTTAATTATATACATATATTTTTTAGTTTTTAATATATTATATAAATGACAATATCAATAAAAGGAACAATATATGAAAGATTTTTCTAGTTTGAATGATACTTTTACCCTAAATAACGGATATAAAATACCATGCATAGGATTCGGTACTTGGCAGACACCTGACGGAGATACAGCTGTAAATGCAGTAAAAGATGCTGTTAAATTAGGATATAAACATATTGATACAGCAGCAATATACGGAAATGAAGTTAGCATTGGAAAAGCCATTAAAGAAAGTAGTATTAATAGAAATGAATTATTTATTACAAGTAAAGTTTGGAATAAGGAGAGAGGATATAAAACAACATTAGCTGCTTTTGATAAAACTCTAAATGACTTGCAGCTTGATTATCTCGATTTATATCTTATACATTGGCCTGCTTCACAAAATCAGTTCAAAGACTGGGATAATATCAATTTAGAAACTTGGAAAGCTATGACTGAACTTTATAAAGATGGTAAAATAAAGTCTATAGGCGTATCAAATTTCATGCCACATCATTTAAAATCATTAATGGAAACTGAAGTTAAGCCTATGGTCAATCAAATAGAATTCCATCCTGGTTTTATGCAGGAAGAAACTGTTAAATACTGCAATGATAATAATATATTAGTAGAAGCATGGAGTCCTCTCGGTACAGGAAAAATGCTTGATAACAGCACATTAAAAGAAATAGCTTCTAAATATAATAAATCTGCAGCTCAGCTTTGTATAAGATGGTGTTTGCAAAATAATACATTGCCTCTTCCAAAATCTGTAACTTATTCACGCATAAAAGAAAATACAGAAATTTTTGACTTTAATATAAGCGATGAAGACATGAAAATTATAAATTCTATGGAATACTGCGGAGGTTCAGGACATCATCCGGATAAAGTAAGTTTTTAATTATACAATAATATAATATTCAGGAAAATAAAATGAATAAAAAATTTTTAGATGAAAAATTATTTTGGATAAGAGAACCTAAAAAAACAATAATTGATGATGAAAAAATAGAAATATACACAGAACCTAATACAGATCTTTGGCAGAGAACATACTATGGTTTTCAAAATGATAATGCACCTGTTCTTCAAACCAAAACAAAAGAAAAATATTTTTCATTTATAGTAAAAACAAAATTTGAAAGCGGATATCGTTTTGATCAATGCGGAGTAGCTATTTATATAGACAGTGAAAATTGGTTTAAGGCATCTGTAGAATATGAGAATGAAGATTATCAGCGTTTAGGAAGTGTTGTTACCAATAATGGTTATTCTGATTGGGCTACTCAAGATATATCCGCTTCTATAAAAGAGATGTATTACAGATTAAGCAGAAGAGAAAGCGATTTTTTAATTGAATGCAGTGAAGACGGAGAAAATTTTAAACAAATGAGAATATTTCATTTATTTAAAGCTGATGATGAAATAAGTTTTGGAATATATGCATGCAGTCCGGAAAACTCATCTTTTAAAGCTGTATTTACTGGTATGCATATAACAGAATGCAAATGGCAGGAGCATAAATAAAAATTGACAAATAATAATTGTTTGTTAAAATTACTCAATATAAAATTCACTAATGGAATACTATAAATATGGCAGAAAATTATAAAGTAATAGCAAGAAAATACCGTCCTCAAACTTTTGAAGAAGTTATAGGTCAGGAACATATAACAAAGACAATATCAAAAAGTATAGCTCAGAAAAAAATAGCACATGCATATCTTTTTTCCGGTGCTCATGGTGTAGGTAAAACTTCTCTTGCTAGAATTATAGCCAAAGCCCTAAACTGTGTTAATGGCCCTACTGATAAGCCTTGCGGAATTTGTCCTTCATGTACTCAAATAGAAAACGGTACTCCTCTTGATGTTATAGAAATTGACGGTGCCAGCAACAGAGGTATAGAGAATATAAGAACTATTATTGAAAATGTGCGTATATCTCCAGTTGCCGGAAAATATAAAGTTTATATCATAGATGAGGTACATCAGATAACTAATGAGGCTTTTAATGCATTACTTAAAACTTTAGAAGAGCCTCCTGCACATGTTGTTTTTATACTTGCTACCACTGAAGCTGACAGAGTGCTTCCTACTATAAGAAGCCGTTGTCAGCAGTATACTTTTAAATCTCTTGGTATAGAAGATTTGGAAAAGATACTTAAAGGCATACTTGATAAAGAAAATATTAAATATGATGAAGAAGCAATTTTCTTAATAGCTAAACAGGCAAGAGGTTCTGTACGCGACAGTGAAACTATACTTGAAAAGATGATAGCCTATACTACTGATAAAAAGTATATAACAAGTGCGGATGTTAATGCTGTTGTTGGAGGAAATAATTTTTCTTTTGTTAAAGAATTTTTTGATATAATAATGTCAGGAAATAAAAAAACTTATTTTGAATTTGTAAAAAAGCTCTTTGAAGAAGCAATAGATCCAAGAACTTTTATAAACAGCATAATAGAATATATGCGTGTTGTTCTTATGATAAAAAGCGGTATTGATGACACTAAATTATTAGAAATAACAGAAAATGAAAGAGATGATTTAAAAGTATTTTCTAATCATTACAGCGATGATGAAATAGAAAGAATACTTGATTATATATTATCAGCTGAAGACCGCATAAGAACTGCGTCAAATCCTAGAACTATATTTGAAATGCGTATGCTTTTACTTCTCAATACTGACAATTTGATTCGTCCTGTTGATATAATATCTTCAAATATGCAGCCTCAAACTGAAGATTACGGACTTGATAATAATAATATTCAAAACAATATCAACATGCCGTCAAATGAAAATAAACCGCATTATGATGTGCCTTTGAATCCTACAGATAAAAGACGCATATTCTACAATAAAATACTTTCATACATAGAAACAGAAAGCCCTACAATATATTCTTTATTATCTCAAGGAAACCCCATAGAAAGCAAAGGAGCTACATTAATAGTTGCATTGCCGGATCATATATACGAAATGACTCAGTCTGATAAAAGAATAAATGACTTGATATCAAAGGCTATACCTAAATTTACAAAGAATAAAGATGTTGCTATACAGTTTCAAAGAGCTGTTGAAGGCAATATGATAGATAAATTAAAAAGCCGTCTGCAGGCAACTGAAGTAGATGAAAGTTCTTTATAAAATAAAAAAGGTGCAGAAAATAAAAACTTCTGCACCTTTATTTTATAATATTAAATTATTTTTTATTTTTTGAAGACTTTTTATTGTTTTTATTATCCTTTTTTGTATTATTAGATTTATTTAACTTAAACATAAAATCAAATACTTCTTTAACATCTTTAACAGGATGGAAAGTAAGTCCCTTTTTAACATTATCAGGAATCTCATCCAAATCCCTAATGTTTTCATGCGGTATTATAACATGCTTAATAAATCCAAGCCTTTTTGCTGCTATTGTTTTTTCTTTTAATCCGCCTATAGGTAAAACTTTTCCATTTAAAGAAAGCTCTCCTGTCATAGCGGTATCATTTCTTATAACCTTATTCATACCAAGAGAAAGCAAAGCAGTTGCCATAGTAATACCGGCAGAAGGTCCGTCTTTAGGTGTAGCTCCTTCAGGTATATGAAGATGTATAACAGCACTATTAAAATAATCATCATCAACACCGTAATTTTTAGCAACGCTTCTTACATAACTGTAAGCTATTTCTACACTTTCAGTCATAACATCGCCTAATTGTCCTGTCATATTTATAGTGCCGGCATCCTTTTTCTCTTGAACTTTTATTGACTCTATAGTTAAAGTTGCTCCACCCATAGAAGTCCATGCCAAACCTATAGCATTACCAGGTTTTAAATCTTTCTCTGTAAAATCTTCTGTGAATATTGGCTTTTTTAAATATTTTTCTAAATCTTTATCATCAATAGTTATATTATAAGTTTTCTTATTATGTTCTACTATATCAGCTGCAATTTTTCTGCATATTCTCTCAATTCTTCTTTCAAAATTACGTACACCTGCCTCTCTTGCATAACCATCTATTATTGATGTAATAGCTTTATTAGTAAACTTTATATTTTTAATTTCAAGTCCATGAGCTTTAACCTGTCTTGGAATAATATATTTAGAAGCTATTTTCAATTTCTCTTCCAAAATATAGCCTGAAAGTCTTATTACTTCCATTCTGTCAAGTAAAGGTCTTGGTATAGTATCAAGAGTATTAGCAGTAGTTATAAAAAGCACATTAGACAAATCAAAAGGCAAATCAAGATAATGATCCCTAAATGATGAATTTTGCTCTGGATCTAATACCTCAAGCAATGCACTTGAAGGATCTCCTTGAAAACTTGCACCTAATTTATCAATTTCATCAAGCATAAGTACCGGATTTTTTACTTTTACTATTTTTAAAGCCTCTATAATTTTACCAGGCATAGCACCTATATATGTTCTTCTATGTCCTTTAATCTCTGCCTCATCTCTCATACCGCCTAAAGAAAATCTAAAGAAAGGCCTGTCTAATGCTTCAGCAATGCTTTTTCCTATAGAAGTTTTACCAACTCCCGGAGGGCCTACAAAACATAGTATAGAAGATTTTTTTTCAGGATTTAATTTTCTTACAGCTAAAAATTCGTATATTCTTTCTTTAACGTCTTCAAGTCCGTAATGATCTCTATCCAATATCTTTTTACTTTTTGCTATATCTTCTCTTTCTTTGTTTTCCTTATTCCAAGGCAAAGCAAATAGAGTATCCAAATAATTTTTTGAAACAGTATATTCCGGAGAATGAGTATCTATTGTTGAAATCTTTTCAATCTCCTGCTCCATTCTCTCTTTAACTTCTTCTATCACATTAAGTTCTTCAAGAGTTTTTTTATACTTTTCTATATCTCTCTGTTTAGGATCCGTATCATATCCTAATTCTTTTTTTATTTCTTTTAATTGTTCTTTAAGGAAATATTCTCTTTGCTGTTTTTGTACTTTTGAATTTATACTGCCCTGTATTTTCTGCTGTATCTTTGTTATTTCTCTTTCCTTTTGCAAAAGAAGAAGAACTTTTTCTAATCTCTCCTGAATATCAAAAGTTTCCAAAATTTCCTGCTGGCTTGCTCTTTCAACATTAATCATAGAAGTAACAAAATCAGCCAACTTTCCCGGATCATCAACATTAACCATAGTAAGACGCATCTCTTCTGTAAAAAGAGGATTATTCTCACTTAAAGATTTTACTTCTGAAAGCAATGCTCTAGTATATGCTTTGATTTCTTTAGCTTCTTTTTCATTATGAAAAGGATCTATATCCTGTATATAAAGAGGTTCTGCTCTTATTACAGGTTCTGTAGTTGTGAATCTCATAACTTTATATCTTCTTATAGAGTTTATGAGAAGATTAAGCCCTCCGTCCGGAAGATTAAGTTTTTTAAATACCTTTACAACAACGCCTACTTTATAAATATCATTAACTGAGGGATTTTTCCTATCAGGAGGATTATCAGATATATATAAATTCAGACCTAAAAAACCGTCATTTTCAGCTATAGCTTTATTAACAGCATCAGCATGCATAGGAGGTATTGGGAATGGTGCATAAAGTCCTGGGAAAAGCGGCTTTCCCATTACTGGTATTATAATAAGCCTTGAAGGCAGTTTATCTTCCACTATTGAAACCGTATTATCATTGTTTTTATTTTCTTTATTATCGCTATTTTTATCTATATCTTTATTTAATTCATCACTCATTAAAAATCTCCTAATTATTATTAATTATATCATATAAAAATAAATGCATAAGTCAAATTTATAGTTTATTAAGTAATATATGCAATAATTATGCCAATTATTTATCTAATTTTTATATATAAATAGCACATATTATAATGTTTTTTGAAAAATTATAGGTATCAATTATAAAAAATGTATTATAATTAAACATTAAAAATTCTTTTTTGTATACAGATTATCCATTTTTACATACTGCAAAAATATTTTAAATCTAATATTTAAATTCATACAAATATCATATAAATAAAATTCACATCTTATTTTATCATATTTTTTAGAAGTTTAATTACATCTGCCCGCCCTCTAAGTTTGTAATTTTATTTTTGTTATTTTTGTTTTATTTTTATTGATAATTTTTCACTGTAATTACAACAGCCACCCAAACGGTTTTTAAATTTATAGTTCATTATACGCACGAAGAACGAAACTAAAAATATAAAATAGATTATTAGTGCATTTTTGCTACATATAAAATTGAGTTCACCGTTCGTAAATATGAATGTTTAAAAATTACAGTAAAATTATATGAGATTAAAATCTTGCTCCCAAATAAGGCATAGGGTTCTTATGATCTCCGCCTACTCTCACTTCAAAATGGCAGTGTATACCTGTAGTACGTCCTGTATTTCCTATAAGAGCTATTTTTTCTCCGCGTTTAACTCTTTGACCGGAATTTACTAATAATTTTGAATTATGCCCATAAGCTGTCTGATATCCATTAGCATGAGAAACAATTACAAACCATCCGTATCCGCTTCTCCATCCGGCAAAAGTTACAACACCATCCGCTACAGCTATTATAGGAGTACCATAAGAACCTGCTATATCAACTCCATAATGGTAGCTTTTTTCCTGATTGAATGGTGAAAGTCTTGCTCCAAAACCGCTTGATATTCTTCCACCTCCAGAAACAGGCCAACCTAAAGGTATTTGTTCATGTATTCTTGGAGAAATATTCATAAATGATAAAACATTTTTTTGATAAGTATCTACTTCATTTAATATCTTATTAATATTTGTCATATCATCATAGTTTAAAGAATTTTGATTATTATTGAATGTGCTTGTATTATTATAATCTATTGTATGTGATATATTCTTCATTGAATTATTATAATTGACTAAAGCTGTTGAAAATCTGTTTAATGCTTGTTTATACTCTTCTATTAAAGTATAAGTTTTTGCCTCTCTTGCGGAAAGAGTATTATAAAATTCCCTTGCTTCTTTCTGCTTATTATATGCATCAAAACCAGTATAAACTAATGCCGAGAACACCAAAAGTAAGAATGTTATCATAAAGTTATTAATAGGAAGTCTTACTCCATGCTCTTCATCATCATAGAATATTAATATACTTCTTTCATGATTTCCTTTTCTTTTAATAGCATTTATTATTCCAGAGAAAAAATGCCTTATACCATATGTAGAATTATATATAGATTTAAATACTTTTCTTGTTTTAATGAACTTTATTTTTCTTATTTTAGGCGGCTTATATCTGCCGTTATTAATTTTGACATTTTTTTTATAATTAATATCAAAATGAGAATAGGAATCTATTGTAGGTTTCTTATTATTACTTTTAAAATTACCTACAAATTTATCAGCAAGCCCTCTAACATCTTTCGAAGTTTCTTCTAAATAATATTTATCTAACTGAGCATTAGATTTTCTTTCATTTTTTGTGCTTGTGTCATTAGTAAATAAAATAATAAGCCCCCTTAAAAATCAAATAGTCCCTTTTCTTCATTATTATGATTATCGTCATATCTTGAAGAAAGATTTAAATATGAATATGCCTTATTCGTAGCTACTCTTCCCTTAGGTGTTCTCTTTATAAAACCGCATTGTATTAAATAAGGCTCTATAACATCTTCAATAGTTTCTATCTGTTCTGACAAAGACACCGAAATGGTATCAACTCCTACAGGACCTCCGTTATAATGTTTAATAATAGTATTTAAATAAAGTTTGTCAAGTGCTTCAAATCCATTTTTATCCACACCCAATTTTTCTAAAGAATCACAAGCAAACTCTTCGTCTATTTTTAAAACATCATTAACAGTGGCAAAGTCAAATACTCTTCTTAAAAGTCTATTAACTATTCTTGGAGTTCCCCTAGATCTTGATGCTATAGAAATTGCTGCTCCATCTGTTACATCTACATTAAGAAATACAGAGCTTCTTTTTACAATATCAGCCAAATCTTCATTAGTATAGAATTCAAGCCTTTCCACTATACCGAATCTATCATAAAGAGGAGTACTTAAAAGCCCGCTTCTAGTTGTAGCTCCTATTAAAGTGAAATGAGGAAGTTTTACTCTAAAGCTCTTGGCACTTGTTCCCTCACCTACTTTTATATCAACAAAAAAATCTTCCATAGCAGAGTAAAGCACTTCTTCTACAACTGTTCTTAATCTATGAATTTCATCTATAAATAGTATATCTTTTTCACCCAAAGTAGTAAGTATAGAAGCCAAATCTCCAGGACGTTCTATTATAGGTGCAGAAGTAGCTTTTATATTACTGCCCATTTCATTTGCTATTATCTGAGCAAGCGTTGTTTTTCCAAGTCCTGGAGGACCGTAAAATAGTATATGATCTAAAGAAACATCTCTCTTTTTAGCACTGTCTATAAAAACCTTTAATTTTGATTTAATATTATTCTGTCCTAAAAAATCATCAAATCCTTTTGGTCTTATAGAATTACTGTTATCTTGTTTATCATAAGAGTTTTCTTCAGCATTCGTTATACTTTCTTTATCCATAGTATTTATTTTATAATCCCAAATTTAGAGTGCTATTATATAATATATTATGTTAAATAACAAATTTATTTATCTTTTAAATTTCAAAAAATAATAATTAAAAATAGTTGTATATAATTAGTTTTATAATATAATGTCTAAAGATAATAGTATTTGGAGAATATTAATGAGTAAATTTAATAGCCTACAATTTAAAATAAGCATGATAATACTGGTACCATTTTTTATTATGCTTATGATATCTGGAGCATTTAATATTTTATCTGTAAGAAATGTTACAAGAAAATTATCATATAAGGTGTTGGAAGAAAGTGCTAAAGGAGAAGCAGCTAAAGTAGAAAATCTTGTTCAGGAAGCTCTTGATAGTTTAAAAACATTTGAATATATAGTTAATGATTTATACAGTTCCGGAGAGAGAAATAGAGATATTTATAAAGAGAATGTTGAAGAATTTTTTAGTACTTTACCAGAAGGTACAGGAGCTTTATTTTTAGTATTTGAACCTAATATGATGGGGAATGATGCTGACTATATAAATGATGTAAATTATTCTGAGGCAGGCGGAATGTTCTCTGAATATGCCTATAGAAACAATGGTTCTATAAGCAGCAGAGGTATGACAAAAGAAGAATTAAAAAGTGATTATTATACTGCACCTATAAGCACAGGAAATACTTATATCACATCTATATATGATTTTGAAGTAGGCGGAAAAATGGTAAAGATGAATACTTGGTCAATACCTATAAAAAATAATAATAAGGTTATAGGTGTTGCAGGAGTAGATATATTTATAGATTCTTTAGCTCCTATAATGGATAATATAAAACCTTTTGAAAATACTCTCACTTCATTATTTGATCATAACGGTTCTCTTCTCTACAATGTAGAAAATGAAAGTTATATTGGACAAAATGTTTATGATGCTTATCCTTATTATAGAGACAATAATCTATTAGACAAAATTAAGTCTGGAGAAACTATAATATTTGAAGAATACAGTGCAACTTTAAAAACTAAATCCACTTATATATTTGTACCTATAAAATTGCAGACTGGTCAGAATTGGGGAATGAAAATATTAGTACCTAATCATATAATACTTAAAGACAGCACTAACATAAGAAATATTATGATAATAGTATCTATTGTAATGTTATTAACTGTATTTACAATAACTCCTTTAATTATTAAAAATAAAGTTGTAATAATCATAAAATTGTTAGCTCAGGATTTAACAAGATTATCTAATGGAGATATATCTTGGAGCACTCCTCCAGGATTTGTTGCATTAAAAGATGAATGGGGAACTATAGCAAGAGCTGTTCAAGGTATTTTAGATAATTTAAATAATGTAATGGAAACCGTTAAACAATCATCCGCTCAAGTTGAAAATGCTGCTAATGAAGTTCTTTCAGGTAATCAGGATTTATCAAATAGAACAGAGATGCAGGCTTCAAGTTTAGAGGAAACTGCTTCTACTATGAGTCAAATGGCATCCAATGTTAAATATGTTACTAAAGATATATCAGATACTACTGTAATAGTTGTAGAGGCAAAAGAGTATGTAAGCAAAGCAGGAGAAATAATAGAAGACAGTGTTAATAAAATGGATGATGTTTATGAGGCAAGTTCAAAAATTATGGACATTACTAAATTAATAGAATCTATTGCTTTTCAAACTAATATACTTGCTCTTAATGCTTCTGTAGAGGCAGCACGTGCAGGAGAGCAAGGACGCGGATTTGCTGTAGTTGCTAGCGAGGTAAGAAACTTGGCACAAAATACTCAAGAATCTGTAAAAAATATTACTTCTTTAATAATTGACAGTAATGATAAAATAAATTTGGCTGCTGCAAGTGTTAATGAATCTAAAGAAATGTTTATAGAGATATCAGAGAGAATGGATAAAGCTTCAGATTTGATGCAGAAAATAGATATGTCTTCTAAGGAACAAGAAAGAGGAATAGAACAAATCAATACAGCTATTACTAGTATGGATTCTTCTGTTCAGCAAAACGCTGCATTAGTTGAAGAAGCTAGTTCATCATCTCAGCTTTTACTTAATGAATCTCAGAATTTAACTAAATTAATTGACTTTTTTAAATTAAGATAATAAGTTAATCTGAAAAATTACTATTCATCAAATATTAAGAATAGTGAATGATAAAAATATCATAAATTTAGTTTTTATATATTTATACAAATTAATAAAATATAATATTCATAAATATACAAATGATTGCGGTGCATAATGGATATTAAAATCTTCCAATTTTTTAGGTTTACGATATTTTTTTATTTTACCTATTTTTATAGCATATGCTATTTCTTTATTTTCAAGATATTTATAAAAAAAATCTACAGAAACACCAGACTCATATTTTATTATGTTCCATACATTATCTAAATCATCAGATATTATATCTTCTATTTCAAATTCACCTACTACTTTAGAAATAGGAGATGAAGAATATATTATAATTTTTTTTATATTCTTCCTTTTAAAAATAGATTTTCTAATTTCATATTTTTTACTACCATTGAATATTTTTTCAACATATTCAGGTTTAATAGACAATAAAACTTTCATTTACTTTACACTCTCTTAATATTAATAAGAATTGTTCTTTTGTTATTTGTTTTAATCCTCTAATTTCATTATCAGCTCCTGTTAAAATTCCTAATTTTAATAATTTATCTCTATTCATTCTATCACCAATTTGAAATGAATACACATATAGAAAATTAATTAAAAATGGTTTAGTACTACTAAAATACCAAAAATTAGATAATTCTTTATCTGTAAAAATACTTCTTTTCCTAGAATTTATTATAAATTCTTTTTCATTTTTGATGTTATCAATTTTTTCTTCAACTATTCCTATAGTAGTTATTACTGATGTATATCTTGCTGATTTTTCTTTTTCTGCAGTTCTATAAAATATTATAATATCGCCTCTTTTTATATTTCTATTTAATGAACGAGATACATAAACTTTACTTATTGCATTTCTATGTGGTAAATCATCTTTAAAATCTTTTGCAGATTCTGTTTTTAAATAAGAATCAGGTAATAAATCTGTATGATAATCTGGATATATTGGAACTAAAAATATATTTGTATTTATAGAAAAAAATGGATAAGTGTATTTTGGCTCCTCTATATTAAACTTTTTTGAAAAATCCCTGATATAAACTAATTCTCCATTCTCTCCTTTTTTTCCCCATTTAATAAAACCATATTCTTCAAATAAATTAATTAACCTCTTTTGTCCATCTCTTTTATCAAAAATTGTAACATATATTTCATCAACTTTATTAGCTATCGCATTATCAAATATTATTTTTATAAATCTCTCACCTAATTTAACTCCATTATGTTCTACTTTAAAAGTACCTATTTTTAATCTTTTTTTAGGAGAAAATGCAGGAATTATATCAGTATAATTTTCATCTTTATCTTCGACTTTTAAATATAAAAAAGATAATAATTTTTTATCTTTGTAAGTAACATAGGCTATTTCATTAGATTTTTTATTAAACCATTTATCAAACCCAACATAATCTTCTTTTAAAGAATCAAAGAATTTATCTTCTAAATCTATATTTCCAAAATATTCTTTTTCTACAGATAAAACTTCATAATCAATGAGTTCAGGATTTTCTGCAATAACTTTTTCTAGAAAAGAGTCTATGGTAAATACTTTATTATCTATATTTACTAATTTAGCTTTTTGATGTATTTTTTTATCTTCTGTAATAAATATATCAACTCTATCATTTACAAGTTCATTTAATAATAAAGTATCATTTTTATCATTTTCTGTTTTGTCAATTTTTTCATATATTTCAAGTAGTTTTTTATTTAATTGGGCTTGAGTCATAAGTACTGTATAATTTTTAGATTTTATATTCATAACATCTACAGTATCAGAATTTGAGTTTTTATTTAATTCTTCAAGATTAATTTTATGTATACATTTTTCATATTTAGTCTTTTCTAGCCATTTAAATAAACTACCTATTTCTCTATTAATTACTTTATTATTACTTTCTCTATGAATAATAATATTTGTATCTAAAAGTGCTTTCATAAAATATCTCCACAAATTAAAATTATAACTAATTTACTAAGTTTTTCAATTATATTATAAATTTTATATCTTTCAAAATATTTTCTAATTTATTATTTAATTCTGCATTTTCTTTTTCTAGTGCATCTATTTCTTTGATTATTCTTTTCAAATTAATACGCTCCTCCTCTTCAAATGAATCTATATATCTGGATATATTTAGATTATACTCGTTTTCCTTTATCTCTTCTATTGATGCTTTCTTAGAGTATTTTTCTATATCTTTTCTATTTTTATAAGTATTATATATTTTTTCTATATCCTCATCACGCAATCGGTTTTGATTCTTGCATTTCTCATATTCTAATCCAGCATCTATAAATAAAATATCTTTTTCTTTTCTGTTCTTTTTCAATATAAGTATGCATGATGGTATTGAAGTGCTGTAAAATAAATTATTTGGTAACCCTATAACAGCATCAAGTAAATTATCCTCAATTATTCTTTTACGTATTATTCCTTCGCTAGCTCCTCTAAACAATACACCATGAGGCATTACAACTGCAGTGATGCCATTTTCAGACATACTATTTATCATATGAAGTATAAAAGCATAATCGCCCTTGCTCTTAGGAGGTATTCCGTATTCAAATCTTTTATATTTATCATGTTCAGCAATTTCTTCTCCCCATTTATCCAAACTAAAAGGAGGATTTGCTATTACTATATCAAACTTTTCTAAATTACCATTACTATCTATGAATTTAGGTTCTTTAATAGTATCTCCCCATTTTATTACAGCCTTATCCATCATCTCATTCAAATACATATTCATTTTGCATAAAGAATATGTTTGACTGTTTTTCTCCTGACCATATATACTGCAATTATTACCGCCAAGCTCTTTATATATTTTTAGCAATAATGAACCGCTTCCGCATGTAGGATCATATACTTTTAATATACCTTTTCTTTTATAACTCACTATTTTAGCCATAAGTATAGATACTTCTGGAGGCGTAAAAAATTCTCCTCCCCTTTTACCAGCATCACCTGCAAAATTTTTTATCAAATATTCATAAACATCTCCCATAACATCATTATTGTACAATACACTTGGTCTTAAATCTAAAGCAGGATCATTAAAATCTTCTAATAAATTTTTTAATATAGTGTTCTTGATATTTCCAAATTTACTTGAATCATTAAAATCTATATTATTAAAAATACCTTCAAATTTGTCAGGGTTCTGTTTTTCTATTTCATGTAAAGCTCTATTAATTATCTCTCCTATATTATATTCTTCACGCATAGAATACAAATAATCAAAACTTGATACATCGCTTATTTTGTAATCTATTTTTGATAAAATATTTTTATTAGATTTCTCTTTGACAAAATCTGATAAATATTTAACAAATAACATACTTAATATATAATCTTTATAAACAGAAGAATCTATTGATCCTCTAAAAGTATCACATGCCTTCCATACTATATTTTCAATTGTTTCTTTTGTAGTTTTCATATTTTTTGTCCCAAGAATACAAATTCTTTATATTATGATATATAAAAAAATATTTAATTAAAACTAATAATTATATTATCAAAGTTTTTATTACAATAGCATTTTTTGTATTATTTGTAGAATATATATATTTTTGTATTAATTTTTCTATATAAAACATATATTATTTATTAAACGCGTAATACCATAATACTTTATACAAAAAAACTTATATATTGTATTTAATACTACAAATATTACATAATTGAACATGAATTTTTAAAAAAAGGCGGATATAATCTAAATTATATCCGCTATTAAGGTAAATTATGAAGAAAAAAATTTATAAAATTAGATACAAATCAATTCTGATATACCATAAATATATAAAAGTTTTTAAAAAAGTGTTAAAAAAAAACGTTATTTTTTTATTTTTTTCATAAAATTTTGGTTTTATGTAATCCGATTATGATTAAAAAAATATATACTTTATTTAATTTTATTGTATAATCTATCTGTTAAAGATTTTTCATTAATTTTAATAGCAATTGTTTTTTTGGAGTTTTTTTATGAAAAAAATACATAGTTTATCTTTTAAAATACCGGCAATTATAACATTGATTTCCATTATACTTATAGTAATTATATTATCTATAGCCGTAAATTTCGCTAATATAGGAATAAGTAAAAGCAGATTTGAAGGTTTTCAAAATACAGCTCAGGCTTATGCCAAACTATTTGATTCAATATTAATAAATCAAATATCATTAGCAAAAACATACTCTGTAGCACCTGCTGTTATTGAGGCATTAATAAATAGAGATGAAACTTCATTAAGAGAATTATCAAGTGCTTTAAAACAATTTAATGAGGCAAATGAATATTCAATAAATTCAGTTGTTACAGACTTAAATGGAAATGTTATAATGGATGCTGTTGGAAATACTTCAGGGGATATAACTAAACTAAGACCTACTTTATGGAATAAATTAAAATCAAATAATTATGAATTTACCTATGATAATGATTTAGTACAATCAAAAGATACAGGAGTTCATTCTATAGCTATAGGCGGAGGAATAAAAGATTTTACAGGTAATTTAATAGGTGTTGCTTTCGTTATAATAGATTGGAAACTTATTCATGATAATTATTTCACAGATATATCTTTAGGTAAAACAGGAAGAATATTAGCAATAGATTCTAATTTAACAGATATGATGGATAATTTATATGATCAAATAGGATCAAAAGCTGTTAATAATTATAAAACAGTATTTGACAATAATTTATCGCAAGGAAGATTATCATATGTTTATATGGGACAAAATAGAACAGGTTCATACTACAGAATGAAAACTATGAATTGGATTGTAGCTATGACTATGTTTGACAGCGAGATATATTCTACAAATAGAGATTTAATAATTATTAGCTCTATTGTAGGTATAATAGCTATTGTATTATTAACTATATTCATATATCTATTTATAAAGAGATTAATGGGACATTTAAACAGCATCATAAAAGAAGCAAAAGAAATAGAGATGGGAAATTTAACATATGTTGCTAATGAACATGCAAGAAAAGATGAACTTGGAATATTATTTGAATCTTTTAAAGGAATGCGTGAAAAACTAACAGAGATTATATCTAAAGTTAATGATTCTTCACAAAAAATTACTTATGCTGCACAGGAATTATCAAATGGAAATGCTGATTTATCAAGAAGAACTGAGGCGCAAGCTGCAAGTCTTGAAGAAACAGCAAGTTCTATGGAAGAGATGGCTTCAACAATAAAGTCCTCAACATCTCATTCTGTAGAAGGAAATAACATGATGAAAGATTCTATGGACTCTATTAGAAATGCAGGTGCTATAATAGTAGAAACTACAAAAAGCATAGAAGAAGTTAATGAAGACAGTGAAAAAATAAAAAATATTACAAAAGTTATTGAAGACATAGCATTTCAAACTAATATACTTGCTCTTAATGCTGCTGTTGAAGCTGCACGTGCAGGAGAACAAGGTAAAGGTTTTGCTGTTGTAGCCAGTGAGGTTAGAAACTTGGCTCAGAACTCTCAAACTTCTGCAAAAGACATAACTAATTTAATTAATGTTATATATGAAAAAATAAATAAATCTGCTGAAAAAGCAAAAGAATCTCAGCAAATATTTGAAGATTTAGAGAAAAAAATAGAAGAGACTTCAAATATAATGCGTGATATAAGCGAGACAGCAGTTGAACAGCAGGTAGGAGTAGATCAAGTAAATACAGCAGTTTCTCAAATGGACACCGTAACACAGCAAAATGCCGCATTAGTTGAAGAGGCATCTGCTGCTGCTGACTCTCTATTAAATGAAGCTAAAGAACTTGAACAGGCAATGCGTTTCTTTAAATTAAAGAAATAATAGTTTGTAGTATAAAGTATAATTATTATAAAATATATTACTATTTTATAATAATTATACTTCTCTTTTTATATTAGGAGTATAAATTATTCTTCTAAAATCGCTGTCTTTATCATCCATATCTCCTAAAAACATTCTCTCATGTTCAGGTACTTTCTCATAAGCCTCTTTTAATAATTCTCTGTTATCATCTGAAGGATATACAAGATAATTATGATAGCATCTTATTGCATAATCAAATGCATTCTCTTTTCCAGAAATATTTTTTATATTCTCTTCTATCTCTTTTAATTTTTCTTTTTTATTTGTATATTTTACATCTGGCTTTAATTTAAGCTTTGCAAGATTTTCTATTACAATAATATCATCTTCTTTAGGATATAAAAGAAGTTCATTTTTATTAAACATATTTTTCACTTTATCAAAATTATATATATTATCATCATTATTAAAAGATATTGTTTCATCATCATAAATGGTGTAGCAAGTTAAAAATACTTCTTTGCTGGATGAATAATTATCAGATTTTCTAAATATAAAATAACTTTTTCCATCCGATAAATCATATCCGAATTTGGAGTTCATTTTAAAATCAATAGGATTTGCCATAAATGACACTTTTAAACTTTCCCATTTTTCTATTTCTCTTTGAGTAGTTTTATAAATATTTTGCATTTCAGGATTCATTTCTTTTAATATGCTTTTAATGTATTGATAATAATCATCTTTATGAAACCATTTCGATTCTAAAATTTTAAAATCCCCTATTCCATGAATATCCAATTCTTCATTATCTTCTATAAATGATACAACCCATTTTCTTTCCAATGCTTTTTCAAACTGATAAATATCAAATTTCTCCCAAGCACTAATTATACCGTCTTCATAGATAGCTAAATTTGAAAGGAAATAAGAACCATTTTTAATAATACCGAAAAAAGTTCTTCCCTCAATTTTTTCATTTCTATATACATTATTTCTTTTCATAAAATATCACTTTTTAATTTATTAATATATATCTATAATATTTTCTATTTTAAAAACTATTTCATCACCATATTTTACACTTTCAATATAGTAAGGCTTATTGTCTAATATACCAACAAAATTGTCTTCATTTATTTCTATGATTTTTACCCACATTCTCTCAGGTATTGTTTCAGGAGAGTCATTTTTCTCAACAAAAATTAATTTAACTAAATCATTAACTTTTAAGGAATCAATTTCTTTTTTGGAAGGTATTTCAAAAGTATCAGGATATTCTTTGTTTAATTCAAATGCATTTTCTAAATAATATTTACTCATAATAAAAATTCCTATATAAGCTCCAGCTTTCTAATATTTTTTATATTGATATTGTTTTTTGAAAGATAGCTTTTTATATCTCGTACCCTTATAGCTTTCTCCTTGCTTTCTAAAAGTGTTATGAGTAAATTATCATCTTTGTTTATGAGTAAATAATCGCCTTTTCTCTCTTCACTTGTATTTAATTCTTCCTTGTTTGATAATATATCAAAAGCTTTTTTATCATCATTTGTAATAATTTTATAAACTGTATTTTTGGGCAGAGATTGAATATTTTTAACATTTAAAGGAGTAGATACAGCACTAATTATTTCAATGCCTATATGAGAAAGTAAATTATTAATTTTGTTTTTTAATAATTCTATGTCTATGGTATCAGTTAAACTTACTTCCATATACTCTGCTTCACTTTCGCATGCAAAAGGAGTAGGAGGAGTAAATACAACTTTTTCTAATGGATGAAAACCTTTGCTTAATGCTATGCTTGCACCTGCTATTTTTAAAGCACAAATCATAACCCTTGATAAATCATGCATTCCTAAAAGTGATGATATTCCTTCTTTTTTGAATTTCATTAATATTTTATAGTTTACAGCAAATATATCTCTTTTCTTTAGAGTCTTTAATTCTTCAACCATTTGAGTGAAGTTTGTATTTAAAACTTCTTTTTTATATTTATGGCAGTATTTTTTATAATCTATACCGCAGTTCTGACAATTTCCAGTAAAGCAGTAATCTGTGAATTTACCGTTTTGAAATCTTTCGTATTCTTTATCAAAAAATTTCTGACTTACAAGAGTATCAATGCATTTCCAAGGAGTATTTATTTTTTTGCTTAATAATTCTTTTATAGTGTATCCGCTTTCTTCTATTACTTCTTTCCAAACATCATATTTGAAATATTCTACCCAAGCATCAAATTTTGCTCCTTTCTTATATGCTTTATAAATTATATCACCCATTTTTTCATCGCCTCTTGAAATTATACCTTCAATTTCTGCCATTCTAGGAGGATGATATTTTATAGCTACTTTAGTTCCTCTAAAATGATCTCTTACTTTTCCTATATGAATAATAGCTTCTTCATCTGTAAGCTGATTATTGTTTTCTAAAGGTGTATGAGGCTTTGGAATAAATACATTGATAGCGGCATTTATTTTTACTTTATTTTTTGATACTTTTATCATTTTTTCAAGGGCTTCTATTATTTCATCAGCTTCTTTGTCCGGATTATCAGTGAATCCTATCATAAAATAAATTTTTACTATCTTCCAGCCCATTTTCTGAACATCTGCAAGTATATTGTATATGGCATCTTCGTCCATTTCTTTATTGATTTTTTCTCTTAATTCATGGCTTCCCACTTCCAATGCGAATGTTAATCCTGTTTTTCTAAACTGTGCTATTCTATCTGCTGTATCTTTATCGAATGAGTCTATTCTTAATGAAGGCAGAGAAAGAGAAAATCCTTTATGTTCTCCAAGTGTCTGCAAATATTCTATTAATTCTCCAATATGAGGATAATCATCAGCGGAAAGTGAAAATAAATTTAAAGTATTAGCTCCAGTGGCTTCTAATGACTCCATTGCTATATCAACAATTTTTTCTATAGTACGATTTCTTACTGGTCTATAAGTAATTCCTGCCAAACAGAATCTGCAGCTATGAGTACAGCCTCTAGCTATTTCAACTGATATTCTGTTTTGAATGCCTTCTACAAGTGGTACTAAAGGTTTCTTCACATAAGGCATTTCATTAATATTTTCAACGAATATTCTTTTTACATGCTCTCTAGGATATTTAGGAACATAAGCATATTCAAGTTTGGAAAGTTCTTTTAATATATCATCTCTTTTAGCTCCGTTTTTTTTGAGATTATAAATTATATCAACAAAATTTTTCATCTCAAAATCAAATTCGCCGAATAAAAATACATCAATAAAATTAACTAAAGGGAATGGATTATATACGCTTGGTCCTCCTGCTGCTATTATAGGTACATCTTCTCCTCTTTCATCTCTATGTATAGGTATTTGGCTTAATTCGAGTACTTGTAGTATATTTGTATATATAAGCTCATACTGCAAAGTAAATCCCAAAACATCGGCGTCTTTTACTCTGCTGAAAGTTTCTAAAGTATAAAGAGGTATATTTCTTTCTTTTAAAAGTTTTTCAAAATCTTCAGCAACGGCATACACTCTCTCGCATGAAGCGTATTCAATAGAGTTAATAACCTCATAAAGTATAGAAAGTCCTAAATTGCTGATTGCTACCTCATACATATCTGCAAAGCACATAATGAATTTAAAAGGCATATCAGGTTTTATTATAGCATTTATTTCACCGCCTAAATATCTTGTAGGCTTTATTATATCTTCACTTTTAACAAGTTCTAGTATTTCATTTTTTAAATTTTCACTCATTATTTTGTATAGTCCCAATTATTGTTTTGAATTATCATTATATAGTAAAGTTTAGTATAATACAAATTATATAATTATAATTTATTTAATATATATATATACATAATATATACACTATACATATTGATTTTTTTATTATAGTGTATTATACTGAAATCAATATTATTAATTAGGAATATAAATGTCTAATCCCAAATTTCCAGCACCAAATTTCAATACTCCATTATATATGATGAAACTTTAATTAATAATGGAAATTATACTATAAATTCTGGAACTCCTCTTCTTAGATATGTTATAGATAAAAATACAAATAAACAATCAAAAGTTGGAGAAGTGGTATTAGGAAAAGCTATAGGCGGAAAAGGAGAAGGTACAGCATATAAATCTAATATAGGAAAAATATGCAAAATATATCATTCAGATAAAGTAACAAATTTTAGAGCTACTAAATTAGGACATATGCAATTAAATAAAATAGTTTATAATGGGCTATGCTGGCCTGAAGAACTACTTTATTTAGAAGACAAATACAGCAGTAAAAAATATTTTGTAGGCTATTTAATGAATGAAGGATATGGATACACTTTGGAAAGTGCAATACATTTTATGGGTATTTCTGAAAAAATTCCTAATTGGACTAGATTGGAATTAGTTGAATTATGTTTATCTATTTTGGGAGTTATAAAAGAACTTCATAAATGTAATGTTATATTAGGAGATATAAACGGCGGAAATATACTAGTAAGAAATTACAATGATGTTTATTTTATAGACTGCGACAGTTTTCAAATAGGACAGTATCCATGTCCTGTAGGTACAGATGAGTTTACACCTAAAGAATTAATAGGAAAACAATTTAAATATACTTTGAGAAGTAAAGATCAGGATATGTTCGCTGTTACAGTTTTGATGTTTAAAATACTTTTTTTGTGGCAGCATCCTTATTCATATAAAGGAGGAACTTCAATAGTTGATAATATAAAAAAGTCATTCTTTCCATATAGGTTTGAAGGAGAGAATGGTAATTATGTTCCTGATGGTATATGGAGATTTATTTGGAGTAATACTACATATTATATAAAACAAATGTTTTCTGATTGTTTTGCTAAAAATAAAAGATTAACTATAGAAGAACTTTATGATGTGTTTAAACGATATAAGCATGATATTAAAAAGGTAATGCTTCAGATGATTTAAAACCAACAAAATATAAAAGAAAAAAATAATATAATTTAGGAGTATTTTATGTCAGATAATATTTTTAATAGACGCAATGATAATAGAACTACATATTTGATAAATAATCCGAATCCAAGAGTTCCTGTATGTCTTATACTAGATACAAGCGGATCTATGTCCGGAGATCCTATTGAAGAACTTAATGACGGTGTAGAATTATTTTTAGATGCTATAAAAAGTGACGAAAAAGCTAGATGGGCAGCTGAAATAGCTATAATATCTTTTGGAGGTGTTGTTAATGTATGCTCAGATTTCCAAGGTGTTGATAGAATAAACTTCAAAAGATTCTATGCTGATGGTGGAACTCCTATGGAAGAAGGAGTAATGAAAGGAATAGAATTGTTAGAAAAGAGAAAAAATGATTATAAAACTAGAGGTGTACCTTACTATCAGCCTTGGATGGTAATAATGTCAGACGGATATCCTGATTATGAACCATCTAAAGCATATCAAATTACATATCAGATGTCTCAAAACAGAAAGTTGGTATGTTTACCTTTAGGAGTACAAGATGCTGATATGCAAGTATTATCAAAATTTTCTACAAAACCTGCTTTAAAGTTGAGAGGTATAAATTTTAAGGATTTCTTTGAATGGTTATCAAAAAGTGTACAGGCTGTTTCTCAATCAGCCACTACTGATGCTGAGGTAGTTTTACCTAAAATTGATTGGGGAACTATAGAAAATTAATAATTCATTAAAAGGATATAATTAATATGGGTAATAATAGTTTTTCTTGTTATAAATATTTGGCACAAGGCAAAAGTCATATTAAAAATAATACTCCTTGTCAGGATTATTGTAATTATTTTTCAGGAAAAGATTTCTCTATTATTGCTCTTTCTGACGGTGCTGGATCATGTAAATTTTCTCAAATAGGTTCAAAAACTTTGGTAGATTCTATAATAGAATTCTTAAAAAATAATTATGAAACTATAATGGATAAAAATGAAGATGAAATAAAATCATTAATTATATCCTATTTATCCAAAAAAATAGAACACACTGCTTTAGAAAAAAATAGAAGAAAAACAATTATCAGCAACATTGCTTTTTGTTTTGTCATATAAAAATAGAGCTATGTATGGGCATATAGGAGATGGTGTAATAGCATGTGATTTAAAAAACGAGCTTATAGTTTTAGACAGAGGAGAAAACGGAGAATTTAAAAACGAAACTGTTTTCTTTAGAAAAAACATAAAAAAAGACTATTTAAAATTAAGAGTTATACCTAATAAAGATATACTCAGTTTTTTCTGTTTTTCTGATGGATTAGAACCCGTATTAATTTCATTCAAAGAAGATATTTTAGCTCCAAAACTTCAGACTTATTCTTCATGGATATACTACAAATATGAAAGCAAAACTTATGAAGAAGAAATAACAGATGACTTAAATTATATTGCTTCTTCAAATTATGCTATAGATGATGATTTAAGTTTAATCATTATGAATATCAATTCAGATAAAAATGATAAAATAAGAGAATATAAAGAATATGTAATAGATCCAATAAATGATGATTTTAAGAAGAAATTAGAAATCCAGAATAGTTCTATAAGTTCTTTAGAGAAGAAACTAGAAACTCAAAATAATTCTATCAGCTATTTAGAGAAGAAACTAGAAACTCAAAATAATTCTATCAGCTATTTAGAGAAGAAATTAGAAATCCAGAATAGTTCTATAAGTTCTTTAGAGAAGAAACTAGAAACTCAAAATAATTCTATCAGCTATTTAGAGAAGAAGCTAGAAAGTCAAAATGATTCTATAAGCTCTTTAGAGAATATATTAAATGAATTTAATTCTAATAATAAATTAGATAAAGTCAATAAAAAAAATAACATATATTTTCTTATGATACCAATGTATATTGGGCAAATTATCATATTAACGTTTTTATTATTAAACAAATAACTTATTTATAATAATATTAACAAAAATAAAGCTGCAAATATTTGCAGCTTTATTAATTATATAAATATGATTTTTATGTTTATCTGAACAACTGCGTTATATCATTTATAGTTATGAATATAGCTAAAGTTATTAAGAATGCCGCACCTATAGTCTGTATTTTTGTTAAAACTTTTCTGTCTATAGGACGTCTCATTACAAGCTCTATAAATGAAAATACTATCATGCCTCCGTCTACAACTGGAAGAGGAAGAAGATTCATTATGAAAAGTATCAAACTTATAGTAGCAGTAAATGAAAGTATAGTTCTTAATCTGTATTCTATATCAACAGATATTACCTGAGAAGAAAGCTGTATTATTCTTACAGGTCCTCCAAGATTCTCACGGACTGATAACTTTCCTGTAAATAATAGTTTTAAACCATTAATATATGATACTAAATAATTTCCTGTTTCTTTAAACGCTTCAGGTATAGACTGAGGAAAAGGAACACCCGGAACTCTTTCAACTCTCATAGAAGTGCTTTCAAACTCTACACCTAAACTTCCGTAAGTTCCTATTGTTTTTGACTCTACAGGTCTTGGTATAGCCTCTCTTGTAACCTCTTCTCCATTTCTTAGAACAGTTATAGTAATCTTTTGAGAAGCATTATCCATAACTATAGGTCTGAAATCAGCTATGTTTCTAGCATTCATTCCATTAATTGATACTATTTTATCTCCGTTCATAAGACCTGCCTCAGAAGCAGCAGAATCAGGAAGTACATTTTTTATTATAAGATCATCTCCAAAATATAAACCCAATGCTCTCTCTCCGCTCAATGCCTTAAGCATCTCTACAGAAGGTATTGTTACATTAAGTGTTTCTCCATTACGGTCTAATGTGAATACTATCTTATCAGCAGCTTTCTGTATAGCCTCATCATTTATTGTTTTTAATATATCATTGTCAGATTCTACTTTTCTTCCATTTACAGCAGTTATAGTATCTCCGCTTTGTATACCGTATTCATATGCTAATGTCATGCCAAACTTTGAATGCATGTATCTTCCATCTTTGAATACTGATACAGTAGGTGAATATAATTCTATCTTTGAAGGCAATGATACCAATACAGCAAGAAGTAAAAAAGCAAATAAATAATTAAAGAAAGGACCAGCAAAATAAACTATTATTCTCTTTAGAGGAGACATATTTAAAAAATCTCCTTCCTCTGTTTTACCATCCTCTGAAATCTCTCCTTTGAATTTACAATATCCGCCAAAAGGTATAATTGATAATCTAAAATCTATGCCTTTTATTTCTTTCTTAAAAATTATAGGGCCGAAACCAATAGAGAAAGCTTCTGCCTTTATTCCAACTGCTAAGCCTGCAAGTAAATGCCCCATCTCATGAACAAATACTAATACGCTTAGTAATATAATAGCTCCTATCCAACTCAAATTGAACCTCCTAAAAATTCATACCTCTTATTAAGAATAATTACTAATAAGTATATATTCAATATAAATTTATTTCAATACATTTTTGTATTAACATAATATATATTTTTTAAAAAAATTTACAATAGCTTTATGTACCCATTGTTGTTTAAATATAACAAATATATAAAAATTTTACAAAAATAATTTTATTGAAAAAAATAATAAAATTTTATACATTTTGCATATAAAAAAACTATTAATAATTTTATTCATTATTTTTATGCGGATACAGTTTTAATACATTAAACCCAAACGAAGAAACTTCATCAAAAATTATGTATGTAAAGTCAAAAAATCATGCATTTCCATAAAAAAGTTTTAACAAATTTATAAATTTAACATATAAAAAATAAAGTCATAAAATATTATTATTTATATATAAATAATAATATATTGACATAAACTGACAAATTTGTTATGGTGTAATTACTATGAAAAAATTACAAATTATACTTTTATCAATATGCTTTTTATTTACTGTTAGCTGCAGTTACAGTATATTAAACCCTAATACTGGAAATTCAGGAAATAATAATATAAATAAATCAAAAACTATGTATTTTAAGTTTAAAGTATCAGGAAAATCTTCTAAAATGGTTTTCAATAAAAATAATATTTTTCCTAAAGAATTGAGCATAAAAAACTACGGCAATGGTTCTACTTTCACTCATACAGGAAACTGGGGAGATCCTGGATATGTTGTAAATTATTTATTCTGTGATGATAAAATGGGAAATAGCATGAGCATTCCTTTTTATGCTGGAGATTCTAAATTACAAACATTATACAGCGATAAAGATAGCGAAATAACATTTAAAGGATATATTTGGATTGGAAATTCAGGGACTTTATTTTTTAGAAATGATTTTTCATGCACTATATCTTTAAAAGATTTTGATGAATCTAAAAATAATAATATAGCTTTAGTATCAATAGTTTTATATCCTGATAATAATACATATAAATGCTCATTTGACGGTTTTGAAAATAAATAATTAAATATTTTAATTTGATTATATAAAAAATTATTATATAATAATCAAATTAATAATTCATTAAGGTAAAATAATTTTTAATATAATGGATGAAAGTAAATCGTATATTGTAACTCAAAATAGAGAATATTTTTTATCTCGTAATATAGAATGTATTTCTTTAAAAAATTCTTATTTAAAAAAGATTCTAAAAACAATAAAAAAAGATAATCATTCAATAAATATATTTCTATATGACAATGATAAAAATAAATTATACGGATACTATGAAATAGATTTAAATAATCAAACTCAATCAAATAAAGATTATACTAATATCTACATAACAGATAATTATAAAAGAAGAAGAGGAATATATTATAAATTAGAAGATAAATACTCAGATTTTTCTATATATGAAATAGATTATAAAACCTTCTCAAAACTAAGAGACAGATTAATAATTCTAAACGATAATATATCTCAGACATTTTTTTCATGCTCAATAGAAAATAATATCTTTAAGTACAGAGCCATAGAAACATATCCCTCGCTTTATGTAGCAGAATATGAGAAACATTTTGATTATAAGGCTTATGAAAGTATATATAAAGAATATCTGCGTTTGATAAAGCATTCAAACAGTGAAAACGATAATGCATATAAATATATAGAAATCGGCAACTATTTAATGAATATGCTAATTCCGGAAAAAGATTTTAGAAAGCATATTTTAGAAGGATTTAGAATAGTTTATTTGCATCTTGATGACAGCACTTATAATATACCTTGGGATATACTGTCATATAATGGAAAATTTATATCAGAGAATATAATTTTTTCTTACTCTAATGCTTCAAATGTACTTTATAAAAACAATAATAGAATTGCAAATAAAAAAATAAAAATGGCTGTAATATCTATACCTAATGATGATATAACAGAAGATAAAAAAGAAATGGAAATAATACATCAAATAATAAATAACACTAAAAATATAGAAATAGATTTATATAAAAAAGAACATAATTATTTTGAGTTTATAAAAGTATTGGAAAGCTATGATATAGTTCATATAATAACACATGGATATGAAGATGGTATTAAATTAAGCGATGATTACACAATAAACTCTGTAGGAGCATTAGAAAATCCTCCTTCGCTTGTTTTTATCAATGCCTGCAATATGGAAGAAACAAATAATAAATTAATAAAATCATTATTATCTTCTGGTATTGGAACGGTTATATCTGGTGTAGGTTCTTTAGCTGACGGATTATATATTAATTTTATATATAGCTTTTACAGTAATTTATTTCATAAAGATGCTAGAATAAATACAGCTCAAGCATATTATTTTGCTTATACTGAAATAAAAGATTTTTATAAAGGGTTTATGCGTTATAGATTTAATGGAGTTCCTATTTATGTTTAATGTGATGATTAGAAGATTTTTTATATTAATAATATTATCAACAATATTGTTTTCATGCAATAATGCTGAAGAAATGACCCCTATAAACAAAAGAAAATTAGCCCCTAAAGTTTCAAGCATATATAAAGCAGAAGCATATAACTTAAGAATTAATTATATTATAATGCATTATACAGCATTAGATGACGATTTATCATTAAAAATTTTAATAGGACCAGGAGTTTCATCTCATTATTTAGTAACTACAAGAGAAGATGATCCTATATATAAACTTGTGGATGACAGCAACAGAGCTTGGCATGCTGGAATAACAATGTATAATAATAGATACAGTATGAATGATAGTTCTATTGGAATAGAAGTAGTAAATTTAGGTTTTTTACAGAAAGTTACAAATACAAGAGAACAATTAAGAAGAATGACTAAAACACAAAGAGAGGACTTATTTTTTATACCTTATGATGAATATATAGAATATGAGGAAAGCCAAATAGAAAAAATAGCATACCTTTTGCAAAACTTAGTAGAAAAATATGATATCAAACCTTATAACATATTAGGACACTCTGATGTAGCACCATTTAGAAAAAAAGATCCAGGACCTAAATTCCCATGGAAAAGACTTTATGAAGAGTATAATCTTGGAATATGGTATGATGAATATGATTACAGCAATTTTTTAAATGATGATAAATATAAAAGAGCTACTGTAAAACAAATAAAAGATGAGTTTATAAAATACGGTTATACAAGCATGCCTACAAATAATGTTTGGGATTTTAATTCAAGAAAGGTATTATATGCATTTCAATGCCATTTCAGACCGGAAGAAATGGATGGAAATATTGATAATGAAACTTATGCTATAATAAGAGCTTTAAATGCTAAAGTAAAAAAAATCAATGAAAGAGAAGAGCGTTCTAAAGCTAATAACTTCCTAACAAATACATTCTTTACAAACATTTTTATAAAAAGAAATATAGTAAGTACAAATTTAAATTATATATATACTAATGGTTCATTAAAAAGAAACTAAGAAAGTTTATTTTATGGTTACAGTTTATATTGCTGCCAGAGATATTGGTAATTACAAAGATAATACAGAAAGACTTAAAGAAGTGCTTATAGAAAGCGACATAATACTAGTTGAAAGTTTTAGGGAAGCAAGCACACTTTTTAAGGCATTAAATATCAAAAAAGATAAAGAATGTTTGATAGAGTTTAGTGAGCATACAAAAAAATCAAAAGATATTGACGATATAATAACAAAGATTATAAACTGCAAAACCGTTTCACTTATAAGCGACTGCGGTACTCCTGTATTAGAAGATCCTGGAAGATTACTTTTAGAATACTGCTATTCCCACAATATAAAAGTAAAGCCTATAGCAGGTGTAAGCAGCGTTACAGCAGCTATTATGTGTCTGCCTTTTAATTTTAAAGAGTTTTATTATGCAGGACTTTTGCCTAGAGATGACAAAGAAAGAGAAAAAAAACTATCTTATTTAAAAAAATTAAATGTGCCCGTTATTATTTTAGACACTCCATATAGACTCTCAAAGGTGCTTAATGCTGTGAAAAAAGTTTATTCAAAAGATAAAGAAGCGGCTTTATGTTTAGACATTACAACAGATAATGAAGAAATAACTATTGATAAAATAAATAATTTATGCAGTAAATATCAGGATAATAAAAAACGTGAATTTGTATTGGTTATAAGTTAATAATTTTTATCAGCAGTAAGAAAAAATAATGAGTATACTCTCGCCATAGCTTTTTATATCATACTTCATCTTATCTTTTATAATATTATTAAAAGCTTCATCTTCTAAAAACTTTTTATAATACTCCGCACCAAACTCGGCAGCAAATATACCATTATCATTTAAAATATTTCTTTCTATTATCATACTTATAACATCTAAATAAATTTTTGAATGATACGGAGGATCAAAAAATATAACATCAAATTTATCATTAGTTTTTTTTACATAATCATCTGCAGATACCCTTTTTATCTTGCATATATCATTATAATTTTCAAATATAGCTTTGGCATTAGAGAATATAGTTTTAACAGCTTCTCTATCTATCTCTATAAATGCAGCATATTTTGCATTCCTGCTCAATGCCTCAAATCCCATAGCACCGCTTCCAGAACAAAGATCCAAAAATGTTTTATTTTCAATATTAACTATATTAAAAAAAGCCTCCCTAACCTTTGCCTGAGTAGGTCTGAAATCTCTTTTAGGTGTTAATATTTTTCTTCCTTTTTTATTTCCAGATATTACATACATAAATAAAACTGCCAATTATATAATAAATTATTTATACATAATTCTAATTTGTGCAAAAGCAGCATCAACATTTAAATATAATATCTTATCAGAACTGCCTATAACAAAATTAGTCTCACCAAAACTTACACTATCTCCAGTAGGAATAGAAACGCTTCCAAAAGCAGAAGATGCTTTTATATGTACCTGCACAGAATCATTAATAAATATAACTGTATCAGAAAAAACAGTATTAACATATATACTTTTATTTCTGTCTATTTCCAAATCATATAAATCTATAGTAGTAGTTTTAAAATAAATATCATACTTTCCGTTTTTGGGAATGCTGTCACCCACATAATGCTTTCCAACCAATATATAAACGCCTAAAAATATTATTATCATTCCTATAATCATTCTGAATATAGGAGTATACAATATGAAAGGCATATTAATATTAAAACAATATCTAATAAGAACATATATTCCTACACATATTACAAACAACCCTAAAAGAATTTTGGATGCATAAAATCCTCTTCCTAAGACAATGGCAAATCCCCATGCAATTATTAAAAGAGCAACAACTATTGTAAATACAGGAGTATATGCCAATGCTGGTATATAAATATGAAAAACATATTGTAATAATATATATGCCCCTATTATTATTATTATAGTGCCTATTAAAAATCTTGAAAATATAAATTTCATAAATCAAAACCTTAAAATATATATTTATATATAGTAACTAATATTGATAAAAAAACAAGACTTTTATAAAAATTATTGACAAAGTTAACTTTTTAGTAAATAATATGTTTTATAAATTATAAAAAATAAATACAATTTAAATATATGATTATACTTGATATACTTTATAATATCACTATCTACCCTATAGAGTTCATTATAGAAACTCTATTTTTTCTATTTCACAGAATATTTAACTTTTCTTTCAGTATAAGCATATTATTTTTAAATTTATCCATAAATTTAATATCACTTCCTCTTTATAATATAGCAGAAAGCTGGCAGTCAAAAGAAAGAAATCTAAGAAACAAAATGCAGCCTATTATAGACAATATAAAAAATGTATATAAAGGAGATCAAAGATATTTATTAATAAAAACTTGTCATAGAATAAACAAATATAAAACTGTATATGCATTTATAGGCATTTTAGGATTGCTTATACAAATACCTTTTTTTATAGCAGCATACAATTTTATTTACAATTTAACCAATTTATCCGAAGGGCATTTTTTATTTATAAAAGACTTTTCAATGCCTGATAATTTAATAAGCATATCAAATATACATATAAATATGCTGCCTATTACAATGACAGCATTAAGTTTACTATCAGCAAATGTATACAGTAAAAAATTAAATTTTAAAGAAAGTATACCAATATATATAACATCTTTAATATTTCTAATTTTACTTTATGACTCTCCATCGGGACTATTATTCTATTGGAATATAAATTGTTTATTTTCATTAATTAAAAATATAATTTTAGAATATAAATTAATGCATGAAAAGCCAGTATCAAAAATATTAAATATTGTATGCATACCAATACTAATTATATTAATCATAGTATCATATATAAATAAAATAGATATAAAAAATATACTGACATTTTCTATTTTAATAGTATTAACTTTAAACTTTAACTATATACAAAAATTAATATTTAATGATAAAAAAATATATTATATGTTCATAAAAAACAGAACAAAAATTATTATAATATCTTCATTAGTAGTAGTAATACTGTCAGGCATATTTATTCCGAGCTCTCTTATAAGCACCTCAGCATCAGATTTTAAAAATCATTTTAGCTTAATAATAAATAATTTTGCAATCAGTTTAGGAATTTTTTTATTTTATCCAATGTTTATATATACTCTATTTTCAAATAGGGTAAAAAATTATTTAAGCCTATTTATACCGCTTCTTGCAATAATATTTATATTAGAAACATTTATAGTAACAGGAAACTACTCAAATATAACATCCGACTTTGTATTCGATAATCCTAACTCTATTATAGCAACCAATAAAGATATAATGATAAATATATTATTAATAACAATGAGCATAGTTTCTATATTTTTAATTATAAAGAAAATTAAATACAATATTTTAATTAATATTTATTCTATAATAATTTTAGCTTTAATAAGCATGTCAATTTTTTATATGAGTAAAATATTCTCATACAATATTTCAAATAAGAATGCCTCTAATATTATAAATGAAGATGACAAAATATTTAATATTTCAAAAGAAGGAGAGAATATATTTGTTATAATATTAGACAGAGCAATATCATCTTATTGGTCAGATGCTTTTGAAAGATACGGCAAATATAAAAAAGAATTTGATGGTTTTGAATTCTATCCGAATACCGTTTCATACAACTATAATACAATAACAATAGCATCTCTTTACGGAGGATACGATTATTTGCCTTATGAAATAACAACAAACGGCAACTATAATATAACCAACATGCATAATCAGTCAATATTAACATTGCCTTTAGCATTAGAAAAATACGGATATAAATCATATATGCTTGATCCGGTATATGCAAATATGTCTTACAAAGGAGATTTAAGCATATTCTCAAATTACAGTAATATAAAAGCATACAGTAAAGATTATATTTATGATTACAGTGTAAATAAATATATAAATAAAAATAATATTTCTGTATATAATTTAGATAATGATAAAATGATACGTTTTTCAATATTTAAAATGATACCTGTATGGCTTAGAAAGACATTATACAGCGATAAAGAGTGGTTCATAAATAAAAATAATACCATAAATACAAGTTTAAGTACTTATGCTATGCTTAGTTCTATTAAAGATTTAATAGATATAAAACAATATGGAAACAATTATAATATACTTCATAATAATGTTACACATGAACCATACTATTTCATACCTGATTATATACCAACAGTTTCATCTAATTATATAAATTATAATGATTTAAAAATATATGAAGATACTAACAGCGTAAAACATTTTTATGCAAATATTGCTGCAATGAATTGTATTTCTGAAATAATACAATTTTTGAAAAAGAATAATGTTTATGATAATACAAAAATAATAATAATTTCAGATCATGGCTACAGAGTAAATTCTCCTCATTTCAAAAATAAAAACATGAAATTTATAAGTTTATATAATTCATTATTAATGTATAAAGATTTTAATTCCAGCGGAACAGTAAAACTTAATACTAACTTTATGACAGTAGCCGATATGCCTTATATGGCTGTAAAACATATAAAAAACATAAAAAATCCATTTAATAATAAGTTAATCACAAATGATTATAAAACAAATGGAGCAAATGTAGTACGTATTAAAAGCTGGAAACCGGAAAATCAAGGAAAGAATTCCTATGACTTTGATACCTATTACCATGTAAAAAATAATATATTTGATACAAATAATTGGAAATTTTATGAATGGTACTATCAAAGTAATTACAGTAAAGAGACAGATCTCTCCCTTGGTTTTAAGCAATAAAATAAATATTATCCATTTAAGAAGTCTTTAATATACTTTGTCTGCTCAGGATTCTTTATCAAAAAAGCATCATGTCCATAATTCGATTCTATTTCGCAAAATGATGTATCTATATTGGCATATCTGTATGTAATAGCAATATCAGCTGACTGAGAACTAGGATAAAGCCAATCAGATATAAAAGATATTACTAAAACATTTTTAAGAGATACTTTCTTCTTATTTTTTATTTTCTTTATTTCATCTTTAACATCAAAAAAATCCATAGCCTTAGTAAGATATAAAAAACTATTTGCATCAAATCTTGTTGTAAATTTTTCTCCATTATAATGAAGATAATTTTCGACTTCAAATGAAGGTGTAAAATATTTAACGGCCTCTTTTCTCTTTCTTCCGAACTTCTTTCTCATATATTCTTCACTCATGTAAGTAATATGTCCAAGCATTCTAGCCAAAGCAAGCCCTCTGTCTGGAGATGACATTCCATAATATTTTCCGCCATACCATTCTGTATCTTCTGTTATAGCCTGTCTTGCTATTTCATTTAATGCTATCTGCATAGGAGAATGACTCATTGAGCTCGCTATTATTATAGCTTTTTCCATCATTTGAGGATAAGATGCTGTCCATTGTAAAACCTGCATGCCTCCCATAGACCCGCCTACAACACAATAAAGCTTTTTTATTCCAAGAGAATCAATTAGTATCTTTTGAACATTAACTATATCTTTAATTGTAAAAGTAGGAAAATCTGTTCCATAATATAAATTACTGTTAGGCTTTTTAGATGAAGGACCTGTAGTACCTGAGCATCCTCCTAAAACATTGGAACATATTACAAAATATTTATCTGTATCTATGGCTTTCTTCTTGCCTACAAAATTACTCCACCAAGAAAGTACATCAGCATCACCTGTAAAAGCATGACATACCAAAATAGCATTATCCATATGAACATTTAAATGTCCGTTTGTTGTATAAGCTATAGTTAATTCATTTATAGAAACTCCATTTTCAAATTTGAAAGATTTCTCATAATTTAAATATTTAATTTCAGTTTTTTCCTGCTCATTAATTTTTTGTTCTTTTTTATTTTTTCTTATACTTCTCATAAAATAACCCTCTTTATTAAAAACAGAAGTAATTATTTTTATACATATGTTTTTTATAGTTTCAATTATTTACTTGCTATAGTTAAAGCCTCATCCAAATAATAAAGTATATCGTCTATATGCTCTATGCCAATAGAAAGTCTTATAAAGTTTTTACTTATTCCGCCCTTTATAAGCTCTTCTTCAGATAATTGAGAATGTGTAGTAGAAGCAGGATGGGCTACCAAACTCTTAACATCTCCAACATTAACCAAATGAGAAAATAATTTTATATTGTCTATAAATTTAACAGCAGCCTCATATCCGCCTTTAATACCGAATACAACCATTCCTCCGAATTTATCTTTTAAATATTTACTAGCTGTTTTATATGAAGGGTCATTTTTAAGTCCAGGATATCTAACCCATTCAACTCTATTATCTTTCTCCAAAAACTCAGCAACCTTTAAAGCATTATATGAATGTCTCTCCATTCTCAAAGCTAAAGATTCTATCCCTTGAATGAATATCCAAGAATTATCAGGAGAAAGACAAGCACCTAAATTTCTAAGAGGAACAGTTCTAACTCTTAAAGCAAATGCTATGCTTTTAAGTTCATCAGGTAAATCATAAGCCCAGCGAAGACCATGATAATTAGAATCAGGTTTTGAAAATAATGGAAACTTGTCGCTTTGCCAATTAAAATTACCGGAATCAGTTATAATACCTCCTATAGCATTGCCATGTCCTCCTATCCATTTAGTAAGAGAATTAATTACTATATCTGCACCATGCTTAATAGTTTGAAGCAGATAAGGAGTTGTAAATGTAGCATCAACTATTAAAGGTATGCCGGCATTATGTGCTATTTTAGAAACTTCCTCTATATCTGTAAAATCTAATGAAGGATTTGAAATTGTTTCTATATATATTGCCTTAGTATTATCAGTAATAGCCTTAGCAAAATTTTCAGGATTTTTAGCATCTACAAAAGTAGTATTAATGCCCAATTTAGGAAGTATAGCAGCAAATTGAGAATATGTACCGCCGTATAAACTATACGAAGAAACTATTTCATCTCCAGCCTCGCATATAGTAATTATTGTATAAAATATAGCATTTGTTCCGGATGAAACAGCTATCGAAGCCTTACCTCCCTCTAAAGCTGTTATTCTTTTTTCAAGAACATCTGCTGTAGGATCTCCTAGTCTTGTATAAATATAACCTAATTCTTTCAAATCAAATAAATCAGCTGCATGTTTAGAATCTCTAAACAAATAAGAACTTGTCCTATAAACAGGTACTCCTCTGCTTGCAAATGTATCATTATAATCCTGCCCTGCATGAGCAGCTAATGTTTCAAATTTTAATTCTCTTGACATTGTTCATTCTCCTTTTAATAAATTCATAATTTAAAACAAAAAAGCCGTCAAAACTTTGACGGCTGAAATTACAAAATAAAATATAAATTATACTATACAGCCATCATTATAAAGATACGCATTTGCATGAGGCAAAGGAGTTTATTTATAATAACAAATGGTTTCATCAAAATTTCCTATATGTATAATTATATGATAATAAATTATATATTAATATAAAAATATTTTCAATAGTAATTATATTTTTTATAATCAATTCTTAAATTTAATTATTTTCTCCATACCAATCCACATTACGTGTAAAGTACATAGCAAGAGCAATAACAGCAAATAATCCTAATGTACCCATTAATAATGCATAGTCTGTTAATTGTAATATTCCAAATAAGAATACATAAATTAAAGCCTCTACTATTGCCATTGAAACAGTATATTTAGGAGATTTAATTATGTAGCCTATATAAATAGAAGTTAAAGCCGTTACCATTAATGCACTTATGAAATAACTAATATTAAAGTTAATATGCTCTGATATAGCTAAAAGGAGTAAGTAGAATATTGCATTAGCTATACCTATTAATATATATTGAACTGGGTGAATTCTTTTCTTTGAAAGCACCTCGCATAAAAATAGTAGAAAAAACGGAATGAATATAAATAATATAGCATACTTTACACTTCTTGATGTTTTTTGATAATTATCATTAAGAAGTAAAAAAGATATTAAAACATTATTATTTGATCTATTAACATTTTGCTCCTCAGTCCAAAATTGATTATTGTCTGTACTACTTGCTCTATTGGCATTTTCTTCGCTAGTCCAATATTTAGTGAATGCCGTATTAAAACTAGCTATTTGCCACTCGGCATTGAATCCATCATTATTAACTTCTCTTTTTGTAGGTAAAAATCCACCTGTAAAACTAGGATCTTTCCATTTTGAAGATATTTTAAAAGTATTTTCAGAAGCTAAAGGAGTGATAATAAGAGAATTTCCGCCTTGAATATCCATTGTAATATTAAAATTAAATCCATTCAATATATTATCTCTTGAAATAGTATATAAAAACTTATTATTAAACATATTCAAAGATATATTAATATTTTTCTCATAATATTTAAGCTCTTCATTTTCATTAACCAATATATTAGGAAGTTTCATAAGATTCTTTTTGTTTCCTATACCTAATATAACCATAGCCTCATCATAAAGTATAGTATTATTATTTTCATCTAAATTATATATTTCCGCATTATATTTATCAAATCTTCCTGTGATATTTAATTTAGAATTGAAAATAGGAGCTTTAAATATACCTCTGCTTAAACTAGAAACTTCAACATCCCCAGTAATATTATATTCATTAGGCATATAAAAAATATATTTTCTTACATAGCTTATTTCTTTAGTTTCGCTATCAATAACCCTAGTTAAATATGGTATGGCAACAACTATACCTTGTATATTAGCACTATCTCCTACAGGCTCTATTATAGAAGATACAGCTTCCCTTTGATAGTTAATCCTATCTCTTACAACACTGTTTATAAATGCCATAGGAATTAAAAGCAAAAGCCCTAATATCACTATTATAAGTATTTTAAATCCTAAAGTTTTTGTAATCTCATTAATATTTTTAATCATCATAAACCTCTTAATTTGTATATATAAATAAAATATAAAAATATATAAAAATGTAAAATATAATTTTTTGACTAAATAAAAAGGAGCTTGACAATAAATCAAACTCCTTAATAATTCATATTACCATTTAAGTACAAATTCCGTATAAATCTCACCATCTTTAGTAGATTTACTTATTTCCATAGTAGCCCTAATATGAGTAATAGACTCAAGTAAAAGACTAGCCCAAGCAAGTACTGCAAGCTCAATCACTTCAGGGTTCTCATTAAAATTAGTAAGATGCACAACTAACAACTTTTTTCTAGCCTTAATAAGCTCTATTTTGGCAGGCGAGAACAAGTTAGGAAATATATGTTCTGCAGCATAAGTTAATGCTATATGTTTAGGAACTAAGAATAATAAAGGTCTTACATATTTCGGTACTATTTGTCCGAAGTGATATTCTGATACCTCTTTAATACCTGTATTAGTTCCGGCATAGAACAAGTCGCATAGCAATTTATATGTTTTATGGAAAGAAGTCATATACGGATACCATTCTTTACTTGATATATCATTTTTAAATATTAAAGCAGATGAAGGCTCCATTGATGAAAGCCATTTTTGATATCCTTCCTCACCAAATTTAGTTTTAACAAACTCTTTTAATATAATTAAAGTAATACCTCTTACTTTTTGAGTTATAACATCTTTTTTACCTTTAACATCTTTAATCTTATATTTTGATATTTCAAATTCAAGTTCTGATAACAATCTATTATTATCAGAAGCAAATTTATTCATTGTATTTGCAGAAGCTGAAAGATTATTAGAGCTTTCAGAAATATTTTCTACACTATTATGAATAGACTCAGATATATTTTTAAGTTTATTCATAGTTTTAGAAGCATTAATAGATATATTATTCAAAGACTCAAGATTTTCTTTTATAGTTGTAAGTTTATCAGCAACATCAATATACTGTGTCTTAATATGTTCGCTAGACTGAGATATATTAGTAATAGAATTTACTATCTCATTTATAGCCTTTAATTGTTCAATAGAAGATAAATGAACAGTTCCCATAATCTCAGTAACTTCTTGAACATCTTTAGTAAGTATATCAAATTGTTCTGTTGATTCTGTTAAATCATTTGTTGTAGTTATAATTTTATCTTCTATATTTTGAAGAACTTTATTAGCATTATCCGCCTGTTCATTGGATACTTCTGATAATTTACGTATCTCTTCAGCAACAACAGCAAAACCGGAACTATATTTACCAGCATGAGCAGCCTCAATAGCAGCATTCATAGCCAAGAGGTTTGTTTGATGTGCTATATTTCTAATAGAACTTACGAAATTAGAAATGAATCCTAAAGCATTTCTTAAATCCCCTGTAGCCATAGATGTAGCCTGCATTTTTTCTTTACTTTTAATAGAAGCAGCTGATAAATCTTTAGCTTTATTACTTGCTTTAGAAATAATAGAATCTATATTTTCAATAGTTTTGCTCATCTCTTCTACTGCAGTAGCTATTTGTTCAATACTTTCACCTTCTTCTATAATTTTATTTTGAAGCTCTCTAGTATCTTTTTCTATCTCATCAATATTGCTTGTATTTGAAGATATATATTCCTGCATATTTTGATTGTTGCTTTCTACAATTTCTACTTGATTTAATTCATCATTTACATTATTTCTAATAGTTTCGATACTACTGTTGATTCCATATATTACTTCTAAATTTTCACCTAATTTTTCAGATAAAGTATCACTTTGTTTTTTAGAAGTTAAAATGGTTCTTTTAACACTTGAAAGTACAGATTGAAGAGAATTATTTAAAAGTACTACCCACTTTGTCATCTCTCCTATTTCATCACTTCCTGAAATTTCCGGTATATTAATAGTTAAATCTTTATTATTTACAGAATCTCCTATAGCATCAGATATTTTCGTAATAGAGCTAAATAACATTTTTATAAAGAATATAATAGCTACTATTGCCATCAAAAATGCTATGATTATAGTATAGAATATAGAATTATTCATACCATTAATTTGAGAACTATAATAAGATTCAGGTATAAGCATTACAACGTTAATAATATTAGATATAGTTGATATATATGATTTATAAACCACTCCATTTATCGTAATATCTTCAACTTTTACATTACCAGCAGCTAAATTAGCATTTAAAACATCATAATAATCTGGGTATAATATATCTAATTTTACATTATTTAATTCTCCATTTTTAGAATTAATTATAGTTAAATTAGATTTATCTATAACTAAAAGTTCAGAGCCTTCTATATTAAAAATATCTTTTATATAATCAATAGAATAATTAAATATTATGCCAACATTTGCTATACCTATTATTCTATTATTATTTATATCAGATATAGTAGAAGGGATATTCAATTTTATATTATTATTCTCATTATTAATGAATGGATTTAATAACCTATGTGACAATATTCTTCTGCTTTCAACATTATAATTAGTCATTAAATAATTATATATAGTTTCATTTGTATCAATATTTATATAAGAATATTGATTATCAATAGTTGAATATCTATACATAGTATAGGCAGCATTAGCATTAGTTATAGCAGAAGGATGAATTAATATATCAATTACTCTATTAAAATAAAGCTGAGATTCGCTTATCGATGCTGAAAGGAAATCTTTAAAATAGTTATTAATATACTCAGAATCGGCATTTCTAATATTATTATAACCTATAGAAATAGAAGATGATATTTTTAAAATTTCTTCCCTTGCTGATACAATATTGTACTCAAACTCTTTTTCTATAAGCCTAAATTTATTATCAAGACTTCTTTCTGTGATAGTAAAAAAAGTTTCTGTATTTAAAGTATTACTTAGAAAGTTTGTGCTTAATGCTACTAGAGCCATTACACCAACTATCATTAAAATTATACGAATTTTTATACCCATTGCAAAATGCTCCTATGAACTTTAGTATCGGCATTATAAGCGTATTTTTTAAAAAATTTGTTCTATAATAATATATACTTAAAAACAATAACTGTAAATAGATATTATAAAAAAAGTATCATTATTTTAATAATATATTAAACAATATTTACATAATATATACTTTTTCATCATTTATTTTTTAATAAAAAAATTAAACTATATTACAATTACAAAAAAGGCGATATCTAATAATAGATACCGCCGCACAAAAAATTTATATAAACTTACACACCCATTCTGTTTATTACAACATCAAGTAATTGATCCATTACGCTAACAACTCTAGCAGAAGCATTATAACCATGCTGATACATAGCCATCTGTGCTACTTCTTCATCTAAGTTAACACCTGATACAGACTGTCTTAATTTTTCAAGATATTCCATAACAACTGTTTGTTTTTCTGTTTCGGCATTAGCTGTTTCTGTTCTTGATGCTATTCTTGCTATACTTCCTGTATAAAAATCATTAAATGTAGATTTACTGTCTACCATTATTTCTTTATTTTTTAAGTTGGCAATAGCTAATGCATTAGAACCATCTCCTATTCCATTCCATTTATCATTAAATCCATTACCTGTAGTATCTATACCTTTTGAAGCTGCTATGTAATTTACATCATTTCTGATAATATCATTAACTGCAATTGCTGCTGAAGGATGTCTGTAAGGAGTAGTAGTAAAGTTTCTAAAATCACCAGCAAGCTGATTAACCTGATCTGTAGTCTGCCAATTATAAGCACCTGCTGCACCTGATTGATTAAGAACTCCTGTAATACCTACTAAGAAATCCCCTGAATCTTCTATATGCTTAATGAAATATGAAGGCTTCATATAATCATCAAAACCTCTAGCTTTAAGTACAAGTCTGTTATTATCATCTAAATAAGCTGATACATTAGCTTGGCTTGAGTTAATTTTATCTATTAAATCACCTACTTTCATTTGAGCAGTATAATCAATAGCAACATCAGCACCTTCTCTAGTTCTATTTCCAAATATTAAAGTTCCGCTGCTTCCCACACTGTCTGTAGCTTCTACTGAATTAATACCGCTTACTTTAAACATTATAGTAGAATCTTCCTGTCCGTCATTATTAATATCATAATTACCTATCACAGAAGGAGTAGCCTTTGTCATAGTAAAGAAATCAACACCTGTTTCCTGATTAAGTCCGAAACCGCTTCTATGTACTTCGTTTACACTGTCTGCTAAATTCATAGCAAAAGTATCTAAATCATTAATAGCATCAACAGTATCAACATCTCTAAGTTCTACTAAAGCTTTTAATTCTCCGCCCTCAAATTGAACCTGAACATGATCTTTTTTCCAATAAATATCATACATTCCTTCATTGTTGATATTTCTCTCTATGCTTAATTCACTAACAACATTACCTTGAATTAAAGCTCTTCCGCCTATATAGATCATAGTTTCATCAGGGTCTATTGATTTTATATCAACATTAGCAAGAGAAGAAAGTTCATCTACTAATAAATCTCTTCTATCCAATAAATCATTAGGGCTTTGTCCCAATGCTTGCTGTTTAACTATTTCAGTATTCAAATCCTTTATGGAACTTGCAATATTATTTATTCTATTTACTTTATTTTCAACAAGATTATTCAAGTTATTGCGCATTCCGTTCATTTGACCAAACATCTGATTTAATGAATTATTTATTCTATCAGCTCTCTCTACCAAAACCATTCTTGTTCCTCTTTCGGTAGGATTAGTAGCCATTTCCTGCCAAGCATCCCAGAAAGCATCCAAATCGCTTCTTAAATTTGAATTGCCAGGCTCATTATAAATAGACTCTAATTGTTTAAGATAATCAGATTTAGTTTTCCAATAACCATCTGTTCCAAGTTCAGCCATAATTTTAGCGTCTATAAACTCATCTCTTATTCTTTCAATAGTAGTTATTTCAGCACCCTGACCTATTTGTCCTGCTCTTTCTGCTCTATTTAAACTTGGTGCTTCCAAAGGCTTATCAAAAGTACGCATTACAACACGCTGTCTGCTGTATCCTTTAGTTGAAACATTATTTATATTATGACCTGTAACCTCCAAAGCTGTTTTAAAGTTTTGAAGAGATCTTTTTCCTAATTCTATACCAAAAAATGAGCTTGTTGACATTATTATGCTCCTTAAAAAATAGTTTACTTCTAATTATTATAATTATCGTATTTATAAAAAAAATTATTAGATTTTTTTATTATTATTGTAACGTTAGGTAACATAATTAAATAAAAATATAAAAACTTATTTGAAGTTAATAGTTATTTTGAATTTAAAAAAATAATAGGCTGCCTTTTTAAAAGACAGCCTATTTAATTATTTTATTTTTTATACTTTAAAAAATTTCATAGCCTCAACAAGTTCTACTGCCTGATTAAGTAATGAATTAGAAGATGAAGATACCTCAGCAACCAAAGCTGCATTCTGCTGAGTTACAGTATCCATATTAGAAACAGCTCTATTAACCTGTTCAACTCCTGCCTGCTGTTCTACTGCAGTTGAACTTATATCCTGCATTATTCTAGCTGTATTCTCTATTTTCACCTGCAAATCATTAAATATTTCCTGAGACTCTCTAGCTGATTCTGTAGCTTTATTAATTTTATCATAGGCATTATCAACTAAAGTAGTAATATCCTTAACTGATGTTTGAGTTGTTTGGGCTAAGTTTCTAACCTCAGAAGCTACAACAGCAAAACCCTTACCCATATCACCTGCTCTTGCTGCCTCTACTGCCGCATTCAAAGCAAGTATATTTGTTTGGAAAGCAATATCTTCTATTATTTTTGTAATATCTTTAATCTTTGTACTTGCATCATAAACTTCTTCTATATTTTTGGTAGTTTCTAAAATTATATCTCCGGCATTTTGAATTGACTCTCTAGAATCTATCATCATTTTATTTCCTTCTACAGACTGATCTGTAGATGATTTTATTGTAGAAGCCATCTCTTCCATTGAAGAAGCTGTTTCTTCCAAACTTGCTGCTTGGGATTCTGTACGGCGTGACAAATCTATACTTCCTTTTGAAAGTTCTTCGGCATTCATTCTTATTTCATCTGCGGAAGTTCGTACTTTAATAATAATTTCTGATAACTTATTTTTCATATTAAAAAATGAATTTGAAAGCACACCCAATTCATCTTTTCTATTAATATTTCTGTATTGAGAACTTAAATTTCCATTGGATATTTCACTTGCAATTAATACCAAATCATTTAAAGGTTTTGTTATACTTTTTATATACATAGCAACAATAATACTAGCCAATATTATAAAAAAAGGACCTATTGTAGATGTTCTAAAAATTATACCTACTATATCTTTATATATATGGCTATTATAATTTGCAAATATAACAGACCAAGGCATTATATTAATATTTTTATAAGCTGCTGAACGTTTTGCTTTACTTCCGCCATAAGTATAAGATTCTATAACACCTTCTGATGTCGTTTTAGTTATATCATAAACATTTGGCAAAGATGTACCTATTCTATTTATATCAGACGATAACATTATGATACCTTCATTGTTTGCTATCGTTATATCTCCATCAAAAGCAATATTGGAAATAAAATCACTATTAACTTTTCCTAAATCTATATTTATATAAACGATACCTATTAATGTCCCTGCTGAATTAAATAAACCTTTACATATAAAGAATAGATTGTGTCTCTATTGATGTAGTATTACCATAAGTACTATTATAATTATTTGATTTTAATCTTGAAAATAATTCAGGATCCATATCGGATATAGATGTGCCTTCAAGCTCTGGTTTATCGCTATCAACTATTATTATACCATTGACATCTGACAAGCCCATATTAATAGCATATCTATTTACAGAAGCAAAATCTTTTAATCTGTTTATACTTCTAATTTTTGCTGCCTCATCATTTGTATCTAAAAGAATATTAAACACTGTTGATGATTTGGCATATGTATTGATTGCTAATAGCTATTCATGCAATACCATATCTATCATAGAAGCGTACCCAGAAACCGTAGACTTAAAACCATTTAATGAAGATCTTTTAACTGCTCTTGTAGATGATAATACAGAAAGAGTACCTAATATCCCAACTGTAGCAAAAATAATCATACTTATAATAAAAGGAACTTTAAAAGATAAACTGTTTATTTTCTTCATAATAATAACCTTAACTAAATTTTATTTACATATTGAAATTTTAATATACATTTAATTAAAATAATTTAAATATCAAAATAAAAAAAATTATACTTTTTTTAAAAAAATTGAAATAAATTTAATATTTATAATAAAAAATACATCATTTAGCTAAAAAAGATAAAAAATAAAATGTATATCAACATTAATAAATATATATTATTAAATTAATATATTTGTTTTATAACCCGTTTTTTATGCTTATTGATAATTGCATATATAATTAACTGAAATTATTTAAATAAAAAAGGATACTTCAATTAAGAAATATCCTTTTTATATAATCAAAAAATATATAAATTATTTAACTTTAAAGAAGCTCATAGCATTTACAAGTTCCACTGCCTGATTTAATAAAGCTGTAGATGATGCTGACGCTTCCTCTACTAAAGCAGCATTCTGCTGAGTTACAGTATCCATATCAGCAACCGCTTTATTAACCTGATCAACTCCTGCCTGCTGTTCTACTGCAGTTGAACTTATATCTTGCATTATTCTAGCTGTATTTTCTATTTTTACCTGCAAATCATCAAATATTTCCTGAGACTCTCTAGCAGATTCTGTAGCTTTATTAATTTTATCATAAGCATTATCAACTAAAGTAGTAATATCCTTAACTGATGTTTGAGTTGTTTGAGCTAAGTTTCTAACCTCAGAAGCTACGACAGCAAAACCTTTACCCATATCGCCTGCACGAGCTGCCTCTACTGCTGCATTCAAAGCAAGTATATTCGTTTGAAAAGCAATATCTTCTATTATTTTTGTAATGTCTTTAATCTTTGTACTTGCATCATAAACTTCTTCTATATTTTTGGTAGTTTCTAAAATTATATCTCCGGCATTTTGAATAGACTCTCTGGAATCTATCATCATTTTATTTCCTTCTACTGACTGATTTGTAGATGATTTTATTGTAGAAGCCATCTCTTCCATTGAAGAAGCTGTTTCCTCCAAACTTGCAGCCTGAGATTCTGTACGGCGTGACAAATCTATACTTCCTTTTGAAAGTTCTTCGGCATTCATTCTTATTTCATCTGCGGAAGTTCGTACTTTAATAATGATATCTGAAAGCCTGTCTCTCATATCAAAGAAAGAATTTGCCAATATTCCTAATTCATCTTTACGCTTAATATTTCTATGAACGGATGTTAAATCACCATTGGAAATTTCTTTTGATATTAAAACTAATTCATCTAAAGGTCTAGTGATAGTTTTTATATACATAGCTATTATTATAGTACATAATATTATAAAAAGAGGTCCTATTATAACAGTACGTAATATTGTATATTTTATTTCTTTATATATTTCACTATCTGATTTTGCAAATATAACAGTCCAAGGCATTAAAGACACATTTTTATAAGCAGCTGAACGTTTGCCATCATCTCCTTGATAATTATATGATTCTATTATTCCTTCATCTGTTGTTTTGATTATACTATAAACATCGGGTAAAGTTCCCCCTATACGTTCACTATCTGATGATAATATAACGTTTCCATTTCTATTAGCAACTGTTATACGCCCATTAATATTTAAATTTCCTATAAAGTCTTTATTTACTTTTCCTAAATCCAAGTTTATATAAACCAAACCTACAAAATTACCTTGAGAATTTTTTACTCCTCCGCAAAGCAATAAAGCCTGTCCTCCTGTTGTAGATGATATGCTTGTAGCATTATCAAAAGAAAAATTATAATTATTAGCCTTCATAAACTCAAATAAGTTTTTATGAATTTCTGCTATAGATGCTCCTACAAGTTTAGGATTTGCACTATCAAGTAAAACATTTCCATCCATATCTGCTAATCCTATGTTTATAGCATAAGTATTTACTGAAGCAAAAGCCTTTAATCTATTTAAAGCTTCATTTTGTACTGCAGGATCGTCTATTCTTAATATCCCATTAGCTAATGTACCTGATTGGGCATAAGTTGCTATTGCTAATTTCTGCTCATGAAGCATCATATCTATCATAGATGAATAACCTGAAACTGTAGCAGAAAAACCTTCCAATGCTGCTTTTCTTATAGCTCTTGAGGATGACCAAATAGAAATAGAAGCCAATGTAACTATTGTGATAAAAATAATTGAACTTATTATTACAGGCACTTTAAAAGATAAACTGTGCATTTTTTTCATTGTGAAAAACCTCTATAAAATTATTTTTAATAGAAATGTGAAAATATAGTGTTAATATAACAATTAAATTTTCAAAGTCAAACTAAATTTATAATAAATTTATTATTATTTCTAATAATTTTTAATAATTAAAATCTTTATTTATATTTAATAATAGTATATAATTTATTACTAATAAAATTTTTAAGAGGATTTAATTACTTTATGAGCAAATTTTTAAGTAATAAAGCAAATTCAATAGAACCATATACTCCAGGAGAGCAGCCTAAAGATAAGAAATATGTCAAATTAAATACAAATGAATCTCCATATCCTCCATCACCAAATGTAAAAAAAATAATAACAGAAAGCAGTTTCGATGATTTGAGATTATATCCAGATCCAAGCGTAAGCGATTTAAAAAAAGAAATTGCTGAATTTTATAATATTCATGAAAATAATATATTTATAGGAAATGGTTCTGATGAAATACTCGCTTTTTCTTTTATGGCTTTTTTTAATAAAGGAGATAAAGTATACTATCCTAATATAACATACAGTTTCTACTCCGTATATTCAAGTCTTTTTGATTTAGATGAGATAAAAATACCTTTAAAAGATGATTTTACCATAAACATAGATGATTATAAAAATTTAGACTCAGGAATATTTATAGCAAACCCTAATGCCCCAACAGGTATACTTTTAACTATTTCTCAGATAGAAGATATAGTTAAAAATAATAAAGATAATATAATAATAATTGATGAAGCTTATATAGATTTTGGCGGAGAAAGTGCAGCTAAACTTACAAGTAAATATGATAATTTATTAGTTGTGCAAACTTTTTCAAAATCAAGATGTTTAGCGGGAATGCGTTTGGGTTTTGCAATAGGAAATGAAAATCTTATACAGGGACTTAAAAATATAAAATATTCTTTTAATTCATACACTATAAATCGTCTCTCAATACTAGCAGGAATTGAATCAATAAAAGATAAAAAATATTTTGAAGATACTGTTTCTAAGATTATTAACACAAGAGAAAGAATAAAAAAACAATTAAAAGAGTTGGAATTTGATGTACTTGATTCAAAATCAAATTTCTTATTCATATCATATAAAAAAATGTTTGCCGAAGATATTTATTTAAAATTAAGAGAAAATGGAATATTGGTAAGATATTTTAAATCTAAATTAATAGATAATTATATAAGAGTAAGTATAGGAACCGATGATGAAATGAATACATTTATAAAGATAATAAAAAAGATAATAGGAAAATAAATATTTATTTTTTTAATTCTTCATATTTCTCAAAATCCTTTTCGGCTTCATCATTTTGATTGAGATTTTTTTTAATATTTCCTCTTATAAAATAAGCAAAAGCATCGTCAGGATTTAACTCAAGAATTTTATTGAAATCTTCTATACTCTCATCTTTTTTATCCAATTTAAGTTTAGAAAATCCTCTATGATAATATACTTCAGCATAATTTGAGTCAATCTCTATAGCTTTAGTAAAATCTGATATAGCTTCTTCTCTCATATTCAATGATGACTTAAAAATACCTCTATAAAAATATGCCTTTGCATAATTTGAATCTAATTCTATAGCTTTATCAAAATCAGACATAGTTTCTTCTTTCATCTTTAATATCATCTCGCAAACCCCTCTGTAAAAATAGAATTTTGCATATCCAGGGTCTAATTCTATAGCTTTACTAAAATCTAATATGGCTTCTTCTTTTCTATCAAGTAACAATCTTGAAACCCCCATATATAAATAGATTTTTGCATGATTAGGGTTTAATTTTACAGCTTTGTTAAATGTTTCCAAAGCCTCTTCATATTGTTTACTCTTATAACAATTAATACCATCTTCATAATATTTTTCAAATGAGCTATCATTGTTTGAATAATTTTCCATAAAATTGTCCTAATTCATTTTATTATATCATATATAAGACATTTAAGATATAACATTGCTAATCCATTTGGAAAGTTCATTAGGAGTAATAGCTGCAACCTTAGCACCAATCCTTGCTAATTGCTTCGCTGCATTTTTATCATAAGAAGCATCAGCATTGTAATCTAAAGCAGGCAGAACAAAAAGTTTTGATCTAGCTTCAATTATATCTTTTGCACTTTTATACATATATTTGTAATCATTACTATCATATAAATCACTTATAAGAAGAACAATAGTTTTTTCAGGTATTGTTGTTATCTTTTTGGCATATTCTAAAGCCTTAACTATATCTGTACCTCCGCCCAATTGAACTTTAAATAATACATCTATAGGGTCTTTTACATAATCGCTTAAATCAACTATTGAAGTGTCAAATATAACAAGTTTTATAGATAAATATGGAAGATTAGCAAATATAGATGCCATTATCGATGAATATATGACAGAATCCATCATAGATCCGCTTTCATCTATGAGGATTATTATATGCCAAGGATTATATTTTTTTATATTTTGATTAAAATACAATTTATCTACAAATATAGTTTTATCTTCAATATTGTAGTTTTTCAAATTATTTCTTATAGTCTTTTTAACATCAAGGTTTTTAAATATTTTATTTGAAGTTGTAGAGTTTGGAAGTTTTTTACCATAGAATACTTTTTTAATATCACTTTCAAGCTTTTTTTTCAAATCATCTACAACTTTTCTCACAATATCATAGGCTAATTTTTTTACATTACCATTCATCATATCTTTAAAAGTGAGAATATTTTTTAAAAGCTCCATACTAGGCTCCATCTCTTTTAAAATATTCTCATCAGTAAGCATTTCAGTCATATTATATTTTTCCAATGCCTGATTTTGCATGATTTCAACAGTATTTTTAGGAAATAATTTTTTTACCTTTGCAACCCAAATAGGAACAGTTAATGAACTTTTTTCCTTACCGCCATTGGATTTATCATTATTTTCAAAATCAGCATACCCCGATTCTTCACTATATTCTCTATCATACAAAAAACTCAATGCATTATCCATCTCAAAGTATTTACTGTTAAGCTCTATATTATCTTCAGCGAAACTTCCGAGTATTAAACGCCATCTATTTAAACTTTTATAATCTATATTATTATTATCCATTACTATATAATATAAATAAAATACCAAAAAATCAATATAATTAATAATTTACATATTATAAAATATTTTGTTATATTAATTTGTAGTAGAAAACATTTGAAAAGAGATTTAAACCAATATGCTGTTAAAATTTAGCTTATCAAATTATAGATCATTTTATAATGAAGCATCAATTAATTTTAGAGTACCCGAAACAAATAATAATCCGTATATAAAAAAAATAAATAATGAATATATATCTAAAGTATGTTTTCTATATGGTCATAATGGATGCGGAAAAAGTAATTTGATAAATGCTCTAAAATACATATTCTATGCTAATAATGGATATATATCATCAAGTAATGACAGCATAAACAGATTATTAGATCCTAATATGATTTATGGGAAATATAAAAAAAGCAGATTCTATATAGAATTCTATTCTTATGATGAGTATAGTTTATGTAAATATGAATTAATATTAGATAATGAAAATAAAACAATATATTCAGAAATTTTAATTAAAGATAATGATATAATATTTGAAAGACTTAAATCTAATATAGTAAACGGCATATTCAAATACAGCGACAGCATACCAGATAAAAATACAGTATTAAGCTTTTTTAATGATATTCAAAATAATCATATCAATAACAAAATAGACAAATATAGAGAAGAATCTAACTATTATATATCATTGTTTACAAATCTTTGTTTTCTATTTCCTTTTACAAATGAGGCTGATTTTTCATCATACGCTATAATGCACGCTTTTAACTATTTCAATGAACATAAAGTTTGGGGTACATATAAAAAACTTCTTAATATGGCGGATATTGATGATTTAAATATTGTTGATGCTGAAAATAATAATGATTTTTCATTTGTTTTTGACAATAAAAAATTGCTTTCTAAACATGATACTTACAGCAATGATTTTGATGAAGTAGAATCGGAAGGAAATAAAGTATATGCTATTAATCTTATATATATATTATATTCTATTATGAATGGTACATTATCAATATTGGATGAATTCAATGCAATTCAATCTGAATTATTAAAATTTACTGTAAGTTTATTTAAAAACTATGCATTTGATGATATTGAAAAGGAAACTTCTCAATTAATACTTTCCACACATGACATAACTTTGATGAGTATGGATGATATGCAGCTTCATAATTATTTTTTTATAAATAAAGAAAATAATATGAGTATATTATACAGTACTGATGAGATAAAAAAATATAACAGAGCATTAAATATGAATGATCTTGAATTTGAATATAGAAAAAATAATTTAGGAATAAAACGAAAAAATATAGAAATTCCTAAAAGCATCAAACATAATTAATTAGAATTTATAAATATATAGAGTTCCTGTATTATCATATAATGATTCAGAAAAATTAATTTTAAATGCTGTATTGCAATCCTCAATAGATTTATCAAAATATTTTTTATCGCCTGAATATTTATATTTATTGAAAAAAAGAGCACTTCTATTATTTAGAGCATATATATTATTAAAATCCATTTCTATTAAATCATTATAATCTTTTAAAGCCTTTTGAAATAAATTATCATCACCTTTTATCTTATATTTAACAGAATACAAAGTTGCTCTATTATTTAATAACTCCGAATCTAAATAATTAGAAGACAATATATCATTAAACATCATTAATCCCTTTTCATAATCATCTTCCATTTTTTTTATTTCATATCTTATAGAATATAGAATACCTTTATTATTTTGTATATTATCATTATTGCCGAATAATGATAAGGCATATTCAAAATATTGATCTGCTTTTTTAAATTGCTCTTCCTTATTATCACGGCTATACATTTTTGTATGCAATATGCCAGCACCATTTAAAGCTAAATAATTTCTATCGTCAATTTGAAACATTTTTTCCAATATTTCTAAAGCTTTTTCATCTCTTGAATTTTTTATTTCATTAACAAGATTTTTATACATATCCTCTATTTCAGCTTTTATATTATCAGTATATGAGTTATCTACTACATTATTTATTGACTTAGACTTTTCTTTTGAATCAGAGGCATTATCCTGTTTAATTGCTTTTTGAGTATTGGCAGATGCTGAGCTAAAACTATTATTAGTGAAATTTAGTACTAAAGTTAATATAAACATTAAAACTGCTATGAATAATATGGAATATGTTGTATTTCTTATACTTTTTTTAATTGTGTAATCTATAGAAAATTTAAGAGAATTAAAATGAGGGGTGACTCCCAATCTTACCTGTTCTTTAACTAAATTTGTAAATTCATTTGCTATTGTATAATTATTTAGTTCATCTTTAAAATACAAACTCATCATATCCATATATTTACTTTCTAATCTTAGAGAAAGAGAATTTGTGAAGCTTTCTAATTCACTTTTGATTTTATTAGTTGTACCAATATTATATATATTATATGTTATTGAAAATATAAGCAGAATTATTGGGAATAATATTAATACTATAAAATTCAATTTTCTAAAATTTTTTTCTTCCATATAATCTAAAGTACCTTATTTCTCATAGAAAAAAATATATGTATTACATTTTAACATATTTGTTTTAAATATCAATCAATTTTATATAGTATACGCGTCTGAGAGGACTTGAACCCCCAACCGACGGAACCGAAATCCGCTGCTCTATCCAATTGAGCCACAGACGCATTCAATAATTATACTGCAATAATTATCGGCAATGAATTAAACATAATTTAAAATCGACTGTAAAATCGCAAATACAAAAATATTCTGCTTTTAAAGGCATAACAGCATATATTTTTTATCACAAACCTTAATTAAATAAAAATGAAAATATTAATCTTAATTGAAATCCTGTATTAAAACTAAACCATATAGTAGTATTTATAAAATTATTTTTATTGCTTAACATGTATATTCTAACAGAAGCAATTTTAACTACTCCTAATTTCTTAAATAAAAAAATTACATAAACTTAATTAATATATACTTTAAAAACTCAGTCATTTCAAATGCAAAAACTATAAGATACTGAAAATTAATTGCTATTGTAACTACATATACCAAAATATTTTATACAAAATTTTCAAAACTAAACATATAAATAATTGATATATTATACTAAAGTCAAATACAACTTATATATTTAATTTTTGGTACCAGTTACTATAGTTTATATTTGCATCATTAAATATAGCATTGAAACAGCTTTGAAAAAAATATTTGTAATTTAATTAATAAAATTATTTAAATTATCTAAAGTGTAAAAAAATGTATATTTTTTTATTTAAGAAACTATCTAATTAATATTTAATGTGTTTTAGAATATGGGCGAAAGACGGGACTTGAACCCGCGACATCCAGATCCACAATCTGGCGCTCTAACCAACTGAGCTACATTCGCCATGTATTTTGGAATAAAATCAAAATATATGTGCGCCAGACAGGAATCGAACCTGTAACCTACTGCTTAGAAGGCAGTTGCTCTATCCAATTGAGCTACTAGCGCGTATCGGGATGGTGAGACTCGAACTCACAACCCCCTGCTCCCAAAGCAGGTACGCTAACCAATTGCGCTACATCCCGCAATCGTTTTCAAGTTAAAACAATTATATACTAATTATTTTTTTTGTCAATATCTTTAATTATGATTTTTTTATAAATTAATTTGAGAATATTTTACAATTTATATAGATTAACCAATTTTTTTGTATATAATTGTTAGTATCAATTATATTTGGGGGTTAAATCATGAGAGATAAAGATTATTTAGAATTATTATCCAAAAAATACCCTACAATAGATGATGCTTCCGTAGAAATTATTAATCTTAAAGCTATTTCCAAACTTCCTAAAGGTACTGAATATTTCTTAAGCGATATACATGGAGAATCTGAAGGGTTTGAATATTTGCTAGGAACTTCTTCTGGGGTTATCAAGGATAAAATTGAAACATTATTTAAAAATACAATACCTGAACATGACAGAGTTGAGCTTCAAATATTAATCGTAGATACTAAAAATACTATAAATAATAAAGCTAATATGGAAGATTTTGATGATTGGTGCAGAATCACAATATACAGGCTTATTAGAATATGCAAACTTGTAACAAGCAAATATACTAGATCAAAAATTAGAAAAAAAATGCCTCAAAACTTTGCATATATATTAGATGAATTACTGCAAACTGATGCTGAAGAAAATAAAGAAAATTACTACTTCTCTATTATAAACTCTATTATAGAAATATCAGCTGCAGATAAGTTTATAATAGCTCTTTGTCAGCTTATACGTCAATGCAGTGTAGATAGGCTCCATATAGTGGGAGATATTTATGACAGAGGACCTCATCCTGATAAAGTTATGGAAAGTATTATGACTTTCAATGAGGTTGATATAGCTTGGGGAAATCATGATATACATTGGCTTGGTGCAGCTAAAGGAAGTTTAATATGCGTAGCTAATGCTGTTCGTTTGGCTGTAAGATATAATAATTTCGACTTGCTTGAATATAGTTATGGTATTAATTTAAGATCATTATCATCTTTTGCAAATGATGTTTATAAAGATGATCCTTGCGAAGTATTTAAGCCTAATACATTAGATAAAAACATATATGATGAGGTTGATAAAGATTTAGCTGCTAAAATGCATAAAGCCATATCTATTATACAATTCAAATTAGAATGCCAGCTTATAAAAAGACATCCTAATTATGGAATGGACGAAAGAATACTGCTTGATAAAATAGATTATGATGCAGGCACTATTACAATAGAAGGAAAAACTTACGAACTTAGAGATAAAAATTTCCCTACAATAGATAAGAATAATCCTTTTGAACTTACAGAAGGAGAAAATACATTAATACAAACATTGGCATTTTCATTTATAAACAGCCCTACTCTTCAAAGGCATACTAATTACATATATGCTAAAGGCGGAATATATAGAATATTTAATGGCAATCTTCTTTATCATGGGTGCATACCTACTAGAGAAGATGGATCTTTTGATGATGTTTATATTGATGGTCAGTACTTATCAGGAAAAAGATACATCAAACAAGTAGAAGATAAAGTACGCAAAGCATTCTACTGCGAGGTTGGAAGCGAAGAACAATTAAATGCATTAGATTACTGCTGGTATTTATGGTCAGGTCCTAAATCGCCTCTATTTGGCAAAAACAAAATGACCACATTTGAGAGATATTTTATAGAAGATAAAGAAACTCATAAAGAACTTTATAATCCATACTATTATCATATAGACAGTAAGGAATACTGCCAAAAAATATTGAAAGAATTCGATTTGGATATAGAAACTTCTCATATAGTTAATGGACATGTTCCTGTAAAAACTCATAAAGGAGAAAGTCCTATAAAAGGAGGAGGAATACTTCTTGTTATAGACGGAGGATTATCTAAAGCATACCATAAGAACACAGGAATAGGAGGCTACACTTTAATATCTAATTCTAACAGAATGGTAATAGCAGAACACAGACCTTTTGCTGAAGTTGTAGAATCAGGATTTAAATTACAGCCTAGATCTATAATAGTAGAACGTTTTATAAAAAGAATTACTGTTGGAGAAACAGATACAGGAAAAGAATTATATAAACGTATAAATGATTTGTTAGAACTTCTGGAAGCATACAGAAGCGGTATTGTTAAAGAAAAAATTAATTAATAATAAAAAATTAAAGCTGATATCATAATTTATGATGTCAGCTTTTTATTATAGTCAAACACACGTTAAAAATATTTTAAATATAATGAACTTTTAAGTAATACTATAACTGCATGGCAAACAAAAAATATAAAAAATAAATTTACTATTGATTTTTGAAGTATTTAAAGTTTATAGAGATATAATTATAAAAAATAATTGCTTGACTTTTTCTTAGATACATATATTATTTTTACATACATTAAAAAACATATTTTATAGAAATGAAAAAAATTATTGTTTTTATATTGTTCACTTTTATAATTTTTACCGCCTGTGGTAATTATTCCAATACAAATGACTTAGAAGAAGATGAAATACAAACTAATAACTATTCTAATGAAACACTAAGAGTGGGTATATATACTTATGATTATCCTATACAGAATTCAAGTAATGATAATATTGGCGGATTCGATTACGATTTAATGAATGAAATAGCTGAAGCATCAGATTTTGAAATACAATTTGTTCCTATGCGATTTTCTAAACTTATTCCAGAGCTTCACAAAAATAATATAGATATTATTATAGCAGCTATGGGTATAACAGAAGAAAGAAAAAAACTTGTAACTTTTTCGGATAGCTATTTATCTGCCGGTCAAAGTTTCGTAGTAAATAAACAAAATACAAATATAAAAACAACTAATGATTTAATAGGAAAAACTGTTGGAGTGATAAGAGATACTGTTTCAGATATTATAATATCAAAATCCGAAGATATTTATAATGTAAAAAGATTTGATATAGCAGGCAGTGCTTTGCTTTCTTTAAAAAGAGATAAAATAGATGCTATTATGATTGATAAACTTACTTGCATTAATTATATTCAATATGATAAAGATTTAAAAATAGTTCAAACTATAGAATATCCTGAAATAGGCTATGCTATAGCTGTAAGAAAAGGAGATCATATCTTATTGGATAAAATTAACAGTGGACTTCAAGAAATAATGACTAATGGTGTTTATCAACAATTAACTGATAAGCATTTATAATATTTAAAATTTTACTTACACTTGCCCACCCTTTAGGCTTTATTACAATTTTTTGAATTTTAATATTAATTATCTTTATAGCATTATTAGAATTGTTAACACCCACCCAAGTGTTATTTAAATTTAAACTCTATTTAACGCACGGTAAGCAAAGTTTAATTTATTATTAACATTATAATTCAAAACTATTTTATATTTTAAATTTTACTAACCGTGCGGTATATGTGATTAATTTTTTTACTTAAATTATATATTCTACCCTATTTAGAATTTTATATAATAAATTACCTTTGACAATATAGTATTTTTATTATATCATTTTTGTATTAAAAAATTTTTAACTTAATAAAGAGAATAATACTATATGAATAATAAATACGATGTAATAGTAGTAGGTGCAGGACATGCAGGAATAGAGGCTTCGCTTTCATGTGCCAGACTAGGAATGAAAACTTTAATAATATCTATTAATTTGGATACCATAGGACAAATGTCATGCAATCCTTCCATAGGAGGAGTAGCTAAAGGTACTATTGTAAAAGAGATTGATGCACTTGGCGGTGAGATGGGAATATTAATAGATAAAACTATGATGCAGTTTAGAATGCTTAACAGAAGTAAAGGAAAAGCTGTATGGGCACCAAGAGCTCAAGCAGATAAATATGCATATAAAGATGAAGCTGCTAAAACATTGTATGCACAAAATAATCTATCACTTCATCAGGATATAGTAACAGAAATAATTGTAGAAAATAATGTACTTAAAGGAATCAGAACAGAAAGAGGCAGAGAGTACGAATGCCAAGCAGTTATACTCACAACAGGAACATTTTTAAATGGACTCATTCATATAGGTAAGTATCAAAAACAGGCGGGAAGGATTGGAGAATTACCAGCAATAGGACTATCTGATAGTTTAAGAAGTTTAGGACTTGAGGTTGGAAGATTAAAAACAGGAACACCGGCAAGAGTAGATTATTATTCTATTAACTTTGATATATTAGAGATGCAAAAAGGTGATGATGAAATAACACCATTCTCTTTTTTAGATGAAAAAATTGATATAGTTCAAGAGCCTTGCTATATAACTTATACAGACGCTAATATTCATAAAATAATTCAGGATAATATACATTTATCTCCAATGTACAGCGGAGTTATAACAGGCATAGGACCAAGATACTGCCCAAGCATAGAAGATAAAGTTGTAAGATTTGCAGATAAACCAAGACATCAATTACATTTAGAGAGAGAAAGCTACAGAACTAATGAAGTTTATATAAACGGATTTTCTTCAAGTTTACCGGAAGAAGTACAAATAAAAATGATAAGGGCATTAAAAGGTTTAGAGGAAGTAAAAATATTGAAACCAGCTTATGCGGTAGAATATGATTATGTGAACCCTATAGAATTAAAGCCTACACTTGAAACTAAAAAAATAGAAGGCTTATTTCTAGCAGGACAAATTAACGGAACAAGCGGATACGAAGAAGCTGCATGTCAGGGACTTATGGCTGGAATAAATGCAAGCTTAAAAATAAAAAAAGAATCTCCATTAATATTAAAAAGAAGCGACGGATATATCGGCGTTTTAATCGATGACTTAACAACTAAAGGGACTAAAGAGCCTCATAGAATGTTTACTTCTCAGGCAGAACATAGAATGCTTTTAAGGCAAGATAATGCTGATGAAAGATTGACAGAGTTTTCCTATAATATAGGGCTTGCAAGCAAAGAAAGACTTGATAAGGTAAGAGATAAAAAACAAAAAACTCAAATACTTGTTGAGTTTTTAAATAAACGCACACTCACACAAAAAGAAACAGAAGATTTAGGATTTACAAAAGAGGCTCAGGAATATCGTACTATGAGCTTAGCTTCTATAATAAAGCGTCCGGAATGCGGTATTGATATGTTAAAGCATTTAATAGACGGTGATTACAATCAAAATGTTTTGGAGAATGCAGAAATCGCTATTAAATATGAAGGATATATTGCAAGATATTTAAATGAAATAAGAGATATAGAAAAATACGAAAACATGCTTATACCTGAAGATTTTGACTACTCTACTTTAAAAAGTGTAAAAATTGATGCAGTTAATAAATTGAAACAGTATAAGCCTTATAATATATCACAGGCTTTGAGAATACCGGAAGTTGATAAATCAGTTGTGCATATTCTAATACTTGCCCTTACTAATAAAAAGAAATAACGCACGGTAAACACATTTTTATATATAATTCAAATTATAATTATTAACATCATATATATAAAAAATTAATTCTGCGTGCGGTATATAAGCTTTAAATTTAAAAATTTAGGGTGGGTACTGAAATATCTATTCAAACAGCAAATAAATTTAAAACAAAAATGGCTTATTGAAACAATAAAAAATAATGGGAGGGAAAATCTAAATAAATCAAAACTTAAATTACATATCCCGCATATTAAAATTTTATTCAATACAAATTATTAGATTTAATTTATAAATATGTGCTTTTGCAACTTTTGCCACGGGAAAAGTTGATAAAAAAACTATATTTTTAATGTGTTATACCTCAAATTTAAAAAATCTATGATTGTACAAAAATATCTATTTAAACAGAAAAAAATTTAAAACAAAAATAACTTATTGAAACAATAAAAAATAATGGGAGGGAAAACTTAAATAAACTCAATGATTTAATTACATACCCCGCCCATCAAAATTTTCTGTCATAATAAAAATTATAACTTAATATTCATTTTTAACTCAATAAAAAAAGCACACCCACCCAAGCTGTAATTAAATATAAAAATTATAAAATAACCTTAAATATATATAAAGATACACACTAAATAAAAACAGTGATTTTTGATATAGATAAAATTAGTAAAAATTTATATATTTTGCAGCAAAAAATGATATTTTCATATTGTTTTTTTTTTTTTTTTTTTACAATACTTGTAGTTAATAAAACTTTTTTCAATGCCGGACAAAGCAATCTTGTCCGGTACTATTATTTGATGCTGATACTCAGAAATGAGTAATAGTATAAAAAATATTTAGGAGATAACTTTATGATAGAAAAAGTTAGCAAAAAAGTAAAGTTCCTAGCTGCTGTAATAGGTTCTTTATTAATAACATCAGTTTCAGCATTTGGTATGTACGGTGTAGACGGTGATGACTGGATTGATTTTCTTACACATGGCAATCAATTCAGAGCGAGAATGGATCAATTAGGCTTCGTTTTAGGCAACGGCACAATCAAGGGTACTTTCGGTGTTATGGCTGATAATGGCTGGATGGGTAATATCTTTAGTTATAATCAGGCTAATGCTACTACTGGTGGTAATAGCCCTGTAAATAATGAAGCTAGTTCTTTCAACCCTACAGTATCTGCTGGTATAGCTTATACTTCTGACATGATCGGTGTTGGTGTTGGTTACAACTTCACTTATATAAACAGATTTATACAAGTACATACTCCTACATTAGTTCTTAATGCCTTAAATAACAATTTAAGATTAGCAGTTCCTATACAAGTTGCTGTAAGCGATAAAGGTAATTACAACAATGGTTCAGTTTCTGATGGTGTAAAATATACAGGTGTAGGCTTCAACAATATAGAATTGAGATATTATACAGGCATAGATGCTTTCAATCAAATCAGAGTATATGCTTCTTACAAAAATAATACTTGGGAAAATGTAACAAACTCAAAAGTGGTTTCTGAAGAATTCGGTTTACAGTTAAGATTATACTTCTTAAGAACACAAATAGGAAACGTTACTGTTAATCCTTTTATTAGAATAGATTATAACCAAGCTCTAAAAGGCGAATTATCAAGAAGCTTCATAACAGTAGCAAATTCATATAATAATCTTGATGGTGTAGCTGTAGGAGTTAATCAAAAACAATCAGATATATATGATGTAAGCCCATTCCGCGTATTTGTTAAACCTGTATTATCTTTAGCAGCTTCAAGCGATATAATTTCTTTCTATTTTGAACCTTCATTAGGTTATGCTGTAGCATCTTCTAAACGTAAAGATCAAGGTCAAGAAACAACTCATGCATTAAACTGGGGAGCTTATGCTGAAATGTATGTAACTCCAGTTCAAGACTTAGAATGGTACTTTGAGATGGATGTTAATGGTAATGTTACTGGAAGAGATAATAAATTAGCTAATACTGACTTATCTCCAGTATTATTTGAAACTACTACTGGTATAACTTGGTACTTACCTTCATTAAATTGAAATACCGCTCAATAATTATTAATTAAAAAATAATATGGGTTCATTTACTCTTAAAATTAAATGAACCCTATTATTTTATATAAATAACATTTTAAAAATTGTTATATATTTTTGTTTAAATGCGGTTTATAAAATATAAATTTCAAAACATTAAAAAAGTTAGAAACAGAAATGACTGATAAAAGCAATAAGAAAAATGGGTGGGAAAGTGTAAATAAATTTTTCTTTTAAATTCAATAAGTAAAACCGTACCAGCCCGTGCCTATTAGATTTAAAACCTCTTTAACGCACACCAAACGGTACTTTATTTATTATACAAATTATAACTATTAATTTACTTATATTTTGAATTTGGTTAAACGTGCGGCTTGTGTATACCTCAAATTTAAAAAGTACTGGTATTGGTGCTGAAGTTTCTGTTTAAAAATAAATTTCACTTTAAACTTATTATTTTAATTTTAGTAAATTAGCTAAAGTATGAATTTAATATACAGCTTTGATTTATAAATACATGTTTTTGCAACTTTTGCCATGGGAAAAGTTGATAAAAAACTATATTTTTAATTTTCTTTAATGTGTTGCAAATTTAAAAAATTTGAAACAATAAAAATAATGGAATGGAAAAATATAAATAAACTCGATGACTTAATTACATACCCCGCCCATCAAAATTTTATGCCGTAATAAAAAATTATAACTTCATATTTATTTTTAACTTAATAAAAAAAGCATACCCGCCCTAATGCTTATTAGATTTAAAATCTAATTATCTTCTTCTTCTAGTTGAAGAGCGTCTGAAAGTTGATTTTTTTCTTGTAGAACTTCCTGAGCTTTGTTTGAATAATGTACGTCTTTTAGTTGATGTATTTTATCACCTAAAGTTGTTTTATTAGAAGAGTTTCCAAATCCGCTGAATAAACCGCCTTCTGTACGTCTTCTGGTTGTATATCTATCATCATAGTAATCTCTATTAATTGTTCTTCTGCTGCCGTAATCATCATAATTATACAGGTCTTCTGTTATCCATCAAATTCATAAGCATCATATAAGTAAAAGAAGCTGCTTCCAAATCCGCCGCTATTAGCAACCCTCTGAGCTCTTTCCTGTTCAATCTCTTCTATAAAGTTTGTATATTTCGTAAATGAATTAGTAGGAAATGGAACATTAAATTCATATTTACCCGCATCAAACATCATAGGACCAATCTGCGACATAGAAGTATTAACTATAACATCATCATTATTCAAAAATTGAGTAACTAAAAATATATTCTCAGATTCTCTTCCCGACTTTTTAGCTTCAACAACAACTTTTATATTATTATTTTCTTTATTAGATGATACAATATCAAAATATGACTTATTAGGTCTGTAACATGATATAAAAATAAAACTTAAAAATAATAAAATATAAACCTTTTTCATAATTTTCAAAAACCCCCGTAAAAATTATTATCTTAAAATGTATAGCAAATAAATTTATTTAGTCCAAATTAATATAAGCATTTTTTTATACTTATTTCAAGCTCCATAAAATGCGATGATAATCTTTTTCTTTCACTATTTGCTAATAATTTTTGATATAATATCTCATTAAGCAAATAAACTAAAAAATCTTCTGTGCTTGAATAAACATCGCCTGCACTCTCGGAAGTATAAAATATAATGCTTTTAGAATCTCTTAATTCATTTTCTACAGCATTTCTTATTCTAATTTTTTCATCATCATCTAAATCATATATATGATCTTCTAGCTCCTCTCTATTTTTAATAACTTCAAATTGAAAATCATCTTCATAAAGAGGTCTTAACTCAGTTTATTTTATAAAAAGTAATTAGGATTTTTTATGCTTGAAGATATAAAAAAATATTATGATTTTATAAAAGATAGCTTGTCAATATTATTTATTAAGAGATTAAATATACTTGCTGCATAATATAACTACACAGCAAGTAATTATAACTTATTAAATACTTTCTTTATTTTTATCAGATGAATCGTCTATATAGTCGGAATTAAATTTATCCATATCTGTTTCTTTGCAAATCTTACCAGTAACGGCAGCGGTAACCATACCGTCATTAACATTAAGCATAGTTCTTCCCATATCAATAAGAGGCTCTATTCCAAGAAGCACAGCAACCAATCCCACAGGAAAACCTAAAGCAGAGAGAGTTATTAAAGCTGCATTAGTAGCACCTCCGCCCACTCCGGCAATACCGAAACTTCCTATAGCAATTATAACTATAGCCTTTATTAAAAATGCAGGCTCAATAGGATTTATTCCTAAAGTAGGTGCAATCATAGCTATAACCATAGCAGGATAAATACCTGCACATCCATTCTGTCCTATTGTAACAGCAAGCGAAGCAGATAGATTTGAAACACCTTCAGATATACCCATTTTATCCTTTAATGTAGATACAGTTAATGGCAAAGTTCCTACACTTGTTCTTGAAGAAAATGCAAATATCAAGGTAGCAAATGCTTTTGAATAATATTTTATGGGATTGTAGCCAAATATTATAAGTATAATACTATGAACTATAAGCATTATTAAAATAGCAATATAAGAAGCTATCAAAAATTGTCCTAATTGGGCAAATGCATTCAAATCACTTGAAGCCATAAATTTAGCCATTAAAGCCAATACACCAAAAGGAGTTAATCTCATAACAAAAGCAACTATCTTCATTACAACATCATGTATAGTCTGCATAATTTTTACAAAAAACTCAAAAACATCTGCCTTTTTCTTTCTTAAACCTAAAGCACAAGAACCAACCACAGCAGCAAAAAATACAACCGAAAGTGTAGGAGAATCTCCCATACCTGCTAAAGCAGCAAATGGATTTGTAGGTATAATTTCTAATAATTGCTGAGGAACAGGTCTTGATGAAAACTCTTCTAATCTTCCCTCATAATTAGATGCCCCTTGAGATATATCCCCTACTATAGACTGAAGTTTTGATGCATCTAAACCAAATCCTTTAGCAATTAAAAATCCAACCAATGCTGATATTGCAGTTGTAATCATAAGTACAGCAATAATTATAATAGTCATCTTACCAACATTGCTTTCACCTTTTATATTAAGAAGCGCCATAGTTATAGAAACAAATATTAAAGGCATAACCAGCATCTGCAATAATCTTACATAACCATTTCCAACAACATTATACCAAATTATAGTTTGATTTACTATTTCCATATTATCAGCATAAACTGTTCTAAGTATGAAGCCTAAAACCAAACCTAGAATCAAAGCACCTAATACTCTATAAGTAAAATTAATGTGCTTTTTCTGCATTACGTACAATACTGCAATTAAAGCAATAAGTACAATGATATTAATTACAACATAAAATCCCATATATTATTAACTTCCTTTAAAATATTTTAATGCATTCTAATATAATATAGTTTTGAAAAAATTGATAGTATTATAAATAAAGGCTCTTTAACGCACAGTAAATTAAATTTTCAATATAAGCTGCACTATAATTTTTATTTAAGTATATATTTTTTATATTCATTATCCGTGCGGATGTATACGCCTAAAATTTAAATAAATCTTGGGCGGGCAGCTAAAATGAATGTTTGAAATAAAAAAAGAAAAATAATTCAAAAATTACAGAATAAATTAAAAAGTCTAAAGGGTGGGCAAATGTAAGTAAATTTTAAAACTTAATACACACCTCATTATTTTTTATCGAATAATATAAAAAGTTATCATTAGATTTTTAATTTAATTAGAATATATATTAATTATTTTTAATATTACATCTATCATTTTCTCTAAAGACTGAATAGGAATGTACTCAAATCTGCTGTGAAAATTTTCTCCTCCAGCTGATAAATTCGGACAAGGCAATCCTCTAAAAGATAATCTAGCCCCATCCGTACCTCCTCTAATAGGTTTAATCTTATCTTTTATACCGCATTCATTAAAAGCCTTTTTAGCATTATCTATTAAATGCATATGAGGAAGTATTTTCTCTTTCATATTAAAGTAACTATCTTTTATATCACAAATAAATGTATTGTCACCATATTTCTTATTTAAAAAACTGCAAATATCTTTTATGAATTCTTTTTTATTATTGAACTTCTCTAAATCATGATCTCTTATAATATATTGAAGCTCTGATTTTTCTTCAGTACCTTCTATATGTGATAAATGATAAAAACCTTCATACTTTTCTGTATATTGAGGTTTTTGTTCTGCTGGAAGCATAGTGTTAAATTCCATTGCAAATAAAATAGCATTCCTCATTTTATTTTTAGAATATCCAGGGTGAACATTAAAACCATTAACTGTTATTTTACAAGAAGCAGCATTAAAATTCTCATACTCTATTTCTCCAATCTCTCCGCCGTCTATAGTATAAGCAAAATCTACATTAAACTTTTCAATATCAAAATATTCAATACCCTCTCCTATTTCCTCATCTGGAGTAAAAGCTATTTTTATTTCTCCATGCTCTATACTTTTATCATTCATTAAAATTTCAGCCATAGTCATAATTTCTGCAATACCAGCTTTGTCATCAGCACCTAAAAGTGTTGTTCCATCTGTTACTATTAAATCATTGCCTATATATTTATTTAAATTATCAAATTCCCTGCTGCTTAAAATAATATTTTTTTCTTTATTTAAAACAATGTCTTTACCGTCATAATTTTTGATAATATTAGTCTTTATATTTTCTCCAGGTGCCTCTTCATTAGTATCTAAATGAGCAATGAATCCTAATTTAGGCTTATCCTCTTTTCCTTTGGATGCAGGTATAGAAGCATATACAAAAGATTTATCATCAACATAAGCATTATCAATACCCATTATTTTTAATTCATTGACTAAATATTCAGCAAATACCCTTTGTCCTTCTGTACTTGGTGTTTGATTCTCATTTTTGCTGTTTGAAGCAGTATTAAAAGATGTGTACTTTATAAATCTCTCATAAGCTTTCATATAAAAATCCTTAAAAACAATGTCTATATGTTAACAAAATTATTTAATAATTCAATAATGATTTTTGAATTTATATAATCTAACATTTTATTTTTCTACAACTATCTCCTTAATATTTATTCTTTATCTTTGAATATTGAATGATATATTAATTCATCATAATATTTACTAAAATTATTATATATACTAGAAATAGCTACTTATTTATATCTATATTTACCATTCAACACTATTAAATATAAATTGCATTTGTATTTTAATATAGTTAAGTTTATGAAAAATATTTTATTACATAATTAAAGATGCGAAAAACTAATATTATAAAGCTGTAAATTTTAACTTCCAATTATAGGCATTGAATTTATATATTCTTTACTTTCTATTTGCTCTATCATAAAATATGCTATATCATCTCTTGAAATAGAAAATTTTATTTTTACATCTCCAAAGCTCACCTTAATTTTTCCTGTAAAGTTTGAATTAGTAGGAGCTATAAATCTTACCAAAGTCCACTCTAATGATGAAAGTCTTATCAATTCTCCTATAGCAATCATTTCTTTTTTGGACTGTTTCAATGCTATTCCCGCAATAATACTAGGAACAACTGTAATAAACGACTTTTTATCTTTATGAAATGTTACACTTGGAGTTGCCCAATCAATTAACCTCTTAACACCACAAGAATTCATAGCCTTCAATAAAATTTTATGCCCTTCTAAAGATTCCATAACAGGATATTTATTTTTCATCTTAACGCCCACACACCATACAACAGCATCATTACCTCTTACTGCTTTTTCCACAGCATCATAATCAGATATTTCCCCCTCTATTATATGAAGTTTATCATTTTGAATATTTATTTTATTTGAATTACGTACATAAGCAGTAACATCGTATCCTTTTAATAAGGCATATTTTAAAGCCAATTTTCCTATAGCACCAGATGCCCCAAATATAATAACTTTCATTTTATTACCTCAATAATCAAATAATTCGCGTTATTATAATATAGCAAAATAAAAAAATCAATATTATTTTATGAAGATTTGTTTAAGAGATATAGATATTATTTTTTATTAAAAACAGCAGATATTTTATAATTTAAATTCTTGCAAATAAATAAAAAGTAACACCAATAAAACAATATAATATATAACAAAAAGCTAGTATAGTATTTAATATTAAAACAAATATAAAAATGAAAAAACCAAATAGTATTATAGCTATTGAAATGATATTAAAGCATAATAATTTCCGAATTCAAAAAATAACGGCCGCCTACCAAAAGAGCAAGCAGCCGTTTTTATTTATATTCTAATTATTAGCTTTAACTAATTATAGAACAGGACTTTCATGCATAGCTTTTAAGCGAGTCCATCTTCTGTCAACTTCTTTTTGGAATGCATCAAGTATATCTTGATGTTTAAGAAGGTGTTTAGTTTTACCCATCATTTTCAACCATTCAGTTACAGGTTGTTTTTTATCATCAGCTATCATATTAGTGATAGTAGTTACACCATGTTCAATTTCATATAATGGGAAGAAGCAGCAATCAACAGCAGCTTTGATAATATCTTTACCCATATCATCTGGAGTTTTCCAGTTTAATGGACAAGTGATAAGAAGCTTAACAAAAGCAGTACCATGATGATTAGCATACCATTGAGCTTTAGCAGCCTTTTTAACTAAATCTAAAGGATAAGCCTCACAACCAGTAGCTACATAAGGTACATGACATCCAGCAAAGATTTGAGCAACATCTTTGTGGTTGAACTGCTTACCAACTTCAGCTTTACCAACGTTAGAAGTAGAAGTTCTATGTCCTAATGGAGTAGAGAATGATAATTGGTTACCAGTGTTCATGTATCCTTCATTATCATATTCTAATATAATCATTTTGTGATTTCTGATAGCAGCACCGATAGAAGGTCCCATACCTATATCATGTCCACCGTCACCAGTAACCATTATGAAAGTAGGATCTTCTGGTCCTTGTATTTCACCTCTGCGTTTTCTTTCATGATACATTTCTACAATACCAGAAAGTGTAGCAGCACCATTTTGGAACAAGTTGTGAACATAAGTAGTTCTATAAGAACTGAAAGGATAACCTGTAGTAACAACCATAGAACAACCAGTATGTACTAAAAGAACAACCTCTCCTTCTATACCTTTCATGAAAGTATTGATACCAGAGAAGATACCACAACCGTTACAAGCACCATGACCTTGAGCATAACGATAAGCTTTACCTGTTAACTCTCTAAGAGGTGGAACTTTAACTTCAAGTTTATGAGTTTGTTCATTCATAGTAACAGTAATACCTGATTTTTGGCTCTCTAAAGTAAGAGGCTCATGTATAGGTTTCATTGTTACATTAGGATCACCCATATATTGTTCTAAATAAGAATGTTTTTCAACAGAACCAGCAGAAGCTAATTCTTTTAAGCCTAATTCAAATAATTCTTTAGCTTTTTCAAGAGTAAATTCAGTACCGCCAAGACCATAAACTCTACTTATAACAGCAGATTTGTTGTTAGGATCATTTTTAAGAGCAGCTCTGATTTCAGTAGACATATTACCACCCATACCAGAGTAAGTATCCTGTCTGTCACCTACTACAACTACTTTAACATTAGCAAGTAATTTTTGTAATTCTTTTTCTGGGAAAGGACGAATCTGAGTAATAGCAAATGCACCTATTTTAAGATTAGGATTAGCTTTTCTCATTTCATCAACAGCCAAAGTACCAGTTTCATAAGAAGAACCGCAAAGCATTAAAGCAACTTCAGCATCTTCCATTTTATGAGTTTCTATTGGATGATATTGTCTTCCAGAAAGAGAAGCAAACTCTTCAAATACTTCAGTAATAATAGAACGAGCATCTTCTAAAGCCTGAGAAAGCTGTAATTTACTTCCTGTTAATTCATCTTCATTCATGTAAGGTCCAATTGTAACAGGATTTTTTCCTGGTTCAACAGAAGTAACTTCAGGAGTATATTTACCTAAGAAGTCTTGAACATCCTTATCATTTTTGAATAAGTGAATTTTTTTCTTTTGGTGAGAAGTGAAGAATCCGTCAGAAGAAACTATGATAGGAAGTTTAGCTCTTTCAGCGATCTTCAAAGCAAAGATATTGAAGTCATAAACCATCTGAGTTGTATGAGCCATAATGATAATCCAACCAGTGTTAAGAGCCATCATTATATCAGATTGGTCACATTTAATATCTAATGGACCAGAAACAGTTCTGTTTACAACGTTTAATACCATAGGGAATCTTGTTCCAGCTTGAACTGGTAACTGTTCCATAGCAAAAAGAAGACCGTTAGCAGAAGTAGCATTGAATACTCTACCGCCGGCAGTAGTAGCACCATAACAGATACCAGCAGCACCATGCTCACCATCACCAGGGATCATGCAAACAGTGTGTCTTCCATTAGCTTTCATTTCATCCAAATACTCAGCAATTTGAGTAGAAGGAGTGATTGGGTAATAACCCATAACGTGATAATTGATTTGAGCGGCTGCAATGGCTGCTAATTCATTACCACTTTCAAGTATGTTTTCTTGTTCAGCAAGATTATATTTATTAGCCATTTATACGCTCCTTTTATTTTTTGTAACGACTATATGTGAGTTTACTAACATCACAATTTGCTTCTACTTCTATTCTTAAAGCCTGCTGATCTTTTTCAAATTTGCCTGAATAAGGTCCTTTAGGACAAGCTCTAACACATTTTAAGCAGCCTTTACAATACTGATAATCGATACCCATCATGTTCATAGCTGTTTTATTAGGATCTTTTCTGTCTGGTCCTTTTTCCCAAACAATACAAAGGTCTGGACAAACAACTTCACAGTTAGCACAATCAATACAATTAGCAGGATTGAATACTGGAATATTACCAGTACGTGTAACTTGTAAATCTTTTAATGTAGAGTTACCAGCTGCATTAATATAACCGCCTGTTAATTGGTTATTTTTACCATAAACAGGTTCTGGTTTTTTGTAAGGTATATAAGGATATTTGCCATCATCTTTAAACTCTTTAACAACAGAGTCACTTCCGCCTCTTCTGAAAGCTTCAATATTAGGTTCTACTAATTCAGCTTTTCTTCCGCCGAATTGTTTTCTAATTTGCTCTTCAAATTTAGCAGAGTCTATGAAATCAAGCTGATTAACCATAGCACCCATTATAATAGTATTAGCTGCCTGTGAAGGAAGTTTTAAATCATTAGCAATTTTAATAGCATCAACACAAACTACTTTACCACCATGAAGTTTAGCAAAGTCTCTTGCTTCATCAGGAGTTTTATTAGTGTTAAAAATAACTATAGCATCTTCTTTAACACCCATTAATGTCATAGGGTTTTTAAGAAGATTCATATGGAACACAGCCACAACATGAGGCTCTTCTACAGTAGAGTTAACTCTTACTTCTTCTTCAGAAAATCTTACAAAAGACTTAACTGGAGAACCTTTTTTTTCTGAACCATAACTAGAGAATGCAGCACCATAAAAACCTTGTGATAAAACACCTACTTCTGCAAGCATTTTACCAGCACTATTAGCACCCATTCCGCCTATACTTTCGAGACGTATCTCGAAAAAGCCTAAATCATTGACTTTTGGGAGTTTCACGATTTTTTCTCCTTTATTTAATTAAAATGAGATTTTGGGAATAACATTAAAGTATAGAATGCTAATAAACATAATATACTATCAATGTTGCTATATTGTACTACAAAAAATATAAAAGTCAAATTAATTTATCATTATTTTAATAATATATTAAAGTATATTTTAATAAAAAAATTATACTTTAGATATATAAATTACTATATTAATTTACATATCTAAAAAATATTTATAAATAATTTGACATGTGATACTTATATTATAATCATTAAATTAACTTATCAATAAGTTATTATACACAAAATAATTACAGTAAATATTATTACAATATTTATTTTTTGTATTTATATATACTATTATTAAAAATGTTATAGATAACCATATAATAGATTTTTTGAAGCAATAAAATTATATGTAAATAATACTACAAATAAATGGTATAACTTATTACATCTGATGAAACAATTTGTTCATAAAATGATATTGTAATAAATACAAAACCAACATTCTTTAAAATAGAATAATATAAAATTGACATTAATTATATTTATAATATAATTTTGCTTTCAATAAATAGAAAAGAACATTAATCTTTATTAGATAAAGATTGATATTCTTTTTTATTTTAACAAAAGTTAGGATTATATTATGAAAAATATATTTTTTTTAATGTTCTTTGCAATATCTATGCAATGCATATTGAATGCGCAATCTAAATATACAAATGCCATAATGCCTCAGCTTCCTAATGCATTTGATATGTTTATAGGAAGAGAAGGAAACAATGAACTTCCGCAATATATAAAACCAGATTATTTTAGAGATGATTATAAAAGAACTTTACCTAATTTAGATAACACCAATTTAGGATTTTTTCAAAAGTACCCATTAGAATTTCATTTAACTACAACATTTTCATATGCAGCACATACTAATACATTTAATTTAAGAGATACATTTGCAACTTTAGGTCAAACATTTCATAATGATTATATACAGTTTACAGGCTTCATAACAGCATTTGGTTATTTCGATACTCATAATCCAGATATAAAATATCCATATATAAAAGGAAATGCAGGGCTTTATGACGGAGGAGTACAGGCCGTATTCGTTGATAGAATATTAGTATCAGCAAGAGGAAGAGCAACATTCGACATAAATACAACTACTTTCATGCTTATGCCGCATTATTATGACACTACATTAAACCCTGCAAATATTGATACTCCTGATTATTATATACCTCAGGTATTAAATGGTCCTGGTATAAGAGTAGGATTTATAGGAAATCATTATGAAATTGCTTATTCTCAAGGAGATTTCAGACATAGTATTCCTAAGGCATTTTTATTCAGATTTAATATTCCTAATATGGAATTTAGAGTTTTATATGAACATGAAAATAGAATGGGGCCTCAGAATTATCATATAGATTTATTTGAGTCTTTAGTTCAGGCTTCTGCTACATTTAGATTTCCTTTGATGAATGAAACCATTTGGCTTAATGCTATAGCAGAATATACTTGGAGAGAAGGCGATGCACATTATGTACGTTTGGAACAGGGATTTGAATGGTATATGCTTAATATTGCTTTGAGAGAGATGGTTCATATAAAAGATAAACAGGCTAAGGCTTATTTAGAGTATGCTATATTCGGAAAATTCAAAGCGGGGCCTGCAGAATTTAATGTGGGTTTCCAAGGAGCAACAGACGGAAGATATTATATAGCAGGATATGTTAAACTATAACATCAATAATAAATTTATATTGTGTTATTTTAGTTTGATTATATAATAAATAAAAACCTAATAAATATAATTTTGGAGGTTAAGCAAATTATGAAAAAAAATATTTTTTACATTATATTAGTATTATCTATAACTTCAGCTTATCTATTTGCAGGTTCTATTGCATTAAGTGAATTACCTCGTAATGCTGTTGCTTTTGCAGAAAAATATTTCCCTGATAATTATCTTTTCAGAGCTATGGAAATGGGAGGTTCATATACTTTAATATTTAAAGGCGGTTTAAAAATATTTGTAGACAGCAAAGGAGAATGGAATACCATAAGCGGTTCCGGAAGTGCAATTTCTATAGATTATTTAGATAGCAAAATAAAAAATACTGTAAAGAAAGAATTTGATGATAAAAAAATTGTTTATGTTCAAAAGAGGAAAAAAGACTATAAATTTGAATTAATGAACGGAAAAAAGTTCTATGTAGATTTTGAAGGAAATGTAACTAAAAGATAATTATTATAGAATAAATAAAACTCATTATAATTGCTGCAAAAATGCAGTAAGCATAATGAGTTTTTTTATTTAATTAAAATTATTCTTTTTACAAAAATTAGTCGCAGCCTCCATATTCAAATGTGATAATTTAATAAGGCCGTCTTTTATTATTGCTTTCATATTATCATTAGCAAGTTTATAAGCTGTATCAAAATCTTTTTCAGCTTCTTCTACCAATTTTTTATATTCTTCATCACTAACCTTACCATTTCTAATAAAAGCCATTTTGGATTTGGATATTCCTCTATTGCAATAACTTTCAGAATAATTAGGATTGATATCTATTGCCTTATCATAAAACTCAATAGCTTCATCATATATTCCTAAATGATTAATAGCCACAGCTTTATTATAATAAGCATCCGCAAAATTAGGCTCTAACTCTATAACCTTTTCAAAATCAGATATTGCTGTTTTATAATCCTCCATAGACATTTCTACAAGACCCCTGTTATAATATGCTCTGGAATATTTAGGATTAATTTTTATAATTTCATCAAAGTCTTCAATAGAACCTTTATAATCTTTAACATTAAATCTGGCATTAGCTCTATTAAAATATGCCTCTACAAATTCTCTGTTTAGATGTATAGCATTTGTATAATCGTCTATAGCCTCATTGAAATTTCCTAATCGCTCTTTAACATTCCCTCTATTATTATAAGCATCAGCAAAACGTAAATTATACTCTATTGCTTTATCATAATCTCTTATAGCATCCTTATATTCACCTATAGCATTTTTTGATAAAGCCATATTATAATATGCATCTGCAAAATGTGGATAAACTTCAATAGCTTTTTTATAATCTTCTATAGAACCTTTATAATCACCTATACTTGCCTTTGTATTTGCCCTTACATAATAAACTTCTTCCAAATTATAATTAAGCTCTATTGCTTTATCAAAATCTTTAATGGCTTCTTCTGCATTACCTGCACTTCTATTTAATATACCTCTGTTATAATAGGCAGCTGCAAACTTGTCATTAATATTAATAGCCCAAGTATAATCTTCAATAGCACCTTTATGATCATCCAAATTGGCTTTGGCAGTAGCTCTATTATAATAAGCCTCAGAAATATTAGAATCAAGTTTAATTACTTCTGTAAAATATTCTATAGCTAATTTATAATCCTTTAAATTGAAAGCACTGTATGCTTCCTTAAAAAAACTATTAATGTCTTTATCACTCATAAAAAAACCTAAATATCAAAATATATTAATAATACCGTATTTTATCATTATTATTTTAAAGTATCAATCAATAATTGAAAAACTTTTTCGTCTATCTTCATAGCTTTCTGCATTTCTTCAACAGAAATATCAGCATTATTCATAATATTACTTACCTTAGTACCATACATATAAGCAATAATTTCAGACAAACGATCTATTTCTAAAGGACTTAAATTTGTAAAAGCATATCTTAAATTAGGTACAATTTCTATAAACTTATCCTCATCCAATTTTTTTACAGTATTATCTATACTGTCTATAATAACATTATTTATAAATAGTATATCTCTAGCAACTAAGAATATACCAGCTAAAAAATAAGCTAAAACATCAACAGAAGATGACTCTAAAAAATTAGAAATTATGATGGAAAACTCTTCTATAGTAAATCTTCCTGATTTATATTTAACCGCTAAGCAAACAGCATATATATGTGAGCTTCCAAAAGTATTGTTAAGCATAGAATCTATTTTATCATTAAATATATCAGCATCGCACCAGTTTGGATGTTCTAGAGTAAATGAATATAAATTCTTTATATAATGAGAATTTTTTAATGCCTCTTCTTCTTGTAAATTTTTCATAGAATCCATATTAACTACAGAAAGTACAAATACCTGTTTTGCTATATTTTCTATTAACGGAAGTATATCATAATTACCAAATAAAGATTCCCTATCTTTCGATAAATTATCATTAATAATTTCCATATTCGCTAAATATGATAAATTATTTAAACAGCTGCAAAGACTTATAAAATTACTGTCATTAAATATTATTTTTTCTATTGCTGAATAATTATTTATTAAAAATCCGTAAAGCCCCATAACATTAGCTTCTATCATAAGTTTAGAAACTTCTCTAGCATCTAAATTAGAATTAAGTTTTTCTATTATAATATTTGATGCTAATTCCTCTATTGTTACTCCGTATACTGATTTATCTATTAATAATGCTTCAACTGATGTTTTATATTCATATTTCCAAGTCTCACGTGCTAAGTTTTTATTAACTTTATTAACGTAATCAGGCCCTCTTATGAATTTACAAAAATCAACATTCAAAAAATGCATCTGATGAAAGAATTTACTTTTTTCAAAATGATCTTTATTTTTTAGAATTTCAAGTATAGCCTCTGATTCCTCCGATTTATCAATTTTTATTTTATACTTTTTGCATAGATTTCTAAAATCAATTACAACAGGCGGAATAATACTTTTAGAAGATACCTGCCCATTAGAAATACCCGAAAGAAGTTTTAACATCAAATCAATATTGCTTGTATTTGCTAATGATATCTCACCTTTTACAAAAGCACTTTTAGCTGCATCTATAAGTTCATAAACACCAGCAGATTCTTTTCCTCTTAATTTGGCAAGATTAACAGCCATATAATAAGCATTTATACAGTCAGGAATTGTAACATTATGATTATGTCTGTCTATTCCTGCAGCCTTTATAATAAATGACTGCACTACATTCAAAAATGCCTCATTCAAATTATCTTTAGAGTTTTCTAATTGTTTATACACAAAATCATAAAATGCTGGAAACTCTATACCTGCCCTGTATCCTCTTCGGCTGTCTGCTTCTTCAAATGAATAAGGTATTAAATAATTAGCTGAATTTGAAACTATATGCTTTTTTAATGATTTACATTCTTTATCTATAGTTTTACAATCTTTTAACTTATCTATTATGCCTTTTGTGTGAAAACTTCCTGTAATTACTAAAACTTTATTATATTTCTCTAATGCCTCATAAATATTTTTAGCCATTACATATTCTCTGTTTCGAGTCTCTAAATCCTCATCTTCTATCAAACGCATATAATAACCAAGAGCATAGACACTTCTAATAAAATCAATACTGCTCTTTAATATTCCGTTTATTTCAAAATCTCTCTCCCAAAGTTCCGCAAAACTTCTAAGTCCTGCCTTTTTGGTAAGTTCAACTGTATAGGTATTAACATTAAATTTATTATCATCATCATCGTATACAGATATTAATTTCTTCCTTTTTATATCCTGATTATTTTTTGCATCTTCCAAGTCTTCATTATCATTTTCTTCATTATTATTTTTATCCTCTGTTTCAAGATATGCATTTTCTATCATTGATGCATAAGGCATATCAATAAAAGCACAGTGAATATTTCTATTATAAGCATCTTTTATAGCAGCAAACTCAGGGGAATAATCTAAAAAAGGATAATAGCATCTGTATTTTTCATTATCATTATCAATATAACTTGAATAAATACAGAAAGGGGCTTTAGTATCATCTTCAACCATATATTTCATTAGATTATTACAATCACTTGGACCTTCTATAAGAATTGCGTCAGGTTTAAAATCTTCAATTATATTCTTCAAATGATAAGAGCATGCAGGAGAATGGTGCCTTATAGGAAAAAACATTATATTTTCTTCTATAACTTGTGAAAAATCTAATTCAAAATTATTATTATCTTTATTATTTTTTTTCATATCTTTTATATAAACTCTTTTACTGACAAAAAAAACATATATAATTTTTATAATTGTACAATACAAAATATTATAATGCAAATAATACAATGAGTACATTTAAATAAAAAAGACAGCAAACAATATTTAGGGTTTACCTTTCTTTATTTTTACCAAATTATATATTTTATTTCAATTTCTTGGCTTATTTTTCAAAAATGCTTGTTTAACTAAAGGGGGCGGGTGGGATACATAAAATATATAATTATGTGTGCATAATTATACCGAATAATTTTTAATCTTTTATTTAATGTACTTGAAATATAAAATATATGTAATATAATATATTGCTTTTGATTAAATTCGATATGGAAATTAAATTATGAATGATAGTGATAAAAAAATAGAAGTATTTGAGAATTATCCTGTATATAAGGCATTAATAACATTAGCACTTCCAACTATTTTTGGTATGATGGTAAATGTATTTTATAATATGGTTGACACTTTTTTTGTTGGTAAAACTAATGATCCCAATCAAGTTGCGGCAGTTTCATTAACTATGCCAATATATTTACTGCTTATGGCTTTTGGTGCTATATATGGCATAGGAGGAGCTTCATATATTTCAAGAAGTTTAGGAGCTAAAAATTATGATAAGGCTAAGCAAACTTCTTCATTTGCATTTTTTGCAAGCGTAGCTACAGGATTAGTATGTATGACTGTATTTTTAATATTTATGAAGCAGATACTTAAATTATCCGGAGCTAGTATTAATACATACCAATTTGCCAAGGATTATTTAATGATAGTTGCTTTCGGAGCTATTTTTGTTATTTGCCAAATGTCTATGGGACAGATAGTACGTTCAGAAGGATCTTCAAAAGAGGCTATGATAGGAATGATATTGGGTACAGTTATCAATATAATATTAGATCCTATAATGATACTTTATATGAAGATGGGGGTTGCAGGTGCTGCTTGGGCTACAATAATAGGAAATGCATGCTCTACATTTTACTATATTTGGCATATAGCAAAAAAAAGCACATTTCTATCTGTAAAATTAAAAGATTTTTCTATGCATGATGATATATTAAAAAATGTTTTTGCTATAGGACTTCCAGTATTTATAAATAATGTGCTTATAAGCTGTGCAAATATATTAATAAATAACTTTGCTTCAGGATACAATGATAATGTAGTAGCTGGGCTTGGAGTATCTCAAAGAATATTTATGCTTGTTATTTTAGTATTTATAGGACTTGCTCAGGGTATACAGCCTTTCATCGGTTATAATTTTGCAGCTAAAAATTATAAAAGAATGAATGCGGCAATAAAGCTTTCATGCTTAGTAAGTTTTATATTAGGTTCAATATTTTTATCCTCTGCATTTTTATTTGCAAGTCATTCTATAAGAATATTTATAGATAATGACGAAGTTGTAGAATACGGAGTTAAGTTTTTAATGGCTAGTTATTCTGTTGCTCCTATAATAGGTTTTCAATTTGTATTCATGTCTACATTTCAGGCATTAGGAAAAGCTTTGCCTTCTTTAGTACTTTCATTAAGCAGACAGGGTATAGCATTTGTTCCGGCTATAGTGATAGGTACTAAATTTTTCGGTATTAATGGTATAATATGGGCACAGCCTATAGCGGATATAGTATCGATAATATTAGCCGGTATAATGTACATATATATTTATAAAACCATGAAAAAGAAACATGCTTTAGAGAATAATCAAGCAGCTTCTGTATAAATAATTAAAAATGATAATTAATAATACAATTATTTAATTATAGCTTTTGGGAGTGTTTTTTACAATTAAATTAAAAATAGAATTAATATTATTAAGTTATATTTAAAGCAATATATTTTAATGGCGGGGTATGTAATTTAAGTACAAAAACTTATTTACATACCCTGCTTTTATAATTTTAATTAATCATTTTTGTTTTAAATTTCTTTGATGTTTAAATAGATATTTCTGCCCCCGTCCTAGTGTTTTTTAGATTGTTAACTATTATTCATGTATGTTTAACTAATTTTATTATATGTTAATTAAAAATGTTCATAATAAATATCATTTTTACTACCATATCTATTTTATTTATTTGCATTATATTAAAAATATAATATAATATTAAAGATGAAAACTTACAATTTTATTAATTTGGACTTAATTCTCAAGTCAAGTCAAGTCAAGTCAAGTCAAGTCAAGTCAAGTCAAGTCAAGTCAAGTCAAGTCAAGTCTAATTCTCAAAAAGACTTTTTACATTCACCTATTTTCTTTAATAGGGATTACACATTTTGCATTTTTTATAACTAGGTGAAAAATATGGATTTAAAAACTATAGATAGAATATCATGGTGGATACCTTTTAAACAGCTTAGAAATGATGTTAGAGAATATCTTACCCAAATTTCAAATCTTTATCCAATAGAAGATTATTGGTTTATATCAGAGATGAATAAGTATTTAAAAAATAATAAGGATAGTAATCTTTTAGATAGATATAAAAAATTAATGTATGGTTTAGATTCTGAAAGTGCAGATGTAGTTAATAAAATAGTTTCTAATTTTTCTATGTTAGAGGATAATATATATTTTTTACCAGATGAAGCAAAAGATATATTATCTTTGCAAAAGAAACATAAAAGTAAAATAATAAAAATTAATGATGAGTGCTATATATATGATAATAAATATATTTTAGATAGATGTTTTTTTGAATTTGCAAACTTTTATGATAAAATAGGACTTAATGATATCAATAACATTGATTATATAAAAAATAAGGCAATAATTGATGCGGGAGGTTTCATAGGGGATACAGCTTTAATACTTTCTGATTATACAGAAGATAAAGTTTATTCATTTGAACCTTTTTTAGCAAATTTTGAATCTATGAAGAAAAATATAAAGTTAAATAATAAAAATAATATCATACCTGTTTACATGGCTTTGGGTGATGAAAACAAAGAGATTTCTATATCTGATAATGATGTTGTTAGCTCTGGTAATAATTTAAAATGGTTTTCTAATACAGATGAAAAAAAAGTAGGGATGGTAACTTTGGATAGTTTTGTAGAAAAAAATAATATTAAAGTTGGGTTAATAAAAACTGATTTAGAAGGATTTGAGCAACCATTTTTAAGAGGTTCTATCAATACAATAAAAACTCAAAAACCTACTTTAATAATAAGTATATATCATAATTATGAAGATTTTTTTGATATAAAACCTATGATAGAAGATTTAAATTTAGGATATAAATTTAAAATAATAAAATCTAATGATTTTAATCTTATATTAGAAACAAAATTAATAGCAGAAATTTATTAGTTATGATTTAAATAATTATTTTTTAAATGTGTATATAAATAATATGAAACTATATGAATAATCTACTTTAAGCTATATTTAATCAATATGATAGAAATTGTTTAGAGAGAAAAATTGATAAGGTTATTAGTTTGATATTATGGCTTATTCCAATAAAATCAATAAGAGATAAAATTAGAGATTATCTATCAGATTATTAATATACAATTATATATCTGTACTAAAAATTTATTTACATACCCCGCCCATTATTTTTTTATAATTTTAATTAATCATTTTTGTTTTAAATTTCTTTGATGTTTAAATAGATATTTCTGCACCCGTCCTAGTGTTTTTTAGATTGTTAACTATTATTCCCGCACGAAGAATTTATTTTTATTATAGATAAGATTAATAATTATAATTTAAATCACATATAAGATTAAGCTAACCGTACGTTAAATAAAAAAAGTGCCTGTTTATTACAAGCACTTTTATCGATAAGTAAAAACTTTATTTAGTTAAAACATTTGTAGGATTTCCATCTAAAAAAGCCTTTATATTCTCATAAACTTTATGCATAAGCCTAGTCCTAGCCTCAAAAGTATTTCCCGCAAAATGAGGAGTAATGTAGCAGTTTTTAGCAGTAAGAAGAGGATTGTCAGCAGTTGGAGGCTCTTTTGAAAGCACATCTAAACCAGCACCTGCTATAATTCCATTATTTAAAGCATCCGCTAAATCTTTTTCTACTATAACACCTCCCCTTGAAGTATTAATTAAAAATGCGGTTTTTTTCATTTTTGAAAGCAAGTTTTTATTGACTATATTTTCTGTTTCTTTATTAAGCGGAGCATTGAGAGAAAGAAAATCGGATCTCTCAAAAAGTTCTTCTAGGCTTGAAACATTTTCAAAACCTTCTTTTTTACTTCTTGAATAAACTAACACCTTCATACCCATTCCCATAGCCATTTTAGCAACTTCTCTTCCTATATCTCCAAAACCAAATATGCCCATAGTTTTATTCTCAAGTTCAATTAAAGGATAACTGCTGAATGAATAATCTTTGCACTTTACCCAATCTCCATTATGAACTTGATTATTATGCTCAACTACCCTGAAAGATAAAGATAATACAAAAGCCATTACAAGCTGTGCTACAGACTGAGGACCATATCCTCTTACATTAGTAACCGTAATACCTAATTCCTTTGCAGCTTCAATATCTATCATATTATATCCTGTTGCAAGCATTCCTATATATTTTAAGTTTGGAAGAGACTGCATTAATTTTTTATCGAACTTTACTTTGCTGTTTAATATACCCCAAGCATCATAAGCAACGTCTTTTACATTGTCATAATCAACTCTGTCATAAACTTTTAAATCGGATATACTCTCTATTTCACCCCAAGATATATCTCCGGGATTTAATATAAATCCGTCAAGTACTACTATTTTTGGTTTGTTCATTCTTTACTCCTATTATTGTTAACAAAAATTGCTCGTTCATAAGCCCAGATATTCTTACGAATATTTGGTACTCGCAATTTTTAGCTTACTAATATTACTTATTATTGTTAAGTTCGCCTACGCTTATAATCAGCAAATAAATAAATTTATTTGCTAGCTACGGCTCACTGTTTATTGTTAAGTTCGCCTACGCTATAATCAGCAAATAAATAAATTTATTTGCACGTATGTGCCCTTTAGGGATAGCTTAGGCTTGCTTTTTATTGCTAATAAAAATTGCAAAATAAATCTATTTACACGCGGCCAACTTCTATTATAAAAAACTTACTCATTTATAAACTAAAATAATTAATTTACAAGATCATTTAAAACTTCATTATATACTTTTAATACATCATCAGCTGTAAGGTTTCTCCATTCTTTTAATTTATTTTCTCTTTTATATCTATTAAATATTTTATTACCTACAAAATGAACATATTGATTAGGATAATGAATATTTAAAAAATGGCTTAATCTATTTAAACGCATTGATTGTGCCCTTAATGCTTTTTTAATAATATAAAAAGGACATTTTACCTTTACCATAAATCCGGCATCATCTTCAAATACTACTCCTTCATAGTCTATCGAAAAATCATCAACATATTTATGAAGCATTTTTTCTACATACTTATCGTAATCATCCTTTGAAATATTATCATTAGGCTTTTCAAATATTTCTATTCTTTCTTTCACTTTAAATTGTTCTGTTATTTCCTTACTTGATAATTCTTCATAAGAGAGTTTTCTAAAATTCTCTTCATTATAAATTATATCAAGCAAAATTAAAAATGATTTATCATATACAATAGGATGTGCTGAATCTTTTAAATGTATGCATTCAAATACAAATGTAGTATTATTTTTTCTGCAGTATTCTTTTATAAATTTTTTATTTTCATCCGTTAATAATTCCTCTGCCCAAGCAGTCATTTTAGTATTAATTGAGCTTTTAGTTGCAAATATTAACTCATCTCTTGTTTTATCTAAAAACACTAAAAACAAATACCCATTATATTTTTTGCATACACTTACAGGAAACTTTATATTTTTCTGCAAACTTTTTAATTTTGTTTCTTTAACCTCATCATAATTAAAGAATTTATCATAGCTTCTTCCTGCAATTTCATTTGTTCCATTGTATCTGTACAATCCTCTAGCCTTTATCGTCTGTTCATTCCATAATCTTTTATAGAATACCCTATCTGAAAAATTAGTAGAATAAACTGTATCATAATGTTTATAACGCACAAGTTCGCTTTCTTCATTTTCTTTATTGAATAAATTTTTTATTTCTTTATTATTCTTATAACTCTCAATAGACAAATCTTTTAAATTGAGAATAATCAAATCTTCCCCGTATTCAACAGAGTTTTCTATACAATAAGCATTATCATTAATTTTGCATAAATTATCTTCCAATTCTTCCTGAAACACATTTCTATGTCCGAATATCTGTATAATATCAGGATGATTTTTTTGAAATTGTTTTCCAACTTCTATATAAGATTTATAATCGTCTTCATCTTCTTTATATCCGTAAGTTACAATGCCATTCAAAAGAGAGGCAGGAATATGCTCATACATCCTATCTATGCCAGAATGATTAATAAAAAATTTCTTTCCATTAAAAGTGAAAAAATAATAAAGTCTGAACTTCTTATAAAAATTTCTTATTTTCTTTTTATAATTATTCAATTCATTTAATATTTTTTCTTCAAAATTATATTCTTCTGATTGTTTATTTACAGAAAATGCTTTTTTTATTTCTTTGTATGTTGTTTGATAAAATTCCTGATTCGTAATTTTTATATCATTGGCAAAGAAATTCAAACTTACATCATGATTACCTTCTGTAAAATAAACATTATTTGGTATATCATTATTAAGAAAATAATCAATCAATTCTTTAGATTTTGCTCCTCTGTCTATTAAATCGCCTACAAATATATAAGCTGTTTTTTTATTCTGAAAATAATTCTCTTTTTCTAAAAATATTTTAAATACATCATATTCGCCATGCAAATCAGGTATAACTTTTATATTATCATACTTTTCAAACTCTGTTTCATTTAAATAAAAACTATCCCATTTGCTTGCTTCAAGTAATGCATCAATTGAGCTGTTATAATCAGATGCCCTGTAAATATTAGCACCGCTTAATTTAAAATCTTTCATACGCATAAAAAAGTCTTTTATAACTTCTTCATCAATATTATTTCCTATTTCTCTTTTTCTAACATTATCAATACATTCTTTTAATGATAAATTATCAAATAAGACAGCAGTTATTCTGTATCCGTATTTTTTAGCAAGTTCTGTAATGCTGTTAAGATTAAAAAGTCCTGTACTGTCAAGTATTGTGAATTGTCCTAATTTAAATCTGTTTTCTAGTATGTTTAATATCAAATTATTCCAAATATATGAATTATCCTTTTCACATATAGAAAGACCATTATGTCCGTCTGGGAAAAGTCCTGAATATAATATTCTTAAATTATCAAAACTTACACTATAATGTTCAAGATTAGCTTGTTTTATAGAATAACTTTTTCCGCTTCCTTGAGCCCCTACTGTTATTATTAATACTTTCATAATTATCCTTGATTATAAAACAATGATATAAATTATACTATATTTTTTATAAACATACAGTTTTTATTTTTGAATATTATTAAAATAATCATTACATAAATCAATAAACAACTTCATTAAAGGTGTTAAGCATTTGTTTTTATGATGAGCACATACAGCAGATATAGTTGTATTATTTAATTCTGTTTCTATTTCTACTAAACTGCCTTTTTTTAAATCATCTTCTACACTAAATTTCGGCAGATAAGATATTCCTACATCATTTTTTACAAGATTTTTAATAGTAGGTATACTCCAAAGTTCTATTACATGATCTATTATTATAGATTTTTGTCTAAGATAATTTTCAAATATCCGTCTGAACATGCAATTAGGTTCTTTTATAATAAATGTAATAGGCATATTTCTATCTGGTGTTATGAAGTCAGGGTATTGTTTTTTTAATTTAGGAGATGATACAAGCACAAGTTCATATATTCCTAAAGGGTATGTTATTATATTGCTTCCCAATCTGTTTACATCTTCATAGAATACCCCTATATCTAAATTGCCCCTTATGAGCTCATCTCTTATGTCATAACAGTTCATAGATTTAATAAAAAGTCTTGCATTTGGTGCTTTTTTGTTAACTTTTCTTAAAATACTTGGCATATACCAGCATAGCAATGTTTCTGCAACACCGATATACAAATCTCCCTTAAAATCTCTCAGTTCCTTTTCAAAGTTGCAAAGTTTATTTACAGAAGATAAAACTTCATCTACATAAGGTATAAGATGCTTTCCAGATTTTGTTAATACCATTTTTCTTCCTATCCTCTCAAAAAGTTTTGTTGAAAGCTCTCTCTCTAATTGATCGATTTGAAAAGTAATTGTAGATTGAGTATAATTGAGTCTTTCTGCTGCTTTATTAAATCCGTCTTCTTCAATGATTGTACGGAAAGTAATTAAATATTTTAAATCCATAATATTTCCTTATTATTCAATAATTTTGAATTATATATTTAAACATTTTAATTTGACTAAAGTATTATAGCAAAGTATTATAAAAGTATTATAATCAAAAGGAGCATAAATGCAAATGTTATTTTCAATTATAATTTCATATCTTCCTTATGCAGTAATAACTGCTTTCACACCAGGACCTAATAATGTAATTGCATTGCATTCTATTAGTCAAAATGGATGGAGCAATGGTAAAAATATAGTTTTTGGAATTATAATAGGTTTTTTATCTGTTATGATTATATGTGCATTATTTTGTTATGAGTTAGCAAAATATGTACCATTTATAGCTAATATATTAAAATATATAGGGGCAGCATATATAGTATATCTTGCAGTACATATTTTAATGAGCAAGCCTTTGGACAATACAAATAAAAATATGTCATTTATGAAAGGGCTTTTGCTTCAATTTGTAAATGTCAAGATTATACTTTATGCAATTACAGTTTATACTGCTTATGTACTTCCTCATAGTAAAAGTCTTAAAAGTTTACTTGTTCATTCCATAGTAATAAGCGTTATAGGAATGGCTGGTATTTTAACTTGGGCTTTGGCTGGAGGTATATTACAGAGATTTTTAAAAAAATACTATCATCAATTTAATATTGTTATGGCGGTTATTTTGGTATTGTGCGCAGTATCATTGTTATTTTAGTTTATCATAAATATCATAGAAGTATTGTATAGAAGAAATTATATCTCCGTTTCGGCACATTTTTAAATATTTTTCTCTATTTACTATCATTGCTTCGCCTACTTCATTATCCTGTAAAATTAAATCTTCTATTTGTACATCTCTTTTAAACATATAGGAATCTATTATTGTATTTGAAAACTCAAGTATAAAAGAAGTTAAAAACAAAGCATCTTCTTTTTTAAATGACAGTCCTATTTCTTCTTTAAGTTCTCTTAAAGCTCCGTCAATACTGTCTTCTCCAGCAAGTATAGAGCCTTCTGTGCATTCCCACATATCAGGGCATATTTTTTTGCTGCTGTGCCTTTTTGTTATTATAACTTCATCATTGCTATTAACTATCCAAGCATGTATTATTATATGATAATCATCTTTATTCAGAGGAATTCCTCTTTTATGAAATCTTCCCGTTTTATTTTTATTTCTATCATAAATATCCCAAATTTCTGACATAATAATTCCATATAAAAAAATAATTAGAATAAAAAAGCCCGCTTAAATACTGCTGTTTTTAAGGGGGCTTTCATAAGTTATCGGACTTTTATATTATAAAATTTTATAATATAAATTTCAAGGCTCTTAATATCTCATAATAGTCATTATTTTCAAAAATTACCGTAGTATCATTAATTTTTTTGGCATTAGGATAAAACGACACCTTGTGAGCATAGCCATGTTCTTTATAACAAATCTCTAATTTAAAATGATTAGGCAATTTTAATATTTTACCTTTAAAATCCTGACTTAAAGCCTCTTTAGTCTTCTCCTTAATCATTTTAACCATTAAATTAGGAGAATAATTTATAGTGGAATAACCTATACCCTCTTTAACCGGAAGAGTTATTAAATTCGGATAATTAGGCTGCATATTCTGGGCAATTTCACATAATCCCTTATCTCCGGATAAAAATACAGTAGGTACTTTTCTATAAGCTGCCGCATAACTAAAAAACATAAATTCACTGGCAAGCACTTCATTAAGCTTCACATAAACATTTCTAGTATTCATAGTATGCGAAAGCGGATTATTTCCAATAGAAGCTGCATTATGATATCCTATAAACATTACAGCATCAAAACTTTCATCAATACCTTCTACCATAGAATAAGGATCTCCGCTCCATCTTCTATGTATTTTTACGCATTCAGGCAAAGCTGTTTGATCTATATTCATAGCACTATCATGGGCATCTTTTACAAATATTTCTTTAGCACCAGCTTCAATAGCACCCTCGCATGCAGCATTAACTTCTTTAGTCATTTGTAAAGTATGCTCTTTATAAGTTAAACTTCCAGCATCGGTATCAGGCCATTGGGTAGTTGTAGTAATTCCTTCTATATCCGCACTAATAAAAACTTTCATGATAATTCCTTTAATATTTAAAAATTATTTTGATGATTAAAAACTATATTATATTTTTGATTTAATTCAATATATTTTTTATTGTTTTTGATATCTTCCTTTGTAGAAAATATATTAAACTATATAAGGTTTCATTTTTATTTTTACATAATAAAATATTTGTAAACTAATTATAGTTTTTTATTTTCATCAACTTTTTTCGTTAAAAAAGTTGCAAAAAAACAAATTATTTTTACTATAAAATATACTGTTTAGTGTTTAGGAATAATTATGAATGATAAAGAAGTAAATATTTGAAATAATAAAAATATATTATAGAATATCATAATATTATAATTAGGTTATATTTTATGATAAAGAATTTTGAAATTCATGATTACAGACAATTCCAAAACGCTAAGTTTGATAATTTTGCTAATGTAAATTTATTCATAGGTGAAAATGATACAGGAAAAACTACTATATTAAAATTTTTGTATGCTAATTGTCATAAGCTAAAATATCTTACTGATAGAAAGACATATGATATAAGTATAGATGAAGCCCTTTATACAATTTATGGTAAAGGTTCAGAAAATATATTTGATAATGATTTTAGAAATTCAAAAATTGTAAGACTTAATCTATTAAGTAATAATGACAAAACAGATTTTACATGCATTTTAGTTAATAGTAATAGTGAAACTATTAATTCAAAACAAATTATAAATAATTACAATTATGACTATAAACCTTTATTCATACCTGCTAAAGAAATTTTATCTATTATGAATGCTGTTATTTATCTTAAAAATCAAAATATAGAAAGCGGATTCGATGATTCTTATACTGATATAATTTATGAAATACTTGCAAGAAAAAATATTGATGAAAGAGAATTGTTAAATGTATTCAAAAATAAATATGATTTTTATAAAGGCAATATACAAATAGATAAAAATACTAATGCCATTAATTATTATAAAAATGACGGTAATATTTATAACATCAATATTACTGCTGAAGGAATAAAAAAGTTAGGAATATTTGAAGTGCTTCATAATACAGGTAATTTAACAAAGAAAAGCATTTTATTTATTGATGAGCCTGAAAATAGTTTGCATCCTAAAATGATTCGTGAGCTTATGAGATTTTTAGTTGATATTTCAAAAGAAGGCGTGCAAATATTTATGGCTAGTCATAATTCATTTGTTTTAAATCAGCTTAGCAATATTGCCATAAAAGATAATTATCCTATAAATGTATATTTCTTTTTAAAAGAAGATAATTATACAAAAATAGATGGAGCTTATGATTTATCAAAAGAGTTTCCTGATAATTCAATATCTGATGAGGCTTATGATATGTTTGTGGAGAGTAAAAATTGAGTAATAATCAAGAATGGCTTATAGAGTTTAAAGATAATTCATATTTCAGACTCTCTAAAAATCAATTCTATATACAAAATCAAAAAAATTATGAAGTATGCAGTCAAAATGATAATGGTATGAAAGAAATGGATTTTTGTTATTGTAATGATGCTCATATTGATTTAATAGAGTGTAAAGAAGTAAACAATATGGATAAATCAAATTTGAAAGATGATTTAAGACTAAAAGCTTTACATTCTTCTGCCTTATTAAAAACAGCTTTGTATGATGGAAATAATGATATTATAAAAACATTAAATAACCTAAATAAAAATTATAATATAAATATAGAACTAAGGGTTTATATTATTTTCAAACAATTTAATGCTAAAGATAAGACGATAATTTCTGATATTGTAAAAGAAATAGAAAATATCATAAAAAGAAGTCTTATATGTCCATTAGGCAAACTTTGGAATATTAAAGAAGTACAAGTTTTAGATTATGAAACAGCTAAAAATAAACTTCAATATATAAAGTAAATAATGAGCTTTTTAAGATTAATATCAAGCCTTATAAACATAGTAGTATTAAACAATCAATTTAAAATACTCAAGCTCTGAATAAACATTTTCTGTACCGTTAGCAACTTCTCTTCCCAAAACAGCACTATTGCTTGCTAAATCAGCATTTTCCTGCGTTATGCGGTTTAACTCATTAATGGCAAGAGCAATTTCTCTAACGCTTCCTTCCTCCTGAGAAACAGAATTGCATAAATCCATAAGTACATCGGATACCTCTTTTGCAGAATTTTCTATATTCAAAAGCATATCAATAGAATGCCTTACAGATTCATCCCCGATTTCTATTTTAGAAACAGTGTTTTCTATTATGTCTGTAATCTTTCCGGCAGCATCATTAACATTTTGAGCAAGAGACCTTATCTCAGAAGCAACAACTGCAAAACCTTTACCCTGTTCCCCAGCACGGGCAGCCTCAACAGCAGCATTTAAAGCTAGTATGTTAGTTTGAAATGCTATAGTTTGTATAAGTTTTATTATATCTGATATTTCCTTGCTTGACTGAGATATATCAGCCATATTATTTGAAATCTGCGTAACAGCATCTACACCTTTTTTTGTAGCTTCAGCCACTTTATTGCTCATATCTCTTACACCGTTTGTATGATTTGAAGTTTCAGATATAGAAGAAAATAGATTTTCTATAGCACTGCTTACTTCCTCTATAGCAGATGCCTGAGATGATGTTCTGTCTGATAAATTATCTATACCTTTTGATATTTGAGTGCTTGAATTATTTATTGAAGATATATTATTTTTTATTTCAGCTACTATTGAAGATATTTTGTTTTGCATGTCATTAACAGAATTAACTAAATGTCCTGATTCATCTTTTAAAGCTAAATCTTCTTTATTAAATACGCTGTTAAAATTTCCTTCTTTCATAAGATCTATAATTTTTATAGTATTTCTTAAAGGTTTAACTATTTTATAAACAAGTATTCCTTCAATCAATAATATAAGAATCATAATTATAAATACAACAAGCATCAAAATTCTAAACTGATTATTAATTTCTCTAGCATCTCCTTTGAATACCAAAAACCAAGGTGCATTTGATGTTTTTTGAATAGCATACCATTGATTGCCTGATATTTTAACCTCTCCTATATGAGAAGCAATATCGCCTTTAAAACCAGCAAAAAGAGGATCATTAAATAAATTATTATTTTCATTTAATATATAATTGGTATTTTCATGCGTCATATATATTCCATTTGACGATACAATATAGAATTCCTCTTTGAAAGTATCTTTTATCTCTTGCATTATTCTGTTCATATCAATGAAATCTATTGCAAATACCCCTTTTAACTTTCCATTTGTATATATCGCCTTACTGAAAGTTACTGTTAATTCGTTAACTGCAAAATCTATATACGGATCACTTATCATTATATCGCTTGTCTTTAAAGCATCTATATACCATGGTCTTGCTGTTTGATTATATGTACGCGGATATTCTTCCAATGTATTTATATATATTCCGCCCTGTGAATATGGAACAGTATCTCCGAAATACATATTTAAATATCCTGAACTTGCTTTTTGTATATTAGTTATAAAATTACCAAAATTTTCAAGACTTGGATTTGTTTCAAGGTTATTTACTATTAAATTAACAGTATTTTTTATTTCTCTTATAGACCCTTCTGCTTCATTCTTTGAGTTTAAAGTTTGGAAATATTTTTCATTTAAAAATTTGGATTTGTATATAGGCTTATATATGAAATAAAATAATAAAAAAGCTGCAAGCAAAAATACGGAAAATATACTTAGAAATTTAAACATCAAACTATTTTTCATATTAGGGAAAAACTCCATGATTTAATTATGAAATAAAGCAATCTAAAAAATAAAACCAAAAATATTTGAAAATAATAAAGTAGAAAATACTAATGAGCGGGCGAACGGAATCGAACCGTCATCTTCAGATTGGAAGTCTGAGGTAATAACCATTATACGACGCCCGCATTTAAAAGAACTTTTAAGTGCTAAAATTATAGCATACCGATAAAAAAAATCAATATAATAATTTAATTTTTTTCACTCTATTTTGTTTTATATGTGTTGTAAAGTTTAAATATTACCCCGCCCTCCCACCCTTTAGTTAAACAAGCATTTTTGAAAAATAAGCCAATAAATCGAAATAAAAATATAAACCCTAAATATTGTTATTTATTATACTAGATGAAAAGGATAAAATATTTTCAAATAATTATGTAGAAATATATCAAATACATATATTTTTTTGTAAACATAATACAGTTTTTTGATAAAGTAAATTTTTATACTTCCGAATATTAATATAGTAGTAAATTAATAATTAGGAAGTAAATTATGATAAACGGATTAGGCAATTTATTATCTTTTGCTGATAACAATGTTTTATCTAATAACAATACTTACAGCTTAAATAATTATAGTTATGATGATTCTTTTGCTAAAATGCTAAATAAAACTCAAAGCGAAGAACTTTATTCTTCAAGCGTTTCAAATAAAGTAGTTAATAATCATACAGAAAATTCTTATCAAGAATACAATGATTATAATAATTATTCGCCTGCTTCAGCAGAAGAGCAATACTCTGAAAATGATAATATCAATACTGAAAAATCTTCTGATAACAATAATATCAAAGAAAAATCAGAAAATTCTGAAGTAAAAGAAAGCAAAGCAGAAAATACAGAAGATAGTAAAAAAGCCTCTTCATCTGAAGAAAATGAAGCAGTTAATAAAAGCAATAATAATGAAGAAGAAAATAAAGAAGTAAAAGAAAATAGTTCTAAAAAAAGCAAATTAGCAGAAGCCAAAGAAAAAGCTAAAGCAGCTTTGCAAAATGCTAATATTGCCAATGCAGATAAAAAGGTTGATAAAAAAGAAAATATAAGCAGAGAAAATCTAGTATCTAAGGCTGATAAAGCAGACAAAAAAGAAAATATCAAAAACGAAGAAATTGAAAATATTAAAAAAGAAATAGAATCTATCAATGCTGAAGAATTAGATGAAGAAGATAAAAAAGAATTAGCTGATTTAATAGAATCATTGGAAAATCTAAAAAATATGATAGATGCCAAAGATGAAGAAAAAGATAAAAAACTCACTGATGATATAAAAGATGATGTAAAAGTTAAAGATATAGATAAAGATTCTCTTAATAAAGAAGCAAAAATAGCTTTGAATAAAGATGACAGTAAAGAAGAAATCAATAATGCTGATGTAATGATTCAAAATGATAATACCCAAATGGCTGAAGCATCTATTGATATGAATACAGAAAATAAATATGCTGACAGATACAATAAAGATAATGCAGAAAATAATACTGTAAGTTCTGTAAACAATACTATATCAGATGATAAAGGTGCAGAGCTTACTATCATTAATATGAAGGATTCTGCAGAAGGTGCTAATTTAAAAGGATATAATCATTATAATAATGTATCTAAAACACATAACAGCCCTAACCTATCTGACAGCATAATAAAATTCCAAGATTTAATGGGTAAACTTGTTGAAAAAGCACAGGTTGCATTAGCTAATGGAAAAAGTGAAGTTTTAATGACTCTAAACCCAGAGCATTTGGGCAAAGTAAGATTAAAAATTAATATGGACGGCGATAACTTGGTAGGCAAAATATTTGTAGATAATGCCGAAGTTAAAGACATATTTACTAAGAACTTAGATACTGTTATATCTTCATTAAATGAAATAGGTATAAATATAGAAGGTTTTGATGTAATGTTAAGACAGGATATGCCTAATAATGGAGAGTTTGGAGAAGAGTTAAACAATAACGGAACTAGACTTAATTTTGAAAACAATGATAATGCAGAAGAAGTAAATGCCGATATAAAGAATTACATAGTTCCGGAAAGAAAATTGAATTTACTTATTTAATATAAGGAGAGCAAAAGATGATATCAGCAGACGCTTTAAAAATGTCAGATAAGGAAATAAAAATATTAAAACAGGAAGTTGGTGCTTTCAATTTGCAGCATAATTTCCAAAGAGACCCTACTCAAAACTCTTTAGGAAAAGATGCATTTTTGAAACTTCTTACAGTTCAAATGAGTCACCAAGACCCATTGTCTCCAATGGATAACAGAGATATGATAGCACAGCTTGCACAGTTCTCTTCTGTTGAGCAAATGACTGAAGTAAATAAAAACTTGGAATCTATGAAAACTTTTTATTCCAGCCAAACAGGATATTCTATGTTAGGCAAAAGTGTAGAAGTTATGGATGAGGCAGGAAATAGATTCTTGGGACCGGTAGAAATGGTTATGGAAAATGATACTGGAGTTGCACTTGCTGTTAGAACAGATAACGGACTTATAACAGTACGTCCGGAAGATGTAATGATAGTACATTCAAACGGAGATTTAATGGCTTCAGAAGCTGCTGCTGTTTCTCAAGTAAGAGAGGCACAAAGTGAAGATGAAGCTGCTAAAATGTTTGAATCTTCTTTGGCAGATAAAGCTAGAATAATAACAAGACCTTCTGCTGAAGATGAAAATGGAGATAATTCTAATAATGAATTCGGTGAATTGAAGGCTGCTTATGAATCAGAAATTAATACAGCTACTCAAAGTAAGGTTTCTGAAGTTGATAATGCTAATTTGAATAAAACAGAAAAAACTGTAGGCATGATGAAAGCAGAAGAAGCATTAATGAACTCTAAAGAAAATGGAAATAAACCAGTAAAGAGATAATCATTTTATAAAAGAAATAAAATTGTTGATAAATAAAAGCTCATGGAATTATCTTCTATGAGCTTTTTTTAATATATTATTTGCAAAATTATGTAAAATATACTATACTTTTAGTAAAAGCTCTTTGACATCCCTATTTACACATAAAAGTAAAATTTTTGTAAATTATATAGAAAAGGGCTTGATAATTACATATCTATGTGTAAGTAAATATAATTTTACAATCATATTAGATAATTACATAATGAGTTTAAAAACATATATAGGAAGAAACCCGTTTAAAAACCCCGTATCGTAAAGAAATGTTACTAAATTTTTACAAAAAATTTAAGAAAAAATTACGGGTTTTTAAACTCATTCCCCGTGAGGGGACGAAAACTATCTAGATAAACGTATTAGTACTTCTTTATTATTATATAAGCTTGTTTTTAAACTCATTCCCCGTGACCAAGTAGGCACTGCGCTGCGCTTGTGGGGGACGAAAACAGTCGGGACCAAATCTTTCAAACCATAAAATAGTATGTCCTTGTTTTTAAACTCATTCCCCGAAAGGGGACGAAAACCATACCATAATTTTTTTTGAATTTGAAAAATTTCTGGATCGTTTTTAAACTCATTCCCTGCGAAGCACTCCGGTACGGAGCTGAAAGGGGACGAAAACAATTATTGTTTTTCATTTTATACTCCTTATTTTATATATAGTTTTTAAACTCATTCCCCATTGTCAAAATACAAATTGACTTAGGGGACGATTTTATACGAAAATTAGATTAACTATTAAAATTAGTATATGATAAAAGATTTAAACTATGAGGAAGCAGCCCTATTAATAAAAAATAAAAGCCCTATGTCATCTAAACAAGGGCTTTTTCAGAAGTTATTACAATAAAAAATTTTTCTTGTATATTAAGAAGCTGTCTTTGTCAATTTATCAGCTGTATATTCTTCAGATGTACTTTGCATAAGTAAAGAGATATTCAAATTACCATTTCCGTCAAATATTAAAGAGAATATCAATAAAGAACCGCTTTCCATTTTCATAGAACTATAATTTTTATCATCTATCTTTGTAATATTATTAAAAGTAAAATGATTAGCATCCGCTTTAAATACTACTGTAGCATCTTTATTTACTATTACAGTAATATCTTTTTCTTCAGTTGAAGAAGCTGACTTCAATTTTCCTTTTCCTGTATATGTTCCTTCATAATTGGCAATTGTAATTCCGGAAGGGTCTAAAGTACTATTTTTAGAGCATGAAACTGCTAATATCAAAAAAGTTAATAATAAAAATATTTTTGTTTTCATTTTTTATTCCTTATGTTTTGTATATATTAAAATATAAGCAAATTATGAAAAAAAAAGATTACTTTTTTATAAAAATTATTTTTTTAAATAATCTGCAAATCTCTGAGGCAAATAAACATTATCATATTCATCTTTTAAAGCCTCTCTAAAAAGTTCTGCCATTTCTTCTATTTTAAAGCCCGCTATACCGCATCCTATTTCCGTTACTAAAAATTTTAATTCTTTATGTTCCAAAGTGAAAGCTAAAAACTTATCAACATATTTTTTTATTTCTGATACTGCCATTTTACCACTTTTTGTATAATCAACTGTAGGTATGGCAAATGTTTTACCCTGAAGTCCGAATGCCTGACCATAAACAGCTCCCCAATTCATAGCAGCCCTAGCAGCCCCGCCTCCATGTGCTCCTTGAGTATTGCTTCCAAATACAAATATTTCATTATCTTCTAATTTACTTATATTATTTGATGATATTTTGTTCATAATTCCCCCTTATAAAAATACTGCCAAAAAGTATATTATAATCATCATAACAAATCCTGTAATACTTATAGATAATATTATATTTCTAATAATTACATTGATTATAGGATTGTAAGAAAAATTTGCCCTTTTTAAAGCATAATAAAATGTTATACCTAGAAGTAATATATCATCTAATTTTCCTATAGGTATTCTATCTGGAATTAAATCAATAGGAGATAAAGTATAAATAACTGCTAAAATAAAAGGTACCCAATATATAAACTTCTTTTCTTTTTTTCTCTGATAATCTTTATAAACTTTATATTTTCTATATACTCCATCTTCTCCAAGTATCTCTACATCGTCTTCTTCTATTTCTGTATAATCTTCTTTATTTTTATCATATTTCATAAATTAATCTCTGTTTATTATAAGCAAATTATATAGCATATATCTTTTTAGTCAATTAATTAATTAAAGACATTATTCATAAAAAAAGAATAGTTAATATTATTATAAATACTAACTATTCTAAAAAATTATATTTTAGGGTAATTAATTATTTGCTTTATAATATTCAGCTATATTATCAAAATCTTCTTTTGAAAACACAGAAGCACAAAGAGGAAGCAAAATATTTTCTTCTTTAAATATCATATCATAAATATTATTTTTGAAATCTTTCATACCTTCAAAATCATTGTTTTTGATTATTAAATTTAATTCATTTAAAATATCTCTATCTACTTTGGACATAACTTTTGAAGGCTCATCATTTCCATATTTTTTTAAAGCTGTAAAAAATAGGCTCTCTTTCTTAGAATAATGTTCATGAAGTTTATCATAAAGTTCAGAAGATAAAATTTTATTATTCAATAAATCTTCTATATATCTGTTTTCATTTTTAAATAATACTACAGCTTCATAATCATATTCAATATTAGAATTATCCATAGCATCTTTTAAAATCAATGTTCTAATATAGAAAAAATGCTTAGCCTCATCAATACTCATACCATCATTAACCAATTCATGCATGGCATTATGAACTTCTTCAGCTGATACCTTAATCAATTTACCTTCAAACTCTCTTTTTATTAAATCAATATCCCCTCCATTATGCAGCTTTACTATAAGAGATTTTAATATATCATTTCTTTCATCTGAATTTGAAATGCTATATTTTTTTAAATCAAAACCATACTCATTAAATTTATGTTTTAATTTATTAAAATTAATTTTCTTAAATTTAAGAGCTCCTTTTAAAGTGATTACCTTTGCTGCTGTATTAAACATTATTGGATTTTTTATATTATTAAAACCTAATTCATATAAAGCTTCTTTAAGTTTTGGGTATCTGCTGCATATATTGTATACTGTATCATTTATATCAATTAATTCAAAAGATATCATATAACTTCCTTTATTTGTTTGATTATTCTAACATATTTTATATGCTTTCTAAAAAATAGTCAAATAAAACAACATAAATTTTTTTTTATTATTGCTTTTATAATATCAATCTGTTAATATGAAGATAGTATATTAATAAAATATTAAGGAATTTTAATATGAGTAATTTAAATGAAGTAAAAAATGAATATCTTCAGATGTTAAAAGAAAATATTATACCATTTTGGCTTAAAAACGGACTTGATAAAAAACATGGCGGATATTACACTGCATTAGATAGAAAAGGCACGCTTATAGAAACAGATAAATCCGTATGGTTTCAAGGAAGATTTGCTTGGGTATTGTCTACTCTTTATGCTGATTTTGAGAAAAAACCAGAGTATTTAGAAGCTGCTAAATTAGGAATAGACTTTTTAGAAAAATATTGTTTTGATAAAGCAGGTGACGGAAGAATGTATTTCAGAGTTACAGAAGACGGAAAGCCTATAATAAAAAGATTAAGATATTACTTTTCAGAAACATTTTGTTTAGTTGCTATGGCTGCATACTCAAGAGCTAGCGGAGATAAAAGCTATGTTAAAAAGGCTAGAGAAATACTTGATAATATAGACCGCTATCAAAAAGAAGGACTTTTAGTACCAAAATTTGATGCAGTAAACAGACCTACTATAGCTTTCGGCCCTCCTATGATAATGCTTGCAACTGTTCAGGAATTAAGAAAAGCTGATCCGGAAAATAAAGATTATTATAATAAATACATTGATAATCTTCTTTCTAATATACAGTTATTTTTATATGAAGAGAAAAAAGCAGTACTTGAACAATGCAATCCTGACGGTACTTTGCAAGATCACTTTGAAGGAAGATTATTAAATCCTGGTCATGCTATAGAATCTTCTTGGTTCATATTAAGAGAAGCTATAGAAAGAAATCATGATGAAAAATTAAAAGCCCTAGGTATTAAAATATTTGACTGGATGTGGGAATGGGGTTGGGATAAAGAGTACGGCGGTATTATTCAATATATGGATGTACTTGGAAAAGCTAAAAGCGAATATCACCATGACATGAAATTCTGGTGGCCTCAAACTGAAGCTGCTATTGCTGCTTTATACTGCTACTATTTCACTAAAGATGATAAATATTTAGAAAAGCATGATATGGTTAAAGAGTATACTAAAAAATTCATTGATACAGAATACGGTGAATGGTTCGGATATCTTCACAGAGATGGAACAATATCAACTGACTTAAAAGGAAATATGTATAAAGGACCTTTCCATATTCCTAGAATGTATATGAAATGTGTAGAAATAATTGACGCTATTAATGCAAAATAAAAAATAAAAATATAATAAATAAAGCTGAACTTTATTTAAAAAGTTCAGCTTTTTTGCTTAAAATTTTAATTTGTAATTTTAACTGCTATAGGTTAAAATAAAAATCGACTATATTCAAAGGAATTTTATGTTTTCATTAAGAAGGAAGCTTGAAAAGAATGATTTAGAAACATTAGATTTATTTACGATTTCTTTTTCTATGTTCAGAGTAAATTTTATTAACTTTATTATAGTAGGATTTATATGCGGTATGCCTTTAATATTAACTACGGTATATTTTCCTCCTACTATATTTGACCCGGAAAAAATATCCACTTTAGCACAATTAATAAATTGGTTTAAAAATGAAGTTAATATAGGTTTTTATATAAATACTATTTTATCTCTTATTTTAGATACTATATCTATTATAGCCATATCGCTTCTTGTAGAAGGATTAATTTATAGAAAAAGAAAAACAGCTTCTTGGGCTATTTTAAAAAGTTTTACACTTCTCATTCCTACATTAGTTACTTTATTTATATTTGCCATTATAGTATTTATGGGATTAACATTCTTTATAATACCTGGAATAATATTAATAGTATTATTTATGTTCGTTCAAAATATTTGTGCTCTTAGGCATACTTGGGGAATAGATGCTTTAAAATATTCTTATAAATTAATCAAATCTAATTTCTTCAAAGCTTTCTTTATAATATCTTTTATATTCATATTCAAAACAGTTTTCTTAATAACTTTCCCTTCTGCTCCTATAGACACAAAAGAAGGTTTGTTATACTATTTTATCTCTTCAATATCTTTATATATATTTGACACTTATTTCAAAATAATAATAGCTTTATTCTTTTTAAATAGAGATTTTGTTAATAGTGCCCAGCTTGAAGAAGATGAAGAAGAAGATAATAATGAAGAAGAGAACAATTAAAAAAATCTCTAATTATTAATATATTATTTTTTTAATATGGTTCCTATACCATGAGAATCATCTTCAATAGTTCCTTCTGTATCGGATTGAAATTTTATAGAAACGGAAAAAGGCTTATCAGATTCTATATTCATTTTATATTTGTCATTTCCTAAATCTTCTACAGATGAAACTTTTAAATTATTATACATCATATCGGATTCTGATTTTATATTAATATCAAAACTGTTATTATTAGCAAATGAAGCATTCCAATCCCCTATATAATTAGTAATTCCTTTGCTTGGATTTACCTCCTTAGTTTTTTGGCTTGCAGATGTATAAGCATCGCTGGAATTGCCGCAGCTTAATACAAAAAAAGAAAATAAAATTGATAGAATTATTGTTATTTTTTTACTCATAATACTTTAACCTCTTATATAATTATAACTTTTATTATATAGTAATTATTATTTATAACAAGTATGTTGATAAATTTATAATTGAAAAATTATTATAATATAATATTATATTTGCACATAAAATTTTAAGGAGTATAAAAAATGAAAGCATTAATACTTAGCGATAATTTCTTTGAAGATTCAGAATTATTTTACCCTTATTTCAGACTTATAGAAGAAGGTATAGAAGTTGATATTGCTGCTTTAAAAAAAGGAACTATATCTGGGGAATATTTTTTTGAAGTTGAGGCTAAATTAGATTTTTCAGAGGTTAATCCTGAAAATTATAAAGCTCTTATAATACCAGGAGGAAGAGCACCTGAGGCTATAAGAGGAAATGAAGATGTAAAAAAAATCATAAAATATTTTGTTGATAATAATCTTCCTATAGCTGCAATATGTCATGGACAGCAAACTTTAATATCTGCAAATGTATTAGAAGGAAAAGAGGCTACATGCTATATATCTATAAAAGATGATTTAATCAATGCCAAAGCAAATTATAAAAATGAACCTGTAGTAGTATGCGGAAATATTATTACTTCAAGATGTCCTAATGATTTGCCTTATTTTGCTAAAGAATTAATAAAAAAATTAAAATAAAATATTTTATAATGTGAATAAATTATGCTCTTAAATAAAGTTTAAGAGTATAATTTAAAGTTTTGCTGTTTATATTATTTCTAATTAATTATCATAAAAAATTATTAATACCTATCTAATCTGTTTTTAATGAAAAATAAAAGTGTATACAATAAAAACTCCTAATGAATATATAAATCCACTAGGAGAAAAAAATTAGGTATTAGGTTATTTTTTTTGGTTAGGGTTTAATTGTTTTCCTCTATTGCCTTGATTCTTATCGTATGTTTTATTCGTTCCAGATGTGCCTTTATTAGCATTTGAAATATCTGCTTCATGATTAGGTTTTTTACTCATACTTTACTCCTTAATTAATATTTGCTTAATATATCAAGCATAAAATCAGAAAATTTTGCTTTATCAAAAGAATTATCTTCTTCATTGTATGATGAAAAAGCACTTAAAAGCATTAGTATAAAAGAAAGCATAGTAATATCTTCTTTGTCTAAATCTGCATTTTTATAATTGAATATGAGTTTCTTTATATAGCTTTCATCAATTTTATCATTATTTTTTATAAACTCATTTTTTATATTTTTTATTATAGGTACTATTAATTCCTTTTCCATCTCATCAATATTTTTTATAATATCTTTCATTTTTTTAAAATCCTCCAAATTTTTTACAGATTTATACAAAAATATAATATCAATATCTTCATTTTCAAATATTATTTTATAAATATCTGGCACTTCCAAACCTATTGACTTTAAATACAATATCTCCTTCACTATATTTAAATGCTCATTAGTATAATATCTAACATCCTCCCTTGATTTTCCCTGAGGAACTCTATATGCAGGAAGTATACCCTTATTATCCCAGTCCCTCATATTCTTTAATGTAACATCTTCTATACCTTCGCATTTAAGAAAATCTATAAACTCACCTATAGACATTAAATCATTTTTATTAATATCATCTCTTGAAGTTAATGTATGCCTTACTTTATTTATAAAATATTCAGCATTATTATTATTAATATTTATTTTATTATCATTTTTCATTTTCATACCCGTACAAAAAACATATATTATATATAAATAATATTAAGTTTTTTGTACATAGTATAAAAATAAAAATCATAGACATTTATATATATATATATCCCCTAATACATGTATAATAGTATTAAAGCAATTTCTTATACTTATCTATTATATTAATCATCTCCTCCTTAAAGTAAGATTTATTAAAAGAACATCCGTCATAAGAAGAACAAGCCTTTTTAACTATATCTACAAAAGCAATAACAAAAGCATGTTCTTTTTTTAATTTACCGCATTTACCATTTGTTTTGTATTTATCCAAATTAATAATATGCATTACTGTTTCTATTGAAGGGGTTATTAATTTAGTTTCCATATCCTCCATGTTATTTATAGTCTTTTTCATTTTGGAAAAATCTTCTTTATTTTTTATAGATTTCTCCAAAAGAACAACATCTTCTCTTTCATTAAAAAATAGAACTCTCTCTATATCCGATATATCAAAGCCTATCTTTTTAAGTCTTAGTATTTCTTTAATCATCTGTATATGATCTCTGCTGTAAAATCTTGTTTCTGTTCTAATAGCACCCTTAGCCTTTCTGTATGCTGGAAGTATCTCCTTCTCATCCCATTTTCTCAAAATTTTTAAATCTATATCTCCATCATTTATTATTTTATCCCTTATCAATTCATTAAAGAAATCTCCTATTTGCAAAAATGAATTTTTATCAGCTTTTGACTTGCTTGGAAGTATATATTCTTTTCCTGCTATATAATAAATAATGTCTTTTTCATTAACATCTCTTTTGCTGTTGTCATATACTTCATTATCTTTATTTCTTCTAGCCATTTTTTTCTCCTTAAAAATATTTATATAATCCATCTAATCATACATTCACATATACAATTATAGCTCCGCCTTTTTTGCATTTATTCTGCTTCCATTTAAGAACATGACCTTTCTTTTTCAATTCATAAATTCTATTTATAACATGATCCCTTAATACTGAATGACCTATTCCATTATGAAGTCCTCTTCCATATATTATTTCTAACGGAGAGTTAATATTATTTATATAGTAATAATGAAGTATTGTATGATCAATAAAATCTATTGCTTCACTTACTGTAAAGTTATGCAAATCTATAACATAATTTCCGTTATCACGGTATATTTTACGCTTAATCATTCTATCTTTTTTCATAATACCTCCTAAATTCAAGTAATCTAATTTTATTTTAGGCATAATATTCCTCCAGCAAAAATTTCACTGTATATTAATATATTAATTTGACTTTAATCTTTATAATAGGTTATAAAATACTGATATTAATCTATATTGGAATAAGCCTTTCTTTTATTATAATGAACCATATATTATAACTCATATATCCCTCCAGTAAGCCCTTTATATATATGATAGCAAATATACATAAAAATACACTTGATAACCTTTGTAGGATATCATAAAAAATTTTATAATTCTTAAAGTCAATTAAGATATTCTAACAAACATAGAAAAAAATTAATTTATGTATTTTTTATTTTTTATAAATACCCTCATATATACCTTATGTTATATTTATATATATAATGCCGAATATACAATAAAACTTATAGGATTAGACTAATATATTACTGAAAATTTGAACTTAGAATTTTTATGGCATGAAATAAAAATTAAATTTTAGTATATTATTTAATTATCCAACCAAAAAGGAACAGATTCATAATCATCATCATACTCTTCAAAAATATTTGTTTTCTCTATATATATTTTCTTCAAATCTATTTTGTTCACCTTAAAAAAATCAATATAATATTTCTTCTGATATATATAATTCATATAATTTAAAAAATATCGATAAATAAAATAATCCTCTTTTTCATTTATTATATCATTTCTGTTCTTATATGCTGTCAAGTTTATATAATTTTTTCTCCCAATTCCATCTGCTTTAGCTTTTTGTATATTATTTTATAATTGTTCTCAAAAAATATTGCTCTATATTTTTTATAATCTTCTTCTATTTTTTTTCTCTCCTCATATCCTATTTCATCAAAATATCCAGAAAAATAATCTCCAAAATATATGCCTTCTTTTAAAAAATCTTTTTTAACATTTTCTATAATCTTCAAATCATTATCATCAGCTTCAAAAATTTCTGCTTCGTTTCTATTATAGTTTTTATACTCATCATTATAATACCTGTAATATTCTTCTTCTGTATATTCGCCTTCTTTAATATACTTTTTTTTCGCCTGAATATCTTTAGTAAACTCTATAAAATCTATTATATAATTAAATGCTTCATCATATTCTCTATACTTTCTATTTTCATTATTAATATGTTCTTTTATCTCTTCTATATATTTAAAAGCAAAGTTTATTTTTATTCTGTTTATTCTATTCATTATTGTCTTACTATAATTATGATATTTATCTGTATTAAAATAATCTAAAAAATGAAATCTCTCAGCTATTTTCTGAACAGCATTAATATCTTCTAAAGAAGAAATTATATCATTAATAACTTCTTCATTACCATAAACAATTTTTATATTATGATCTATTCTTAAATCTAGTAAATAAAAAAGCAAATCCATATATTCATAATATTTATTTCTAAGCTTATAAATATTTGAAAAATCCACTCTATAGCTTCTTGTTTCATAAAAATCTAAACTTAAAAATAATTTATTAAAGCAATATCCTCTGTTCAATATATTTATTTCACTTAGCTTCTCTTCATTTATTAAATAATCATCATGATTTAAATTATCATATCCGTATATTTGACAATGTTCATCATTATATTCTTTATCCAATGATTCTTTATTTCTATCTTTCATCTCTTTATATTTATCTAAATAAAGCCTTAATATAATTTCATAATCCTCGCTCTTATCGCCTGCAAAAGGAGAAGTTATTTTACTAAAAAAAGTATCTCTATCTTCAAAAAATAAATACTTAATTTTAAAAATCAAATAATAAAAAGTTTTATCTTCATTTACTGATATTCTGCTTTTTTTAGGATATGAAAGTATCAGCTCTATGATATCTCCTATATTTACATTCCTATCATCCAATGAATATAAAATCCTACGTATATTATTTTCCAATTCTGATGATTCATAAGATTCTACAAGTTCTTCTATAAGCCTTATTCTTTTTTCTATAATTTTTCTTCTTTCTCATATTCTCCGTAAGTATATGTACTTTTTAAATTAAAAAATATATCCTCTATCTGCTTTACATCTAGTTTTAAACTTTCAAACTGATCTATTTTTTTTAAAATATCCAAATGCTCCAAAGAATAAACCAGCTTTATTTTATTGTTTGATTTACTATTAATTCTGTATGCAGGCAAAATAGATTTATCATAATAATTTTGTATTTTTTTTATTTTCTTAGTTAAATCAAATTTATAATGCATATAAAATATATTATCATCATTATCTTTATATTCATAAAAAATTTTCATCATACTTTTATGTGTGCTTATATTGTACAAAAATTCAAACAAATCTAAAAATACGCCTATCTCAAAAAATAATATATCATTTCTATAATTTTTTATAATGCCTGTTATATCAATTTCTTTTACTGAGTAGCATTCAATATCATAAATAAAAATATTTTTTGATTTATAGCTTATATTAACCTCATTAACATTATAAGGTTTATTTTTTCTTTTCTTTAATTGATGTCCTGATGCTTTTGATTTAATATAAATCTTTTTACTCTCTTTATTTTCTATAATATCCTTTAATGAATTTAGAATGTATTTATTTTCTATACGTTTATCCTTATCTGTGTAAGAAGAAAATTTATCTGTTAATATTTTATATTCTCTTTTTTCTATATTGATACTTTTCATAAATGCTCCTATTATTGCTAATAAAAATTATTTTATATTTATGCCTGTAAACTCTATTACAGCTTTAAATGTATAACAGTATATCAAATAAAAAATATAGTCTTTATATTATAAACTATATTTTTTATAATTCATTTCATTACCTGTGTAAGACATCAATAAAATGCTTATAATTACTTATACTTTTTGATTATATTATAAATTATTTTTTATCAAATAGGCGGCATAATGAAATATACAAAAAAGCTGGAAGATTCTATTTATAATCTAATAAAAAAAGAAAATCCTACATTTGAGCATTTAAGCAGAACTTTAAATATTAACTATAATGATTTAAAAGAATATATAAACAAATCAAGCAGAAAATATAAGAAAAGTTTAGCAAAAAAGATAAGAAAGGCAAAAGATGATAACCCCAACAAAAAACGAGTCAAAAACCAACGAATATATTTATTAAATTAATTGCATAATATTAAATATGAGCTTAATTTGGGGAGTTATCATTATCTATAAATTCATAATTATTTAACAATAGATGCTCAATTAATTTAAATATATATTGAGCATCTTCTTCAGATACAGATTTAATCTCATGATTAGCTTCATTTCCTATTTCTCTAACTTTATTTATAAGACCTTTTTGTTTTTTATGTATGATACCTTCATTGTCTAAATAATCTATATAATTTTTGAATGTATCACCTTCTTCTTTTCCTTCAGAAACAGCTACATTCATTAATATTTTTCTTAAAATCATACTAGCAGCAGTATATGCTCCAACTTGCATACATTTTCTAGCTTCATTATACGCTTCTCTTATTTCATTTGGTAATTTATCAATATTCTTACCATAAGGAGGTTTTATTATAGGATCTCCATCTCTATTAAATATGTTTGGAGCATTACATTTATGACATATATAAACTAATCCTATATAAAAATTTTTTTTGTAACCTGTAGAATAATATGTTGCTCCATATGCTTTTTCTGATGCAATATTTTCTCCACAATTCCAACATATAAAACTTATAGATTTATATTCATCTATTGATTGCCATTTTAGATTTGTATAGTTTTCCATAAAAAATAGCTCCATTTTATTATTAACATTATTTATAATAAATAAATATTTTTTAAATCAAGTTAAATATAGCCTTTTTGCCTTGACTTGAATTTACATCATGCTAATATAAGCATATATGTATATTAAATCATTTTTATTATTATTGTTATTTTTATTTTAAGCTGTTCTAATATAATTTTAGCTCCAGATATTAAATATATTAAAGAAGAAGAGATTATAGAAAATAAAACACCTCACTTATCATTGGAAGTAAGAAATAAGAAATTTTTAGAGGTTTATAAAACTGTGTATAAACCTCAAACTATTCAAGGCAACGTTTTAGAAGATTTATACAAATTAGAAAACGGAGCTAATTATAAAAAAGTATATATTACGATACTAAATAATGCCCAAAACAAAATGCTATCCCAAAATAAAAGGTATTCAAAAAAACTAGCCATAAAAATAGTGGCTATTAGTACTTATTATGCTGAAAATATTACTATATCAGTAATAGATTCGACATTATTAAGTCTTGATTGATATGCTAATAATTTTTCGCCATCTTTTTTAAAATATGCATTAGAACTTTGTACATTTGGAGAAAAATAGCTAATATAATAATTACATTTTATAGTTTGTAAAAGATTATTACTATTATATGTTTTAATTACTACATTATTTCTTCCAGAATTCCAATCCCAATTATTATTTGTCCAATTAATTGTTAATATATTGTATCCCCATGACGCTGAATTTGAAGTTATTTTGCCATATATTAACGAATTATAATATATATTTTCTAAAATATTTAAATTATAATTTTTACTAACTTCCAAAGAGTTTGGTATCTGTGCTTTTACTGTAATAATTGAAGAACCTACATTTTTACCAATAATATTAATAGTTTTTCCAGATACACTTATTTGAGCATTAGAATTATTTATTTGAGCTTCTATACTATCAGCATTAGTATCAGCAGTAATTGAAATAGTTTCATCTTGCTTAACTTCACCGCTTTGAGATGATAAAGTTAAAGTTGTAATTGGTCTTTCTTTTATCTGTATTGGTATAGTTACGCTTGCTTTTTCTCTTCCAGATGCATGAGCTTCTATTATTATATTTGAACTTCCTATCTTTTTTTGTACAACTCTTAATTTATTTTCTTCTATAATTAATGAAGCTATTTCTTGATTTTCTATTCTAGCTTCAAAAGTTTCAGCATCTGTATTTACCTGCAATTCTGATATCCTGTCTATATCTTCATATAAATCTAAAGATAATGGATTTATAATAAGTAAAGTTTTATTATTTTTTATATATTCTATATATATTTCTAATTTATTGTCATTATTATTTATAATTAGATCTGGATTTGTTAAACAATGAAAATATAAAATGTTGTTTTCTATATATAAAGCTAAAATAGCAGGCATTTTATCTTTACCTATTAAATAATCTTTGAATAGCTGTTTTACAACATCATAATTATAAACACCTATTATTTTATAGTCTATCATTTTATCTATATCATCAAATGTATGAATCTCTATAGGAAAATGCTGAGTATTTAAATTTTCTATTACAAATACTCTGCCGTATATAATTCTGTCATCTATCCAAATTTTACCAGTATCAAATTCTTCTAATTTATATTTAAATTTACTGACATTATCTCCAGCAAGTTTTTTTACAGCATTTATCAATTGATTTGTATCTTGATTATTACTTTCAATACCAGCTTCTTTTATAACATTTTCCAAATTATCCAAAATAAGGTTTATAGTTTCAGCTGGAATAAAAGAAGGCTTAATTTTAGGGTCAGAAAAACTTCCATTTGTAAACTTTCCATCTTCTCCCATATTCGGATATTTTATATTTTCTCCAAAAACTGTGATTTCTTGGTCTTTAGGATATAATGACATAAAAATTAACTCCTTTATACATAATCAAAAAATATTATTTTATTTGCATCAAATAAATTTATTAAAAACTCTTCTAATTCTATTTTTTTATTTGAATCTTCTATCTTTTTTAATTTTATTATTACTGAACAAAATGCTCTATAATTATAAAGTCTTGTATGACCAAAAGATGCATGTCCGAATACAGATATTTTATGATTAGCATTAATATTTAATATTTCTGTTTGATAATCATTTTTTATAAGATTGTTAATAGTATCTTTTGGGTTTTGAGAAACAAGCAAATCATTTTGCAAAATAAGTAATTTTCTTTTTTCTAAACTTAAACCATTTCTTATTTCCTTAGAGTGTATTCTTTCATAATCTTCTATCGTATCTTCTGTACAAGTTTCAAGCCTGGCTTCAAGCCATAATTTCTTTAATTCTAATTTTATTTTTTTTATCATATCAGCCTGAAGTTTTGCTAATTTAGACATATCAGAGTTTTCATTTTCAAACTGACTTTCAAAAAATACCCCTTCAGGATAAAGACTTTTTACAGCTTCAAAATAAGTTTTTTCATCTTTAATATTTAGTTCCATGTTATAGTTCCTAAAACAGCATATTCTAATTGATTATAGTATTTATCTCCTCCTTCTATTTCAACATTAGCTTCTGTAACATTAATATCATCAACTATAAGATTTTTGATTAATGCTTCTTTTATTTCCATATCAGGCTTTACTCTTTTATTAAAATATTCTTTAATAGTAGATGTAATCATTTCTCTAATTCCTACAGTATCTTCTTCTCTTTTTAATTCTATAGTTATATTTACAGTTATAATTTCTGGAGTTTTTACTGTAAATATTGTATATGGATATTTTTTTTCTATATGCTCTTGAACTTTATCTATGTTTGATACTTTCATAAAGCCAGTATCTGCATTTCCTCCTATTACAACTACAAGCAAAGCACCAAATACATTAAAATTTCTAAACTCAAATGCTTTGCTTACTTCTGATGATGAGTTCAATGCTTCATCAGCAAAATCTCCATTTCCTCCATTACTGTTTCCTTTTATATAATTTAATACTCTAATTAAATAAGCCTCATCTGTTTCTCCATCTGTTCCTCCTGCTATATCTCTTTGAACAACAGCTTCACTTTCTACATTTGCTATTAAATTAGAAGCTAATTTTAATTTAGATTCTGATTTTAAATTGTAGCTGGTACCTGCATTTTCAGCCTGAACTTCTATTTCTACACTTCCATTTTCTGCTATGATGTACGTTTTTGTCATAAAATAATTATTACCTTGTTCAGATCTAAATACTGAGCCTGAAGGAATTGAAACACCAGCAATACCTTTTACCAAAATACTTCCGCTCGCCACCTCAGCATATAGAGGCGGTACTCTGTCAGCCCAATGAGCTCTTAAAAAATCCTTTTCTGCTGTATCAGGAAATATTTGTTTTTTTAAAAACTCTATATCACCTAAAAGGGAATATTGAATACCAGCTTCTACATTTGCTATTACTTTTACTAAATTATATTTAGGAGTATTTTCAAGAGGATTTAATTCACTGTAATATTGATTTAATATTTTTAATTTTAATTGCTCTAAAGATTCATTCATTATCCCACACTCCTTTTATAATTTCTGTATTATTATCAGGCTTTCTGACTAAAACAGAATAATTTAATCTGCTTTTATTTTCTATTTCAGTATCAACTTCTATATCTTTTGCAAGTCCGTCTTCAACTATCCATTCAAGAGAATCAGTTATTATTCTTTTTACTTCATTTTGAGTTTCTTTGCTTAATTTATTTTTTTTTGCAAATAAATCGCTGCCAAAATCATTGTCTGCCCACCATTTATTTTTATTTGAATAAATGCTCATAGAAACAAGATATTCTATATTATTATATTTGTTTAGATCTATTTCTAACATTTCAATTATTGGCTCCATGCACTATTTTTGTATTTTCTATACTACTAAAATTAGCAATTGTCTTTCCAGCTAAAGCAGTACTTAAAGCAAGCTGAAAAGCAGAGTTTGCTCCATTTCCAGCTTCTGGTATAGGAGCTCCTAAACATATATTTAATATAGCTTGAAGTATTTGATTATTTTTTTCCAATTCTTTTTTTAATTCTTCTATTTTTATAAGTCCGCCGAAATCATCTCCTCCTATTTTTATCATATCCTCATTTATAATTATTGATATTTTTTCATTATATATACATGTATCTCCTTCTTTAATTTCAGGAGCTTTATCACTAGATAAAATAGGCAATATTTGAGAGCTGTCAAAATTACCGCCTTTAGATAAAATAATTACTTCTCCTTCTTTAGCTTTTGCAATAAATCCATAAGGAAATAATTCTTTTTTTTCTATTGTTTTATCATAAGAAGATTTTACTTGAATAGTATCATCATTATTTCTTTTTATAAATTTTGAAATAGTTATCATATTTGCTATTTTAGAAGATATAGATGAAATAAGATTAGGCAAAGACATATTTTATACAGCTCCTTCATCTACTAAAATTATATTAGATGAAAACTCTTCATTATTAAGAACAAGCTCAACACTTTTAATTACTTTATAGTCATCTATTCCAAAAGAAGGAATATTAACTTTTATTTTTTGCTTAGGCTCATAAAATACTTCTATCTTATCATTATTTTTTATTTTTTTATTTTCTATTTCCTCATATGATAATCCCCAACCATACATATTAATATTTAATTCATCTGATTTTCTTCTTTTTAATTCTGATTCAGCTCTATTTAAAAGTTCTTTTTGAGATATATTTTCATCTGTAAAAAATAGTGTAAATACCCTTTTTGTATCGCATTTATAATCAAACTTTTCTCCTATTCCATAATTTCCTTTTATTCTATAGCAATTAAACTGCTCATATCCTCTCTTATTTAAAGATGCTGATTTTATATTTTTTCCTTCTATGATTTTATGATTTGCATTATTTGCCAAATATGTATTTCTAGCCCATACATATAGATTAGACGCTTGATTTGAAGCTATTGCATAGCCATTATTTTCTGCTATAGTAAGCAGTTTCTGCCAAACACTTTCATTTTCCCATGTAAAAGATGCTATAGGAGGTGAATTATCTTTGTTTGTAGGGTAATGTGATACTACTATATTAGAATTATATTTTTGTGCTATTTTTCTTACTACCTCTACTAATGTACCGCCTTCAATTCTTCCTGAATCTGTAGAATCTATTATATCTCTTGCATAAGAACGTGAATGTATAGTCATCTGCTTTTGATTATTATTTAATACTGCACTAATATCATCAACTAAAGTAGTTGTTACATTTCTCTCCTCATTATTCCACATAAGAGCCTTTATTATTATCCTGTCATGCTTTTCTACTTTTTTTAATTCGCTTAAAGGACATACTATATCAGCAGTATTACATATTTCATCAATACTCTTTTTTATAATAATTGAATTATAATTAATTAATCTCTTGCTTTTTCCAGCATAAACTTTAATATGCATTTTAATAATACTCCTATTTAAACATAAAATATTTCTTTAGGAAGTACAAAACTATCTTCTATAAAATTAAAATCTCTCAAATTGTATGAGTTCAAAAAATGCTCTGCATTTAATAATGTCATATTCTTATTGAACTTAATTTTTCTTAATTTCTTTAATTCTTTTATTTTCAATTCTTCTATAACAGATATTTTTAAGTCTATTAAAGCATTATTAAGTTCATAATCATCTTTATTTATAGAATCATTTAATTTGTCATATAGTTCTAAATAATTTTTTATTTTTTCCTTACTATCATCTATTTGAATTATAATACTAGCAACAGCAGTAACTGCAATTATTTTAATAAAATTATCACTTTCTTTTGCAGTATTCATTTCATTAAAAGAAATTGTATCTTTTGTAGTATCATAATTATAAAAATTAAGAAACTGAAGTAAAACTTTTTTTTCATTATTTTTTGCATTTTCTATTGGAAGTATGCTGTTAATTGACGACTGTGGCGTCTGCCCACCTTGCGTGCCGCCTGCGGCGAATGATTTTGAGCTTTCAGCAGTTTCATTTACAGACTGTTTTATATCTATTATTCCATTAACTATTGAAGATACAACATTCTGTAAAGCATCAGCGAAAACTGAAGGAGTTCTAATTCCTTGAGCGATTGTAGAAGATATTGTATTTATAGCCCTTGCCATATCATTAATATAATCTGCTTTTCCTTGTATCATTCCAATAACATTTGAAAGTTTACTTGATACATTATTTATACCTGATAAAAAAGTATCATAATTAAAATTATTCTCTAATTTCTTTTCAAGATTTTTATTAGCTATTTCCTGAACATTGTTTTTAGCATCTTCTATATTAAGAAAATTATAATTTTCATCATTTTTTCTATCAGCACATAGATTAAAATTAAGTTCTATTTTACATTGACCATTTTCATTTGCTTTTTCATCTATAGACCAGTTTTCTAAAGTTACTTTTAATCTGGGATAAAGAGGTAAAAAAATAAAAGCTGGATTTTCATCATCTGTTTTTATCTTAAAAGCATTTATTAAATCTATTTTTTTATTTAAATATTCTTCATCTCTTAAAAAGCCAGATACTCTTATTTTATTAACAGATTCATTAATTGAAGTATTACTCCAATACCCAAAATTAGGATAACTTGAATTATCTAAAGACTGTCCGCCTGAAATATTTATATTATCATATAAGAAATAAACAGCTTCCATATTAGGAGCTTCATATTTTACAAGGCTTTGTATATCATAAGCCTCTCTCCAAGATGAAGAGCTAGGATATTGAAAATTACTACTATTACCCATTTTTATCCTATTAACAGTGGATTTTTTATGTTTTAGTTATTTAAGAAGAATAATTTCTTATTTCTTCAATATTTCCTGTTTGTATATTTATATTTGGTATGTTATTATTGTATGGAGTAGCTTTATAATAAGTTCTTTCATCTGTCAATTTTATATCTACTCCAATATTAGCAGCTCCTTTCATTTCAACCTGAGCATTGTTATTTTGTATATTATTAGCAGTAATAGTTTTTTCTAAAGTATCTTCTTTAGTCAAACTTTCTCCAATTTTTCCGCCAAGTTTGCTTCCTAAATATCCTCCCGCAATACCAACACCAGCACCTACTAAAGCCCCTATAGCTGTGCCAAGTCCAGGAACAACTGAACCTATAGCAGCGGAAGTAGCAGCTCCAGCACTAGTTCCTATAGCTGTACCCGCAATACTTCCAACGGCTCCTCCAACAGCCTCACCTTTCATTTTATTTTGTTCTTTTTTTGAAAGTGAAGGATCATTAGCAGCCATAAATCCGCTTATAGCCATTGGTATAGCAGTAACAGCAGCACCCATAGCACCTGCTGTTTTTCCTAAACTTTTCCAAGTCATTTTTCCATTATTGATATTTGGTATATTTGAAGATGATTGACCTACATTGAATGTGTTAGAATTATTTCCATTTGAAAAAAACTGTCCCATATTTGTAACAAAAACAGGAATAGGAGTTCCTGTTCCTTGTATATGACGACTGTCCGCTTGCAGCGTAGATGATATATTGCCTTTTGCCATATTTTTCAAACTGTTTATTGAACTAATTGTATTAGCAACCCCTGATACCAATTTTGCTGTCATAAATATTCCAAATCCAGCTGCTATAACTTTGAATACGGCATCAAATCTTTCAGGATTTTTAGCAAAATCATTTAATATTCCTGTAACTTTTTCTAAATATGGTGCTACATTTTTATTGGCAAAAGAATCAAAAGCTGTCTGCAAGTTTTGTATATTAGCTGCCAAACTTTGTGCATTTTCCATTGCAGATGCATTTACTTGTCCCTGAGCATTAGAAACATCTAAAACTTTTTCCAATATCTCATCATAATTATCAAAATGCTTTATGGCTTCTCTTGATAAATCCGATCCAAAAACATCTGATAGCATATCAAAATTACCGCCCATTTTATCTTTTGCATTTACTATTTTCATAATTATTTCATGCAAATCTTTAAAATTTCCCTCACTATCTCTAACAGAAAAGTCTGCTCCTATAATATTTCCTAGATTTTGTAATTTTTCTTGTATTTCTGGATTAGTTAAATCACTCATAATACTTTCAAGAACAGTAACAGAAGCTGATGCATCCCCTGTACCTGCAGTTAATACCTGCATAACAGCATTGGCATTTTTCAAATCTTCTGAAGCTGTTCCAATACTTGAATAAGCTGCTATTATAGCTGGTCCAAATTTAGCAAACTCTGAAGCCGTAAAAGCACCCTGATTTCCTTGATAATAAAGCTCATCCATTAGTTTTGCAGTTTCTTCAGCAGAATAATTCAATTTAGAAAACTCAGACATCATTGAGCCTATATCAGAACCAGAAGCCCCAAATGCTCTCATAGCTCTTCCAATATTTTCTATATTTTCTTTAGCAAAATCCATATTGCCTGTTTTAGTCATTATAATGTCCATAGCATCAATAATTTCATTTGCATCTACTTTAATATCTGGCTGCATAGCTGCTTTATATATAGCTTCGCTTAAACCATTTAATTGTTTTTCTGCTGTTTCTACATCTTTAGCATTTCTTCTTGCTATAGTTCCGATTTTATTTATCCTATCTTCAAATGCTATCATTTTATTAATTGTAGCACCTACGCCTATAGAAACTCCTAAAGTAGCTAAATTACTTGCTGTAGAGTTTAATATCCCATCTATTTTTGAAAAAGCTCCCTGCATTTTACTCTGAAAAGAATTAACTTTATTGGAAGCCTTATCAATACCAGAAGAGAATTGATCTTTTAATTTTATTAAAACGCCAGCTGTTATATTACTCATTGTTGCCGCTCCTGCGTGCCGAAGGCAATGTTCGCCCACCCGCAAGGGTGCCTACATTGGTCGCCTAAATAATAGCACGGTAATTCGTTTCACTCTTTACCGTGAAGGCTCGGCTCACCTCCTTTTATGTTCTCCAACAATTTTGAGTTTTTACAGGTTCATAAGTTATCTTTTGGTATATATTTAACTCTAATTCATTAATAGCATATATTGCCATAACTTTAGCTATTAAGCTGTCGCCATGTCTTTTATTTCCTCTTATGCCTGTCCTTTCTCTTATAAGAGGTATTCCTTGCCAAACTTCAGCCTGCAAAAAATCATCTATAATAAAATTATCTTTTGGAATATTTGTAGTTTTATCTTCAACTGCACTTTTTAGCTTAGGCATATTTTCTGCATACCATTTTCTAGTTATCATTACTTCTAAAATTAAACCTCTATATGCTAATGAAAGATTCTCCGCTATCATTTGTCCATTGCCTCTAGCATCGAAAGCAGCTCCTAAAAACTTTCTTCCAAGTTCATTTATGCATAGTAAAATAAATTGTTCCTGATTACTGAATGGAATATTTCTTAATTCTATAACACATAGAGTTTTTATTTTATTTTTACTAAGTTTTATTTTTTCAAACCATAAAACTGTTAAATCTCCGCTCCTTGCAAAATCTTCTCCTAAAACTACTTCATCTTTTATATTTGTAAATAAATGCTTAACAATATTGAAATATTCCAACATTTTTGCATATCTTTCATTTTCTGTTTTGAAAGTAAAATCATCTTTTTCATAGAATCTAAACACTTCTATTTTTTCATCAGCTACAGTTTCTAATAATGCTCTATTAAAATATTTATCTCCATTTTTTGAAGGTATGCAGTAAAGTTCTTCTTCATAAGCCTCTCCATAATCTTTAATTATAGATTTTAGCCATTCTTGTTCTTTACTTTTACTGTATTCTTCTTTAGATATTTCACATATTTTTTTATAAAGACCGTCTTTTAATGCCTCATCAATATCAGTTGTTTGTAAATAATAATCTTTCCTTCCAGATTCAATATCTTTTACAAGCAAATTAAATTGATTATCTTCTCCGTTATGAGTAGAAAGTATTAAAACGCTTCCTCCCCACATAAGCATAGCTAATGCTGCTTTTAATAATTCTTTTAAATCATCGCAGAATGCTGCTTCATCAATAACTATATGACCTTGTTTACTTCTTATAGAACGAGGTACAGAAGGAAGCCCCCATATCTCAAAACCTGATTCAAATCTTATTTTATAAATTGTTATATCTTTGTTTTCATCTTTTATAACTGTTTCTCCAAAATCTTCACATGCTATATTAAGTAATTTAGCCCAAAAAGCAGCATCTTTAATAAATTGCTGTGTCATATCTTTTGCATAAGATATATAATAACAGCTCATACCATTTTCTTTTTTTGATAATGATGCTTTTAATACACAATTTAAAGCTTCAACATAAGAAGCTCCTATTCTTCTTGATTTCTCCCAAACTTTTACTTTATCCTGATTAATAAGCCATTTTTCCTGATAGGGTAAAAGTATCTTTTTATTTTTTAATTTGTTATTCATTTTTAATTATTAATATTAAATACATCTCTGAATATTGTATTAACTGTTTCCTGAGATATTCCTGCAGAATTAGCATTATTAATGGCTTTAATTTGTGCCTCTTAAAGGGCTTTATTTTTTATCTCTTCTGTATGCTGATTATTTTTCGATATAGCATTTTCAAGATTGATTATTCCTTTTGTTGCCTTTTCTATAGAGTTAGACATTTTCTCTATTTCTTTTATATCCATATTTGCTACCTCGCTGTTTTGTATTTCCTGCAATGAACCTACAAAATCATAGATAAGCATTCTTATTTCTTCCATAGTCTGCTTGCCTAAAATATTGCCTAATTCATCGCCTGTTTTATCTTTCCAAGCTGAAGCTATTGCCTCTATTTCTTTTTTCTTATCCAATAAATTATCAAATCTTTTTCTTATATCTTGATATACCAGATTTTGACACTGCTTTTTTTCCCAATTTCTCATTGATAATATTAGCAATATCAATATATCTTACCGTACTGTCTTGCAAAAGTTCTATAATTTCTTCTTTTGTTTTTTTATCAAGTTTATCTATGTTGCTTTTAGGTGCCATTATTACTGCCTCTTATTTTATAGTAATTACTTCCTGTTTGTACATTATACCAAATTTGCCATTCTGATATTTTTATAATACTTTTTTGATATTCTTTAATAAGTTCTTTACTTGTATTTATATTATTATTAGGCTCATAAAAACTAGGCGTCTGTGATAATGGTATGGTTATATATTTAGCAGTACAGCTTACTAAAAATATAAGTATTAAAATTAAATATTTTATTTTCATATATTCCTTAATTTTTTATATTTTTATAATAATCATTTATAATAGTATTTAATGCCTTTATTTCATCGCTTTTAAGATAACTTTCTTTTATATTTTCTATAGCTTCATTACTATTGCTGAAACTTTCAAGCATTATTTTTCTTTCATTATCAAAAATCATTTCTTTCTCTAGTATAATATTTGAAATATTTAATTTTGTTGTATATATTTCTTTTTCTAAAGATTTGATTTTGTTGTCTTTTATTTTTATTGTACAATTCAAAAAACTTATATATCCAAGTAAAATACCTGCAATCAAAAAATATATAAAATATTTTGATTTCAAAAAACTTAATAGTTTTGTCTTTAAAAAATTAATTATTATACTGATTATTATTGTCATTTTATTTATTATCTTTTATTGTATTTACTTCTTCTAATCTTTTTTCTTTTTCATTTCCTCCTTTTAATATTTTTAAAAATCCTCTCAAGTCGCTTCCAAAACTAACAGCATTAAGCCCAAGAAGAATTATTACAACTGCTATTGCCTCTTCTTTAGTTACTGTCCTGCCTCTCCAAATTAAATTAACAAATACCCAAATACAGCCTAAAATAAAACTGACTATACTTGTATAAATTAATAATTTCTTATTTGCATTATGCTTGTCTATAAAACTCATTTATCTAACTCCATTATATTTTATACTGTCGTGAAATATTTTATTATTGCTAAAATAAAAAACTTTCATTATAACCTCCTGCTGAATTGCTTCAGCAGGCATTCAAGTTTTTTATTTTTGTCTAATTCCATTATATTTTATACTGTCGTGAAATATTCCTAGTAAAAATTTTTGTAAATATTCTAAACTTTCCAAAACTATTTCACTATCTTTTATTGTTGTTTCCGTAAAATTATTATTGATAAAAACATCATAGCTTTTTAACCTATCTTTGGCAGGAAGATTTTTAAGATTTCTCAGAAAATTATTACGTTTATCATATTGTACTTTATGATTATTATATATTGATTTATAAATCTCTTTTAGATTATCTAAAATAATCATATAATAAAAATTGCAAATATTTTCTAATCCTAATCTTCTTATACTTTCAATGTCGCTTTTGGATAAAGCTGTATTATATATATTTATAATTTCTATTCTTTTTTCTTTTACATACTCTTCAAACTCAGATTTATCTTTATTAAGTATATGATTTCTGGCTATATAACTAATTATTTTACTCTGAACTTTCAATGTACTTTGACTTATAATATTGCTGTATTCTTTATAGACTGTCAAAGAAGTAATATTATTGTCATATTGAAACCTATTTCCATTTTCATTATCTCCGTGATAATAAGCTAATATTTCACTGTTATTTTTAGCTCCTAATACATCAAGCTCTTTTGGAGATTTAAAAGCATTAGAAACTAAATTATTTTGTTTTTCTATAGGTTTTTCTGAGATAATTTTATCATTTCCAAACTCTAATTCTCCAATTTTAAGATTGGCTTTTACTTTAGCCTGCTTATTATTTATAATAAGTTCTCTTACCCAATTGCCTATTATAAGTATAGTTATACAAGCTATTATTATAGAAAAAGCGGTCAGTATATCAGTCATTAACAGCCTCTAATATTTTTAGTATATTTTTGAATCTTTTTTCTCTGTCCTCTAGTCCGTTATAGCCTCCATTTATCATTTTTGTTACTGTTTTTACATCGCCTTTTCTTGCAAATGGCTGTAAACCTCTTTCTATCCAATAGCAGCATGCTATATTTGATGCTATTAATTCTGATGATGCTAAATCTGGATTATCAACCAAATTAATCCCTAATTTTTCTCCGTATTTTTTATAATTATTTTTTCCTGTAAGCTGTATAATGCCTCTGCCTCTATATTTGTATCCTTCATTTTTACCGTTTCCTAGTCTTCCTCCGTATATTCTGTTTCTATAGCTTCTTTACCCTTGCTTACAACTTCTCTGGCTTCATTAATATCCTTAAAATATTTTGGAAATATTTTTAATAATGTATTTGCTGAATAATTTAGATTTTCTTCTAATTTTGTGAAATTAATGCTTTCATGTCCGCATTGTGCCAAAAACATAGCTAATTCATTTATATTTTCTTCTTTGTTATCAGATTTGCATATATGATATTTATCAAAACTTTTACTTAATACTTCATACCATTTTTGATTTATTCCTGATTTTTTAAGAATATCTTTTGTAAGCATTTATATACCTGCCTTCATTTAATTATATTCAGATTATAGATTTTTAATGAACTTTTATAGACTAAAGATTTTTAGATTTTTTATATATATTGACAAAAAATATTAAAGATTTATCATTTATACATAGTGCTTTATAAGGGGTTATTATGGATATCAATGATATAGCTGGAGTTGGTAAAGCTATAGAAAAACTTATTGATTTATTAAGAGGTTTTGGTTGGAAAATATATGAGCCGTATCATATAAAAAGAATTGCTGATGCTGAATCTTATAAAAGAAAATTAGAAACAGATGACAAAATATATGAAATAGAAAAAATATTAGAATTTATAACTAAAAATTCAAATCTTAATATAAATCATAATAATGGAACAGAAATAAGTAATGCTAATATATTATTAGAAAACACAAAAGCAAGATTAGTAAATCAGGAATTATCAAGAACTTCTAATATTCAAAATGTTATTTCTAAAACTTATGATATATTAAAAGATGAAGAGGATGTTTCTGATAAACCTGTGGATAAGGATTGGTTTACTAGATATTTTAATATTGTTCAAGATATAAGCAATGAAGATATTCAGGATTTATGGGCTAAATTATTAGCAGGAGAGATAAAACAGCCTGGTAGTTTTTCATATAGAACTTTAGAAACATTAAAAAATATGACTACTGATGAAGCAGAATTATTTACTAAAGTTGCTAAATTATTATTTTATGGCAAAGAAAGAGAAAAATATATATTTAAAAATTTAACTTTATTACAAAAATATGGTATTTCTCTTTCAGACATAACTAAACTTATGGATTCGGGTGTTATAAGTAGTCTTAATGACTTAAATTTAACAATAAGTAGTGAAATAGTTATATCTAATAACAATTATTTATTTAAATTATCAAAAAATAAAAATAAAAATACTAATATATTGATTATAAACCTTATGAATGTAAATGTATTTAAACTTTCTGAATCTGGAAAAGAAATATTAGAATTAATAGACGATAAATGTAGTAATGATGACTTTTTTATTGATAATATTAAGTCAATAAAAGAGAATTTTAAAAATAGTTGTGAATATGAAGTGAAAAGAATTAAGTATATAGATTTTAAGAATGATATAATTTATACTATAGATGAAAATGAAAATTTAATTAATGATATATAGTTGTTGTTTATAAATTTCCTAAAGCTAGTTTTACTAATAATTGTTTGGCAGCTTCTATAGCTACATTAATTGAAAAATCTTTTATTTTAGAAAATACTTTATCTTCTTTTAAACCGCTTAGAAAATCATATCCTTTTGCTGTAATTCTATAAGCTCCATTAATTAATGGAAAGTTAGTAGATAACAAATAAGTAAATCCATATTTATTTTCCTTATTATTGAAATCATTATCTATACATTCATTATCAAATAAAATTTTAATATGTCCTACTAAATTATCATATAATAAAATTTCTTCTTCATTATTATCATCTTCTGGTACTTTGATGTTTAATTTATCTAATAGTTCTTTTCCAAGTATTTCATGATTTTTATGTTCTTCCATAACTTCAAGTATATTTCTAATTAATTCGTAGTTTATTTTCATTATATAATTTCCTAGTGTTTTGTGATTAAATTATATATTAAAATGAGTTTTTTTCATCGTTTTATATATAAAAATTATTAAATTAATTGCATAATGTGTTGGTTCTTTTTCTTTTTACATTTCACTAAATACCGCTTTATCCCGTTAAATCCCGCTTATTCGCTGTTGTGTGATGGTCTATTGCTTGTATTTATCAA
>NZ_KI912408.1:149572-176640 GCF_000518245.1 Brachyspira alvinipulli ATCC 51933 | reverse complement strand
TATCTTTTCCATATCTTACTAATGATGATAAAGAGAAAATAATAAACTTTTTTGATATTAGTAATTTTGAACCTTTTGCACTTCAAGTTTGGATAGAAGAAACAATAAGTCCAGACGAGATTATAGAAAACGGCTATTCAGATATAGCAAGATATAATATAAGCAAATATGGATTATCTAAATATGCAGGCAGAACAAATACAATTACAGAAACAATAGAAAAAAGAACTGCTGTCAAATCAACAACTATTGTAAAAGATAATACTATATCAAAAGCTAAATATTATATGAAATCTGGACTCTATGTATGTACTAATGAAAAAATAGATTTTAAGAAATGAAAGAATGATTTATATCAGTATTCTACAGAATTAACATTTAGGGAAATAAAATAAAAAATTGTGAGCGTATAGCAAGTTTACTTGACATACATATTATAGCGAACAATTTTTTATGAATAATAAGGATTAAATAATATGTTTGAACTCGTTTATGAACCTTCCTGCATACCTCTTAGCATTGAAGATGCATATAAAAGACAGAATGAATTATTAAAACATACAAGGTTTCTGCATACTGCATTCGAGGGTATAAAAATAGATTTCTCCAATAAAAGCAGTATGCCGTTTATACGAAAAGGTTCTATATGTATGTTTTGCTATTCAATATATGAAACTAAAAAGCATATAGTATTACACGAAAGTGCAGACAATACAAATAATGACAGCAATAAATACATTCTATTAAAATTAATTAATAACGGCAGAAACCTAGATGCCAAAATAGTAAGCAGTTTAGACTGCTATTATAATGAAGAGCTGGGAGGTTTTTATTTAATCAATAATGAGGAAATAAGCAAATATATTCCATTAGTAATAACCGCCTTCGGCGATGGATATTATGAAATAGATTATTTTGATATGTATAATAATGAAGTTTATTAAACTATAAATAAAAAAATAAAAGTGAGTATGAGGCTAGCTAAATACTTTAGTATTTAGCTTATAATAAGCCGAATACGAACATAAAAATAATAAAGGTGTATTAATGTTTAAGTTAATTAAAGAACCAGAAGAAAATCCAAGCAATTTACTAGACAGCTATAGACAGCAGAATATTATTATGCAGAAAATGCGTATGCTTCACACGGCCTTCGATGGCATAAAATTAAATCATTGGAATGATACAGACAGAGAACTTCCAAATATTTTAGCAGGCAGCATTTGCGAGTTTGAAGGCAGATTATTTGAAACAAATGAGAATATAAAACTCAATGATAATATTAGCAGCGGCGGTGTAATTAAGCAAGATTTAAGATTTATAAAACTTGTTATAGTAAGAGATTCTAATAATAAAGACAATGATTATTTAAGAGCTGAAATATCAGGCGGATATAGTGAATTAGTCAGTGATGGATTTCCAAGTTATGATTATGAAAACAGAGGCTTTTATGTAAAAGATGAGAATAATATAATAAAAGAGAAATATCTAAGATTATCAATGAAATATGATGCCAATCTAGGCGGCTATGTAGATAAAAAATATTGGAATATTAATGATATAGAAAGAAAAGGACAAACATTAAAAAGAAAAACTGTTAGCTTTAAAGCAGGTACACATGAGTTTACTTTTCCAAGTGATGTTAATAGTATTACAGTTCATATATGTTCAGGCGGTGCTGGCGGATATTATGGTTTATTAGATACGGTTGGAACAAAACCAACAGCAGGCGGTAACTCCCAAATATTAATAAATGATAAAGCAATAACAACATGCGGAGGCGGACAAATAGGTGTAAGAACAGGTATTATAACATTTAATGGCGGAAAAGGCGGAACTCCAAGCGGACAAGGGAAATTAATAAACGGTAATAATGCAACTACTACAAGATATAATCAAAAAAATCCAAATACAGGAGCTATATTTAGTAATAATACTACTTTGGCAAGCGGTGGAAATGGCGGCAATGGTTCCATAAATGGATATGGTTCAGCAGGCGGAGGAAGCGGAAGTGCTGCTATAGTAGATGTAACAAGAGCTATGCTTGGTACGGCAAGTAAAATAAAAATAATAGTTGGTGCTGGAGGAAATGGAGGTACTAATAGTAACAGCAATGGTGTTGTTACTAATGGAGAAAAAGGACAAGACGGCTCAGCAGTTATAGAGTATATGCAGAAATAAGTTATATAGGAGTAAGTGAGCCGACCGAGTAGGTACCCTTACGGGTAAGCACATCTATAATTTATTATAGATGTAATTATAGCGTAGGCGAACAGAGCAATAGTAATGAAGAGTTTTGCTAATATTATAGAACTTGATATTTCTAGTCCTGATACTAGATTAATATTCGCACCTTTTGGAGGTGTATGGATTGCAAGTATTAATGAAATATATTCATTATACAAAGATTCTTATTTTGCCAAAGGCATGTCTTTGACAGATGAATTATTTAGTATAAAAGAAAATGAATTATATAATTTATTTAATATTGGTTCTATAAGCATTGATAATGACAGAGGATATATAGAAGTTTTTTCTTTAGAAGCTCTTTATAAACAGAATAAATCTTATTATCAATATAAAAAAGATAATATTAATTATATAGCTGTTCATTTTAATAACTTTGAAACTCCTTACAGCAAGAAGAATATTATTATAAATATAAAAAGATTATTCTCTACACGTGAATGGGACGCCTGTCCACCTTCGGTGCCTGACAATAATAACAGATTAGTTACTGAATTAAATAATATCTACATAGAGCCTAGAGTTGAGGAGATAGATACAGCGGATATAGAAGGGGATTCGCTTGCATTTGATACTATTCAAACAAATGAAATGTCTGTTACATTAAGAAATGATGACGGACTTTTTGATGATTTTAGCAACTTGTACGGTAATAGATTTTTAGTCAGACAGGTATTTGACTATCAAGCGGACAGCCGAATGCCTGCCGATTTTAATAAATCGGCAGGAGCTTATAATGAGGCTGGGAGCTTAGCAAAAATAAGTAATTTTGAAGATTCAAAAATAATATTTTCTGGTTTTATTCAAAAACCTGAGTACGCTTTTTTAGAAACTGTAACAATAACAGCTTCAGATATAAGAGCTTCTTTTTCCGCTGAACTTCCTAAAAATGTTTTCAGTGAAAAAGAATACCCATATTTAAAGAACTTCCCTGAGAATGTGCAAAGCGGAGAAGATATTATTGACACCTGCAGAACTTTAGCAGCAGGACACGGCATTATAGTAAAATTAAAGCCTATAAAATATTATACTCCTTCTATTTTAAATCAGGACTTGATTCCTGAAGTAGTTTTTGAAATATGCGACACTTCAAGACATGCTATAGAAAATATTGTTAATAGAAATGACAGACTTGATGAAAATAAATTGAAGCCGCATATATATTTTATAGAAACACCAGAGAGCGAAAATGAAATAATAGAACGTGAAGGAACTGTAATAAGTGGAGAATTAGAAATATTTATTCCTGAGTTTAAAGATTATCAAGACGGAAACGGAGAGCAAAGAGTATGGACATTAGATAAAGAAAAAGGACAGTTAATTTTCAAAGGACATAAACAAATACATTCTATAACAGATACTAATGATAATTTATATGAGTTATATGCAGAAATAGATATCCCTCCTTATAAATCTTTAACTTTAATGCGTGAGATTTTAGAAGATTATGAGAATATAGCATATATTAAAGAAAATTATAACATAGAAAATTGGCAGATTGAAGAAGAACGTTCAAGAGAAATAGCTGTTTTGCTTGATAATGATAATAAAAAAACTACACTTGATTTAATAGGAGAACTTTCATTTTTAGAACAAGGAAGATTAGAGATATATGACAATAAAATAGATTTTCGCCGAAGGCGGGCGGTCGCCAGTACAAGATTTCGCAGTAATGAAGCTAAATATAAAATAAAACAATACTGTATGGGAAGAGTTGATAAAACAGTAGAAAGTGATGAATATTTATCAAGCTGCAGTATTAAATATGATTTATTAAAGTCCACATACAAAAATACTGACTTTGAAGAGGAAGCAAAAAAAAGGCATAGAATAAATGCTCATGAAGAGTTTGAAACTTTATTAAAAAGAAAAGAAGATGCTGTGAGTTTATCTAATGAAATAATGAGAAGCAGATATTTATTAAAAGAATATTATACATTTGAATATTATGAAACTTTAGATTTTCTAAAGTTATTTGATATAGTAGAGTTTGAATATAAAAGAGAAAACGGCACTTACTATATAAAGCCTTGCAAGTGTGAAATACTCAAACTCAATATATTTGATAATGTAATTAAGCTAAGACAATTATAATTTTTAGGGGGCAGATTATGAAAATTACTTGTGATAAATGTAAGCATAGAAAAGAATGCAAAAAATTATGCAATGATATGGAAAAGGTTCTTGCTAACAGTCTAAAAAATAATGAATGCTATGCTGATAATACATTTCTTAATAAAAGCACTAGTTATAATGATGCTTATTCTAACATTTTATATACTTTCGGCTGTTCTGATGATGAAGAAAAGAAAATAAGAAAAGTGATTGTAGCAATATTATCTAAAGAACAAAAGCAGATTTTAAATTTATATGCTAAAGGTTTTACACAAGAACAAATAGCTTCAGTATTAGGTACTACTCAGGCTAATATATCTCACAAATTAAAAATAATTAAAAATGATATAAAAAAAGGAGTAATCGGCATTATAGAAAAAATCATAGATTTATAAATATTTATATTTTAGTTGTTATATATATAAACTATATCTATGAGGACTGCATAATGAATAATAAATTAAATAAAAAAGAAATATCATTAATAGAAAAATATATTAAGCTAAAAAATGATGAGAAAAAGAATAGAGAAAATATTGAGGCTATGAAAGATGATGTTCTTAAAATATTAAAAGAGAATGAAGGAAAAATAGTGCATAACGGATATAACATTTCAATGCATGAGAATACATCGTATCAATACAGCGAAGCTGTAGTGAATATAGAAACAGAAATTAAAGTATTAAAGCAAAGAGAAGTAACTCTTCAAATAGCTAAAGAAAAAAGCAAGAGCGAATATGTAAAAGTATATGAATTGAAAGGAGCTGAACATGATAATAAATAAAGATATTCTCGATAAATTAAATATTAATTCTAAATGGTTAGAACCTTTAAATAATGCTTTTCAAAAATACAATATTACGGATAAAAAAGAAGCTGCTATGTTTTTAGCACAAACTACGCATGAAAGTAATGATTATAAAAGGCTTGAAGAGAGCTTCAGATATACTCCTCAAAGACTTTTTGATGTTTTCAAAAAAAGAGTTGGTAGTTTAGATAATGCTAAACAATTGTGTATTAAAGGAGCTGAGGCTATAGGCAATTTTGTTTACGGAGGACGCAAAGACTTGGGTAATGGCCAAGATGAAGGCTATAAATATAGAGGAAGAGGAATAATACAGCTTACTGGAAAAAATAATTATAGAAATTACGGTAAAAAAATAAATGCTGATTTAGTTAATAATCCAGATTTGGCAAAAGAGCCTAATAATGCTGTAGAGATTGCTTTATTATTTTGGCAGGAAAAAGGCTGCGGTTTGCTTGCACGTCAAGGCGATGTTAAAGGAGTTACAAAACTTATTAACGGCGGATACAACGGACTTGATGATAGGCAGAAAAGATTTGAAAGAATACTAAAAATATTAGAGGGTTCAAATGGCTGATATATTGACTGCTTTATCTATAATAGGTATTTGTACAACAATACTTATTATAGGGAAATGGGTTAAAGAACTTATTATGCATAATAAACAAGCTAACTTAAAAGCAAATCTTAAAGATGGTACTATAGAGTTTGGAAATGATAAAACTAATATAGAAAAACCTATAGAAAATCAAAATAAAATAGTATCTAATGCTTTTGAAGCTCCAAAAGAACTGGATGTGTTGGAATCTAAAAGCAACACTGAAATATTAGATTATTACAACAGCAATAATTTTAAATATGATGATAAAATTACTTCGCTTACAGTTTATAAAGAATACAGCAGTATAATAAGTCAAAGCACATTAAAAGTGCAAAGTCAAATCATAAGCTACATAGCACATAATCATATACTTAATAAAAACAAGTCCGAGTTTGAAAAATATGTAAAAGAAAAAAGAATAGAAATTATAGGTATATATAATACATCTTTATCTAAAAGCGATATTATAAGCATAAAAAAATTAGGGTTAGAAAATATTTGCAACTTCTATTATATGATTATTTTAGATAAACTCAAAGATATTTATAAATCAATTTATAATAATCATAAAATACAATATGACAAACGCAATGAATTTGTAAAAAATCTTAAAAATATACCCGCTAAAGACAGATTAAAAAGCTATGATGTATTTATCAATAATAACTTTACTGAAACAACTATTAAAGACAGTGAAATAGTTTTAGAAAATCTTGAATATTTGCAGAAGTTTCTTCTAGGCATATTTCACGACAATTTAAAATATAATGGAGTTAGATAAATGAGTTTTATAGACAAACATAATGCAAATAAAAAAGTAAGCATATATACAAGCATAATCAGCTTTGTTTTAGGATGGGTTGTTGTATTTTATTTAATAGTAATAAAAGGATTAACTCCTCATCAGGATTGGGGAATTGCATTGCTTATTATAGTTTTAGGTTTAAGCAGTGTCAGTATGGGAAGCGATTTAAGAGGTTTTTTAAAGATATTAAAAAACAATAATCATAATGATGATGATAAAAAAAATAATAATAAAGAATAAAAGGAGTAAGAATGATTACATCGACAATGTTTTTTAGTTTTTTGAAAACTAAATTAGGCAAGCGAATAATAGCTGCTGTTATTATTGCTTTAGTAGTTTTTGTATGCTTTTCAGTTATAGTATATAAAAATAATACTATAAGGCAAAAGGAAAAAGAGATCGCACAGTATCAGGAGAATATTAAAGGTTTAGAGCTTCAAACTCAAACGCTTCAAAATGAGATACTGTTTATTAAAGAAAATGAAAAGTTCCAAAATAGTTTTAGTAATTCTAGTGTTATGATAGATAATTTATTTAAAACGAAAATCCGACCTGATGATGACTTGTCATCATCAGCATATAGGGAGGATTTGAGTATAATGACAAAGGAGGAACATGAAACATTTAATAGTATATCCAATGATTTTTATAAGTATTTTAATAGTATTTTTTATAACAAACGCTTCAAAAACTCGCAAGAATTACAGACAGTTCCTGCAGAAACTGTCTGTGCTCGTTTTTTCCGCTTTAATATTAACTTCATGCAGTACAAAAATAAAATATGTCAAAGTACCGCTTTCTACACCGCCAGAAATATTTATAATCAAATCCGTAACAAATCGGCAGGATTTAATGAAGAGGTATCAGGAAAGTATTATAAAAATAGGAGAATGGCAATTATGGTATAACATACAGACAGGAACAAATTATTACTTATATAAAAAATAAAATAATATGTATACAGCTGCTTTTACATACGTGTAAAAACATCTATGTTTTATAGAAACGACAGCCGAGCAGCTGTTAAATAAATTTAACAGCTGATTATTGCGAGGCTGGAGTGATAACAATAATAGGAGTTTTATTATGCTTGAAAAACCTACAGAATATCAAGAAGTATCTGCAAAGCAGAATGAAGAAACTGTATATGCTGAAGATATTAATCAAATAATAACAAATGTAGAAAAATTAAAAGGCGGTCAGGCTAATGAGACTCCTGTTTCTAATATAAAAGATTTACATTCTAGTATAAATGAGTTAAAAGAAAGAATTGATGGTTTACAACTTCCATCATCCGCTGATAAAATATCTTTTAATAATGACAATGCTAATTTAGATTTTTTTTCACAATATGATTTTCCTAGATTTAAGAATGAACTTAAAGAAAGATATGAAATAAAATTAATAAGCGATAAAGATATTAATAATGTTTCTCATATAGATGAAGTGCAGGATGTTTATACTCTTATATTAGAAAAGAATACTGATAAATATATATTAAAAGGAAATCTAAAATATATTAATGATGGTAATGGATTTGATTTTAGTTATTTAGTTAAGCAAATAGATGATATAAAAGATTTTGGAGCTATACTTAGTGAATTACTTCAGTTTATAAATATAGAAACTAATGCTAAAGAAAATGAGATAATTATTGAAGGAATACAAGATTTAAAATATTCTTTTAATACAGCTTTTGGAATACCTATTTTTCATATAAAAAAACAAGACGATTCAAGATTTGAAAACAAAGAATATAGTATAAATATTAATATAGAAATACCAATAACAAATATAAAGAATAATCAAGAGTATATTCCATTTATATTAGGACATATATCTCTTTCATTTCTTAATATTCAAAATGTAGATGGTAAAGCAGTAATAAAAGGAGAACTTATACAAGAAACAACATCAGCATATTTTATATTGTTTTCACATTTTGCTTTAGAAAATTATTTTGATATAAAAACTGATCAAAATGACAGCCATTATATAGAAGCTGGAAGTATGATAACTTCTAATAAAAATAAACCTATTAAATACTATATAAAAAAAGAAACTGCTGATATGTCTTCATTATCTCCTATATATGCAAATCTATATTGCACTTTATATGGTTTAGAAATAAAGCATACAGACGGCAGCAATATAGAAAATGGAGAAATACTAACATTTAATCTAACAGCTCCTAAAAATGCTGATGTTCAAAAAATAGAAAAAGAGAAGAATATTCAAAATGCTATAGAAATATTAAATAAAAAAATCATAAGTTCTTCATCAAATGCAGTATTATTAAATAAAATTAAAAAAATATCTGAAATAAATATAAACATTAGCGAACAGGAAATGATTTTAGCTGTTTATGAACTATTTACTTATTTGCCTATTCAAAAGATAAACAACAATACTTTATCTTTTGTTACATTTCCAAAAGATTTAGCAAGTTTTATTTATTTACCTAAAATACAAGTAAATGCTCTATATAATGGAATAGCAGCAATACCATTTTTTAATAAAAATTTATCTAGTGACAGAAGCTATATAATTGATAATTTATTTTTTGGTATATCTAATATAGGCAATGGTCGTTTTGTAAATCTATGCGGAACTACAGATATAGATATATCTCAAAAAGATTTTGGCGATGTATCTGCATCATGTTATATAAAGTTTATATATCAAGACGGATTTGATAATGTAGAAGTTAATAATTCTTTAACAGTGTACTAAAAATTATAAGGAGTCAATATGTTTAAATTAATATTAATTTTTTTAATAGGTGCTATGGTATTATTTACTTTTATAGCAATAGTAAAATACTATAATAAGTTTATGAATGAGATCGAAGGAACTTTTACTATGAGGTTAAAAGCTCTCATTAAAGAGAAAACATCAGTATATTATTTTATTAAATTAACTTACGGCTGTGTGATGTTTTTTATAGCTATTATTTCATAAATCAAAGTTTGAAATTGCTAATCCAATATTACTTCAATCTACCGATTTTCTCCTAACAATAAAATGTTTTATGGGCGGAGCTTAAAAAGTTCCGCTCTGTTTTTTATTAAATTATTTTTTATCAAAAATATTTAATCTTAATTGATTTAATACGATAATATTACCGCTCAGAAAAATATTAAAAACAGTTTCAAAAAAACTTTTTATTTGCAAGCCTGTCTGTTAAGGCAGGCTTATCAAAATAAAATGATAAAGGAGCTGTTTTTATGAAAACACTAGAATATCTCAAATTATATGACAATAATAATTCTAATTTAATTATTCAATATCTTGAATATATAAAACTCTATAAATCAAAAGCAACTATACAAACTTATGCTCATTCTTTAAAAAACTTCTATGATTTTTTATATTTTTATTACTATAACGGACAGTCTAAATATATACAATTATACAATAGTGAGGTATTGTATAATAAAGTAGATAGAAAGTTTATTGAAGATTATATAGTTTATCAGGCTGACAAAAAATTAAGTGCTGATGTTATTCACTGCAGAATTATGGCTGTTAAAAATTATTTTAAGTATTTGCTTAAATTAAAAAAGATAAGCACGGAAACTTTTTTTGATATTTTTGATGAGCTTAAAACTCCGAAGATAATTGTAAAAAATCAGCTGTTAATTAAAGCAGATAAAACTTTATCTATTACAAAAGCTATAGCTGAAAATAAAAATAGAAGTTTTACAGATGATAGAAATATATTTATACTTTTGCTGATGTCTAATACAGGCATACGCCGTAAAGAGCTTGCCTGCATAGACATATCAAACATCAACCTTTCTAATAATACCATAACTATTTATAAAACGAAAGGGGATAAACCGAGAATTATTTCCTTTTCTAATTCTATTAAAAATAAATTAATTGAATACTTAAAATTAAGAAAAGAAATATTGAAACAGAAAAATAAACAACATAGCATGCTATTTATAAAATCGAATGGAGATATTTTTAAAACAAAAACTCTAACTGATATAATGGCAAGTATTTCTAAAAAGACAAATATAAAAGTTACCTGTCATTCATTAAGAAGAGGCTTTGCAACAGACATGGCAGAAAACGGAACTGACGTTTATGTTATATCAAAAATGCTTGGCCATCAAAATATTAATACAACCGTGTCAAGATATATTTATGTTCTGGCTGGAATGATAAAAGAAGCTATGGAAAATCATCCGTTTGCTAAGTTTGAATATAGTACGAAAAAAGACTTTTTTGATTCATATAAAAACATCAAAAATGATGAAGTTACTGCAATACTGAATATGTTTGAAGATTTAACTAACAAGATGAATGACATTATAAATCATTTGCCAAGAGAAAGTGATATTAAAAAGGCTTAAAAAATTGCATATATATAAGTTAATATAGCATTTTGCTATACGAGTTTAAAGATATATTAAAGACATGTTAAAGATTAACCTAATGATTATTTAAAGACTTTAAACTGACTAACTGACTTATGCAGATTTTATTTTTTGAATAATGGCTGAGAGAAAAAATATTTTAATGCTGTTGCGATAATATAATGCAAATCGATATTTGAAGTATTTATTACAATGCCTTTATTTGAAGCGTAAAGCCTTATTTTTAGGGACTTTTTTATCTAGGTATACATTTATATATACTTTACTAAAAATCACTGCTTACGGCAGTATTTTAAATTTTTAAAAAAAATGTTTTTTTGTTGACTTTAAAATTATTTTGTGTATATTAGTTAATGCTACATAAATTAAAAAATGCTATCAAAAAAGGCGTGAGAAACCTTTTAGCATTGAAGGATAAAACATGTATAATATAGTTGTATTATGCTCTGGTATGTTGTATACTTTGAGTAAGTTTAGTATTAGTTCTTTTAATTTAATAGTTAGAAATGCAGTACAAGTAATGATTATATTATACTCTCAATTTTATAATCCTTCTTGTAATTTATGTAGCAATAAAAACAAACACTTGTACTGCTTTCCATATATTTTTTTGATTCTAAAATTTGTTGAAATTTATTATTTCAAGTATTTTTTTATTAAAAAAATACTTGAAATGCAATATTATTTATTGATAAAAAATTATTTTTATTGTACTCTATCTGTATAATATTTTTTTGGAAATTATTTTGCTAAATAGAGATAATTTGTTGATTGTTACTAATAATGATAAAGTTATTAACAAGTATAAAGAATATTATGCTATAGACTATATAAGTACTGAAAGTATGTATGATGTTCTTGTAAAAGTTAGAGACTTTATACATGGTGGATATAATTTACTGACTCATCCTATGAGTGGAAGTTTAAAGTCGAATCAGACACCTTATAAATCTATTTTGATAAAAAAGGGTGTTAATATTAATTTTGCTGATTTGCAATTAATAGAAAGTGCTATAGATAATTATAATAAATTTATAAAAAATAGAAAACTTACTAATTGGCCGGAAAACATTAAAGAAGATTTTAAAACTGTTGATTTATCTTTAATAGAATCATGTTTTGAAAAAAATCTTCCATTAAACTAATTTAAATATATTTTAGGGGGCAACTATATGGATAATAAAAAGGTTTCTATTAATAATGTGGTAATGTTTGCTGGAACGTATATAGCATTCTTAATTGGCTCTGGTTTTGCTACAGGCCAAGAAGTACTTCAATATTTTACAGCTTATGGATTTCTTGGTGTTGTCGGTGCTTTACTGATGTTTGCTGTTTTTTTATATGTATGCTTAAGTTTTATATTAGTTGGGTATGATAACACATTTGCTAAACCAAATGATGTTTATATATATTATTGTGGAAAATATGTAGGTACATTTTTCGATTATTTTTCTACTTTATTTATATATATGTCTTATTTTGTTATGATTGCAGGAGCTGGTGCTACTATGAAACAGCAGTACGGTATATCCGAAGTTGTAGGTGCTATAATAATGGCTGTTCTATCTGGTGCTACAGTTGCTTTCGGATTAAAAAATATAGTTAAAGTATTAGGAAAAATTGGTCCGGTAGTTGTTATTATATCTATATTTTTGGGATTTTATGCTATTTTTACAAATATTTCTGGTCTTTCTGAAGGAAATAAGATAGTTGGCGAACTTCAAAAAACTAAGGCCTCTACAAATTGGTTTTTTTCTTCTCTTTCATATATAGGTTTCTGTATGCTTTGGCTAACAGCTTTTGTCGCCGCTTTAGGTAAACAAGCTAATAGTAAAAAAGAAGGTGTTTTAGGTATATTTTTTGGTGTTTTAGGATTTACTTTAGCAGTTATAATTGTTTCTTTGGGATTATTAGCAAATATAAAAGAGTTGGCAAATAGTCAAATTCCTTCTTTAATATTAGCGTCTAAGCTTCACCCTACATTTGCTACAATTTTTTCTATAATTGTTATAGCTGGTATATACACAACAGCCGTTCCTCTATTGTGGACAGCATCATCCAGAGTTGTTAGCGATGATACTAGCACTAAATTTAAAATTTCAACTGCTATTTTAGCAGCTGTTGGTTGTTTTATAGGCTTAAAAGTTCCATTTGACAAATTAGTTAATGTTGTTTATGTGTTAAATGGATATGTTGGATTTTTATTATTCTTTATAATGCTTATAAAAAGTATTATCAGAATTAAAAATAAAAAAAATTAAAAGGAGGATAGTTCATGAAGTTAGAACTAGGTAAAATTTTTATTAAAGACGTTCAATTTGCTGATAAAATGAAAGTCGAGAATGGGGTTCTTTATGTTTGTGCTAAAGATATAGAAGAACTTGTACTTCAGGATGATAGAATAATATCAGTTAAAGTTGAACTAGCTAGACCAGGTGAGTCTGTACGTATTGCTCCTGTAAAGGATGTTATTGAGCCTCGCGTAAAAGTAAGCGGCAGCGGCGGAATTTTTCCCGGCGTTATTAATAAGGTAAAAGAGGTTGGAAGCGGTAGAACTCATGCTTTGGTAGGTGCTTGTGTTGTAACATGCGGACGTATAGTTGGATTCCAAGAAGGTATTATTGATATGTCAGGAGAAGCAGCTAAATATACTCCATTCTCTGAAACAAATAATGTATGCGTAGTTATAGAACCTAAAGAAGGTTTGGAAACTCACAGCTATGAAGAAGCAGGAAGATTGGCTGGATTGAAAGTTGCTACTCTTATTGGCGAGATTGCAAAAGATTTAACTCCTGATGAGATTGTTACTTATGAAACTAAGCCGCTAGCTCAGCAAATAGCTCAGTATCCTGATTTGCCTAAAGTTGGATATGTACACATGCTTCAGTCTCAGGGCTTATTGCATGATACTTACTATTATGGCGTAGATGCTAAGCAAATTGTACCTACATTCATGTATCCTACAGAAATTATGGACGGTGCTATTGTAAGCGGAAACTGTGTTGCTCCTTGCGATAAAGTTACTACTTATCACCATTTCCATAACCCTGTAATTGAAGATTTATATAAAAGACATGGTAAAGATTTAAACTTCATAGGTGTTATATTAACTAATGAAAATGTATTCTTAGCTGATAAAGAAAGATCTTCTGATATGGTTGCTAAATTAGCAGAATTTTTATGTTTAGATGGAATCATTATAACAGAAGAAGGATATGGTAATCCTGATACTGACCTTATGATGAACTGTAAAAAAGTTGCTCAGAAAGGCATTAAAGTTGTACTTATCACAGATGAATTCCCTGGAAGAGATGGTAAATCTCAGTCTTTGGCTGATACTACACCTGAAGCTGATACATTAGTTTCCTGTGGTAATGGTAATGTTATAATTAATTTCCCTAAAATGGATAAAGTTATCGGTACTTTGGATTTCGTTGAAACTATGATAGGCGGATATGAAGGCAGTTTGAAACCAGATGGAACTATAGAAGCAGAATTACAAATTATAATTGCCTCTACTATTGCTAATGGTTTTAATAAACTTTCTGCCAGAGGTTATTAATTTTTATTAATAAACTATTAAAGGAGAGAATTATATGAGTAAAAAAATAGTTATACATTATATGAACCAATTCTTTGCCGGTATCGGAGGTGAAGAAAAGGCTGGTATAGAACCAGAAATTAGAGAAGGTGTTATAGGACCTGGTGCTGCTTTAGCTAAAGAACTAGGCGATGGTTATGATGTAGTTGCTACTGTTATTTGCGGGGACAACTATTTCGGTGAGCATATTGATGAAGCTAAAGAAACAATTATTAAAATGATTGAAAAATATAAACCAGATTTATTTATAGCTGGTCCTGCATTTAATGCTGGACGTTATGGTGTAGCTTGCGGCGGTATATGTCTTGCTGTTGAAGAGCATTTCAAAATTCCTGTTGTTACTGCTATGTATAAAGAAAACCCTGGTGTTGATATGTACCGTAAAGATTTATACATAATAGAAACTAAAGATTCTGCTGCTGATATGAAAAACTCTATACCTAAAGTTGCAGCATTAGCTAAAAAATTAGTTGCTGGCGAAGAAGTTCAAGGACCTGCTGCAGAAGGTTATTTTGAAAGAGGAATAAGAGTTAACTATTTTAATGAAGTACGCGGTTCTACTCGTGCTGTTGATTTGTTAGTTAGAAAAATTAAAGGCGAACAAATAGGAACTGAATATCCTATGCCTTTCTTTGATAAAGTTCCACCTGCTGCTGCTATTAAAGATATAACTAAAACTAAAATCGCTTTTGTTACTTCCGGCGGTATAGTTCCTGTAGGCAATCCTGACAGAATAGAAAGCTCTAGTGCTACTAAATATGGTATTTACAGCATTAAAGGTAAAAAATCTATGGATAAAAGTGAATTCATGACTATTCACGGAGGATATGATAGGCAATTTGTTTTAGAAAATCCAAATCTAGTTATACCTTTGGATGTTATGAGAGAAATAGAAGCGGAAGGTGGAATAGGCGAATTAGCTGATTATTTTGTTACTACTACTGGTACTGGTACTTCTACTGGAAATGCTAAACGTTTTGGAGAAAGTTTTGTACCTAAATTGTTAGAAGATGGTGTACAAGCAGTAATATTAACATCAACCTGAGGTACTTGTACTCGTTGCGGTGCAACGATGGTAAAAGAAATTGAACGTGCTGGTATTCCAGTAGTTCACATGGCTACAGTAGTGCCAATATCTTTAACTATAGGAGCTAATAGGATTATACCTGGTGTTGGTATACCATATCCATTAGGCAATCCTCCTTTGGGTGAAGAAGCCAGCAAAAAAATCAGACGTAAAATGGTTGAAAGAGCTTTAAAAGCTTTACAAACTGAAGTTACAGAACAAACTGTATTTGAAGATTAATACTTGGTCATAGTTGTTTTGAACCACTCTGTATATAATTATTTTATATATGGGGTGGTTTTATAATATTATTGATATTTTTTATATTTGTAGTATTATTAAATTTATATCCATTTGATAATTTTTATGGAGAGGATATTTATGAAAAAATGTAAAGAATTATTTATCAATAATTTTAATTTATCTGTTTCCGTATCATTATCGGCTATTTCAGGAATTATTTTCTTTATTTCTTCTTTTCAAGTGGTTTCTATTGTAATATTTGTATTTTTATTATTAGTAATATTTTCTTTTATAAAAAAATCTAACATGGTAAAAAAAAGAAAATGAAATAAAAAAAGAAAATATAGATAATAATAAAGCCGATGATAATATAATTAATGAGTTTTTTTATGATGATATAATGAAAAAGTCTATATATAATATTAAAGATTATGATTTTGTATTAATAATTCAGGACACTATTAATAATATAAAAGAAGTTTTAAATTGTATAAGCGGGAATAAAAGCTATATTAGAATGCATAATTCTATAATAGATTATTATATACCTACTATTAGTAAATTTATTTATACTTATATAGATTTGGATAATTGTTCTATGGAAGAAAAAAAATAAGGATAGAGTTAGATTAGAAATAAAAAAATCTATATGTGCTATTAATTATGGATTTGATAGAATGAAAAGAAATATTGATACTAATATTTTGATGGATATAAACAGTGATATAAGTGTTTTGAAGGCCATGCTTTTAAAAGACGGACTTGTTAAAGAGAAAGATTTTTAAAAATTACAATAGAATAGGATATTAAATAGAATGAAAAAAAGAATTTATGCTATATTATTTTCTGCATTATCTCTTTTCTTTGCTGGTATAGGAATACAGAAATTTTATTTAGGACAGATAAAAAGAGGTATATTATATGTGTTGTTTTTTTGGACATTTATACCTTATTTGTTATGTATTATAGATTTACTAAAATTTATATTTATGAGTGATGAACAATTTAATTTAAAATATAATAAAGATTATTATAATGAAATATATCATGAAGAAAATTATTATGATGATGGAAATGTATTAGAAGCAGAATATAGCTATACATCTGAGGTTAACAAAGAAGAAAATGATGATCCTATTATCTCAGAGGCTTTAAATTATTATAATTTAATAAATGATAGTATTAAAAATATTAGAGATTATGAATTTGCTTCTTATGTAAAACAATTAAATGCATTGTTTAAAGATATTATAAATAAGGCTTCAGAATGTGAGGATGAAGAGAAGATTTATAATATTAAAAAAGATTTAGAACGTATGATGGAATATAATATACCTACAACATTAAAACTTATAAATTCCTATATAGATTTAGAAGATTCTAATATGGATAATATAAATAATGTTAAAAGGGGAATAAAAGAATCAATTATATCAGTTGTAGAGTTTTTAAAAAATGTTTTAAATAAAATACATGAAAATGATATTATGGATATAAACAGCGATATAGATGTATTAAAAACAACTTTAAAAAATAATGGATATATGTAAAACTTATTAATGGAGAATATATAGTGGATAGCGATGGTGTTTATAAAAGAGTGAATATAAATAAAGTGATAAAAAATATTCAAAAAAATAATTCAAATTTAACAGAAAGCAAGGCACAGGAACTGGCTTATGCTATGATAAAAGAGCTTAATAAAAAAGTTTCTTCTATGGTATCAGATTTTGAGAATGGAGAAGGTGATTTTATGGCTTGTTATTTTGATGTTATAGATAAGGTATGAATTTTTATTTTTATATAAAAGTAATTTTAAGATGTTGACTTTTTTATTATAAAGATATAATATATACATTAAATTTTAAAAAATAAAGGAGATAGTTATGGGAATATCAGATGATATCAAATCAGGTTTTTATGCTGGAATAGGCATGATGCTAAAAGGAAAAGAAAAACTTGAAGATGCAGCACGCGAGTTTATTAAAGATAAAAATGTAAGTGCTGAAGAGGGAGAAAAATTTGTAAAAGATATGGTAAATAAAGCCACAGAAACAAAAGAAGAAGTTACCCAATTTATTGATGATAGAATACAGCAAGTTATAGATAAAATGGGATATGTTAAAAAAGAAGAATATGAGAGTATGAGAAAAGAATTAGATGAATTAAAATCATCCATAAAAAAAGATCAGCAATAATAATAAGATTATGAATATTTAAAAAATAAAAATGCATTATTAAAGTATATATAAATATATTTTATTAATGCATTTTTTTGTAGGGAATGAAAATGAATAACATGAAATCTATAAAAAGAGCAAGAGAAATAATTTCTATAATAATAGCTTATGGGTTTAGAGACATTATAGATATAACACCAATATTAACAATAATAAAAAATCCTATAAAAAAACTTAATATAAAATATAAAGGTGTTGATTTAAGTAAGTATACAAGAGGCGAAAGAATAAGGATGGCCTGCGAGGATTTGGGTACTACTTTTATAAAATTGGGACAAATATTATCTAATAGAAATGATATACTTCCTAAAGATATTACAGATGAGCTTAGTAAACTTCAAAATCATGTTAAACCATTTGATGAACAAGAGGCAGTAAAAATAATAGAAACAGAGTTAGGCAGCACTATAGATGAAGTATTTGAGTCATTTGATACTAAACCAAAGGCTAGTGCTTCTATATCTCAGGTACATGTTGGTGTTTTGAAAAATGGAGAAAAAAAAGTTGCTATAAAAGTAAAAAGACCAAATATAGAGGATAATATACTTACAGATTTGGAGATTATAGTTTGGCTTGCTAATATTATTGAAAAATATAATGAAGAATTTGCTCTTATGAATCCTCAGAAGCTCATAAATGCTTTTAAAAGTCAATTATTGCAGGAATTAGATTTCAATTTTGAAAAAAATAATACTCTCAAATTTGCTAAATATTTTAAAAATAATAAAGATATAAAGATAGCAAAAGTTTATGAAGATTATAGTACAAAAAATATATTGACTATGGAGTATATAGATGGAATAAAAATATCTGATATATCTCCTGATGATACAAGATACGATAGAAAAAAATTAGTTTCTATTGGTATTGATGCTGTGCTTGAACAAATATTCATGCTTGGATTTTTCCATGCAGATCCTCATCCAGGTAATTTAATGGCATTAGAAAATAATGTTTTATGTTTTTTGGATTTTGGAATGGTTGGATTTATTCCCCCAAATTCAAAAGATGCTTTTTCATCACTTATTATGAGTATAAATAATGCTGATTATTTAACTTTATCTAAATCTATACTTGATTTATGCAATCGCAGTGATATGAAAAATACAGAAGAATTTGAGATGGCTATTTTTATTCTAGTAAATAAGTATATAGATATGTCGTTAGATAATATAAATATAGAAAATGTATTTAATGAGCTTATAACTATAATAAGAGAATTTAAATTAAGTTTACCTAGTAATATTATGCTTTTGATAAAATCTTTAATTGTTCTTGAGGGAGTTGGAAGGAATTTAGACAAGGATGTAAAGTTAATAGAACATATAAAGCCTTTTGCTTTTAAATATGTTAAAGAACAAATGAAACCTTATAATTTGTTAAAAGAAGCTAAAAATATAATAGGTGATTATTCCAACGCATTAAAAAACCTTCCATCAAATTTATCAGATTTAGTGTCAGTGATAAGAAAGGGTAGTATGAAGATACAACTTGAGCATAAAAAACTTGAGTCATTATCTAATACTCTTGATAATTTAGCAGACAGATTAAGTTATTCCATAGTACTAGCATCTCTAATTATGGCTAGCGCTTTAATTATTACAAGTAAAATACCTCCATTGTTCCATGGTACATCTGTTATAGGTATGATAGGTTTTGGTGTTTCAGGTATCATGGGATTTATAATGATAATCAGCAGAGTAATAAATAAATATTTTAAGAAGAAAAAGAAATAACAGAATATAATTAAAGCCTCCATAAGGAGGCTTTTTTAATTAAGCTCCGAGAACAGGGCTCGAACCTGCGACCCGGTGATTAACAGTCACCTGCTCTACCGACTGAGCTATCTCGGATTGTTTTTTAATGTTTGAGTATTATAGCATAATAAAAATAAATGTCAATACCTATTTGTATATTTTTTTTATTTATATGTGCTAAAATATTCAAGTATTTCTGCATACTTTGAAGATTTATTTCCAGATAATACCAAATATTGATTTAAATATTCATAAACTTTTTTTCCATATTCTTTTTCTTTATTTAAATCATTCTTTTTTACAGCTTCATCATATTTCATTTTGTATCTTGTAGCTAGAGCATAATTAGAATTTGGTTCAGCTCTTAATTCCAAAGCTTTTGTATACAATTCTATTATTTTATCTTCTTTGTATTCCTTTTCTAAATATATTGCTCCATACATATATATATCGCCTAATTTGGGATATGATGGATGAGCTTTTAGAGCCTTCATACCTTTAGAATCTAGTAAACTTAGATAAGATTTTAATTTTGAATAGGCATTCAAACTGCGGTCAAAATTAGCTAATGTTCTTGCATAACCAGCAGCTCTGTCTAATTCCTGATCATTACTAGGTGTTACAGGTATGTTTAAATCGTCTTGTGCAAATATTGTAATTGCAGTAAATAATATTGCTAAAATTATTTTTATTTTCACTTTCACTCCAAATATTTAATTTTTTATCGTTTTTTATTATCGTAAAATATAAAATCTACTAAAATTAAAAAAGTAAAAAAATTATTATTACTTATTGACAATAAAAGTATTTGTTCTATAATATTTTGTGAAAAATACAAAATTATGGAGATATTTATGGCTACAAAAAAAACAGAAAAAAAATCTGAAGACACCCCTAAAAAGAAAACAGCTGCTACAAAAAAAACAACTACTACAACTAAAAAAGCTACTGTTAAATCAGCCGCCACTTCTAAAAAAACTACTACCACTAAAAAGACAGTTTCTAAGAAAAAAGCTGCAAATGAAAATGTAAAAGATGTAAAAGAAGAAGTAAAAAAAGAAACTTATATACCAGATGAAGTTGATATAGTTAGAGAATTGCCAGATAGATACAATGAGACTAAATTAGTATTAATGATGCGTGACCCTGAATGGTGCTTTTTTTATTGGGATATTTCAGATAATGATATAGCTTACCACTCCTTGAAAAATAAAAGAATATCTGTAAGAATATTCCATGTATTTGGGTATGATATAACTAATGGAGAAATTCATAAAGAAGTAGAAGTAAATTATATTTATGGCGACAGATATGTTAATTTGGCTATGCCTCATGCTTATTTTATAGGGGAACTAGGTTATTATGATGAAAATAACAGATTTATAGTTTTGGCTAGAAGTAATATGATATATGCTCCTAGAGATTCTATAAGTAATGTTTATGATGAAGAGTGGATGGTTAATGACGAAATTATTAAGCTTTTAAAATCTCCTAAAGCTTTAAGAGAAAGTTTATCTTCTGCTACTATATTTGAACTTATAGATTTGAGAAGACATCATCTTGCTGGATCTTCATCTTCTCTTTTCTTGAAAAAGAATTAAAAGTTATTTTATTATTTAATAATTGAGCGGTGTTAATTGATACATATAATGCTTATTAATTTTTCTGTTTTTGTTTTGCTGACTCTGTAAATTAAATGTTAATTAATGCCGCTAAGAATAATATGTATAGCGGAGAATCTATAAGAATTGAAAATAGATGTCTGCTTGTTATAATCTTCTTCTTCATTACCACAAAAGAAATTATACTACTGTATATTATTGGTATAAAATATTTCAATTTATTTATTTCTAATGGGAATTTGTTCATAATAATACCTACAATCATAAATAATATTAATATAAGAGGTATTGTTCTTGTTATAACAGCTAATTTGCTTGAATCTATATATGTTGTTAAAGTTACAGCACCTGCTATTTTGTCACTTTGAGAAAATTTTATTTCTATTAATGCCTGTCTTATAAACATGAATAAAAATACTATAGCAGCAGAAAATAAATATGAAAAAGGTTTTTCTTTTATTATATCTCTATTCATTATAAATATAGAACCATTCATTAGTACTGTAACCGCTACAGATATTACTATTGCTTTAAATGGTATAAGTTTTTTAAACAATTTGAAAAATATAGATGATTCAAATCTTGATTTATTTTCGAAACTAATATTGTATCCAATACCAAGCAAACTAGATAATATTGACAGCATTAGTATTCCTACACTCATTTTGTATGAAAAATAAAACATTAATAATGCACTTATTATTATTAATGACATAAAAAATATTTTGTTTTTCTGATAAAATAGATATCTTCTTTTATCGCTTATCCTAATAGTATAATTGCTGTATCCATTTCCTAAACTCATATAAAGATAATATAAAGCTATTATTATTCCTATTTGAAATTGAAATGGCTGAGATAGTATATCATATATTGCATAGGACATTAAAAAAGCACCTACAGAAAAGAATATATATCCATAATTTAAAAAGTCGAATATTTTAGAAAAAAAATTTGTTATTGGACCTGAGTATTTATCTTTTATAGTTTGAGCTACATCTTCTATAAGCCAATCAGGAGTAGATGCTCCAGCCATAATTCCCACATTTTTATATTTAGATAAGTCTAATTTTTCCAAATCTTCTTTAAACTCCACATAAAATGCAGGCTTGATTGATGATGCTATTTTGTATAGGTTTCTAGTATTACTGCTTTCGGAACCTCCTATTACCAATACAACATCATTTCTTTTTGCTATTTCTAAAATTTCAGTTTGTCTTTGTTCTGTCGCTTCGCAAATAGTATTTTTTATTATTATTTCTTCAGTATCTTTATATCTTTCTTGAATTTTATTTACAAATTTGTCAAATATATTTTTTTGTAAAGTAGTTTGGGCTACTATTAATGTTTTTTTAGCGTTTTCTGGTAATTTGTCAATATCTTCATCTTGATATACTACATAAACATCATTTGCATATCCGCAAACACCAATAATTTCAGGATGATTAGGATTTCCTATTACTATAACTCTATAACCAAGTGAACTATGTTTTTTTACTAATCCTTGAATTTTAGCTACATATTTACATGTAAGATTAACTATTTTTTTAGCATGACTTGAAAGAGCTTCTCTTCTGCTTGGAGAGATACCATGAGCTCTTACAATAACAGTTTTTCCATCTAAAACAGACATATCCTCATTATCTTCATATGTTTTTACACCAATATTTTCCAACATATCAAGAGTTTGAGGATTATGTATTAAATGCCCGTCTATATATATATCATTATTATTTTTAGCTGCCTGAGAAAATGTATTTTCTACAGCATATTTTACACCATCACAAAAACCCGCAAATTTACCTATATCTACGTTCATTATTTTTGAAATTTATTTTATTATTTAGCTTTAACTACTTTATTGCCTTTTATACATTTTGTGCAAACTAATGCTTTTTTTACAGTACCATTTAATTCTATTTTGATATTTTGTAAATTAGCATTAAAAGAACGTTTAGTTTTTATATTAGAATGGCTTACGCTATGACCGTTTTGTTTTCCTTTTCCACAAATTTCACATACTCTTGCCATAATTTCCTCCAAATATGAATGATAATTTATAGTTCAGAAGATTATATTATAAAAATTCATTCTAGTCAATAGATTCGGTAAAAATTATAGTATATTTTCTCTGTTTCCTAATTGCTACGAATAGTACATTATTTGTTATAATGCTATAATTTTTATAACAAAAAAAATAAAAAATAATATACCCATTGATTATATTTAAATATGTAGTATAATGTTTGGTATTAATTAAATGATTTTAATACCTAAATAGGAGAGATATATGCCCCCAAGATCAAAATTAGGTGAAATACCTAGACAAGAAATGCCTGCTAGAAGTCCTGAAGAACGTAATAAAGATTTTAAAGAAGTACCTTTGGGATATACTGAAGAACAAGCATATACTGAGGCTTTAAGATGTTTAGATTGCAAAGTACCTCATTGTATGGAAGGATGTCCTGCTAAAGTAAAGATTCCTGAATTTATAGGTCTTGTAGCAGAAAAGAAATTTATCGAAGCTGCTAAAAAAATAAAAGAAACTAATGCTTTGCCTGCAGCCTGCGGAAGAGTATGTCCTCAGGAGACTCAATGCGAGCAGAGATGTGTTGTGGGTAAGAAATTTGAACCAGTTGCTATTGGTAAATTAGAAATGTTTGTTGCTGATTATGAAAGAAAACATTCTCAGTATGAAGGAATTAAAGTAGAAAAAAACGGTAAAAAAGTATGTATTATAGGAGCTGGACCTGCTGGTTTGGCTTGTGCTGGAGACTTAATAAAATTAGGTTATGATGTTACAGTATTAGAAGCTTTACATACAATAGGCGGAGTATTAATGTATGGTATTCCAGAGTTCCGTTTGCCTAAAGAATTAGTAGCTCATGAAGTAGAAAATTTAAAGAAAGATGGTGTTAATTTCAAAATAAATGAGGTTGCTGGTATATCTTTAGATTTTTATGAATTAAGAAAAGAGTATGATGCTATATTCTTAGGAACAGGTGCTGGACTTCCTGCTTTCTTAAATATACCTGGCGAAAATTATTGTGGAGTATATTCTGCTAACGAATATTTAACACGTGTTAATTTAATGGGTGCTTATAAATTCCCAGAAGTAGATACTCCTATCATAAAACATAAAAAAGTTGCTGTATTAGGCGGTGGTAACGTTGCTATGGATGCTTGCAGAACTGCTGTTAGATTAGGTGCTGAAAAAGTTTACTGTATATACAGAAGAACTGAAAAAGAGCTTCCTGCAAGAGTAGAAGAAGTTCACCATGCTAAAGAAGAAGGTGTTGAATTTAGATTATTGAGAGCTCCTATAGAAATTCTTGCTGATGAAAATGATAATGTAAAATCTATTAGAACTCAGGTTATGGAGCTTGGAGAAGCAGGAGAAGATGGAAGAAGAAAACCAGTTCCTGTTGAAGGTAAAACAGAAGATATAGAAGTTGATGCAGTTATTGTTGCTATAGGAACTACTCCTAACCCTCTTATATCTAGAAAAGTTCCAGAATTAGAAACTACTAAGAAAGGTACTTATGTTATAAATGAAGAGACTGGAGAAACTTCTATGAAAGGAGTATTTGCAGGTGGTGATGCTGCCAGAGGTGCTGCTACTGTTATTCTTGCTATTGGTGATGGTAAGAGAGCTGCTGCTGGAATAGATAAATATTTGTCTAATAAATAATATTAGATTATTGTTTTAACAGTCTAATGATAATTTCATTAGACTGTTTTTTTTATAAGGCTTATTTTAAGTAAAAATATTATTAAAAAATACTAAACTATACTTGACTTTTATTACATTAGTACTATTATGTAAACTATATGCTTTTTTATTATAAAAAACTATGTAATAGTTTTATCTTATTTTAATAATGATGGTTTTATATTTGAAAGCAGTAAAATATATTTTATAAAGATTAGGAGGATTAATCCAATTATGAATTTGAAAATTCAAATAGCTTTTATAACCCTACTAGCTTTTATTGTCATGTCCTGTGGCGGTTTACCTGTAAAGGAATACGAAAGAGTTACAGCTCTTAGAGATACTGTGGTAAACAAATATTCTGAAATTAAAACTTTCGCTCCAGAGGATTTTGAAATAGCTGAAAAAGGTTATGCGGAAGCTGATATTATAATGAAAGAAGAAAATAAGGATGAGGCAGAAAAAGCAAAACAATTATTATTGGAAGCAGAAACCAATTATAATTTAGTGTTAGACAAAGGATTGCCTCCATATTCTGAAATTCTTAAAAAGCAGACAGATGAAAGTGCTACAAATGCCATCGATATAAAAGCTGGCGTAATGTATGCTGATGAATTTAATAAAGCTGAAACTATATATCAAGAAGCTAATGCTATGTATACTGCTGAAACAAAAGATTATAGAGTTTTAGTAGATAAACTTTATCAGGCTAAAGTTGCTTATACAGATTTGTATAATAAAACTAAAGAGCAATATGATAAAAGTGATGAGGCTTTACAAAAAGTTAAAGAACGTTTAGCAGAATTAGAAAAGATGATGAAAGAGATAGAAGCCTTTGAGCAAGAATTGAATTAACTTAAGGAGATAAATAATGAAAATAAAAAAAATAATAGCTACTATAGCTTTATTATCTTTTACATGGTCTGTTTTGCCTTCGCAAACTTATGAGGATGCTGCTAGAATGACTGAAGAAGCAGATACTCTACAAAATGAAGGACAGTATCAGCAGTCTTATGATAAGTCGCAAGAGGCATCCGATACTATAGATAAGGCTACAGTGGCTTTATTCTATAGATTGATGAATGCTAGAATTAATAAAGCTAAAAATGATGCAAATGCAGCTATAACAGAAATTAACCAAATGGGTGCTGCTTCTGATAATCAATTTAAAGCTCAATATGAAGAAGCAGTTAAATATTTTGAGGAAGGTAGTTCTAATATAGGTACTATACCTGGTCCGAATGAATCTCCTCAAAATGATGAAGAGTTTACTGCTGCTTCTAATACATTTACAACAGTTTTAGAATCTTTTAATAATGCTTTATCATCTGCTAATAGCGTTAAAGAAGGTTATTTAGGAAGAGAAAGAGATACTGCTTCTAAAGCTATAGCTGATGCTAAAGGTAAATATAATGCTGCTTTAGGTAAAAGTATAAAAGCAGGTGATAATAATGATAAAGCTGTTTCAGGTGCTTTGAGTAAAGCTGATGAGGCTTTAAAATCTGATAATTTTGCTAGTGTTCAGCAAAACGTTGCTGCTGCTCTTGCTGGTATAACTAAAGCAGAAGCAGATGCAAAAGCCGCTGCTGAGAAAGCTGCTGCAGAAGCTAAGAGAAAAGCAGAAGAGGAAGCTAAGAGAAAAGCAGAAGAGGAAGCTAAGAGAAAGGCAACTGAAGAGGCTAAAAGAAAAGCAGAAGAGGAAGCTAAGAGAAAGGCAGCTGAAGAGGCTAAAAGAAAAGCAGAAGCAGAAGCTAAAAGAAAAGCTGAAGAAGCTAGATTAAAAGCAGAACAGGAAGCAAAAGCTAAAGCAGAAGCTGAGGCAAAGGCTAAAGCAGAGGCAGAAGCTAAGAAGAAAGCTGAAGAAGA
>NZ_KI912408.1:0-149427 GCF_000518245.1 Brachyspira alvinipulli ATCC 51933 | reverse complement strand
GCTAAGAAAAAAGCAGAAGCTGAGGCAAAGGCTAAAGCAGAGGCAGAAGCTAAGAAGAAAGCTGAAGAGGAAGCTAAGAGAAAAGCAGCTGAAGAAGCTAGATTAAAAGCGGAAGCAGAGGCAAAAGCCAAAGCAGAAGCAGAAGCTAAAAGAAAAGCTGAAGAAGCAGCTAGAGCTAAACAGCAGGCTATAGCAAAAGCTAAGCAGGATATAAATAATGCTCAGCAAAAATATAATGCTCTTATAAGCGACAGTACAATTACTAGAGGTGATGACAATGATAAAAATATTTCTACACTTTTAGCTGATGCTAATAGAGTAGTTGAGAATGATCCTGCAACAGCAAGTCAAAAAGCTTTAGAGGCTTCTAAGAATATGGATGATTTAGTTAAAGCTCGCAATGAAGCTATAGCTAGAGAAGAAAATCAGAAGAACTTAGAAGAGGTTAAAAACAGATATCAGCAGCTTGTTGATGATGGATATATAATTCCTGAAACTGATGAGGATGTGAATTTATCTAGAGTGATAAAAGAGGCTGAAGATGCTCTTACTAATAATAATAACACTTTAGCTGAAGAAAGAATAAGTCAAGCTAATCAAACTATGAATGCTATATTTGAAGCTGGTCCTAAGAGACCTATAGATGGTGATTTGATGGATGCAGATTTGAATGCAGATCCTGGTTATATAATAGATGCTAATACTGGAAGAAATGTTAATGCTGAAGGTAAAGTTACTGTACTTCCTATGTATTATGTAGTTGTACAGAGAACTCCTTTAACTGACGCTTTATGGAGAATAGCTGGTTACTCTTATATATATAATGATCCAATACAATGGTATAGATTGTATCAGGCAAATAGAAATGTATTGAGAGACCCTAATAATCCAGACTTAATATTACCAGGTCAGATATTAACTATACCTAGTATGAATGGAGAATTGAGAGAAGGTACTTATGATCCTACTTTAGAATATCTAACTTATGATGAAGCTATCATATTAAGAGAACAGCAACAGCAAAATGTTGCAGAAAATCCTGAAGGAGAAGTTAATACTGAGGAAAATTAATAGATAGGCTTTAAAAGTACTTAGTAAATAAAAACAAAGCCATGCATGAAATAATATAATCATGCATGGCTTTTTTATAAAAAGACTTGCTTAATTAAAAAGCAAGTCTTTTGTTTTATTAAAGTTTTATTTTTTGTATTTTATATTTTTAGCAGCAGCTACAAATCCTACAAATAAAGGATGTGGATTAGTTATTCTTGATTTTAATTCTGGGTGAAATTGTACGCCTATCATATAAGGATGATCTTTTATTTCTGCTATTTCTGCTAGATTTCCATCTTTTAATTTTCCAGTTATAATAAATCCAGCCTTTTCCATATCATTTATATAGTCATTATTAAATTCGTATCTATGTCTATGTCTTTCGCTTATTGATGTTTTTCCATATAATTTATGAGCTAAACTTCCTTCTTTTATTTCACAATTAAAGGCTCCAAGTCTCATAGTTCCGCCTTTAAGTATATTTTTTTTCTGCTCTTCCATAAGTGTTATTATAGGATGTTTTGTATTTTCATTTACTTCTAAAGTATTAGCATCTTCAAATCCAAGAACATTTCTAGCAAATTCAACACTCATAAGCTGCATACCTAAACATATTCCAAAGTAAGGTATTTGATTTTCTCTTGCATATTTTATAGCTTTTATTTTTCCTTCTATTCCTCTCTCTCCAAATCCTCCTGGTATTATTAAGCCTTGTACATTTTCAAAATATGATGATATATTATCATTTTTCTCTAAATCTTCAGCACTTATCCATTCTATATCTACATTTATATCATTATATATTCCTCCATGATTCAATGCTTCTATTAATGATATATAAGCATCTTTCATAGAAATATATTTTCCTACTATTGCTATTTTTATTCTTTCATTTTGTATAGCTATATTTTTTTGTTTGCATACCAAATCTGTCCAATTTCTTAAATCTATTTTAGCTGTTTCAAGCTTAAAATGTTTACATACAACATTAGAAAGTCCCTGAGCTTCAAGCATCAAAGGTACCCCATATATATTAGGCTCATCGAAATTTTCAAATACATTTTCTTTTGGTAAATTACAAAATAATGCTATTTTAGCTTTATGTGATTCTTGTAAATGCTTACTTGTTCTGCATACCAAAATATCTGGTATAATACCGCTTTGCATAAGTTCTTTAACACTATGCTGTGTAGGTTTAGTTTTTATCTCTTCTGAAGAACTGATAAAAGGTATTAAAGTTACATGTATATATAGAACATTATCCTGACCTAATTCTGTTTTTACTTGTCTTATAGCTTCAATATATGGTAATGATTCTATATCTCCTATAGTTCCTCCTATTTCTGTTATGACTATATCAGTCTTTGTAGTATCATTTTTTCTATATATTCTTCTTTTTATTTCGTTGGTAATATGAGGTATAACCTGAACAGTTTCTCCAAGATATTTACCTTCTCTTTCCATATTTATAACATGTTGGTATATTTTTCCTGTTGTTACATTGCTGTATTTATTTAAATTTTCATCTATAAATCTTTCATAATGCCCTATATCCAAATCTGTTTCTGCTCCGTCATCAGTAACGAAAACTTCTCCATGCTGAAATGGACTCATGGTACCAGGGTCAAGATTAATATACGGGTCAAATTTTTGTATAGTTACACTTAATCCTCTGGCTTTTAGAAGTCTTCCTAAAGAAGCAGCTGTTATTCCTTTACCTAGTCCAGATACAACTCCGCCTGTTACAAATATATACTTAGTATTCATATAATCCTCTGTTTATTTTATTGTATTTATTATCAACCTTACTAACATTATCATAAATAATTATTAAATCAAGTAAATTTTATTATTAAGTTCTTATAAAATTTATTATTTTTTATTTTATATATTAGTAATTTTCATTTTAGACTTATATTATTTAACTATAATTCCATTTTTTTCATCAAAATTAAAATAGTGTAATTTTATATTATTGTTTGATTTACAATTATGAAATGCTGAATTAGAATTGCTTGCTATGAATATTTGTACACCTGTTTTGGATAATTCTAACAGCATATTTATAAAATCGTCTGTAAAGTTATAATCTAATCCGTCAAATAATAAAATACTTTCTTTATCAATATTTTCTAATTCTATATTTGTTGATGTATATATAAATTTTTTATTTATTGGAAAAGCATTTTTATTTTTTACATGAATATCGAAAGATGTTATTATTGAATTTTTATCTATTGTACTGTCTGCTGTAAAATTTTCATCGGTTATAATATTAAATGGTACAAAATGTATATATTCATTAAAAATTATTCTCCATACATTAAGTGCTAAATATTTTCCAGCTAAAGAAGTGATAGATGAAAATGGAAAATTTTCTTCTGATGCTATTGAATAAATTTCTCCTTCTTTTTTATTTATATAAAATTTTTCATCTAAGCAATGAATAGATTTTAATAAATCTATTTTGGCATTATCATCATCTCCGATAAATATATTGATTTTATCAGAAAATTTTATATAACAATCTTTAAATGATGTAAAATTGTTTAGGTATACATTTTCTATAATCATTTATATTCCTATTATATTTTTATATCAAAAATATTTTTAATTTTATTTTTTACTATTTCAAAATTTATATCATTATTAACAGCATTTTCATTTTCTAAAGTGAGCATTGACATTACAGCAGCAAATTTTATTTTTTTGTCCAAATCGTAATTATGAAATATTGAGTATATAATGCCTGACATAAAAGCATCTCCAGCACCGGAAGCATTAATAATATTTACATTAGGTGCTTCTAAATGAAAAGCGTAGTCTTTATCATAAGTTCCGTAACATATACCATTGCCGCCAAATGTTATGTAAACTTCTTTGATTCCTTTATTTAAAAATGTTTTTACAGCTTCTTTACCATCTTCTATAGTATTAATATCTTTATCCAATAAAAAAGAGGCTTCATTGGAATTTGTTTTCAAGGCATAAATATTTTTTTCTAAGCCTTTTATATTGAGCGCTTTTTTTATAGAAACGGCATCAGTTATTAATTTTTTATTTGGGAATTCTTTTATCAAATATTCAAATATATCTCTATTCATTACAGCAGATATGCTTATAAATTTTGATTTTTCTATTATTTCTCTAATGCTTTCTAAATATTCTATATTGATGTTTTTATCTAAATAATCCATATCAGATATTCCAATTTCTAAGTCTTTTTCATTATTCATAACAGCAATATATGATGTAGAACTTCCCTTTTTTACTATATATGAAGTATCAATTCCCAATGATTTAATATTATCAAAAAGTATATTTCCAAATATATCATCTCCTATGGAAGTAATGAATTTAATATCTTTAAGCCCAAGATTAGATAGATTATTAACGATATTTCTTTCTACTCCTCCTGCACATATATTTATTTTACCTGGATTTGATTCTTTTAAAATAATATTAGATTTTGAGAATCCTTGTATATCTATATTAGATCCGCCTATTGATAATATATAATCTTTCATTTAATACCTTTTACTATAATTAAAATATATTATAACAAATTGTTATTTTTTGACAAATTATATTTTTTTACTATATTTTAAATACATTTTTATTGAGGTATTAATATGTCTTATGCTGAAGAATATATAAAATCTAACAAAGTTATTAAAGAAGTTTCTGAAAAAAAGGAAACTTTATGGATAAATGACAGACTATTAAAATTTGATATTATAGATGCTTTATGTCAATTAGTTGTTTCTGATGATAATATACTTGATGCAGAAAATAGATTAAAAAAATTTGCTCCTTTTATAGAGAAATGCTTTGAAGAAACTAAAAAGAATAACGGTATAATAGAATCTCCTATAGTAGAAATCCCTGCTATGAAAAAAAGTTTAGAAGAAACTTATAAATGCAGTATAAACGGAAGACTATTTTTAAAGATGGATAGTCATCTTGATATAGCAGGTTCAATAAAGGCTAGGGGAGGAATATATGAAATTCTTAAACATGCTGAAAATTTGGCTTTAAAAAATTCTATGATAAAAAAGGATGATGATTATTCCAAATTTGCTGAAATGAAAGATTTTTTTAATAATTACACTGTTCAAGTTGGTTCTACAGGTAATTTAGGAATGTCTATAGGTATAATGAGTGCTGCAATAGGATTTAAAGTTAAAGTACATATGTCAGCAGATGCTAAGGAATGGAAAAAAGAACTTTTGAGAAATAGAGGAGTAGAAGTTTTAGAATATAAAGATGATTACTCTAAAGCTGTTGCTGAGGGAAGAAGATTATCGGATTTAGATCCAAATAGTTATTTCGTAGATGATGAAAAATCTGTTGATTTATTTTTAGGATATGCAGTTGCTGCCAACAGATTAAAAAAGCAATTGGAAGACATGAATATTACCATAGATGAAAAACATCAAATTATAGTATATATACCTGCCGGAGTAGGAGGAGCACCTGGAGGAGTAAGCTACGGACTTAAAAGAATTTTTAAAGATAATGTTCATTGTTTTTTTACAGAGCCGGTCAATTGTCCTTCGGTTTTGCTTGGAATAGCCACACAGAAATTTGAAAAGGCTAATGTACATGATTTCGGAATATCCGGAATTACTGAGGCTGATGGGCTTGCTTGTGCCAGTCCTTCTGGTTTCGTTACAAGAATAATGACAAATATTATTTCCGGTGATTTTACGGTTTATGATTATAAGCTTTATGATTATTTAAGGCTGCTTAATGATTCTGAAAATATACAAATAGAACCTTCAAGCTGTGCAGCATTTGCCGGAGCTGTAGGATTTGATATATTTGACTCTGCTAAAGATTATTGTAAAAAATATAATTTAACAAAAGATATTTTACATAACTCTATTCATATATGTTGGGCTACAGGCGGAAGACTTATACCTGATGATATAAAAAAGAAATATTTAGAAACATATTTAAATTAATTCTCTAATTATGTCTGGATATTTTATTGATTCTATTTTTTTATTTTTAGAATCATTATCAAATTCAGTAACATGAACTCTTATAGGATTAATTTGCATTTTTATATATTCTATAACACTATTGGAAACAAAAACATCTTTTTTTATATTAATTATAATAAAAGGTGTTTTAAATCCTCTTGTATGCAGTAATTCTACCTGTTCTAAAGATGAATGTATAACATTAGAATCATATTCTATTACAGGTATAATATTTATGCTATTTTCTTTTTCTATATCTAGTATTAAATCCATAAAATTATAATTTTCTTTTATAGGATCATATAGGCATAATGATTCAAATACCATATATTCATAATGTTCTTTATTTTCATCTATTAAATCAGTAATATCTCTTTCATCTATTTTTGCATTAATGCTGTGAAGAGGAGATATATTTCCATTAGTAGCATAAGAAACAAATATATCCGAAGCTTTTAAATTAGCAGTATTTTTTATGTATTCAGCATCAAATAATTTATTATCACGCACTTCCATGATAAAAGGTTTATAATAGCATACTTTTTTATCAAACATTTTTAATGATGCTGCTATATGGGAAGAAATATAGGTTTTTCCTGCATGCTTTTTATTTGATATAACACAAAATATTTCCATCAAAATTGCCCTTAAAATTAAATATCTTTAGCCTCTACTTTTAATTTATATTTAATTTTTTCATTAGGTTTTAAATACATATTCTTACAGCAAACTATTGTAGAGTTTTGATAATTCATTTCTAGTTTATCAACGGCATCAGATATAGTGTAATTAGGCATATATAAGAATATTGTCTCATCACTGGCTTCTATTGATACATTTACTTTTATATATCCTTTATCAACCATACCGAAAGCAGTTCCATGATATTCTCCTGCACTTGAAAGATTAACAGATATTTTACTATCTCCTCCTGTATAATATCTGTCAGGTTCATTTCCTGCAAGCAGTGTTATATTATTTTCTAAAGCATATACAAATTCTATATCTTCATTAGATTTATTTTCTATAATTGCTTCAACTGAAAAACCGCCTTCATTTTGAATAACGTATCTTTTTATCAAATGAATATCTTTTCCATTAACTTTTGAAGTTTTTTCAAAAGATACTGAAGCATAATCTTTGTTTATGATATTTTCAATAACATTATAGTATGATTCATAAAATAAAGCATTTTCCTCATATTTTAATAATTGGAATTCTTCAGCAGTAGGCACTTTATTTAAGAAGTGATCAACAGCAAATACTTTTTCATTTTTATCAAATACTAAATACTTAGCTATATTTTCATCTACTTTTTTTGCTATTTCATGTATTGATACATGTTCATTATCATTTTGATTATTATTAGCATTTCTCATAGCTGCTATATGATATGCTTCTTCTCTTCTTTTTAAGCAGTCTATTAAATTTATTGGATTTTCTGTTTTTAAATCCCATTCTATTATAGATCCGCTTAAAGTATGGAATAAGAATGCTTCTCTTCTTGATGAGATTATAATTTCTTCTCTTCCGTCCATATCAAAATCTAAGTTATGGTTTAAGAAATAATTTCTTCCATATACTTTTTCTAATGAAATTTCAGTAGCTCTGATTAAATTAGCATAAGTTTCATGTCTTAAATTATTTAAATAAAGTCCTCCGAAAGTTCCATGCCAGTAAGGACAATTGCATTGACCTTTTAAAAGATATTCTAAAGCTGCTTCTTTTTCTTTATAATTAGATTCTGTGATTTCTCCTATCATGTTTGAAGTAAATATCATTCTTTTATTCATTCTGTTGCTTTCAGAATATTTAGCAAAATAATTTCTCCAGAACCCGCCTCTCATAAATCTTGTAATAATTTCATTTTCTTCAGATTTTTTTAATTCTTCCTGTTTTGAATGGAATTCATCCTGTATCTTAGCAGGCAATACCCAAGTAAGCATTTCTTCATAAGAACCTGTAGGTATATATATTTTAGATATTGGAGGATGTTTCTGCATATATTCGCTGTATGTAGTTGTTATAATTGTATCTTTTTCTCTAGTAAGTGCTTCAAAGAATTTTTCAAGCCATTTATCTTCATAAACCCATTTTTGAGTACCAGGCCAATCTCCATATTTCTCTCCGTCATCATGCAGTACAACAACTCTGTCGCCTTCTTCTGTTGCTATGGATTTTAAATATTCTATGGACTTTTCTACTTCTCTAAACGGTATTAGATAACGAAGTTCCTGAGATATAGGGAATATATTTAATTTATAATTTTCATCATCTGTAATAAAATATCCAAACATATTTTTTGTATCTATTCCAGTGGTTAAAAATTGCGAATCATCAAGCATTATATATTTAAGCCCATTTTTAGCCAAACTTTTAACTAATGTAGGTTCCCAAACTCTTTCTGCTATCCAAGCACCGTTAGGAGTTACAGCAAAATTATTTTCTATATATTTATTTAATTTATTTATTTGTATATCTCTATCTTTATTAGGTATAGAAGGCATTATAGGCTCATAAAAACCGCCGCTTTGTATTTCTATTCTATTTTCAGAAGCTAATCTTTTTAAAGCATATATATGCTCAGGATGTTTTTTTTCTATCCATTCTAAAAGACATCCTGTATAATGAAAATTAAATTTTATATCTTTGTAATTTTCTAAAATATCTAAAAACGGCTTGTAGGCATTTTTATATGTATTTTCAAATACAAAATCAAAATTTCCTACAGGCTGATGGTTATGGTTTCCTAATATTAAATTTATAGTTTTCATTATGATACCCTATTTTTATTATTTAAAATTTCGTAATAATATTAATTTTAATTAACATAATTCTATACTAAATATATGTTTTTGTAAAGTTTTTTAGTTTGAATTTTATCTATAGTATTACTAAAAACAGTATTGACTTTTTTATATTTTATTTTAAAATTTTCGATTATCAAAAAAACGCATTTTTTTAAAAACTGCTATTTTTTGGTAAAATAAATATTTAAGGAAATTTTTATATGTGCGGTATAGTTGGATATGTAGGTAATAATAATGCTGTTGATATTTTAATGGAGGGATTATCTTCTTTAGAATATAGAGGATATGATTCAGCCGGTATATCTGTAGTTAATTCAAATAATAATATTGTTACTTTAAAATCGGAAGGAAAACTTGAGAATTTAAAGAGTATTGTTGAGGCTAGGGATAATATAAATTCAAATATAGGAATAGGACATACAAGATGGGCAACGCATGGAGCTCCTTCAGATATAAATGCACATCCTCATTCTACATCAAGACTTTCACTTGTTCATAATGGTATTATAGAAAATTATAAGGATATAAAAAATGATTTAATTAATAAAGGATACAAATTCCTTTCAGAAACTGATACGGAAGTTGCTGCTAATTTAATAGACTCTTTATATGATGGAGACCCTTTAAGTGCTATAATAAAAGCTGTTGATATAATAGAAGGTTCTTATGCATTTGCCATGATATTTAAAGATGATATTGAAAAGGTATATTCTATTAGAAAAGGTGCTCCGTTGATAGCTGCTTTAGGAAAGAATGAAAATTTTTTGGCATCAGATATACCTGCAATATTAAAATATACTAATAAATATATTTTGATAGAAGAATGCAATATTGCTGTATTAGAAAAAAATAACATAACCATTTATGATAAAGATTTGAAAAAAGTTGATTATGAGGTATTAGAAGCTAATTGGACTGTAGAGCAGGCAGAGAAATGCGGATATGATCATTTTATGCTTAAAGAAATTAATGAACAGCCTAAAGCATTGCTTGATACAATAGAGCCTAGAATAGTAAAGGGAGTGCCTAATTTTGAAAGAGATGGAATTGAGGATGAAAATTTTTGGAAATTTTTTGACAGAGTTTATATAGTAGGTTGCGGTACGGCTATGCATGCTGCCATGATAGGTAAAAGACTTATAGAAGATAATTGCAGAATACCTGTAGAATGTGAAATAGCTTCTGAGTTTAGATATAAAAACCCAATACTTACGGATAAAACTTTATCTATATTTATATCTCAGTCCGGAGAAACAGCTGATACTTTAGCTGCATTAAATTTAGTAAAAGAAAAAGGATGTAAGAGTTTAGCTATAGTTAATGTTAATGGCTCTTCTATAGCCAGAAATGCTGATTATGTTATATATACTTATGCAGGCCCTGAAATATCTGTAGCTTCAACAAAAGCATATTCTGTGCAAATGGCTATAATGTATTTAATAACTTTCAAGATTATGATGTCAAGAGAAATGAATGATGATAATTATATAAGAAGTCTCATTAAATATCTTCTTCAAACTATAGATTCTGTTAATGATGTTCTTTTGATGAATGACAAAATAAAAGATTTATGCGTTGATTATAAAGAAGCTTCAAGCATATTTTTTATAGGAAGAGATTTAGATTATTATCAAGTTATGGAAGGGGCTTTAAAAATGAAAGAGATTAGTTATATACATTGCGAGGCTTATGCCGGAGGAGAGCTTAAGCATGGTGCAATATCTCTCATAACAGATAATACTCCTGTAGTAGCTTTGGCTGTACAAGAGAAAATATTAGCTAAGATGATAAGCAATACCAAAGAAGTTATATCAAGAGGTGCTAATGTTCTTCTTTTTGTAAAAGATGGCATAGATATAGACAAAGATGCTTACAGAAAAATAGTTTATTTGCCAAAGGTTGAAGATATGTTTATGCCTATAGTTTCAATAGTAGCATTGCAATTATTAGCTTATCATACCGCAGTAATAAGAGGATGCGATGTTGATAAGCCTAGAAATTTAGCTAAAAGTGTTACTGTGGAATGATATAAAAAATAAATTATCATTCGAAGCTGTTTCAAAATATGATATTTATTTGTAATAAGATTTTGATTGTATTTTTTTATTAATTAATTTATTATTAACATAATTATATTTAAAGGATACTTATTTTGAGAGCTATAAGACTTGATATAGAAACTAGAGAGAAGGGTTTTTTATCTCCGGCAGCTGCATTCTCATCAGAAAGTAAAGGAACTGTATACCCTAGAGAAAAAGATGATATAAGAACTATTTATATGCAGGACAGAGACAGAATAGTTCATAGTGAATATTTCAGGCGTCTTAAAGATAAGGCACAAGTTATAATGCTTTCTGTAGGAGATTTTAGGACAAGACTTACTCATACGCTTGAAGTTATGCAGATAGCTAGAAGTATAGCAAGGGCATTGAGATTAAATGAAGATTTAACAGAAGCTATATCATTCGGACATGATTTAGGGCATTCCCCATTCGGACATGCAGGAGAGAGAGCTATAGCTAAATATTTTAAAGGATTTCATCATTCTTCGCATTCTTTAAGAGTAGTTGAACATTTAGAAAAAGGTAAAGGACTTAATTTAAGTTTTGAAGTAAGAGATGGTATTATAAAACATACTAAAGGAAAAAGCGGAAAATTGATAGCAGATTCATCAGGACCTTGCACAAATGAAGGTATGATTGTTAGGATATCAGATACTATTGCTTATGCCAATCATGATGTTGATGATGCTATAAGATATGGGCTTTTAAAATTAGAGGATATTCCTAAAGATATAACTAATGTTTTAGGTTATACTTATGGAGAGAGAGCTGATACTATGATTATGGCTGTTATAGAAGCAAGTATGGAAAAAATGGAAATAGATATAGATGAAAAAGTGCTTAAGGCTATAAATGATTTAAGAGCTTTTATGTTTGAGACTGTTTATGAGAGTAAAACAATACTTGAAGATGCAGAACGTGTTAATAGAATAGTATCAACTATATTTGAATATTTAATGAAGCATAAAGAAATAATAGAAGAAGATAAATTATTCAAAAAGGCAAATATTCCATATACCAGCGATGAAGAACTTGTTAAGGATTATGTTGCTCATCTAACTGATTCTGAAGCAATTAGTCTTCATAAAAAAATAACTTATGGAAAATTAAATTACATATAATGGCTATGATAGATGTATAATGATAAACATTTAAAAAACATAGATAATGCTTTAAAGAAAGCCGAACTTCTTTATGATAATTGTGTATGCTGCGGCCATATATGCAATGTTAACCGCAATGAAAAGAAGATAGGAAGATGCAAAATTTTTGAGGATACTAATCATGTAAAAACGGCATCTCATACTTTGCATTTTGGAGAAGAGCCAATGCTTGTAGGCAAAGGAGGAAGCGGGACAGTATTTTTTTCAAGCTGTAATTTGAGCTGTGTATTTTGTCAGAATCATCAAATAAGTTCTGACGGAGTGGGAGATATAATTGATATAGAAACATTAGCTGATTATTTTTTGGATTTGGAAAAACAGGGAGCTGAAAATATTAATTTGGTTAGTGCTACTCATGTAATATTTCCTGTTTTGAAAGGATTAAAAATTGCTTTTGAAAAAGGACTTAATCTGCCTATAGTTTATAATACAAATGGATATGACACTGTAGAATTATTAGACTGCTTGAATGGTATTGTTGATATATATTTGCCGGATTTGAAATATGTTTTTGATGATAAGGCTTTTAAATATTCCAGAGCTGAAAATTATTTTAATATAGCTATTAATGCAATAGAAATAATGAAAAAACAGGTTGGCGATTTAGTGTTGGATGATAATGGTATTGCTAAAAGCGGTATTATAATAAGGCATTTAATATTGCCTAATAATGAATCGGATTCTTATGATATATTAATAGAATTAAAAGAGAGAGATTTTTTAAAAAGCACTATATCTTTAATGTCTCAATATAACCCTAAGTTTAAAGCTTGCAATTTTGAAAATATAAATAGAAAACTATATAAAAATGAGTATGATGATTTGGTTGATTATGCTATTGATTTAGGATTTGAAAATTTATTAGTTCAAGAAATGGAAAGTTCTGAGACTTATTTACCTGATTTTACTAAAGAAAAGCCTTTTTTATGATAAAATGCTAAAATATTTTAATTTTAATTTAATAATTTTATTTTTTGACAAAAATATTTTATGATGTATAATTATATTGAGATACTATATTATTTCATAGGGATAAATTTATGAAAGAAATACTTTCTGATTTAGAAAGCGATGATGTAGAAAAAAGATTAAATGCTCTTGATGAACTTGCAAGCATAGTTTCAACAGCTGATAGAATAGCTGTTATCAAAGCATTAAAGCCACATATATTAGATTGGGATGAAAATGTTAGGTTAAAAGTGGCTCAGGTATTAAAATTGTATACGGGACAATAATTATGGGAAGAATAATATCTTTTTCCAGCGGCAAAGGCGGTGCCGGTAAAACTTTATGTTCAGTTAATTTTTCCGCCGAATTAGCTTCCAGAGGCTACAAAGTTTTGGTATTCGATATAGATATTAACTGTTCTAATGTTTTTATATTACTTCATGTTAAACCTCAGTCTAAGCTGCAGGAGTATTTTGAAGGTACTTTAACATTAAAAGACTGTGTTATTAAAAGCGAATATGGTATAGATGTTATAAGTGCAGGAGTTAATATACAAAGATTTGTTCAATTTGAAAATGATTTCAATTTGTCTAATTTAGCTAAAGATTTAAAAGTTTTAGCTGATGATTATGATTATGTAATTATAGATTATGCTGCTGGTATAACTCAGCCTATGATGCGTTTTTATGAAATGTCTGATGATATTATACTTGTTGCTAATCCTGAAATTACTGCTTTAACAGATCTTTATAGATTAATGAAAATGATATATGTTAATAACATGACAGATAAGATGTATTTAATAGTTAATAAAGTAAAAAATATTGACTGGGCTATAAATTTATATAGAGAAATTAAAAAAGTTTCAGCAAAGTTTTCATTAGATATAAATTTGGTATTATTAGGGCCTGTTCTTTTTGATGAGGAAAAAGTTATGATATCTGTTCAAAAGAGAACACCTATTATAATACTTTATCCTAAAACTCCTATAAAGGGAGGGTTTTCTTTAGCTGTTACAAGATATCTTTATGATATAGGAGTAATGAAAGAAGAAAATGCTAGAGAAAAAACATTCTCAGATTTTTTCTAATATGCTTATTCTATAATATTAATATCATCCTTTGGTATAAAAAAATTAACTTCAAATAGTAATTTAAATTTGACAAATATACATAATATTGGTAAACTATTACTTATAAGATATAAACAGAGGTATATTATTATGGATAAAAAGATTATTATAACTATTAGCAGAGAATTCGGCAGCGGCGGTAGGTATATTGGAGAAATGGTTGCTAAGAGACTAGATATACCTTTTTATGATAAAGCTATAATAGAAATGGCTTCAGATAAAACAGGATTCTCTCCAGATTATATTAAAGAAAATGAGCAAAAATTGACAGGCTCTTCTCTGTTTAATTTTGCTATAACTGGTTCTTATGCTGGAAATATGGTTTTCGGCAATGGGGAATCTTTGCAGGACACTATGTTTTTTGCTCAAAGCAATGTTATAAAAGAAGTAGCGTCAAAACATTCATGTGTTATAGTTGGAAGATGTGCAAATCATGTGTTGGAAAATTTTGATAACTGCATTAATATATTTATCTATTCAGATATTGATAGTAAAATAAAACGTGCTGTTAATGAATATAAACTCGATGCCTCTAATATAGAAAAGATATTAAAAGAGAGAGATAAATTAAGGTCAAAACATTACAATTATTATACAGGTAAAAATTGGGGAGATGCAAGAAATTATCATGCTTGTTTAAATAGTGATTTTATAGGTATTGATAATACGGTTGATATAATAGAAAAAATAGCAAAATCAAGGTAATAATAAGCATGAAAATAATAGCTGATTTACATACGCACACTTTGGTGAGTGAACATGCATATAGTACAGTAGATGAAATGATAAATGCAGCAAAAGATAAAGGTTTTTTGGCTTTAGCTATTACAGATCATGGGCCTGCTTCCAGTGATGGAGCTAAATCTGTACATTTTAAGGCTATGCATAGTCTGCCTGAATATATTAATGGAGTTAGATTATTAAAAGGGGCTGAAGTTAATATTATAGATTACAGCGGAAAATTGGATTTAAGTTCTAATATTTTAGTTAATTTAGATTTTGTTGTAGCATCATATCATGAAGATGCTTTGCAGCCTATTAATATTAAAGAGCATACAAATGGTTATGCTGAGGTTATAAAGAATAAAGATGTTAATTGTTTGGGGCATGTTGGAAATCCAAGATTTCAATTTGATATGGATTATATTATAAAGATGTGTAGAGAGTATAATAAACTCATAGAAATTAATTCTTCATCTTTTACTGTTAGACCTGGCAGTGCACCTATATGTAAAGAGGTAGCATTACTTTGTAAGAAATATGGAGTAAATATTGTGATTACTTCGGATGCCCATTCAAAATATAAGGTTGGAGACCATACAGATGCTATTAATATGTTAAATGATATAGACTTTCCAGAAACTCTTATCTTGAATTTGGATTATGATAGATTAATGGAATATCTTCAAATTCAAAAATGATATTTTATGAAATAAATTTTAGCTTCTTTTTTATATATTTGTATAATATATTATCTAATTTCTAATTAATGTTATTGTTTTATATATAAATTTCTATTATAATAATACAATAACTTAATATTTTATGTTATTGATTAGTAATATAAAAATTAGAGAGGTTTTATGTTAGATGTTTTAATAAAAAATATAGGATCATTAGTAACAGCTGAAGGTAATACTCCATTATCTGGTAAAAATCAAGGCAATGTTAGATTTTATGAGAATGCTGCTATTGGTATTAAAGATGGAATTATAGAGTATGTTGGTGATAATAAAAAATTGAAGGCTAAAAAAACTATAAATGCACATGGACTTTTAGTTACATCTGGACTTATAGATTGCCATACACATTTTGTTTTCGGAGGATCAAGAGAAGATGAAATGTATAATATAGTTACTGGAAATATGAGTTATTTAGACATAATAAAATCTGGTTACGGCATACTATCAACTGTTAAAGATACTAGAAACAAAACAGAAAATTTTCTCTATAAAAAGACACTTCCTGTATTAGATAATATGTTAAAATATGGTACTACAACACTTGAAGGTAAAAGCGGTTATGGTCTTACACTTAAAGATGAAATAAAAATATTAAAAGTGATGAAAAAATTGAATGATAATCATCAAATTGATATAGTAGCAACTTTTATGGGAGGACATGTTGTTCCAGATGAATATAAAAATGACAGAGATGGATATATAGAGCTTATATGTAATGATATGATACCGGAAATATCTAAATTAAAATTGGCAGAATTTTGCAATGTATTTTGTGATACAGGCGGTTTTGATATGGAAGAGACTCATAAAATTCTTAATTCTGCTCAGGAATATAATATGGGACTTAAAGTTCATTCGGATCAATTAGAAACTAGCGGCGGTTCATATTTGGCAGCAAGATTTAAAGCAGTAAGTGCTGAACATTTAATTATGTCTGATGATAGAGCTATAAACCTTATAGGAAAGTCGGGTGTTGTAGCGGTTCTTTTGCCTAATACTTCCTTTTATTTAAGTATGCCTTATGCTAGAGCGAGATATATGATAGAAATGGATGTTCCTATAGCAATAGCATCTGATTATAATCCTGGATCTAGTCCAAGTTATAATATACAGTTTATTATGAAATTATCTTATATTTTATATAAATTAAAACCAGAGGAGATATTAAATTCTGTAACAATTAATGCAGCTTGTGCTATAAATAGGGGAGATGAAATAGGTACTATAGAAGTTGGGAAAAAAGCGGATATTATAATATGGAATGCGTATAATTTAAATTTTTTAGTCTATACTTTAGATAATAATTTATGCAATATGGTATTAAAATCAGGTAATATAGTATATCAAAATGATATACTATAACACATATACTACATTTATTCCCCTTTTTGCATAAGGGGGTATCATTTTTGCTTGACAATTTCTCTTTATTTGATTATATTATATCATTATATGTGTATAACTCTATACATTTTTACCTTTTAAGGGAGTAGTTTATTTAAATATAATGGCAGATGAATTGTTTTCAAGAAAAGAATCTGTAAAGGATATTTTCAACATTATAGAAAGTAAATTAAAGAAAGGTTTATTTAAAGAATCTATGGAAGATTTTGACAGAATCATGTACATGGATTTTGAATGTTCAAATCTTTACGAAAATATATCCTGTGTAAAGTTTTGGATTAATAGACTTGATAAATTTGATAAAGTAAAAAATAATTGTATAGAGTATTGTAAACTACTTGATTCCAGTTATAAGAAATTTAGAGCTTTTATAGGTAATAAATCTTATAACGAAGATTTGATATCAGTAAATGCTATACATTATTTTGTTTATAATAAAACTATTGAACTAATAATGAATAAAAATACTGATGATATTGAAGGAACAGAGGAGCTGCATTTATTATCAAATGCTTTTATAGAATTAAAGGATTACTCTATGGCTTTAAAGTCTTATGAGTATTTGAATACAATAGAGCCTTATAATTCAAATACTCTAAGTTTTATAGCTATGATTTATGATATACTTGGAGATAAGAAAAAATCCAAGATGTATATAAGAGATGCTTTATTTTATGATCCTTTAAGTATAGAATTTGAAAATATCAGCATTGATGTATTAAGAGAAATTAGAGATATAATAATTAAGAGGGGGGTTCATAATAATAGTCAGGAAGAGATAATAATGTGGATGAGTGCTTATGGTGAATTGATGAACATTTTAGATGTCAAAAGACCTTTAAGTGAAAAAGAAGAATTTGAACTTAGAAAGAATATTTCAAGATTGGAAGCAGATTACAGAAAGCTTAAATTAAGAGATATAACAGCACCTAAACTTTTATCATCTTATGCATTCCTTACAACATATCTTATTATGAGAAATAGTGATTCTGATGTTGAGGAAGTAAAGGTATGGGGCAGGAAGATGGCTATGATAGATAAGGACTTATTGCAATACTACATAAAAATACTAGATAAGGGGTGACAAGATGTCAGAAGCTCTACAAAAATTAGAAAATATATTTTCAGAAGAAACATTTACAAGAAAGCCTTTGCTCAATTATACTACTAAGTATTTTGTTGATTTAGCAGCTATTGTAAATGATATTAATGATACTAATGATATAAATTCAGCTATAGATACTGCTAAATTGCAATTAGAAAAAAATCCTAATCATATATCAGCATTATATGCTAGCGGATTATTAAATTTAAAAATAGAAAATTACACAGACGGTAGTTTAGATAAACTTTTGGGTATTTTTAAAAATGCTAAGAAATGGAACATTGTTGAGTTTATAGCTCAGAAGATTTTAGATGAATATTATGAATGCGATTATGCTTTAAGGTATTTAGCTAGTTATTACCAAAGTGTTAACAGAGAAGCCGAGGCATTAGAAGTTTTGGAAAGATTAATACAATTTGATGTATCTAATCCTGAACTTCCTGAGAAAATTGCACATACTAAAGAAGCAGCTGGAGACATTAGCAGTGCTGTTCATTATTATAAGATAGCTTTTGAGAGAAACCTTATTAGAGAAAGAAATAATGCAGAAAGTGATATAAAAAAAGTTCTTCAATATGAACCTGATAACTATAATTATTTGCTTAAGCATGAAAATGATCTTAAAAAGCTAGTTGATTCTAATATTATGATAGATGTATGGAAATTAATATTTTTACATTATTTGGAAAACAGCCGTTATAATGATGCATTAAAGACTATTAAAAATCTTCTCAATTATGAGCAGGATATAGTGGCACAAAATAACAAAAAGGCTAAATTTTTTAGGCATAGACTTGTTGATGTTTATAAAGGATTATACCCTAAACATACTCTTTTTGAAAAAATAGAAGAGATATCTTCAATAACAAATGTTAATAAAAAGCCTAAAGAATGTATAGAAATATTTGAAAAATACATACAATATGATGTTGATAAATATGTTATTCATAGAAATTTCGGTGTTGGTAAAATAAAAGATATAAATATAAACGAATTGAAAATTAAATTTGTGCAGCAGGATGATGAAAGAAAGATGACATTTGATATGGCTATACAATCTCTTACAACATTATCTGATGATGATATAAATGTTTATAAGGCTTACAGACTTAATGAACTTAAAAAAATAGCAGAGGAGAATCCTACAGAGTTATTAACTATAATATTGAAGTATAGAAAAAGTATTAATACAAAAGATTTAAAACAGGAATTAACATCAAAGCCTAGTATTGTAGTTGCTGAGGGAGTTTATACTAAATGGCTAGAAAGTGCTAAAAAATCTGTTAGAGCTTCTACTACAGTTAAATTTGATAAAAATACTTTCCTTTATAATGAGGAAGCAGAAACTTATGATGCTGAAAGTTTATCTAAATTTAATAAAACAAATGATTTCTTTGAAAAGTATCAAATTTATATGGAATATTTAACTTACACTCATAATTTAAACTCTGATGAAGCTAAAGAGATGAATAATTATTTCGTAAGTATTTCCAAAGATAATAAAGCAGAAGATGATGCTAGAATTATAAGTACTATACTTTTAAAAAGCCAGTCTTCTAATAATGATAAAGATATACCTTTCTTATCAGATATAGTAAAAAATGTCAAAGATTATACTCATATTTATGAGGTTTTACCTTCTTCCAACTATAGAGAAAAATTTATAAAGGCTATATGGGATGGAAGAAGAGATGATTATTATAATATAATACTAAAAATGCTGTATTCTCCTCAGGTTAAAAATAATTATTTGATAGTGAATAAATTATTTGCTGACGGAAAAGTTGATATGCTGGCCAAAACTATAGATGATATATTTCTTCATTACAGAGAATATCCGGAATCATTTGTATATTTTGCACAGAAAATACTTGACGGGGAATATTATGATGATATAGAGGGAGATATTAAAATAAATAAAAATTCACTTATGATAGGTTTGTTAAGTATTATTCCTCATTTATCAAAAATGCTTGATAAAAAAGAAACTTCTGCACAGGCTAGAAAGCTTTTGAAGGTAGTTTATGATTTAGTGTTTGATAAAGAATATTTGCTTAAATTTATACAAAATGAATCTGAAGATGATGTTAAAATTATATTCAGCGAATTCCAAAAACTTGTAAATTTAGAGCAGCATTATAAAACAGATATTATATCAGCTGTTATAAAACGCTTTCCGGATTGGAAAATATAATTATAAGAATAATAAAAGGGACTTTAATAAGTCCCTTTTTTATTTTTTTATATTCTTATTTTTTTATGCTCTTTTCAAAATATTTTGATAAGTCCACAGGGGTTTCTTCAAGCCATGAAGACATAATACATTCATATCTTCCTTTGCTTTTACTTAATTTATATATTTGGTATTCCACTCTGTCATTTTTTCCAACAACTTTTTCTCTTGATTCTACCAACATTTCATATATTCCGTCACCATCAATATCTTCAAATATATTATTCATCTGTGTAATAACGGAGCTTTTCATTGAATTTATTTCTTTATAAAATGATATATCAGCAATCAATTTTACACTGCTTCTATCTATTCTAAACATATACATATATATATCCCTATCCTGTCCATTTTCATTTAATATGTAATATTTGATAATACCAACTTCATTTTTTATATCATAAAAATTTTCTAAATCTATAGCAGCATTTTTGCTGTAAGTTCCAGTTGAATATGAAAACTCTTCATTATCTCCATTGTATATTATGATTTTATCTCCATGCAATGAAGATACAAGAGCTATAAATTCATTTCCTTGTTTAGGAAATACATTAGCAATTACAATTGAATAAACATTGTATCCTTGTTTTTGTAAATCAAGTTTTAATTTTTCAGCCTGTGCATATTCATCATTATTAATCTCATAGCTATTGTAATATACTATATCTCCATTGCTTGATAGATTAAATAAACTTTGTACATCAATGGCATGAAGATGTATATTGATAATTATTGAAATAAAAAAAGTGAATAGTAATATTTTTTTCATAAAGCAAAATCCAATTATTTTTATTTTTTAAAATGTTTTTATATCAGTAAATTCTATTTCAGAATTTACTTTTCCATCAGAACTTTTGTATTTTATTCTCTCAGGTAATATGTAATTTCCTATTTCTGTATAATAAATATTAACATCATATATTCTAGATTTTTTATTATAATATTCAGCTCTTTCAACTAATAGGGTTTCTTTATTTACAGTATAATTAACACTATAATTTTTATCTTCACCTTTAGCTCTTAAAGTAATTTTGTATTCATTTTTATTTTCATCTATAGTTTCTAAATTAAATTTTTGAGAAAATGAGCTGTATGTTGTTGCATTTCCTACTATAGCATAAAAACCTGTAGTTTCTAAAGCACCTTCAAATACAGAAAACATATTCCTATAAAAATTATCAACATTTTCTAATACTAAAGTTGGCTTAGCACCCTGCTGAAATGTGAATTTTAATTTAATATTTTCTTTAGATGATGTATAACTTTTTTGAGGTATTGTAGCTATTTGTTTTTCAACTATTTTGCCATTTATATAAGCCTCAAATTTTTTAGGATAAATAGAAGAATATCTTTCTTTCATTTTATTGTATATATCTTCGAAATTTAAAGCGCTATCTTCTGCATATACAATATTAGAAAATATTATGTTAATAAATATAAATATTATTATTTTTTTCATGTTTTTCATTGACTTTATTGTCGTAATATTTCTGTCTTTTTTTAATCAATAAATTAAAATATAGAATGTATCATTTATTGATAATGAAAGAATTTATTATGTACTTTGATTTAGCAAAATATCAATCTTGACTTTAATTTCAATTTTTGTTATACTTTTAATATAAAAAGCAATATAATTTATGGTAAGTATTTATGAGCGAAGAACAAAATGAACAATTGTCAGAAACAGGCATTTATTGTGCAAATTGCAGATATTGCGTGCTATTTAGAAAAGCAAGCGGTATAGATGGTAATCAATATCTTCTAAGAGTAAAATGTGCACAAGAGCAATGGCGTAAAAAACTTGGGGAGGAAAAGATGTACAAGTATTTTACAGTTGCAAGAAGAACAGTAGAAAAATGTGATGATTATAAAGAAATGGGAGATTTAAGAAGTTTTTTAAAAGGTTTGCGTAAAAGTTTGCCTGTACGTGATGAAGTATATACTATAAAGAAATAACGGATTTTTTGGTGAAAAAATATTTTTATTTTTTTGTTATACTTGTTTTTTTATTAAGTTCATGTGCTTCAGCTGTTAAAATCTCTGTTGAAGAAGAGAAGTACCCTAAAATAATAGCTGAAAAAGCATATACTGAATTTGGTAATAAAAATTACAAGAATGCTATAGCATATTATCAATATATAATTGATAATTTTGATAGAGATAATTATGCTAAAGATGTTGCATGGGCATATTATGAGATAGGTTTTTGTTACTATTATCAAAATAAATATGAAGAAGCTTTAAAATATTTCGATATAGTTATTAACAGTTTTACGGTATTGCCTCCTAGAATTTTAGCTCAGAAAGTTATGCAGGATATTTATGATAAAAAGCCTAAATTAAAACCTGTAGAGATGATAGAAGAGGCAGTGGAAAATATTGAAGAAAATATAGATTCATGAGAAAAGAATATACTATTACCAATAGACTTATATTAAATTTTTTAATACTTAGTATTATAAGCATAACACTCATATTTATAGTTTATGTTTTATATTCAAGAGGTGAAGGTAAAGAATATTCTATGCTTTCTTATTTCTTGGTAGCTATGGTATTTTATAAATCTTATATACCGTATATAACAGCTTTATCTGTTTACTTTTCATTTTTTAAAGGTAAATATGTAAATCAAGAAAGTATATCTAAAGTTATATCTGTTCCTATTGCATCGATAGTAATATTAGTAGCATTTTATACTATATATGATTATTATTTCGTTAATTCTCTAATTGCAAATATCAAAACCCATAATGCCAATAGAGATTATATGGTTTATTATGAATATGAATTGAAATTAAGAGATGAGGCTTATGAAAGGGCTAAAGAAGAGCTTGCAATGGGTAATTTAGATAAAGCTAATACTTTTGCTGAGGAAGCTTTATTTTATGATAAAAATGACGGAAATGTTATTTTGCTTCTAAAAAGTATACAGGAAGAGAAAAGAAAAAAATATGAAAATACTCATCAAACAGAAATAAATAATATTAATAATCTTATAAAATTGGGTACTAGGCAATTTACATTAGGTAATTATAATGAGGCATTAAAATATTTTAATAGAGTTTTATCATTAGATAATAATAATCCTTTAGCTTTATATTATTTAAATAGAATAAGTATTGCTAGAAATGAAAAACCTAAATATCAAGGTAATACTACAGAAGAAATATCAGTATTTGGAAGATTATCTGAAGCTATTGCTTTATATGATAATGGAAGATTATGGGAAGCATATGATATAATATATAAATTATATATGGAATCACCTAATGTAGCAGAAGTTAATAATTATTATTCTATCATTAGAGATGCTATAAGCAGATATGATTTCTTTATTAGAGAGGCTAAAGAAATTAAAGAGGCATATATTGATAATGCTGATTTGTCTGTAACATCTTCTTTAGCAAATAAAAATGGTTTAAATATAATGCTTGATAAAAATACATTGCTTACATCATTAAGCGGTGCAATATTTAAAGGAAGTTTATATATATTTGATGTTTCTATTATTAAATTAGATAATGAACTAAAAAAAGTTAGTGCTGAAGATTATTTATATGGAAAATTAGCATATAATATTAAATCTACAAATAGTAAGAATATCATATTAAAAGCACATTTTGACACTAATAAAAATGATTATATTCTTAGTGATACTCAAAGCAGAGTAATTCCTATAACTATATCTGATAGTACATTAGATATTATTAGAAATTATACTTCATTAAATTTAAATTATGTAAGTGTTCCTGATTTATTTACTTTAAGAAATGAAATGCCTAAATTTGGGTATTCAAACAGAGAAATAGATTTAACATTATTTGCTAAGAATATAACACCTATTTCATATTTGTTATTATTTATATTTATAGCTTATTATTCATTTAGATACAGACTTTCTACAGCTTCTGAAAGTATGACTTTCTGTAATAAAGTAGTTGGTGTTTTAGGTACTTTAATTCTTACAGTAGTATATAAAGTATTTATTGAGTATATAGCTTCAATTCTTGTTGTATTATCAAATGTTACAGTTGGAGTTATCATTACAATATTAGTAGCTGCTGTATTAATATTGCTTATAATATTCCAAATGGCTAGAATTCCTAGAGATGCTAGATAATTTATATTCTAAAAAAAAGGTAATGGACTATTTAAAAGATAAGTCTATATTTCCAAATAAGAATAGAGGTCAGAATTTTTTATGTGATAGGAATATTGCTTATAATATAGCAAATACTATTCCTAATGATTTCTCAAGAAGTAATTACGCTTTAGAAATAGGCGGAGGACTTGGTGCTTTAAGTTCTATGCTTATAGATATATATAAAAAAAATCTTACTATAGTTGAATATGATAATGCTCTATATAATCATCTTGTAGATAAATTTTATGATATTAATATTGTACATAAAGATATACTTACATTTGATATATCTAATTCTAGTATAAAATATGATATATATGGTAATATACCATATAATATTGCAAGTCCTATAATGGAATGGCTTTTATGTGAATCTTATTCTAAATGGAACTATGCTGTATTTATGGTACAAAGCGATTTTGCAAACAGATTAATGGCGAAAGAAAATACAGAGGAGTATTCTTCTTTAACATTGTTTGCAAATTTTATGTCATCAATTAAACTTGAATATAATGTATCGAAAGATGTTTTTTATCCTGTACCAAATGTAACATCATCCATTATAAGCATAGTACCTAAAGAAGTAGATATGTCTATGATAAATATTTTTAAATCTGTATCAAAAACATTATTTCATAATAGAAGAAAAACAATAAGAAATAATTTTATCAATTCTCCTTATTTAAATATTGATAAAGAAAAAATAGATGAAATATTAGAAAAAGCAAATATTGACAGTAATACAAGAGGAGAATCTTTGGATATTGATAAAGTAAAAAAACTTTCTTATATAATACTAGATTATATTTAATTATTTATTAGTATTATTATTAGAGCTTTCATCTTTCATTATTTTTACAGACTTAATTATATTATCAATTTGTTTATCATCTTTTTTACTGTTTGCATTATACATACACATTATTTGAAGTATTCCATTATCATGCAGCATTAAGAAAGATTTATGATATGTTTTATTAGGTCCGTAATAAAAACTGCTTAATATTTTATATGAATTTGTTTCATTTTCAGGTATACCTTCAGATATTACTTGGAATTCTTTAATAGCATAATGATTTTTTAGTCCATTTATTATCTTATTTTTAGCATCTTCTAAACTTATCATACCTCTGTATGCTGATTTGTATTTTGTATAAACTATTGTGTATATGGCAGTTTTTCTTTCAACTCCATAAGATTCATTAAATTCAACCGTATTATCCACAGCAACAGTTTGATCTAAAAAACCTTTTTGAAAATCTTCAGGCATATCTATAGCTATATCTGTAAGCATTAGAGTTTTGATTTTAGGCTGACATGCACATATTGATAGTGCAATTACAATAATAAATATAATAATATTTTTTTTATTCATAGTATTTATTATATAATAAAATTATTATTATTTAAAGTGTAAAATTTATTATATTTTTTAAAAATTTAAAATTATTTGATTATTGTAATATTTTTGTATATTTTATAATATATTATTTATTTAGATAAGATTTTTATAATACAAAAGGAAGATATAAATGAGAAAAACAAAAATAATAGCAACATTAGGTCCTAGATGGTCTAATGAAGAGATGGTAAAAAAGATTATAGAAAATGGTGCTGATGTATGTAGATTAAACTTTTCATTTGGAAGTTATGATGAACATTTGGAAAGAATCAATATTATAAGAAAAGTTTCAAGTGAATTAAGGAAGCCTGTAGCTATACTTGCTGATTTACAAGGCCCTAAAATAAGAATAGGAAAATTAAAAGAGCCTATTACAGTAAAAGAAGGTGATATTGTTAAATTGAGCGGATACAAAGAAACTAATGATGACAGTATTATACCTACAACACATTCTAATATAGCGCATGATGTTAAAAGCGGTTCTATGCTTTTGATAGCTGATGGTACTATACAGCTGATTGTTGAATCTAGTGATGAGGCTTCAAAACTTGTTGTATGTAAGGTTATAACAGGTGGTACTATATTAAGCAGCAAGGGTATTAATTTGCCTGGTGCTCATGTTACAACAGAGGTTTTAACTGAAAAAGATGTAAATGATGCTTTATTTTCTGCTAAAAATGGTGTTAATTATTTAGGTATGAGTTTTGTGAGGCGTTCTGAGGATGTTATCAGACTTAGAAAAATTTTAGATGATAATAATTTTCAAAATGTAGGAATTGTATCAAAAATTGAAAATACAGAGTCATTAGAAAATTTAGAAGAAATAATAAAACATTCTGACGGAGTTATGGTAGCAAGAGGAGATTTAGGAGTAGAAATACCATTTGGAGAAGTTCCCGTTTGGCAGAAAAAAATATTGAAAATGGCTAACGATATGGGTAAAATTACAATAATAGCTACACAAATGCTTGAAAGTATGACAAAAAGCCCTGTTCCTTCAAGGGCTGAAGCAAGCGATGTTGCTAATGCTGTTTTGGATGGTACGGATGTTGTTATGATGTCTGCTGAAACTGCTTCCGGTGATTATCCTATAGAGTCTGTTAAAGCTATGGTTTCAATAGTTGAGGCAGCTGAAAGATCTGCTTCTAAATCTACGCATGATAATATGATGTATTTGGATAGGGGATTAAATGACGCTTTATCTGACAGTGCTTCTTATTTATCTTATTGTTTGGATAACAAAGTTATTATTGCTCTTTCAAGGTCTGGATATACTGTTAAAAATTTATCTAAGAAAAGACCTAAAACTCCTATAGTATTTATGTCAGCAGATAGAGATTTATGCAACAAACTTTCTATATATCATAATGTTTATACTATAATGATGCCTGAGGATTTGAATTTTAGTGCCGGCATTAGTCATGGAGGTCAAATTGATATATTAGAAGATACATTAATTAAGCATAATTTAGCAAATCATGGTGATACAGCTATACTTGTGAGTGGAAGTAAATGGCAGGGAAGATGGCAGGAAAATAGCGTACGTATAGTAGTAATACACTGATTAATTTTTATTTTATATATTTATTATGGGATTGCGATTAATTTGTAATCCCTTTTTTATGAAATATAATTAATTTTTAAATTATTACTGCTTGAAGTAATATTTAAAATGATATATAATATTATAATCAATGATTATGGAGTTTCTAATATGCATAATGATAAAAGAGAGAAATTATCGAGCAGGGTTGGTTTTTTATTGGTATCGGCTGGATGTGCTATAGGACTTGGAAATATATGGAGATTCCCTTATATAACTGGTAAATATGGTGGTGCTGCTTTTGTACTTATTTACCTTATATGTTTAGCAGTTGTAGGACTTCCTATACTTATAATGGAATTTAGTATAGGACGTGCCGGGCAAAGAGACATAGCAGGTTCTTATAAAGTATTAGAAAAAGAAGGCTCTAAATGGCATTTAATTGGTTATGTTCAAATGCTTGGATGTTTAATATTGATGATGTTTTATACAAGCGTTACAGGCTGGACAATTACTTATGCCTATTATATGGCAACTGGTGCAACATTAGGATTGACTCCTGATGGAGTAGCTCAATTTTTTGGCGGTATGCTTTCTAATCCTAAAATAATGATTGTAAGCCTATTTATAGCAGTATTTTTAGGTACATTAATATGTTTTAAAGGTTTGCAGGAAGGGGTTGAAAAGTCATCTAAATTTATGATGTCATCTTTATTTGTATTGGTTATAATATTGATAATAAGATCTGTAACTTTAGATGGTGCAATAGAGGGTATAAAATTCTATTTGCTTCCTGATTTATCAAAAATTTTTAACGGCGGTGTTAAAAACTTTTTTGAGGTTATATATGCAGCAGTTGGACAGGCATTTTTTACATTAGGTATTGGAATAGGAAGTATGACTATATTTGGAAGTTATATAGGTAAAGAAAAATCTATAACTAATGAATCTATAATAATAGTTATACTTGATACTTTAATAGCACTTCTTTCAGGTCTTGTAATATTCCCTGCTTGTTTTGCTTTTGGTGTAAATCCAGGAGAAGGTGCAGGGCTTGCATTTGTTACTTTACCTAATATATTTAATTCAATGCCTTTAGCTAGATTATGGGGTACATTATTTTTTGTATTTTTATCTATGGCGGCATTGACTACTGTTGTTACAGTGTTTGAAAATTTAATAGCTTTTACTATGTCAGAGTTTAAAATGCCTAGAAATAAGGCTTCTATAATAGTTGGTATAGTTGTATTTATATGTTCTCTTCCAACTGCTTTAGGATTTAATATTTTATCCTTCATACAGCCTATGGGAGAAAACACAAGTTTTTTAGATTTATTTGATTTTATAGTAAGCTATAATTTAGTAGAACTAGGAGGAATATATATAATAATATTCTGTGTATCCAAATATGGATGGAGTTGGGATAATTTTTTGAAGGAAGTAGATTCTGGTACAGGTATTAAATTCCCAAATTCATCAAGATTTTATGTAACTTATATATTGCCTGTAATATTATTTGCCATGTTTATAATTAATTATATATATAAATTTTTTATTAATTAAACAGGGGTTATATATTGATAATAGGTATTTATTTTAGCGGAACTGGAAACAGCAGGTATTGTTTAGATTATTTTTTGAAATGTTATGGAAAAGATTATAAAATATTTTCTGTAGAAGAATTGAATAATAATAAAGAATTGATTAATGAAATTTCTAATAGTGAAAATATATTTATTTCTTATGCAATCTATTTCAGCACAATGCCTAGAATATTAATAGAATTTGTGAATAATAACAGCAGTATTTTTTATAATAAAAAAGTATTTATAATAGCTACTATGTACATGTTCAGCGGAGATGGTGCTGGAGTATTGGCTAGGGAATTGAAAAAATATAAAGCTGATATAATCGGAACGCTTCATTTGAAAATGCCTGATTCTATTAGCGATGGAAAATTTACATGCAAAACAGCAGAAAATAATGCTAATATGATAAGAAAAACAAAATTAAAAATAGAGAAAGCAGCAAATTTATCAAAAAAAGGACAATATCCTAAAAATGGAGTTAGTTTTTTAAGTTTTATGCTTGGATATTTATCCCAAAGAGCTTGGTTTGGAAATAGAGATTTTAGTAATAAGTTAAAAATAGATATAAATAAATGTATAGGATGCGGAAAATGTGTTAAATTATGTCCTATGAATAATTTAAATTTGAATGAAAATAAAAAGGCTGTTACTAATCATAATTGCACTTTATGTTATAGATGTGTAAATGAATGTCCAGTTCAGGCTATTACATTATTTGGAAAAGAAGTTTTTTCACAGTATAAAATTAAAGATTGTCTAAGATTATTAGAATGATTTTATGTTGTTTTAAAGGATTTGAAATTTATGGATAATAAAGAAATATATAAAAGATTGGAAAAGAGATATAAATCTGATGACTTTTTATCTTTTGTTGGCATGAAGTTAGAACATGCTGAAAAAGGTAAAGTTATTATATCATGTGAAAATAAAAAAGAGCTTTCACAATATATGGGGTATATGCATGGAGGAATGATTACTTCTTTAGCTGATACAGCAGGAGGTCAGGCTGCTTCTACAATATTTGAAGAAGAAGTAAAAATAGTAACTTCTGAACTTAAAATACATTTTTTGAAGCCGGTTGTTTCTAAAAAGGTAATAGCTGTAGGAGAAGTTATAAATGCAGGAAAAAAATTAATCATAGTAGAATCTGTAATTAAAGATGAAGAAGACAATATGCTTGCTAAGATGATAGCTACTATGTTTGTAATTGACCCTGTTTGATTTGTAGATTTTATTATGAGATATTATTTTATATAAGTATAGACATATACTAAAAAAATTGTATTATTTTATATATAAAAATTAAGGAGTTAAATATGATAATAGGATTTATAGGTGCTGGTTCTATGGGCGGAGCTTTGATAGAAGGATTTATAAAATCTGGTATAGAGTATACCAATATTATAGCAAGTGTAAAAACTATGGAGAGAAAAGATTATCTTGAAAAGAATTTAGGTATAAAAGTATATACAGATAATAGAAAAGTAGCAAGCGAGGCTGATATATTATTTATAGCAGTTAAGCCTTATATGGTTAGTATGGTTGCTGCAGAAATATCATCATCTATTAAAGTAGGTGCTACTATTGTTAGTGTTGCTGCTTCTGTAAGCAAAAAAGATTTGGCAAGACTATTTAATGGAAGCAGAATTGTAAGGATAATGCCTAATACACCTGTAAAAACTTGTAACGGTTTTATATCTGTTGCTGAAGCTGAAAATAAAGTTGTAGAGAGTGGGGTGGTAGAATTATTAAAACGTGTTGGAATGGTTAAAGTTGTTAAAGAAGAGCAAATACATGCCTATAATGCTATGGCTGGATGTTCTCCTGCTTTTATGTATATGCTTATAGAAGCTATGAGTGATGCTGGAGTATTTATGGGTATAGATAGAAAAACATCTATAGAAATGGCTGCTCAAGTTTTTAAAGGTTCTGGAGCAATGGTACTTGAATCTGATAAACATCCTGCTCAATTAAAAGATGGGGTATGTACTCCAGGAGGTATTACCATTAAAGGAGTTAAAATTATGGAAGATGAAGGTCTTAGAAGCGGCATTATAAAGACTATTCTTGCTAGTTATAATGCTTCTGTAGAAAGTGAGAAAAAATAAAGATTTAATTATACAAGTTGTACATTAATTGTTAATTTTTATTTTTTATTAATTGTATAATAGAAGTCAAATAAAAAATTCTGTTTGACTTTTTTGACTCAATTATTATAATATTTATATAAGATATATGAAGGAGCATTTACATGCCTAAAAAAACAATATTAGTTTTAGATGATGAAAAGAGCATTAGAACTCTTTTTGAAGAAGAGTTTAAAGATGAAGGATATGATGTTGTATCCACTGATAGTGGAGAGGAAGCCTTAGAAATGCTTGATAAAGGGACTCCTCATATTGATTTGATAACATTAGATATAAAAATGCCTAAAATGGATGGATTAGATTTTTTAGCTAAGGTTAGAGAAAAACATAGAGAGTTACCTATCATAATATGTACAGCATATAACAATTATAGACATGAGTTCTCAGTTTGGAATGCTGATGGATATATACTAAAATCTGGAAATCTTACAGAAATTAAAGATAAAATAAAGAGACTTATAGGTTAATATTTTTTATGCCCCACATTCGCAAAGATCCCGTAACTAAGCAGTCGGTAATTATTTCTTCGGAAAGAACTGGAAGACCTAGTGATTATGTAAATTTTAGTGAAAAACATGTAGAAAATTCTGCTCTAAGCTGTCCTTTTTGTAGAGGGCATGAAATGAAGACTCCTGATTCTATAAATACCATATATGCAAAGCAGGAGGAAATTTGGCAGGTTAGGATAGTTCCGAATAAGTATCCTATAATATCAGAAACATTAGAAGGAGAGCTTCCAAAAGAAAATAAACTTTTTTGTGCCAGCAGTTCTAAAGGTTTCCATGATGTTGTAATAGAGCATCCGGATCATTTTTTTAATTTTTATAATGCAGATACTGAGGACTTTTATTATATTTTTGATGCTTTGATTATGAGGCTTAAAAATTTAGCTACTAATAAAGATATGCTTTATAGTTTATATTTTAAGAATTTTGGACCTGAAGCAGGAGCTAGTTTATCACATTCTCATTCTCAAATTATTACAACTCCTTTTATACCTATTCAAATGATGGATGAAATAAGCGGAGCCTTGGAATACTATAATGAAAATAAAAGATGTGTATATTGTGACATTATAGAAGAGGAACTTAAATTAAATGAAAGAGTTATATGTGAAAATGATACTTTTATAGCTATATCTCCTTTTGCATCACGTTCTCCTTATCAAATTTATATAATTCCAAAATTCCATAGTCATAGTATTATATATTCTTCTAATATAGAGCTTTTAGATTTTGCAAGTATCTTAAAAGAAGTTTTTGATAGGCTGCTGAGAACATTGGGAGAGGTTAGTTTCAATTATGTTCTTCATACCCTTTCCCCTGTACTTAAAGATAGGTATTTTTATTCAAGTCATTGGTTTTTGGATATAATGCCTAAAATGAGCAAACTTGCAGGATATGAGCTTGGAAGCGGCGTTTATATTAATTCTATTAAGCCTGAGGATGCAACTCAGCATTTAAGAGACTCTTTATCAAACATACATTATGATATATTATAATATTACTATATGATCTCTTGTTATTATAGCATCATAGTTTTTATATCCTAATATTTTTAGTATATCATCAGAATGATGACCTATAATTTTTTGAACATCATCAGAATTATAATTTATTATTCCTCTTGCAAACTCTGTTCCATTTTCATCAATAATGCTTACTATATCGCCTTTTTTAAAAGTATTAATTACTTTTATAACTCCTATAGGAAGAAGACTTGATTCTTTTTCAAGTACAGCTTTTTTAGCACCGGAATTAACAATTAATTTTCCTATTATAGTAGTGGCATAAGCAATCCATCTTTTTTTTGTAGAAAGTTCATCTGTTTCTTTTACAGGATAGAATATTGTTTTATCCTCGCTTTCAAATATATCGTTAAGTACATTAGGTTTTTTTCCATTAGCTATAAATAAAGCACATCCGGATCTTGTTACTATTTTTGCAGCTTGTAGTTTGGTTTTCATTCCTCCTCTTCCACCTTTGGAAGCATCAAGACCTAAATTTTCTATTTCTTTTGTTACTTCAAATACTTCATGTATAAATTTAGCATTTGGATTAGTTTTAGGATTATCATCATAAAGACCGTTTATATCTGAGAGTATTATAAGCAGATCAGCATCCAACTCACTTGCAACAAGAGCAGAAAGTTTATCATTATCAGAAAAACTTATTTGCGTAACATCATAAAGCTGCTTAAGTTCATCGCTGGATACTGTATCATTTTCATTTATTATAGGTACAACTCTATATTTTAATAGCATGCTTAGAGTTGAATGCAGATTTAAATATCTTCTTCTATTGGAAAAATCTTCTTCAGTTAACAGTATTTGGGCTGTAACTATATCAAATTTTGAGAATCCGTCTTCATATATAGACATAAGCTGTGACTGTCCTATAGCAGCACAAGCCTGTTTTAATGCGACTTCATCCAAATCCTGCACATTAATTTTTTTAGCACCAAGTCCTACAGCTCCGGAAGTAACAATTAATACTTCTTTTCCCATTCTGTGAAACTTTGCTATAGCCTCTATAAATGAATATATTCTAGCTAAAGATATATATCCCTCATCATTTCTTAAAACATTAGTACCAAATTTGAATACTATTCTTTTTATGTTATTTAAATCTATTTTTTCCATGCGGAGTATTATAAATGATATAATAAAAAAATAAAGTTATAATTTTAATTTTTATCTATTTATTTCCCCATGTTCCTCCAAATTTAAAACTCATACCCAGATAAAAATCATTATCTACAGTATAGTGACCGCTTTTTTCATTGTATGAAATAACTCCCACCTGCTGTCTATTTTCTAATTCATAATATTGATAATTATTTTTGAATACAGGATCATAAGTAAATGTATCTGACAGCATAATTTTAAAATCATCTGTTATATTGAATGTTATCTTTAAAAATGCTCTGTATTTAAGCTGATAAATATCATATAAATTAGACAATATATTATTATCATGTATACCTACATGTGCTGTAATATCAAATTTCCATAATTTTCTAACTTCAAAGAATATAAATCCGCTCATACCGTAATAAGGTTTTCCTCCATTGAAAGTTTGGATAGAGAAATCAGTATAATAACCATTATTGAAATTAGGTCTATTGGTATTATCTTGCCCTGGGAAATATTCATTGTTTATTCTTATTCCATGTCTGAACCAAAATCCTTCAACTCCTACAGTAAATCTTCCATCTTTGCCATTTCTAAAATAGAAAAATGCATTAACACTATCTCCCCATTCCTTAATTGGTTGAGAACCTAGTTCTGTAACTATGCATGCGGCACCAGTATTAATATAATCATTACTATAAGATATTTTTGCCATTAATCCTTTTGATGAATTAGCATCGAGTCCCATCTCTCCGTTTACTAGTCCAACTCCTATAAATACTCCATAAAAAGAAGATTCCAGCATTAATCCTGTATCATATCTAGGAATGAATTGTGTTTCATATCCTATAGGCATATCTCTTGGTCCTGAAAGAACTGTTGCTTTATTGCTGCTTACTGTATGATAATAAAATAATGTAGGAAAATATGATGTCATAGGTATATTTTTTGTATATGGTTCTAAAACACCTGCTCTTATTCCAATATATTTAAAATTTACAAATATATTCATCTTTGAAAAATCAAATACCGGCGGAGACATATTTTTATAGAATCTTGCCTTATGCGATAATGGCTCATAAAATCTTGCATTTATATTTGCTTCTATTGATGCATATTTATATTCTTTTATATAATGTAAATCTCCGTATAATAAAACGCCTAGTGTATCTTCATTGCCTGTTTGTTCAATAAGATCGCTCATTCTCCCATAGGCTACTAATTCTAAAGAAGCCGATAATTGTCCGTATCTTTTAATATTTGTATTTGTGTTTGTTGTTTGAGACATTAATGTGCTGAATATTGTACACAATAATATTAATATAATATTAATTTTAAAATTAGTAAACATAATATATACCCCAACTATATTTTGTCATAATATAGTTTATAATTATTAAAAAGTCAATTAATTTCAAATATATTGAGAAATTATGTTTTATATTTTGATGTTTTATTATGAAAAAATATTTTTATAATATTATTGTATTTTTAAATTTTTATACTATAATTTATCAAATGATAATATTATTTTAAGGGTATATTATTTATGATGAAAAAATATGTTTTTGCAATATTATTTTTGTTGAGTTTTTGTTTATATTCTCAAAATTTAATTAATCAAGAAAAAAATGTTAATTCTGATAATAGATTATTTGAAGCTATAGAAAATGGAGATGTAAATAAAGTTAAAGAACTTATTTCCAGCGGTATAAATGTTAATAGTGTAAATAATGATGGATGGTCAGCTTTGCATGTTGCTGTTAAAGCTAATAATAGTGCAATAGTTAGAGAATTATTATCTCATAAAAGAATTGATATGAATTCAAAACTTCCAGCTGATACCGTACTTACAGAAAATGATAATGTATGGTATGCTGACGGACAAACACCTCTTTTGCTTGCTTCATATTATGGATATTCTGATATAGTAACAATGCTTTTAAATTATGGAGCAGATATACTTGCTAAAGATGATATAGATGAGGCTATGGCTATTCATATTGCTGCAGCAAGAGGATATGCATCAGTAGTTTCAGCTATATTGGAATCTAATTCGGCAAAAAATAGCGGTAGAGATATTGTCAATATTGGAGATAATACAGGTACTACTCCTTTAATGTGGGCTGCTATGAATAATCAGGTTTCTATTATAGCATTATTAATGAAATATAAATTAGATATCAATTTGCAAGATGATGACGGATGGACTGCTTTGCATTTTGCTGTTGCTTCAGATAGCTACAGAGCTACAGATATACTTTTAAGAAATAATGCGGATGCAAATATAGTTGATTTAGATGGTAAAAAGCCATTGGATATATGCAATGATACAGATATAGAAGCACTTTTAAATAAATATACTTCTTAAATAATTGAAATAATATGTTTTATGGAAGCTAAAAAATTACAAAGATTTAGTGAATATAGTATGTCTACATACTTGCTTTGTCCTAGAAAGTATAGGTATACATATATAGAGAAACCTTTTAAAAAACAAAAGAGAAGTGTTAATGTTTATTTTATATTTGGTAATGCTGTTCACTTAGCATGTAAAGAATTCTATTCGCAAAGAGCTGAAGAGAGAACTTTGGAAAATTTATATAGTATATTTAGAAATGTTTGGAAAAGAAGCGGTATAAGAGCTTTTTTTAACAGCAGGGAAGAGGAAAAAGAATTGGGAGAGAGAGGGCTTTATATGCTTTCTAATTTTTTTAATTCTTTTGGTCAAAAAGTTCCATATAGAATGGAAAGTTATATGGAGAATAAGGTTAGGGATTATATTCTTTTTGGTAGAATAGATAGAATCGATTTATCAGCTGATGGTACTTTGCAGATAATAGATTATAAAACAACTAAGTATTATGATGTCGGTGAGGATAATGAGGAGAGAGAAAGAAAAACTATGCAGTTAAAATTGTATGCTTGTATATTAGATGGGCTTAAATGCAAGGTAACAAGCGGTTCTTATTATCACTTTGAAGATGATAAATTTGATACTATAGAATTTACTCCAGAGTCTATTAACTATTTAAGAGAATGGTTCGATGAGATTGTTGATGATATAAGATATGATAGAATATTTGATAAAAAAGTTGGCAGGCATTGCGAGTTTTGCGATTTCTTTAAACTTTGTCAAGGTAAAGAAGATAATCTTGATAGTTTAGTTCTTCCTTCTGATGAATTATTCATGGCTAATATTGAGAACTCTGATAATAATTGACAATTGTAAATATTTTTAGTATATTATTTATGTATTATGTAAAGTATGAGATTTTTTATGAGTAACCATAATAAAGAAGAGTCAAAAGCAAATATAATTAAGAGAAAGAAAGATAAGTTTAAAATAAGATATTTAACATTAGAAGATCTAGATGATTTCAATAATCTTTTGAGATATGCATTTCAAGTGAGCAATAATGAACTTATAAATTTAGGTTATGAGGCAGATGAAATAAAACAGGCTAAATCTGCTGTATTGAGTAAGGCTAAAGTATTGGGATGGTTTGACGGAGAAAAATTGGCTTCTCAGATAGCAGTGTATCCTATGAAAATGAATATACATGGTATTATATATAAAATGGCTGGAGTTACAGGAGTTGCCACTTATCCAGAGTATTCTAATTTGGGACTTATGAATGATTTAATGATAAAAAGTATTGAGAATATGAAGAAAGAGGGTCAAACTATATCTGTATTATATCCTTATTCAATACCATTTTATAGAAGAAAAGGCTGGGAAATTATTTCTGATAAGATGAGTTTTGATATTAAAGATACTCAGCTTCCAAAAACAATAACAAATAGGGGTAGAGTAGAGAGGGTTTCTACCGATAGCGAAGAATTAAAAGAACTTTATAATAAATTTTCTCATATTAGACATGGTGCATTAATTAGAGGAGATTTAGAATGGGAGGAGTATTGGAGATGGGATGTTGATGATACTATAGTTGCTATATATTATGATGAAAAAGATGAGGCTAAAGGTTTTTTAGTCTATGTTATAGAAAATGATATATTTCACATAAAAGAACTTGTTTATCTTGATTATGATGCTAGGCTTGGACTTTGGAATTATATATCAGCACATTTCTCTATGGTAGATAAAGTGCATGGTTATAATTATACTAATGAGCCTATGGCATTTTTGCTTGAAGACAGTGAAATAAAAGAAACTATAAGACCTTATATAATGGCTAGAATTACTGATGTTAAAGCATTTATAAATAATTATCCTTTTTTGAGAAAGCCTAAAAATAAAAAAATTAATTTGATAATAAAAGACAATATGGCTAAATGGAATAATGGAAGTTTTTTAATTTATTGGGATGAAGATAGGAATATTGTTTGTAAAAGATTGAATAAAGAATATAAAAGAAACGGAAAAGACAGATATATTATAAAAATGAATATTCAAACTCTTACAACTATGCTTATGAGTTATAAATCTCCTTCTTATTTATATAAGATAGGAAGAATAGAAGCTAGTATAAAAGGTATAAATTTATTAGAGTCTATTATACCAAAAGAACAGGCATATTTTTCTGATTATTTTTAATATTAAAATATTATTTTGACAAACTTTATAATTTTCAGTATAATATATTTATGAGAAAAAATTTAAATGCGGTAAAAACTTTTAATCCTTTAAATGATTATTTTGTTAGATATTTATTCTCGTCATCGGACAGTAATTTAATACTACTTGATTTTATCAATTCAATAATGCTTGATTCTAATATGAAAACTTTTAGATCAGTGGAGATTTTAACGCCTTTTAACTATAAAAAAAACTATGAGGATAAAGAAACTATTGCAGATGTGAAGTGTATTACACAAAATGGAACAGTTGTTATAATAGAAATACAATTACAAGGAAATTCAAGGTTTCCAGAAAGAATACTTTATTATTGGGCGATTAATTATAGTAAATTATTAAAACATGGTGAAAAATATGATGAACTGACACCTGTAATAAGCATAAATCTTCTTAATTTTAATTTAGATAAAAAAACAAAGAATATTCATTCCTGTTATATGCTTTATGAAATGAATGATAAGAGACTTCTCACAGATCATTTGCAAATACATATAATAGAGTTAAAAAAATTTAAGAAGAATGTATTAGCAAAAGATTTAAACTGTTGGTTAAAAATGTTTACAAGTAAAAATTTGGAGGCTTCTATGTCAGAAATCGTGAAAGAAAAACCTATAATGGAAGAGGTACAAAAAAAATATAATAATTTTGTAAAAAGTAAATTAATGATGATGGAATATGATAGAAAAGAGGCTTATTTATATGGTAATCAAATAATGCTTGATGAGGAAAGAAGGTTAGGAAAAGAAGAGGGAAAAAAAGAAGGTATTGAGCAAGGAGAAAAAAATAAGGCTGTATCTATAGCTAGAAGTCTTAAAAAATCAGGTTTAGATAATAAATTTATAAGTGAAAATACAGGATTAACTATAGAGGAAGTAGAGAAACTTTAATATAATTTATGGAAGTTAAAATTATAGATACTGCTTACGGCGGATACGGAATTGCAAAAGATGAAAATGGAAAGGTTATATTTATATCTCATAGTGTAGAAGGCGATATATTAGATATTATTATAACGAAAGAAAATAAAAAATTTTCTTATGCTTCTATAAATAAAATAATAGATGCATCTAAATATAGAATAGAACCTAAATGTCTATATTCTAGTATTTGCGGCGGATGTTTATTCAGTCATATTGATTATAATAAACAGCTTGATATAAAGAAAAATATTGTTTTAAATGCCATTAGAAATATTGATTTTAAAAAAGATATAAAAATCATTTTCAATAAAAATTCCAATTATAGACTTAGAGTTAATATGATAGCCAATAATGGTAAAGTTGGTTTTTATAGATTTAAAAGTAATGATTTTGTTAATGTTGAAGAATGCTGTATTTTGAAAGAAAGTTTATTTGAAAAAATAAAATATTTTGTCTCTGAAAATAATATTACAGGAAGTATTTATGCCATAGAAAATAATAATAATGAAGCTCTGGCATTTATTGAATTGAGTAAAAAAACAAATATAAAATCTTTTGAAAAATATTTTAATGGAATAACTGTAAAGCATAATAAAAATATAAAAAGCTATGGAATTGAATATATACTTTATAAAACTAAATATGGTAATATACCAATAGGGCATAAAACATTTTTTCAAAGCAACTTGCATTTACTTGATGATTTTCAAGATGAGGCTGTGAAGTATATAAAAGATAATGATAATATTGTGATAGAGCTTTATGCAGGAAGCGGATTTTTTACATGTGCTTTAGAAAATAAATTAAAAAACTTTAATAAAGATTATAAATTAATTTCTTCTGAAATAAACAAAGATTCTGTAAATGCGGCAAATAAATATGGTTTAAATATTATAAATGAAGGTGCATTAATAACATTGAAAAATATTGATTATGATATAGATGTTTTGTTTGTTGATCCTCCTAGAGAAGGTATTGATAAAAAAGTTATAGAAAATATAATTAGGATTAAGCCTAAAAAAATTATATATGTTTCATGCGATCCTATGACTTTTTCACGTGATGCTTATATACTAAAAGATCATTATAAAATGCAGGATTTAAATATTATAGATATGTTTTCTCATACTTACCATATAGAACTTATTTCATATTTTGAAAGAATATAATTTTTAGCTATTATTTATCTTAAATTATTGCTGTATTGATATTAAGAATAAAAGCTATATAATATCAATTATAAATAATAGAGGAGGGTAAAATTATGAGAGTAACATTTTTGGGAACAGGTACTTCTGATGGTGTACCTATGATAGGATGTAAATGTAAAGTTTGTACAAGTAAAGATAAAAGAGATAAAAGAACCCGCTCGTCTATTTTAATTCAGCATAATAATAAGAATTATATAGTTGATACCTCAGCAGATTTCAGACAGCAAATGTTAAGAGAAAATATTGATAGTCTTGAGGCCGTATTCTATACACATTCTCATGCAGATCATACTTCAGGGATAGTAGATTTGAGATCATTAAATTTTATAATGCATACTTCTATAAATTGTTATGGAAGCAAAGATACTATGGATAATTTAAGAGATAAATATGATTATTTTTTTAATCCAATTCAAATAGGGGGAGGACTTCCTCAGGTTGTATTTCATCATATAGAAAAAGATATGGTATTTGATGATATAAAAGTTATTCCTATTTCTGTAAAGCATGGTATTTTGGATATATTAGGATACAGATTTAATAATTTTACTTATATAACAGATGCGAGCTATATAAGCGATGAAAGTTTAAAATTGATTGAAGGTACAGAAGTTTTGGTGTTAAATGGCTTAAGATATAGGCCTCATCATACTCATTTGTCATTGCAGGAATCTGTAAATATAGCTGATAAACTTGGAGTAAAAAAAGCGTATTTTACACATATGACTCATGATGTTTTGCATAGGCATTTAGAAAGGGAGCTTCCTCATAATATGCATCCTGCTTATGATGGACTTACTATAGAAGTTTGATTTTTATTATTTAGTTATTAACTGTTTTTTTATATATGTTGTTTTAAATAAATAATTGACTTTATATAATTTTTTTATATTATAGTAGTAATAAATACACAGTTCAAGAGGGTATTATATTATGAAGAGAATTATAGCATCAATATTTTTTGTATTTATGTTCAGTTCGGTTATGTTTGCTCAGCATGGCGGAGGTGTTGCTTTATTTGTACCATTAACAGGTAGTTTTGCATTTGCTGATATTAGAGGATTTGATGGAAACAAAATAGATATACTTAAAAGCGGAAGCGCTTTTGATTTTGGAGTATTAGTTCAGCCAGGATATTTTTATGATTTTGGAGGATTATTAGGTTTTGATGCTCTTGCTGATATTGGTTATTATAGAAGTTCATATAATTATAGAAATTCTACTGATGGAAGTTTAGTTTCATATACTTTTGATACTGTAAATGTCGGTGCTATGTTTAGAGTTACTGTATTGGTTCTGTCATTAGGAATTGGTTCCGGAGTTAAAATACCTTTAGCGGCAAATATTAAAGATGGAGATTATAGTGCTAAATTAAACAGTGATGATATAAAAAATTCTTTTACAACAGCAGTTATTCCATATCTTAAATTTACAATAGATTTTAAATATAATTTAAGCAGTTTTGCAGCAGTTGCCGCAGGATTATATTTTAACTATGATTTCGGTATGAATTATAAAAATCCTAATTACTCAAGATATAATATACATTCATTTGATTTTGGAATACAATTAGGTACATATTTGGTTGGTACTAAAAATTAATTATAATTTATTTCTTTATAAATTATTGATATTACTATTTTATATTTGAGGTATATTGAAGTATGCTTAAAGAACTTTTACAGCCGGAAATTGAAGATTTGATAGAAGAAAAAGAATGGGATGCATTAAGCGATATACTTCCATTATGGCAGGAGGTAGAAACTGCTAATTTGATAACTTCTTTAAAAAATGAAGATAAATATAAAGTTTTTAATATACTTCCAAGGGATTATAAATTAGGTGTTTTTCCAGAACTTGTTCCTATAGATCAGCAAAGACTTATTGAGAATATGGAAAATTCTGATATTAAGGATTTGCTTGAAAATATAAATCCGGATGATAGAACATATTTTTTAGAGTCTATACCTGAGGATATGTCTGAGAATATATTAAAATTGTTAGGAAGCGAGGAAAGAGAAATAGCTTCTTGGCTGCTTGCATATCCTGAAGGAAGTATCGGACGTTTAATGACTCCTGAGTATATAACAATAAAGCCGGATTGGACTGTAGGTGAGGCTTTTGAATATATAAGAAGTAATATAGCGGATTCTGAAACTTATACAACCATATATGTAATTGATTCAAGAAGAACATTAATGGGTTCTATTACCTTAAGAAAATTATTTTTTACAGATAAAGATACACTAATATCAGAGATAATAAATAATTGTCCTTATATATCTGTTTATGATGAGCAGGAAAATGCTATTGATATAATGAAAAAATATAATTTGCATTCTCTTGCTGTTGTTGATGATAGACATAGTATGATAGGTATTGTTACAATAGATGATATAATGGATATTGCAGAAGAAGAATATACAGATGACTTTCATAAAATGGCAGGTATTACATCAAGTGAAGATCAATTTGATGATAATTTGAAAATTACACCAATATTAACTTTATACAAGCAAAGAATATTATGGCTTTTGATATTAGTATTTATTAATATATTTTCAGGAGGTGTAATAGGTATATTTCAAAATACTTTGCAAAAACATATAGTATTAGTTGTGTTTTTACCTCTTCTTATAGGAAGCGGTGGGAATGCAGGAAGTCAGTCTGCTACGCTTGTTATACGTTCTCTTGCAATAGGAGATGTTGTATTGAAAGATTGGTTTTATATGCTTTCAAAAGAAGTAGTAGTGGCTTTTATATTAGGGTTAAGTATGGCTGCAGGAGCCTATATACTTGGCATTATACGCGGTGGATTTGAAATAGCTTTTATTGTTGGAATATCGATGTTTAGTATAGTTTTTATAGGCAGTGTTATAGGTTTATCTTTGCCTTTTATATTGACAAAATTGAATATTGATCCTGCAATAAGCGGTGCCCCTATGCTTACTTCTATATGTGATATAATTGGTACAGCTGTATATTGTTCTATAGCTACAGCTGCATTTATGATATTGAATCAATAAATATTCAGTAATATTTTTTTTAGTGTTTTTAAAATTTTATTTAAAAGAATATTGTGAAATTGATATAATTAATTTATAATAAAAATATATTTGACTATTTAATCTTTTATATTAAATTTATAATAAATGAGGTTTATTATTTATGAGAGAAATTGAGATAGAATTGCATGAGGCATCAGCCAATAATAATATATTAGCTGTTGAAATTTTATTGAAAAATAAAGATATAGATGTAAACTTAAGTAATATATTAGGATTAACACCTTTAACACATGCTTCAAAATCAGGATATAAAGAAATAGTCGAATTATTGCTTAAAGCCGGTGCAGATCCGAATAAACCAGATCAATTATACATAACTCCATTAATGAATGCTTGTGCTAACGGACATGCAGATATAGTAGAAATTTTAATAAAAAATGGTGCTTCTATCAATTTAAGTAATTGTAATAGTGAAACCCCTCTGCATTATGCTTGTTCTGAAAATTATTTTGATATAATAAAGATTCTTATTGAAAATGGGGCAGATGTTAATGCTAAAACAGATACTAATGTTACACCTTTAATGTATTCATGTCAGAAATCTAATTTTGAAGCTGTTAAATTTTTAATAGAGCATCATGCTAATATTGATGATGTCGATATTTATGAGGAAAGTGTTCTATCTTATGCCATATCCAGCGGTAATATTGATATAGTTGAATACATACTTAATAAAGGTAATATAGAAATACCGAAATATTCTTTAACTATAGCTGCTATAAGCGGAAATTTAGCTTTGGTTCACTATATACATTCAAAATTAGGGGCAAATAAACAGCATAATATATTTTCAAGTGCATTTATATCAGCTGCCTATAACGGGCATTTAGATGTTGTAAGATATTTCTTTGATAATTCAAAAAAGAAAGCTCCTAAAGCTATGGCAATTGCTTCTTCTTCTGGCCATAAAGATATAGTTAAGTATTTACTTATGAATAGAATATCTCCTAATGGGGTTAATGATAACGGTAAATCTCCTTTAATATTGGCTATAGAAAATGAAAATAAGGAAATTATAGATTTATTGATAGAATATAATGTTAATATTAATCAATGTGATGATGATGATGTTACTCCTTTGATGTATGCTGCATATATAGGCAATATAGAAATAGTTAAAACTTTACTTGATAATAAAGCATATATAGATGCTATAGACAGTATGGATAGAAATGCTATTGTACATGCTCTAATAGCAGGAAATATTGATGTTGTAGAGCTTCTTTTATTAAATGGTATGTCCTTAAAAACTAGTAAAGATACCATTACTCCTTTAATGTGGGCTGTTATATATGATAATCTTAAGTCGGTAAAATATTTAATAGAAAAAGAGGCAAATATAGAAGATAGTGATGTTAATGGATGGAATGCTTTTATGTTTGCTTGTGCTAATGGATATATGAATATAGTTAAATACATTTTAGAGATATATCCTGATATTATTAATAAAAAGAGTAAATCAAAAGAAACAGCATTGATGATAGCGGCAGATAATGGTAAATTAGATGTTGTAGAATATTTGTTGGATAATAATGCATCAATCAAAGATCAAAATATTAATGGATGTACAGCTTTATATATTGCATCTTCAAAAGGATACTTTGAGATATGTGAAAAATTAATTAAATATTATGAATTAATTGATTTTAATAAGACTATGGTTGAGAAAGAGTATTGTATTGCTAAAGAAAAAGGTTACAATAAAATAGTAAATCTATTTCAAAGTAAATTAAAATCTTAATTATTACTAATTCTTAAAAGTAATATTTAAATATAAGCGAGTTCGTAAATATGGCTAATAAAGAGAGACTTGGTACTATTGGATTATTTTTAACTGCATTAATTTGGGGTTATAGTTTTGTTGCAGTTAAAGTTGTTGTTCAAGAAATAGATCCTTTTTATCTTGTTGGTTTTAGAAATTTAGCAGGAGGAATATTTTTATCTATTGTATTTTGTAAAAGAATGATAAAAATTAAGAAAAAGGATATATTGTTATCAATTCCGGTAGGACTTGCTCTTTTTTTAGGTTTTTTTCTTCAAACTATGGGTTCTAAATTTATAACAGCTTCAAAAGTAGCATTTTTTACAGGTTCTTATGTTATATTACTGCCATTTTTTACTTGGATAATGTATAAAAAAAGACCTCATCCTGCAGCATTTATAGCGGCTATTATTACTATAGTTGGATTGTATTTACTTACATCATTAGATAGTTTGGGATCTGTACAAATTGGAGATTTATTTGTACTTTTATGTGCTATAGTTTTTGCTATACATTTGATGCTGGTAGATAAGATTCTTGATTATGTAGATGGTATTATAATGGCAGCATTGCAGCTTATAATAGCAGGTTTAATATCTTTATCAATAGGAATTATTAGTTCAAGACCACTTAATATAGATTCGGTATCAAGTGAAACTATATATTCTCTTACTTATTTGGCAATAGGCGCTACAGGAATAGCTTATTTATTACAAACTGTGTCTCAAAAATATGTTGCCCCTAATAAAGTAGGTATAATATTAAGTTTAGAGTCATTTTTAGGTGCATTATGCGGTATTATCTTTATGAAAGACCCTTTAACCTTTAATTTTGTTATAGGAGGTATATGTATGATATCTGCTATATTTATATGTGAGATAGGCGGTAATATAAAAAAGTCCTCTTAAAAAATCAAAAGTTATTGATTATTGTTAATATATTTTTGTTTTATTATTAATGATACTATTCTGAGGTATTGTATTGATGTATTTGTTTTATATAACAATTATTATCTAATATTATTTATAGGTTATTATTAAATTTATATTACACGCATATTATTGTTTTGTTTTAATACTATTAAAGATTATGTGTTCACATTTTACATTAAATTTTTTATTTAATTGTGTGATTTGTATATTTTTTTTAAATAATTCCTTGACAAGTAATTAAAAGTTTATATACTAGTCTGTATAAATAATTAAATAAGTTAGTGACTTTAGTAATTATTTCTTAAACAAAATATAAACTAAATAGGGGTTGAACAATGCCAGTAAATTTGAAAGGAAGAAATTTTTTAACATTAAAACATTTTACTCCTGATGAGATTGATTATCTATTAAATTTAGCTGCTGATTTAAAAGCTAAAAAAAGAGCAGGAATAAAAGGAAATCTTTTAGAAGGAAAAAATATAGTTCTTTTGTTTGAAAAAACATCAACTAGGACAAGGTGTGCATTCGAAGTAGCAACTATGGATGAAGGTGGCTGTGTTACATTCTTAGGTTCTAGCGATAGCCAGATGGGCAAGAAAGAATCTATAGAGGACACAGCCAAAGTTTTAGGTAGATTCTATGATGGTATAGAGTTCAGAGGATTCAAACAAGAAACTGTAGAAATCTTAGCTAACAATGCTGGTGTTCCAGTATGGAATGGTTTAACAGATCTTTATCACCCAACTCAAATTCTTGCTGACTTCTTAACAGTAAGAGAATATGTACCAAAACCATTTAATAAAGTTAAATTTGTATATGTTGGTGATGCTAGAAACAATATGGGTAACTCACTTATGATTGGTGCTGCTAAAATGGGTATGGAATTCTGGGGTATTGCTCCTAAAGAATTATGGCCATCAGAGGATTTAGTAAAAGAAATGAAAGAAGTAGCAAAAGAAACAGGTGCTTCTATTAATTTCAGCGATAGCGTAGAAGATGTAAAAGGTGCAGATGTTATTTATACAGATGTATGGGTATCTATGGGTGAGGAAGCTCAATTTGAACAACGCATCAAATTGTTAAAACCTTATCAAGTAAATATGGATATGATTAAGAAAACAGGAAATCCTAATGTTATTTTCTTACATTGTTTACCATCTTTCCATGATTTAAATACAACAACAGGTAAAGAAATACATGAAAAATTTGGTTTGAAAGAAATGGAAGTAACAGACGAAGTATTCAGAAGCAAATATTCAAGAGTATTTGACGAAGCAGAAAATAGAATGCATACTATTAAAGCAGTTATAGTAGCAACTATTGGTAAACTATAATTAATTAAAAATATATTAGCGGTAAACTGGCGATTTGTTAGTTTATCGCTTGTAAATAATAAGTGATGGAGATATAAGAAATGGGAAAAATAGTAGTAGCATTAGGCGGTAACGCTTTAGGTAATAATCCAAAAGAACAGCTTGAAGCAGTTATACATACAGCTAAGCCTATAGTTGATTTAATACAAGAGGGACATACTGTAGTTATAGCACATGGTAATGGTCCTCAAGTAGGAATGATTAATTTAGCATTTGATACTGCTTCTAAAGCAGCTTCTAATATACCAAATATGCCTTTTCCAGAATGTGGAGCTATGAGTCAAGGTTATATAGGATACCATCTTCAAAATGCTATAAGTGAAGAATTGAGGCGTAGGAAAGTTAATAAGAATGTGGCTACAGTTATCACACAAGTTGTTGTTGATAAAAACGACAAAGCTTTCCAAAACCCTACCAAGCCAATCGGCTCATTTTATTCAAAAGAAGAAGCAGAAAAACAGGCAAAAGAAACAGGTGATGTATTCAAAGAAGATGCTGGAAGAGGATATAGAAGAGTAGTTGCCTCACCTTTACCAGTTGATGTTGTAGAAAAAGATACAGTAAAAACTTTAATGGATGCTGGTACAGTTGTTATAACTGTAGGCGGCGGCGGTATACCTGTTTATGTTGATGGTGATAAATTAGTTGGTGTTCCAGCTGTTATAGATAAAGATTTTGCATCTGCTAAAATAGCTGAAATATTAGATGCTGATTATTTAATCATATTAACAGCAGTAGAAAAAGTAGCTATAAATTTTGGTAAACCTAATGAAGAATGGTTATCAAAAATGACTATAGAAGAATCTAAAAAATATATAGATGAGGGACATTTTGCCCCTGGTTCTATGCTTCCTAAAGTAAAAGCAGCTATGATGTTTGCAGAATCTAAAGCAGGACGTAAAGCTTTAATTACTTCTTTAGAAAAAGCTGCAGATGGTATAGCAGGAAAAACAGGAACAATAGTTATAAAATAATTTTGTAAAACTAGATTTAATATTCTAGTAAAATTTAATTAAGAAGTAAATAGTTGTATAATCAATTATTTATATAAAAAAATAAAAGGAGATCCATATGAAAATAGTTAATTCATGGAATGATTTTGATCCTTTGAAACACGTTATAGTAGGTAGAGCAGACAATTGTTGTATTGCACCTTCTGAACCTGCTTCAAAAGCTAAAGTACCTCTTGACAGTCCAATGCGTGGTATGACAGGTCCAAGACCATTGGATACAGTAGAAAAGGCTAATGCTCAATTAGATAACCTTTGCAAAATCTTGGAAAAACATGGCGTAAAAGTAGACAGACCTACTCCTATTCAATGGAATCAGGCAGTAGTAACACCTCACTTTATGACAGGAAGTATGTTTGGATGTATGCCTCCTAGAGACGTACTTCTTACAATAGGTAGCGATATCATTTGTGCTCCTATGTCTTTCAGGTCTAGGTTCTTTGAATATTTGGCTTATTCTCCAGTATTAAGAAAATATTTTGATGATGACCCAGAATTCAGATGGATATCAGCTCCTCGTCCAGAACTTGGCGATGCTAGCTATGATATGCATTATTTTGATGGACATGTAACAGAAGAAATCTTATTAGAAAGAACAGCAAAATTACACATGGTAACAACTGAGCATGAAATACTTTTCGATGCTGCTGACGTTATGAGAATTGGTAAAGACTTGTTCTGTCAACATGGTTTAACTACTAATAGAAAAGCTATGGAATGGTTAAGAAGACAATATCCAGACTTTAGAGTACACGCTGTAAACTTCCCTGGTGACCCTTATCCAATCCACATCGATGCTACATTTGTACCATTGAGACCTGGTTTGATAATTAATAACCCTACTAGAAAACTTCCTCAAGAACAAAGAAAAATCTTTGAAGCTAATGGTTGGGAAATCGTTGAAGCTGCAATGCCTGCTCACAAAGATCCACCACCACTTTGTTATTCTAGTGTTTGGTTGTCTATGAACTGTCTTGTATTAGACCACAAAACAGTATTAGTAGAAGCTAGCGAAACTAATCAATTAGAGCAAATGGATAAATTAGGAATGAATGTTATTCCTGTTCCATTCCGTGATGCTTACCCATTCGGAGGCGGTTTACACTGTGCTACTGCTGACGTTTATCGTGAAGGAACATGTCAGGATTACTTCCCTAAACAAGTTGATGATCCTACTCTTGTTACTTACAAAAAATGGGAAGTTAAAAAATGGTAAAATAAATTAAAATTTTTTAGCGGGAGGTTAAAGCCTCCCGTTGTTTTTCAAGGAGTGTGAAATATGACTGGTTCTTGGTTAATGGATTATTTTATTTATGGGTGCGTTGTATTGGTTATTGTACCTATAATAGCTTGTGTTTTGAGGGCAATGAATAAGAATAAGGGAGGTAATAAATAATGATTGCTAACTGGATTATCTTTATACTATCTTCTTTAGCTCTTATAGGAGTTGGTTTTTGGTCTCAAATGAAAATTAAAAAAGGTGATGCTGGTGGTTCATCTGAAGGTTTCTTATTAGGAGCTAAATCTATAGGTGCATTTGTAGGTGCTGGTACTTTAATGGCTACAGGTTACAGTGGCTGGGGTTTTATTGGTTCTCCTGGTACTGCTTATGCTTATGGTGCTATAGAAGTATTTGCTAATTTCTTCTTTGCTCCTGCTATAACTTTTGGTACATTATTTTTTGCTGGATTTATGAAAAGAAGAGCAGAGGAAAGCGGTGGTTTTACTGTTCCTGAATACATCTCTTCAACACATAGAGGTCCAAGCGGACAGAAAAGAATTGTACATGGATTAGGTGGATTAGCTACTTTTGTATTCTTATCTGTATATATAATAGGACAGATTAGAGCTGTTGGTTTGGTTGCTTCTCAATGGCTTGGTATTCCTGAACATACAGCTTCTATTATATTGATGATAGTTATCATTATATTTACAGTACAAGGCGGTTTGCTTGCAGTTGCTGTTACTGATACTATAATGTGTATGGGTATGGTTATAGCTTCTTTGATAGTATACTTTACTATAGTTAAAGATATACCTTTATTGGAACTTATACAAAAAGTAGGTGAAATGAAACCTGAATTTACTAACCCAGAAAGTTCAATTCCTTATGGTGAGGCTAAATATAGTGTATTCTTGGTATTTATTTATGCATTCTTATTTACAACTACATTACCTTATATGTCAGTAAGATTCTTATCTTTTAAAGATAATGTTAATATACCATTAATGGCTCTTATAATGGCTCCTATAGGAATTATATTAAGTCTTATTCCTATAACAGGTCTTTATATGTTCTATAAACAACCTGGTTTGGCTAATCCAGACAGTGCTATGCCAGTATTCTTAACTACTTATTTGCCACCTGCAATTGGAGGACTTATAATATTGTTCATATTGTTTGCAATGTTATCTACTATAAGTTCTGTATTACAGGCTTTGGCTTCTGCTCTTTCTCACGACTTAGTAGTTTCTATTTCTGGAAACCCTGAGAAAAGTAGTCCACTAATCAATAGATTCGGTGTTATATTTACAGGTGTATGGGGTGTAATTTTAACATATCTTGCTCCTCAAGGTATGCTTAACCAAATAGCTTATATAGGTACAGGTGGTTTGATAGCTATGTTTGTTGGTCCTATTATGATGAGACCTATTGTTAAAGCTAATATAACTGCTGCTTTAATTTCTATGCTTGTTGGTTTAATAACTAGTACAATATTTATATTAAAATTAAATGTTGGTTGGGTTGAAGCTCCTATACTTGCTGGTTTATTAGGCTCTATAGTTTATTTAATAGTAGGATTTGTTGGAAATGGAATGAAAAGATTCCCAGATGAAGATCTTCAAGCTAAAAAAGCTTAATAAAAACAATAATAATAGGTGATATGATAAAAGGAGAATTTTTATGGACAACGGTTTAAATGTTTATTCTGAAATTGGAAAATTAAAAACTGTGTTATTGCACAGACCATATCTCGAATTAGAAAATCTAGTTCCTGATATACTTGAAAGATTATTATTTGATGATATACCTTATTATGATGTAGCTGTTGAAGAACATGATGCTTTTGCTAAAATCTTAAGAGATAATGGAGTAGAAGTATTATATTTGGAAGATTTAGCTGCTGAAAGTATATCTGACCCTAAGGTAAGAGATCAGTTTATTATGGACTTTGTTGATGATTTGAATGCTTATGGTAAAAAGAAAGACTTATTATTAAAGTTTTATTCCGATATCAAAGATAATAAACAGCTCGTATTGAAAATGATGGCAGGTGTAAGAAAAGAGGAAATTAGCGGATATAGAGGTAGTTTTTTTGACGTATTTGACCCAGATTATCCTTTTGCTGTTGATCCTATGCCTAATTTGTACTTTACTAGAGACCCATTCGCTATTATAGGTAATGGTGTATCTTTAAATCATATGCGTACAGTAACTCGTAACAGAGAAACTTTATTTGGTAAGTACACATTTGAACACAACCCTAGATTTAAAGGAAAAGAAGTTCCTATGTGGTATAAGAGAAATGATACTACATCTATAGAGGGCGGTGACGAATTAATACTTTCTAAAGAGCTTCTTGCTATTGGTATTTCTGAACGTACTGATGCTGAATCTGTTCAAAAACTTGCTATAAACTTATTTAATGCTAACACTTCTTTCAAAACAGTATTGGCATTTAATATTCCTAAAAAACGTGCATTCATGCATCTTGATACTGTATTTACTATGATTGACAGAGATAAGTTTGTAATGCATCCTGAAATCGAAGGACCTTTAACTACTTACGCTATTACTAGAGATGGAAATGGTGGTATTGCTATTAAAGAAGAAACTATGGATGTAGATAAAACTTTAGCTAAATACTTGAACTTAGATAAAGTTACTCTTCTTAAATGCGGAGGTAATGATTTGATTGCTGCTGCTAGAGAACAATGGAATGATGGTTCTAATACTTTGGCTATCGCTCCTGGTGAGGTTATTGTTTATTCTAGAAATACTGTAACTAACAAAATTTTACAAGATGCTGGAATAAAAGCTCATATAATGCCTTCTGCTGAATTATCTAGAGGTCGCGGCGGTCCTAGATGTATGTCTATGCCTTTTAATAGAGAAGATCTATAATTTCATAAATATATTAGCACCTGCTGTTTTTAACAGTGGGTGCTTTTTTTATATAAAAAATTTATTTTATTAAAATTACATATAATGGGTATATGTTTGCAAAATTATTGTTTATGTATTAAAATAGAAGCGTAATTTTATTTTAAAGAGGTTTTTATTATGGCTTCATTTATGGACAATTTAAAAGAAAAAGTTAAATCTAATCCTAAGACTATAGTTTTAGCCGAAGGATATGATGAAAGACATGTTAAGGCCGCTGTTATACTAAAAAAAGATCAATTAGTTAAAGGAGTTGTATTAGTAGGAGATACAGCAAAAATAGAGGCTTTGGCAAAAGAGAATGCATTAGAATTAGATGGAAATTTTGCAAAAATTTTTGATCCTAACAAGGATGCTAGAACAGAAGGTTATATTGATATGCTTTTTAAGGCTAGAGAGAAAAAAGGTATGACTAAGGATCAGGCTAAAGATTTAATAATTAATAACTCTGTTTACACAGGTGCTGCTATGCTTGCTGCTAATGATGCTGATGGTATGGTTGGAGGAGCTGTATATGCAACAGGTGAAATGCTTAGAGCTGCTTTATTTTTAATCGGGCTTAAAAAAGGTATTAAAACATTATCTTCTACTTTCTTTGTAGAAAGTCCTGATAAATCTTTATTTAGCAATGGAATAGCTTGTTTTGCTGATTGTGCTGTTATACCAGATCCTACTGCTGAACAATTAGCAGATATTGCTGAGTCTACTGCTGAGTCTTATAAAATTATGACAGGAATTGAACCTAAAGTTGCTTTACTTTCTTTCTCTACTAAAGGTTCTGCTAAGCATGAAAGCGTTGATAAAGTTATAGAAGCTAAAAAAATATTAGATTCTCGTAATGTTAATTTCGATTATGATGGTGAAATGCAATTTGATGCTGCCATAGTAGAAAAAGTTGGTGCACAAAAAGCTCCTGGTTCTCCTATTAAAGGAAATGCTAATGTACTTATATTCCCAGAATTGAATGCTGGAAATATAGGATATAAAATAGCTCAGAGGGTTGGAAAATGTACTGCAATAGGTCCTATGCTTCAAGGTATAGCTAAACCTGCTAATGACCTTTCAAGAGGATGTTCTGCTCAGGATATTGCTGATTTGGCTGTTTTAACTTCATTACAAGCTTCATAATCTATTTTTATTAAAAATAAAATAGGCTGTCAATTTTACTGACAGCCTATTTTTAAGATTTACTTATTTTTTATTAATCTACACTATATTCTGCTTCACTATCTCCACTTATAACAAATCTGTAAGGATTAGTTGGTAATATTTTTACTAAATAGTTATATAGTAAAGTTGAACTTTGAAGTACATTATTATTTGTATTGTAATAGAAATATTTAGGATAGTCTAAAACGTAATTATAATATGGATTGCTTTTAGAACTAACTAATTCTCCTATTTTATTATTTACTTTCCACAAGAAATATACGGATTTATCTGTAAAATAGTTAGTTTGAGCATTATTTAATACATAAGAAAAGAAATCAGATGCTTTCAAATAATCATAATTCTTATAACAATTCATAGCTGATCTATAATTTTCAAATATATCTTCTATGTCTTTTACATCATTAGTCATATATCTTGCATAGCTCCATCCAACTATAGGACCATAATATGTATCATATCTTACTAATGCCCAATCTTCGCTTTCTCTAGTTTTTGGATTATATACATTTGTTCTATTTAATATGCTTACAAAATCATAATTATATAATCTATAAAGTTCTTTTTCTCCGCTAATGAGTGCAGGTATCCTATCTCTTATAATAACTCCATTACCTATAACATAATTAGGTTCATCATATTTAGCTTTTATATCATCTATTCTAGTTCTAACAATTTTTATTATTTCATCATAGTTTTTCTTTTCTTCTGCTGTTAAGTCAAATTGCCAAGTATCTGGAAAATATGATTTATTATTCAATATATTTTCTTGAAGTATGCTTGTTCTGTATCTGTCTGAAAATCTTTTTAAATAACTTACATTTGTTATAAATTTATACTTATCATTTGCTGTTTCTATATTGCTGAATCTATGTCTTATACTAAAGTAATATGCAAAATCTTTAAGTGGAAAAGCACTCTCTTCATCCTGAAGTATTCTGTCAAATGTATATCCATTAAAAGAATATTTTCCATCTTTTACTATAATTCCAAGCTGACGATATATATTTGTTAAAGAAGTGTTTACATTTGTAACAGCATCATCATTATTTTCTTCACCTTCAACTATACCTTCTGATATTAATTGGGTATAAAATCTTTCTATATAAAGAGGATCGTTTTCAACCATATATATTAATGCCTGACCCAATAAATATGAAGCTTCACTTTCATAATAGCTTGAAGGATAAGTAAATAAAAATCTTGCTAATGTCTCAAAACCTTCTTTATAGTTTGAAGATAATATTTGATTTCTTCCTGTAATAAATGCTGTTAATTCGTTATATGGAGATTGAGCATTTTCTTCTTCTGTTTTAGGTAAATTTTTTAAAAAATCACTTAAAGAACCGTAATCTTCTGTTTTTTCTATAGTTTTTAACTTTTGATACTCATCTATAGAATCTGCAACTTTACATGACTCTAATGATATTATAAATAATACTGAAATAATAGTGTTTAGCAAAATCCTTTTCATTCACTTATACCTTTATAGTTTTTTACATTTATTTTCTTTATAAAACTGTTTAAAATAGATTTAGAAAAATTATTGTCACATTTACTCAACATTTCATTTACCAAATTTTCACATTCTTTTATACTTATGCTTCTAATAATATTTTTTATTCTAGCTATTGATGTAACGGACATTGATAATTCTCTTATTCCCAATCCTAATAATATAGGAGTATATAATCCTACACTTCCCATTTCACCGCATAATGTTATAGTTTTATTTGCCTTATTGGCTGTTTCTATTACATTTTTGAGAACTCTTAAAACAGATATATCTATTGGATTATAAAGATAACTCAATTTTTCATTTGTTCTATCACATGCCATCATATATTGTACTAAATCGTTTGAACCTATAGATAAAAAGTCAGCCTCTTTTACCAATAAATCTATTATAGTAGCTGCTGATGGTGTTTCTATTAATACTCCTATTTTGATATTATCATTAAACTCTTTTTTTTCTTTTTTTAATTCATTTTTTATATCTTCTATAAATTTTTTAGTCTCTACAAATTCTTCCAAAGTGCTTATCATTGGAATCATTATTTCTATATTTCCATAATGTGATGCTCTAAGCAATGCTTTTATTTGATCTTTAAACACTTGTCTATTGGATAAACAAAATCTTATAGCACGCCACCCTAAAAATGGATTATCTTCTTTAAAATCCAATCCTAAAGCAGGCATCATTTTATCTCCGCCTATATCTAAAGTTCTTATTATTACTCTGCCTGTCATTTTAGATGCTATTCTTTTATATACACTAAATTGTAATTCTTCTGTAGGCAAAGTGGCGGAATTATCTTCTTCTGAGAATATATATAAAAATTCTGTTCTGTATAATCCAATTGAATTTATACCATGTTTTAGTATGTTTTCTGTTTCTTCTGGTATATCTATATTAGCATGTATTTTTATTTCTATATTATCTTTTGTTATTGCGGGCTCTCTTGCATCTATTATAGATTGTTCTTTGAATTGTTTTATATTTTCTGACAATATCGTATAATTTTTTATATCTTTTTCACTAGGATTCATTATTACGATATTGCTTCTGCAGTCTATTATTATTTTTCTTCCGTTTTTTATCTTGCTTGATATATCTGCTATATTAAATATAGTTGTTATACCGAATGATTTTGCAAGTATTGCAGCATGGGAAGTATAGCCTCCGCTTTCTACTATAAATCCATTAACTCCTATACTGTTAAATTTTAAAACATCGCTTGGAGTTAAAGTTTTTGCTATTACTATGCTGTTTTTAGGAACTTGAGAATAATCTCCGGAATTAGGCTGTATTAAATTCCTTATTAATCTTGACTTTATATCTATAATATCGCTTGTTCTCTCTGAGAGCATTTTATTATTTATTTTTGATAATTTATCTAAGTATCCGGATATTATTTTATCATATACATATTCTACATTAAATAATTTTAATTTAATTTCATCTTTAACTTGTCTTATAATAACATTATCTTCAAGCATCAATATATGCATAGCTAATATATTTTTTATATTATTGTCTACATGCTTTTGAAGTTCTTCTATTTCTAATTTAGATTTTTTTATAGCTTCATCAAACCTTTTATATTCATCTTCTATATCATCTTCTTCTATTTTATATACAGGTGTACTTAATGATGCAGTATATAAAAAGGAGTTCCCTATTGAAACATCGTCGCCAACTCCATTTCCATTCAGTATCGTTCTTTTATCCGGCATGAACTCTCCGATATTATGTTAATATGATTATGTTAATTATATTATAAATATAAAATATTTTCAATAGTAAATTTATTGTAAATAGTATTATTTTTCATTAATGATATTGATATTTAAATAACTATTTTTGAAAAGATTATAATTTTAAATACTATATTTTTTTATTATGATTAAGAGAATATATTAATTTATTTTTATTATTGCTAGCGATAAACTCGCTAAAAAAATAGCTAATAACTTATTATTGTTATTCTCGTCTACGCCTACAATAAGCTAGTGAGTAAACTCACTAGCTGGCTTCGACTCTCTTTTTTATAGTATTACTTCATGTTTTCAAGCATTTCAACAACGATTTTCATTGAGTTTTGTGCAGATTTTACTACGAATTTTGGGAAGTCTACTACAGCATCACTGTCTGCTTTATCTGATAATGAACGTATAACAACAAAAGGAACTTTATACATTAAAGCAGCATGGGCAACAGCAGCACCTTCCATTTCTATAGCACCTGCTTTAAATTTATTATGTATTTGTTTAACTTTATTATTATCTCCTACAAATTGATCTCCTGTAGCTATAGTATCTATATATACTTTATTATCGGTAATAACTTTTTGTGCAGATTCTTTCGCTAATTGTATTAAAGAATTATCAGCAGGATAATAATTCTTATCATAACCTTTAACCAATACAGTAAGCTCATCTCCATCTAAAGCACTTGTATCAAAGTCATGTTCTATTAGATCCTTTGAAATAACTATATCGGATATATCATAATCAGGATTTCCTGAACCGGCAACTCCTGTAAATATGATTTTTTCAACATTAAATCTTTCTATTGCAATAGTTGTGGCAATTGCAGCATTAACCTTACCTATGCCGGATTTTAATAATACTATGTTTTTACCGCATAATGTACCTTTATAGTAAATTATATTAGCTATTTCAATTTCTTCTATATTTTCTATCATACCTTTAAAATTAGTAATTTCAGAATCCATAGCACCTATTATAGCAATTCTTTTAACTTCAGACATAAAATAATCTCCTTAAAATAATGAAAATATATTAATATCAATTATTATATATTAAAAGCTGATTTTTATAAACTTATTATTTAAGTTTTTTGTTTTATACCTTTATAAAAAAATATAAGATTTAATTAATTAAGTTTATGATATATTGTAACTAAAAAAATAAAATGTTAGAATTGCGTTAAAGTTTTATTTAAAGAGCATTGTTTATGAATATAAAAAAACAAATTAATTGCGATGTATTAATAGTTGGTGCTGGAATAGCAGGGCTTATTGTTGCAGAGAGAGCTATTAATGTTTTTAAAAATGTATGCCTTGCTACTACGGGCAAAATTTGCAGCGGAGCTTCTTATTTTCCATTGAAGGCTACATTAGGAATACAAGTAACTAAGGATAATAACGATTATGATAAATATTATGAAGATATTATTAATATGGGAAAAGGTGTTGAAAATCCAGAATTAATAAAGACTTATATTGCTAATATTAAAAAAGATCTTTATTTATTAAAAAGAATTGGATTTAAACCTTGGCTTAGAAATGACTCAAGACCTGCATGTTTTGCTAAATATTCAAGAAATATTTTTTTGATTAATAATTGGAATGAAGCAAGAGAAAGAGCAAAAAAGATATTTAAAAAAAATAAAAGATTAAAAATATTTGAAGATAGTGTTTTAATAAGAATAATAAAAAATAATAATAGAGTTATTGGTGCTGTATTTCAAAATAAAGATAAATTCTTTTTTATAAAGTCAAAGGCTATAATTTTAGCTACGGGAGGAATTGCTGGAAATTATAAAAATAGTTTATATCCTAAAAATATTAATGGTGTAGGTAACGTTGCAGTATTAGATGCAGGAGCAATAGCACAGAATATGGAGTTTGTACAATTTATACCTGCATATTTGAAGCCTAAATATAATGTATTATTCGGAGAGCATACATTAAAATATTGTATAGGAATGTATGATATAAATGATAAATTAATTTTAGATGGTATAAATAATGAAGAGATTAAAAAATTATGGATAGAAAGAAGTGCTTATGCTCCTTTCAGTAATGATTTTGAAAGCAAGAAAATAGATTTAAAAATACTTTTTGAGGGAGTAAAACTAAAATATTCAGAAGATTTATACAAAGATAAAGAGGAGTTCTACACAGTATATTTGAATTGGCTTAAAAATGAAATGAATATTGATTTATTAAAAGATGAAACAGTTATTACTCATTTTGCTCATAGCTGCAATGGAGGAATAAAAATAGACAGTAATGCTTTTACTGGAGTTAATGGCTTATATGCAGTAGGTGAATTGTCATCTGCCATAGAAGGAGCTAATAGGCTTGGAGGAAATTCTGTTGGTGGAGCTTTGGTATTTGGAAATAATGCTGTAAGGAGTGCGTATAAATATATTAAAAAAAATAACTTCGATGATTTTAATAATATAAAATTAAATTATGTAGAAAAAGAATTTAATAATTGGGTTGATGATATTTCAAAAGATGACAAAGAAAATAATATTAATAAAAATGAAGTATTAGAAAATATAAGAAATCTAATGAGTGAAAATTTATCTGTTGTAAGGAGCAGAGATAAAATACAAAAAGTATTAAATAAACTTGAAGATATTAGAAATAATTACAGCATAAAAGAGAATATTAAAGAAGGTTCTATAGAAATTTATCTTATAATAGAAAGTGTTAAAATATTAGCTTTAAGTATTCTTGAAAGAGAGGAGAGTAGAGGGGCACATTATAGAGAAGATTTTCAATGTTCATCGGATAACGTGTATAAATTGCAGATAACGCGTGAGAACAATAAAATTATAATAACAAAAAAATATATTAATAATTAATTTTAAATATAAGCGGAGCTATAAGCCGTATTCTGTCATTTAAGGTAAACATTTATCTAGATACTGCATCACTGCAGTACTCAAGCGAGCTACCTGAAACATCGAAAAGGGCAATCTGATATCGTTTCTGTTTGCTCTTGCCTCTCATGGGGTTTACACTGCCATTCATGTCGCCACGAATGCGGTATGCTCTTACCATGCCTTTTCACCCTTACCAAATTGGCGGTATATTTTCTGCTGCACTTTCCATAGGCTTTCGCCTTCAAGCCGTTAGCTTGCATGATGCCCTTTAGAGGTACGGACTTTCCTCAGTATTAGTTACTTAAATACTGCGTTTACCCGCTCCGCATGCCGATTACTCTATTATAAAACTTATAAAATGTCAATCATAATTTTTATTTAATAAAAAAATTCAATATCGCACGGCAAATATAAATAAGTTATAATACACAATATTATTAATATTAAAAATATTTTCTTAATCGTGCGTTTAGTTAATTATAAATCTAATCAAAACTTGGGCGGGCATGCTTTTTTATTTGAAGCAGTAAGGAAATAAAGATTAAAATTTAAGATAAAATAATAAAGATATAGGGTGGGGTATGTAAATAATTTTTTAAATATTAAATTAATTGATTTTTTTATGCTTATTTACTATACTCAATATATGAATACAGAAATTATTGAAAATACATTATTAACTTTAATAAATGAATTCAAAAAAGATGAAGAAGAAAAATATAACGCTGTAAGCAATACTATATATTCTATACATAAATCATTTTTAGATGAAGAAAAATTAAAAACAAATAGATTAAATGAAATCTTTTCTAAAATTAAAATAATAATAGAAGAAGTAAAAAATGAAATGAAAAAATTTCCTCCTCAGTTTTGTATATTTGATGCAATAAATTTACAAAGATATGAGAATTATAATAGTAATTTACTTGAAAAATTTCTTGAAATAAATATAGAGAATGAAGTTATTAAATTAAGTTTTATTAAAGATTTTTTAATGTATCTGCATAAAGATAAAGAATTTGGTTGGAATTATGGATTAAAAAATATTGAAGAATTAGAAAAAATAAATCATTCAGATATAAGAATAAAAAGAGAAGAGTATGCAGGCAGCAGAAGAATAGATTTATTTATATCTTATAAAAAAGACTTTGCAATTATAATAGAAAATAAAATATACGCTGGAGAGCAAGATAATCAATTAGATGATTATTATCAGAATAAGAAAAAAGATAATTATAAAAATTTATATATGATTTTTCTCACTCCTTCAGGTTATGAACCTTATACTTTATCAGAGGAATCAAAAAAAAAACTTGGAAATAATTTTCAAACATTAAAGCATAGCGATATAGCTTTATGGCTTGAGAATATTTTAGGAAATGAAAAATATTCTTTTCTTCATGATTCAAATATTTTATTTAAAGATAATGATAATAAATATATAAGAGATTATAGGCTTTTGAAATCTGCTATGATACAGACTATACATAATGCCAACATGCTAAGCAATAATACAAAGGAGCTTGATATGACAAAAGAAAAAATACAAAAACTATTGGAAGAACATCTTTTTCAATATATACAAACAGTAGAGGATGCAGAAGAATATAAACAAATATTTAATAGTGTTAACGAACTTCTTGAAAATAAAAAGTCAGAAATAAAAAAGAATAATATTATTAAATATATAAAACCTTATTTAGAATTTAGAAAAAAAATATTATTGTATTTAAAAAGTAATATAGAATTAGAATATTCTATAATAAATGAAAATGATATTATTGATAATATTAATAATAATGATGGTTTCTCTCATTATATTGAATTTTTATTTAAAAATGGTTATGTAGGTCTTTATTTATATAATCACACTTGGAATAGTTTTGATTTATGTGTTTATATAGAAATTGATGAAAATGAAAGAATATATAAATCTATATATAATAAATTAAAATCATTAGAAAATGATAATGCATATATTTATAAATTTATAAAAACAGAAGATAAAAATGAATTTTTTAGATATAACATAAATATAGAAGAAGACAGCCCAGAGGAAATTGCTGAAGCTATGATTAAGCTTTATAATCTTTTGAAAAATAATTTATGATTATTTGATATATACTGAAAATTTTAAATTTTTATAAATGTATTGTCAACTTTTTCCCGTCGCACACGCTCTGCGGACTTCGTCAAAGTTGCAAAAAGTGCAAGGTATAAGATTAGTACTAAATAATACTAAAATTGTCTTATATGTAAGATAACCTATTAAATTAAAGTCCTATATGTAGTCTTTCGCAAAGCGTATCTGAGCCTGTCGAGGATATAGGTTCTCGCCGAAGGCGGGCTGTGCCTTATACCAATACTATACCTAAAGGTACTCCTTTCAGTCGCAGTACTTCCTTCGGTCGCAAAAGAAGTGGGGTTCTGCACGCTGTGTACTTCGTAAGGGCAAAGCCCCAGATATTAAAAAGAAAATATAATTTTAATTTTGACAAAATATAGTTGTTTAGGTATATTTTGTCAATTTTTTATTCAACTTTTTCCCGCCGCAAAAAGTTGCAAAAAGTGCAAGGTATAAAATTAGTACTAAATCATATTAAAATTGTTTTATATGTAAGATAACCTATTAAATTAAAGCCTATATGTAGCATTTTTGCTTCTTTGGGGCACCAAAAGAAGTGGGGTATGGGGCAAAGCCCCAGATATAAAAATAAAAATATAAATTTATTTCTGACAAAATATAGTTGTTTAGGTATATACTATATTTTCTATCTAATTATATCTATTAATATTTTCAATGTAGTTAGTAATGAAATACTTACGAATATAGGTTTTATAACTTTTATTCCTTTTTTTATAGCGAACTTAGCACCGAAGTAAGTTGATGTCATTATAAAAGGTATAACGAATACACCAGCCATATAGTTAACTTTTCCCTCTATAGCAAATATTATTAATGAACATAAATTACTTGTGAGATTCAAAGCCTTAGCATTACCAGAGGCAAGAAGAAAATCCATTTTATAATAAAGTACAAAAAACATTATTAAAAAACTTCCTGTACCGGGTCCGAATACTGCATCATAAAAACCTAAAAGAAAAGCAAAAAACATTCCTATTATATAGTTTTTAACTTTTAGATTATTTTCATCAAATAAGTTTTCGGTTCCAAAAGTTTTTGAAAATAAAGTATAAATACCAACTGCCAAAATAAGTATCATTATCAAAGGCTGCAATACTTTTGCATCTATAAGTACAATAACTTGAACTCCAACAATAGAGCCTAATATTGTCATAGGTATTAAAAACTTTATTAGTTTGGTTGTAAGTTTTCCATTTTTGAAGAATGTAAAAGCAGAAACTACAGCTCCTGATGTAGAAGTGAGTTTATTTGTAGCCAAAGCAGTATGAGGAGGAATACCAGCTATTAAATAAGCAGGCAAACTTATAAGTCCGCCTCCTCCTGCAGCAGCATCAACGAAGCCGGCTATAGAACAGCCTATAATTATTATAATTAAATTTTCTATACTCAGCATAAATCAGCACCACTAATTTTTTTATATTATAAAATCATTATAAAAATTGAAGGTATCTGGAACTATATTTAACAGAGCTTTAAAAACAATTTTTATTAGCCATAAATATTATATCTATGATGATTTTTTGTCAAATAATTTATATTAATTCTTATTGATTTATTTTTTATATATTATATATTAATTATTTAGTAAACATAATTTTTAAATATGTAAACTAAACATAATATTGTATATGAAGGATATGAAATATGAATAAGAAAATACCTTTTTCACCCCCAGATATAACAGATAGTGAAATAGAGGCTGTGGTTAATGTATTAAAATCAGGATGGATTACAACAGGTCCTGTAAATAGAGAATTTGAAGAAGAACTTTGTAAATATATAGATGTAAAAAGATTCAAATTATTATCCAGTGCTACATCCGCTATGGAATTGGCATTAAAAATATTCGGAGTAGGTGAGGGTGATGAAGTAATAGTACCTGCTTATACTTATGCTTCTACTGCTAATGTTGTAGTTCATTTGGGTGCTAAAGTTGTATTTATAGATGCTAAAGAAGATGATTTTAATATAGATTTAGAAAGACTTGAAAAAGCTATTACAAATAAAACAAAAGCTATTATTGCCGTAGATATTGGAGGAATGCCTTGTGATTATTATGCTATTATAAAAATTTTAGAAAGTAAAAAAGATTTATTTAAAGCATCAGAAAATAAATATCAAAAAGAATTAAAAAGACCATTATTTTTATTAGATGCAGCTCATTCAATAGGTGCTGTTTATAAAGGAAAGAAAACAGGTTCGCAGGCTGATATGTCTTCTTTCTCTTTTCATGCAGTAAAAAATATAACAACTTCAGAGGGCGGAGCATTATCTTTTAATGATATAGGAAATATAAATGCTGATGATATATATAAAGAGCTTTCTGTATTATCTTTACATGGACAAAGTAAAAGTGCTTTCGATAAGAATAAAGGCGGTAAAGGAGCTTGGAGATATAATATAGAATTACCTGGATATAAATGTAATATGAGCGATTTGCATGCCGCTATTGGTTTATCACAGTTAAGAAGATATGATTCTATGCTTAATCATAGAAAAAAAATTGTTAATATTTATAATGATATTTTAGGTAAAAACAGTAGAATAATACTTCCTAATTTTAAAAATAATGATAGCGAATCTTCTTATCATCTTTATTTAATTAGAGTGAAAGATTGTGAAGAAGATAACAGAGATTTGCTTATAGATAAAATGTCAGAATTAGGAATAACATTGAATGTTCATTATTTGCCATTACCAGCTCATAAGGCTTATATTGATTTGGGATATAATATTGATGATTATAAAAATGCATTTAATTTATATAAAAATCAAATAACTTTGCCTTTATACAGCACATTAAAAGAAGAAGATGCTGAATATATCGCTCTTAATATAATAAAATATTTGAATTAACATAATAATGCTGTGTATTATTTTTATTACTGTAATACTGTTTTTTGTATTAATTTTTTTATTTGTTACACATATTAATATTGATAATAATAAAAAAACAGATTTAAATAATATTGATAATCCTAAAGAAATATTAACTTTTATTTCTATAAAAAATTATGACAATCAATTAATTAACATAATAAATACAAGCAGTATATCAGGTATTATTATAAATATTGATGATTTGGATATTGATAAACTTTCTATAATTATAAAAAACATAAAAAGAAATATTAATAGAAAAATGTTTATAGCCTTAGATCAGGATTATAAATCTACTTATAATATAGCATATCATCAGAAGTTTAAAGTTTATCCCAGTTATATAGGAGAGAAAAAAAATGAAGAATATGCATACAAAATATCATATGAAAGAGCAGTAAAATTAAAATCTATTGGAATTAATATGATTTTATCTCCTATATGTAATACCTATTGTAATGAAAAATCACATTTAAAAGAAAATATATTCACAAATGATAAAATATTAGCTTCAAGACTTATATATCAAACCGTAAAGGCACAAAAAGATGCAGGACTTATAACAGCATTAAAATATTTTCCAAAATACTATGATGATGAGTTATATATAGATAAAGAAATAAAAAATATAGAAAATATATTAGATAATAGAGAGACTTTTTTAGCAGGTATAAAAGCTGATGCTGATATTATTGTAATGTCCCATATAAAAAATCATAGCATGTATAAAGATTTTCTTTTTAATGATATGAAGTTTAAAGGCATTATAATGACCGATTACATTAATGATGATAAAAATATAATTAGTTATGGAATAAATGTATTTTCAGCTAACTATTATAAAGATATTAATAATTTAAAATACATTATAGAAAATAATATGAAAGAAACGGATGAAAGAGAATGTTTAAAAGTGTTAAAATTAATAAAAAGATTATAAAAACAATAATATGCTTATTTTTGTTATTAATATTCATATGTGTAGCAAGAATTATTGTTATTATTGTTCAGGAAAAAATATACATATCAAAATTAAAAGAGCAGTATCCATCCTTATCTAAATATATAGATGAAGTTGGAAGAATGAATAAGAAAGAAAGGAAAGGACTGCTTTTAATGGTAGGTATTAAAGATAAAATACTTTCACAAGAAACAATAAAAACTCTTAAAGATAATAATATAATGGGAGTTATATTATTTAATTATAATATAGAAGATGAAAATCAATTAAAACAATTAACATCAGATTTAAGAAAATATGTTAACTCAAATATGTTAATTTCTATAGATCAGGAGGGGGGAGAAGTTAATAGAATAAAATTTGATAAATTAAAAAATATTTCTCCAAAGATGATAGGGGATACTAACAGTGATGAATATGCATATGAAATAGCATATCAGAAATCAAAGTTTTTATTGGATTTGGGTATCAATATGATATTAGGTCCATTATGCGATATACCTAATGATAAAAATTCTTATATTTATAATAGAAGTTTTTCTACTAATACTGATAAGGTTGCCGAAATGGCAGCTATTACAGTAAAGGCTCAGAGAGATGCAGGAATAATAAGCGTATTAAAGCATTTTCCAGGACATGGAGATACAACTGTAAACTCTCATGATGATTTTCCATATATAAATAAAACTACAAATGAATTAGATATAAAAGAGTTTATTCCATTTAAAAAAGGAATAGAAGCAGGTGCTGAAATGGTTTTAGTATCTCATATAAAAAATGAATATATAGATAATAAAATGCCTGCTAGTATGTCAAGAATATATGCTGATATTTTAGAAAAAGATTTAGGATTTGATGGGGTCGTGATTACAGATGATTTAGCTATGACTGGAAAGATAGATAAAGGTATAAATTTCGGAATTAATTTAATTAGTAATATTTATGAAAATTCAGAATATATGTTTAATGATATTAAAGCGGATATTCTCTCATGTGCGAGAGTGTTGAAAATAATTTCAGAAAATAAGTTGTCTCGCACATAAAAATCTTTTTCATATTAATTAGCCTGTTTCTTTTTTCTATTGCTGTTAGGATTCCTCTTATATGTCAGGGTTTCATCCAATCCTGATTTAATGTACTCATTTATAATGTTTACTACTGTATGATATGTAACATTATATTGTTTAGCAATATCTGTATGAGTTAATCCTGTATTTTTTTTATCATCTAATGCTAAAATAATATTAGCTCTTGATATAAGTCTTTTAGATTTTCCTTCTTTCTTGATGAATTCTTTAATTTTTTCTTTTTCATCTTCAGTTAAGGATATCATATGTTTAGTAGTTATGCTCATTTGAACCTCCTATAAAAAAAGAATACATATAACTAAAAAATTGTCACAAGTAGATTTTAAAAAAACATAGTAATGCAATAAACTAAAATAGTTTTTTATTTTAAAGCAATTTAGATAAATTACATCAAAATACAAGAATAAACTTAAAAAATTATATTATTATATTTTATTCTTAGTATATTTTATAAACCCTTGTTGTTTGTAAAGATTATCATACTATAAACAAAATATCAATATGAAAAAACAAAATTAGAATTCGTATAAAAATATACCAATTATAATAATATATTTTCATAAATATAATATCAAATAGGGATATGATTAAATATTTTAGATAATTGTATTAAATGCTGAATAAAGAAATTTCTTTTTCTATAGATAAATATCTATTTTCAATTTCTTTTATGTATTTAATGCTTTCTGTTTTAATTTCTTTTAAAACATTTTCATCATTTATCATTGGAATATTAACATTTATATTTAAAATAGAACCTTTAGCAGCAGCAAAAGCAAGTATATATGCTGATGCGATATCTGTAATAACTCCCTGATTTCCATATTTTAAAACTACATCAAATAATTCAATTAATTCATAACAATATTTAAGAGTATTAAAAGGAGGTTCTATAGCTTTTATTGCAGCATTTGACATAGCATCTTTTCTTTTATTAATTTGCTCTTCTGTATCTTTAGGCATTTTCATAGCTTCCATAAATAGATTAAAACCTTCAGCATCTTTATCAACTATTTCAATTAAATTAATTTTAATCTTTTTTATTTGTTCTATGGAATTATTAAATATATTTTGTTCTTCTTCGCTTAATGTTAAAAATTTTTTCTTGTTTACAGTAAGATGTCCCACCATTCCAGCTAATGCAGATGCCAAGCTAGCTACAGCGCCCATAACACTTCCTCCTCCTGGAGCAGGTGATGGAGAATCCACTTCATTAATATATTCTTCTAGTTTCAAGTTTATAAGTTTGTTCATAATTTACCTCGAAATATTTGTATTGTATAGATAGTGTTGGATATTATAATATAAATTAAAAAGGAGTCAATAATATATTTATTAACTCCTTTTTTAAATTCTAAAAATTATTTTTCTAATCTAGCTCTTAAAGTTTTACCCATTTCTTCATAGCCTTTTTTACCAAGCATAGCAAACATGTTTTTCTTATATGCTTCTACACCAGGTTGATCGAATGGATTAACTCCAAGTATATGCCCAGATATTCCGCATGCTTTTTCAAAGAAGTATAAAAGTTCTCCAATAGTAAAAGGAGTAATTTTATCAATATCTATTATTATATTTGGTACTCCTCCATCAACATGGGCAAGAACTGTAGCTTCTAATGCTGACTTGTTAATTTCATGCAAAGATTTTCCATCTAAATAATTAAGTCCATCCAAATCAGAATCTTCTTTTTTCATTTTTAAGTCAATGTCTTCTTTATCAACTCTTATAACAGTTTCAAATAAACCTCTTTTACCATCTTGTATGAATTGACCTAAAGAGTGTAAGTCAGTAGAGAAATCAACGGAAGCAGGGAATATACCTTTTTTATCTTTACCTTCACTTTCTCCTTGTAATTGTTTCCACCATTCAGATATGTAGTGCATTCTAGGTATATAGTTAACCATTATTTCAGTGCTGTATCCTTTAGCATAAAGAGCATTTCTAAGCATAGCATATAACATAGAAGGATTTTTCTTATAATCCATCTCTTTAGTTATTTTTGCCATAGAATCAAATCCTTTAACAAACTCTTCTATATTTATTCCAGCAGCAGCAATAGGAATTAAACCAACAGGAGTAAGTACAGAATATCTTCCTCCAACATCATCTGGTATAACAAAAGTTCTATATTTATTTTCTGTGGATAAAGTTTTTAAAGCACCTTTGGCTTTATCTGTAGTAGCTATTATTCTTTTAGCTGCACCTTCTTTACCATATCTTTTTTCAGCATATTCTTTTAACATTCTGAAAGCTATAGCAGGTTCTGTTGTAGTACCGCTTTTAGATATTACATTAATATAGAAGTCTTTTCCATCTAAATAATCTAATAAATGCTTGAAATATTCTCCGTTCATATTATGGCCAGCATATACAACTTGAGTATTTCCTTTTTTAGCTTGAGAGAAAGGATTTAAAAATGATTCAATAACTGCCTTTCCTCCTAAATAAGAACCTCCTATACCAACAGATACTAAAACTTCAGCATTTTCTCTTATTTCTTTAGCTAATTCATCAATTTCTTTAACCATTTTTAGTGCTTCACTAGGAAGATTAACCCATCCTAAAAAATCATTTCCTGCACCTTTTTTATTTTCTAAAAGTTCATTTGCATATTTAGCACGTTCAGCAAGATATTCTAATTCATGCTCTTGTAAAAATCCTAATACATTTTTATAATTTATAGATATCATTAATAACTCCATCAATTTATTTTAGTTGGTAAATTATACTATAATAATACCGAAAAATAAAGAAAAATTTATTAAATTTAATAGTACAATAGGATTTTGTATAAATGATTTTATCAGGACTTGAGATAGAAAAGAATTTAGGAAAAAATATAATAATAGAACCATTTAATAGAGAACAATTAAATTCGAATAGCTACAATGTTAAATTACATAATAAACTTTTAGTATACAAAGATAAAATATTAGATATGAAAAAACCAAATGAAGTAGAAGAAATAATAATACCAAAAAGCGGTTATGAATTAAAGCCTAATGAATTATATTTAGGAAGAACTTTAGAATATACAAATACAAAAAATTATGTACCTATGATAGAAGGCAGATCATCTATAGGAAGACTTGGAATATTTATACATATTACTGCTGGTTTTGGAGATGTAGGATTTGCAGGATATTGGACTTTGGAAATATTCTGTATAAAACCAATAATAGTATACCCGGAAGTTGAAATAGCACAGCTTTATTATCATACAATAGATGGTGAATACGAAGAATATACAAGCAGTAAATATCAGAATAATACAGATGTTCAGCCTAGCATGCTTTATAAAGATTTCAAATAATTAATTTTTTCATAAAATGTTTTAATAGTATGATTATTAATCGTTAGTAATATATTTATATTTGGTTAATTATAATATATAGTATTATATATGTTGATTTTTCTTTTTTTTAATTTATGATTATACATCAAAGGTATAATAAAAAACTATGTATTTTAATCCATTTTTATTTTTGAAATTTCATTATTTTCCCCAGAAATAACTCTTGATTAGGCAGGGAGTCTAAATAATTCTTTCTAAACTAAAATAAAATCTTATAGTTTAATTCAATTTTATAATAAATTATTAGTGGTACAATATGATAAAAATATCTGCATTGAAAAAGAATTATAATAATATAGAAATATTAAAAGGTATAGATCTTAATATAGAAAAAGGAAAAATTTTTGGCATTATAGGTAGAAGCGGTGCTGGAAAATCTACTTTATTGAGATGTATAAATGGATTAGAGAAATATGATTATGGGTATTTAGAGGTAAATGGTGTTCAAATTAATACTCTTAATAATAAAGAATTAAGAGTATTTAGAAAAGATATAGGTATGATATTTCAGCATTTTTCTTTGATTACTAGAGCAAGTGTGTATGATAATATAGCTTTTCCAATGAAATGCTGGCATTGGAATAAAAAGGAAATGGATGATCGTATAAGGTATTTAATTGATATAGTAGGAATGTATGATAAAATTAATAATTTGGCAAGAGATTTATCAGGCGGACAGAAACAGAGAGTTGCTATTGCTAGAGCTTTATCAATGAATCCAAAAATATTATTATCAGATGAGGCAACATCTGCACTTGATCCTAAAAATTCAGATTCTATTATGGAGCTACTGAATAATATAAATAAATCTATGGGTATAACAATAGTTCTTGTAACGCATCAAATGAATGTAGTAAAATCAATTTGTGATGATATTGCTATAATAGAAGATGGGATTATCAAAGATACAGGAAAAGTTGAAGATATATTTATTGATGAACCTAATTCTCTAATTAATTTATTAGGGGAGAATAAGGTTCTACTTCCTAATTCTGGTAAGAATATAGAAATAATGTATGTAAATAATGATAATACAAAAAATATCATTGAAAGATTAATAAAAAAATATGATGTTGATATAATTAATTTTGCTATGGAAGATTATAAAAATTGTATTATTAGTAAAGTTATCATTAATATCTCTAATCATAATATAAAAAAATTAGAAGAATATATTAAATCCATTGGTATAAAACATTATAAAATATTAGGAGAATAAAGTTGGAAACATATATAAATTATTTTTTTAAATTAATATTACCTTCTACTATAGTTACTATTAGAATAGTATTTTTTACTATGTTAATAGGTTTTATTTTAGGTTTTATAATAGCAAGTTTACTTACAATGTATGGTCCAAATGGTTTAAATTATAAAAAGAAATTCTATATGGTGTTAAGTTTTATTGTTAATACTATTAGATCTTTTCCAATATTGATTTTAATAGTTGCTATATCTCCTTTTACACGTTTGGTTATTGGTACAACAGTAGGAGAAAAAGCAGTTATACTTCCATTATCTATTACTGCAACTGCCTTCATAGCTAGATTATTAGAAAGCAGTTTTATTAAAGTAGATAAACAATTAATAGAAGCTGCTAAATCTTTCGGTGCCACAAATATACAAATAATGATTGGAGTAATTATAAAAGAATCTGTACCTTCTATTATATCTGTTTTAACTATGGCTACTGTTAATTATATAGCTGCTACTACAATAGCTGGTGCTGTAGGCGGCGGCGGATTAGGAGCTGTTGCTTTGACTTATGGTTATCAAAGTTTTAATAATACGATATTATATTTTTCTGTTTTTGTAATGTTTCTATTTGTTAATATTGCACAATATATAGGTGATTTTATATATAAAAAATTAATGTAAGGAGAATTTTATGAATTCAATGGAGGAAAGATCTAAATATTTGTTTAGTTTATTGGAACTTGAAAGATATCCTGTTGGAATAAAGTTTCTATTTTCTGAAGAGGAATATAATAGTTTTAATGCTGAGGAATTAAAAAATAAAACATCCTATTGTGGATTTGTCAGTAAAGCTAGTAAAGGTAGAAAATTAAAAATACACAAAGGCCATAATGCATGCTCAGGCGGTGCTATGGCACTAGGTTTTCAGGATGTACCCGAAGAAACTAAGTATGGTATAAAAAGAAGAAAAGTTAAAACATATAGAGATTTAGGTGTAAGCAGAAAAATGTCTAGAAATATGATGTATTGTGAACATAGAATTTTTGGAACTGCGATTATGCCTTTAAAAGACTATGAAGAGGAACCAGATGTAGTTATATTTATATGCAAACCGTATCAAGCTATGCGTATATCACAGGGTTATGCATATCATTATGGACATGCTGATAGTATAAAGTTATCTGGTATGCAAGCTATTTGTGAAGAATGTACTTCTTATCCCTATGAAAATGGTTGTTTTAATATATCTATGATGTGTTCGGGAACTAGAATGTTATCTGGTTGGAAAGATGATGAAATGGGTATTGGAATGCCATATAGAATATTTCTAAATGTTTTGGATGGTATTATTAAAACTGTTAATCCTCTTGAAAGAAATAAACACAAAAAAATTATCAAAGAAAAATTAGAAAAAAATAATTTAACTGATTTATTAGATATTAGAATGAATGAGAATTATGATGATGGTTCATATATTGGTGGAATTGTAAAAAGATAAAAAATTAAATATATTAAATAGGAAATAAAAATGAAAACAAAAATATTATCAATATTGTTTATGGTGTTATTGCTTTCTTGTTCTAATAGCAATAATACAGAAAAAGTAAAAAGTAAAAATGATACAATAGTTATAGGATGTATGGCTTCAAATAAAGACGTTGTAGAAGAAGCTGTAAAACTAATGGAAAAAGATGGATATAAGATTGAAGTTAAAATTTTTGATGGAAATAATCTTCCCGCTTTGGCTTTAAGTGCCAATGAAATAGATGGATTAATATTAAATCATAAACCATGGGTAGATACTTTTAATAAAGCTAATAATTCTCATTTAGTATTGGTAGATGGATTTAAATATGGTTTTTTTAATGCTCTTTATTCATCTAAACATAAAAGTGTGGAAGAAATACCAGATGGAGCTACTATAACAATATCTAATGATCCTAGCAATATGGATAGAGGTTTAAGGTTTCTTGAAAAATTGGGATTATTAAAATTAGGAGATAAAACCGGTGAATTTTATAGTATGCTTGATATAAAAGAAAATCCAAAGAATATAAAGTTTTTAGAAGTAGAAATAACTTTAACAGCTGGTTCATATAAAGATGTAGATGCTACAATAGCCACTTCTATTGCTATGAAAAATGCAGGTTATGATGCAAGATCATATATAGCAGAGGATGGAGAGTCTGGTTATTTTCCAATTGGATTATTTGTAAATGAAGGTAATGAAACTTCGCAGTGGGCTGAAGATTTTGTAAAAGCTACTCAAACAGAAGAATATAGAACTAAATTTAATGAAATATTTCAGAGTGCTTTTTATATATTGTAATATAACAATTTAAAATAAATTAAGGAGTTAAATAATGAAAACAAAAATATTATCAATATTGTTTATGGTATTATTGCTTTCTTGTTCTAATAGCAATAATACAGAAAAAGTAAAAAGTAAAAATGATACAATAGTTATAGGATGTATGCCTTTAAATGTTCAGGCTGTTGAAGAAATTAAAAGGTTGATGGAAAATGAGGGGTATAAAATTGAAATTAAAGTTTTTGATGGAAATAATCTTCCTGCTTTGGCTTTAAGTGCTAATGAGATTGATGGGCTTATATTAAATCATAAACCTTGGATAGATACTTTTAATAAAGCTAATAATTCTCATTTAGTATTAGTAGATGGATTTAAATATGCTTCTTTGAATGCTCTTTATTCATCTAAACATAAAAGTGTGGAAGAAATACCAGATGGAGCTACTATAACAATATCTAATGACCCAAGCAATATGGATAGAGGTTTAAGATTTCTTGAAAGATTGGGTTTATTAAAATTAGGAGAAAAAACCGGTGAATTTTATACTATGTTAGATATAAAAGAAAATCCAAAGAATATTAATTTTTTAGAAGTTGAAACAACCTCCACAGCTGGTTCTTATAAAGATGTAGATGCTACTATAACTTTTTCAAGTGTTATGAAAAATGCAGGTTTTGATGCTCATTCATATATAGTAGAGGATGGTGAATATAATAATTTTCCAACAGGTTTAGTTGTAAATGAGGGTAATGAAACTTCACAGTGGAGTAAAGATTTAGTGAAAGTAACTCAAACAGAAGAGTACAAGAATAAATTTAATGAGATATTTCAAGGTGCTTATATAATATTTTAAATTTTATGAAAATAGGGGCTTATATTAAATAAAGCTCCTATTTTTTTATATGAAAACTAATAAAAGATTAGAAGTTTCTTCTTCGGTTCTTCCTATCATAGAATGTACAGAATGCGGTCTTACTCTAATAATATCGCCTTCTTCTAAATCTACTATTTCTTCTTCTACTATATATCTGATTTTTCCGCTTAGTACTATAACCATTTCTTCAGAAGGATGTTCATGATATGGTATAAGCTGATTAGGCTTTTGAGTAATAGAATAAACTGTATATCCTCTATCTGCTAAAGTTTCTATTAATTTTTCATCATCTTTTATACAGTCAAATTCTCTTTCTGTTGTTGATTTATAATAATATTGTCCAGTCATAACAGCCCTCATTTATATAATATAATTTCGGATTGTAATACCATAAAATTGAGTTTATGTTTATAAGGATTTTTTCCATTTATTTATTAAGTTTAAAGCATCTATAGGCGTAATTTCATTTATATTTAAATCTCTAATTTCATTTTCTATTTCGCTTTCTTTTTCCATTATTTTAGGCTCTTCATAAAGCGGAAGTATATCCTTCGATTTTTGAGTATTCAATTCTATATTTTCTACCTGAACACTGGCATCAGCTTCTAATTTTTTTAATATTTCAGTGGCTCTTTTTATAACTTTATTAGGGGCACCAGCTATTTTTGCCGCATATATACCATAGCTTGATTGAGCAGCTCCTTCAGTAACTTTTTTCATAAATATTATTTCATCTTTGTATTCTTCAACTAATACTTTATAGTTTTTAACGCCTTCTAAATCTTCAAGCATAGTAAGTTCATGGTAATGAGTAGCAAATAAAGTTTTAGCTTTTTTGTTTTCCTCATGAACTAAATATTCCACTATAGCCCAAGCAATAGAAAGTCCGTCATAAGTTGAAGTACCTCTTCCTATTTCATCCATTATAACAAGGCTTTTATCTGTACAATGATTTAGTATGTATGCTGTTTCATTCATCTCTACTAAGAATGTACTTTCTCCTCTTGCTATATTATCGCTTGCACCAACACGTGTAAATATTCTATCAACTATAGAAATTTTTGCACTTGCTGCTGGAACGAATGAACCTATTTGAGCAAGTAATACTATTAAAGCAGTTTGTCTTAAATATGTACTTTTACCGCTCATATTAGGACCTGTAATTATAAGGAGATGTTCATTTTTATTGTCTAAATATGTATCATTAGGAATGAAGCTTTCTGTTTTTAGATTAACTTCTACAACAGGGTGTCTTCCGTCTTTTATGTCTATTATGCCGTCATTTGTTATTATTGGCTTAACATAATTATCTTCTTTAGCTAGGCATGCAAGAGAAGAATAAACATCTATTATAGAAATTACTCTTGCCATTTTTAATATTGAGTTTAAATATTCATTAGTTTTATTTCTCACTTCAATAAATATATCATATTCTAATGCATAGCTTTTTTCATTAGCTTCATTTATAATAGTTTCATATTCCATTAATTTGCTTGTGGTATATCTTTCGCTTCCTATTAATGTTTGTCTTTTTATAAAATCGCTTGGCACAGATGATACATTTGATTTTGTTACTTCTACATAATAACCTATAACATTATTATATCTTATTTTAAGATTATTAATTCCTGTATCTAATTTATAATTATGTTCAAGTTCTGCTATCCAAGAACGTCCTTCTCTTCTTGCTTCATTATATTTTCTTAATGTTTCATTGTAATCATCTTTTATTATATCGCCTTCATTTATAACAACTTTCGGATCCTCTAATATCGCACGTTCTATCAAATCAGTTATTATTTTTATATCATTAACCTCTTCAAAATTAACTTCTTCAAATTCATTCATAGCAAGTTCTGTAACAACTTCAAGAGAAGTTACTAAAAATCTTTTTAGTGATACTAATTCTTTAGGGTTAATCCTTCCTAACGCCAATTTTGATGCAAGTCTTTCTATATCTCCAATATCCTGAAGTAAATCTCTTATTTTATACATAAACTTTTGATTTTTATAGAAAAACTCTACATTATTAAGTCTTTTATTTATTTCTTCTATATTTAATAATGGCTCTACAATTATTCTTTTTAAATATCTTGCCCCCATAGAAGTTTTTGTTCTATCTATGGTGTCAAACAATGTCATTTTATTATTATCATTTCTTATAGTTTCTAATATTTCCAAACTTGCTATTGTAGCATAATCCAAAGTCATGGAGTCTTTTCTATTATATAGTTTAATATTTGAAATATGCTCAAGAGAAGTTTTTGAAAGTTCCTGTATATAAAATATAGTAGATCCTAATAATGATATCAAAAGAGGCTTTTCTTCTATACCGAAACTTTTTAATGATACTGTTTTGAAATGATTTGTTAAAGTTTTATATGCATAAGAATGTTCTGCAGTGTAATTCGGAGTAGTGCTGTAGAATATATTATTAAATTTATTTTGAATCTCTTTTATAATAATGCTTTCAGAAACGGATTCTATAGTCATAATCTCTTTAGGAGAGAATCTTATAATTTCTTCTGTAAGTTCATTAATGATTTCTTTTAAAGCTTCATTATGATTTTCTAAGTTAGAATTTATTTCTGTAGCATAAAGCTCTCCTGTAGAAATATCGCATATAGATAAAGCAGCATTTTTCTCACTTTTTGATACTATTATAGAAGCTAAATAATTATTGCTTTTTGATTCTAAATATTTATTTTCTGAAATAGTACCAGGAGTTATAACCTGAGTAACCTCTCTTTTTACTATACCTTTTGCTGTTTTAGGGTCTTCCATTTGATCGCATATAGCAATCTTCATTCCAGATTTAACTAATTTTGATAAATAATTATCTATAGCATGATAAGGAACTCCTGCCATAGGAACATTAGCTCTTTTTGTAAGTGTAAGCCCCAATATATCGGACACTACTTTTGCATCATCAAAAAATACTTCGTAAAAATCTCCCATTCTGAAAAGAAGTATACTGTCATTATATTTATCTTTTATCTCTTTGTATTGTCTCATCATAGGAGTGAGTTTTTGATTATCTTCTTTATCGCTTCCAAAAAATGTTTCCTGCATATAGTTATCCGTTTATAAATTTTTCGATTAGTATAATATATTTTTGTTCTTTAATCAAATTTTAATTTTCTTTCTTTTATATGCCAAATAATAAAATATGCGGTATTTGACAAAGAATAAAAATTCATTATAATAATTTTATGGAATTGAGACCAAATAATAAATATTTTAATGTGCTTAATGATTATTTTATGCGTTATATGTTCGCTAAAGAGGGGCATGAGCATATACTTAAAAATCTTATTAACTCCGTTAGGATAGACTCTAATCAAGAGCCGTTTGAATATGTAGAAATACTTAATACATTTAATTTAAAAGAAAATGTATTTGATAAAGAATCAATAGCAGATGTTAAGGCAAAAACAAAATCAGGCGAAATTATAATAATAGAAATACAAAGAATAGGTAATCATTCATTTATATATAGAAGTTTATATTATTGGTCTAAGAATTATTTTACAAATTTAAAATCTAAGGATATATATTCAGATTTAACACCTGTAATAAGTATTAATATTCTTGATTTTAATTTGATAAAAGGCATAGATAAACCTCATAGCTGTTATTTTATTAAAGAGTTAGAAACTAATCATATATTAACGAATCATTTGGAGCTTCATTTTTTAGAACTTAGAAAATTTAACAATTCTTATAATTTATATGAAGGTTTATCAGATTGGTTTGAGTTTTTAAATTCGAAAGATAAATTGGAGGATACTATGGAAATATTAGTAAAGAAAAATCCTATAATGAAAGAAGTATATGAAGAATATAATAAATTTGTAAAAAGTAATGATTTATATAATGGCTACAGTAATTATGAAAGAGATTATTTTAATGTTTTAATGCTTAATGAGGAGCGTATAAAGGGCATAGAAGAAGGAATGCAAAAAGGTATAGAACAAGAAAAATATTCTCTAGCTAGAAATATGAAAAATAAAAATATGGATTTAAATCTTATAAGCGAATTAACAGGACTTAGTATAGAAATAATAGAAAAATTATAATATAAAAAACTATATTTTGATTTCTATTTATAAATATGAATATGCTTTTATATAATGGGCTAATAAAAGAGAAATTATAAATGAGAATAATATTATTACAGAAGTAATAACAAATATTTTTATTGTAAATGTAAAGAAAATCGCTATTATAATATAAGATATTATTAAAGATAAAATAAAAGATATTATATAACTAGCATTTACAAATATAAACCTGCTCCAAGGATTCATAAACTTCGATGACATTATATTAAAAACTGATAGCATTGCTGATGATAATAATGAGTTTGATATACTTAATAAAATAATAATGTATTTAGATTCATAAAATAAATATAATGCTATAAAAACTGATGTATACACAAATGATATTAACAATATATTTGAAATGCATTTAATATTAAAGAAATGTTTATCTTCATTTATAAAAAGTTTTTCTAATATAAAATATACTGTATTAGCTAGTATTATAGAGATAAAATTCATGATAGGAAGAAGAGCATATCTAAATACTACTGCTTTATTAAAAACAATTTTTGTAATCAGGATATATAAAATCAAAGATATAATAAAACCAATAAAAGAGAATAAAATTTTATTTTTTATTTCTTTCTTGTAATTATTAAAAATATTAGCATAAACTGTACGGGAATTGATAAACATAAATACTGAAAAGAAGCTGAATAAATATATTGCATTAAATGTTATGTTTATATTGAGTAATGCTGTTAAATTTATTAAAGCTGATATTAAAGAGATAATTAAATTAACTCTTCCTTTAAATTTATATATTGGAGATGCATATTTGTTCATAATATTATTATATACTTTTTTCAAAATTAAACACTAGAATAATTATAATTGTTTTATTTTTAATGTTGTAAAATATTATAATAGTGGATATAAATATGCAGTCTTTTTTGCTTCTCGCCTGCCGAAGGCACGCACAGCGAGGGGCACTCCCTGCGGTTGCAAAAGAAGTGTTGGTGTTACGTAGTACGCAGATCGGTGCACGAATGTGTACTTCGCAGCAAAGCCCCAATAATTAAATTAAAAATACTATAAACATTCATTAAATTAGTTTTGAAATAAGTATAGTATTAAGCTGCATAAAAATCGATTATCTGAAAAATTCTGAAATATTAAAAACTATAAAATGTAATATTAATGCAGGTATACCAATTACAATTAGAAGTACAATCTTAAAAATATTAAATAAAGTATTAAATATTCCAGTAAAAATTAATTTTATATTATATGTAAATACGCCTGGATACGCTTTTTTCCCGTTATTATTTTTTATGTTTTTATCTGCATTATTTTCTATCAAAAGAGATATAACTTTTTTTTCCATATCAATATCTCTATACTCATTATCTTTTTTATATGAAATTTTATGAAGTGCGGTATCTCCATCATTATTTTGTAAATTAATATTGATTCCGTTTTTTATAAGCATTTCAATAATATCATATTCTTCTGTTGCTATATTATCTCTGGAAAGTATATAGTGAAGTATACCATTTCCGTCATTATCTTGTATATTAATATTTGTTGCTCCGAGATTTATAAGTGTTTCAATTTTATATTTACTATCTGGAACTCCTATAATTTCACTTGTACCGAATTTAGGTTTACGATGTGAATCGTAGGACTTACTTACATCAAGTATAAGATTTTTTCCAGATTCGTTAATATCCATTCCATTATCTAATAAAACTTTTACGAAATTAGAGAAACTATTGGTGCTTAAATTGGGTATATAGTTATACCATGTTTCAATGTTTGTTATAGAGTAAGTTATATATTCTTTATTGTTTTCAATATTTTCAATTACATATTTAAATTCATCAATATTTTCTGATATTACTGATTTGTATAATGCTGATTCTTTATTTGTTGCCGCTAAATTTTTAAAATCATCACTCACTTGAGCATAAGAAATGCAAGAACTAATAATAAATATAATAATACATAATACTTTCATCATAAACCTCTTTTTAATTTAATATTAGTTTTTTGATTATACAGTATATCGGTATATTGTGTCAATATATTTTTATTAATTCTAAAATACTTTGCTATGATAATTAATGTTTTTATTTGCTTTATCTTTGAATAGTTATTAAGTAAAATATGTAGTAATAAGTTTCTTCAATATATTGTACTGATATTAATTAAAATCAATAACAGAATTAAGATAATAAATTTAAGATTTTATTTACATTCCCTCCCTTTATTTTTTTATGTTTTATTTTGAAATTATGATTTAAATTTTTATGATGCTCTATTAGAAATTACAGCACCCACCCAAGTGATTATTAAATTTAAAATCTATTTCATGCATGGTAAATGCATTATTATTTTTATAGTATAAATTGTATGAATAATATTATTTATACTGCATAAGATTGGTGTTATATCAGTAAAATAGAACTTAAATAAGTTGACAATAAACAAAAAATATATATACTATCTATTAATATAGATTAGTAAGAGGTGAATTTATGGATTTAGAAGAAAAACTTGAATTATATTATAAAGGCTCTTCTATAGAAGAAGATATGGAGAAATGCGAAGCTACAAATGATTTCAGTAAAATAAGAAGGAATCCTTATGATTATTTTCATTATAAAGATGAATTTTTGAAAGATTATTTTACTATAGAAGATGGAAAATTAAAGAAAAGATATGAACATTTTTTGAAGATACTCCTTTACGGAAATGATAAGCATGGAGAAGGCGGAACTAGATATGTTATTTTTGATTATATAGTAAATAGAGATTTTGAAAAGTCTTTGAGATATCTTGCTTATGGATATGAGAAAAGATATAAAGAGCAGGCAAGAACTTTAAATGGTGAAAGTTTAATATATACAGTTTTTGAAGATTTTAATAAATACTTCAGTAAAGAGTTTCAAGAATACACAGATAAATACATTGATATTATTAATAACAATGATAATAAAAAAAATACTGCATAAAATGGGAAGAGATGCTGTAATACCATTGCTTGCAATATGTTCTGTTATAAAAAATAATAAAGAATGTGATGAGAAATATATAAATGCAGCTATAAAATCATTTGATGTTCTTCCTGATCTTTATGACACTTTGAATGTAATTGCTGGTATCTTAGATAAAAATGAAGCTATAAAAAATAAATTTATAGAAGTTCTTAATAATAATGAAGAATATATAGTTGATATTAATATTGAACTTGGACAGTATTTAAGATTATTAGATTATACAAATCCTTATAAAGCTAAAGAGAAATTTTTTAATGCGATAAATTATCCAAATGATTTCGCATTTATAGCACAGCATTTTGAATACTATTTTCATTATGAATTCATTTATGGTGCAAGAGATTTATATTTGAACCATAAAGAAGATTTTTATAAAATTTATAATTTGGTAGGAAATAGTTTAAATAGTGATAAAAACGATGATAGAAATAATGATAGAATCAAAAGAATATTCATAGTGCTTAGCGGTATTTTACTTGAACATAATGATAATAAAATAGACACAAATAATTTAAAAAAATCTGTAACTGTATTAGAAACTATAGTTAATAAATTTACAGAAGATAAATCTAATAGATATAATACAAGACCTACTTTTACTACTACAGAAAAAATAGAAGAAATATTTGAGAAAGATAAAAATAAACTCTTTGATACGCTTATAGATTATTATACAAACAAAAAAAATACATACAATGTATATGGCAGCAGATGGAGTAGTACTCCAGAAGTTAGTCTTGATACAGAACTTTATTATTTATTCTCTTTATTTAATTATTATATTGATGAAATGAAAAACTATAAAAAGTTTGCTCTTGATATTTTTAAATATTTTCCAATTCAGCTTGGAATAAGAAAATATATAGAAGTGCAAGCCTCTATAGGAAGTAAAACTTTAAAAGAAGTTATTGATAGTTTGTTAAATAATAAAGAATTAAATATTACATTAAAAGAAATTTTATTATCATACTATTTTGATTATGCAGGAGATCTTTCAAATTACTATTATGACTATGGAGGAAAATATCTTCCTACATTATATAAAGAGCTTAGATGTGTAGATGAAAATAATAATGTAGTCATAAACAGCGTAAAAGATGAATTATTAAAAAGCTATTTTGATGAAGTTATAAATATATTAAATGATGATAAGTTTATAAAGGAAAATATAGCAGGCTATAAAAATACAGCCTTAGATATATTAAGAACATTGTATAATAAATATCATTATAATGATTATCATTTACTTTATACAGTTCTTGAAAATACAAAGAGAGCCGAAGTAAAAAGACATTGTATTAAAGTTATTTCTGATAATGAATCTATTACAAGACCTTATGTTGAAAAGATGTCAGAGAAAGCGAGATCATCAGAACTTAAAGGAGCATTAAAAAATATTATTAAGAATTGGAATCTAAAAAAATATGGTGATAATTTCAAAAGTATTGATGAGGCTTTGGAGTTTATTGACACTTACTACAATACAAATTATGAAAAAAATATAAAGTTCTTAGATGATGTTCATTTGACAAAAGTTTTATACAATAATGGAACATTGGCTGATGAGAGAATATTTAAATATATTATTATGGAATATATGAATTTAGTAGAGCCTGCAAGATTAAAAGACTGCGACATGCTTACTGAAATTCTTGATACTTCTTCATTTACTAATGCTTTGGAGATGCTATATATTCATTGGAAAGATTCTAATTATGAAGCAACAAAGAAAAATATTTTAATACCTTATTTAATATATTCTGATGATTTGAAAATAGATAAAGTTTATCCACTCATAAAAGAGTTTGCTAAGGGATCGCGTACTGTTATGGCAGCATTTATTGTAAAATGTATGGCATTAAACGGAAAGAATTATGCTTTACTATTAGTAGACGGACTTACAAGAAAATCACCTACAGCAAAAATAAAGGAAGTTGCAATAGAAACTATGGAGAACGCTGCTTATATGCTTGATATGACAGCCGATGAACTTTCAGACAGAATAATACCTAATTTCGGATTTAGTCAAAAAGGGGAGAGAATTTTAAGCTACGGCGGAGAAGCAAGAAGAACATTCACATTATCAATAGACAATAATCTTGAACTTACAATTACAGATAATGAAAAACAAAAAGTAATAAAATCACTTCCAGCACCAAACAGCAAAGATGACAAAGCAGAATCGGACAGTGCTAAAAAAGAATGTACTACTCTCAAAAAAGAAATAAAAACTTTGATACAGAATCAGAAAATAAGACTTCAAAAAGTTTTATTAAACGGCAGAAAATGGACTTACAATAATTTCAAAACTGTATTTGTTGAAAACCCAATAATGAACATATTTGCTTTGAAACTTATTTGGGGTGCCTATGATGAGAACAATAATTTAATACAAAGTTTCAGATACATGGAAGACGGCACTTTCAATACAGTTGATGAAGAAGAGTACACTTTACCAGAGAACAGTTTAATAACTTTGGTTCACCCTTCAGAATTAGATGCTGATACTATAGAGAAATGGAAAACTCAGTTATCAGATTATGAGATATCACAGCCTATAGAACAGCTTGATTTTAAATACGAGGAGATTAAAGAAGAAGACATAAAAGAAGATAAAATTCATTCTCTTGATTCTAAAACAATAAAGGCTGGTGTATTAATGTCATTAGCTACTAAGTACGACATGGCTAGAGGCGAGGCTATGGACGGAGGAACTTTCTCTGAGTACATATTAAAAGATACTTACATCAATATATCCGTTCACATTTCATTTGACTATATGTATTTTGGAATGGATGCTAATGAAGATGTTAATTTCGGGGACATTGAGTTCTGTGAAATTACTGACGGCATTGAAACTTTGATTAATCCTCTAAAGGTGAACAAGAGATTTGCTTCATCAATTTACAGCATAGTTAAAAGCATTTTTGGAGAGTAAATTTATTTAATACGCACGGTGATTAGATTAAAAAAGACAGAGTAGTTAATAATGCAATTTGTGTTGTTAACTACTTTTTGTTTGTCGTGCGGTGTGTAGACTAAAAAAATTTAATTTTTTTGCTGTTCTTTTTCCCGTCCTTTAGGCTTTCTGTTTTTATTCCACTTTTTCCCGCCTTCGCTCTGCGGACTTCGTCAAAGTTTTCGCCCTTCGGGCACGCTTCGCGAAAGTGCTATTCTTTAAAAGAGTAATTTATAATTTTATATATATTTTAGTATTTCATAATTTTTAAAAACATATATAATAAAAAATTATGGATGATGTTATGGATTTAGAAAAAAACTTGAACAATATTATCAAAGCTCTTCTATAAAAGATGATATGGCAAAATGCGAATCTACAAATGATTTAAGCAAAATAAATAGGAGTACTTATGATTATTTTCGTGGACAACAAGATGATTTTTTGAAAGATTATTTTTCTATAGAAGATGATAAATTAAAGAAAAGATATGAACATTTAATGAAGATAATTATTTATGGAAGAGATAAGGGAGGAGAAGGCGGAACTAAATATGTTATTTTTGATTATATAGTCAATAAAGATTTTGAAAAATCACTCAGATATCTTCTTTATGGATATGAGAAAAAATATAAAGAGAATGTAAGAACTCTATATGGTCAAGGTTCAATATATAAAGTTTTTGAAAATTTTAATAAATACTTCAGTAAAGAGTTTCAAGAATATACAGATAAATATGTTGATATTATTAATAACAATGATAATAAAAAAATATTAAAAAAAATGGACAGAGATGCTGTAATACCATTGATTGCAATATGTTCTGTGATAAAAAATAATAAAGAATGTGATGAAAAATATATTAATGCAGCTGTAAAATCATTCGATGTTCTTCCTAATCTTTATGACACTTTAAATGTAATTGCTGCTATTTTAGATAAAAATGAGGCTATAAAAAATAAATTTATAGAAGTGCTTAATAAAAATGAAGAATATATAATTGATATTAATATTATACTTGGATACCATTTAAGATTATTAGACTATAAAAATCCTTATAAAGCTAGAGAGAAATTCTTTAAAGCTATAAATTATCCAAATGATTTCACATTTATAGCACAGCATTTTGATAACTATTATCATTATGAGTTCATTTATGGAGCAAGAGATTTATATTTAAATCATAAAGAAGATTTTTATAAAATTTATAATTTTGTAGAAAACAGTTTAAATAGTGATAGAAATAATGATAGAAACAAAAGAATATTCATAATACTTAGCAGTGTTTTATTAGAGCATAATGATAATAAAATAGATACAAATAATTTAAAAAAATCTGCAGCTGTATTATAAACTATAGTTAATGAATTTACAAAAGACACCTCTGATATATATAATCCAAGACCTACTCTCACTTCTACAGAAAATATTGAAGAAATATTTGATAAAGATAAAAATAAACTCTTTGATACGCTTATAGATTATTATACAGACAAAAAAAATACATACGATCTATACAGTACATACAGATGGGGAAATACTCTCCCTGGATATAGTCTTAATACAGATCTTTATTATTTATTCTCTTTATTTAATTATGACATTCCTGAAATGAAAAACTATAAAAAGTTTGCTCTCGATATTCTTAAATATTTACCAATTCAGATTGGAATAAGAAAATATATAGAAGTGCAGGCATCTGTAGGAAGTAAAACTTTAAAAGAAGTTATTGATAGCTTATTAAATAATAAAGAATTGAATGTTACATTAAAAGAAATTTTATTATCATACTATTTTGATTATGTAGGAGATATTTCAAATTGGGATTATGAATATGGCGACGAATCTCTTCCTACATTATATAGAGAGCTTAGATGCTTAGATGAAAATAATAATGTTATTATAAATAGTGTGAAAGATGAATTATTTAAAAGCTATTTTGATGAAGTGCTAAATATATTAAATGATGATAAGTTTATAAAGGATAATATAGCAGGCAATAAAAATACAGCCTTAGATATATTAAAGACTTTATATAATAAATATAATTATAATGATTATCATTTAATTTATACAGTTCTTGAAAATACAAAGAGAGTAGAAGTAAAAAGGCATTGTATTAAAGTTATTTCTGACAATGAATCTATTACAAGAGAATATGTTGAGAAGATGTCAGAGAAAGCAAGATCATCAGAACTTAAAGGGGCTTTAAAAAATATTATTAAGAATTGGAACTTAAAAAAATACGGCGATAATTTTAAGAGTATTGACGAAGATTAGAGTTTATTGACACTTACTACAATACAAATTATGAGAAAAATATAAAGTTTTTGGATGATATTAAGCTTACAAAAGTTTTATACATGAACGGCAAAGAGGCTGATGAGAGAATATTTAAATATATTATTATGGAATATATGAATTTAGTAGAGCCTGCAAAATTAAAAGACTGCGATATGATTGCGGGTATTCTTGATACTGCTTCATTTACCGATGCTTTGGAAATATTATATATTCATTGGAGAGATTCTAACTACGAAGCAACAAAGAAAAATATTTTAATACCTTATTTAATATATTCTGATGATTTGAAAGTAGATAAAGTTTATCCTCTTGTAAAAGAGTTTGCAAAAAGTTCACGTACTGTTATGGCGGCATTTATTATAAGATGTATGGCATTAAACGGAAAAAATTATGCCTTAATATTGGTAGACGGACTCACAAGAAAAGCACCTACTGCAAAGATAAAAGAAGTAGCAATAGAAACAATGGAGAATGCTGCTTATATGCTTGATATGACCGCCGATGAGCTTTCGGATAGAATAATACCTAATTTTGGATTTAGTCAAAAAGGCGAAAAAGTTCTAAACTACGGCGGAGAGGCAAAAAGAACTTTTACATTATCGATAAACAATGACCTTGAACTTACAATTACAGATAATGAAAAAGGAAAGATAATAAAATCACTCCCTGCACCAAACAGCAAAGATGATAAAGCAGAAGCTGACAGTGCCAAAAAAGAATGCACCACTCTCAAAAAAGAGATAAAAACTTTAATACAGAATCAGAAAATAAGACTTCAAAGAGTGTTATTAAACGGAAGAAAATGGACTTACAACAATTTCAAAACCGTATTTGTAGAAAACCCAATAATGAACATATTTGCTTTAAAACTCATTTGGGGTGCTTATGATGAGAACAATAATTTAATAGAAAGTTTTAGATATATGGAAGACGGCACATTTAACACAGTTGACGAAGAAGAATACAGTCTAAAAGAAAATAGTTTAATAACTCTGGTTCACCCTTCAGAATTGGATTCTAACACTATAGCAAAATGGAAAACTCAGTTATCCGATTATGAGATAGTTCAGCCAATAGAGCAGCTTGATTTCAAATATGAAGAGATTACAGAGAAAGACATTAATGAAGACAAAATTAATTCTCTAAACTCCAAAACAATAAAAGCAGGAGTGTTAATGTCATTAGCAAGCAAGTATGATATGGCTAGAGGCGAGGCTATGGATGGAGGAACTTTCTGCGAGTACATATTAAAAGATACTTACCTCAACATATCAGTTCACATTTCATTCGACTATATGTATTTTGGAATGGACGCTAATGAAGATATTAATTTCGGTGATATTGAGTTTTGTGAAATTACTGACGGCATTGAAACTTTGATTAATCCTTTAAAAGTTAATAAGAGATTTGCTTCTTCTATTTATAGTATAGTAAAAAGTGTTTTCGGAGATTAATTTTTATTTATTAATAGCAAATACGCACGGTAAATAGATTAAAAAAATAAACTAGTTAATAATTCAAAGCTTAATTATTAACTAGTTTTTTATTTATCGTGCGGTTTATTCGCGAAAAATTTAAATAATGCTAGGGTGGGGCTTTAAAATTCTGTTTAAGCAAATAAGAAAGAAAAAATTAAAATTGCAAATGAAATTAATAAAGAATAATGGGCGGGTTTGTAATAAAAGTTTTAAAATTTAATTACATTTGCCCACCCTTTAAACTTTCAATCTTTTCTCTCATTTCTATATTATTTTTCTTTTTTACTTCTACTGTAATTTTAGCTGCCCGCCCAAGATTTTTTTAAAATTTGGAATGCATACCATACAACGCACGTTAAATTAAATGAAGTTTATAAATAAATTAATAATACAATTTTTATTATATAAAAAATCTATTTACCGTGCGGATAAAATGAACGCTAAATTTAAATTTTTGATGGGCTTGTTTTTTATTTAATCATTTAATGAAAATAATATTAAATATAAAAATAAAATAATAAAACTTAAAGAGTGATAATTAGAGTAAAAGTTTTATTTATACAAATAGAAATATAACTTGTATATAAAAAATTAAAGTTATATTAAAAAGGATTATCTTTATTTTGTATATTGTTAAGCAGCTTTTCTATAATGAATACCAAAGTTTCCTTTTCTTTAGCTGACATATTAGAAAACATTAATTCATTATTCTTTCTAATATCTTCGAATACAATTTCTTTTAGTTTTTTACTTTTTGTTGTGAGATATATTTCTTTATATCTTTTATCTTCACTGCTTACTTTTCTTTTTATAAAACCCTTCTTTTCTAATCTATACAAAGTACCCGCTATGGTAGGATTGCTCAGTCCTAAAAAACCTTCTATATCTCTCTGGTTAACTATTTTATTTTCATTATGATATAGAAACATAATTATATCCATTTGAGACGCAGTTAATTTATGTTTCTCTAAAAATCTATTGAACCTATTATCTAAAGCTGTATGTAATTCTTTTATTAATTTACCTATAAAAATATCTTCCATAAAGTTGACATTATCCTCATATTATATTATATGAAATTTTATATAAAAAACAAGCAGTATACCATTTTATAATGCATTAAATTTTATTTTTCCAAATATGAATATGAGAATTTATATTGAGCAAAAGGTATATAAAATACATCTTTCAAATTTGGACTTTTTAATACAGCAGGTTCAAAATATGCTATAGGTATTATAACAGCCTCATCTTCTATAAGTATTTTTTCTGCTTTGTGTAATTCTTTCATTCTTATATTCTGATCTATAGTTTTGGATGCAATACTTATAGCCTCATCAAATGCTGCATTTGTAAATAATGAGTGATTTTTATATGAATAGCTTACAAACATCCCTAAAAATGTAGTAGGATCATTATAACTTCCAGTCCAGCTTGCACCAGCCATAGTATAATTTCTTTCTGTTCTAAATGCATGAATAAACGGAGCAAATTCCATCTGAGTAAGTTTTACATCTATTCCGAGATTAACTTTCCACATATTCTGAACAGCTTCAAACATAGGTATATCATTGCTGAAAGTAAGGAAAAACTCTAGTACAGGGAAGCCCTCTCCATTAGGATAACCAGCCTCAGCCATTAATCTTTTAGCTTCTTCTACATTTTTTTGATAATCCTCTTTATTGGTGCTTATATATTCACCAGCATTATCTCTGAAATATCCTTCAACATCAGTAACTCCCCAAGGAACTAATGCACCAGCAGGCTTTCCAGATTTAAGTACATTATCTACTATATAATTTCTGTCTATTGCCAATGATAATGCTTTTCTAACTCTTTTATCTTTTAAAGTTGCATTAGTTGTATTTAAAGCATAGTATTGAGTACCTATTCTAGTGGCAATATCGATTAATCCTTCCTCTTTAAGAGTATCTATATCTTGATATGGAAATTGATCAGAAAAATGTAATGAACCTTCTTTAACACCTGCAACAGCAGAATTAGGATTATCCATAAGAACAAATTTAATTTTTTCAGCAACTATAGTATCAGCACCCCAATAATTAGTATTTTTTACAACTGTAATACTTTCATCAGGCTTTCTTTCTTTTAGTACAAAAGCTCCATTACCAACGCAAGTTTTAGGATTTCTAGTCCAGTTATCCGGGTCTTGCTCTACCATATCTTTTCTAACAGGTGAAAATACAGGTAAGTTAACAAGCTCCAAAAAATAAGCTGTAGGATATTCCAATTTCACTTCTAAAGTATAATCATCTATAGCTTTTATACCAAATTCATCAACAGGCATATATCCGCCATTAACATTAGAAAAATTTAGTATAGGTTCAAACAAATAGCTAGGCTCACTGGCTGTATCCGGATCAACAACACGTTTCCATGAATATTCAAAATCATGAGCAGTTAAAGGTTTTCCGTCAGACCATTTTCCATTGGTTCTTAAATGAAATATATACGTAAGCCCATCTTCGGATATATCCCAGCTTTCAGCAGCCCCTGGCTGAATTTCTATATCTTTATATTTTGTGGTTAAACATTCAAACAAATGTGTTACATAAGTAGAACCCTGCAATGTTATATTTAATGCTGGATCTATTGTCTTTGGCTCTGCACCAAGATTTACATATACCGTATTATCATCAATAGACTTATTATTAGAACATGAAATAACAATAACAAAAACTATTAAAATTAAATAAAACTTTTTCATTTTACCTAGCCTTAGTATAGTAGTTTTTTAGTTAGAATTATATTTCATAATTTAGTATTGTCAACTATAAATAAATTTATAATATTACATAAATAATAATATATATTTATTTTTCAGCATTGACAGTAAAATTTAATTAATTATAATATAGACAATTTTAATTAGGAGATTTAATTATGAGGTTTTCGATGTTTTCTAAATTTGTTATAGCTGTTTTGTCATGCATATTAATAGCATCATGCAGTTCTAATACTGCTGATACATCTAGTAATACAGCAGCAGAAAGTACTCATCAGACTATAACTTATACTAAAGATTTCGATACAGCATATTCTAATGAACAGTATCCTACAATTATAGAATTGTATAAGGATGTGCAGCCTGAATATACAAGCGGTATTGAACATGAAGAGATTTATGATGAAAAAGAGGGTTTAGTAAGAGATGTAACTAAACCTATTTTGTATGCATTTAAAGCTTCTTCACCAAATGGATATGGTGTTATAATATTACCTGGCGGAGGATATTATGGTGTTGCTATGCAAAGAGAAGGATTTGATGTAGCAAAATGGTTTAATGATAGAGGAGTTAGTGCTTTTGTACTTAAATATAGAATGCCTAACAAAGTTCATCAAATTCCTCTTGAAGATGTAGAACGCAGTTATGTATTATAAAAGAATTAGCTGGTGAATACGGACTTGATATTTCCAAAGTAGGTGTATTTGGAAGTTCAGCTGGAGGACATTTAGCAGCAAGTTATTCTATATATTCTAAGAATGAAGGAGTACCTGCTTTTGCTATACTATTATATCCTGCAATTTCTTTTGATATGCAAATTGCAAATGTTATATCATCAAGAAAAAATTTAATAGGTGATTTAGAGAATGGACATCCTTTAGAAATACAATATAGTCTTGAAAAACATGTATCTTCTAATACTCCTCCTACTTTTATAGTAGCAGCATTTGATGATAAAGTTGTACCATTAGAACATAGTATATGGTATTTTAATTCCCTTCTTAAAAATAATGTTAAAACAGCTTTACATATATATCCGGAGGGAGGTCATGGATTTGGTATGAATGACTTTAAATATAAAGAAGATTTCTTATATGATTTAGATTCTTGGTTAAAAAAAGAAATTATAAAATAAATAATTTTTATGCCCAATGGAATAACTATTTCATTGGGCTTTAATATTACCTTTCTTTTCCTATCCAAAATAAGTCTTTATTTAAATAACTGCTGTAAAGATTCATTATTTGCAAAGTAAGTCCTATTTCTATACAATCTTCATCAACATCAAATAATCCATGATGGGCTTTATGTGTTATACCTTTTTTTTCATTTCTTGAACCTATATTGAAAAATGCTCCGGGCTTATTTTGTATAAAATAAGAGAAATCTTCAGAACCTAATGAGGGTTTTAATTCCAATACTTTATTATCACCAAGTAATTTTACTGCATTTTCTTTTATAATATTAGAAGCATCTTTCCAATTAATAAGGCTTGGATAATAAACAAGTTCTATAAATTCAGCATCGCCGTCAAAAGAATTTGATATGCATTTTATTACCTTTTTTATTCTATTTTTTATTCTTTGCATGGTTGTTTCTTTTAATGCTCTTATAGTTCCAGTCATCTCTACATAATCGCATATTATATTAGAAGCATTGCCTCCATTTATTGTTCCTATAGTAATAACAGCGCTGTCTTCTGCTTGAATATTTCTGCTTATTATAGTTTGTAAATCATTTATTATTTTTGATGATATTATAATAGCATCAACACCGCCTGCAGGATTGGCTCCATGAGAACTTTTACCATAAACTTTTATTTTGAAATCTAAACATTCCGCATTTACAATACTATCATTTATTTGAATATATCCTGTATCTATATTTGAAGAGACATGAAGGGAATATATAACATTTACATTTTCTAATGCATTTTCTTTTATCATCTGCAAGGCTCCGCCTACAGTTTCTTCTGCCGGCTGAAATATCAGTCTAATATTACATGGCGGAATTATTTTATCATTATTATTTGAAAATATATTAGCTATTCCCATATTAATTGCAGTATGAACATCATGTCCGCATGCATGACATACACCTTTATTTTTTGAAGCGTAATCGCAATGCTTTAAATCATTTATAGGTAACGCATCCATATCAGATCTAAAGCCTACTGTAAAACTTTTATCTTTTCCATATATGTCTGCTATTATTCCTGTGCCTGCAATATTTGTTTTATGTTTTATATTGTGATAATTCAAATACTTAGATATTATATCCATTGTTCTAAATTCTTCAGATGATAATTCTGGATTTGAATGTATATCTCTTCGTATATTTATAAGTTCTTGTTTTATATCTTTTATTTTACTTTTTATTAAATTTAATTCTTCCATGAAATTTATTATATATTGTTAAATATTAACTTCAATATATACTATAGATTTATAGTATTTAATTAAATGGGGTAAATCTTGATTGAATCTATTATATTAAATGATAATAATGCAGATGAATATTTTTTATTTACAAATGATTCTTTTTTAATTGTTTATAATAAAAAAGCTAATGAATATAAGCAATTAATAAAAATAAAAAATATAAATGCCAATAAAGAAACTATAGTTTTAAAATTAATGTATCCCTATATATGTCTAACTGAGGAGAAAGGATTAAATTCTGCAGTTGTAAATATAGAAACATTAGATACTATTTATCTAACAAGAGAAGATTATCATTCTGAGGTGTCAAGCTATTCAAATGAATTTTGTATTATTAATAATGAAATACATCTTATTACCCAAACAAAATGGAATATGATTAATATAATGTATTTAAAAACTAAAGAGATGATAACAAATATAAACAGAGATGAAAAACAATTTGGTATAGATTATTTTCACAGTAATTTATTAGTATCAAAAGATTATAAACATTTTTTATCTAACGGCTGGGTATGGAATCCTATAGATGCTATTAGTTGTTTTAATGTTGATGAGTTTTTGAAAAAGTATGAAAAATGCAAAGTAGATGTTGTTAATGAATATATAAGCGGTTATAATTGGGACAGACCTTTAACTTTTATAGATAATAAAAAATTTGTTTTGGCTTGTGATAATACAAATTTTGATGATGAAAATTTCATTTATTATAAATTAATGTTTTATAATATAGATGATATAAAAACAGATGATGATAATGAATATAAATATTTAGAAAGCTATGAAAGTATAGAGGCAAATTTATTTAGTGTAGATAAAAATAATGAAGTACATGGAAAATTATATTGCTATAAAAATAATTTAATAGCTTTAGATTTTCAGGATAATTGTATGAATATTAATTGCTATAATATTGAAAATGGGGCATTAAAAAATATATCAACATTATATAACAATAATTGTTTTTTTAATGATAATTTTGGAATAGTATATTATCATGAAAATAATATTATAAAAGAGATAAATATTAATGATTATTTATTATAATTCAAATGCTTCTTTTAAAAATATTCCTACACCATCTTCATTATTTGAAAGTGCTATATAATCAGCTTTTTGTTTAACTCTTTCTTCGGCATTACCCATAGCAACACCAGTTCCTGCATACTCTATCATTTCTATATCGTTAAAATTATCTCCAAAAGCAGCAGCATTTTTTATAGATATTCCTTTTTTTTCACAAAGCCATTTTAAAGCATTTCCTTTATTAGCTTCTTTAGATATTATTTCTAAGAATTTATCTCCAGAAAAGCAAGAATTAACATTAATATTAGAATCTATTTCTTTTTTAAGTTTATCCAAAATATTTCTTTCACCTAAAATGAGCATTTTATCAAAGTTATAATCATTTATATTTTCTAATCCGTATACTACATTAACAGTTTTTTCTATTTGAACATAGGATTTTATATAAAAATCTTCTTTTGAAATGATGTATTTTCCATTGTCATATACATGAATACATACATTATAATTTTTTGATAATTCTATAACTGTTTTTGAAACATTTTCTTCAAGTGTTTTTCTGTATATGATATTCCCTTCATTATCAGCTATAGAGGCACCATTAAATATTATTGAATAATTATTATTTTGAAGAAGTTTATTATAATTTTTTAATCCTTCAAATGGCCTTCCGCTTGATAATATAAGCTCTACATTATGATTATTAATAAGCTCTAATAATATTTTTTTATTATACTCGCTGATTTCTTTATTATTATTTAGCAATGTTCCGTCTAAATCTGTAGCTATTAATTTGATTTTGTTTTTTAAAGTATCCATAATATATAATCATATCATAAAAATTATAATTTTTGAATACTGAATATTGTAAAATATAAAATTATAATCCTTTATATTTATTTGACAAATTTATATTAACTATACCATAATGGATATTTTTCAATAGAAGTATTTATAAACATATCTTTAATATCTGTATCATTATTTATTTTCCAAACATTTAAATCCTGATTGAAATTTACAGCGTTTTTAAACATACAAAGCATAGATTTTACACTGCTTACATTCCATTTATCTAAAGGCTGATTAAAACTCCCAGCTCCGTAAAACATATAGCTCATATCCATTACATTTGAAACATCCCAGTCATTAATATTTATATTGAAATTTTTTATATTATGAAACATTGATTTCATTGTGATAACATTAGAGGTATCCCATTTCTCTATTCCTGAAAAATATATTCTTACATTGTAATTCTCATATTCATTGTAAGAACCTTCAAAACATGCAAAATTAGGCTTATCAAAAAGCATAGACATGTCGGTTATTAATGAAGTATCAATATCTCCTAGATAAATATTATTATTTTCTATTAAACTTCTTAATTCTATTTTATTTTTTGGTGTATACACAATTAAAATCCTAATATTTGATTAATAAAAAAGTTCTTCTTTTTTGAAATCAATTATCATCAAAACAAGCCAATAGTATATAAATCTATTTTCAACCATTTTATTTTCACTATTAGTAAATGATATATCAATTTTAACAATATCTCCATTACTAATATATTCATCAAACTCTATTTTAATAGTAAATTTATCTTTTTTAAAATCTTCAAAATAAAATATACTCTCTGAAAATTCATAAATAGCATTCATAGAATATCTGTTTGTAAATGCTTTTAAACTTGAATAAACTATTTCCATATTTTGAAGTTTTTTTATTGACTTGTCTAAATTTTCAATATTAATGATTGGAAATTGATTTATAGGCTGTGATATCTCATAATCATTTAAATGCATTTTCCATTTTGTAATATCTTCTTTGCTTAAGTCAAATACACTGGATAAATTAATATAACAATTTTCATCTATTACAACATTATTATCATCACAATCAGTATAACTGCTGTCTCCTAAATATCTGAAAGAAGTTTTGAAGATTAAATTTTCGTCATACAGATTCCAAATTAAACTATAGGCATATTTATTCATTATAGGATTATCAATAAAAATTTCTTTCCAGAATTTATAATTATATTTTTTACCGCTTATTAAAATTTTTATTAAATTATAATTCTGACTTTTTAATATATTAGGAATCTCCTTTCTAATATGTTTTATCTCTTCTTTTACATTTTCTGGAAAGTATTTGGGAGTGGATTTTAATTGTTTTTTATTATTAATATCAAATAATTCTACAGTGTTATTGTTCTTAAGAGAGATTTTATATTTATTATCATTTACCTCTATGATTTTTTCTCCTCTTTTATTAAATCCAAAATCATATACTACCTTGAAACCTAATTCATATAATTCTAAATTCATTTTTTCGGCAATAGAATTTAATAAGCTGATAGACTCTTTTTTAATTGAAGATTTTTTATTTCTAGCAAAAACATTATATAATAAACTTAAAGCAAATTTACTATCAGTATGCAATGCTAAAATCTTCATAAATAATAATGAACTATTTTCTCTATTATACATTTCAATTAATATATTATCATCAGCATATACACCAGCAACTATAATAGAAACATCTTTTTTTAAATTAATATATATTTCTCTTATACAATTTTTAAAACTTGTTTCATCAAGAAAATTAATAATATTATCAAGTGTTTGTATTTTATAAATATATTTTTTCAAATTAAAATATTGTAAATAAATATACTTTATTATTTTACCACTTATAATTTTTGATTTATCTTTATCAAAAACTTTTATTTCTTTTTCTTTGATTATATCACCAATAAATTTTAATTTTGTATTATTCTTTTTATCATAGTGATTATTTACAAAATTTTCTATATCCTCTATGTTATTAAACGTTACTGCATCATCATTATTAGTTTTTAATTCTGCTAATTCTGTATAAAATTCATTTTCAAGCATTATTTTAAAATCAGTGTATATTTTATTATTATAATTAATGATGCTTTTATATGCTTCTTTTACATTATTTTTTATTATTTCAAGCTGTTCAATCTTTGATGATTTTTTCTTTGCTGTTACATATTCAGCAACTATAAATTGTATAGGGATTTTATTATTTTTTTCTAATAAAGATTTTTCAAATACTGAATCTGCATTCAATACATTAGATAAATTCCAAGAAGATAAATCTTGATTAAACATCAATGCCTTATAAAACATACTAGAAATATTTTCTAATTTTATAGTATTCCATTTATCTAAAGGATTGTTAAAACTTTTTGCATTATAAAACATGGAACCCATATATTTTACGTTAGAAATATCCCAATCATTTAAAGACTTATTAAAATTATAAGCACCTGCAAACATAACTGTCATATTTTCAACTTTAGAAACATTCCATTTATTTAAAGGCTGATTAAAATTTTTACATTGATAAAACATATTACTCATATTTTTAACATTAGATACATTCCAATTATTAATATCCTGATTAAATTTAATACAAGTAAAAAACATTCCTTCCATGTTATTTACTTTTGAAGTATCCCACTTGTCTAAAGGCTGATTGAATCTAGTGCAGCCTGAAAACATTCTTTTCATATTTTCAACTTTAGAAACATTCCAATTATTTATATTGATGTCAAAATCGTTATTAAATATACTAAAGGTAGATTCCATATTAATAACATTTTCTGTATTCCAATTTTCTATTCCTGAATAATCTTTTCTATTAGTTTTTGAAAATAAATGCGACATGTCTGTTATTAATGAAGTATCAATATCTCCTAAATATATATTATTATCTGCTATTAATGCTTTTAATTCTTCTTTATCTTTGGGTTTATATTTGTACATAATTTAAATATTAAAAAAATTATTAATTTTGATTATCTGAATTATTATTTTCAATATTTTTGTTAGTTTCTATACTATTATTATTTTCTTCATTATTTTCTGATTGAGCATTATTTGTCTCATTATTATTATTTTCTTCTTTTGTTGTTTCTTCTGATTTAGGCATAAGAGTTTCATCTCTTTTAAATACATATATTTCTTTGAATCTCATCTCTTGTTTAAGCAGAATTTCTTTTTCTTTAACTAGCTCTAACATAGCCAAAAAGAATGTAACAAGCTGTCTTTTAGTAACACCGTCTTTAAATAACACAATAAAAGGAAAAAATGCACTTTCCGAAAGTTTTATACGTATCATATCGATTGCATTATCTATATGGAAATTTGACATACCTGAAAGTACCGCTAAATCTGTTTCCGGAACAAACTGCACTTTTGTAAAAGCATAAACTAAATCATAAAGGGTAATATCTTTCCAAGCAACCTCATTGTCTTCAATAGATTCTATATTTTGAAAGAATTTAACCCTTTCTGTATCTTTACGTTCAAATATAGAATCTGATACATCCTGAAGTCTGTCAAGCTCTTCTGAAACCATTTTGTATCTTTGGAATTCAAGCATCTGTTCTACTATTTCAAATTTAAGCCTGTCTGTAAATTTATCATCATCCATATCATGAGGAAGAAGCATTTTAGATTTATATAAATGAAACTCAGAAGCTACTACTAAAAAATCTCCTGTAGAATCTAAATTTAATGCAGCCTGTGCTTTTAAATACTCTACAAATTGATCTATAATTTCTAATATAGAAACTTCGTATATGTTTTTTTCGCTTCTTTTAAGCATATCAAAAAGTATAGAAAGAGGGCCCTCGTAATCTATACTGGATAATGAAACAGTAAATTCCCTATAATCAGGTTTATTATCTGAAATTTCTTCTTTTTTTGAATTATCTGCATTTAGGGAATCTGCATTATTATTTTCTTGTTGCGTTTCGTTTATATTTTCTTCCATAATGGAATATAATATATTATTAAAAACATAAAAATTCAAGTATATAGTTTTTAATAATATTGACAATAAAGTAAATTTTAATATTATCTAGTGTATAAAATTTATTTTATAAGGGGTAATAAATGAACAAAATAAATATAGGGTTTATAGGAGCAGGACATATTGCAGAAAAAATGGCTCAAACTATTTCTAAAATTAAAGAAGTAGAATCTTATGCTGTAAGTGCCAGAGATTTAAAAAGAAGTAAATCATTTGCTAAAAAATATGGATTTAAAAAATTTTACGGTTCTTATGAAGAAATGCTTAAAGATGAAAAAGTTGACTTAGTTTATATAGCAACTCCTCATTCTCACCATTATGAACATATAAAATTATGTTTAAATAACAATAAGCATGTTATATGTGAAAAGGCTTTTACAGTTAATACTAAACAGGCAAGAGAAGTATTGGTACTAGCTAAAAAGAAAAAACTTCTTCTTGCAGAAGCAATTTGGACTAGATATATGCCAAGTAGACAAATTATTAATGATACTGTAAAAAGTGGAATAATAGGTAAGGTAACTTCTCTTACTGCCAATTTGGGATATGTAATTAATAAAGTTCCTAGATTGATAGAACCTGAATTAGCAGGAGGAGCTTTGCTTGATGTTGGAGTTTATACTATCAATTTTGCATTAATGGTTTTTGGAAATAAAATAAAGAAGATAGATTCATCATGCGTAAAAACTAGCAAAGGTGTAGATGAACAAAACTCAATAACATTAACATTTGATGATGGAAAAATGGCTGTATTAAATAGTACGATGTCCGCTTTAACTAATAGAGAGGGTGTCATAAATGGAGATAAGGGCTATATTGTAGTAAAAAATATTAATAATCCTGAGAGTATAACTGTTTATTCATTAGACAGAAAAGTTGTAAAAACAATAAAAGTTCCAAAACAGATAAGCGGTTATGAATATCAAATACTTTCTTGTGTAGAGGCTATCAACGCTGGAAAATTAGAATGTAAAGAAATGCCTCATGAAGATATTTTAAGAGTAATGAATATAATGGATACATTACGCAGAAGCTGGAAAATAAAATATCCTTTTGAAAAATAATCTATATATTACCATAATAGAAAATATTGTTATTTTTATTATGGTAATTTTTTATTTTCATCAAAAAGTCTAATTATATCATCTCTTTTCTTTTTAGCAGCTATTCTGTATGCTGTATTTCCATAGCTGTTTCTATCTGTAGGATTAGCACCTGCTTTTAAAAGTTCATTAATTATATTTATAGGTGTTCCAATAGTTCTATATACTTTTTTATTTAAATTAGTGTCCTCTACAGGAGCTTCATATTCATACATTACAGCACGTATTAAAACAGTATTACCGTTTCTATCTCTTGCATTTACATCAGCGCCTAATTCTATAACTTTTTTTATTAATTCAAAATCTAATTGTCTTTTTTCTATTAAATACATTAATAATGTTTTTCCATCATTCATGCTTGATGCATTTACATCAGCACCTAGATTTATATATTCATTTAATATTTCTGTTGTATATGTACTATCAAAATTTGTAGATATAGTTTCTGCATTATATATAATAGCTTCATTCAAGTTGCTTGCACCAGCATTTACTAATTCTCTTATTATATCAATATTTGTAGCTGCAGTTAAAGGGGATTTTCTCTCGGCACCTTTATAATTTCTGTAGGATTCTATATATGCTCTAGTATTTACATTGGCCCCTGCTTCTATTAAATATTGAACAACCTCTAAACTATTGCCCTCACATGCTGATACTAATGCCGGATTAATATCTTTTGCCCCTAAATCTATAAGTTTTTGAACTATATCTAATTGTCCGCCTATTGCTGCATAGGATAAAGCAACATTATAATTACTTGCTCCTGCCTTCATTATACTTTCTGCTATATCCCAATTCCCTTCAGAACATGCAACATAAAAAGCAAAATCAAAATCTTTAGCTCCGAAATCTAATAATTCATTTACTATATCAATATTTCCAAGTTCCGTAGCATACATTAAAGGAGTCATTCCGTATTGAATATTGTATATATCTAAATTAACACCGTCTCTTAATAATGTTTTTACTTTATCTATATCATTATTCTTTATGCTTTCCATTAACTCATCGTTTTGAGCAAATAAAAAGGACATATTAAATATTATAATACATAAGAAAATAATTATATTTTTCATTATAAAATCCAAATTATAAAATACCGTTTCTATTGTCGGAAATAATAAAACTATGATTATAAAATAAAAAAATTTGCAAAATAATCAATAAATTTTACTAATTAGTAAACATAACAACATATATAAACATAAAATAAGTTGATATTTATTTTTATAGGTTTATAATTTTGATATAGGGGTAGAATTAAATATAATTTAAGAGGTATAAAATTATGGAAATAGCTATTCGTAATAATGCTCCTTACAGCAATAGTATAGGAAATAGAAACAGCAGCAATAATATAGCTAATATTATTCAGGAAGCTAGAGAAAAAACACCTATAAGCGAAGTAGGAGTATGTAAAACTTGTGCCTCAAGAACATATCAGGATGGTTCTAATGATATAGGTGTATCATTTAAAAGTCCTACTCGTATAGATCCTTCAAGTGCACCTTCTCTTGTGGCTTCACATGAACAGGAACATGTTGCTAATAATGAAAGATCAGCAGAAAGAAGCGGAGGAGAGGTTATATTTCAAAATGTAACTTTAAAAACTAATATATGTCCGGAATGTAAGAGAGTTTATGTTTCAGGTGGAGTTACTAGAGCAGCTATAGCAAGTTCCTCAAATAAAGGCAATAATGTAGATACTTACGCTTAAAAATCTTTTTTATTAGTTAAATTTCAAACTATATAATATTTATTATAAAATTTTAATGTGTTGTAAATATAATTATATTAATAATTTAAATAGCAGTATGTTTGCTAATAGGTTTGAAGGGAATAAATCTACGTTAAATTTTACTGTATCAGTTTCAATCAAAAACTTTAGATAAAAAGCTGTTATAATTTTTATTATACAATTAATATTAAAATCTTTGCGGTGTTATATTTTCTTTGGGTTAAAATATCTATTATTCGTTTTAATATAAATCATTATTTTTTTACATAATGATTATAAATTATCATATGTATTGTTTGTGCCTTATTTATTGTGGTGTTTATTTGCAAGTTATTTCACATTTTATATAGTAATATTCAATTAAAAATTATTATAAAAGTTTAATTGATTTTTATTATTTTAAATATAAAATATTTCATAATAAAACTATGGAGTATGTATAAAAAATGAGAGAAATAATCAATTTCAATACTAATTGGAAGTTTTTTAAAGAATGGGATAATAATATTAAAACAGATATTAATGTGAACGGTGAAAAAGTAACATTGCCTCATACAGTACATGAAATACCTCTTCATTATTTTGATGAATCAGATACTTGGTTAATTTCAGGATATCAGAATGTTTTTAAATATAATAAACAGAATTTATTAAATAAAAGAGTATTGATTAATTTTGAAGGTGCTATGGCGGCATGCGAAGTATTTGTTAATGGTGAAAGTTTTGGTGAACATAAAGGCGGATATTTGCCTTTTGTATATGATATAACAGATCATCTGAAAGACGGAGATAATATTATATCTGTAAAACTTGACAGTGTAGAACGTGAAGATATACCTCCTTTTGGTAATGAAATAGATTATTTATGTTACGGCGGAATATACAGAGAGGTTCAAATAATAATAGTTGATGATATTTCTATAGAAAATGTAATGCTTACAGGACTTGCAAATCAAACTTTAACTGGAAAGATTAGAATAAGAAATACTAAAAAAGAGGCTGTAAAAGAAACTATTAGTATTAATCTCTATAATAGAGAATATCATATATGCGAGATAAAAAAAGAAGTATCATTAAAAAAAGATGAATTATTTACTGATATTGAAATTAATGAGCACATAAATTCTGATAGAATAGAAGTTTGGAGTATAGATAATCCAAGACTTTATAAATTAGATGCTTCACTTTCTAATGATGATATAGTTTCTATAAAGATAGGATTCAGAGATGCAGAGTTCAAAGACAATGGTTTTTTCTTGAATGGAGAGAAAATCAAATTAAGAGGATTAAACAGACATCAAAGTTTCCCTTATGTTGGTTATGCTATGCCTGAAAGAATACAGAAAAAAGATGCTGATATATTAAAATTTGATATGGGATTAAATATAGTGCGTTCTTCTCATTACCCTGCTTCAAGACATTTTTTAGACAGATGCGATGAAATAGGATTAATGGTTTTTGAAGAGATACCTGGATGGCAGCATATAGGCGATAAGAATTGGCAGAAAGTTTCAATAGAAAATGTAAAAGATATGATAGAAAGAGATTTTCATCATCCTTCTATAATTATATGGGGGGTAAGAATAAATGAAAGTCAGGATAATCATAGTTTTTATAAAGAAACCAATAAAACAGCTCATAAACTTGATAAAACTAGAGCAACAGGCGGCGTAAGATATATAATGGGAAGCGAGCTTTTAGAAGATGTTTACACTATGAATGATTTTAATTGTGATGGAATTGCTGATCCTATAAGAGCACAAAAGTTTGTTACTAAATTAGATAAGAATGTTCCTTATATGATAACAGAATATAACGGACACATGTTCCCAACTAAAATGCAGGACTGTGAAGAGAGATTAATAGAGCATACTAAAAGGCATTATGATGTAATTAATGCTGTTGCTATAGATAAAAATATAGCAGGTTCAACAGGATGGTGTGCATTTGATTATCATACACATTATGATTTTGGTTCTGGGGATAGAATATGTTATCATGGTGTTTATGATATGTTTAGAAATCCTAAATTGGCAGCCAGCGTTTATTCATCTCAAATGGATAAAGAATGTGAAATAGTATTAGAACCTATAACCATATATGCAAGAGGGGAGAGGTCTATAGGAGGTGTTGCACCTTTAATAGTTTCTACTAACTGCGATTATGTAGAGTTTTATTATAAAGGTGAGCTTTTAGCTAAAGAGTATCCTGCTTCCGGAAAATATCAAGGTTTAGAACATCCCCCTGTTATAATACAAATGGAAAGAAATGTTCCGGGTGTAAGTTCTATGAATTGGGAAGATGCCAAAGTAATAGGGTATATAGATGGAAAAGCTGTTATAGAAAAAAATTATCTAAAAAATCCTACTTTTAAAGAATTGGAAGTAAAATCTGATGATAATGAAATAAATTCTATAAATAATGGTTCTGCTTGGGATTGTACTAGAGTTACTATAAAGGCAGTAGATGCCATAGGTAACAGGCTTCCTTATATTAATGAGTCTGTAAAAATAACTGTTGAAGGTGTAGGGGAGCTTATAGGAAATGATAATCCTGTATTAGAAGGCGGTTATTATTCTTTTTGGGTTAAATCTGGAATTAGAAAAGGAACTATAAAAGTTACAGTACAAAATAAAAGAGTTGAAACAAAAACTATAGAAATAAAAGTAAAATAATTTTTGATAATAAAAACGGACTTACTCTTTATAAGGAATAAGCCCGTTTTTTATACTATTATAATTTATTTATATAATTGTACTGATACTCTTTTAGTTTCTTCATCAAGCCATTTAATAAATGATTCTCTCATACGTGATTCGCCTAGATAATTTTTAACTCTAGTTCTTATACTTTCCATATCTTTTTCAATTCCAACTATTTTAACAATATAAAAACCTTTTCCAACTAATTCACGTACACTGCTTACAGTACCTACTTTATATCCTCTTTTAGCTAAAGTTAATCCGGCATTTACTTGTGCTGGTAAAGATCTTTTTCCAGCATCATATAAAAGATTATATCCTAAATCTCCTCCATTATTTTTGGTAGCTTCATCATCGCTGTATTTTGCAGCAAGTTCGGCAAAATCCTGACCTCTGGCAGCCATTCCTCTAACTTTTCCTGCTAATTCCTGTTTTTCTCCCTTTTCTGTAAATGTAGTTGCTTTGAAAAATATCCATGAAAGCTTAACTAATGTATCTACTTCAAATACTGATTTATCTTTAGCATTATTATAAAACTCATCTGCTTCAGCATCTGTTATTTCATTATTATTGATTACAAGACCATATAAATTTTCCATAGCTATTTGCTTTTTTATAGAATTTCTATATTCTTCATAAGATATACCTTCTGCTCTAAGCTGTTTAGCAAATTGGTCCAATGTCATATTGTATTGTTTGGCAATATTTTCCAATCTTCTGCTTACATCTGTATCTTCTATAACATAATTGTATTCTTTGAGTTTTAAATACATTATTCTCTCTTCTACTAAATCTTTATAAACCATGTCATCATTTACTTTTTGTCCTATAGACCTAGCCTGTAGTGTTAAAAAAGTCTTTCTGCTTATAAAGTCTTCATAAGTTATAGGCATAGAACCGACTATACCTACAATACTATTAACAACATCATTAAATAAAAGATTATATTGAATTAAAAATATAGATAATATAAAAAATATTGTTTTTTTCATTAAAGCCTTATCCTTGTTATTGTTATATATAAAACCTTAAATATACAATATCATTAAAACAATTTATATGCAAGTAGAATTAGCTGTATAAATAAATTAATTTAAAGCAGATGAAAGCTGAAAATAACCAGCACGTGTAAGGTTATTAATGTTAGTAAATCCCATTTTGTGCATACGAAAACATGCAGCACCAGAACGATTTCCGCTTGCACAGTAAACTATATACTCTTTATTTTTATCTAATTTTGACATTTTTTCTTCAAATTTAGAATCATCCAAAGCAATATTTATACTATTTACTATATATTCGCTTTGCTGAACTTCCATATAACTTCTTACATCTATCAAAACAATATTTTTATTATTTTTATATAATGAAACAGCTTCATTTACATTTATATTTTTGAATTTTCCTCTGCTTTTTATATTGAAAATTATTCTTCTTACACTGCTTAATATTATAAAAGTAAGTATTAAGCCTATTATTAAAGTCATTGTATTATTCATATAAATATACCCTCTATGTGTATATCATATCATGCAAAGATAGAAATTTCAATAATTGGTATTTTAATTTTATATACTGTAAATATAAACTGTTTCTTCTATATCTTCATCATTTATTTTTAGAGTATTTTTTTTACCAGAATTTTTAAATCCGTTTTTTTCATAAAACTTTTTTGCTTTTTCATTTTTATCAAAAACACAAAGGCATATATTATTATATCCAGATTCTTTTATATATTCTACAGCATGTTTAAGCAGCATACTGCCTATTCCAGAACCCTGATATATAGGATGAACATATAATGATATTATTTCTCCGTAATTTTCCATATTGCATCTGCTTTGGCCATGTGAAATAACAGCTATTGGTTTATCATCTATATATGCAATATGTGCTTCTCTGGTTTTATTATTTATTCCTTCTTCAAACTCTTCGCACCAATCATCTAAATATATTTTCTTTAAATATGAATCAGGTATAATATTTTTATAGGCATCTTTCCAGCATATAGCATGCAATTTACTAATATCAAATACATCTTTAATTTCTGCTTTTTTTATAACTATATCCATTTTTATTATACCTCAATAATGATAATGATTATTAAATGATAAAATTATATATCAATAATTGCTTATTTTCAAGAATTTTTATAAAAAATGAATATCTATATAGAGCTTAAATTTCTTAAAGCATGACTTATTAAATCTTCTGTACTCATATTTTCTTTATTTTCTATTGAAGCAAGTGATTTAATAGCCTCATTATTAGAAAAACCTAATGATATTAAAGCTTTTATTACATCGCTTTCATTATCATTATAGTTTTTAATAGAAGAGGATGAAATATTTATATCTATTTTTTCTATTTTATCTCTAAGTTCAAATAAAAGTTTTTCAGCCTTTTTTAATCCCATTCCTTGAACTTTTTTAAGCATATTAATATCTTTGTTAAATAGTATATGCATTATTTCATCTATTGAGTATGTAGAAAGTATTTCCATAGTAAGTTTAGGACCAACCCCTGATGTAGACATTAATGTAGAAAACATTTTTTTCTCTTCTCTGCTGCTGAAACCATAAAGTATCATGGCATCTTCTTTATGTATAAGCTGAGTATATAGTCTTATATTATCATCATTTTGAACATTTAGTTTTCTAGATACTATAATTTCATAACCAACACCATTACAAAGAAGAGCTATGATACCTTCTGATATTATTTGTACTTTACCTTCTATAAAAGCAAACATATATTATAAACTAGCCTCATATTCTAATTCTTTTATAGCAGAAATCATTTTATCAGTATTAACCTTTGATTCATCGTATTCAACTTCAGCACATGCATTTTCTAAACTTACATTAACTTTGCTTATTCCTTCTATAGAACTTAATTCTTCAGTAACCGCTTTTACGCAATTCTGACAACCCATTCCATTTATTTTTATAGTTACGTTTTTCATTTTAATACTCCTTTGTTATAATTATCTAACAATTATATAGCATATTGGGGTATTTTTCAATAATATAAAATGATTTTTTATTTTTCTTTAGTTTCTATATTTTCTGTTTTTTCTTTATTTTCTAATTTTTCAATATCTTTATATAAATTAAAAACAACTGTCATTTCAGTTCCTACATTTTCTTCACTTGTTATGTGTATGTCAGCATTATAATAATTACAAATATTCTTTACTATTGTTAATCCTAATCCTGTACCTTGAACTTTTAAATATTTATTATTCTTTACCCTAAAAAATCTTTCAAATATTCTATTTAAATATTGAGGAGCAATACCGCATCCTGTATCTTTTACTGTAAATATAGCTTTAGAATCTTTCTTTTTAAGAGATATTTTTACAATTCCTCCGTCATCTGTATATTTAATTGCATTGTCAACTAAATTATTAACCACTTCTGTAATTTTTTCTTTATTAGCCATTATAATAGCAGATTCTATATCTAAATCTATACTCATATTTCTCTGTTCAGCTTTTATTCTGTTGCTTTCAAATACGCTTAGTATAATTTCTTTTATATCAAGTTTCTCATCAACAGTTTCCTTCCAATTAGCTTCTATTCGGCTTAATGTGAGCATATCTATGACAAGATCTTTCATTCTTAAAGCTTCATTATTTATTCTTTTTATAAAATCAGCTAAATTTTTACCGCCTCCTGTAGCCATTAAAAGTTCAGAGTATCCTAGTATTGATGTAAGAGGTGTTTTTAATTCATGAGATGCATTTATGAAAAAATCCTGTTTTTCTATTTCTACTTTTCTTATATCAGTAACGTCTTCAAACTTTATTAAGGCAGATATATTTTCATTATCAAGTATAGGTATGATGCTTATTTCTATATCTATTGTATGCTCTTTTATATCAAATTTAGAAAATCTTTTTAATTCTATTGCATTATTAATTCTTTCCATAACTTCATTATCTTTGATAACTTCACTTAGGTTTTTTACATTAGAATCAGATATTTCTAATAGATCCATAGTATATTGATTTATAAAAAATATATCCTTATTCTTATTTACGGCAATAATACCTTGAGCAATATTTTCTAATACATAATTAAGTTTTTCTTTTTCTGTTTGATATCCTATTATATTTTCGTTTAGACTTACAGCAAGTTCATTAATATCATAGAGTATTGTATTAATGTCATTATACCCTGTGAGATTTTTAGGTTTGGTTGATTTGTTATTATAAATATTATCTAAAGTTTCTTTTATAATATAGAAAGGAATCATTATATTTCTGCTCATTAAAGGGAGAACTAAAGCCATAATTATAATAACAACACCTATAACCATAACAGCTGTAAATAAGAAACTTATTAAATATTTATTAACAGAATCTATAGGTATTGATACTCTTAATATATAATCTCTGCTGTCATCGGCTTTTATTTTTTTTGAAGCATATATGTATGGAGTTTTTTGACTAATAGAAGTAGTTATAGAGAAGACGGGAGCATTTTCTACACTATGCAATGCCTCTATAACATCGCTTCTATTTGTATGATTTCCCATAAGGTTTTTTGAAGTATCCGCAAGTGTATCTGCAACTACTACGCCATTGGTAGAGATAACACTTATTCTTAATTCTTCCTTGTCAGATTGAAGTACAAACTTTCTGAAGGCATCTTCTGTTTGTATATCATATAAATCTATTTCTTTTTCAAGCATTTCCATAATATTAACTATCATTACTTGGCTGTACATGATATTATTATATTGTACAGTAAATAATATACCTATAAACATTAAAGCACTTGATAATATAAGTATCAATAATGATTTATAAAATATATTCTTAATCATAGTTTCTTAAATATTATTATATTTCTGTTAATTTATAGCCCATGCCTCTGACAGTTATGATATTTTCTTTTTGTAAATCCAACTTCTGTCTAATAGATTTTATATGCATATCAATAGTTCTAGTTTCCATAGAATGGTCTACACCCCATACTTCTTCAAGCATGGTATCTCTATCAACTACATTATTGGCATTTTCCATTAAAAGCTTTAAAAGGTCAAATTCTTTTTGAGTTAATATAACTTGTCTTTCTCCAACAAATACACTTCTTTTCTTTACTATTAATTTTATTTCTCCAAAATTCAATTCTTCAGCATCAAGTCTTACATCTTTTTTTCTTAAATTTGCTTTTATTCTGGCAAGAAGTTCTAATACAGAGAAAGGTTTAGGAATATAATCATCAGCACCTAAATTAAGACCTGTAACTATATTAATTTCACTAGCCTTTGCTGTAAGCATTATAACTTTAATAGGAAGATGAGCGTAATCTGTTCTTATTACTTTTAATATTTCTGTTCCTTCTATATCAGGAAGCATAATATCAAGTAATACTAAATTTGGAGTGGCTGTTTTTAATGCAGTAAGCATATCATTACCATTTGAGAAACATTCTATAGTATATCCTGCTTCTTCAACTGTGTATTTGATGAGATCTCTTATATTATCATCATCTTCTACAGAGTAAATAAGTTCTTTTTCCATAATCAAAACCACCAAGGATAATATATTTTTATTGATACAAATTATATATTTTTTTTACGAATATACAACTATTTATCATAAATATAATAAAAATTAATATTTTGTCAAAATATAATATCAATAATATTTTATTAACTAATTTAATTCAAATTAAGTAAAAATATTTAATTTAAATATTGACTTATAATATTTTTATATTAAAATCACTACTATGAAACAAGAAATAACACCTATATTAGAAAATTATTTAGAAACTATCTACAATTTAGAAGTAGAAAAGAATTTTAAAGAAGCTATAAGAATAACAGATATTGCCGATTTAGTGGGACGTTCTAAAGCTAGTGTTAATACAGCAATTAAGAGCCTTTCAAAATTAGGACATATAAAACATGAGCATTATGGAGATATAGAACTTACAGAATCAGGCAGAGCAATAGGGAAAGATATAGCTGAAAGGCATGCGATATTCTATTATTTCTTAACAAAAGTATTAAATGTGGATGAGAAAGTGGCAGATGAGGAAGCTTGTTTAATAGAACATGCTATGAGTAAAGATACCGTACATAAATTTAAAGAATTCTTATGCGGTTACTGTAAAAAAGAAAATATTTTTAACAGAGAAAAAGAAGCAAAAAACTAAATAGAATTTATATTAAAATTCTATTTAGTTTTATTATCAAATATTAAATAATTTCATGAGATATCATTTCTTCAAATGTCTGTGCTTTTCTTATTAAATAATGATTATCTTTATCTATCATTACCTGAGATATTAAAGTTCTTGAATTATAATTGCTTGCCATACTAAATCCATAAGCACCTGAATCAATCAAAGCAACATAATCTCCAGCTTCTATAGTAGTGCATTCTCTGTCATTTGCAAAAACATCAGAACTTTCGCATATAGGACCTACAAATTGATATTTTTCCTTACCATCTCTTTTTATAAGAGGCAGTATTTCATTATAAGCATCATACATAGCAGCTCTTATATAATCATTCATGCCGCCATTTAATATTATATATTTTTTACCCCATTCTTCTTTAACATATTCAACTTTCATTATCAAAGCACCAGCCTCTGCAATAAAATATCGTCCGGGTTCTGTTGTAATACTTAATTTCATGTCTTTTAATAAATTTATGCTTTCTTTTTTAAACTTTTCAAAATCAAATCCATTGGAGCTTTTATCATATCTTACTCCATATCCTCCGCCTATATCAACAGCTTTTATATTAAAACCAATATTTTTAACTTCTTCTATAAGTCCTTTCATTACTGTTATAGCTTTATTTAATGGGGCAGGATCTAGTATTTGAGAGCCTATATGCATTGAAAGAGAATCTATTTCTATATTATTTAATCCTTTTAAAAAATCTGCATTCTCTTTTATTGTTTTTATACTTATTCCAAATTTATTTCCATGAACACCTGTTGTAATCTTTTCATGTGTATGAGCATCAACATTAGGATTAATTCTTATAGAACATTTAACTGTTTTTTTAAGTTCTTTGGCTATAGTATTTATTCTTACAGCTTCCGGTATTGATTCTATATTAAAGCGTCTTATTTCTAATTCTATTGCTTTTTTTATTTCTTCTTCTGTTTTTCCAACACCTGAAAATACTACATTTTTAGCATTTCCTCCAGCTTTTACATATTTTAAAATCTCTCCTATAGATACTACATCCGCTCCTATGCCTTCCTGAGCCATTAATTTAAGTATTGATAAATTATTTTCTGCTTTAACGGCATAAGCTATTAATAAATCATCTATATCAGAAAAAACTTCTTTAAAAGTTTTTATTTTCTCAAGAATATTATTTTTTGAATAAATGTAAAAAGGTGTTTTGTATTTATTAGTAATATCAGTTAATTTTATATCCTCGCACATAAGGATATTGTCTTTGTAATCAATCATAAATAATCCCTCTAAATTTTAATTTAATATTTCATTTATATTTATGCTTACTATACCTTCTTCTTCAAGCATAGGCAAGTTGTTCTCAAGCATATTTAATGTCTCTATACTTTGATAATGTCCTATACCAATTGCTCCGCCATGTTCTTTTGATAATCTTATTAATTCTCTCCATTGTTTAACTATAGAATCATAATCTCTTTCATTATCAAGAAATACGGATCTTTTTGCAGTTTTTACCCCATATTCAACAGCCATATCATATATAAGACTTCCAGCAACTGTGTAAGAATCGACAAAATATTTATTATTAGCCATAGCATATTCAAGCATATATGAAACTACATCTCGGTCCTTGCTTGCAACAGAACCTGTATGATTATTCATTCCATTTGCATAAGGCACTCTTGAATATGAATGGTCAAGTAATCTGAATATTTCATCTTTATTCATATTTACTCTTATTAATGTTTGCTCTCCAAAATAGTCGCTTCCTTCCATAGGTATATGAAGTATTACATTAACATTGTTGCTATATGCATAATGTGAAAAATCTATACTATGAGATGAATCTGGCAAAACCGCGAATGTTATATCATATTCATTAGCCAAATAAAAAAATCTATCAATATAATCCAATGTATTACCGCTATCATCTATTATAATACTAATCCAGTTGCTCATTTCTATTGATTTATTTATATTATTTAATACAGGTTCTACTATATTAGGGGAATTGACATCTGCCAAGTGAAATATATCGTTTTCTGCGAGCTGTTTTTTGGTTATATTTATATTGTTGCTTGAAGTATTTTTATTGTCAGTATATTCAAAACTAATATTATAATTATTTTTAACTTTAATAAAAGTAAATGAGAATACTGCAATTATAATAATAGAAAGTATAAAAATAAATATATTTTTCATAAAAAAATCATTCTTAATAAAGATGTTTAATGATATTACAAATAATAATAAAAGTCAATTATTTATGAACCATATAGTCAACGCTTACAACAGCATGTTCATTGCATTTCGGACATTTAGGGTATGATAATTTTTTAAATATTTTATCAAAAAATGATTCTTTTTTATTATTTGATTCAATTTTATATATTTCATTACCATTTTCATCTGTTTCAATTTTATTGTCAAAATCTAATGAAACGGATGAAAGACCTGAAGGAGCATTTAATTTTTTATCAGAAGTAAAAAAATATCCGCAGTTTTGGCATTTATAGTGAAAAGGTGCTTTATCTGGAAACATACAAACTCCTTAAAAATTATATATCTAAAACTAATAATTTGTTTTGATCCGTATCAAAATGGTCGCTCATATAAATAATATAATTATCTTTTTTTATTACGCTTCCTGGTTTTATTCTATTATGTCCTACAACCTGATTATAACCAATCCAAGCATCATCAAGCAAATCTTGAGTATCTGACCATAATATGCCTGCAAATTCGTTTATACCGCCTCGTCTGAATGAAGCAATATTGCAGTCGTCTTTATCATTTTTATAAACTATATTTACAACATCATAAACATTATTAATATTTATATCTTTTATTTCATACTTATTTTTTATATAATTAATCCATCCGTTTGTGATGCCTGCATGTGTAAATATATGATCATTTTCTATATGTATAATTTTAAATATATCTGTATTATCATTAAATATCTTATGCATCTCTTTGGCATAACTTTTTCTGTATCTGCTTGCAGTAGGGTAGCCTACTATATATTGAAAGTCATGATTTCCTACTAATAGCTCAACATTATCAGTATGATTTTTTTTGAATTCTATTACTTCATTTAAATTGTCTATTATTTCATCATCACTGAAAGTAACCCAGCTGTCATCGCTGTAATCACCCATAAATACAATCTTATCAAAACTATCAAATTTACCTTCAAGCAATTTTTTCCAGCAGTTTTTTCCATGTAAATCACCTATAATGGCAATTTTCATTTAAAACCTCCTTATAAGTTTGTTTACATACTTGTAATCAATATTTAATTTTTTATCGTTATTCTCAAGTATATTAGATACATAAAGTTCTTCAAACTCTTTTTGGAAATAATCTTTAAACTCTTTTATATTATCTAAATATTCTTCATTATGAAAAGGATCATCAATATTTGTTTTCTTTTTATCTTCATAGCTTAATCTTATTCTGTCAATAATATTGTCAGTAATGCTCGATTTGATTTCATAAATTTTTCCTATATTCTGAACGATATTTATAATTCTAAATAGATCCATAGTAATATTAGAAGTATTAGCAATCATGTAAATATCTATAGAATAGTCTGCTGACTTTCTTTTATCTTCAAGAACATAGTCTAAACTTTTTATAGATTCCTCTACAAAATTATTATTAATTTCAATATTGTAATCTGTTTGAGGTAGACATTCCACTTCTGCAAGTTTTTTTATAAAAATAGTATCGAATTGATTATAAAAATATTTTTTTACATTGCTTGAAAATAAATAAATATAAAAGTATTTCATTTCTTTTTCTTCTATTATATTGATTAATTTGGATATAAATTTTTTTAATTCTGTTTCATTTATAGGAATTTCATAATGTGAAGAAAGTTTTTTTATTGAATTGTATATATTATCATTAACAACATCTATAATTGCTGTTTTATCATTATTTTTTATATAAATAATATTATTATCTAAATTCAAAGGTTCTAAATGAATAGTGTCTCTTTTTTCTTTTAATAATTTTATTTTATTTTCTATATCATTTTTTATGATTTCTTTTTTATCTTCTGAAGTAAAGTGCAGTATTTCTTCTTCTAATAATTTATTTCCCTCTGATTCTTCTTCTTTTTCTAATTTTTCAATTTTTTCTAAACTGTAAAATTCTTTTTTTTCTAATACTTCTTCTATTCTTTTTAAATTATTTTCTCTATCGTTTCCGTAGATATACAATGTAAATTTATATCCGTATTCTATATCAAGTCCCATCATTTTTACAAAAGATTTAGCATTAACTCTTTTTCCATTTTTATTTTCTATTTCTATTTTATCTTCTATAGTTCTTAGAAAATCAACGATAGAATTAATTATTTTATTATCAGAAGCTAAACGGTTTCTGCATTCAAATTCTTTAGATATAAACTCTTCCATAAATTACCCTTATTTTTTATTAATAAACTGTTTATTTTACAAAATATTCTTATTATAAATATAATATATATATTGCATTAAATCAATATTTTATGTGTATAAACATATTTATTTTTTTAATTATATAAATCTTTTTATATAATTAAAATCATACTCTATAACCGAAGAATCTTCTCCTATTATAGAAGATATATAAGCGTATTCAAATTGTTTTTGGAAATAATTTACTATATTTTCTATTAGTATATTACTGCTGCTTCCCATTCCGGATAAAAGATTCTCTCCTATAAATTGAGTTATTTTTGAGGCAAATGATATTAAGTCTTCATTGATTAGTTTGTATTCTATTTCATATATTATAAACAAATTAGTAACTATGCTTATTATATTGCTTTTTATATTTGAATAGTTCAAATTTTTTAAATATATATCAGGAATATTAAATGATATTTCTCTTTTGTTTTTTAATATGTATTCAAATGTTTTAATTGAATCTTTTATAATTTTATTGATGCATTCAACATCATATTCAGTATCTTTTATATATTCCTCATCCATTATCTTTTTTATATAGGCTTTATCAAAATTATTAATAAAGTATTTTTGTATACTATTAAAGAATATATCTTTATAAAAATACTTAATATCTTCTAATTTTAAAGTGTTTATTATGTAGTTTTTAATATTTTCTACATAATTATTATCAATAGTTATTTCATAAAATAAAGCTATATTTTTTATCATTTGTAAAATATCACTATCAATAAAATTAAATATCTCTGTTTTATTATTATTTTTTATATAAAGTATATTTTTACTATCTGTATATTCTGTATGTTTAGTTTCCCTTTTTCTTTTTAATAGTGTTATTTTATTTTGTATATTTTCTTTTTTAGTATTTGGTGTTAAAGATAATATTTCTTTTTCAAGTTCTTTGTCATAATCATATATTTTTTTATGTTTTATAATTTCTTCATCTAAAGAACAAAATTCATTTTCATATAAAAAATTTTCTATTATGTTTAAATTATATTCTTTTTTATCTCCATAACAATATATAGTAATATTACCATTATTTTTAGATAGTAAAGCCATAACTTTTAAAAGAGATTTGGCATTTGCTCTTTTGTCTGAAGTACTATCTCCAATTTCAATTTTATCTTCTATATTATTTTTTATAAAATCTACTATAGAGTTTATAACAGAAGGATTCTTTTTGTATATAAATTCTTTTGATAAAAAATCATTATCTATCATTAATTAATTTCCTTAAAAAAATAAGGAATATTATACAAAAATATCAGTATAAATCAATCAATATTATATTAAAATTATTATGATTATAAATAAACAAAATTTTATTATATAAAACATTATTGTCTTACTTATCATGTATTGTTATTAATAATAAAAAAAATAAGGGATTATTATGTATGTAAAAATGTTTATATGTATAATATGATAATAAATTAATTCTGTACACAAGTAAATAATATCAATTTAAAGAATTATATATTTTATAATATTTAAACTTAAAAATTTAATTAAAAATGCTATATTCATTTTAAAGATAAATAATAAATATATAATACTACATATGTTACATAAAAAATCTTGAAAAAATTTTTCTATTATTATATAATATATAGGAAAACAAAAAAAATTATGAACAAAAAGAAATATGATTGATTTTAATTTAAAAGATATTAGAGAAAAAATATTAAAATTGACTCAAAGTCAGTTTGCCAAAATGTTGGGCGTGCGTCAGGATTATATTTCCAGACTTGAAAGAAATGCTAATAATATAACCCTTGATTTGCTTGATAAACTTGCGGAAAATACAGGGCTTAGTATTGATGAATTAACTAAATATAGAAAAAATTCATTTGAGAATGAAAGTTTGGATTTGTATGATAATTTTATCGATGTACAAAAAATACTAGATAAAATATCAGAAGAGATTAATTCCGTAGATAAGAAAAATAGCGATAAGATTAATGAGCTTATGTCTGATATTTATAGTCAAGTAAATGATACACTTGATATAATAGTTTATGGAAGATATAGTTCTGGAAAAACATCTTTTATAAATGCTATTTTTGATAAGAATATAGATACTAATCCATATTCTGAAGATACGGATAGCGAAGAATATTATCTTCAAGATGATTCTAAGCAATTTAGAATTGTTGAGTATAAAGATAATGTTCTTGATACAAAGAAGTATAGTAATAAAAATATGTTTATTTATCTTTGTGATATAAATGCTTTTTCACAAGAAGATGTTACAAATATAAATGGACTTATTAATTTTGTAGACGATTTTTCAAATATATTTGTAATATTCTCAAAAGCAAATATTTTTGATGAAGATGAACTTGATGGTGTTATAAATAAAAAATTTGAAATACTTAAAAACTTTATATCTTCAAGTGAAAATATAAACAAGATAGATTATGAATATTTAAGAACTAGATTTTTCCCATTTTCTATTAATAATACGAATTTTGTGAAAGAGATAAAAAGTAAATTTGTAGAGAGTCTTAAATATACATACTATCATAGATTATTAACTAATATTAATTTCTATATTGAAATTATAAATGATAAAAATGAATTCCAAGATAATGACAAAATAGAAACTAATATACAAAAATTAAAAAATAGTGCTAAAGAAATATTCAATGATATATATAAAAATACTTTGAATATAGATAATATTATTAAAGCTATTGATGAACATAATGTATATAGAAAGAAAGATGATATAAAAGTATTATGCAATAGTATTAATTTGGAATTAGATACTAAATTATATAATACTTTAGCTATAGTAGAAGATGATTTTTCTAATAAAGAGACAAACAAATCTGCACTTTCAAAAAATGCTAATAAAATATGTTTAGCATCAGCTACAATTGGTATTGTGCCTTCATTTGATTTGTTAAAGTCAAGCGGAATAAAACAGGTAAATATCATAGGAGCATCTTTATATTTTCTACCTAGTATAGTTTTTATACTTTCTGGATTTATGTCATTTTCAGGTAATTGGAAGAAGACTTTATCTAAAAAAGTTATAAAGGCTTATGAAGAAGAGAATGTAATATCTAAATATAATAAGTTTATAGATGAATATTTTAATAACTATATGGTAAATGTGAAAGAAATAGAGCAAAAGAGAATAGAGTTCTTAAAATATCAAGATGATGCTAAGCTTTATAAAAATATAAAAACAATACTTGCAAATATTTCAAATAATATTGAAAAATAAAAATACTTTATAAATGAATAAAGAAAATATAAAAAATAATTTTATATTTTCTTTTTTATTTATTATTAGTTATTAGTACTATTAGTGTAAACTAACCAACTATTATCTGGTAATTGATAATAACTATTTTCAACTAATCTTTGAACATTTCTTCTATACAAAGCACTTTCTACTTCTTTAATATTTGCCATAGTAAGTTTAGGATCTGAAAGTATAAGATATTCTGCTATGGTTCTTCTATCAGTATTTTCTTTTTCCATTATACCTTTTATATATTTTACTCTTTCATCGCTGTATTGTGTTTTAGGTTTTGATACATCAAAGGCTATATATGATAAATAACCGCTATTATTTTCACCTATATAATAATTAGTTTTATATAAATTTATTTCATCCTGATTAAACATACTTCTTATTAATGCTTCTCTATACTCTTGTGCTAATTCATCTGACACATTTGTACTAACCATAATAAGATTTAAATCCTGTTCGCTTGACAATGTTGAAATTTGATAAGCACTTTCATCTATCTGTCTGTATCTTCCAAGAACTTGTGCTTCTATTAATGTTTTTCCTCCCAAAACACGCATTTCTGGTTCCTGCACAAGTATAAGTTTAGAACAGCTTGTAAATAATATCACAAAAATAGAAATAAATATTATATTATAAAATTTCATTTATGTTATTCTCCTAATATTATATATTATCAATTACCTTCCAAATATGATATTACATCAGAAAAAGGCATAGGTTCAAGTCCGAATTTATCACCTTCAAATGCTATTAACTGCTGTTTCTGCTGGCTTGGTTTATCTAAATTTTGATCTCTAAAGTAGAAAGTAGTGTATACTTTATTAGCAGATATACTAAATTCCACAGAGTTAGGATCATATCCAAATTGAACTATATTTTCTACAGTTGATATTCCAGGGTTAATAGGTCTTATCATCTCTATTAAGAATTTAGAAAATTCTGTAGACATTTTGCTTATACCAACAAAGAAAGTAGTAGGTCTTATATTGTTTAAAGGACTAACTCCGACACCTGCAATATCAGCAGTAAGATTAACTAACAATTTTTCATCATTAATCTTTTCTCTATTTTCTGGGCTTAATAGATATTTAAAGTTAATATCACTAGCCAAAACTCTCATATCATATTTTATAGTACTTGTATTAAAACTTCCTAAATCAACATTAACCCAAGGTAAATGTATAGCACCTCTTCTAGGAGCTGTATTGTTTGATATAGATGCTAGGAATAAATTATCATCAAACTTTTCTCCGCCTATATAGAGGGATGATTTTAAATCTTGTATGGTAAGTCCATGTCCCTGTATTTTTACAGAAGAATAGAAATCCATTATTCTTATGCTGTCATCAACAAATGGAGGTATTTTTAAGTACACTCTAAGCTGTTTGAAATACATATTTGGAACTTGACTTATAAGAGGTGTATATCTTGCAGCTGTTGTAACTGTTTCATTTTTTGTAGGTGTTAAATCAAAACGGTAATCTATATTAGAAGTAAGTCCTTTTAATACTATGGACATTTTGTCAGGTGAATCCATATTAGCAAAAAAATCATCCGTTTTGAATATTCCGTCAGCTATATTGTTTTTTAGATTTCCGTTTACATTGAATAATCCTCCTATTTCTATACCAAATGGAAGATATAAATTCTCTGTATCCAAGCCTACATCGTAGTTTAAATCAGCGTTTTTTATTTCAGGAGTGAAATATCCATCAACATATACTTTTAATTTATTAGCAGGGCTTTGTAAATTAAATTCTCTTATATTAGCATAAAGATTTTCTCCGAAATTAACATCCGCATCAACTTTCATAGTAACATCTTGAAGTTTGTATTGCTTTTCTGTTACGTAAAATGTACTGAAATTAGTTACAGTTGCAAATGTATTGCCTAAATCTAAAGTGTATCCTAAAGCACTTGTTATTTTTACATCATCTTCAAAAGGCAAACTTTCCAAAGCCTCAGCAAATTTTGGAGAAAGCCAATTCTTCATAGCATAAGGAGCTATTCTTAAAGTAGATATATTAACAAAACCGCCTTTTAATCCCATTCCTTCCAAATCAAGATTAGATCTGAAATTTAAGAAGTTGTTTAAATCTAAATTTAGTTCTGAAATATCTATTTCCTGAGATAGTAAATTAGCATTAGCAAGTACATTTAGTTTTGCTGTAGCTGTTGATGATACCTCTCCGGATAAATTGTAAGAAAAATTATTTATAACACCATTAACTGTTGTCTTTATATCATTTATCATTTCTCCGAAGACATTAACATCCAAATTAAGCGAACCTCTTGCCAATCCTCCTGAGAAATTAGCAATAGGTAAAGATTTTACTTTTATGTTCACATCTGTAGGATCATCAAATTTTACAGCACCATTAACAATTATATCAGAATTAATATATTTTGTTGATACATTATCTATATAAAGTACTGTATCACTTTTTTTATTAGGATCAGTTATAGCTGGAGCCACTGCCAAAGCACCATTTAAAGATGATAAAGCTCTAAAGGATACATCTGTATTAGTGAATCTGTATTTCTTTAAAGCAGTTATTCTGTCAATGGTAGTTTTATGATCTAGTTTTATATCTTCTCTGGACATATTATTAGGATTAAAAGCAAATCCAACTTTAGTTTTTGAGTTTAAATTATTTACAGCTACAATATTTCCCATAGATACATTTATTTTATCTAAAGCAATATTAATAGTATTAGTTAAATTGTTAATGTTGCCGCTTGTTTTATCTGCATCAACATTTACCATACCGCTTACATTTAACCCTAAAGTAGGTACAAACATAGGTATTAAAGTATTTATTTTATTTAAATCAAGTCTTGCATATAAAGTATCTAAATTAATACCTATATTCTCACTGAATATATTATTGGCAGATGCAATAACTTTTAAAATTTCATCATTTAAAAGTTCTGAAGACATATTTTCTATAGATAAGCTTTGAGTTTTTACATTATATCTTGCAAGCAGATGTGCTGCTACTTGTATATCGTCTCTCTTTTTTTCATTATAGCTGAAATAAGGATCATCTATTTCAAAATCAAATGTTACAATTATTTCATCTTTATCGTATCCTTCCTCTTTTTTAGGATATGATACATCTAAATTGAATAATGGATTATCATTGAATAAAATACTTCTGTCATTGTAAGCCAAACTATTGCTTATAAAACTTTTCAAATAAATATCTTTCAAAACTTCAGGAGCTCTTACTCCCATTACTTTTGAAAGAGAAAATCTTTTACTGTGCAAATCCAAATGAAGATTATAATTACTCAAACTTGCTATGAGTCCATTATTAGGAACATTAGTTAAAAATGATTTGCTGTCAGCTTTGAATGCTAAATTATTTATTCTTATATTTTCTATATCTGCTTTTATTTTAAGAAAATCTAGCTTTTTTATATCAAATGGTTTTTTATTTGTATCTTCTATTTTTGGTTCCGATGGAGGCAAGTCTGGAAGATTCCAATTACCGCTTTCATCTGTAAACATATATACATATAGATTATCAATTGACAGTTCTTGTACATGCAATTTTAAAAAGAATAGAGAAAATAATGAAAATCTTAATCTGAAATTATCTATTTTTATATTCTCTTCATTGTTGAAATTTGAAGAATTATAAAGTATTACATTACTCATTTCTACTTTAGGAAATAGTAAGCCGTAACTAAAATCTTCAATTTCTAATTTCCTATTCATAGAAGAGTATACTATATCTTGAATAAGATTTTTTACTCTTTCATTGTTAAAATATATTCTTGCCCCTATAACACCTACAATTAAAACAAAAAGAATTATTAAGGGTATATATCTTTTTTTAAATTTTCTTTTTTTCTTTTCTTCTTTACTGTTTTGAGTATTATCTGATATAGACTCAGGAATATTTTTTTCTTTTTTATTAAACAATTTGTTAAAAAACTTCTTCATAACTATATAAAACCAAATATATTTACATAAAGTAGTATATTATAGAATATTTTCTTTATCAATAGTTTTATTCATTATAATAATAATATTCATTGTTATTTTCTCCATTATTTCCATTATTTTCATCAAATCTGTATATATTTTCCTGATTATTGCTGTAATTCTCTTCATTATCATTATTATAATAGTAGTATTCGGAATTATAATCTTCCGGTCTTATTATAATAACATTATTGGTATTATTGAAGTTGCTTTCAAGATTTTCTTCAAATTCTTCTTCCTGAGTATTATTATCTTCCGTATTCAAATAATTATTACTGTAATTATAATAATCCATTTCATAAGTATTAGAATCATTATAATATCCATAATTATAATCGCCGCTTATTTCATTTGATATACTCATATTAAATTCATAATTTCTAGCCTTAGATATTCCTTTCTGCCATTTTTCCTTAGTTAAATCTCTTTCAAATATAAGATAATATCTTCCCTGATCTAAACTTACAATCTGTTCATCATCCGTTTGAGGCATAGTTATAATCTTTCCTAACATTTCATTTGATATACTTATGTTAATAGCCTGAGAATCTATTAAAAAATATGATAATTTAACACTTGATCTTATAGGTATATTAAAATTATAATAATCCTTATCATAAGAATAATCTATTGCACCTTTATATGTCTGATTAAATTCTATAGTTTGTGCTTCAGATGGCTTATTATTAGGTTCATGTTCTGTGTATTTATCATAAGGTTTTGCTATGATGCTTACTCTATATGGTATATTAACAACAGCATTGCTTGAAGTTAATATGAAATAATATGACATATAAGGATATAGTATAAGCTTATCTACAGTTTCTCCATCTCCTGTATTATTAATGTCTTTTATAGTTATCCAATTTCCTTTTTGATCATATAGTCTTATACTTGCATCTACTGACGGCACTCCGGAAAGTTCTATGGATATAGAATACGTATTAAAAGAACTGTTTGTTATTTTATATGAATCTATTTCTATATTTTTTAAATCACCGCTTTTTATTGAAGGGTTATATGTTTGACTATAATATCCATCTATAGTATACAATCTGTTTTCGCTATTAACATCTATAATTTGAGAAGATGATATTTTATCATTAGGTTCTTTTTCATCACTTTCTTTATAATCTCTTTTTTGAAGTATCAGTATATAATCGATATTTTCTTTAACATTTTCTTTTATAGATATTGAAATATAGTATTTATTTTCACTATTATTAGTATTTTCAAAGTATATGCCTTTCATTATTTGGGTAGAATGTATAGCATTTATATTTTCATTGTCATCTTTAGTTAAATCACTTATATCGTTAACATCATCAGGGTTTATTTTTTCCTCTGTTTCATTTGTATAATCTGGTGTACTATTAGTATCAGCAATAATTTCCGGTTCATTTATAACTTTTATTATATTAGTTTGAGAATCATATAAAGTCATTGTAAGAGGGGTGTATGTTGAATTAGAAATATAAAAATCTATTATCTGCGTGTTATCATCAACAGTAAAGTAGTAATAATCTATATTAGTACCTTCTGTTTGTCCTATTATACCATCTTTATTTATATACTGTGCAGTTTCAAAAGTATTATTTTTTGCTGATTTATTTTCCAGCTTATATTTTCCGCCTTTGCATGATAGAATTAAGATAGCAAATACAAATACAATAACTATATTTTTTTTCATTTTTTATCACCTAAAAATTATAAACTTATCTTATTATTATACATCATTATTAAATAAAAAGATATAAAATAAGTTTTAAAAAATTTAAGTTATGTATTGACATTTTATTTATAATATGTTATTATGCTTTTACGTTTTCAAATTAATATGGGTAGGTGGCCGAGCAGTCAATGGCAGCAGACTGTAAATCTGCCGACGTGAGTCTACGGGGGTGCGAATCCCTCCCTGCCCACATTCTTTTTTACGCAATACTTTTTAATAAAGGATTGTATTTTGGCTATAGAATTTTATAATGAATACATATCCATAGTTATGGAAGCTAATTTAAGCTCCTCTGAAGAAATAGAAAAATTTGTTGAAGATTCCAATGAAGCATGTAATATTAGAATGCCTGTAGTTGTTCTTGATATGAAAAATGTAAGAGAAATAAATAGTGCTGGTATTGCTAAAATACTTAAACTGTATAAAAATCTGCAATCATTAAAAGTAAAACTATTTATGATTAATTTACATGAATCTGTTACTCCTATCTTAAAAAGTCTTATGATATTTAGCTTAATCAAGTATTTTGATGATCCTAAAGATTTCCTACTATAATTTAAAAAAATTTAAACATAGCTCTGCTTAATAAAGAAGTTTTATTTTTTATATTATAATTATCCATACTAAATATATCAAGCAAAATATGATGAATATTTTTTATATTATTCCTGTTAAAATTACCAGCACATGTGGCACAGTAAACATATATATTTTCTAAATTTTTGTTTTTCAATTTTTCTATAAATCCTTGCGCTAATTCTTTTTCATTAACGATAGCGCAACCTCCAAGTCCGCAGCAATTAATATCATTTATATCTTTAATTTTATTTTTATCTAAATCAATAATATTTAATATAGAATTTTTTATATATTTTGATTCTTTATCAGGGCAAGGTATAAAAAGATTTATTTGTTCATCATTATTATTTAACTTAAATTTTAATCCTAATTCATATAATTTTTCATATATGGTTATAATTTTTATATTAATTCTAGGTTTTAAAAAATAATAACAATTAGGGCATAATGTTATTATTTCTTTTATTCCATTTAATGCCATGTTTTTTTCTAATTTGTTTATTATATCATTTTCATAATTTGTTATACCCAATTCAGCTATAGGCTTACCGCAGCAGTCAAATATAACACCAATATTATATTCTTTCTTAAATTTATATAGTATATTTTTTAATGCATCAGGATAAAACGATGAAAAATTGCATCCTGGAAATATTACAGATTTGCCGATTATATTATTATAGTTTTTAAAAATATAGTCTTTTTTTTCAAGCAATAAGAATTTATATTTTTGCTCAATTTCTTTTCTTTTTTCTATATCTTTATCAGCCTTACTGCTTCTTAATGATAAGGATATTTTATGCCCGTCTATATCTTTAGGACAAACAATTTTACAATCATTACATAAAAAACAATTGTAAGCTAAATCATCTCTCTTAGAATACTCTTCTAAATCCATATTATATTTAGTTAGAAAACTGCAGTTTTTTACGCATCTATTACAATGAATACAGTCTTTGACATTATCAGGCATTTCCATAAAAATCCTCATTTCATATTATTATATATATTAGCTATTTTTTCTATATCTTCACCATTTCTAAACATATACTGAAGTTTCTGCATATATATCATAGTTTTTATAATTCCATTTTTTTCAAAACGCCTTGAAGATGAAATTATATATGAATTAATATTTATAATAGGGGATATTTTCTTTAATTTTATTGATAATTTATAATCTTCCATAAGAGGTATATCATCAAACATTCCTATATCAAAAAATAATTTTCTTTCTATAAATATTCCCTGATCCCCGAATGCTATATGTCTTAACCTTACTCTTAGATTAGATAAAAATCCGCATATACGCATTAATATTTTATTGCTGTCAAATTTGATTTTTAAACATCCTGCTTTGTTATTATTTTTAATGAAATTTTCTATCTTTGTTAGTATATCTTTTTCTATAATACTATCAGCATGCAGAAACAAAAGTATATCGTATTTACTTTCTTTAGCCCCTGCATTTAATTGTTTAGCTCTGCCTTTATTAGAATTAACTATTTTATAATTACTAATATTTTTTATTATATTAACTGTTTTATCTCTGCTTCCGCCGTCAGAAAATATTACCTCAAATTCTCCTTCTAAATCATTCAAATTTTTAATTAATCTCTCTATTATATTTTCTTCATTTAATATAGGTATAATTATAGAAACAGACACCCTACAATCCTATGTTTTTAAAAAAGTTCTTTGTATTTTCTAACTCTATTTTATTATTATTTATTCTATTATTCAATTCAATTAAATCATTATATTCATCAATATCATATCTTTTTTCTATTATTGAATATTTCAAGTTAATATTTTCTATAGCATTCAAAATATTATTAAGCGTACCGCTATTAGTTTTAACTATTACATCATTGTATTCTTTCATTCCAACTAAATAGTATCCTCCGTCATAGCTAGGACCGAATACAAAATCATTATTATCCAATAAATTGAAAGAATCAATTATATTTTCTTTGCTTATTTCCGGTATATCAGTTCCTATTAATATAGATTTTTTATAACCTAAAGAAAATATTTCTTTCATAGAATTATAAATTTTATCATTTTCATTAGGAGTATTTACTGCCTGTTTTATATACATTTTTTCATCATAAAATATTTCTTTTAATATATTTAAATCTCCATCCGGATTATAAGATATAATAATATCAATGTCATTATGTTTTAGTTCTTTCATTTTTTTATATATATCTTTTAGAAAACATTTGTGTATATCAGCACATTCTTCCGGCAGTAATTTTGTTTGCAGTCTAGTTTTGGTTTTACCTGCGATTGGTATTCTTGTAAATATTATTAAAGCATTGGATTTCATTGCTATGATCTTTTCTTTATTAATGATGAAACAGATATAATTAATATACCTGCTATTATAAATATAGACAATATAATATTTATTAAATTTAGCCTTAATGATCTAAAAATGAATAAACCATCTCTTACAATTGAAGATGGAGTATATGCTATGGCTGATGGAGATAATATTATTAAAGTTAATATGAAACATAAAACTAGATTGATAAGTGAAAATATTAAATATTTTTTAAAAATATGTTTTTTATTATTAATAAAAGAAAATATTATAAATAATAAAGCCCATATTACAAAAAAACATAATCCTATATTAACACGCATTTCAAGCCATACATTTTTAAACATAATAAAAGCAATAAGCATAGCCCATAAAAAAGTATTATATAACGCAACAAAATATTTCACTTATCAATCCTTTTATTTTATTAATTATTTGTAGCTATTCTGAATATAACAGAAACTCTAGTACCATCTGCAGGCAATACATCTTCTCTTCCGTATCTGCCTATTTTTTTGATTTCAACAGCACCAGTTTCATAAGCAGCATCGCTAGTTATACCAACTGCACAGCTATCAAGACATAGTATACATCCTGTTCTTTTATCCTTAGCATTCTCTAAATTTCCGCCGAATCTAATATCCATAGGTCTTTCATCATCAGATCTTATTATATTAGCGAAAGGAATTTCTTTACCTAAACCATCCCAAGTAACAAATACATCAAGTTTTTGACCATCAACAGTTTTTTCTAATTTCATATCTTCCATAGTTAAATTGTTGCCTGGCACTGCTCCTATATCAATTAATGCTTGATAGAATTCTCTTTCATCAGCTAATCCTCTTAAAACAGATTTGTCGCCGTTAGAACCTCTATCAAATACAACACCATGTCTTGTTGGTGAATTAAAATATTTACCATTTACTTCTGCTGGAACTATAACCTCTTTTTTCTCTATATCTATTACAATAGGTTCAGCTCCTTCATCTCTTAATATTACACTTCCCATAGAGTTAGTTAATTCTGTATTGGCAGAAGAAGTGTTTGATGATGATTGATTACTGCATGATATTAACATAAATATGAATAATAAGCATGCTGATAAAATTGAAATAAGTTTTTTGTTCATACTTTTGCTCCTTTATATATTCATAAAAATTACCCGCTTATAAATACCTACCATTCTAAAGAATGGTGCTCGTAATTTTTATTTTAAAATATTAATTTAAATTCTAACTATATAATTTTTATTCAGCTATTCTGAATATAACAGAAACTCTAGTACCGTCTGCAGGAAGTACGTCCTCTCTGCCGTATCTTCCTATTAACAGCACCCCAGCCTCATAAGCAACATCGCTTGTTATAGCCATAGCGCAGCTATCAAGGCATAATATTCCGCCTGTCCTTTTAGCTTTGGCAGCTTCAAAATTACCTCCGAATCTTATCTCCATAGGTCTTTTCATCATCTGATCTTATTATATCAGAGAAAGGTATTTCTTTTCCCAAACCATCCCAAGTAATAAATACATCTAATTTTTGACCATCAACTGTTTTTTCTAATTTCATGTCTTCCATAGTTAAATTGTTGCCGGGTACTGCTCCTATATCTATTAATGCCTGATAAAATTCTCTTTCATCTGAAAAACTCTTAAAACAGCTTTATTGCCCACAAGTCCTTTATAAAATGCAAACCCATGTCTTGTAGGAGAGTTAAAATATTGTCCATTAACTTCTGCAGGAACTATAATTTCTTTCTTTTCTATATCTATTACAACAGGCTCAGCACCTTCATCTCTTAATATTATGCTTCCCATAGAATTGGTTAATTCTTCTTTGATTTCATTAACTGCAGTGTTTTCTGATTGTGAGGAAGAAGATTGTTTATTACATGATGCCAATATGGATATAAATAATAAAGTTAAAATAAGTTTTTTATTCATATGTTTACTCCATTTAAATAAAATAAATATATTTTAATCATTATTTATTGCTACTGAACAGCAGTCTAATTGCTTCATCCTAAATATAACATATACTTTACTGCCGTCAGCAGGCATTATATCTTCCCTCAAATATTTATCGATCTTTTTATTTTCAAGTTCAGCTGTAGTAAATGAAGAGTCACTTGTTATAGCAATAGGACAGCTGTCAAGACATAATATACATCCAGTTCTGCTTGCTTTAGCAGCCTCAAAATTTCCTCCGAATCTTACTATCATCATTCTATTTTCAGAAGATTTTATTATATCCTCAAAAGGTATTTCTTTACCTAATCCTTCCCAAGTAACAAATACATTAAATGGTTCGCCTTTAACCGCTTTGGATAACTTCATATCTTCTATAGTTAAATTGTTTCCTTCAACACATCCTATATCTTTTAATGCCTGATAAAATTCTCTTTCATCTGTAAGTCCTATCAATAAGCCTCTGTCCCCATATTTGCCGCCTTTAAATACTATTCCATGATGTCTTGATGGGGTATTAAAATATTTTCCATTAACTAAAGCTTCTATTGTTACTTCTTTTTTATCATTATTTATAACAGCAGGAACAGCCCCTTCATCTCTTAATATTACACTTCCCATAGAATTAGTTAATTTTCCGTTATTGTATTTACTTTCCTCTGCTGATTGTTTATTACATGATATTAGCATAAGTATAGATAATAGAAATAAAATAATTTTGTTATTCATAATATAACTCCATAATATGTTAATATACTAAATAGATTTATTATTCACATATTTTCTTTTTAAAAAATATGATATAATCAATACCAGCACCAATATTATTGCGGCAATTGAAAAATATAAATATTTATTATTTTCAGAGACTATTCCAACAGATGCTATAGTAAATAAAGATATTCCAGGGAGCATAAATAAAAATGTGTATATAGAATACTGCATAAAACTGACATCCGTTATACCGTAAGCAAAATTTTGTATATTATACGGAAATAATGGAACTAATCTTGTAATCATTAAAAGCAGCATTGCATTTTTATTTCCGTCCTCAAATAAAAGTTTATTTAAATATTTATTCTTTTCTACAAGAGGTTTTATTGTATCTTTTAGGAAAAATCTTGAGATTAAAAAAGATATTATAGCAGCTAATGTAGAGGATATTGAGCATAATATAATCCCAAGTATAGGACCGAATAATATACCAGAAAATAATGCAAAAGTAATGCCAGGCAATGCTAATACAGAACTTCCAATAGCAGTTATGACAATATATACTATAGATGCTTTAACAATATTATCGCCTATCATATATCTAAAATCATCAAAATTATGAATTTTATCATGTAATTTATAATGATGATTAACTATAACAATAGCAATAATAGCTATTATAAATATTATTAATTTAATGTATTTAGTTTTCAATTTCATTGCTGTCTATATTTTTTTCTAAATTATTTGCAAGATTAGCTTTATCTTTTCTGCTTTTATATATTTGTCTTAATAGAATTATCAATGCAGATAAAGCAAATAATATTAAAAGAGCTGTAACAAATAGTTTAGCTCCGCCTGTGAGCATCCCTCCTACATATGAATAAACTATTGTAGCAGGAAGCTGTCCTATGCCAGTTGCTATAAAAAAACTTAAAAAATTCATAGAAGTTAATCCTGCAGCATAGCTTACTATATCAAAAGAGATGAAAGGAAGAAGTCTTGCTATAAGAACGCTTTGTTTTCCGTATTTTGCAAAGAATTCATCTATTTGTTTTAACCCTGTTTTGCTTGTAAGTTTTTCAACAAAATCCCTTCCAAGTATTCTAGCTATATAAAAACATACCGCAGCGCCGGCCATAGCACTGGACCAAGATAATAATGCCCCAGCTTTCCAGCCGAATAAATTAGCATTTGCAAATGTAAGTAAAAATGCAGGTAATGGAGCTACTACAGATTGAAGAACCATAAGTATAAATGAAACAGCCATTGCATAATGCCCGTAAGATGCCACGAATTCTTTTACAACATTAAAATCGCCTGTAGCAAACATTTTGAATATTGTATTAAGCTGCCTGTTTACTGCTGGTATAAAAAAGTATGATAATATACATAATGCAATTATTAATAATAAAACAACTTTTTTTATTATCGATTTTTTATTTTCAACTATGAATTGCTTCATAAATAAACTCCTGAGTTTATAAAAAATTTTATTTAGGTTTTATAATTTTTATTGAATTTGTAAATATAAGTCTCACGGACTATAATAAATTATTTGAGAGGGAATTTATGTTTGTTAAAGAAAGTATTAAATTTTATTTTGGAATATATTTTTAACATATGCGGTCCAATAATAAGTTAATACCGTAATATTAACAATAAAAAATAAAAATATCAAGAACATTAACAAAAAAAATAAAAATATCAAGTATTGTATGAAAAATATATTTCTTTTATAGTATGAATTTTTACATTTAATACTTTTATTTATAAAAATTGAAAAATACTAATTTAAAAGTATTTTGCTGTCATTATTTGAAATAATTTTTTATTGACTATAATTCTTTGTATGTTATTATAGATGAAAATTTTTATTTTATTAAAAAAGGAGAATTTTTTATTATGAAAAAAAATATTATAATTTCTTTTATAGTTTTGCTTTCACTAATAATAAGCTGCAGTAATTCATCTTCATCGTCTCAGCAGCAGACAGAAACTAAAGAAAGTGCTGCAAGCTATAAGAATTTAACCGTGGATGAAGTAGTAACTTTATGGAAATCAAATCCTGACATCATATTAATAGATGTTAGAACTCCAGATGAGATTAAAGAAACAGGTGCTATAGAAGGCGCTACCAATATAGATTTTAAAGCACCCGACTTCAAAGAAAATGTATCTTCATTAGATAAAAGCAGAGAATATATAATATTCTGCAGATCAGGCAACCGTTCAGGACAGGCTTCTCAAATAATGGCTGATTTGGGTTTTACTAATATAAATAACCTTAATAATGCAGGATATGATGAGTTTTCTAAAGCTTTGGCTCAATAATAAAAATCAGAATTTAATTATGAAATACATTCTTTTAATTTTTTATAAGGATAAAATCCCTCTTATTTAATTCTAATTAGATCGTGAATCTATAATTTTAATAACTTTAATAACAAATCAATTAATTTATAAACTGGCATAAATCTATCAATTTAGTATAGATTTATGCTGATTTTAATAAAGGTAATTATTTATGGAATTAACATCTGTATTTTTTTGGGGATTTCTAGGCTTATACGGAGTCACAATGACGCTTTTATCTCCGAAAGCTTTAACTATTAAGAGTTTTTTCAACGGCGAGGATAAATACGGCAATAAACCTTCTGCATTTATATTAACGTCAAGTATTTTTATAAGCTGGATATTCGCAAAATCTGTTACGAATGCAGCAAATTTAGGCGCTGCTTACGGCATTGTAGGCGGTGCGGCATATGCATTATACTGGTTATGCATACCGATATCAGGTTTTGCTATATATAGATTAAGAAAAAAATATAATGCTAAAGGCCTTGTCAGTTTTTTGAAAGATAATTATGGAAATGCAGCTGCTTTATCATTTTCTGCAGCAATACTTATTAGACTATTTAACGAAATTTGGAGCAATTCTTCTGTTATAGGTGGCTATTATGGAGCAGGCGGGAGCACAAATTTTATAATAGCTGCTTCAATATTTACAATAATAACTTTAATATACTCAATGAAAGGAGGATTATTAAGTTCTATTATTACAGACACTATACAGACTGTTTTGTTTGTTATAATATTTATTTTTATTGCTGTTTGGATAATACCTAAGCATTCTTTGAATCAATATATATCATCAGGAAGCTGGACTTTAGCTGGGGGAGTGGATTTGCTTCTTGTAACATTTATACAAATATTCAGCTATCCGTTTCATGATCCAGTATTGACAGACAGGGGATTTATATCCGATGAGAAAGATATGTTAAAAGCATTTGCAGTATCTGGAATATTAGGTTTTATTGTTATACTTATATTCAGCTTTATAGGAATACATGCAAAACTAGAAAATATAGTTTTAAGCGGCAATGTACCTGCTGATGTTGCTAAAAACATGTCCGTATTTGCATTTCTTTTAATGGCAGTGCTAATGATATTTGCGGCAGGTTCAACTTTAGATTCTACATTTTCAAGTTTGTCTAAATTAGCGGCTCAGGATTTGCCGAATATAAAGGGTATAGATTTAGGGGATAAAGCCAGAGCTGCAGGTATGATTGTTATGGTATTGTTCGCTATTGTAGGAAATTTGCCTATGATAGCTGGAACTAATATACTTGCTGCAACAACCATAAGCGGTACTATGGTAATAGGGCTTTCGCCTATATTTTTACTGCATGGTGTTTTTAAGCCTACTAAAATAGGATTTCATTTAAGTTTTTGGATAGGTATTTTATTAGGAATAGCTTATACAATAGGAATAATTCCAAAAATATTTAGCATAGGAGAAGGAAAAAGTGCTTTATTATTAGGCGTAAATTTGTACGGAACTATATTATGCTTTCTGGCTTATATTATACCGAGCATAATTGTGAAAAAGGATAGAGTATGACATGCCCGTCTGATTATTATTTAAGCAAAAGTTCATTTCAAAATTCATTATTTATAGAAAGTCCTGTAATATATATTATTGGAGGGCTTTATGGAAACATAGAGTCTTTAAAAGAAATAAATAATATGACTAAAGCTGAAAAAGATGTTCTTCTTGTATTTAACGGGGATATGCATTGGTTTGATATTAGAGCAGAAGACTTTCAAGCGGTAGAAGATATGTCAGAAAATTCTCAGAAGTTATTAGGAAATGTTGAAAGAGAGCTTTTTAGAGAGGGAAATATGGGGTGCGGATGTTCATATCCGAGTTATGTTTCCGATGATATAGTTAATAGATCCAATATTATACATGAAAAACTCAAAAAGGTTATGGATTATTTGCCTCAGTATAAAAATATTTTATCAAAGAGAAATAAAGATATTGTATTAGAAATGATGGGACAAAGGATAGCTGTAACTCATGGAGATGAAAAATCGTTAAGCGGATGGGAATGTTCTGCTGAATATTTAGAGAAAGAGGAAAGACAGGAGGAACTTGAAAACTGGTTTATAGAGAATAATATAAATATTTTAGCATCAACTCATACTTGTTTTCCTGCTGCTGTTAAGCTTAAAAATGGTATAGTAATAAATAATGGGGCAGCTGGCATGCCTAATTTTAAAGGAAAAATTTACGGGTTGATAACAAGAATATCAAGTTTTATAAATAAAAATGCTATTTATAGAGATAAGATAAATAATTTGTATGCGGAGGCTGTTCCTGTAATATATGATAATGATAAATTTTTAAAATGGTTTGATGATGTATGGCCTTTAGAAAGCGAGGCATCTTTATCATACAGAGATAGAATAGTAAACGGAACTGAATATGGAATAGAAAAAGCATTAATAAAAGGTTTTGAAATATTATAAAAAATTAAGGAGTATATAAATATGACACATTTTTCAGAAACTTTAAAAAAATATAATATAGAATTAAAAAAGAAGGATATAGAGACTGTACAAATTAATACAGGATATAATTGTAATTTGCATTGCTCTCATTGTCATGTGGATGCGGGTAAAAATAGAAATGAATCTATAAGTAAAGAAGTTCTTGATGATTGTATTAAATTCATAAAAAACTGCAATAAAGAAATAGATGTGGATATTACAGGAGGAGCTCCTGAAAATTGTGATTTTTTATCTGATTTTATAGAAGATATTAGAAAATTACAAAATGTTAATAGAATCATATTAAGAACTAATTTAACCATTTTGGAGGATAAAAAAGAGCTTATAGATATTTTTAAAAACAATAGGGTAGAGTTGGTTGCTTCTCTTCCTTGCTATACAAAAGAAAATGTAGATGAGCAAAGAGGAAACGGAACTTATGAAAAATGTATAGATATGCTTAAATATTTAAACTCTGTAGGATATGGTGTTGATAAAGATTTAATTATAAATTTGGTATATAATCCGCTTGATGATTATTTGCCAGCATCTCAAATGGAATTAGAAAAAGATTATAAAGAACATTTAAAAAATGAACATAATATAGTATTTAATAATTTATATACTATTACAAATATACCTATAGGGAGATTTGAGGAAAAACTTAAAAAAAATAATAAGTATGAAAATTATATGCAGCTTCTTGAGGATAATTTTAATGCTTCCAATGCTTATAAAGTTATGTGTTTAAATACTATTAATATAGGCTATGACGGTAAAGTATATGACTGTGATTTTAATCAAATGAAAAATTTAACATCTTTAAATGGTAAGTCTTCATATATAAAAGATTTAACTATTGATGATTTTAAGAATAATAATATAGTAGTAGAAGATTATTGCTACGGATGTACGGCAGGTGAGGGCAGCAGCTGTCAAGGAAATTTGCAATAATTATAGAAAAGTTCTTCTATAATTGTTTTCTTTTATAATTGTTTTATTTATAGAAGAACTTTTTAATTATTTTATATTTAATATCTTAAGCATTTCTGTTTCTATTGATTTAATATCGCCTTTTGCTTCCTGAATAGCTTTTATTTCTGATCTTCTTTGCTCCAATAATTCTTCCTGACCTTGTTTATCCAAAGTAGCTTTTTTAGCAAAATATGTATCACTTATAAGTTTATCAGCCATTCTTAAAGTTCTGTCTGACACTATTGCTTTATCTGATGCATTTTCTGCCTTATACATATCAAAACTTGCATCAGTTTTTAAAGCTCCTTCAGGTACTCCGTCAAGTATACTTCCTTTCCACTCCAATTTAGGATGATAACTATATGTAATATAATTAAAATGTTTAGCATTCTTTATTTCATTATTATCAACGAATATATCCAAAGCTTCATTAGCAGTTTCATTTAACAAAAACATTTTATTTTTACCGTCTTCAGTATATATTTTTTGAATACAGTTTAAATTTTGAAAATCATTATTATTAATAAGCTGTCCTATTTCTGAATCAAAATCTATTTCCAAATTATCTTTCAAAAGTAAAGTATAATGTACTACACCGCCTCTTCCTCCTGCATAGTGATACTCGCTTGAAACCATTAATTCTTTTTTTTCGTCATTATTAATATCACATAAAAAGAAAGACAGGTAATTTAAAGGCCAACGAGAATTTATTGCTTCCATTACATAATCTGAATATTCCTCTTTATTAAATTTATCAAAACTTATAAATTTAGAATCTTTGGTATAATCTTTCAAATTATTTGTAGAGATTAAGTTAATTTCAGCATATTTTACTTTATCTATATCTCCAAGTCTGAAATTATAAGTTTTTATTTCTTCAAATGAAGCATATAAATTATCTCTTATAAACTCAGGGTTATAATAATGCATATTTACCGGTCCGCGTATAGTGCTTTCAATTAAAAATGTATTTTTTTTAAACTCAAGTAAATTAAGATTGTTCCATCCATTATATGCATCATCAGTTTCAAGATTGTAATAATTTTCATAATACGCTAAATACTCATTTATATTATCATCGCTTAATCTATTTTTTATATAAGTTTTTATATATTTGTTTATTATATTTGTATTAACTATTTCTGGTACATATATTAAATAAGCTATACTAGCCGTACCGTCATATCCAATTGAAGTTAAAGAATAATTATTTTCATTAAATACATCTATATATCCAGTATTTTTTACAATATATCCATAGAAATTATTATTATAAGCATCAATAACTAATTTTTCTGCTCTTAAAGAATCATCTGCTTCTATTATATAATCAACTAATTTCATTTTATTGCTGTAAGCATTATCATCATCATACTTTGATATCATCATAGCTATATTAGTTCCGCCTGCTTTTTTCCATTCTGTTAAATACTTTTTTTCTTCTTCAAAATAGTAAAGAGAATCTGTAGCAAAATGTGATAAGAACAAAGCTAAATAAACATCAGCATCTTTTTTATTTAATTTTAATAATTCTTCTCTTGCTTTTTTTAATGCTAAATTTTGATCAACATACAAATGTTCATCAGCATAATAATCTGTCAAATCTTCATTATATCTATCCCAACTGCTGAATGTTTCATTAAATAGAGCATAATTAACATTTGATATAAACTCTATAGAATATTTTTTTCTTTCATCATCATTTGCAAATTTTATATTAAGAAAATTAAAATTTCTTTTTGCCTCTTCATTATTTTCTCTTGCATTTTTAAGTTCTTCATAAAATTTAGATTTATCTACTCTAACACCTTTATAAACATATTTCATATCAAAGAATTCTTTTTTAGTTTCTGTTTTTTGATTATCTGATGTTGATATATTAGTTTGAGTATTAATTTTTTGTGATTGTTCTGTTTGATTTGTTTCCTTGCTGCCGCCGCATGAAATTATAGTAATCATTAAAGTAAATGCTGTAATTATAGAAATAATATTTTTCATATTAAACCCTATATACGTATTATCGTTTTTCGTATCATAAATTAAAATTAGCAAAATTTCAATTATAAAATATTTTGACAATAAAAAAAGTGCATACATATATAATGCATACACTTTTTAGAATTAAGATTCTAACTATTATTCAAGAAGTCTTATTAGCTCTATGTTTTTTCCTCTTATTTTGGCATAGTATAATGCATCTTTTTTCTCATTACTTTTTATTCTTTTATTAGCACCAGCATCTAAAAGCATTTTTGCTATTTCTAAATTTCCGTTCATACAAGCATTCATCAATGCAGTTAGACCATATCTATTTTGCAGATTCACATCAGCATTATTTTTGAGAAGCACTTTTACAGCACCTGCATCATTAAGTGAAGCTGCCATCATTAATGCAGTATTGTCATCAGAAGCTCTGCAATTTACATCTGCACCATTGTCAATTAACTTCTGTAAAAACGCATCATCATCTAAATGCATTATTGCAGTAACTAATGGAATATTCATACTAAGGAAAGTTCTTTGATTAAGATCGCAGCTTTCCAAAGTTTTATCTAAAGAATCAGAACCATTTTGAAGTAAAATATCTACTATATCTTTATGCCCGAACATATAAGCATAAAGCAAAGCATTAGCATTATTTCTATTTCTTTTATTAACTTCAGCTTTATTTGCAATCAAAATTTTTACCGTTTCTTTATAGCCTTTCATAGCAGCATACATTAAAGGTGTTTCTTCATTTCCATCGAATCCATGATATAATATATTAACATCAGCTTTATTTGCAATTAAAAATTTTACCATTTCAATATTTTCTTTAGTATAATAATCTAAAGCATAAAATAATGCATTACCTTCTAAATCGCATTTTTGATTAATATCAGCACCATAACTTAAAAGAAGTTTAACCATTTCTATATTCTTATGATAAATAACTGATAGTATTAACGCACTCATTCCTTCGTATGACGGAGCATTAACATCTGCTTTATATTTCAAAAGGAGCTTAGCCATTGCCATATTATCATTCGTAACTGCATACGCTAATAATGTATAATTTTCATCATAATAATGATTTAAATCAACATTATATTTTTTTATAATATTTTCAGTTTCTTTGATATTGCCTTTGTTTACATAATCTTTTAATTGTTTATAAACTTCACTTTCATCAGCAGTTTGACTGTATAAGCATAGGCTAAATAAAAACATACTAAATAATATAAGCAATTTCTTCATAAAGTACCATCCATAAGTATTGTTATTTTTAAATATAATAAATTATAATAATTAAAATTTCAATTATAAAATATTAATAAAAAAGTGTATACATATAATGCATACACTTTTATTGAAACTATTAAAATTATTGTATATTCAAAATTTTAAGCATTTCAGCTTCTATCGCTTTAATGTCGCCTTTTGCTTCCTGAATAGTTTTGATTTCTGCTCTTCTTTGTTCTAATAATTCTTCCTGACCTTGTTTATCTAAAGCAGCTTTTTTAGCAAAATATGCATCGCTTATAAGCTTGTCAGCCATTCTCAAAGTTCTGTCTGATACTATTGCCTTATCTGATGCATTCTCTGCTTTAGACATATCAAAACTTGCATCAGTTTTTAAAGCTCCTTCAGGTACTCCATTAAGTATGCTTCCTTTCCATTCCAATTTTGGCTGATAACTATATGTAATATAATCAAAAACTTCTGCATTCTTTATTTCATTATTATCAATGAATATATCATATGCTTCATTATTAAGAGTATCCAATAAAAACATTTTATTTTTACCATTTTCTGTGTATATTTTTTGAGTACATCCCAAATCTTGAAAATCTCGATAATTAATAAACTGTCCTTTTTCTGAATCAAAATCTATTTCCAAATTATCTTTTAAAAGTAAAGTATAATGTGCTATACCGCCTCTTCCTGCAGAACTAGTATATTCTCCTGAAAGCATTAATTCTTCTTTGCCGTCATTATTGATATCATATAAGAAGAAAGATACTTCATGTAAAGGATAATACATGTTGCTAGCTATATAAGATGAATATTGTTCCATATCAAAGTTGCCTGAATCTATAAATTGAGAGTCTTTAGTATAATCTTTCAAATCATTTGTAGAAATTGAATTAATTTCAGCAGATTTTACTTTATCTATATCTCCAAGTCTGAAATTATAATTTTTTATCTCTTTAAATGAAGCATATAAATTATCTTTTATGAACTCAGGATTATAATAATGCATATTTACTAATCCTTTCATAGTGCTTTCAATTAAAAATGTATTCTTTTTAAATTCAAGTAAATTAAGGCTGTTCCAACCGTCATAACAATAAACGGCATTAATATTGTAATAATTTTGATAATATTCTAAATAGTCCTCTATATCATCATTAGCTAATCTATTATTTATATAAGTTTTTATATATTTGTTCATTATATTTGTATTGCCTATTTCTTCTGCTATCTTTATTGAAGATAAACGGGCTGTACCTTCCAATTCAATTGAAGTTAAAAAATAATTATTTTCATTGAATAAATCTATATATCCATTATCTTTTACAATGTATCTATAGAAATTATCTTTATAAGCATCAGCAACTAATTTTTCTGCTCTTAAAGAATCAGGAACTTCTATTATATAATTAACTAATTTCATTTTATTGCTGTAATCATTATCATCATCATACTTTGCTATCATCATAGATATATTAGTTCCGCCTGCTTTTTTCCATTCTGTTAAATATTTTTTTTCTTCTTCAAAATAATAAAGCGAATCGCAAGCAAAATGTGATAAGAACAAAGCTAAATAAACATCAGCATCTTTTTTATTTAATTTTAATAATTCTTCTCTTGCTTTTTTTAATGCTAAATTTTGATCAACATATAAATATCCAACAGCATAATAATCTTCAACTTCACTATATATACCCAAGTTACCCCAGCTTATTAAGAATTTTAGATTTAATGTAGCATAATTAACATTTGATATAAACTCTATAGAATATTTTTTTCTTTCATCATCATTTGCAAATTTCCTATTAAGAAAATCAAAATTTCTTTTTGCCTTTTCATTATTTTCCCTTAAATTTTTAAGCCTCTCATCAAATTTAGCTTTATCTACTCTAACACCTTTATAAACATATTTCATATCAAAGAATTCTTTTTGATTGTCTGATGAAGTTTTAGAATTAGTATTTTGTTCTGTTTGATTTGCTTCTTTGTTTCCGCTGACGCATGAAATTACAGCAATCATTAAAATAAATGCTGCAATTATAGAAATAAAATTTTTCATATTGTACCCAATATATGTATTGTTGTTTTGCATTATAAATTAGAATAATTTAAATTTCAATTAGAAATATTTTAACAATAAAAAAGTGCATACGCTTTTTATAAATACTATAACTATTTTGTGAGTAATTTTATTATATCTTCATTTTTTCCGTATTCTCTGGCATAATACAATGCATCATAATTACCTCTTTTTATACTTTTATCAGCACCAGCATCTAAAAGCATTTTTGTCATCTCTAAATTTCCGTTACGACAAGCCGACATCAATGCTGTCATACCGCCTCTATTTTGAACATTAACATCTGCATTATTTTTAATAAGCACTTTTACAGCATTAATATTATTATAAGAAGCGGCTTCTCTCAATGCAGTATCATAATCATAATCTTTATATGCACCACTATCAATTAGCTTTTGTAAAAAAACTTCATTGGTAGAATAGTGTGCAGCATTTATCAATGGAACATTAAGATTAAGCAAAGTTGATTGATTAAGATCACAAACTTTCAAACTTTTATCCAAAGAATCAGAACCATTTTGAAGTAAAATATCTGCTATATCCTCATGGCCGAACATATAAGCATAAATCAAAGCATTTGCATTATTTCTATTTCTCCTGTTTATATCGGCTTTATTTGCAATCAAAATTTTTACCGTTTCTTTATAGCCTTTCATAACAGCATACATTAAAGGTGTTTCTTCATTCTCATAATCTCCATCATAAGCTATATTAACATCTGCTTTATTTTTGATTAAGAGTTTTACCATTTCAATATTTTCTTTTCTATTATATTCTAAAGCACAAAATAATGCTGTTCTTCCTCTAAAGCCTTGATAATCAATATCAGCAGCATGACTTAAAAGTAGTTTAACCATTTCCATATTATTATTATCAACTGCAAGTATCAATGCAGTATCGCCATCATTTACTACAGTATTAACATCCGCTTTATATTTTAGAAGAAGTTTAGCCATTTCTATATTATTATCCATAACTGCATGTGATAATAATGTAAAATCTTCATAATCAAGATCATTTATATTGACATTATATTTCTTAAGAATATTCTCAGCTTCTTTAACATTGCCTTCATTCACATATTCTCTTAATTTTTCATAAGCTTTAATTTTATTATCAGTTTGACTGTATAAGTACAGACTAAATAAAAATAAAATAAATATTAATTTTTTCATAATTCATAAACCTCTTTAAATTATTAAACTTTTATTTATTTTTTTAATAAAAATACCATTACAATAGGAGCTATAAAAGAAAAAATAAATGAATAAATACCATAAATATAAATGAAGCTATATATTTTATTATTTCCAATAACTGCCTCATTTATATTGATATTGTTCTTTAATATTTTTAATATAGACTTTATATTTTGTACTATTATATATATTAAATTAACAGCTATTATTATATTAAGAACTGCAATAGAAATTTCATTTATTTTTACTTCTGAAATAATCACTCTATATACGCTTGCACTTAACACTAATATATTAAATAAAAATGCCAGTATTGGAAATATTATATACATTGCTTTTGTTATGACTCCAGCTTTATAGTCAGCTCTTATAAAGTATAAAGTAAAAATGGATAAAATTAATAATACATTATAAATTATAAAAGACTTCGTATTTTCAAATGGTCTTATAGGTTCATATAGTAAGGCAAAAAATAAAGCGAATATTAAAAATGAATATAAAAATAATAATCCTCGAGAAATATATATTGATAAAACAGTTTTAAATCTCTTTTGCACAAAGAAAAATATAAAAGGTATTATAGAAAGAACAAATATAATAGACATAAAAATAAGCTTTTCAATTAAAGGTTCTAAATCACCTGCTATATTAGTTCTAAAAATAAATTTATCACATAAAAAAACAATAAATATCCAAAATATAAATGCAATAATTGCAGCTATTATAGAAAAGAAAATTATATCTCCTAGCTTAGTAAAACTATTATATGTATTGTTTTTTATATTAAAATTATTATCAGCTAAAAGTATTATAATAAAAAACATTATATAGGATAATATACTTTTATTAATCATTATATTAGATTTAAAAAATTCAAGCATATCAGGTATTTCATTTTTTAAAGGCGATGAAGTAAATATGCTAAGCAAAAATAAAAGTAAAAATGACAAAAATGTTATTAGTATTGTTCTTTTATTAACATTTTCAAAATTGCTGTTTATGCTGAATAAAAATGAATAACAAAAAAATAAAAAAAGTTGAAAATAAAAACTATTGAAAATCATATTGTAAATTAATCTTTCAGCATTATATTCAGTATCAAATAATAATACATATATATTAGCAGGAATAGAAGAAATTAGCATTAATACAAGTACTAATATAAAATATATTATTTTTTTACTGCTCCAATTCATTAACTTGTTTTCAGACATCTTTCATAACCCCTTATAGGTATTTTATAAATATTTGAAAATGAATTATAACTTATAATTATAAATTGTAAAGTATATAGTTAAAATGATTATATAAAAAGTGCATACATATATAATGCATACACTTTTTTATTATTTATTAATAACTAAGATAATGTTCTAAATCGCTTGGATTAGTCATGTGATGAAGCGCTGAACTATCATCTCTAGCTGAAGCAATATCAATGGCTGTTTGTCCTTCTTTGTTTTTAATATTATAATCGGCACCCATATTTACAAGAACTCCAACAATAGCATAATTATAACTTGCAGCTGCAATCATTAATGGAGTATTTCCTTCCTTATTCTTTTTATTTATATCAGCACCATTTTTTATCATATAATAACAAAGATACGCTACGCCGCCGTACTTCTTGGCATTTACCAAATATGTTAAAGGAGTATCTCCTGTTGCTGAACATATAGCATTTAAATCAGGCTTCAAATCAATAATATTTTTAGCTAAACCTATATTACGATACTTAATTGCTATTATTAAAGGAGTATATCCGTATCCATCTTCTAAATTTATATCAGCACCTTTTTCTACTAGGAATTTAACCATTTCTTTATCATTTCTAGCAGCAGCTAAATTAAGAGGCGTAATCTTATCATATTGTTTATTTAAATCAGTATCATCTTTTATAAGTTTTTCTAATGCTTTCATATCTCCTTTTGATACAGCATTCATTAATTCATCATATCCAGCTATATTGTTTGAATCTTCGCTTGATAATAATTTTTCTATTTCATAATATTTTTTCTCCTTTGCTAATTCTATAGCTTGCTCTATAGTTGTATTAGTATTAAGATTAAAAACATCATTATCTATTAATAATTTAGCTATATCATAATTACCATAATCAATAGCTGAACCTATATAATCATCGCTTGAGTTTAAATTGGCGCCTTCATCAATTAAAAGCTTAGCTATTTCTATATTGCCATTTTGAGCTGCTACTTTCATAGGAGAGTTAATCCAAAATCCATCTGCAAATATTTGAGCATTTACATCTTGTCCTATAGATATTAAATATTTAACCATTTCTATATTATTTTCTTCTATGGCATCAGGAATTAAGCTTGATTCCAAATCAATATCTCCGCTTTGTAGAAGTATTTTAAGCATATCAAGATTATTGTTTCTAATAGCAATATCTGTTAAATAATAAGGATATTCATAACCATATTCTCTGCCTGCATCAACTCCTTCATCAATTAATATTTTACTCATTTCAACATTATTGTTTCTAACAGCATGATAAAGCATATCAATACCGCCTTCTGTTTCCATATCATCTACTCTGGCATTAACATCAGCACCTTCTTTTATAAGCTCTTTTGCTAAATCATTGTATCCGAATTGTACTGCCAAAAACAAAGGAGTAGAATCTTTAAATATATATTTATCACTAAAATTTGTATATTCAGTGATTTTTCCTTCTAGTCCTTCCTCTGACAATAATTCTGATATTTCGTATATTGGTGCTTTATATTTATGTTCATTGAGTATTTCATCTATTTTTTTATATCCTGTAGGTATAGGATCCATTTCTGTACCTTGAATATATTCATTAGTATATTTAGTTTTATTAATATCATTATTTTCATTAATATTGATATCAATATCTGTATTATTATTATTATTATTTGTAGTTGTTGGATTGATATATACTTGTTCATTTGTTTGAGTTTGATTAGTTTGAGTATTTTGTTCTGATTGATTTGTTTCTTTGTTTCCGCCGCAGGAAATTATAGCAGTAATTAAAATAAATGATGCAATTATAGAAATAAAATTTTTCATAGTAAACCCTCTGTATGTATTGTTGTTTTCGCATTATAAATTAGAATAATCAAAATTTCAATTATGGAATATTACTATAATAAAAAAAGTGCATACATATATAATGCATGCACTTTTATAAAAAATTATTTTTTATAGTATTTTAAGTAAAATTAAAATACACTCATAATTTTTATTATAATTCTTCTATTTCTTTTATACTTAATCCTGTTAATTCACTAATAAGTTTAATATCCATATTTTTATTTTTCATATTTTTAGCTGTCAATATTTGATTTTCTTTAATACCTTCTTCTTTAGCCTTTTTTATATCTAACTCCATACTTTTATTAAAGAAATATGTATCTACTTCTCGTTTTTTATACTTATCCATTACAGGACTATCATTAACAAAAGTACGGCATTTCTTTTCTACTTCTTCAAATATAGTATTTTCTTTCATTAAGATAGACATATCTTCCCCCTTAAAAAACTTGACCCAAGAAATAAATTCTTTATGTATATTATCTAAACTTTCTATTTCAGAAATATTTTTTAAATTGAATTTAGGAAGCTCTAGGCACAGCCCACCTCCGGTGCAAAATGTAATTGACAATGATCTGTTAGAATTTTATTATTAGTTAATTCTTTTAAAATATAACAAGTATGTACTTTATCCTCATCAGTTAATATAAAATTAGTAATATTTATACTTACCGCAGGTTTTAACTCATCATAAAAAGAACCTCTATTTAAACTAGAACTATAATTATAAGCCCAATAATATAAAGCTCTTTTTATAAAATCTTCATTGCCTCTGGATTGTATTTCTATTAAAACAGTTATTCCTGTTTCTGTAGTAGCCTTAATATCCACTATAGATTCTTTTTCATCATAATTTTCTGCTATATTAAGGCGACTGCCCGCCTTCGGCGATGGATTCAATATTTCTATTTTCTTAAAAGTTTCAAAGTCTAAATCTTTAAATACGGCATTAATAAAATTTAAAGCTATATTTTCATTGCCAGCATGCGAAAACAAATAGCGTACAAAATAATCATTAATTCTATTTAAATTTTCAACTGTAACAGGTTCATTTAATATTTGTCTTAATTTATCAAAATCTCTCATAATATTATTATACAAAAAATAATTATAAAAGTAAAGTTCATTAAATTTTGATATTTTTTACAATAAAAAAGTGTACACATATATAATGCATACACTTTTTATTAAATATATTTCTTACAAAAAATTATTGTATATTCAAAATCTTAAGCATTTCAGATTCTATTGCTTTAATATCGCCTTTTGCTTCCTGAATAGTTTTGATTTCTGCTCTTCTTTGCTCCAACAATTCTTCCTGACCTTGTTTATCCAAAGTTTCTTTTTTAGCAAAATATGCATCGCTTATAAGTCTGTCAGCCATTCTCAAAGTTCTGTCTGAAACTATTGCTTTATCTGATGAATTTTCTGCTTTAGACATATCAAAGCTGGCATCAGTTTTTAAAGCTCCTTCAGGTACTCCGTCAAGTATACTTCCTTTCCATTTCAATTTTGGCTGATAACTATATGTAATATAATTAAAAACTTCTGCATTCTTTATTTCATTATTATCAATGAATATATCAAGTGCTTTATTATAAGATTTATCTAATAAAAACATTTTATTTTTACCGTCTTCAGTATATATTTTTTGAATACAGTTTAAATTTTGAAAATCATTATTATTAATAAGCTGTCCTATTTCTGAATCAAAATCTACTTCCAAATTCTCTTTCAAAAGTAAAGTAAAATTCACTGTACCGCCTCTTCCTCCGCCATAATCATAATCCCCTGAAAGCATTAATTCTTCTTTGCCGTCATTATTTATGTCGCATAAAAAGAAAGATGGAAAATATATACGCCAACCCATTGTTTCATCTATATACTCCAAATATTTTTCTCCATCAAATTTACCGAAACTTATAAATTTAGAGCTTTTAGTATAATCTTTCAAATCATTTGTAGAAATTGAATTAATTTCAGCAGATTCTACTTTATCTATATCTCCAAGTCTGAAATTATAAGTTTTTACTTCTTCAAATGAAGCGTATATATGATCATTCATAAACTCAGGATTATAATAATGCATATTTACTCTTGATTCAATTAAGAATGTATTTTTCTTAAACTGAAGAAAACTAAGTCCATTCCATCCGTCATAATACTCCATCAAATCAATTCCGTAATAATTTCTAAAATACTCCGCATCATCAAAATATAATTTATCATTGCTGAGTCTATTTATAACATAGGTTTTTAAATATTTATTTATTATATTCGTATTAAGTATTTCCTGTACTATATTTACTGCAGCTATATGAGCTGTACCTTCCAATTCAATTGAACTTAAAGAATAATTATTTTCATTAAATAAATCTATATATCCATTATTTTTTGCAATATATCTAGAGAAACCATTGTTATAAGCATCAGCAACTAATTTTTCTGCTCTTAAAGAATCAGGAGCTTCTATTATATAATCAACTAATTTCATTTTATTGCTGTAAGCATTATCATCATCATACTTTGCTATCATCATAGATATATTAGTTCCGCCTGCTTTTTTCCATTCTGTTAAATACTTTTTTTCTTCTTCAAAATAATAAAGCGAATCGCAAGCAAAATGAGATAAGAACAAAGCTAAATAAACATCAGCATCTTTTTTATTTAATTTTAATAATTCTTCTCTTGCTTTTTTTAATGCTAAATTCTGATCTACATATAAATGTTCATCAGCATAATAATCTGTCAAATCTTCATTATATTTATCCCAAGTGCTGAATGTTTCACTAAATGGATCATAATTAACATTTGATATAAACTCTATAGAATATTTTTTTCTTTCATCATCATTTGCAAATTTACTATTAAGAAAATCAAAATTTCTTTTTGCTTTTTCATTATTTTCTCTTAAATTTTTAAGCTCTTCATCAAATTTAGCTTTATCTACTCTAACACCTTTATAAACATATTTCATATCAAAAAATTCTTTTTGATTATCTGTTTGTTTACTTTGATTGTCTGATGAAGTTTGAGAGTTGGTATTTTGTGATGTTTGATTTGCTTCTTTGTTTCCGCCGCCGCATGAAATTATAGCAATCATTAAAATAAATGATGCAATTATAGAAATAACATTTTTCATATTAAACCGTCCATAAGTATTTTATTTTTGTATAATAAATTAAAATTATCAAAATTTCAATTACAAAATATTAATAAAAAAAGTACATACATATATAATGCTGGCACTTCAATATTTTTTATTTATTTTTATTACTATAGTTTTTATATCATTTATAAAAACTTGTTCGTTAATAAGCTCCTGCCATTCTAACGAATGTCAG
>NZ_KI912407.1:60948-226240 GCF_000518245.1 Brachyspira alvinipulli ATCC 51933 | reverse complement strand
TTGATAAATACAAGCAATAGACCATCACACAACAGCGAATAAGCGGGATTTAACGGGATAAAGCGGTATTTAGTGAAATGTAAAAAGAAAAAGAACCAACACATTATGCAATTAATTTAATAATTTTTATATATAAAACGATGAAAAAAACTCATTTTAATATATAATTTAATCACAAAACACTAGGAAATTATATAATGAAAATAAACTACGAATTAATTAGAAATATACTTGAAGTTATGGAAGAACATAAAAATCATGAAATACTTGGAAAAGAACTATTAGATAAATTAAACATCAAAGTACCAGAAGATGATAATAATGAAGAAGAAATTTTATTATATGATAATTTAGTAGGACATATTAAAATTTTATTTGATAATGAATGTATAGATAATGATTTCAATAATAAGGAAAATAAATATGGATTTACTTATTTGTTATCTACTAACTTTCCATTAATTAATGGAGCTTATAGAATTACAGCAAAAGGATATGATTTTCTAAGCGGTTTAAAAGAAGATAAAGTATTTTCTAAAATAAAAGATTTTTCAATTAATGTAGCTATAGAAGCTGCCAAACAATTATTAGTAAAACTAGCTTTAGGAAATTTATAAACAACAACTATATATCATTAATTAAATTTTCATTTTCATCTATAGTATAAATTATATCATTCTTAAAATCTATATACTTAATTCTTTTCACTTCATATTCACAACTATTTTTAAAATTCTCTTTTATTGACTTAATATTATCAATAAAAAAGTCATCATTACTACATTTATCGTCTATTAATTCTAATATTTCTTTTCCAGATTCAGAAAGTTTAAATACATTTACATTCATAAGGTTTATAATCAATATATTAGTATTTTTATTTTTATTTTTTGATAATTTAAATAAATAATTGTTATTAGATATAACTATTTCACTACTTATTGTTAAATTTAAGTCATTAAGACTACTTATAACACCCGAATCCATAAGTTTAGTTATGTCTGAAAGAGAAATACCATATTTTTGTAATAAAGTTAAATTTTTAAATATATATTTTTCTCTTTCTTTGCCATAAAATAATAATTTAGCAACTTTAGTAAATAATTCTGCTTCATCAGTAGTCATATTTTTTAATGTTTCTAAAGTTCTATATGAAAAACTACCAGGCTGTTTTATCTCTCCTGCTAATAATTTAGCCCATAAATCCTGAATATCTTCATTGCTTATATCTTGAACAATATTAAAATATCTAGTAAACCAATCCTTATCCACAGGTTTATCAGAAACATCCTCTTCATCTTTTAATATATCATAAGTTTTAGAAATAACATTTTGAATATTAGAAGTTCTTGATAATTCCTGATTTACTAATCTTGCTTTTGTGTTTTCTAATAATATATTAGCATTACTTATTTCTGTTCCATTATTATGATTTATATTAAGATTTGAATTTTTAGTTATAAATTCTAATATTTTTTCTATTTCATATATTTTGTCATCTGTTTCTAATTTTCTTTTATAAGATTCAGCATCAGCAATTCTTTTTATATGATACGGCTCATATATTTTCCAACCAAAACCTCTTAATAAATCAATAAGTTTTTCTATAGCTTTACCAACTCCAGCTATATCATTGATATCCATAATAACCCCTTATAAAGCACTATGTATAAATGATAAATCTTTAATATTTTTTGTCAATATATATAAAAAATCTAAAAATCTTTAGTCTATAAAAGTTCATTAAAAATCTATAATCTGAATATAATTAAATGAAGGCAGGTATATAAATGCTTACAAAAGATATTCTTAAAAAATCAGGAATAAATCAAAAATGGTATGAAGTATTAAGTAAAAGTTTTGATAAATATCATATATGCAAATCTGATAACAAAGAAGAAAATATAAATGAATTAGCTATGTTTTTGGCACAATGCGGACATGAAAGCATTAATTTCACAAAATTAGAAGAAAATCTAAATTATTCAGCAAATACATTATTAAAAATATTTCCAAAATATTTTAAGGATATTAATGAAGCCAGAGAAGTTGTAAGCAAGGGTAAAGAAGCTATAGAAACAGAATATACGGAGGAAGACTAGGAAACGGTAAAAATGAAGGATACAAATATAGAGGCAGAGGCATTATACAGCTTACAGGAAAAAATAATTATAAAAAATACGGAGAAAAATTAGGGATTAATTTGGTTGATAATCCAGATTTAGCATCATCAGAATTAATAGCATCAAATATAGCATGCTGCTATTGGATAGAAAGAGGTTTACAGCCATTTGCAAGAAAAGGCGATGTAAAAACAGTAACAAAAATGATAAATGGAGGCTATAACGGACTAGAGGACAGAGAAAAAAGATTCAAAAATATACTAAAAATATTAGAGGCTGTTAATGACTGATATACTGACCGCTTTTTCTATAATAATAGCTTGTATAACTATACTTATAATAGGCAATTGGGTAAGAGAACTTATTATAAATAATAAGCAGGCTAAAGTAAAAGCCAATCTTAAAATTGGAGAATTAGAGTTTGGAAATGATAAAATTATCTCAGAAAAACCTATAGAAAAACAAAATAATTTAGTTTCTAATGCTTTTAAATCTCCAAAAGAGCTTGATGTATTAGGAGCTAAAAATAACAGTGAAATATTAGCTTATTATCACGGAGATAATGAAAATGGAAATAGGTTTCAATATGACAATAATATTACTTCTTTGACAGTCTATAAAGAATACAGCAATATTATAAGTCAAAGTACATTGAAAGTTCAGAGTAAAATAATTAGTTATATAGCCAGAAATCATATACTTAATAAAGATAAATCTGAGTTTGAAGAGTATGTAAAAGAAAAAAGAATAGAAATTATAAATATATATAATACAGCTTTATCCAAAAGCGACATTGAAAGTATAAGAAGATTAGGATTAGAAAATATTTGCAATTTTTATTATATGATTATTTTAGATAATCTAAAAGAGATTTATAAATCAATATATAATAATCATAAAGTACAATATGATAAACGTAATAATTTTCTGAGAAATCTTAAAAATCTTCCTGCCAAAGATAGGTTAAAAAGCTATGATGTTTTTATCAATAATAATTTTACGGAAACAACAATAAAAGATAGTGAAATAGTTTTGGAAAGTTTAGAATATTTACAAAAATTTTTACTAGGAATATTTCACGACAGTATAAAATATAATGGAATTAGACAAAAATAAAAAACTTGAATGCCTGCTGAAGCAATTCAGCAGGAGGTTATAATGAAAGTTTTTTATTTTAGCAATAATAAAATATTTCACGACAGTATAAAATATAATGGAGTTAGATAAATGAGTTTTATAGACAAGCATAATGCAAATAAGAAATTATTAATTTATACAAGTATAGTCAGTTTTATTTTAGGCTGTATTTGGGTATTTGTTAATTTAATTTGGAGAGGCAGGACAGTAACTAAAGAAGAGGCAATAGCAGTTGTAATAATTCTTCTTGGGCTTAATGCTGTTAGTTTTGGAAGCGACTTGAGAGGATTTTTAAAAATATTAAAAGGAGGAAATGAAAAAGAAAAAAGATTAGAAGAAGTAAATACAATAAAAGATAATAAATAAAATGACAATAATAATCAGTATAATAATTAATTTTTTAAAGACAAAACTATTAAGTTTTTTGAAATCAAAATATTTTATATATTTTTTGATTGCAGGTATTTTACTTGGATATATAAGTTTTTTGAATTGTACAATAAAAATAAAAGACAACAAAATCAAATCTTTAGAAAAAGAAATATATACAACAAAATTAAATATTTCAAATATTATACTAGAGAAAGAAATGATTTTTGATAATGAAAGAAAAATAATGCTTGAAAGTTTCAGCAATAGTAATGAAGCTATAGAAAATATAAAAGAAAGTTATCTTAAAAGCGATGAAATAAAGGCATTAAATACTATTATAAATGATTATTATAAAAATATAAAAAATTAAGGAATATATGAAAATAAAATATTTAATTTTAATACTTATATTTTTAGTAAGCTGTACTGCTAAATATATAACCATACCATTATCACAGACGCCTAGTTTTTATGAGCCTAATAATAATATAAATACAAGTAAAGAACTTATTAAAGAATATCAAAAAAGTATTATAAAAATATCAGAATGGCAAATTTGGTATAATGTACAAACAGGAAGTAATTACTATAAAATAAGAGGCAGTAATAATGGCACCTAAAAGCAACATAGATAAACTTGATAAAAAAACAAAAGAAGAAATTATAGAACTTTTGCAAGACAGTACGGTAAGATATATTGATATTGCTAATATTATCAATGAGAAATTGGGAAAAAAAGCAGTGTCAAAATCTGGTATATCAAGATATAAGAAAAAGATTTGATAATTTATTGGATAAGAAAAAAGAAATAGAGGCAATAGCTTCAGCTTGGAAAGATAAAACAGGCGATGAATTAGGCAATATTTTAGGCAAGCAGACTATGGAAGAAATAAGAATGCTTATCTATGATTTTGTAGGTTCATTGCAGGAAATACAAAACAGCGAGGTAGCAAATATGGATATAAAAGAAATAGAGAAAATGTCTAACTCTATAGAAAAGGCAACAAAAGGAATAATCAATCTTGAAAATGCTATATCGAAAAATAATCAGCATACAGAAGAGATAAAAAATAAAGCCCTTTAAGAGGCACAAATTAAAGCCATTAATAATGCTAATTCTGCAGGAATATCTCAGGAAACAGTTAATACAATATTCAGAGATGTATTTAATATTAATAATTAAAAATGAATAACAAATTAAAAAATAAAAAGATACTTTTACCCTATCAGGAAAAATGGCTTATTAATCAGGATAAAGTAAAAGTTTGGGAGAAATCAAGAAGAATAGGAGCTTCTTATGTTGAAGCTTTAAATTGTGTATTAAAAGCATCATTATCAAAAAAAGAAAATGGTATGAGCTGTTATTATATATCTTATGCAAAAGATATGACACAGCAATTTATTAAAGATGCTGCTTTTTGGGCTAAATTACTTAATATAGCATGTGAAGATTTTGGAGAAACAGTTATAAAAGATGAAAACAAAGATATAACAATTTATAAAATAAGATTTGAATCAGGTTTTGAGATATGGGGGCTTCCTTCTGTACCTCGTTCTATAAGAAGTAAACAAGGTCATATAGTTATTGATGAAGCAGCATTCTGCGATGATTTAAAAGAATTATTAAAAGCAGCATTAGCTATGCTTATGTGGGGAGGAAGCGTTTTAATACTTTCTACTCATAACGGAGAAGATAATCAATTTAATTTGCTTGTAAAAGATATTGAATCTGGAAGGAAAGATTATTATTTACAAACAACTGATATTGATGAGGCATTAAAAGACGGTCTTTATAAAAAAATATGTGAAATATCTAAAGAAGAATACAGTAAAAGTAAAGAACAAGAATGGCTAAAATCTATAATTAAAGATTATGGAGAGGCTTATGAAGAAGAACTTTACTGCATACCTTCAAAAAATGGAGATAAATATTTTAATAGAGCATTATTAGAAACTGTAGCTGATGAAAAAATAGAAGTGTTTAGATTCTATGAAAAAGATGATTTTACTTTCAAAACAGAAAATGAAAGATATGCAAAAATGTTGGAATATTTCAATATTGTTAAGCATTTATTTACAAATATAAAAGATGAAGTAGTTTTAGGAGAAGATTTTGCAAGGAGCGGAGATTTAACAGTTTTATGGTTTGAAAAAATAAAACTTAGTAAAAATAAAATAAAAACTCTATGTGTTATAGAATTAAGAAATATTCCATTCAGTAATCAGGAACAATTTATTTTACTATGCATAAATGAACTTGGAAGAAAGTTTTTAGGAGCTGCTTTCGATGCTAGAGGCAATGGACAAATGATAGCGGAGAATCTTTCATTAGCATATAGAGGTTTAATTTTAGAAGTAATGATAACTAGAAAATGGTATGCAGAAAATATGCCTAAGCTAAAAAGTGCAGTTGAAGATAAAACTACAAATATTCCAAAAGATAATTTTATTATAGATGATTTTTTGCAGGCTGAAGTTTGGCAAGGAATACCTCTTATAAGAGAAAGGACAGGCATAAGAGGAAATAAAAGACATGGCGACAGCTTAATAGCTAAAGTTATGGCAATATATGCTATTAATGAATTAGAGTTAAATATATACCAAAAGATAACTTATGAACCTGTAAAAACTCAAAATTGTTGGAGAACATAAAAGGAGGTGAGCCGAGCCTTCACGGTAAAGAGTGAAACGAATTACCGTGCTATTATTTAGGCGACCAATGTAGGCACCCTTGCGGGTGGGCGAACATTGCCTTCGGCACGCAGGAGCGGCAACAATGAGTAATATAACAGCTGGCGTTTTAATAAAATTAAAAGATCAATTCTCTTCTGGTATTGATAAGGCTTCCAATAAAGTTAATTCTTTTCAGAGTAAAATGCAGGGAGCTTTTTCAAAAATAGATGGGATATTAAACTCTACAGCAAGTAATTTAGCTACTTTAGGAGTTTCTATAGGCGTAGGTGCTACAATTAATAAAATGATAGCATTTGAAGATAGGATAAATAAAATCGGAACTATAGCAAGAAGAAATGCTAAAGATGTAGAAACAGCAGAAAAACAATTAAATGGTTTAAGCGAAGCTATATATAAAGCAGCTATGCAGCCAGATATTAAAGTAGATGCAAATGAAATTATTGATGCTATGGACATTATAATGACTAAAACAGGCAATATGGATTTTGCTAAAGAAAATATAGAAAATATTGGAAGAGCTATGAGAGCATTTGGGGCTTCTGGTTCTGATATAGGCTCAATGATGTCTGAGTTTTCTAAATTGAATTATTCTGCTGAAGAAACTGCAAAACTAATGGATGAGCTTTATTATCAAGGAAATCAGGGTGCTTTTACGGCTTCAGAGTTTGCTAAATTTGGACCAGCTATAATAGCAGCTTATTCAAGTATTGGAACAGCTTCAGAAGATTTGAAAAATGCCAATGCTGTTATGCAGGTATTAACTGCAGGTACAGGGGATGCATCAGCTTCTGTTACTGTTCTTGAAAGTATTATGAGTGATTTAACTAATCCAGAAATACAAGAAAAATTACAAAATCTAGGAAATATTATAGGAGCAGACTTTTCTGTTAGAGATAGTGAGGGAAATTTTAAAGATTTGCATGAAATAATTATGAAAATAGTAAATGCAAAAGATAAAATGGGCGGTAATTTTGATATGCTATCAGATGTTTTTGGATCGGATTTATCAAGAGAAGCCATAAAGCATTTTGATAATTATGATGAGATATTGGAAAAAGTTTTAGATGTTTCTAATGCTCAGGGACAAGTAAATGCATCTGCAATGGAAAATGCACAAAGTTTGGCAGCTAATATACAAAACTTGCAGACAGCTTTTGATTCTTTTGCCAATAAAAATGTAGCACCATATTTAGAAAAAGTTACAGGAATATTAAATGATTTTGCTAAAAATCCTGAAAGATTTGATGCCGTATTCAAAGTTATAGCAGCTGGATTTGGAATATTTATGACAGCAAAATTGGTATCAGGGGTTGCTAATACAATTAGTTCAATAAACAGTTTGAAAAATATGGCAAAAGGCAATATATCATCTACGCTGCAAGCGGACAGTCGTCATATACAAGGAACAGGAACTCCTATTCCTGTTTTTGTTACAAATATGGGACAGTTTTTTTCAAATGGAAATAATTCTAACACATTCAATGTAGGTCAATCATCTTCAAATATACCAAATATCAATAATGGAAAAATGACTTGGAAAAGTTTAGGAAAAACAGCAGGTGCTATGGGTGCTGCTGTTACTGCTATACCAATGGCTATAAGCGGATTTATGGCTGCTAATGATCCTTCACTTTCAAAAAAAGAACAAAATAAAATGAAAGGTGAGGCTGTTGGAGGAGCCGTTGGAAGTATTGCGGGTACAGCTATAGGAACTAGTGCTGGAGCTGCTACTTCCGCTGCTATAGGTTCAGTTGTTCCTGGACTTGGCACAGCTATAGGGGCTTTAGTAGGTGCTGGTGTTGGTATTGCGGGAGGATATTTAGGAAGCAAACTTGGCGGAAAAATTGGAGAAAGTTTGACTAAAGAAGATACTTTAGAAAAAACTATTACTGCTAATAATATACAAAATAACAATGCTCAGGTTGAAATGAAAGGAGCTGCTAATATTGGAGTAGATATAAAATTGACAGATGAAAGAACTTATTATAAAGCTACTCCATACAATAATAACATACCAAATATAAATATACAAACAGGAAATATTGAAGAAATAAGAAATTATTCTTCTTAAATAACTAAAACATAAAAAATCCACTGTTAATAGGATAAAAATGGGTAATAGTAGTAATTTTCAATATCCTAGCTCTTCATCTTGGAGAGAGGCTTATGATATACAAAGCCTTGTAAAATATGAAGCTCCTAATATGGAAGCTGTTTATTTCTTATATGATAATATAAATATTTCAGGCGGACAGTCTTTAGATAATTCAAGTTATCCTAATTTTGGGTATTGGAGTAATACTTCAATTAATGAATCTGTTAATAAAATAAGAGTATCTGGCTTTTTAAGAGATGAAGAATATTTAAATAAAAAAATAGATTTAATAAATGCTTTTAAGATAAAAACAGATGATGAAAATCCAGCTTTTATTTTTTTACCTCTTTATCCCAGATTAAAAGTAACTTTAGAAAACTGGTCTATAGATGAAAAAGCAAATGAAAATGGTCAATGTAAAATAGAACTTAATTTTAATCTATGTGCTGATAGAAAAAATGATGAAAATTATAATTTTCTTAATATAGAAGATGCTAAAAACAATGTTCAGGAAATAGCTAATAAAAATCTTGAAAAGAAATTAGAGAATAATTTTAATTATGATACTTTTTTATCAGGTATAAATAATGTATCAAGTAAACTTTCAAATGTTATTGGAATGATACAAGGAAAAGCAGATTATATTAATGATATGGCAAGGGCTATAAATACAATATCTTCTACAATCGCTCAAGGAATTAGAACTCCTTCAGTTTTCGCTGATGCTTTACAGAATGTTGTATCTTCAATAGTTAATGGAATAATAGATATAAAACAGTCTGTAAATGAAACTGCTGAAAGCTCAAAATCATTCGCCGCAGGCGGCACGCAAGGTGGGCAGACGCCACAGTCGTCAATTAACAGCATACTTCCAATAGAAAATGCAAAAAATAATGAAAAAAAAGTTTTACTTCAGTTTCTTAATTTTTATAATTATGATACTACAAAAGATACAATTTCTTTTAATGAAATGAATACTGCAAAAGAAAGTGATAATTTTATTAAAATAATTGCAGTTACTGCTGTTGCTAGTATTATAATTCAAATAGATGATAGTAAGGAAAAAATAAAAAATTATTTAGAACTATATGACAAATTAAATGATTCTATAAATAAAGATGATTATGAACTTAATAATGCTTTAATAGACTTAAAAATATCTGTTATAGAAGAATTGAAAATAAAAGAATTAAAGAAATTAAGAAAAATTAAGTTCAATAAGAATATGACATTATTAAATGCAGAGCATTTTTTGAACTCATACAATTTGAGAGATTTTAATTTTATAGAAGATAGTTTTGTACTTCCTAAAGAAATATTTTATGTTTAAATAGGAGTATTATTAAAATGCATATTAAAGTTTATGCTGGAAAAAGCAAGAGATTAATTAATTATAATTCAATTATTATAAAAAAGAGTATTGATGAAATATGTAATACTGCTGATATAGTATGTCCTTTAAGCGAATTAAAAAAAGTAGAAAAGCATGACAGGATAATAATAAAGGCTCTTATGTGGAATAATGAGGAGAGAAATGTAACAACTACTTTAGTTGATGATATTAGTGCAGTATTAAATAATAATCAAAAGCAGATGACTATACATTCACGTTCTTATGCAAGAGATATAATAGATTCTACAGATTCAGGAAGAATTGAAGGCGGTACATTAGTAGAGGTAGTAAGAAAAATAGCACAAAAATATAATTCTAATATAGTAGTATCACATTACCCTACAAACAAAGATAATTCACCTCCTATAGCATCTTTTACATGGGAAAATGAAAGTGTTTGGCAGAAACTGCTTACTATAGCAGAAAATAATGGCTATGCAATAGCTTCAAATCAAGCGTCTAATCTATATGTATGGGCTAGAAATACATATTTGGCAAATAATGCAAATCATAAAATCATAGAAGGAAAAAATATAAAATCAGCATCTTTAAATAAGAGAGGATATGAGCAGTTTAATTGCTATAGAATAAAAGGAAATTATGGAATAGGAGAAAAGTTTGATTATAAATGCGATACAAAAAGGGTATTTACACTATTTTTTACAGATGAAAATATATCTCAAAAAGAACTTTTAAATAGAGCTGAATCAGAATTAAAAAGAAGAAAATCAGATGAATTAAATATTAATATGTATGGTTGGGGATTATCATATGAGGAAATAGAAAATAAAAAAATAAAAAATAATGATAAGATAGAAGTATTTTATGAGCCTAAGCAAAAAATAAAAGTTAATATTCCTTCTTTTGGAATAGATGACTATAAAGTAATTAAAAGTGTTGAGCTTGTTCTTAATAATGAAGAGTTTTCATCTAATATAATTTTAGTAGATGAAGGAGCTGTATAAAATATGTCTTTGCCTAATCTTATTTCATCTATATCTTCTAAAATAGCAAATATGATAACTATTTCAAAATTTATAAAAAGAAATAATGATGATACTATTCAAGTAAAATCTTCTTATGATAAAACAATAGAAAAAAAAGAATTATTTCCTTATGGATTTATTGCAAAAGCTAAAGAAGGAGAAGTAATTATTTTATCTAAAGGCGGTAATTTTGACAGCTCTCAAATATTGCCTATTTTATCTAGTGATAAAGCTCCTGAAATTAAAGAAGGAGATACATGTATATATAATGAAAAAATATCAATAATTATAAATGAGGATATGATAAAAATAGGAGGAGATGATTTCGGCGGACTTATAAAAATAGAAGAATTAAAAAAAGAATTGGAAAAAAATAATCAAATACTTCAAGCTATATTAAATATATGTTTAGGAGCTCCTATACCAGAAGCTGGAAATGGAGCAAACTCTGCTTTTCAGCTTGCTTTAAGTACTGCTTTAGCTGGAAAGACAATTGCTAATTTTAGTAGTATAGAAAATACAAAAATAGTGCATGGAGCCAATAATTGAAATGTTAGAAATAGATCTAAACAAATATAATAATATAGAATATCTTGTTTCTATGAGCATTTATTCAAATAAAAATAAATGGTGGGCAGACAATGATTTTGGCAGCGATTTATTTGCAAAAAAAAATAAATTAAGCAAAGAAACTCAAAATGAAGTAAAAAGAATAATAACTGATTCTCTTGAATGGATAGTTGAAGACGGACTTGCAAAAGATATAGAAGTTGATACTGAAATAGAAAATAAAAGCAGATTAAATTATTCTGTTTTAGTCAGAAAGCCTGATAATAATACAGAAATTATAAAAGGAGTGTGGGATAATGAATGAATCTTTAGAGCAATTAAAATTAAAAATATTAAATCAATATTACAGTGAATTAAATCCTCTTGAAAATACTCCTAAATATAATTTAGTAAAAGTAATAGCAAATGTAGAAGCTGGTATTCAATATTCCCTTTTAGGTGATATAGAGTTTTTAAAAAAACAAATATTTCCTGATACAGCAGAAAAGGATTTTTTAAGAGCTCATTGGGCTGACAGAGTACCGCCTCTATATGCTGAGGTGGCGAGCGGAAGTATTTTGGTAAAAGGTATTGCTGGTGTTTCAATTCCTTCAGGCTCAGTATTTAGATCTGAACAAGGTAATAATTATTTTATGACAAAAACGTACATCATAGCAGAAAATGGAAGTGTAGAAATAGAAGTTCAGGCTGAAAATGCAGGTACCAGCTACAATTTAAAATCAGAATCTAAATTAAAATTAGCTTCTAATTTAATAGCAAATGTAGAAAGTGAAGCTGTTGTTCAAAGAGATATAGCAGGAGGAACAGATGGAGAAACAGATGAGGCTTATTTAATTAGAGTATTAAATTATATAAAAGGAAACAGTAATGGAGGAAATGGAGATTTTGCTGATGAAGCATTGAACTCATCATCAGAAGTAAGCAAAGCATTTGAGTTTAGAAATTTTAATGTATTTGGTGCTTTGCTTGTAGTTGTAATAGGAGGAAATGCAGATACTGGCTTTATGAAAGTATCAAACATAGATAAAGTTCAAGAGCATATAGAAAAAAAATATCCATATACAATATTTACAGTAAAAACTCCAGAAATTATAACTGTAAATATAACTATAGAATTAAAAAGAGAAGAAGATACTGTAGGAATTAGAGAAATGATTACATCTACTATTAAAGAATATTTTAATAAAAGAGTAAAGCCTGATATGGAAATAAAAGAAGCATTAATCAAAAATCTTATAGTTGATGATATTAATGTTACAGAAGCTAATGTTGAAATAGAAGGAGGAGATAAATACTATAATCAATTAGAATATGCTGTTTTAGGAACTATAACATGGAACTAAATATTAAAGATGAAAAAACTTATTTTGAAGCTGTAAAAAGTCTTTATCCTGAAGGGGTATTTTTTGAAAGTCAGTTTGAAAATGAAAACTCTGATATGTCTAAATTAGCAAAACTTCAGGCTGATATGATAAAAAAAATAAAATTAGAATTAAAGAAATTATGGCTTGAAGCCAGGCTTGAAACTTGTACAGAAGATACGATAGAAGATTATGAAAGAATACACTCTAAGGAAATAAGAAATGGTTTAAGTTTAGAAAAAAGAAAATTACTTATTTTGCAAAATGATTTGCTTGTTTCTCAAAACCCAAAAGATACTATTAACAATCTTATAAAAAATGATTATCAAACAGAAATATTAAATATTAATGCTAATCATAAAATATCTGTATTCGGACATGCATCTTTTGGTCATACAAGACTTTATAATTATAGAGCATTTTGTTCAGTAATAATAAAATTAAAAAAGATAGAAGATTCAAATAAAAAAATAGAATTAGAAGAGTTTTTAATAAATTTATTTGATGCAAATAAAATAATATTTTTTGATTATGTATAAAGGAGTTAATTTTTATGTCATTATATCCTAAAGACCAAGAAATCACAGTTTTTGGAGAAAATATAAAATATCCGAATATGGGAGAAGATGGAAAGTTTACAAATGGAAGTTTTTCTGACCCTAAAATTAAGCCTTCTTTTATTCCAGCTGAAACTATAAACCTTATTTTGGATAATTTGGAAAATGTTATAAAAGAAGCTGGTATTGAAAGTAATAATCAAGATACAAATCAATTGATAAATGCTGTAAAAAAACTTGCTGGAGATAATGTCAGTAAATTTAAATATAAATTAGAAGAATTTGATACTGGTAAAATTTGGATAGATGACAGAATTATATACGGCAGAGTATTTGTAATAGAAAATTTAAATACTCAGCATTTTCCTATAGAGATTCATACATTTGATGATATAGATAAAATGATAGACTATAAAATAATAGGTGTTTATAATTATGATGTTGTAAAACAGCTATTCAAAGATTATTTAATAGGTAAAGATAAAATGCCTGCTATTTTAGCTTTATATATAGAAAACAACATTTTATATTTTCATTGTTTAACAAATCCAGATCTAATTATAAATAATAATGACAATAAATTAGAAATATATATAGAATATATAAAAAATAATAAAACTTTACTTATTATAAATCCATTATCTTTAGATTTATATGAAGATATAGACAGGATATCAGAATTGCAGGTAAATACAGATGCTGAAACTTTTGAAGCTAGAATAGAAAATCAAGAAATAGCTTCATTAATTATAGAAGAAAATAAATTAAGAGTTGTACAAAAAAAGATAGGAAGTTCAAATATAATAATAGAAGCTCATGCATCTGGAAGAGAAAAAGCAAGCGTAACTATACCAATACAGATAAAAGAAAGACCAATTACAACTTTAACTTTATCATCTCAAAGCGGTGAAGTTAAGCAAGATGAAACTATTTCAATTACTGCTGATACTAATGCTGATAGTATAGAAGCTCAAATAAATAATTCTAATGCTCAAATAAGTGTATCTGGAAAAACTATTAATATTATTGGTAAAAATGTAGGTTCTTCAATTATTACAGTAAAAGCACAGATACCAAACTCTTTGGAAGTTAGTAAAAATTATAATTTAAATATTTTAGAAAATATATATTATAATTCGTTAATATATGGCAAAATAACTTCAAATTCAGCGTCATGGGGATACAATATATTAACAATTAATTGGACAAATAATAATTGGGATTGGAATTCTGGAAGAAATAATGTAGTAATTAAAACATATAATAGTAATAATCTTTTACAAACTATAAAATGTAATTATTATATTAGCTATTTTTCTCCAAATGTACAAAGTTCTAATGCATATTTTAAAAAAGATGGCGAAAAATTATTAGCATATCAATCAAGACTTAATAATGTCGAATCTATTACTGATATAGTAATATTTTCAGCATAATAAGTACTAATAGCCACTATTTTTATGGCTAGTTTTTTTGAATACCTTTTATTTTGGGATAGCATTTTGTTTTGGGCATTATTTAGTATCGTAATATATACTTTTTTATAATTAGCTCCGTTTTCTAATTTGTATAAATCTTCTAAAACGTTGCCTTGAATAGTTTGAGGTTTATACACAGTTTTATAAACCTCTAAAAATTTCTTATTTCTTACTTCCAATGATAAGTGAGGTGTTTTATTTTCTATAATCTCTTCTTCTTTAATATATTTAATATCTGGAGCTAAAATTATATTAGAACAGCTTAAAATAAAAATAACAATAATAATAAAAATGATTTAATATACATATATGCTTATATTAGCATGATGTAAATTCAAGTCAAGGCAAAAAGGCTATATTTAACTTGATTTAAAAAATATTTATTTATTATAAATAATGTTAATAATAAAATGGAGCTATTTTTTATGGAAAACTATACAAATCTAAAATGGCAATCAATAGATGAATATAAATCTATAAGTTTTATATGTTGGAATTGTGGAGAAAATATTGCATCAGAAAAAGCATATGGAGCAACATATTATTCTACAGGTTACAAAAAAAATTTTTATATAGGATTAGTTTATATATGTCATAAATGTAATGCTCCAAACATATTTAATAGAGATGGAGATCCTATAATAAAACCTCCTTATGGTAAGAATATTGATAAATTACCAAATGAAATAAGAGAAGCGTATAATGAAGCTAGAAAATGTATGCAAGTTGGAGCATATACTGCTGCTAGTATGATTTTAAGAAAAATATTAATGAATGTAGCTGTTTCTGAAGGAAAAGAAGAAGGTGATACATTCAAAAATTATATAGATTATTTAGACAATGAAGGTATCATACATAAAAAACAAAAAGGTCTTATAAATAAAGTTAGAGAAATAGGAAATGAAGCTAATCATGAGATTAAATCTGTATCTGAAGAAGATGCTCAATATATATTTAAATTAATTGAGCATCTATTGTTAAATAATTATGAATTTATAGATAATGATAACTCCCCAAATTAAGCTCATATTTAATATTATGCAATTAATTTAATAAATATATTCGTTGGTTTTTGACTCGTTTTTTGTTGGGGTTATCACATAACAGCACCGCCGAATCCAATCCATTTCATACCATAGTTGTCAACAATTGTGCTGCCTATAAATGAACCTAATGCTACTCCCAAATTGAAAGAAAATGAGTTGTTAGCTGAAGATAATGTAAGACATGAAAGATAATCTTTTTAAACAAAGTTTAATATATTAATATGCACAGGAGAAGTCATTAAATATATTGAAAAACCTACTGAAAATACAATTATAGCAGATCCTATCTGTGTATCAAAAGCATAAGGAGAGGCCAGCATGAATAAAAACTGAAATATAAATACAAATCTTAATTTATATACTCCGTTTTTTTCTGCTAATTTACCGAAAGTAAGGTACTGCATAAAACAGCTATTCCAAATACAAATAGTGCTATGCTTATGCGGTCATTTGGTACATGCACATACTCAGTAAAAATAGGGTTCAAATAAGTATAAATTACATAAGATGAAGCTGCACCAAATATATAGTAAGAGAACTTAATATTAGTCTGCTATCTTTTACTATTATGAACTGCTCCATTAACTTTACTTTATATCTTGGTGTATTTCTAGGAAGCGTTAGAGCCATTAAAACCATAGTAATTATACTTGAAATAGATATAAATAAAAATGAATCTCTCCATCCGAAATTATAGCTTATGGTAGTTCCTATAGGAAGCCTTAAAATATATGATATACTGAATCCTGAATAAATCAAAGCTACTATAATACCTCTGCTTTCTTTTTTCGCTACATAAGGTATAAACGATATTGATACAGATATTAAAACTCAGGATATTATAGCTGTGAATACCCTCATAATAATCAAAAATATATAGTTATCAGCCATTGAACATAGAAAATTACTTATGACAAATAGTATGCTTGCAAATATCATAAAGTAATATCTGTTAAACTTTCCAGCAATAGCGGCAGAAAATGGTGAACATAAAGAGTATGCTAAAGCAAATATTGATATAATTCGGCTTGCCTGAGTGATTGTTATATTTAAACTAGTGGAAATATCTGTTAAAATAGCTACTACTATAAATTCACTAGTTCCCAATACAAAACTTAAAATGACGAGGGCGATTATAGCAAATATTTTATTTTTTCTATTATGTTTACATTATTTATATCATTATTTTTAATAGCCTTAGCATTTGACATCCATTATTCCTCATTTTAAGAAAAAGTATGAAATATTTTCTATATAATTTTTAGTAAATATTATCGGATTTTTTTGTAAAAATTATTTTAGTTATTTTATAATGATTTCTAGCAATATTTTATAAAGTTCTAAGGCAAAAACACTATGACCATTTTCATTTAAATGAACTCCGTCAAAGTATATATCATAATAGTTATGATTTTTTAAGATATTATTTATAAACATATTGTATATATCTATGCTTTTTATACTGTTTCTTTTCGTATATTCATTGATAAAATTAACATATTCTTTTAAAGTATCTTCAAGTTCATCTAAATTATTTGCTTCAAAAAATGTAAATGTCTCTTTTATAAATGGAATAGGTGTAAAAGCTATGATTTCAATATTATTTTCATTGGATTTATTTATTATATTGATAAATGACTCTTTTATTTTTTCTAAAGATTTGTAAGTAAATATATCATTAACTCCGCCCATTAATATAACAGAATTAGGATTTTCTTTTATGCAGTCGATATCAAAACGGGCAAACATACCTGATATCATATCTCCGTTAATACCTTTGTTAATAAATATTATGTCTTTATTGTCTTCTTTAAATTTATTATTTAAAATAGAAGTCCATATATTTTTTCTGTTTACCATGTAACCGTAAGTTGTACTGTCGCCTAAGCAAATTATATTTTTCATTATATTATTTCCTAATTTCCTATTAATTTATAATAAAAAAGTGCAAACCTTGTTTAGGATTTGCACTTTAATGTTTTTATTTATTTTTTACTTTTTAGCTTTTTTCTTTATAGAAGGAAGCTCATCATAAATTTCTTTGAATAAATACTCAAAGAAATCATTATCATATTTATTGATATCTTCTATAAATATCATATCTTTAGCATTTTCATAAGGCGGCTTTAATATATAATCCTTCATTAAAGTTTTTGCCTTATTAGTAGGCTTTATAAAAAGATGATTATCGCATACATAGGCTATTATTTTATTTTTATAATAGATTATATATTCTCCCATCATAGACTTATAATCAATACCATCTAAAGAATCCAATTTATCTAATACTGTATTAAGAAACTCTTTATTGGACGGCATTAATTAACCTTTTCTATTTTATCAAAACCAGTAAATGGTCTTAAAGCCTCAGGAATGATAACGCTTCCGTCTGCCTGCTGATAATTTTCAAGTATAGCAATCCAAGTCCTTCCAACAGCAATACCAGAACCGTTTAATGTATGTACTAATTCAGTTTTTCCGTTTCTTCTAGTTCTCATCTGCATACGTCTTGCCTGATAATCCCAACAGTTACTTACACTTGATATCTCTCTGTAAGTGTTTTGTGAAGGAAGCCAAACTTCTATATCAAAAGTTTTATAAGCAGCATTTCCTATATCTCCGGAAGAAAGAACTACTACTCTATATGGAAGTTCTAATGCCTGCAAGATACTCTCAGCATCTTTAAGCATTTTTTCATGTTCTTCTTTAGATTTATCTGCAGCACATATTTTTACAAGCTCAACTTTATCGAATTGATGCTGTCTTATTAATCCTCTCATGTCCTTACCATAAGAACCAGCTTCAGAACGGAAACAAAGTGTATAAGCAGTACAATATAAAGGAAGCATGTTTTCAGGTATAATTTCTTCTCTGTATATATTTGTAAGAGGAACTTCTGCAGTAGGTATTAAATATAAAGCAGGATCATCTGTAGTTTTAAATAAATCCTCTTCAAACTTTGGAAGCTGACCAGTACCTGTCATAGTTCTGCCATTAACAAGCATAGGAGGTACATATTCTGTATAACCATGCTCAGTTGTATGTTTTTTTAACATAAAGTTAATTAAAGCTCTTTCTAATGCCGCACCTTTTCCTTTCATAAGTGAAAAACGAGTTCTAGCCATTCTTACTGCTCTTTCAATATCAAGAATATCAAGTCCTAAAGCTACATCAACATGGTCTTTTACTTCAAAATCAAATTTACGAGGCTCACCCCATCTGATTATTTCTTTATTTGCCTTCTCATCATCTCCGTCTGGTACATCTTCAGAAAGCATGTTAGGTAAATAAAGTATTTCATTATTAACCGATTCTTCAAGTTCAGATAATTTTTCTTCTTTTTTATTTAAGGATTCTGTGAAGTTTTTCATTTCTTCTTTTATTTTTTCTGCCTCTTCTTTATTTCCGGCTTTCATACATTCGCCTATTTTTTTTGAAGATTCATTTTTTTTAGCTCTGTCCTGCTCAACTTCTTTTAATAAATTTAGTCTTTCATGCTCTAAAGCCTTTAACTTGTCTAAAGATACCTTACTTCTTCTTTTTCTTAAATTTTCTTCTACTAATTCAATATTTTCTCTTATTAATTTAACATCTATCATAATAAAATCCTTAAATAAAATTTCTACAAATTATACTACTTATTTAAAAATAGTAAATTATATTTTGATAAATTTTATTAGTTTATATATTAGCAAAATAATTAAATATTTATAATTATGCATACAAACTAATATAATTACTATTGACAATTATTTATAATAGTGTATTATGTATACAATTATATTTTAGGATTTATTTGTGAACTTTATAATGATTGTAATAAATATGCTTTGCAATTCAATGCAAATGACTATGGTATGCAGTATAGATGGCTGTGAAGTATAATTTATTTTTTATTTTGTAGTTTCAGCCGTCAAGTATTGGCGGCTTTTTTATTTTTAAACTACAATATGGTTGACAGATATCTTTTTAATTATATAATGACGAAATATACTTTTTTATTAGAAAATATATTCTCGTTAAAAATTACAAAACAATAATTAGGATAATTAATGATAATTTTAGAGAATGTAAGTAAAGTATTCAAAACTGCAAAGAATAAGCAGCTTAATGCAGTAAATAATGTATCTCTTAAAATAGAAAAAGGCGAGATATATGGAATAATAGGGTTTTCTGGGGCTGGTAAATCTACTCTTGTAAGATGTATAAATTTATTAGAAAGACCTACTTCAGGTAAGGTTTATTTGGATGGTGTGGAGCTGACATCTTTACCTCAAAGAGAATTAAGACAAAAAAGAAAAAAAATAGGAATGATATTTCAGCAATTCAATTTATTTGCTTCCAGAACAGTATTTAAAAATGTTGCTTATGCTTTAAGATACCGCGGTTTTTCAAAAGAAGAAATAGAAAAAAAAGTTATGTCTTTATTGGAATTAGTTGATATAAAAGATAAGGCTTATGTTTATCCTTCTCAGCTAAGCGGCGGTCAGAAGCAGAGGGTTGCAATTGCAAGAGCATTGGCAAATGATCCGCAAATACTATTATGCGATGAAGCTACCAGTGCTTTGGATCCTCAGACAACTTCTTCTATTTTAAAATTATTAAAGAAGTTAAATGAACAGTTTGGACTTACTATAGTTGTAATAACACATGAAATGAATGTTGTAAAAGAGTTATGCAATAGAGTGGCAGTTATGAATAAAGGCGACTTGATAGAAGAAGGTAATATATTTGAAGTATTTTCTAATCCTAAAAATAGAATAACTCAGGATTTTATAGATACTACTTCAAACATATCAAAAATATATTCGCTTGTTGAAGAGGGAAATAATATAACAAAATTAAAAAGCGGAGAATGTATAGTAAGACTTAAATATAAAAAGGAAAGTGTTGCTGAGGCTTTAGTATCTCATATTTCAAGAAAATTCAATGTTGATGCTAATATAATATTCGGTAATATTGAACTTATAGATGATAGTCTTCTTGGCGGACTTGTTGTTATAATGCATGAAAAAGAAAAAGGCGGTATAACAAAAGCTATAGATTTTTTAAAAGAACAAAATGTTGATATAGAGGTGATATCCGATGCTAGAATTACTCAATAAATTAATACCTAATGTAATGGCTGATTTGCCTAGACTTTATCAAAGTATAATACAGACATTTATTATGCTTTTTTATTCAGGAATAATATCGTTTTTTATAGGCGGTTTTTTGGGGGTATTGCTTATAGTGACAAAAAGATTCGGTATAATGGAAAATGTGTTGGTGTATGAGGTTTTAAGCAAAGTTATTAACTTTTTCAGAGCCATACCATTTATTATTCTGCTTGCTATGTTAGTACCTCTTACAAGATTTATAATGGGTACTGCTATTGGTGTAAAAGGAGCTATTATACCATTAATATTTGGTACAGTGCCGTTTTTTGCAAGACAAATTGAAAGTGCATTATCTGAGGTTAATTATGGATTGGTAGAGGCAGCTCAATCTATGGGATCGTCTCCAATATCTATTATTTTTAGAGTGTATTTAAAAGAAAGTATTGCTCCTATAGCTAGAGGAACTACAATAACTGCAATCAGTTTGATAGGACTTACAGCTATGGCTGGTGCTGTAGGTGCAGGCGGACTTGGAACTTATGCTATACAGTCAGGATATTATAGAAATAAATTAGATATTATATATGTGTCTGTAATACTATTAGTTATATTAGTTGGTATTATACAGGCTTTAGGTAATTTTGTAGTAAAAAAAGCTACACATTAATTTAAAATTTTTTATTAAAGGAATTTATTTATGAATACTATAAAAAGAAGAAAAGTTGTTTTGATAGGTGCTGGTCATGTAGGTTCGCATGCAGGTTATGCTTTAGCTTCACAGGGATTAGTTGAAGAAATCATTTATATAGATATAGATGAAAAAAAGGCATTTTCTCAGGCTTTGGATATATTTGATTCTACTGTTTATCTTCCTCATAGAGTAGAAGTTAAAGCTGGAACTTATAAAGATATTGATGATGCTGATATAATGGTTGTATGTGCGGGTCCTTTGCCTAATATGGATCAAACTAGAATGGACACATTGGGTGCTACTATCGAAGTTATGAAAGATATAGTAGGTAAAATAAAGAATACAAAATTTTCCGGTATAATAATTAATATATCAAATCCTGCTGATGTAATTACTCATTATTTGCAAAATAAATTGAATTATGATGCTAAAAGAATAATATCTACTAGTACAACGCTCGATTCTGCAAGATTAAGAAGAGCGATATCAGAGGCTATTAATGTTGATCAAAGATCTATATATGCTTATGCTTTGGGTGAACATGGAGAAAGTCAAATGGTTCCATGGTCAGCTGTAACAATAGCGGGTAAATCTTTATTTGAGCTTATGAAAGAAAAAGATAAATATTCTAAACTTGATTTAAATGATTTAGCTACTAAAGGAAGAAGAGGCGGCTGGGATGTTTTAGGAGGAAAAGGTTCTACTGAGTTTGGAATAGGTGCTTCTTTAGCTGAAGTTGCACGTGCTATACTTTGCGATGAACACAGAGTTCTTCCTGTATCAGTTTATTTGAATGGAGAATACGGACAAAATGATGTTTATGCTTCTGTTCCTGCTGTACTTGGAAGAAATGGAGTTGAAGAGATAATAGAAATAAAAATGAATGATGATGAGAAAAAACTATTTGACGAGTCTTGCAGTGTAATGAAAAAGAATTATGAATTGGCTTTAAATATGTGATTATTTTAGGAGATAATGATAATGAAGAAGATAGTTTTATTTTTGAGTTTGATATTTTTTACAGCATGTTCATCTGGAAATAAAAATGTTAATTTAGTGAAGGTTGGATATATAGGAGAATCTGACAGAGTAATTTGGGAAGAGGTTATCAGACAAGTTTCAAATGATAATATACAAATAGAATTAGTATCTTTTGGAGATTATCTTCTCCCTAATCAGGCTTTGAATGACGGAGATATTGATTTGAATAATTTTCAGCATTATGCTTTTTTTAATAATGAAGTTGAAACTAAAGGATATAAATTAACTGCTATAGCTGATACTTGCTTGGCTGCTATGAATATATATTCTCAAAATATATCTAATGTAAATGAAGTTAAAGAGGGTGATAAAGTAACTATACCTAATGATCCTTCAAATGGAGGAAGAGCTTTAAAAGTATTAGAAGCTGCTGGTTTGATAAAACTTAAAGATAAAAGTATCGCAAATCCTGAGTTAAAAGATATATCCGAAAATCCTTTAAATATAGAAATAGTTGAAGTTGATGCTGGAAGTATATATAGTTTACTCCCTGATGTTGCTTGTGCTGTTATTAATTGTAACTTTGCTTTAAACTTTGGACTTAATCCAGATAAAGATTCCATATTTAAAGATAATCCTTCAAATTATGCTGATAAGAATTATATTAATATAATAGCAGCTAGAACAGAAGATAAGGATAATGAAATATATAAAAAAATAGTTAAGGCTTATCAATCAGAAGAGGTTAAAAATATATATAGCAAAGACTTTAAGGGTGCTTATATAGCTGTATGGGAGTAATTTATTTTTCTGAATACAATTATTAATTATGCTTTGTTTATTATAGATATTTGTATGATTTTGATTTCTAAATAAATATTTATCGGAATATATTAATATAATATCTTAACTTTTATAATTGGAGAAATTACATGTATAGAAAATTGTTCTTAATATTTTTAATTATTATTTTATTCTGTTTTTCTAGCTGTGCTGATAATAATGCATCTAGTGTTAAAATAGGTCATATTGGAGAATTTGATTCATATATATGGAAATCTATATCCAGAAAATTAGAAGGTGAAAATATAACATTAGAATTAATAAATTTTTCTGACTATTCTGAAATAAATAGAGCATTGAATAATGAATATATAGATATAAATAATTTTCAAAATTATGCATATTTTGTAAATGAAACTAATAAAAATGATTATTGTTTAAGTATATTAGAGAAAACCTTTATAGCTTCTATGAATATGTATTCAAGAAATTTAACTAATGTTGCTCAAATTTCCTCAGGGGCTAAGATTGCTGTACCAGACGATTATATTAATTTTTCAAGAGCTTTAAAAATATTAGATTCTATTGGATTTATCAGATTAAAGAAGAATGAGAAAAAGGATTATAATTATGAAGAAAAGGATATAATTGAAAATTTCTTAAAATTAGAGTTGGTTCCTACAAAAGCAAATGAAATATATTCTATTATTGATGATGTTGATGCTGCTATTGTTAATTATAGTTTGAGTTTTGATTTTCAGGATGAAAATATTTTATATATTGATGACCCAAGTAAATATGAATCTGATATGTATGTTAATGTAGTTGCGGCAAGACTTGAAGATGAAAATAATGAAGTTTATAAAAAAATAGCAAGTTCTTATAAAGAAAGAATGTATGATGAAATAAGAAATGGAAATATTAAAGGCCTTATAATGGTTGATTAATTTATAAAAAATCAAAAATGGAGAAAATTAAAATGAAAAAAATATTATTAATTTTTATATCAATATTATTTTTCTTATCATGCTCTAATAATGCACAGAAAAATACTGTTGTTAAAATAGGACATGTAGGAGAATCAGACAGAACTATATGGAAGCCTGTTATAGAGAAGCTTGCAAAAGAAGGTATTACAGTGGAATTAATTTCTTTTGCGGATTATACTCTTCCTAATCAGGCATTAAATGACGGTGAAATAGATTTAAATGCTTTTCAGCACTTTGCATATTTCAATAATGAAGTAGAAACAAAGAATTATGATTTAACAGCTATAGGCACTACTTTTATTTCTGCTATGAATATATATTCAAAAAATATAACGAATGTAAATGAGGTAAAAAATGGAGATAAGATTGCCATACCTAATGATCCTGCAAATGGAGGAAGAGCATTAAAAGTATTAGAAGCAGCAGGACTTATAAAAATAAATCCTGAGGCAGGAGATTCTCCAAGTATGAATGATATAACAGAAAATAATCTTAATATAGAGTTTGTTGAAGTTGATGCAGGAAGTATATATAGTCTTCTTCCAGATGTTGCTTGTGCTGTTATTAACTGTAATTATGCTATAGATTTTGGGCTTAATCCAGGAGCTGATTATATATTTAGAGATGATCCTTCTATTTACGAGGGAAATTCTTTTTATAATTTAATAGCAGCAAGAACTGAAGATAAAGACAATGAATTATACCAAAAGATAGTTTCCGCATATCAATCAGCTGAAGTTGAAAAAGTATATGCTGAGGATTTTAAAGGTGCTTATTTACCTACTTGGAAATAATAAATTAATTTTAAGGAGAAAAAACAATGAAAAAAATTCTATTATTAATATCTGCATTGATATTATCTTTATCGATATTAGCATGCGGAGGAAATGCCAAAAATAGTGAGCAGGTTGTTAAAGTTGGTTTTGCAGGAGAGTCTGATTATCAAATTTGGGAGCCTATAGTTGAAAAATTAGCAACAGAAGGAATAAAAGTAGAATTAGTATCTTTTTCAGATTATACTATACCTAATCAGGCATTAAATGACGGTGAAATAGATTTGAATGCTTTTCAGCATTATGCATATTTTAATGATGAAGTATCTAATAAAGGATATGATTTAACTGCTATAGCTGATACTTATATATCTGCTATGAATATTTATTCTACTAATATTACTGATGTAAAAGAATTAAAAAAAGGAGATAAAATAGCCATACCTAATGATCCTTCTAATGGAGGAAGAGCTTTAAAAGTTCTTCAGGCTGCTGGAATTATTAAAGTAAAACCTGAGGCAGGAGATACTCCTAGTGTAAGCGATATAATAGAAAATCCTTTAAATGTTGAAATAGTAGAAATGGATGCTGGTGCTATTTACGGTGTTCTTCCTGATGTTGCTTGTGCTGTTATAAATGGAAACTATGCTATAGATTTCGGTTTGAATCCTGGTTCTGATTATATATTCAAAGATGATCCTTCTATTTACAGCGGAAAATCTTTTGTTAATTTAATAGCTGCAAGAACTAAAGATAAAGATAATGAATTATATAAAAAAGTTGTAGCTACTTATCAATCTGAAATAGTTGAAAAAGTTTATAATGAAAACTTTTTAGGTTCTTATTTACCTACTTGGAAATAAATAGCTATTTTTATTAGGAAATTGTATGTTAGATTTGAGTGAAAGAACGAAAATATTTGTAGATTCTGTTATAAGAAGGATGACAAGGGTATGCTTAGAGTATGATGCAGTTAATTTATCTCAAGGCTTTCCTGATTTTGACCCTCCTAAGGTAATAACTGACAGATTAATAGAAGTTGCCAATGAGGGCCCTCATCAATATGCTGTTACTTGGGGATCTCAAAAATTTAGAGATGCTTTAATAGAGAAACAAAAGCATTTTATGGGATTAAATAATATTAATTCAACAGACAATGTTGTTGTTACATGCGGAAGTACAGAAGCTATGATGGCAGCAATGATGGCTGTATGTAATCCTAGAGATAAAGTTGTTGTATTTTCTCCTTATTATGAGAATTATGCAATTGATGCTATACTTTCAGGGGCGGATCCTATATTTGTACCTTTGAGACAACCAGATTTTAATTTTGATGCTAATGAATTGGAAGATGCATTCAAGCAAAATGCTAAGGCATTGATTTTATGTAATCCTTCTAATCCTTCTGGTAAAGTTTTCACTAGAGAAGAGTTAGAAATAATTGCATCGCTTGCCAAAAAATATGATGCTTATGTTATTACAGATGAGGTGTATGAACATATTATTTACAAGCCTCATAAACATATATATATGTCATCTTTACCGGATATGTTTGAAAGAACAGTATGCTGCAGTTCGCTTTCAAAAACTTATCATATAACAGGATGGAGACTTGGATATATAATAGGGCCTAAGCATGTTATTGATGCTGCTAAAAAGATACATGACTTTTTAACAGTAGGTGCTGCTGCTCCATTGCAGGAAGCTGCTGTTGAGGGGTTAAAACTTCCTTATTCTTATTATGATGAATTACAGGAAAAATATACTAAAATGCGTGATATGTTTTTAGATGGTTTAAGGAATTTAGATTTAAAATTTACTGAACCTCAAGGTGCCTATTATGTTATGGTTGATATAAGCGAGTTTGGTTATGACAGCGATATGGATTTCTGTTATGATTTAGCCAAAAAGGTAGGAGTAGGTGCTGTTCCTGGTTCATCATTTTTTAAGGAACCTACTAATAACTTGATACGTTTTCACTTCTCTAAAAAAGAAGATACGGTTAAAAAGGCTTTGGACAGGCTTGCTGATATTAAATCTAAAATGAAAAAATAATCTACTCATTATATTATAAATAATAGCATAGGGATATAAAAAATCTCTATGCTATTTTTTTACTATAAATTATTTTCTTTTAATTTTTTTATATTCTTTATTTCACGGCTAACCATTATAACAGTGACAATTAAAGCAGCTCCGTCAGCAACAGGACCCGCATACATTACACCATCTATACCTAATATTCTTGGAAGTATTATGATAAGAGGAAGCAAAAATATTATCTGTCTTGTCATAGATATAAATGCTCCTTTAAATGCTTTTCCTAAAGAAGTAAAGAATGTACCTGTTACAGGCTGAATACCATTTATTACCATAAGAGCCATATATATTCTCATATACTCTTCTGCAAAATGGAAATACAATTCGCTTCCGTCACCGAATATTCCTACAATTTGTCTTGGGAATAATTGAAATAAAAGGAAAGCTATAAAAGCCATTATTGTGGTTATTGTTATTGTAAGTCGGTATGTACTTATAACTCTGTCATAATTTTTTGCCCCATAATTAAATCCTATTATAGGCTGACTGCCTTGAGATGAACCTATTATAAAGGCCATAACAAGCATATTAATTTTGGCAATAATTCCTGCAACTGCTAGAGGTATATTTCCTCCGTATACAGATTGAGATCCATAATAACTAAGTACATTATTCATTGTAATTTGAACTGCCATCATAGCTAATTGATTAAATCCTGATGATGAACCTAATGAAAATACTTTTAATATATTTTTTGGATCTACTATAAAGTTATCTCTTTCAAAAGTTATATGCTTAAATTTGAACAAGTATCTTACAACTATTATAAAAGAAATAAACTGTCCTATTATAGTAGCAAGAGCAGCACCTGACATACCCATATCAAATTTAAATATTAATATAGGGTCTAATATAGTATTTACTATAGCACCTGCAAGTACAGATATCATGGAATATTGAGGGCTTCCATCTGCTCTTATTATGTGGCTCATCATAGTAGAAAATATGAAAGGTATAAATCCGAGTGCTGTTATATTTGTGTATTCTACTGAATATTCTAAAACCTCTTTTGTTGAACCAAACATTATCATAAAGTTTTTATTAAAAAGTTTTACTACTATAGTAAATATCAAACCGAATATAAGAACTGATACTATTGTATTTCCTATAATTTTTGCAGCTTTTTTATTGTTTCCTTGTCCTAATAGTATGCTATAAAATGAAGCACTTCCAAATCCGTGAAATAATGCTATAGACATGCATATAATTGTAAGAGGAAAAGCTACATTTGTTGCTGCATTACCATTTATTCCTACTCCGCGTCCTATAAATATTTGATCTACTATATTATACAAAGATCCTACAAGCATTGAAATAATACTTGGTGTTGCATATTTAAAAAGAAGTTTATACGGTTTTTCATAATATAGAGGGTTGGCAGTTACTTTATCATTATTTATCATATAATATCATCCGAAAAATATATAAAATTTATGTTTAAGTATATTTTATTTTATTTATTTTTCAAGAATGTAATTTTGACAATATATCTTTACGAAATATTTGTTTTACTGTATAATTTTTTATAAATTTAATTAGGTGTTTCTGCAATGATAACAAAAAGAATTATACCATGTTTAGATGTTAGAGACGGCAGAGTTGTAAAGGGTACAAATTTTGAAGGACTTAAAGATGTAGACGATCCTGTAGAACTTGCCAAATATTATAATAATTCTTTAGCTGATGAGCTTGTATTTTATGATATTACCGCTTCTTATGAGGATAGAAGTTTATTTGTAAATGTGCTTGAAAAAGTGGCAAAGGAGATATTTATTCCGCTTACAGTTGGAGGAGGCATAAACAGTATAAAAGATTTTGATATAGTGCTTAAATCCGGTGCTGATAAAGTAAGTGTAAATTCAGGGGCTATAAAAAATCCTAATTTAATACGTGAAGCTGCTGAAAAATATGGAAATCAATGTGTAGTCCTTTCTATTGATATAAAAAGAGTTAATGGTAAATATTCTGTATTTGCTAAAGGCGGACGTGAAGATACCAATATTGATGCCATTGAATGGGCTATAAATGGAGAAAAAAATGGGGCAGGAGAACTTGTAATAAACAGTATAGATACTGATGGAGTTAAAAATGGTTTTGATATAGAATTGCTTAAAGAAATTGCTCAAAATGTATCAATACCCTTAATTGCATCAGGAGGTGCTGGAAATATGGAGCATTTTAAAGATGTATTTCAGGTAAATGGGGTTGATGCGGGGCTTGCTGCTTCTATATTTCATTTTAAAGAAATAGAAATAAAAAATTTGAAGAAATATTTGCGTGATAATAATATTAATGTTAGACTATAACTGTATATTCATACATTTAATTTAAGTATAATGTTTAATATAAAAATTGTATATTTATACTTGACAAAAAAAACTTATATATTATTATAGCTTTAAAATTATGAATTATGGAGTAAATGTAATGGAAAGATTCAAATCTCTTTTTTTATTAGATGAATTAAACATATTAAACGGCTATTTTGCAAAGTTTGATGATGATGATGATTTTGATGAAGATTATGACGATGACTATGATGAAGATTATGACGACGAAGACGACTTCGACGATGATGACGATTTTGATGATGATGACGACTTTGACGATGATGATTATGATGATTATGACGACGAAGACGAAGATTATGACGATGACTACGATGATGAAGATGATTATGATGACGAAGACGATTTTGATGATGATGACATTGATGATTTAGATGATTTTGACGATGATTTCGATGATGACTATGATGATGAAGACGATTTTGATGATGATGACTATGACGACTATGACGATGATTATGATGATAATTATGATAAATAATTAATTTGATGTAAAGCAATATTATTATTTATTAATAGTATTGCTTTATATTAAAAGGCGGTTTGATGTCAGAAAAAAAATTCAAAAAATTTAGCAAAGAAAATAACAGCGGAAAAAAGTTTTATAGCAATAACTATAATAATAAAAAAAATAAAAATAATTTCTATAATAAAAAAAAATATCATAACAATAATAAATATCAAGAAAAAAGCATAGAAGAATATGAAAAAATTTATCTAAAAAGGCGTATGAAGGAAGATGTTGAAAGGCCTTTATGCCCTGTTTGCAATGAACCTATATATATTGTAGAAGAAGCTATAAGACACAATGCTACAGGAGAGTTAGCACATTTTGAATGTATTTTAAATGAAATTAAAGATAACAATATTTCAGAAATGGAAGATGAGGATAAAATAGTTTATTTAGGTTCTGGAACTTTTGGAATTATACAAGAGAGACAGAATGGAAAAAGCTCTAGATTTTTTGTACGTAAAAGAATCAATTATGAAAATAAGAAAATAAAGAAAGTAGAAGATGATGCAGATCCTGAAGAGGAGGATTTGTTTAATGTATGATATACCTCTGGGTTTTTCATCTGCTGCTATAAAATCCGGACTTAAAAATAATGATTATGATCTTGCAGTTATAAAAAGCGATCCGCCAAGTATAGTATCTGCTTTATATACTAAAAATACTTTTCAGGCTGCTCCTATTATTTTTTCAAAAAAAAATGATAAAAACAAAATAAATTTATTAATAGTAAACAGTAAAATTGCTAATTCTTTAACTGGAAAAAAAGGCTTGGATGATGTTATTGATATAGCTAAGTATGCATCTGATACTTTTGATATTAAAAGAGACAGTATATTAATGGCATCTACTGGTATTATTGGAGAAGAGTTAGATACTCAAAAAATCAAGAATGGTATTGATGAAGCAAAATACTCTTTAAATAATAGTTTTGATAATATTGCAAGAGCTATTCAAACTAGGGATAAATTTAATAAAATATATTCTACAGAATTGGATGTGTCTGGTAAAACAGCAAGATTTTATGCCGTTGCTAAAGGAAGTTCAATAGTGCATCCTAATATGGCTACTATTTTGCTTTTTATATTTACCGATTTAAATATTGAAAAATCTGCTTTAAATAAGGCATTTAGAGAATCTATAAATAAAACATTTAACAGAATATCAATAGATGGTGAAACTTCAACTAATGATATGGCTGTTATTATGGCAAATGGTGCACTTAATAATAAGGCTGTAACTGAAGGGAACAAAAAATTATTTAAGGATTTAAAAAATAAATTGGATGAGATATGTGCATATTTGGCTAAAATGATCATACTTGACGGAGAGGGTATAACTAAAACAATTATAGTTTCTGTAAAAAGAGCCAAAAATCAAAAAGACGCTTTCAATGCTGCTCATGCTATAGCTACTTCAAATTTAGTTAAAATATTATTTCTTTCAAAAAATCCTAATTTTGAAAAGATACTGTCTGTTTTGGGAAATATTAGTATTAATATTAATATTAATAATGTATCTTTATATGTTAATGATATAGAAATATACAAAAATGGTAAAGTAAATAAAAACGAAGTAAATATTAAAAAACTTAAAGAATATATCAATAAAGATAAAAAAGAAAATTATATAACAATAGATTTGGGTTATAATACTAAATACGAAGATTATTACTATTTCACAGATTTAACTCAGGAATACATATCAATACATTCTTCTTATAATATATAAAAGTTTCTCACTATAATATTCTGCTAACTAAAGTTGTCAGAAGTTCGAAACTTTTATCTGGTAATATATAAAAAGTTTCCCGCATTAATATCCGCACGCAGAGCAAAGTTATAAACATAGGTTTACTTTTATTCTAAATTTTCACTATTTTTAATTTTGTTAAACGTGCGTTAGAGAAATTCTAAACTTAATTAATGTTTGGGTGGGTGCTGAAATTTCTAAATAAGTTATAAAGATAGTTAATATCGAAATTTAAGAGTTAGTTATAAAGTATAAAGGGCGGGGAATGTAATAAAAGTTTTAAAATTTAATTGTACTTGCTCTTTTATTATTTCTAATATTTTTTATTTGCCATGCATTAAAATATTTAGCTATTTGCTGAATATTGAATTTAATATGTTTATATTATAATATAAATAGAAGTATTTATTATAAGTAAAATATGAAAGAAGTAAGAATATATTTAAATGGCAAAACAAAAAAAATATCTTATACAAGTGAAGAAGATATAAAGGCTGCTATTTCAAAAGAAGAAAATGTATATGTAGTTCAAAAAACTAGAAGCGCTAAAAAGAATGAAGATTTTTCTATATCAAAATTAATTTATAAAAATGGAAAATTTGATAAAATAGAAGAAAAATATATTTCAGAAATTAAACTCAACAGTAATAATATTTATCTTTTTGAAATAGGATTATTTATAGATATATACAATAATATTTTCAAAGAATTAGAAAATAAATATTTAGAATATATTGAACTAGTAGAGCTAGTAAATGATAAACAAAAAGTACTGCATAATATAAATTCTGTTAAGGAAGAAGTGAGAAAATATAGAGAATATCATAAAAATGAACTTTTTGAAGGTTATAAACTTTTTAAAAATACAATCTATTATAAATTGGAAATGCTTATTATAGCAGACAATATAAATTATTATTATAAAAATAAATTAGATTTCAAAAAGATAAAAACTATATTATATGGTGCAAATGATGAAGCTGAAATACATTTAGATTATATAAGAAATATTGAAAAGAACAAAAAAACAATAAAAGAATTAACAAAAATCAAAAAAGCATTAAAATTACCTCCTGATTCACTTCCAAAAATAAAAAGAGAATCAATTGACACTATAATAAAAATTCTATTAAGAAAGAAACGAGATTAAATATATACTATCATAAAAATAATATTTTTGAATGCTTATATTATCTAAAAATAGTAAAAGAATTATCTTATTAATAAGTAGAATAAAATTCAAAAAAAATCATTTTTTATTAGGTACATCGATGTATCTAATTAGAATATTTTTTATATTTTTCCTATAATTACCCTAGATGATATTTATGTATATATATGATGATATATACAATATAAAAAATATTGCTATCCTACATAGGGTATCAAATGATAATTTTTATTTATATGTTAATATGCACCTATAAATTACAGGAGGGAATATATGTGTATATTTATATTGTTAATTATTATGATTGTAAGCTTAACTCCTATATAGAAATCTATTATAAATCAGCATACTAAATAATATCTTTAAATATTCAATTAACTTTAATTTGAAAAAACACTATAAAAAATATAGGAGGATACTTATGTCTAAAATAAAAAATTATCATTATAAAGGAAATGAAAACTATGATGACAGCAGTATAATATATAAAAAATTTTTTAGAGACGGATATTATGTTATAGATTTGCATTACCTTAAAAAAGAAAAAGCTATTAAGGCTTTGGAAGATACTATATTTAATGATTATTTTTTAAAAAAGATTTCATGCCCATTAGAAATAGTTTACGGCAGAGGAAATAATAGTATCGATGGTTATTGCAAATTAAAAAATTACATAATAGAAAAATTAGATGATTTAAAAAGAGAAAAATTTATAAAGCTTTGGGAGTTTAAAAGATATACAAAATACGGTGCCATTATAGCTTATATAAACAATTAATTTTGGAGGTAAATGAATGTCTAAAAGAAATGAAAATAATGAAACTCTTAATAATAAAAGAGATGTTAATAAAAAAGATATTGTTTTCTACATAGCAAACAAAAAATATTTGCTTCCTTTTAGAAATAATATTAATAAAAATAAATTTATGCAGATAGGAGATTTTTATAAAGAATTAATTTCTAAAAAAATATCTAATATAGATTTAAAATTACTAAGAAAATGGGACGAAAAAGAAATATTACCGGCATATAGATTTGCTAAAGGTGCTGTGAGAGTTGATACAAGATACTATATAAAAGAGCATGTTTTAATAGTAAAAGAAATATTAAGATTAAAAGAAATAGGGCTTAATATAGCTGATATAGAAAAGGTAATATTTTTTAATTATAATATTAATATGATTCTGCTAAATAAAAATATTAAAAATAAAGAATCTTTTAATAAAATGAAAAATACTATTAATAATATAGATAATATGGAAGCTAAATTGATAATACCTTCTATAAAATCAGTAGATAAAAAAGTTGTTGAGAATATTTTAAATGATAATTCATTATATACTGATGTCTTAAAAAAAGAGGATATTTCATTAATAACTTTTATTTCTATATTAAATAAGGCTTGTATTAATTATAAAAATAAAAAATTTGATAAACTAAATTTTAAATATGATATGATTAATACAATAGAGAATATCAATAAAAAATTATATAAAGGATAATAAAATGACAGATATAAATAGTATTGAAAAAGAATTTATAATACCAATTATAAAAAAATTGAAAAAAGATTTTTTTGAAAATAATAGCGAAGAAATAGATGAAGATTATATAAAGAAATTGATATTTAATTATAAAAATGCTGATTTGGATAAAGATGATATTCCTATATTATCTTTTATATTGATGATGCTTGCTTCTTTCTCTTCTTATGAAGATGATTATTTTGATAAGAAAAAGTTTCATGAGTTTATGGAAGATATAATGAGTAAATTTAATTAAAGAATTAGGGCAGATATAATATTAATATTTGCCCTTTATAAATTTTTTTATATAATAATTATATATGAAAGATAAAATTGATTTAATTAATGATGATGTATGTTATATAATTGAAAATACTCATAAATCTAATATAACTTCAAAATATTTATTTGATGATAATTATATACTGCCTTCATTAAAAACATTATTAAAAAAAATAGATAATAAAGAAAATATAATAATATATCTTATTTCAAAAAATTCAGGAACTCTTACTCAAAGACAAAAAGGAAATTATAAATATATACAAATAGAGTTTTCAAAATATAAATATGAAGAAGTAGGAGAATATTTATATGATAATGATATATTAAGTTTTCTTACAAATGATAAGTTATGCTTTTTTGAAATAGGGGCTTTTTTAGATTTATTTAATTTAATAAAAACATACAATAAAGATACAACATATTCTTTGATAAACAGTATTTTGAAATGCGAGGAAAAATCATATTTTACTAAACTAGATAAAAAATATATAGATGATATTTATAACAAAATAAATGATGATTATATTAATAATAAAACAGAAGAGCCTTTAATAAAAAAAAGAGAAATGGAAAGGCTTAAAAAAATACTTCAGGAATATTATGATATCAGTAAATCTTCAATACTTCCTTCATACAGATTACAAAAAAATAAAGATGATAAAAATTATAGATATTATACTTTAGAGTCTTTGGTTGTTCTTGATGAGATACTTACTATATATAAAAGAATAAAAGAGGATAAATTTTATTTTATAAGAAATATAAGTTATTTAGATGATACTAATGATATTAAAGAAGAATTATTTAATAAAGATAAAGTTTTAATAAATCTTAAAGAAAAACAATTAATAAAAAATCATTTATATATAAAAGATACATTAGAAATATTTGAAGGTAATGATAAAAAGTTAAAAGGAAAGAGCAGAGAGAGTAAAAAAAGAAAAACTAGATATTTTTTTGATATAGATACTGCTTCTAAGATGTATAGAGATGAACTTAAAGAATATATAGAAGATTATATATTTATATTATATAATAATATTAATAAAATGCTTGAAGAATATAAATATAATGAAAATAATATAAATCTTATAGAAAAGATTATAAATTATGATTTACATTTTTTTTATTTTAAATTTATTCTTGATTATTTATTTTTATCTGAAGATTTTTTTCAAAATGGAAATATAGAATATTACAATAATTTACATGATTTATACAGCTATAAATATTTTTATTTAAAAAAGAATAATATAATTTTATTTGAAAATATATATATTAAATGCCTTGAGAATAATATTTATTATTATAATAATAAAAGATATCCATATAGATGTTATTTAACTAATGAAACTGAATCTTTATTTAAAAAAGATATAAATATTGAAATGAAATTAAAATTGGAATCTATATTTAAAAATAATGTTATAAATATAGCAGATGATTTTGAATATTTATATTCTTATTATGATTTTTTAGTTTTCCATTTATATTATAAAATAATAATTTACAATGGTTCAATTTCTCGTATAAAGAGAGGAGCTATAAAGGCAATTTATGAAGAGCTTATAAAACTTCCAGATAATATGATTATGCCTGATACATTATTATCTGAATTAAGAGAAAATTTTGAAAAAATATTATTAATAACAGATATAATATATTTCTCAAATATAAAAAATGATAATATAAAAAAATTAAGATATAATATTTTAGAGCTTTATAAAAAAATAGATTATATTGATAATATTATTAATGATGATGAAATATATGATATAGTTGAGTATTTAGAGAAAGATGAATATGCTAATGAAAATAATATTATAGACAAAATACCTTCATATAATGTTGATATGTTTGAGCATAGAAAATATTATGAAGAAAATATATCAGATATTATTAAGATATATAGTTCATATAGTGAAGTTTCGAGCAGACCTGAAAATATATTCGCGTTATTCTTTAATTATTCTTTATACTTATCAGATGATAATAATTTAATTTATAAAAATATAGAAAAAATATTAAATGATATAAAAAAAGTAAATGAATTATATCATTCTCATTATACAAGAGAGTATTGTACATTTGATATTGATTATTTAAGAGAATTATATTATTCAAATTTCAATTGGCAGTATTATTATGATCCTTCCATTAGATTAAAATATGAAATTAGAGATTTTATATCTTAAAACATTTTTATCATATTTACCCATATATATACCGTACAGTAGATATTTAGTTTTTCTTTTTGATTTATTTAAAAATAATTAAAAAATTATATTATAAAAATAAATTAATTGATATTGGAAAAATTATTATGCTTTCAGAATATTATATAAATAATAAGAAATATAAATTAGAAAGTAAGATTAATAAAAAAGAGTTAATTGCTATAGGTGATTTTTTAAAAATTTTAAAATGTGAAAAGATAGAAAATGTAACATTAAAAAAATTAAGAGAATGGGATAATAAAAAATTACTTCAGGCATTTAGAGTAGCACATGGTCCTATAAGAGAAAAAGTAAGATATTATACTAAACAGCATATTAATATTGTAATAGAAATACTTAGATTAAAATCATTAGGATTTGAAATACCTGATATAAAAAAAGTAATTATTAATAATAATCCTGAGAATTTAATATTATTAAATAAAGATATAGACTGCAAAAAGAATATTAAAAATATGAAAGATATTATTAGAAATATTAATAATAAAGAATTGTATATTATAAAGCCAATGATAAAAAATGCCAAAAAATATTTTTTAGAACAGATGAGTATAAAAGAATTTAATTATGATGATATAAAAAATATTTTAATTAAAAATAAATATTTAAATTATGATTCTGGTATTATTATATTTGCTTTAATTTTATTAAGTTCTTTTAATTGTTATGATATAGATAATGATATTTTTGATTCTTATAAATTTTCAAAGTATATTGATGATATATCAGAAAGTATTAATTTTATTAACAATAATAAAAAAAATAATTAATTACCCTAGGTATAATATTAATTATTGTTTGATTATTCATTGTCTAATCATTAAAAAAGTTTATCATTAAAATAATTTTTATTTATAAATTAAGGAGTTACAAAATGAAAAATGTTATTGGTATAATAATGATGTTTGTTTTTTCATTATTAATTATAGGATGCTCAACTATAGCAACAGCAGATAATATTCCTCAAAGTCTCCAGCTTAGTGGAAACGATATTACTGTGGGAGAGGTTTTAACGGCTGAACTTCCTTATGATGCCAAAGATAATACTTTAAAAGAACAGCTTATAGCAGAGGCACTTAAAGATACTAATTATGATTTTTTAATTATGCCTAGATATGAGATTGTCAAAGTAGGTTTATCAAAAAAGATGAAGATAAGGGGCAGAGGTGCTAGAGTAAAATAATAATTTCTTATTGTTGCTAGCGATAAACTCGCTTAAATGTAGCTGACAACTAAAGTTATCAGCTGCTCGTTTATCGCTTTAAAATTAAAAACATAATTTATATATAACTTATATTAATAAATATTAGCAATAATAGAAAAATAATACTTTTTATTTAAAAACTGTCTTATTATATTTAAGGCAGTTTTTTATATATTAAATTTTGATATCTTATTTATTAATTTAAAATATTGAATTCAATTTGTTTTATATTATAATATGAATATTAAATTAATGATGAGGTAAAAATGAACATAGAAGAAGCTAAACAAAGAATCGAACAATTAACAGAAACTATTAATTACCATAATAAGCTTTATTATACAGATGATAATCCTGAAATAGAAGACTATGAATATGATAAACTTTTCAGAGAGTTGGAAAATCTTGAAAGAGAGTTCCCAGAATTAAAAAAAGATGACAGCCCTACAAATAAAGTTGGAGGCACTATATTAGAGAAGTTTGAGAAATTTGAACACCCTATTGCTATGTACTCACTTTCTAATGTTATGAATGAAGAAGAATTTTTGGAATTTGATAATAGAATGCAAAAGGAACTTAATCAAAGCAAGATTAAATATACTGTTGAAAATAAATTTGACGGTCTTGCTTTAGAGCTTATTTATGAAAAAGGAAAACTTACAGTTGCAAGCACAAGAGGAGACGGACAGGTTGGAGAGAATGTTACTAATAATGTTAAGATGATGAGCAATGTTCCTAAAAGTATAAAAGAGAAAAAGAAACTTATTGTAAGAGGTGAAGCATTAATAACAAAAAAAGATTTTGAAGCATTAAATAAAGAGAGAGAAGAACTTGAAGAAATACCTTTTGCCAATGCTAGAAATGCAGCAGCTGGAGGATTAAGACAATTAGACAGTGCTGAAAGTAAAAAGAGAAGATTAAAATTCTTTGCTTATCAGATTGCCAATTATAAAGATTTTGATTTAACTAATGAATATAAATCAATGGAGTTTTTATCAGAATTAGGATTTACAGTTGAGGGCGTTCACCCAAACATCGATGCTAAAAAAGTATTAGAAACTTATTATGATATACAAGAAAAAAGAAGCAAAATGGATTATGAGATTGACGGACTTGTAATAAAAGTTGATGATGTTAAGCATCAGGAGAAATTAGGATTCTTATCACGAGCTCCAAGATTTGCAGTAGCTTTTAAATTTAAGCCAGAGGAAAAAGAAACAGTATTAAAAAATATTGAGGTTCAAGTTGGAAGAACTGGAGCATTAACGCCAGTTGCTAAATTGGAGCCAGTTCAAGTTGGAGGTGTTACAGTTTCAAATGTTACACTTCATAACCCTAATGAGATAAAATCAAAAGATATAAGAATTGGAGATACCATTGTAGTTATTCGTTCCGGAGATGTTATACCAAAGATTACAAGAGTGGTATTAGAAAAACGTCCTGCCGACAGTAAGCCTTTCGAGTTTCCAAAAAAATGTCCTGTTTGCGGAGGCGATACTGCTGTAACTGACGGCGATGTAATTGTCAGATGTATTAATGAAGAATGTCCGAATAAAATAACTAAATATATAGAATATTTTGTTTCAAAACCTGCTATGAATATGGAAGGTATAGGAAAAGAATGGATTGCTGCATTTACAAAAAGCGGACTTGTAAAAACACCTGCTGACCTTTATAAAATAAAAAAAGAAAATTTATTTGAGTTTGAAAGAATGGGGGAAAAACTTGCTGATAATATGCTTGAATCTATTGAAAACAGCAAGAATACCACTTTAAAAAGATTTATATATTCATTAGGTATTCGTCAGGTTGGAGAAACTACTGCTGACTTATTAGCTAAATATTTTACTTCAGTAGATAATTTTAAAAAGGCTACTATTGATGATTTACAAAATATTGAGGGCATAGGAGAGATTAGTGCTAAGAGTATTTACGATTATCTTCATAATGAAAAGACATTAAAATTGATAGAAGATTTAATTGCTCAAGGAGTTAATTCAGTATTTGAAAAAGTTGTGACAGTGGAATCTCCTCTTACTGGTAAGAATGTTGTAATAACAGGTTCAATAGAAGGCTTTACAAGGAATTCTGCAAAAGAGGCTGCTGAGAGATTAGGAGCAACTGTTCAATCTGCTGTATCAAAAAATACAAACATTCTAATTGTAGGCGAGAAAGCAGGAAGCAAACTTAAAAAAGCTCAGGATTTAGGCGTAGAGATAATGGAAGCTGATGAGTTTATAAAGCTTGCTAATGGCTAATAATTAAAATAAAAATAATAATTATAAATATATAAAGACTGTGAATATTTTTTGTTTACAGTCTTTATTTTTTTCTTTTCATATAAAAATATACTCATTATTATTGATATTTAATATTTTTTATATACTGAAACTAATATAGTTTGTCAATTTATTTTTATAAAAATTTTATCAACTTTTTTGTTGCACACGCTCTGCGGACTTCGTCAAAGTTGCAAAAAACGCAATTACTTCAGTTTTATATATTGGTAATACGTATTAAATATAGGATAAAACTTAAATTTTAGCATTAAAAATGCAGCCTTTCGACGCAGGCGGGCTGTGTCTGGTTCTTTTTTTAACTATAATAATAAAGAATATACATTCATTGAAAAATAAAAAATATTGATTAATTTTTAATAGACTTGTTTCAAAAGTACTTGACAAAATTAGTCGAAGAATTAGTAAAATAATGTTTTATATGTTGTATAATAATTAACTTTAATATATAAAATTGCAGTTCTTTTGCTTCTTTTATACCAATAAAAGAAGTGGGGTTGCCGAAGGCACGCACAGCGGGGGCAAAGCCCCGATTATAAAAAATAAAAACACTAAAAAATAAATAGTATAAATATTTCTTATTTTAGTTTTGAAACAAGTATAATAAAGGCTGTAATATTTACAGTCTTTATTTTGCTTTTTACATAAAAATATTTTATTTATTATTGATATTTAATTATATTTGTATATAATATTAAATATCAATAAAATATAATAAAATATGTATATTAATATAATTAATTATATTTTATCTAATTTATTGAATATAAATAATAAAAAAGTATCTAACTAAATCAGGAGGTATTTTATGATTATTAATCCTTTAAGATCGCCTATTGAATTGAGTATATTTAAATTGAATGTAAAAAGAAAAATAATCAGAGATAAAATGTTTTTAAAGAAATTGTCGGCTAAAATCAATAAAATGACTGACAAGCAAAAACAAAATAAACTTTTCAAATATCAAAAAAATAAATATAAAATAGATGAATGTATTGCAGAAGTGAAAAAAGAGATTGAAAGGAGAGAGGAACAGTTAAAGCTTTTAAATGCTGTACAGTTTGTAACTTGGCTTTAAATTTATCAAACGCACGGTTAGTAGAATTTATAATATTAATAAAATTTGAATTGCAAACAAATCTGTATATTTAACCTCGCTATACGTGCGTGAATTATATATCAAATTTAAATAAAACTTGGGTAGGTGCTAAAGATTCTTTTTAAACAAAAAATAAATAGATATTATATTTAAAATAAAATTAATAAGAATAGAGAGTGGGAGAGTGTAATTAAATTTTAAAACTTTCATTACATACCCGCCCAAGTTTTTATTAGATTTTGAATTTATTTAACACACGTTTAATGAAATTGGATTATATTATGATTGATTTATAATTTTATTATACATGTGGTTTTAAATATAAATTGGGGAGAATTTTTTAAAAAACTTCTCCCCAAAGTGTTAATAAAACTCTACTGAATTAATCGAATTTGCAATGCTGTACATAGAGTCGTAATCATTGTATGATGGAAATGTGTAACTCAATACAAGGTAATTTGAATTTTTTGATTCAAATATCACAAAAAATAAAATAGTATCTTGTAATTGTATTTTGTATTGTATATTTTTATTTCCATTTACTATAAAATAGTTTTTTAATATATTGTTGTCATGATTCATGCTGTTTATATAAGCAATAAGATTATCTAAAGAATTTTTGTTCTTAGGCATATATCCTACAAAACAAGTAGTTTCTTTACTTTCATTTAAAAACATGCTGTCTATATAATATAGATCTTTAGCATAACCTGTATTTTCTATTATACAATTTTTTTCTTTATCTGATAGTTTAATAGAATTATATAAAGGAATAAGTTTAACTTTTATATTTGAAATATGATGTTTATCTTCATATGATTTATTGTCACCTAAACTTAATTTTTTAAAATTTATATCTCTATTAGAAAATATATCAGCGTTAGAAGAATTATTTTCGCATGAAATTAAAAATAGTGTTAATAATAAATATAGTGTTTTTTTCATAATTAATTTTATTTTCTAACAGTAACAGTTCTGCTGGTAAAACCAAGTATACCAGTAATAAGATTTATAAAGAAATCTCCTGCATTAGTTCTTGTGTATATTTCATAATTTTCAGAACCTCCTGCTAATCTTTCAGTATCTACATCATTCATAGGTACTAATCCCCATAGAGCATACCATTGCTTTCTTCTCAAAGTAACACCTGTTTGAGGACCATCTCCAACTAAATGCCTATGCTGATAAGAACATGAAAGAGCAAATATGGACATTGCTAATAATAAAATTATAATTTTTACCATAAAAAACTCCTTTGAAAAAATATTCGTTTATAATGAACTTTGTTCAGTTTAACATAATAGATGCTTTTGTCAATAATGAAATCGAAAATAAAAACATTGGTACGAAATTGTTCAGTTTGTTTTTATAAATTCTTTATGACTTTTTTTATAAAATTATTATATTTTTAATAGAGAGTTATGAGAGAGATTGAATTTTGATAAATGGGGTAAACTATGACAGAATTTTTAGACAATATTTTTTATTTTTTTACAGATGAAGACTATATATTATTGATAGACGAGTATAATGATATTCTTTACAAAGATGTACAAACTGATAACAATAATATTATAGGCTTACTATGAGTGGTATTTTATTAAATGAATTTTAAATGGAAGTATTTTATTAATACTTCCATTTAAAAAATTGTTATTAACAATTATTTTCCAAATACTGCTTCATAATCTTTTTTGAATTTTTCTATACCTTGATCGGTTAATGGATGTTTAGTCATTTGTACAATTACACTATAAGGAACAGTAGCAATATCAGCACCTGCTAATGCACATTCTGTAACATGTATAGGGTGGCGTACACTTGCTGAAATAATTTCTGTTTCTATTGCATGAGTTGCAAAAATTTCTGATATAGTTCTTATAAGTTCAAGTCCATCAACAGATATATCATCAAGTCTTCCTATAAAAGGAGATACATAAGTAGCCCCTGCTCTTGCTGCAAGTAATGCCTGATTAGCTGAGAATATTAAAGTAACATTAGTTTTGATTCCTTCTTTAGATAATACTTTTACAGCTTTTAAACCTTCATCAGTCATAGGAATTTTTACTACCATATTTTTATGTATTTTAGCAATTTCTCTAGCTTCTGCTATCATATATTCAGCTTTAACAGTAGTTGCTTTAACTTCCCCAGATATAGGGCCATCAACTATAGTAGTAATTTCTTCTATAGTTTTTTTGAAATCTCTTCCTTCTTTTGCTATTAATGATGGGTTAGTAGTAACACCGCAAATTACTCCCATATCATTAGCTTTTCTAATTTCATCAACATTTGCTGTATCTATAAAAAAACGCATTGAAAAATCTCCTTAAAAAATTTTATTGTTATATAATAAATACATTATATAACTTTGATATAATTTTATCAATATTATTTTATTTATTAGTAGTTTCTTTAATTATATTATAATAATGCTTTTTACCCTGAAAAATATCTTGAGATAATATTCTCTGAGCATTTTCATATTTGAATATTGTAAGGTTAGACACTTCGCTTTGTTCTATTGGCGAATTATTTGTAGTATAATAAAATCTATTGTAAGTACTTATTGTATTATCTATTTGTTCTTTGTATAGCAGAGATATTACACTGTTGGTGTAATCAATATTTAAATTAACAGCTATAAATAATGGTATATTTTCTGGTTTAAAATTTTCAGGTGCTTTATATGCTCCATTAGCGCCGTCCCAAATTAAAATAGGGGAGGGTTTATAATCATTTAAAAAATTAGTTTTTATTTTTTCATCTATTTTAGAACGTTCTATTATAGCTTTTAAATAAGGGTATAAATGATCATGTTTGAAGATAATAACAGCATTCGGAGAATGTTTAAGTATTGTGTCTCTTATTTTTATTATTTCAATGGCTGTCATTGCTGAATTGTCTAGTGTTTCCATTATATGAAGCTGATCATTTCCTTCAAAATATTCTAAAAATTTTTTATTGTTTTCTGATATATTTAAATCATTTGATAAATGAGAATCTGTATGACCTAATATTGTAAATCCTGCTGCAAATACTGGGCTTTCTAAATTATTAATATTGGTGTTTAAATAAGTATTTATATTTGTAGTTCCTAATCCGAATACTTGAGATTTAAAACCTATAGATGGATAGAAAGTTTTTAAATTATATGTATTAAGTGCTTCTTCCAAAGCTATTGTAGTATAACCATTTTTAGAAAGCAAATCGGGAAGAGTACTTTCTATTTTTTCTGATTGAGTTTTAGGATAAAGAGGAGAAGAGCCTGTTAATCCGGAAAGTCTAGCATAAAAACTTCCATTATTTACATTAGGTGCTATTTTTCTTGAAGCATTAGCCCATTTCCTATATTCTTTTGTAAAAGGATCTTTTTGAAATAATTTTGAGAAATGAGAATAATCATAAAAAGATTCTAAAAATATAAGATAAACATCGCGTTTTAAACTTTTCTTTAACTCTTCTATTTTTTTATTTCTTTCGGCATTTTCAATATCATTTGTACTATTAATGTTAATATCTTCTAATTTGTTTATTTCATTAAAAATATTTTTTGTAGATTTTAAATAAAGTTCTGAAATTTCTCTTTTGGATTCATATTCTTTTAATAAATTAATTGATTCTGATACAAGCTCTTTGTTTGGTTTAATCTCATTTAATCTGTCATAATTTATTCTATAGTTTATAGTGTTTATTATTCCTTTTCTGTTTGCATTTCTTACAAAATCTATACTCCATATATCTATATTTTTAGGTTTGAAGAATAAAATAAATACTATAAATATTATAGAAATTGTCATAACTAATGATAATATTTTGCTTCTTTCTATAAATATTTTGTATATATTAAAGATGAATAATAATATAAAAAATATTAAAGAAGAAAAATATATTATACTTACAGTTATAGTTATAATTTTCAAATACATTGGAAGTACAGTAATAAGAGAGGCATAAAGATTAGGCATATCAGAAAATAGTATAACCATATTAAGTACTGTTAAGCTTATAGTCTCTATTACGAAAAAAGAAAACATTGATATTATGCAAAACAGAGATGCTAATATTATTCTAATATTTTTAAATCTTTTATTTAGAGGATTGTAAAAAATCAGACTATATGCTGTCATTGTAAATAAATATGAATATAAAAAATCATATATATTAAATTTTAGATGCATCATTGAAAATGACGGCATTATAAAATTGATTACAGATAAGTATAAAACGCTGTTTAATATAAATAAAAAAATATATGCTTTATAATTTTTTAAAATGTTTGGTATTATATAAAAATAGAGTATTGGAAATAGTATAATAATAAAAAGAGCAAAAAATATAACGTTATTATTTATTTTTAATTTATATTTAATATTATCTATTTTATCATTCTTATTTAATTGTATGCTGCTGTCGCCTATAACAAGATTTCCGTAATAAGTGCCGCTCCATTTTATATTAGTTACATTTTTAGGCATTTCATTAGTATTAGGGTATACAGTGTATATTTTATTGTTTTTAAATATTTTACTATCAAATTTAAGTTTGAAATAGTATTTATTTTCTAGTATATGATCAAAATCTGATAAATAACCTATTCTTTGAATATTTCCAAGCATGCTTAAAATTGCTGTAAAAAGAATAATTATAACTATAAGTGCTGAATATGAGAATATGAATATTTTTTTATTTTGTTTCATATTATTATAACAAGCATTTTTATGAAAAGTAAATTTATTTAAAATGCTTTTATTTTTAGAATATCATGTATATGAACAATACCTATAGGTTTATTTGTATTTTCTTCAACAACGATTAAATTTGTTATTTTGCCTTCCATCATATGAAGTGCTTCACCAATTAAAGTATCTTCATAAATAAATTTTGGGGAAGTATTCATTATATTTTGTACTTCTTGAGATAGTATATTTTGTATATCATTATTCTTTATGAGTAATCTTTTTAAATCTCCGTCTACGATTACTCCTTTTAATATGTTATTATCATCTACAACTATAGCTATTCCAAGTTTGCACTCTATTATTTTAAATAATGCTTCTTGTAATGTAGTTGTAAGATTAATTATAGGAAGATTGTCAGTATGCATAATAGATTTAACCTTTGCTAATTGTCTTCCTAAACTTCCGCCAGGATGAAATACAGCAAAATCTTCTGCTTTAAATCCTCTTAATTCCATTAAAGCAGTGGCCAAAGCATCTGATAAAGCAAGAGAAGCTGTTGTGCTCACAGTGGGAGCTAGTTTTAAAGGACAAGCCTCTTCTTCTACATATGTAAGCAGTGTTATTTTTGCATTTTTAGATAAGGTTGAATCTATTTCATTTGTAATTGCTATGTATGGTATATTTTGTCTGCATAGCCAATTAACAAGCTCTATTATTTCTCTTGATTCTCCGCCTTTAGAATATAATATACAGCAGTCTGTTTTTGTTATCATTCCGAAATCACCATGCATACACTCATTTGGATCAACAAAAAAACTTGGTGTTCCTGTGGAGGCAAAAGTAGCAGCTGCTTTTCTTGCAATATGTCCGCTTTTGCCAACTCCGGAAGTTATAACTCTGCCACTTATTTTAAACAACTCTTTTACAGCATTTTCAAAATTACTGTCCAAATTATCAGATAATTTTTTTAAGTTTTCACTTTCAAGTAAAAGAGTAGTTTTTCCACGTTCTATTATATTCATATAAGTTTTTATTTACCTTATTGTATTTTAATCTATTACTGCACTTATTAAGTGCCCTGCCAATCTTTCTATAGCTTTATTAATGTATTTTTCATCTTTTAACTTTTTCTTATATAGATCTATTTTTTCAGGATTAATTTTTACTGCTGTTTTCATGATAATACCCCTAAATAAATATATCTTCTATATAAGATATTTCTCTTTGATGGTGGGTATCGTCTATTAAAACTGCCCCAAAAGAACATTTTTGGTTAAGACCTAATCCTTTAGAAATTAAGTATTCTTCAGCTGTATTATAGAGCTTTTTCTTTTTTCGCTCAGATATAGAATAAGCTGCATATCCAAAACTTCCTTGTCTTCGATATTTTACTTCTATAAACACAATAACAACTCCTTTTGTCATTATTAAATCTATCTCGCCTCTGGTGTTTTTAGCTCTAAAGTTTTTTTCTAATAGAGTAAATCCCATATTCTCAAGATATCTTAAGGCAATATCCTCTCCTAGATTGCCTATAGTTTTTTTATTAGTCATCTTTTAATATTACTTTTATTCTGTTTCAAATATTTTGGTTTTTACCTCCTCTAAGAAATTATGATCTTTATCTACAGCAACTATAAATAATTTATTAGTTTCTAATAAATTAATAGTTTCTCCATCATTTATTAATTCTCCATTTTCATTGGAGACTATTTTTATTATTGGTCTTATAGGAAAATTAGGATTTGTAGCAAAAACTAATCCCTTTCTATTATCATTTAAAATTACAATACATCCTATAGGATAAACGGTGAATATACTTACAAAAGTTTTTGATATAGTAGGATCATATTTTGTATTAGCACCATGCATAATCTCTCTAACAGCATCTGATAAAAATACATCTTTCTTTTTATTTTCAGAACTTTTTTCAAGCATTAAGCTAAAAGTAGATTTATGTTCATGTCCTTTTTGTTTATAACTTTCAAATCTATTGCTTTTTAGCATTTTTTCTACTGAATGGGCTATTGCTACAATTTTGGCATATAAATGTATTTGATTTCCTACTAGTCCTCTAGGATAACCTTTACCGTTAAAAAATTCATGATGTGCAAGAGATATCATAGCTACTTCATCATCAAATCTAAAATTAGTTTTCATGATTTTATAGCCGTAAACTGTATGTTTTTTTATTTCGTTATATTCATCTGTTGTGAATTTTCCTAGCTTTCCTAATATTTTGTCAGGTACTTTGGTTAATCCTATATCATAAAGCATAGCACCAACTCCCAACCTTTTTACTCTGCTCTCAGAGAATTTCATTGAACGCCCAATAATCATTGATATCATGGATACATTTAAAGATCTTATATAATATTCTTCTACTTTTGGTAAACCACTTAAATTAAAAAGCTGCAATACGCTATTTAAATTTCTATTCATAATATCAAGTATTTCATCTATAATTTCATTAAGTTCATTAATATTTACTATATTATTATTTTTATAATTACCTAGATTATTTTTTACTTTTTTGATTATATTTAAATATATTTTTTTGAATACTTTATATTCTCTTAAGAATTTATCAAAGTCTGCAGCTGATTTGGTATCTATAGATATAGAGCTATTATCTTCAACATATATTTCTTCTATATTCCATTTATTTAATCTTTTTATATCTTCTTCTTTGATATCTATATATCCTGTAATAGCAAGAAAATCATTATCTAAATAAACATCTTTTTTTTCAGCTTTAGTTTTTATATCTTGAGTTTTTATGCTAGTTAAATTTCCCATCGTTTCACTCTGCCTTTAATTTATATATATGTTTTAATATAATGCTTACAGCCTCATAAAGTGAATAAGGTATTTCCTCTCCTATATCTAAATGCATTAAACTATTAGCTGTTTCTTCATCTGAAACAACAGGCACTTTATTTTTTTTTGCTATATCAACCATTCTTTTTGCTAAGAAATTACTGCCTTTAGATATAACAACAGGAGCATGATGTATTTCTTTATTATAGAGAAGAGCCACAGCATTTTCAATTTTTTTATTCATTGTTTTTTCCGCCATTATTAATATAATTTATTTCTAATTTTATATTATCAAAGTTAGTTAAATCTCTTTCTATATTTTCTCTGATATTATTGCATTTATTATATAACTTTTCATCAAAAAATCTAATACATATCAAATACTTATTATCATTATTTTTTGATATAGATATTTGACATAGCTCTTTGTCATCATCATAAGCTATAAAAGTAAATTGTTTGTTAGTTCTTTTTTCTTCGCTGCCGCTTATATAAAGAAGTACATCTTTTATTTCTCCATCTATCATAAATGGTATAGGAATCATAAATGAAGACTCTTTTAGACTCCTATTTCTTTTATTGGCAGATAGTATTTTTAAAAGCAGCTTCAGCATATTAGAACTATCAGAGGATAATTCACTATGAAGCATATCAAAGAGCATAAACCATATACCAAAATTAGCATTTGTAGATATATAGTTATCTAATTTTTCCTTATCATTTTGCTGCAAAACGTTGTCAGCAAGCATTAGTAATATTTCGGCTGTTTCGTTATTTTTGTTAGAGTTTTTTATGACGCTTATAATGTCATTAAATTTTTTAAAAATATTTCCTAAAGTGTTTATTTCTTCTACCGTTAAATATACACCATTAGACATCGCATTTAATATGAACTTTTTTTTGTTAATATCTAAGTCTGGAAGATATTTTAATATTGTTTCAAAATATTTAATATTTTCATAACTAGGCTTTACACCTCTTTGAGCTAGAATAGATGCAGTTTCTGATTTTTCTGTATTTATGTTAACTGTTACTTCTGCGTTTTTCTGATTGTTAATATTTTCTCTTGCTTCTTTAATGCTGCTTGCATCTTTTAAGATAGTTAAGGTTATTTCACCATTTTTTTTAGACACTAATGCAAAACCTTTTTCTGTTATTCCATTTTTGAATAATGCTATAACTTTATTACCCATAATATTTATCAATGCTTTATCAGAGTCAAGTTTACGCATTACAGAATATCTTACTACATCACCGTCTTTTATTTGAGACTTGTTATTATTTGTAATAATATTTAAATATTTATTATTTATATTAATCATATATTTATATTATATATTTTTTTACTGTTTTGTTAATAGTATAAAATAATAAAGCAATAGAGTAATAAAATACCCTATTGCATAAAAGTTTTTGTTTTTGAGAATGTATTAATTTTTATAGAGTTTTCATATCTATTACATATCTGAATTTAGCTTGCCCGCTTGTAAGTTTATTGTATGCTTCATCTATTTGGTTGGCAGATATAATTTCTGTTTCTGGATATATTTTATGCTTTAATGAAAAATCAAGCATTTCTTGAGTTTCTTTTATACCGCCTATCATAGAACCATAAACTTTTTTACCGCCTGCAAATATTAATCTTGCTAAATCTATACTTTGTTTTAATTCGGCAGGAGGAAGTCCTACAATAGCCATTTCTCCGCCATATTTAAGTAAATCTACATAATCATTAACATTATATCCTGTAGGTATAGTTGATATTATTAAATCAAAACGTACTTTAATATCTTTTGTAGAAGTAAATAAATCTTTAGCTCCCATTTCTAATGCTTCTTTTTTCTTTTTATCATTGCGGGCAAATACATATACATCAGCACCCATATTAACAGCATATTTTACAGCCATAGATCCAAGTCCGCCGAAACCAGCAACACCTACTGTATCGCCTTTTTTAACACCTGAAAACTTCAGAGGAGAATAAGTTGTAATTCCAGCACATAGTAATGGAGCAACTTTTTCCATTGGGGCATCTTTAGGTACAGTAATAGCAAATTTTTCGCTTACTACTATATTATTTGAATAACCACCATAAGTAGGTTCATCATTATGGAAATGATCTTTACAATCATAAGTAAGAACTGTTTGTCCTCTTTCGCAGAATTGTTCATGGCTTCTTTTACATGCTTCACATTCTCCGCATGAGTTAACCATACATCCTACACCTGCATAATCTCCTATTTTAAATTTAGTAACATTTTTACCAACAGCAACAACCTTGCCTGCAATTTCATGTCCTGGAACCATAGGGTATATGCCTTCATGCCATTCGCTTCTAGCTGAGTGTATATCGCTATGACATATTCCTGCATACATTATTTCTATCAAAATATCATTATCTCCCATAGAATGTCTTGAAAACTCAAATGGTTTAAAAGTATCTGTTTTGCTATGAACAGCATAACCCTTAGCATTTATTCTTTTACCTGAATTAGCTTCTTCTAAGTTTTTATCCAATAACATAAAATAACTCCTTTCTATAATTATGACACTATTATAACATTGAAGTGCACTCCAATGTCAATAGTTATTTATTATTTTTATATTTAATTTTTTATAATGAGAAATATTGCAGCTTGATAAATTATTGAATATTTACAATTGCTTTTAATTCATTAATAAGGATATTATTTATTTTAGGACTTGATATTGTAACTCTTAAAAAATTTGCTAATATATTTTCTTTATTATATTGCTTTACAAATATACTTCTTTTTATCAGCTCATTATATATAAAATCTGAATCCTTATTTACATGTTTTATCAAAAGAAAATTCGCTCTTGAAGGTATTACTATAAAACCTTCTTTACTTAATAATGTATCTAGTCTGTTTCTTTCTAATACTATATCAAATATATTTTTATATGATGTTTCTTTATCTTTTAAAGCTGCTATAGCTATTGTTTCTGATATTTTATTTATTCCATATTTTTGTCTTAATTTGGACATATTTTCTATATTATTTTTATTTGAAACTATAAAGTTAATATTAAGTCCTGAGATGGAATGCGAATGAGCTATAGATCTTATTATAATTAAGTTGTCATAGTTGTTAATTAAATTTATTGCACTTTCACCTGCAAAGTTGATATATGATTCATCTATTACATAAATACCTTCATAATGCTTTAAAAAATTTTCTATTTCTTTTATGTTTATAAACATTCCGGTTTCTGCATTAGGATTGCTTGTTATTATTATTGAGTTTTTATTTCTTATGTTTTTTTTGAGATTTATATTATAATCTTCTTTAGCCTCTATAACATCATAATTAATTTTGCAATATTCTAATATTCTAGTATATAGATCTCTGTAAGGCTCCTGCAGAAATATTTTATATTTGTCATAGGAGTTTATTATGCATGTAAATGCTTCATACATTCCATTAACAGATATTATATTCTCGTTTTCTATATTAAGGTATTTTGACATTTCTTTATCTAATTTTTCCGGTATAAATTCAGGAAAAAGTTTTAATGAATCTACATCAAATTTTTCAAGCTCTTTAATAATGTTTTTGGATGGCTTGTATGGATTTTCATTTTTGTCTAAAAAAATTTTTTTGTTCATTATTGCTATGCTCGCCTACGCCTTAATAAATTAAGTCACACACTGTGTACCTTCGGTAATGTTCCGGCTCGCTTATTTTTATTGCTATGCTTGCCTACGTTTTAATAAATTAACTCACACACTGTGTACCTTCGGTAATGTTCCGGCTCGCTTATTTTTATTGCTATGCTTGCCTACGTCTTAATAAATTAACTCACACACTGTGTACCTTCGGTAATGTTCCAGCTCGCTTATTTTTATTGCTATGCTTGCCTACGTCTTAATAAATTAAGTTATATGTATCCCTGAGGGATTATTATATTTATTATTGCTAATAAAAAATTGTACGTATAGTAAATGGATTTTCAATTTTTATGTTTAGCATTTTAATTTAAAAAAAATTATCACTTATAATTATCTTATTATTTTTAAATAAGTTTACACTTTTAAATTTTATGTTTAGTTAATGTAATATTTTTATTAAGTAATGTATTATGTTTAAATAAATAGTAAATATTGTCGATAATCATTTTAAGTTGACAATATCCTTAAATATCAATGTCAACTTGATTTTGTATATTATATCTTAAATTAAGAGGCAGATTTCAATGTCAGTTAAACAGGTTTCAGATCAAGAAATATTATCAATGTATTTAAACTATGAGGCTGTAGAAAAAGGCTTGTCATCAAATACTTTGGAATCTTATAAAAGAGATATTGTTATATATCTTGATTTTTTAAGTAGGAATAAAAAGACAATTCTAAAAGCCACAAGAAAAGATATTGAGAAATTTCTTAGCGAAAGAAAGGAGCAAGGTTCAAAATCAAGAACTGTAGCTAGAAATAAAGTTAGCATAGTTAACTTATATAAATTTTTAGTAATGGAGAATTACATTTCTAAAAATCCTACAGATAATTTAGAAGTTATACGTTTAAAAAGAGTATTGCCTGAATCTCTTACTGCAACAGAAGTAGATGATTTATTATCTGTGCATAATGAGAAAACAGATAAAGGCTTAAGAGATAAAGCTATTTTTGAACTTATGTATTCATCTGGTTTAAGAGTTAGTGAAATTTGTTCTTTAAAGATTGATGATATATTTTTTGAAGGTAAATATTTGAAGATATGCGGTAAGGGTAAAAGAGAAAGAATAGTGCCTATTAATGACAGAGCCTTGGATATTTTGCAAAGATATATACAAACTAGCAGAGTTATAATGGTTAAAGGGAAAAAGACTAGCGAATTATTTTTAAACTTCAGAGGCGATAAAATTTCAAGAGTTGGTATTTGGAAAATAGTTAAAGAAGCCATGAAAAAGAGTGGTATAGAAAAAAATATTTATCCTCATACATTAAGACATAGTTTTGCTACACATTTGATACAGCATGGAGCAGATTTGAGATCTGTTCAAAGGATGTTAGGACATTCTGATATAACCACTACAGAAATATATACTCATGTGGATTCTTCGCATTTGAAAAAGCAAATAGCTAAGCATCCTAAACATTCAAAGCATTCTAGACAGAACACTTGATAATAAATTAAATAAAAATAAAAAAATTGGAAGCAAATCAATATGAAAAAAAGTATAATAGCCACTACAATATTATTGCTCATATCCGTAGCACTTGTCTCTCTTACATTTGGTATAGGTGAGAGAATGACTATACTTAGTTATAATAATGATAATACCTACAACATTGATAGTGAGGATCCTAAAAATCATAGAATAGATATGTACAATCCGGATTCGCTTTCGCTTGTTACATCGAAACCTATATATGATTATGATTTATCTGTAGATTTGGAAGATATTTATACAGATGAGGATATAAGTGCTGATGAAGATATACAGTATTTAAGCCAGGATTTGCTTTTAAGCGATGATGAATTTAGTTCTTCAATGCCTAATCCTAATATACTTCCTGCAATGGTATTTAATGCCAATACAACAGATAAAGCTGCCGATCAATTAAGCGGAGCAATTGATGCTGCAATACTTAACTCTAGAAAAAGAGAAGCTCCTAGAGTATCAATAGATTTATCTAAAATATCTGTTTTTAGATATGAACCAGTTGTAATAAATGCTTCTGTTTATACTGAGGATGTTGTAAATAATATAAGTATTTATGTAAGATATAAGAAAGACAGGATAGTAAGAAAAAACGGCGATGAAAGATATTCAATTAATGTATTTAAAGTTAGAAACTCTCAATATAAAGGAACATATTTGCATCCTTTCGGAGGAGTTTTAGGAGAATATCAGGCTATAGTTTTGGTTCAAACTAAGAGCGGAGTTTTTGGTTATACAAAAGACTTTACAGTTAAAGGAAGACAATCTCCTCCTGCTAAAGAAACTAAAAAAATAGCTACTTTAGAATATGCAATAGATTTAACTACTAAAAAGATACCTAGCGTAGAAACAGGCGAACCTACAACTTATGATGCTATATATGACTGGGTTAGATATATGAAATGCGATATGTTCTGGGCTATAGGGGGACAGACTACAGGATGGACTGGAGGTATTACTCCTGAAGAGCCTTGGGCTAAAGCTATGATAAAAAATATTGAAAATTTGGCTGACAGCAGAGCTAAAGGAAATGTTGAGCTTGGTGCTTATGTTATGAGTTATTTTGCGGCAGGCGGCGGTGCTAGAAAAGGCGGATATGAGGTATCAGTTGGATATAATTCTGCTACTCAAAGTTTGGTAGAAAGCAGACATATATCTTTGGCTGACCCTAAGAGAGTTCAGGACATTATAGATATATTGAAAAGATATGATGCTAACCCTAATATATCTTATGTAGGACTTGACTTTATACGTACAGGTGAAGTAGATGGTTACGAGATGGTTGATGAAATGGTTGAGCTTACAGGTGTTTATGTTCCTGCTAACTGGTCTACTATGAGTAAGCCTGCTAGAATGCGTTGGCTTGCTGTTAATAGAGGCAGAAAAGAAATAGGTATGAAATGGAGATGGTTTAGAGCTCATAAAGAATCATTGATAATAAAAGCTATAAAAGAATCAGGAATTAAGAAAAAATTATGGGCATTTACTTTAGGTTGGAATCATGGTCAGGAACATGGACAAGATCCTTATATGTTCTTTGATGCTGGTATAGATTACGATGCAGTTATGATATACGAAGCTAATCGTGCTCAGCATGTTGGTATGCTTGCTGCTTGGCCTCAGTATTTATCAGGCGAATATAATGTATTAGTTGGAAATATGATAGATAACAGACTTCAGGACGGAAGTTTGAGACCGGAATTAGAATATATGAGAAGAATGTATGAATCTGAAGCTAAATTTAATAGAAGCAGCAGAATAAGAGGTATATTCTTCCATGATATTTCAAGAATGTTATGGTCTAAGTTTAGAGGTTCTGGAAACAATATAAAAGAGTGGGCTAATATTAATGCTTCTATAGTTTCAAGAATAGAAGAGAAATATTCAGAAAACCCATTCAATGTTACAGTTAAACTTGATGAGGGCAATAGAACAGGTGTGCTTACTATAGTTAATAGAACATCTAAGAGACAAAATGATGTAACTATTAAAACAGATTTATCTCAGGCTCTATCAACAATAGTGCTTGATAGTGAAAAAGTAGATATAGATCCAGGTGAAAGTGTTGAGATTGGATTTAGATATGCTTATGGCAGAAGCAGATATTCTTCTCTAATGGCTTTCAGAGTGGCATCTTCTTCTGGTGAGGAAAATGTGGCTGTTGCTTATACTATGTTAAACTCTTTCAGAGCAAGACCTAAGAAAGAAGAGGCTGCTGTAGTTGCTAAAGGCGACGAAGATAAAAAAGAGGAAGAAGAAAAAGTAAATAATAATTGATTTATACAACTTACAAAAGGGGGCTTCAAAGCCTCCTTTTTTATTCCTTTATATAATATCTGTACCCGGATTCTTTTATAATATTTTCAAATATTTTATCATCTATATTTTCTTTCATAAGAATCTCAGCTTCTTCTTTATCAAAATTTACTTTAGTATATACATTTCCAAGTTTATTAAAATTGTTTTCTATTGTTCTAGCACAATTAGTACAGGTCATTCCACCTATTTTTAATATTTTTTTATATGGATAATGATTTTTATTTTTATCTTTTACTTTAACTTTTTCATTGCAGCATTTAATTTCACCAGAACAGCAGCTTCCTGATTTCATTTTCTTTATATAGCTTAATACTGCTATAATTCCTATTATTATAATAGCAGTTATAATTATTACACTTTCCATTAAATATTACTTTTAACATTTATTAGATTATTCTAACAAATATTTTGAAGGTGTCAATATTATTATTCAATTTAAAAAAAAAAAATACCTACTTGTCTTTAATTTTAACCATTAATATTCCGTTCTTAATATTATATAGGTTATATTTATAATGGAGAATAATAAAATGAATAAATTATTAATTTCATTTTTTATTATATTTGTATATTTTTCATGTTTGTATTCACAGCAAACTAATGATGCAATGCAGACAAACAATTCAAATGCAACTAATGATATTTTAAAAAGTAGATTATTCTTTACAGAAAGAGATAAATTGACTTCAAAAATGAATATATATACATCATGGAAGGATACATATAAATATTTAAGAGATAACAGATTTAGATTCTATAAAAGAGCAGGCAGAACTATAACATTAGAGTTTAGATATAAGTATCCAGGTCAAATATTAGTAAATAGGGGAACTCCTATAATATTTACTTTTGATGACGGAAGCACTGTTCAATTATCTAATATTCAGAAGGTTATTTATAATCCGTTTATGATGGGTGATTTAAGATTTTATGATGTTGAAGTTAGATATAAGTTTAATGATGATGCTGAGTTTGAAAGTTTCGCAAGCAGACCTATTTCTAATATAAGATTTAATTTTGTAAACGAATTTAATGAAGAGACTTATGATGATATATATGTTTCTCCTTTAGCTACAACTAATTGGCAGATGGTATTTTCAGCTTATAGAGATGGCATTGCTAAATTAGAAGAATTACAGCAGCAAGCAACTAATAATAATAATCAGACCGCTGTTACAAATAATTAAGTTTTAAGCCAATCTAGCTCAGTTGGTAGAGCAACGCATTCGTAATGCGTGGGCCGTGGGTTCGATCCCCATGATTGGCTCATACTATTTTTCAGTAATTTTGTATAAAACTGTATAGACTTTTTTAGTATACTACTATAGTAATTTGCAAGTCATCAAATCCTGTTCTATAGAATTGCTTAAAAACTCAACAAACACATCGTATAGTATAGGATCTAGTTTAACATGCTTTTCTATAAAATCTTCTCTCATTATGTTTAATGCTTCTTCAGGAGTGAAAGTTTTACCGCCTCTATATTTACGTGCAGGGTCTATTAAAGCATCGTATACATCTATAACTTCAAGCATTTTAGCAGGGAAATAAGCAAAAGCATCACATTCATCTATAGCTTTAGCATCATAAGTCATTATTCTCTGTATTTGGAAATTAGGATGTTTAGCTAGTTTTAATTCATATAAATGCTGATAAGGGCCATATCCTAAACCATAATATTCATGATGTAATGCTACAGTTAATATAACCTCTAAAGGATATTCAGAAGTTTGGCTTACCAAGGCATAACTATTAAATAAATGCTTCTTTATTCTCTCATAATCTCTTCCAGTAGCACCTTCAAAATAATCTAAGTCTTTGACCTTTCCTATATCATGTAGCAAAGCACCTACAGCATAAAGATTCATTTCTTTTTCGCCTATAACCTTTACCCCTTTATCAATACAATCTTCAACAGTGGCTAAATTTTTATGTATATCTGCTTTGCTAAATACAGCTTCAACTTGTTCATAAAATTTCTTATATTTGTTTGTGTATGATGTTCTTATTTTATGAACTAAATGTCTTCTGTTTATGAGATTGTTATAAAATGCCATAAAATTAACATAAGAAATAAAAACTCTGTTGGAATGAGACATTACTCCTCCGTCAGAATAATTTCTTAATTCATCAAAAACTTTTTGTGTTTCTGTATTATTTGCAAGCATATCAACTATAGTAGTAACAAGATTTGTAGTTGTTTCTGTTATTTCCTGATTCTCTATTTTTGCCTGTTCTTGTGTAATTTCTTCGCCTTTAATTTTTTGTATGCTTTCAAACATTGTAACTTTAGCTATAAGTCCAACATCATTTCCAACATTAACTATTTGCTGAGCTGCATTTTTTGTTAATCCGGCTTGTTCATCTATTTTAATTTCTTTAAGTTCTTTATTATAATTTTCTATAGTATTAACTTTTTCTTTATATGTCATTTTAGAGATTTCAGATATTCTCTTACCCATCTCTTTTTCTGATTCTTTCGGAGTTCTAAATACATAAGGAGCGGAAGAATCGTTATCATTATTAGTTGCTGTATTGATTATAGATTTGAATTCTTCTATAAATACAGAAAAATGTTTTGGTATATATAATTTTAAATTAGCGTATTTTTCATTATCTATTATAATACTTAATTGTTCTGTTGGAAACGATATGATATTTTTTTCTTTGTCTAATCTAAATAGGGGTATATTATGTGCTATTAATTGATCCTTAATAGCTTTTATATCTTTTACAGATAAAGCATCATATTTACTAATCAAATCATTACTCATTATTTATTTTTCCTATACATATTATCCATTAACAACGTATTATTATATAATATTTTTAAAAAAAATGAAATAAGCAAAAAAATTATTTTTTGATTTTTACACCCGGGCAGGGTCTATTGAATTTACCTGCTATTATATTACCATTTTTATCCATATATTCTTTCCAATATGGAAAAGTTTTGCATTGATGCGGTTTAGCGTCATTGATTGTGCATCTATTATTTTCATCAAGAAATGGACAGCTTTCTCCTTCAGATATTCTTATATAATATCCGTAATTTTCTTCGTACTCTAGATATTTATTAATGAAAACAGGAGGAGATGTTTTTAAGAATTCAGAGGCATTTATTATATCATTATCATTAAAAAATACATATCCCTTTTCTTTACAGCATATACCACATCCTGTACATGAGAATTCTAATTTTGCATTCTTATTTTTATTGAATCTTTTCATTGTTTATATCGCTAAATGGGATTTTTTAATTGAATTATTTTAATATAGAATTTGCTTGAGATTTAATTGTATTTGCCTGATTTGATTTTCCAATTTTTGAATATATTTCAGCTACTTTTAGATAATCATTATATAAACTTCTTTTTTCATTATCTGTCATATCATCAACTTTTTTTTTACCGCCGTTTGGTATTTTTATATATATATTAAATACTATATCATCAGGACTTTTCATTAAATCTTGGTTAAGTACAAATATAGAAGGCCATCTTCTACCGTCTCCAAGTTCTTTTGTAGCTATAGAAGATAGCGTATCATTCCATTGTGTTTTATATGTATTAAGACCTGATATATTATTATTCTGATTCATTCCAGATATTGAAGCATTTGTGTTATTGGCTGTAGGAGGATTAGGTGGAGGAGTAGGAGGTGTAGGTGGAGTTATCTCTGGTTCTTTTGGAGGAGTAGGAGGTGTGTTAGTCTGCACTCTTGTATTAGTTTGAGTATTAACAGCATTATTAGTCTGCGGTCTTGTATTATTATTAGTTTGAGGTCTTACTGTAGTGTTAGTTTGCGGTCTTGTGTTATTAGTTTGAGGTCTTACTGTAGTGTTAGTTTGTGGTCTTGTATTAGTTTGAGTATTAACAGCATTATTAGTCTGCGGTCTTGTATTATTAGTTTGAGGTCTTACTGTAGTGTTAGTATCCTCTTTTATAGTATTTGTTTGTATTAATGCCGCATTATTATTTGTATTAACATTATTATCTATAGTTTCATTTGTTACAATATCATAAAATCCATCATCAGTATTATTATTGTTTTTTCCAGTAAAAAACTGTATACCTAAGAATGATAAACCTAAAATTATTATAATTATACCGATTATTGGTACAAGTTTATTTTGTTTCTTATCATTTTCCATAGAATGTGCTGGAGCAACATAAGGTTCTACCGGCTTTCTTTCTATTTCAGGGAAAGATGATGTTTTTAATTCATCTTCTGTTTCTATTATTTTTATATCTTTTTCTCTAAGTTCCTGAAGTTTTTCATTATCTTCTGTTTTTTCATCTTCTATTGTTTTATCAAGTGTGTAATTTTTATAATTTTCTACTTTTTCATTTTCATGTATTATAGGAGCACTTTCAACTGCTTTATCCATTTCTTCTTGATTAAATTTGGATTTTTGTACTTCTTCACTATCATTTAAATTAGGTATTACAACTCTTTTAAATATATCGCTTTTACTATAAGTTGCTTTTTCTTCGATTTTTTCTTTTTCATCTTCTTTTATATCTTCTGTTTCAGCAACCTCTGCTATTTCTTTTATTTCTAAAGTTTCAGTAACTTCCTCTACTTCTTCTTTTATATCGTCTTCATCTTTATTATTTTCAATATTATCTTTAACGTCTTCTGTTTCTTCAGATTCATCTGCGATTTTTTCTACAATTTCATCTTTTTCTTCTTCGTTATCATCACTTACTAAATCAACATTATCTGTTTTTGTCTCTTCAATATCTTTATCTTCATCATTGTTTTCATCTAATTTTTCAAAATGATATGTATCAGTTATAGAAGAGGATGAAGAAATTTTAGAATAATTATCCTCTTTATTATCAAAATTATCTGAAATGTTTTCTTCATTTTCTTTTTTATCTGAATCAAATCTATTAAAAGAAAATACATTTTCATCTTTTTCTTTTACAGTTTCATTGTTATTAAATAAAGATGATGATACAGGTTTTGATATATTCAAAGGTATATTATCATTTGCTATACTGTCTTCATTATCATCTATAAGTATTCTTTTTTTTACACTAACAGGTCTTGATACATTTTTTGATTTAGCTTTTATAGCTTCTTTTAATAAAGTTATAGATTCTCTTTCTGGTTTTGAATCTGTAGTTTCTGTTTTTATAGAATCTATTTTTCTAACAGGAGTTGAAGTTTTTAATGATATTTTTCTATCCTGAGAACTTTTTATTAATTCTTTTAAATCCTTTTTTTCTTCTTTCTTTTCATCTTCTTTTTTTATTATAGAATCTAATGTTTTAGGTTTTTCTATTTTATCAACCTCTATGGCTTTAACTTCATCTTCTTTTTTCACTACAGATGATGTTTTTTTTACAGCAGTTTTTTTAACAGAATCTTCTTTTTTAGAAGTTTCTTCTGCAGTTTTTTTAGCTGCAGTAGTTTTTTTAGTAGTTTCTTCTGCTTTTTTTACTGATGTAGTTTTTTTAGCGGTACTTTCTTTTTTAGCTGTATCTTTTTTAGCAGTAGTAGTATCTTCTTTCTTTTTTGATGCAGTTTTTTTAGTAGTTTCTTCTGCTGTTTTTTTAGCTGTAGTTTTCTTAGGAGTTTCTTCTGCTTTTTTCACTGATGCAGTTTTTTTTGTTGTTGTTTCTTTGTTTGTTGTAGTTTTCTTTGTTGCCATAGTATTACTCTGTTATATTTTGTTTGTTCTTTATTAATATATTTTTTATAGTATTCATAGTTTCATTATCAAATAAATTTTCAGTTATATTTCCTTTTTTTAAGTAATCTATAAGATAATCATTCAAATTTATGTTTTTATTTAAACCATATTTTTTTGCTATATATATGTAGTTGCACATAGAAAGTATAGTTCTAAGCTGATTACCATCTGATGAATACTTATCTATTAATTTTTGCGGGTTATCTATCTCTAGACAACTTAAATTATAACAAACTTTGAAAAAAAGTTTATCAATAGATTGTTTAATTTGAGTTTCTTTTTTTGTTTTTTTATTAATAGTATAAAGAGAAGAGAAGTCTCTAACCTGTAAATTACATACAGAAGCAAAAAATCTTTCCTGATAAGGCATTAAATAATGATGACTTTTCACTTTAGACTCTACTCTTGTAATAAATCCCTTTTCCTCCAAAGTATCCAAAGATTTTACTATAGTAGCATTTCCTCCTATACCAGCTTCATTTAATATCTGAGAATGTGTTATCTGAGATATTCCTAATTTATAATCATAATTAGCAACTAAAGTTCTGTATACTTCTTTTGCTGATAATGGAAGTTTTTTCCAAGTATTGTTTTCAGTAATAGATTTTGGAATAAAAGAACATATTGAAGCTATAGACAAAAATGCATCTTCATCTATGTTTTTTAACTGTGCTCTATTAATGATATCTATCATGGTTTCCAAAATAATACTCTCCAATTATATGCTCTTATATAATATATCTAAATTAATATAAAATCAAGTTTTATTTTTTATTTGTTTTGGTGGATTTTTATCGGATTTGTTTTTATTAATTTTATACGAGGTGTTTTTTATATTTGTCTAGTAAAAAATAGAGGTGTTTTTTATATTTGTCTAGTAAAAAATAATTGTTATTTTGGTTAATTTTTCTAATAAGTTTCTATAAAATAAATATATTTTTTTTTTGATAATTTTTATAATAAAACCTGGTATTTTAATAAAAAAATAAAAAAATATTTTTAAAATCATATATCAATTATATAAAATTATATAAAATTTGACCATTTTTATAAAAGAAATTCAAAAATTTGGTATGAAATTATGAAAACTAGAGATAAATTCTTGGTTGTAAGATATCGTTTTTTAGGTGTTTTTGATAATTGCTACTAAAATATGTATGATATGTTGTATATATATCTAATTATATAGTTTTTAGGTTAAAAAAAATAAAAAAAGCGGATTTTTAGTATTGTGTTTTTTTGCCCCTGTGCTATAATAATAAAACAAACGATGAGAAATAAAAAACATCGCTTGAAACAACGGGAACAAAAAGTTCTTTGAAATATGGATAGCAGAAGCAATTTAAGAAAAACAAAACACAACTGGTGTAAATGAACTTAATAAGTTCTATGACCCAACGGTTACAATTTGTAACATTTCTTTAAGTAAGTAAATCATCATTCAGTAGAATGATAATATAAAGAATCATTTCAGATTCACAAAAGTGAGTATGGAGAGTTTGATTCTGGCTCAGAGCGAACGTTGGCGATGCGTCTTAAGCATGCAAGTCGAGCGGGCTTATTCGGGCAACTGGATAAGTTAGCGGCGAACTGGTGAGTAACACGTAGGTAATCTGCCGTAGAGTGGGGGATAACCCATGGAAACATGGACTAATACCGCATATACTTTTGCTACACAAGTAGAGTAGAGGAAAGGAGTGATCCGCTTTACGATGAGCCTGCGGCCTATTAGCCTGTTGGTAGGGTAACGGCCTACCAAAGCTACGATAGGTAGCCGACCTGAGAGGGTGACCGGCCACATTGGGACTGAGATACGGCCCAGACTCCTACGGGAGGCAGCAGCTGAGAATCTTCCACAATGGACGAAAGTCTGATGGAGCGACATCGCGTGAGGGATGAAGGCCTTCGGGTTGTAAACCTCGGAAATTATCGAAGAATGATTGACAGTAGATAATGTAAGCCTCGGCTAACTACGTGCCAGCAGCCGCGGTAATACGTAGGAGGCAAACGTTGCTCGGATTTACTGGGCGTAAAGGGTGAGTAGGCGGACTTATAAGTCTAAGGTGAAAGACCGAAGCTCAACTTCGGAAACGCCTCGGATACTGTAAGTCTTGGATATTGTAGGGGATGATGGAATTCTCGGTGTAGCGGTGGAATGCGCAGATATCGAGAGGAACACCTATAGCGAAGGCAGTCATCTGGGCATTTATCGACGCTGAATCACGAAAGCTAGGGGAGCAAACAGGCTTAGATACCCTGGTAGTCCTAGCCGTAAACGTTGTACACTAGGTGCTTCTATTTAAATAGGAGTGCCGTAGCTAACGTCTTAAGTGTACCGCCTGAGGAGTATGCCCGCAAGGGTGAAACTCAAAGAAATTGACGGGTCCCCGCACAAGTGGTGGAGCATGTGGTTTAATTCGATGATACGCGAAAAACCTTACCTGGGTTTGAATTGTAAGATGAATGATTTAGAGATAAGTCAGACCGCAAGGACGTTTTACATAGGTGCTGCATGGCTGTCGTCAGCTCGTGTCGTGAGATGTTGGGTTAAGTCCCGCAACGAGCGCAACCCTCACCCTTTGTTGCTACCGAGTAATGTCGGGCACTCTTAGGGGACTGCCTACGTTTAAGTGGGAGGAAGGTGGGGATGATGTCAAGTCCTCATGGCCCTTATGTCCAGGGCTACACACGTGCTACAATGGCAAGTACAAAGAGATGCGAGACCGCGAGGTGGAGCGAAACTCAAAAAAGTTGCCTCAGTTCGGATTGGAGTCTGAAACTCGACTCCATGAAGTTGGAATCACTAGTAATCGTAGATCAGAACGCTACGGTGAATACGTTCCCGGGGATTGTACACACCGCCCGTCACGCCATCGGAGTTGGTTTTACCTGAAGTCGTTAGCCTAACCGCAAGGAGGGCGGCGCCGAAGGTGGGACTGATGATGAGGGTGAAGTCGTAACAAGGCAGCCGTACCGGAAGGTGTGGCTGGATCACCTCCTTTATTCGGAGATTGTCCGACTTAAATCTTACTGCTATTCATATTTGAAAGAATTTTTTCCATATTATATTTTTTATACCTCGTTAATAAACTAGCCTTTGAGGCTGGTTTTTTTGTTTTAATAATGGAACTTATAATTAAAGAAGCTAGAAAAAGAATTAGTCGTAAAAAAATTAAAGAAATATATGATTCCTCGTTTCCTAAAGAGGAAAAAATACCTTTTTGGATGATGTTTTTAATGTCTTTTACTAAGACAACAGACTTTCTTTCATTTTATGATAATGATAAGCTAGTTGGTTTTACATATATGGCTAAAGTTAATAATATCCTGTTTATTATGTTTTTGGCTGTTGATGAAAATATGCGTTCTAAAGGATATGGTTCTAATATATTAAAAATTTTAAAAGAAAAATATTCTACAGCTAAAATTATAATGTCTATTGATAAATCAGATTACACTAGAAAAGCTAAACTTGTCAATTTTTGTTTGAAAAATGATTTTGAATACACAGGATATTTAATGAAATCAGGAGAAAAAACTCAAGAGATTTTTATATATAATGGTGAGTTTAAAAAAAGAGAGTTTCAATTATTTTTTCATACATATTCAAATGCTACTATGGTTCCTAAGATTTGGGAAGATGAATCTATAATAAAAAGTTGATAACAATTTATCATAAAATATTATTGAATTTCTAAATTAAAATTGTTAAACTATAAAAAATATATACTAATTATATAGAGGAATAATTATGTATCAGGATTTTAATAAAACCGAATTAAAAAATCTAGGAAACGGACTAAAAAGAAGAGTATTAGCACATTCTAAAAATCTTATGACAGTTTATATGGAATTTGATGAAGGAGCTGTAGCTGAAGCTCATTCTCATAATGAACATGAACAAATTACTTATATTATAGAAGGGGAGTTTGAGTTTTCTGTTAATGGAGAGAAATATTTATGTAAAGCAGGTGATAGTTTACATTTTCCTAAAAACATGGCTCATGGATGTAAATGTATTAAAAAAGGAAAACTATTAGATACTTTCACACCTCAAAGAGAAGATTTTTTGAATAATTAATTTTTATAATGAATATCAATCAAGCAATAGTTAATTACGCCAAGAAGTTAGAAAAAATTAATAATGATTATAAAGTCTCTTATATTGAAACACAAACTATTATAATGCATGCCTTGAACCTTACAAAAATAAAATTAATATCAGAAGGTTTAAGAGAACTTACAGAAAAAGAAATAAATATGATAGAGAGTCTTATAAATAGACGTCTTAATTATGAGCCTTTATCTTATATCATAAATAAAAAAGAGTTTTACGGATTCGATTTTTATGTTGATAATAATGTGCTTATACCAAGACCTGAAACTGAAGAGATTATTGATTTGGTGTTGGATTATACAAAAGATAAAGATAATATTTCAATATGCGATATTGGTTCTGGAAGTGGAAATATACCTATAACATTAAAAAAATTATTTTTAGATCAGAATAAAAACATTGATATTACAGCGATTGAAATTAGCAATGGAGCTTTTCAAGTTATAAATAAAAATGCTTTAAATATATTAGGCGATGAAAAAATTATAAATATAATAAATACTGATGCTTTAACTTTCGTACCTAAAAATAAATTTGATATAATAGTTTCAAATGCACCTTATGTACCTTTGAGAGATAAATATGCGCTTCAAAAAGATTTGGAATTCGAGCCTCAAAATGCATTGTATTCAGGTTATGATGGGCTTGATTTTTATAAGAGTTTTTTAAGTATAATAGAAAAATATTTAAAAGATTATGGGGCTTTCTTTTTTGAAATAGGCTATGATCAGGGAGATGCATTGATTAATATATGCAATTCTTTAAATATGAAAAATGTATTGGTAAAAAAAGATTTAAGCGGAAAAGACAGATTTCTTGTTTGTGAGAACATGAAGAATTGTTAGTTATAAGGAGTATGATATGCAGTATGTCAAATTTGGAAGCAGAAGAGGGGAGCATGGTGATATTAAACTTTTAGATATATTCTATAAACATAATATTGTATTTGCTGAAGTGAAGGCTGGAGCAGAAAAGGTAAAAGAGAAAAAATTTCTAAAAGGAACTAGAATAATGATAGCAGATGGTTTAACTGCGGTTGCCGTTGCAGAGGCTTTAACTGATTCTGATTCTCTTGATAAGTTCAATATTAAATTTGCTAAAAATGAAATTGAGAGAGTTAATATTGTAGATTGGGTAATAGCTGCCAAAGTAAAAATATATAAATTAAAAGAAGAAGATTATTTTCCTACTACAATAGGTAAATTCTATCATATAAAAAATAAAGATAAAATAAAGCTAATAGATGAATTATTAGAAAAATATTCAAATTAATATTAGTTTATTTTAATAAAAAATAGTTCTGAACTTATTTAATTATTGTTCATTTACTACAAAACTGTATAAAACTTAAATTTCTTTTAATAATAATAAAAAAAACTGCATATATATTATTGTATATATTGAAAAGTTAATATAAAATCGTATCTCATTTTAAAAAATTTATTTTAAAGGAGTTTACAAAAAGTGAACAAAAAAACGTTATTACCAATCATTTTACTAATTTTCTCTTTTATTATTATTGGTTGCGGTAATGGTGCCGGAAGTAAATATGCAGATACTGTGATAACCGGTACAATATACACTTCTGAGGCGGATAATAAAATGGTGTCTGCTGTTGCTATTAAAGATGGTGTATATCAATATGTTGGAGATGAAGAAGGAGTAAAAGAGTTTATAGGTGATAATACCGAAGTAATTAATTTAGAAAGCGGTATGGCGATGCCTAGTTTTTTTGAAGCTCATGCACATGCTGAGTTAGGCGGTATAGGTAAATTATACCAAGTAGAATTATATGACGGAAAGTCAATGAAAGATTATGAGACAATAGTTTCAAACTTTGTTGCTGAGCATGAAGGTTTGAAAATATTGAGAGGTTCCGGATGGGGCAATGGATATACTCCTAAGAATGGTCCTACTAAAGATGTACTTGATAGAATTTCTACAGAAATTCCTATAGTATTAACATCTCAGGATTATCATTCTATTTGGGTAAATTCTAAAGCTATGGAAATTGCAGGAGTTGATGCTAATACTCCAGATGTTGAAGGTGGAGTAATAGAAAGAGACCCAGTTACTAAAGAGCCTACAGGAACATTCAGAGAAAAGGCTCAGGATTTAATATTAACTAAATTACCGGATTATTCTGTTGAAGAATATAAAAGTGGTATATTAGCATATCAGGATGAAGCTCTATCTTATGGAGTTACATCTATATTCAATCCTTTGTTAAATATGAATACAGACGGAAAAAATTTATTTTCTGCTTTAAATGAACTTGATAAAAGCGGCGATTTAAAATTAACTTATTTTTCAGGATTCCAAGTTCTTGCAGAGAATGATCCTATATCAAATTTAAATGTAATAGCTGATTTGAAAAAACAAGCTAATGGAAATAAATTTAAACTTACAACTGTAAAATTATTTGCAGACGGTGTAGTAGAAGGAAAAACAGCATACATGCTTGAAGATTATACTTCTGATCCTGGATTTAGAAGTGTAGGACTTTGGGAGCAGGATGCTATGAATGAAATATGTTTGAAAGCTGAAGAGTTAGGACTTCAAATACATATACATTCTATAGGAGATGCAGCAGCAAGATTATCTATTAATGCTCTTGAGCATGTTCAAAAAACAACTGGTGCTACTAACAAAAGACATGCTATAACACATTTACAAGTAGTTAATAAAGATGATATAAAAAGAATGGGAGAATTAAATATAGTTGCAGTTGCTAATCCTTATTGGTTCTTCAAAGAAGACGGATACTATTATGAATTAGAGCTTCCTTATTTAGGAGAGAGAGCAGAGCATGAATATCCTATGAAGGATTTATTTGATGCAGGCTGTGTTGTATCACTTGCAAGCGATTATCCTGTAACAGTTCCTCCTAGACCTTTAGATGGTATACAGATTGGTGCTACTAGAATGAATTTAGAAGGTGAGCTTGATTCATTACTTGGTGCTGACCAAATAGTAAGTGTTGAACAGATGATGGACTCTGCTACAATAAATGGTGCTTATCAGAATTTTGCTGAAGATACTTTAGGTTCTATAAAAGTAGGAAAAAAAGCAGATTTTATAATATTAGATCAAAATATTCTTGAAATAGCTCCTACAGATATTACTAAGACTAAAGTATTAAAAACTTATATAGACGGAAAATTAGTTTATCAAGCAGCATAATTAATTTCTTATTTAAATAAGATGCCCTGTATTATTGCATTTTAATAATGCAGGGCTATTCTTTTTTTCCTTTAAATCTATCAATTAGACTAACTATTCCAGCTATAATCAGACCGATTATGCATGCAATTCCTCACATAAATACCTCTATATGTTTTTATTTTATTATACCTTGATAGGGTATTTAAATCAATAGTGTATTTTATAATTCTTTATAAATAATATCAGATATAATATTAAAATATTTATTTGTTATAGATTTAACATTTTCTTTCGCATTTATCTGAACGTAGCCGTTATATTGCTTAATCATTTCTATATCATTATTTGAATCGCCGGTTACTAAAATCTTATCTATATTATTATTTTTTTTGATAATGTTTTCTAAGAATTTAATACCATTGGCTTTATTTACACTGTTTTTTACTATATCAACTGTTCTAATATTTGGATATGCTATAACTTTATTAAATTTATTATTTACAGCATTTGCTACTTCTTCTGTGGATTTAGAATCAGCAGCCATTTTATTTATCTGTATGATATTTTTTATATTATATATTTCATTAATATTTATTTTTTTATCAACTCTGAAAGGAAGTATATCTTTACCGTCTTTAGATTTTACAGATATAATATATTCATCATTTGCAATTTCTACAGTACCTTCAAAAGCATCATGCAGAAACTTTATAACATCATAAGAAATATCATCATCAATAGTATCTTTAAATATTGTCTCTCTTTTTCCATTAAAAACTAAAGCTCCATTATTAGCTATCAAATAATCAAATTCCAATCCATGCCTGTCAATATGTTCAAATATAGAAAATTTGTTTCTTCCAGTGGCAATAGCAAATATATTTCCTGCCTCTCTCCATTTTTTTACGGCATCAAATACACTATCATCTATTTTTTCATGTATGTATATAGTCATATCATAATCGCTAACAAATAATTTCATAACTTCTCACTTTAATTTATTATATTCAATTATAATTGATATTCTTTAATATGCAATTAGTTTATTTATCATTTTTATATAATTTAATATGTAAAAAACAATAAAAAGCAAATATAGTTATATATACTAGTACAAAATTTGAAAAAATAGTTATTATTAGCTATAGATTTTTTGATATTTGTAAACTACACTATTATAATGAAAATCCTAGTTAAGTATAAATTATGGAGAGCACTATGAAAAGAGCATATATTAAAAATATAGCATATTACGTTCCTGAGAAGATATTAGACAATAAATACTTTGAGAGCATATTGGATACTAATAATGAATGGATAATAACACGTACTGGAATAGAAACTAGACATATGGCTAGAGAAGATGAAACAATATTTGAAATGGGGCTTAATGCTGTTAGGAAATTAGAAAAAAAAGGTGTTGATTTGAATGAGGTTGATGCTATTTTAGTTCCTACTGTAACAAAGGATTATATATTCCCTTCAATGGCAGGACAAATACAAAATGCTTTAGGATTGAAGCATTGCTTTGCTTTGGATTTATCAGCTGCTTGTTCTGGATATATATATTCATTAAATACTGCTACTGCATTAATAGAAAGCGGTCAATGTAAAAATGTTCTTATAGTGTCTTGCGAAAAATTAACAAAAGATATTAATTGGAAAGATAGAGGAACTGCCATTCTTTTCGGAGATGCTGCTACTGCTTCATTAATAACTACTAGAGATGATGGTAAAGGAATTATAGGCATGCATATGCAAAGCGAACCTGATATGAGTATAGTTCTTAATGGCGGAAGTGTATGTCCCATAAGAGCTAATGATTTAGAAGCTCCAGAGTTTAAAATACATATGGATGGTTCTGAAACATTCAAAAGAGCTGTAACAGAGTTTTCAAACAGTATAGATAAAGTTTTAGAAACATCAGGAAAACAATTATCAGATGTAAGCTTCTTCGTTCCTCATCAGGCTAATTTAAGAATAATGCAGGCTGTTGCTAAAAGAATAGGTCTTCCTATGGAGAAAGTAAGCGTAGTATTAAATAAATTCGGAAACTGTTCTTCTGCAAGTATTGGACTAGCATTAACTGATGCTTTGGAAAATAATAAAATTAATGACGGAGATTTAGTTCTTCTTACAGGGTTCGGCGGAGGATTTACTTGGGGTTCTACATTAATGATTTGGTAATATTTAATAAGAAATTTTCCTAATAATAAAAATCGACTGTATAAATGTTTATAGGGCATTATAATATGTTTTCATATAATGCCCTACTTTTATTTATTGATTATTTATTTTTATCAAATAAATATATTAATTTATATAATATATAGCAAATAAAACTTGATAAGAAATATTTATAAAATAGAGATCCGTTTTTACAAGAGTATATCATATAGTTTATATACTTTGCTGGTATATCAGACATATTATTAGTCAAAACTGCATTTAAAATTATTCCAAATAGAGATGCGAATATTGATAATATTATTGGAGTAATTACAGCCTTTTTTATATTAAATGTTTTTTTGCAGTATAAATATATTATTAAAGATTGAAATGCAGCTACTAAGAAAGATGAAATGTTTATATTTCCTCCAGCTTTTAATGTTAAATACTGCATTAAAGCAAAATAAATAAAGCTAAATAATATACTTTGCCATAATCCTAAACCTATAGTCAGCAAAAATATATATACAATATTGCTATATAAAAATCCTGCATTTGGTATATAAATTTTTGCCAACTGTGTTAAAACTAAAAATAATATAGATAATAAAACAAGTATTATTTTTTTCATTTAATATTTTTACCAAGTATAATGAAATACAGGAGTTTCAGGCGCATCTTTAGGAACTCCTTTTTCTTTTCTAGGAAGATCCTCATATAAATGCCATTCATACCATCCACCGTCATATAATGTTACATTAGTCCATCCCAAAGCCAAAGCATAGAATAAAGTTTCGCTTGCTCTCCATCCGGTTCCGCAATGGAATGATATTCTTTTATCAGGTGTTATTCCCCATAATATCCATCTGTCTTCTATTATTTGATAGTTAAACATAGTTTCATCTGGGTTTCTGTAGTCTAATAAATTATAAGGATTAGAACCTGCATAAGCAAATCTTGAATTAGGTATATCATTAGCTTCGCCTATAAATGTATATCCGCTTACCTCTCCTAAATATTCAGGCCAGCTTCTTACAGATGCTATAACGGCATTTGTATCATTAATAAGCTGTTTTTCTTCTTCCAAGTCTATTATCCAATGAGGATTTGCAGGTACTTTTACTCCGAAACTTGCTACTGGAGTAGGTGTTACCTTTCCGGATTCTAAAGGCAGATTATCCGCTTTATATCTTTTAATTCCTCCATTTAATACTCTTACATCTTCAACACCTGCATATTTCATAATAAGAGCATATCTTGTATTAGCATAAGGTTTAGGTCCGTATACTATAACTAAAGTATCTTTATCTATACCAAGACTCAATAAAGTTTTCTCTATACTAGCATCATCCGGTCTTCTGAAGAATTTAGCCTTTTCTTCTAAAGTAAGAAATTCATATTCTTCTAAATTTTGAGGTCCTGATACATCTATGACTTTACTATCAACATGAACAGCACCAGGTATATGACCTTTCTCATAATCTGCTTCCATATCGCTGTAACTTAGTTCCACTATAACAAATTTTTTATTTTTAGGTATATCAGGATTATTTCCTTGTGTTAAATCATAAACCCATTTAGGATAAACTAATATTTCATAATTAGGCATTTTTTCTAATGGTCTTTTTGTTTTTTCTAACCAAGCATCTATTCCGCCGTCAAGAGTCATTACATTAAATCCTAAATTAGCAAATTTTTGAGCAGTGTTAGTATCAACTTCTTTTGTATCATAAATAATTAAATTCATAGGAGGATATAATTTTTTTCTTCCCAATTCTGTTAAAATTTCTTTATCTGATGCTAACATATCAAACCAGTCTGCTGTGAAATCATAAGCTCCTTCTATATGTCCGCCTTCAGACGAATTTATTTTCCAACCTATATATTCTGATTCCTGCCTTACATCTATAAAAGTATAGTTTGTATTTCCCAAAAGTTTTTCTGCTTCTTCAATGGATATATTTGTTACAGTACCTTTAGAAACAGCAGCATCTGTATTATCAGATTTTTGAGAACATGAAATTAGAAAAATAAAAAAAGATATAATAGTTATAGATAATAACTTTTTCATAATGATTAAACCTTCCGTAAATATTTTTGCGTACGATTATAATATATATGCATATAAAGTCAATTGTATATATAATAAATAATATTTTTTATTTTACAATTAATCAAATAAATAGTTTTAGATAGCACTAACTTTAAAGGATGGAAAAATGAAAAAAATAATTTTTATATTTATGATGTTATCTTCTATTTTAATTATGTCATGCGGACAGAAAACTTCAGGAGACAGTGCTTCTACTGATACTAATCAAGCTGCTATGGATCATTCAGCACATTCTGCACATAATACAGTAGGTTCTGAAATAATCAATTTAATGCATGCTCCTATGATGGAACAGCCTTTTCAAAAAACAGCAAATATTGATGTTGATTTTTTAGCTAATATGATACCTCATCATCAGGGCGCTATTTTATCCTCTAAAAAATTATTAGAGACAACAACTAATCAGACATTAACTGAATTAGCAAATAATATAATATCAGAACAGGAAAAAGAAGTTACTGAGTTTACTGATTTAATTAAAGAATTAGAAGGTAAAAATATAAGCTATGCAGAGATTGATACTGATGCTATAGGAAATGATATGGAAGCTCTTATGAATAAAATGATGGCTGATATGTCTGCAATAGAAGTTACTGCTGATAATGATATTGACTTCTTAAAAGGTATGATACCTCATCATCAGGGTGCTATTGATGTATCAAAGAAAATATTAGAGTATACAAAAGATGATAAAATAAAAGAAATAGCTAATAGAATAATAGCAGCTCAGGAACAAGAAATATACGACATGAATAATATGCTTAGTACATTAACTAATAAGTAATGTAGTTAAATAATAATAATAAGAGTTGGAATTTCTTTTATTCTAACTCTTATTTTTTTGTAATTTATAAAATATTTTGACAAAATATAATTTTTTTAGTATAATCTATATACTTTATGAAATGGTAAAGGATTATGAGTAAAAAGGATAAAAAATCTAGCAATACTATTTCCTCCGGAGAAATAACTAAGAATAAGAAAGCCCTTTTTAATTATGAGCTTATAGAAAAATTTGAGGCTGGTATTGTTCTGCTTGGTACAGAAGTTAAGTCGTTAAGAGAACGCAGCGTAAATATGGCAGACTCTTATGCTTCTTTTAAAAAAGGCGAACTTTTTATAGTTAATATGCATATATCTCCTTATCATTTCGGCAATAGAAATAATCATGAGCCTTTGCGTGAAAGAAAACTTTTAATGAAAAAACGTGAATTAAAACGTTTATATGTAAAAATCAAAGAGCAGGGACTTACTCTTATACCAATTAAACTTTATTTTTCAAGAGGTAAAGTTAAAGTAGAACTTGCACTTGCAAAGGGTAAAAAATTACATGACAAGAGAGAAACTCTAAAAAGAAAAACTTTAGACAGAGAAATGGAAAGATATATTAAAAAATAATTTTTCAGTATTTATTCATAAGATAAAGTATTTCTTATATAAAACTCTATTTTAGAAATATTACTAACTACCAGCTTGATATTTTCTTTTTTATTTTCATTTATTTTATATGTTTTTATTGAATCGATTAAATCAATTAGTAAATCTTTCAAATGATTCATGCCTATTTTTTCAAACTGTTTTGAAATAGAGGTAATTTTATCTATTACATTATAATCAATATTATTTATACCTGTAAAAGTAATATCTGATAAAATAAGTTCTAAATCTCTAATTAAATCAAAAATCATAATAATTAATCTTTTATTTTTAACAGATTTAAAGAATATAAAAATGGTATATCCTTTTTTACTTTAACTATGTAAAGAACAGATGCTATAAATATTCCAATCAATGCCATAATTAAAGATAAGTCACTTATATTAAATATAGTTTTATATAAAACTAAGATGGATAATGGTATATATATTCCGCCTGATAATGCTGTTAATATTATAAATAATAAGAATATAAATACAGGATTTCCCATTATGCCGGAATTAAATAGGCATTCAAGCCCTAAATAATTCATAAATGTTTGAAGATAAAGATATATCATTGAAATACATGCAAGTATAAAGAATGCTATAGAGTATATTTTCTCTCTCTTTACTATAAATCCTGCTATAAAGAAAGCTATTAATAATACTGAGAAAATATAACTATCTAAAAACATAAAACTTGCAACTATAATCAATTCTATTAATATAATTATCATCATCAATTTAAAATTCTTTTTTATGGCACTAAATCCAAAGAAAGTATACATTATTATTTTAGATTTAGCAGTTCTGTATTCATCATAAATATGCTTGAAATAGCTTATTAATATTAATGCTATGGCAACTAAAAATAGGGCAGGAAATAATGTTAATGTCATTATCATGGAACCTTTGACATTTATACTTTTTCCATCTCCATTTAATATTTTATATGAAAAGTTGTCATTATCATCATAAACGTTTACATGAGCAAATTCTTCATAAGATATATTTGTATTGCCTGTTGATCCTACATAAAGTATATGCATAAGAACAACACCTTCACCAGTACCTTTTAAATTTAGTTTAGCTTTTGCAACACCGTTTTCATCTGTAGGAACTACATAAACATTTGTATATATATCTACTTCATTAGTATTTTCTTCTTCTTCCATCTCTTTTAAAGATATTTCATTTTCTGTTGTATTTTCAAATGTAAATACATCAGGCTTTAATGATGTAAATCTTACTAATCTATTAACAAGAGGAAGACCTCTTCTTTCAATCATTATTGAAACTTCATTTAAGGCATTAGTGTCAGATATATTAAAGTTATTTTCTTTTTCGTATGTAAAAGTATATTCTGATGTTTTAGTTTGATTTGTTGTAGATTCTTGTGCATATATAACATTCAATAGTGCAATAAATATTATAAAATATTTCAGCATTTATAAAAAAACTCCTGATAAATTTAAAGACTATACTATTTTTATGAAACAAATTAATAAAATTAAATAATATATTTTGATATATTATTTAACCTTATTAATTCTTTATGATACGAAAAAGTTTTATTAACAATAAATATAACTATCATAATTATCAATAAGTAAAAAAAGAACACCGCTTTTTTGAAGCTTAGTGTTCTTTTTTGTATTCTTTATAGCTATTTATTATTTTATAAGAGCAACTATTTCTTCATTTTTTACTATTAAATATTCAGTATCGCCTTCTTTTATTTGTATTCCAGCATATTTATCATATATAACGATATCGCCTTTTTTTACTTTTATATTTTCGCTGTCGCCTATTTCAACAACTTCTGCTTTTTGAGTTTTTTCTTTAGATGTATCTGGAATAAATATTCCGCTTGAAGTTTTTTCTTCCTGTCCCAATACTTTTAAAAGCACTCTTTCTGCTAATGGTTTAATAGATGCCATATAAGTCTCTCCTTAAAATATATTTATTTAAATAAATTTTGCTTTATAATTTTTCGATAATTCTATAATAAAAGTTATTAAAAGTCAATAAGAAATAATATCAATATTGTATCAAAACATTAATAGGATATTTTGATATTTCTTTTCTTCCATTTAATTCTTTAAGCTCTATTAAAAAGGATGATCCAACTACAATTCCTCCTAATTTTTCCACCATTTTTATCATTGCTAATGCAGTGCCTCCGGTAGCTATTAAATCATCAACTATTAAAACTCTGTCTCCTTTTTTAAGAGCATCTTCATGCATGAATAAAGTATCAGTACCATATTCTAAAGCATATTCTTCTGAAATAGTTTTATAAGGGAGTTTTCCTTTTTTTCTAACAGGTATAAAACCGCAATTCATTTTGTAAGCTAAAGCAGAACCTATTAAAAAACCTCTGCTTTCTGCTCCTACTACAAAATCTATCTTTTCATTTGAAACTTGTTCTGCCATTTTATCTATTGCCAATTTAAAAGCATCTTTATTTTGAAGCAATGTTGTAATATCTCTAAATAGTATGCCTTTTTTTGGATAATCTTGTATATCTCTTATGTAATCTTTTAACTCCATATAACACCTCGTTATAATTAAAAAATAATTATGTAAACAAATTATACAACTTTTAATTATAATACTTTTATCAAAAAAATCAATCTTTTAATAAATTAATTTTTTAAGCGTTTGAATGAGAAGCTATATTAGCACCTTTTTTCCATCTATTAGAAAAATAATACATAAGACTAAAACTCATGCTAAATAGATTGCTTATTGCCATAGCAGTCCATATACCCCAAAGCTCCATTTTAGGAGATATTATATAGGCAAGCGGTACTCTTATTAAAACATGCGCCATAAATGCAAATATCATAAGCATGAAAGTTTTACCGGCACCGTTTATTACTCCATTAGTTGCAAACATAACAGAAAGCATTATTATAGAAGGCATTACAACATAAATATAACTTCTTGTATATTTTAAAACGCTCATATCATCCGTAAACATTCTTACAATAAGTTCCGGAAATAATACAGAAAATAATGCCATAAATGCAGATATTCCTATAGAAAGAATAGTTCCTACTTTGTATATTTCTTTAACTCTCTCCATTTTGTTGGCACCTATATTCTGAGCTACCATAGTGGCAATACCTGCTGATAATGCCAAAAGAGGAAGAAATGATAAAGAGTCCACTCTCATAGATACAGCAACAGAAGCGGAAGCTGATTCACCATAAGTATTTATAAGTCTATTTAAAAACATCCAGCTTATAGATACTATTAACTGCATAGCGGCAAAAGGCATTCCTATTTTAAGCATTAATTTGGTTATATTAAAATCGAAAGTTATATTAAAAGGATTAGCTTTAACAATACTGTTTTTCATTTTTAAATATATCATGCTGACCAAAACAGATACAAACTGTGAAAAAGCAGTGGCATAAGCAGCTCCGTCAAGTCCCATAGCAGGAAATGGTCCTATTCCTTTTATCATTAACGGATCTAATATTAAGTTCAATACAGAAGCTATTGCCAAGAATATTAAAGGTCTTACAGTGTCTCCTATACCTCTAAGCAATGCAGATACCAAAAAATAATAAAACATAAAAGGAAAACCTATCATGCTGATTCTGAAATAGCTTACAGAATATTCCATTATGCTGTCTGCTGTATTTAAAAATTTCATTATAGGAGGAGCAAAAATATATCCAAGTCCTGCCAAAGTTAAAGCGGTTATTAAACTTATAGTAGTAGAAACTTTTGAAGCATGAAGCACAGCATCATAATCTTTAGCACCAAAAAATTGTCCTATTAAAATATTGCTTGCAACAGTTATTCCGGATGCAATAGCCATTAATATTAATATAATAGGGAAACTTACAGCAATAGCTCCTAGTCCTTTAGGGCCTATCATTTGTCCTATCCAAATTGTATCAACTATATTATATGCTATGTTTAATAAATTTCCTAATATCATTGGTATAACTAATTTTATAAGGCTTTTGCTTACATTGCCTTCTGTTAATTCAAGCATATTATCTTTTTCCATAATTTTCCTCGGTAATGAATTTTAATATAGTATGAATTTTCTTTTTTACATAAATAAGTGCATGGGAAGAGATATTATATCACAAAAAAATAAAGTCAATATAGATTTATAATTTTTTATCTATTAGTATTTTTTATAGTAAATTTATATCTAGGGCAGCTATTTTTCCTTTAACTGAGTTTGCATAAAAAATACTTTTAATTACTTTATTAAATAGTTAAGTTTAGGGTAAAAATATTAATTATTATTCCTTCCGAATGACACTCCTAAATAAAACATAAATGATAAATATGATAATTGATAACTCTTTATTAAAGTTTTATCTACTATCTGTATATTATCGGTATTATAAGGCATCGAAAAATCATAGGCTATATAAGCTCCGTATAAAAATGCTAGTTTATCAGTGAAATAATAAAGCCCTTCAAAGTTTATTTTTATATAAGGAGACACTGACTCTTTATACAATTTTTTTATAACATCATAATTCCAATGCTTTTTATCCTGATACATTAAAGAGCCTTCAAAAATAGTATTTTCTTTCATTGTCTCGCCTTTATCATTGCTTTTTTCTAATACATCAGCGGATAACGGTATTTTCATTCCTACGCCTATACCTAATGAAAAATTGCGGAAATTTATTTTAGGATTAAAGCCTATTAAAATATTATTCATAATCACAGTTTCAGACATTTCAAAATAATTATATGACTCGGCATACGGATAATCATAAGTTATAGTATTAGCATTTAAATAATAGCCCGTTTCCAAAAGAAAACTTATGCTTTTTATAGGAATGTCCTTATTCAATTTCATATTATATCCAAGCTGGGCAATAACTCCTAACTCGCCGCCTATATCTCCCTTTATGCTTTGATATGTACGGTTAGGGTTGCTTAATTTTATACTGCTGAAACTCCCATTAAGCCCGAAAGGAACAAAGGCATTTATTTCAAACTGAGCAAATAAAGTAATATTAACAATTAAAAAAATAATTACTGCTTTCATATTATTGTTAATAAAAATTGTTCGCCTATAACCCTCTGCCATTTTATACTAACAATTTTTATTTAATCCTCCTTTTTTATATTTATTTAAAAAATTCTCCTTGTACTTTTTATCAAAATTAAAAGTCTTTTGATATTATATCGCTTTGCTGAAGTATACCATATATATACATCGTAAGAACAACAATTTTGTGATTATAATTTTCTTTATCCGATAAATAGCTGTAATTTTTAATGCCGCTCATTAGAGTATCTAAATCAATCCCCAAATCTATCATTACAATATTGGCTTTGCCATTAACCTGTCTGTCAAAATATAATGTTAATTGACTGCCGCTTACATTTACATTAGTAACTCTAAAACTATTTATAAAGCCATTAATGGTATAATAGGAGTGCTGCATATAGTCTATATAATTATAATCACCCCTGTCAAAATCTATAGTAAATATATCTTTTTTTCTATACAAGTCGCATGCCCTTAAATATTTATTGCCAAATTCCCACTCTACACACCATATATTTGTAAAATCATTGGCAAAATCTTTTAATCTGAACTTCATATGGCTTGTTACATTTTGAGTAATATATCTATGAGGCTTATCATTCTGAAAATACTGAACTTCAACATTTCTTTCATTCGGGTCTAATATTTTTACATTTTTGCATGATACTGTAAAAAATATTAAAGCAATTATTATAAATATATTTTTTATCATAATTAAAACCTCTGATTCTAACAAATTTATTAAAAAATATTCTTTATTTTATAGTAAGAGAATATGAAGATAAAGCATCCAATATTTTTAAACTTATTTTTATTATTTTTATCTGATAATCTGTCTGATCATTTACACCTTGATATTTTGTATGGGAATATATATCTTTTTTTAATGGTATATCATTAATTGTTTCGTCATTATTTTGTTCATCATACCATCGTATATCAAAATTTTCTCTATCTTTACGGTGAGGACTTAAAATTCCTCTCAATAATTCATTACCGCTTGATGTATTCATTTGATGAGGAAAATCAGATTTATTTGTATAATACATAGTTGTTATAGAGTTGTTAACGTTATCTGCTATATAAACTGAATAATTGTCTGAAGATGTTTTTTCGCAAATCATAAGTAAATTGCTGTCATTTTCTAACATCATAGCAACTTTATCAGTAGGTGTTGTAACCGCGTTGTTTTTCTCATCTAAATATATTATCTCTAAATTAGTATGTTGCTGCTACTGTGATGTTGTAGGGTTTAATGTGTTGTTTTTACTGCAGGCATAAAAATTAAATAAAACTAAAAAGATAATGAAAATGCAAGTTATCTTTTTTATATATTTGTATCCTCCTATTTTTGACAGACCTATTTTAATTTAAATGTCTAATATTTTTAAATATAATAAATAATTTACAAAAAAATATGGCTTTTTTATACTTTTAAGTATAAATAGTAGAATAAATCAAAAAAAATATACAATAATATTATTTTATTAAACAAAAATTACAAATTTCATATTGATAAAATTTAATATCCATACTTCACTTTAGGATGAGTTTTTCCGAAAGAAAGCCCGAATGAAATGCCTACACTTAAATTATTATAGCTCATAGAACCGAATATCGGAGACTGAATTAGAGGAGGTACTTCATAATATTTTAAATGATTATTTAAAAATTCTGTATTATAGCTCATTCCGAAATCATAAGAAAGATAAAGACCGTACATAATTGATACTTTTTCTGTAAGCATATAATAAAAATCAACATTATATTTTAAGTAGCCTATAACAGGAGTTTTAAATAAGTTTTTTATATCTCTGTATCCGTATGCATCTTTATCAGATAGTATAGATTCATTTCCTAAAGCACTGTTATTTAAAACATTTCCGCCGAATGGGGTTTTTACTCCTCCTGCTAATGTAATGGAGTAGTAAAGATTTATTATAGGAGCATAAAAATATAATTTTAATGCAAGCCCTGTATTTAATGTATGAAGCAAAGTTGTTTCAGATATTGTTCCTATAAGTGAGTGTACATAAGATATAGATATTGGCGACATATAATAGCCTATATCAAGCATTAAACTTAAGCTGTCTATTATAGGTGTTTGTAAATCAAAATTATAACCGCCTCTTACTAAAATTCCTGTTTCTGCTGCAATTTCATCATAAAACTTTTTAAATGAATTCTCTGTATAATCTTTATTTTTTACCGTGCTGTTAATATCTGTTTCATTTATACCAAACGGAATATATGCATCAATTTCTATACCTGCAAAAAGTCTGCTGCTGTTAAAAACAGATAAAATAAATAATAAAATATAAATAATAGCTCTTTTCATTTTTTTATTTTCCATTTTTTTAATTATTAATTTTGCAGTTTAGGATTAACTCTTGTGAAAGAAGCTCCTAATATAAACCCTACACCCAAAGATGATGAATTAAATTTATTATAATATCTTTCATTTGCAGTATTATTGGCATTGGCGATATCGGTATTTAATTTATATACATTGTAATTCATACCTATATTATATGAAACATACATTCCCAAATTAATTGCTATATTATCAGTGAAAAAGAAGAAGCTTTCTAATGTAAGTTTAACATAAGGTATTACTTTACTGTCATAAATTGTTTTTATATAATCACGGTTTCCTTTATTATCCTGCGGAAGAGGATTATTTATTTTTGAATCTATATTATTGAATGTATATGACATAGGTATTTTAACTCCGCCACCTAAACCTACAGCAAAATTGTTGCCTAAATAAAATTTTTGAATACCGCCTATATTTATAGTATGAAATGTTATAACTGTTTTTACTTCTTCATTTCCTAATATGCTTTGATTGTAATTAACAGCCATAGGATATAAATAATACCCAAAATCAATCATAGTGCTTGTACTTTTTAACACACTGTTTTCCAATTTAAAATTATATCCAAGCTGTGCCAAAACTCCTATTTCAAATGCAAAATCGCTTTTTAATGATGTTCTGGGTATAGGATTTATAGGAGAATTAGCCAGAAGCATATTTTCGTCTATGGATACATTTAAAAAGTCATAATTTGCTCCCATAGGTATAGATAAATTAAAATCTATATTTAAAGCAAATATATTAAAACAGTTTATAGTTAGTATAATAATAATATTTCTTATAATTCTCATAAATTAATACCCATTATCCCTTATAGCAAATCCCAAAGATACTCCCATAGAAAAGCTGGAAGCTTCCAATTTATCAAATACTTTTACACCTGCAAAATTATTTATATAATCAGTATTGTATTTAAAAGCAAAGTTATAATTAAAATAAAGTCCTGCCATAAATGATACATTTTTAGTTAAATGATAATACAAATTAACATCAAGTTTTATATATGGTATAACAACGCTTTTAAATACTTTTTTTATGTCGCTGAAATTATATTCTTCTTTTCCTGTTAAAACAGATTCATCTGCAGCAGCCAGCTGACTTATAACATTTCCGCTAAACGGAGTTTTTATTCCTCCTCCTAATCCTATAGAATAAGAAAGATTATAATTAGTTATATTATTAATGATTTTTACTGAAGCTCCTGTATTTAATGTATGTAAAAATGTAACTTCATAAAATCTTCCGATTAGTTCTTTACTAACTTCAATAGGAAGTGTTGAAGCCATATATCCGATAGTTCCTACTATACTTAAACTATTAATATATTTATTATCAAATTTAAAATTATATCCTATTTCAGAAAGAACGCCCGCACTCCAATATCCGTATTCATATATATTTCTTAAATGATCTTGAGTATTTATACGTTTATTTAAAATAGATACATTTCCGTCAATAGGTACAAATAAAGAAAAATCTATGCCTGCAAAAACATTATTATAAAAAATAAAAATAAGTATAATGTATTTTAAATACTTTCTCATAAAATAATAACCTTTAAGTTAATCATTCAATTATTTTTCTTTCATTGCTTCCTTTTCTTCCAATGGATAAACCTATATTAATACCCGCACCTATAGATGAATATGAGTAGTTATGATAATATGCAGTGCGAAAAGCGGAATTCAATTTATCTGTATTAAAGTTCATATCCATACTGTATGTGATATAAAGACCTATAATCAAAGAAACAAAATCATTAAAGAAATAATATCCGTCCATAGTCAATTTTATATATGGAATAACTCTGCTGTTGAATAAAGATTTTATATAACTATAATCATATTTTCCATTATTAGTTGGAATAGGCGGGTATCTTAAATCATCTCCGTATACTTTAACATCGGCAGAAAAAGGTATTCTTATTCCGCCTCCTATACCGAATGATAATCTGTCAAGCACATAGAATTTTTGAATTAATCCTATATGTAAAGTGTGAAATAATATATTGTTTGTAACTTCGCTGTAGGAATTATTATAAGATACTGACATTGGGGATAATTGATATCCTATTTCAGCCATTATACTTATACTTTTAAAAATACTATTTTTTGTATCAAAATTATATCCTATTTGAGACTGTACGCCGACTTCATAATAATCCGTATTTTTTAAAGATATTAAGGAAATATAACTTTCTGTGATTTTTGCATCAGAGAAAGTGAAATTATACCCAAACGGCATAATCAAATTAAAATCTATTTCTGCAAACAAACTTGATGATAGTAAGGATAATAGAAGAATTATTATTGATACTATTTTTATGAAATGTGTTTTAATGCTAAACATTTTAGTATATTTATAAATAATTTTTTCATATTATAAAATTAATTTGATATTATGTCAATAATATATACTATTATAGTGTAGTGTATTTATATATTATTATTTTTTTTAATTATACATTTTATATATAATAAAATAAAATCACAATAATATCAATACTTGACAATTATATTGATTCAAATAATATAGATATATGAAACTTGTTATTGAATTAAGCTCCTACAGTATTTTATAAAATTATTGTTGGGGCATACTAAAAAATAATTATACTGCAGTTCTTTGCGGTTTATAAATTTTTTGTATGCATTTGTCTTTTGTTTTAATTCAAGGAAAGTTTCATGTATTTAATCAAATTTTCAATTATATTATTTATTTCTAATACACTTCAATATTTATACAGCATAATAGATATAATATTCATTTCGCATACAGTAGGAAAAGAGGGAATTGCTGCATTGGGAAATTGTGCTTCAATTATGTTTATAGTAAATTCTATATCTTTGGGTTTATCTATAGGAGGTTCTGTTATAATATCCAAATACAGAGGCTCTAAAGATATAATAAAATATAAACAAAGTATCGGCAATTTAATATTTCTAGCTGTTTTGTCTTCTATAATAATTTCAATAATAGGTATAATATTTTCTAAACAAATATTAATTTTTATGAATATACCAAAGGAATCATTTAATTATGCTTATGATTATATTAGAATAATTTTTATAGGCGTATCATTTATGTTTTTATATTCTTCTTTATCATCTGTAATAAAATCAATAGGAAAGGAAAAAGCTGCATTATATTTTATTATAATTGCCGCTTTGATTAATATTATACTTGATTTTTTGTTCGTAGTGTTATTGAGTATGTCTGTAAAAGGTGCTGCTTTAGCTACTGTAATATCGCAGGCTATAAGTTTTTTATTATCATTATATTTTGTAAGAGAGTATATAAGTTTTGATATTAATACAGAAGTTATAATAGAATTGATATTACTTTCTTTTCCATGCATATTTCAAATGCTTATAATAAATATGTCGTATTTTATAGTTAACATAATGATGAATAAATATGATGTAATAGCGGGATTCACAATAGGATTAAAAATCAATACTTTTATAGGCATGATTTCTTGGTCTGTAGGGGAGGCTTTGAGTATAATTGTTTCAAAAAATATTGGTGAGAGGAACTATAGAGAAATAAAAAATATTGTTGTGTTTGGAATATTTTTCAATATATTGATTACAGCAGCAGCAATTATATTTATACATTTGTTTGCAATAGATATTATATCTTTATTTTACAGCGGCGATGAAAAGACAGTAAATGATGCCGTATTTTACTTAAGAATATGCGCCTCTTTTAATGGAATTATTTATGCTGTTATGTATATATTGGATAGTTTTCTTATAGGCATGCAGAAATCATATTTATCATTTATTAATTCATTTATTGATTCAATCTTCTTTAAAGTTATTTTATCAAGGATATTGGAAAACAGTATTGGATTTTTGGGTATATATGCTTCAATGTCTGTATCCTCTGTAATTCCGTTTTTCATAGGAATAATATATTTTGTAATATTTATGAGAAGATATAATTTATAAAGTACATATTTTTGTATTTTTTACGGATAAAATTTTAATTATTATTATTGTATTGGTTTATTATTATAGAACAAAAAAGTTATATTTTTTAAATTTAAAATATTAAATAATCTTATGTAGTATTGATTTTTTAATATTTATTAACATAATTTAAAATACAGAATAATAATTATTTAAGGATTTTTTTTATGAGTATGCTTAAAGATGTTAAAAGCAAGCTGCTGATTTTTATACTTATAAGCTTAATAGCAGGTGCTGTACTTGGTATGATAGTTTCATTAAATGCTTCTGCTGAAACTACTGCAAAACTTATAGCTATAGCTGATCCTATAGGCACTATATTTATAAGACTTTTAAAAATGATAGTAATGCCTGTAATACTTTTTACTTTAATAAGCGGAGTATCAAGCATATCGCCTAAAGATTTAGGTATAGTTGGTATTATAATATTGGCATTTTATATAGTAACATCAGCAATATCATCTATATTCGGTCTTTTTATAGGCAATATATTTAAACCGGGTTTGGGAATGGATTTAGATTTTGCTATGGCGGCAACTAAAGAGTTTACTAAACCAAGTTTTATAGATACATTACTTTCCACAATACCTACAAACCCATTCGCTTCATTTGCAAAAGGTGACGGAGATGTTCTTCCTACTATATTTTTTGCTATTTTCTTTGGAATATCATTGGCATTTTGCAGACACAATGAAAAAACAAAAGAAAATGCTGAGATAGTGTATAAATTTTTTGACGGATGTACACATATTATAATCAAAATTGTAGGATGGATAATGTTCTATGCTCCTATAGGTGTTTTGGCATTGATATTTACAGTATTTGCTAAAAACGGACCTAGTTCATTCGGTTCTTTATTTAAAGTTACATTCACTATTTATTTTTCTTTTATCATTCAATTAGTGATTGTTTACAGTATAATAAATATTATTTTTGGAATAAACCCTCTTAAATTCTTAAAAAAGATTTCTGAGCCTTTATTTACAGCCTTTGTTACACGTTCTTCAGGCGGAACATTGCCTATATCTATGAAAATTGCCGATGAACAAATGGGAATTAATCAAGGTATTTATAGCTTTACTTTACCTTTAGGTGCAACTATAAATATGAATGGTACTGCAATATATTTAGGTATTTGTGCTATTTTTATAGCTAATGCAAGCGGAAATCATTTGAATTTTGATTCTCAATTAACGGTTGTTATAGTGTCTGTTTTGGCTGCTATTGGTACAGCTGGTGTTCCTGGAGCCGGTTCTATTATGCTTTTAATGGTTCTCAATTCTATAGGACTAGATATTAATTCTAATGCTAATGTGGCTGCTGCTTATGGTATGATAGTAGGAATAGATGCTTTACTTGATATGGGAAGAACAGCTTTGAATATATCAGGAGATTTATGCGGTACTGCTGTTGTTGCTAAATTGACTAAACAAATGGATATGAGTAAATGGAGTTAATTTTTTAATAAACAAAATTAAGGCGTATGTGTTTAAACATACGCCTTTTATTATTATGGATTATATATTATGAATTTGAAATGCTTATTTTATTGTTTATTATTCCCCTTTAATCTCAATTTTTTTCTCATACTTAAACTCTTCTTTCTTTGGAAGGTTTATAACTAAAACTCCATTATTTAAGTTGGCTTCTATATTTTCTACATCAATACCTTTTGTACTAATATTGAAACTCTGCTCATAACTTGAAATAACTTCTTCCTTTGTTTCTCCATCATCTGATTTCATCATTTTTTTTCTTTTAGCAGAAATAGATAATATATTTTCTTTTATACCTATTTCTAAATCTTCTTTCCTAACTCCAGGCATATCTATTTCTAGGCAGTAGCTCTTTTCATCTTCATCTATTCTATAATCAAGCATTCTATGTTCATAATCTCTGTAATGATTGTAATTTCCTACAGGATTATTGTATCTATTAGTATTTGAAAAAATTGAATGTAAAGTTGGTACAAATATTCTTTTTGACATATTGAAATCTCCTTATTTCATATTCTAAAAATTCTCATAAACCTCTAATTAAACTCATTAAGCTATATTAATTTTTTTCTCATATTTAATCTCTTCTTTTTTTGGAAGAGCTATAGTCAAAACTCCATTATTTAAGTTAGCTTCTATATTTTCTATATCAATACCTTTTGTGCTTACATTAAAGCTTTGTTCATAGCTTGATATGATTTCTTCTTTGGATTCTCCATTTTCTGTTTTTACTGTTTTTTTGCGTTTAGCAGAAATAGATAATACATTTTCTTTTATACCTATTTCTAAATCTTCTTTTTTTACTCCAGGCATATCTATTTCTATAGAGTAGTTTTTATCATTTTCTTCTATATTATAGTGGCATGCTCTTTTTATTTCATTACTATTGTATAAGCCATTAAATGCTTCATCAAAACCTCTAAAATCATCTAATATAGTATGTAAAGCTGGTAAAAATATGTTTTTAGTCATAGTTAAAACTCCTTATTAACTTTTATATTTCTAATTTCATTTAATGTAGCATCTTTATATATTTTGTAACTTTTTTAAGTTTTTATCATCGCTACACTAATATATATGCAAGAATTGTACCAATAAAATTTGATTTTTAGTATTAAAATAATACATTAATTGTTATTTTATTGATATTTGTAAAATTAAAAACTAATTAATGGTATAATATTAATACACTTTATTTTGAATCTTGTATATAATCTATACTGTTTATATCTAAATTTACAAGCAATGAATATATTATATACATATAGATTTGATTTTTAATGTACAATTACATATAAAAAAGTTGATTATATTTTTTTTTATGATATAATCTAATACATGTCTACTGCATTAGAATTAATAAATAATATAATTCCAATTTTATCAAAAAATACAAATGTTAAAAAAAGGTATAATGAAGATATTGTTTGGCTTGAAAATAGAAAAGAAAAATGGCGAAATAATAGGGTAAGAGTAGGTATTATTGGTATTACAAGCAGCGGAAAATCTACTCTTATTAATGCAATAATGGGAAAACAAATACTTTCTACAGCTGTAGTACCAAATTCAAGCAGTATAACAAGTTGTTTTTATGGGAATAATGAAAAGTTAATCATATATTTTAATGATGGAAGAAAAAAAGAATATGATAATGTATTACCTAAGAATATCTTACAATATAATGATGAACGATATAATGAAAATAATAAAAACAGAGTAGAATTCCTTGAAATATATACACCATATTTTAGTTTAGATAAAGATATAGAATTAATAGACAGTCCTGGATTAGAAGCGTACGGCTTAGAATATCATGAGGAACTTACATTAGATACTTTACTTCCTACAATAGATATATGTATATACGTAACAACTACAAAAACAAATAGTGATGATAAAACTAGAGAAATTATAAATAAAATTGCTTCAAGAAACATTCCTATTGTTATAGTACAAAATATGCTTGATTCTGTGCTCCCTAATATAGAAGGTACAAAAAGTGCTGATGAAGTTGCTTTGGAACATAAAAATAGACTTATAAGAATAATTAACAATAGTAATATAAATGATAAACAGTCTGTAGTTATATGCCAATTATCTTCTATCCTTATATTAAGAAAAAAAACAGAAAACATAAATATTGAAAAAAAGTATGAAGATAGATTTGATGAATTCGTTTCTAATGTTAATAAATTGGTTAATGATAAAAAACCTAATATAGATGAAGAAAGAATAGATAGTATAATTAGTAAATTTGATTTATTAATATCAGATGAGAAAAAAAGGTTAAGCGGAATTAATTATAATATCAAATTTCAATATGAAGGTTACGATTCTAAAATTAATAAAGCTAAAGAAGATTTTGATAATAACATAGAAAAGTTATTTAATTTATTTAGTTATGATTCATTAAATAGTAACAATACAGCTAATAAAAATAATAGTAGTTCTTCTAGCTTTTTAGGCATATTTTTTAATGCTTTATCTGAAATGACAAATGTTAGTTTAAACTCTGGGAATATAGAAGATAAAGTAAAAAAAACTAAAGAGATGGCACATAATTTTGAAAAAGGTATAACAGAAACTATTAAAAATTATTATAATTTCTTGATAAATATATCAAAAGAATTAAATATACCTCCTAGAGATATAACTTTCAGTCAAGTTAATGTATCACAGTATAATTTAGAAGTACAAAAAGATAAAAAACCAGTAAAAAGATGGAGAGACAAACCTGGATTTTTTGCTGGAGTAGCAAGATTTTTTGATTGGGGTAATAATAATTGGGGAAAAGAAGAAATAACAGAATATGAAACAGAAATAAATAAGGAAGCAACCGAGAAAAATATAAAAGAATATATACAAAGGATAAAAAGTATATATTCAAAAACTATAGAAGAATATTATAATCAATTTTCATTTATAACAGGTCAATTTGATTTAGCATTGGAAAGAGAAAGAAGAAGTTATGAAGATAAACAAAAAAACTTATTAAGTCAAAAAGAAACAAAATCTATAATAGAAGAACTAGATAATTTACTTCGTGGTTATAGAAGTCTAAAAAAACATAACAATATCAACAAATCAAAAAAAGAAGAAACAACGAAAGATAATAATATATCATTAGAAGAAATAGAAATTGATGACTATATATATAATTTCTCTTTATTATCTGAATACATTATATATAGCTTTAATGATGAAGTAATGAAAAACTTATTAAATCATTTAAAAATATATAAAGCAAATGATATGATAATAGGTTGGGATAGTCAATCTATAAGTTTATTTATAAAAAGATTTTTTAATAAAATAGTAGAAATTAATGATAAAATGAAAAATTATGTTTCTTCTATATTAAAAGATTCACCTTTTTCATTAAACCTTTTATATAGTCCTAATGAAATTAATATAAGTTTTAATAGATATAATAATATTTATTTAATGCTTAATGCTCAAATAGGATTTAATAAAAAACAAATTAAAGATATAAAATTGCTTGATAAATTATCAAATAGTAATTTTTTATTTTTAGTTATAGAAGACTTTGAACAGCTTATAAATAGTAATAGTTTTACAGAAATGCTTTCATCTATTTTAGATTTCAAAGAAGAAATAGAAAAAATTACTAATTGTAAATCTATTATAATTATTAATAGTGAAAACCCTATATATAATTTATCATTTATAGAACATCAATTAAAACCATGTAAAAACCTTCAAGATGAGATAAAACTTATAGGAGAAATAGAAAAAGAATATAGTATTTTTTTAGATAAAAATGTTTCTGATAATATAGCAAATATATTAAGAATAAGAAAATAAGGAGTTATGTTATGATACTTAGAGCAGATAATACTGCTAAGAAATTAATGGAAGATATAAAAAGAAATATTTCAAGTGATATATTAGAAAAAATAGAAAATCAAAAAGCTGTTCTAGAGAATATTAGAGAGAATATTTCAAATTTATCATTTGAAGATGAGTTAAATAAATTAGATAGAAAATTAGAAAATATAAAAGAAACTTTGGAAGAAGCCTTTGAAGAAGCAAATAAAAATATAAAAGATATATTGAATAAAGCAAGCAATGAACTTTCCAAAAATGATTTAGAAGAAAATAAAAATTACTTAGAAAATTGTATTACTAAATCTAAAGAAGATATAGCAAATGGTATTAATACAGAATTAAACAATATTAAAGATATGGAAAATACTATTAATACAGAATTAAATAATATAAGAGAAGATATTAACAGTAAAATAGATTCAAATAAAGAACTTATAGAAAATGTAAAAATAGAATTAACTTCAAATATAGAAAATAGAATACAAAAGCTAGAAACCGATATATCATACATTAAAGATTGTATGGAAAAATCAAAAGAGGAATATAGTCTAAAGATTAAAGAATTTGAAGAAACTTTAGAGTATTTATCTTTACCATTTTATAAACGTTTATTTGGGAGAAAAAAATGAATATAGTATTAGAAGATAAATTAATAAATATATTAGATTTTTATTCTAAAGAAAATAAATTAGGTACAAAACTTCTTGAAATAAAGAACAAAATTTCTAACAATAGAGAAGATATAGTTCCAGTACTTGGTATGCAGGGAATGGGAAAAAGTACATTAATTAATTCCATACTTGCTGAAAACATACTTCCTAATGAAGCAGATGAAACTACTTGCGTACCTGTGGAAGTAAAATATGGTGAAGATAAAAAAGCAGAAGTTTATTTTTTTGATTCTGATAAGATTGAAATAGTACATACTATGGATGAATTAAAAGAGTATGTTGATAATAATTATAATCATGGCAATGAAAAAAATGTTGAAAAAATAGTTCTTTTTAGACCGCTTGAAATATTAAAAAATGGACTTGTTATAGTTGATTTGCCGGGGGTTGGAAGTTTAACTAAAAACAATGAAAAGACTACAAAAAAATATATAGAAAATTTATCATGTGCTTTATTTGTTATACCTACATCACCAACTATAAGAAGGCATGAAGAAGTATTTATAAGATCTATATGGGAGATATTTACAAATGTTATCTTTGTACAAAATGAATTTGGAGAGAACAAAAGAGAGATAGAAGAAGCTATAGATTATAATACAAAAATTTTAAAGTCTATAGCTGAAAAAATAAAAACAGAGTTTAAAGAAGATATTATGGTTGTAAATGCTTATAAGGCAGCTTATGGAAGAATATATAAAGACGAGGAAAAAATTAAATCATCTAATATCGAAGTATTATTAAAAAAATTAGAAAACTTTGCGCATGATAATAAAATAAAATCTGAAGAAATTTTTAATATAAGATTAAATAATTATATTAAATCTGCTGTAGATTCTATTAAAGATTTAATAGAAGCTGTTAATGGCAGTAATGAACAATTAAAAGAAAAATTAGAAGAAAATGAAAATAAGTTTAAAAAACAGAATATAGAAATAGAAGAAAAGGTAGAAAGCATTATAAATTATTTAAATAATGCAAAAAAATCTATACGTAATTTTGCTGAAAATATATCAGTTGAATATTTTGGTAAATTTAGATCTCAAATGCATAATATTATAGATCAAGGAGTTGTAGATGGTCCTAATCTATCACAATCATTTGAAGATTATCAAAGAGATTATTATTCTGAGATATCAAATGCTGTATTAGATGAGTTTACAAGTATTAGATTCGAAATTGAAAAACAGATTTTAGAGTTATCGGATATCATAAACAATGAAGATTATAAACTTTCATTTAATAATATGAGTTTTAGTAAACCTCAATCATTCAAATGGGAAAAAGGATTAGATGTCGGTATAAAAATAGGAGGAAGTGTAGGCGGAGTATTTGCAGGAATGGCAATAGGTGGTGCTATTGGAGGACCTTTAGGTGCTGCAGTAGGATTATTGGCAGGTACTGCTATAAGTTTAATATCTGCATTTATTGGTTCTAAATCTAGAAAAGCAATTTTAGCACAAAGAGCTAGTGAAGTAAAAGATGAATTAGAAGATTATTTCAAAGAATTCAAAGACGGCATAAAAAATAATATAACAGGTAATTTTAATAATATGCATACTGCTATTATAAAATCTCTAGAGGATTATGTTGATGATAGAAAAAAAGAATTTAAAGAGATGAAAAGAGAGAATGAAGAACTTATAAAAAAAGACTTCAAACAAGAATATGATTTAAATAAGCTACAAGAAGATCTTAACTATTTACAATCATTAAATGCCAAGGAGAAATAATATGCAAGAATTAGTAAAAAAAATGGAATTGGTATATTCTCTATGTAATAATATAAATGACAGCAGATTAATAGTTCTTGCCAAATTCCTAAAGAACAGAATAGATAATCCGGATAGTTTCGTTGTATTTTTAGGAGAAACAAGCAGCGGAAAATCTAGTATTTTAAATGGATTAATGCAGGAAAATATTTTGTATGTAAGTTCATCTCCTTCTACAGGAAGCATCATAGAAATATTATCAGACAATGAAGCAAAAGAAAAATCATACTATGCCATCAATAAAGATGCAACAATGGAAATTATAGATAAAGAAACTTTTGATGAGCTTGCTAAAAATCCAGATAAAGAATTAGAAAGATTAAGACTTCAAACTAATATTAAAGATTATAATTTTAATGGTTTAAGGCTTTTTGATACGCCTGGTTATAATTCTATAGTTTCTGAACATGAAGAAGTATTAAAAGAATTTTTACCAAATAGTGATGTAGTTATATATGTTGTAAATTATAAAATAGGAATACAGGAAAATGACTTTACTTTTCTAAATTTTTTAAAAGAACTTTTAGGAAATGATGTAGATGTGTCAATAGTTATTAATAGAGTACCAGAGGGAAGAACAGCAGAAGATAATCGTATAAAAGAAATATTAAGATATGGTAAAGACATACTAAATTATGAACCTAAATATTTTATAATCAATGCTATACAAACAGAAGACTATCCTCTTCCTCAATCTTGTGAATTATGGAAGTATATAGAAGAAAAAATACATTCTCAAGAAAGACAGGAAGCTTTAAAAAATAATTTTAATAATTTTATTTTAGATTTATTTTACCAATGTGAAGTTGAAGTAAATAAAAGATATCAAAGTATTAAATTAAATAGAGAACAAAAAGAAGCTATAAAAAAAGAAATTGAAGAATTCAAAAACAAGAAATCTAAAGCTATTGAAATGATAGATAGCACATTTGACAGAGTTATTAATAATGTTAAGAAAAAACTTCAAGATGTTATTCCTGTAGTAAATTCAAAAATATGTTCTTCTATAGATGCTGAAGACAGAATGCTTAAAGATGAGACTATAGCTTATGTTAATAGTCATTTACTTCCATTTACAATAAAACAGGAAGTATCTGAAGTTCAAAGATATATTTCAATAGAACTTGAAGATTTGGATAAGCAGTTAGAAAATTATTTAAACACTGTAATAAATCAATTTGTTGGTAAAATAGAAATAATATTTTCATCTTTTATGGATAAAGCACAGATTAATATTGCACAAAAACTTGGAGAAAAAATACTTAATCAAGGATTATTAGGTTATTTTGCTAAATACGGCGGTGCCGGAAAAGCTGCTGCAGGTGTTGCAAATGCTGCTTCTCATTTATTAAAGAAAATAGGAGAAATTTTTGGAAAAACTTTCTCAAAATCTACGCATAATGCTTTAAAACAATTCCTATCAAAAATAGGAGCTACATCTACAAAGGCAATAGGTGCTGCTGCTGCTGTTGTAATTGAATTAGCTTCTATGATTATCGATTATGCTACTTGGAAATCTAAATTAAAAGGAAAAGTTAAAGATGGTGTTGAAAAATGGTATGAAGAGGCTAAGCCTGCAATAATTAAAGATCTTGAAAAACTTAGGGAAGAGAATAAAAAAAATATTACAGAAATTTTTGATAATTTTTCTAGTCAATATGAATATGAAGAAGAAATTCCTAATGAAAAAGAAACTATGGAATTACTTGATAATGTAGAAAGAATTAAAAATGAAATAGGAGCATAAAAATTATGGGAGATTTTGAATTAAAAAAAAGCACAAGAAGCATAAAAAAAATTGATGATGCTATTAATCCTGAAATAGTAAAAGATAATAATAGTGTTGCATTTAAAGGACAAAATGCAGATAAATTAATTAATGCTGCTGCTGATAATTTTGACTCTATACTTCAAATAGCTTCAGATATAGTATCAATACAAAAAATTAAAGCACAATCTGAAGCAATAGTTAGAGAATTAGATGCTAAAGGTAATTATTTAATAAAAGAAGCCCAAGCTTATGTTGCCAAAAAAGAAGCTGATACTAATCAAACTATAAAAAAAATGGAAGTGGTTAGATTAATGATGAAAGACTTTTACGAGCATGCCCCTTCAAATATTACTGGAGATGAATTCTCTAAAATAATTATTCAATTTATAGATAAAATTGACAAATTCGATAAAGCAGATTAAATGTTAAATATTATAAATGGAAATTATTGATGGCTGACATTATAATTAATGATATTATAAATATATTTATGGCAAAAGCTAAAGATGAAGCGTATAAGGAAGCTATGGAAAATATTAAAGCTTCATATCAAAGGCTTATGGAAATAGAAACGCAATGCCGAAGGGAAAAAGCTTCTGCCTTGATAAAAGCAATGGCAAAAATGGATTTTGAAATAAAAAAATTTGAAGATATGTATAAAAAACTGGATAATGTATTCAATGATGATGCTAAAGAAAAAATAAATGAGTTTATAATTCAATATAAATTGAAAAAAAAACAATTATTATTAGAAAAAAAGAAAATATAATAATTGTAAACCTTTTATGTTTTTATGGTTGACAATTATTTAATATATGTTATTCTACTTCTATGAGTAGAAATATAAAAGAAGATATAATATCCATATTAGAATCAAATAAAGGTCTTTATATATCTGGTGAAAAATTGGCAAATAGCTTGAATGTAAGCCGTGCTGCAGTTTGGAAATCAATAAAATCTCTTAAAAATGAAGGTTATGACATTAAAGCAGTATCTAATAAAGGATATGTAATGTCAATAGACACAGATATTTTATCATCAAAAATCATAAAAAATAACATGTCTAAATATGATGATAAGTTTAATTTTATTATATATAAAACAGTTGAATCTACAAATATTATAGCTAGAGGACTTGCAATAAAAGGAGCAGAAAGCGGAACAGTTGTATTATCAGAAGAGCAGACAAGCGGATACGGAAGAAATGGAAAATCTTTTTTCTCTCCTTATGGTACAGGAATATATATGAGTATCATACTCAATCTAAAAAAAGAGAAAAAAATTTTTAACAGTTCATTTATCACTACTGCTGCGGCTATGGCTGTGTCAAAGTCTATAGAAGAAATTTCAAATGAAAACACACAGATAAAATGGATTAATGATGTATTTATAAATGATAAAAAAGTATGCGGAATACTTACAGAAGGAGCTTTTAGTTTTGAAGACGGAAAATTAGAATATGCTGTTATAGGAATAGGTATTAATGTTAATTTTCCTAAAAATGGTTTTCCTGAAGAGATTAATAATATAGCTGTTTCAATTAATAATACAGAAAATCACAAAGATATAAGAAATATTTTGATAGCTAAAATATTAGAAAAAATGTATGAATACTATTTTAATAATGCAGCATTTTATGATGAATATAAAAAACGTTCTTTTTTAATAGGAAAAAAAGTTTTGCTTAATATACATAATGAAGAACATATAGTAAAGGTTCTCGATATAGATAAAACTTTTGCTCTTGTAGCAGAATTTCAAGACGGTAAAATTGATAGAATTATATCAGGAAGTATAAATCATAGATTATCATAAATAGGAGGTTTAAAATGAACAATATAGATTTAATCATAAAAAAAGAAATATCATTAGAAGAATTAATACAGAAAATAATAAAAGGATTTGATATAACAAAAGAAGAAGCTATGCAATTAATAGAAGCACCATTGGATAATTTATGTTTTATAGCTAATGGAATAAGAAAATATTTTTGTTCTAATACATTTGATATGTGCTCTATAATAAATGCTAAAAGCGGAAAATGCTCAGAAAACTGTAAATTCTGTGCCCAGTCATCTCATTATGATACAAAATGCGAAGAGTATGATATTTTAAATAAAGAAAAAATATTAGAACAGGGGAAAAGTGATTTTGATAAAGGTGTTTTGAGATATTCTATAGTAACATCAGGAAGAGCTTTATACGGAAAAGAAATTGATGAAATATACGATACTGTTGAAACTCTTAATAAAGAAACTGACGGATATATATGTGCCTCTTTAGGTTTGCTTGATGAGGAAGGATTTAGTAAAATGAAAAAAGCAGGACTTAAAAGAGTTCATAATAATTTAGAAGCCTCAAGAAATTTTTTCCCTAAAGTATGCACTACTCATACTTATGATGATAAAATAAAAGCTATAAAAAGAGCTCAAAAAGCAGGAATGGTTGTATGCAGCGGCGGTATTATGGGAATGGGTGAAACTTGGGAAGACAGAATAGATATGGCAATAGAACTTAGAGAGCTTGGAATAATGTCAATACCTGTGAATATGCTTAATCCTATAGCAAACACTCCTTTTGAAAACATAGAGCCTCTTAGTGAAGATGATATGAGAAGAATAATCGCAATATTTAGATTTATTAATCCTAAAGCATTCATAAGACTTGCAGGCGGAAGAGGACTTTTAAAAGACAAAGGAAAATCATGCTTTTTATCTGGAGCTAATGCAGCTATAACAGGAGATATGCTCACAACTGCCGGCATTTCAATAGAAACAGATAAAAAAATGGTTGAAGAATTAGGTTACAAAATACAATTAAAAGAAGACTAATTTATAATAAAGATTAATTTATTAGGAAATATTAATATGGCTAAAGCTATTTTTATAACAGCAACAGGTACAGATATAGGCAAAACTTATGTATCAGGCTTAATCGCAAAACATATGAAAGATAAAGGATTAAATATAGGATATTATAAAGCAGCATTAAGCGGAAGTAATGATATAACAGACAGTGATGCTTGGTATGTAAAACAAAAAGCTGATTTATCAGATTCTTATGATGAAATGGTATCATATACTTATAAGCATGCATATTCCCCTCATTTGGCAGCACAAATTGAGGGTAACCCTCCAGATATAGAGTTTATAAAAAATGCTTATAAAAAAATATACAATAAACATGATTATATGATAGTAGAAGGAAGCGGCGGTATAATATGCCCTATTCGCTATGATAATAATCAAAAAATATTTTTAGAAGATATTATAAAAGAATTAAATATTCCTTCTCTTATAATTGCAGATGCAGGACTTGGTACAATTAATTCTGCTGTTTTAACTATAGAATATATGAGAAGTAAAAATTTAAAAATAAATGGTTTGATATTAAACAGATTTGAAACAGCAAATGAAATGCATAATGATAATAAAAAAATGATAGAAGAGATGACAGGAGTAAAAGTAATAGGTATTGTTGTAGATGGTGTTTTGCAATTAGATCAAAAAAATCAAAATATAGAAACTCTTTTTGAATAATATTTTTTATTTAAATAAAGGAATCATTATGACATTAGAAGAAAAGGATTTAAAATATATTTGGCATCCTTGCTCACAGATGAAAGATTATGAGGAACTTCCTCCAATCATTATAGATAGAGGCAAAGGAATTTATTTATACGATAAAGATGGAAAAGAGTATATTGATATTGTAAGTTCTTGGTGGTGCAATCTTCTTGGTCATTGCAATGAAAAAATAAATGCAAATATTAAAGCACAGCTTGACAAACTTGAACATGTTATATTTGCAAACTTTTCACATAATGGAGCTATTGAATTATGCGAAGAGCTTATAAAAATAATTCCAAAAGGATTAACTAAATTCAATTTTTCTGATAATGGTTCTTCATCTGTAGAAGCGGCATTAAAAATGGCTTTTCAATATCATCATCAAACAGGCAATACTAAAAAAATAAAATTTATGTGCTTTACAGACGGTTATCATGGTGAAACTATAGGGGCATTATCAGTTGGAAGTTTGGACCTGTATGCAAAAATATACAAACCAATGTTAATGGATACTATACATATAGAAGCTCCTGACTGCTACAGATGCAAATACAATCAAAACAGAGAAAATTGCAAATGCGAATGTTTTGAAGATGCTGAAAAAAAGTTTGAAAAATACGGAGAGGAAACTTGTGCTGTGATAGTAGAGCCTTTACTTCAGGCTAGTGCAGGAATGAGAATATATCCTCCGCTATACTTAAAAAAATTAAGAGAGCTTTGCGATAAATACGATGTAGTTTTTATAGTTGATGAGATAGCTACAAATTTTGGACGCACAGGAAAGATGTTTGCATGCGATCATGCCAATATCACACCAGATATAATGTGTATTTCAAAAGGACTCACAGGCGGATATATGCCTATGGCAATAACAATAACAACAGACAAAATATACAATGCTTTTTATGCTGACTATAATGAAGGAAAGGCATTCATGCACAGTCATACTTATAGCGGAAATCCTTTAGGCTGTTCTGCTGCTTTGGCTGTACAAAAAGTTTTAAGAGAAGATGATATTATAAACAAGGCACAAGTAAGAGCAAAATATTTAAATAATAAATTAAAAGAAAAATTACTTAATCACCCAAATATAGGAGAGATTAGAAACATAGGGCTTATAAATGCCATTGAATTAGTTACTGATAAAAATACAAAAGAAGGATTTGACTCAAAACTTAGAATGGGTTATCAAATATATAAAAAGGCACTTCAAAGAGGACTTTTATTAAGACCTTTGGGAAATGTTATTTATTTTAATCCTCCTTTGATAATTAATGAAGAAGAAATAGATAAGGCTATTGATTTATGTATATCTTCTATAAATGATATACTAAATACTAATTAAAAAATTATAATGAAAATTTATTTAATCCTATAATCTTATTAGGAACAAAAATATATTATAACAATAATATAAGTGTAATTTTTATAAATTAATGCAAAGGAAAAACAAATGTTAAAAAAAATAATTACTGCTGGTTTATTAATGCTATTAATTGTATTCGTATCTTGTTCTAAAAAAGAAATAATTACAAATAATGAAATTGTTATAAATCTTGCTCCGGAACCTCTGACTATGGATCCAACTTTAAACACTGATAATCTCACTATGATATATATTCTTCATGCTTTTGAAGGGCTTACAAAAAAAGATGCCAGCAATAAAATAATAGGAGGAGCTGCTGAAAGCTGGGATATTAATAGAGAAGGAAATATTTACACTTTTCATTTGAGAACCAATGCGAAATGGAACGATGGAAAAGAAGTTAAAGCACAGGACTTTGTTTATACTTGGAGGAGAGCCGTTGATCCTAAAACTGCCAATAAATACAGCTATTATTTTGAAGTGATAAAAAATGCCAAAGAAGTTATAAGCGGCGAAAAAACTATAGAAGAACTTGGAGTAAAAGCAATAGATGATTATACATTTGAAGTAGAATTAAATAGCCCTACAGCATACTTTTTAGAGTTGGCTGCTTATCCTCCTTTTTATCCTGTTCGTGAAGATATAATAAATGAATATAATGATAAATGGACTCTAAAACCTGAAACATATATAGGAAACGGGGCTTTTAAAATGACTGAAAGAAATTTCGATAAGAGCATAATACTAGAAAGAAATACCAACTATTGGAACAATGAAAATATAAAGCCTAATAAATTAACTTTTCTTTTGATGGAAGAGCCTAATACTTCTCTTGCTGGTGTGCTTAATAATTCAATTCATTTTGCAAAGCCTTTTCCTAGAAACGATATTGAAAGCCTAAAGCAAAAAGGAATAGTTCATATTGTACCAGTAGCTGCATCATATTATTACAGATTTAATTTAGATAATAAAGAAGCATTGAAAGACAGCAGAGTAAGACGTGCATTATCCTTAGCCATTGATAGAGAATATATTGTAAACTCTATTACAAAATGCGGAGAAAAACCTGCTGGAAGTTTAGTACCTTATGGTATTAATGATATAGACGGAGATTTCAGAACTAAAGCAGGAGAGTATATAATATCTTCCAACTATCAGAAAAACATAGAAGAAGCAAAAAAATTATTATCTCAAGCAGGATACAAAAACGGAAGAAATTTTCCTGTAATTGATTTGCTTATAGCTACAAGAGAGTTTGATATAAATATTGCTGATGCTGTTCAGAGTATGCTTAAAGAGAATTTAAACATAGATGTAAGAATAGTTAAGCATGAATGGGCTTCTTATCTACAAAACATGTATGACAGAAATTTCGATTTAGCTGTTTATTTATGGTATGCAGATTATAATGATCCTATAAACTTTTTAAATATTTTTAAAAGTGATGCTCCAAACAATTATGGTTCATATTCAAATAGTGCCTTTGATGAATATATAGACATAGCATCTACCAACAAAAATAATCAAATAAGAATGCATGCTCTTCATTTAGCAGAAAATATTTTTATGAATGACAATGCTATAATGCCAATATATTTTTATTCTGAAGCTTTGCTTGTTTCACCTAGATTAAAAGGTGTAGAATATGATTCGCAAGGTTTATATAGATTTTTTAATGCTTATTTAGAGTAATAAATAATTAATACTTCAATAAAAATCATATATAACCCTTAATATATAAAAACGAAATTTTGCGACAGTTTTTGTCGTAAAAATGTGTTATACTATATGGCATATATTTAGTTTTAAGGATTATATATGACAGAAACAACTAATCAAGAAAATAATGAATCTGTAAAAATGTGCTCTATAGGAGAGTTATTAAATTATAATTTCGTTATACCTAGTTATCAGCGAGGGTATAGATGGGATGAAATACAGGTAAACGATTTGCTCAACGATATTTATGAGTTTCATCAAAATAATAATGAAGGCTTTTATTGTCTTCAGCCTCTTGTATTAAAAGAGGCATCAGATGAAAAAATATTAGATGAATTAGAACTTAAAGATAAAAATAATGTATACGAAGTTATAGACGGGCAGCAGAGATTAACTACAATTTATTTAATATTAAAATATTTAAAAAATATACATGATAATAATATAAATATATACACTTTAACATATAGTACAAGAACAGATTCTAAAACATTTTTGGAAAAAACATTAACAGATAAAGAATTATCCGAAAAAGAAAAAGAACAATGTATAAAACATATTGATTTTGAATATATCTATAATGCATATCATACAATAATAGAATGGTTTGAAAGCAATAAAGAAAATAAGTGTAAAAAAGATGAAAACAAAAGCATAGAAGAAATCATAAAATATATTCTATTGGATGGAAAAAAAGTACAATTTATATGGTATGAACCTAAACCTAGTGATAATACTAATGCTATAGAAATTTTTACAAGAATAAATATAGGAAAAATTCCTCTTACTAATTCTGAACTTATTAAAGCTTTATTTTTACAGAAAGCTAATTTCGTACATGATGAAAATTTTGATGAAGCTTTATATGAACATGCTCAAATAGAAATTGCAAGCGAATGGGATTATATAGAAAATACGTTGCAATATGATAGATTTTGGGGATTCATTAATAATGATATGAATAAAAAATATAATAGGATAGACTATATTTTTGAAATAGTTTCAGATAAATTATTAGAAAAAGATAAACAAGATAAAAAAATATCTGAAGAAAATTTAAAAGAAATAGGAGAAGATGGTTATAAAACATTTAGATATTTTTACAAAAAGTGGAAAGACAATGAAAAAAAATGTCTTTTATTGCAAGATACTTGGAAAGAAATAAGATACTGTTTTTATGCTATGAATAAATGGTATCATGATTTAACTCTTTATCATTATATTGGATATATAATATACTTTAGTAATAAAAAAGTGGAAAGATTTTATAATATATATAATTTATATACTGATAATATGCGAGATCAATTTATAAAAGAATTGAAAGAAATTATCAAAAACAAAATTATTAATGATATAGATATCAGTGAAATCAATTACGAAGATAAAATTAAAATAAGAAAAATCCTTCTATTGTATAATATAGAATATATGTTAAAAAATCAATCATCAAATGCTAAATTTCCTTTTGATTTATTCAAAGAAAAAAGTTGGGATATTGAACATATAGATCCTAGAACTACAAATAATCTTATAAAAAAAGAAGATAAAAAAGATTGGTTAAATATTGTCATGGAAGATTATAAAGAGAATATTGATGATAATATTGAATCAGATATAAAAAAATATTTAGATGATGATAATAAAAATTTTGAAGAATTATATACTATGATAGTAAAACATTTATTCAATAATGAAGATTATAAAGATGATAAAAAAATTAATCGGGATAATTTATATAATTTAACATTATTAGATAGCCATACAAATAGAAGTTACGGTAATTCATTTTTTAAATCAAAAAGAAAAAAGATTATAGAAGAAGATAAAAAGGGAAATTTTATACCTATATGTACAAAGAATATATTTTTAAAATATTTTAATCCTAATGCTTCAACAATATATAAATATACAATAGATGATGCAGAAACATATGAAACAGATATATGTGAAACATTAAAAGAATTTTTACCTAAGTTATCTGATAAGGAGAATTTATGATGATGAATGAGAAATTAAGTTTAAGAAATTTTTTTAAAAAATATTCCAGAATAGAAATACCAAAGATACAAAGAGATTATGCTCAGGGCAGAGAAAATGAAAGCGAAGTGGCTGACAGATTTTTAAATAAAATATTTGAATGTTTAAAAGAAGATAATAAAAAATTAGAATTAGATTTTATATACGGCTCTGTAGATAAAAATAATGTAGTTTATTTATTAGACGGACAGCAGAGAGTTACAACTTTATTCCTGCTTTATTGGTATATAGCATTAAGAGAGGATAGATTTAATGAAGAAATAAAAGAATGTTTTAAAAAATTTACTTATTCTACAAGAGTATCATCAAGAGAGTTTTGTAAAAATATAATAAATAATATAGAAAAAATAAAAAAATATTATGATAATAAAATAGTAGAAAATAAGAAAGTAGAATTATCCAATATAATAACAGACTTTTATTGGTTTACAAATGAAAATGACCCTACTATAAAAGCTATGCTTAATATGATAGATAAAATAGATGAAAAATATAATGAAATTACGAAAGATAATAATTCTATTAAGTTATTTGATAATTTAGAAAAAATACAGTTTTATTTTTTACCTTTGGAAGATTTTAAATTAACAGATGAAATTTATTTGAAAATGAATGCCAGAGGAAAGCCTTTAACAAGTTTTGAAAATTTTAAAGCATTATTGGAAGATTTTTTTAAAGATAAAATTAACAACGATATATTACAGCAATATAAAATAAAAATAGATACTTCTTGGGTTAATTTTATTTGGACATTAACTAATGATTATAAAAAAGTTGATTCTTTATTTATGAAACTATTTAGTTTTATTTTTGAAATGATTTATTATTCTCAAATAGAAATTGTTGAAGATACTAGAAAACTACAAATAGAAAAATCCAATTTAGAATTTTTTGAATTATTTTTCAGCCATATAGGTGATGAAAAAAAAGAATATATAAAAAAATTAAAAGCAAATCCCATAGAAAATGAATTGGATAAAAAAACAGCTTTAAAAAATAATATAGAATTTATTATTAATATATTTGATATACTTTCAGAACTTGGAAAAGATAATTTGAATATCTTATTTAATAAAATATTTTACTATAGTGAATCAGAAAATAATAATGAAGATAAATATGAAAAAATTTCTACATTTTATGATAATTTAAATGTATTTTATGATGATAATGATGATAATTTATTTGAATTTACAAATAGCATAGGAAAAAGTATTTTAATATTTGCTATATTTAAAATACTTAATTATGAATATTTAAAAAATGAGAAAAATATAAAAGATATAAATAATATAAGAAATAAATACTTTAATAAATTAAGACTCATAAGAAATTTATTATATAATACTTATAATCTATATGATAACATTTATTATCAAATGAAATTAATTGATAAAATTATTACTGAAGATGAATTTGAAGTAATAAATACACAATTATCTAATAAAGACAGCATAAAAAATACTTTGTTTACAAAAGATTTGGTAAACTCCGAAAAAAATAAATTAGATAAATTAAAAAAAAACAATGAAAATATTAATAAAAATATTTATGCCTGCGAAAATAATATATTTTTGCAAGGTAATATTGATTTCTTATTAGGCAATATAGATAATGAAAATATAGTTGATGTAGTAAATTATATTTTTACTAAAGATGGCTTTAATAATGAAAATGGAAATTATTTAATACATAGGGCTATGCTTTCTTTTATTGATATAGAAAATATAATGAAAGGGTGTAAAGAATATAAATATAAATATCATATATATACGGAATACATATTCAAAAATTATAAACTATGGGATAATAGAAAAAATGATAAAGAAAGATTTATTAATTTTATAAAGACTATATCTAAAAAAATAAATGATAAAAATATAGAAGATAGTATAAAAGAAAATTGTCAGAATATAATTGATAACACAGAAAATTATATAAAAAAGGATGAAAATGATTTTAGATATTTATTAATAAAAGATGCTACTTATGGGAATGACAATATAACAAATTTATTTCATTATATATCTGGTACAATAAAATGGAAAGGAAACAGAGGTTATTATTTATATTACAATGGAACTAAACAAAGTATTTTAGATATACCATTAACAACTAAAGTTCATACAATGTTTCATCAATTTTTACAAAAACATACAGACTTTAAATTATATTATTTTGATGGCTCTAATAATCCTAAAATTGAAGAATCAAGAATATTAAAATATTCAAATAATGAATTTTTATATTGTTATGAATGGATTACTTTAGCTAAAGAAATAGAAATAGCAGATGAAACAGTTTTAGTTGGATTTACTACTGATGGTTATTGTATTGAATGCGGTATAAGAAAATATGATTTTAATGTATCTGAAAAGAAAATTAATGAAATCAATAAGAAAATTAATAATGATATTTTATGCAAGTTAAATCAATATCGTAATGATAGTGGAGCATATTATTATTGGAAATATTTAGATACTTGTAATGATAAAATTTTAGATGATGAATATAAAAAAATATTAAAATCTGTTATAGACGCTTTTTCTACAAAATAAATAATAATTAATTTATTGTTTAAATAAAAGAGCTTAACTTAATTAAAAGTTAAACTCTTTTTTGTTTTTTATAAAATTAAAATTAAGCCTTGTTTAAATAATGAGTTACGCTCATAGCAGCAACTGCACCTTCTCCAACAGCATTAGCAACCTGACGTACTGGTTTTAATATAGAATCTCCGCAAGCAAATACGCCTTCAATGTTAGTTTCCATTGTAGACATGTTTGTGACTATATGTCCAGTTTCTTTTAATTCTAAGCCAGTGTCTTTTAAGAAATGAGTTGCAGGCTCCTGACCTACGAATACAAATACACCGTCTACAGGCTGATCATGTACAGAACCATCTAATACATTTTTTATTTTTATGCTATTAACTTTACCATCTCCGCAAATCTCATCTATTACAGAATCAAGTACATATTCTACTTTTCCAGTATCTGTTAAATGTTTTACGTTGATAGGCTCAGCTCTGAATTCTTTTCTTCTGTGAACTAAATATATTTTATTAACGAATCTAGTAAGGAAATAAGATTCATCAAAAGCACTGTTTCCACCGCCAACTACAGCAACGGTTTTATTTCTGTAGAAAGCACCGTCACAAGTAGCACAATAAGAAACACCTTTTCCTGCAAATTTTTCCTCACCATTAGCACCTAATTTTTTAGCAAAACCGCCCATAGCAAGTATTATTGTTTTTGTTTCATAAGTTTTACCATCAGCAGTAATTACTTTTTTGATTTTATCTTTAATATTTTCTACTTTTATAACCTCATCATAAACTATAGGGTTTTTAGAGAACTTTTCAGCATGCTGCTGCATTCTAGCTACAAGCTCAAAAGCACTCATTTCTTCAGGGAAACCTAAGTAATTTTCAACAGTATCAGTGCTCATCATCTGTCCGCCAACACCTTTTTTTTCTATTAAAAGGGAATTAGTTAAAGCTCTTCCTAAATATAACATAGCAGAAAGTCCAGCAGGTCCTCCTCCTATTATAATACTATCATATACATTTTCAGACATAGAAACACTCCTTTAATTATTAGTAATAATTATTATATAATATTGACTATAAATAGTCAAGTTAGATATATAAAACATTTTTTATTTAAAATGTTTTTTTACATAAGCTATTATTTCACTGGCATTTGCTAATTCTCTAGATGAGTTTCCAACACGAATATAGAATTTTTCTTCTTTAGCACCCTGTTTATTTGTAATTTTAGTATAAACAGGTTCTCTTCCTTTACTAATGTATACAATACAAATATCTTTTCCGTCTTCAACAATAAAGTCTATTCTAATACCTTCAGCTGAGAAAGCATTTCCATAATAAGTTTCTATTAATGTTCTTAAATGCAGTTCAAAGAAATCCTTATTGGCATGCTTTAATGTAGAATAATCATGTTCAAGTCCTAGAATCTCACCATCATTTGAAATACCTATAAATAATCTTCCGCCTTCTGTATTACTGAACGCCGCAATAGATTTCATAATAACTTCTTCTAAAGCTTTATTAATTTTTTCTGTATTACTGTCATACCTTAAAGAAGATTTAAACTCTACATTTGTATTTTCACCTGCCTCAATAATCTTCTTTATATCCATATGATTTCTTCTTAAATCTTCTATTATTCTAATATAGTGTATAGCAAGTACAACTATTAATACAATAGTTACAATTACAAATACAATTAAAAATAATACTATAGGCACTTGTATTTTATTGATTAATGCTTTTTCAGGTATAATAATTCCAATTTCTATATTATTATTTGCAACAGAAAAAGTTCCTTTATAACCCCAATAATTATTGTCTTTATATGAAACTTTCATCATATCTTCATTTGTTCCATTAAACTCCTCAGTCATAATATCAGCTATAGCTACATAATCCAAATTATTTATTTTATTATTGGTGTTAGAAGAATATGATACTGGAAATGTAATTTTACTGTTTCCTGTAACCAAATATGCATATATATCATCAATATCTTTAAGTTCAACTTCATTGAAATTTACATTGAATTGAGATATGTATTCAAATGCTATATTTTCATTTGCTATGTATATTAAATGTATATAAGGTTTTCCGTCTTTTATATAAAATGAATCTATGCTTAACTGTTCAAAAGGTACAGAAGAATAGTTATGACTATTACTGTTGGTTACAATATGTCCTACTACCTTATATCCATTTCCTTCTTTAGTTATTGACATATAATTATTACCCACTTGCATAGCAGCTTTTTCTATGAAGGTATGTTTTGGGAAAAAATTAGTTATAAGAATTCTATATGCTTCTGGAGCTTGATTAACTATATCAAATATAGGAGTCATTTGCATGGAGAAGTAATATGTAGGATAAAATATCTTGGAGTATTCTTCTACTATTGATGTTTTCACATCCTGAAAAAGAGATTTAAATATAAATTTTATTGGTACCGGACTTCTCATTTGAACATATACCAAAAATACTATGGAAAAGAACATTATTGCTATTAGTATATCTCTTAATATTCTATTCTTGAGCTCAGATTTAGATAAGAATCTGCCAGATACGATTTTCATACTATATCCATTTTATACCTATATTGTGGATTCTAATAATAACATATATATTATATATTATCAACCTAAGTTAATAAAAATAGTTAAAATTATAGCTGTATAAATATATAAAAAATATAGTATATCAATTTATATTAAATCTGTACTGCAAAGCCTCTGTTATATGATTTACTTCTATTGTATCTTTATCCTCTAAATCAGCTATAGTTCTAGATACTTTTAATATTTTATCATAGCTTCTTGCACTCATTGAAAATCTTTCCATAGCCATATTAAGCAGATTTCTAGCTTTATCATCCATTTTGCAAAATCTTTCGGTATCCTTTATACCCATAGCTGAATTTGAAAATATTTTAAGTCCATTTTCTTTAAATCTTTTTTCTTGTCTTTTTCTTGCCTCAATAACTATTTTACGCATAGAAGCAGAACTCTCTTCATCAGCTTTAGAAATGATTTTATTATAATCAACAGCACGAACTTCTATTGAAATATCTATTCTATCTAGTATAGGTCCTGAAAGTTTAGCTATATATCTTTTTCTTGCTATTTCTGAACATCGGCATGTATGCTTTTCATCTCCGTAATAACCGCATGGACATGGATTCATAGCAGCAATTAATGTAAAATTAGCAGGAAATGACATACTTCCATTGGCTCTGCTTATTGTAACAACTTTTTCTTCCATTGGTTCTCTTAAAGTTTGAAGTGCTGAACTTTGAAACTCCACAAACTCATCAAGAAATAATACTCCATTATGTGCCAAAGTTATTTCTCCAGCCTTTATATTTCTTCCGCCTCCTACAAGACTTACATAAGAAGATGTATGATGCGGTATTCTAAATGGGCGTTTTTTTACTATAGGCATATCTTTTGATAAAAGCCCATAGGAAGAATAAATTTTTGTAACTTCAAGAGCTTCTTCAAAAGTTAGAGGAGGTAATATTGTAGGTATTCTTTTTGCTATCAAAGTTTTTCCGCAGCCTGGAGAACCTATCATTATAAAGTTATGTCCTCCGGCTGCTGCTATCATTGCCGCACGTTTTGCATATTCCTGTCCTTTAACATCTGAAAAATCTATATTATCATTTTCATCGCTATTAAAATTAAATTTTCCTTCGGATATAATAGGAGCTTTTTTTCCTTCTATAGCATCAATAGCATCTTTTAAAGTTTTAACAGGATATAAATTTAAACCATCAACTATATTAGCTTCTTCCATATTGTTAAATGGTATTATAGCATTTGTTATACCCAATTCTTTAGCATTTAAAAGCATTGAGAATATTCCCTTTACTTCTCTCACACTTCCGTCCAATGCTAATTCACCTAATATAATAGTTTTTTCCATAAAGTCAGAAAAAAATACCTGAGCACTTGATGAAAGTATGCCTAATGCAAAAGGCAAATCATACATGCTTCCTGTTTTCTTTAAATCAGCAGGTGCTAAATTGATAGTTATTCTTTTTGGCGGGAAAAATCTGTCGCTGTTATTTATAGCAGCTATTACTCTCTCTTTAGCTTCATTAACGGCTTGATCAGGAAGTCCTACAACATCAAATTTAGGCAAACCTTCTGATATATTTACTTCTATTATTATAGGTATTCCTTCTATTCCGTAAAGAGCTTCAGAGTATATTTTTGTATGCATATAAAACTCCATTATATTAATTTTTATATGCATAATAGTTAAACAAATTTTTTTATTATTTAAGCCGAAAATATATAAAAAATTATCTTTTTAATTTAATAGTCTCAGTTTCATTTCTTTTTTTATATGTTTCCTCTTCATCAGCACTATTTATTATTACAAACTGACATTTTCTATCTTTTTCATTATTCTGAGAAGCACGTGTAGAACCATAGCCTATATATCTTAGTCTTTTTCTATCTATACCTTTTGCTACTAATTTATTAAGTATAGTCCTTGCTCTGTTTTCAGATAATCTTATATTATAACTGTCGCTTCCTTTGCTGTCAGTATATCCTTCTATTATTAAATTAACATTTTGATTTTCATTTAAATATTTATATATTTCATTTATTCCATTGTTATATTCATCTTTTAATTGATAAGAATCAAAATCAAAATTTATAACATTACCAGTATTTAGTACAGTTCTGTCTCCTGTTTTTTTTACAGTGGCATCAGGAATATCTTTATATTCACTATTATTATTGTACATAACCGCATGCAGCTGTTTACTAAAAGCCAAAATTACAACATTTTCACTAGTAGTAGAGCATGAAACAGCAAAAAAGAATAAAGAAATCAATATTAATATATTATTTTTCATAATTAAACTTCTTCTAAATTATAATTATCTTAAAGTAAATCTAGCTCCAAGTAAAACTTCATGAGCATCAGTAAAGCCGAATCCTATTATATATCTGTATCCCAAATCTATAGCAAGCCAATCAAATATATTATATACTAAACCTGCATTAACTCCAAATACAAAAGAACTTTTCGTAATAAGGGCATTTCCTATTCCATCATAACTGTACCTAGTTTGGAATAGTCTGTTTCCTATTGATAAGCCTATATATATGTTCATAAGAGGTGTTCTTTGATAAAGCACCTTTGATGTAACAGTATCTAATTCACTATTTTTTAGGAAGAAAACATTAATATCATAATAAATACTTCCCATTATACTTTGCATAAAATAGCCCTTATCTTTTCCTGCAACCATTCCTTGAAACATATATTCTAAATCAATTCTAAGAGGGATTAATCTTGTTTTTCTAAATAAGTCATATCCCAAAGCAACACCAAACCCTACATAATTATTTTTATCAAGAACAACAGAACCTTTTTTAAGAGTCTCTTACATATTTGTAGATTTTAAAGCTTCATGCTTAAAATTAAATTTAGGGGCTATATAAATACCTGAAAATGTTGCTGACAATAAAGTTTTATTTGAAAAGGCAACTATAAAAAATAATAATACAATCACTAATCGTTTCATATAACAACCCTTTTATTTTAAGTAAACAAAATTCTTTTTAAATAAATTACTATTAGTACCATTGAAAAAAACAGTACTATTGCTAAATAAATTTCTATTAAAACCGCCTAATCCTAAAGAATAATTATTAAACATCATATTATTAGTATTTAAGCTTAAATTAGTCTGAGGCGGATATATCGGTATTTCTATATTAGGTATAGGAACAATAACTAAAGTGCCAGTTTTACAGGATGTAAAAATAAATATAGAAATAATAAATAGTAAAATAACTCTTTTCATTTTTTATTTCCTAAGGTCTGGTAATGGGAATCTTGCAGCTAATGCAAATTCATGAGCCAAAGTTTTATCCAAACTGTATAATAATCTATAGCCTATATCTATATTAAGAAAACTTGTAACATAAAAATCAAGTCCTAAAGCTGCACCTATTGCAAATGTAGCTTCCGGTTTAGTCACAGTAGCTTTCACTTTTCCGCCGTCTTCAAACCATTTGTCATAAGTATTTACATTTATTTTTGTTCCAATTAGCATACCTAAATATAATGACATTATTGGTGTTCTTCTATATATTTCATCTGCCGTTAATACTTTTAATTCGCTTTTCTTTATATGATAAATATGGAAGCTGTAATAAGCAGCAGCAAGTATAGTATGCTGAGATTGTTTTAATATGTTATTTATATGATAATTTCCAGTCATACCATCTTTAAAAGCATATTCTAATTCTACTCTAACAGGTATAGACTTTTGATATCTGTAAAAATCAAATCCGCCTGAAATACCTGCACCAAGATAATTATTCATTACTCTTTGATTTTTAGAATTACGTATTCCTGAATCATTGAAATTATAAATTATTTTAGGTGCTATATAAAATGATTCAACTAATGGAAATAGAGACATACTCATAAAACAAGTTATTATTAATATCAATAAAATTTTTTTCATGATAAAAACCTTCTGTAATTATTAAAAAGATATACCTATAGCCAATCTTGGAAGAGGTATTAATCTGATGCCTGGAGTAAATGAATAACCTATATCAAGCAATGATATATCTATGAAAGGACGTACATCCCAATCAGCACCCATTTTAGAAAATAAATCTATTCTAAAACCCATTTCTCCGGATATATAAAAATCATACACTGTTGTTCTTTTATATTTCACACTTCCATCATCTCTTACTTCTTTACCATTAACTATAAATGTAGTCATACCAACTTTAGGCAATAAGAAAAAACCATTAGGGGTATTGCTCTTATTAAAGTAAAATCTTACTCCTATAGATGCCGGTATTGCTATAGTACTACCGTTGTAGAATTTTCCCAATGTAGCAGAACTTATAATGTTTCCTGTACTGCTGTCTATTCCAGGTGTGCCGTAATCTCCATAATGAGTATCAAAAGCATAGAAACCTAATGTTATATCTAATGACTGTTTTGGAAGATATGTATAATTATAAGCAAATCTAATACCAAATTTACCATCATAAACTTTTCCGCTTGCTCCTTCCTGAGGTTTAAACACTAAATCACTAATAAGAGGTATAGTTCCCATAGAAAATAAAGTAGTACCGAAATCTACTGCAATAGAGTGCTTGAAGTAGTCTTGAGCATGTACCATAGAAAAGGAACTAAAAACTAACAAAGATATAAAAATTATTATTTTTTTAGTATTCATATTTCAAATCCATTAAAATCTTAAACTAAAGCCTATTCTTGGGAATAATGCAAATCTTATATTAGCAGCATATTTTGCCCAACTAGGGAAACTGCTCCAAGCAGGAATATTAAATGCAGAGAAGCCTGCAGTTAATGAAGTAACTCCTCCTGTTACAGTATTGTATACATTTTCTGCCCAAGGTCTAACATAATAACCTATTTCAAGCAATGCTATATCTATAGTAGGTTTAACTCTCCATTCTCTTGTAGGGAATAACTCTATATTCCATCCTATTTCATAAGACACATATAATGCAGCATCATATACAGTATGCTCAGTTTTTATACCAGTTAATCCATTTTCTGTAGAAACTGTGTAGAAGAAAGCATCTATACCGAAACGGAATGCATTATAAAATTGTCTTTTAGGTCCGTAGAATTTCGCACCGAATGTAACAGGCATAAATATAAATGATGCATTAAACTTTGTATCAGTACCAACTACACCTGAATAATTACCCTGTCCTAATGCTTCTAATAATTTTCCTGCATTCTCTTTTGAAATAGTTAAATCATAAGTGCTGGAATAAACCCCTATACCAGCTTCCATAGCTATTTGATTATGTACAAATATAGAATAAGAAATAGCAGGTATATACCAAGCACTTCCTTTAGCATCAGCATAATCAAAATATTTAGCTACATCTCCTAAATTAAATCCAAATAATCCGCCTAAATTAACAGCATTATTTGCTGCCGTATTGAATAACAAAGGAAAATATATAGCTCCGCCCGGATTAAGATTAACACTAATCATTTGTCTTCCCTTTATCCAGCTATAATCCTCTCCTGTTACCTCAGTAGATAAAGGAAGACCTTTAGCAAATAAGGAAAAACTACTAAATAAAATAATTAATAATATTAAATATCTTTTCATAATAAAACTCGATTATTATTTTATAGCCTGACCATTTGAAAAACCGTTTGAAGATGCTTTCAATATAGCTTCAACTTCTGCTCTTTTATCAGGAGTTAAATTAGTACCTTCAAGTATTTTATCAGAATTACTTAAATCTATTTTATCAGCACCATTATCTATAACAGCACTTATTAAGTTTCCAATAACAGCTTCTCCGCCTGCATCATCAAGTATATCTAATATAGCATCAACAGCTTCTTTAGCTTGCTGATTCATTTCCATAGCATAAAGTGTATCACCTACAGGAGTAGTCATTATGTATTTTCCGTTACTATCTTTATATATTCCGCCTATACCTAGTACAGGTTCTTCAAATGTGTAATCTCCATTAAGATTTCCTCCATTTGAAATATTAAGTTTATTGCCGTTTGCAGTAGCTCCAGCCCAATTTCCGCTTTGCATTTTAGAAAGTATCAAATCTGCACCTGGTTTTGTAACTTTTACTCCAAAATCTTTGGTGCATGAATTTAACGATAAAATTGCTAAAATCAGTATAATAAATATTGTTCTCATATTATATTTCCATAAAATAGGTTATTGTTTATATAATAAATCATTATGAAAATAATGCAATATTTTCATAATGAAATTTTACTTTTTTAATTAAAAATTGTTAAATATTTATGATTTTTTTAAAAAATTCTACTTTGTTTAATGAAAATTATAATTTTTGTTAAAAAATCATTATTTCATACTTTGTTGTTTTACTTTTTTATCTATTATAGATCTGCTTGCAAGTTCATTTTTTATATCATTAATACTAATTCCTTTCTCAACCATCAATACCAAACTATGATAAAGCAAGTCTGAAAGCTCGTATATAGTTTCTTTATTACTATCATTTTTTGCACCTATTATAACTTCTGTGCATTCTTCTCCTACTTTTTTTAATATTTTATCTATTCCGCTGTTAAATAGATATGTTGTATATGAACCTTCTGTTTGATTAATCTTTCTTCCCTTTATAAGTTCATATAGCTTATCTATAGAAAAGTCTTTATAATCATCTTTTGAATAAACTTCATTCATAAAGCATGACTCAGCACCTGTATGGCAGGCAGGTCCATCTTTAATAACTTCTACTACTAATGCATCATTATCGCAGTCGCTTTTTATACATTGTATATGCTGATAATTTCCTGAAGTTTCTCCTTTTCTCCATAATTCTTGTCTGCTTCTGCTGTAGAAACAAGTTTTACCTTCTTCTATACTTATTTTTAAACTTTCTTTATTCATATATGCTAAAGTTAGCACTTCTTTTGTATAATAATCTACAACTATAGCTGGTATTAAGCCATTATTATCAAATTTTAAATTATCTATGGAAATATCGTTCATAAATAAAATCCTTGAAAATATTTCTAACAGTATGCTATAATTACGTTTTTTTTGCAATATTTTCTGTAAAAAATTAATATATTTCATTTGTATATTTTTTATTTAAAAATATTATAAAATAAAAATTAAATTTGCAAAAAAGATAATTTATACTAAAATAAATATTCTTATATAGAGATAGAAAAAAGGAAACAATTAAATGGTTTATGATATATTTTCAAATAAATTATCTATAGGATTGATATCTTATATGGTATTTATAATATCTGCAAGCACACATGAATATTCTCATGCTAGAACGGCCTATATGCTTGGGGATGAAACAGCAATGAATTTGGGCAGACTTACACTTAATCCTTTTGCCCATATTGATATATTAGGAAGCGTAATATTGCCTATAATAGCAGCTGTTACTGGAATACCTGTTATAGGTTGGATGAAAGCGGTTCCAGTAAATCCTTATAATTTTAAAAACTTTGAAAGAGATCAGGCATTAGTATCATTTGCAGGACCTTTTGCTAATCTTATAATAGCAACTATATCCTTTGTAATAATGAAAATACTTACTATGCCTACAGATGGAACTTTTGTAATATATAAAATTTTAATATCATTAGAATCTTATAATAATGCTGCTGCTGAGTTTGTTATTAACGGACTTCCTATAATTTTAACAATGCTTTTTATGTTTTATATGATTAATATAATGCTTATGTTTTTTAATTTATTACCATTTCCGCCATTGGATGGAGGATGGATATTAAGATTTTTCTTATCTGATAAAGGAAAAAGCACTTATGATAAAGTATATCCTTATGGATTTTTAATACTTTATGCATTACTATTTTTTGGAATATTAAGAACAATATTAGCATTTATACAAAATATGTCGCAATATTTTTTGGGTAAATCTACTATAGGTGTAATATTTTCTATTTGACAAATTTACCTTGCCACCAATCCCATTTTGGAGAATAAAACATATATTCTATGGCAAAGTTAAAAGTAGATGTATTAGGAGCATAACCTTTGCCCCATACTACTTTATGATATGATACTGTCATATATAAAAAATCTGATATTGTAGCTTTGAATTTTACGAAAGGTTCTAAATATGTCATAGATGAGTCTTTTGTATATGGAAATACATAAGTTACACCTGTATACAGAGTTATAAATGGGGAAGTTATTATTTCTATTGCTCCTACTATTTCTCCTATATTAAATATATCCTCTAATAAATTATCTCTGGTATCAAAAGTGTATGCAAATAAAAAATTTACAGGTATAACTTTAGGAATTCCAGCTATCATTATTGTTCCATATATATTTAGAGGGTCTTTTACATCCTTATATAAAAAATTATTTTTCCTAAATGTATATCCTACTCCAAATTTAGCACCTATAGATAAATACCAATCTAAAAGAGTTGCTTTTACAGAGGTATTAATAGCATCGAATCCAAAACTGTCAGTCATATTTGTTGCACTTGTTAAATCATTTCTTGAATCTTGCCTTTGATATACAAAACTTGTAGAAACTCCTATCTCTACAAATTTAATAGGTCTCACTTTAAAATAAGGCATAAATGTGAAATATATATCTCTTCTGCTTATATTTGGATTGTACGGATCCAATGTATAAAGCTGTCCGTTAAACCAAGAATTATACTCACTGAATATTCCTCCTAAACCTACAGAAAACATTTTATTTTTTTCTATAAGAGGGGATATATCAAAATAATAATCATTTCTCTGAGCAAATGAAAATTTAGAAAAACAGAATAGTATCAAAATTGATAAATATAAAATTAAAAATCTATTCTTCATAAAATTTTAAATAGTTTATTAATCCTTTTTAGGATTTAAGAGTGATAGATTTTTTTCTATATTGTATCTATATCTCAAATCTGTTATTAATAATTGATATTTTTGCTGAGTTTTAGCCTCTATAACTAATGTTTCGAGAGCTTTCTGTGCATCAGCATAGGGTAGAGAATCTATATTATATATTTTACCGTATTGTTCATAAGCGGCATTAATTTCTTCTTCTGTAGGTTTTGGTATAGTTGATCTTATAGTCTTATCTATATAGTGTGTTGTAACAGCACTTCTAGTTAAAAAGTTTTCTATAGATTTAGCTTGAGGAGTATCATAAAATCCTGTTTTCTTAGCTTCATAAATCATAACTTCTCTAGCCACAAATGCTTTAAACATTCCGTCTCTTGCTTGTATTCTTAATGCGGCAGGTATATTTCCGCCAGCCTGTTTTAAAGATTCATTAAACATATCATTAAATTCTGATAATGGGATAGTATGGTCTTCTATAGATACACAGGGATCACTATTTACAGAATATACTAAATTATAATTTGTTTTTGCAGCATCTATGATTTTATCATATTCATTACGCATACGTTCTTGCAAAATAGTAGTTTCTATATCCATAGCAACTTGTTCATAAGTTACATTAGGTCCTACAGCTGCCTGTATACGTGCTTTATTATTATTAAAGAATCTTCTTTTTTCTTCATCAGAAACTACACCGAAATCATCACTTACTTTTTCCTGCATATATAGTTGTGATATTTGATTATCTCTTTCTTTAGAGATTAATTTAACAATTTCTTCATCTTTATCATAGCCTTCTTCAACAGCTTTCATGTACATTAATTCTTGTTCTATAAGCTGGGAAGCAAACTGCCATAATTGAAGATCATTTGTAAGTATAATATTTACAGCTTCTTCTGGAGCTCCTCTTAATATGGAAAGATTTGATATTTCAGTTAGACAATTTTCAACTGTAATAAGTTTTTTTACATTACCTTCTGCATCTCTTATTCTTATGACCCAATTAGAATCATCCTGAGAATATGAAAAATTAAATAATAAAGTAATAAACGAAACTATAAATAATACCTTTCTTAACATATATAAAAAATCCTATTATAAATCAAAATCATCATCTGTGTTTTTTTTCTTTTTTCCAGTGAATAAACTGAATATAGATTGAACAATATTAAATATATTAAAATTATTCATAAAATCTTTAGTTATTATACTAAAGCTATTAACACTCTCAGCTAAATTATTAAATGTATCATGTACAACATCTAAAGTAGATCTAGCTTTGTCTGCTTCTTCATTTACAGTGTTTGTAATATTATTTATTTTTTCACTAATAGATTCAACATTTTCTAGAATTTTATCAAATCTATTAGTGAATCTAAAATAACTAGCAAGCACTACAAAAAATATAGCTAACACCAATATTAGTGTAGATATTGCAATAAAAGCTAATGATATAGCTATAACATTTATTTGAAATGTAATATCCTGCATTACTCTTCTGCTTCTTCGCTAGATTTTTTTCTTCTTTTATCAAAGAAATCGCTGGTTTTTTCTTTTCCTTTTTCAACAAATTCTGAAGTTTTCAAAACTCCTCTGTGATAAAGATCATCTACTTTATATTTTATATTTTCCACAGTTTCTTTAATATCTTCTCTTGTTTCCTCTCCTGCTTTTGGAGCAAATAGTATACCTAATGCTACACCTGCAGTTAAACCCAATAAGAATGAAAATACTCCTGATACTTCTTTAGACATAATAAAATATCCTCCTAGGTTATATAACTTTTGGCTTAATATTAAATTTAATTTTCGTTTTTGTCAACTAAATAAAACGTTTTATAAAACTTATTTTTACATAAAAAGTAATAAAAAATAAATAGTGATATTGTTTTTTTGTACAAAAGTATTAATATTTAACTCAAAATTATAGAATAAAGTTTTGAGAGTTTTTTATGGAATTAAAGGTATTAAATAAACAGAATAATTCTAGAATGTGTTTAGTGTGCGGATTTAAAAATGATTTAAGTTTGAAAGCTGAGTTTTATGAACTTGAAGATAAATCATTATGTGCTTTGGTTACTTTTAGAGATGTTCATCAAGGATATCCTTCCAGAGTGCATGGAGGAATACTTGCCGCAATTTTAGATGAAACTATAGGAAGAGCTATGATGCCTTATACTGGAGAGGAAAAATGGGGTGTTACTATGACTCTTACTACAAAATATAAAAAACCTGTTCCTATTAATGAACAAATACGAATAGTAGGAAAAATTACATCCGGAGATGGAAGAATTTATGAGGGTGAGGGTTATATACTTTTAAATGATGGAAAAATCGCTGTAACTGCTAAAGGTACTTATATTTGTATGGGGCTTGATAAAATAGCAGAGATGGATCCTAATAGTGAAGAAGATTGGTTTGTAGAGAAAAAAGAAAGCGATCCTAAAACTATAGATATTCCATAATAATAGTTTTTTATCATATACTATAAATTAGTATATTCTTAATATATATTAGAGATGCTATTATAAATCATAATATATAACTGTTTCTATATTATAGTAGAATAAATTGAAAGATATAAAAATAATTCTTATTAAATATTATAAATTTACTGAATAAATTAAAGTTTGTATTAATGTTTTAAATAGCAGAAATATCAATTACTAATAATATTAAAATTTCAAAAAATAAATCATCATAATTTGTTATTTTGTATTGCTTTATCTTGATTTTGGTTAGTTAGTTTACTATACTAATTAATATCTAAAAAATAAAGTAAAGGTAATAATCATGACAAATTTAGAAAAAAAATTAATGGAATTTTCTCTTAAGCTAATAGATGAAAAAAAAGCTAAAATAATAGTACCGGTAACTCCTGAAATCGGATATTGGTTCGGCGGCGGAAATATGGTAGAAGATAAAGAAGGAAATTTATATATTTCTGGAAGATATAGAAATTCTGGAGATTCAAGAACAGGACTTGATTTGGGAGACAGAGGAGCAGAACTAGCTATATTTAAGTCTTCTGATAAAGGAAATACTTGGACAAAAGTAAAAAGCATATTAAAAAAAGAGCTTCCAAGAGGTGTTTTATCTATAGAAGGTACTGCTTTGAGATTTAATAAGGATAATGAAGTAGAGCTTTATATTTCTTCTGAAAAATCTGAAAATAAATATCCAGATCATCTTAAAAAATATTTAAAACCAGGCACAGGTGTATGGGATATTGATGTTATAGTAGCTGATAAAATAGAAAATTTAAGTGCTTCTAATGTAAAAGAGCTTATTAAAGGTGAGGATTCAAGATTTATACATTTAAAAGATCCTTTTGTATATGATAGTTATAATGGAGAAAAATATTTAATGTTCTGTACACATCCATATAACTGGACTAGTTCAAATACAGGATATATGATAAGAAGAGGTGAGAAACTTAATTTTGAAGCCCCAGTATTTTATTTCTTTGAAAAAGGTCATACTTGGGATATTGCTATGACTAGAGGAACTTGTGTTATTGATATGCCTCAGATTGGAATATTACAAAATAAAAGAGTAAGTTTATTCTTCTATGATGGTGGAGAATGTGTAAGAAATTTAGATGAGCATGAAAAAGCTGTAAAAAGACCTAGAGGATATTCATGTGAGGAATTAGGCGGAGTGGCATATATAGAAAATGGATCATTCTCTCATATTGAAAGAATAAGTAAAGAATTGCCTTTATTTATAAGTCCTTATGGTACAGGATGTTCAAGATATGTTGATGTATTAAGAACTAAGGATGGAATGTATGCTACTTGGCAGCAGTCTCAGGATAATAAATCTCAGCCTTTAGTTATGAATTTCTTGAGCAATGCTGAAATAGAAGATATTTTAAGATAATTTTTATTTATGGAGAAAAAAAGTGATTAAAAAATCTACAATATATATATTAATAATATCTTTAATTGTATTAGCATCTTGTGGCAAACAAAATGATACATCTTCTAATAAAGTAAGAGTTGCATATCATCCTAATATGGGAGGAGCATCTGCTATTATTACAGGTATCAATCAAAATTATTTTAAAGATGAAGGTTTGGATATAGAACTTGTTAAATTTACAAGCGGTCCTACTGAGATAGCAGCTATGGTTTCCGGAGATATACAAATCGGATATATAGGTTTTGGTGCTCATACATTAGCAGCAGAAGGAAAAGTTCAAATAATAGCTACTGACGGAATAGCAGTTGTTGAAGGTATTAGAACATTAAAAACTTCCGGTATAGATAGTGTGGAAAAATTGGTTGGAAAAAGTTTAATAACTCAATTAGGAACATCAGGAGAAACTATCATAGATCAAGTATTAGTAGGTACAGGAATTAATAAGTCAGACATAAATATACTTAATGCTGAGGTTTCAAGTGCTGTTGCTTCTTTTTTAGCTAATAAAGTAGATGCTATATCTGTATGGCCTCCTTATACTGTTGAAATAGATGAGAGAATAGGAAGAGAAAATCTTAATATAATACAGCCTCAGGAAATAGAGGTTGATTCTACAGCAAGCTGGATTGTAACTCAAAAATATTTAGAATCCAATGAAGATACAGTAATACGTTTTTTAAGAGCTTTATATAAGGCTATGGATTATAGAAAAGATCATTTAGATGAGTCTATAACTAATGTATCTGAGCTTGTTGGATTGGATGTGGAAACAGTTTCAAAAGAAAAATATAGTTCTGATTGGATGTATTCTGATAAAATGAAGAGTATGATTCAAGATGGAAGCCTTACTAATATGTATCAAAAACAAATAGAATATTTTGTACAGAATAATAGATTGAGTACAGAACCTGTAACTGTTGATAAATACACAAGAGTTGACATTATACAAAAAGCATTAAACTAAATATTAAAGTTTTATTAGTAAATCATAGTATATACTATAAAAAGGAAAAATTATGAATAGTAAACCTATGGGAAAGAAGAAATATATATTTACCATTGCCTCTGTTATAATAGCATTATTGGTATGGCAATTAGTTTCATCATCAGTAGCAGGTGCTGTTATAGCAAGTCCTGCTGATGTTTTAAAGTCATTTGTAAGAGAAATGAGCAATGGAAAATTATTAAATCATATAGGTATAAGTTTGTTTAGAGTATTGTCAGGATTTGCTTTAGCATTTATAGTTTCAATACCTATAGCATTTTTAATGGGATGGTATCAGCCGGTTCAGTTATTAATAGAGCCTGTAATACAATTTGTAAGAAATATACCAGCTTTGGCATATATACCTTTAGTTGTAGTTGCTCAGGGAGTTGGAGAAAGTGCTAAAATAACAGTTATATTTATATCTACTTTTTTAGTTATGATTATTACTGTTTATCAAGGTGTAAGAGAGGTTGATCAAACTTTAATAAAAGCAGCTAGAGTTTTAGGAGCCAAAGATAAAGATATTTTCTTAAAAGTTGTAATACCTGCTTCTGTTCCTTATATATTGGTTGGTATGCGTTTAGGACTTGGTGCTTCACTTACTACATTAATAGCAGCTGAATTAACAGGTTCAAGTGCTGGTTTAGGTCAGATGATACAGGAAGCTAGTTTATATTTTAGAATGGATATTGTTATGCTTGGTATAATACTTATAGGTATAACAGGATTAGTTCTTAATCTAATAGTAAGTATTATAGAAAATAAATTAACAGTATGGCAAGAAAAAAAGAAAAGATAGTTTTAAAGAGATATAATTATGGCAAACAAAGAAGTAAAAGTAAAAATTTCTAATGTTAGTAAAATATATAAAGGTACATCCAAAGATGTTCATGCCTTAGATAATGTTAACTTGGATATTTATAAGAATGAATTTGTATGCGTTATAGGTTCTTCAGGATGCGGAAAAAGTACATTGCTTAATATACTTGCAGGACTTGATACGCCTAATTCTGGAACTATAGAAATAGATGGAAAGCCTATAGAAGGTACCGGAGTTGATAGGGGAGTTGTGTTTCAACAATATGCTTTATTTCCATGGCTTACAGTTGCTAAAAATGTAGCTTTCGGATTAGAGCTTCAAAAGAAATCAAAGGCAGAAATAAATGAAATAGTAGATCATTATTTAAAAGCTGTTGGATTAATAGATTTTAAAAACTCATATCCTAAAGAGCTTTCCGGAGGTATGAAACAGCGTGTTGCAATAGCAAGAGCTTATGCTGTTAATCCTAATATACTTCTTATGGACGAACCTTTCGGAGCATTGGATGCACAGACTAGAGCACAATTACAAACTGAATTATTGAATACATGGGATAATGAAAAGAAAACATGTTTCTTCATTACACATGATGTTGATGAGGCTGTATTTTTGGCTCAAAGAGTTGTTATAATGAGTCCTCGTCCTGGAAGAATAAAGGCAATAGTTGAAGTACCTATAGATTATCCTAGAGTACCCGAAACTAAATTATCTAAAGAGTTCAATGATATAAAGAACCAATTATGGCAATTAGTTTATCAGGAATATTTAGAGGCAAAAAAATAATTAAAGGGTTGTTTATAATATTATGAAGAGAATATTTGAACTTAATTATAACGATACTTTTAATATGGATACAAATACTCTTATAGAAACTATAAGAAATTCTGAAGGCAGAACATTGATGGCTGAGTCTCTTATATATAAAAGACCTTTAGTAGAAAAAGTTACAGACCCGGAAATTTTGGCTGCTATGGGTGTAGATCTTATAACATTAAATATATTTGACTTATTGAACCCTTTTATATATGATTTAGATGAGGTTGAAGCTGATAATTCTTTGCCTTTAGCAGAGAGAACATTTAAAGGTCAATTAAAATTATATGAGTCTTCACGAAATAGGAAGGATCATATTGAAAGGATAAAAAAATATACAGGTAGATTTATAGGTGTTAATTTAGAGCCTGTGCCTGATGATGTTGATTATCCTGAAGGTTTAAAGGCTAATAAAGATAATTATAAAAGAGCATTAGATTTTGGATTTGACTATATAGTATTGACGGGTAATCCTCATACAAAAGTGTCTATGGATACTATAGCAAAAGCAACTGAAGAATTGGCTTCTGTAGCAAAAGGAAAGATGATGATTGTTGCAGGAAAGATGCATGGAGCAGGTGCTGGAAATACTGATACTAAAAAAACTGTTAAACAAATAGCAGATGCTGGTGCTGATGTAATAATGTTTGGAGCTCCAGGAACTTTACCAGGATATACAGTAGAAAAGGTACATGAATTAATAGATGAAGCTAAAGGATTTGGAATGCTTACAAAAACAGCAATAGGTACGGCACAGGAAGGATCTCCTATCGATACTATAAAAAATATAGCATTAATGTCTAAAATGGCTGGAGCAGATATAATGCATATTGGAGATGCTGGAGTAGGTGGAATATCAAGTCCTATGAATGCAATGGCTATATCATTAGTTTTAAGGGGTGAAGTTCATACATATAGAAGAATGGCTTTAAGAAGATAATATATAAAAAATAATTTATTTTAAGGAGACTTTTAAATGAAAAAAACTATGCATATTTTTTTATTGTTAATAGCATCAATGTTTTTAACAGTATCATGCGGTGGTAACAATGCTGCTTCTCAGAATTCTACTGAATCCGCTAAAATAAGAGTAGCTTATTTAGCAGATTTTGCTGGTACTTCTGCAGCTGCTATCGCTCAGGAAAAAGGATTTTTTACTGAAGAAGGTTTAGAAGTAGAATTAGTTAAATTTTTAAATGGACCTTCTGAAGTTGCTGCTATGCTTTCTGGAGATATTCAATTTGCGTATATAGGACATGGTGCTCATTCTCTTGCTATTCAAGGCAAAGTCAATGTATTATTCCCTAACGGATTAAGCAAATCAGAACAGATTATTATTGGAAAATGGTCTGGTGTTCAAGATTTAGCAGGATTAAAAGGTAAAACAGTTGGTACTCAATTAGGTACTTCTGGAGATATAGTATTGGATATTGCTTTAAGAAAAGTAGGACTTACTAAAGATGATGTAAAAGTTGTTAATATGGATGTAAGCGGTATAGTATCTTCTATGGTTGGTAAGAAAGTTGATGCAGTATCTGTATGGGCTCCTTATACATTTGAAATATCAAAACAGCTTGGAGATGAAGTATTCGTTGCAACATCTATTACAAACTATTTGGATGAAGCAGTATTTCCAAGTAGCTGGATAGTTACTCCTGACTATCAAAATAATAATCCTGAAATAGTAAATAAGTTTACAAGAGCTATATTTAAAGCTATGGATTATAGAGATGCTAATATGGATGAGGCAGTTGAAATAGTTGCTAAATTAAATGGAACTCCTGTTGATTCTGTAGCATTAGAGAAAGAAACTGCTATATGGCTAACTTCTAATGATATAAAAACTACTTATGCTGACGGAACAGCTGCTAAATGGTATGAAGCTCAGCAAAAAATATTTATAAACTCAGAAGTGGTTACTGAACCAGTTGATGTTAATAATTATGTGCAAATAAAATATATTACTGATAATATATTAAATAAATAATTTATATTTACTGGCAGTATTTTGTAAAAATTATAATACTGCCAGTTTTTTATATAATATTTGTATATATTTAATTTTTAGGTATTCATTTTTTGTAAATTAAATATATTTGTTGGAATATATTTAGCAATTACATATTAAAGATAAAAATAATCTATATTTTCTAAAAAATATTGTATATGTTAAATATTATAATAATTGATATTATACCTATAAAAAATATTATTAGGTTATTTATATTATTAATCAAATATAAATTTATCAAAACATTAAAATATAGTTTTATATTGACAAAATTGCAGATATATATTAATTAATTATCCGTAATAAATAAAAATGGTTTAAGATGATATAGATGTATATATCATCTTTTTATATTGTGATAATAAATATGATGAAGAGATTAAAGGCAAAACATTTAAAAGAGCAAAATTATATTGATATAGTGAAAATGCTAAAAATAGGTAATTATTCTAGAGCTGATTTAGCATACAATTTAGAATTAAGCAAAGCAAGTATATCTGTACTTGTAGATGATTTGATTAATATGGGTATAATATATGAGAAATGTGATGGGGAATCATCTTCTCATGGAGGAAAAAAACCTATACTATTGGATATAAATAAAAATATAGGATATTTTATAGCAATTCATTTTAGACGAGAAATTTGCCATATAGCTATAGTTAATTTAGAAAATGAAATATTAGAAGAGTGTATATTAGATGTTCATATATATGATGATTATAAAAGAACATTTGAGCCTATAATAAAGAAAATAAATGAACTTGTAAGCAATCATAAAGATAAAAAAATATTTTCTGCAGGTATATCAGTACCAGGAAAGACAGGAAAGAAAAATAATTTATTGATAGATTGTATGGGAATACCTGAATGGAATAATATACCTTTAAAAAAATATATAGAAGAAAATATCAATATTGATGTTATAGTAGACAGATATGCTTGTGCCATGCTGACATACAATATTGTTGAAGAAATGAAAAGATCTATGCCTATACAAAGTTCTTCTGTATATGTGTACTTAAGTAATTGGATTGGTGTATCAGTTTCTAATAATGGTAAAATTTTATATGGTACACATGATACAGCTGCTAACTACTCACATACTATAGTAACAGATTCTAATTATATATGCAGCTGCGGCAAAAAGGGATGCTGGGAGTCTGTAGCAAGTATAAAGGCTTTTATGAAAGAGCTTTCAAATAGAGATAATAAATATAAAGATTTAAATTTTAATGATATTGTAAGCAGTCATATTAATGATAGTATAGTAATTGATGTGTATAAAAATTTTTTAGCTTATTGGGTTTCTATAGGAATATATAATATAATAAATACATTTGACCCAGAAATAATATTTATAGGCGGTGAAATGCTTTATTTAGGTTCTGATTTTATAGAAGAAATTAAAAATAGAGTTCATTCATATAATTTATTAACGGATATAAGAATAGTAGAAAACTTTAAAGAAATAGAAATACATGCAGCTGCTTCTATATCGATATATGATTTTTATATGTATAGTTTATATAGAAAGCTTAGAAGAGAAAACATGTAGATTATATATACTTATTAATATTATAAGTATTAAAATTATAATGAATACTTTATCAAAGGAGCTTGAATCCATTTTTTTATTAATCTTTCTTCCTATGATTCCTCCTCCTATTCCTCCTATAATCATTACTATTAAAATGAATATATTAATTCCCTGTATTTCATTTTTTATTAATGCGGTAAGTACGCTTGATATTTGGGAAAATAGTATTATATAAAGAGAGTTTTCAGCAGCAATTTTATTATCCATAGCAAAAAATAGGTATAGGAAAGTAATATTAAAAGGCCCTCCACCAATACCTAAATATGAAGAAAGCAACCCCAAAAACATACCTATAATAATACATAAGAATATATTTTTTATATGCATAGGTTTAATTTTATTTTTTGACATATTTTTAATAGTAAATATTAGAGTAAATAATATCAGCAGTATTAATATTGATGATTGAAAAATTCCCGCTATATTTTCATTATTGAATGCTTTTATAGTTTGAGAAAATAGTATCTTTCCTACAAATCCCCCTATTACTCCTCCTAAAGCAAAAGGAGTAGCTATTTTTGTATCAACTAAACTTTTTCCGGATATTTTTGAATTTATAAAAGAATATAAACTCATAGATAATACTGTGCATGATGATAGAAAACTTATTTTACTTACTTCCATTAAATTTAAAGAATCTAATACAGGTTTTATTATAACTCCTCCGCCTATACCGAATATAGCACCTATACTTGAAGCAAATAAACTTACTAATAAAAATATTATAACCATAATAGTTATATATTATATTCTTTTTATAATGATTTTTCAATGAAAAAAATTAAAATATAATTTTAGTAAAAAAGTGAAAAAAAGTATTAAATACTATTGATTTTTTTGGTTTATTGATTTATAATCATCTAACTTTCATAAAAAGCGATTAAAGCGTATAGTATAGTTTCTTAAATTATTAATACTATAAATGCTCGGTGTGTTTTATACTGTTTCGTGTTTGAAGTTTTAAAGAATAATTTAGTTATTACCTTTCCGTTAGGATTAGGAATTTAAGAAATAAAATTTGTACAAAAAATAAATATTAGAGGGTTTAGTATTTTATGCCTACAATTAATCAATTAGTAAGAAAAGGTCGCAAGCGTATAATAAACAAGACAAAATCGCCTGCATTAATGAAATGTCCGCAAAGAGAAGGGGTTTGTACTCGTGTAACAACAACTACACCGAAAAAACCTAACTCAGCTATGCGTAAAATTGCTCGTGTAAGAGTAACTAATGGTATGGAAGTAACAGCTTATATTCCTGGTATAGACCATACATTACAGGAACACAACCGTGTACTTATAAGAGGAGGTCGTGTTAAAGACTTACCTGGTTGCCGTTATCACATAGTTCGCGGAAGCCGTGAAGCTACAGGTGTAGAAAAGAGAATGAAAGCTAGAAGTAAATATGGTACTAAGAAACCAAAGGCTTAATGGAGTAAATTAATATGGCTAGAAGAAGAAGAGCACAATCTAGAAAAATAGACGCTGATCCTATTTATGGTAGTGTTGATATAAGTAAATTTATAAACAAATTAATGTATGATGGAAAGAAAAGTAAGGCTGAAAATATATTTTATAAAGCTATAGATGTAGTTAAAGAGAAAACAAATAAAGATGGTTTAGAAGCTTTTAATGAAGCTATAGAAAATATTAAACCACGTGTAGAAGTAAAATCAAGAAGAGTTGGCGGATCTACTTATCAGGTTCCAGTAGATGTAAGAGAAGACAGACAAAAATCTTTAGCGTTCAAATGGCTTATAAATGCTTCAAGAAAAAGAGGCGGAAGAAGTATGGTTGAACGTTTATCAAATGAGATTGTAGATGCTATAGACGGAAAAGGTCAGGCAGTTGCTAAGAGAGATGAAGTTCATAGAATGGCTGAGGGTAACAAAGCATTCGCGCACTTTAGATGGTAGTTTTTAAGGAGTAAGTAAAAAGTGGCACGTCAAATTTCATTAGAAAACACACGTAATATTGGTATTATGGCTCACATCGATGCTGGTAAGACTACTTTGAGTGAGCGTATTTTATACTTTACAGGTAAAACTCATAAAATCGGAGAGGTTCATGAAGGTGCAGCAGAAATGGACTGGATGGAGCAGGAAAGAGAAAGAGGTATTACTATTACTTCAGCTGCAACAACTTGTTTTTGGAATGGACATAGAATTAATTTGATAGACACTCCAGGGCACGTTGACTTTACTGCAGAAGTAGAGAGATCTTTGAGAGTATTAGATAGTGCGGTTGGTGTTTTCTGTTCAGTAGGAGGAGTTCAGCCTCAGAGTGAAACAGTTTGGAGACAAGCAAGTAATTATAAAATTCCTAGAGCTATTTTTGTTAATAAAATGGACAGAATAGGTGCTAATTTCTACGCTGTTTTAGAACAAACAAGAGAAAGATTAAAAGCTAACAGTCACCCAGTAGTTATACCTATAGGTGCAGAAAGCAACTTTGAGGGTGTTGTTGACTTAGTAAATATGAAAGAAATAGTTTGGGTTTCTGAAGACGGCATGAAAATGGAAGAAAGAGAAATCAGACCTGAATTAAAAGAAAAAGCAGAAGAATATAGAAATTCTTTATTAGAAGCAATCGTTGAATATGATGATGAAGCTATGAATAAGTTCTTTGAAGGCGAGGAAATAGATGTTCCTACTATAAAAAGACTTATAAGAACAGCTACATTGACAGCAGATTTCTTCCCTATGTTCTGCGGTACAGCTTTCAAAAACAAAGGTATTCAAGTATTAATAAATGCAGTAGTTGATTATTTACCATCTCCTGTAGATAAACCTGAAGTAGAAGGTACAGATTTAGACGGTAATGTTATAAAGAGAAAAATAGCTGATGATGAAAAATTCAGTGCATTAGCATTCAAAATAATGACAGACCCTCATGTAGGAAAAATAGCATTCTTAAGAGTTTACTCTGGAATATTAGAGGGCGGTTCTTATGTATATAATGCAACAAAAGGTAAAAGAGAGCGTATCGGAAGAATACTTCAGATGCACGCTAACAAAAGAGAAGAGATTGAGCAAGTATATTGTGGTGATATAGCAGCAGCAGTAGGACTTAAAGAAACAACAACAGGTGATACATTATGTCCTGAAAATGCTCCTATCATCTTAGAATCAATCAACTTCCCAGAACCAGTAATTAACGTTGCTATAGAGCCTAAAACAAAAGGCGACAGAGATAAAATGTCAATAGCTTTATCAAGACTTGCTGAAGAAGACCCAACATTCAGAGTTAGCTTTGATGAAGAAACAGGTCAGACAATCATCGCAGGTATGGGTGAATTACACCTAGAAATTATCTGTGACAGAATGAAAAGAGAATATAAGGTTGAGGCGAATGTTGGACGTCCTCAAGTATCTTATAGAGAAGGTATTAAGAAAACAGTTGAGGTACAAGGTAAATTCGTACGTCAGTCAGGCGGTAAAGGTCAGTATGGTGATGTATGGTTGAGAATTGGACCTAATGAACCTAACGGCGGATTCAAATTTAATAACGAGATCGTTGGAGGAGCAGTTCCAAGAGAATATATACCAGCTGTAGAAAAAGGCTGTGTAGAATCTATGAATACAGGTGTTCTTGCTAACTATCCTATGCTTGATGTAATAGTATCTGCTTATGACGGATCATTCCACCCAGTAGACTCATCAGAAATGGCATTCAAAATTGCTGCTTCAATGGGATTCAAAGAGGGTTGTAAAAAAGCTGATCCTTATTTGTTGGAGCCTATGATGACAGTAGAGGTTGTAACTCCTGAAGATTATATGGGTGATATAATAGGGGACTTAGCTTCAAGAAGAGGACAGGTTCACGGATTTACAGATAAGTCTGGTTATAAATCTATTAATGCTACAGTACCTCTTGCTGAGATGTTCGGATATACAACAAGTATAAGAAACGTATCTCAAGGTAGAGCAAGCTACACAATGCAGTTCTCACATTATGAGGAAGTGCCTAAAAACGTAGCTGAAGAGATAATCGGTGCTAGAATGGGTAATAATAAGTAAGTAACAAAATATAATAGTTACTATTAGTAAAATAAAAAAAGAATTCCTAAAGTATAAATAATTGGAGGATTAAAATGGCTAAAGGAACTTACGAAGGTACAAAAACACACGTAAACGTTGGTACTATTGGACACGTTGACCATGGTAAAACAACATTAACATCAGCAATAACAGCAGTATCATCTGCTATGTTCCCAGCAACAGTACAGAAAGTTGCTTATGACTCAGTAGCAAAAGCTTCTGAAAGTCAAGGAAGAAGAGACCCAACTAAAATATTAACAATCGCAACTTCACACGTAGAATATGAATCTGATAACAGACACTACGCTCACGTAGACTGTCCAGGTCACGCTGACTACATCAAAAACATGATTACAGGTGCTGCTCAGATGGATGGTGCTATATTAGTAGTATCAGCAGAAGACGGTGTAATGCCACAAACAAAAGAACACGTACTTCTTTCTAGACAAGTAGGTGTAAACTACATCGTTGTATTCTTAAACAAATGTGATAAATTAGATGACCCAGAAATGGCTGAAATTGTAGAAGCAGAAGTAATAGACGTATTAGACCACTACGGTTTTGACGGTTCTAAAACTCCTATTATTAGAGGTTCTGCTATTAAAGCTATTCAAGCTATAGAAGCAGGAAAAGATCCAAGAACTGATGCAGATTGTAAATGTATATTAGACTTATTAAATGCATTAGATACATATATTCCAGATCCAGTACGTGAAGTAGATAAAGACTTCTTAATGTCAATCGAAGACGTATACTCAATTCCTGGAAGAGGTACAGTTGTTACAGGAAGAATTGAGAGAGGTAAAATCAAAAAAGGTGATGAAGTTGAAATCGTTGGTATCAAACCTACTCAGAAAACAACTTGTACTGGTGTAGAAATGTTTAAGAAAGAAGTAGAAGGTATAGCTGGTTATAACGTTGGATGTCTTTTAAGAGGTATTGAACGTAAAGCAGTAGAAAGAGGACAGGTATTGGCTAAACCAGGTACAATTACACCTCATAAAAAATTCGAAGCAGAAGTTTATATCTTGAAAAAAGAAGAAGGCGGAAGACACAGTGGTTTCGTAACAGGATACAGACCTCAGATGTACTTCAGAACAACAGACGTAACAGGAGTAATCAATTTGCAGGAAGGTGCTCAAATGATTATGCCTGGAGACAATGCTAACTTAACTATTGAATTAATTACTCCTATCGCTATGGAAGAAAAACAAAGATTCGCTATACGTGAAGGTGGTAAAACAGTAGGTAACGGTGTTGTAACAAAAATATTAGAGTAATAGAAAATAATAAGGGTATACCTTTTATTAAAGATATACCCTTTAATAAATTAAGAGAAAGCGAGTAATTCAAGCTATGAAAGAACAGAAAATACGAGTTAAACTAAAAGCCTTTGATATTGAGCTTATAGATCAATCAGCTCAGTCCATAGTTGCTAGTGTAAAGAAAACAGGTGCTAGAGTATCAGGACCTATACCATTGCCTACAAGCATACGTAAGGTAACAGTAATAAGAAGTCCGCATGTAAACATTAAATCAAGAGAACAATTTGAGATGCGTATATATAAGAGATTAATAGATATATTTGATGTAAACTCTCAAACTACAGATTCTCTTAAAAAGTTAGCGCTTCCAGCTGGGGTTGATGTTCAGCTTAAATAAGCGTTTAATTAAATATTAAAGATAAAGCTTTACTACGTTTTATCTGTAATAGTTTGATAAGTTAAAGAAAGTAGTAAGTAAAATCATTATAGAGGATTCGCCGATGGTAGGAATAATTGGCAAAAAATTGGGTATGACAACAGTTTTTGATGAAACTGGAAATGCTATAGCAGTAACAGTTGTAGAAGCTGGGCCATGCACAGTTATGCAGATAAGAGATAATGAGAAAGACGGTTATAGTGCTATTCAATTGGGTTATGGTGCCGTAAAAGAAAAGCATTTAAACAAGCCGCAAATAGGGCAATTTAAAAAAGCAAATTTAGAGCCTAAGAAATATTTGAAAGAGTTCAGAATGGACGATGCTAGTTCTTATACAGTAGGCCAAGAGCTTAAAGTAGATATATTTCAAGCAGGCGATTTTATAGATGTTAGTTCTTTGAGTAAAGGTCGTGGTTTTGCCGGTGTAATGAAAAGACATAACTACGATGGTGGTCCTATGAGCCATGGTTCTAACTTTAGAAGAAGAGCAGGTTCTATAGGTTGTAACAGTTATCCTGCAAGAGTATGGAAAGGCAAAGGTATGCCTGGTCATATGGGAAATGCTTTAACTACTATACAAAACTTAAAAGTAGTTGAAATAAGACCGGATGATAACTTAATTATGATAAAAGGTGCTATACCTGGTGCCATTAACAGTATAGTTAAATTAACATCAGCAGTAAAAAAGCGCAATAAGAAAAAGAACTCAATGAATTAATTAGAGTGAAATAATAACAGGATGATAAAATGGAAGTAGTAATACTAAATGAAAATGGAGATAGCGTAGGCAATTTAGAGGTTGTTGACGAGATATTTAAATCAGAAGTTAACAATAATCTACTTTACGAAGCAATCAAAAATGAATTAGCTAACAGACGTCAGGGAACTCACTCTACTAAAACAAGAGCAGAAGTTTCAGGAGGCGGTAAAAAGCCTTGGAGACAAAAAGGTACTGGTAGAGCAAGAGCAGGTTCTACACGTTCCCCAATTTGGGTAGGCGGTGGTAAAACACATACTCCAAAACCACGTGATTATAGCTATAGATTGCCAAAGAAAATGAAGCGTAAGGCTCTATTGTCTGTTTTATCTTTAAAATATGGCAGCAATGTTCTTAAAGTTTTTGAAGATTTCACTTTTGATGCTCCAAAAACAAAAAGAATGGCTAGTTTTATAAGTAAGGTTAAAGAACCAAATACAAGAAAGGTAGCATTTGTAGTAGGTAAAGATGAGTCTTTAGGTGATAATTACAATAAATTATTATTATCTTTAAGAAACATCAAAGATTTAAAGCTTGTAAATGCAGACAGTATGTCTATACATCCTTTATTTTATGCTGATGAAGTATATTTTACTAAAACAGCTTTATCTAAATTAAATGCTAGAATTAAGGGTTAAAAAATATGAGCATGTATTCACTTTTAATTGAGCCTATACTTACAGAAAAAAGTAATATGCTTAGAACTGAGCCTAGAGGAACAGAGAAGCGTTATTATGTATTTAGAGTAAGACAGGATGCTAATAAGAAAGAGTTAATGAAAGCGGTTGAGAAAATATTTAATGTTCATCCGTTAGATTGTAAGATAATAAATGTAAAGCCTAAGAAGAAAAATCGCAGAATGAGCAGACGCGGATATACACGCAGCTATAAGAAAGCGATAATAGTTCTTGACGGCAAAGAATCAATAGATATAGTAAAATAATGAGGGACACCGATGGCTATTAAGAAATTTAAACCGACAACACCAAGTTTACGCTATCGCACAGTAGTGGACTTTTCGGATATTACGACAAATGAGCCTTGTAAATCATTAGTATGCGGAAAAAAACGCATAAGCGGTCGCGGTTCAAATGGTCGTATAACTATGCGTCGTCGCGGAGGCGGACATAAAAAACTTTTTAGATTTGTAGACTTTAGAAGAGATAAGCATGATATAGAAGCAAAAGTAGTTTCTATAGAGTATGATCCAAATAGAACTGCTCGTATAGCACTTTTACACTATACAGATGGCGAAAAAAGATATATAATATGGCCATTGGGATTAAATGTAGGCGATAGAGTAGTAAGCGGAGAAAATGCAAAAGTTAAAGTTGGATGTACTTTACCATTGAAAAAAATTCCATTAGGTACTATAATACATAACATTGAAATAACTCCTGGAAAAGGTGGACAGCTTGTTAGAGCAGCAGGCGGTGGTGCTCAGATAACAGCTAAGTCAGGCGGTTATTGTGTAATAAGACTTCGCTCAGGTGAAGAAAGAAGAATACTAGAAAATTGTTATGCAACTATAGGTCAAATTGGCAACTTAGATCATTTCAATACTACAGATGGTAAAGCTGGTACTACAAGACATAAAGGCAGAAGACCAAAAGTAAGAGGTGTTGTAATGAACCCAGTAGATCACCCACACGGTGGTGGTGAGGGTAAAAGCGGACAGGGTAACCCGCATCCAGTTTCACCAACAGGTGTACCTACTAAGGGATACAAAACAAGAAAAAAACATAAGTATTCTGATAGATTAATATTAAAAAGAAGAGGGGGTAAGAAGTAATGTCTCGCTCTATTAAAAAAGGACCTTTTGTAGATAAGAATCTTTTTAAGAAAATACAAGCTGGAGATAACAAGCACCAAATAAAAACTTATAGCCGTGCTTCAACAATTATTCCAGAGATGATAGGTTTTACTATAAATGTACATAATGGAAAAACATTTGTAGCAGTTTATATACAAGAGAATATGATAGGTCACAAATTAGGCGAATTTGCACCAACAAGAAAATTTATATCTCATGCAGGTGCCGCTAAAGTAGGTAAGAAATAAGGATTTAGACTATGGATTATAAAGTAAAGGTACGTTATTTACGCATTGGTCGCAGAAAAGTAGCAAGACTTCTTCCTTTTGTTAAAGGTGAGTATGTGAATCATGCTATATCTAATCTAGCAACAATGCCACAGATGTCATCAGTAGTTCTAAGAAAGGCTATTAAGAGTGGAATAGCTAATGCAATATTCCAATCAAGAAATATCAATCCAGATACATTATGGGTAAAAACTGCTTTTGTGGATAAAGCTCCAACTCTAAAGAGAATACGTGCAGCAAGCAGAGGTAGTGCTGACCCAATATTAAAAAGACTTTCACATATTACTATAGTATTAAGTGATGATAAAAAACCTGAAAAGAAAAAATTAAAAGCTAAGAGTGCTAAAACAGAAGAAGCACCTAAAGCAGCGGAGGTATAAACTATGGGTCAAAAGGTTAGTCCAATAGGCTTAAGACTCGGAATTAATAAAACTTGGTCTAGTAGATGGTTCGAAGACAGCAGAACTTATGCAGACAGTTTGCATGAAGATTTATCTATCAGACGTTATATAATGAATTATTATTATAAAACATTGAAAGAAGAGCAGAAAAAAATCGGCGGAAAAAAAGAGTCTTTTGACCCTGCTATATCTAACATAGAGATAGTACGTTTTCCAGATAGAATTAACATATTCATAGCAACTGCAAGAGCAGGTGTAGTTATAGGACCTAAAGGTCAGAGAGTTGAAACTATAAAAACAGCAGTACAAAAAATGGTTAAAAAACCAGTTCATTTCTCTATTACAGAAATAAGAGATGCTGAATTAGATGCTAACTTGGCAGCTCAAAGTGTAGCTCGTCAATTAGAAATGCGTATTGCTTTCAGAAGAGCTATGAAAAGTGTTATAACTCAAGCTATGAAGAAAGGTGCTAAAGGAATAAAAGTTATGTGTTCTGGCCGTTTAGCAGGAGCAGATATTGCTAGAACAGAACAATACAAAAATGGTTCAGTACCATTACATACATTGAGAGCTAACATAGATTATGGCACTGCAGAAGCCCTAACTACATTTGGTATTATCGGAATAAAAGTGTGGATCTATAAGGGTGAAATTCTTGATAAAAAAGAGCATAAGCAAGATGATGCAGGTAAAGTTATCAGTGCCAAAGGAGATAGATAATGTTACAACCATCAAGAACTAAGTATCGTAAGCAGCACAGAGGCAGAATGAAAGGCAAATCAAAGAGAGGCAGTAACTTAACTTTCGGAGATTATGGTTTAATGGCTTTAGAACCTGTGTGGTTGACAGATAGACAAATTGAGGCTGCACGTATTGCTATATCAAGACATGTTAAGCGTGTAGGTAAAATGTGGATAAAAGTATTTCCAGATAAACCTTATACTAAAAAACCTGCAGAAACTAGAATGGGTAAAGGTAAAGGTAACGTTGAATATTGGGTAGCTGTAGTTAAGCCTGGAAAAGTAATATTTGAAATAGCAGGTGTTCCAGAGGAATTAGCACAGTCTGCATTCAGATTGGCTGGTTTTAAGCTTCCTATAAAAACTAAGTTCATTAAGAGGGAGGCTATATAATGGCTAAAAATAAAAAAGATTATAAGTCATTAGGTTTAGAAGAGCTTAAAGGTGAACTTCTAAAATTAGAGAAAGAATATCAAGAGCATAGATTTGAAAAAGTTGTCGGAGATGCTAGACAGACTCATCAGCTTAAGAAAGCTCGTAAAGATATAGCTAGAGTTAAGACATTTATTCGTCAGCATGAACTTGGTATAAAAAAATAGTGAGGTATTACTGTGGAAAGCAAAGCAAAAAAATATAAAAGAGTACTTGAGGGAATTGTAGTTTCTGATAAAATGGATAAAACTATAGTTGTAAAAGTAGAAAGCAAGCAGAAACACCCTCTCTATGGTAAAACTATTAGTAAAAATAAACGCTATAAAGCTCATGATGAAAAAAATGAATGTTGTGAAGGCGATTTAGTTAGGGTAATAGAGTGCAGACCTATTAGTAAAGATAAAAAATTCAGATTAACTAAAATAGTTAAGAAAGCTGAGCGTATAGAAAAAGATTCTATGGATAGCGATGTAGAAAGCGTATTAAAAAGAGAAAAACATGCTCCAGAAGCATCAGTTTCACAGGTTGAAGGAGAGTAAGAACTATGATACAAGTACCAACTACTCTTAATGTAGCTGACAATACTGGCGTTAAAAAATTAAAATGTATTAAAGTATTAGGAGGAAGTAGACGCAGATACGCTACTTTAGGCGATGTAATAATCTGCTCTGTAACAGATATAATACCTACTTGCTCTATAGAAAAAGGTAAAGTTGTTAAAGCTGTAATAGTAAGAGTTAAAAAAGAAGTTAGACGTCCAGACGGTTCATATATACGTTTTGATGAGAATGCTGCTGTTATAGTGGATGATAAAAAAGAGCCTCGCGGTAAACGTATATTCGGACCAGTAGCACGTGAGCTTAGAGACAGAGGCTTTATGAAGATAGTATCACTTGCACCAGAGGTAATATAATTATGATAAAGAAACAAGATTTAAGTAAGACAAAATACAAAGTAAAAAAAGGCGATACTGTTGAGGTAATAGCTGGAGAACAAAGCGGAGAACGTGGAGAAGTATTGTCTATAGACAGAGAAAAAGGCAGAGTTTTTGTAAAAAATATAAATATGGTTAAAAAAACTATGCCAAAAAGTCAGGAAAATCAGAAAGGCGGTATAGTTGAAAGAGAAGCTTCAATACATATTTCTAACGTTATGGTAGTAAATAAAGGCGGAAAAGCTACTAGAGTTGGAAGAAAAGAAGTAGATGGTAAATTAAAAAGATATGCCAAAAAATCGGGCGAAGTTCTTGATAAGTAAGCAGGAGAAATAAATTATGTCAGTATTGAAAGATAGGTATGAAAAAGAGATTAAACAATCTCTACTAAAAGATATGAATTTAAGCTCTACTATGGCTATTCCTAAGATTGAGAAGATAATAATTAATATGGGAGTAACTCAAGCAGTATCAGATAAAAAATATGTTGATTCTGCTGTTGAAGAACTAAGCCAAATAGCTGGACAGAGAGCTGTTGTTACAAGAGCTAAAAAGTCTATAGCTAACTTCAAATTAAGACAAGGTATGCCTATAGGCTGCAGAGTAACTTTGAGAGGCGATAGAATGTATGATTTTCTTGAAAGATTAATATTTATCGCTTTACCAAGAGTAAGAGACTTCCAAGGTATTCCTAGAAAAGGATTTGACGGAAACGGTAATTACAATTTAGGAATAAAAGAACATACAATATTCCCAGAAATAAGTTTTGATAAAACAGATGCCGTAAAAGGCTTAAATATAACAATAGTAACTACAGCAGATAACGATGATATGGCTCGTACTTTATTAGAGAGAGTTGGTTTGCCATTCCGTGCTGCACCTAAAAGTCAGGAGAATAAATAATGGCTAGATTGGCACTTAAAGTTAAAGCTACAAAAAAACAAAAATATAAAACAAGACAATATAATCGCTGCCCAATATGTGGTAGACCTCGTGCTTATATAAGACAGTACAAGATGTGCAGAATATGTTTTAGAGATTTAGCAAATAAAGGTTTGATACCGGGCGTAACTAAGTCTAGTTGGTAATTTAAGGAGAGTATAATGAGTGTACATGATCCAATAGCGGATGCTTTAACTATAATTAGAAATGGATGTAGAGCTAAAAAAGAAGCTGTTACTATACCTTTTTCTACAAAAATGGAAAATATACTTGCAATTTTAAAGAAAGAAGGATATATTAATGACTTCAAAAAAGTAGAAGTAAAAGATAAAAATTTCTTCCGTATAGAGATAGACTTGAAGTATTATGAAGGAAGTTCAGTAATAGAAGGAATTCAAAGAGTATCAACTCCAGGTTTAAGAGTTTATACTTCAGTAGACACTATACCTCAAGTAAAAAACGGTTTTGGTATATCTGTTATATCTACTAGCAAAGGCGTAATGACTGATAAAGAAGCTAGAAAAGAAAATGTTGGCGGCGAAGTTTTATGCTATGTTTGGTAATAAATTAAGAGGGTATTAATAATGAGTAGATTAGCTAATAAACCTATAACGATTCCTAAAGATGTTGAAGTTAAAGTAGACGGACACAAAGTTTTCGTAAAAGGTAAGAGAGGAGAGTTGACAAGAGAGTTTTTTAATTATATAATACTTGAACTCGAAAATAATTCTCTTTGGGTTAAACCTCCTAAAATTGAAAGTACTGACGAGAAAGATATTAAAGAAAATAGAGCTAAATATTCTGCACAATTAGGTTTAGTGTGGAAGCTTATTTCTAATATGATAGAAGGTGTTACTACTGGATATAAAAAAGTTCTTCAATTAGAAGGTACAGGTTACCGTTCTAATGTTCAAGGAGATACTATAACACTTCAATTAGGTTTCTCAAGCGATGTAAAAATGAAGATACCTCAAGGTGTAAAAGTAACAGTAGAGAAGGACACTAAAATCATTATTGAAGGTAATGATAAAGAACAAGTAGGCGAGCTTGCTATGAATATCAAAAAGAAAAGACCTGTTGAACCTTATAAAGGCAAAGGTGTTAGATTTGAAGGCGAGCATGTAAAAATGAAAGAAAGTAAAAAAGCTGCTAAGTAAGGGGTAAGGTATGAGTTTAAGAGAAAAAATTAAAGCTCAACGTGAAAGAAGAAAGAGAAGTATACGTATAAAAATAGAAGGAAGTGCTGAGCGTCCTAGACTTACAGTTTATAAAAGTCTTAAATATGTATCTGCTCAGATAATAGATGATAGTAAAGGTGTAACTTTAGTATCGGCATCTTCTCAAGAAAAAGAACTAAAAAGTGGTAAAAATACAGATATAGCTAAAGAGATAGGTAAAGTTTTAGCTACTAGAGCAAAAGAAAAGAATATAAGTGAAGTTGTATTCGATAGAAACGGATATATATATCATGGAAAAATAAAATCCCTAGCTGACGGTGCTCGTGAAGCAGGATTGAAATTTTAAGGAGTATTACCTTGGCACACGATATGAACAACAACGAAGAAAAAAGTATGTATGAAGAGCGTCTTATAACTTTAAATAGGGTTGCTAAAGTTATGAAAGGCGGAAGACGTTTTAGATTTGCCGCTTTAATGGTTCTAGGTGATAAGAACGGTCATGTTGGTTTAGGTTATGGTAAAGCAAATGAGGTACCAGACGCTATAAGAAAAGCTATAGAGCAGGCTAAGAAGAACATGATAGAAGTTAACCTAAAAGGTGAAACTATACCTCATAATACAGTTGGAGTATTTAGAAGCAGCAGAATAGTTATGAAACCAGCTTCTAAAGGTACTGGAGTTATTTCAGGCGGTCCTGCACGTGCTGTATTAGAATTAGCAGGAGTTAAGAATATTCTTTCTAAATCTCTTGGTAACAATAACTCAATGAATTTAGCTAAAGCTACTTTTGAGGGTTTAAAATCTTTAAAAACAGTTGAATATATGGCTAATAAAAGAGGAATTAGTATAGACCAAATTTATGGGAGGACAGAATAATGGCTAAAGTTGTTATAACATTAGTTAAATCTCCTATAGGCTATGAAAAATCTCAAAGAGATACAGTTGTAGCTTTAGGTTTCAAAAGAGGTAAAAGAGTTGTAGAAAAAGAGGCAACTCCTCAAATAAATGGAATGATAAATAAAATATCACACCTTCTTAAAGTAGAGTATAAGTGAGGTTCTTAAAAATGGCACAAGAAAATACAAAAATATTAAGAGCTCCAAAGGGTTCAAGTAAAAAGCGTCATAGGGTAGGACGCGGTCAAGGTTCTGGCTGGGGCTGTACTGCAGGCAGAGGTGATAAAGGAGCTCAGTCTCGTTCTGGTTACAGCAGAAGAGCTGGTTTTGAAGGCGGACAAATGCCTTTGCATAGAAGAATTCCTAAAAGCGGTTTCACTAATGCAGCTTTCAAAAAATTTGTTAATATTATTAATGTTGGTGATTTAGACTCTATAGGTAATGAAATAAGCAGAGAAACTTTATTAAAATTGGGTTTCTTATCATCTAAGAGAGATTATATTAAACTTCTTTCTATGGGTGAAGTAAAGAGTGCTGTCACTATTACCGTTGATATGGCTAGTAAAAAAGCTATAGAAAAGGTTGAAAAATCTGGCGGTAAAGTTATAATACATGAACGTAAAAAATATATTAGAAAAAAAGAAGATAAAAAATCTTAAGGTAAATTATGTTGAAATCATTAGCTAATATATTTAAGGTACAAGAGTTAAGAAGCAGGATTCTATTTACTATTTTAGCAATATTAGTTTATAGAATAGGAAGTCATATTCCAACACCGGGCATAGATCCTACAGCTTTATTGAGTTTTTTATCCTCATCGCAAGGCGGTGCAGGACTTTTGACTATAATGGATTTATTTTCAGGCGGTGCATTATTTAGATTTTCTATATTAGCATTAGGTATAATGCCTTATATTTCTGCTTCTATTATCATGCAGCTTCTTGGTGTAGTTATTCCTGCTTTGGAAAAAATGCAAAAAGAAGGGGAGAGTGGTCGTAAAAAAATAAATCAGTATGTTAGATATCTAACGCTTGTTCTTTGTATGATACAATCTGTAGCTATGGCTAGTTGGATACAGAGTATAAATGAAGGTGCTATGATATTTATGAATCCTGGTATAGGCTTCATACTTCTAGTAGTTGTAACAGCTACTGCCGGTACCATGTTCTTGATGTGGCTAGGTGACCAGATTACAGAACGCGGCCTTGGTAACGGTATATCTGTTATAATCTTTGCCGGTATCGTTGCTCGTATTCCTGCTGGTGTGTATGATGTTATACAGAAGAGAGACAGCGAATATTTGAATTCTTTAGTAATAGTTCTTTTCTTCATAATTTTTGCGATAGTTATATTCTGTGTAGTTTATGAAGAAAGCGGACAAAGAAGAATTCCTGTTCAATATGCTAAGCGTGTTGTTGGAAGAAAAGTATTTGGGGCTCAATCAACTCATATACCTTTCAAAATCAATCCGTCAGGTGTAATACCTATAATATTCGCTTCAGCTTTAATGGCTATTCCTGCTCAGATTGCCAGCTTAACTAGAGGAGTTCAATGGAGATGGCTTGATGCTTTACTTAGATTCTTCTCTTATGGTAGTTGGGCATATATAGTTCTTTATTGTCTTTTGGTTATCATGTTTGCTTATGTTTATACATCAGTACAATTCAATCCAGATGATATAGCAGAGAATCTTAAGAAATCAGGAGGTTTTATACCTGGTTACAGACCTGGTACACAGACTGCTGAATATCTTAAAACAGTATTAAGCAGAATAACTATAGGCGGTTCATTATTCTTAGCAGCTATAGCAGTATTTCCAGATTTAATGTCTAAGATTCCTATATTTGCTCCTTTCAGAGGTACAAATAATTCGCTTGTTTATTTAATGGGTGGAACATCTGTAATGATTAGTGTAAGTGTTGCTGTTGAGTTATTGAAGCAAATAGAATCCTATTTACAAATGCATAACTATGACGGCATATTAAAGAAATCTAAAGTTAGAAGGTAATCAAAATGGCTGAGAAAGAAAACATAGAGGTTGAGGGTGTAGTAGTAGAACCTCTTCCAAATGCTACTTTTAGAGTAGAATTAGAGAATGGTCATAAGATATTAGCACATATATCAGGTAAAATGCGTATGAATTTTATTCGCATACTTCCTGGTGATAAAGTAACTATAGAAATGTCTCCCTACGATTTAACAAAGGGTAGAATAATTTATCGTTATAAGTAAATAAAGTAAATGGAGATTAGTTACAATGAAAGTAAAAAGTTCTATAAAAAAACGCTGTAACGACTGTCAAATAGTTAAGAGAAAAGGCGTAGTTAGAGTTATATGTAAGAAAAATCCAAGACATAAACAAAAACAGAAGTAATTAATTTAAGGAGATAATTAATATGGCACGCTTAATGGGTGTTGAAATAAGAAATAATAAAAGAATAGAAATAGCCCTTACTGATATATATGGTATAGGACGTACACTTGCTCATGTTATTTGTGATAAGGCTAATATAGATTATTCTATCAAAGCTAAAGATTTAACAGATGCTCAAATTACTGCTTTAAGAGATGCTATAGAAGCAACTACTAAAGTAGAAGGTGATTTGCGTACAGAGCTTTATAACAATATAAAGCGTTTAAAAGACATTCACTCATATCGTGGAATGCGTCATATTAAAAGGCTTCCTGTACATGGTCAGCGTACCCGCACTAACTCTCGTAATGCTAGGGGCGGCGGAGCTAGAAAAGCTATTGCTGGTAAGAAAAAAGCACCAGGTAAAAAATAATTAATGGGGGAGAATAGTGGCTACTCAAAAAGGTAAAAAAACTCTAAAAGATAAGAAAATTAAAAAAGATAGAAAAGTTGAAGCTTTTGGTATAGTACATATAAAAGCTAGCTTTAATAATACAATAGTTACTATCACAGATAGAAATGGAGACACTCTATCTTGGGCTAGTGCTGGTTTAGATGGCGATTATAAAAGCAGTAAAAAATCTACTCCTTTTGCAGCTCAGGTTGCTAGTCAGAAAGCATCTGAAAAAGCTTATGCAATGGGTGTTAGAGAAGTAGAAGTTTATGTAAAAGGTCCTGGTATGGGAAGAGAAAGCTCAATCAGAGCAGTTGAAGCTGCAGGACTTAAAGTTAAACTTATTAAGGACGTAACTCCAATGCCTCATAACGGCTGTCGTCCTAGAAAAAGAAGAAGAATATAATTTTTGTATTTAAGTTGTAAAATAGGAGATAAATAATTATGGCAAGATATAGAGATGCTAGTTGTAGATTATGTCGCCGTGAACGTATGAAACTTATGTTGAAAGGTGAAAGATGTCTTACTGCTAAATGTGCTATAACAAAAAAGAGAGAAGTACCAGGTCCTGCTAACCGTAAAATGAAACAGTTATCAGAATATGGTATCCAGATGAGAGAAAAACAAAAAGTTAAACGTATTTACGGTGTTTTAGAAAAACAATTTAGAAATTATTATCATGAAGCTATACGTGTTGCTGGTGTATCTGGTGAAAATTTGCTCAGATTATTAGAATTACGTTTAGATAATGTTGTTTATAGACTTGGCTTCACTAAAAGCAGAAATCAGGCTAGACAGTTTGTTGCTCATGGTTTTATATCAGTTAATGGTAAAAGTATGACAATTCCTTCATACTGTGTTAAAGTTGGCGATAAAATCTCTTTCACTGAAAGAGGAAATGCTGTAGCTGAAGTAAAAAATATAGTAGAAGGTTTGAAAAGTGAATATGTTCCAGCATGGTTAAGTTTAGATCTTTCCAGCAAAACAGGTGAAATAGTTACTTTGCCTATAAGAGAACATATAGAGTATCCTATCAACGAACAGCTCATCATTGAGTACTATTCTAAGTAATGGAACTCTTTTATAAGGGGTATTATAAGAATGGCATTAAAAGAAATATTAGAATCTATTAGACGTCCTCATAGAGTTACTTTTGAAGCTAAAGATTTAACACCTAGTTATGGTAAATTTATAGCTCAGCCTTTTGAAAGAGGATATGCGGTTACAGTTGGAAATGCTTTAAGAAGAGTATTATTATCTTCTATACCTGGATATGCTATTGCTGCTATTAAAATTTATGGCGTAAGTAATGAATTTGAAAATGTTCCTGGAATGAAAGAAGACACAATCGTAATGATTATGCATCTAAAAAATGTAGTAGTTTCTCTTCCAGAACATTTGGACACTAAAACTATACACATGAAAAAAGAAGGTCCATGCGTTATTACTGCTGGAGATTTGGTGGAATCAGACTCTGAAGCTGTAGTACATAATCCAGATTACTATATAGCTACTATTGCTGAAGGTTATACTTTTGAAATGGATATTCAAATTGAAGGCGGATACAGTTATGTTCCTGCTGAATTGAATATGGAACTTGTAGAGGATGTTAATGCTATCGCTATAGATGCTATATATTCACCTATTTTAAGTGTTAAATATAGTGTTGATGATATAAGGGTTGGACAGCGTATAGATTACGGCAGACTTACTTTGGAAATTGAAACTAAAGGTAATGTTGCTCCGGAAAAAGCTTTATCTTGGGCAGCTAAAATATTGAGAGAAAACCTTACTCATTTTATGCAGCCGGAAGAGGCTAATGGAGATGATGGTAAAATAGAAGAAGCTCCTAAAGATTCTGTGCTTGATTCTTTAAAGGGTAAACATATAGAAGAAGTTGAATTCTCAGTTAGAACTGCTAATTTCTTAATGTCTTCCGATTTAAAAACTTTGGATAAGGTTGCTGTGAAAACAGATGCTGATCTTTTAAGACTTATTGGTGCTACTGAGATGATCATAGAAGAAATTAAAGAAAAACTTGCCGAATATGGTGCTCATCTTGGTATGAGAGGTTAATATAAACTTTTAAGGATAGTAAAATGAGACATAGAGTTACAGTAAAAAAATTTAATAGAACAAGTGCACATAAAAAAGCTATGCTTTCTAATATGCTTACTTCTCTTTTAAAATATGAGAAAATAGAAACTACTAAAGAAAAGGGCAGAGCTATAAAGCAATTAGCTGATAAAATTATTTATAAAGCTAAAGTTGATAATCTTCATAATAGAAGAACTATTGCTAAATATGTAAAAGATAAAACAGTGCTTGCTAAACTTTTTAAAGATATAGCTCCTAGATATGCTGGTAAAAACGGCGGTTATGTAAGAAAAATTTTATCATACAAAAGATTCGGTGATGCTGCTGATATGTGCGTAGTTATGCTTTGCGAATCTGACAGCTCTTCTGTTAAAACTAAAAATAAATAATTTAAATAAAAAAATCACATTATAAATCAATATAATAAGCAAATTAAAAAATAAATAATATTTATGTTTAAGTTATAGCGTTTAATCGCTATAACTAGACATTATATATTGTTTATGGAGGGATTATTATGGCTTATATAAAAAAACATGCTAAAACATCTGTTGAGAATGAAGAATTAGAAAATCCTACTGCTGTACAACAGCCTGTTAAGCCTAGAGCTATAAGAAAAAAGGTTGTTAAATTAGAAGCGAATACTGAAAATCAAGATAATGCAGAATCAAATAATATAGAAAAAGATGAATTAAATGCTCAGAAAGAAATAGTAGAAAGTGAAAACTCTGAAAAGAAAGTTATTAATAGACCTCATGATGTGCTTTATATCAGTAAATTGAGTTCTTTAACTTTTGAGGAGCTTTTAGAATTTGCAGAAACTTATGGTATTAAAAAAGATACAAGCAATAATATAAGACGTCAGGAACTTATGCATGCCATATTAAAGGCACAAATTTCTATGGAAGGTAAAATCGTTGCTGAAGGTACTTTGGAAACTTTGCAAGATGGTTTTGGTTTTTTACGTTCTAAAAACAGTAATTATTTAGTTGGACCTGATGATATATACATTTCTCCTGCTCAGATAAGACTTTTCGGACTTAGAACTGGAGATATTATTACAGGAGAAGTTAGACCTCCTAAAGATAATGTAGGTGAAAAATTCTTTGCTTTACTTAGAATAGAAACTGTAAATGGAGAAGAGCCTAATAATTTATATAAAAGACCTCATTTTGATAAACTTACTCCAATTTTTCCTAATGAACGTATAGATTTAGAGTTTGCTCCTAATAAAATTTCTACACGTATTATTAATTTAGTTTCTCCTATTGGTAAAGGTCAAAGAGGTTTAATTGTAGCACCTCCTAAAGCTGGTAAAACTATGATGCTTCAGGAAATCGCTAATGCTATATGTAAAAATTATCCAGATATTAAACTATTTATACTTCTTATAGATGAACGTCCTGAAGAAGTAACTGATATGAAAAGACAAGTTCCGGAAGCTGAAGTTATAGCATCTACTTTTGATGAAACTCCTGATAAACATTGTCAGGTTTCTGAGATGGTATTAGAGAAAGCTAAGAGATTAGTAGAAAATAAGCATGATGTAGTTATTATATTAGATTCTATTACAAGACTTTCAAGAGCTTATAACTTGGTAGTTCCTGCAAGCGGTAAGGTATTAACAGGAGGTGTAGATTCTAATGCACTTCATAAACCAAAAAGATTCTTCGGTGCGGCTAGAAATATAGAGGAAGGCGGTTCTCTTACTATAATTGCGTCTGCTTTGGTTGATACAGGCAGTAAAATGGATGATTATATTTATGAAGAGTTTAAAGGTACTGGTAATATGGAGCTTCATTTAGATAGAAGACTTGCTAATAGAAGACTTTTCCCTGCCATTGATATTGATTCTTCTTCTACTAGAAGAGAGGATTTACTTCTTAGTCCTGAAGAGATGAGCAAGATGTGGGCTTTAAGAAAGTTTATGCAGTCTCAGGGTATAGATGAAGATGAGATTATAGAAACAGTTGTTGATAAGATGAATTCTACTAAAGATAATGCAGAGTTCTTAAAATTATTAAATTCATAATATATTTATCAGGATTTTATTAATATGCCTACAAATTCTAATGAAGAAGAGGATAGAAAATTATTTGAATTCTATCTTAAGCATGGGTATTATCCTGATGATTTTGATACTTCTAAAAAAGAAAATACAATAGAAGAAAATATAACAACAAATAAAAATACTGACTATAAAAATTATCAAGAAGAATTAATTTATACTCAAGAAGATAAAGAAATGTTTCTAAGTGCAATTGAGAATCTCGATTGCACTAATCATTCTAAAAAATCTATTTATGATAAAAAAACAAATTATAAATTTAAACCTAATGTAAAAAATGCTATTCCAAAAGATAGACTTGATTTGCATGGAGATACTAGAGAAATAGCTTTGCATAAAATAAGAAAATTTATAGCTGAATCCAAAAAAAATAAATTAAGTCCTATACTAATAATTCATGGTAAAGGTTTTAGAAGCGAAAATGGAATTGCAGTTCTTAAAGATTTAGTTGAATACTATATTGCTACAGAAGGAAAACATTATATAAAATATTCTTCCAATGCTCCTTCTCATCTTGGAGGGGGCGGAGCTAAGATTATATATCTTCATATTGAAAGTAATAATAATTAATATTTATTATATACTGTGAAACTGAATTCCTGTTTGATTGGCAGTATTAGTTTAGAGTGGGTTCTGTTATTTTCATCAAATATTCTTAAGCATGTATGAGGGTCTAAATTCTGATTAAAAAGCCTTAAATCGCATAAAGCTAAGCCAAAACCAGCACTTTCTGAATTATCTAATTGCTCTATAAAGAAATTTTCAACCATATTCTTTTTATAATATTCTTCAAATGTAAGTCTTTTTGAATCTATTCTAGTTCTGCTAATCATTATGAGAGGTGCATCATTTATAACTTCAAATTCTATATTATTTTTATTTAATTTTATTAAGAATTTTATTATAAATTTCTTTTTTGTATCATTTCTGTATGAAAGCAGCTGTTGATATTTTTCATTATCTATATCTATATTGCTGTCCATATCTTTTATTAAATTATTTTCTAATTTTATTATATCTTTAAGAATTTTTTTTGATTCATCGTCTTTAAATGTATCAGAATATTCACTCATTATCTTATAATCATAAAAATATTCGTCAGTATCTATTTTTTGATTAAAATCTTTATGTTTTTGCCTCAATATCTTTATAGTTATTACATGTAAATATCTTGCTTTAATAGCATTTGATATAAGTTCCATTATAATATAACAAACATCATCATAATATTTTTCTACTTTATATTTTTTTAGTACTTCTTCTATTATGAGCATTATTTTTTGTTTGGTTTTATTATTTAACCAAATAATATTAAATTCTAAAGAAGATTTTTTATTTTTTTTTATATAATCTTTTATATCTTCTAATTCTAAATCAGTCATAATTGTATAATCTCTTTTGCTATACGTTCTAATACATTTTTTTCACCTAAAGTTTCTCTTACTCTAAGTAAATTATTGCTTACTTTTTTATAATATTCTTTATCAGTCAAGTATTTTATAATATAACTTGTAATAGCATTAGGATTGCAGTCATTTTGTAGTAGCTCTGGAACTGCCTCTTCATTAAGAAGTACATTTGGCATACCTACATATTTTATATTTGTAAGCAATTTACCAAGAAAAAATGTAATATGAGAGATTTTATAGCATATAACCATAGGTTTGCCATAACATGCAGCGAGAAGACTTGCTGTACCGCTAGACATTATCAAAGCATCAGAATATGAATAAACATAATCTTTATCATCTCCTAATAACAAAGAATAAGATATGTCTTTTAAAATATTATTATATTCATTTAATATTTTTTCTATAGGTTCTTTATATTCAGGATATGCTATTGGTATTATGAATCTTATATTAGACGAAAGCATATCATTAAGCATTTTCATAGATTTTATAAATACAGGTGCTAATTTAGTTATTTCTTGATATCTGCTTCCAAATAATACACCAACTGTATATTCTTTTTTAGGCATATTTAATTCTGGTATTGTTTTATTATATTCTAAATCAGCAAAAGGATGCCCGCTATACATTACATCGCATCCGTATTTTTTATATACTTCATAATCAAATAAGAAAGGTGTTATTATTTTTCTTGCCGAAAGCAGCTTTTTTGCATTCCAAGCCCCCCAGATTCCAACATGCGGAGGAAAATAGTATACATATTTTATATTATTAGCCTTGCAATATTTAGCTAATAAAAGATTAACACCTTGATTATCAACTAAGAGCATTATGTCTACTTTATTATTTTTAAGATATTCCTGCAAAATGTTAAACGCACCTAGTTTTTTAAATGCATAAACAGGATTAGCACCCTCAAAAATTCCCATGGTTGATAATGTAGACATGTCAGATAATATATTGACATTTGCTTTTTGCATTTCTACACCGCCGAAACCATCTAAAATAACATCAGGTTTTAATTCTTTTAATTTTTTTGCTAATAAGGCACCTTGAATGTCCCCAGATACTTCTCCAGTAGCTATAAATATTCTCATATTTTTTTACGTTTGTTTTTATTTTTATACAGTTTTTTTAGGGGTAATACCGCGTTTGGCCTTGGATATAAATATAACAATATCTTTAGCTATTTCATTTAATGAACTATCATTTAAATATGTATCTAAAAATTCCTGTTTAGTTTTATTCCAATTATACCACATATCATAAGCTTCTTCAGCTTGAGATATTTGCTCAGATGTAAACCCTGCTCTTCTCATTCCTACTAAATTTAACTTATAAATAATTGCTTCTCCAGCATGAGCAGTTAAAGCAAAAGGTAGTATATCTCTTCCCACAGCAGACATTCCGCTAATCATAGCATATTGTCCTATAGCACAGAACTGATGAACTACACAGTTTCCAGATATAAATGCTCCCTTTTCTACTCTTACATGACCGGCAACCAAAGCTCCGTTACATATTATAACATTATCATGTATTTCACAGTCATGTGCCACATGCCCAGTAGCCATTATATAACAATTGTTTTTTATAATAGTTTTTCCATTTTCTTTACATGATCTATGAAGATTGGCAAATTCTCTAATTTCATTGCCGTCACCTATCTCAAGAAAACTGATTGTTTTTCTATCAAAATGTATATCCTGAGGTAAATTTCCTATAACCGCATGATCATGTATTATATTATTTTTTCCTATAGTTGTGTATTCTTTTATTACAGAATGCGCTCCTATAGTTGTATTTTCACCTATACTAACTTCACCTTCTATTATAGCATAAGGACCTATTTTTACATTATCTGCTATTTTTGCAGATTCAGAAATAATAGCAGTACTATGTATATTATTTGACATTTTTATTCCTATAAATTATTTTTCTATTTTCATAGCTTCTTTGTCAACTAAAAATAAACCTAAATCAGCAGAGCAAGCTAATTTATCATTTACTTTAACTTCTCCATGAGTTTTAAGCAGATTATTGCTGAATGCTTCAACTGTAACAATCATGTCCATAACATCACCTGGTATTACAGGATTTTTAAATTTAACATTATCTATTTTTGCAAAGAACATAAATTTTTTGCCATATTCATCAGGTTTTAAAATTTTAGTGTAACAGTATATTCCTGAAGTTTGAGCTAATGCTTCAATCATTAAAACACCAGGCATAATAGGGCTTTCTGGAAAATGTCCTGTGAATTGAGGCTCATTAAATGTTACATTTTTTACAGCATGTATTTTACCTTCTTCAATACTTTCTACTTTATCAACAAGTAGAAAAGGGTATCTATGAGGAAGTAATTCCATTATTTTTGTTATATTAATTTTTTCCATTATTAAACAAATCCTTGATTAAAAAAAATTTAATACATTTTAAAGAAAATTATATCATATAACAACAAAGTTACAAGTATAAAAAATAATTAATATATACTGTATTAAAATAAAGTATTTATTTTTTATGTTAAATTATGAAAAAATAATTATAAAATATATATATATTGTTGACATCTCAATTTTATTTTATATACTTATTTTTATGTATAATGAAGATGATAAATATTGTAATTTTTTGTTAAATTCTCTTTTCTATGATATAGATGATATTATTTCATTTTTTGGCTTAGAGAGTAATATAGGGAAAAAGATTTCTGATTTAAAAAATATTTTAAATTATGAAAATAATGAAATATTAGAAAGTGTTTCAAAAATTCTTTATTCTATTATATCAAATAAAAATAATTTTGAGATTGATGTCTCTGAGAATAATGGAGCATTAAAATCTATATTTACTACATTTAAAAAACATCAATCTGATGATAAAAAATTAAAAAATATAAAATATTATCCTTTATCAGTTTTAGATAATGGCAGAGAAGATTTGAATGAAATAATATACCCTGATTTGAAAAAAGATTTTTTCAAATCAGGATTAGATTATAAAGAAAATTTTAATGAAAATGCTAATAAGACAAATTTAAAAGAAATACTTAATACAAAAAATATAAATGGTATTTTAAATGCATTATCAAATCTTTTTTCTTATGTTCCATATTCTAAAGGTACAGAATGTGGTATAGGAGATATATCTTTTTATGATAAATTAAAAATTAATACAGCATTATCTTCATGTTTGTATTTATTAAAGGATAGAGATAATTCATATAATGCTGAGGATTCTAATAAAAATCATTTTGTTTTACTTTCAGGAGATATTTCTGGAATACAAAAGTTTATATATACTATATCTTCTAAAGGTGCATTAAAATCTTTAAGAGCAAGGTCTTTCTATCTTGAAATAATGCTTGAACATATTGCAGACGAGATTTTAGAATATTTCCATTTAACAAGAGCTAATTTGCTTTATACCGGCGGCGGACATTTTTATATAATACTTCCTAATTTTGAAGATATAAATGAAAAGATAAGCAATATAATGCAAAAATTAAATGATTGGTTTATTTATAATTTTTCTATAGACCTTTATATTGCTATGGGAATAGAAGAGTTTAATTTTAAAGATTTGGAAGATTTTGCTTCTGTATTTAAAAAACTTTCTAAAAAACTAACTCAAATAAAACAAAGAAGATATTTTTATGATGATAATAATAGTCAGTTAGAAAATTTACTAATGCCTAAAGATAATCAGGCAGAATATGAATGTAGTATTTGTCATACTTCTTCTAAAACTACAAAAAAGACCGATTTTTTCTCTGCAGATAATGAAGATAAAGTTTATGCTTGTGATATATGTATTAATTTATGTAAATTAGGTAAATGCATGCTGTCAAAAGAAAAAAGCATCTTCATAATTAAAGATAAGTCCTTGATAGATAAAAATTATGCTGATGAAGCAGTTGATTTGCCATCTTTAGATTATGATAAAAAAAATGAAAAATCTAATAGATATTTCTATTTTGCAGATGTTAAAGATATTAAAAATATTAAAGATACTAATTTAGTAAGAGCTTATTCAAAGAATAATAATGATTATAATTATACAAATTTGTTTTTGGGAGAGTATAATTTTAAAGAAAACGAAAATGATAGAAATTTAATAGATTTTGAGACTTTAGTAAAAGGTACAGAAGATAATCCTACAGTTGGTATAAATAGGCTTGCTGTTTTAAGATGTGACGTTGATAGTTTGGGTGATGCTTTTATGAATGGTTTTAAAGGACATGCTGATATATTGAGAACTTCATCATTCTCAAGGCATTTAAGTTTATTTTTCAAATATTATATTAATTGTGTATGTGAATGTAATACTAATATTTCTGATTATAAACCATTTGGGAATTTGTATAGTAATGAGAAAAAATATAAAAAACGTATTGTTATAGTATATTCAGGCGGAGATGATGTGTTTTTAGTTGGTCATTGGCTTGATGTTCTTAATTTTACTTTAGATTTAAGAGAAGCATTTAAAAAATACACTAATGATGAACTTACTTTTTCAGCTGGTATAGGTTTTTTCCATAATAAATACCCTATATCTAAAATGGCATCTCAAACAGGTGAGCTTGAAGATTTAGCTAAAAAAAATGAAAACGGTAAAAAGGATTCTGTTGCTTTATTTGGAATACTGCAGGAAGATGAATCTAAATATGTATTTAGTTGGAATGAGTTTGAAAAAGTTAAAGAAAAAATAGATTTTTTATTTTCCGTGGGATATTTTTCAAAAGATGCTAAAGAAAAAGATATTAAAGAAAAGATTTTTTTATCTTCTTCTATGATATACAGATTAAAACAGCTTATAGAATTTTATAATAAAGATGAAGGTATGAATATAGCTAGGCTTGCTTACTCACTTGCAAGAATTAATTATAATAATGCCAATAAGGAAAACTATAATAAATTTAAAGATACAATATATAATTGGTTTACATATCAATCTAAAGAAAAAGATAAAAAAGATGAGAATATTGAAAATGAAAAATCCTTTAATAAGGAAATTAAATATTTAAATATTGCTTTAGATTTAATAATATATTTATTTAGAAAAGAATAATTACGGAGGAGTTTATGTCAGATAAAAATGCAGAAGCATTAAATATATCAGAGGCTAAATATTTTGTTTTAAAATATTTGATAATTTTTAAATATTTTAAAAATTCTAAAGGAGAAAGTTATAAAAAAACTCATAGTTTTATAACAACTAACCAAATAAGAAAGTTTTTATCTGCATTTATAAGGATCAGTAATAAAATAAAAAATGCTCAGTTATCTTTAAATTCTTATTTAGATGATGAAGATGAATCAAAAGAATTAAATAATTCTAATGAAGAAAAAAGTTCTGATATTATTAATGATATTATTAAAGAGATAGAATATATGAATATACAGCTTGTATATTTAGTAGGTAGAAATAAACAAGATAATAGTAAAGTAAATATTAGACCTAATAAAGATGCTGATAGTGAAGATGCAGAAAACAATAGATTGCATGAAAAGGATATAAATGAGCATATAAATCCAAATTCTCCTTTTGCTATAAGAATAGGAAATAAAAAGGGAATAGAAGCTTTATATATGAGAATACAAAAAAATATAGAAAATATTATAGACAATAAAGAAAAAAACTTCGATGAATTATTCAAAAATTTTGATGAATTATATAAATATATAGAATCAATAGTAGCTTATCATAAATTTTATGAAGTGGAGGGGGAATGATATGTTATTGAAATTTAAAATTTCTGCTAATATGACTTTATTAACAGGTATGCATATAGGAGCTTCTAATGATTTCTCTCCTATAGGTGCTATTGACAGTCCTGTAATAAAAGATCCTATAACAAAACAGCCTATTATACCAGGTTCATCTATTAAAGGAAAACTTAGAACTTTAATGGCTAAGCTAATATCTAATAATAATAAAGATTATAAGATAACAAAATGTGATGATGATCCTGAAGAAATAAAAGTATTATTTGGTTCTTCGGAACATGAAAGCCGACTACAGTTTTATGACTTGTTTCTTAAAAATCCAGGCAAATTAGAACAAAAAAATTTGGATTTTATTTATACTGAATCTAAATTTGAGAACTCTATAGATAGAATAACATTAGAGGCTAATCCAAGACAATTAGAAAGAATACCTGCAGGTGCTGTATTTAATTTTCAATTTATATATAATTTTTGTTATACTAATAATGAAAATGTTGATAATGATGTCATTAAGAAGGATTTTGAGTTTATATCAAATGCAATAAAAGCATTGCAATTAGATTATCTTGGAGGAAGTGGAAGCAGAGGATATGGAAAAGTATTATTCAATAAGTTTAAAGTTATAAATCCTGATTTAAAAAATTACAATATTGATAAAAAAGAATTTGAAAGTATTAATAGTGATAAAATGCGTTCTCTTATAGAAGAATCACTTAAAGATTCAGAATTATTTATAAAGCAATTAATAGAAGCTGAAAATAAAAAAACAAATAATTAATATGAAGTATAGATTATATAAATTACAATTTTTATCTCCTATTCATTTTGGAAGTGATACAGTAGGAACTAGTTTAGAAGAAGCAGACTTAATTTGTCATAGCGATACTTTTTTTTCTGCATTATGTTCTGAGTATATTAAATTAAATGGTTATAAAACTTTGGATGATATAGAGTTTAAAAAATTATTTGATAATAATGATTTACTCATATCTTCTTTGTTTCCATATAAAAATAATAGTTTTTATATTCCAAGACCTATGATTATATCTGAAAAAAACACATCAGATAATAATACAGATAATTCTGAAAAAGATAAAAAACATGATAGAAAAGCTATGAAAAAAATATCATATATACAAATCTCTCATATTCAAAACTATTTAAAAGGCGTTAAAAATAATGATAATAGTTTTTTGGACTTTTTGGAAAATATTAAAGAATTAGAAGACTATAATAATTTTGCTAAATATAGTTTGATTCAAAAAGTAGGATTAAGAAATAATGATGAAAAAAATGCATTATATGATGTTGGAGCTTATTATTTTAATGTAGGATGCGGACTTTATTTTATACTTGGATATAAAAGTGACAGCAATTTAAAATTATTTGAAAGTGTTTTAGAAAGTCTTAAATATTCAGGTATAGGCGGAAAAAGAACTTCAGGATATGGTTTATTTGAGTATAAAGTAGAAGAAGACATTAATATGTTTGAATTTGAAAACAAAAATGAAAGCAATTATAAGATGCTTCTTTCTTTATATTCTCCTTTTGATGATTCAAAAGAAGATAAGCTATGTGAATTAAGTAATATAGATTTCAATAAATCTTATTATTCTTTGATTAAAAGAAACGGTTTTATATATTCTCCTATACATGGAAAGAATTTAATAAAGAGAAAATCTTTATCTATGTTTAAAGAAGGTTCTTGTTTTTATGTTAAAGATGATATTAAAGGATATGTCTTAAATGTAAATAACAAAGATAGACAAGGCAATGTTTACAGATATGGTAAGGCTTTATGTATTTATATTAATTTTTAATTGGATTTATATATGAATAATGGATTTAAAATTGCTGATAATAAAACTTATTTAATGAAATTAACTACTTTATCTCCTGTTTTTATAGGAAGCGGTGAGGAAGTTAAGAAGAATGGATATATCTTTGATAATAATAAAATATTTATGGTAGATGAAAATAAATTGATAGATTTTTTATATAGCAAAAAGTATGATATAAAGAAATTAACATCTGATTTTTTTTCAAAAGATTTTACAATTAAAGAATTTATAAGGAAATTCATTAAGAAAAAATTTAATGAGATAGATATTTATAAATATATAATAGATGGAGATATATCTAATAATATAAGTACTTTTATTAAATCATCAAATGGTAATCCTTTTTTTCCTGGAAGTAGTATAAAAGGAGCTATTAGAACAGCTATTATCGCTTGTGAAATTATGGATGATAGAGATAAAGTGTATGATTTTATAAAAAAAGAAAAAATAGATATTTTTGGATCATCTTCTTCAAAAATAGAAAGCTTTATTATATCAGAGATGGCATCTAAATATAACTTCAAAGAAAATTCTGAAAATAATATATTTAATTTAATAAAAGTTGAAGATTCAGGAGATATTTTAGAAAAAGAAAAAAAATTATTTGTTTCAAAAAGAATTGATTTTAGTACTTATGAGAGTAACTTCAATAAAATGCCTAAATCTATTGAATTTATAAAACCAAATGTTAAAACTTTTTTTACTATTACAGTAGACAAATCAATTAAATATTTTGATATGAATAATTTACTTCTTATTTTGTCTAAATATTTTAATTATCAGTTTGAATTTTATACAAAAGCATTTCCTGATATTAATGAATGCCTTAAAGTAAGCTCTTTAGATTCTAATAATAATTATATATATTATAAAAAGTTTTTATCACTCGATGATTGTAAGCCTAATATTTTTTTAGGTGGAAATAATGGTTATTATTCTAAAAATATTTTTTATTCTATGTTGCTTGAAGATTTTAATTATGATTATTATATGAATAAATTAAAGGAACATTTTGACAAAAATAGTAAACATAAACATAGAATGAAAGATACTGAAATTTCTCCAAGAACATTAAGACTTTGTAAATTGGATAAAGAGTATATTAAGGATGATAAAGAATATAAAACTTTAGATGATTATGAAGAATTATATATGAATATAGGAATATGTAATTTACAAATAGAAAAAGAATTATGCTAGCTAGTTTAATCATAAAAATGAAACCCAGAGATGATAATGCGGTAATAAAAAAAGATTACGGCAGTTTGTTTCATGGTTATATGTATTCGAAATTGGATACTAATTATGTTGAAAAACTTCACAGTTTAAGACTTAATCCTTACAGTCAGTATTCTTATTTTGATAAGAAAAATAATGTTTATATATGGAAAATATCTACTTTAAATGAAGAAGCTAAAGAAAAAATTATAGATAGAATGTTTGATGATAATGTAAACTCTTTTGCTTTGACATATCATAATTTAAAAATCGATATTATTTCCAAAGAAATTATCGATGTTCATAGTTATAAAGATATTGCCGACAGATATTTTTTATCTGATGATACAGTGAGAACTGCTGATATTAAATTTTTAACTCCTACTACTTATAAAGTTCATGGACATTATACTATTTTTCCTTATTTGAGTAATATGTTTATAAGTTTATATGATAAATGGAATTATTACAGTAAAGATATAACTTTAAAAGAAGATAAACTTATACACAATATAGTTAAAAATGTTGAGATGGTTAAATATAATTTAAAAAGTACTCATTTTTGTATGGAAGGTGTTAAGTTGGATTCTTTTATAGGCGATATTAAACTTCATTGTTTTGGGGATAATATGCTTGTAAATATTTATAATATGCTTCTTGATTTTGCTAATTACTCTGGAATAGGAGCAAAGACTTCTGTCTCTATGGGAGGAGTTTCGATATCTAGGAATTATTATAAAACTAATAAAAAGTAGTGAAGGTATATTTTATGTCAGAAAAAAATAATGATAATCATAAAAAATATGTTTTATTTACTCCTGTTGGCGGAAATGATCCTGTAGGTGACGAAGTATTATAAAGATGATATGATTGAAGAAATAAAGAAAAAATTGAATGAAGGTAAAATTAGTCAAGATAAAGCAGATGAATTAATAAAATATATAGAATCAAAGAGAAGTAAAGAACCTATATTTATGGAAGGAGCTATACTTCATATTGTAAGACATTATAAACCGGAGTGTGTAGTCCTTTTTTTTACTAATTCTAAAGAAGAAGTAGATGAAAAATATGATATATTAAAAGATAATATCCAAAAATTATCTAAAGATTGTGAAATTATAAAGATAGAAGATTTTGATAAAGACTATATACATGATTGGAAGCACACTATAGATAATTTTAATGGTAAACTAGAAAGTATACCTCAAAAATATAAAGGGCATAAAATATTAATTAACATAACTTCATTACCCCTCATATTAATTTAAAACTTTGCTTGGAGGCATTGAATAATGATAAATTAATTCCTGTGCAGGTGTTGGTATCCCTTGATGATTTACACACAGGAGAAAAAAATGTTAAAAGAGAAGTCTGTAAGATATATGAAGAGTATGAAGAAATTGTTAGAAGATGTGTGGAACCTGACATACATAGTATAAGAAAACCTAAGATAAAGTCTCAATTACATTCATTAATATCTACAGGAGATGTTGATAAAAATGGTAAATATAATTATCATACGGCTTATAATTTATTAAAAAATGATAAGCATATAAAAAAGTCTCTGTTGAGTAAAATTGAAAATGCAAAGGATAGAGTAAATTTAAATTATAAAAATGATATAGAAGAATCTAAATTAAAAGAGATGAATAGATTTAGAGAATATTATTTTGTAATGAAAATAAAGAAAATAAAAGGAGAACTTTCTAATTTCATTCTTAGAATTACTCCTTTTATTACAGAACTTTTTTATTATTTTTTATCTAATTTAAATATTGAAGATTTAAAAGATGCTTTTGTACAAAAGGGAAATGATAATTATATAGACATTCTTAAAATTAAAAATATGAAATTACAAGAAAAAATTTCAAAATATATGTTAGAAGTTTATGTTAATCACAAATATACTCCTAAAGATCCATCATTAAAAGATGTTACACATTTATATTCTGAGATAAACAGTATCGATAACATTATATCAAATGTATATGAGAAAATAAAAAAATTATATTCTGTATCAAAGATGGATAAAAATATTTCTAAAGATTTGAGGACAGTAATTTTAAATATCTATGGCAATATAAATAATATTTGTTTTAATAAATATAAAATAGTCAATTTACTTCCTAATTTGATTAACTATAAAGATGAATCTTCAGAAATTAATGATATATGTGATTTATATGAAAAATTAAAAAATAAATCAGAAATATTGGATATAGCAGATAGTTATTCAAAAAAAGTTTATGCTACTATACAGCATTTATTGATAATGTTTGAATGTTATAATAATAATTATTTGAATATTTATAGACTATTTGAAGATTTTAGGTCTATAGAGCATAAAGTAAGACATGAAGTTGCTCATAAACTTGTTAATATTGATGAAGATGATATTATACGAAGTGTAGGATTATCATCTGATATGATATTGGATAAATGCGATGAATTATTTAGGTTAATATTTGTCAATGAACTTTCAGATAATGATATTGGATATGATGGAAAATTAAAATTTGATTATAATTGTATAATTAATAAAGATATAGAAAAATTATCAGAAGAACCATTGGAGAAATATAATGAACAGTAAATATATATTGTTTTCACCTGTAGGTTTTAATGATCTTATAGGAAATAAATTAAGGATTAATGAAGTTAAAGATAAATTGAATTATGATTTAAAAAATGATAAATTAGCTTGTTATGAAAAAGAAATACAGTCAATGATTGATTATCTTGAAGAAAATCCTAATGCAGATAAAAATACTGAAGGAATGATTCTTTCTATAGTGAGAAAATATAAGCCTGCTAAAGTTTTACTTTTATTTACTCCGGAGATGATAAAAAAGGAAAATAGTGAAGGTGTTAATATTTTTGATATTTTCAGAAAAGAGATTACTAAACGTTCTGAAGAATGTATAGTAGAAAAGAAATTAATAAAATACCATAACACGTTTGATTTTGATATTGTATCTGAAGATGAGGAATCTTTTTATGATATGATAAGTGATCTAAAAAAAGGATATGAAAATTTTAAAATATTAGTCAATATAACTTCATCTACAGCACAAATAAAAACTAGAATTGCTTTGGAATGCATTAATAGTGATGTTAATGTTATTCCTATTTATTTGGCAGATCCTTTAAGAAAAAAAGACAATTCTGTTAAAGCTAATAGGATGCCAAAAAATCAGACAACTAGTGAATATGAATATAAAGAACCTGAAAAAAATAATAAGTTAGATCGTTTAGATAATATTAATACTATATGGGAAGAGTATGAAGAATATACCATATATAGGGAAAATAATATTGCAGAAAAGGATGATATATATGATAGAAAATATATTATTCCTAAATTATCTGTTTTAATACAGAATAAAATAGAAGCCCAAATGAAAGCTTTGCTTGATAACTCTTATGAATATAAAGCATGTTATGATTTATTTAAAGATGATGAATTTATAAAAAGTAATTTTCCTGATATTTTAACTCTTTTAAGATATGCTGATTTAAGAGCTAATCTGAAATACAGTGATAAAGAATTAATTAATGAAAATATTAATTTAAATGATGGATGTTTGAAAGAATTTCAAGATAAACTTAATACTCCAATTGGTAATGAGAAAAAATTAATAGAATATTTTTATTTAATGAAATTAAAACAGAGAAGGGGGGATTTATCCGATTTTATATTAATGCTTACTCCGTTTTTAAAAAATATAAAGCATACAAGAGGAAATAATAAAATTATTAAATTTCTAGAAAATATAGAACATACATTGAGAAGGATAGCGGCACATAAAATGATTAATTTATCAGAAAAAGATATAAAAAAAGAAACTAATGGCAGTATGTCGAAAGATATAATTGAAAAATGTGCAGAACTATTAAAATTAATTTGCGGAAAAAATTTTGATAAAGAATATTTTGTTTATGACGAAATAAATAAAAGAATATTTGAAAAATTGTAATTATTTATTTGACATATTTTTAATAAATGATATATTATAATTAGTAAAATATTGTTCTTTAACCCAATCTAAATATTAATAAAAAGTTACAGAAAAATTGCTGTAGCTAGCCATTTAAAATATAAAATGGTTCATTAAACGTTTAGTAGTTCTTAGGAACTTCTAAATTTTAGAAAATTAAATTATTATTTAGAGAGGTTATCATATGAATATTGATTCTTTTTCAATTCTTAATAAAATTATCTCAAATTCGTTAAATATAATTCTATGCTTTGCGGAAAAATGTTGTTTTTATGGTAAAAATATTAATATTGCTATTGACTTGTTATATCTTTTTTGCTATAATGTAGTTATAAATAATAACTTGTATATTTTAGGTTTTTATCAATTTTTTATGAAAAAAGATATTGACTTTTTGAAATATATGGTTATAATTAATGATGTAAATAGTTCTTTAACCCAATCTAAATATTAGTAAAAAGTTACAGGAAAATTGCTGTAGCTAACCATTTTGAAAAGACAAAATTAGTTTCTTTTTTATTGGTTTTTATGAAGTTAAATTAATAATATTTGGAGGGTATTATGACTAACTATTTATTTTCTTCTAATCTTAATCACATTTATTTTGTGATATCAAATTTGCATCATGATAATAGTATTGTAAGAATATCTAAAAACTTAGTAAAAATCAAAAAGTACAGCAGAAATTTTATGCCTAAATCTTCAAACAGATCTCATGCGGATAAAAAGAGTTGTATTAAGAAAAATATATTGAAGAAAATGTCTAATAATGATCTATTTTAACTAATTATAACAAGTATTGTCTGTACCTATGTGCTTAGAACATTTAGGTACATAAAGGGTTAATTTTAAGGAGTTTATTATGAGTAATCCAGTATTAATCGTTAAGTTAATTAAAGTAGCAGCAGAGGTATTAG
>NZ_KI912407.1:52035-60543 GCF_000518245.1 Brachyspira alvinipulli ATCC 51933 | reverse complement strand
CCAGTATTAATCGTTAAGTTAATTAAAGTAGCAGCAGAGGTATTAGAAGAGTATCTTAAGAATAAAGAGAGTAAGAAGAATAATTAAGGAGATATCTATAGGTGGAAAAAAGTTATTATAAGTTTATTGTCAGTAGTAGTAAGTGTTGTTGCAGAGAAAGTTTTGAAAGAAGTTGTTAATAAAAAGTCTTAATAGGAACATAAGGAGTTTTTATATGTTTAGAAAAATAATTATCACTTTAGTACCATTATGTGTAAGTATAATAGTTAAGTCAGTTTTGAAGAGAGTAATTTAAATTGGGGGTGTATTATGAAAATAAATATTAAAATAATTATAATTATATCAAAAGCGGTTTCTTCCATAAATAAAAAGATGGTAATTTTTATAGATTATAGAGTTAAATTTTTGGAGGTTATAATATTATAAAAAATTATAAAAAATGTATAAAAACAGGTTTTGAGAATTTACATTCAAATTGGAATCATAGAAGATTTGATGATATGGAAATGTATGAAAATAATAAATATTCAAATTCTATTGCTAATTCTGATAATGAGCAGTACAGCATAAAATGTGAAACTTTGGATGATAGAATATATAATTATGATACAGCAATAAAAGATACTGTTAGAAGGAAAGATGGTGAATTAAAGAATACAAATATATTAAATGAACAAGGGAATGTTGCAGAAACATATCATGAAATAACATACAATATAGATTCAGCAGCTCAGGGAAGAGAGAATCAAACTTATGCAGAAAGAACTAAATATGGAGATCCAACAACTGATATAAAAGTTACAGATGGTAATGATACAATAGATTATCAATTAAAATATGAAGATAATCCTAATTCTAATATTGATTCTCTTTCAAATCCTAAATATTTAGATGGAAAGAAGGTAGCTCCTGCAGATCAAGTAAAAGATATAAGAACAAAATCATCAAACAAAACTAATACAGATAATAAGGATTATACACATACAAGTGAAAATACATACGATAGAATTTCAAGTGAAGATGGTAAAGTGAACAGCGATCCATTAACTAGAGATGAATCAATAGAACTTACAGATAAAGCAAGAAAAGGAGAAAAAATAGAATATAAACATGCAGATGAAAAAAGAAAAATACAGTTTCATAATCAATTAGGAAAAGCTGCATTAATGGGAGGAGCTTTTGCAGCAGGAGGTGCTTTATTTGGGGAAATAATGAAGTTTATTGATAATGGAGGCAATTTAACAGAGGAAGAGTTTATACAAGGATTTTTAAATGTTGCTGGTGCCTGTGTAGATGGTGCTTCTAAAAGTGCACTTGCTGTTAGTCTTCACTATTTAGGAAAAAATATAGGTTCTTCTGTACTTTCAAATCCTTATGTAGGTGCTGGTGTTGCAGTTGTTGCCATAGATACATTAAAAAGTTTGTATAGATTTGCATCAGGTAAAATTGATAGTATAGAACTGATGGGTGAGGTATCTAAAAATATTACTGAAACAACTATGACTTCATTAGGAGCAGCAGCAGGCTCATCTTTAGCCGGTTCAATTGCTTCGTTAGTAACAGCCAATATGACTATGAGTGCAGCTGCAGCAGCTACTTTTGGAACTATATTAACAATAGTAGGTTCCGTACTTGGAGGATTAGCTTTTGGTTTGGCTACTTCTTGGATCATAACATCAGATAGTAAAGCGGGTATTGAAATAGCAAAAAGAGATATTGAAAATGCTTATGAGGAGTTTAAAAAAGACAAAAATTTATACAGATTGGTTGATAATATAGGCACACAAAGAGATTGGGAATTTAGTTTAAGAAATATGATTTCAATTATAGGAGGTGTATTTTCTCAAATAAGCGAATATGGTATGAGAAGAGATGAACTTAAATATATATCTGCTAGTTTAGATAAAGAGTATAGATTAATAGATGAAGAAGAAAGAAAAGCAATTGATAAGATTAAAGAAAGAGCTGCTATTATAGAAAATAATATGAAAGAGGCATTTTATACAGATATAAGTCATATGTTTCAAAATGATGTGATTGAGCTTCATAATGATTTGATGAAATCTTTAAATGCGAAAAGGAATATATTTGCTTTGAAAGAGAAGAAATATTTTAATGAACTTAAAGAGATAGATGATAGAAATGCTTTATTAGATGAGATAGAAAATAGAGATCAATTATTTTATGATGAAATAGACAATTTGATAAATATACTGGAAAATTCTAATTTAGAAAATAAAGAAATTATTATAGGTGCAATAGTTCATTTAGCTTCTAAGAAATTTGCAGAGAGCATTAATTCAAATGAAGATGCTTTCTATGAATTGTTAATTGAAGACGGTGTTTTATAATTTTAAGGAGGAATAATCATGATTTTAGGATTCTTTATGAATTTAATATGCAAGAAAAAATTAGAGAAGCAGAGAGAAAAACTTAAATTAAAAATAGCAGATATTGAAAACTATAGAGCTGCAGCAATTAATAGAGTTAAAAACTTTAAAGAACATTGTGATAGAAACCTTAATGATTTGTTTAATTATTTATCAGGTTTGAAATTGAATATTGAGAACAACTTTTATTTAATTGTTAAAGATGATTTAAAAGATGTTTCCAATATAATTGAAAAATCTTATGATGTTGTATTTGATATGATAGATTTTGATTTGCAAATTAAGGTTTTAGTATCAAAGATTGGCAACATTAGGAGGGAAATAAATATTTTAAGAAAAAGTAAAATAGAGGCAGATAAAATTTTAAAAGTGTTCAATTCATATTACAAGAAAAATGATAGATTAAAATGGTTTAATGACTGCAATGATAAAAATATAAAATGTGTTGAAGAATTAAAGGGAATAATAACCGAGGATAATGCAGAAAATATTAATATGCTTATAGAATTATGTGATAGAGACTCAATAAATTATAATGATATTTTAGTTATAAAAAAATATATTAAATCAGTACCTGAAAAAATAGATTTCTTATTTAAGAATATAGAGAATATAAATAGAAATATAGAAAAAATAAAAAATAAAGCATCTGATTGTTATAAAAAATATGTTGAGCTTCAGAATAAATATTATGATATATATAATAGAGATATATCTTATAATGATGTTTTGCCTGAATATAATAAATTAGTTTCTAATAGAGATAAACTTATTGATATAAAAAGGCTTTCATTTGATAAAGCTAAAAAATTTAGTGATTCCTTAAAAGAGAGATGTAATAGAAGAGAGAATATACATAATTTTGATAGTGTTAAAGAACAAGAAACAATATTATGGGATAAATATAAAAGTGATAAAAGTATTTTTGATGATGCCAATAAAAAGTGCAGTTACTATTATGATACAGCTAAATTTTTAATAAAGGTAAAGAAAAAAATGTATTAAAGAACTTTATACAAAATCTATTATTACTTTGAAAAAAATTAATGAGATGGGCATAACTTATTATAAAGATAAAAACTCACTAATAGAAAAGGAGTAATATTATATGAAATATAAAATAAAAGTTAAAAATAAATATATATCTGGAATCAATAGAATGATAATTTTTACAATAAAAAATAATTATAATAGACCAAAAGACATATTTAAAATATTAAAACTATTTTATAGAGAAACTTTAATTCATCATATAGATTATCTTTTAAATGCTGATTTATTGTGTATAAAGAAAATAAATGGAATAGGCGGTATATATCTTAATAGAGATTTTGATGGTGAGTATTTTCATTTAAATATTGAAGACAATGATATAAATTCTTCGAATAAAGAATATAAACGAAAACTTATAAAAAATAATCTTACAAATAAAAGTATAATAAAAATACTTAATTTAAAAGATATAATAGTTTGTTAAAAGGAGTTTATATGACATTTTTGGAGTATTTATCAAAATGGAAAAATTATTTATCTATATTATCAGAGAATATGGAAGGCAATGAAGCTTTAAAATATTTAAGGCAAATAGATACTATAGAAAAAATAGAATCAGGCATTTTTATGTCTGCAAAACTTTTTGAAACTTTAAAAATGAATTACGATAATAATGTTAATAACTCTAATAATTCTAAAAACTATATTAAACTTAATCCTATACAAAATATATATAAAAAAGGAAGCGATGTATTTAATATTATAGAAAAGGCTGTAAACAGTAAAAATTTATTTTGTTTAATGGGCCCTCCTGGTACAGGTAAAACTACAGCAATTGTTGAGATAATACTTCAAACTATGAAGATGAATAATAAATCTAAGATAGCTATATGTTCGGAAACTCATATAGCAGTTGACAACGCCATAGAGAGACTTTTATTTGAAACTCAAAAAAGAAATTTATATTATTCTATTATGAGATATGAGAATTTTAAAAATAGTGAGGATAATGAAGTTTACAATATATGCTTTGATAATTATATAGAACATTGGAAGAAAAATATTATGTCTAATTATGACAAAAACTTTTGTGATGAATTATTTGCTGAATTTGAAGAAAATATAAAAAATAAAAAAAGGAATCATAAATATATTTGTGATAATGCAAGTATAATCGGAGTTACATGCAATCAAATGGCAAGATTTAAAATAGAAGAATTGGATTCTCCCTATGACTTAATTATTATTGATGAAGTTTCTAAAAATACATTGCCTGAGATTTTAATACCTGCATCATTTGCTAGAAAGGTAATATTAGTTGGAGATCCTAAACAGCTTCCTCCTGTATTTTGCAGACAGGAAATAGAAACTATGAAGGAAATAGATATTAATTTGCAAGATGAGCTTGTATCAAATTCTATAGTTGATAAACTTTTTGCTAATGTTGATAAAAATACTATGTTTGGGATGCTTGACGTACAGTATAGAATGGAGGCTGGTATTGGTGATTTGGTAAGCAAATATTTTTATAATGGAGAATTAAAAAATGGAACTGATTACACTAAAGATGCCAGCATATATTGGCTTGATTATAATACAAATAAATCATTTCCAGATTCAAATACTTCAAAGGAATTATATAATACTATAGAAGCAGATATAATAAATAATAGTATTGAAAGTTTGAACTTGGAAAGCAATGTTTCTGTGGCTGTAATTACACCTTATAAAAGACAAAAATTAGAACTTAAAAGAAAAATAAAAAATAATGAAAAATTAAAACATTTAAATATTGAAATAGATACGATAGATGCATTTCAGGGCAAAGAAGCCGATATAGTGTATTTTAGCGTTACTAGAAATACAGGTTCTGTTAGATTTTTTTCTGATATAAAGAGGCTTAATGTTGCTGTGTCAAGAACTAAGAGTAAATTATATATAGTTGGTATGCATAAATATTGTAAGAGAGTTGAAATACTTGATGAAATTTATAAAAATTCTAAAGTAATATTTAATTAATTAGGAGGTTTTAGAATATGGAAAAAAGAGTTTTATTTTCACCAATAGGTACTCATGACCCTATAGGAGTTTATGTAGATGGTATACCATCTGAGGGATCTATGCTTCATATCATAAGACATTATAAACCTAGTGTTGTTTATTTATATATAAGCAAGGAACTTAATTATGGAGATAATAGATATGAATTTGCAATAAAAAAATTCTATCCTGATTGCAAGGTTAATAATATTTTTAGTGAAATCGATGAAGATGATGTTAATAATTATGATATATTTATGCATGATTTTAAAAAATATATAAAGGAAATACATGAAAAATATAAAGATTATGAAATACTTTTAAACATAGCATCCGGCACACCGCAAATGAAATCCAGTTTAATACTTGAAGTTATTACTAGTGATATTAAATTAATACCTATTCAGGTAGATACTCCTACTAGAAAAAGAAATTTTGATGATAAATTTACATTTGAAGAATTGGATAAAATCAATAAAGAAAAAGAAAATGATATAGATAGATGCAATATGGTAAAAGTTTTAAGTTTTAAAAGATCTAAAATACAGACACAAATAGAGTCTTTGATAAATAATTATGAGTATAGTGCAGCTTTGCAAATATTTAATGAAGATGAAAATGCTTGTAATTTATTTGATAGTAAACTTCCAATATATTTAGAGCATTGTATTTATAGAATGAATTCTCAATTTATAGAAGCAGAAAAGTTATTTGTAGATAATAATATAGATGTTTTAGATTATAGTAACGGTAATGATATAATAAGAGAATTTTTTGAATATTTTTATATTATGAAAATAAGACAGTCCAAAGGATCATTAACAGATTTTCTTCTTAGGATAACTCCTTTTATTACGAAATTATTGTATTATTTTTTAAATGATATGTATAATTTAAATATTGATAAATATATATTTAAAACTTCAAATGATGTTTCTTATATAAAAAGAAAATTACTAGAAAAAAATAATAAGAATTTACTTAATTTTTTGGATAAAAAATATTCAAATTCTAAATATGAAGATACGTTTTTAAATTTCAATACTTTAATAGATATAGCTTTATTTTATTATAATGAACTTGATGATAAAAGTTATAGAGTAATTTACGGAGCTTTTAAATATTTTGATAAGATAGAGAAACAGAGAAATAAAGCGGCGCATACTATGATAAATATAGATGAAAATTTTATAAAATCTAATTTAAATAAGTCATCTACGGATATATTAAAAAATTGTGAAAATCTATTGAAAATGATTTTTAATTATAAAGATGATAATTTTGTCTATAAAACTATTAATATTGAAATAACTAATTTGCTTCAAAATACAAAACAAAATATTTATTAAGGAGTATATTATGAAAAGAAATTTATTAACATTTATAGGTGTAACTGATATTAAAACACATGAGAGAAAAGAGTATAATGGAGCTATAGAACAGATACTGCATAAGTATAATTTTGAAAATGTTTATGTATTTATAACTGCTGGTTTGGAAAATAATGTAAATGATTTGAATATGCTTGAAAGATATAAAGAAATTTCTAATAGCAATGTTGTTGGAATATATACAAAAATAGAAGATCCAACTAATCCTAGAGTGGTATATAATAAGATGAAAGAATATATTGAAGAAATAAATACAAGTACAAAGAATATAGAAGGCGAATTATATGTTAATATGGTATCATCCACACCGCAGATAATATCTATTTTATCATTACTTGTGGGCAGTAAAACATTATATAATTCTATAGGAATTTATCCAAGCAATCCTTTATACAGCGATGAGATAAAATTTGATAATTTAGATTTTTATGGAGAAGTTTTTTAAATATAATATTTTCAAGAGGGCATTAAAAGCCCTCTTAATGTAATAAGAGTAATTATCAATCAATTAAAAACATTTTAATTAATAAAATTTTTTATGCATAATCATTATTGCATTACTTTTGATTCTTATTTTCTACCTCTTTTTCAATCATATCTTCTAAATATGCTTTAATGAAAATATAATTATGAGCTTCTTCAAGATTTTGATTATTATTAATTTTCTTATTTAGAAATTCTACTAATTCTTCTTTTGTTTTCATGATATGTCCCTTTTAATAGTTTCTATCCCTTTTTAAACCATATAATATTATTTGTCATGTGTCAATCCTAGAATTGTATTTTGTCCCTCAAACTGCCTTAAAGACAGTAAGCGGGAATGAGTTTAAAAACGAACCCTACTTTTAGGATTTATAAAACTTGTCGACTTTATCGCATCGTTTTCGTCCCCTTTACAGCTCCGTACCGGAGTGCTTCTTTCCCTTCTGGACGCTTACGCGGGGAATGAGTTTAAAAACTGATCCTTTTGATTCAGAGGAGATAAAAGATTTATTTGAACGTTTTCGTCCCCTGCGAAGTGTAACGAAGCACCTACTTGGTTACGGGGAATGAGTTTAAAAACGTATAGAACCTAAACATTGGGAAGTAAATAATGAAAAAATATGTTTTCGTCCCCGCCGAAGGCGCACAGAGTGCAGCGAAGCCGTAGGCGAAGCACCTACTTGGTGCCGAAGGCACACAGCGTGCAGCGAAGCCGTAGGCGAAGCACCCTTGTGGTTATCGGAGAATGAGGTTAAAAACAGTAATTTAATAATTTCCTTTCAATAAATTTGTTATATCAATACCAATTTCTGTAAACTTAATATCATTGCTATTTGTATTAACATCATCGATTTCATCCAATAATTCTTTTATTTCTTCATAAGAACATTCATCAAAAGTAAGTCCAGAATTTGTATAAGATTTTTCATCATATTTTAATTTTAAATTTTTACAAATTTTTTTATAATGGTTTCTCAACTTCTTAACCATTATAAAAAATTCTTTAGTTTTAATTTCCATGGTTATTCTCCTTTTCTATATTTCATCAAAAGTTTTCGTCCCCTGCGAAGCCGTAGGCGTAGCACCTACTTGGTCAGCGAAGCTGCCCTGCGGGTTTGCACCTAAAGGTGTACTTCGTAGGGAATGAGTTTAAAAACTTATAAGGATATAACAGAAGTTTTACTCGATTTAGTAAGTTTTCGTCCCTGCCG
>NZ_KI912407.1:0-50380 GCF_000518245.1 Brachyspira alvinipulli ATCC 51933 | reverse complement strand
GTTTTCGTCCCCTTACGGGGAATGAGTTTAAAAACCCGTAATTTTTTCTTAAAATTTTTGTAAAAAATTAGTAATTTTTATTTACAATACGAGATTTTTAAACTAGTTTCTTCCTTCATATGTTTTTAAACTCATTATGTAATTATCAATTCTATTTGTAAATCTGTTTTACTTTCGCCCGTATATGTAATTATCAAGCTATTTTCTATGTAATTTACAAAAAATTGCCCTCTCGTGCGAAATAGATATGTCAAAGAACTGATGCATATATTATAGTACATTTTACACTACTTTTCAACTATTTCATAAAATTAAATAATTTCTATCAAGTATATCATGTTTTTTACCTATTACATTTCTTTTAAAATTATACATCTTGTAACTTATAATTGAATCATTTTCATCTATTTTTATTTTGGATAAATCAAAAAGCATCTTTTTATAAAGTCTGTTATTTAATAGGCATAAAAATGAAGATTTTTGTATATTATGTCCATAGCCTGATAATATATGAAAAATTTTATTTCTAATTTTGTCATTTGATATATCATATATTACCAAAATATTATATTCTTTTTTCATAATTTTACTACCTTATTATAAAACCTTTATAAAGTTCAGGATTTTTTTCTTTTATTGATTTATACAAAGAGTAAGACTGATGTAATAATATTTCTCTGAATGTTTTTTTATTATATCTGCTGTTCATTTTATCTTCAAAAATTTTTATTAATTTTCGTACAGATTTATTTTTTAAATATACACCATGATTTTTAGAAGAATATTCAAAATCATCTTTTATAAAAATTTTTTTTCTTACTGCTGCAATGATAATACTATCTATAATCGGACTTCTAAATTCTTCCATTAAATCACTTACTAAAGAAGGATGATCATTTCTTAATTTATGCATAAATCCTATATGAGTATTAAGGGCAAAATATTCTAAATTATTATATATTTCATAAAATAAAAGTGTATAGCCGAAACTAAGAAGAGAATTAAAAGGATCTTTAGGTGGTTTTTTATTTCTATTTTGAAAGTTAAAATCTTCAGGCAAAAAATAATTAAGACATTTAAAATATATTTTTGCACTATTGCCTTCATATCCCATTATACTTTCGATATTATCTGAAATATTAATCTTATTTATATATGAATTTAATACTTTTATACTTTTTTCAACAAATTCATTATTATTTTTTCTATTATATTTATAAAGCAACATTCTGCAATTTTTTATTTTAGATGTGATAAAGATTTTTGAAATATGCAGACAAAAATTATAATCTTTATTTAAGATAAATTGTTTTTTTAATAAATTTATTTTTACTTTTTTATTAGAATTTAATACTCCTAAAAAATTGCCATATTTAGAAAACCATACCATAGAAATATTTTTTTTGAGAAGTTGGAATATTAGCTGAGAGCTTATAGCTTTTTTTCCATAAACAATGATTTTATTAATTTTTTCTATAGGTATGGTTTTTATATTATTTTCTTTATCTTTTATTTCTAAAGTATTATATTTTTTAGCTAATTTATAATCTTTATTTGTTATATATAAAATCATTAAACATTAGACATCTTAAAAATATTATAAACATCTTCTTTATTTAAAGCTCGGAAATGTTTAAACTCTAGCTTACCGTCTTTTATGCATCTTCTAGTTAAATCTTGTAAAACTTCTTCGCTTTGAACTCCTATTCCTAATTCTGTAAAATTAGTAGGCATATTTATTTGCTTAAAATATTCTATAGTTTTTTCTATCCCTTTTAAGCCAGTATCATCATCAATACCCCAAACATTTTTTGAATATTGAATGAATCTTTCTTTTCTATCTTTATAGCAATGTTTAGCCCAAGAACCCCACATTACAGATAAACTTGCTCCATGGGCACAATCAAATTTTGCACTTAATTCATGTCCGAATTTATGAGTTATAAAATCAGAGGTAAGTCCCAATCCTGTTAATGTGTTATGTGATAAACTTCCGCACCACATAAGCTCGCTCATAGCATCATAATTAGTTTTATCTTTCATAGCTATTAAACCATTCTTTATTATAGTTCTTAAAATAGCCTCAGCAATAGCATCGGTTGTTTCATTATTACCGCCTTCACTATCGCCGAAATATCTGTCTAATGTATGCATAATCATATCTACTATACCGCATCCTACTTGATAATAAGGAAGACTAAATGTAAGGCATGGATCCATTATAGCAAATTTAGGACGGTTAAAATCTGAATGAAAACCTCTTTTATCAAGTGTATCTTCATTTGTAAGTACAGAAGCTGCACTTGTTTCACTTCCTGCTGCAGATATTGTAAGTATGCATCCTATAGGAAGACTTTTTTCCAGCTTTTTTACTCCAGTCCAAAAATCCCATATATCAGTACCAGCATTGCCGGCTCCATGTGCTATAGCTTTGGCAGTATCAATAACACTTCCTCCGCCTACACCGATTACAAAATCTGCTTTAAAATCTATTGCTTTTTTTACACCTTCTCTAGCATAAGATAGGGTAGGGTTGGCACGAACTCCGCCGAATAATTCATATTCTATTTTTTCATCTTTTATTATATTTTCTATCTTTTCTAATAGCCCGCTTTCTTTTACACTTTTAGAACCGTATACTATAAATACTCTTTTACCATTATAATTTTTTATTTCTTCAGCAATTTTTTTTTCGGTATCTTTTCCAAATATTACTTTTGTTGGACAGTTAAATATAAAACTTTGCATATAGTTTTACCTCTCAGATTATTTAATGATAAATATTATAATTTTTTTCTATTTATAATACAAGTAATGTCATCAAAAAATATATATCTTTTATGAAAGGTAAATATATCATTTATTTTTTAAATCTTTCATACTTAAAGCAGTATATGATTTTTTATCAACTTTTAAAACTTTGCCTATAATTTTTTTATAATTTTTGGCAGGTATTCCTACACAAGGTCTTAATGCTATTAAATCTTTTTCTTTTATGATTTCGCCTTTAAGCATTGAATGATTAAGATATATTCCTCTTTTGGCATATACAAGTTCTTTTTTTTCCTGCTTGCTTAATATATGTTCTTTTTTTGAGGCTTCATTTCCTCCAAGCATAAGAACTGTATCATTAAGAGATTTTATTAAATTACTCATTCCAATCATATCTAAACTGATAACATGATCTCCTGTTGTTTTTTCAGGGGTAACTGTAAAATGTTTTTCTATGATTTTTGCTCCTAAACTAACTGCAATAATAGGTGCTTCTATTCCTATAGTGTGATCGGAATATCCTATTATATTTTTTTTGAATAAATTTTTCATTACATTTATTCTGTTTAATCTGGCATTTTTTATAGGTGTAGGATATTCTACTGAACAATGTAAAAGTGCAACTTCATTATTATGCAGTATTTTTAAAGCTTCTCTTATATCTTTATTTAAAGCCAATCCTGTTGAAAGTATCACAGGTTTTTTTGTTTTTGCTACAGCATTTAAAAGCGGATAATTATCAATATCGCATGATGCTATTTTTATTATTGTAATATTATAATTATTAATATCATTAACAGCTTCAATAGAAAAAGGAGTTGTGATAAACATTATATTATTTTTTTGTGCTTCTTTTATTAATATTTCGTACCATTCTTTTTTGAATATTATATTATCAACACCTTCAAGGGCATTTTCATCCAATTTTAAAATTTTAGTGTATTCTTTTGAAGCGAATAAAGTTTTTTGTGTAAAGCTTTGAAATTTAATAGCGTCAGCTCCGGCTTTAGCTGCTTCATTAACCATTTTTATTGCCATATTTAAATCGCCTTCATGGTTACAGCCTGCTTCAGCTATTACAAAATAACCTTTTTTGTTAATTAAATCTTTCAATTTGACCATATTCTATATCCTATAAATATATTATCGAACAAATGGAATTAATCATTAGTATAAGTTGATTGGGGTTATAAAAAGAAATGAGCTGGTGATGGGACTTGAACCCGCAACCGGCTGATTACAAATCAGCTGCTCTGCCAATTGAGCTACACCAGCGAAGTGATTATTATCATACTATAATCATAAAAAAAAGTCAAGTGCTTAATTAATTTTTTAGCATTTTTTATTAATAACTTCATCATAAAAAGGTATGGAATCTATTGCTCCTTTTCTAGTAACCGTTATACTAGCAACTTTTGTAGCAAAATCAATAGCTTCTTCCATTGTTTTATTGTCTGCTGCCATCCTTACAACGCCTCCTAAAAAACTGTCGCCCGCAGCAGTAGTATCAACAACATTAACTTTATAAGCATCAAAATGTTTGCTTTCAATTTGATTATTATTTTTTATAATGAAATCACATCCATTAGATCCCAAAGTTAATATTATATTTTTTACTCCGCATTCAAAAAGATATTTATACCGCCTATAATATCTATTTCTGTTTCATTAGCTATTAATATATCAATACAATTTAAAAAATCTTTTTCAAGTTTAACAGCAGGCGAAGGATTTAATACTACAGTTTTACCTAATTTTTTGGCAATGCCGACAGCATATTTGGCAATTTCTAAAGGTATTTCAAGCTGCATAACAATAATATCATAATGTTTTAATAAATCTTCTTTTATGTCATCTTTAGTTATTAAAGCATTAGCCCCTTGTGCCACTATAATATGATTAGCTCCGCTTTCTGTTACTGTAATAACTGCTATTCCTGTTGATACATTATCTTTAATTATTAAGTTATCTGTATTTACATTGTTTGAAGATAGTGCTTGAGATAAATCTTTTCCGAAACTATCATTTCCAACAGCACCTAAAATGCTTACATCTCCGCCAAGTTTTCCTATAGCAGATGCCTGATTAGCTCCTTTTCCTCCATTGCTTGTAGAAAAATCATTTCCAAGTATTGTTTCTCCTTCTTTGGCAAAACGGGGAGTTGTTATTACTAAATCTTTATTAATGCTTCCTATTACTAAAATTTTCTTACTCATAAAATTTATTTTCCAAAATGAAAAAATTTCATTAAATCAGCAAGTTTTTCAGTTTCTTTTTCCATATCAATTACTATATCAGCATTTGTTTTTACTAAATTAGTATTTTGTTCTGCACTAATATCAACACTGCTTACAGCACTTTGAACTTCACGTGCAGATGCATCCTGTTGTGTAGAAGATTCAACCATTTGACTTACTATATAACTGCTTTCTTTAGCTTTATTAGTGATATCTTCCAAAGCATCCATAGTTTCTTTTATTTTTAAATTTCCTTCTTTTATCTTTTCTATACTATTATTAACTATATTTGTAATATTTTTTACAGATTCCTGAGAAGTTTGTGCAAGATTTCTAACTTCAGAAGCTACAACAGCGAATCCTTTTCCTTGTTCACCAGCACGTGCTGCCTCAACAGAAGCATTAAGTGCAAGTATATTCGTTTGCATTGCTATATCATCTATCATTTTTGTTATATTGGAAATTTCAGCAGTTGCTTTAGTAATATCATCCATTAAATCCATAGATTCTTTAGATAGATTATAGCAATGTTCGCTTGAATTAGTTAATATTTGTATTTTATCATTAGTTTTTATTATATCATTTGTTGTTTTATCAATAACTTTTAAAGTATTTGACATAGTTTCATTTATAAGTTTTAAATCATCTCTTTGTTTTTCTGTTCTATTTGATAGATCAATGCTTCCTGCTGTAACATGTTTGCTTGCATTTTCCATAGCATTTGCTGAATCTAGTATCTGTTTTATTATATTGGATAATCTGTTTTGAGTGTTTTGCAAAGAATGAAATATCATACCTATTTCGTCTTTTCTGTTATTTAATATTTTGTTATCATAAGAGCTTAAATCTCCGCTGCTTAATTTCTCAGACATAAATAATACTTTTAATATAGGATCTATTAAACTTTTCTTTATTAGAATGTTTATAAGAATTAAAAATACTATAAGTATTATTATAGCTAAAACAGAAGTTACAATAGCATTTTTTATATTTTCTTTTACTATGATAATTTCTGGAACACTTACCAATAATCCTATAGCATTATTATTATCTTTCAATGATGATAATGGTATTAAAGTATTAAATATTTTATGATTATCTATTTTGTTTATAAAGGAATATTTTTTATCATTTTTTATACTGCTTATTATTTCATTAGCTTTATCAGAATATATTGATGAAATTTCTTTTCCAATGTTTTGAGAATTTGTAGAAGCAAGTATTACTCCATATTGATTTATTAAATATCCAGCCATTCCTTCATTAGTTGATATATCAGAAACTATTTTTACTAAATTATCTGCTGAAAAGTCAACCCCTATCATTCCCAAAAAATTATTTGCATTATCTAATATAGGCTCTACCACACTTACAGTTAATACAGTATCTGCTCCTACATAAGTATCATCTATTTCAACATCGCTTATATAAAGCTGCTTAGAGTCTTTTGGTATTGTATAATAATTTGGATTTGCATCAAACTCTTCTTGATAAACTTTATCATAAGTAACATCATTATCATCATAAAAAAAAGCAGGTCCGTATCTTCCATCTCTCTCAGAACCATAATCAGTATCAATAAATGCATTATCTCTTCCATCAAATGCATTGCTTTCCCACATTTCATATATAGCAAATAAACCTTCTTTACTTTTTAACATATCTCCCAAAACAAGAGCATGTGATTCTCTTGTAACAGTACCGCTTGATATATCATTTTTTAATGAATATGATATTGTTTGAATCATTGTTATATATGACATAATTTCTTTTTCTATATCTTTGGCATAAGTTGTAACCATATATTCTGTAGAAGCAAAACCTTTTTCTTTGGAAGTGCTTATGTTATGGGTTACCATATATCCTATTATTGCAATGAACATTACTAATATTGATACAGTTAATAATACAAAAATTTTAAATTGAAGTCCTAATTTTTTATTATTCATAATTTAAACCTTAATATCTAATATTTTTTTCATTCCGTTTAAATATATATTTAATTATAAAAAATAACAACAGTAAAATATAATATTCATACTATATTTTATTTAAAAAAATAAAGCTGCAGTGTATATCTGCAGCTTTATTTTTTATTTTATTTTACTCTTTTTATTTTTACTCCAAAACGCTCTTCTACCAAATTTATAAGTTCAGGAAGTTTCTGTTCTGCTATCATTTTTAATTTTTCTCTTTCTATATTTTGTCCCGGAGCACCTAACATTATAGAATTTGAAGGTACTTTTACATTAGACATTACAGCAGTTCTTCCTCCGAATATTACTCTATCTCCCAATGTAACATGATCAGCTAAGGCAGCCTGTCCGCCTAATATACAATGATGTCCTATTTTACAGCTTCCTGCTATTCCTACTTGAGATACTATTATTGAATGTTCTCCTATATCGCAGTTATGGGCTATTTGTACTAGATTATCAACTTTTACTCCTTCTCTAATTATAGTAGAACCTAAAGTAGCCCTGTCTATGCAAACATTAGCTCCAAGTTCTACATCATCTTCTATAATAACATTTCCTCTTTGAGGTATTTTCATTTGTTTTCCATTAACTTCAAAAAAACCAAATCCGTCATTTCCTATAACAGTTGATGAACCTATTATAACTCTATTTTTTATTATGCATCTGTCATGTATAGAAACATTTGAATATATAGTGCAGTTTTCACCTACAATAACATCATCTCCTATAAAAACACCTGCTTCTATAATACTGCCATTTCCTATTTTTGAATTTTTTCCAATATGTACATTATCTCCTATATAGCAGCTAGAAGATATTTCAGCATTCTCTTTTATAACAGCAGAAGATTCAACTTTTCCTAATGGGTATTTTTTATCTTCAAACATAAAGTATAATAATTTGATAAAAGCCTCTTTAGGATTATTGTATATAATAGCTGTTTTATTTTTGAAATCTTTTATTTCATTTGATGTTTCTTCTCTTAAAATTAAGGCATTAGCATTACTATTTAAAGCTGTTTCTAAATATTTATTATTATCAATGCATACAATAGAGCCATCTATTATATCGTTTATAGGAGAAAGAGTTGTTATTTCTTTTGATTCATCTCCTATGATATTTTTTGCCTGTAAAAAATTAGATATGTCTTTAACTTTCATAATGCTAATTGCCTCCGTATTATATTTTTTTATTAAAATTAAAATTATCTCATTAAAGAATTTTTAACATTGGCTATTACAGCGTCTGTGATATCGAAATTTCTATCAGCATAAAGAATAGAATGTTCGGTTCTTTCAAGTATTAAAGTATATCCCTCTTTTCTAACTATAGCCATAAGAGAACTAGCTACTTGTCTTTTTACCTCTCCTCTTAATGAGTAATCTCTGTTTTGAGCTATAGAAGTATCTTCCATGTTTGCCTGATTATCTTGATTTTTATATTGCTCTAATTTTTCTTTTAATTTTTCATTAAGTTCCTGATTGCCTGTAATTTCTTTTATTACCCTTTCAAGATCTATATATCCTACTTTAGTAAGCCTGTAAGATTGAGTAAATACTCTAGGGCTAATAATAGAAACCGCAAGCACTGCTACAAATAATAAACTTATAATATAATACTTTTTCATTTTTCACTCCTTTTTTATTATAAAAATTATATTTTTAATAGAATGGGTGATTCATGGTGAATGCAATTCCCCATCCTTTACCAAGCCATTTTCCTAGAGGTGTATAACCATCTCCCTCAAAATCTTGAAGACCTTTTTTATAATATTGAGAGTCTTCTTTGTTGTATACAAATCTTTTAGCAACGTAGAATCTTATATTAAATATTGGTATAGTAAGTCTTAAACCGAAACCTACAGAATATATATACTGAGAAGGATCGAATATATCTTTAATATCCATAAACTGAGAAGGATAAGTATAAGCATCCCCATCTCTATTAAGTCCTGTACTTGCAGGAAGCCATAATTGTCCTGCATCAAGGAATGTAACAAATCCCATAGTTTTTGGTATTATAGGTATACGAAGTTCGGCAAAGAATCTTACTTTAGCTCTTCCGTAACTCCAAGAATCTATTGAATTATTATCTCCTACAACGTCATAAGTTGCTAGTCCTCTATTAGCCTTAAATATAGTATATTTAGAAGTATCCCATCCGCGTACATCTTCAAATGGGTTAAGATAATATAAAACATCGGCATCATTTTGTAAAGGAAGTCCAGGAGTTGCAATTATCTGTCCCAATTCTCCATAGAATGCAAATGATAGCCAATCAGTTGCAGGAACAGCTAAGAATCCTGTTAAGTTTAATCTAGTTAATTGTGTATGTCCGAAATACAAATCTACTATACCTCTTAAGAAACTTCCTCTTGTAGGGTTTAAATAATCGTTTCTGCTGTCTCTAAGCAATGAATATGATACAATAAATGTTGTAAACCAATCACTTTCCCATCTTTGGAATGAACCGTCTTTTTTATTTACTCTATGTATTAAATATTTTTTAATATCATTAAGTACATAATCAGGACCTGCAGCAGTTGCTCCTTGGTCATGCCATTGCTGGTACTGCTGAACTATTGTATCGAATGTTATGAAAGTAGAGTAATAATCTGCAAAATAATAACCAAGTCTTACTATACCTTCAAAACCATGTCTTGTATAATATGAATATTTAGGTATTCCAAATTCTCCTGTACCTATAGTGTATCCTGTATTTACACCTTCATTAAAGTATGATAAATCAACACCAAAATATATAGGCAAATTAAGTAAATAAGGCTCAGCAAAATTAACAGCTATTCTTTTTTGAGTCTCTCCGAATTCTCCGCTAAGTCCCAACTGTAATCCTCTTCCTAAGAAGTTATTCTCTCTTATAGAAGCAAATACTTTAAAACCAGAACCAGTAGAGAAACCGCCTCCTCCGGATATCATAGCAGTTTTTCCTTCAGTTACATTCAAAGATAATTCCATTAAGCCTTCTGCAGAACCTGGTTTTACACCAACATTAATATTATCAAAGAACTGAGTATTATATAATCTCTCCTGTACTCTTTGTATTTTTGTAGTATTAAATACTTCACCTGGTTTGATATCAACATATCTTTGTATAACAAAATCTTTAGTTTTAGTGTTTCCTGCTATAGTTATATTTTCTATATGAGCTTTATCGTTTTCTACAATATCATACATGATATTAACTATTTTATTTTCTTCATTTACAGTAATTACAGGTATAACTTGTCTGAAAATATATCCTCTCTCAGAATATTTGTTTTGTATACCTTGATAGTCTGTCATATGATATGTATAATTATACAAAGCACCTTTTTTTGATTTTATATCTTTTTGTATATTTTCTGATGATATAATAAAGTTTCCTTTAAATCCTATATCTCCAAAATAATATTTATCTCCTTCTGTGATATATATATCTATTATTAAATCTTGTTCATTTTTTATCTGTGGATCCCGCCATTGATACGTAAACTGTACATTATCTACCTTGGCCCTATAGTATCCCCTGTCAGCATAATATTTAACAACCTTAGATTTATCATCTTCAAATTTAAACTCATTAAATTTACCAAGAGATAGAAAACCATTTTCTTTAGTAGACATTTGTCTTTTAAGTTCATTATCAGAGAAATGAGTATTACCATGAAATCTTATATTTGCTACTTTAACTTCATTTCCTTCAACTATATTCATTTCTATTGTAACATCTGAAGATTCTTTATTCTCTATAACTTTAGGTTCAACATAAGCTTTTAAATATCCCTTATCCTGATAATTAGTTATTATAGCAGTTACAGCATCATTAAGTTTCTGAGGTATATATGGGTCTCCTGCTTTCATAATGGATTTTATAGCATCATTAAGGGCAGTTCTGCTTAGACGTTTATTACCGATATATTCTATATTCTTTATTATATATCTTTCAGCAACTATAATATTTAATGATACGCCGTCTTCTTCTCTGTTTGCATCGATAGCAACTCTGTCAAATAATTGAGTATCAAATAGCTTTTTTATTGCCTCATTTATCTCTGCTCTTTGAAATTTACTTCCAACTTTTATAGGAAAGCTGTTTTTTATTTGATCTTTTGTAAGTCTGGCTTCTCCTGTAACATCTATAGATTTTATAACCAAACCCTCATAAACAGCTATGTTTCTAGCATTCTGTAAATTTGCAAAATCACTTTCTGCTGCCACTAATATTGCAAAAGCAGCAGCAAGAACAACAAATGAAAATAAAATAATACAATTTTTCTTAATAAAATTCACTAAAATCTCCACCGTGTAACTATATTAAAATCTTGTCCTTTTCCTTGTATATCGAAAGGATTTATTTTATACTCAAAAACAAAATTTGCAAGTTTATAATTTTTTAACAATGATACTTCAAAACCAAATTGATGGTCAAAATAGTATGGATCTACCGGTTTATTATTAATAGTAGGTCTTGTAGTATCATTAACCCTGTATGTAACGTCATATTTTAAATATAAATACTTAGATACATATTTTCCTATACCAACACTTGTATTATCCCATACAGATGTCGGACTTAAATTGTTATTATTTGTAACAAATAGCAGATTGTTAACTACTGTAGGGCTTAAGTTTATGTAGTCTATACCTAAAAACTGTCTTATCCATCTTTCTACAGGTCTTAAAACAGTACTTCTTAATAGTAAATCGCTGTAATTCATAGTAAGCTGCTGCAGCTGATCACTATTCATAGTACTTCTTGTTGTTGTACTTTCAGCAAACATTTGATCTTCTCTGTTTCCAAATGTTCCTTGAGGTATTCCTGCTAATTGATTAACTTGATACTGTCCCAATGCAGGTATAGTGTAAAATCTTACAGGAGATATTCTAGCATTACTTGAAGACACTAATTGTGATAATCTAGCATCCATTTCCATATATAAAGTAACACTTTCTCCTGCTATTTCATTTTCAAATGACTGAGAAGATGTATTTGCTGTTGTAGTTGGGTAATATTTTTTATATGTATATGCTGTAGCTTCAATAATAGGGTCTAAGCTGTTATTAGGAGGAAAAGTAACAGAACCTCTTTCTAATTGATATATGTTTTGTAGATAATAAATACTTCCTCTATCAACATTTACAGTTCCAGCTAGTTCTATACCGTCCATAAGGCTATTATATACACGCATTTGAGAGCCTTCTTCAAGATAAACATCTCCTACTAAGTTATGTGCTACTCTAACTTGTTTCCATGCCTCTATTGTAAAATCCCAATATATTTTACTTAGCATTCCATAAGCTCTTTCTCTATAAGTGTTCTGCTGAGATATTGTAAGCTGAACATCACTTTTCATCAAAGTAAATATTCCGCCTATTCTAGGAGAAGCTATATTTCCTCCTACTGTAATATCAACATGTACTGGGCCTCTCACTTTTGCAATACCCAAATTTAAATTTCCATCTAACAATCCTAATTGCTCATCGGAAGAAAGCAAATCGAAAGCCATATAATTGATACTATTTTTAAATATTTCTGCCTCTCCGGTAATGCTTAAATTTTTCTTTTTCTTTGAAGTAAATGTTAAATTATTGACATTAAACATGTGTCCGTCAAAATTAAAATCAACTATAGTATCATCAAATATATCATTGAAATAAGCTATTTTTACTCTTTTTCCATGTCCTAAAAATCTTCCATCTATAGCAACATTATCACTGTCTCCATGAACATGTGCATATAATGTATATGGTTTTCCGTCTACAAGGAAATTTGTGGGAGATGAGTTTATTTCTGTAAATAATACATTAAATATTTCAAATACTTCTACATTTATTATATCAGATGTTATAAGTAAATCCACCTGATCTCTTTGTGTATTTTTTATTACACCATCTATATTAAGCATATCATAGTCATCATATACATAAATTAAATCAGTTCTAGTTAAATTGTCTTCTTTAGTGATTGTACCGCTAATACCATGATTTTTTGTATTTGTGAATGTTATATTTGTGCCGTCATAAGTAACAGTTGTTCCAAACTCAGGAAGTTTTCTTTTGTTTATTGTTATAGGAGTTGTTTGTATTCTAAATTCTTGTTTTCCATCAACCAATCTTCTCATATTATAATCTATAGTACCAGAGTATGAACTCAAAATAAATAAATTATTTACTTCAACTTTCATATTTTGCAAATCTTTTGAGAAATATGCATAAGGTATTTTTACTTCCTGTTTTTTACTGAAAGTTTTTGAAAGAACATTTCCGCTGCTTCCTGTTTTTGTTACTAATACATCTTTTAATTCTAATTCACTTGATTTATAATATCCTGTTAAAGAAACATCAAATCTTTCTCCCGGAATTTGAAAGTCTTTAATATCCATTTTTTCAAGATAAATTACAGGATCATTCATTAATCCTATTACTGTTGCATTTGCTGTCAATACTCCATATACTTTTCCATTAATATCAAAAGGAAGCTGACTTACTGTTATTTTTCCATATAAATTATTTTTATTGATAGAAGAATCTAAAGCAAATATTCCATTATTTTCTATATCTTTTAATAAGGCTGTAAATTTATTTATTCCATCGCTTGAACTTAATATACCGTTTCCAGATACTCTGTTTTCTCCATAATCTAAAGTTATATTTGTAAACATTAAACTTTGATTGGATAATTCAAATTGAGTATTTAATGCAAATATAGGTGCTAAATTTTTCTTTGCTTTGACATTTCCATATATATATATTGGCTGCTGAGTATAATTATTAACAGATACATCAACATCAATATTTATATCTTTTATTTTTAATTCTTTTGGAGTATTTATATTTAAGTCTAACACACCGTTTGTAGATATAGAACCATTAGCAATAATTTCTGATTTATCTGTTGAGGCGTATATTATTTTGTTTCCATTTGTAGAAGTTGTTGTAAATCCGCTTAATCCATAATTTCCAGCTGGTGTATCTATATTTCCTTTTATCTTAACGTTGAAGTTTTTGTCATATTCTATTTGAGCCTTAGCATTTATACCGCTGCTGTCAGAAAGTCTATAATAAATATCATCAATATCTATTATATTTTTATATGCTGACATTCCTATTCTTATCAAATATTCTTCTGTATAAATTTTTCTTGAAGATGCTTTTAATGTATGTACATTTCCTTTTCCTTGAGTGTACATTGCATTACTCATAGTATAATCTATATTTAATGATGATAGATTATCTATTATATTTTGACCCAACAATACAACAAATATATCCTGAGGTATGACTCCTTTAGCAGATGCCAATATAGGTGTTGTATCATCTAATGAAAAAGTAGCATCAAAAGGCTGTCCATATTTATTTTTAACTAAATTAACATATATTCTTTTTTCTGGTCTATTGTATGTAAAATTAAAAGATAATGGATTTTCTAGAGTATTGGCATAAGTTAATGATGAAATTGTAAATCTGGATTTTATTTCTTTTTCATCAACTTTAGTAGGCTTTAAATAAACCTTAGCATATAAATTATTTGTTCCAACTTTTATATCAGATGCGCTTACAGAAACAACACTTGATATAGGATCATCTAATGGAACTATTCCGCTTGCTATTATATTTCCTCCAAATGCATTTATATTTGCATTTGAAAGTATTATATTATTATTTGTAAGTTCGGCATTTACAGCTACATTGAATAATTTATCTCTTACTTTTAAATTAAAATCTATATAGGAATCTTCATTTGGAGAGTAATGTCCGTAAGCATTTATATCGGCATCTCTGAAAGTAGATATACCATTGCTTATAGCTGTTATTGTTTTATTATCTAATTCTACAAATCTATGTACTATTGGAGTATCCAAAGCTATATTCATAAATTTATATATTGTGTCTTTGGTTAATTTTATATTTGTAATAGAAAAATCTAATTTTTGAGTATTGTATTCATAGTTTGCATTTATAAAGTCATTTTTATTATTGTTTTGTAATCCAGCATTTAATCTATCAGAATAATTAGTCGCAAATAATGTATAATTAAATAAGTCTCCATTTTCATCTTTGGCATATATTCTTGAACTTACTTCTGATAAATTAGTTGAACTTTCAAATGAGAAATGTACCAAAGTATTATCAGGAAGATTAATATTGTAGGATAAAAAATATCCGTATGACCTAAAATTACCATTTAGTGAGTTAAGAGATATTTCTGTTGTATTGTTATTACCGTCAATTATTTTTGCTGAAAAATTAGCTATGTTTATATTTTTATCCATAAGTATTGGAATTATAGTATTAACTGTATCTTTTACTTTATCATATATATTTTTATTTGTATTTCCATTTTGAAATATCGATGTATCCAATAATGCAGGATATATTTGAGCATTATTTACGTTTATATCACTTAATAAATACAGAGGGTCTCTCTTTATAAATATTCTTAATAAATTAAATTTTAAAGATGCTCTGTCTATATCGAAAAAAGCATCAGGTTTATTTTTTGAATATAGTTTAACATTATCTAAAACTAATTCTAATTTGTATGAGATGCTTATATCAGATATTGATATATCTATAGGACTTACTCTATTTATGTATGTTATAATATTATCTAAATATCTTTGCTTATTAGATAATACCAATGATATACTAAATATAGCGGGTATTATAAAAGCTATCAAGGTTGTAGCTATATACATTCTAAATCGCGAGTACTTTTCAGTTTTACGCACTCACAAAATCCTTTTACTTTTTGTTTCTTAACTTTATTATATACTATAATTTAAATATAGTAAGTGTTATAAATAAAACCTATTTTTACAAAAATTGTTATATTTAACCTATTTATTTTCGTAATTTTTTCATTTATATATAACATATAAGTAGAATTTATTTTAGAACTTTGTGTAACATAAACAATATAATTTGACAAATAAATAAAATAAAACTATACTATTATTAAATAATAACAGTTTATTATTTGGGGGTATATGTATGTTTAAAGAATTAATAAGAAACAAAATAGATATAGTAAAAAGCGTTTCTAATTGGGAAGAAGCCATAAGAAAGGGTGCTCAATTATTGCTTGATAATAAGTGTATAGAACCTAGATATGTAGATTCTATAATAAAAAATATTAAAGAAACAGGCCCTTATGTTATTCTTGGCGATGGTATGGCTATGTCTCATGCTAGACCTGAAGATGGTGTTTTAAAAAATGGTATTACTTTGTTAAAAATAGTTGATGGTGTTGATTTTGATAATGATAATAAAATATTTTTATTGTTTACATTAGCTGCAGAAAATAATGATCATCATCAGGAATTAGTTGAAGAGATAGCAGACTTATTAAATGAAAGTGAAAAGATTAAAAGAATAATGTATGATGATTTAACTGACTTAGAAATATATGATATTATACTGCAGTAAAACAATTGTAGTATGATTTTTTATTGCTTTACAATAGCTAGTTTATTAAAACTGTTGGTTTTGATGCAATTTTAATTTATTTGTAATATTTATATTATTAAATATAGTTTATGTATTGTATTTGATAATATAAATATTTTATTAATATTACTGTTTTTTTAACTTTATTAAAACTAATTATCATAATAGTTATATATCTTATAGGTGTTTATTGTTAGTATTTTATCTATTAGAAAACTCATTATACAGTAAATAGTATTTTGATATTATTTTTTATACAGATTTATAATATCTTCTTTATATTTTAATTATTATATTAAGTATATAAAAATAAAAAAGAGATGTTATTTAACATCTCTTTATATTTTTGTTTTATAAAAAAATTAATCTCTTCTTCTTTGTGCTAACATTAAAAGTCTTAATAATGTAAGTATAGCAGTCACAGCAGCAGCAACATAAGTTAAAGCGGCAGCAGATAAAACTTTTTTAGCACCATAAAGCTCTTCTTGATCTAAAAAACCGCCTTTGTCTAATATCTTTATTGCTCTGTTAGAAGCATCAAATTCTACAGGCAAAGTGACAAGAGAGAAAAATACAGCAAAAGCAAATAGTATAATACCTGCCATCATTACATAATATGAAATTCCTCCCATACCTCCTATCATAATGCCTATCAATACTAAATAAGGTCCGAACTGATCGCCTATAGCACATAAAGGATAAAAACCATTTCTGATAGAAAGCGGAGCATATCCTCTGTCATGCTGTATAGCATGTCCTACTTCATGTGCGGCAACACCCAAAGCAGCAACATCTGTTCCGTCATAAACACCTTCAGAAAGTCTCAAAACTCTTGAAGAAGGGTCATAGTGATCTGTTAATGTACCGCTTATTCTTTCTACAGGAATATTAATACCGTATCCTTCTAATATGTATTTTGCAGTTTGTGCTCCTGTAATGCCTCTTTTATTTTCCATTCTGCTGTATTTAGCATAAGTAGATTTTACTTTCATCTGTGCCCAGAAACCAAGAAGTATACCCGGAATTAGTATCCATATATATCCAAAATAATATTCAAAATATCCGCCAAACATATAAAAAACCTCCTATTTTTTTAGTATTTTTCATTTATAAAATATATGAATTAATTGTAATAATTATAACATTTTTCTATAACTATGTTAATAGTTTTAATGTAAAAATAAATTTTATATTAAATTTATTATCTTTTAATAAACTTTATCGGCGTTTTTTACTGTGTATTTATTATTGCTAGTCATAAACTCGCTTTATAGTAGCTGACAACTAAAGTTATCAGCTGCTCGTTTATGACTGAAAATTAATAAACTTTATCGGCGTTCTTTACTGTGTATTCTATTGTTTTTCCTACAGCGTCCAAAGTTTTTTTATCTAATTTGTCTATAGTATCTTGGCTTGTATGATGAAAAGGGTATCCCATATCTATAACATCGATAAATGGTATTCTTTCGTTTAAAAAAGGAGTATGATCATCTGTTATAGTTCCATAATGTTCATCAAAAAAATATTTTCCGTATCCTAAATTATCAGCATACTGCCATACTTTATTATATATAGATGAATAATATGTATGAGCAAAACTTTCATATTTAAATTTGGCATCTTTACTTCCTACCATATCAAGAAGTATACCAAATTTTATTTTTTGTTTATCTATTACTTTATCTCTTAAAATAACTTCATTTACAAAAGCAATGCTTCCCTGTATCCAATCAGTTTCTACTAAAGAATTTCCTTCTACATCAAACAAATTTCCGTCATCTTCCAAATCAAATAATACAAAACATACACTGTAAGGCAAGTCGTTATAATTTTTTAAAGCTTTCATAAGCTCAAGTAGAACACCGCTACTGCTTGCTCCGTCATTAGCCCCGCTTATTGGTTTATTTCTGTTAATTTCTATAGGGTCTTTTTCTGCTACAGATCGGCTGTCAAAATGGCTTGTTATAATTATATAGTTATCTGTTTTTCCTTTTAAAAAGGCATAAATATTTTCTCCGTTTCTTCCTTTTATGTATGGAGCTTCAAAGTTATGACTAAAAACTTCATATCCCATATTGGATATCTCTTGTTTGAAAAAACTTCTTACTTTTTTATGTGCTTCACTTCCATAATTTCTAGGTCCTAAATCAGTTTGTGTTTTTATATAATCATAGGCATTATTTACATCAAAATAGAAATTTTCATTTATTTTTTTATCATTGATTCCCTTAGAGGTATTTGCTTTTGCATTACTGCATGAATATAGAAATATCATTGCTATTACAATAAACATTGATATATATTTCATAAGATTATAGTTCCTTTTAGAATAAAAAATATAACTAAGTTTTATATAGTATAAGTTAAAAGCCTTAAAACAGCAATATAATTGTATGTTTGTATAGTAAAAATTGTGCTATCGGAATTTTTTTATAAAAATTTAGTCTTTACTTTTTTTTTAAAAGGTATTATAATTATCTCATATTAAAAGTTAATATTATGTTGCTATTTTTTAGGGGATGACTAAATAGCAGGGTAAAACATAATATAAATGGCTTTAGAAAATAAAAATTACAAAAATATTTTAAGCGCTATTCATGGAGGGTAGTTATGATTATCAACAATAATATTTCTGCATTAAATGCAAACAGACAATTGAACTTAACTGGAAGTTCAATGACTAAAACAATTGCTCAGCTTTCTAGTGGTCAAAGAATCAATACAGCTGGTGATGATGCTTCTGGATTAGCAGTATCAGAAAAAATGCGTTCACAATACCGCGGTTTACAACAAGCTACTAGAAATGCTCAAAATGGTATTTCTTTCATTCAAACAACTGAAGGTTATTTAAATGAAACTACTAACATTATGCAAAGAATGAGAGAATTAGCTATTCAATCTGCTAACGGTATATATTCTGATAGCGACAGAGCTTTAATTCAAGTAGAAGTTAATCAATTAGTAGCTGAAGTTGACAGAATTGCTTCTCAAGCTGAATTCAACAAAATGAACATGTTAACAGGACGTTTCGCTGCTGATAGTCAAACTCCTATGACTTTCCATATTGGTGCTAACATGGATCAAAGAGTATCAATAAACATAGGTGCTATGACTGCTGCTAACTTACAAGTTGGTGGAGACACTCCTATTTCTATTTCTTCTGTTGAAACTGCTAACCAAGCTTTAGGAAGAATTGATGAAGGTTTACAAATGGTAGTATCTCAAAGAGCTGAATTAGGTGCTGTTCAAAACAGAATGGAATCTATGGTAAAAAGCTTAATGATAGCTACTGAAAACACTATCGCTTCTGAAAGTGTTATACGTGATGCTGATATGGCTTCTGCTATGGTTGCTTATACTCGTGAGCAAATCTTACAACAAACAGGTGCTGCTATGTTAGCTAACGCTAATATGAAAAACCAATCTATAATGAGAATCATTGGATAATTTTTTCTAAGCGACTTATTACAAATGTAGATATAAAGCCTGTCAGTATAAAATATGCTGATGGGCTTTTTTATATATTCTGAATTTTAATAATTAAAATAATTAAATAGAAAGACAAATATGTCTGTATGCCTCATAAGAAATAATAGCGGCAGTATTAGATAAATTGATTGAACGTACATTATCACTCATAGGTATATATACAGAGTTTTCTAAATCATTTTCCCATAAAGATTCTCTTAAACCTGTACTTTCTCTTCCAAATAAAAGTATATCATTATTGGAGTAATTAAATTTATCGTATCTGTTTTTTCCAAATTTTGTGATAGGTACTATTCTTTTATTATTACTAATGCAGTATTCTAAAAATGTTTTTTCGTTTTCATGTTTTATTATATTTAAATGTTCCCAATAATCTAAACCAGCACGTTTTACCTCTTTGGAACTTATTATAAATGATGGTTTTGACACTATATGTAGTGATATATTAAGCCCTACACATAATCTTCCAATATTTCCAGTATTAGCTGGTATTTCTGGTCTGTATAAAGCTATTGATATGTTAAAATTATTATTTATTTTTTCCATAAGTATTTAATTTATATTATTTTTATTTATTTTAGTATAGTTTAATTTTTTTTCAAGATATCATAGTTTTATATTTTATTTATTAAAGTATTGATTTTTTTTATTTATAAGTTAAAGTAATAATTAAGGGTAATTTAATAAAAGGTTTGGCAAGAATAAAAGTGAATAAAATAGAGGAATACAATCAATCTACTTCTAAATATGAATTATATGCTCATTTAAGTGACAAAATAGTATCTGGTGAAATAAAAGCTTTTTCAGATCTTTTTACTTATGCTAAAAATGTTAATTTTGAAAAGATTCATGATCATAAAGCAATACTAAAGAGTTTATTTGCTTTAATTCGTAAAATTAATTGGGGATTTTTTAACAATTTGGATAAAGAACTATATCCTAAATTATGGATGCAGTTTGTTGTAGAAAATCCTAAATATAATTTTGCTGGAGATTTAAAACTCAGCTTATCAATAGCAGATGTTTATATAGCAATGCTTGATATACATGGTTATACAAAATTTTGCGAAGAGAATAAAAATAATTTATCTAAACTGCATGCTTTAGATGATTTGATGCAAAACAAAGTGAGCGAAGTTACAAGATTTTATAATGTTATATCTCATAGAAAACAGGGTGATGAAATAATAATGGTATGCCCTACAGCAACGGATGCCTTAAGTGCTACCATTGCAATTATAGGTGTATTAAGTAAAAAAAGATTATTGAATGACTATCCTAGTGTTGATACAGCAGGTTTGCCTGAGTTTAAAATCAGTGCTGGAATATCTGGCGGTAATACAAATAGTTCATTAATAATTACAGAGGATGGGGATTTATCAGGATTTTTAATTAATAATGCTGCTAGGATGCAGGCTAGAGCGAATACTTTAGCACCAAAAGAAAATAAAGTAATAGTAACTAAAAATTTGCAGTTTAACTTTCTTAAAGAGAACAGCAGAGTAAAAAGTGAGATATTTGAAAAGAATATTATATCTTTTTATGATAATGGAATGATATCATTTAAAGGTACAGAAATTCCAATAGTAGAAGCTATATTCAATCCTAATGAGAAGTATAAGGAATCTTTCTTTAATGAAATGGAAGAGCTTGTAAAAAGTGTTAAAGGAAATTTATGGAAGCAGAGAATGTTTACTGCTGTCTTAGAATTGATATCCAAAGTTTCAAGATCAATGCCTCCTTTCCAAATAGATGAAAAAGTTAATGATTACATATCAGGATATACTAACTCTACAATATGTGATTTATGTGATAAAGCAAATGGAGCTTATGTAGTTAAAGAAAACTATAAAGAGGCAATAGATACTTTTGCTTTAATAATAAAATTATTAAAAACTATACCGGATTTTGATAAGATGGTTTTGGAATATGCTGAAAGTATTTGTGCTGGTTATGAGAAAATTCTTCCAGTATATGATATTGTTATTAAGAAGGATATAGAATCCAATATATCAGAAATATTTCCAGCAAATCATATTCCTATATTTCAAAATGTTCAAAAGGCTAATGAAACATATAATAAACTTATGAATTTCGCTATGAGCAGTAAAACATTAAAAAGAAGAAAATCTATATGGTATGGTATTATAGAAAAAGAGTTGCCTAATTTAGTAATTAATATGTATTCCGGTAAAAAATAATATTAAAGTAAAATTTTATTTGTTTTTACTTGCAGAAATATTTATATATGATAAACTATACAACTATTAAACTGTTCTTTATTTATAAGGAGTATAATTTTATGACTTTAAAAAATTTGAAGAAACTATTATTTGTTATATTAACTTCGCTGCCTGTAATAGCATGTTCGCAAACACAAAGTGGAAGCAGTTCATCAACTGATGCTTTAGCCTATTTAAAAGGCGGAGAAGGTGAGTGGGTTCTAAAAATAGATGATCTTACAATTAATCAAACTAATTTTAATAAAGATTTAAAAGCTTCTTTACTATCTCAATTTGCTACAGAAGAACAAATGGCTTTATATCTTAATAATGATCAATTTAAACAATATTATTCAGAAATAATTATAAGAGATGCTTTACTTTTAAAGAAAGCTAATGAAGAAAAATTTTTCGACAGTGATGAAGCTAAATCAGTAATGGATGTTGCTATAAGAAATTATAAAGCACAATACTATCTTCAAAAACTTATGACAGATGCTGCTAAAACTATACCTGAACCTACAGCAGAACAAGCTCAGGCATTTTTTGAACAGGCTAAACCTCAATTAGCACAAATGTATGGAATAACAGAATATAATACAGAAACAGCTCCTTATATTGCTCAGTTATATAAAAATGCTTATGCTGAACAATTAGTACAAAGAGATATACAAGATTTAAAAGATAAAGCAGTAATAGAAAGAAATACAGCAGTTTTAGGAGAAGCAAGTGTATTACCTCCTCAAGTTGGAGATAGTAATGCAGCTTTACCTCAGCAAGGTACAAATAACCCAGCAGCTTTACCTCAACAGGGAGCAGACAATAATTTATTGCCAAGAACAAATAATTAAAATTTAATATTAACGGGAAAGGAAAATAATGTCTCAAAAAAATGAGAATAATGAAAAAAATGTAAATCAAGAAGGCTCACAGGCTGACAAACCCAAAGTTATTATAAAAAAATCTAATAATAACAATAATAATAATAATAACAATGATGACAGTCAGTCTGCTGCAGCTGTTAAGAAAGTTAAGAAAGTTATAGTTAAAAAGAAAATAATAATACATAATAAATCAGAAAATACAGAGTCTCAAAAGCAAGATAATAATTCTGAAAATACAAAGAATTTTAATAGAGATAATAATAAAGAAAATAAAAATAAAAATTATTCTCATAATAACAATAACAACAATAATAATAAAGAACATAAAGAAAATCGTGAAAATAAATTGCCTATATCTTCTCCAGTGGAAGATGTATCTTCTTTTAAGAAGGACAATAAAAAAGATAATAAGAAAAGAGATTATGAGAAGAAAGAAAAAGAATATGATAAAAAGTCTTCTCAAAAAGATGCCAAAGCTGAAGCAGCACAAAGACAAGAAAATAAAATCTTTAATAAAATGCAGGCTAAAAAGCGTCAGCAGGAACAAAGACTTGCAAGTGTTGAAAAAGAAATCAGCATAATGGAAACTATAACAGTAGGCGATTTAGCTAAAAAGATGAATTTAAGAGCATCAGATATTATATCAAAACTTATGGGTATGGGTACTATGGCCAGAGTAAATGATATAATTGATTCTGATACCGCTACAATCATTGCAGATGATTTCGGATGTAAAGTTAATGTAGTATCTTTGCAGGAGGAAGCTACAATTGAAATAAAAGAAGATAAAGAAGAAGATTTGAAGCCTCGTCCTCCTGTAGTTACAATTATGGGGCATGTTGACCATGGTAAAACTTCTCTTCTTGATGCTATAAGACATAGTAATATTACTGCAAAAGAAAGTGGCGGTATTACTCAGAATATCGGTGCATATAAAGTAAAAATACCTAGCGGTGAAATAGCATTTATTGATACTCCTGGACATGCTGCTTTTACTATGATGAGAGCAAGAGGAGCTAAAAGTACAGATATAGTAATTCTTGTTGTTGCTTCTGATGATGGTGTTATGCCTCAAACAGTTGAAGCACTCAATCATGCTAAAGAAGCTAATGTTCCTATAATAGTTGCTGTTAATAAAATGGATTTACCTAATGCTACTATGGATAAGGTAAAAGCTGCTTTATCTGAGTATGGTCTTACTCCAGAAGAGTGGGGAGGAGATACGCAGTATATAGGTGTAAGTGCTTTAACTAAGCAGGGTATTAATGATTTATTGGAAGCTATTATTTTGCAGGCAGAAATGCTTGAATTAAAGGCTAATCCTAACAGAGAGGCTATCGGTATAGTATTAGAGGCTTCTCTTGATCCTGGAAGAGGTCCTGTAGGTACTGTTTTAGTTCAAAATGGTACTTTAAAAATAGGTGATTATTTTGTATGCGGACTTTCTGTTGGTAAAGTTAGAGCTATGGTTAATGATTTAGGTCAGAGAGTTACAAAAGCTTTACCTTCTACTCCTGTTGAAGTTTTGGGTTTTGAAAAGACTCCTGAAGCCGGTGAATCATTTAATGTTATGTCAGATGAAAAAGAAGCTAAGGCTATAGCTGATAAGAGAGTTCAATTAAAACAGCAGGAAGCTTTGAAGGCTAATGTTAAGGTTACTTTAGAAAACCTTTATGAGAAAATAGCTTCTGAATCTATGAAAGAGTTTAAAGTTATAATAAAAGCTGATGTACAGGGTAGTGCTGAGGCTTTGAGAGATGCTTTAAATAAAATACAAAGTGATAAAATACGTTTCGTTTCAATATATAGTGCATCAGGTGCTGTTACTGAAAGTGATGTAAACTTAGCACATGCATCTAATGCCATTATTATAGCATATAGGGTTCGTCCTTCTGCTAAGGCTAGAGAACTCGCTGAAAAAATTGGAATACCTATAGAAAGATATGATATTATTTATGAAGCAATAGAATCAATACAAAATGCTATGAAAGGTTCTCTTGAAAGACTTAAAAAAGAGGTTGATATTGGAATTGTTGAGGTTAGGGATGTATTCCATGTTCCTAAAGTTGGTACTATTGCAGGATGTTATGTTACTAGCGGTAAAATAGAGAGAAATGCTGGTGTAAGAGTGATGAGAGATAATGTTCTTGTGTATACAAGCAAGATATCTAGTTTAAGACGTATTAAAGATGATGTTAAAGAAGTGGCAACAGGTTATGAATGTGGTGCTTCTATAGAAAATTTCAATGATATTAAAAAAGGTGATGTACTTGAAATATTCAAAATTGAAGAAATAGTACAGGAATTGTAATTTGTATATTTTTTAGCATATACAGCAATGAGTTTATGAATTTAAACTCATTGCTTTTTTAATTAAAAATCATATTGTAAATATAAAAAATATTGGTATACTATTTACTAATTAAAAATTGAGGGAATTATTTATGAGTATTTCTTATGAGGACAGCGGAGTAAGCAGAGAAGAGGGTTATAAAGCCGTTTCTCTTATGAAAGAAGTTGTAGCCAAAACTATGCATACTAATGTTCTTAATAATATAGGTAGTTTTGGTGCTATGTATGAATTAGGAAAATATAATAATCCGGTATTGGTTTCCGGAACTGATGGTGTAGGAACGAAATTAGAGATAGCATTTTCTATGAAGAAGTATGATACTGTTGGAATAGATGCTGTTGCTATGTGTGTTAATGATGTTCTTTGTCATGGTGCTAAACCTATTTTCTTTTTGGATTATCTTGCTTGCGGAAAATTGAATGGAGAAGTTGCCGCATTGATAGTAAAAGGAATAGCAGACGGATGTTATGAGGCAGGAGCTGCTTTAATAGGAGGAGAAACTGCTGAGATGCCTGGTTTTTATAAAGACGGAGATTATGATATAGCAGGATTTTGTGTGGGTGTTGTAGAAAAGGATAAAATTATTGATGGTTCAAAAGTTTCTGAAAATGATGTTATTATAGGTATTTCTTCTTCTGGTTTTCATAGTAATGGTTTTTCGCTCATAAGAAAATTAGTACGCGATTATAATGCTGTTTTTGAAGGTGAAAAAATAGGTGAGATTCTTTTAACTCCTACTAAGATATATGTGAAAAAAGTTTTACCATTATTAGAAAAATATAATATAAAAGGAATGGCACATATTACAGGAGGCGGATTAATAGAAAATGTACCTCGTTCGGTTGCTAAAGGATATAAGGCTGTAATTAAAAAAGATAGTTTTCAAACTCCTAAAATATTTAATTATATTCAATATCTTGGTAATATAAAAGAAGAAGAGATGTATAATACTTTTAATATGGGTATTGGTTTTGTTATAATAGCTTCTAAAGAGGATAAGGATAACATTATCAGTGATTTGCAGGCTATGAATGAATATGCTTATGAAATAGGATATATAGCAAAAAATGATGATGAGGATAAGAGCGGAATATGCTTAGAGTAGCTGTTTTAATTTCCGGAGGCGGAAGCAATTTAAAATCTTTAATAGAATCTCAGGATAGTAATTTTTATAGAATAGATATTGTAATAGCTGATAGAGAATGCGGAGGATTGAATATTGCTGAAAATGCGAATATAAAGGCTGTTTTATTAGATAGAAAACTATATAAAACTGAATTATTCAAAAAAATAGACGAACAATTAATAAATATAGATTTAATTGTATTAGCTGGTTTTTTATCTATAGTTGATAGTTCTTTTATATCAAAATGGGAAGGAAAGATAATAAATATTCATCCTTCATTGCTTCCAAAATATGGCGGAAAGGGAATGTATGGTATTCATGTGCATGAGGCTGTCATTAAAAATAGAGAGAAAGAGTCAGGATGTACTGTACATTATGTTACTGATACTATAGATGGCGGCGATATTATAATGCAGGCTAGGGTAGGAGTAAAAGAGGGTGATACTCCTGAAATATTGCAAAAAAGAATACTAGTAGAAGAACATAAAATACTTCCTCAAACTGTAATTAAACTATCCAAAACTAGTTAAAAATATTTATTTTCCCATATAGTATATATATGCAGACATTATAGATATTTCACCTGTTGCTGCCTCTTCGCCTTCATCATTTTGATCGCTGTAGCTAAAGTAGCTTGATAATGGAGTATAATCATCATCAGTAAAAGTATTATCTATACTTGTATTGATTACAGAATTATTCAAGTCTGAAACAATTAATTTTGTATCATCATTATTTATACTGGAATTTGGATTATTATAAACAATAGATATTCCTACAAACAATAATAATGCTGCTGCTATAGAACCTATGTATGCTGGTAGTTTGCTTTTATTAAAAATACTCTTTTTATGTACTACAATAGGTTTTTTTCCTGATAGTATTGATGACATAGAATTGAGTTCATCTCTAAATTTTTGGCATGATTTGCAAGTAGATAAATGTTTTTCCATTTCAAAAATTTCATCGCTTTCCAAATCATTGTCCATATATCTGCTTATAAGCATTTCATAATATTCATGATTATTTTTCATAAGCTCACCCCCATTTTTTTCATAATAGATAAAAGTTTTTTTCTAGCTCTGAATATTCTAGTTCTAACGGTATTAACCGGCAAATCTAGTTTCTCAGAGATTTCATTGTAGGAATAATTTTCATATTCGGCCATAACAAGCGGTATACGAAAATCATCCTCCAATTTTTCAAGTGCTTCTGCAAGTATAATTTTATTTATACTATTATCATTATCAGAGTCTTGAACTTCAGAAGTCCTATATTCTTTTAGTCTGTATTTTTTTTCTCTTTCTTTTTTTCTTATATGGTCAACAGCTCTATTGAAAGATACTCTGTACAGCCAAGTGTATATCTTTGATCTTCCTTCAAAACTCTCTCTTTTTATATAGAAACTTACAAAAACATCCTGCACTATCTCTTCAGCCTCATCTTTATTGGAAATAATAGAATAAACCAAATTAAATAATGGTTTTTTATACATTTCCATAAGTTCTTTATAAGCTTCTTCATTGCCTATTTTAAATGCATCTATATTATCTTCATAAGCCATAATATTTACACCGCTCATATTTATAATTATCTCATCCTGCTATTAAATTGGGCTTTTTGTTCCGGAGTTAATACGTTTATTATATCCAAATCTCTGACTATTCTCAAATAATCTCTCAAAGCCTCCTGTTCTTTTTTTCTACTTATTAATTCTTTTAATACATTTCTATTAGCATTTTCTTTCATAAGTTCCATTCTTATACTATTTTCTATTCTGTCTATTTCCAATCTAATAGGTTCTTCTTGTGTTATAAAATTAATGGCTATATCGTACATTTTATCAGCTTGTTCATCTGTAAGTACTATACCTATTTTTCTAAAAAACTGTAAAGGATCATGTCCTAATCTTTTCTCAAATTGAGGACCGCCTCTATGTCTTGGACCATGATGACCAGGACCTTTAGGACCAGGCTGACCAAAAAGCGATAAAGACAGTACTAATATTAAAAATATACTATAAAACAATTTATTCATATACACGATTTCTCCTTAAATACGCCCATCTCTCATATCATCTTATTGTATTTTATATATTAGACGACAATAATCGAAAAAAGTTCCCTTATTTTTTAAATAAAATGTAATATTTAATCTTTTTTATATCAATATCTGAAAATAATTCCAATATATCCAAATCACATGACATAATAAGATAATCAAAATCGGCTTCTTTTCTCTTCTTTTCAAACATTAATTCTTTTATTATTTCTAAATTAACGTCAACTTTTTTATATTCATTATTAAGTTTTGAGTCTATATTTTTTATTTCATATAAAATCTTTTTAGCATCTGAAGAATATTTTTTTACTATTGTAATGATATTCTCTTTTTGTTCTTTGGTTATTGTTATTCCAGCATCTTTTAAAACTTTTAATGAATTATCATTTATTTTGTAATTATCATCAGCATATAAATTATACATATTAAAAAAAGCAAATAACAAAATAATAACAATTTTTTTCATAAATCATTAATGCCTCCATATAACATATCTTATTTAGCTTTTTAGACGAATAAAAAATAAAAAAGTTCCTTAAATAAATTATTACTTTAAAAAATAGTATTTTTATACTATAATAGTATAATTACAAATTAAAAAATCGGATGTAAAAAATGTATAAAATAGCATATTTAGATGAGAAAAACAAATTACTAAAAATACTTTATAACAATGCAGCTGATGATAAGAGAGCAATGTTTTCTTTAATGAAATACATAAAATCTAATCTGAATGCTGAAATAAAAGAAACAGAAAACGGATATTTATTATTTAATGATAACAGAAAATATCTTTTTTATTTTATAGAAAATGATGCTATTTATATAGAAGTTTTGGAGCATGATGATAAGGTTGCTTTTATAAATTTTAAATATATGGAGGCTGAGTTTAAATCTTATATAGAGAATATTAATTTTATGGATATAACGAACAAAATAAAAGGTATAAATGATTCAATAAAGGATAATATGTGGCTTGATTTTATGATTTCTAACTATGAAAAAGACCTGCATATTATAGGCAGCAATGATTTAAGCTGTTATCATAGCATAGAAATCATTTTCAAGAATGCTAGTTTTGTTCAATGTTCTAAATATTTTAATGCATGTCCTAATGAGTATGATGTGTTTTATGTATGTAATGATGATGATATAAAGTATATTAATAGCAGTTATAAAAATATAATAAATGATAAATATTCTATAATGATAAAGATGAAGCCGGATGATACAAACAGCTTTTTTTATATAGCATGCGATAATATAGAGTATAGTAATGAAGAAGTGAGATATGATTATGATTTTACTTCACTTTATTCATCAGATAAGGAGAATATAATAAAAAAATATGATCTTAAAAAGGAGAATAATGCTTGGTATCAGGAAAAGGAGAATTCTCATAAAACTTTAGTATTTACAGATAAATTTTTTAATAGAAATGATACTATTGGAATATTATTTAGGATATATAAATTATGTTTTGCTAAAGTTAAATATTTCAGAGCTTATCCATTCAAATTTGAACCTTATAAATATGATTACAAAAAAGGTTTTATTCAAACGGAGCTTTGGGATGCTGAATTTTTCAAACATATTGATTCTGGATACATGCTTGATTTAAGATTTTTACAATCTATAACAGTTTATGAAGATTTTTTAAAACTTTGTGAAGAATTGGAATCATTTGAGAAATAATTAATTTTTAGGGGAAAATGGATTTATTGCTTCAGTTAATATTTGGTGCTTTTCTTGGTGCTGTATCTGGTTATTATACTAATACTGTCGCATTAAAAAAGTTATTCTCTAATAATGGAATAATAGCAAGGAAAAAAGATAGTTTTATAGATGAAATCAGTAAAATGGTTTCTAAAAAAATTATAAACTATAATTCAATATATGCTGAAATAAAAAAGGACAAATTTAAAAATAATATAATAGAGTTTTTTAAAAAATTAAAGGATAAATTAATATTAAAAACTTCTATAAAGATAAAAAATATAATAGGCTTCAATGAAACTAAGAAAAATATTATTAATTGGAGCAAAACAAATACAAATGAAAGTATATCATTTATATTAGAAAAATTATCTCAAAATATAAAATTGTCAGAAATAATAGATGATAATCAAGCCAATAATATTATTAATAATTTAGCTGATAGTTTTATTGTATATATTTCTGATAATAAAACAATTAATGAGATAATATATAAAGCATATAATGAAAATGATGATAAATACAAAACAATATTAAAAGAAATTTTAGATAATATAATATTTGCTTATAAATATAATGATAACAAAAATAAAATAGAAAGAGAAACAATATCATTAATAAAATATATAATAAAGTATTCAGATATAAAAAAAAGTTTTTGCAGTTTTTTATTATCATTATCTAATAACAAAATAAAAGATTTATTTCCAGTATATGAAACTGAAGAGATAAAAATTATTATTAATAAATTATCAGAAAATAATGAATTTCAAAATCTTCTTGATGAAATTATAGAAGAGCTTTATATAAAATTAAAAAATACTGATAAAACCGTATATGAATTATTAAATCATAATATAGCAAATAGGCTTAAGCTAATTCTTGCAGATATTTTACCTAAATTTATAGATATTATCATACCTATAATAAATGAAAATAAATCAAGATTAGATTCTATTATAGAGAGTGCTGTTGATGAAGAGATAGAAAAGATAGATGGATTGTTTGTTCAGATGACAGTTAAAATCATTAGAAATGTATTTTTACAGGATATATCAGCTAGATATAAAATTGTACAGAAAGTTATTGAATATATAGAAAAATACAAGGATAATGTTGATGAGGTAATAAAAGCAATTACAAATGATATAATGAATTATTTGAATAAAACAAAAATATCGGATATATTAAAAAATGTAAATAATATAGATAATATAAAAAACATAGCAAAAGATATTATAATATTTAATATAAAAGAAATTCCTGATTCTTGGATAGAAAAATTTTTCAATTTAAAAATAAATATTTTTGTTGATTCTAATATGATAGATAATCTATATAGTTTTTTGGAAAAAGAGATTATTGATTATATAGTATCAAATTTAGATGAATCTGTGAATAAGGCTAGGAGTTCATTATTTGGAAAAATTGATTCTATTAATATAAAAGAAATTAAAATTGATAATATCATAAATATAATTAATCAAAATAAATCAAGTATAAAAAAATATTTATATGGTATTTATTGTAAGTATAAGAATAATACCTTATATGACTTTATCAATGATTTTGATTCTATAATAGAATCATTATTTAATTTACTTGAAGAATTAATAGATAAATATTCCAATTTAAATATAAATGAATTGATTATAAAAAAAGAAAGCAAGATAGATGATTTTTTATATAATAATTCTTATAATTCAGTTGTAAGTTTTATAGAAAAAGAAAAAAACTTTATTTCTAATATAATAGATTCCATTGTAATAAAGACTATCAAAAACAATATGGGCAAGCTTAATAAAGATGAGATAGCAGCTATGGCCAATGATTTTATGGGTAAAGAATTGGAGCCTATAAATATATTAGGGGCTTTATTAGGCGCTTTATTTGGATTAGCAACAGCATATTTTTTACCTACTAATTCATTTAATAGTTCTTTGGGAATATTAAATTATATAATAGAGCCATTAGTTTATATATTGATAGGTTTAATAACGAATGTGCTGGCTATTTATTCTATATTTCAGCCTTATGAACCATTATTTGGAATAAAGAAAAAAGTATTTTGGGGTGCTGTGGCATGTGAGAAAAACAGATTTGCTGTTTCTATGTCTAATTTCGTTAATGACAGATTAATGGAAAAAGAGGGTATATTTGAAATTATTGGTAATAAAGAAGATATAGAAAATAATTTAATAAGAGATAATTATAAAACATTTTTTAATTATATGCTTGAAGATGATAAAATAGACAAATTAAATATATTTTCAAGTATAAATAATATTATATCAGGAAATATTAATTCTATAAAATATAATTTTGTTAATAGTTTAATAAAGAATAATTATTTGGATATTATAAAAAATAATAAAAATAACAGGAAATCTATGATATCTTATATAAACGGCAATATAGATAATATTTTTATTATACTGATGGAATCAATTTTAAAAAATATTAATTTTATCCCTTTAAAGACTTTTATACAAAATATAGTAAGAAATAATTCTAAAGATTTAAATAGATTTAAAGATATAATTGTTCCCAATGTTATAAAGGCTGTAAATTCTCAATCTGTAAGAGATAGAATATTTAGTATAATAATAGATTTGCTTGATAATGAAATATCCAAAAAGAGTAGTAAACAAATAAAGGAAATGTTTGACGGAGAAATAGTTAATCTTATAAGATCAAATAATGAATTTATTTTTTCTATGATGAATAGAAAATTGAATGAGTCTTTGAATAATAATAGATATGAAATTAGGGATATGGTTATAGAAAATGTTCCTTTGAAAAATGATTTTGTTATAGATTTAACTGATAAAATAATACTTAATTTAATAAATAATAAACTTCCTATTTTTATTAATGATATAAGAAATGATTTTATGGATATTATTTTTAAATTTTTAGATGATAATATTTTATCTAAAAATATTTCATATATATTTGGAAATGAAAGATTATATGAATATAACAGTTTAAGGAAATATTTAGATGATGTTATAGATAATAATCAAAATTTAATATATAAAGTAGCAGATAAAGTATTTATATTGGCTATAAATGATATAGATTATAAGATAATGGAAAAGTATATAGATTCTTTTTTATGTAATACCGATGATGATTTACATAAATTTATAAGAGATTTATTTATTAATATTTATAATTACAGCAGGAATATTTCTATAGAGATTAAGAATTATTTAGGAAATATTTTATATCCTAGAAATATGAAAGATGTTATAAATATAGAAAAATATTTTGATGATGTATTTGAAGATGTTTTAAAATATTCTAAAGAGCATTTGGATAATTTTCTGCTTTATGCTGTAAAAGATGATAATTTTATAGATAAAGATAATTTAATGAAATCACTTACTAATGTACTTAATAAGCTGGAATCAAATGACCTAATAAATAAATTAACATTTATAGAATTAAAAAAAGTATTATCTAAATTAAGAAATGATCTTCCTGATATTATAGATGATAAAACGAAATATTATTTTTTGAATTTAATTATAGATTCAGCCAAAGATGATATTAATTTGATTATTGATTCAATAGATTTTTCTTCTATTACAAAAGAAGAAATAGATAATATGAATCCAAAAAACATACATGATGTATTTAATTCTTTTGCTAAAGAGTATTTAAATAGATTAAAACTATATGGTATGTTTGGAGGAGTTGTAGGTGTTTATCTAGTTATAGTAAAATCTTTAAATACTGTAAATCCAAGTGTATCAAATATTTTAAATATATTTCTTATAATAGCTACTATCGTTTTATCTTTAACAATGATTATTAGTATAATTAAAAATACTTTTTTAAATAAAAATTAAAGGACTTACAATAAAAATTATAAGTCCTTTTTATTAATTATGTATTAATCAATATAATAATCTGATTCTAAATACTCAATAACTATATCTTTATCTTTCCATTTTTCTAAATTTGATATTTTATCTTCTAATTTTTTTTATCTTATCTTTTCCATCATCTGTAGTTTTTTGAGTTTCTTCTATATGAGGTAAAAACTTTTTAAATAATAGTTCTTCATCATTTATATTAATTTGATTATATACATCTCTAAAAATACCTGATATTATGTTTTGTATATTATCTTTATATTTTTTAAATTTTTGCTGCTGCTGATTATCCATAACAATACCAACACTCTCTATCAAAAAGTCTACTCCAATTCCAAGCACTGGTATTAATTTATTAGCAACATTAGATATATCTGCTATTTTTTGAGCTTCTCTTAATGCTGCTCTTTTATGAAATATTATATCAACAAATGATTTTTTCACATTTTGATTTTTATAAAGCAAATCTCTTGCAACTCTCACCATATCTTCATTAACTTTAAGAAGTCCTATTTTTCCTTTTATTCCTACATTTAAACCTTCTTTCATAAAATTTAAATTATTTTCAAATGATTTAGTAAAATCTTTTAAAAATTTATTAGAAATATCTATTGTTTTTTCTGTGAATTCATTTATTTTATTTGATATATCTTGGGTAAGTTTATATCCTATTTTATTATTTTCTCTATCATATCCAATTTCATCTGTTAAAAAATTATTAACATCATCATAAGAAGAAAAACTTCTTAATTTGTTTAATAATTCATTTTCTATATTTCTAAACAGTTCAACTAAATTTATAGCCTGATGTTTTAATTCTTTTTTATTTTCAGATAAATCATTTTCTTTTTTTTCTATTTCGCACTTAAATTGATTATAATTATATTGTTCTTCGCGAATCCAGTCTTCAACTTTCTGCATATTTTCATTAATTATTTCAGCTATAACAATAATAATTGTTTTATTTATAAGATTATTTTTTGTTTCTCTTGCCAAAATAACATCAGCAGCTTCTTTTAAAGAATCTATTCCTGATTTCTTTTTATACTCTTCTATATTTTCTGCTTTAAGCCAATAATCAAGTTTTTTCATATAAGGATCTGATGATATACAAACCATAGGTATATTTTCTATTGTATCTTTAGACAAATTAAAGAAATCTTCCAATCTTCCCTGTAAATTTTCTATTTTTATTTCTTTTAATCTTTCAAAATCTTCTTCATCTTCTATATCGCAAACATCATCTATTTTATTTATTATAAATACAGTAAAGTTTAATTTTTCTTTAATTATATAACTTGCTATTTCACTATGGCTTTCTTTAAGAGGATCATTAGCATCTACAACATAAAAAATTATATGAGCTTCGGATATATATTTAATAGTTTTATCCGACCATTTTTTATTAGTATCTTCATCTTTTTTAGTTCCAAAAAGTCCCGGAGTATCAACTATTTTACATTGCTCATCTAAATTTTGAGGATTATATATTTCTATTTCATTAGAAGATTCTGCTATATCAATATTCATATCAGCCATTTTCTTTCCAAGCCAGCCAGCCAAACAGCTTGTTTTTCCGTCAGAAAAAGCTCCAACCAATACTATTCTTATAACATCTTCATCTACAGTTTTTAAAGCATTATCTATTTTTTCCAATGCCTCAGAAACATCTAAATCATATTCTCTTAATTTTAAAACCGCTTATCTGCAGCTTTTTAATTTTTGTTTTATTTTATCTTTTTCTAAATTATAACTTTTAAATTGCTCCATAAATATTTCCTTATACTAAATCTTTTTTTACCTTTTTTATGTTATTAATTTTTAATAGTATAGTTTCATAATTTTTTTTATTATTTTCATTTTCTTTTTTTAGGAATTTTTTTATTTTATCAATTTCTTTTGTCATTTCGGGTTTGTTTTTACTTAATTCTAAATTAAATTGATATATAGTTTTATTTTTTATTTCTTCTATATTTGATTTAATCTTCTTTTTAGCATCATCTGCTGCCTCTTTATCAAAAATAGTTTTTATTATAGTAAATAATGTACTTATAGATAAAGATATTATATTAAATACGCTTCTAAATAAAAAAGCGATATTGAAAATATTACTTAATAAATTTTTACCAAGATTTTTTAAAAGTTTAGAAAAGCTAGGAAAAATATTTTCTAAAATAGTTTGTGTATCAAAAGTTTTTATATAATTATCTTTTAATTTAAAATCATAAAGTTTTTTTATCATAGATAAATTATAATGAACTTTATCAAGTTTATTCTTTAATTGTTTAGAAAATTCTTCAGAATCATTTTTGAATATTTCTTCTATATCTTTTTCTAATATATTTAATTTATGATTAATATTTTCTCTTAATCTCATATTATAATTATCTACAGTTTTCTTTTTTGAAAATAAAACTTTAAATTTGTCAAAAAAATTAGACTTTATTATTTCATCTATTACATTAAAAAATTCACAATTTAATTCATTAAAAAACCTTCCTAATCTTAATTCACAGTTTTCTTTAAATTTACTGTAGAAAAAATCAAAAGTTTCATCTATATCTTTTAATGCATATTCTACTTCTTTATCAAATTTTGATATTAATTTAGAATGTGATTCAAGCATAGGCTCTAATTTATTAATAAGATCATCTATTTCTTTTAATATATTATTTTTATTAGCTTCTTCAATATCTTTTTCATATGACACACTTTTTTTACTTATAAAATCTGATATATTGTCTATATTGCTGAACTTTCTCATTGTATCATAATCTTTAAATACATTTAAAAATTTTTCTTGATTTTTATTAAGTCCTTTTTTGGAGTCATTTATAATTGTAGTTATACCATTTATTTGTGCTGCAGAAAGAAATCCTGCTAATCCATGAACATTTAAATTTCCCACATAGGCATCTTTCTTATAGCAGTCTTCTTTAAATAATTGTTCTACTCTTTCTTCTATTTTTTTCCTATAGCAATTTTATCTTTATTAGTTTTATTTAAAGTTAAATCTTTAATATCTATGTCATTATACTGAGAGCTGTAAGATTTTATATTATTAATAGTTGCAAGATACGATGTAGAGTTTAAATACTCACGTAATTTTGAAATTGTGGCTTCATCAGGCTGTTTGTTGCATACATAGAATATCATATGAGATTTTTTTACAGATTTCATTATCTCATCTTTGAAGTTTTTTTCATGCCCTTCTATTCCAGGCATATCCATTAGTATAAACTCTTTATTATTTATTGTAATACTATATTCAGTTGAACCTTTTGTATAATCTGACTGACCTGTACCTATTATGCTTCCATCAGCTTCTATGATATCAAAAAATTTTTTTAATAATATTTTTTCTTTTTTTATATACTCTAATAATGTTAATGATAATTTATATAGAAAATCTCTATTCTTATATATAACAAAATATTTTCCATTATTACTCATAAGCTATATTTCTAAATTAAAAATTTAAATATTATGGAAATTAATATACTAATAATGCCAGAAAATATTATTAGTTTTATAGGTATTATTTTTAATTTTTTATCATTATTTTCTAATTTTTTATTTATATCTTCTAATAAACTTTCAATTTTTTTATATTATCTTTTAAATTATTATTATCTTCTATTATTTCAGTTTCTTTTTTATTCATATTTTCTATTATGCCAATTTCTTTTCTATTTATATTTTCTATTATTTCAGCTTCTTTTCTATTCATATCTTCATTATAGTCAGATAATTTTTTTTCTATTTCTGCCGCTTTCTCTATCATTGAAGCATCTATGTTGGCAAGTTTATCTTCAAATTCTTGTAATTTATCTGTACTTTTCATATCATCTTCCTCTATTGCTTTTATGAATTCTCCCAGATCATTTAATACTTTATCAAATTCTGAATCATATTCCTTTAATGATTTTACATATTCATCTATGTTTTTTGATATATTTTCTCTTCGTTTTTTTTCATTATGTATGATTCTTAATGCTTCTATAATAGAACTTTTGCCAGCATTAGTTTCCCCAAAAAATCCGACTATAAACTTATCCCATTCACTATTTTTTTCAAGATCTTCTAAGCTTTTCTTAAATTTTTTATCATTTTCTAATAATTTTTCCTTAATTTCACTTATGCTTTCATTTATTTCTTTATCATTAGATTTAAAATCTTCTATATTTAATAAGATATCAGATATATCTTTCCTTATTTTACTATAGTAATTAGTTATTTGATCCATAAAAAATAATATAAATAAAATTTTTGGCTTATTATATTATATAATAACAAAATTTCAATATATAATAATTAAAATATATTATATAATTTGTTTATTGTGTATAATTGTTTTAACAAAATAACTGCAAAAATTTTATTTAAAACTTTTTTTAAAGTTATTCGTCTAAATAACTAGATTTTAGAGTATGTTGTATGCTATATAAAGTTGGGGGTGGATAAATGAGAAATTTTATAGAATTAGTAGTAAAAAGACCAGTCGCGGTTTTTATGTGCATGATAGCTGTATTAATATTAGGATTTGTAAGTTTAAGTAAATTGGCTGTAGATTTTATGCCTGATATGGAATTGCCCTATATAACAGTAAGTACAGAGTATGAGAATGCAGGACCAGAAGAAGTAGAAAAATCTGTAACTAGAGTAATAGAAAATGCTGTTGCTACAGTAAGCGATATTAATACTATTACATCAACTTCTAAGGAAGGTGAATCTAGTGTTTTTATAGAATTTAATTGGGGTACTGATTTAGCTGTTGCTACTGCAGATATTAGAGAAGCAATAGACTCTGCTAAAAATTCGCTTCCAGATGATGCAGAAAGTCCTACAGTATTAAAATTTTCTACTGATATGATGCCTATTATGGAGATAGCATTTTTTGGTACAGATAATTTAGGAGCATTGTATACTTTAATAGATAATCAAATATTAAATAAAATAGAACAGGCTTCCGGAGTTGCTAGGGCTGAGATAAGAGGCGGACTTAAAACAGAAATGAAGGTTGATTTAGTTTTAAATAGACTTCATGCTTATGGAATAGATATTAATACTATAGTTTCTTTGCTTTCATCTGAGAATCAGAATTTATCCGGAGGTGAAACTTATGAAGGCGTTTATAAATACACTTTAAGAACTATGGGAGAATTTACTACTGTAGAGGATATTGAAAATACTGTTGTAACATTAAAAACAAATGATACTCCTATAAAATTAAAAGATGTTGGAAGAGTTTATCAGGGATACAGTGATGATTCTGAAATAGTAAAAATTAATGGAATGCCTGCAATATCAGTATCTGTTAATAAAGAATCCGGAGGAAATGCTGTTAATGTATCTAAAGCTGTTCAAAAACAGTTAGCAAATTTAAGTCTTCCTGAAGGTGTGGAATATGAAATTTTATTTAATAATGCTGATAATGTTAATGAATCTATAAAAGGAGTTTTGGATACTGCTTGGCAGGGTGGATTATTTGCCATCATAATATTAATGCTTTATTTATGGAATATAAAAACTGTTTCTGTAATAGCTGTTTCAATACCTATATCAATAATTATTACATTTACATTGATGTATTTCATTGGAATTACTTTAAATATTATTTCTTTATCAGGACTTGTTTTAGGTATTGGTATGATGGTTGATAACTCGATTGTAGTATTAGAAAATATATTTTATTATAGAAATAGTGGTTATGGTAAATATTCATCAGCTATAAACGGTACTTCTTCTGTGGCACTTGCGATATCTGCTTCTACTCTTACTACAATAGCTGTATTTTTACCTTTCCTTTTTGTTGAAGGACAAACTGGACAATTATTTAGAGATTTATGTATTACAGTAACAGTTTCCATGATAGGTTCTTTATTTGTTGCCCTTACAATAGTACCTATGCTTGGTGCTAGACTTGTAACCAATAAGAAGACTAAATTTTTAATACCTATAGAAAATTTTGTTAACAAAAAGTTCCATGATAAAGTTAATAATTTATATTCAGCTGTTCTTAATTATTCTATAAAAAATAAAAAGAAAGTATTAATTTCTTCTATGTCTGTTATATTTGCTATAATAGTATTGGGTTTAATGATTATAGGAAAAGAGGGTTTTCCAACTTCTGATGAGGGACAATTTAAAATAGATGTAGAAATGCCTGTAGGTACTAAATCAGAGCAAACTCAAGCATTTGTTACTAGAATGGAAGGTGATATACAATCTGTTATAGGAGAAGATTTTGACAGAATGCAGTCTAGGGTAAAATCAGGTGCTGAGGAAAATAAGGCTGAAATAAGAGTACAGTTAAGAGAAAAAAGAGATGGAAGGAAAAAGTCTGTAGATGAATATATAGAGCTTACAAGAAATTCATTGGTATCATATCCAGCAAAGATTAATATTTCTGCTATAACAACTTCTGCTATAGGCAGCAGCGGAAGAAGCGGAGGAACGGGAGGAGAAGAAATAAACATAGAATTAGTAGGTGATGATTTGGATAAATCTACAGAAATAGCAAATAATATAATAGCTGCCATATCTGATATAGAAGGTATAAGAGAGCCTAGATTAAGCCGCGATGATTCTAATCCGGAATTAAAAATATATGTTAATAGACAAATAGCAGCTAAAATGGGAATTAATGTAAATACAATAGCAAATATTATTAAAACAAGTTTTGCAGGAACTACTGCAACAACAATGACTCCTGCCAATTCAGATGTTACTGATATAGATGTTAATGTTCAGCTTGGAGAACCTGACAGATTAAAAATAGATGATATATCAAGACTTATGATACCTACTACAAGCGGAATCGTTCCTATATCATCAATAGCTACAGTAGAGAAAAGTTACGGTCCTACAGAAATAGAAAGAAAAGACAGTACAAGAATAACAACTATAAAAGCATCTGGATACAACAGAGCATTAAGCGAAATAATGGCAGATGTTCAGGATAAAATATCAAAAGAAGTGTTTATTCCTTCAGGTTTTAATATTAATTATACAGGGGATTTTGAAGATATGAACGAGGCTTTTTTACAGCTTCTTCAGGCCTTAATATTGGCATTGGTTTTAGTTTATGCTATAATGGCAAGTCAGTTTGAATCTTTTATAGCTCCTTTCGTTATAGCATTGGCAATTCCATTCGGTTTTGCTGGTTCTTTAATAGCATTATTTATAGGAAGACAAACATTAAGCGTATACAGCGGAATAGGCTTTATAGTATTAATTGGTATTGTAGTTAATAATGGTATTGTATTAATAGATTATATGAATCAGCTTATGCATGAAAAACATATTAATGGAGATGAGGCGGCATTGGAGTCTGGACCTAGACGTTTAAGACCGGTACTTATGACAACGCTTACTACTATACTAGGACTTTTGCCTATGGCTTTATCAGGAGGAAGCGGAAATGAAATGTACCAGCCATTATCTCTTGCTATACTTGGTGGGCTTTTAGTTTCTACAGCATTTACTCTTGTAATTGTGCCTACAGTTTATGCCGCTATAAGAAATAAAATACCTCTTAAAGATTATGAGAAAAAAGACAGAGAAAGCAGAGATGATTTTTCTAATTATGATACTGTAAATGTTACTGGCAAGTGATTTTCTTCATATATTTTACGGCTTTGCTATAAAAAATAGCAAAGCCTTTTTTATATAATTTATTCATGTGTTAATAATCTTTTATAGAAAAACTCTATTCCGAAAGCTCCAAGCGGTGCTGTGATTAATATTGCAAGTACAACTATTGTTAATATTATTTCTCCTGATGCAAATCCTAATGCCAATGGAATAGAACCTATAGCAGCCTGAACTGTAGCTTTAGGACAATATGCTATCATAGAGAATATGCGTTCTTTTTTATTGAGTTTAGTTTTTATTAATGATACTAAAACCCCAATCATTCTAAATATCAGAACACCGAATATTAATATAATTCCTGTGAGTCCCGTTTTTAATGCATAGCTTATATTAACTGCTGCCCCTACAAGTACAAAAAGCATAATCTCGGCAGCTACCCATAATTTGGAATATTTTAATGAAAGTCTTTTTGATAATTCTTCTTTTTGTTTTTTCAAATATGCTCCCATACTCATAACAGCCAAAAGTCCTGAGAAACCAATTATACCGCTGAATAGTTTTGAAATTGAATTTTCTATGGTTACTAATATAAATGATATGCTTAATATTATAACAACTTTAGCACTGTCTCTCATATGAAATCTAGTAAAAAATTTTGATAATATTAAACCTATTATTACTCCTAATAAAAGTCCGAAAACAATAGATGTAGGAATTTTTACAAAATCTAATGCCGAAATACTGCCTCCTTTAACAAGCGAAGTAAAAGATGCAAAAAGAACTATTACAAATATATCATCAACAGAAGCACCTGCCATTAACAATTGCGGTATGCTTTTATTGGTGCCGTATTTTTCATCTATTAATTTTAACATTTTTGGTACAAGCACAGCAGGAGAAACGGCAGCTACTACAGAACCCATTAATGCAGCTTCCAATAAACTGATATTAAATAGTTTAGGAGCTATTAAAATCATTCCTACAATTTCAAAAGTTGCAGGTACAAAACACATAAGTACAGCAGGTCTTCCTACTTTTTTTAAATCTTCTATATCAAGATTAAGTCCGGCTCTTGTCAGTATTATAATAAGAGCTAATTCTCTTAAATCTGCTGATATTGAAAGTATTGAATCATCTAATAAATTCAAACAATATGGTCCTAATATTATACCTGTAATTATAAGTCCTAGAAGAGAAGGAAGTTTTAGAAGAGAGAAAATTTTACCTAAAAGCATTCCGCATAAAAATATTAAGGCTAAACTAAGAAGCATAATATATAATCCTTTTTTGTTAGTATTTGATTTTTTATTATGAATTGGAGATTTAAGAAATATAAAAACTATTATCTGCAAATTCATAAATTACTTAAATTAAAATTATTTAAGTTAAAAAATCATAAAATTTGCAGAAGTCATCAGCTTTTATATTTTAAAAGAATTAAATATCAAGCGGTTTAATTATTTAATTAATAACTATAATTAAATAATTTAAGGAGACCTCATTCCTTATTTAATTGGCAATCATTCTATCATAATATATTTTTTATTTCAAGTTATTGTTATACCAACTTTTTTGGAGTTTGTCAGAGTTGTAAAATACATCCATTTTACCCCGCCCTTTAAAATTTAAAAACTAAGTTTCAATTAAAAATTTTATTTATATTAAAAACTTAATAAAGAAAAAGCACACCCGCCCAAATTTTAATTAGGTTTAGAATTTAATTAACGCACGGTAAATGCATTTTGATAATAAATTTAATTTGAATTAGTAATGAAGCCTATATTTTTAGTTTTATTCTGCGTGCGGTAAATATATTATAAATTTAAATAACACTAGGGCGGGTGCTTAAAAATCTAATAAGGCGGAAAATATGATAAAAGTAAAATTATTTATTTAAACAGTATAGAATAAAGGGCGGGGTTTTAGAATATAATTTTATTTTGTATGAAAATTAAATTTTTTTGATGTACTTGATATTTATTTATTATCTAATATACTTATAAAAATTATTATTTTCTGATATTGGAGTACCAAAGGTGAAACATATTAAATTTTTAGCGGTATTTTTAACTTTTAGTTATTCTATATTTGCATTAACTGCAGGTGAAGAAAGTTTATTTAAGGCTATTAATGCTAAAAATACCAGCGATGTATCAAGTATTTTAGCTAGTTCTAATGATATAAATATTAATGTATTAGATGATGAAGGATATTCTCCTTTACATAGAGCAGTTTATAATAAAGATGTAAATACAATAAATGAGCTTTTAAAAGCAAAAAATATAAATATAGATTCCAAATTAGATATGAAAGTTAGTATAGATAATTGGTTTTTAGGCGGTTCTACTCCTATGATATTGGCTGCTTTTATGGGCGATGCCAATATAGTTACTTTATTACTAGATAATAAAGCTAATATAAGAGCTAGAGACGGCGTTGATGGAGCTATGGCTATACACCTTGCTGCTGCTAATGGAAGAAATGAAGTAATAAAAATTTTATTAGCTAGAGATCCTGAATTAGTAAATGTTGTGGATAATAGAGATAATACTCCATTGCATTGGGCTGCTATGAAAGATAAGAAAGATACTATTCAGTTGCTTATGGAAAATGGAGCAGATATAGAAGCTAAAGATGCTGACGGATGGACACCTCTGCATTATGCAGCTGCATTTTCTTCGGTAGATACTGTTCAAACTCTTGTTGATTTAGGAGCAAATAAGGAAAGTAAAGCAAAAGACGGAAGTAATCCTATGGATTATGCAAGACGCGATGATGTTAAAAATTATTTGGCTGGAAATGATAATATAAAAAGAGAAGATCCTGAAAAAGAGGATTTGGAAGAAGAAACTGTTTTAGCTGATAACAATAATGCAGATAATAATAATGAGGAACAAGCTTCTGCAGAAAAAGAAGCAGAAGAAAAAGCTGAAGAAGATGTACCTGACAAATCTGTATTAGAAGGCGGTGACACTTATGCAAAAAGACAAGAAAATCAAACTAATAATACAGACTTGAATGTGAAACAACTTGAGCTTTTAGTTGCTGTAAAAAATAATGATATAATAGCATTGAATAATTTAATTAAAGAAGGAATTAATCCTAACTTCGCTGATGAAAATGGTTATTCACCTTTACATTTGGCAGTTATTAATAATAGCCTTGATTCTGTTGAGGCTTTGCTTTCTTATAAAGATATAGATAAAGAAGTAAAACTTCCTTATGAGGCTACTTTGGATAATTGGTATCTTGGAGGAGCTACACCTTTAATAGTTGCTTCATATATAGGAAATGCTGATATAGTTTATACACTTATCAATGCAGGATGTAATATTAAAGCTAGAGATGATATAGACGGAGCTATGCCTATACATGTTGCTGCTGCTAATGGAAATGATGATGCTGTAATACTATTATTAGAGAAGGATAAAACTTTAGTTAATGAACTTGATAATAATGGAGGAGATACTCCTTTACATTGGGCTGCTATGAAGAATAAACCTAGTACAGTTGAAGTACTTTTCAAATATAATGCTGATAGTAAAATAAAGAATTCGGATGGAAATACAGCTTTACATTATGCGGCAATGTATGCTTCTGCTGATGTTATAGAAAATATAATTTCTGCTGATAAGTCAAGTGTTAATATGGCTAACAAAGAAGGTATATATCCTATACATTATGCTGCTTTGGAAAATAATGTTGATGCTTTAGTTGTTTTAGTTCAAAAAGGCAATGCTGATGTTAATATAACAGATGCTGATAAAGCTACAGCACTTCATTATGCTGCTGCTTATGGAAATATAGATGCTGTTATGGCTTTAGTAGAGAAATGCAATGCTGATAAAACATTAAAAGACAGTGACGGATATACTGCTGCTGATTTAGCTGCCGATAATGGTTATCAAAATATTGCTGCTTATTTAAGAGGAACTACTGAATATGTACCCGAAAATAATACAAAATTAGTCTTACCTGAATATATCAAGAAACCAGATTTAAGTAAAAAATGGTGGTAAGTTTTATATTATAATTGTGATTGATTAAGAGGCTTAGAATTAATATTTCTAAGCCTCTTTTTTTTTGCCATGATTTTGCGACATTTTTTGTCATCTAAATTATTTATAATATTAATAGTTTAGAAATGTTTTTAAGGGGAATAAAATGCAAGATAATAAAAAAAATTACACAATAGAAGAAATTGAAGCCATAATAAATAAAAGAATAAATAATGAAGAACTTGAAGAAAAGGATGCAGATTACCATGAAAAAGCTCAAGAAATATTAGAGGAATATTTAAAAAAAGATTCTAATAATAGAGAATTGTTATTTTTATTAGTACAGGTACAGTATGACGATTCATATATTAGCGATAAATATAAAAAAGTAATAACAACATTGAAAAAACTTTTGAATCTTGATTATAAAAAAGATAAAGTTTTATACTATTTAGCAGCATCATATTATAGGGATTGCTATTACAATGATTATGAAAAAATTATTCAATTATTAGAAAATACTATTAAATTAAATAATAAAGATTCTGAGTATTGGTATTTATTAGGAAATATACATTATAATATAAAAAAGGATTATAATAAAGCTATAGAGTTTCATAAAAAAGCAGCTGAAATAAATTATACAGAGACAATTCATAACCATAAAGAATATTATTATTATAGATTAGGACAAATAAATTTATATTTAGGAAAAAGCCAAGAGGCTATAGAAAATTTTAAAAAGGCTATAGAAGATTCAATAGATTGTTTTAATAATTTTTATGAAAAGTCTAATTATTGGCATTATTTAGGCTTAAGCTATGAAAAAAACGGACAGTATGATGAAGCTTTAAAAAATTATAAAAATGCATTAGATATAAATGTAAGAAGTGAGTTAGATGATAATTTTTATGACTCTTTAAATGCATTAAAATCATTGTATGATTTATATAAAAAACTAGGTAAAAATGATAAAGCTATAGAAATGTTAATAAAAAGTATAGAAAAAGATATTTCATCTCCTTTAATGCTTATATCATCTAAATATAATATTTTTAAGGGAAGTGAAACTTATAATGATATAGTTCAGGCATACACTGATATAATAAAATATTGTCATTATTCAAAATATACATTTGGTAATGAGTTATCAGACTTATATAAAGAAGATGCATACTGTAAAATGTTAGCATACTTATATAAAAGATATGGAGAATATGATAAAGCTATAGAATTATATAATAAAATATCTATTGAAAATTATAAAAATATTGCTGAAACATATAGAGAATGTAAAAATTATGATAAGGCAATAGATATATATAAAATGCTTATAGAAATATATCCAGATAATAAATTAAATTATTATATTGATATTGCTCATACTTATGAAGATGCAAAAAATTATGAAGAAGTTATTAATTATTATAATAAGGCCATAGAAATTTGTGATCATATATACTATTTTGAAGAGATTGCTTATGCCTATGAAAAGTTAGAAAAATATGATGAGGCTATTAAATTTTATAATAAACATATAGAGCTTATTGAAAAATATAGTATTGAGAAAGCAGATAAATTGCATGAAGAATTAATGAATAGTTATATGAAATTAGAAGATAAGCAAAAAGCAATAGAAACTATAAAAAATAGGAATTTAATTTCTTTTGATAATATTAGTATTTATTATAAAAAAATAATTGATGTTTATGTAAAACTAGGAGATAGGCAAAAAGCAATAGAAATATATAATTCTATGATAGAGTACTATGAAAAAAATACAGATGAAGATAAAGATTACTATCAATTTCTAAAATATTTAAGGGATTTATATTTAAAATTTGGTGATAAAGAAAAATCAGCAGAAACATATAATTTTATAATAGAGTGCTATGAAAAAAATATAGATGAAGATAAAGAGTATTATCAATTTCTAAAACATTTAGGAGATTTACATTTAAAATTTGATGATAAAGAAAATGCATTAAAAACATACAATAAATCAATAGAATTATGCATTAAAAAAATAGAAGATTTAAAAAATGAAAATATATCAGATACAACTGAAAAATATAGAGATTGTTATATGAAAGATTTATCATATTTGACATTATTGTATCAAAAAGTGTCAAAACCAGATAAAAGTATTCCAATTTATGAAGAGCTTATAAAAATATATAAAAGCCTAATAACTGACAAAAATGATCTATCAAATATATTTTATTTGAGTTCTATTGCAGAATTATATATAAAGTTAGAAAATAAAAATGAATCTTTAGAAACATATAAAAGAGTATTGGAAATATATACAAATAAAAGCCCAGATATTAAAGACGAAAAAGAAAGAACTATTAAATTAATAGAAAAAAGAATAAATGATATAGAATTATGGAAAGAAGTAGAAACAGCATGTATATTCGAATTATCAAGTAGGAGGTACTAAAATAGCAATAGCATTTAAATTATAAAAATATTGTTGAAAATGAATTATATAAACAAAATAAAAGCCTAATATGTTTTTATTATCATACTAGGCTTTATTAGCTAATTAATTTTTTAGAAAAAATAGGAGAATAAAATGCAAGATAATAAAAAAAATTACACAATAGAAGAAATAAAAGAATTAATAAATAAAAGCATAAATAATGAAGAACTTGAAGATGACGATGTGCTTTATTATGAAGAAGCTCAAGAAATATTAAAGAGGCATTTAAAAAAAGATCCTAATAATAAAGAATTATTATTTTTATTAGCTCTGGTACAGTATGATCATTTATATTTTAATGATAAATATAAAAAATTAAGAATAACATTAAAAAAACTTTTAAATCTTAATTATAAAAAAGATAAAGTATTATACTATTTAGCAGCATCATATTATTATGACAGCGATTATGATAATAATAAAAAAATACAAAAAGAAATTATTGAATTATTAGAAAATGCTATTGAATTAAATGGTAAAGATTCTGAATATTGGTATTTACTTGGAACAGTGTATTTCTTTGTTATAAAAGATTATGATAAAGCTATAGAGTTTCATAAAAAAGCAGCTGAAATAAATTATACAGAGACAATTCGTAACCATAAAGAATATTATTATTATACATTGGGGAAAATAAATTTATATTTAGGAAAAATCCAAGAGGCTATAGAAACTTTTAAAAAGATTATAGAAGATTCAATAGATTGTTTTAATGATTTTTATAAAGCATCTGATTATTGGCATTATTTAGGATTAAGCTATGAAAAAAATGGACAGTATGATGAAGCTTTGAAAAGTTATGAGAGGGCATTAGATATAGATGTAAGAAGCGAGTTAGATGATTATTTTTATGATTGTTTAAAAGCATTAAAATCATTGTATGATTTATATAAAAAACTCGGTAAAAATGATGATGCTTTGTACGCCTTGAAAGTCAGTATAGAAAAATATATATCAGCACCATTTATGATTATACCTTTTGGTGATGAGGATTTTAAAGGAAGCGAAACTTATAATGATATAGTTCAGGCATATACTGATATTATAGATGACAATGGTTTTCATAGACAGTCAGCTTCTGCATGCCGTGAAGAGCTCGCAGACTTTTATAAAAGATACGGAGAATATGATAAAGCTATAGAATTATATAATCAAACATCTAAAGAGAATTATAAAAATATAGCTGAAACATATATAAAAGCAAAAAATTATAAAAAGGCAATAAATACATATAAGATGCTTATAAAGATGTATCCTGACGATATATTAAATTATTATATTGATATTGCCCGTACTTATGAAAATGCAGAAAATTATAATGAGGCTATTGATTATTACAATAAAGCTATAGAAATTGACAGTGGAAATTTAGACTATTATATTAATATTGCTGAAATTTATAAAAAATTAGAAAACTATGAAGAAGCTGTTAATTATTATAATAAAGCTATAGAAATTTTAAATGAGCCATGCGAATATCATGAAAAATTAGCAGAATGTTATGAAAGTCTTGAAAAATACAATAATTCTATAGAAGCATATAAAGAATATTTAAAAATAGATGATAAACTATTCTTATATGATATATATACAAATGGCAGCATTAAACTTGATACATTAAAAAAGATTGCTTCTTCATATGATAAACTTAATGATATAGAAAATAGAAATTTATATTATGAAAAAGCCATAAAAAAATGCAGAGAACTTATAAAAAAAGATAAGAGAAACAAAAAAGAATATTTAAAAGAAATAGCAGATATTTATATAAAAATAGGAAATAAAGAAAAAGCATTTGAAATATATAATGACTTAATAAAAAACTATAATAAAAAAATATCAAGAAATAAAAATAATTATGGGCTTTTTGAAAAACAGGCTAATTTATATTTGAAAATTGATGATAAAGAAAGTACATTAGAAACATACAATAAAGCTATAGAAGTATGCCTTAAAAATATAAAAAGTTTTGAAAATAAAAAAATATCGATTTCAGATAATGATGATAAAAATAAAATAAGTTCTTATATGAAAGATTTATCATATTTAGCATTTTTCTATCAAAAAGTTTCAAAACCAGATAAAAGCATACATATTTATGAAGAGCTTATAAAAATATATGAAGAAAA
>NZ_KI912406.1:60680-230079 GCF_000518245.1 Brachyspira alvinipulli ATCC 51933 | reverse complement strand
TATCTTACTAATGATGATAAAGAGAAAATAATAAACTTTTTTGATATTAGTAATTTTGAACCTTTTGCACTTCAAGTTTGGATAGAAGAAACAATAAGTCCAGACGAGATTATAGAAAACGGCTATTCAGATATAGCAAGATATAATATAAGCAAATATGGATTATCTAAATATGCAGGCAGAACAAATACAATTACAGAAACAATAGAAAAAAGAACTGCTGTCAAATCAACAACTATTGTAAAAGATAATACTATATCAAAAGCTAAATATTATATGAAATCTGGACTCTATGTATGTACTAATGAAAAAATAGATTTTAAGAAATGAAAGAATGATTTATATCAGTATTCTACAGAATTAACATTTAGGGAAATAAAATAAAAAATTGTGAGCGTATGGCAAGTTTACTTGACATACATATTATAGCGAACAATTTTTTATGAATAATAAGGATTAAATAATATGTTTGAACTCGTTTATGAACCTTCCTGCATACCTCTTAGTATTGAAGATGCATATAAAAGACAAAATGAATTATTAAAACATACAAGATTTCTGCATACTGCATTCGAGGGTATAAAAATAGATTTCTCTAATAAAAGCAGTATGCCGTTTATAAGAAAAGGTTCTATATGTATGTTTTGCTATTCAATATATGAAACTAAAAAGCATATAGTATTACACGAAAGTGCCCCTTTGGGGAAAGACAATACAAATAATGACAGCAATAAATACATTCTATTAAAATTAATTAATAACGGCAGAAACCTAGATGCCCAAATAGTAAGCAGTTTAGACTGCTATTATAATGAAGAGCTAGGAGGTTTTTATTTAATCAATAATGAGGAAATAAGCAAATATATTCCATTAGTAATAACCAAAAACGGATATTATGAAATAGATTATTTTGATATGTATAATAATGAAGTTTATTAAAAATAAAGCGAGAACGAGGCATAAAGCAAATTTATTTGCTTTATGATTATAGCCGAGTTCGAGCATAGCAATAATAAATTATTTTGATATGTATAATAATGAGGTGTATTAATGTTTAAGTTAATTAAAGAACCAGAAGAAAATCCAAGCAATTTACTAGACAGCTATAGACAGCAGAATATTATTATGCAGAAAATGCGTATGCTTCACACGGCCTTCGACGGCATAAAATTAAATCATTGGAATGATACAGACAGAGAACTTCCAGATATTTTGGCAGGAAGTATATGTGAGTTTGAAGGCAGATTATTTGAAACAAATGAAAATATAAAGCTACACGACAGTGTCCCTTTGGGAATTGATAATATAACAGATGTTAAAGAAGATTTAAGATTTATAAAACTTGTTATAGTAAGAGATGCTGATAATAAAGATAATGATTATTTAAGAGCGGAAATAGCAGGCGGATATAGTGAAATGTTAGGAAACAGATTTCCTGATTATGATTATGATAATAGAGGCTTTTATGTAAAAGATGAGAATAATATAATAAAAGAGAAATATCTAAGATTATCAATGAAATATGATGCCAATCTAGGAGGCTATGTAGATAAAAAATATTGGAATATTAATGACTTTCAAAGAAAAGGATTAACATTAAAAAGAAAAACAGTAAGCTTCGAAGCTGGAGAACATGAGTTTGATTTTCCAAGCGATGTTAATAGCATAACTGTACATATAACTTCAGGCGGTGCTGGCGGATATTATGGTTTATTAGAAAATAAAGGAACAGAACCTCAGGCAGGAGGTAATTCCCAAGTATTGGTAAATGATGCGGCAGTAACAACTTGTCAAGGCGGTCAGATAGCAGTAAAAACAGGTACAATATCATTTAATGGAGGAAATGGAGGGATTGCAAGCGGACAAGGGAAATTAATAAACGGGAATAATGGAACTACTACAAGATATGATCAAAAAAATCCAAATACAGGAGCAATATTTAACAATAATACTACTTTGGCTAGCGGAGGAAATGGAGGAAATGGTTCTATAGAGGGTTATGGTTCAGCAGGTGGTGGAAGCGGAAGTGCTGCTATAGTAGATGTAACAAGAGGAATGCTTGGCTCTTCATCTAAAATAAAAATAATAGTTGGAACTGGAGGAAATGGAGGTACTAATAGTAATAGCCATGGTGTTGTTGCTAATGGAGAAAAAGGACAAGATGGGGCAGCAGTAATAGAGTATATGCAAAAATAGGTTTTATGAATGCTTAAGAGTTTTGCAAACATTATAGAACTTGATATTTCTAGTCCTGATACTAGATTAATATTCGCACCTTTTGGAGGTGTATGGATTGCAAGTATTAATGAAATATATTCATTATACAAAGATTCTTATTTTGATGAATTATTTAGTATAAACGAAAATGAATTATATAATTTATTTAATATCGGTTCTATAAGCATTGATAATGACAGAGGATATATAGAAGTTTTTTCTTTAGAATCTCTTTATCAGCAAAATAAATCTTATTATCAATATACAGAAAATAAAATAAATTATATAGCTATACATTTTAATAACTTTGAAACTCCTTACAGCAAGAAAAATATTATTATAAATATAAAAAGACTATTCTCCACACGTGAATGGGCTGACAATAATAACAGATTAGTTACTGAATTGAATAATATCTACATAGAGCCTAGAGTTGAGGAGATAGATACAGCGGATATAGAAGGGGATTCGCTTGCATTTGATACTATTCAAACAAATGAAATGTCCGTTACATTAAGAAATCATGACGGACTTTTTGATGATTTTAGTAATTTATATGGTAATAGATTTTTAGTCAGGCAGGTATTTGACATCAGTGATTTTTCTGATTCAAAAATTATATTCTCTGGTTTTATTCAAAAGCCTGACTATGCTTTTTTAGAAACTGTAACAATAACGGCTTCAGATATAAGAGCTTCTTTTTCTGCTGAACTTCCTAAAAATGTTTTTAATGAAAAAGAATACCCAGATTTAAAGAACTTCCCTGAGAATGTTCAAAGCGGGGAAGATACTATTGATACCTGCAGAACTTTAGCAGCTGGACATGGTATTATAGTAAAATTAAAACCTATAAAATATTATACTCCAAGCATACTAAATCCTGATTTAATACCAGAGGTAGTATTTGAAATATGCGACACTTCAAGGCATGCTATAGAAAATATTGTTAATAGGAACGATCCTCTTGATGAAAATAAATTAAAACCTCATATATATTTTATAGAAACACCAGAGAGCGAAAGTGAAATAATAGAACGTGAAAATGGAAAAGTTATAAGCGGAGAATTGGAGATATTTATCCCTGAGTTTAAGGATTATCAAGATGGAAAAGAAAGTCAAAGAGTATGGACATTAGATAAAGAAAAAGGACAACTAATTTTTAGAGGACATAAACAAGTACATTCTATAACAGATACTAATGATAATTTATATGAGTTATATGCAGAAATAGATATTCCTCCTTATAAATCTTTAACTTTAATGCGTGAGATTTTAGAAGATTATGAAAACATAGCATACATTAAAGAAAATTATAATATAGAAAATTGGCAGATTGAAGAAGAACGTTCAAGAGAAATAGCTGTTTTGCTTGATAATGATAATAAAAAAACTACACTTGATTTAATAGGAGAACTTTCATTTTTAGAGCAAGGAAGATTAGAGATATATGACAATAAAATAGATTTTATTAGTACAAGATTTCGTGAAAATAAAGCAAAATACAAAATAAAACAATACTGTATGGGAAGAGTTGATAAAACAGTAGAGGAAGGTGAATATTTATCAAGCTGCAGCATTAAATATGATTTATTAAAGTCCACATATAAAAATACTGACTTTGAAGAAGAGGCTAAAAAAAGACATAGAATAAATGCTCATGAAGAGTTTGAAACGTTATTAAAAAGAAAAGAAGATGCTATCAGTTTATCTAATGAGATAATGAAAAGCAGATATTTATTAAAAGAATATTACACTTTTGAATATTATGAAACTTTAGATTTTCTAAAGTTATTTGATATAGTGGAGTTTGAATATAAAAGAGAAAACGGCACTTACTATATAAAGCCTTGCAAGTGTGAAATACTCAAACTCAATATATTTGATAATGTAATTAAGCTAAGACAATTATAATTTTTAGGGGGTAGATTATGATTACAAGTTTAGGAGTTATTGCAATAGATAATATGTCAGTAGAAGATATAGCATACAGCTATAATTATGCAGAATATATTGAATTGAAACATGATATAGATTCAGCCAAAAAAGAATTAAATATTACAAATATTTGTAATACTGATGATGCTATAAAAATTGCAGAGCACATAAATAATTTATGGAGATAAAAAATGAAAAAAAATACTAAAACTTGTAATTTATGCAGCAATAGAGATACATGCATACAGTTATGCGATGATATGAAAAAAATAATAAAAAATAAAAAAAATAATAATGATATTTATTCTGATTCTACATTCAATGCATTTGAAATAGATCTCTCAAATATTATATATACTTTTGGCCTGTCAAAACTAGAAGATAGAGACAGCAAAAGAATAATAATAGCATTACTTAAAAAAGACCAAAGAGAAATACTTTATCTATTGTCAAAAGGATATACGCAGAAACAAATAGCAGAAGAGTTAAAAATGTCGCAGAGTAATGTTTCTCAAAGATTAAATAATATCAAAAAAGAGCTTCAAGAATCAATGATACAAATAATGCCGTATATTTTATAATTTTTTTATATAAGCAATGAATTATCCTTATATTTTTTTATATAAATGTATGAATATAAATATAAGGATAAAACATGTCAAAAGAGAGTATAACAGAATTAAATAAAAAAGAAATATCATTAATAGAAAAATATATTAAGCTAAAAAATGATGAGAAAAAAAATAGAGAAAATATTGAGGCTATGAAAGATGATGTTCTTAAAATATTAAAAGAACGTGAAGGTAAAGTTGTGCATAACGGATATAACATTTCAATGCATGAGAATACATCTTATCAATACAGCGAAGCTATAGTGAATATAGAAACAGAAATTAAAGTATTAAAGCAAAGAGAAGTGACGCTTCAAATAGCAAAACCGAAATCAAATACTGAATATATAAAAGTATACGAATTAAAAAAAGAGGAAAGATAAATAATAAGCGAGTATGAGCCGCAGCTATACTGGAGTATAGCTGGATTTTTAGGCACGCAAAGCGACAGCAATATAGAAAATAAAGAGGAGTGATATATGTTTAATGAAAATATATTAAATAAAATCGGTATAAATATAAAATGGCTTATACCATTAAATAATGCTTTTCAAAAATATAATATAACAGACATTAAAGAAGCTGCTATGTTTTTAGCACAAACTACGCATGAAAGTAATGATTATAAAAGGCTTGAAGAGAGCTTCAGATATACTCCTCAAAGACTTTTTGATGTTTTCAAAAAAAGAGTTGGTAGTTTAGATAATGCTAAACAATTGTGTATTAAAGGAGCTGAGGCTATAGGCAATTTTGTTTACGGCGGACGTTTGGGTAATGTCCAAGATGAAGGCTATAAATACAGAGGAAGAGGAATAATACAGCTTACTGGGAAAAATAATTATAGAAACTACGGCAAAAAAATAAATGCAGATTTAGTTAATAATCCAGATTTGGCAAAAGAGCCTAATAATGCTGTAGAGATTGCTTTATTATTTTGGCAGGAAAAAGGCTGCGGTTTGCTTGCACGTCAAGGCGATGTTAAAGGAGTTACAAAACTTATTAACGGCGGATACAACGGACTTGATGATAGGCAGAAAAGATTTGAAAGAATACTAAAAATATTGGAGTAATAAAGGAGGGTGAGCCGAAGCCCTATACTTAATTTATTAAGTATAGTCTTTAGGCGAGGCGAACATAGCAATAATGAGCGACTTTGCCGTAGTATTTATTTGTATTTCTTCTATAATAATAGCTTATTTCGTTTTTAATATAATTAAAAGCGGAAAAACTGCTAACATGAAGGCCAATGCAAAAGACGGTACTATAGAGTTTGGTACAGGAAAACCTATAGAAAATCAAAACAAAATAGTATCTAATGCTTTTGAATCCCCAAAAGAACTAGCTGTATTAGAATCTAAAAATAACAGTGAAATATTAGCTTATTATAATGGTGATAATAAAGATGAAAATAAGTTTAAATATGATGATAAAATTACATCGCTTACAGTTTATAAAGAATACAGCAGTATAATAAGTCAAAGCACATTAAAAGTACAAAGTCAAATCATAAGCTACATAGCACATAATCATATACTTAATAAAAATAAAGCTGAGTTTGAAAAATATGTAAAAGAAAAAAGAATAGAAATTATAGATATATATAATACATCTTTATCTAAAAGCGATATTATAAGTATAAAAAAATTGGCATTAGAAAATATCTGCAACTTCTATTATATGATTATATTAGACAAAGTTAAAGATATTTACAAATCAATTTACAATAATCATAAAGCACAATATGATAAACGTAATACATTTTTGAAAAATCTTAAAAATATTCCTGCTACTGACAGATTAAAAAGCTATGATGTATTTATCTATAATAACTTTACTGAAACAACTATTAAAGACAGTGAAATAGTTTTAGAAAATCTTGAATATTTGCAGAAGTTTCTTCTAGGCATATTTCACGACAATTTAAAATATAATGGAGTTAGATAAATGAGTTTTATAGACAAACATAATGCCAATAAAAAATTAAGCATATATACAAGCATAATCAGCTTTGTTTTAGGATGGGTTGTTGTATTTTATTTAATAGTAATAAAAGGATTAACTCCTGCTCAGGATTGGGGAGTTGCATTGCTTATTATAGTTTTAGGTTTAAGCAGTGTCAGTATGGGAAGCGATTTAAGAGGCTTTCTAAAGATATTAAAAAACAATAATCATAATGATGATGATAAAAAAAATAATAATAAAGAATAAAAGGAGTAAGAATGATTACATCGACAATGTTTTTTAGTTTTTTTAGAACTAAGTTAGGCAAGCGAATAATAGCTGCTGTTATTATTGCTTTAGTAGTTTTTGTATGCTTTTCAGTTATAGCATATAAAAATAATACTATAAGGCAAAAGGAAAAAGAGATTGCACAATATCAGGAGAATATTAAAGGTTTAGAGCTTCAAACTCAAACACTTCAAAATGAGATACTGTTTATTAAAGAAAATGAAAAGTTCCAAAATAGTTTTAGTAATTCTGATGCTATGATTAAAAGCATAGACCAAGAAAAGCTGACAAGGACAGAATATGAAACATTTAATAGTATATCTAATAATTTTTATAAGTATTTTAATAGTATTAACTTCATGCAGTACAAAAATAAAATATGTCAAAGTACCGCTTTCTACACCGCCAGAAATATTTATTATAAAGTCAGCAACAAATCGGCAGGATTTAATGAGAAGGTATCAGGAAAGTATTATGAAAATAGGCGAATGGCAATTATGGTATAACATACAGACAGGAACAAATTATTATAAATATAAAAAATAAATAAAATAAGAATATAGCAAAAAACGAGCCGAACAAGCGAATAAGTTTACTTATTCGCTCCTATATTGTGAGGCGAGTATAGCAATAATAGGAGTTTTATTATGCTTGAAAAACCTACAGAATATCAAGAAGTATCTGCACAGCAGAATGAAAAAACTGTATATGCTGAAGATATTAATCAAATAATAACAAATGTAGAAAAATTAAAAGGCGGTCAGGCTAATGAAGCTCCTGTTTCTAATATCAAAGATTTACATTCTAGTATAAATGAGTTAAAAGAAAGAATTGATGGTTTAGGAAACGGAGAATCTTCACAACTTCCATCATCTGCTGATAAAATATCTTTTAATAATGACAATGCTAATTTAGATTTTTTTTCAGGATACGATTTTCCTCGATTTAAGAATGAGCTTAAAGAAAGATATGAAATAAAATTAATAACTGATTATTCTATCAATGATGTTTCTCATATAGATGAAGTGCATGATATTTATACTCTTATACTGGAAAAAAATGAAAATAAGTATATATTAAAAGGGAATTTAAATTATAATAATACAAGTCCAAATGCAAGCATACTTAATTTTTATATTTTATCAATAAATGGTAATAATGATTTCGGACATATAATAAGCGAAATATATCAATTTATAAATAGTGAGAATAATGCAAAAGAAAATGAAATATTGATAGAAGGACTTAATGATTTTAAATATAATTTCGGATTTTTATATGCAGTTCCTATTCTTCAAATAAAAAAACAAGATAATTCTAATTTTGAAATTAAAAACTATGACATAACTCTTAATATAGAAATAGAAAATATAAAAAATAATCAGGATTTTATACCTATAAACAATGCAGGAGAATGGCTTTCATTTTTTAATATTCAAAATATAAACGGTAAGACAGTAATAAAAGGAGAAGTAATAAAACATTCAGGAGTTTTCGCTGTTTTTTCTCATTTTGCTTTAGAAAATTATTTTGATATAAAAACAGATAAAAATGATAGTTATTATGTAGAAGCTAACACTATGATAACATCAAATAAAAATAAATCTATTAAATATTATATAAGAAAAGAATTATTAGACGGATCTGATTTAGGAACTAAGTATGCCAATATACCTATAACTTTTTATTATTTAGAGATAAAGCATACCGACAATACCGATATAGAAAATGAAGAAATACTTACATTTAATCTAACAGCTCCGAAAAATACTGATATTCCAAAAATAGAAAAAGAGAAGAATATTCAAAATGCTATAGAAATATTAAATAATACATTAAAAAGTATAATAATATTTTTAGGAATTAATAATTATAATTTTGAAATAGTATCATCTTTTATGGGCTCTGCATTTGATGATAATAAAGTAAAGGATTGCGGTAATTTATCATTAGTCGAAAATGAAGATAATTCCTACAGCCTAAAAGGAAATATAGAAATATATGAAGATGCAAACAGCAGTTCTAAAATGTTTATTAAAACAACAAAAGAAATAGATACTGATATTAAAAATATTATCCCTCTTATAATGACAGATAATTTAATGATTATGATTTTAATACTTGAAAATTATTTGTATCTTAATATACAGAAAACTTCTGAAACTTCTATAACTAACGAGAACTTTAATAATATAAAATTGATAGATAATAAAATAGTATTATTTAATAATGAAATAATAAATAAAATGTCTCCTACTAAAGTAAGCGAAGATTTTGGAATAGTTTATGAAGAAGGAAAATATAAAATAAAAGGACAATTAATATTTGCAAGCGGAGAAAGTAATTTTAGTTTTTATACAAACAGCGGTATCATTAATTTTTTTGAAGATAATAAAGAATATGATATAAGCACTAGTGAAGGCAGCTTAAAAGTCATTTATTGTCATAACAATAGTTTTATGTGCAGTTTAGAGTTTAAAGGAACTGCTGGAAATACATATAATATAGATTGGATTTTACCTAAACAAATATAAAAAATAAGGAGTAAATATGTTCAAATTAATATTAATTTTTTTAATAGGTGCTATGGTGTTTTTTACTTTTATTGGAATAGTAAAATACTATAACAAGTTTATGAATGAGGTTGAAGGAACATTGGCTACAGCCCGCCTACGGCGAGAGATAGATTAAAAGCTCTCATTAAAGAGAAAACATCAGTATATTATTTTATTAAATTAGCTTATGTATGCTTGATGTTTTTTATAGCTATTATTTCATAAATCAAAGTTTGAAATGGGTAATCTAATATTACTTCTAATCTGCCATTTTCTCCTAACAATAAAATGTTTTAAGGCGGAGCTTTTTAAGCTCCGCCCTGTTTTTTAACTCTTTAATCAAAATCAATTATTGATAAAATATTTACAATAAGAGTTAAAAAAGAATCTGCTTTATCTAATATATAATGAAGTTTTTTGTATTTATCTTTATTAATTATTTTTATAGAAAATGTTAAAATATACTTTACTATTTTTAAAAACAGTAGTATTATATTTGTAGTAATCATTTTATTACCTCGCAAGTGATATTTTGATTTTTGAGGGTAAAGTTTTGGGGACTTTACCCTCTTTTTTTGATTTAGGCTTATTACTTTTTGTATATTTCATTCATATACATTTTATGCAGTTCTACTAAATACTCGCTTACTCTCATATTCAAACTGTCAGCCTCTTTCTTCATCTCCTGAAATGTTTTTTCTGTAACTCTCAAAGTTATTCCAATCTTTTTTTCTTCTTTGCTGAAAGGTTTTAATTTTTGCATACTGCACTCCTTAAAATTTATTTTATGTATACTATTAAAAAGAAATATAATGAAATATTAATCAGTTCTTATGATTTTTTAAAAAAAATTATAATCAGCAAATTTCTTTTTAATAAAAACTTTATACTATAAATAAAAAATATAACCCTTATTAACCTTTTTTATTGTTGATTTTTTGTTTCATTTTTATAGAATGATTAAATAAAAATAATAGGATATATATTATGAAAAAAATATTATTAATATTATTCATTTTAAGTTTTAATTTATTTGCACAAAATTATAATTTATTAAAATCAAGAGATAAAGAAAGTCTTATTATTTTAGAAAAAATAATAAAAAATAATACTGATGTTAATACTATAATTACTAATAGTGTTATTAATCAGGCATATACACCGTTGATATATGCAATAATGATATCAAATACAGAGATAGTAAAGGAACTTATAAAAAGAGGTGCTGATGTTAATAAATCAGTTACAAATACTATTCGGTATCAAGGAATTGATGGCGAATCAATTTATAATATAGTTACTGTACCAATAGTTTTAGCTAGTTCATTAACAAATCTTAATATTGTAAAAGAACTTATAAATAATAATGCTGACATAAATATAATAGAAGAAGGAAAAACTATATTATTTTATACACAAGATAAATATATAGCAGCTGAATTAATAAAACTAGGAATTGATGTAAATGCAAAAGATAATGATGGAAATACAGCATTATTTACTGTAGGATATAATGTTGTAGAACAATTGGTAGCCTCTGGAGCTGAATTAGAAATAAGGAATAATAAAGGAAATACGGCATTATTAGATATTCCTTTTTCAACTGATTTATATCTTAAAAAACTTGAAGCATTAGTAAAAATTGGAGCAAATATAGATGCCAAAGATAAAAATGGTGATACCTTATTAATAAAGTCCATACATGATAATGATATCAAACTTACCAAAAAACTATTAGAACTGGGGGCAGATATAGAGATTAGAGATAAAAATGGAAATACTCCTCTAATGGTAGCTATATTGCAGTACGAATTAAGATATGACATTTTTAATGAAAAAGATTTAAATATAATAATTGAATTAGTTAATTATGGTGCAGATATTTATGCAAAACATCAATATGGTATAACTCCTTATAGAACAGCAGAAGATATAGGGAGTAAAGAAATATTAGATATTTTTAATAATAGATAAATTATTATTTTGTTAAACCGATAATTATTTATATCTAAGAAAACAACTCTATTCTTTTTCAAAAGTCAAGCAAATTTTTTCGCCTACGGCGGGCGAATGCCGAATAAAAATGGAGTTGTTTTTTTATGCTTAATGCTGAAAAATATAATCTTTATGATTATTCCAAAGATGTCAATTTTATTATTCAATTTGCTGATTATCTTTCTATAGATAAAAGTTCATCAACTGTAAAAACATACAAAAATAATATTATATATTTTTTTAAGTTCATAATTAAACAAGATAATGATTATTCTATTTTCTCTGAAAAAGATTATATCTATATTTGCAGTACTGAAGTTTTATACCAAAATATAAATAAAGAATTATTAGAAAAATATATATCATATCAAACAGAAATTAAGTTATCATCTGATATTATCAACTGCAGAATAAATGTTGTTAAAAGCTATCTGAAGTTTTTGCATAAGAAAAAAATAATAGAGGCTAAAATATTGATAGATACTTTTGATGATATAAAAAGGCCAAAGCCAATAATTAAAGAGCAGTTAGTAGTAAAAGCAAATCAAACTTTAGATATTATAAAAAAAATAGAAAGAACTTCAAAAGACAGTTTTACAAATAAAAGAAATATTGCAATGCTGCTTTTAATGTCAAACACAGGCATTCGCAGAAAAGAAATTGCAGGCATAGATATTAGAAATATTAATCTTGAAAACAAAACTATAACTATTTATAAAACAAAAGGAAGTAAACCTCGCATAGTTGTTTTTTCTGATATGATTAAAGATGTATTAATTGATTATATAGCAGAGCGTGATGAGATATTAAGAAAAAATAAAATTAAAGAACAGAATAATCTTTTTATTAAAAACAATGGCCATGATTTAGCAATAGAAACTATAACTATGATTATGAGAGTAATATCAAAAAGAAATAAAATAAAAATTACATGCCATTCTTTTAGGCGTGGGTTTGCAACTGATATGGCAGAATGCGGAACAGAAACTTATTTAATAAGCAAGATGATGGGACATTCAAATATTAACACAACAACAAGCAGATATATTTATGTGCTTATGAATATGATAAAAAATGCAATGAGTAATCACCCATTTAATAAAGTAAATACAGAAAAAATAAATATAGATAATGAAATCAAAAATACAAAAAATGACTTTCAGGAAAATATAACAAATACGCTTAATACAATAGTTCTAAAAATGAATGAGCTTAATAACAGAATTGATAAACTGAGTATAAAAAATTAATAACTGAACTATACTCTAATACTATACTGTAATATGGTATTTATAAATACTATAGTTCTGAATAATCAAAACTTTTTGATTTAACTTTTTATAATTGATTTGCTGATTTTTTAATAAGATGCACGAAATGAACATGCACGCTTTGTACACTTTACTGGTAAGATGCACAAAATGAACATGCACGCTTTGTACACTTTACTGGTAAGATGCACAAAATAAACATGCACGCTTTGTACACTTTACTATAAAAAATTATGATTTTATTTACTGAGTTTTTTCTATTAGGAGCTATTTTAATTTTTAATTTATGCTATTGCGATAACATCATCAAAAATTGAGTTTTGATTTTTGATTTGAATGGCTTTATTTGAAGCGTAGAGGCTTGTTTTCGTGGCTTTTTTAGGTTTAATATAGATTTATGTATGTCCGATTAAAAAACTTCAAAAACACGGATTTTTTATAAATACCAGATAACTATGTTTTCTAGTTTTTTTATTTTTAAAATCTTTAAATCAAAAAGAAAGTTTAAAAGTAGGTAGTAGTAGTTAACTGCAAGAAATGTGCCAATTAATTTTACTACTACCACTACTACTTTTTTACTCAAATTTATTTTATTAAAAAATTAGTTTTAAAAATTTTTTGTATTTTGTTGACTTTAAAATTATTTTGTGTATATTAGTAATTGACAAGCAAAATTATAAAATGCTATCAAAACAAAAGCCTGAGAAACTTTTGCAGCATTAAAGGAAAGAGAATATGAAAGATGATAGAAGTATAATACTATCTTCTGAAGAGTTGTATGCTCAGAAGAAAAATAACAGTTCTTTTAACTTAATAAGCTCGAAATGCGGTACAAGTGTGAAAAACTATCTCTCAAATAGTTTCTTTCCTGCTTGTATTTTGCTTGTCAATAAAAATAAAGCCTTGTACCGCTTTCTTATAGATTTTAAAAAATTCGTTAAACTTTTAAGTTTGTCAACTGATGCACTTATATAGAATTATCAACTTTTTTGCCGCACAAAAAAGTTGCAAAAACGCAATTGCCAGAACTTTATATTTTAAAAATACTTATTAAATAATAGGATATATCCTAAATTTATACTAAAAATGCAGTTCTTCGCGAAGCGTATCCGAGCCTGTTGAGGATATAAGTTCTTTTATACCAATACCGAAAGGTACCTACTCGGTAAAAGAACTGGGGGTGTTACGAAGTACGCAGAGCGGTTGGGCTAGTCCCCACAAATAATAAAATAATTTTTTACAAAATATATTTGTTTATGTATATACTAAAACTTTTTAAATTTGTTAATTTCTTATTGTCATTTTTCCAAAATTAAAACAAAAAATAAAACAGCTGCTAATATTATATTTTATAAAGTAATATTCTTATCTTTACAAAATTCAAATGCTAAATCTATATTGGTAAATTCTTCTTTTATAATATCTTTAAATACCATAAGATAAAATTCATCTTCCAAAGCTAACTTATAAGATTTTTCCAAATCATTTAATGCTGACTTTTCTAAATCAGTATAATTTTTTGATGAAGCTATTTTTGATATAATTTTATTAAAAAAGGATTTCTTATCATTTGTTTTATTTTCTGAATTAGTTTCTTTTGATAAGAAGAATTTCTCTTTAGCTCTTAAAATATATAAAAACCAATCATTATCATTTAATTCAATAGCTTTATCATAATTTTCAATACTCTCTCTATATTTATTTAAATAATCATAACATGAAGCTCTTTCACTATAGTAGTTAGGATTATTCGGATCATATTCTATAGCTTTATTCAAATCATTTATAGCTTCATCATAATTCTTTAAATACTTTTTAGAACAGCCTCTATAATAATAAGCACTGCAATGATCAGGCTTTTTATTTATAATAATATCAAAATCTTTTATTGCTTCATCATATTTTAATGCTCTGTATTTAGTGTATCCTCTTTCATAATAAACATCAAAATTATCAGGATACATATTCATAACTTTATCATATATTTGTAAAGCTTCTTCATATTTATTCATATTAGATAAACAAAAAGCAATATTATAATAAGCACTAAGTTTATCAGGCTTTATTACTAATACTTTATTATAATATTCTATAGCTTTATCATATATAGTTTGTCTTGAATATATAAGTCCAATATTAAGATAAATATCATCCTCATCATAGCCTAATTCTAATGCTTTATTAAAATCTTCCAAAGATTTTTCATAATCTTCTAAACTCATCTCAGCAAGTGCTATATTATAATAACTTAATGCATAATCAGGCTTTATTTCTAATGCTTTTTTATAATAGTCAATAGCTTCTTGATAGTTTCCTAAATTATGTTTAATAAGTCCTAAATTAATATAAACAGATGCATACTGAGGATTTATTTCCAATGCCTTATTATAATATTGAATTGAGTTTTCATAATCATGCATTTCATAATATGCTAACCCAATATTATAATAAGACAAAGCCCTAGAAGAATCTAACTCTAAAGATTTATTATAATATGTAATAGCTTCTTCATAATTTTCTTTATTATGATATACCGAACCAATAGTATTATATATTTCAGCATTATTACTATCTATATCTAAAGCCTTATTCAAATAATTTAAAGCTTCATCATATAATTTTAAGTCAATTTTTACTAAAGCAATTTCATTATAAATATTAATATCATTAGGGTTTATTTCAAGTATTTTATTTAAATAAGATAAAGCCTCGTCATAATCATTTAAAGCTCTTTTTACTAAAAATATTTTGAAGTAGGTATCCGAATTATTCGGAGAAATTTCCAACGATTTTTCTAAATATTCCAAAGCCTCATTATTTAAATCCAATTTATGTAAAGCAAAAGCAATATCATGATATGCTTCAATAAAATTAGGATTTATTTCTAATACTTTTTTGAAATATTCCAAAGCCTCTTCCATATATCCTGCATCAGTTTTTATATTTCCTATTCTGTCATAAATATAGCAGTCATCAGGATACATTTCTATAACTTTATTTAAATATTGATTTGCTTCATCATATAGCTCTAAATCTAATTTTATAGAATATATTTTTAAATATGTTTCAAAATTATCAGGCTCTATTTCTAAAGCCTTATTTAAATAAGATAAAGCTTCATCGTCAAATCCAGCAGAATGTTTTATCAAAGCAATATTATGATATGCATTAATAAGATTAGGGTTTATCTCTATAGACTTCTCATAGCATTTTAAAGCTTCATCAAATTCATTCAAATTATATTTACATAAACCAATATAGTTATATGCAAAACTTACTGCATCATTTTTATCTAATTCTATAACTTTATTAAAATCTTTTATAGCTTCTTCAAATTGAGATAAATAAAACTTACATAATCCTCTATTATTATAAGAATGAATATTATCAGGAAAATCTGCTATTACTTCATCATAAATATTTATAGCTTCTTTATACCTTTTCATGTAAAAGTAACATAATGCTATATTAGTACAGGCATCAATATCATTATTATTTATTTGCAAAACTCTATTAAAATCTTCTATAGCTTCTTCATATAAAGTTAAATATAATTTTGCTAATCCTCTATCATAATATACAGTTTCGCCGTCATCACCCAATTCAATAGCTCTCTCAAAATCTTTTATAGCTTCTTCATATAATCCCAAATTTAATTTTGATAATCCTCTGTTATGATAAAGATCATAAGAATCGCCATTATAAAATATAACCTTATCAATATATTCAATGGACTTTTCATACTCTTTATTTTCATAAGCTTCTTTGGCTTTATCCAGCAATTCTTTAATATTGTCATTCATAATACAATTCCTATTAAATAACCTCTTTTTATTTCGATAAAGTTGAAATAAATTTTATAATTTTATCATTTTATTTCAAGCCATGTTCTTTTTTAAGATTTGCAATATTGCTCTTTGCATATTCATTATCAGGATCTAATTCTAAAGCTTTTTTATAATCTTTCAAAGCTTCTTTATATAGTCCTGCATTTTTCTTAACCCAGCCTCTATCATTATATAAATAAGCCGTATTTGGTTCTAATTCTATGGCCTTATCATAATCCTTTATAGCTTCTTTATAATCTCCTAATTCATCTTTAGCACTTCCTCTGTTTCCGTAAGCATTTGTATAATTAGGAGTCAATTCTATAGCCTTAGTATAGTCTTTTATAGCTTCTTTATACAAGCCTAACTTATATTTAGTAAGCCCTCTATTATTATAAGTATTGCTGTCATTAGGGTTTAACTCTATAGATTTATCATAATCTTTGATAGCTTCTTTATAAAGTCCCAAATCATTTTTAGAAAGTCCTCTGTTATTATATGCCTCACTGTAAGTTGGTCTTAATTCTATAGCCTTATCATAATATTTAATGGATTCTTTTAAAAGATCCAAATCATATTTAGCACTTCCTATATTATAATATGCTTCTGGATTATCCGCACATAAATCTATAGATTCTTCATAATCTTTTATTGCTTCTTCATACATTCCTAAATCGCTTTTAGCAAGCCCTCTATTATTATATGCATCACTATAATTAGGATTCAAATATATAGCTTTATCATAATCTTTTATAGATTCCTTATATAAACCCAGCTCTCTTTTTGCATTTGCTCTGTTATAATAAGCATCTACATAATTATGATCCAATTTTATAATTTTTTCATAATCTTTTATAGCTTCTTCATATAATTCTAAATCATATTTAGCATTTCCTCTATTCATATAAGCGTTTATATCATTAGGTTTCCATTTTATAGCATTATCATAATCTTCTATAGCTTCTTTAAATAAACCTAACTCTTTTTTTGAATTTCCTCTATTATAATAAGCATCTGAATAATTTGGATTAATTTCTATAGCTTTGTCATAATCTTCAATAGCTTCTTTATAAAGCCCCAAATCATTTTTAGAATTGCCTCTGTTGCCATAAGCACAATAATTATTAGGCTCTAACTCTAAAATCTTATTAAAATCTTTCATAGCCTCATCAAAAAGATGTAAATAATTTTTGGAAACTCCTCTATTATTATATGCATCTATATTTTTATTGTCTAACTCTATAACCTTATCATAATCTTCCATAGCTTCTTTGTGTAAGCCAGCATGATTTTTAGCAACTCCTCTATTATAATAGGCGTCTTTATAATTTTTACTTAATTCTATAGCTTTGTCATAATCCTTTATAGCTTTCTTAAAAAATCCTAAATTACTTCTAGAAAGTCCCCTATTATAATAAGCTAATGCATAATAATCAATCAAATCTATAGCTTCACTATATTTATCTATAGCATATTGGTATGATCCCATATTGTTTAAAGCAACTCCATTAGTGTTACAATCGAAATATTCATCTAAAGTATGTAAATCATTAATATCAATTTCATCATTTTCATCATTAAACATAGTTTTATCATAATGAAAATACTCAATAAACCTGTTATAAGTATAAAGTTCGTCAGGCTCTTTTATATAAAATGTTTCAAGTATTCTGTTTAATTCATCATTAAAATTTTCTGCCTTGCTGTTAAAATCATCAAAATCAGAATAATTGAATGGATCAATGCTATTTAAAAAATTATTTGCCTCATATAGAACTTTTTCTGCTTCTTTTTTAAAATCATCTTTTAAATCTGGAATTTCTCTTTCTTCAAAAGCTTTTAATGATATTTTGCATTTTTCTATATGTTTACTAAGAAGATAATTAGATATTTTTGCCATTTTTCATTCCTATCATAGTTTATTAATTTTACATAAATTATTATAATACAAAAATAATTTAACACCATATAAAATTATTATTAACTGTTTACAATAATAATTTACTTGTTTTATTTTTTATATTTAGTATTATTGTTTTGCATTATTATACGTTTAATTATATCGGAGGAATTTTATGACTTATAAAGAAATTATAGAAGTAGCAAAAGACTGCATGGGTTTCTGCAAAGCATGTGCAATTTGTAATGGAAGAGTTTGTAGAGATTGCATGCCTGGTCCTGGCGCCAAAGGAATAGGAGATGTTGCTATTAGAAATTATGACAAATGGAGAGAAATAAGACTCAATATGGACACAATATGTTCTAATGAAGATGTAGATACTTCTTTTGAGTTATTCGGCAAAAAATTTAAATATCCTATATTTGCAGGTCCTGTAGGTGCAGTTCAACTTCATTATGGAAATAAATATACAGAAGAAGAATACAATGATATATTAGTAAAATCATGTCATGAAGCAGGAATTGCAGCTTTCACAGGAGATGGAACCAATCCTAATGTAATGATTGCAGCAACTACTATGATAAAAAAACAAAATGGAATAGGAGTTCCTACTATTAAGCCTTGGAATATAGATGTTATAAAAGAAAAAATGAAATTAGTTGCAGATTCAAATGCTTTTGCTGTAGCTATGGACGTTGATGGAGCAGGACTTCCTTTCTTAAAAAATCTTACCCCAAAAGCAGGAAGCAAAACCGTAGATGAGTTAAGACAAATCAAAGAAATTGCCCAAAGACCATTTATAGTAAAAGGTATAATGACTGTAAAAGGAGCTAAAAAAGCTGTTGAAGCCGGAGCTGATGCAATAATAGTATCAAATCATGGAGGACGTGTACTTGATCAATGTCCTTCTACTGCCGAAGTTTTGCCTGAAATTGCTGATGCTGTTAAAGGCAAAATTAAAATATTAGTAGATGGAGGAATTAGAAGCGGTGCTGATATATTAAAAGCTATTGCTTTAGGTGCTGATGGAGTTGTTATTGCAAGAACTTTTGTAATAGCTGCTTACGGCGGAGGAGAAGAAGGAGTTAAATCTTATGCTGCTCAATTAGGCGCTGAACTTGAAGATGCTATGACTATGTGCGGTGTTCACAGCTTAAAAGAAATTACTAGAGATGTAGTAAGATTTTAATTTTCTTTACTATAATTTTTTATAATTTTAAAAACTCAATATATAGAGTGATTACTCTTTATATTGAGTTTATTTTTTAATTAATATTTTTAAGCATTTTTACTATATTAGAATTTCCTGATTCTAAAGCATAATCTAATGCTGTAAAACCAGATATATCTTGTATGCTTGTATCAGCATTATGATTTAATAATATACTTACTATTTCTTCATACCCTTTTTGAGAAGCCCTTATTAAAGCAGTACGTCCGTCATAACTTTTAACATTTATATCAGCATTATGTTCTAATAAAATATTAACTATTTCTGTATATCCATTTACAGAAGCTTCTATCAAAGCAGTACGGTCATTATCGCATTTAATATTCACATCAGGATTGTTTTCTAATAACATATTAACTATTTCAGTATGTCCTTTTGATGAAGCAAGCATTAAAGCAGTTTGTCCGTCATAGTTTTTTATATTTACATCTGCATTATGCTCTAACAGTATATTAACTATTTCTGTGTAGCCTTTTGATGAGGCTTCCATTAAAGCAGTATAGCCGTATTCATTATCTTTCATATTTATATCAGCATTTAATTTCAATAGTATATTTACTATATTATTATGCCCTTTTTCTGAAGAAATAATTAAAGTATAAGATAAACCTTCTTTATAAAAAGAATTACTGCATGATATAAATAATAATGCTGATAAAATTAATAATAACTTTTTCATATAATACCTTTATTATTCTTATATCATCATAAAAAATAAAAATAAATATAAAATTATTATAGATATTTCATAATCTGACAATTAAAAAAGTTAATCTATAAATAATTATAAAGATACTAACGAACATCAATATGTTTATAAAGCATATCATTTTTTTCCTATAACAGAATATATAAATCCTTTTAATTGTTTTTTCTCTATTATTTCAAATCCATTTTTAATCATTCTTTTTGATATACCTTCTTTATTTTCTGTATGACAATCACCGCTTTTCATCAAAGGAAATAAAATATTATTATCTACCCAAGCAGCTATTCCACCTACTCCTGTATCAGATAATACATAAATACCGCCTTTTTTAAGAATACGATAAGCCTCTTTCATAGCTTCATTTGGATAAGGATAATGATGAAAACTTTGTATACATGTTACTACATCAAAACTATTATCATCAAATGGAAGTTTATCTGCACTGCCCAAAATAAATTCCGTATTTCTTATATTTTTAGACTTAGCAACCTTTAACATCTCTTCTGATAAATCAAGTCCATAAAATAATCTATTACTTTTATATTGAAGTAAATTTATTAAATAACCTGTTCCGCAGCCAACATCTAAAAGTTTATTATAATCAATATTATTTAAATATTCTGATACATAATTACAGCTTATCTTCCCAAATTTTGAATAACATACTGTATCTTTTTCATCATATATATTAGCTTGTTTATTAAAATGTTCTTTTGATAATTTTTCATAATCTTTCATAAATAAACTCCTATCAAGAAATAAATGTTAGAATATTCTAACATTTAAAATAATAAAATCAATATAATATTAAAATAAATAAAATTAACTGCTAATATCTATAGAAATATCTTCTATGAATACAATTTATTAGATATTAGAAACTTCTTTTTCATGTCTTTCATTATACAGCACTCTGCATCATTGGCATATTTATTACACTATTTTTAAACTTCAATAAAAAACATAGTTTTATATTTATATACCATTAAACAAATAAATTTCAATATTAAAAATTTTACATTATTTTAATATAATATATAATAACTCTTCAAAATAAGAGGTGATTATAAATATGGCATTAATGTTAAATGAAGAACAAAGACAAGCAGTAGAACATATTGACGGACCGCTTCTTGCATTGGCTGGTGCTGGTTCAGGAAAAACAAGAGTTATTACAGAAAGAATCGCATATTTAATAAAGCATGGCGTACTTCCAAGCCAAATATTAGCTGTTACATTTACAAATAAAGCAGCAGCGGAAATGCGTGAACGTATAACAAAACTGTTAAAAGAAAAACCAAAACAATTAGTAGTAAGCACTTTCCATTCATTTTGCGTAAGGGTATTAAAAGGAGACATTGAAAAACTAGGATATAAAAATAATTTCAGTATATACTCCTCATCAGACAGCAGAACATTAATAAGAAATATTTTAAGAGAAATAAAAATTAATACTCTCAATTATGATGAGAATTTGTTTGCTTGGTATATAGACAGATATAAAAATAATTTGATGAAGCCGTATGAAGTAGAACCTCATGATGATTTAGAAAAAATAGCAAAAAGAGTATATGAAGTTTATCAAACATATTTAAAAGGATATAATGCTGTTGATTTTAATGATCTTATTAATTTAACAATAGATTTATATGTAGAGTTTCCAGAAGTTCTTGAAAAGTATCAGGAAAGATTTAGATATATAATGGTAGACGAATATCAAGATACCAATTTTGCACAATATAAACTCACAAGTTTACTAGCATCAAAATATAGAAATATTGCAGTTGTAGGAGATGATGATCAAAGTATCTATGCATTCAGAGGTGCAGATGTATCAAATATCCTTTCTTTTGAAAACGAATATCCAGATGCCAAAATAGTAACGCTTACAAAAAATTATAGAAGTACAAAAGCTATACTTGAGGCAGCTCATTCAGTAATAAGCAATAATATACAGAGAAAAAATAAGGAAGTAGTTGCAGAGGGAGAAGAAGGCATACCTCCTGTTATAATGCCTTGCGAAGATGAAAGAGAAGAGGCTCAGTTTGTAGCAGATTCTATAATAAATTATTCTATAAGCAAAGGATTAAATTATGAAGATTTTGCTGTTCTTTTTAGAATGAATGCTCAATCAAGACTTTTTGAAGAGGCTTTCAGACTTAGAGGACTTCCTTATACTGTAGTAGGTGCTTTTCAATTTTATGAAAGAAAAGAAATTAAAGATATACTAGCCTATCTCAATTTATTTGTTAATCCGGAAGATGAAGTTTCTTTGCTTAGAGTTATAAATATACCTAAAAGAGGAATAGGAGCAGTAGCAATAAATACTCTAAATGAAATTAGTATAAAAAATGAATCTTCATTATATCAAACTTTGCTTGACTATGAAAGTATAGAAGAAATTTCACCTAAAGCTAAAGCAGGTATAAAAGATTTTCTTGAAATTATAGAGCATTATCATAATTTATTTACAGTTGATAAAAATGATATTGAACGTCCTAAACTATATGAAAATATAAATAAGTTTTTAGATGTTATTGCTTATCATAATGAAGTATTGAATTCAAGCGATACTAAAGAACAAGGTGCCAAAAAAATGGAAAATGTTGAATCTCTTATGAACGGCATACTTGAATATGAAAAATCTAATAAAAATGCTACATTAAAAAATTATTTAGATAGAATTTTATTAATGAGTATAGAAGAACAAAATGAAGATGAGGATAAAAAGAAAGGTATTATGCTTATGAGTATACATGCCGCTAAAGGATTAGAGTTTCCTTATGTTTATATATGCGGTATGGAAGATGGTATAATGCCTCATCAAAAAAGTTTAGATGAAAATGGACTTGAAGAAGAAAGAAGATTATGTTATGTAGCTATGACTAGAGCTAAAAAACATTTAACTCTTACATATTGTAGAAGCAGAACTAAAATGGGTAGAAAAGTTGAATGTACTCCTTCTGTATTTTTAGAAGAGATGAGTAAAAATCTACCAGAAGAAATGGCTATGAATGAAGAGGAGTTTTTTTCAAATTTAAAAGCTTCTTTGAGACCTGATAATAAATAGCAAAATATTACTTCATATATAAATAAAAAATGTTTTATTATTAAAAAATAGAGGAAGTTAATTTTATAACTCCCTCTATATTTTAGTATTTTTCAATAAATAATCTATATATTTTTAATTAATCATCAAATTTTTGTCCCATTAATTGTCCGTCAGCTGTAACAAATAATTCCATAAAGTTATTTAATTTGATTTTATAACTTCCCCATTCTTTCTCAGCATCTATAACTACAGATTGAGGATAAGTATTTTTTATAGTGTTTACTACAGATTGAGGTAAAACTTCAAAAGGAACTGCATTGTATTTGCCATCTATACTGTTCCAATCACCATTATATAAAAACTCTATTTTTACTCCATTTGACAATTTTACTTCAAATTTTCCGTCATCTCTTTCTACTTTCCATATTTGAGTATTAGGATAAATCTGCTGTATAAAGCTTCTAGCATTTTGAGGAAGTGAAGAAACTGGAACTACCCAATCAGCAAATAAACTTGAAGTAGAAATTATAGTTAATGTTATTAATAAAGCAAATAATTTTTTAGTCATAGTAAATCTCCTTTTTATCGTTATTTTTTTATCATATGTACATGTAAATTATCTTTACAATTATAAGTATAGCCCAAATATAATTTTTGTCAATATAATTTACATTTAATTTACAAAAAATTTACTTAAATATTATATTTTTATATACTTTATAATACATATAACACTAAGATATATTGCAAACATAAAAAATAAGCTGTGAATGTAAATATATTTTACTTCAATAGATAGTATATTATCATAAATTCATAATTTTTAATAAAAATAATTTTTATTGCAATTATTAGATTATATATTAAATTATATAATATAGATTATAAAAATTGGATAATTATAATTATGAACAATCAAAATATACAATTAATTGTAAATAAGTTAGATGATCTTATTTCATATTTGGAAAATAATAATTTAGAAAGTTTTTTTCAAAATAAAAATGAATTATGCGACATGATAATATCTGAAAATAGTAAAGATTTTAATGATAATATAAAATATGATATTGAAAAGATTATTCCAAATGACTTAATAGATAATTTTAAAAATTTTATTAAATATATAAAAGTTTTAAGAACAATGAAATCCCCTGATGGAAATAATGATTACACTAGATATACTTTAGATAACATAAAATATATTAAAAAAGAAATATTTAAAGATTATTAATCATGAGCAGTAAAAACAGATTTATATTAAAAGAATTAAAAAAATGGAATAAAGATAACATTATTACTAATGAACAATTGGAAATATTATCAAGAAAATATAGAGATGATTATATAAATTGGCAGCCCATAATAAGAGCCATAATGATAACAGGGATTGTAATGGTATCTTTGGGATTCATATCTTTTATAAGTTTTTATATTTTCTCTCTTTACTTTATAGCATTCCTATTTTTTATACTTTTCATATCCGGATTTATAATAGATGAAATTCTAAAAAGAAAAGAAATATATTTACCAAAAACTTCATCTGCTATAATAGCCTTATCATCTATATTTTTATCTGCTGATATATTTACTATTTCATATATTATCACTAACAATAAAGACAATTTTATTGTTTTATCTCTTATAAGTATAATACTATTTTTCATAATAGCATATATAAAAAGAAATTATGCTGTATTATCAATAGCTATAATAGCAATTATTACTTGGTATGGAATTGAAGGTTTTGATATATCAGGTATAGATTTAAGGCTTAATAATTATATAAGATTCATAATAACAAGTATATTTATATTTTTAGTTGGAATCACAGATATAAATAAAAAATTAGGGGTAAAATATTTAAAATTTTCAGTCATTTATTACACAATAGGATTATTATATTTAAATATAATATTAGCATTTATGTCAATATTTGGTAATTATGATTATGCAATAATTCTTAAAGAGTATGGAAATCCATACATTCTTATATATAGTTCATTATTTTTATTGTCAAATATTATTATTTTTATAATAGGATATAAATTAAAAATTTCTTCTATAGTAAAATATTCAATATTTTTTATTATACTTAATATATATATAAGATACTTTGAATATTTTTACTTTAGAATTAATACTTGGATATTCTTTATTATATTAGGCTCATCTACAATACTTATAGGAATAATAGCAGAACGCATAATAAAATACAGATAATACAATTAAAATAAAAAACCTGCATCTATAATAGAAAGATGCAGGTTTAAAATAAAATATTTGCTATAAAGAGTTATTATTATGAAATATAAATCATTCTAAAACAACTATTGCATTAGCATCTTTTATTCTAGGTATAATTGTTTCCATTATTCTAAAGCTATGATTTAAATCTTTTTGTTCTAAATAGGCAGTTGATATGTCTATTCCTATAGCTAAATCCATATACTGAGGTTCAGCACAAAGTAATGCTGCCTTTTTACCTTTTATAACATGAACATTATACAAATCAGATATCATATTTGAAATTCTCTGAGCTTCTGTCATTCCAGTACCCTGCTGTATTCTTTGCAAATCAAAATACAATGATTGACTTAAGCATAATACAAATCTTCCAACAATACCTTTTTCTCTAATCATATTTATAGCTTTTACTATATCAGTATAAGGGTTCTCTCCTTGAGACCAATCAGATATCTTTAATTTCTGAACACCATCAGCATTTAAAATACCTTTTAATTCAAGAAAATCACTTCCATTAAATATTAAATTATCCTCTTTATTTGCAAGCACCTGAGATGCCTGAGATACTATAGATAAATCTAAAGGAAGTTTATTAGAAATATTATTTTCTAAATCTCTCCATAATAATGTAAAATCCTGGTATAATTGAGGAAGTTCAACAGATTTCCTTCCAGATGTTTTAACGAAACCATCTTCAAATACTTCCTCTCTGTCGCTTTTATCATATTGTACGCTTATGGCACCAGCACCTAATGGACCATAAATTGATAAAAATCTTCTTCCTACAAGAATTCTACTTGCAGTTTCAACAACAACTTTATCTATATCTTTCCAAAAACTTTCTTCAAATGGTGAACTTTCTCTAGCTAAATAAACCATATACTTCCTCCTTAAAAATATTACTTATCGTTTTTTAGACTTCCTACTGTAAGACCGGATAAGTTAGGTTCTTTTATTCCAAGCTCTTCCATCATCTCTTTTACCTCTAATTGTCCTGACTCAAAATGTTCAGCTTCTTTAGGATCTAAATGTCTTAATAAAGCCATTAACTCACCAACATGCGCCTTCTCTTCATCTCTTATATCACTCAACACTGCTTTTGCAACAGGATCATCTGTAGCCATAACATGAGCATCATACAAATATATAGCTTCAAGCTCACCTGCTATATCAAGTCTTATAGCCTGTATTAATTCTTCCTTTGTTACCTTTCTATTAACATTAGCATTAAATGGATTTGCAAAACTTGGCATTATAACACTCCTCACAAGTTATCTCTTAATAATATTAATTATTAATAAGTAAATTATACGATATAAATTATTAATGTCAATAGCATATCATAATTATTTAATTTTCATAATTGACTTTTAATAATATGAGGTATATTATTAATTAATTATACAATACAAATAAGTGGAGTATCCTTTATGAATATAAATAATAAAATTATTATTAGCATTATTGTTTTATTATTAATAACTATTTCATGTAAAAAAAATGAAAGCTATGAATATACTTTTGCTACTGGAGGAACAAGCGGTACATACTATTCATTTGGAAATAGCATAACAAGTATATGGAATTCTAATATAGAAAATATGAATATCACCCCAATATCAACTGGAGCATCTGCAGAAAATTTGAGACTATTGGAAAATAATGAAGCTGATATTGCATTTGCACAAAATGATGTTATGGATTATGCTTATAACGGAACAGATATATTTAATGGAGAATCATTGACTAATTTTTCTGCAATGCTTACATTATATCCAGAAGTAGTGCAAATAGCTGCCACAAAATCAAGCGGAATAAAAACTATAGCAGATTTGGAAGGAAAAAGAGTTTCAGTTGGAGATGCTGGAAGCGGTGTTGAGTTTAATGCTAAACAAATATTAGAGGCATACGGATTCACTTTTGATGATATAAATAAATCAAATCTTTCATTCAAATTATCAAGTGATGGTTTAAAAAATAATACATTAGATGCTTGTTTTATAGTAGCAGGTATACCTAATGCTGCATTGCAGGAACTATCATTAAATACAGAAATAGTTTTAATTTCATTAGATAAAATACAAATGGATGAAATGATAAATAAATATAAATATTACTCAAAAGTTACAATACCACCTAACACATATAATAATGTTACTAATGCTACAGAAGCTGTTGCTGTAAAAGCATCAATCATTGTTAATAATAATATGCCAGAAGATATGGTTTATAATTTAATGAAAACATTATTTGATAAACAAAATGATTTAGCTCTTGTTAATGATAAAGGTAAAGAATTTAGTATAGAAGATTCATATAAAGGAATATCAGTACCATTCCATCCTGGTGCTTTAAAATATTATAAAGAATTAGGATATGAAATTTAATATTTATTAAAGACTTAAACTATTATGAATAAAATAATCTTGAAAAAAATTGTTAAATTTTTAATTGTAATTATCATAATTATTGTTTTATTTTTTCTGCCAATATTTCAAAGGCTTTTACTGTACAGTACAAAAGATAATAAAACTAGTATGATATTAAAAATGAATAAACAAGAATTTATAATTTCTTATATTCATTCTGTAAATCAAAGTAAAGTTAGAGATTATTATATATTAGATAAAAATAATAATATTGTTTTAGAAAAAACAAGATTTGTTTCTTATGGTGCCGGTATTCCAGAGCCTAAAAAAGATGAAAATTTTGTTGTTACTGATGATTATATGGAAATAAATAATATCAATACTATAATTAACAATTTACATCTATTTGTAGGTACATCTGCAAATCATAATATTATGATAGATAACAAAATTTTTGAATTAGATAAAACATTCAAACCTCAAACAAGTATAACAATAGAATATAAAAAGATTAATATGTTCTATTATCTAAAATCATATATAAATAATATGATATATGATTAAATAAAATTTATAATATCATAATTTTTGATAATTTGACTTATTTTCAGTATATTATTATTTATTATAAAATAATTTGGAGTAAATCTTTATGAGTATAGAAATAGTTGAAAAAGGAGATTTTGAAGTAATTGGAAAGGTAAATTCCGGTGAAAGTGAAAAACATTCTGAGTGGGTTCTTCCATTATGGCAAAATTTTAATAAAAATATTAAAGAAATAATTGATTTAGTAAAAATAGATGAAAATAATAATTTGGCTGGAATATGGGGTATAATGAATGATATAGATGAAACTTTTGCTCCTTGGGGCGAAATTGGAAAATACATGGCAGGTGTTGAAGTAAAAGAAAATTCTACACCACCTAATGGATGGACTAAATGGAAAATTAAAGGAGGAAAGTTTATTAAGGTAAAATGCAATATAGAGAACTATAGCAAAGTTTTTACAGACATTGTAGAAAACTATGCACCTAAAAATAGATATACTATTATTGGAAATGTTATGGAATATTATATACCTAACTCAAAAGATTTTTATCTATTTTTTAATATAAAAGGAAATTGATATGCTTGAAAAATTAGTGATAGCAACATCCAATAAACATAAATTAAAAGAAATAGAAGAATTATTCAAAGGAAGTGCTATAAAAGATATATTGCCTATGCCTTCAGATATAGGAGAAATAATAGAAGATGGAAAAACATTCATTGAAAACTCTCTTATAAAAGCAAGAACTGTATATAATCATACAAAATTGCCTTCATTAGCTGATGACTCAGGACTATGTGTAAATGCCCTTAATGGAAATCCTGGAATATACTCTGCAAGATATGGTGGTGAAAATTTAGGCTACAAAGAAAAAATGCAAATGCTTATAGATGAATTAAAAGACAAAAAAGATAGAAGTGCCTATTTTATAACTTCTGCTGTATGCATATTAGATGATAATTACTATATAGCAGTTGAAGGTAGAGTTAATGGAAAAATAATAGAAAATCCCAGAGGTTTTGATGGTTTTGGATATGATCCAATATTCCAACCCGATGGATATAGTATTACTTATGCTGAAATGAGTTTAGAAGAAAAAAATTCTATGAGTCATAGAGCTTTAGCTATGAAAAAAATGAAAGATATTTTATCTAATATATACATACAAAACAGCTAAAATAAATTAATAAAATTTATTTAGTATGCAAATAAAATAATTTTTTGCCATAATAATTTTAATAACAACTTTTATATCTAAAATGTATAATAAAACCAATATAAATTTATTAGCATATAATAATCATTACTATTTAATATGTATAAAAACTTGACAATGAAAAAATTCTATATATAATATATAGCATGGAGAATAAAAATGGCAAAACTTCACATAGATAATGAAAATGTAAAAAAATACATATTTAATATTTCAGAAAAGCTTATGAGACATTTTGATTTAGACTATGAAATAAGTAAAGAAGATGAATATTTTGATCTATATGCTTTCCATAGAAATGATTTTTTCAAGTCATTTATCACAAAATCAACTGTTTATGAAGGTTATTCAGTATTTGAACACATGCTTTTAAGATTTATTAAGGAATTAAAAAAAGAGGATATAGAGAACTTTCAAGAAATGCTTATAAGGTTAACTCCTATACTATCAAATCCAAATAAATTTCATAAGAGAAGTGTAATTACTGGAATAATAGTAACAGAAAGTCCATTAGATAAAGAATGGGAAAAAATGACAAGAAAATTTTTTTACAAAGTTAATTATAAGTTATTGTTTCATGGATGGTCAGAAACACAATATGCCATAGTGTCTATGACTGATAAAAATGTTTACTTACCTAAAATGCGTAAGAAGGAATTAAAACTTCTTCTTTCGGATTTTTAGGAGGTTATAAAAAAATAATATAAGGAGATATATAATGAATGCTTTCATTCTTCTATTGTTAGGTATGGTCATATTTTTCGTAGCTTACATAACTTATGGTTCATATTTAGCAAAAAAATGGGGTATTGACCCTGGTAAAAAAACACCTGCCCATACTATAAATGATGGTAGGGATTATGTACCAACAGATGCTAAAGTATTATTAGGACACCATTTCTCCTCAATAGCTGGAGCTGGGCCTATAACTGGTCCTATCATTGCTACAATGTTTGGATGGCTTCCTGTATATTTATGGATTATATTTGGCTGTGTATTTTTTGGCGGAGTACATGATTACGGTTCATTAGTTGCTTCTTTAAGACATGAAGGTAAATCTATTGGAGAAGTTATAAGACATAATGTTAGCCAAAAAGGTAAAATAATGTTCACACTTTATGCATTTATTACTATTTGTTTAGTAGTAGCTGCATTCTTGGACATTACTGCTGGTACTTTTGCTGTAAACGTTGATAATGCTAGAGAATCTGCTGCAGCTGGTACTGCAAGTATGTTATTTATTGCTTTGGCTTTATTATTCGGATTTTTAGTGTACAGAAGAGGTGCTTCTGTTGCTGTTTCTACAATAATAGGTGTTGTATTATTAGCAAGTATTATTTTTATATCCGATAAATTCCCATTCTTAGCTTTACAAAAAGTACATTGGCAAATAATATTAATTATTTATATAATATTAGCTTCTTTAATGCCTGTTTGGATATTATTACAACCTAGAGACTACTTATCTTCATTCTTACTTTATGCTATGGTAGTAGGTGGTGTTGTAGGTTTAGTAATAATGAGACCTGCTATACAGACTCCTGCATTTACTAGCTTTATGCCTAGTGCTGGAAACTACTTATTCCCAATACTTTTCATTACTGTTGCTTGCGGAGCTATATCTGGTTTCCATGCTCTTGTTAGCTCTGGTACAAGTGCTAAACAGCTTAACAGTGAAAAAGATGCTAAATTGGTAGGATATGGTGCTATGCTTATAGAAGGTATAGTTGCTATAGTTGCTTTAATGAGTGTTTCTGCTGTTGCTGGTAATGGTGAAGGTACACCTGCTGCTAGATTTGCTACTGGTGTTGCTACTTTCATGACTTCTTTCGGAGTACCATTAAGTATGGGTAAAACTTTCGTTACTTTAGCATTTGCTTCTTTTGCTTTAACTTCATTAGACAGTGCTACTCGTATAGGAAGATATTTAATACAGGAATTAGGTGAATATACTTCTGCTGATGGAAGAGTTCATAAAACTTTCTTAACTAACCCTTATATAGCTACTGGTATAACAGTTCTTGTATCTTTAGGATTTACTCTTTACGGTTATACTAGAATTTGGCCTATATTTGGTAGTGCTAACCAATTATTAGCTGGTTTATCATTATTAGCAGTTGCTGCTTGGATAAAAAACCGTCAAGGAAGAACTTCTTGGGAAAATGTTATACCTTTAACATTTATGTTCATAGTTACTCTTTCTGCTTTAGGTTTAGTTGTTTATACTAATATTGCTAAAGCTACTTTTGATGGTTATGTATTAGCTGGAATTGCTGCAGTTATGATTATATTAGCTGTTATAGAATTATTCATAACTGGTCAATGGGCTAAAGGATTAAAAAACAGAGAAACTGCTTCAAATCCTAATGATCCTATAAAAAACAAATAATATTTAAATATAAATATTTACCCCTCTCATAAATAATTATGAGAGGGGTTTTTTTATCTCTAAATTTCAAATAATGCATAAAAATAATTTTATTTAATAAAATTTTTAATATTTCCGATATAACATAAGTATTATATTTTAAATAAAGGTGAATATTTTCTAATATTATGTCTAATAAAAAATTTAAATTAAAAGAAGAAAAAGCGGTATTTGCTGACATAAGATCAGCTATATCAATTGCAATATTTGACAGTGAAATAAGTAATTATGACGGCAGTATAGATACAGATGTGAGACGTGCTGTTATGTATAATAAAATAGTATTTGAAAATCTTGTAAAAAGACTTTTTTCATATTATTCTAGCAGAGAAGATAAAAAGGACAGATTAAAAGAACTTTCTCTTATAAAAATGTTAAAAAATGACAGTGTATCTTTATCTAAAGAAAGATTATATTATATAGAAAATCCTGACGAAAAAACATTTGAATTTTTAAATGATGTTTTAGATAAAAACAAAAAAGTGAGAGGATATAGCGAATATATACTTTATTCACTATTTAATCATTATTTTGACTATATAAAAAATTAATAGTTTTAAATATTGTCCTTAAATTTATAAAAAGGATCGTATTATTATGAAAAAATTTCTTATAATATCTTTAGCAGCTATTTTAGCAGTATCATTATCATTACTTGGACAGAATGCCGCACCTAATGATGAGAGAAATATAGACAAAGAATTTTATAATGCTGAAAAACTTTTCTTCCAAAAAAAATATAATTTTGCAAGAGAAGCATTTTTACTATATTTAGAAAAAAGACCATTATCTACAAATGATATGCTTTATTATTATATAGGAGCATGTTATTTTCAGGATAAACAATATGAAAATGCAATCAATTACTATAAATTAGCCTTTGATATAAATGATTCATACTCATATTGTAATAATATAGCGAACTCATATTATCAATTAAAAAATTATGAAGATGCTTTAGTTTGGTATAATAGATCTATAGAACGTCTGCATTCTCCATATATAACAAAATTGAATTATGAGGTATTAACAAATTATACTGTTTCTCAAAATGTAGTAACAAATACTATATTCACATTTGATGTTAATGCTGTTTCTTCAAATGAAAATATAACAAATATATCTATAGGAACAAATGAGTTAGGAAGCACAAATTTAATTTCACCTATCGATACAAATACAATGTCAACAAATTTATCATCCGATACAAATGCAATATCCGATGCAATAAATAATTTAAACCAGTCAAATGAAACTATAAAAAATACATTAGACAATACATTTACAAAACTGCCTTTATTTACTAATGTTATTATAACAAATACTTACACAAATGAATATGAATTTACAAATACTACTGTTATATTTGAAGCTAATACAAACTTTAATCTTGAAGTTGTAGACCCTTCTGTATCTGAAACTTCTCTTCCTCCTGATAATGTTACAAACGAAATGAATACTGGAGATTCAAATAATGTAGTTATGAATACAAATTCTACAACTACTGGATCTACTTATGTTGTAACAGAAGAAAATAAAAACCCTTATATTGTAACAAATATAGTTATTATGACTAATGTTATGGATACAAACGGAAATATGGTAGAAATAAAAACTAATATAGCCTCCGTTGATTTATATAATACTTGGGCTTTATATTACAGTGCATATTTAAATATGGGACATACATTTATAGCACTTGGAGAAATAACTAATGCTGCTATAGCTTATGAAATATTTTTAACTAATGTAGGAAATGATTACTATCAAAAAGAGTCACTAGAAAAAGTTATATCCTTAATAAGAAGCAATGATACATCTGTTAAATTTATTCCGTTTACAAATAATCATAGAGTAAATACTAATAATGACGGAAGCATAACAACAGAAAATATATATCCAAATTTTGATTATGAAAGAGAAACATTATATGATAACGGCGTAAGAATAACTTATGAAAATGGAAAAGTAGAAAGAACAAAGATGTACTCAAATAATTATGAAGTTTCTGATACAATATATCCTTATGGTAAAAGAGAAATAGAAATATTATTTGAAAATGGAGACAGAAGAATAGAAACATATATGACAGATAACTCAAAATCTATCAATACAAAAACTTCTTCTGGTGATACTTTTGAATATACTTTATATCCTGATGGTTCTTTTATAAATAGAAAAACATTGGACAGCAACAAAGCATTTGTAGTAGAAAGATCCGACGGTTCTATTACCACAAATTATAAAGATGATAATGGTGCATTCTTCTATACTAGAAGTTTGGATGGTACAGAAGTAAAAAGAACAGAGGATAATTCCGGAAATATTATAACAGAAACAAAACGTGTTGATGGTGCTGTTATAGTAAAAACAGAAAATCCTGATGGAAGCTATGTTGTAGTAGCCAATTATATAGACGGAAGTATAGGAACTACTACTGTTGATACTAATGGTATAAGCAATTTAAAAATAGTTTATCCGGACGGAAGAGTTGAAGAAAGAAATTCTGGAGCATCCGGAGCTGGAACATTCTCATATAATGTTAAAGCTGATGACGGAAGCATTATAACAAAAACATATAATGATGACGGTTCTTTTACTGTAGTAACTAAAAAAGTTGATGGTACAGTGATAACTGACACTGTTGCTGAAGATACTATAAGTGAAATAAAAATGCCTGATGGTACTACAATAAAAAGAATAATAAGACAAGACGGTTCAAGAGAGACAACAACTCTTAATAGAGATTCAAGCACTATAACTGAAGTTGTAGCAGCAGATTCAAGCAGCATAACAACTACTGCTAAACCGAATGGATCTATTACAATAGTAACAAGAGATGTTGCCGGAAATACTGAAACAACTGTAACAGAGGCAGACGGAAGCACATCTACTACAAAAACTTATGTAGATGGAAGAAGTACAGTTAATGAAGTTAGAATTAATGGTGTTACTATAGACATAAACAATGATGGAAGAAATAAAACTACAATAGCAAAAGATGCTGAAGGATATATAGTTGAAATTAAACAGTATAAAAATGAAGATCCGGAAATAACATTAGTTGATTCTTTAGGAGAAGCCGTTGATGCTGAAACTGCCAAAACCGTTATAAGAAGAATGGATTTAAGTATAACTGTAGAAGATATAGATAATCTTAAAAAAGAAACAGAAAATACTGATAATACTGCAGTAACAGAGGAAACAGCAACTACTGAGAATACTGAGACAACAGAGGAAACAGCAACTACTGAGAATACTGAGACAACAGAAGAAACAGCACCAGCTGATAACACAGAAACAACAATACATACCGATAATACTGTTGGTACAGAAACAACTGATACTACAGCTGCAGAATAAAAATAATTAATACAAAAAATAAGAGCTATGATTTTTTCATAGCTCTTTTTTATTTTTTATATTCTATAGAAATTAATATTTAATTAGAATAATCCGCTTATCTTTCCATTTTCATCTATATCGATATTGCATGCAGCAGGAATTTTAGGAAGCCCAGGCATATCTATTATACCTCCAGCCATAGCAATTATAAAACCAGCACCTGAAGCAAGTTTTATTTCATCAATATTAAGAGTGTAACCCTTAGGAGCATTCAATAAAGCAGGATTATCGGATATAGATTTTTGAGTTTTTGACATACAAATAGGAAGATTTCCAAAACCTATACTTTCTATTTTTTTCATCATCTTATTAGCCTTAGCAGAAAACTTAATATCCCCTGCCCCATATATTTCTTTACATATAATTTCTATTTTTTCTTTTATAGTTTTTTCCAATTCATATAAAGGTTTATAATTAGATTCTTTGGAAGCTGCTTTTACAACTTTTTCTGCCAAATCTTTTCCGCCTTCTCCTCCTTTCTCCCAAACCTCGCATAATGAAATATCAACGCCCATATCCTCACAATGTTTTTTTATTAATTCTACTTCTTTATCAGTATCGGATGAGAATTTATTGATAGCAACAACAACAGGAACATTATATTTTTTCATGTTTTCAATATGCTTATCCAAGTTATCAAATCCTTTATTCAAAGCATCTAAATCTTCTTTATTAAGCTCTAAAGCTCCGCCATGATGTTTTAATGCTCTTATAGTAGCAACTAATACTATGCAGTTAGGCTTCAATCCAGCAACACGGCATTTTATATCAAGAAACTTTTCAGCACCCAAATCAGCAGCAAAACCAGCCTCTGTAATAGTATAATCAGAAAGTTTTAAAGCTAATTTTGTAGCAAGTACAGAATTGCATCCATGTGCAATATTAGCAAAAGGTCCTCCATGAACTATAGCAGGAGTATTTTCTAATGTCTGTACCAAATTAGGTTTTATTGCATCTTTAAGTAAAGCACAAGCAGCACCTTCAACTTTTAAATCCTTAACTTTTAAAGGATTATCATTAACATCATAAGCAAATACTATATTTCCTATTCTCTCTTTTAAATCCATCAAAGAATTAGATAAACAAAGTATAGCCATAATTTCAGATGCAACTGTTATTTGAAATGATGATTGCCTAGTAACTCCATTCTCACTACCTCCAAGCCCTATTACAATATCACGCAATGCCCTGTCATTCATATCAACAACTCTTTTGAATATTATTTTATTTGTATCTATTTTCAATTCATTGCCTTGTTTAATATGATTATCAATACAAGCAGATATCAAATTATGAGCACTTCCTATAGCATGAAAGTCCCCATTAAAATGCAAATTAATATCTTCCATAGGAACTATTTGTGCATATCCTCCTCCGCATGCTCCGCCTTTAATTCCAAATACCGGACCAAGAGAAGGTTCTCTCAAAGCAGCTATTGCATTCTTACCAATTTTATTTAGCCCCTGAGTAAGCCCTATTGTTACTGTTGATTTTCCCTCTCCTGCTGGTGTAGGTGTTATAGCTGTTACTAAAACTAATTTACCATTAGGTTTATCTTTTAGCTTATTCAAAAGAGACAATTCTATTTTTGCCTTATACTTACCATAAACCTCATAATCATCATCGCTAAGATTGAGCATTTTTGCAATTTCATCAGATTTTTTTAATTTGCATTCTTGTGCTATTTCTATGTCAGTTTTCATAATAACTCCTTGAATATAGTGGTTTAAAAAAGAAAAACTAATTAATAACAACAATATACTATAATTTTTAAATATTTGATATATATAAATCAGTAATATTTTAAATAATTTACACAATTGATGCAAAATAATATTGAATTTTGTAATAATTATAATTATAATCTTATTTAATAAATTTTATAATAAAGGAATTATTAATGGATAAAGTAAATATAAGTCTTATAGGTGTAGGAAGAATGGGACAATTCCATTTAAATGTTATAAATCAAATTAATCAAATAAATTTATCAGGCATATACGATGAAAATAAAAATCATCTTGATGAAATATCTCAAAAATATAATATAAACAAATTCAATAGTATTGATGAAGCTATAGATAATGCTGATGCTGTTATAATAGCAACTCCTACTATATATCATTTTGAAATAGCAAAAAAAGCTGTAGAAAAAGGAAAACATGTATTAGTAGAAAAACCAATGACAGAAACTTATTCTCAGGCATTAGAATTAGAAGAAATAGTAAAAAAGAATAATGTTATATTACAAGTAGGACATGTTGAGAGATTTAATGGTGCTGTACAAGAACTTCATCATATAATAGAAAAACCATATTTAATAGAGGCTAGAAGATTAGCTCCTTTTACACCACGTATTACAGATGTAGGAGTTGTATTTGATATAATGATTCATGATTTAGATATAGTAACTTCTTTAGTAAAAAAACCAATAATAAAATTTTCAGCAAGCGGTAAAAGAATAAGAACAAACAATGAAGATATAGCAAGTGCATTATTAGAATTTGAAGATGAAACTATAGCAACTATTAGTGCAAGCAGAGTAACTCAGGAAAAAATAAGAACTTTAGCTATAAGTACAGAAGAAGCATATTTTATATTAGATTATGCTACACAAGACATAACTATACATAGACAGGCAGCAAGCCAAAGTAATATAAAAACTTCTATTGGTATAAATTATAAACAGGAATCTATTATAGAAAGAGTATTTATACATAGAGATAACCCTTTAAAACTGGAAGATGAACATTTTGCTAATTGTATATTGGGAAAAGATCAAATATTTGTATCCATAGAAGATGATGTTAATACTATAAAATTAACAGAGGAAATACTGAAAGAAATAAAAAAGACTTGGTAATAGTTTTTACATTATCTCTTTTATTACTCTATAAAAATTACCGTATTCAATTTTCATTATTTCATCATTATTAAAGCCTGAATTTTTAAGCAGGTTTATAATATCATAGGATTTAGAAGCATTTTCTAAACCTTTTACATAAGGAGTCTCATCATCTTCAAAATATTCATTATAATCAAAACCAAGCCCTATATGATCAACTCCTATTTTATCTGCTATATATTTAATATGGTCTATTCCTCTGTAAATAGTATGCTTATCTGAATTTTCATCTATAAACCATTTGTATGAGTTAAATCCAACAACACCATTAACATCACGAACAGCTTTTAACTGCTCATCTGTAAGGTTTCTAGGACTATTGCATAATACTCTGCTGTTGGAATGAGAAGCTATTATAGGGTGTGAAATTATATCAATAACATCCCAAAAAGATTTATCATTTAAATGGGATACATCAACTATCATACCCATTTCCTGCATTTTTTTCACAACTTTCTTACCTAATGATGTTAATCCTTTATTAGAATCCCCTCTCACTCCTGATGCCAATTTATTTTCTTCATTCCATGTTAAACTAGCATGCCTTGCCCCATATTCATAATACTCGTCTATCAAATCAATATTATCATCTATAGATATAAGTCCTTCAAAACCTATAAATACATATATTTTATTTTCTTTTTGTGCTTTAAGCATTTCATCATAGCTTCTTACTATGGATATTATATCATTTATATATTCAAGTTCATTCGATATTGAATTTTGTATTTCTCTTACCCTATTTAATGCTCTTGAATAATTTTCAGGTTCTACCCATATAACAAATATAGAACCTCCTATATGACCTTTTACTAAATTATCATAATGATATTTCTTTATGATATTATTTTCACCTCTTAATGTTTTAACTGTAACATCCGTCCAAATATCAGAATGAGCATCAAATATCATCTGTTTCCTCTTTTTCTTCTATTTCTTTATTATTTTTTTTATTTATCGATTTTTTAAAAAACACAATTTTTGTTACTGCTATATAAACAATTAAACATGATAAAACCTTATCCAATATATTAGCTAATATTCTAGCTATAAATGAGGCTTTACTTAAATCTATACCTTTATCAACTAAAGAACTTATAAAACTGTCTATTGTTCCACCGGTAAATCCATTAGATAACATTACAGATATTGGAGTTCCTATTAATGGAGCAATAATTCCTATAATGATACCCGTTATTATAGCATATATAAAATTAAACCCGAATTTATATGCCACAAAACCTACTATTAATCCTATTACAGCATTTATTATAGCAAAATATAAATGAGAATAACTTAATGAAAATGATAAAATCACATTAGTTAAAATTCCAACTATTGCTCCATATACTGGGACCAAGAATAACAGCAGACAATACCGTACCTATAGAATCCATAAACAAAAAAGGTATTTTTAAAATTAGTACCATATAAGTAAAATCAAAATTTAATGCTAAACTTATAAAAACAATTAGTGCATTATATTTTAATCTATTATTCATAAACATACCGAAAACATATATAATATAAAAAATATATAAAAATAAAAAAAAAATTCAATACAGAATTTTTTTATAAAACAAAAAATTTTCTAACTATTTTTCATTTATCCTAAAAAAATATACTTTTTTTACAGCTATAGAAACTAATATGCATGATAACAGTTTATCTAATATAGCAGTAGATAATGTTATAATAGAAGTAGATATTATTAGACTTTTACCACTATTAAGTAAATCTTGAATAAATACATCTATGGTTCCAGAAGTAGTACCATTAGTTAATAATATAGAAATAGGTATAGATATAAGTCCGCTTATAATACCAATTATAATACCAGATATTAAAGCTATCTTAATATTAAAACTATATTTTTTTGCTATAAATCCAGCAGAAAGCCCTATAATAGCGTTTACAATTGAAAAGTGTATATTTAAATAATCTATTGAAAAAGAAAATATTATATTAGTAAATATACCAACCACAGCACCGGCAATAGGACCTATTATAACTGCTGTTAATATAGTTCCTATAGAATCCATAAATAAAAATGGTATCTTTAATATAAGAACTATATATGTAAAAACAATATTTACTATAATTCCTAAAACAAAAATTATAATGTCATATTTCATTTTTTCATTAAAAACATTTTTAATTATAGTACAATACCCAATAATAGAATTTTTATAAACTTTCTTTCTATAGAATATTGCAACAATCAAACATGAAAGTATCTTATCAAGTAAAGTGCTTAATAAAGTACCTAGTACAATAGCTGTCTCTAAATTCATACCTTTAGTCATTAAATATTGAATTGTAAAATCTAAAGTTTTCGCTATATCGCCTTCAGATAATATTATTAATATAGGTATAGATATTGCAGATGATATAATGGCAAGAACTACTCCTAAAAATACAGCCATTCTTATTCCAAAACCATATTTATTAACTGTAAAACCAACTACCAAACCTATTATAACATTTACAACAGTAAAGTGTATATTTGGCATAATCCATAAATAAAGATAATATAACATTAGTAAAAAGACCTACTAAAGAACCGTATATAGGACCTAAAACAACAGCACTTAATATAGTACCTACACTATCCATAAAAATAAAACATATTTTTAATGATGTAGCTATGTAAGATAATACAAAATTTAATATTATACTTACAATGACTATTAACAGTTTTTTATATATTCCTGACTTAATCATAATTTTACCAATTTAAGATTATTATACATAATAACTTAATATAAAAAAAATGCAAATAAAAAAGCCCTAATAAAAATTTATTAGGGCTTAATATTACTTATTTATATTAACTTTATTACTTAGCTGTAAAAGCAACCATAGTCATCCAAGATAATGGCTTGTTGTAGTGAGGTAGGAAGAAGAAGTCAGATAAAGCAAATTCTTGAACTGTCATACCTCTTTGAATAGCAAGAGAGAATGCGTGAATAGCTTCAGCATGATTATTTTTAGAAGCAATTTGAGCACCTAACAAACGTCCAGTACCTTCTTCATAAACAATTTTCACTAATACATCTTCATGAGTAGGCATAAATTCTGGTCTTTCAGCATCTTTAAAGAAGTTAGATTTTACTTTTAATCCTTTTTTCTTAGCAGTATCTTCAGACCATCCAGTAGAAGCCATATTGTATCCAAATACACAAATAGCGTTAGAACCTTGTGTACCACAGTATTCTACTTTATTTCCAACTATATTGTTAGCAGCAACTATACCCATTCTTACAGCGTTAGTAGCTAAAGCAATGTATTCTTGTTTTTCAGAAGCTCTTGAATATACAGTAGAACAGTCACCTATAGCATAAACATTTTCATCTTTAGAAGTTTTCATTGTAGTATCTACAACAATAGCACCATTAGGAAGAGTTTCTAAATAATCTTTATAAAGTTCACTATTAGGTCTGAAACCAACTGACATAACAACCATATCTACATCATAAGAACCTTTATCAGTAACAACTTTCTTAACTCTGTCATCACCTTCAAATTTCTTAACTGTTTCACCTAAATGCATTTCTATGCCAGCTTCTTTAATTCTTTTTTCAGCTTCATCTGTTATTTCTTTATCGAAATAGTTAGCCATAACTCTAGGCATAGATTCCATTAAGATAACTTCTTTTCCATGATTTTTGAATGCTTCAATAAGTTCAACACCTATATAACCAGCACCAACTACCATAACTCTTTTTACATCTGGTTTAGCTATTTCATCAATAATTTCCTGACCTTGTTGATATAATTTAGAGAAGAAAATACCTTTTTTAAGTCCATAAGTAGTTCCTTCTTGCATCAAACCTTCAATAGGAGGAGTTACAGGCCATGAACCAGTAGCAAGAATAAGCTTATCGTAATTATCATCGAATTCTTTTCCTGTTTTTAACTCTTTAATATGTAATTTTTTATTAGCCCAGTCTATTTTCATTACTTCATGTCCCATATGAACATCGATACCTTCGCTTTTTAAACTTTCAGGACTAGCATAGAATAAACCTTTAGGATCTTTTACAACACCACCAACCCAAAGTGCTATACCACATGCTAAGAAAGATATATTATCATTTCTATCATAAGTTACTACTTCACATTTTTTAGAAGCTGCCAATGTTTTTGCTGCCCATGTACCAGCATGGTTACAACCTATTACTATAACTTTCATAATATTTAACCCCTTTTTTTAAATTAATATATATTTTAGTTTTATTATAGTACAAAAAATATACTTAGTCAAGGTATATTATGTAATTAATGACGATTTCACATATTTACATATATCTTTATATAATGATTTAACCAATTCTTATATATTAAATATTATATAAATAATACATACAAACATAATTATAAACTATAAATTCACTTATTATAAAAACATTATCAAAATATTATTGTACTATATATACATAATCTTAAATATAATTATTATTAGAAGAATGTAAAATACCATATTATAAAATAGAAAAAATCATTCACAAAAATTTATAACATCATTGATATTTATACTTTTTATGCTATAGTTTCTAAATAAAAAAAATTTATTTATTAGGTTTAACTTATGGTAAAATTTAACGAATATTTTCTAATGGAAGAAAAAGATGTTCTTGCTTATGTAAAAAATAAACTAAAATATTTTGATCCTAATGATAAAATAACCTGTCAAGAAATAGGGGACGGAAATATAAATTATGTTTATAGAATAAGCAATGGCAGTAATTCTATTATATTAAAACAGGCTGGTGTTCATACAAGAAGCAACTCATCTGGAAGAGTACTTGATACTAATAGAAATACAAGAGAAGCAGAAATTTTATCATATTATGGTTCTTTGCTTCCTGATGCTGCTCCTAAAATTTTTCATATAGATGACACAATGAAGCTATTTGTAATGGAAGATTTAAAAGGATATCTTGTATTAAGAGATGCTCTAATGCATGGACATATATATCATCATCTATCAGAACAAATATCAGAATTTATAGTAGAAACTACCCTATCATCAGCAGATTTTTTCGTTGATACTTTTTATAAAAAAGACAATGTTGCTAAATATATAAATAAAGAACTATGCAAAATAAGCGAAGAACTTGTATTTAGAGAACCTTTTTTTAATATACTTAATGAAAATGTATTTTCAAGTTCTTTGTCTCAATTTGTTAATGATAATTTATATAATAATAAGATACTTCAATCAGAAGCAGCAAAACTTAAATACGAATTTATGAATAGCACCCAGGCATTAATACATGGAGATTTACATACAGGGTCTATATTTGTAAATGATGATTATATAAAGGTTATGGACTGTGAATTTGCATTTTACGGTCCTATAGGGTACGATTTAGGAAATATTATAGCTAATTTTATTTTTGCCTATGTTTATCATATAAATGTTACCAATGATAAAAATTATACTTCATTTTTATTCCGTGTTATAAATGATATTATTAAACTATTTAAAAATAAGTTTATAACAAAAACTATACATGACTCAATAGATGTATCAATAAAAAATGACTATTTTATAGAATACTATTTATTAGAAGTATTAAAAACATCTTTTGGTATTTGCGGACTTGAAATATTAAGAAGAACTACTGGATGTGCCAGGGTTAAAGAAATAGAATCAGTTGATGATGAAGAATTAAGAAGAAATATTGAATATATGCTTCTTAACATAGGTATAGAATGTATAATGTATAGAGATAGAATTTCTGAAGAAGAAAATTTTATGGAAGTTATAGATAAAGTTATATCAAAAGTAAATTTTAATAATATTTGATATATTATTTTTTAACTATTAGGAGTTTTTTATGTCTTCGATAAATAGAATAGATAAAGAATTAGCTTTTATGCTTCAATTTGAAAATGTTGCTTGGTATGATGAAGGATGTGTAAAAATATTAGACAGAAGAGTATATCCTAATAAAGTTAATTTTGTAGAATGCAAAACTCATAGGGAGGTATCAAAAGCAATAGCAGATATGGTAACTCAAAGTGCAGGACCTTATTTAGCTGTTGCTATGGGAATGGCACTTGCTGGTTATGAATCTAAACATTTAGAAGGAAATGACAGAATAGAATTTCTAAAGCATGCCTGCAATACTTTAGCTAATTCAAGACCTACCACAAGCGGAAGAATGATGTTAATAACTAAATCATGTTTAGAGGCTGGAACAGAAGCTATAAATACTGGAAAAGACCCTATAGAGGCTATGTTTAATAGAGGCATAGAGCTTTCTACAAAAAGATATTCAAAAATAAAAACAATAGCTGAAAATTTAGTATCAATGTTTCCTAATAAAGGAACTGTACTTACTCAATGTTTCGGAGAATCTATAGTTGGATTTATGATACAGGAATTTCAAAAAAAGAATAAAGATATAAAAGTTGTATGTGCAGAAACAAGACCATATTTTCAAGGAGCAAGACTTACAGCAACAGTTGCTTATGATCAAGGAGCTGATGTTACTGTTATAACTGATAATATGGTAGCATATACTATGCAAGAAAAAAAAATAGATGTATTTACTTCTGCTGCTGATTTAATATGTTTGAACGGGGCTGTAGTTAATAAAATAGGTACTTTTCAAATAGCAATAGTAGCAAAATATTTAGGAATACCTTACTTTGTAACTGGTGCTCCTGATAAAGGCTATAATGGAATTAATGATGTACATTTTGAATTCAGAGATGAAAAACTTGTAACTGAGGCTATGGGGGTAAAAACTTCTAAAGAAGGTGTTAAAGGCTTTTATCCTGCATTTGATTATACACCTCCTCATTTAGTTAGTGCTGTTGTAACAGATTTAGGTATTTATTCACCTTATGATGTATTCAAATATTATATTGGAAATGATGAAGGTGAATATTAATTAAATGGATTTTTTATATTTTCTTTTTTTATCTCTATTAAAAATTGAATAAATAAATCAAATAATATAGGGTCGATTTGAACTTCATTTTCTATATAATTTACATACATTAAATCTATAGCATCTTTTATGCTCAAACCTTTTCTGCTATAATTTTTTTGAGGAATAACTATTGTATCAAACAAATCAACTATTTCTAACACTTTGGCAGGAAAGAATGATAAACTATCCAATGAATAAATATCTTCCGAATAATAAGATACAAGCCAAGCTGGAGATAATGTCTTATTCTCTTTAAGGTATGTAGATATTATATTTGATAAAATACTGTATCCATATCCATAATACTCATGATGCATTCCAACTATTAAAGAAATATCATTATTATAATTTCTAAAATATCTTAAAAACTGGTAGCCTTTAATTGCATGAGAAGTAGAACTTTTACTGTAATCTTTACTTTTTTTAACATTCAAATAATCGAGTTCTTTTACTTTCACTACATCATGCCAAAATGCTCCGGCTGCAAAATTAGCAATTTTTTCTATAGATAATTTTTTAAGTCCATTTTTAAAAATATCATCAAAAGTTATTATTTTTTTATCTATATTATAATTTTCAAATACTCTTTTATAATAATTATGATATTTAGTATTAAAATTAATAATAGATTTAAGAGAAAGTTGTTTTGATACTTCATCATTATAGTACAATAAAAATTCTATAAAGGTTATAAAAACTCTGTTTCCATGTCCTATAACATTTCTGCATTTAAAATTATCAATTTTATAAAACAAATCTATATCAGGGTATATTTTATTTATTAATTTAGTAACAGCAAGTATTAAATTATTTGATATATACTGAGTATCATAATATTCTACATTATCAAAATCAGACTGATTTATTGTATCTTTCATAGCATTTAATAGATGAATTAAATTTATTCTTTCTATAAAGGCTAATTCGCTAATTATATCAAGTATATATCGTATCGAATTTTCATCAATTCCATCATTTAGATATTGATCTAGTATATCAATATAATTATTAAGAGAAATAAATCTCTCTTTAGGTGTTTCTTTAAGTATAACTTCTAATATATCATATTCAAATTTTTTAGTTTCTTCAGAATCAGGTCTACAATCTCTATAAACTTTAAAAAATTGATTTATATCTTTTAAATTATGATAATCTCTCTCTTCTTTCTTTAATCTATTTAAAAAAATATCTATAACTTCTTTTGAGGATTTTTCTATGTAAAAATTAGTAAATATATCGCTATTAATGCAATTTCTATCAAATAAAATATCTAATTTATGATTTGGTATTAATAAACTTACATTATCATCATTAGTGCATAATATACCATTGGTATGCATTTTAATAATATTCAAATTAGTTTTAACTATATTCAAATCTATTGGAATATAGTTATTAATATCAACTGTCATAATTTACCTTAAGCTTATAATATTTTATGATAAACTATTTTTATTTTTTATCAATATTTTTTTTAAAAATTTACATAAAATATTATTATAACACTTGACATATTTTCTTGATATAGTATAATACGGAACTCATAGATTTAAATAATTAAATTTTATGACTAACTGGGGTGTCGTCAAGCGGTAAGACAATTGGTTTTGGTCCAATTATTCGAGGGTTCGAATCCTTCCACCCCAACTTTTCTAAATGGTTAATTAAATGGGCATAGCAGACGAAATATTAATATTAAGCGGTACAGCAAATCCTCAATTGTCTGAAGATGTTGTTAATAACTTAGGTCTTAAGCTAGGTAACATGGAAATAAGAAAATTTGCAGATGGTGAAACATTTGTTCAAATTGAAGAAACTGTTAGAAACAAAGATACTTATGTAATACAGCCTACAGGAAGACCTTCAAGCAGTGAAAGCTGGATGGAATTATATTGTATAATAGATGCTCTAAAAAGAGCAAGTGCTAAACGTATTACAGCAGTTATACCATATTACGGGTACTCAAGACAAGACAGAAAAAATGAACCTAGAGTTCCTATAACAGCTAAGTTGGTTGCTAATTTATTATCAGAATCTGGTGCTCATAGAGTTTTAGCTCTTGATTTGCATGCTGCTCAAATTCAAGGTTTTTTTGATATACCTGTTGATCACATGCTCTCTAAAAATGTGTTTTTGGATAAAATAAAAAGAGATTTAGATATGTCTAATTCTATAATCGTATCACCTGATATAGGCGGTGTAGGAAGAGCAAGAGCAATAGCTAAACAATTAAATTTAGATATCGCTATTATAGATAAAAGAAGAGATAGAGCTAATGAATGCGAGGTAATGAATATAATAGGCGATGTTAATGGTAAAGATGCTATTATTATAGATGATATAATAGATACAGGCGGTACTCTTATAAAAAGTATTCAGGCATTAAAAAATGCCGGTATGAGAAAAATATATGTTTTCATTACTCATGCTGTATGCTCAGGTGATGTTTATGAGAGAATTAATGCCAGTGAAATAGAAAAACTCTATATAACAGATAGTTTAAAAGTTATGAAAGATAGATTGGGCAGCAAAATAGAAGTTCTTTCTGTAGCTCCTGTTATTGCTAATGCCATTAGACATATACACATGGAACTTTCAATAAGTGTGCTATTTGATAAGTAAAATAAAAGGAAATAAATATGAGTGAGAATTATACTATTAAAGCTTTACAAAGAGATACAAAATTTAAAAGTGTTGGACGCAAATTAAGAAATGAAGGCTATGCTTTAGCAACTCTTTATGGAAGAGAAAATCAGTATTCTATTGCTGTAGAATTAAAAGAGTTTACAAAAGTTTTTTCATTAGCTGGTCAGCATGATATCATAACTTTAGATATACAAAATGATAAAGCTAGAGAAGTTTTAGTAAAAGATTATCAAATAGATGGTATAAAAAGAAGTATTAGACATATAGATTTCTATGAAATAGACAGAAATAAAAAAATCAAAACTTATGTTCCTATTCACATTGAAGGTACTCCTGAAGGTGTACGCTTAGGCGGAGGTACTCTTGAACAAGTTGAATATGGTCTATCAGTAAAAGCTTTCCCTGGTTCTATACCTAGAGAATTAATCGTTGATGTTAGCGAATTAAAAGTAGGTGATAGTTTGCATATTAGCGATATAAAATTCCCAGAAGGTGTTGATCCTGTAGGTGATGCTTCTAAAGCTATAGTTACAGTTGTTACTACTCAAGATGATGATGCTAATAAAGGGGCAGAATAATCTGTAGTTACTAGGATTAATACTATATATGATGAAATTAGTAATGGGACTTGGAAACCCAGGTGAACAATATAAAAATCATAGACATAATGTAGGCTATATGATATTAGATAGAGTAGCCAAAAAGCTTAATGTTGAATTAGATATCAAAAAAAAGAAAACGGTTTTTGGTAGAGCAAAGCATGGTAAAATGGAATATTTACTATTAAAACCGCAAACTTTTATGAATCTTTCAGGTGAAGCTGCTCTTTATATGGCTAGTTTTATGAAAATCACTGTTGAAAATATTATTGTTATATATGATGATATTAATATACCTATAGGGGAATTTAAAGTAATACCCGCTAAAAGTGATGAAAATGATGAAGATACTGAAAATTATGAAATAGATCATAATGGTGTAAAAAGTATAGAAGATTCATTAAAAAACGGTAACTTTACAAAAATTGGTGTTGGAATAGGTGCATGCCCTGAAAATGAGGAAAAAGCAGATTTTCTACTATCTCCATTTACTAAAGATGAAAGAAAAAAAATTAAAGATATATCTGATAATGTTGTTGATGCCGCATGTATAGCTTTATTTGAATCTCCTCAGGCTGCTAAAAAGAAATATTCATGATTACTAAATTAGTTATTGGTCTTGGCAATCCAGGCGAAGAATATAAAAATAACAGGCATAATATCGGATTTATTATGCTTGATAAAATAGCACAAAATCTTTCAGTTAATTTTGATAATAATAAAAAGAAATCTTTATATGGAAGAGCCAAAAAAAATGATATAGAATATATATTACTTAAGCCTCTCACATATATGAACCTTTCTGGAGAATCTGCATCTTATATAACAAAATTCTTCAATATAAACGTAGAAGATATAATAGTTATATATGATGATATGGATATACCTTTTGGTACTTTTAAAATAAAAAAAGGCGGAAGCTCAGGTGGACATAATGGAATTAAAAGTCTTATCGCTCATTTAAAAAGTGATGACTTTACAAGAATTAGAATCGGTATAGGAAGACCAAGTGCAGGAAAACAAGTAAATGATTATGTATTATCATCTTTTAATAAATCTGAAAGAGAACAATTAGATAATGATATTGCAATAGATATAATTGAAGCAGTAAAAACAGCTTTATTTGAATCTCCTATAATAGCACAAAATAAATACAATAAAAGACTCAATAATAAAAAAGATGATAAAAAATCAAAGGAAAATAAAAAAATGATCAAAATAATAGCTAAAAATCCTGTTAAACAAGAAAATAAATCAAAATTCATAGAAACAGCTAAAGAACTTATAGAAAAAAGTAGAAAAGAAGAAGGATGTATATCTTATAGTTTATACGAGAGTACAGATGGTAAATATCTTACTTTTATAGAAGAATGGAAAGATGAAAAAGCAATAGAATCCCATAATAATTCTCAGCATTTCAAATCAATTGTACCAAAACTAGGAGAAATGCTTGATGGTGAAATGGATGTTGTATTATATAAAGAAATAAAATAAATCATTAAAAAAGCAAGTAACTATTAATTTAGTTTCTTGCTTTTATTTTTTACTGTATAATTATTTATTATTTTTTGTTATTCATTATTTTTTGTGGCATTAGCTTCAGGTATTTCATTATTTTTTAACTTCTCTATAAAGCTTCTCAAATCATTTTTAGATGTTGAAGAATTAGGTACTTTTCCTCTTTCTATTATTCTCTTAGTACCAAGACTTACTATTGTTTGAATATCCAAAATGAAACTTACAGTACCATCACCCAAAACTGTAGCACCTGCTAAACCTTCACTTTTTGTGATACTATCTTTTAATGTTTTAATAACTATATCCTGCTCACCTATTAAGTTATTAACAAGTAAAGCAACTTTTTTACCCTCAGAAGAAAGTATAACAGCATAATATGATTTTATATTATCGTATCTTGAAGGAAGTCTGAATAATTCTTTAATACTTAACACGTTAATAACATCATCTCTTACTTTTATTACCTCTATACCTTCTAATTCCTGAATATCTTTAACATCTATTTTTACGGTTTCCAATATACTATTAATAGGAACTGCATAATATTCTTTCTCAGCATCAACGATAAGAGCTTGAATAATCGCAACTGTAAGAGGTATTCTAAGGAAAAATGTAGAACCCTTACCCCACTCTGTCTCTATACCAACTGTACCATTGATTTTTTCCAAACTTTTCTTAACAACATCCATACCAACACCTCTTCCTGATACATTGGTAATTTTAGCTGCAGTAGAAAAACCAGGAGCAAATATATATTCAAGCATTTGTTTTTCTGATAATTTAGCATCAGCAGATACAAGACCTTTTTTAACAGCACTTTCAAATATTTTCTGAGGTATCATTCCTTTACCGTCATCAGATATTTTAATTATGATTAAGTTACCTTCATGCGAAGCACTTAAAACAACTGTACCCATTCTAGGTTTTCCTGCTTTTTCTCTATCTTCAGGATGTTCTATACCATGGTCCATAGCATTTCTTATAATATGAACTAATGGGTCTACTAATACTTCGATAACAGATTTATCTAATTCTGTTTCCTCTCCGTACATTTCTAATTTAACTTCTTTGCCTAAATCTCTTGATAAATCCCTAATTAAACGCGGAAATCTGTTGAATGTTTGTGCTATAGGAAGCATTCTTATTTTCATTACAGTTTCCTGAAGCTCATTAGTTACCCTTGTAAGAAGCTGATATGAATTTCTAAATTTATCTAAAGTGGTTTTAAACTCTTCTTCCATTTTTACTAATTCTGCAAGTTTATCATTAAAACCATCTAAATATATATTTCTAATTTCTTTGATTTCTTTCTTCTGCATGTATTCTTCAAATTTTCTTAGTATTTGAACAATACTGTCTCTATAATATCTTTTTACCTCATTTATACCATTACCTATTATTTTATTATATGAAGTAAAGTCATCATCATATTGAACATAAGAACTTTTATTTGTTACAAGCTCACCCACCTGGTTCATCATAGCATCAATTCTATCGCTTTCAACCCTAAGAAATGAACTTTGTCTTTCGGTTTTATGGTCTTTTCCTCCTTTAGTAGCATCAGGTTTCTTAGCAGCATTGGCAGGAGAAGCAGCTTCTTTTTCTTTTTGGGCATCTTCTTTTTGTTTTTTATCTTGAAGGAATTTTTCATATTCTTCAAGTATTATTTCTTCTATTGATATTTCTTTAGTAACATCAGGCAAAGTGATAGCATCTATTATAGTTTGATCTTCTTTAACAGCAGCAAGTATATATGTAACATGCTCATAGAACTCATCACCTTCCAAAGTTTCAAGCGGAGGAATACTACCCATTATTTCCCCTACATCTTTAAGGGCTACAAATACTTGAACCCCTCCAACTGTTCTCATAGGGCTTTCCGGGTCAAAACTTACATGTACTAATTTAGTTTTTACATTTTCTTCTACATTATCTCTGATTATACCAAGCAAATCACTATCATTTGGAAGAAGCTCATATTTATTTACCTTCTTTTCAGTTTCAGGAGCTGTTGAAGAAGATGCATTTGAATCTGATGCAGGAGTATCTCCTCCTGAAGACGGAGCAGGTCCTGCCCCTAATTTAGCATTTTTAAAATCTTCTAGTTTTTTTATTTCTGCTTCTATATCTCCAGAATATTCACTTTCTTCGCTTGCTGTATTAATCAAATCTTTTAATATATCTATACCTTTTAAAAGAACATCTATAGTAGCATCATCTACTTCAATTTTATTGTTTCTTATTAAATCAAGCAAATCTTCAAATCTATGAGCATATTTTTGTGTTTCAACTAATTCTACAGCACCTGCACTTCCTTTTAAAGTATGAACTGCTCTAAATATTTCCTGTATTGCATCAACATTGTTTCTTTCATTATCTAAAATAAGTATATTTTGCTCAAGTCTGTCAAGCATTTCGAATGCTTCTTCAAAGAAATCTTTGAGCAGGCTTTTTATATAATCATCCATCTAAACGCCCCATAAAAATCGAAAATCTTACTATATATTATCGGAAAAACCTAAAAATGTCTATAGTAAATAATATTTTACTTGAAAATATAATAATTTATTATATGATAAAAATAATTAAATGTCTATATATTTATTTTAAAGGAGTAAAAAATGAAAATATGTATAATAGGTACTGGTTATGTAGGACTTATTACAGGTGCCTGCCTAGCAGAAATGGGTAATTATGTTACATGTGTAGACAATGATGAAGAAAAACTAAAAAAATTAAAAAATGGTATTACTCCTCTTTATGAACCTGGATTAGAAGAACTTATTGTTTCCAATGTTTCTGAAGGAAGATTAGAGTTTACAAATGATTTAGCTTATGCTGTACAAAAATCTATTGCTTGTTTTATAGCTGTAGGAACACCTTCTGGAGATGATGGAAGCTGCGATTTAAGTTTTGTACTTGCAGTAGCTAATGATATAGGAAAAGCTATGAATGGATATAAAGTAATAGTTGATAAATCTACTGTACCTGTAGGAACGCATAAATTAGTTGAAGATGAAATAAAGAAAAGTTATAAAGGTGAATTTGACGTTGTGTCCAATCCAGAATTTTTAAAACAAGGTGCTGCTGTTGATGACTTTTTAAAGCCAGACAGAGTTGTTATAGGTTCCAATAGTGAAAAAGCAATAGATATAATGAGAGACATTTATAATCCTTTTACAAGAACAGGAAATCCTATCATTATAATGGATGTACGTTCTGCTGAAATGACCAAATATGCAGCAAATGCATTTTTAGCAACAAAAATATCATTTGCTAATGAAATAGCTAATATATGCGAAAAAGTTGGAGCAAATGCTGATTTAGTAAGAATTGGTATGTCAAGCGATAAAAGAATAGGAAATCAATTCTTATTTCATGGATTAGGATACGGCGGAAGCTGTTTTCCTAAAGATGTGCAGGCATTAATAAAAACAGCTTCTGATTATGGAATTAATTCAGATTTACTTAAAGCTACTCATCAAGTTAATATCAATCAAAGAAAAATATTTGTAAATAAAATATTGAAACATTATAATAATGATATAAAAGGAAAAGTTTTCGCTTTATGGGGCTTAGCATTTAAACCTAGAACTAATGATATGAGAGAGGCTCCTGCTATAACAATTATTAATATGCTATTAGATTCCGGAGCAAGTATAAGAGCCTATGATCCTAAAGCCTTTGACAGTGCTAAAGCTATATTTGGAGATAAAATATATTATGCTGAAAATGCTTATGATGCTCTATCAAATGCAGATGCTTTAATTTTAGTTACAGAGTGGAATGAATTTAGAAGACCTAGTTTTGACAAAATAAAAGAATTATTAAAAGAGCCTATAATATTTGACGGCAGAAATCAATATGATAAAACTAGAATGAATGAAAGAGGCATAAAATATATTTCTTTAGGTGTTGCAGAAGATTAAATAAAATAATTTTATGAATAAATATAAAAATGTATTATTAAATAGACTTCACAGAACTATTACTGAAAAAAATAAAATAGAAAATAACCATATAAGATTTCTAAGTTATGATATTATTGTAGAACCCGAAATAGTACAGCTTGAAAGAAAAAACAATGTATTATGTTCTGTATACTTTTATGTTAAAGCTCCCCTATTTGATAATATATTTTTTGAATCATCTTCAAGCATAGCAGCAGATGAATACAAAGCTATAATGATAGCTTCTGATAATTTTGTATATTGTCCTTTACAGGGTATTTTAGATTTTTTGAACGGCATTTATCATCATGAAATAGAAACATATATTCTTGATAAAAAGAAAAGTTTTACAGTATGCGAAAGTCCTATGATTGGACTTGGAAATATAGATAATAAAGAAGATGCTTATGAGGACTATGTCGGATTTGATGGAGAAAATGGATACTCAAGTTTTTTATGGAATGCTATACATAAAGATGTGCCTTTTATACTTAGAAATGATAGAGTTAATTTTATAAAAACTTATGGGGCTAAAATGCCTAATGGTGATGTTATTGTAGAATGCACTATAAATAATATCAATAATAAAACATTAGAAAATTGCATTAAAGATGAAATGATAAAATGGGATAGTAATGGAGAATTTTTTTCAATAAAACAATTTTTCTTCATACTTCAATCTGATACAACTTACAAAAAATATCCATACTCTAAAGAAGAAATAGAATATTTTGTTATAGAGTATGTGTTGGAATTTGAAAACTCTAATGGAGATTATGAAAAATTTATAAATAGTATAGAGAGTATAATTCCGGACAGTAATATAAGAGAAGAAATCATAAACTTTATACCTGAAATATGTGCAGAAAATGCCTTCAAAGATGTTATTTTTGATGAAAGAGTTAATGTAAATATGAATTCAAACAGCTACAAAATATTAAAATCCCAGTTTACAAGCTATAAATATATAGAAGATGCATTAATAGATGGATTTTCCAATAATATTTTCAAAAAAGAAACATTTAATGAGTTAGTCCATCTAAGCAATTCCTACAATATAATATATGAAACCATGCAAAATAAGCCAAATATTCGTATGAATGAAATATATATATACAATACATTTAATTTCACATCCGATTATAAGTTTATATAATTTATTCATAAGATAAATTTGAAAAATATAAACCTATTTGTACTCCCAAATCTACAGATGAGAACTGAATAGATGTTTTTTTATATTTCATTACAGGAAAATCGTAATTAACATAAAAACTTAAACTAATTCCGCTAAAACTAACAAACGTTTTCATACCTACAAGAAATTTTATATAAGGTATTACTATAGTGTCAAATCTGCTTTTAAGTCTGCTGTAATTTAAAACTTCTATTATATAATCATACCTATAGCTTCCTCCAAGAGGAACTTTTACACCTCCCCCTAAACCGACCATAAACATACGGGCAAACATAGTTTCAAAATATCCGCCAATATTTAAACTATCAAAAACATGGGTATATTTCTGCCCATCTATATTATCTATAAATCCATAACTATCTCTTTGATAACCTAAATCCATACCTAAACCTAATATAACATTTCTTTCTAAAATAAAATTATATGTAGGCTGCAGTAAAAAACCTATTTCAAAAGCTGATTGTGATTTATAAATGTTCTTCTGATTACCTATATAATATGAAGGCAAACTTCCACCTAAAGGAAGTATATACCCTAAACTAAAAAAACCTAATTGAGAAAATGCATTTGATGATATTGTTATAATTAATACAAATAAAAAAATAACTTTTTTCATATCTAATCCATATTTTTATATTTGTATGAATTATAGATATAAATACATTTAATTCAAATTATATATTAACATATCCCCCAGTATATATATCAATGTAATTATTAAAATATATTGCTAATATTATTTTTTATAGAATTATTAATAGAATTTATACTATCAAAACAATTTTCTAATCTGTGAAATATATAAGAATCACTTTCTATCGTTTTTATTTTATTTTCTTCATTGAAATCATTTATTTCATTTCTAAAAAGTTTAGCAGTATTTCCTAAAATATTAGCTATTTGTTCTATAAATATAAGCATATTCTGTCTATCTTCTTCTCTATTATAAGTCTTTATTAAAGATATTATTTGCTCTGCTTCTACTATAAATTTGCTGTTACTTTCAATTAATGAATCTGTTATTGGTGTTCCTTTATATCTAGTTTGATTTTTTTCATGTATAATAATATTATTCTTTATCATGTATGCCTTTAATATTATTTCATATAAATATTCTGATGTATCTTCATTGTTAATAGCTTTTTTTATTTGATTTATAAGTATTGTATCTATTTCTATAAGTTCGCTTATTTTATCAACCATACCTTTATGACTTTCAGTTTTTATAATAAAATGATCAAACACCCATACAATAGATAATGCTATAAGTATAAATCCGACCCTTGATGATGTAGAAATTAATCTGCCCATATATGGAAATGATGATATTAAAGCTGATATTGTACCGTATATCTTTTTGAAAAATCCATTAACAGAAGACAAAGATAAAACAAAACATACACCTATAGAAGGTATAATAATCTCATTTGGAACATATCTAAAAACAGCGGCAAATATTATTACTCCTATAAAATTACCAAATACATCTATTTTCAAATTAGCTTTTTGTTCTTCATAAAAAGGATAAAGCATAATATAAGAAAGTATAGGAAGCCAATAACCTCTTACAGCAATTCCTTCTGGAAGAAAATATCTTATAGTAAAAGATATACACATTATTATTCCCATTTTTAAAGCAAATCTAAAATGGCATTTATTTATATTGAATTCTTTTTTTAATCTTATAAATTTTAAATTAAATACCCTTTTTATCTCTAAATCATCTTTTTTATTTTCAAACATTTTATACAATATTCTATGTAATTTTCTTATAACATATATCCATTCATAATTAGATTTTTCATCGCTTAAATAATAATTATCATAAAAATATTTAATACCAGAAATAACAGAATTAAAATCTTTTTCTTGTTTTGATATATCATGCTTAAGCAAATTAGCTATTCTATCCAACAATTTTGAAAGCTGCAAAAAATAATTTAAATCATCATCACTTAAAATATTTAGTTTCTCATATTCTTTATTTATTAATTGATTTATTTCTTCTAAAAATAAAACTAATTCAAAATGATTAATATTTCTATTATTCATTATACCATGTCTTTTTAATGAATCTACATATATAGCTGATGTATAAGAATTGATTATAGAAAACAATTCATCATTTTTTCCCCTTCTTAAAGAACATGATTTATTATATAATGACAATAATTTTTTATTTATTATACGAATACTGTTGAATGCAAGATCATTTGATACTTTATGCCTATTTAAAAATTTATTTAATACTAAAAATACAAATGATATTAATAATGCTGTAAGTATAGCCTCCATTCTTAAATGTATATTAGATATTGGTATATTATAAGCCTGCAGTAATACATAGCAAAATCCATATATAAAATAATTTCTAGGCACAAAATCATCAGATAATAGAAAAACTATACAGAAAGGAACTATAAAATTAAATAAAACTATAAAAACTATATTTTGTTCTGCTATAGTAGCCAAAAAACCAAGAAGCAATATTATAAATGCTGTCATAGGAAAAGATGAAACTGTAAAACTTTGCCTCATAAATGCACATATAAATATAGTAATTATACCTATAGTAGAATTTTCTCTTCCAAATAGATTATTTGATATGACAAGTACAAACATTCCTGTAAGCACACTAGGAATAAAATCTAATGCTCTAAAAAAGAATGCTTTTAAAATATTTATTTGTTTTTTGTAAAAAGTTTTATCAAAAATAACCATATAAACTATTGAATATATTTTAATTTTTATTATACTTATATAAAAGACTATATTATAAATATAAAATAGTCAATAAAAAATTAAGTATTGTCGATATTAAAAAATAATATATTGTATCTAATCTTGGGGGATTAATTATATGCCAGCTACAATTATAGAACATGAAGAATATCCATCAGTAGTGGTTATAGAATATAATAGTATATACAGAAATGAGCTGGAAAATTTTATACGCAATATAAAAATAAAGGATAATAAAGAAATAGTTTATACAGAACCTTATTTCTTTAAAATACTACATACTAATAATACTAATATAGGATTACTAACCATAGACGGAAGAATACATGGATATTATTATATATCCAAAGATAATGTATTAAAATATATTTATGTAAATTATCCATATAGAAGGAATGGATTTGCCAAATTGTTATTAACACATGCCATTAAAACAAATCCTAATATTCAGTTTGAAAAGAATCAAAATCAGGCTTATACTAGATTAATAAGTTCACCAATATTTGAGGATGTACTTAAAGGGAATTCGTCCGGTGCATTTGATAATGGAAACAATGCAGGTGGTATTGATACATTTGAAGATCTTACTGGAGGCGGAAGCAAAGAAGGAGAACTTACATTATTTTAAACTTAGCAAAGATAATATTTTGTATTACATTATTAATGTCCCATCCATTAATTTCATGTTCTTATTGTCTTAAATCATCACCAGTAAAGCATCCGGAAACTGTAGAAAAAGTAAAAGTTTATAAACTTATAAATATGCATACAGCTATGAATATTACTATAAGTATAGACAATAATAAAATATACGGAAAATCTGCTATAAATGATTATTGGGCTAATTGTACAATTAAAGGGGACTTAATTTCAATAGATATGATAAAAACTACAAGAAAAACTGATAATGCTCAGAAAAGAAAAGCTGAAGGAGATTATATATCAATACTTCAAACAGCATACTCTTTCAAAATAGAAAATAATAAACTTTTAATATACACAACATTTATTGATGAACCGCTTATTTATGAAGAAATAGAAGAATAAAAAGGCTGCGCTAATAAAATTATCAGCACAGCCTTTAATATTTCATTAATAAATTATACTCATTATATATCTAATAAACTCGGCAACTAAAAATATCATAAATATAAAACCTAAGAATATCCAAGATTTTAAAGTACGTTTTCTAGTCTCCTTCTTATTAAACTCTCTTCTAAAAGGATCATTATTATTATCATATTCCATAATAAAACCCTATCACACTTTTTTCAAATATTTTTGTGTATCAACAGCTACAGCAGCTATAATGATAGCACCTTTAATTATATACTGCATATACGGAGAAATACCAACGAATGTCATACCATAGTTAATAACTTGGAATATTAATACACCAGATACAATACCTAAGATAGAACCAATACCACCAGAGAATGAAACTCCTCCAACTACACAAGCAGCAATAGCGTCAAGCTCATAACCGTTACCCAAGTTGTTAGTAGCAGAACCAACACGAGCAACCTCTAATGAACCAGCTATACCATATAAAGCACCAGCCATAGTATAAACTATCATAAGGGTAAGAGGAATATTTACACCAGAAACTGCAGCAGCTTCAGGGTTGCCTCCAACAGCAAATATGTTTTTACCTAACTTAGTTTTATTCCAAATAATCCACATTATAGCAGTTATTATGATAGCAAATATAATTAAGTATGAAATAGTAAAACTACCTAATTTGATACCGCCTTGAGCTAAATTAGTAAATCTAGGATCAAGTCCACCAATAGGCTGAGCACCATAAGGAGGTCTGTCAAAATAAGTACTAGTTACACCATAAAGTATAAGCTGCATACCTAAAGTAGCAATAAATGGAGTTACATAAAGTTTAGAAATGATAAAACCATTTATAAGTCCAAATACCATAAGTATAAGCATAACTAAAAGTATAGGAAGTATAACAGGAAGTACAGGTAAATCAGGATACATTCTAGTAGGGTTAGTAGTAGATTGTAAAAGTGAAGCACTTACAACAGCAGCAAGTCCAACAGCTCTACCAGCACCTAAGTCGTTACCTTGAGTTACCAAAAGAGTACCAATACCTACAGCTATTATCATACGTGTAGAAGCCTGAGCAAATATATTTAAGAAGTTACTTAATTTAAAGAAACTAGGGTCTTTAATGATAATACCTATAATTATTAACAGTAATGCCGCAAATATAGCATTGTTTAATACAAATGATTTAATAGTTTTAATGTTTATTTTATTATTATCCATGATTATTCCTTTTTTAGTTAAATTATAAATATTTAGCAGACAATGCCATAATTTCTTCCTGATTAGTATTTTTAGTCTCAACAATACCAGCAACACGTCCATTGCTCATAACCATAATCCTATCAGTTATACCTAATAATTCAGGCATTTCAGAACTAACCACTATTACAGCCTTTCCAACAGTAGCTAAATCTATAATAAGTCTGTATATATCATACTTAGCCCCTACATCAATACCGCGTGTGGGTTCATCAAGCATAAGTATATCCGGTTTGCTTAAAAGCCATCTTCCTAAAATAACCTTTTGCTGATTACCTCCTGATAAAGATTGTATCGCAGTTTTCTCAGAAGGAGTTTTTACCTGCATACTATCTATTACCCATTTAGTATCTTCCTGCATCTTTTTATTATCTAAAAATCCAAATTTATTTTTATAACTATCTATATTAGCTATTGTAGAATTAAAATTGATAGAGAGCATTCCAAATATTCCAGTTTGTCTCCTCTCTTCTGTAACCAAAGCAAAACCGTTCCTTATTGCTTTTCTAGTAGAAGAATTGTTCACTTCATGATCCATCTTAACTACATGACCTGAAGATAAAGTTCTCATTCCAAATATGCTTTCTAAAACTTCAGTTCTTTTAGCTCCTACCAGTCCTGCAATTCCAAATACCTCTCCTTTTCTTACACTAAAATTAACTTCCTTAAGTGAAGGCTGATAAAATGCAGTAAAATCTTTTATTTCTAAAATATTTTCTCCTGGAACATTTGTCTTTTCTGGGAAACGGTTAGTTAAATCTCTTCCAACCATTTGCTTAATTATCATATCAGTTGTCAATTCTTTTGCAGGAGTAGTAGCTACATATTTTCCATCCCTCATTATCGTAACTTCATCAGATATTTGCAAAATTTCTTCCATCTTATGTGATATATAAATCATACCAACTCCTCTGCTTTGAAGTTTGCGTATGATTTTAAATAATTTAGCTACTTCTTTTTCAGTCAATGAACTTGTAGGTTCATCTAATACCAATATTTTAGAATTATATGAAACAGCTTTAGCTATTTCAACCATTTGCATTTCAGATACGGATAATGTAGAAACTTTTGTTCTAGGATCCAAAGGTATTTCCAAATCATCAAATATAGCTTTAGTATCATCATACATTTTCTTTTCATCAACTAATCCGAATTTAGTAGGATATTTACCAAGCCATATATTATCAGATATATTTCTTTGTCTAACCTGATTTAATTCTTGATGCACCATAGCAACACCATTATTTAAAGCCTGCTTAGGTGAAGTAAAATTTACCTCTTTACCATCCAATAATATTACTCCGCTATCTTTATGATATATACCAAATAGACATTTCATTAAAGTAGATTTACCAGCACCATTTTCTCCCATAAGTGCCACAACTTCGCCTTCTCTTACAGTAAGCTGAACATCATCCAAAGCTTTAACACCAGGGAAAGACTTTGAAATACCTTTCATTTCAAGAATAACTTTTTTATCCATATATATTAAACCTTTACAAAATAACTAAAAAAATAATAATATATTAAAACCCTTTTAAAAAAACAGGGATATTAAAAAATATCCCTGTCAATAACAAACTATTTATTATTTGTAAGCTTCTTCAGCAACATTTACATTATCTTTAGTTATAGGAACATAAGGAACGCGAACTGCTTTAACTTCGTCCAAAGTCCAAGTAGTACCATCTAATGGATCTTTACCAGCAGCAACATTTAAAGAAATGTCTACTAAAGCCTGAGATTGACCAACTGGGTCATTAAGAACAGAACCTGCTACAGTTCCTTTTTTGATTTCATTAATCATTTCTGGAATAGCATCAACACCAACTATAGGTATATATTTATTAGTTTCGCCTTCTTTGTTATATCCTAAAGCTTGTACTGATTGTAAAGCACCTAAAGCCATAGCATCATTATTACAGAAAATATATTCAATTTTATCGCCATGTTTTTGCATCCAAGCGTCAACTATATCTTTAGCTTTTGCAGTATCCCACATAGCTGTTTGTTCTGGTTCTAATCTTTCTACTTTAACGCCATTATTAGTAATGTATAAAGTAACGTGACTAGTTCTAGCTTCAGCATCTGGGTGTCCTGGTTCACCTTTTAATAATACATACTGTATAACACCATCTCCATTTTTATCCCAAGCAGCATTAGCTTTCCAAGTATCTACAACGATTTTTCCTTGCATATCGCCTGATTCTTCAGGAGTAGTACCTACATACCAAGTTTTATCATAGCTAGCCATAGCTTCAGCACTAGGCTGTTTGTTAAAGAATACAACAGGTATTTCTTTAGCTTTAGCTTTATCTATGATAGTTTGAGCAGCTTGAGGGTCTACCAAGTTAATAGCTAAAACTTTTGCATCTTTATTAAGCATTACATCAACTTGGTCATTTTGCTGAGCTTGGTTATTTTGTGAATCATTGATTATCAAATTTGCTTTTCCGCTCATTCTGCTTTCAATGTTCCTTCTGTAGAAAGACATAAAGTTATCATCATAACGGTAAATTGTTACTCCGATAGTAGGACCATCTGTAGCAGTAGTAGAAGAGGATGAAGCCTGTCCGCCGCCACATGACATTACGAAAATAGAAGACATTATTAATGCTCCCATAGCAATAAGTGATTTTTTCATAGTCTGAAAACTCCTTAAATTAATTAATATTCTCTAAGATTAAGTATATAAATTTTATTTATTAAATCAAGTTAAAATTATACTAATAATCCTATTAATTTAATACAAAATAAAATTTTATAAAACACTATCTTCTAATTTCACCTAATTTTTCCAATGTTATAGGCTTATAATGAATTCTCACTGATTTATTATTATCAAGTGTCCAAGCAGTACCAAGTATAGGACTTACATTACCATTAAATAAACTAATAGATAAATCAGCAACCGCTTTAGCCTGAGTAAAACTATCATTAAGAACAGTACCTACAATATTACCATTTGCTATCTCATCTACAACTTCATTTATAGCATCAATTCCAACTATAGGGATATATTTATTTGAATCTCCTGTATTATACCCTATAGATTGTATAGCTCTTAATGCCCCTAATGCCATAGAATCATTATTGGCAATAATATATTCTAAATTACTGTTTGAATTATCAGACATCCATTCATCAACAATCATTTTAGCTCTGTCCTTATCCCACATAGCTGTTTTTTTCTCCAATACTTCTACTTCTAAACCACTATTTTCAATAAAAGATATAACATTTTTTGTTCTAATTTCTGTATCATAATGTCCAGGTTCGCCCTGTAATATAGCACATTGTATCTTTCCATCACCATTTTTATCCCAACTACTATTAGCATTCCAGCTATCAACAATTATTTTCCCCTGCATATTAGCTGCTTCTTCACTATAAGTACCTACATACCAAACCTTTTTATAACTATCCATGGCTGATTTAGTAGGAGCCTTATTATAGAATATTATTGGTATATTTTCTTCTCTAACTTTATCAATTATTGTATCAGCTGCATAAGTATCTACCAAATTTATAACTAGCACTTTAGCACCTTTTGATATATATTTATCTATTTGTCCATTTTGAGTAATTTGACTGTTTTTTGAATCGCTTATAATATATTTAACTTTCCCAGAATAAGCTTTATCTAAATTAACCTTAATATAATTTGCAAAAACATCATCACTGCTGTATATTGTAACTCCTATAAAAGGCTCATCTGATGAACATGAATTTAAACATAATATTGAAATAATAGCAGCAAATATTGCAGCAATATTTTTCTTTATCATATATTTCTCCTGATTAATTTATTTCTATATATATTATTATAATAAATTTATAGGAAAATATCCTGTTTTTACAATAGTTATAAAAAATTATACATAAAAAAATAGACAATCTAGTAAATAAGTATACTATAATTGTCTATTTTCAATTTTTCTAAATATAATTAAATATAAAATTTATGTACTAATTTTTAAATATAAAAAATTTACACCTATTAATACCCAATATATTTATTTTTATAATATATAATTTTTTTCAATTAAATAAATTAAAGTATAATATTTATTATAACACAATAAATTAATAAATATTATTTATAGGCCTCAAGAGCATCATTAATATTTTCTAAAGTAATAGCTCTATAAGGAACTCTCACAGCTTTAACATCATCCAATTTATACTCAGTTCCAGCAAGAACATCTTGACCATTAGCAACATTAATAACCATATCAACAATTGCCTGAGCCTGATCTTTAGGACTTTGTAAAACTGTACCTACAATAGTACCTTTTTTAATTTCCTCGATAACTTCAGGAATTGCATCAACTCCAACTATAGGTATGAATTTATTGCTGTCACCTATATTGTAACCTTCTTTTTGAATAGATTTCAATGCACCTAAAGCCATAGCATCATTATTAGAAAATATAAATTCTATACTATCTCCATATTTTTTAATCCAAGCATCTGTTACAGTTTGTGCTTGAAGTATATCCCAATTAGCTGTTTGTTCATCTAAACTTTCTATTTCAATACCATTATCAACTAAAACAGCTTTTATTCTCTCTGTTCTAGCCTCAGCATCTGGGTGTCCTGCCTCACCTTTTAAAAGAAGATATTGTATTTTTCCATCACCGTTTTTATCCCAAGAAGTATTGGATGTCCAAGAATTAAGAACTATCTCACCTTGTATATTTCCTGATTCTTCACTTAAAGTACCTACATACCATGCCTTATCATAAAGCATCATATCATCTTTACTTGGCTCTTTATTAAAAAATATTACCGGTATTCCTGTAGGTTTTATTTTATTTATCATAAAACTAGCTGATGAAGGATCAACCAAATTAATAGCTAAAGCATCAACATTTCTTTGAATGGCAGCATCAACCTGGTCATTTTGCTTAACTTGATCATTTTCTGAGTCATTCATTATAAATTTTGCCTTACCATTTAATAATGATTCAATATTTCTTCTCATAAATGAAATAAAATTATCATCATATCTATATATAGTGATACCTATTTCTATTTCACCATCTTTACTGTTTGATTTTGAACCACATCCAACAGCAAAAATAATTAATAATAAAAAAATCAAAAAAGTATGAATTCCTTTATTCATAATAAAACTCCAATTTTCATATATATGAATTATAATTTAGTTTATTAAAAAAAGATTAATAAGTCAATAAAAAAATATTATTTTTTGCCAATAAAAATTACTTAGTTTATCATACAATTTATTTATATATTCCTATAGCTTTTTCCAAATTTGATGCAGTTACTGGAATATATGGTATTGAAATATATTTACTGTTATCAAAATTAAAATGAGTTCCGTCTAATGGAGATTTTCCGCTCATTATATTCTTTGAAACTGCACATAAGGCCTGAGTTTGAGTAGAAGGATTTTGAAGAACTGTAGCAAATATTCCATAATTTTTTATTTCATTCAAGCATTCTAAAACACCATCTATACCAACTATAGGTATATAATTGATCATTCTGCTGCTGTTATTAAGTCCATATTTCTTTAAAGCATCTAATGCACCTAAAGCCATATAATCATTATTACAAATTATATACTCTATTTTCTTTCCATATTTAATAAATAATCCCTCAACAGCAGTCATTGCCGTTTCTCTTTTCCACATAGCAGGAACTTCTGCTAAAATATCCAACTTAATATTATTGGAAGCAATATATTTTTTCATATATTCTGTTCTATTAAATGTGTCTCTATCATTTAAATCACCTTTTATTATGACACATTGAATTTTACCATCTTCATTTTTATCCCAATTTAAACGATTTTTCCAACTCTCTACTATTAATCTGCCCTGTGCAATTCCTGCCTCATCACTTTTACCGCCAATATACCACACTTTATCATAAGTTTTCATAGCATCCAAATCCGGTTCTCTATTAAAAAATATTAAAGGCAAATCATTAATACTAACCTTATCAATTATTTTTTGTGCTTGAGTCTTATCAACTAGATTAATAGCAAGCATATTAACCTTCTTTTTCAAAAACATATCTATTTGAGCATTTTGTGTAGCCTGACTATTATATGAATCAACCATCAAAACAGAAAAATTATTTTTAGCATTCTTTTCTAAATACTGCTTTAAATACTTTGTATAATCATCATCATATCTATATAATGCTACACCTACTAAAGAATTCTTTTTTTGTGTATAAAGCACTATAGAAGATGATAACACTATAAGTAAAATAAATAAAAATACCTTCTTATTAATCATTTCTCATTCTCCTATATTTAAATTATAGTTCAATAGATTTTATTGTCAAGCAATTATAATTTTTTAATACATAAACATAGCATCGCCGTAAGAAAAGAATCTGTAATTATTTGATATAGCCTCTTTATAAGCATTCATTATATTATCATATCCGGCAAAAGCACTAACCATAGCTAAAAGAGTTGAATGAGGTGTATGAAAATTAGTTATTAAAGCATCAACACATTTAAATTTATAAGGCGGATAAATGAATATATTTGTAGAGCCTTCTAATCTTTTAAAATTATAATTTTCGTATTCGCTTTCCAAAACTCTGGAAACTGTTGTACCGCATGATACTATTCTTCTGCCGCTTTTTTTGGCATCAAGTATTATTTCAGCACTTTCATTAGGTATTATAAATTTTTCTTCATGCATAACATGATTGCGTAAATCATCCTCTTTCAAAGGATTAAATGTAGAAAATCCCACATGTAATGTTACATAGCAAACTGTTATACCAATATCCCTTATTTTTTCTAAAAGCTCTGATGTAAAATGAAGCCCTGACGTAGGAGAAGCAATACTTCCTTCATTCTTGGCATATACATTTTGATAGAACTCTTTATCTTTTTCATTATATTCTTCTTCGCCTTTCTTCTTTCTACTTTGTATTATATATGGAGGAAGAGGAACATTTCCTATACTATTTAAAATATCAGATGTCAATGGCTTTGAAAATTTTATTATCTTTGTGGATATATTATCTTTTTCTATTAATGCTTCTATATTTCCTACTTTTTCTAAATGACTGTAATCTACATATAATATATCATTTTCTTTTATATTTTTACCCTTTATTAAACATTCCCAAATACTATCATCATTATTAATTTTATTTAAAAGCAGTATTTCAGAACCGCCGCCTGTATTCTTTTTAGCATATATTCTAGCAGGTATAACTTTACTGTCATTTAATACTAAAATATCATCTTTATTCAAATAATTAATTATATCAGAAAAAATTTTATGCTCTAATTGCCCTGTTTTTTTATTTAAAAGCATTAATTTACAATGATCTCTTTCATAATTAGGCTCTGTGGCTATTAAATTTTCCGGTAAATAAAAATTATAAGTTTCTTTATTTAAATAATCTATCATAATTTAAAATGTCACTATTATTTTTCTCTGTCTTAAAAATTTTGTAAGATTCTTTTTTGTAACAGAACTTGATTTTATTATAGCATATTCGTCATTAATTTTTGTCATTAATATGCCTTTTCTTTTTGCCTCATGTATAATCTCTTCAAGTTTATTTGAATCTTTTATAATAACCAGAGTAACATTATCATATACAGATGAAATAATACCTCTTTCATACCATCTTCTAATGCTTGTTTCTATATGTTTAGGCATTTCAACATTATTATCTTCTAATACAGATTTTAAAATTTCTAAAAAATTTTCAAAATGATATTTAGAAGAATTATCGCTAATAATTGTTTTGCCTCTTAAAATACTCTCTTCTGTCATAGTGTAAGTATAAACTGTTTCCTGCTTATCTATATCAAAGTACAAATTACACATATAAATAAAATCATTATTAAATAGATAATGATTAATTAAAGTGATTTCAAAATTACCATTAATAAAGCATTTTTTATTATTATCAGAAGCAGTATTTTTAAAATTTCTTACTGCTAAAATAGCATTTTCATAAAAGGATACTTCTATAATACCAAGTACAAACATAGAAAATATTATATTATTATACATTTCAGCAGAAATTGATATATTAAATTCATCCTTCAATTTTATATATAATGCTGACTTAGATATGCTGCCATTTTCTAATATTTTTGATATTTTTTTAAAATAATCCGAATAATTTTTATAAATATTTTTTGAAACAAGCTCCATTCTTTCTTCTATAGAGTTTAACAAATATTTTTTTATATTATCATATTCTAATGAAATATATCCTTTAGTATCAGCTTTTATTAAAGACAATTTTAAACATATATTAAATATGGCGGATGCTTCTAAATTATTAGTTAAAAATTTAATATCTATATCATTAATAGTTAATTTCTGAACATCACATTCATATATAAAGGTTTCTATATCATTTAATATATTAAAATGATTATATATAAATATAGAACTATCTATACTTTCTTTTAAAGTTTTCTCTAAATTTTCTAAAACCTTACTGTTATTAATACCTATATATACAAGAAAATCATTATCAAAATAAACAGAAACTATATTTGCCTTACATAAAGCTAATAACTCATCATCATTTATCTTAGTTTTGGAATACTCTAAAATACCGCCGTTTTCATATATATTAATTATTTTCTGCAAATATTTTTTATAAACATTAGCTGAATAAGATTCATCTATATAATTTGTTATTTTAATAGAATCTTTTAATATAATGTTTTCTATAATAGGCTTTACTTCCGGAAGAAAATACAAAGTATCATCATGGGAATTTAATCTTCTTCTTTTTATTTTTAAATACAAAAGACCGGATTTCTTTATTTCATCTACAGAATTAAAAAACATAGGTATTTGCTTTTGAGTATATTTAAGAGAATAAGCTATATCTATAGAATTTAATTCCTTAGCCTCATTTTTTAATATATAAAGAATTATATTTTTAGATTCTTTTGATAAATTATAAAATTTAAAAGAAACAAGTGAAATATTTGAAGATTTATTTTTTAATTCTTCAATATTTTTCACTTTCCAAATTTTTAATAATTCTTTTATAGTATCTTGAGAAATTTGTTCATACATAATAATTTTTCTTATTTAATTATAAAATACTTAAAGAAACCCTGCTCAACATCATCAGGTCTTTTAGATTGTATCCATGCAATCATCGGCTGACCTTTAATATGTCTATAAGGAACAAGCCCCCACATTCTGCTGTCGCAGCTTTGATCTCTATTATCTCCCATAACAAAGAAATAATCTTCAGGAACATTGTATATATATTCATCTGGTCTGTCTTTAGTATTAGGAACATATATATTCATCCAATACCATAATTTTATATCATCGCTTACAATTTTATCATTTATATATACTTCAAATGAACTAAGATCATTATAATAATCATGTATATCAACTATTTTTTTAAATATTATAACGTCGCCTTTTTTTGGTACATAAATAGGTCCGTATATATCTATTACAGGAACAAATTCTCTATCATCTCCATAGAAGAAATATCCCCATTTATCTTCTATTTCATTTCCATTTATAATTATTTTTTTATTTCTTATTTCTACAGTTTCACCAGCAGTAGCTATAACTCTTTTAACAAACTCTTTTCTAGGGTCTAAATCTACTGTTTTAAGTCCAAAGAATAAAGGAGCCGGAGCTAAATGCGTTCCTTCGGTAAGTTTTTCACCTAAAAAGTCAGCAAATAAGAATCTAGGATCCCATGTAAAAGGAGTTATAGAAAATACCATAACAGGAAGTTTCAAAAGCTGAACTAATGGAGAAGGCTCATAATAAGGCATAGCAGATTCACATCCGAAAGAAGCTGAAGGAGGAGCTCTAAATACTACCAAATCGCCCCTTTGAGGAGATTTAATTTTTGGGAGTCTGTATCCTAAAAGTCCGTCTGTAAAAGGTAATTTTACCCCGTAAACAAATCTATTTGCAAACAACCTGTCTCCAGGCATGATAATCGGTATCATTGAGCCTGTTGGTATTTGATAATTCTGTATTAGAAAAGTATTTATTATAAGTACAATAACTATTGCGTATAAAATTTCTTTTAATGTATGTTTAATATTTCTGCATTCGCCTACTATTGTTTCTGTAATATTTTTTATAGGATTTTCCATTAATTTAACCCCTTAAACAATTTTTATAGTGTATAAATATTGATGTAAAAGTATATAATAAAACTATTAAAATAGCAATTATATAAAAAGGAATTTAATTTAAAATGTAAAATTATTAATTTGAAATAAATCTTGGTATATATATTCCTAACTTATAAAATTTCACAAAATCATCAATATTTTTTATATTTTCTAAATTTATATTTATATCATAAGTATTATTTGAAGGATATATTATCAAACATTTTGGTATATAATTATCAGAATATTCTTGATCATTTTGAAAATGTTCAACTACTTTTTTAATTCTGGAGTAAGCTGAAAGCTGTTTTATATCATCTTTTTCATAACTATTTTCATAATTTTCCTTATATTTTGTATCTGCTATATAATTGTATTCATTACCTTTAATTATAAAATCTAATATAAATGCTTTATGCAAAAAACTAGACTGATATAATATTTCAGCCTTATCTTTCAATGAATCCATAAGTAAAGCATAAACATATTTCTCAAATAATAATGACATATCAATATAAAAAGGCGGGGCATAATTTTCTTTATTTGAATCTTTATATCTTTTTAATTTTATTATATTAATAGCTAATTTTATAAGAAGTTTATATTTTTTGTATAAAGGGTTTAATTTTATATTATGAAGTTCATAAAAATGAAGCTCATCAGAAACTTCAGAAAAAAAGCTAATACAAGAAAAAGAATTATAAATACTTCCTATATTAGAATAACATATTTTTAATGCCTTCTTTAATATTCTATTTTCCAAGCAATTTATATCATAATCAAAATAAGAACAGTATACTCTGTCATTTCTGGCAGCCATAATATTTTTCTTTATATGATTTGAAAAGTCTATTTTGCCTTTTATTTTTGAATTGAGATTTTCTTCTTTTCTTATAAAATTTCTTTTAAGTCCGTTATGAAGCTCTAATTCAAGCATTCTTAAAAAATGTATACTTGTTAATGCATCAAGTCCTTTTATCAATTTATTTTCTTTATAATCTATAGCAGGCTCTTCAAAATTAATGCTGTATATTTTGTCAAAATCTTTTATAATACTGGAATATGATAAGCATTTTGAAAACATCTTCATAAAATCAATATTATCTATTTTAGGATTTATTATAATATTTTTTGTATATTCGTTATCAAGCCAGAAAGCACCTATATAATAAGAAAGAGTTTTTTCAAATGAATTTTCCCCAAATATGTATTCTCTATATTTTGAATTATTTATATATTCAATAAGTAAATCACATTTTATAGCATCATGTTCTTGAAAAACGTTAAAAAAATTACAATTACTGCATTCAAATTTATTTTCCATAATAATTATATCATTAAATCTTTAATCTTGTCTTTTAATTCTTTATCACTTTTTAATATACCGTCTTTGTAATATTCTAATAATAAAGGTTTTATTTCATAATCTAATTTTCTTTTTAGTTCTTCATCATTTTTAGCCATAAAATAGCTATGCCCTATCATAATATCATCTATCTCAAATTCTTCATTTAAATTTTCTTTTATAATTTTTTCTACATTATCAAATAACTTTAATGCCTTATCTTTACAATCAGAGTTTTTATCATTATAAAAATTTTCTACTTTTTCTTTATCTGCTTTAATAGTTATAAATGCAAATCTTCTTCTTAAAGCATAATCAATATAACCTATGCTTCTGTCTGTAGTGTTCATAGTACCTATTATATATAAATTGCTAGGCACTGAAAATGTTTCTTTTGAATAAGGCAGTTTAACTTCTATTTCATTATCAGCATTTTTTCTTTTATCTGCCTCTAATAATGTAATAAGCTCTCCGAATATTTTTGCTATATTACCTCTATTAATTTCATCTATTATAAGTACAACAGGATTTTCATTATTTTCAATTGGCTCAGACAAATTATAATTTTCTTTTAAATAATCTAATAAAGGTTCTGTATATGACAAAGCTGATTTATACTTATTAAAATATAATCCAAATAAAGCAGCTCTTATATATCTCCAATTATCTCCTATTTGAGAAGCAGGCTTATATCTTACATATCCGCTATCATCAGTAGTTAAATAAAAATCAAGTCCTGTTTTTGTTTTTAAAGTAAGTTTTCCTATGTTATTATTTTTTTCATCAAATCTTATATTTTCTTCAGCTAATTTATTTTGAAATTCATTCCATATATCTTCTATATTATTTTTATCATTTCCTGCTGTACTTGAATATTTACAAGCCTTTTTAAAAATTCCATCTTTAACATCATAAACTATATTTCCGTCATTAGGAACAGGCTTATACCCTTCAACAAATTCCTCATAATCCATAGACTGATGAAAAGTTGTGAAAAATATCCTATTCTTTTTAATAAGCTCTTTATATCTTTCCATAACTTTTTTTCTATTATCTGGTAATTTTCCGTCAATCAAATTAACAGCAATTTCAGCAGTAGAATAAGTTTTTCCAGTACCAGGTGCTCCTTGAAGTATGATCTGCTTTTTTTGTTTTAGTATATTAATAATCTCTTCTTTTTCCATTTTTTTTAATTCCTTATAATAAGCTTCATTACATTGTGTTAAATAATCATTGTTATTATCTGTAACAAATCCTGTACCTGAAGAAGTAGGATAGTTAATAGGTTCTTCCAATTCAATCCACTTATTAACTTTAATTATATCAATTTCATCTTCTAAAGATACACCGTAATAATTAGCTTTTGACTCATCAATAAAATACTTCCAATTCCTATACTTTTCTGAAGCTGAAGCAACTTGTCCTAAAGCTATTATTTTTTCACCATTCTTTGCGGCTATTAAATCTCCAACTTTTAAATTTCTAAAACCTTCTATCCTTCTATTGTAGCTTCCTAATATAGCAGAATTATACTTTTTAAATTCTTCAAAATATGAAGGCTTCTTCCTACCACCACCCCAGCTAACTCCGCAAGAAAAAACCCTTTTAAATTCCATAAAAATACCAATTAAATAAAAAATTATTTTAAAGTTATTATAAAATATAAAATACTAAATAACAACAATATATAATCAGCATTTTATTTACAAAAAATAAATAGGTTATATAATATAGTTATAAAAACTAGGGAGATAGTATTGAAGAAAATATTTATATTATTTTCACTAATTATATTGAGTATAACATTGTCATCATGTGCTGCCAAAGTGCATTTAATAGAAGATTCTTTTTACGGTACAAAATTCTATCAAACTGATTATATTTCAATTAATTATTGGTCATCAACTTTGAAATTCAGACTCAAAAATATAAGCGGTACTGATACTATAATTTTGGAAGCTCAATATATAAGCGATGATGCATTTAACATAGCAGAAAACAGTAAAATAGTATTGAAGTTTGATGACAATTCATATATAAATTTATATTATACATCTTTAATGCCAAAAACTGATGTAGAAGTAATATACGGAACTTCAATATACTTTATGGATACCTCTTATGTAGACAGAACCTACAGCATACAGGCAGAAAATGAAATAAAAAAACTACCTCTTTTAACTGATATAAGAGTAGAAACTGCTGAAGGATTTAAAAATTTCAAAGTAAAAGAAAAGTATGCAAATGAGTTAATAAGACTTTATAATGAAATAAAAGAATCAATAAAATAATAACTTATAGTTCTTGATGTTATCATGATAAAATTATATTTCAATATATATAAATTTATCACTCAGATTTTATCAAATTATAATAATATCTTTTACCCAAAAAAATATCTTAAGACAAAATTTTTCTAGCATTTTCATATTTATATAAATTAGAATTGGTATCTATATTATCTAACAATATATATCTATCATTAGTAATATTATAAAATTTATGGTATGTACTTATATTTCCATCCATCTCATCCTTATATAACAAAGATATCATACTACTATTATAATTTGTAACCCCAGCATTTAAAGCTATAAAAAGCGGTATATTTTCAGGTACAAAATTCATTGGTGCCTTATATAAACCATTTGTACCATTCCATATAAGTATAGGTGTAGGTGTTTGATCTTCCAAAAAACTAGATTTTATCTTTTCGTCAATCTTAGATCTTCTTATCATTTCAATTAAATTTGGAAACATGTGATCATTTTTAAAAATAATCAATGCATTTGGAGAAAATTTTAATATCGTATCTCTTATCTTAATAACCTCTCTTGACAAATTAATACAATCTTTAAAAGTTTGTATTAGAATATCCTTATCATTAGCATCAAATAAATCAATAAAACGTTTATTTTTTTCCAAATACTCTAATATATACTTATCCTCATCTTTAGGAGACATACCTTCATGTCCTAAAAGAGTAAAACAGCTCGCAAATAATGGTTTTTGTAAATTATTCATATTTGTACTAATATATAAATTTAAATTACCAGTATATAATGCAAATACTTCTTCATTAAATCCTAACATAGTGAAAAATGAATTTAAATTATATGTACTAATAGATTCTTCTAAACTAATTGTGTAATAACCATTTTGAACAAGTAAATCTGGCAAACTATTTTCAATTTTATAAATTTGAGATTTAGGATATAATGGACTCGAAGCCGTTAAGCCCGAAAGTCTTGCATAAAAACTTCCAGATGTTATACTAGGAGGAATTTTATGTGAATTGCTAGCCCACTGTCTATATTCAATTCCAAACGGATCCTCATCAAATAATTCTACAAAATGCGAATAATCATAAAAAGATTCTAAAAAAACCAAAAATATATCTCTATTTTCAGATTGACTACCATTTAAAATAAGTGTAGAGATATCTCTATTGCTTTCTAAATCTTTTAACAACATTATTGCATTTTCAACTTCTTTTTTACTTGGTATTTCATTATTTATTTTATCATAGCTTATTTTATAACTAATTGTATTTATAATACCATATCTTTCTATCTGTCTATAAAAATCAATATCCCATGTAATTATTTCTACAGGTCTTAAAAAAACAACAAATACAAGTATAATTATTAAAATAGATAAAAAAATTGCTTTATATCTATTCATTTTTATCAAATTATAAATAAAAAATATAATCAAATATAATATCAATAAAAAATATACTACAGTTAATAATATAATAATTGTCTTTAATCTAATATCTGATATTACAGCTATCAATGAATGGTATAAAATAGGAATATCATTAAAAAATATAAAAGTTTTTATATAATTTAAAGCTATTGGTTCTATTACAAAAAAAGACATTGTATTCACAATAAAAAATAATATAGTTGGTACTATTTTTTTGTTTGACAATATATATGCAATTATTAAAAAAATACTTGATAATATTATATCAAGATAATGAATTGGCAATTTCAATACAAAAAATCTTGGTAAAATATTCTCTAATAACATTAAATATAACACATAATTTAATGTTATTAATATAGTATATACTCTAGTTTTTTTATAAAATATTAAAGGAATTAATATTACAGATATTAAAAAATATATAAAAAATTCTGTTTTTACTTTTAATTTATATGAAATAGATTCTAATTTATCATTATTAAGAATATAATTTATCAGTAATAATTGAACCAAATGGAGAACCATTTTTAAATATCAAATTATTTGACATACTTTCATCTGGAATTATAAAAACATCATATATATCATTGTTTTTGAATATTTTATCATAATATAAAATCCTACAATTATAATAATGATTTGTTAAAACTTCATTAGTGTATAGATATTCTTGAAAATTTTCATCTGTAAAATATTTTAATTTCTCATAATCATTGGTATCATTAATATTAAAAGTATTATATCTATCTATTACAAAATTTGAAATATAACCTTGTCTAGAAATATTTCCTAATATTGAAAAAATTGATAATACTAAAATGCAAACTATGATTATAATTATATATATTTTAAAGAATAAAGTTGTATTGTTTTTCATATTCTATACCTGGAAAATACTCGGGATTATATCACACTAATAAAAAATAGTCAACTATATGAGGTATATGATTTAAAAGATGAAATAATTACTAGCAATAAAAATTGTTCGCTTAAAATATTATTATAATCATTATTCTATAAAAAACAGCCTTCTAATTTTGTTTCACCAAATAAATGCTTTTCTATAGAAGCAGCAATAGATACAAATGAATCTTTTATACCTATATCTACATTATTTTTTAATTTTTTTCCGTAAGCAAGTATAGGTATATATTCTCTTGTATGGTCACTTCCTTTGTATGTAGGATCGCATCCATGATCTGCTGTTATAATAAGCAAATCATCATCATTTAAATTATCAATCATTTCAGGAATATATTTATCAAACTCTTCCAAAGCATTTTTGTACCCTTTAGGATCTCTTCTATGTCCGTAAAGCATATCAAAATCAACAAGATTAGTAAATATTAAACCCTCATCAACTTCTTTAATAGCTTTTATAGTTTTTTCTATACCATCAAGATTATTTTTATTAGTTTGTCTATTCTCTGTAATACCAACGCCTGCAAATATATCACTTGTTTTTCCTATGCCTATAACTGGAAGATTTTTATTTTTTATTCTATCAAGCATTGTCTCACCGCTTGGAGGCACAGAATAATCATGTCTTCTTTCTGTTCTTTTATAATTTCCTTTAGTTCCTATATAAGGACGTGCTATAACCCTTGCTACAGGAGAAAATTCATTGCATATTTCAAGAGATTTTTTACATATTTCATAAAGCTCATCTACCGGTATTAATTCCTCATGTGCTGCTATTTGAAGTACAGAATCAGCAGAAGTATATACTATAAGGGAACCGTTTTTTAACTGCTCATCAGCATAATCATCTATAACTTCAGTACCGGAATAAGGCTTATTGCATACAACTTTTCTTCCGGACATCTTTTCAATAGCATTAATAGTAGCTTCAGGAAATCCATTCGGATATGTATTAAAAGGCTTTTCAGATACAAGGCCGGCTATCTCCCAATGTCCTGTAGTTGTATCTTTAGCTTTTGATGTTTCCATAGCCTTGCCGTAATAACCTATAGCATTATTATTTTTAGAAACACCTTCTATATCTATTATATTACCAAGTCCTATTTTCTCCATGTTAGGAAGAGATATGCCTTTATTAAATTCTGCCAAATGTCCTAATGTATTAACGCCATCATCTCCAAACAATGCTGCATCAGGCAAAGCACCTACTCCGCAGCTATCAACAACTATTAAAACCGCTTTCTTTTTATTACTCATATTTTTTTATCCTAATATTATTTATTTAATATAATAACAATTATAATAATAAATAATAAAAAGTATATAGATTAAATTCACTTTATATAAATAATAGGAAGAACAAAGCACACAAATAAAGAAAATAAGAAGTACACATAAATAAATAGTATTGGCTTATTATTTACAATAACATTTAATGTGGTATTATCCGTTCTATTCCTAAATGAAGCAATAAAAGAAAGTATACTATTAACAAATATCAATACTAAATGAACAAGAAAAATTATATTTAAAATAATCAAAGTTAATTTATTAGGTGTAAGTCCGAAATTTGCTATTCTGTATATTGTAGCTGTTATAGTCAATAAATTAAATATTACTGCAAAAAACGGAGTTACTAAATACATTGCTTTTATAAAAATATTTGACTTTTTCTCCATTCTAGTAAACATTAAACTCATAATAATAAAAGATAAAAGTATATTATATATCATATATACTATTCTATTATTATATGGTCTTGATTCATAAGGAATGAAAAAAAACATCATTATAAACATAGCAAATAAATTAAATACTAATAAAGCTCTGGAAACATATATTGATATAACAGATTTTGTCTTAATATATATATAGTATGATAAAAATGGAATAAAACCATATATGAATATAAATATACATATAACAAATTTTGCTATTAAAAATCCGATTTCTGTACTAGCTGAAAATAATGCTACTATAGAAAAACCTACTATAAGGAATGCATAAATTAATATAGAAAGAATCGTGCTGCTTGCTGTATTAATTATTAAAAACCATAAAAAAGTATCTCCAAATACTGTAAAAAAATCTGAAATTTTATCAGTATTTACTGCATTAAAAGAATTATAAGAAAGCATTAAAATTACAAAAAATATAATATTAAAAAATATAGCCCTATTTAATAATATCTGAAAATCCGGCGTATTAGTTGGAGGCATATATACATAGTTAAAATAAATATTTGAAAAAATTGCTATAAGACTTACAAGCAAAAATGATAAAAAAGTCATCAATATAACTTTTTTATCAAAATTATTTATATGAAAAATCACTGAAAAACAAAACAAATAAAAACTAACGAATATATGAATATTTAAAAATATTGGGAATATATAGCTTCTATCTATATTATTCAATGTAATTATATAAATACATATTGGAATAGTTGACACAATACTAATTAATAAATATTTTAATATGTTTATATATTTATTTATTTTATCTGTTTTATCCATTTAAACTCTCTCAATAATTTAGCTAATAATATATATCAGAAAATAAAAAAATCAATTATTAATAATATTATATTTATTAATTGATAAAAATTTTATTTTGTATTAAACTTAAATAATTATTTTAGGAAGCTAATATTATGAATAAAGATATAGAGAACTACTTTTTAAATTTCTCAAAAACAATTGAAAGTAATGCTATTATAATAGCACTTGATTTTGATACGGATTCAAAAATAAAAAATAAATTATATACAATAGATAAAAACTACAAAATAATAAAAGATGATATAACAAATATTTTATCAGGCTATTCATTCAATAATAATTTAATAATATATAATAATAAATTGTATACTAAAAATGATATAATAAAAAATGCGGAATATATAAATGAATTAACAAACAAAGCATTCAAAGAAAATATATTATACGGAATACCTGCATATTTTGCGGATGAAAGTAAAAAAGTTAATAAAGCATTATTTCTTGACAGAGACGGAGTATTAATGGATGATGTCGGATATATTGGAACAGTTGACAGAGTAAAAATAAAAAAAGAATTCATAGATATAGTAAAATACGCTAACAAACAAGGCTACATTACAATAGTAACTACTAATCAAGCAGGTGTATCATATAATTATTACAGTAATGAGGATGTTAATAAAGTTCATAACTACATATATGAAGAGTATAAAAAATACGATGCTATTATAGATGATTTTTATTATTGTCCGTATCATATAAAAGGAAATGTTGAACCTTACAATATATTATCCGTATTAAGAAAACCAGAAGCTGCTATGCATTTGCTTGCATCACAAAAATACAATATAGATTTATTTAATTCTTTTATGATAGGAGACAGAGACACTGATATTATAAAAATTCCTTATCTTAAAACTTTACTAATAGAAACAGATGTTTACGAAATAGAAAATAAACAAAATATTGTAAAGCTAAATGAAATATATAATATATTAAAATAATTAAATAAATTTCATTCTTAAAAACAGCTTGGGCGGGTGTGCTGTCTCTATTATGATAAAAAATATAATAAAATCAGCATTAACAATAAGTACATAAAATTTTAAAGGGCGGGGTATGTAAATAAATCAAAAAATTTTATATAACATAACTATACAAAAACCAATAATGAGCAAAAGACCCAGCTAATACAAATATATGGAATATGTCATGCGTAAATTGTTTAGCTTTGTCATTAAATTTTTTTCCAAATGCATATAAAAAAGCACCTATAGTATAAAATACACCGCCTAATATAAGCCAATTTAGGTGTACTATATAGAAAGAATTTAAAAGAGGTTTAAAAGCAAATATTATTATCCATCCCATTAAAATATATAAAAACAGCCTTAAATAAATATTTTTATATTTAAAAACTGTATTCGATAAAACTCCTATTAAAGCACATCCCCATATAACAGATAAAATTAATAAACCTATATTTTTTGGAAGAGAAAACACACAAAGTGGAGTATATGTAGCTGCTATAAATATATATATGCCTATATGATCAAATTTTCTAAACAATGCCTTTATTTTACCATTTGGGAAAAAATGATATAAAGAACTGAATGTATATAAAAATATTATACCAATACCATATATTATAACAGGAATTGGATTTCCTTTAACTTTTATAAGCATAAGTACAAGTCCTGCTATTGCAAGCAAAGCACCTGCACTATGAGATGCTGCAGAATAAATCTCGCCTATTTTTTTAGTTTTATTATCAATAAATTTAGATGTTTCTGTATTTATCATATATTTATTTCTCCTCTTTATTTAATATTTTAAATAATATTTAAATAAAATAAATAAGATGAAATAACTATATTGATAGCTAATTATTACTATTTTTTAGTTTTATTATTTGATTTTTATCATAAAATTGATAAATATATTTTAATCTCTTATATCAAACTGCATAATAACTAAATATTTTATATTATTGATTGATAAGAATTTCCTTTAATAATACATATACAAAATTTATTTTAATGAATTTTTCATTCGTATAGATTAAAGTTAATGCTTTTATAAATTTAATCATTCAATATACACAATATCAAAATATATAGTATATGTTTTATATTATATATTGAAAACTTATAAATAATTTTATTTATTTTCTGCTTTTTTAATTTCTGTTATTTTAACTTCTTTCACTTTCTCGCCAGCTATTTTTTTCAAAATGAGTTTTTCTCTGTCCTTCTCAGATATATAGTATTTGTTTCTTAATTTCAATACTAAATCCTTAGCACCATTAATACCTCCGTTTTTCTTATAACCATGCATAAGAATCTGTATTAATGAAACAGTAGAAGGAAGCCCTATATAAACTATGGCAATACCTGCAGAAGGAATAGTAGCTATAGAAGAAGCAATTAAAGCTTTATCCTTTCCTAATTTTTTGGATGATATTATAGCAGTAGCAGCAACCAATACTCCGCCTATAAGAACTCCCCAAGCAATTTTACCAGTATTTTTTATATTAGAAATTTTGCTTCCAAGTTTACTATCTACATAAATAACATCATCATCAGATATTAAACTATCCACTAACTCTTCTTCATTAATGCATATTTTCATAACAATTCCTTCTAAATTAATAGCTTTTAATAATATGATAAATTTATTACTAATAAAAGTCAATTATAATTTTTCATGATGAAGAATATTATTATAATTATGTTAACAAGTTTTTTCTGAAGACACTTTATGAGGTATTTCTGTAGGATATTCTCCGCTAAAGCATCCTATACAATAATTATGTCCGCCTAAAGCTTCAAGCATATCTTCTATAGTGAGATACTGCAAAGTGTCAGCATTAATTTCTTTTCTAATCTCTTCTACAGAAAGTTTTGCACCTATAAGCTCTTTTTTAGAAGATATATCAACTCCATAATAACAAGGGCTTTTTATAACAGGAGAAGCAGATTTAAAATGCACCTCTTTAGCACCTGCACGTCTTACAATATCAATTAAGATTTTACTTGTAGTACCTCTAACTAATGAATCGTCTATAAGTATAACTCTTTTTCCATCTATCAAATGTTTCAAAGGGTTAAATTTCAATTTAACAGTTTCTTCTCTAGTGGACTGCTCAGGCATAATAAATGTTCTGCCTATATATCTGTTTTTTACTAATCCTATACTGTAAGGAATACCGCTTTCTTTAGCAAATCCTAATGCTGCTATGGTACCTGAGTCCTGAACACCAATAACAATATCCGCATCAACTGTATTCTTTTTAGCCAATAATACACCAGTTTGAAATCTAACATTATAAACATTAATACCATCTATATTACTCTCAGGACGTGCAAAATATATATGCTCAAAAGCACAAGGATAATGTTTTATTTCTTTATTACAATATTTAAATGACTGCACTCCATTATCATCTATTATAACCATTTCACCTGCTTCAATATCGCGTATAAATTTAGAACCAACAGCATCTAAAGCACATGATTCAGAAGCTAAGAAGTAATCGCCATTGGAGTTAGTTCCTAAACATAAAGGTCTTATACCATAAGGGTCTCTTATGCCTATAAGTTTGCCATCAACTACTATAACAAGGGCAAAAGCACCTTTTATTATATTTACACTTTCTTTTATGCCTTCTATAAAATTATTAACTGTTTTTCTTGCTATAAGCTTTATTATAACTTCTGTATCAGAAGTAGCATTAAAAGTTGCTCCTCCCTCTTCGAGTTCATTTCTTAATTCTTCTGCATTAGTTAAATTACCATTATGAGCTATAGCAATTTGTCCAAGTCTAAAAAGATTTTCAAGAGGCTGAGCATTCTCTATTTTACTAGCCCCTGTAGTAGAATATCTTACATGACCTATAGCAATATTTCCTTCTGTCTCTTTAGGTATATTGCTTGAAAATAAATCTGATACAAGCCCCATAGATTTATAAGTAAATAAATGTTTGTAATTCGATATTGTAATTCCTGAACTTTCCTGTCCTCTATGCTGAAGAGCATAAAGTGCATAATTTAATGTTTTTAATATATCCTTTTTTATTTCTTTAGAGTAAATACCGAAAACTCCGCATTCTTCTCTAGGTTTATCATTCATTTCAATATTATTCATTTATAACCAACTTTATTTTTTATTTTGATTTGCTAATATTATAGTTAATCGTCTTTTTATACAATAGATTTATAAAAAAAATATTTCTATTATTGTTATGCTCGCCTTCGCTATAATTAGATGCTAGCTAAAGCTATCATCTGCTACGGCTCGCTTGTCTATTGTTATTCTCGCCTTCGCTATAATTAGATGCCAGCTAAAGCTATCATCTGCTATGGCTCGCTTGTCTATTGTTATTCTCGCCTTCGCTATAATTAGATGCTAGCTAAAGCTATCATCTGCTATGGCTCGCTTGTCTATTGTTATTCTCGCCTTCGCTATAATTAGATGCTAGCTAAAGCTATCATCTGCTATGGCTCGCTTGTCTATTGTTATTCTCGCCTTCGCTATAATTAGATGCTAGCTAAAGCTATCATCTACTACGGCTCGCTTCTCTATTGTTATGCTATTTATTATTGCTAGACTCGCCTATATAAAAAGCTCCGAGTTGATACTCGGCGTCTAGGCTCCTTTTCGCTATAATTTGATGCCAGATAAAGCTGTCATCTGCTAAGGCTCGATTGTTTATTGTTATGCTCGCCTCCGCCTATATTAGATGCAGAATAAAGTTGTAATATGTTTTGGCTTTTTTGATGAAAGCTATATTTTTAGTTTAAAATTAATAATTTATATTGAATTTAAAAAATTAGCATGTTTTGATACTGTTTTTTGATTCGCATTTTCGCCTGTTGCTGCCACAGGCACACTATGCGAAAATGCAATTGCTATAACTTTATATTTTAAAAATATTTATTAAATGTAAAATATAACCTAAATTTAGCCTAAAAATGCAGTTCTTCGCGAAGCGTATCCGAAAGATATGAGGTTCTTACCTGCCGTAGGCATACTTCGTGAGGCGAGCTTAGCCTTATACCAATACCGAAAGGTACCTACTTGGTAAAAGAACGGGGGGCGTCATGACTGTGTACTTCTCAGCAAAGCCCCGTATATAAAAGCAAAAATATAAATTTATTTTGATAAAATATAGTTGTTTAGGTATATACCACAAATACAAATCAATCGCAGTCAGTATGTAAAATTAATTGCCCGCATTTCAAGCATTCAAACAAATATCCTTGGAAACTTCCTTCCACTTCTAAATCTTCAATATATTCTCTTACAGAATCTTCATCATTATCAGAGGATATAATTATTTTATCTAATAAATTTCTTTCTTTTAATTCTTTATAACCAACATAAGAAATAAATTTACAAAAATCATCGCAATGATTTGGATAATACGGCTGCTGCCAAGCTGAATATTCAGGTGTTCTTTTTGTAAGTTCCTCAATTTTTTCATCTCTATTTTCTATGATATTGTCACTATCAAAAGGCTCATCAATAAAATCACAATTAAATTTTTCAGCTGCCTTTCCATTTGCTATGCATTCAGGGCATAACGGTTTTATATTGTCTTCACAATGCGGAATAGTATAATAAACCAAATCTGTTTCCTTTTCACAGCATTTACATAATACTTTATTATCTTCCTTTACAAAAAAATTTTTAACAATATTATCATCAACATATTTAAATTTAGGTATCTCGTTAGACATTTTATACTCCTTTATTGCTTTTAATTATTTAATCAAATTTTCTAAAATCAAAATGCTTCCGTACATAAATCTTTCAAATAAATGTTTATTATTCTCGTTTTTGCCCTGAATAGATATTTTTATATCAATTTCATCATTATAATTTGAATTTCTATTAAAAGAAGATTCTATATATAATGATAAACCGCTGTAATTATCTAAGTATTCATAACCATTAACTTCTTCATAATATTCGGAAATCTCTTTAAAGGCAAATTGAGAAGCGAAATTTTTTATATTTGATACTGTTACTGTTATATTATTATATTTATTAAATTCATTTTCTAAATTATCTATTATTTGAATCTGTTTAATAGGCTGTGCTGCTTCATAATCTGATAACTGCTTAATACATTTTTCTATTAATTCATTACTCATTTCTACAGGAGAACATAAACTTATTAAATTATTCTCATTCAATTTTATATAATCATCATTCGTATTAATAAAACTTCCATCTCCTAAATACCTAAAAATGTCTATAAAATTTTCTTTTTCATCATATAAGTTCCAAAACAAATTTATAGAATACTGACTTAAAAATGAATTATCAATATAAATCTTTTTCCAAAATTCATAACTTAATTTTCTTCCATTCATAAGAAGCATTAATATCTTTTCTTTTTCTCTTTTAACAACATTTTTAATTTCTTTTTTCATAAAATTTATTTCTGATTTTAATTCTTTTGAAAAAGTTTTAGGAATAGTTTTTAGTATTTTATTATTTTCTATTATATCTACAGACATTTTTGAATTGACGGATATTTTATACTCTTTATTTTCTATATTTACAATTCTCTCTCCGTTTCTATTCAAACCAAAATCAGGAATTAGTAAACCGCTTAACTCATCTCTATTTATTTTCATTCTGTCAGCTATAACATCGAGTGCTGAATTAGAAGCATTTCTCACGCTTTCAATCTTTGATTTTTTAGCCATTTCATCTATTAAACTTAATGCATATTTTCCGTCATTTAAAGCAAGTATATAAACATAATAAGAACGTGGATAGAATTCTTTTCCTTGAATACTTTTGGCATAATCTTTTATAATACTGCCTTTTCCATATATACCTACAATTATTCTTGAAGCAACTTTACTTCTGTCATTTTCAAATATGTTATAAGCAGCATTTCTAAAACTTTCCATATCAATTAAATCTATAATATTATCTATAGTTTTTAATCTCATTACATTATCTTTAACTTTTAAATAACTCCCGTAAATAAACTTAATAATTTTTATATCAATTTTTTTAGATTTATCTTTTGAAAATATATCATCATCATATTGAACAAATTTTAAATTTCTATTAAAACTTTCTTCATAATGATTATCAACATAATCATAAACTTCTTCTATAGTTTGAAATTGTACTTCATTTTCTGATTCTATTTTCTCTCTATGTTCTATTAATTTTTTAAGTTCATCATAATATTCTTTTTCTAATTTTGTTCTAAAAGCTATAATCTTTCTATTTTTAGAAGTAATAATAGTTTTATATATATCTTTTATATCAATATCTTTTATTTTATCAAAGTCTTCATAGTATAAATTTATTCTAAGATTTAGAGGCAGTTTATTTATATCAATATCATTATTAAATACATCATAAGCTTCTTTTATATTATCAAGATTCCATTTATCAGGATATTTATTGAAAGCTGATGCATTAAAAAACATATATGAAATTTTTTTAAGGTTTGAAGTATCCCAATTATTCAAATCATTATTAAAGTAATGAGCATCTTTAAACATACCAATCATATCATGAACATTTGAAGTATTCCAATTTTCTATCCCGTCAAAATTTTTTCTTTTGCTTTCTTTAAATAAAAAACTCATGTCTGTTATTAAACTTGTATCAATATCAGCTAATGAAATGTTTTCATCATCTATTATTTTTTTTAATTCATCATTTGTTTTTGGTTTATATTTACTCATAATCAAACCTCAATCATCGCGTCTTTTTATATTAAATCTATTTCTAAAACTAGAATAAACAGAAGGTATTATTATGAGTGTAAACATCGTAGAAAATATTAAACCTCCGCAAACACCAATAGCTAAAGGTCTGTACATCTCGCTTCCGTTTCCAATTTCAAAAATCATAGGAAATAATCCTAATATTGTAGTTAATGAAGTCATAAGTACAGGTCTAAGTCTTCTTTTACATGATTCTAAAGCTGCAGTATCCCAGCTTATATTTCTCTCCAATACAGCCCTGTTCATATAATCTATTAAAACTATACCATTATTAACAACTATACCTACAAGCATTATTATTCCGGTTCCGCTGTAAACATTTAAAGTCTGTCCTCCGAAATATAAAAATATTAAAGCACCGAATAATGCAAAAGGAACAGCAAGTGATATTACAAAAGGTGTAATATAAGATTCAAACTGTCCTGCTATTATAGCATATACAAAAACCAAAGCCATTATTAAAGATACAATAAGCTGTACGAAAGCCTCCTGCATATCCTCATAATCTCCGGAAAAATTAACTGAAAAACCGCTTGGTATATATATATTATTCAATTCCTTTCTAATATCATTTACAATTTCATTTATAGGTCTGCCGTAAGAACTTGCATTTATTTGTATTATTCTTTTATCATTTTTTCTATTTATTTCTGTAGGTCCTGTATCTTTATGAATATTTACAACGGATGAAATCGGCACTATTCCGTTAGATGTAGGTATCATTATCTTTTGTATGCTTGAAAGACTGTCTCTGTTAGTATCCTCCAAACGCACAATAATATCTGTATCAACGTATATTGAATTATTTAATGACATTTTACTTGCTGTTGTACCGCTGAAGGATGTTCTTATTATATTGGCTATAGTGTTAATGTTTATACCCATTTTTGAAACTAAATCTCTGTTTATATCAAAAATAATTTCATGGTTTGAATCATCTTCTTTAATTAATACGCTTCTTACTCCATCAACTTTACTTGCTGCAACTATAATATTACTAGCAACATCATAACCTCTGTCTAAATCATCTCCTACAAGCTCTATAACAATAGCACTATAATCTTTTGGTTTTCCCAAAGCTACATTTTCAGAATTAAGTTCTATACGTCCAGGATATCCATTAACTTTATTTCTTATATTTTCTATATAATAACTTATATCAGATTTTCTTCCTCTTTCTCTATCAACAAGCTTTACTCTAACCTCTCCATGATGCTCATTTCTTCCTGTTCTTACTCTAGTTTCATAATACGCCATATTATTGCTTACAGCACTTTCTATATCATTTTCCATTTTATATATAAACATATCTGTAAACTCTACCCTTGAACCAACGGGAAGTCTCAATCTTGAAATAATAGTACCTTCATCTGATACAGGATAACCTTCTTTACCTATAGAAGTTAATAGCAATATTAATAATGTAGAAAGTACAGAACCTATTAAAATAAATGATTTCTTTTTATTTCTCATAACTATAGTAAGCATGCTTAAATAGAATTTCTCTACATTATCATGTACTTTCTCATTAAAAAAATTTTCCAACCTATTTATAAAAATTTGTTTTTTACCATTTTTAGATGCAGTACTATTTAATCTTGAAGCTAAAAGAGGAACTATTGTTAAAGCTACAAAAAGAGAAGTCATTAATGATATTGACACAGTAATACATAAATCGCTGAACATCTGCCCCATCTGTCCTTGTACAAATAAGAAAGGTAAAAATACGCAAACACTTGTCAAGGTAGATGCTGTTATAGCAATAGAAACTTCGCTTGCACCTAAAATTGATGATTTAAAATTATTTATTCTTATTATCCTTTTATCATTGGAACAATTATTCTTATTATAATAATTGTTATAATAGAAAATATTTTCAAGAACTACAATAGAATTATCAACCATCATACCAATACCCAATACCAAACCTGAAAGCGATACCACATTAATAGTTATATCAAAAAAGTACATTAAAATAAATGTGCTTATAACAGATATTGGTATTGAAACACTTATAATAAATACACTTTTTATATCCCATAAATATATCATAAGAACTATAACAGCGAATAAAGCACCCTGCCATACTGTATTTAAAACATTATGAATAGAATTTTTTATTGTATCAGAACTATTAAATAGTATTTGATAATAAATACCTGAGGGCAGATTTATAGTTTCAAGTCTTTTTTCTACATCTCTGGCTATCTGTATAATATTTCCGCCTGATTCTTTAGTTATAGCAATAGTTAATGCTTTTTGCCCATTTATACGTACTATTTCAGAGTCATCTTCATAGTCTTCATGCACATAAGCTATATCTCTAATTCTTACAGGATAAACATTATTTTTTAATTCTACAACTACACTTTCAATATCGCTTACCTCTTTAAACTCGCCTGTAGTTCTTATATTATATTTATAAACTCCTTCATAAGTTTCTCCTCCGGAAACATTTTGATTTTCTAAAGCAAGCGTTTGTACTATATCATTAATATTTATTGAATAAGCATTTAATCTGTTTAAATCTATATCAACGCGTATTATTTTTTTTAATCCGCCTCGTATTTCAGTCTGTGCTACTCCTTCTACCTGTTCCAATCTTGTAAGTATTTGACTGTCAACTAAATCATAAAGTGAGGATAAATTATCTGTACCGAAGAATGCTATATTCATTATTGGAGTTGCATCGCTTGAGAATTTTGATATGCTGGGGTTATCGCTGTCATCGGGTAATGTTGATCTAATCATGTCTATTGCTTCTCTTATATCATCGGAAGCTGTTTGTAAATCGGTTCCCCAATTGAATTCTATCTCTACATTAGATTCAGATTCTTTAGACTTTGATGTAATATTTTTAACATTATTAACAGAAGAAACTGCATTTTCTATTATTCTAGTAATTGATTTTTCTACTTCTTCCGGGCCTGCATTTTCATAAGTTGTTTTTATGCTTATTATAGGAACTTCCATATCAGGCAAATAATTTACATTAAGCCTAGAAATACTAATAATTCCAATTATGAACATGGATACAAGTGTAACAAATACTGTTGTTGGTCTATGTACTATGAGTGTAATAAATTTTTTCATTTTTTAAATTTAAATCATAAAAATATTACGGAAATATGATATTAAATTTCTAAAAAATATTCAATAGTAATTAATAATAATTTTTTAATTTAAGGTCTATTCTTTTTTATTATCTTTATCTTTATTATACAACATTTTTATCAAAAAAACTAAAGCTACTATAACTAATATTTTTATTACAATACTAAGTATTCCATTAATACCAAAATGAGGGCCAAACATCATAGGTAAATCAAAATAATGTCTAGCATGGTGGGGAGGAGGCGGAGGCATATTAAATGCGGGAGAACATGAACTCAACAAAAAAACTGATAATATAGATGTGATTATAAAATTAATTTTTTTTAACATAGCAGTGTCCATTTGTTTTATTTGCTTTATTAGACGAAAAAAATATAATAAAAGTTCCCAATAAATATTTATTTTTCATAAAAAAGTTATATTATTATAATTAATAATAGGAAATAATTATGGAAATATTAGATTTGGAAAGAGCTGAATATGAATTAAACAAAGCATACAAATCAAACCCTACTCCTTGGGCTGAACATTCAAGGTATGTTGCTAAAGCTGCAAGAATAATATCCTCAGAATACAATAAGAAATCAACAGATAAAAAATTAGATGAAGACAATTCATATATATTCGGACTTTTGCATGATATAGGAAGATACACTGGAATAAGTGCAGAAAGGCATTTAATAGACGGATACAAATACTGCATAAATTACGGCTGGGAAAAGATGGCTCAAATATGTATAACACATGCTTTTATGATACAAGATGTAAATACTGCAATAGCTAAATTTGATATGTCTGCAGAAGATTTTAACTTCATAAAAAATTTTGTTGCCAATGCTATATACGATGATTATGATTTACTTATTCAATTATGCGATTGTCTTGCCTTGCCTTTTGGATTTTGTATATTAGAAAAAAGATTTGTTGATGCTGCTTTAAGATACGGTACATTTCCGCAAAGTGCATTGAGGTGGAAAAGGGTATTTGAAATAAAAGCGTATTTTGAAAGTACGATTGGGACTTCAATTTACAATTTACTTCCGAACATAAAAGACAATATTTTCTAGGTATTCGCCGTAGGGGCATTCCGCACCGTATATCCTAACCTTATAGCTAGTACAATGTAGGCGACCGAAGGAAGTACCCGAAGGGTATGCGGTTTATTATCCAAAATTAAATAATAAAATATTAATTTTTTAATTTCGATAAACTACCTAACTGTAATAATATATCTTTCATATCTTCTACAGGGGAATTATCTGCTTTTCTTTTATTTAAATCTAAAGCTGGACTTCTATTAATAGTTGAGCTTACTTTTCTTAAATAATCTAATAAAAACTCAGGATTGTCTTTACTCAATCTTTCAATTTCTTTACTATAACTATTAAATGATTTTAATACTAAAGATTTATGTTGATAATCTTCTATTAACTGTACAGTTTCATGAATCCTTCTATTATAATATTTAGTAACCCAAAATAATATACCAGAAATAAATAATGAAGATAAACCTATTTTTATATTTTGAATTATTTTTAAATCTACAAAATTAGGATGAAATAAATTCAATCCTAATAATAATACAATAAAAACAATATCAATAATAATCATAATTCCAAATTTTTTAGTATATCCTAATTTTATACTAAATTTTTTTTTTATTGAAGATATAAATTTATTATTAGTAGCATTAGTATTATTATTTTCATTAATAGTAGTATTGTTAGTAACAGGATTATTGAAACAACCATTTAAATCTATTTTCAATCTTTCAACTTCAGCATCAAAAAATGTTGCTAATTCTATATTATCTATTCTTAACTTTTTTCCTACTATATTATCATAAACTATATTTATTTTTTCTTGTTTTTCTTTTATTTCTTTGTAAATAATATTACAATTTTCTAAAACTTTAGTTTCAGGAGCATATTGAAAACTTTTAAATAAAGTTTTTATCAAATATTTATAAAATTCAGGATTATAATTATTAGATATATCATTATATAAAGTATCAATAAAGCTATCTAATTCATCATATTTTTTTAAACTTATTAAACAATTTATTTTATATAAATTTAATTCATGATTATTTTTTTCATGAGGGAAATAATTTAATGCTTTTTCATATTCTTTCAAATAATAATAGCATAAAAATAATTTTCTTGTGTTATCTTCTGTTATCGTATTATCATCAATATAATGATGTACTTCAACATCAAAAAAATTATCTGATGCTTCTTTATACATACTCTTTTCAAAATATGAACAACCTATATAATAAAATATTCTATTATAATCCATAATATTAATTTTTATAATATTATCAATATAAATATTTAATTTATCATCTGGTATTTTTGTTATATATGAATATTTATCTAAATTTAAATATTTTCTTATTTCATTTTCACAATTTCCTAACATTCTAATGGCATGTTCATAATCTTTTATCTTAAATGAAGATATACCAAAGTAATAGTATATTACAATATCTTTATTACTTTCATTTGTAGTATCTAATGCCAACTGCAAATATCTCATAGCATTATTAAAATCATTTATAAAAAAATAAGATATACCCAATATAATATTAATTGTATTTAATCTGTTATCATCATTTTGAAGTATACTAATAATTTTATCATTGATGTTTTTAATTACACCATCATAATTTTTTTTCAAAAAAAGTGCAATAATTTTATAATAATATACATCTATATCTTTACTATTCGTATTTATGATATTATTACATTTTTCAACCACTGAATCGTATTTACCATTATTAATTAAATCTGTAATTTGCTTAATTAATTCTTCTCTCATTTAATCCCCCTCTATAATTCTCACTTCTTCATCGCTCAAATTATATAACTTGTACACCAACGCATCAATCTGCTTGTCAACAGCATTAATCTGCCTGTTAATCATAGTAACAGCATTCGGATTTTTCTCAACGGCTAACTTTTTGTTTAACGCAATGATACTGTCAACTAAAGCAACAATTTTGTCATGCATTTCCTTGTCTTGTTTATCATCTAAATTTATATTTGGCATAGGAAAAGAATTTAATACATTAATTTTTAATTCAGCAAATAATTTTCCTTTTCTAGGTTGTATAGTTCTATAATACCAAGTAAGAAATTTTGAATTTAAAATACCTAAAAAATACAATAAGCTAATATCTGTAAATTTAGGAATGCATACAAAAACATTATTACTGAAATAATAATTATCATTATCTACATTAGCCAATATAAAATCACCTGTTCTTCTAACAACTAATTTATTATTTTCAAAATATTTAGAATTACCTAATCCTGCATACTCCTTATTTTTCTTATCAATAATATTTGGAGAATAATTAACCCATTTACCATTCCAAGTTAAATTATACCTCTTTACTTCATCTCCTCCTAATATAAGTTTCTTACAATAATTATTTAGACATTCATCTATAAATAATTTTTTTCTTATATTACCTGAGTGTATACCTTCATGTGATTCAAAATAATCAGAAAATTTATTATAATTTTTAAATTTATTAAGAATATTAATAATATCATCTGTCAAATATAAATTAAATTTATAACCTGTATTATCATTATAAACCTTTTGAGAAATTCTATTTGATATTATTTTATCTTTATCATGTATAAATATATTAATAATATTATCTTTTACTGTTCTATTATCAATATTTCCTATAATAGTACAGCTATCTAAATTGACCTTTTTAAATGCCATTCCCCAATGAGATATATCACTAATGCATAATTTATCTAAAATTAATTTTCTAGTTGAATCATAATTTTTTAACAATATAATATCAGGCAATACAAGGCCAAACAAACCATTATCTTTTATTAAATTAAAAGATTTCTCTATAAAAAATCTAAATAAATCTAATATACCTATTGTAGAAACTGGATATTTTTCTTTAAAATAATATTCTTCTTCTTTTAAGATATTAATTTCTTTTTGACCCCAAGGCGGATTGCCTATCACCACATCGAAACCGCCACCTTTAAAAATAGTTTTAAACTCGCCCTCCCCTACTAGCTGTAGCACCTTCCCGCACGGTACTGCAATCCATTACGGATAGACCTCTGTAAGTGCGGCTGATTACCCAACATCAAACAAAAATAAATTAATTGTAAAAACATAACCTATATGTTAAAATTAATAATAAAAAATAAGGACTAAAAATGCCTGTTATATCAAGATTTTACGGTATCATCATCAAAATGTATTTTCAGCAAAAAGAGCATAACCCTCCGCATTTTCATGCTATATATGGTGAGTATGTTGGTGTAATTGATATCAATGAATTAAAAATGATAGAAGGCGATTTACCTAATAAAGCATGTTCGCTTGTATTGGAATGGGCTAAAAATAATCAAGACGAACTTTTAATTATTTGGAATACTCAAAACTTTAAACAATTAGAACCTTTGGAGTAATTATGACTTTCCATAAAATTAAAAATGTTAAAGCTTTGGACAATCTCATTTTAGAAATAATATTTGAAAACGAAGAAATAAAATATTATGATATAAAAAAATTAATATCTGAACATAAAGAGTTTGAAATTTTGAAAGATAAAACTTTATTTAATCTTGTAAAAGTAGATGTCGGCGGATACGGTATTTCTTGGAACGATGATTTGGATATATCATGCAACACTTTATACTACTCCTACGAGCTGTAGCACCTTCCCGCACAGTATTGCAAAACATTATCAAACGCCCACTATACGTGCGGCTCATTATCCAACCATAAACAATAAAATTAACCAAAAAGCTAACCCCAAAATATAAAAACTAACCCACAAACTAAAACTAACCCGGAAATAATTTTTTGAAAATTTACCTTATAACCCACCCCCTGACCGAGCGAAACGAAAAATAAAAAGGATATAAAATTTTAATTTTTTACTTATATAATACCCACCCGAACCCGCCCTTATAGTTAAACAAACATTTTTAACAAAACAAGCCCGAAAATCTAATTTTTTTTAAGACTACGAAAAAAAATCGACTTTCCCACCCCAACAAGCTAGCCATTTGAAGTATTCGCCATACGGGCATTCCGCACTACTCGCCGTAGGGGCATTCCGCACCGTATATCTTAACCTTATGGCTAGTAAAATGTATGTGCGGTTTATTACTCAATATTATTTTTGAAAAGTTTTATTTGACTTTAATTGATTATATTTTCTTTTACTAACATAACCATTAATAATATTACCTTCATTATCTTTAGTTTCTACTTCATAATAATATTTAACATCCCCAATAATAGTTACATTATTAATAGTAGTTTTATTTATTATTTGAGAATTAGAACTAGCATCTTTTCTTACAGGCAAGCAAAGACCTACATAAAAACTAATAATAGCCGTAACAACTATAGATAATATTAGTGCTATAATAGGATTTTTTTTAGCCCATTTTTTATAAACATCAAATATCTTTTGCTGCCAATTAAGTGATATGACATTTTCTTTGTGTATTTCTTCTAAGTCGTTTTTTAACTCTTCAATCTCATTTTTATCAATATTTTCTAAATTTATATCTTTATTCTCTTCTAATTTTAATAATGCTTCATCAATAGAATTAGAAATAATTTCTTTGTATTGCAACATTGGAATATTAATATTCCTAAATGTAAAAACATTAGTTAGCATTGAAATAGTACGCTGAAATTCATTAGATAATCCTAAAATATTAATATCTCTAAATGTAAGAACATCTACTAATTTTGAAATAGTCGATTGAATTTCATCAGAAAATCTAGGAATTAAAATCTTTTCAAAATTAATTTTATTAAATACATTATCAAAATTTGCTATTGGTAAATTTTTATACGCTTCCAAATATTGTATTTGAGTTTTATGCATATTATTAATAATATCTGGAACAAGTCTAATTTTACTAATTTGTTCTATACGAGAATTTAATAAATTTTCTATTAAAATAAAATCTTTATTTTCCATTTAATCCCATTTAACTCCAATATATTGATAATAAAAAATTATTATATTTTTAAATCATTTACAAATTCTTCAATATTACTATAATATTTTATATCAATATCATGTATATAATGCAATTTAGATTTTATAAACTTACAAGTATCTTTATGATTAAATAAAGTAATATTTATACCGCCTTTATTTAAAGAACTACCAAATCTAATACCATCAAATCCAAGATTTTTTAATAATTCTGCAATATATTGAGTTGGTATATAGTCAATATCATTGCCATAATTAACAGAAGAAAATCCATAATTAAGCGATGAAAATTCTGTTATTTTATTTTCGTTATTATCTATGTCAAATTCTAAAATATTAAATAATGTTAAATCACATAAAGTTTTTATTTCAGCTACACTTACAAAACTATCTATCATTGGTCTAACTTCTTTTATACTTGTTTTTATATCTGCCGAAGTATATAAATAACTAATTTTTTCAGGATTAGCCCTACCTGCTTTTGATATTTCTGAACTTGGTGCCATAGAATTTTTTTCATCATAACCAATTATTTCTTTTTCTTCATTAAGTTCCTGTTTAATAACATCATCTTTAAAAATTCTACTACGATACAATTCACTATCTTTTTCTAATATAAATTTATAATTTAAAGCCTCTTTTTCTACAACATCTATTATTTTATGTTTTGGAAAAAATCTGTTATTATAAATTATTTCTTTTTTAAAATCTTCAAAATCAACTATTATCTTATATCTAAAATACAATAAAACAATAGCAACTGCCCATACAGGATTAATATCTTTTTTATTATTATCTTCTTCCATTTTTTATTTAATCTCCTTCTATAATCTTTCTTTCTTCCTCCGATATATTATAAATAGAATAAACAGTTTTATCAATAAAAGAATCAATATCTGCAATATCATTTTTAATACGATTGATACTGTCAGGATTTTTTTCATTTATAAGCCTTTGATTACATTCTATCATCTCGTTAACATGATTAATTAATTTGTTTCTTAAATTTTCGTTGTCAGTATTGCAAATAGGAATATTTAAAAGAGGTTCTTTGTCAACTTGATAATTAGAACCCTGCATTTTTCCCTTGTTTCTTAACCAAAAAGCTATCAACTTTGAATTCAAAATACCTGTCAAATATTTCAAATCAATATCCTCTGGCTTTATAACATAAAATGTAGCAGAAACATAAGAATCAAAATCAACATAACTAAAAATAGGTTTGTCAACACATTTTCTAACAGATATTATTTTTTCACCTATAAAAAAATTCTCTTTTCTAGCTCTATGCAAACCATAAGGGGCATTGTCTGAAGTAATAACACTTTTAAATTTATCAAGATGTTTCTTTATATTAGGATATTTTTTTATTTTATTTACATCTTTAAAAGTTGAATCCGTATATATTACCCATTCTTTATTATTACTGTCTGCATAGTATCTTTTTATTTGTTCTGTAGTGTATGCAGGTTTTATTAATTCTAATTCTTCCTTAGATAAATTTAATGCATTTTTTTCTTCATCTGTTAAAACAAAAATTCCATCTCCGACTTTAAAATCTCCGCCTAATATAGACCTATTTTTTTCATTCAAATAATCTTGCGGATATACTATGCCTTGAGCTGTATTTTCAGATGTTAAAAAATAATTTCCAACTTCTTTTATCTTTGACAATACTGTATCTTTACTGCTATCAATAAATGTTATTAAATTATTTAACATTCTATCTTTTGATATTATAGTTTTTATATGACTTATATCATTTGATTTTTCATTTTCAAATAAAAAATTTTCTATCTCAAAAATATCAATATTTTTATTCAAAATTTTATAATAATCAATTTCATAATCTTCATCAATTTTTTCTTTATTCAATATAAATACCATTGTTTGTATGCCAGCTTCAAGAAAAACTCTAAAATCTCCAAAATCTATATATTTTAAAATTTTTGAATCTGTTAAAACTTTATTTCTTAATATAGACGCTCCTGCATTTGTAATCCAATTATTAGGGGCAATAAATCCTAGTTTTCCATTTTCTTTTAAAATATCCAAACCAAAACAAACAAAGAAATACCATAAATCCATTTTACCTTGATAATATTTAGATAAATCGCCTTTCTTCACATTCTCAAAACTTTCTCTGTCTGTATATTCTTTTACATAAGGCGGATTACCAATAATTATATCAAATCCTCCTTTTTTAATTATACTTGAAAATTCTTTCTCCCAACTAAAGCATTTTATTTTATATTGTGTATCTTCATCGGATGCAAATAAACGCTCTCCCTCACTATTAAAATTGCTGTTTATTAAAGAATTTCCAGATTTTATATTATCTTCTAAAGAAGGTAAAGCTCGCTCATTAAATAAATCCTGATTGTTCTGTATTGACACTGGACTCTCCCCCTCCAAACATTTCATAAGTAATGATAATTTCGTTACCTCTACCGCATTGCTGTCTATGTCCACTCCAAATATATTGTTGCGTAATATCTGCTTCTTTATCCAAATTGTTAAATCCCCATTCTCTTTTATTACATCTTCTTTTGAACCCTTAAACTTCGCCCTGTCCTTTATCTTGTTGTAATATTCAATATGATAATTAAGTAAATATTTATACGCCCCAAGTAAAAAACTTCCGCTGCCGCAAGCTGGATCCAATATTTTTATATTCGCTATCTCCTCAGGCTTCTTCCCCTTTATAGCCTCCCCAACTGTATTCGCTACTATATAATCAACTATAACTCAGGTGTATAATAAACCCCTCCAGCCTTACGCACCTCTGGTTTTAATTCTATCTTCGCACTATGGTTCTTCCCTATAGTGATAGTCTTACCCAAAAACTGCTCATAAGCATTCCCTATTATCTCAACCGATATAACAGAAAACTCATAAGGACTCAAAGGATAATAAAGCTCATTAATAATCTCTTTTATTACTTTATTATCAATCTCAATACTGCTGCTAATACTGTCTTTAGAAAAATCAAACAGCCCCGAATTATACCTGCCGTCAGCCTTCTCAAAAATTTTTAAAAGATTACCATAAAAACTCTCGCCCTTATTCTCGCACTACTAGCCGTAGGGGCTTCCCGCACGGTATCGCCTTACCTTATCAAACGCCAACTATACGTGCGGCTCATTACCCAACATCAAACAAAAAACTAACTAAAAAGCCAACCCAGAAATATAAAAACTAACCCACAAACAGAAACTACCCCAGAAATAATTTTTTTGAAAATTTACAATATAACCCATCCAAACCACACATTTTGGAACTAAATAAAAAATATTACCATAAAAACTCTAGCCATTATTCTCATAAGTCATTTTTAAATCAGAATATTACTAAAATCTATTATTTAAATTTAATTTTATTATTCAAATTAATAAATTAAAATACTATAAAAATTTACAAAAATTACGATAATTGACACACCATGTATTTTATGGTATCATAAAAAAATAAAAAATAGATAAATAAAAAATGATTAAAAACTTAGAAAATAAAAAAACATATTCAGATTATAATACAAATCAAACTACTACTCTTAATCAAGAAAATTATTCTGTATTAAGTTTATTTTCTGGTGCAGGCGGTATGGATTTAGGTTTCAAACAAGCTGGATTTAATATAGTTTTTGCAAATGATTTTGATGAAGATGCCTGTATAACTTATTCTAAAAATATAGATGATAACATTATTTGTAGAGATATAAGTCAAATTAAAGATGATGAAATTCCAAAAAATGTAGATGTTTTAATAGGAGGATTTCCTTGTCAAGGATTTTCAATAGCAAATAAAAATAGGCATGTTAATGATAAACGAAATCATTTGTATAAAGAAATGATAAAAATAATTGCTATATCCAATCCAAAAATTGTTGTTGCTGAAAATGTTAAAGGTATTTTATCCTTAGGAAAAGGAATAATATTTAAACAAATAAAAAATGACTTAGAAAATTTGGGTTATGAAGTAGATTATAAAATTTGTAATACTGCCTATTTTGGTATTCCTCAATTTAGGGAAAGAGTTATTATAATAGCAAATAAAATTGGAGTTCATAATATATTTCCAAAAGAAACTCATAATAATTATAATCTTATAACAACAAAAGATGTTTGTGGATTTCTTTCAAATGTAGAAATAAATTATAATCCAATTGTAGTTAATAATAGAATTATATATAATCATATAGCATCTACAAATGTACATGATAAATTTTGGGGAAGAAAACATAAAGTAAATCAAGAAGAGATATGTGATTATTTAAAATATTGGAGAAAAAAGGCAGGACTTTCAACAAAAAAAATAGATGAAATTTTTGGATACAGACACACAGCAGGACATTGGTTTAGAAAAGATAATAATTCAGGAAGTATTCCTAAACCATCAGACTGGTGGAGATTAAAAGAAATATTACAATTTGATGATAAATTTGATAAAGCAGTAACAGAGTTAGAAGAAAAACAAATTGTTTTTGAACAATCTCTTAGAATAACAAATTGGGATAGACCAAGTGATACAATTACTGCAACAAGTCCAGAAATTCATATTAATAAAGAGAGAAGATTATCTGTAAGAGAATGTGCTTTAATTCAAACATTTCCAGATAATTTTATATTTTATGGAAGTATCAACAGTATGTATAGACAAATAGGAAATGCTGTGCCAGTAAAATTTGCTAATATTATAGCTCAATGTATAATAAAGATGTTAAATATGAAATAAAGGAATAAAATAATGCTATTAGATAAAGAATTAACAGATAAAGAATTAGAAACTTTAGAATGCAAATATTTAAATAAATTTTACCATTTTTTAAAATTTGTTGAAGATGAAATGTTAAGAGGATTTCAAACCAAAGAAAAAATAAAAAATGATTGGATTAACTTTTGGAATTCAGGAGGTTCTAGCGATTTTGATGTAGGAGCTGAAAGAATAGTATATGCTTTGCTAAATGGTAAAGGTATAGGACAGCCAAATTCATGTCCTGTGGGAGCTGATTTATTCTTTGAAGTTGAAGATGCTTTTATACATATAGATTTAAAAACTGTTCAAACGAGAAATATAGGAGATTATAATACATCAATATTCGTAGGAGAAAACCAGAATAGTTATGATTATCATATGATAGTCAATAAAACAGAAAAAAGAGAGTACACCCCTCATTTACCACATTATTATACAATAGATAAACATTTGAAACCATGTCTTACATATTTTATAACAATACTTTATGAAGATAAAAATCTAGAAATATTAAGTATAAATTTATTGTGTATGCCAAATGGACAACTATCCAGTATTTATAAAGAAGATGTATTAAAAGCAGGTAAAAATCCAGGCAAAACAAGATTTAATTTCCATAAGACACCAAATTTTAAAACATTAAACAATGAGAAAAGAATTAAAGTTATTTATTTCAATGATAAAATATCTAAAAGTGAAGAATTAAGTAAAAATCTAAAATTTCTATTAAGTATATATAATAATGAAATATAATTAAATTTTTAAATGAAAAACATAAATTTTATATAAAAAATTAATTAACAAAATATTGTATAAAAATAAAAAAGGATAGCCAGCAAAAACTAGCTACACTTTTATTATTCTAAACGTAAAAATATTATAAATTATTCATTATTTCTATATTATTATATTTATTTTAAATAACTTCTTAATAATGATTTTAATAAATGATATTCAGATTTTAAAGTATCTAAGACTTTCACAAAATTTTGAGATGGATTTGGAGGAATATTATTATATGATATAAATTCCAATTCTTCATTTACTAGATAAGAATATCTAAATAATACATCTTTACTCATATCAGCATTTATAAATTCAACGTTAATCATTATCTTTTTAAAATTTTCTGCAAAATCTAAATATATATCCAAATATTTATTACATGTATGTTTTAACACAATTTTACTAATATCCGATTCTAAGGCTATTTTTAAATTATAAAAACTATAAAAATTTAAATTATTTATAATTAATTCATTTCCTTTATCCTCTAAGTTTACAATATTACTATTATTAATATCATTAAATAAATTATTCAAATCACTAAATACAACATCAATATCATTAATATTACATATATCATACACTATTGTTTCATGTGTTTTTAACACAATTACTAATCTTAAACATTCAATAATATCTCCTCTATAATTTTGAAGAGTAATTTTTTCTAAATAATGCATTTTAAAATTTTTAATATCAAAACTATATATTAACATAAAATATTCCTTTTTTAGTAAAAATATCATTAACAAAAATAAATATAAACAATATATAATTCATATTTACAACTTTTTATAAAAATATCATATAAAAATAAGAAAGGATAGCCAGCAAACACCAGCTACCCTTTTAATATCTAAATATTAATTATTTTTTATCTCACTGCCTCAGCACATCTAGTACATAACTCTTTATGCTCGCTGTCTGTTCCTACACTGTCATAATGTCCCCAACAGCGTACGCATTTTTCATGACTAGCTTTCTCTGTCTTAACGAAAGAAACGCCGCCCTCTATAAATGTATCGTCCTTGCTGTCAGAAAGTGTTACTTTACTTACGATGAATATCTCGTTTAAATATTTTTCATATTTAGTAAGTAATTCTTTAGTTGCTGGTTCTTTAGTGGATATTGTTACATAAGCCTCTAAAGATTTACCTATTGTGCTATTATCTCTAGCTCTTTCAAGTGATAATAATACATCATCGCGTACTTTAAGAATTGAAGCCCATTCTTTTTCTAACTCTAAATCAATTAAATTGTCATCAGCTTTAGGATATAACTCTAAATGTACAGAAGAAGCATTTTCTCCTTTGTAGTATCCCCAAACCTCATCAGTTGTGAAAGGAAGTACTGGAGCTATTATTTTTACTAACACATCTAATATTTCAACAAGTACAGTCTGAGCACTTCTTCTTGAAACAGAATCTTTTCTATCACAGTATAATCTGTCTTTGATAATGTCAAAGTAAGTAGCAGAAAGCTCAACAACACAGTAATTTATAAGTCTTTGATAGAATAAATGGAACTCATAACCATCGCAAGCCTTCTCAGCAACTTTTATAAAACTATGAAGTCTTGATAAAGCATATCTGTCTACAGGAAGTAAATCTTTAACTTCAATCTTTTCTTTAGTGAAATCAAAATCAGAAATATTTCCTAATAAATATCTGAAAGTGTTTCTTATTTTTCTGTAATTGTCAGCAATAGCCTTCATCATGTTATCACCAACACGTGCATTGTGAGTGAAGTCTTCACTTATACACCAAAGTCTTAATATATCAGCACCATATTTGTCAATAACTTCTAAAGGTGAAACAACATTGCCTGCACTCTTATGCATAGCTCTGCCTTGTTCGTCTAAAGTCCAACCATGAGTTACAAGCTCTTTGTATGGAGGTATTCCTCTTATAGCCATAAAAGGCCAAATTGCAGCTTGGAACCAACCTCTGTATTGGTCGCCTCCCTCTAAATATATATCAACAGGGAAAACTCCGTCTAAATCTTTATTAGTTTTCTGTGCAGCAAAAGATGATACACCAGAATCAAACCAAACGTCCAAAATATCTTGCTCTTTATCAAAATCACAGCTTCCGCATTCACATTTAGTGCCTTCAGGAAGTAAATCTTTAGCCTCTAATTCAAACCAAACATCCATTCCTTTAGTTTTTACTATTTCAGCAAAATGTCTTGTAGATTCAGCAGTTAATAAAGTTTTTCCGCAGTTCTTACAATAGAATGCAGGTATAGGAACTCCCCAAGAACGCTGTCTTGATAAACACCAGTCAGGACGATTTTCAAGCATTTTCTGCATTCTATCATGTCCCCAAGTTGGATACCATTTAATATTATCTAAAGCTTTAACTGTTCTTTTATCTATATTATCATGTGTCATATTCATAAACCACTGAGAAGTAGCTCTGAATATCAATGGATTTTTACATCTCCAGCAAATAGGATAACTGTGAGTAACTTTTTCTTTATAGTATAATGAACCGTTATTTTCAAGTATCTCTACTACTTTAGGATTTGCATCTCTTACTTTCATTCCCTGCATTTCTGGGAAATCGCTTGTATATCTTCCAGCTTTATCAACCGGACAATATATTTCAAGTCCGTAATTCATACCAGTTTGATAGTCTTCCATACCATGACCAGGTGCAGTATGAACTATACCAGTACCAGCAGTAGCTTCAACATAATCAGCAAATACAACAGCAGATTTTCTGTCTTTTATAAATGGATGAGCTATTTCAAGTTTTTCAATCTCTTCCATAGATACAGGAATCATATCTCTGCCTTCTGCTTTCATGTCTTTTTTAGATAAAACTGTATCAACTAAAGAAGTTGTCATTATTGCATATCTTCCGTCTATTTCAACAGCAACATATTCTAAGTCTCTATTGAAAGCACAAGCCATATTTGAAGGCAATGTCCAAGGAGTAGTAGTCCATATCATAACATCAACATTACCATCTAATTTATCATTGATTTTATTTAATACTGGGAATCTTACATAAACGCTTGTAGAAGTATGATTATCATCATATTCTATTTCAGCAGCAGCCAATGCAGTTTCACAATCCATACACCAATGAATAGTTCTTAAACCTTTATATATGTATCCCTTCTCTACTAACTGTGCAAATACTTCAACTATTTCAGATTCATATTCAGGCGACATAGTAAGATAAGGATTTTCCCAATCTCCCATTACACCGAGTCTTTTAAACTCTTTTCTTTGAATATCAATATATTTCTGAGCATAAGCACGGCATTTTTTTCTCATTATAAATTTAGAAGTTTCTTTATATTTATCTCCTAAACTCTCCTGCACTTTTAATTCTATAGGCATACCATGACAATCCCAACCAGGAACATAAGGAGAATCGAAACCTTTAGCAGATTTATATCTAACAATAATATCTTTAATAATTTTATTCAATGATGTTCCAATATGAATGTCTCCATTCGCATAAGGCGGTCCATCATGTAAAATACATTTAGGAGCACCTTTTCTTAATTCTCTAAGTTGTTGATAAAGTTTTTCTTCGTCCCATTTATTTATTATTTTGGGCTCTTTTTCCTTTAAACCTGCTTTCATAGGAAAAGCGGTTTTAGGCAAATTGATAGTAGAACTATAATCCATCTTATTTTTGCTCCATTTTTTTTATTTTCTTTAATAATTTTTGAATTTATAAAGATATTCAATTCTATACTATAAGCAGGAATTTTACAAGTTTTTATTGTAATTAATCTATCATATTGACAAAAATACTAATAAATATATATTATAAAAATAATATAATGAGGAATAAATGTTTAATAAATTAGTTGAGGAAATACATAAATCTAAAAAATTAACATTTGATGAAATATCAGAAAAATTAGAAAAAATAGTTGCAAATACAAATAATTTTTTAGATATAATATACAATGTGGGAATAATACCTGAATCAATAGGGCATGATACTACAGAAGAAAAAGCTTTTTCAAAATTATCTGATATAATTTTAGCTAGAGCTTTTAGAGAAATAGGGCTTGATTCAGATGTTTTAAAAACAAGAGGGAATTCTGCAGATGTATATGCGGAATCTAAAATACATAAATATTCCTTAGTAGCTGATGCTAAATCTTTTAGAATGAGCAGGACTGCTAAAAATCAAAAAGATTTTAAAATTGATGCTCTTTCAAAATGGAAAAAAGATGAAGATTATTCTATTTTATGTTATCCATATTTCCAATATCCTAGAAAAAAAAGCCAAATTTATAAACAATCATTAGAAAAAAATGTATGTTTACTAAGTTGGGAACATTTAATATTTTTGATAGAAAACAATATTAAAGAAAATAAATATATAAATTTTGAAAATGTGTGGAATTTTGGAACTTTATATTCTGAAAAAATTTCATTGAAAGACAGTGAAAATAATTTTTTCTATAATTTTAATGAAGCATTTTGCCACACTATAAATATTAATAATAACAAATTCAATGATACATTGATTAATCAAATTGATATAATAAAAAACAGATCAATAAAAGAAAAAATATATTTAAAAAATGAAATAAACATAATAAAAAGTTATACTAAAGAACAAGCAATATCTGAATTGCTCAAATCGCAAAAATTAGAAGATAGAATTAAACATATAGATGATTTTATAAAAAAGGTTCAATTATGAATATTATAGATAAAATAATATGCGGTGATTCAATAGATATAATGAAAACTATTGATAGCGAAACTATACATGCTATTATATCAGATATACCTTATGGAATATCTTACGAAGATTGGGATGTATTACATAATAATTCAAACTCAGCTTTAGGAGGAGCTTCAAATGCCCAATTAGAAATAGGAAGTTTATTTAAAAGAAGAGGAAAACCTTTAAATGGCTGGAGCGAAGCAGATAAAAAAATACCTTTAGAATACCAAGAATGGTGTTCTTCTTGGGCTTCAGATTGGCTTAGAGTTTTAAAACCTGGAGCAAGCTGTTTCGTTTTTGCCGGCAGAAGATATGCTCATAGATGTATAGTGGCACTTGAAGATGCAGGTTTTACATTTAAAGATATGCTTGCTTGGGAAAAAAATGCTGCTGCTGCTAAAGCTCAAAGACTATCATCTATATATGAAAGAAGAAATGATATTAAAAATTATGAAAAATGGAAAGGCTGGAGAGTTGCTAATTTAAGACCTATATTTGAACCTATATTATGGTTTCAAAAACCATATAAAATAGGCTCTACAATAGCGGATAATGTAATAAATAATGACGTTGGTGCTTGGAATGAAGAAGCAATAAAAAAGTATTGTATAAATCATAAAGATAATAATTTTTATGATAATATAATAAAAGTAGATGTAACAAAATATGATTCTGGTATGCATGTTAATCAAAAACCTATAAAATTAATGGAATTATTAATATCATTGGTAACAAAAGAAAATGCTGTTATTTTAGATCCATTTGTTGGTTCAGGTACAACTTGCGTAGCCGCTAAAAATATAAACAGATATTATATAGGTATAGATATTGATGAGAATAATGTAAATATAGCCAATAAAAGATTATTAGATGAATGTTATCAGCTAGAATTAGATTTGTAACATTATTAAATAATTCAATCATAAAAATATAAAAATGCTATTTTATTTAACTATTATTATTTTATATCACTATAAGATTTAAAACCATGTAAAGACTCAGCAGCTTTTACAGCATTATTAATAGCACGCCCCATAACAATTGCCGCAATAGTACCTACTGCATCCAAATTAGCATTAATATCTCCCACACTCATAGCATAAATACTGTCGCCGTCTAATGTTGTATGAACAGGCTTTATTGTTCTTGCAAATCCATTATGCGCCATAGAAGCAATCTTTCCCATTTGCGATTTCGTAAACTTAGCATTGGTTATAACTGCCCCTATTGTAGTATTTGTAACTATGTCTTTAGCTGCAGAAGTAAATGATAAATTTTTATTTTGTGTAATTTTTATAAGCTCTTTTTCAGAACTTCTTAATCCATTTTTATTTTCATTAAGAAGACCTGCTATCATTTCTCCATTATCATAATCATATATATCCCCAAAAGCATTAACAGACACTACAGCACCAATCTTTACATAATCAATTTGAACAGCATAAAAACCAAGTCCAGATTTCATAGCATAATCACTGCCTAAAATTTTTCCTACAGTTGCTCCAGTACCTGCTCCGTAATTTCCCATTTTAGGATTATTATTTTCAGAATCTATACAAGCATCATAAGCCATATTAATATCAGGACGAACTTTATAATCGCCAATTCTTAAATCAAATATACAAGACTGACAAACTAAAGGAACCTTTGTAACACCTACATCAAAACCAATATTTCTTTCCTCTAAATATTTCATAACTCCGCCGGAAGCATCTAAAGCAAAAGCACTTCCTCCGCTTAAAAGTACAGCATGTATAATTTCAGTAGTTGCAAATGGTTTAGTAAGTTCGCTCTCCCTTGATGCAGGCCCTCCTCCCCTAACATCCAAACCAACAGCGGCGCCTCTTTCACATATTATAACCGTACATCCTGTGGCAGCTTCTTTATTTTGCGCATTGCCTATTTTTATATTTTCTATATCTGTTATGTTTATCTCTTTCATAAATAGATCCTATATATAAAACTATTCAAATAAATATTTATAAGTATAATGAAGTTTTACCTTGCATCCTAATTCTTTTATGACAGCAAAAAATACGAAGAACTGAATTTTTACATACAAAAATAATTTTACACAGATAAAAAAAGAGTATGTATATTTTTTAATACACATACTCTAATATATTTAAAAATTAATTGTATATTCTAAAATCCATTTCTGGGAATATATCATCTCTCCACTCTAATTTGCTTAGCCATTCTTCATTTAGATCCCTATTTTTTATAGCATAATAAAGATCAGTAAATCTTTTTATATATAATTTAGTAGTATTAACAGCATAATCAACCATAGTGCCGGTATGCATAATGAAAGCCCAGTCGCTGCTTTGAGCAAGCAATAATTCACGTGCTGCCTGATTTAAAGCTCTTTCATAAAGACCAGTTTCATTATAATAATCATGCGCCAATTCTGCCATACGTTCTGCCGCTTTATGCAAATGTCTGTAAATCCATCCGTTTGTACCATTTAGCCAAACTTCTCCGTATCCATTAGCTCCCCAGCTTGACATAGAAGGCATTGATATTTGATTCACTGGGTGTCTTTCCAAATATTCTTTCGGAGTTATTGTTTCTATAGTATTTTGATCATAATGAATCTTTCTCATTAAAAATTCTATAAACATAGGTCCTTCATACCACCAATGTCCGAAAAGTTCAGCATCATAAGGAGAAACTACTATAGGAGGTCTGTCCATTACAGAAGACAAATATTCTATCTGTTTTTCTCTATTAAACATAAAATTTCCTGCATGATCTCCTGCAGCTTCCATAGCCCATTCTGGATTATAAGGCTCTTTAGCACAGTCTTTTCCTGTAATTCTATAGTATTTTATTCCAGTATTTTTTCTAAGACCATTACTTTGTATAAAATCTTTAATATAATCAAAAGGCAAATCATAGCCTATATCTCTATAAAACTCTCTATATCTAAAATCTCCGGGATATCCGACCTCAGCACTCCATACGCTTCTTGAACTTTCAATATCTCTTCCAAAAGCAGCAACTCTGCTTTCTCTTGAACAATATAAAGGAGCATAAACACCGTATTTTGGAACTTTATCTGCATACATTATACCATGAGTATCTACAAAGAAATATTTTATGCCGTTATTTGCCAAATGCTTTTCTAATCCCGGAAAAAAACCGCATTCACCAAGCCATATTCCCGTTGGCTTCCTTCCTAAATGCCTTTCATGAGTTTTTACAGCCATTCTAAGCTGAGCTTCTATAGCATTAGGATATTCCTGCATAAAAGGAAAGAATCCGTGAGTGGCTCCGCATGTTATAATTTCTAAATTTCCTCTTTCTAAAAAGTATCTAAATCCATTCAATATATTTTTATTATATTTATAAACAAAAATATCTCTTATCTTTCTAAATTTATCTCTGTAAAATTCTGCAGTATGATGAAAATTCGGATCTAATGATGTTCTTTCGCATTCCAATTCTGACAATTTAATCAATTTTTCTATATAATTAACATATCTATTTTGAAGCAGCTCATTAGCCAGCATATTCATAAGCGGAGGAGTGACACTCATAGTTATTTTAAAATTAATACCGTCATTAACCATCCTATCATAAGCATCCAGCAATGGTATATAAGTTTCGGTAATAGCTTCATATAACCATTCTTCCTCTAAAAAGTTCTCATGTTCAGGATGTCTCACATAAGGGAGATGAGCATGCAGCACTAAAGCTAAATAGCCTTTTGACATATATTATTCCTTAAATTTAAAATGTTATATATTAAATAGTATATAAAATATAAATATTAAAATCAAGACTGTAAATATCGTTATTAATAAAAAATAATAAGCATAACAATATTTTAAGAATGTTTACAGTTTTTACAAATACCTGTGAAAACGATATCATGTTTTAGTATATCTACACCATATTCTTTAGAAACTAAATCATCTAATTTGTCTTGATATTCCATAGGTATATCAATCAATTGTTTACATTTACTACATTGAAAATGATAATGTTCATTTGTTATATGGTCAAAACGTACAGCATCATCTATAATAGAAAGTTTTTGTATTTCTTTAGTATCTGATAATAGATTTAAATTCCTATATACAGTCCCTAAACTTATAGAAGGAAAATTAGGTTTAATATAGTTATATACTTCCTCAGAAGTTGGATGGTTCTTTAACTCTCTAACGGCATTTAAAATGACTTGTTTTTGTATAGTATTTCTTGTATTCATAGAATAATAACCCCATTAATAATTGTAATTGATAATTAATCTTATTTAGTAAGATACTACTAAGTAAATTATTTGTCAAGAAAAAATCAAAAAATTTATATAGTATACTATACCTTTAAATTTATATAATCTATTGCTAAATCATTATTGCTTTTAGTAATAACAAATTTATAGTTTACAGTCTTATAAAAATAAATTTCAGCCAAAATATTTCCGTTTTCATCATCAAGAATTTCTTTTTCTAATTGTATATTATTTGAATTTAAATCATTTAATAAATTGTCTAAAAAAGCATCCGCATTATTTGATGTATTAATTGTTATTTGCTCTATACTATCACTACCTGTAAATATTATAAGATCTGCCTCTTCTTCTCTTATATTAATGCTCTTTTTTATAATAGTATTTTTTAAAAGAGATTTATCCATATCAAAAATGGATGCTAAGCTATCAAATGATGTTTTAAAAGATAATGATACCAAAGATTTTATATCATTATTACTGTATGATAATATATTATAATAATTAAAAGAACTGCTTATTCCTGTAACTTCATAAGAGGTAAGGTTTTTATGAATTAAATTTGCTATAACAATAAAAATAATAAAAAAGCATGCAAATACAATAAATTTAATTACTCTCATCTAATTCTCTTTAAAATACAATGATGCACAAATATCAACAAATGCTTTACTTTATTATATTTTATATTTGATTCTCTATTAATAATATATCATTAACTTCTTCTATTGAGAAAAGCGGCATATCTCCAACATTATAGTATGTTGGCTTTAATTTAAATGATAATACACTTTTATACTGCATATATTTTTCTGATTCTACAACTATATCTAAATTAACATCTATCTCTGTATTACTATCAACCTTTTTAGGCATAAAACAAAACATAAACTTTCCAGGTACATTACTTGACACTATAGCTGGATTTGGAAAATTAACTCCATAACCCTGTAATATTTTATTCTCATAGAAAATATAAACCAAGGCATTATCTATTTTTTCAAAATTATTAGAAGAGGTTATATTACCCATTATGCTTGGATATGTTATATAGTATCCATTCTCATTTATAGATGGAACAGATTCTAATAAAGTATTTTCTTTTCTTCTAGTAACTATTTCGCATGCATCTGCTATAATACTTAAAATTTCAGTGTTGCTTTGTATAAGATCTCTATTATAACTATGTAAAACACCTCTGGCACTTGTAACATACTGAGATTGAACTCTATTTAAAGTATATGCTATGATATCCATACGCATATTTGTATTAACTGGTATATTTTTTTCTTTTAAATAAGAATCTGCTAATTTTGAAACTTTTTGTTCCATAAGGTTAACTAAATACATAAGCACCATCCTATAAATTTATGAGATATTATACAAAATAAATGGTTATTTGTCAAAGAAAATTGCTGTAAAACTTAGTTTATTTATTTCATTTTATATTAAAATAAGTTTTATAATATAAAAATATAAAAAATTATCCTAAATGAAATATAAAATATATTTTTGTTTGAATATGGATAAATCTAAAATATAGTTATGTTGATAAACATTGTAAACTTCATATATCTAAATAACTAGATGCAAAGAAATAAAAATAATTTTTGTAAATATACTGATAATTTCATAATTAAATACTATAAAATGTTTATATTTATTTAGTTATTGTAAACAAAAATAATTCAAAATGTGCTTTAAAAATATTTACAGGTGTTGTAACACTTAAAGTATTTAAATATGATATTTTTGATATTATATTTACAACTTCTTCTAAAGAGAAAAGTTTTAATGAGTTTTTTTTCTTTTTTAAGATAAACTCTGGTATTTTAGTTAATTTACTTATTTCATTTAAAGTTGTTTGAGGACTAAATATTTTCATATAGTATATTGCCATAAAATTATTCATCATCAATGTAAGAGAACTTGAGGCATCTTGATCAAGCCTATGCATAATACTAAAGCATTTTTTTCTATCTCTCTCAAAAACAGCATCTAAAAAGTCAAATATGTTTCTATTTTTAGATACATAAGTAAAATCCATAATATCTTCAATATGCAAATAATCTTTATCATTATAATTGCATATTTTTGCAAGCTCGGAATAAAGTGAATCATAATCCAAATTTATATTATTAATTAAATACTCAACAGCATCTGTAGATATTTTTTTCCCTTGTTTATTAACATAGGCATTAATTAATCCTCTAAAATCATTTTCATCAGGTAAAGGAAAATCTATAAAATATATATTATCTGAATTTTGTTTTTTAGAAAAATATTTATATATAGGGTCTTCTTCTAATAAACTTTCGGTTTCTAATATAACAATAGCTGTTTTAGACGGATTAGAACAATATTCTAAAAAATCTTCCTGAAAATTATTATATTTATAAATAACAATAAGTCTAAGTTTGGATCCAAAAGGAGGAGTATCTGCTACTTCTAATGGAGCAAATCCTACAGCGTCATTTTTATCATAGAACACACTATAATTCATTTCACTGTCTCCTTCATCTGGAAACATATAAGAATGCATAGAAGCAATAAAAGCCTTTTTAAAAAGTCTTTCTTTTCCTGTTAATATATAAATACCATAGTTAAAAGGCTCTTTAATATATTCATCTTTAACTTTTTGAAAAGCTAATTCTGTTTTTACTGAAATTTTTTTCATATATAACTTTTATAATAAATTTACGATTAATAATATCATAATGTATATTAAGATGCAATAGCTATATTTTTAACTGTTCTTCTTAGACTTCTTTACTATATCTATAAATACTCTTATCTCTATTTTGCACTCATCATCTTCTTCAAGTTTAATACTTTTTATTACAGCATGCACTTTATTTTTTTTATCTTCAAGTTTATATGATATTAAAGGTGAAATAACACTAGGAATATAACCTAAACGGAAATAATTTCTGCTGTCATATATAGCTATAGCAAATCTGTCATAAGGGTTAAATATTTCATGAACAAGAGTTACAGATTCATTTTTGCATAAAAATTCTATTATCTCCTTTCCGTCATTATATTTATATCCTGCAACAAAAAAATCTATATAATATCTCTTAGTTTTATAATTTCTATTTATAATAATTCTTCTGAAACTATTTTTTTCATGATTAGTTATATATGTAATATGTTTTGTATTATCATTAATATTATTCATAAACGGAAAGTATTACCTTTTTAATATTGAACATCTATAAATTTTACTTTAATTCAAATTTTCTGTCAAGCATATAAAAAATATTATATAAACTAATTTTTAAAGTTAATATAGTCGACTTTATATAACAGTATAATTTTATGTTGTTTTTATAGAAAAAAAATATATAATAAAAGTATAAGTATTATTTATGGAGATAAGAAGTGAAAGCAGTCAAGTATATTGCTGTATTATTTATTATAATAACGTTTTTTTCATGTAAAAAAACAAGCCTTACAATTACAGGACCAGGTCCTGAGTTATTTTTAAATAAAATGGAAAATAATAAATGGCAAGGTGTTACAGTAAATGATAATGGCAATAAAATTACTATTAGCACTGGGAGCGGAGATAAAAATTATACATTTGAAGACAATATCTTAGGTGTAGGCGGAATATACAAAGACGATAAGCCTTCAGGAGATGATAAAGGATATATAGTAACAGTACCTGCGGGTGATACATTATATACTGTAGATATGACAGAAGATGGTAAAAAAGCTATAAATGATATATTAACTATAGTTGGTGAAGACAAGGCCTTAGGTATAATGGTTAATATAGCAAGCAATGGCGGAATAGACAGTAATGGAAATATAGATGTTGATAAATTAGTAGGAAACAGCGGTATTACTCAAGAACAAGTAAGTCAAATAGAATCAATAGTAAATGGTCTGCCTAAAGGAAGTTTTGGAGACCCTGATACTATAGGTACTAATAAAAATCCTTCACCTTAAATTGAATGTATTTTTAATGCTTAGTAAATTTTTTATGTTAAGCATATAAATTAGAAATAAGGTATAATAAATATATATTAAGGCGGATAATGAAAAGTAAGTTATTACTAATATTTATTATAGTTTTTGGTATATCCAAATTATGTATGGCTAATGGAATACCAATGTCTACACAATCTGATACCAATACATATAGTTGGATCAAAGGCAGACAAGTAGTAAGCATAAATTTGGCTCCTGGATATTCATGTTTATTTCCTAGTATTATCAATACAGCTTTCAACAATGCCGATACACTTGCAGGCTTAGTTGGAGTTAATTTAAGTTCTATAGAAAAATATCTAAATGCTATAGAAGCTAAAGGAAGTTTTTGGTATGTTCCAAGTATATCATATACCCTATTAGTTCATCCGCGTATTGGAATAGAGGTTGGTTTCGGCGTACAATCTATGTCATTTTCGCTTAACATACCAAAAGATAAGGCTGGGGATTTAATTGATTCTGCAATTTCTGGGGGAAATTTGGGAAATATAGGAAGTGCAGTATCAACTGATACCACTTTTAAAGCATCTTTTATATATTTGCCAGCAACAATAGGAGTAAAATTTTTAGGCGGAAAAAACAGACAGGTAGTAAATACATTTAGATTCGGTTTAGAAACCTTAATATCTGATGTAGAAACGGAGCATGGAATTACTGGAGTAAAAACCAAGCGTCATACAGTTGATACTACAATGTATGTATCTTATGAACTAGGCTGGACTATAGAATTATTCCCTACAAGAGAATGGCCTGTAAAACCTTATATCGATATTTCTTTATTTGAAATAGGATATTATGTACGTTCTGGAATTCCAGGTATGTATGAAGATATTAGAGAAGGTATTGGTTTCTTTGGAAGCGGTTTAATAAATATGAATAAAATAATACCTTCTTGGAATTCTTTTCCTTCATGGGCTAATTATGTAGCATCTATTAGATTTGCCTTATTCCCTAGAATAGGCTTTAGTTTAAGGTTTTAATGCGAGGTATATATGAGAAAAAATAAATTAATAATTTTATTTTTATTTATAATTACCAGCATATCTTTTGCTCAGGAACCTGCTACAAATAACACATTAACAACAGAAAATGGGATTTCTTCTCATAGACATTCAATAGGTGTTAATTTCGGGCCTGCTATATTTTATATGTTAGAAGCTCCAGCACTTGTTAATCTTCTTTTGCCTAGCAATGATCCTAATAATCCTAAATTACAAGGTACTTTTGGCTTAGATTTAACTTATACATACAGAGCTTCTGAAAAAATTGATTTAAATGTTGATGCTGGGCTATATACTATGAAAACATACTATGATAATTCAAGTACGAGATATAACGGCAGTGTTTACAGTCTTGGATTATCTATTGGAGGAAGATTTTATTTCAATAAAAAAGACAGAGCATCTGGATTTTTTATAATGCCTAAAGTTGGAACTACATTATTTATAACTTATGGAAATAATTATAATAAAACTTCAAATTCTACTGTAAAAAAAGATTCGTATATATGGGATTTTTATGCATCAGGAGAGTTTGGATTTAGAATAGATGTTTCAAGGGGATTAGGAATTAACAGCGGAGTACGTCCTTTCTTTGATATATCCATAATTGATATCGGATATTCTTATAATCATATATTTAGGTTTGTACTGCTGCCTAGATTTGCTATTGGTATATTGTTTTGATTTTATTTTTAAGGAAATTATTTTATGATAAAAAAGTTTTTGTTTAGTTTTTTCTTGATAGTTTCTTTAACTAACATGCTTATGGCTATAGATATAGGAGCATATTTATCACCTAAATTATTATTTGAAATAGAAGATTCTGGAATAAGAAAACCAAACAGCGATAAAAAAAACATTCAAGACTTATATGTTGGAGGCGGTATTGCCGTTGGTTATAATTTTGACATATTCCATAAATACAGTACAGTAAGACTTGAATTTGAATATTTATATAGAAATCCTATGCCTGAAAATGTATATATAACTGGAGTAAAAACTATGCATTCTCATAGCTTTTTATTGGGTGCATACTATGATTATTATTTTTGGTATACAGATTATGATAATCCTAATTCCGCCAGAAGTAAAATTAACAATGGAAAAAGACCTTTAATGTCAATTTATGCAGGATTTTTTATAGGAGGAGCATTAAATACATATATAGCAAATACATCTCATGAATACGGCGGTATTTTTAAAACAAGCACTTATTATAATAAAGGACAATTTCTTTATGGTTTTGGGGCTGGATTAGGATTTCATATAACCCCATTATTAAGTTTGGATTTAGGATATAGATTACTGCTTACAGAAGAAACACAATCCAATCATGATATAATAGCTTCTTTAAGGTTTAATTTTTAGGGGTACAGTAGATGAAGAAAAGATACTATATACTCATATTTATGTTCATAATATTATTCAATAGCACACAGAAACTATTTTCATATATTCCCGAAGGCTTATATATAACTCCTAAATTTATGTTTTCACATGATGGAAGTTATGCTTACATTAAAGATGATGGAAGCAAAGGATATTTTAATTATTTAGGAGGCGGTTTTTCTATTGGATATAGTATACCAACAATAAATAAATCATCTCCTGTAAGATTTGAATTTGAATATATCGGCAGAAATATAGTAGGAATGACAAATGATATAAAAATGCATACTTTATTAGGTTCTGTATATTTTGATATTAACTTTTTTGTTATAGATGAAGTATTAACAGATGAAACATATAAACAAACATTATTAACTAAATATCCTCCATTTACAATTTATTTAGGTTTTTCTATGGGGGCAAAATTAAAAGATAGTTTTTTTACAACATATAATGAAACGGAATATAGAACATCTGTAAGTACATTAGTTTTTGGATTCAGCGGAGGAATGTCTTTTAATGTACTGCCTTATATGGCTATTGATTTAGGATACAGATATTTATTAGATACAAAAGCAGATGGATACCATGATGTATTATTAGGATTAAGGTTTAAAGTGCCTAAACTATAAATATTTTTTAAGTAAAAATAAAATAATTTTACTTTATTTTTGGTTTTTTGTTAATATTTTTATTATGGGAACAAATTATGAAAAAAGATAAATATAAGATATTTATAAAAATCAATTTATTATTATTCATTTCAATATTTTTTATTTCATGCAGTAATTATATAGCAACAGATCCTCTTGCATCATCAGGATACGGATATGATATTTATTCGATTCCAGACAATGTTGATCCAAAATATTTAATCAAGGCAGATACAAAAGAAGCAGATATAGAAAATATTATGAATCAGTATTTTAGTGAATACGGATCCTATATAATATTTTTAAGCGATACTAAAGAGAATATAAACAAAAATGGTACTATAGCAATAATAAATGGTATCATAAAGAAAAATGAATATCTTCAAGGTGTTGCACTTGATTTAAGCAGAACAGATATGACAGAAATAAAAGCTAATGCGTTTGAAAATAATAATAATTTAGCCAATATTAAATTGCCCAATACAATAACGACTATAGGAGAAAGTGCTTTCAAATCATGTGTAAGTTTAAGAAATATTAATTTTCCTTCTTCAATAACTGAAATTGGAGAAGGAGCATTTCATGGATGTTATATACTTAGTCATGTGGATTTACAGAATACAAAAATTACAAAAATAAATCAGCAAACATTTTATGATTGTGCAAGTTTAAAAACAGTTTTATTACCTAATTCACTAACAGATATAGGTGCTACTTCATTTAATTATTGTCTTTCATTAACACATATAACTTTACCGCAAAATGTAACAATAATAGAACAAAGTGCTTTTTCTGACTGTAAATCATTAAAAAGTATAGAATTAAATAATAAATTAACAACTATTTCTGGTTTTGCTTTTTTTAATTGTGTTTCGTTAGAAAAAATTAGTCTGCCAAAATATTTAACAAAAATGGAAGGTGATTATATTTTGTCAGGATGCACATCATTAAAAAGCATAGAATATCTAGGCGAAAATAATAGTGTTGTTGCAACAGGAAAAGTATTTGAAGAATATAATGGCGGAAGTATTTCAGTACCAGCATCTACTCCTATTAATTTGTATCTCCCTAAAGCAGCATCTATAGATACAGGATGGGATAATTTTTTGGGATACAATTGGAAAGATACGGGAAGAAATATTTATAAGCAAGCCATGCCTTAATTAATAGGAGACTATAAGTGAAAAAAGTATTAATATTATTTATTTTTATTTTAACAATGACCTCATGTAAATATAAAATAACTTCTCCTTATTCAGAATATGATATATCATTAGGCGGTAATGAAAATAAAACTCTTTCAATAATAGATGCTAATGCTTCAGTAGATGAAATAACAAATGCTTTAGAAAATAATAAAAAAATAACAGGAAAAAATATTATAGTGGTTGTAGGACATATTTCATCATCTGCTATATTCGATAATATGAAAACTGCTCTTAAAAATGAAAGTAATGTAGAATTAGATTTATCTAATGCTATTCTTGATAGTAATTATAATTTTACATCAGAAAATGCTTTATTTCTAAGAACTGTACTTTATTGCTTCTACTATAAAAATGGCTGATAACTTTTTTAAAGGATGCACATCATTGGTTAACATACGTATGCCTAATTCTTTAATGACTGTTCAAGGAACATGTTTTGACGGATGCAGTTCATTAAAAAACATAGAATATTTAGAAACTTCTCCAAACATAATAAAAACAACAACTTTATCTGGAACTACTCCTACAGATTTATATCTTCCTAATGTTCCTTCAAATCCTAACAATAATAGCTGGGATAATTTTTTAGGTGTTAAGTGGGTTAATATACATTATGGTGCTTCTATGCCTAAATAATACTTGATTATATACCTTTTGTATACTATAATTTATATAGAAAAATTATTAATTTTTTGTTAGAATTTATTTAAAATAAATATAGAGAGAGGTGTATATATGGAACAAGAAGTAAAAGCAAGAATAGACTCATGGCTTAGCGGCTCTTATGATGAAGAGACAAAAAAAGAAATTAAAGCATTATTAGATGCCGGCAATGAAAAAGAGTTAATAGATGCATTTTATAGAGATTTAGAATTTGGTACCGGCGGACTTAGAGGAATAATGGGAGTTGGTACCAACAGAATGAATAAATATACTGTTGGCGTTGCTACTCAAGGACTCGCTAATTATATATTAAAACAAGGCGGAAGTAATTATAAAGTTGCTATAGGATATGACTCAAGAAATAACTCTGATGTATTTTCAAAAGCTGCTGCTGAAATACTTTCTTCAAATGGTATAAGTGTTTATTTATACGATGATATTCACCCTATTTCACTTCTTTCTTATGCTGTTAGAAGTTTAGGCTGTATTGCAGGAATAGTTGTTACTGCTAGCCATAACCCTAAAGAATATAATGGTTATAAAGTTTATTGGACTGATGGTGCTCAGGTTATTCCTCCTCATGATAAAAACATAATAGAAGAAGTATTGAAAGTTAAGCCTGAAGAAGTAAAAATGGGAGATTCTTCAAAAGTTACTATTATAGGAAAAGATATTGAAGATAAATATATGAATGATTTAATGGGATATTTAGTTAATCCTGATATAATCAAAAAACATCATGATATAAAAATAGTTTATACTCCTATTCATGGTTCCGGATACAAAATGGTTCCTATGGCTTTAAGAAAGGCAGGATTTACAAATTTAACTACTTTAGAAGGTGCTCAGCCTCCTAACGGAAACTTCCCTACTGTAGAATCACCTAACCCAGAAAACCCTGAAGCATTGAAAATTGCTGTTGATAAAGCTAAAGAAATAGGTGCTGAACTTGTTATGGGTACTGACCCTGACTGCGATAGAATGGGCTGTGCTTTGCTTACTAAAGATGGTTCTTATATGTATCTTACTGGAAACCAAATCGGTTCTATTATGGCTTATTATCTCATCACAAATAAAAAGAATGTTAAAAATCCATTTATAGTAAAAACTATAGTTACTACTGAACTTGCTAGAGCTATTGCTGATGCTAACAATGTTAAGCTTTATAATGTTCTTACAGGATTCAAATGGATTGCTGATGTTATAGAAAGAGATAAAGAAGGAACATATTTATTCGGATTTGAAGAGAGTTTCGGATATTGTATTAACTCTAATGTACGCGATAAAGACGGCGTTAGTTCTTGTTTAATGCTTGCTGAAGTACTTGCTTATTGTAAAGACAATAACATGACATTAGCTGATTACTTAGAAAGCATTTATGAAAAATATGGCTACTTCTATGAAGAAACTATCTCTATAACTAAAAAAGGTGCTGACGGAGCTAAAGCTATAGCTGATTTGATGACTTATTACAGAAACAATTTACCTAAAGAAATTTCTGGTGTAAAAGTTGAAAGCATAAGCGACTATGAGAAAAAAGAAGTTTATGATAATACTGGTAAAAAAATAAAAGATATTACTTTACCTAAATCTAATGTTCTTCAGTACATACTTGAAGATAAAACTAAGATTACTATCAGACCTTCTGGTACTGAACCAAAAATCAAATTCTATTTTGAAGTTTGCGTAAGAGAAAGCAAAGATAAGAGACTGACTATAGCTAAAGAAAAAGTAGCTAATTTCAAAAAGTTTATTAAAGAATAATTTATTATTGTTGCTAGCGATAAACTTATTATTAATAAAAAATAAAAGAAGTCCTGTTTTTATAATGGGGCTTTTTTTATACAACAGTTTTGTCATAGTAAAAAAGTATAATATATATAATTAGATAATAATATTAAGGATACTATATGAGAAAAATTATTATAATATTATCTTTTTTACTGATGTTTATAATAAGTTGTTCAGGTAATTATATAAGTGTCAACAATGAAAAAACAAGTACAGATATATCTGTTGGAAAAATTACTACTACAGAAATACTATATACACAAATAATTTTGCAAAAACTAAAATGATAAAACTTCTTTATTATTAACTATAATAATATTAGGAATTTTATTTTTACCGTTTATAATGCTTATTGGTATGTTTGTATCCCCAGTAAAAAGCGGCAGCGGAATTCTTTTTACTATTACTATCCGATTTTATTATTTATTATTGTATTAGTTTATGGAAAAATTTCTGATTTTTTTAATGGCTTCTGATAAATATTATAAGAAATATAATAATTATTTACTTTATAAAATATAAAAGCTTCATTATTTTTTAATGGGACTTTTATATTTTTGTATTTATTCTAATTCAACACTCTATATTTATTTGAATTTTGAATTTACCAAACGCACGCAGAACAAAGCAAAAAATAATTTGATTGTTAATTTTAATTTCAATAGATATCAAATTAATCTAACCGTGCGTTAACTAATTTTTTATATGTACCAGTATTTACTTATATTAACAAAATAAAAAATATATATAATATTACGAAACAAGTTTAATAATCTTTTTTAAATCTAGTTTGTTTTCATATATAGCTTTTCCTACTATAGTTCCGTTAATATTCATATCTCTCAATTTTATAATTTCATCTTCAAAAGTAACACCGCCTGAAGCTATAATATTGCATGAAACTTTTTCTCTTAATTCTTTATATATTTCTAAATTAGTACCGGATAATTTTCCATCTTTTGATATATCAGTATATATAATTGTATCGATACCCATTTCATCAAGTTTAATGCAAAATTCAACTGAGTCTTGTTTATTAATCTCTTTCCAGCCTTTAACTGCTATCATTCTATATCTTGAATCAATGGATACAGCTATATGATCCTTATATTTATTAATCATATTCTCAGTAAAATCAATATTTTCAACAGCAGCTGTTCCAAGTATTGTTCTTTTTACACCTATATCCAAATACCTATTTATAGTCTCTTCATTTCTTATACCGCCGCCTACTTCAACAAATAAATCAGATTTTTTTATGATTTTCTCTATTGTCTTAAAATTAATAGTTTCTCCGTCGCTTGCCCCATCCAAATCAACAACATGCAGATATTTACTTCCGCTTTCAATAAAAAAATCTAATGCTTCAATAGGGTCTCTAAAATAAGTAGTCTTATTATCATAGTCTCCTTCAACAAGTCTTACAACTTCTCCATTTTTTAAATCTATTGCTGGAAGTATATACATTTTTAATCCTCTAATTTTATATTAATAAGTTAAATAATTATAACATATTATTTAAAATAAAAAATTATCATAATTTAAATTTCTAAGTTTTTTAACGTACAAAACGCACGCAAAACTGTGTTATAAATATATACTGATTTTGAATGTTAATTTTTATTATATATAAAATTTAGTTTACCGTGCGTTGAATAAAATTATAAATCTAATAAAAACTTGGGCGGGGCTATAATTTCTGATAAAGTTATAAAGAGAATAAAAATCAAAAATCCTAAATTAAACAATAAAGAATAAAGGGCGGGTTATAAATAAAATTTTAAAATATAAAAAATTATTTATGTTATAATGATATATATTAATATTTGTTATATAGGAGCGACCAATGTCAATATTTGGCTATTTATTTAAAAAGCCTATAGACAAATCTAAATTAGAAAAATCTCGATTAAAAGATTATGATAAAGCTATAAACTTTTATGAAGAAACCTTAAAAAATAATAAAGATTTAAAAATAGATCCGTATCATATTAAATCATATAATAATAGAGGAATAATTAAGTATAATATGGGACTTTTTGAAGATGCTATAAAAGATTATGACAGAGCAATAGAACTTGATAATAATTATTTTGAAGCTTACTGTAATAGAGCAAATGCTAAATATAGTTTGGGATTATATAAAGAAGCATTAAAAGATTATAAAAAGGCCTTAGAGTTAGATACTACTAATAATACTATCATAGAAAATATAAAAAACATCGAAAACAAATACGGTTTGCAATGAAAATTAATTAACTTACAAATTTTATTATAATTGCCCACCCTTTTTAATTTATAACTTCAATTTGTCATTTTTACTATTTTTCTTTTAAGCCTTTACTGTAATTATAAAGCCCACCCCAATTTTATTTAAATTTTAAATTAAAACTCCGCACGAAGAATAATATTATCAATATAAATTAATTATAAATTCCAATTTTTATTATATATCAAATTCAGCTCACCGTGCGTTGAATAAAATTCTAAATCTAATAAAAACTTGGGTGGGTGCTTTAATTTCTAATCAAGTTATAAATATAATAAAAATTATAATTTCAAAATAAAACAATAAAGAATAAAGGGCGAGGTATGTAATTAAAGCTAAATAGAAAATAATTTTTAATATAGAAGTATATAAAAATATCTTTATTAATAATTAATATTGACAAATATATTTTTATTAATATTATTAAGAATAATAAAAAGCGAGTCGTAGCCATCTAGTGAGATTACTCACTAGCTTATTGTAGTCAACACCTACACGTAGGTGGACTTCGTCGACAAGCATAACAATCAATAATAGGACATTAAAACTATGATAAATATATTATGTTATGGTGACAGCAACACATTTGGTTCTATACCAATGGCAAATAAAAGATATTCCATAGATGAAAGATGGACAGGAATATTACAGAATATTTTAGGTAATGATTATAGGATTATTGAGGAAGGTTTGGGAGGCAGAACTACTGTATTTGATGATACATTTGAGCCTGGAAGAAATGGAATTGCATATATAGAAATAGCATTAGAAACACATAAACCATTAGATTTAGTTATACTATCTTTAGGTACGAATGATGTAAAAGCACATTTTTCTGCTACTTCTAATTTAATTGCTAAAGGAATGAAAAGACTTATATTCAAAATTAGAAATAGCGAGGATCCAATGGGATATAAAAAACCTGAAATTTTATTGCTTGCACCTCCTCCAGTGGGAGAGAAAGTTGATATTGTTAATGATTTTTCAGGGTTTACTCAAAATTCTGTACAAATATCTAAAGAATTAGCTTCCAAATATAAATTGCTTGCAGAACAAGAAAAAGTTCATTTTTTTGATTTAGGAAGTATAGTAAAAGCTAGTGAAAAGGATCAAATACATCTTGATAAAGAATCACATAAAATAATAGCTGAAAATTTAGCTAGAGAAATAAAAAATATTTTTAATAAATAATAATATTTGATTTATAAAAAATTGTAATAAAAAAAGAGTACAGATTTTTTTAATCTATACTCTTTTTATTATTTTAAATTAATTAAATTTTATTTTACAACTATGTTTACAAGTTTACCTTTAACATAAACTACTTTAACAATATTTTTTCCATCTGTAAACTGTTTTACTTTATCATTTGATAATGCCTGAGTTTTTGCATCATCTTCACTTATATTAACATCAGCTTCTACCCTATCTCTTATCTTACCATTAACTTGGAATACAAGCTCGAATGTATCATCTTTACAATACTGCTCATCATGTTCAACCCAGCTTTCTTCAAGTATCATCTTACCAAAGTTCAATATCTGATAAAGTTCTTCTGTAATATGAGGAGCTATAGGATTAAGAAGTATTAAATATCCTCTTATAACTTCTTTGAACATGGCATAATCATCATTGTTAGCTAATTTTATACTAGACATATCATTCAAAAGCTCCATTAAAGCAGCAATTGCAGTATTAAAGTGGAATCTGTCTTTAATGTCTATTGTAACTTTCTTAATAGTTTTATTGTATTTTCTGAATAATTTTTGTCCTTCTTTTGAAAGATTATTATAGTCAAATGATTTTCCGTTTTTGAATGCTTCTTCATCTTTGTATTTAAGGAATAAGTTCCAAATTCTGTTTAAGAATCTTGCAGAACCTTTAACACCTTCATCAGACCATTCTTTATCTTTTTCAGGAGGAGCAACGAACATAACGAATATTCTAACAGCATCAGCACCGAAAAGTTCTATAATCTCAGCAGGATCAACACCATTGGCTTTTGATTTAGACATCTTTTCCATTTTTACTATTATATCTTCTTTTTTAATACCGTCTTTCTCATACTCTTTATTATTCATTTGTTCTTGAGTATAGAATTTCTTTAACTCTCTTGATTCATAGCTATTTGCTAAAACCATACCTTGAGTTAAAAGTTTGTTGAAAGGCTCATCTCCTTTAACAAGTCCTATATCTCTCATAAACTTGTACCAGAATCTTGAATATAAAAGGTGCATACAAGCATGTTCAATACCGCCTATATACTGATCAACTCCAAGCCAAGCATTTGCAATATCAGAATCGAAAGGCATTTGAGTGTTATGAGCATCTGTATATCTAGCATAATACCAAGAACTGCATGTAAATGTATCCATAGTGTCAGTTTCTCTTCTAGCCTTACCACCGCATTTAGGACAAGTAGTATTAACGAATGATTCTGATTTTTTAAGAGGGTTATCTCCTACAGTAAATTCTATATCCATAGGAAGTGTTATAGGTAATTCACTTTCAGGTACAGGAACAACACCGCATTTCTCACAATGTACAAATGGTAAAGGATTGCCCCAATATCTTTGTCTTGATATAAGCCAGTCTCTTAATTTATACTGTATCTGCTGCTTACCAAAACCTTTTTCTGTAGCATACTCTATAGCTCTTTTTATAGCATCTCTTGAAGAAAGTCCATTTAAAATATCTGAATTAACAACTGTTCCGTCTTCAGTATAAGCCTCAGTCATATTTTCAGCTTTTAAAGAATTATCAGCATTTTGTATAACAACTTTTACAGGAATATTGTATTTTTTAGCAAATTCAAAGTCTCTTTGGTCATAAGCAGGAACAGCCATTACAGCACCGCTACCATACTCAGCTAAAACGAAATTAGCAGCATATAAAGGAGCTTTCTCTCCATTAAATGGATTAACTACATATCTTCCAGTAAATACACCTTCTTTCTCATAATATGTTTTTTGGTCAATCTTAGCAGACTTTTTAATGAACTCCTCTACAGCACTTCTTTGTTCAGGAGTACACATATCTAAAAGTCCGTCATAATTCCAAGCTATAGCCATATAAGTAACACCGTAAATAGTGTCTGGACGAGTTGTAAATATAGGGAACTCTTTACCGTCATCTAAATTGAAATTGATATAAGCACCTACACTTTTACCAATCCAGTTTTTCTGCATAGCTATAACATTATCAGGCCAATAACCTTCTAATAATTTCAAATCTGCATCTAATTGTTCTGCATAATCAGTAACTTTTATATACCATTGCTCAAGTTTCTTTTTAGTAACTTCTCCGTCGCATCTCCAGCAAGTACCTTCAGGAGTAACCTGTTCATTTGCAAGTACTGTATTACAATGATCGCACCAGTTAACATCTCCGCCTTTTCTATATAAAAGACCTTTCTCATACATTTTTAATATGAACCATTGTCCCCATTTATAATAATCAGGCAAACAAGTAGTAACTTCTCTATCCCAATTATAGGAATATCCAAGCAAGTTTAACTGCTCTTTCATATTAGCAATATTTTTCAAAGTCCATTCAGCAGGGTGAGTTTTATGTTCTATAGCAGCATTTTCTGCAGGCATACCGAAAGCGTCCCAGCCCATTGGGTGTAAAATATCATATCCTAACAGTTTATAGTATCTAGCTATAGAGTCAGCTATAGTATAATTAGAAACGTGCCCCATATGCATTTTTCCAGATGGATATGGAAACATTTCTAGTACATAGTATTTTTTGTCTGTAGGTTTAGATACTGTTTTGAAAGACTGATTATCTTTCCAGAATTTCTGCCATTTCTTTTCAATGGTAGTAAAATTATATTCCATGATTAACACTCCGTAGTTTGATACTAAAAACTAATTATAGATAAAATATTATATTCTAGTTTAATATATTTTTCAATTATTATATAGTTGTTTTTTTTCATTTCTATATTATAATTTTTCAACATCTTTAAATTTATAATCCAAGGATAAAAATTGAAAAATAAAAATATACTTAATGAATTAACAACAAAAGAATGGGCTAAAAATAGCAGAAGTATATGGAATGATTTATCATCTCCACGCTCACAAAAAGCCTTAATACATGGTGCAACTTTTCCTAAAAAATTAAGTGATCGCATTATCTCCATTTATTCAAAAGAAACGGATTTTATTTTAGATCCATTTCTAGGAACTGGTACAACTGCCATATCAGCATTAGAACATAATAGAAATATGATAGGATTTGAATTATCAAATAAATTTTATAACATGGCAATGGAATCAATATTAGAATATAATAATAATATGTTTAAAAATAAAAATTTATATTGCGATATAAAAAATGGAGATTGTACAGAATTAATAGATAATATAGAAGATAATACTATTCAATTAACTTTAACATCTCCACCTTATGCAAATTTAATTCATAAAGTTATTGACGATAGAAAAAACAGACATAAAAAATCTGCTTTTGTAATAGACAATAATGCTACAACAAAAATATATTCAAATGATGATAGAGACCTTGGAAATATGGAATTTGATATATATATCAAAACAATAATGAAAAAGATATTTAAAAAAACAAAAATCAATGGTTATAATATATGGATTGTTAAAGATTATAGAGATACTAAAAATAAAATTCCATATGTTGATTTACATAGTTCTATAGCCAATGCCGGTATTGAAGCAGGATTTAAATATCATGATTTAATAATTTGGGATCAAAATGAAAGAAGAAGACTTGTATTGTTGAGATATCCTAGTGTTTTTTATGTAAATCAAAATCATTCTTTTATTGTTGTATTTAGGAAGATTAATGAAATATGATATTGATTTAGATTATATAAGGAAATTAGATAGAATACATCCTTATCCAGCAAAATTTACAGTTGATATAGCATTAAAATTTATAGAACAATATTCAAAAGAAAAAGATCTAATATTAGATCCTTTTTGTGGAAGTGGTACTACATTATTAGCTTCAAAAATATTAAATAGAAATAGTATAGGTTTTGATATAAATCATGTGGCAATATTAATATCCAAATTTAAAATTTTAGAACTTACAAACAAGGATTTAATGTATTTAGATAATTTTGATTTAAATAATAATATTGAAATAAAAAAATTTGCATACTTATAATAATATAAATCATTGGTTTAAAAAAGATTGCATAATAGCTTTATCTAATATTAAATACCAAATTATTAAATATTCAAAAGATAATGAAAAATATTTAGTTTTTTTAAATACTATATTTTCGTCAATTATTAACATTGTTTCAAACCAAGATTCAGATACAAGATATGCTAGTATAGAAAAACCATATTTAAATAAAGAATATGTTTTTAATAAATTTTACGAAAAATTAAAAATAGCAATTGAAATATATCAAAATATTAATATTACAAATAAATCTATATCAAAAATTTTATTAACTAATTCTAAAATTTTGAGTGATAAAGTAAAAAAAAATTCAATATCTCTTATTTTGACATCTCCTCCATATCCAAATACTTATGATTACTATCTATATCATAAATATCGTACGCTATGGTTGGATTATGATGTTAATTTCTCAATGAAAAATGAAATAGGTTCTAGAAGAGAATATTCAAGTTTAAAACTCCCAAAAGAAAAATTTAATAATGATTTATTAGAGATTTTTAAACAACTTAATTTAGTATTAAAAAATGATGGTTTTATAGTTATAATAATGGGAGATGGTAAAATAAATGGAGAAATTTATGATGCTAAAAAAGAGTTAGTTGAATTATTTCAAGCATTAAAATGGGAAATAATATGTTATGATTATACAGAATTAGATCAAACAAGTAGATCTTTTGTAAAAAGTTATAGAACTAAAAATAAAAAAGAGCATATTTTTATTTTGAAAAAGGAGATTTTATGAATATTCAAGAAATTAGAATATATTCTGAATGTTTAGAACAAGGATTAGATTTTAAAGATTATTTTTTGAATTTTAATGCTAATTTTAACATAAAAAATATATATTTCTAAAAATAAAAGTTATGAATATAGTTCTTGGAAAAAAATATTAGATTTTAAAAAAATTTGATTTAGTTATAACAATAATATCAGAAGAAAAAGAAATTCCAATTCTTGTTGTTGAATATTCTACTGCGGTACCTACAGACGATCATAAAATGCAGAGAAGTGATGTATATTTTTGGGCAAGTATTTTCAAAATTCCTGTAATGAAAATTTCACCATTAGAAAAATTGTCTACTTCTCATGGTGGTGGATCAAAAATTACTATGTTACAAGAAATAAATCTAAGTTTATTAATAAATTCTGTAGTTTATTTTATAGACTGGAAATTAGATAACTACATGTTAGAAACTAACTTAGAAAGATTATCCTGTATACCATATAATGATAAAATAGAAAAAATATTAAATAATATATTACAAAAAATAATTTCTAGTAATACTTTTGACGAAGTATATAAAGCAATTTTAAATGAACAAAAATTATTATTTAATAATATAGAAATAGAAAAATTAAAAAAGAATTTTGTAAATTCTACTAGGTTTCAAAATTCAGATTCTATATTAATTGTAAAAATCAATAGATTTGGTCATGCTATGGATCCTGATAGAGGTGTATTATTTTTTGTGAATATGTTATTTGAAGGAAAAAATATAATATCAAAATTAATAATAAAAAGGGAATGTTATGATGGAAAAGAAAGTTATAAAGCATTATTTGACGGATTATCTAAATATACTGTGAAAAAATTAAATAAAATGATAGAAAATGATATTAATGGAGAATTAGCATTAAAAATATTTCAAGTTGCTACCAATACTGAAAGCCTAAAAATAGAAAAGATAACATCATCTAATTATGAAATAACAGATAAAAACTTAATTGATTTTTTAGATAATTATAAGAATATTGTTTATAAATCAATTTTCATAAATTCTACAAAATTACAATTATGTGATTATGAACAAAACATATTATGTGAAATAACTTGGAATAAAAATATTATTAAAAATTATTTAAAAAAACTTTATCCATTACAAAATGAATCTATAAATATATCTAAAATATCGTTTATTAATACTAAAGAAGATATAATAACTTATGCTAGTGTACAATTATTAAAAAAAGCAGGTTGTAATATTCTAGCGGTTAGTTATCCTGGAGCTCAAGGAGACAAAGCTATTTTAATTGGTAATGGTAGAAAGACTAAAAGAATATATATATATAATATCATATAAAAAATCTAATAAAATATTAGTTTTACTACATGAAAATAAAATAAACAAAAATGATTTAAAAAAAGATGAAATAAAACTTGTAAAATTAAAAGAAAATAATATTAATGAAATAAATACTCTATTAAATAAATTTAGTTTGAATAATATAACAAATAACAATGTTTATTTAGGACTTGGATCAAAAAGTAAATTACAGAATAATATTTCAACATATTTAAAAGCTGATTATATATTTGCTTTTGATATAAAATCTGACTCATCAAAAACTTATATATTATGGAATATTGCTATAATTAACTTAGATTTATTAGAATTGTTTAAGCCATTAGTAAATAAAAATAATAAGTTAGAAGGAAAAATATCATTAGATTCAATTTATACAATGTGAATTGCTAAATTTGCATATTTTTCAAGTGATTAGAGTATTTTGAATTCTGCTACATACCCCGCCCTTTATTCTTTATTGCTTTATTTTTTACTCTAATATAAATTATTTTTACTGACTAATAAAGAAACAGCACACCCGCCCAAGTGTTTATTAGATTGAAAATTTTAATTAATAAATATTATTTTAATGATTTTATCATTGCAAAATAATTTTTATTAATTAAAATAAATAATATGAAACAATTATATAAACTTGATAATGCTGCTAAACTTTTTGTATCTATAAAAAATAAAAAAAATATGCCTATATTTAGAGTATCTGCCGTATTAATAGAAGAAGTAAATAGAGAAACATTACAAAAAGCATTAGACATAACAATAAAAAGATTTCCAACTCTTGCCTTATCAATAAAAAAGGGATTATTTTGGCACTACTTTGAAGAAAATAATAGAAAATTAATAGTGCAGGAAGAAAAATATTATCCTTGCTATAATATAAATAGTAAATTAAATAACGGACATTTAATAAGAGTTGTATTTTATAAATATAGAATCTCTGTTGAAATAGCACACTCCTTAGCTGATGCCACATCTTTAATAAGTTTTTTAAAATCTTTATTATATCATTATTTTACACTATCAGGTAAAACAATTAATGATATAAATGAAGACATATTTAAAGATAATATACATACTATAGCAGATTATGATGACAGTTTTGAAATTCATACAAAGGAAAAAAAACAATCAAAAAAAGAAGCAAAAATAAAAAATGTTTATTTAGTTAGAGGAAAACCATTAAAAATATACGGAGATAACGTTATACATGGAATATTGAGCTTGGAAAAAATTAAAAAAGAGAGCAAAAAATATAATGTCACAATAACTGCTTATATATTATCAGTTCTTGCATATTCAATATATGAAACTAGAATAAAAAACAGACATGATGGAAAGAATATAGTTATATGCATACCTGTAAACTTAAGAAAAATATTCCCATCTATATCATTAAAAAATTTCTTCGGAGTTACAAATATAGCAATTAATACTGACAAAGAACTTGAATTTGAAAATATAATTGAAACTGTAAAAAACGAAATGAAAAATAAAATATCAAAGGATTATTTAGAAAATTTTATATACGAAAATACAAAATTAGAAAATAATATATTTGCTAAATTTATACCATTATTTATAAAAAATTTTGTGGTTAATTTAGCATTTGAATTGTTTGAAGATAAAATAAAAACAATGACCATTTCAAATTTTGCTAATATATCATTGCCTGAAGAGATGAAAGATTATATCAGTCATTTTGAAGCCGTAGTATACCCAACAATAAATAGCCCGTTAAATTGCGGCGTATGCAGTTTTTATGATAAACTTTCAATAACATTTAATAGAACTGTAATAGAAACAGATATTATAAGATACTTTTTTAAATATATGTCAAATATATCAAAAGTAGAAATATATTCTAATGATTTCGGAGTATAAAATGCCGCATTGTAATAACTGCAAATTAGAAATTAAAACAAATAAAAATATATGTCCGTTATGTTTAAAAGAATTAAATAATAATGATAACAATAAATTAATATACGAAGAATATCCTTCATATAAAGATTTTTATAAAGAACAAAATAAAATCAATGTAAAAAAAATTGTGCTCTTGGCATCTTTAGTAGCAATAATATCTATAATAGTAGTTAATATATCTACATCAAGTAAATATAATTGGGCTGTAATATCTGTAATATCAATAGCGGCTGCATATTTCACTTATATATGCTTTACTGCTAAATCTTTATATTTAAGGCAAAAATTATTAATAGAATTTTTTATACTCACCCCATTAATAATTATAATAGATATATTTACAGGATTTTATAAATGGTCTTTTAATTATGCCATTCCTTTTTTGTCTATGGCTTTGAATATTGCAATGCTTATAATATCTTTAATAGACAATAAATATTTTAATGAATATGTATCTTATATAATATCATCTTCATTTATATCAATTCTAATGATTATAATACCATTATTCAATTTTATATTTTGGAGCAGCTTATCAGCATTTGCAAGCGGTGTAATAATAATATTAATAATGCTCATTTTATTTAAGCAAGATTTTTTATTATCTATAAAGAAAATTTTTCATACTTAAAAATAGTATATAAAAATCATTCATCTTTTATTATTTTATCTTTTAAATAATTAGCCTTTAATATAAAAGCCTCATTCTCTTTAAGAAAATTTTCTTTAGTATTTTCATCTTTTAATAAAGAACGCATTTCATCTTTAGCCTTACGCATAATCTCGCTATCTTTTATGATATTTCCAATTTTAAAATCAGGTATTCCGCTTTGTTTATCTCCTAAAAACTCTCCAGACCCTCTTAATTCTAAATCCTTTTCTGATATTTTGAATCCGTCAGTAGTTTCACATATTATGTTAATTCTTTCTTTTATAATATCATTTAATTCACTATGAAGTATTAAATAACAATAACCTAATTTATCTCCTCTGCCTACCCTGCCTCTAAGCTGATGAAGCTGTGATAAACCAAAACGCTCTGCTCCCTCTATTAATATAGTAGTAGCATTAGGATTATCTATACCTACTTCTATTACGGTTGTTGAAAATAATACTTTTATCTCTCCGTTTGAAAATTTATTCATTATATATTCTTTTTCTTCATCTTTCATTTTACCATGTATTATTTCTATTTGTACATTTGAAAAATAAGTTTCTTTTGCTCTTTGGAATTCACTTGAAAGAGTAATGAAATTTGAATCAGTATTCTCTATAAATGGAAAGACAACATATCCTTGTTCTCCCTTTTCTATTCTGTTTTTCAAGAATTTATAACAATGATCCCTTTCATAAAGCTCTTTATACTTTGTAAGCACTCCTTTTCTGCTGCTAGGCATACTTTTTATAATGGATAAATCTAACTCTCCAAATAATGTTAATGCTAAAGACTGAGGAATCGGTGTTGCTGTCATAAGCAGATAATCAACATTTTCTCCTTTTGAAAGAAGTTTGTTTCTTTGAGCTACCCCGAATCTCTGCTGCTCATCAACTATTGCATAAGATAAATTTTTAAATATAACTTCATCATAAAGTATAGAATGCGTACCTACTAATATATGGCTTTTACCCTCTCTAAGCCTTTTAAGCAAATAACCTCTTTCATTTTGACTGACAGAAGAAGTTAATATATCAACTTTTATTTTCTCCTCCAAACCCGCTGCTTTAATTATTTTCTTAAAAGTTTTATAATGCTGCAAAGCTAATATTTCTGTAGGTGCTAAAAATGCAGTTTGAAATCCTGATTCTGCAGGTATCAATGATGTTAAAAATGCTACTATAGTTTTACCTGCTCCAACATCCCCTTGAAGAAGTCTGAACATTTGTTTATTAGAAAATAAATCATTCTTTATTTCCTCTATTGTATTTAATTGATCAGAAGTTAATTCAAATGTTAAGCTCGATTTAACTTTTTCAATCAAATTAGAAGAATTATATCTCTTTTCTTTTATTAAAATATTAGGTCTTCTTTCACTTAAATGTATATACTGAAATGTTAAAAACTCTTCAAAAACTAAACTTTCTCTAGCTTCGGCTAAAGCCTCAAAAGAAGTAGGAAAATGCATTTCCATAACCGAAGAAACAAAACTCTTAAGTCTGTACTTTTTTTTTATAATGCTAGGTATATCGTATTTCATATTCTTTTCAAAATTAACAAGTTCATCTACAATTAAAGTTCTTAATTTTTTTTGAGAAAGTCCTTCTGTTAATGGATATATAGGAACTATTTTACCATAAGATAATGCATTTGAAGATGGTTTTTCAAATTCTATAACTCGGCATTGTATCTTACCGCGTCCACTTCTTAAAAATTTTCCAGTAAGATAAAGCTTTGATCCCTTTGCAATTCCTGCCGGGAGTCTTCCTCCATATATTGGAACCTCACATATTACATCGCCGTCTGTAACTATGACTAATGGTTTATTTCTATATTGAAAAGTAAAGCTTGATATATCTATAACTTCTACATAAACAACGCTTGTTTTTTCCTGATTCTGTAATGCTTCATATATTTTTAAGGTTTTTCTTCTATCATCATAAGTTCTTGGATAAAATGATATAAGATCGTATAATGTTATTATATTTTTTTTTGCCAATATTTCAGCGTATTTAGGACCAACACCTTTCAAATATTTTATACTTTTGATAAAAATTTCTTTACTATAATTATTTTCTTTCAATTTTTCAAATCTCTAAATAATTTATTAAAATATTACATTATAAATACGAAAATTAACAGTACATTTTTTGTAAAAAAACAGTTGTACGAATAAAAAAAATATGTTACAATTCTGTGTCACAAGTATTGTCAGGAGTCAAACAATGGACAAAGAAAAAATAAAAGGCGTCATAATAGAAAATGATGTAGCAATATTAACAAAATATAAAAATGCTTTTGGGGATGAATTTGATATAAGCGTTTTTAATGATGCTAATTCATCACTAGCCTATATTATTGAAAATAATTTAGATATTTATTTCTATATTATTAGATATAAAGAAGAGGATAAAGATGCTATAAAATTCTTTTCCGAGAAAATCAATAAGATTAATCCTCAAATAAAATTTGTTCTTACAGATACTTCCGATGAATCAATTGCAGATGAATATCCTTATTCTTTAGTATTTGTAAAAAACACTGATATTGGAAGCATTGTTCATGCTATTAAGTCGCATATATCTAATGCTGCTGACGGCAGTTCTAAGAGAAGACAATATTCAAGAGTTAATTGGCCTTTAAATGTTATTATAGCATATAAAGATAAAATTAGAGGAACTATAGATAGAAATATATTATCTATAAGCGGTAATGGAGCATACATTTCCTCAGATACTAATATTCCTGAAAAGGGAGATATGCTTGGTTTAACTATATCTTTTAAAGATTTTAAACTATTTACAGAAGCTAAAGTTGTATGGATAAATAATGATAAACAAAAACCTGATTTACCTAAAGGTTTTGCTGTACAATTTATCGATATAGGTATGGCTTCTCAAAAAATTATAGACCAAATTATTAGAGACAAGTTATTACAAGAAATATTATTAGAATATAACGATGAGAACTTCTCTTCATGATAATTTAGATATAAAAGAAGCAAAAAAAATAATAAGAGAACCTTTTAAACTCATTAGAAATAGTTTAGACGCTTCATTTGTTGATGCTAAAAGTAATATTATATATAAAAAATTTAAAAATATAGTTAATATAAATAAATTTTCTTCTATATGTGCCTATATAGATTTTAATAATGAAGTTTCTACATATAAAATAATAAAAAATGCTTTAAATAATAATATTAAAGTGTCTGTACCATTTCTTATAGATAATCATAATATGATATTAAAATATATAGAAGATTATGATAAAGATATAAATCGAAATACAAAATTCGGTAATGGTGAACCTTTCGCCTATTGTAAAGACTGTAACATAGAAGAAGTATCAATGTTTATAATTCCAGCTTTGGCATTCGATGAAAAATGCAATAGGCTTGGATTTGGAAACGGATACTACGATAATATATTAAAAATAAATAAAAACGCCTTAAGAATAGGGTTAGCTTACGATTATCAAATATTACCTTTTATTCCAAAAGATAATAACGATGAAATATTAGATATTATTATAAGCGAAAGTAAAGTAATTACAGCTATATTTTAATTAATTTTCAGAGCTGTCAGTTTCTTCTTCTTCATCAGTACTAAACAACTTCTCTAAATCTAGTACTACTAATAATTTATCTTCTAATTTACCAACACCTTTTATATATTTCTGACCTATACCTGAAAGCATTGGAGGAGGAGGCTGTATATCAGAATTAGATATAGATACTACCTTTGATATAGAGTCAATAATTATACCCATATCTACATCTTCAATTTTTACTATGATAATACCTGTATTTTTATCTCCTTCAATCTCTTCCAAATTAAATCTTTTTTTCAAATCTATAATAGGTATAATATTACCACGTAAATTGATAACACCCTCTACAAAATCTGGGGCATTAGGTATAAGAGTAATCTTTTCCATCTTGATTATCTCCTTAGCCTGCATGATATCTATAGCATATTCCCCGCTTCCTAGTCTGAAAGTAACTAGGTTAGTACTATCTTCAAGCTCAGCTCTGGATTCTGTACTTTCTATAGGTTGTTGCTCTAGCTGTTCTGCCATTTTTATAATGCCTCCATGAGTGTTAGAGTTATTTAATTATCGGAAATATCTTTTTATATTTTATACCAATATAGAAAGATTTTCAATTAAAAAATAACATATTATGGAGATAATGGGGTTCGAACCCACGACCCTCACAATGCCATTGTGATGCTCTCCCAAACTGAGCTATATCCCCTCGTATATTTGGCAGTATTTTATATTATTTTAACTTAAAAGTCAACGATTAAGGCAAAATATTAGCTGTAACTATTGACATTACAATAAAAATAGTTTATATATTTATTAGAATTTGTTATATAGGTAATTTTATGAAATCAAAGCAAATAAGCATATTTTGGAAGCTGTTTCCATTAATATTTATACTTGTAAGCGTTTTAATATTTACAATTAAATATGGAGTACCTATAGAATTTTTACTTACTATAGGAACATTAATATCTTGTATAATAGCACATTTCGCAGGTTATAAATGGAAAGATATGGAAGATGCTTTCATAAAAAAGATAGTTGATACTTGGCTTGGAGTTTTGATATTTATATTAATAGGTATAGTTGTAGGAGCATGGATGTATGCAGGAACTGTGCCTATGCTTATATATTATGGAATAAAATTAATTCATCCTTCTTTTATACCTGTAATGGCTTTTATAGTCACATCATTTCTTTCTATATTTACAGGTACTTCATGGGGTTCTGCTTCTACTGCAGGAGTAGCATTCATTGGAATTGCACAAGCAACAAACACTCCCCTGCCATTAGTGGCAGGTGCCGTTATAAGCGGTGCATATCTTGGAGATAAAAACTCTCCTATATCAGACACTACTGTATTGGCTGCTATGGGAGCAGGTACCACACTTTCTAATCATATAAAAACTATGCTTGTAAATACAATACCATCTGCAATACTTGCTGCAATAGTATTTACTATATTAGGATTCAATGCTTCTTCTTCAAATACAGATATTTCAAATCTTAAAGAAGCAAGCGAAATATTAACATCATTGGATTCAATATTTAATTTCAATATATTTTTATTAATTCCTCCTGCTTTTGTACTTATAGCAAGTGTTAAAGGAGTAAACCCTGTAATCACTATGTTTATAGGAAGTTTAATTGCTATAATATTAGGTGCTGTATTTCAGGATTTCGGAATTATAAATTCTATGAAATCATTTGTAACTGGATTTAATATATCAATGTCTCCTACAGTTAATCCGGAAAGCATACCTCAAAATTTGCATGCTTTATTAAACAGAGGCGGTATGATAAGCACTATGCCAAGCGTATTATTTTTGATACTTGCTCTCACTTACGGTGCTATGCTTCAGCTAATAGGCACTTTGGATACTCTTATAGAATTATTAATAAAAATAGTAAAAGGTGTAAGAAGTTTAATATTTATAACTTGGTTTACAACATTCACTATAAACTCAGCATTAAGCAGCCTTCAATTTACATTTTTAACATTAGGCTCAGTTCTTAAAGATGTATACAAAAAATATAATGTCAATCTTGGAGTATTATCAAGAACGATGGAAGAAGGAGGAACACTTACAGAAGTTCTGCTTCCTTGGACTGTTACAGGTGTTTATATGACTTCAATACTTGGAGTACATACTTTACAGTACATGCCTTACTCATTTTTTAATTTAATAAGCATAGGGCTTTCTTTTCTATATATGCTCACTTTGCCTAAATTTGCAGTATCAATAAACAAAAAGGCTTAACCTTCCCCCATAGATATATAGAGATATATACCTAATATATCAAAAACATTCATGTACAAAGATTACAAAGCATTGTATATTTTTTTATATAAAAACAAAAGGATGTTTTAATGTTTAAAAAAATTTTAAGAAAAATTACATTCAAAAATAATAGAAATAGGAGAATCAAGCAAAACAGAAACAACAAAAGAAAATTAAAAAAAGAAAAAGTAATATCCAACAGAATAGAAAAAACAACAACTCTTCAGCATAAAACTCATGCATTAATGAATAATAATGCAAGTTATATTGAGAAAAATATATCTTTAATAGATGAAAATAAAGATTTAGGAAAACAGTTAAACAACAAAATAGAAGAATATAATAATCTATTTATAAAACTTCAGGAAAAGGAAAAAGAACTAGAAGTAAAATCTAATAATTTAAATGCCAGAGAAGAGGATTTAAATGAAAGAGCTAACAACATCAGAAAGGAAGAAATAAATTTAAATATAAAAAAAGAATATGTTGATAAAGAAGAACAAAGAGTAGAAAAAAAAGATAGGGATTTAGATGAAGAAAGAGAAAATATAAAAAAACGTGAGAATGAATCTAGAGAAGTAGAAGAAAAAGCAAGAGAAATAGAAAAAAAGGCAAGAAAAAACATAGAAAAATATGAAGCAAAATATGAAGAAGTAAAAAAAGATAAAGAATATTATGAAGAAAAAATGGAAGAACTTGATTCAAGAGAAAAGATATGCAGAGAAAGAGAAGAGGATATAGAATCAAGGGATATTGATTTAAGAGGAAGGGAAGATACTTTTGATTTAAGAGAAAAAGAATTATTTGACAGTTTTGAAAAAGAAAAGGCAGAATGGGAAGAGAAAAGAGAAGAAATAGAAAAAGTATTATCAGAAAAAGAAAAAGAACTTGACAGGAAAATAGCTGCTATGGAAGAGTCTGCTATAGTATTTGAGGATATAAAATTTGATGATACAGAAGACGGAAGAAAAGCAAAAATAGTTGTCAAAGAGGCTATAAGAAGATCTTTAAAACTGCTTGAAGAATCAATGAATGAGTTTAAAGAATTAGAAGAAAAATATTCAAGCGGAACATTTAAAGGTTTTGCTACACCTATAGAAGAAATAAGCGATTCATTTGAAGAATTAAAAAATGAATTTATTAATATTTATAATCATAACAATGAAAGCGAAAATATTTTTGATTTATGGATTAAAGAAGTAGAAAACTACATAGAAGAAACTGATACAAATATAAAAAAGCATTTCTTTTCAGAAGCATACAGAAGCTGCGTATTTGGTCTTTCATACTGCAAAAGCTATAGAAAAATGGTTGAAATATTTAGGGAATATACTTCTTCAGGAGCTTCAGATGAAAGCTCTTCTGATGATGAACATAAAGATTCTGATGGAAACTTTATGAATTGGTATGAAATATTATGGGAAGAAGAGTACGATGAATCAAAATATGAAGAATATACTTTATATTCTGAAAAAGATATAAATAAGCAATACAAAAAAATGATGAAAAAATATCATCCTGATAAAGCAACAGAAGAAAATAAAGAAGAAGCACATGAAAAATCTACAATGCTTAACAAGGCAAAAGAAATATTATCAGATGAATATAAAAAATCAAATTATGACATAGAATATATGGAATATTTCTCTAAAAAAAATAAATAATATAAGGAGTAAACATGTCAGAAGAAAATAAAATACCTGCATTAAAAAAAGGCAATGTTCCAATCAATAATAAAAATGATTTAAATAAAATAAAGCCCGTTGATACATCAAAATCAAAAATCTCAAAAATACTAAAAGAAGATTCCATAAAAAAGCAGATGAATGATGAATTAAAAAGAAAGAAAGGGCTTGATTTAGTATTAATAGGTGATTTTACAGATTCTATGAGTGAATATAGAGAAAAATTGAGATTAAAATTTAAAGAACTTTCAAAAACATTATTTAAAGTTATAGATAATCTTCGTATAGGTATTATATTTTATTTGGATCATGGCACCGGCATATATTCTAATTACAATCCTTATGTTACAAGATATCATAAACTAACAACCGATATAGAGGTATTGTATAATTTTATAGATGAAACAAAAATAGGTAATGGTATAGATTGGGAAGAAGCTGTTGAGGATGCTTTAAATGATGCTTATAATAATATGAATTGGAATCAAATAAATGCAAAATCAATAGTATTATTCGGAGATGCTAGGCCTCATGAACCTAGAGAATGCATACATGGATATGATTATTTTGAATTGACTAAAAAACTTTATCAAAAACAAGTAACTATAAATACTGTTTTCTGCAATACTGGATACGGTGGATATGGTAAAGTTTCTTCTGCTTATAAAATAAATATAGGAGATTTCAGCAAAAGGGTTTCAAAACTTGAAGATATGGAATTTTTTTCTTGGATAGCAAATGTTACTGGAGGCATAGCTATAGGAGTAGAACAAATAGAAGATATAGTTGATATAATACAGGCTATGGCAGCAAAAGATGCCGGTAAAATGGATGAATATGAAGAAGAAATAAAAAAGACACATAAAGCTGCTAAAATACCTATACTAGAACATATAAAAAAGGAATCATTAAAAATAGAAGAGAAAAAGAAAACTTTAAGAATAACAGGAGGCGAACAAAAATAACATTTTAATAATTATTTATTCATAGAAAACAAATAATATTTAAGGAGTAAATATGTCAGAAGAAAAGAAAATACCAGCCTTAAGAAAAGGCAATGTTTCAATCAATAATAAAAATGATTTAAACAAAATAAAGCCAGTTGATACATCAAAATCAAAAATCTCAAAAATACTAAAAGAAGATTCCATAAAAAAGCAGATGAATGATGAATTAAAAAGAAAGAAAGGACTTGATTTATTATTGGTTGGAGATTTAACAGGTTCTATGAGTGCATACAGAGAAAAATTAAAAAACAAGTTTAGAGAGTTAGCAAAAACTTTATTTCAAGTTATAGATAATTTGCGTATAGGTATTATATTTTATTTAGATCATGGAAGCGGAGATCCATATATAACTAAAGTACATGAATTATCTGTTAATGTTGATTCTTTAATAAACTTTATAAACAGTGTTCCGAATGGATGCGGAGGAGATGCTGATGAAGCTGTTGAAGATGCATTAAATGATGCCTATAATATAAATTGGAGTCAAATAAATACAAAATCAATAGTATTATTTGGAGATGCCTGTCCTCATGAACCTAATAGATGCATGTACGGATACGATTATTTTGAATTAACTAAAAAACTTTATCAAAAACAAGTAACTGTAAATACTGTTTTCTGCAATATTGGATACGGCGGATATAATAAAGTTTCTTCTGCTTATAAAATAGATATAGGGGATTTTAGCAAAAGAGTTTCAAGATTAAGAGAAGATGAATTTTTTTCTTGGATAGCAAATGTTACTGGAGGCATAGCTATTGGAGTTGAACAAATAGAAGATATAGTTGATATAATACAGGCTATGGCTGCAAAAGATGCCGGTAAAATGGATGAATATGAAGAGGAAATTAAAAAGACACATAAAACTGCTAAAATACCTATACTAGAACATATAAAAAAGGAATCATTAAAAATAGAAGAGAAAAAGAAAACTTTGAGAATAACAGGAAGATAAATAATACAATAAAAAGGCATGCTGATATAAATCAACATGCCTTTTATTATAAATAAAGCAAATTATTTAATTATCATATTTGAACATCAGCATCATAGTATATGCCGTCTAATCCAAATCCATGAAGATGTAAATACTCATCTCTAAATTGTGCTAAATCTGCATTTGCTTTTAATGAAGCATTATCCTTTACTTTATTCCAAGCAGCTGCAACTTCTTTTTGTACATCATCTCTCATTTCCCAATCATCTAATCTTAGTCTGTTTTCATCATCAAGTATAAATCCTTTGCCGGAATAAATTTTTTCAGCAAACTGTCTGTACATCTGTTCAATACATCCTTCATGTATTCCTTTCTCTTTCATAACCTTGAATAATATGCTTATATATAAAGGCATAGCAGGAATAACAGCAGAAGCTCTTGTAACAACAGCCTTAGCTACACTAACATAGGCATGTCCTTTTATCTTTTCCTGCATCATTTTATCCATTTGCAAAGCAGTTTCTTCTAAATTATCTTTAGCCTTACCAATAGTTCCATCTCTGTATATAGCTTTAGTCATTTCAGGGCCTATATATGAATAAGCTAAAGTAACAGCATTTTCTGAAAGCATATCTTCTTTTATAAGCATATCAATCCAATCTTTCCAATCCTCTCCTCCCATAACTTTTACAGTAGCTTTTATATCTTCATCGCTTGCGGCAGGCATTTTTACTTCAATAAGCTCTTCAGTCATAAAGTCTGTACCAAAGCCTTCATAATCTTTTCCTATAGGCTTCAAAGTAGAACGGTATGTTACATTTTCTTTTTCATCTTTTCTTATACCTGTAGCTAAACTATATATTACACAATCTATTTTACCTGAGAAAAATTCTCTAGCTTCTTTTATGATATTAGCTTTAGACTCTCTTAAAAAAGCATCCCCTATAATTGTTTTTTCTTTAAGTCCGTCTCTTTTAGCATACTCACTAAATGCCTTATTATTGTACCATCCAGGAGTACCTGTTCTATCTTCAGAAGCAGCTCTTTCAAAAGACACACCCAAAGTATTTGCTCCCATACCATAAGCTAATACTATTCTGCTTGCAAGTCCGTATCCGCCAGATGCTCCTAATATTAATGCATTTTTTATATTGGATTTTATTTTTGGTTTTGATTTTACATAATTGATTTGATTCTCAACTTCTCTAGCACAGCCCAATGGATGCGAAGTTTTACATATATTATTTATTATTTGCGGTTTTACTACCATAACAAATTACCTCTTTTTATTTTTTAAATTAAATCAATAATATATCAAAAAGATTTTTTTTCAATAGAAAAAAAGATATTATTGTTACAACAATATCTTTTTTTGATAATTATAAATATATAATAGTACTACATATAGAAAGAAAAAATAATATTCTATATATTTTTATATTTCAATAATCAATTATTTTTCAAATATAGTAAAAAATAAGAACCTGCACGTTAAACAAATCAATAATCAAAAATCACTTTTATATTAAAATCGATTGACCGTGCTTTATAAAAATTAACTTTTTATAAAATTAAATATAGAGTGAATGCATCTAAAATTTAGAAATTAGCCACATTATAAATGATAAAAGTATGCTTATTACAATGCAACTCATCAATGGGAAAGCAAATGTAAAATTTTCTTTTTTTACAAATATATCTCCTGGAAGTTTTCCAAAAGGAATTTTTATATTAAATAAGAATAATACACCAATTATTAAAAATATAACACCAATAACTATAAAAAGTTTAGCAAAATGAGTATTCATTATTATTCTGACATTTTCTTATTCATTTTTTCTATATCTTTATCATGTCCGGCAATAATCAATATATCACCCTCTACCATAGGAACATCAGGATCAGGAGTACAATCAACTACAACCTTTTTTTCACCCAATATACCGACTATCTCTTTCTTTACAGCAACAACATTAATTTTGTACTTCTTTCTCAAATCTAGTTCTTTAAAATTCTTACCCGCAAGTCCTCCATGAACTGGAAACTCTACTATAGAATGATATTCTGTAAGATCATAAAGTAAAACTGTATCCCCTACCTCAAGCTGCTCTGCTATATGTATACCCATAGACTCTTCAGGACTTACCAAATGGGTTATTCCTATCATACTAAGTATTGCCTTATGTTTTTCATTTGAATATCTTGCTATAATATTTTTTACGTTAAGCTCCTTTAAAAGCAATGCTGTCAATATACTTGTCATCATATCTTCACCAATAGTAAGTATAACAGCATCAAATTTATTTATCTCAATAGCTTCTAATGCCTCTTTTTGTGTAGAGTCTAATCTCATTGCCTGAGTTACACTATTTTTTATAGCCTCTATTTCGTTAATATCATTATCTATAGCAAATACTTCTATTGAAGGTTTTGTCATAAGCCTATTGATTAATGCCTTACCTAAAGTACCAACTCCTATAACAGCATACTGAAGCATACTAATACCCCTAAAATATATATTTTAATTAGTTTTATTATAGAATAATATAAAATTTTGTCAAAAAATATTTTTATAAATTTATAGTTTCATTATAAAATATCTACAATACATAAAATATAGTTAATTTCTTAATTATTTAAAGCAAATATATATAAAATTTAGTATTTACATATTCAAATATAGATAATTTATAGAACATAAATATGTAATTATATTTTTACAAAACATATATTTTATATAAAAAAAATTTAAAAAAACATATGAAAAACAAATTTTATTTTACACTTTATTTAAAATTATGTTATTATTATAGCATAGACTATAAAGATTGTGAGAGGTTACAAAAAATTTATGAAAAGAATAATTTTTATTTTAAGCATTATATCTGTATTGGCTATTTCATGTAATAGTAATAATGCCCCAACAATAGGTGAAAAACCATTAACATCAAATGTTCCAAGTGATGACAAAACAGTAAGAGAAGGAACTCCTTTGTCTCAATGGAATGACAGTGATGCAAATACAATATCAGTTAACACCTTATCCGCTAATACAAAAGCGGCTAAGGCTTCTGAGTACACATTACTTGACAGATTATATTCAACTGTATGGTATCAATCTGAATCTGATTATGATGACGGAAGATTGGAAACAGAAGAAGAGTTTATATTCTTCAATAGTTCATCAGAAATAAGCAAAAGAGAATATGAAAATGGAATAGTAGACGGAAGAGATGAATATTCGACATTAAGATATATTAAAGATATTTCTATTCCTAATGCTCAAAACAATAGAGACAGAAATGCATGCATAGTTCAGAATATAGAAAAATATGATAATGATACTGATTACGAAGGATATTATTTAGTAGACAGAAATACATTATATATAGTTGATGGCGACAGAGAAGATGAAGTTCAAAGAAAATTAAGCGACATAATAAATGGAAATACTCAAAAATACAGAGAAGATAAATTTGTATTATCTACAAAATCATTAAATTAATATAAAAATAAAAAATAAAGAGAGACTTAAATTTAAGTCTCTCTTATTTTTTGCATAATTATTCATTATTAGCTTGATAATTTAATTTTACTAAATAATCTATTTTATCAACAACCTTAGAAAAAGGTTTTTCTACACTGATTAAAGCTCTCTCAACATCATTTCCATCTTCATCTTCAATATATATGTCATAATATAATTCTTTATGATCATATTCATTTTCAAAAGTAAGTCTTATAAATATAAAATTATTAATATTGATTCTGTCCATTTTAGGTTCATACTCTAAACGCTTAATCTCAGTATTCAATAATTCTTTACCTAAATTTTCTACTATAACTTTATATATAGACTCAAGCTCCTTCCTTATATAGTGTACATTGTTGTCAAACATTAAAAACTCCCTATATTTTATAATTTTCTTTATTTTATAAATATATTAAAATAAAATAATTTGTCAAAATATTTAATAAGACTCTAATACAGATGCAACCTCCTCATCTCCTAATTCTCTTGCAATACTAGCAAGTTCTTTAGCTTTTTTATTAGATAAATTAGGATTTGCATTATTTTCTAATAATATTAAAGCAATTTCAAAATTACCATATTCAACAGCATGAGAAAGAGCAGTTTCACCATCTTTATCAACCATATTTACATTAGCACCATTTTCCAATAAAATATTAATAGCTTCAGGAGATATTTCTCTTCCAGAAAATGCAATTAAAGGTGTAACTCCATAATCATTTGGCTTGTTAATATTTGTAGTTTTTGATAATATTTTTATTGTTTCTACATCATTTGCTATCAAAAGAGGAGTAATTCCTTCATCAGATATTAAATTAATATTAGCTCCATTATCAACTAAAAATGTAACGACATCAGAATTAGAATTATCTGCTGCAAAAAACAAAGGAGTCCAGCCATAATTATTAGCTGCATTCACATCTGATTTGGCCATTACTAAAAGCTCAACTACATTATAATTACTGTCATATATTCCAATTCCCTGTCTAGCCCATATGTCTGTAGCATATAAAAGTGCTGTATAATTTCTTTTATTTTTCATATTAACGTCAGCATTATTTTTTATAAGTGCATTTACTAAATCAGCATATCCATAATAAGAAGCTATCATCAAAGCAGTTGTACCCTCATCAAAAGTAACGCTAAGATCATATTCCACATCTTCTGTATTTACTATATTTGTAGTCTCTGTCAAAGTATTATTTACATTTCCAGAAGCTAGTAAATTTGTTATTATATCCATACTAGGATTTCCATCATACTTTAATATAGCATCCTCTAAACTCATATCTTGAACCATATTATCTTTTGATGATAAATTTTCATTTGTTTCTATATTATCATTTGAAACTTCAGTATTTGATTTCTGAGAACATGATATAACAAATAAAAGAAAAACCAATATATAAACTATTACTTTCATAATGAACCCCAAGTACAATTTTCTTTTTAAATATATTAACATATCTTAATAATTATATCAATTAAAATATATTTTCTATAAAACAATTACTATATTTACTACAATAACTTCTATAAACTCTTTTATTGTTTTCATCTAAATTTAATTGATACATTCTAAATATCACTAAAAAATTTTTAGGCTGCCATAATTCTTCATAACTATATTTATAATGCATCCCAATTTTTTTCATCACTTCACCGCTTGCAATATTATTTATATCATGAGTAGCAGTTATATATTTTATATTATCTTTTTTTAATTCTTCTATAACTCTTTTTGAAGCCTCTGTTATAATGCCTCTGTTCCAATATTCTTTTTTTAGAGCATATCCGAAATCATTATTATCATTATTATTTTCAAAATGTATATATCCTATTGGTATATTATTTTCTTTTAAACAAACAGCATACCTATAAAAAGTACTAATATTATTTGTATTTAAATAAAAATTTTCTAAATGTTTTTTTGTATATTCTAAATTTTCAAAAGGAAACCAAGGAAGATATTTATTAACATCTTTATCAGATAAAATACAGAATAATGATTCTGCATCATCAATATTGAATTTTCTTATAATAAGTCTATTAGTCAATAACATAAAAAATACCCGCTTATCTATTATAGTAAATATTTATTTTTTTCCGAAAATCCTATCTGCTATAGCACGTCCGGTAGGAGTATTAGCAAGCCCTCCCTGAGCAGTTTCTCTAAATCTTTCATCCATAGCATCACCTACTTCTTTCATTGCAAGTACAACTTCATCAGCAGGAATAATGCTTTTAAAACCAGCACAAGCCATTTCAGCAGAAATAATAGCATGCACAGAACTCATAACATTCTTACTCATACAAGGAGCTTCAACAAACCCAGCTATAGGATCGCATATTAAACCAAGAACTGTAGATAAAGCTAAAGCAAAAGCATTAGCACATTCTTCCGGAGTGCCTCCCATAATTTCAGCACAAGCACAAGCCGCCATAGCAGCAGCACTTCCGCATTCAGCCTGACATCCTCCCTCAGCACCTGCAAATGTAGCAACCTGAGCTATAATATCTGCAAGTCCAGCAGCTGTAAACATGCCTCTAACTATATCATCTTTTTTATAGCCTTTTTTCTCACATATAGAAAGTACAGCAGGCATTATACCGCAGCTTCCAGCTGTAGGAGCCGCTATTATTTTACCCATGCAGGCATTGTAACCGCTAACAGCCATAGCAGAAGTTACAACCTCTCCTACTGTACCTCCCAATATACTTTTACCTGATTTGTAAAATTTTTCAACTATATCTACACAATTTTCTTGCTGTCCTGTTACAAAATGAAATTTATCCTTTTTTCCTTTTTCTATTGATTCTCTCATTATATCATAATAACTAGACATTTTATCAATAACAACTTGTCTATCAACCTTCTGACTTTTAGCTTCTATATCTATTATTATTTCACTCATTTTTACTTTTTTTTCTGTAGCCTCAGCTACCAATGCTTCTATAGATTTTATATCCATAATATTCTATCCCTCATAATAATTTTTAATATAATTTATCTAAAAATACAAAATCTCTTATATTTTCTATATTTCTAATTTTATCTTCTATTTCTTTAGATATAACATCAGTCATACCAATAACTATAATTGCGTATCCTTTATTAGGACCTTCAAACTGAGGAGTTACATTCATATTTTCAATATTAATATTATTTTCAAATATAATGGAAGTAACCTTTGCTATTATACCTGGAACATCTCTATTAACTATAGCAATAGTAGGAAAATCACCTTTATAATGAACTTCAATACCATTAACTTTATCTAATACTATTAATCCTCCTCCTATAGAAGAAGCCAAAATATTAATTTCATTTTTCTCTCCCTTAGCTTCAATATAAACACTATTAGGGTGAAAAGCATCTCTTAATGTTGTTGGAATAAACTCATATTTAAGCCCAGATTTATCGGCAATACTATAACTATCCCTAAGTCTGGCATCATCAGTTTCAAAACCTAGAAGACCTGCTAAAATAGCCTTGTCTGTTCCATGACCTTTCCATGTTAAAGCAAAAGAACCATGCAAATATATCTTCACTTCCTTTACATCTTCACCCAAAATTTTTTTAGCAAGTTTTCCTATACGGCAAGCTCCGGCTGTATGTGAACTTGAAGGACCTATCATTACAGGACCTATTATATCAAATAATGTAGCCATAAAATATCCTCCATTTATTTAAATATAATTTAACATAATAAATAAATTATGAATATAGATTTTTTTAATTTTTATTATTTTTAAATAAAAAATTAAAATATTTTTTGATAAAATGATGTAAATGATTGATATTTCATAATAAAAAAATAAGCAATGATAAAAATCACTGCTTATTAATTTTATTTTTAATATAATTTCTTAGGTATTCTAACATTCTTCAGAGCTTCAAGTCTTTGAACTATAGCCTTTTGAACTTCAAAATTAGTAGGCTCTACATAATCAAAATCATATTTATTTGCAAGTATTAGTGTCTCTTTTTCCTGTACATAATTTCTCATTCTTCTATAAATCAAAGACATTCTAAATAATGATAATTTTTTTCTGTATCCATTAAGATATGATTGTCTGTAATAATCTATAGCAGCAGTTCCTCTATTTCTATTTCCATAATGCTGTGCCAATCTAAAATATATTCTTCCTTTCTCATAATTTTTATAAGTACTTTCTGCCATAACTATGATTTCTTTTTCTACATTAGCATAATTATTTTCATCTATAAGTTTCTCATATATATATAAAAGACTAAAATAAGCATCTAATTTATAAGCTGGTATAGTAAGATTTGTAGACAAGTTAATAGCTTTTTTATACTCTTCTATAGCTAAACGGTATGAAGCAGCTCCGCCTTGCTCTGCAGGATTGCCGCCTTCTTTTTCATATATCAAACCTAAAAAATAATGAGCATCCGCATTGTCCGGATAATACATTACTGTTTTGTTCATGATATATAAAGCATAAGAAGTATCACCATTATTTATAGCTCTCTTAGCCTCTCCTATATAAACCCAAGCTGGCTCTAATTTACCATTAAATAGAGTTTTATAAGAATTAGTATCTAACCTAACAGTAGGTACATTATTTGTATTTAAATTATTCAAAGAATTTGAATATTGTGCATTAATAGATAATGTACTTATAACTGATATCAGCAATATTAAAAATGTTTGTTTCATATTCATACAAATTCATAAAAATAAAATTATCTTTTTATAGTTTATCGGTATAAAATCATTTTACATTATTAATTTTATTATAAATATGTTAACTGTTCATATATTTATTAACTATAGGATCATCTTCCAAAGCGGTTAATATCTCTACTCCATTTTCTTTAACTGCTACAGTATGTTCATAATGGGCAGATAATGAACCATCTTTAGTTATTATAGTCCAATCATCATCTTCTATCAAAATAGAATGATGCCCCATATTTACCATAGGCTCTATTGCTATAACCATATTTGTCTTTAATATAGGCCCTGTACCAGCTTTACCTCTGTTTGGTACCGGAGGCTCTTCATGCAAATTAGCACCTACTCCATGACCTTGAAACTCTCTTACAAGAGAATATCCTGCATCTTCAGCAGTTTTTTGTATTGCATACGATACATCCCCTAAATGAACACCGTCTTTAATCTGCTTTATTCCATTAAAAAATGATTCCATAGTTACATCTATAAGTCTTGAAGCTTCTTCAGACACATTTCCTACTTTGAATGTAAATGCTCTGTCGGAATGATATCCTTTATAATATACTCCTATATCAAGCCCTATAATATCTCCCTCTTTTAATATCTTCTTTTTACTTGGTATTCCATGTATTATTTCATTGTTAATAGAAGAACATATTGATCCGGGAAAAGGAGGATTTCCGTAACCTTTAAATGATGGTTTAGCATTATGTTTTCTTATATAATCATATACAAATTTATCTATTTCCTTAGTAGAAATACCAGGCTGAACTATCTTTTCTACTTCTTTAAATACATTAGCTAATATATGTCCGCTTTCACGCATTAAATTAATTTCTGATTGTGTCTTAATTTTAATAGCCATTTTTCATACCTTTAAAAACTACCTGATGAATTATTATTCTGTACTTCCTGATTATTATTTTCATCATCCAAACTTGACACACCGGTAAAAGACTCCTGAACAATTTTTGTAATATCTTTTTTCTGACCTCCGGTAATGGTCATTTCTCCTTGAATAACAGCACCTTCTCCAACATCTATTTTAGGAGCTTCAATATTTCCTAATACTCTTCCTGTCTCTATCAAGATAACCTCTTTTTTCGCATCAATATTACCAATTAATGTACCAGCTATAGTTATGCTGTCTGTTATTATGGTGCTGGTTTTCACTTTACCATTAGTTCCTATAATTAAATGCCCGTCAATTTTTAATTCACCTTCAAATTTTCCATCTATTTGGAAAGAACCTTGAACAACAAAAGTACCTTTAAAAGAAGAGCCTTCCCCTATTACACTATTTATTATATCTCTTTTTGCCATAAATTAAATCTCCAATATTATATATTCGATTTTATAAAATAGTTATAAAAAGTCAACATCATATTATAACATATTTCTTATGTTTTATCTAGGTTTGCAAAAAAGGATAGTCTCCCCTCCCCAAGGAGAAAATGTACGTATATAATATTTATATCCTTCGGTAATTTCTTTTACGAATATTGGAACTTTATAGAAATCTTCCATAAATAATTTACCGCCATGATATACGGCAATAGCAAGAGAAGGTCTAAATTTTTTTATTGTCTCTTTAGCACCTTCTAATATATGCTGCTCAGCACATTCTACATCCATTTTTATATAATCTATTCTATTTATATTATTATCATTTACAAATTTATCCACAGTAACAGCATTCATTTTTACAACAGGAGTATTAGGAATCATTGAAACAAAATCAATAGTTTCTTCTCTATTTGAAAAAAGTACATTCTCTAATATAACATTATTTAATTTATATTTTTCTTTCACACATTTCAATGCTTCATAAGCATTGGCATCGGGTTCAAAAGCATAAATTTTAGCATCATTAGAACACTTCTTTGAAAAGAAATAAGCAGAATCACCCTTCCAAGCTCCAATATCAAATATCACACTGTCATTATTAACTTCAAAAACATCTTTCACATCATACTGCTTCATATCAAATATATGAAATAAGGCAAAAGCTCCTATCTCTTTAGGCAAAGACATTCTTTTGAAAATTAACAATGATATTATTTTGCTAAGCCATTTATATGTAGATATTGTGCCGTATTTCAAACTAAACATAATTTCTTTTTTTATGTTTTGATGAACTTCAGGATAAAATGCAAGCATGTATCTATATCTTATAATTTTTTTAAATAAATCCTTAGAATATTCATCATCAAGCATATTGTATAAAATGTTAAAGTTATCTGTTTCTATCATAGCCTTAATAAAATTATCAGAATATTCTGTTTTTTCTACTAATTCTTTATTGTTTCCATTAGAAACTATTTTTCTGCATTCTTCTAATATTTCCATAATTAAATCAATCCAATAACTTATTAACTAGATTTTACAACATTTTTATGTACAAAAGACATCATATTGATAAATACCCAAAGAACCATTAAACTTGCTACTATGAGTTCAAATAAAGCAATATAATGCCATATAAGATAATATTCACCATTAATACTTTTTGAATAATTTGCATATTTAAGCAAAGCCTGAGCACCTACTGCCAATGGGAAAGTGTATGCTGCAAATAATGGAATAAACTTTATTCTAAATGCTCTTATAAGAGATAAATAAACTTTAAATGTCGTAAATAATCCTAACCCCAAAAGAAAATTAAGCAAAGCAGTATTGTATGTTTGAAAAGCTGTCAAATATCCGCAAAGACAAAGATTAGCAGGAGCTCCCATTACAGCAAAAGCTGGAAACTTATCATCAGCTAAAGGCTCATGGAAAATAATTCTATAAAATATAAATGGAAATAAAATAATATATAGAGCTGTACCAATGTAAACTATTACCTGAGACACTTGCGGAAATCCCATATTAGAACCAGTAACAGCAGCAACAACTATACCTACTGGAGGAACAAACCAGCTAGGCAGTACATGATGCAAATCTTTTAAGTTTATTCTATGAGATATAAATGTAAATGCAAATATTGTATGAACAGCTATAGCAATAAACCACATAGCTATTCCAAGAGGCTTAACAAATTGTACAACAGAAGAAGATATAACCATAACAGCCATATCAAGAGTAGGTATTGTACTTCCTGCAACAGGATGCTTCAAATCATTAAGAAAATCTCCGAATGATGAAAATATTTTTGTTATAATTGTTAATATCAAAATAGATGAGATTAAAGCACCAATATAAGCAAAATATTTAATACCTGTAAATATAGTCCAAGCATTAAATATACCGCCTACACCAAGTGCCAAGCCTGTAAGGGCTAAAGGCATTTTATTAATTTTTTTTATCATTTTTATTTCACTTTATTTTAAAAAAGAGGCTCTCATAAAAATTATGAAAACCTCTTAATTTTTATATTAATTATTATACGGTTATTTGTATAACTTCTTCTTCTTTTGAAGCACTATCTATATTATCTTTCTTATCCAAATCACCGCTTTCTTTATTATATACATGGAGTTTGTTATAAAGTTTAACTCCGGTACCTGCAGGTATCAAGTGACCTATAATAACATTTTCTTTTAATCCAAGCAATTTATCAACTTTACCTTTAATAGCAGCATTAGTTAATACTTTAGTTGTTTCTTGGAATGAAGCAGAAGATATAAAGCTTTCTGTATTAAGAGCAGCTTTAGTCAAGCCTAAAAGTACCGGCTTACCGCTTGCTGGGGAACCGCCTGCCTCTTCATAGCGTTTATTCTCTTCTTCAAACTCATATTTATCAACATACTGACCAACAATATATTTAGTATCGCCAGGATCTGTAATCTCAAGTCTTCTAAGCATTTGTCTAATAATAAGAGCAAAGTGCTTATCATTAATACCTACACCCTGCTGATTATATACAGCTTGAATTTCTTCAAGTAAGTAAGTTTGTAAAGCTAAATCTCCCTGAGTTTCCAATATATCATGAGGGTTTATTTTACCAGCACATAACTGAGTACCTGTTTTTACATAGTCTCCATTTCTTACTAAGAGCATTTTACCATGAGGTACTAAGTGTTTAGTTTCATCAAATTCATTTCTGATTTTAACTACTTTTTTACCCTTATGAGAACCGCCTATTTCAACCTCTCCATCAATACCAGCAATAATAGCAGTATCTTTAGGTTTCTGAGCTTCAAGCAATTCCTGTACTCTTGGAAGACCTCCTGTAATATCCCTACTCTTTTGCTGTATACGAGTAGTTTTAGCAATAACCTCTCCTACTTCAACTTTGGCATTATTTTCAACCATAAGCTGAGCACCATTAGGTATATCTGTTTCAAACGGATCGCCTTCTCCTGTAATCAAGATTTTAGGCTGTTTGTTTTCATTTTTTACTTCTCTGATTATATATGTTTTATTACCTGTCTGTTCGTCTATTTCCTCTACCATTGTGCTGCCGAGTTCAATATCCTGATATCTAACAACACCTGATTTTTCAGAAATGATAGGTTCATTATAACTATCAAAACTAGCAATAACTGTATTAGCTTCTATAAATACATGCTCATCAACTTTATATTCACTTCCTACTTTAATAGATTTTTCATGCTTAGAACCAGTGATCATTATATATTTATCATCATCTGTCATTTTGAATGTTCCATTATAAGTAGCTTTAATTTCAGAACCATCTTTAGTATTAGCTATAACATCACCTATAAGAATTTTAGCATTATTTTCAGCTAAAACATCTTTTATAGAAGATTTTTCCCATTTCTCTAATACACGTCTGATAATTAAGTCTCCCTTCCTTGCTGTAATTTTTACACCATTAGGCTGTACAACATAGTTAGAGAATTGCTCTATATATATAGGATAGTTAACTTTAACTTCATTTTCTTCAACCATCTGAGTAGCAACACCTCCGATGTGGAAAGTTCTCATCGTAAGCTGTGTACCAGGCTGACCAATACTTTGAGCGGCAACAACACCAACAGCCTCACCAATAGAAGCAAGTGTATTAGTAGATAAGCTTCTGCCGTAACATTTCTGACAAACACCCATTCTGCTTTCGCAAGTAAGAGGATGTCTTATATTTATTTTTTCAATACCAGCTTTTTCTATTATAGTACCTATCTCTTCTGTTATTTCAGTATTAGCAGAACATATAAGTTCTTTAGTAACAGGATTGTAAATATGCTCACTTGTAAAGAAACCTACAACACGTTCTTTAAGAGATTTTTTAATTTCATCACCGTCTTTTATAGCTTCAATACTAATACCTTTAACAGTTCCGCAGTCATGCTCAGAAACTACAACCCCTATTGCAACGTCTACTAATCTTCTAGTTAAATAACCAGCATTAGAAGTTTTTAATGCTGTATCTGCAAGTCCTTTTCTAGCACCGTGTGTAGAAATAAAGTATTCCTGCACTGTAAGACCTTCTTTAAAGTTTGATATAATAGGAAGCTCGATAATCTCTCCAGAAGGCTTAGCCATCAAACCTCTCATACTAGCAAGCTGTCTTATCTGCTGCTTAGAACCTCTAGCTCCTGAATCAGCCATTATATAAACCGGATTGAATCCGTCTTGGTCTTGTCTTAAATTATCCATCATAGCTTCTGTTATTTTACCTTCAACAGTAGTCCAAAGGTCGATAACTTTCTGCTTTTTCTCATCTGTAGTGATAACACCGTTCTGATATTGGTTTTCAATGAACTCTACTTGTTTAGTAGCCTCTTCAATTTCTTGTTTTTTCATTGGAGGTATAAGTATATCCGCAATAGAAATAGTAGAAGCAAATACTGTAGCACTTTGATAACCAAGCTCTTTAATATCATCAAGCATATTAACTGTTACTGCTGTACCATGTCTTAAATATACTTCATGAATGAATTTAGCTAAATCTTTACTGTTAAATTCTCTGTTTTGATATCTGAAATCTTCTGGTATAACTTCATTAAATTTTAATCTTCCAACAGAAGTTTCAACAAAACTTTCTTCCCCAGTATCTTTATTTTTCATTAATACTTTAATTCTGGATTCAAGCTCAACCAAATTATTATCATAAGCAAGCAATGCATCCTTAGGAGAAGAGAACATCTTTCCTTCACCTTTAATACCTGTTCTCAATTTAGTTAAATAGCTTATACCAAGAACTATATCCTGTGTAGGGTTAACAATAGGTTCTCCGTTAGCAGGGTTCAATATATTATGAGGAGCAAGCATCAAAGTCCAAGCTTCAATTTGAGATTCTGCTGATAAAGGAGTATGAACAGCCATCTGGTCACCGTCAAAGTCAGCATTATAAGCGTGACATACTAATGGGTGAAGCTGAATTGCTTTTCCTTCAACAAGTACAGGTTCAAATGCCTGAATACCAAGTCTGTGAAGTGTAGGGGCTCTGTTTAAAAGTACCGGATGTTCTTTAGCGATATCTTCCAATACACCCCAAACTTCTTCTCTTCCCTCTTCAACAAATCTTTTTGCACTTTTTATATTATGAGCTGAATTAATTTCAACTAATTTTTTCATTATGAACGGCTTGAATAACTCTACAGCCATTTTTTTAGGAAGTCCACATTGATGCATTTTTAATCTAGGACCTGCAACAATAACTGAACGTCCTGAATAGTCAACACGTTTACCTAAAAGGTTTTGACGGAAACGTCCCTGCTTACCTTTAAGCATATCAGAAAGAGATTTTAAAGGTCTGTTGCCTGGTCCTTTAACTACTTTCTTTCTTCTGCTGTTATCAAATAAAGCATCAACTGCTTCTTGTAACATCCTCTTTTCATTTCTAATGATAATATCAGGAGCTCTTAAAACCAATAATCTTCTTAAACGGATATTTCTATTTATTACTCTTCTATATAAATCATTCAAATCTGAAGTAGCAAATCTTCCGCCGTCAAGCTGAACCATTGGTCTCAAATCAGGAGGTATTACAGGAACTACATCAAGTATCATCCAAGTAGGATCATTTCCGCTTGATTTAAAGTCTTCAAAGATTTCAAGACGCTTTCTTAAACGCCTATCACTCTTTTCACCTTTTTTAATCATTTCCTCTCTAAGTTTTCTGATTTCCTCATCCATATCAAGGTCTTTAAGCATATCTCTAATGCCTTCAGCACCAATACCAATCCTTATATTATCGCCATATCTATCTAAACTTTCATTATATTCATCTTCTGTTAAAAGATCACCTTTAGAATAAGCACTATCACCTGGATCAATAACAACATATCTTTCAAAATAAAGCACGCTTCTTAAATGGGCAATGTTCATATTAAGAAGAAGTCCTATTCTTGAAGGAGTATTTCTATAGTACCAAATATGAGCAACAGGAGCAGCTAATTCTATATGCCCCATTCTCTCACGTCTTACCTTAAAATGAGTAACTTCAACACCGCATTTATCGCAAACTACACCTTTATAACGAATACTTTTGAACTTACCGCAGTAACATTCATATTCTTTAGTAGTTCCGAATATCTTTTCACAAAAAAGTCCGTCTCTTTCAGGTCTTAGAGTTCTGTAATTGATAGTTTCAGGTTTTTTAACTTCACCATAACTCCATTCTCTCATAACCTGAGGACTTGCTATACTAATTTTTATTTGGTCAAAGTTTGAAAATTGCATATACCTAAACTTCTCCTAATTATTTAAAAATCTTGGTTTGTTTTTTAGTCTTTTGTCTAAGTTCTTTTTCAGTAGAAGCAAGCTGATTGCCATCTTCATCATGAATAGTAATATTAAGACCCAAACCTCTAAGCTCTTGAACCAATACGTTAAAGCTTTCCGGTATACCTGGAGAAGATATAACATCGCCTTTAACAATAGATTCATATATTCTAGCACGTCCTGTCATATCATCTGATTTAACAGTTAAGAACTCCTGAAGCATATTAGCAGCTCCATAAGCCTCTAATGCCCAAACTTCCATCTCTCCTAATCTCTGACCTCCGAACTGAGATTTACCTCCCAAAGGCTGCTGAGTAACAAGTGAGTAAGGTCCTGTACTTCTAGCATGTACTTTATCTTCAACCAAGTGATTAAGTTTAAGCATGTACATGTATCCTACAGCAACATCATTTTTGAATGGCTCTCCTGTTCTTCCGTCATAAAGTCTTACCTTTCCATTAACATTCATACCGCTGAATTCAAATGCTTCTCTTAATGCCTCTTCTTTAGGACCTTCAAATACAGGACAAGCATATTTAAGTCCCATTTTATGACCAGACCATCCTAATAACATCTCAATAACCTGACCTATATTCATACGTGAAGGTACACCAAGAGGATTCAAACATATATCTATAGGAGTACCGTCTTCTAAATAAGGCATATCTTCAATAGGCATGATTCTAGCAACAACCCCTTTGTTACCGTGACGTCCTGCCATTTTATCGCCTTCTTGTATTATACGCTTCTTAGCCAAGAATACTTTTACTACTTCCTCTACTCCAGGCTTTAATTCATCGCCGTTTTCTCTGCTGTATACTCTTACATCTATAACAGTACCATCTTTACCATGAGGCACTCTTAAAGAAGTATCTTTTACATCTCTAGCTTTTTCACCAAATATTGAGTGAAGAAGTCTGTATTCTGGTGTAATTTCTGTTTCTCCCTTAGGAGTTACTTTACCAACTAATATATCTCCTGCTTTTACTTTAGCACCTATTCTTACGATGCCTCTTTCATCTAAGTTTTTGAAAGCAGCATCTGATACATTAGGTATATCTCTAGTAATATTTTCTTTATCTAATTTTGTTTCACGTGCTTCAACAGAAAACTCTTCGATATGTATAGAAGTAAATACATCTTCCTGTACTAATCTTTTACTTAAAAGAATAGCGTCCTCGAAGTTATATCCTTCAAAAATCATGAAAGCAGCAAGTACATTTCTTCCTAATGCCAATTCTCCATGATCTGTAGCAGGTCCGTCAGCTAATAATCCGCCTGCTTTAACCATATCTCCAACATTAACAACTGGTCTTTGATGAAAGTTAGTATCTTGGTTAGTTCTCTGATATTTTACTAATTCATAAACATCAAAATCATCATCGCTATTTTGCTTAGTAGGCTTAACTACTATCTCATCATGTACAACTTTGATAACTTTTCCAGCTCTTTTAGCATGTAAAGCTATACCTGTTCCAGGCTGGCATATTTTTGCCTCAACTCCTGTACCTACTATAGGAGCTTCTGGGAATAATAAAGGAACACTTTGACGTTGCATGTTTGAACCCATCAAAGCCCTGTTAGCGTCGTCATGCTCTAAGAATGGTATTAATGAACTTGAAAGAGATACTATCTGCTGAGGAGAAACGTCCATATACTGCACCTGATCTGGTGAAGAATATGGGAATTCACTTCTATATCTTGTGGATATAAGATTTTCTTTAAATGATCCGTCTTCATTTAGAGGAGCATTAGCATCAGCAATATGATATCTTTCTTCATCATGTGCCGTTAAGTATTCTATTTCATCAGTTACTTTTCCATCAACAACTTTTCTATAAGGAGTCTCTAAGAAACCATGCTTATTAATCTTGGCATAAGTTGCAAGAGATACTATAAGTCCGATGTTTGGACCTTCAGGAGTTTCAATAGGACATATTTTACCATAGTGAGTATGGTGTACGTCTCTTACTTCAAAACCTGCTCTGTCTCTTGTAAGACCTCCAGGACCTAAAGCATTCAATCTTCTTTTATGTGTAATCTCTGATAATGGGTTGTTCTGATCCATGAACTGAGATAATTGGCTTGTACCGTAAAACTCTTTTATTACTGCCTGTATAAGTTTTATGCTTACAAGAGATTGAGGAGTTACTGCCTCCATATCCTGCATTTGCATTCTTTCTTTAGCTATACGCTCCATTCTCGCAAAACCTTGTTTTATTTGTATAGCTAATAATTCACCAACACTTCTTACACGTCTATTTCCTAAATGGTCAATATCATCCAATTGTTCTTCGTTTATGAAAACTTTTATTAAAAATCTAATAGTTTCTATTATGTCTTTATGTCTTAAAACTTTATCCTGTTCGCTTTCAGGGAAGTTCAATCTTTTATTAATTTTATAACGTCCTACATCTCCTAAAGCATATAATTTAGGATCGAACACTAAATCATTACATGTTCTTATAACGTTTTCTATTAAAGCAGGTTCTCCTGGTCTTATAACATTATAAATTTTTGTACATGCTTCTTCTTGATTTTTTGTTGTATCTTTATCTAAAGTATTAATTATGGTAGAACTGCCTTTAATCTTATCCATATTTAATACAGAAACTTCTTTAATTCCGCTCATTAAAAGTCTTTCAGCTAAGTTAGTATTGATAAGCTCACCAGGATTTAATATGATTTCATATGGGTTTTCTGTATCAAATACTGTAGAATATGAATGTTTACCTATTAATGCTTGTTTTTTCTCATCATCTGAAAGTTTTTCTAATGATATATTGTCTACTTCATAAAATAATTTTAAAATTTCTTCATTGGTTATTATTCCAATAGCTCTCAAAAATACAGTAACAGGAAGTTTTTTCTTTCTGTCTATTCTAACATACATTATGTCTTTTTTAGTGTCAAGCTCAAATTCAAGCCAAGTACCTCTGTCCGGGATTATTTTAGCCACGAACATTGCATCTCTGTCGCTTCTATTAAAAACAACACCAGGCGATCTATGAATCTGAGAAACTACAACACGCTCAGCACCATTAATAATGAATGTACCTCTGTCTGTCATAGCTGGTATTTCACCAACAAAAATTTCTTGCTCTATAATTCTTTCAGGGTCTCTTACGGTTAATTGTACTTTTATTTTAAAAGGGTAAGCATAAGTTTTATCTCTTCTTCTAGCCTCTTTTTCTGTAATTTTAGGCTCGCCTATAGAGTAAGAAATAAATTCTATCTGCATCTTTTCATTAGAAGCTACTATAGGGAATATTGAAGTTAATACTTCCTGCAAACCTTCATTTTTTCTTTTATTTTCAGGTACATCCTTTTGAAGGAAACTCTCGTATGACTCTTTCTGTATTGCGAGGAGATCAGGAGGTTCTATTACGGAAGCAGAACGTGAAAAGTTTACACGTCCATTTTCTATCCTATACTTTTTTGCGAACTCTACCCCTCGTTCTGGATATACTTTATTATCTATCTGATTGTTATTGGCCATATTAAAAGATCTCCACAATTTAACGCTTTTATTTTGATTTGATTAAATACACTAATAAGAAGGGTACAAGCGTATTATACCCTTCTTATATTAAATCATTAAATGTTAATGATAATACTCTCTAAAATCTTATTATTTAACTTCAACTTTACCACCAGCTGCTTCTAATTGTTTTTTGATAGCTGCTGCTTCTTCTTTAGAAACACCTGATTTAATAGTTTCTCCACCTTTTTCTACAGCATCTTTAGCTTCTTTTAATCCTAAGCCGCTAACTGCTCTAACTTCTTTAATAAGAGCGATTTTTTGAGCTACATCAAAACCTGTAAGAATGATATCGAATTCATTTTTCTCTTCTTCAGCTGGAGCTGCTGCACCGCCTGCTGCTGGAGCTGCTGCTACTGCTGCAACTGGCATAGCTGCTGTTACATTGAATTTTTCTTTAATAGCTTCTACTAACTCGTGAAGCTCTATAACTTTCATCTCTTCTATTGCTTGTAATATTTCTTCTTTACTTAAAGCCATTGTTTATCTCCTTAAAAATTTTGTTTAATAATTTTCTTTAATTAAATATTAAATAATTCGTCAGCATATTAAGCTGATTTTTTCTTTTCTTCTTCAACGCTATCAAGCACATAAGCAAGCTCTGATATAATACTTTGCAAGCTGTTTGCCAAACTTGATATAGGCGACTCAAGTGCTGTAACAAGATGAGAAAGTAAAACTTCTCTTGGAGGGATATTTGCAACAACTTGTACATCAGCTGGGTTAAGTAAATCTTCACCCATATATCCGCCCTTGATTTTAATTTTATCATTCTTTTTTGCAGCTTCACTTATTATTTTAGCTGCAGATGGAACATCTTCCTTAGCAAATACTACTGCTGTAGGATTAACGAACATTTCATCTTTTACTTCTCTGCCTAACTCTTTTAAAGCAATATCAACTAAAGAGTTTTTACATATCTTCATTGAAGAAGAACTTTTTGCTAATTCACGTCTTAATTCTGTAAGCTGTGCTACTGTTGCTCCTCTGTAATCAAAGAAAACCAAACCTGCACATTCTCCCATACTTTCTTTAAGAAATGATACTGTTTCAATGTTTTTCTTATTAGGCATACTACCACCTCTATTATATTAAACCATTTTGCTAATACTATTCATATAATGGGATCACAAAATATGACTTCGCTTATCAAAACAGGTTTATTGCTAATTACATTTTTATCTTTTTATGATCTATTTTTATACCTACACCCATTGTAGATGTAACGCCTATTGCTTTAATATATTCACCTTTTAAGTCTGTAGGTTTTTTTCTTAAGATTTCATCATAGAATGTTTTGAAGTTTTCATTCAATTTATCAACATCCATTGAAGCCTTGCCGATACCCATTCTTACTATACCATGTTTATCTGCTCTGTATTCCATTCTTCCAGCTTTGAAACTTTTTACTGCCTGAGCTATATCAAGAGTAACTGTTCCTGTTTTTGGGTTAGGCATAAGTCCTTTTCTACCAAGTATCTGACCTAATTTACCAACCTCTTTCATCAAATCTGGGGTAGAAATAGCAACATCAAAATCAGTATATCCGCCTTTAATTTTATCAATTAAATCTTCAAAACCAACTTCCATAGCACCGGCAGCTTTTGCCTCATCTGCTTTTTCACCTTGTGCAAATACTACTACTCTTTTTTCTTTACCAAAAGCATTTGGGAATGATAATGTATCTCTTATTGAATGTTTTTGTAAGATATTAAGGTTTATTGTTACCTCAATAGTTTCATCAAATTTACAGGTAGCGTTTTTCTTAGCTAAATCAATAGCCTCTTCTACTGAATAGAGCTTGAACTTCTCTACTCCCTTACGTATAGCGTCGTAACGTTTGCCACCTATTTTCTTTTCTTTTGTAGCCATAATTATTTCTTCCTTTCTTTCAAACGTCTACTTCCATTTATTCACTTTTAATAAATGGTATGCCTTTAATATTTATTATTCTACTTTAATACCCATAGCACGAGCTGTACCCGCAACTATTTTCTTTGCTGCTTCTATATCATTAGCTGACATATAAGCCATTTTCTCTTGAGCTATTTCTTCAAGCTGCTTTTGATTGATTGTAGCAACTTTAGTTTTATTAGGCTCTCCTGAACCTTTTTCTATACCCAATTTTTTCTTAATTAATGTAGAAGTAGATGTACCTTTAGTAACAAATGTATATGTTTTATCTTCATATACTGTTATATAGGTATTTAATAGCTGACCTTTCATTTTAGATGTTTTAGCATTAAAATCTTTAACGAAAGCTGCTATTTGTATCTGCTTCTGACCCAATGCTGGTCCTAATGGTGGAGCAGGTGTTGCCTCTCCGCCTGGTATGCGAACCTTTACAATACCAACTACTCTTTTAGCCATCTTTACTACCTCTTAAATTTATTTTTTATAGTTTTTTAACTTTATTAAAATCTAATTCTGTAGGAGTACTTCTTCCAAATATCTCTATTTTTACTGTTACTTTACCTTTATCTGAATTAATATTTTCAATAACTCCATTCAAACCATTGAAAGGTCCGTCTATTACCTGAACCTTTTCTCCTATATCGAATTCCATTCCGATAATTTCATTTATCTCTGTCTTATCTTTTGAATCTCTATTTTCAAATATACGTGCAACATCTGCTTCGCTTAAAGGAGTAGGAATTATATTTCCTTCTTCTTTTGTTGTAGCGTGACTGCCTATAAATCCTGCAACTCCAGGTGTTCTTCTAACCATAGACTGTGTAGCATCATTCATTACCATTTTTACTAAAACATAGCCAGGATAAAAAAATTCTTCCTTAGAAACTTTTTTACCATTTTTTGTAGAAGTTACTGTTTCTGAAGGTATATATATATCTACAATTAGTTCTGTCATTCCATTTTCTTTAGCTCTTTTTTCTATACGTTCACGAACTTTATTTTCATATCCATGCTGAGTATGAACTATATACCATTTATAATCTTTTACACCAGATATTTCTTCAGACATATTTTATTCACCTACTGTATCTATTTTTTCTCAAATAACGTATAGCAAAATATATTACTAATAAAACAACTACAGCTAATACTAAAACTAATGTTATTTTAGAAGACATCAAACTTAACAAAACTCTTCCGTCCAACAAAGCTCTTGTCAAGAATGTAACAACATAATCTACAGCACCCAAAAATGCAGATGCTAATACAAGCAGAATTATAACAACAACTGTTTGATTGATAACATCCTGACGTGTAGGCCATACACTTCTTTCAAAAAGTTCTTTTTTTATTTCAACAATAGAGTTCAAAAAGTTATTTTTCTTTTTATTATCCGCCATAAAGTTACCTTAAAATATATTAATTCAAATTAAAAAAGAATCAGGTCAGACAGGAGTCGAACCTGCAACACCCGGTTTTGGAGACCGGTGCTCTACCAATTGAACTACTGACCCAAATTTATAAAAACAAAAAAATATTATCTAGATACTTTCAATTCTTTATGAATTGTATGTTTTTTATCATGAGGACAATATTTTTTTAATTCTAGCTTATCTGGAACATTTTGTTTATTTTTAGTTGTTATATAATTTTTTCTTTTACATTCTGTACATTGAAGATGTATTTGCTCTGTTTTTACTTTTGCTCCTGCCATTATTTGCTCCTTAAAACAAATTTACAATAACCTATAATTTACAAGGTAATCCATTATATAACTAAAAATTAATTATGTCAATAAAAAAATGGAAAAATTACATATTTTTAAATTATTGGTATTTTATGATAATCTTTCTTATTAAAGATTTTTTACAAATACATATTTATGAAAGTTTTTATTTGTTAAAACTATATTAAAAATGGAGAAAGCTATGAAAAAAATAATACTTCTATTTGCTTTAATAATTTCATCTATACCGCTTTATTCTCAAACTGAAAGATTTACAAGATTAAGCCCGCAAGAGTTAACAAATCTTGCAAATCCAAGAAGATTATCTCATAGAATATTTTATAAGGAAAGATCCAAAGGCCCTAATGCTAAGTGGTTTGATGCTGTTAAAGAAGGCAATTTAGCTGAAATTAAAAAAATGGTTGAAGCAGGTCAGGATATAGAAGTTCAGGATACTGCTAGTTTAAAACAAACTGCTTTAGGATGGGCTGCTTTTATAGGATATTTAGACGTAGTTCAATATTTAGTAGGTCAGGGAGCTAATCTATATGCAGGAGATACTGCAGATGTTACTAGCGCTTTTAAATCAGCTATACTTGGGGGAAATATAAAAGTTATAGAATATTTATATCCTCTTTATCAAGGAAAATTAAATTTAAATGAACAGGATAAAAGAGATGGTGAAACTATGCTTATGGTTGCTGCCGGAAATAACAGAGAAGATGCTGTGAAATTCTTATTGGATAAAAAAGTTGATGTAAATATAGTAAGCAAACAGTTAAATAAAAGTGCATATACTTATGCATGCGAATCAAGAAATCAAAACATTATAAAAATGATAAAAGATGCAGGCGGAATAAACGTACGTACTGGAAAAGCTTCATGTCAATAATATAAAAAACTAAAAAAATAGGGCTTAATTAATATTAAGCCCTATTTTTTTATAAATAAAAACTCTTTATAGAGGTAACGAATCCGTTTCATCTTCTTTAATATTATTCAAAGACTTTATTGGTTCAAATGAATATCTATGCATATCGCTTGCTCCATACATATCTATAGCTTTAATATGCTCTTTAGTACCATAACCTTTATTTTTAGCAATCTTATATTTTTGATATTCTTCAGGAAGTTCATTCATCATCCTATCTCTAAATACTTTTGCAACTATACTAGCACATCCAATACTGTAAGATTTAAAATCACCCTTTGTTATGGAACATTGTTTTATATCTATATCAAGTTTAACTGCATCTATAAGAAGCACATCTGGTTTTAATTCTAAATTTTCTATAGCTTTAATCATAGCAAGTTTAGTTGCATTATATATATTTATTTCATCTATAGTTTTTGAATCAACAGAATAAATAGAATAGCATAGGGCATTCTCAATTATTTTATCATAAAGCTCTTCTCTTTTTCTTGGTGATATTTTTTTTGAATCATCAACATCTTTTACTATTAAATCTCTTTTTATAAAATCATTATCCAATTCTAAAGGCATTATAACAGCAGCAACTGTAACAGGTCCGAATAAACATCCTCTTCCAACCTCATCTACACCGCATATATTTTTATAGCCTAGTGATAAATATTCTTTTTCATAGGCAAATTTATCTATAATGGTATTAGTTTTAAAAATATCCATAAACTATGATTCCCCCATTATAAATAAATTCCTATAAACATAAAATTATAACAATTGATAAGCAAGCAATATTACAATTATAACTGCAAATAAAGAAATTGATACTATAGCAACATTGCTTATCTTTTTATCTATTCCTTTTACTTGATTATCATTTCTCACCTGCTCTTCATCAATTTTCTTGTCAACATACTCAATTAATTTATCATGCTTTTTATTTTGTTTTTCAAACATTTCATCCGTAGTTTTTACAAGCTCAGAATATCTATTTTCTATTCTTTTAATTCTCTTTTTAGTTTTATGGCTTTCTTCATCAAGTCTGCTGTCTATATAATTAAATACATCATCATTATTATTGTATGAAGAAGTAGTATGATTATTAGATACTGTATTATTATTATTTTTTAATCTGCCGTTTATAGATTCTACTAACTGTTCATACTTAATATTATTTTTTTCTAATATTTCATTTATAGTTTTTATAAAATTCTCATTGTTTTTGCTTATAGCTTCAAGTTTATTTCTTTGTTCTTCTGATTGAATATCAATTTTTTTACTTACTGCATCAGCAAATTGATTATATTTAGCATCATTTTTTTCTATTGATTCATTAATATTCTTTGCAAATGATGCATATTTACTATCAATAGTATAATTTAAAATATCATTATTATCTTCTATCTTTTTATTTAAATTATTAATTAAACTATCATATTTAGCATTATTATCTTTTATTAATTCATTCGTATTTTTACTAAGTTCATCATATTTTGAACTCAATACTTTTTTTTCTTCATTCAAAATATCTTTCTGTTTTTCTATTTGCTCATCTAATTTTTTATTTAAATTACCAATTAACTCTTCATACTTGGCATTATTTTCAGCAAGATTTTCTTGTTCTCTTTTTAAACCTTCTGTTTCTTTGAAGAATTTTAAATTCTGCTCTAATACTAAATCTTCAACTTTTTTATCTGTCTTAGAAATCAATTCATCGTATTTAGTATTGTTTTCTTTTAGTAATTCTTCTGTGTTTTTAGAAAGTTCATTATATTTATTATTTAACTCTTCATATTTAGAAATATTTTTGCTGTCTACTCTTTGTATATTTTCAGCAAGATTTTCTTGCTCTCTTCTTAAACCTTCTGTTTCTTTGAAGAATTTTAAATTCTGTTCTAATACTAAATCTTCAACTTTTTTATCTGTCTTAGAAAGCAATTCATCGTATTTAGTATTGTTTTCTTTTAGTAAATCTTCTGTATTTTTAGAAAGTTCTTCATATTTTGAATTTAAACTTTCTGTTTCCTTAGTTATAAAGTTTTTCTGTTCTTTTATTTGAATATCTAGTTTTTTATTAGTATCTAATATTAATTCTTCTGTGTTCTTAGAAAGTTCATTATATTTATTATTTAACTCTTCATACTTGGAAATATTTTCGCTATCTACTCTTTGTATATTTTCTGAAAGATTTTCTTGCTCTCTTCTTAAACCTTCTGTTTCTTTGAAGAATTTTAAATTCTGTTCTAATACTAAATCTTCAACTTTTTTATCTGTCTTAGAAAGCAATTCATCATATTTAGTATTGCTTTCTTTTAGTAAATCTTCTGTATTCTTAGAAAGTTCTTCATATTTTGAATTTAAACTCTCTGTTTCTTTATTTATAAGGTTTTTCTGCTCTTCTATATGGCTGTCTAGCTTTTTATTTGTTTCTTCATCTAGTTTTTTTATATTTTCAGCAAGATTTTCCTGTTCTCTTCTTAAACCTTCTGTTTCTTTGAAGAATTTTAAATTCTGCTCTAATACTAAATCTTCAACTTTTTTATCTGTCTTAGAAAGCAATTCATC
>NZ_KI912406.1:0-59899 GCF_000518245.1 Brachyspira alvinipulli ATCC 51933 | reverse complement strand
ATATTAACTCTTCTGTGTTTTTAGAAAGTTCATCATATTTTGAGTTTAAACTTTCTGTTTCTTTAGCTATAAGGTTTTTCTGTTCTTTTATTTGAATATCTAATTTTTTATTAGTATCTGATATTAATTCATCATATTTAGTATTATTTTCTTTTACTAAATCTTCAGCATTATTACTAAGTTCTTCATATTTTTTATTTAAATCTTCATACTTGGAATTATTCTTATCTAAAGCATCATTTGATAATTTTATAAACTCATCTTGTTTTCTATTTATTTCATCTATTACTATTTTATTATTTAAATTATTTTTATTTATTAATTCATTTGTATTTTTAACAAATTCTTCATGTTTTTTATCCAATATACTTTCATAGTCATTGATATGATTCTCTAATTTATCATAAGAAGAATTTACATTATCTATTTTATTAACAATATTTTTTTGTTCTTCTAAATAATCATTTACTTTTTTACCTATTTCTGTATTTTCTATGTTTTTACTTAATTCTTCGTATTTATTTATTAAATTTTCATTTTCTTTTACTACAATATCTTTTATGAATTTTTCTTTTTCCTCAACAGTTTCAATATCAGAAGAAATAGAATCAATATCCTTCTCCAATTTTTCTACTCTCTCAGAAATATCAATAACTTTCTTTCTAAGAGATTTATTATTTTTATCAGACAAATCCCTTTTTTCATTCATCATATCATTTGTTGCAGCCATATGAAAAATCCTTATAATTAAATTACTACTCAATTATTAATAAAGTAACTATTTTTATAATATACTAAAAATATAAAATATCAAATATTAAAAGAATAAAATATTGCTATAATTTGATTTATAATTTATATATATATAAAATAACTATTTTAAAGAGGTTTTTAAATTTGGCTAAAGTACTAGGGCAAACAACACCTTTAAAAATAATGTCTGGAATATATAAAAGCGGCAGACTCCACCATGCCTACCTTTTTTACGGAGATGAAGGAGTTGGAAAATTTGAAAGTGCTTTAAATTATGCAAAAGCTATACTTTGCGAAAGAAATAATGGTACATACTGCGATGAATGCAAATCATGCAAAATGATAGATCAATATAAGCATCCTGATGTAATAGTAGCAGGTACAGATGAAAGATTTAGAAATGCTGAGCTTTATTTTAATCAATATTTAGAATATAAACTTCCTCATTTATTTAATAATTTTTACACTTCATGCAGATCTATATTATATAAAGTAGAATCAATGCTTTTTGATAGTTATGATAACTACCCATCAAGTGAACCAAAAGAATATATGCTCGGTAATAAAAAAGAAAGTTCAAGATATGCTCTAATAGAACCATATTATTTAGCAGTAAATTACACATTAAATGAACTTACAGCAGATAATGTAGAATTTATAGACTCTATATTTAGAAATAAATCAAAAGATGCATTAAATATAGTAAAAAATAAGGGAGGAAAGAAGAAAATATCTATAGAAGGTGACTTTTTTGAAGCTTTAAAAAAGATATATTATAATATAATTCATACAGTAATTCCTCTTGATACAGTAAGAAATATTATAGAGATAACTTATAGAAAACCGAAAATATCTCATAAGAGGATTGTTATTATTGAAGGTATAGAATTAATGGATAAGAGGGCGCCTAATATATTTTTAAGAACATTAGAAGAACCTTCTGACAACAATATATTTATTCTAATAACTTCAGATACTAATAAGCTTGTACAAGATGGTATGAAACCTTTACGCTCTCGTATGATGGAACTAAAATTTTCTTTATTGTCAGAAAATACATTAAGATCTATATTAATGAAGAGATTTAGGTTAAATGAGGAAAAAACAGCCCTTGCATTGGAAAATTCTTATGGAAGTGTAGCAAAAGCTGTAAAATATATACTTGACAAAAAATCAAATACAAGCGATAATATATACAAAGTATTGTTATCTTTTATGGGTGCAATTTTTGATAATAATCCTTCTCAAATAGCTTCATTAGCAACATTGCTTAGTGAAGGAGACTATGATATAGCCGATACTATTAGAGAAATGATTAATATCTTAAAGAAATCTTTAGAAGAAAAATATTTAGAAATAGAAAATAGAAATTATGTATTTCCAAGTTCTATTTCAGATGAAAGTATTGTATGGACTATTGATGAGTTGGATTCCATTGTCAATACCCTAATTAATACAAATACTCAACCCAAAATGTTGCTTTATAAAATTTTAGGCAATATTTATATGTGGTTACACAATTATAATAAAAACTTATAGGAGTTATACATGAAAAAAATATTTCTTGTATTAAGCGTAATGATTCTAGCGTTAAGTTCAGTATACGCTCAGGATGAGGCTGCTGCAGATACTACTGCTACAGATACAACTACTACTGAACAAACAGATACAACTGAAAATCAAGAAGCAACTGAAACAGGTGATACAAATACAGTAGGAGAAATATCATCTTTTGCTCCTACTTTTACAGATTTAAAAAACACTGATGACGCTTCTCTTGATAAAGAATATAATCTTCTTCAAACTAATTTAACAAAAATAAGAGAAGATTATCTTTTCAGAATTGTTTATAAAGCTAACAAAATATTAGAACGTTATACTAATGTTAATTTCACTGACACTAATGAAATGTTCTATAATGCAGTTTATTATTATGATTTAGTTGCTAACCCTTTAGCTAATGACAAAAACGTAGATTTAGCTCTTAATGAATTAGATAAATGTTTCAGACTTTATGATGGCATTAAACCTATATATGAAGTACTTGGAAAAACTAATGAATTAGTACAAGCTGATTATGAGATAAACCTTTATGCTGGTATCTTTAACCTTTTCAAAGGAACTGCAGGTTATTATGCTAAAAGTAGATATCATTTGATGAAAGCATTACAAAATGAAGGTGCTGCTAAAAGCGATACTACTAATTTAATAATGTTAAACACATATTTAGCAGGTGTTAACTACAAATTAGCTACTATTAATCAAAATAGTGATGTTAGTAAAGTTTACTTCTTAAACGAAATGTTCAATAATCTTTGGGATTTAACTACTTTAAAAACAACTGATGAAGCAATCAAAACTGCTAAATATAAATTACTTATAACTAAATACCATAAAATATTATACACTACTTCAGACAGATTTAGAACAACTTATTCTAAATATTATGATGAATTAGGCTTCACTTATGGTAAAACTGAAGATGAGATCTTAAGCAGAGAAGTTAGACCAGTATATAGAGATTATGAGAATGAAGCTGCTGATCCAACAGCAACAACAACTGAAAATACTGATACTACTGAAACAACTACAGAAGAAACAGCTGCTAATTAATTATAATTAAAATAGAATTTTAAGGCATACCAAGTTAATTTGGTATGCCTTTATTATTAATAACTATTACTAATAAGATATAAATATTATTTAATAAACTATTGACATAATTTAAAAATAGTTTATTATTTTAACATAAAAATGAAGGAGTATAAATATGTTTGAATTAATGAAATTACCTTATGGTAAAGAAGACTTAGCACCATATATGTCTTCAAATACATTAGATTTCCATCATGGTAAACATTTAAATACTTATGTTACAACATTAAATGATTTAGTGTCAAAAGATGCATCATTACAAGGTAAAAGCATAGAGGAATTAATTGTTTTATCTCATAATAATGCTGATAAACAAGCTGTATTTAATAATGCCGGACAAGTTTATAACCATGAAGAATTCTTTAAAATGATAAAAAAAGATACAGCAATACCAGCTGAAGTAAAATCAAAAATAGAAGCAGATTTCGGTTCATTTGATGCTTTTAAAGAGGCTTTCACTACAGGAGGTAAAACTCAATTTGGTTCTGGATGGGTTTGGCTTGTAATGAACAATGGTAAATTAGAAGTTAGAAAATATGCTAATGCTATGAACCCAGTTGCTGATAAAGTACATGGTGTTTTAACTTGCGATGTTTGGGAACATGCTTATTACCTTGATTATCAAAACAGAAGACCTGATTTCTTAACTGCTTTTGTTGATCATTTAGTAAACTGGGATTATGTTGCTGAAAGAATTAAACTTGCTAAATAATTAGCTAAATACTAATTTATTTATATATTTTTTTAGGAGAATTAAAATGAAGGATTTAAAAGGTACAAAAACAGAAAAAAACTTAAATGAAGCTTTTGCTGGCGAATCTATGGCTAGAAACAAGTATACTTACTATGCTAGCGTAGCAAGAAATGAAGGCTATGAGCAAATAGCTGCTATATTCCTTGAAACAGCTGAAAATGAAAGAGAACATGCTAAAATACACTTTAAATATCTTAACGGTATAGGAGATACTCTTCAAAACTTACAAGCTGCTTGGGAAGGTGAAAATGAAGAATATGAATGCATGTACCCAAGAATGGCTAAAGAAGCTACAGAAGAAGGTTTCGATGAAATAGCTCGTTCTATGAAATTAATCGGTGATGTTGAAAGAGAACACAGAGAAAGATATGCTAAATTAAGAGAAGCTGTAAAAAGCGGAAGCGTTTTCAAAAAAGCTACTAAAGTTCAATGGAAATGCAGAAACTGTGGTTATATAGTTGAAAGCGAAGAAGCTCCTGAACTTTGCCCAGCTTGTAAACATGCTAAAAAATTCTTTGAAGTACGTGTTGAAAATTATTAATTAATTTTTATTTAAGTACAAAATAAGGGGATATTATTATTTATAATATCCCCTTATTTCTATTTTAAGCTATTAATTTATTTTCACTATACACAAATGAAGAGAATATATCAAATATTATAGGATCTACTTTCACTTCTTTATTTAAATAATCTTCTCTAATATATTCTAATACTTTTGATGAATTTGACTCATTATATTTATATACTAGATGATCAAATAAATCTGCAATCTCCAATATTTTAGAAGGAAAATATGATATACTACCCAATCTTAATACATCCTCATAATCAAAACTTACAATGTAATTAGCCTCAGAGTTATTAGCTGTATTATAATAATCTAAAAATATTCCTTTTCCATATCCAAAATATTCATTATGCATTCCAACTATTAAAGATATATTATCACCATAATTTATGAAATACTTTAAATAAGAATAACCTTTTGAAGCATAATATTCATCATCTGAATTAGGAGAATAATCAGGACTTATATTTGCTATATCATGCCAGAATGAAGCTATTGCTATTTCAATTATTTCTTTTATAAATATTTCTCTTAAACCATATTTATACACATCTTCCAATTTATTAATATCATTATTAATTTTAAACTTTTTTAACACAGATTTATAATATTTCAAATATTTATTTTTGAAATTTTGTCTTATATCAGATACTATATTATTATCTATACAATTATTATAATATCTAATAAATTTAATAACTGTAAAAAAGACTCTGTTTGTATGTGATATAATATCATTATTTAAAAGAATTGTTCTATTATATAAATCTATATCATTTTCTGATTCAATAAATATTTTAACTATATTTTTCAAAGTATAATCTATAATATGTTTAGAATTTTTAATTTCCTTGGAAAATTTAAAATCTTTTCTTTTTATGTCATTCATAGCTTTAATAAGATTAACTCTGCTTATAAAAGAAAGTTTAGTTAAAATATGCACCATAAAATCTATTTCTTTTTCTGTTATATTATCTTTTCTCAATTTTAATTCATTTATATCCCTCTCTATTGAGATAAGCAAACTATTTGTTTTTCTAACAACTATATTACCAAAAAACTCATCATTATTTATAATAGAACTTCCATATATCTCACAAAATTTGTTTGTATAATTCATAACACTTATTGTCATAGTTAACCTCCTAAAAGGATTTATTAATCATTTTGCTATTGGTAAATTTTGTTTACAATTATAGTATAATATATTTCAAAATATTTGTAAATATATTTTACTAAAAAAATTATATATCATAAATATTTTTTACAATATTTATATTTATAGAATACATTTAATACATATATAACATAAAACGATAAAGTATTGTAAGTTTATTTGACATATCTTAAAATATTAAATGATTTTCAATAAAAAAATAATAAATTATATAAAAAATATTGCAATTAAAACATTTTTACTATAAAATAGTTTATCAAATTATCTAATTCATATCTATTAAGAGGGATAAAATTATGTCTATAAAAATGAGAGAAGCATTAACATTTGATGATGTATTATTAGTTCCGCAAGAATCAGATATTCTTCCTAAAGATGTATCTTTAAAAAGAAAATTAACAAATAGAATAACATTAAATATTCCACTGATAAGTTCTCCTATGGATACTGTAACTGAATCAAAAATGGCAATAGCTATGGCATTATGCGGAGGATTAGGTGTTATACATAAAAACATGCCTTTAGAACAACAGGCTAAAGAAATAGAGGAAGTTAAAAATTTTAAAGATATAGAAAACAAAGAAAAAGCTAGTTTAGACAGTAAAGGAACTTTAATTGCTGCTGCTGCTATAGGTATATCAGATGATAGATATGAAAGAATAGAAAAACTTATAGAGGCTGGGGTTAATGCTATTGTTATAGATACAGCACATGGACACTCTCAAAATGTATTAAAGGCTATAAAAGAAATAAAAGATAAATATAAAGATGTTGATGTAATAGCTGGAAATATAGCTACTGCTGATGGAGCTAAAGCATTAATAGATGCTGGAGTTGATGCTATAAAAATAGGGATCGGTGCAGGTTCTATATGTACAACTAGAATAATAGCAGGAGTCGGAGTTCCTCAGCTTACTGCTATATATGATGCTTCTGAAATAGCTAAAAAGAATAATGTAGGTTCCATTGCTGATGGAGGAATAAAATATTCGGGAGATATAGTAAAAGCCTTAGCTATAGGTGCTGATGCTGTTATGGCAGGAGGATTATTCTCTTCTACTTATGAAGCACCTGGAGATGTTATTGTAATAGATGGTAAAAAGTATAAACCATATAGAGGCATGGGTTCTGTAGGCGCTATGATACATGGAAGCAAAGATAGATATTTCCAAAGTGAAGTTAAAGTTAAATCTAAATTTGTTCCAGAAGGCATAGAAGGTGTTACAGAATATAAAGGTCATGTTTCAGATGTTATATATCAAATAGTAGGAGGAGTACGTGCTGGAATGGGCTATATCGGTGCAAAAGATATAGAAATGCTTCAGAAAAAAGCTGAGTTTATAAGAATAACTAATCAGGGACTTGCTGAAAGCCATGTGCACGATGTTAAAATAACTTCAAAAGCTCCTAATTATTAATAATCAATGAATATATCAAAATTTTAACCAATATAACCAGTTTATATTTCACAAAGTTATAAGCAATATTATAGAACCAAGTATTATTGCTTATAACTATTATAATATCTAATCATAATTAAAAAATTAATATAAGCTATTGACAAAATTATATAATATGTTAGAATATACTAACAAATGTTAGAGTAATAAATCAATGTCAACAACTTTGTATCCCTAAATTGATACAATATATTTTATAACCTTCATTTAATTAAACTGTTTAAGGCCTCCATTAAAAGTGGGGGTCTTAATTTTTTTATAAATAAATATAGAAAATAATTTTTAAAAATATATAATAGTTTATCAATAAAAATAAATAGGAGTAAAAATTATTATGAAATCTATAGCAACAATATTATTACTTATATTATCAAACACATTCATGACATTTGCTTGGTATGGACATTTAAAATTTAGCGAAATGAAAGGTTTTTCAAAGTTATCTTTACCTATGATTATACTAATTAGCTGGGCTATAGCATTATTTGAATATTGCTTTCAAGTTCCAGCAAATAGAATAGGCTTTCAGGGAAACGGAGGACCATTTTCTCTAATGCAGTTAAAAGTTATGCAGGAAGTTATAACATTAACTATATTCACAATTTTTACAGTAGTATTTTTCAAAACAGAAACATTAAAAATAAATCATTTTATAGGTTTTCTATGTTTAATATTAGCTGTATTTTTCATTTTCAAAAAATAATAATTTAAATAAAATTAATAATATTGGTATGCTTTTTAGTATACCAATATTTAAAATTTAAAATCAGCATATTCATTACTATAAACACTTTTAGCCATTTGAATCAATGCTTTTGTGATATTATGATTTGCTAATGTACTTGAATCCGTATCTATATAATAAACTTGTCTATTTTTTACAGCATTAATATTTTTCCAAGCCTCTCTATTTAATATTTCATTTTCAGGATTTTCTATATAATTCACACTAGTAAGTATAGTATCCGGATTTTCATATATAATACTTTCCTCTGATACATTAAGCCATGAATCCCTATCTTTAAATATGTTTTCAGCACCTATTATTTCTATCATTTCATTTAAAAATACATTAGTACCAAATGAATAAAAACTTGGCAATGAAGCTATTTCAAAATATACTCTTTTTTTATTTGTTATAGAATTTGATATTAATTTTATTTTTTCTATATTTGCATTCATATTATCTGCGATATGCCTGCCCTCTTTATCTTTTTTGAATATAGAAGATATAAATAAAATATCATCTTCTATATCAGAAATACTTTTACTATATGGTATAACAATTACACATAAACCCATATTTTTTAAATTATCTAAAGACTCTTCACCAGAAAATAAACTTAATGAATTAACAAGCACAATATCTGTATTCAATGATATTATTTTTTCTGCATCTGGTGCTACTAAATCAAAAGTAATTAAATTTGTATATTTACCATTATTTTTTATTAATATATCTTTAGAATATGGATCGCAGGCTATAATTTTATCAGAAACTTGCAAATCTATTAAAATTTCTGTTATAGCAGGTGAAAGAGATACAACTTTATTTATACTCTCAGGCAATACTATATTATCGCCGTATCTATTTTTTATGCTGTCATTATTTTTTGAACATGATGATATTAAAAGGATTAATATAAGGGCAATTATATTTTTTAAATAACTTTTAATCATATAAAATTGCCCTATCAATTATTTATCTTATATTATGTCTTTTTACTCTAGCTTTTGATATATTTTGATTTCCCCATTCAAACACTATATCATTAACTCTTTGTCTTGAAAGTTCTCTTTTCATAATGTTTCTAGTAGCAGCATCTAATGTAGCTAATCTTGTAATATCAGGCTTTTCAGCAGATATTACTCTCATAATAGCTACTCCATTATCCAATTTTATAACATCGCTTATAGCATCTACTTGAAGAGTAAAAGCATTATTATAAAAAGCTTCAGTAGAAGAATCTGGTATTATAGCTCCGTTTTCCGTATTAAGTCTTCCCTGATTATATGAAAAAGCAGCAGCAGGTTTGTAATATTTTATATTTCCATTACCATCTAATGTTCCAAGATTATTAACACCTGCAGCAGCTGATTTTAATATCTCAGCTTGTTTTGTTTTCTCTGCTTCTAAAAGAGCTGGTAGATTTGCATTAAAATATTCTCTTTTTAATACATCTTGATTAATATCAGTATATTTTTCAGGAACTCTTGTTCCATTAACTAAAACCACATAATATAAACCATTAGCATATATAGGCTCTAATAAAGAATTACCTTTATTATCAGCAAATACTTTATTAGCAAAATCCTCTGAAGGCATTTCCATTCTTGTAATATAACCTAATTTATAATTATTAGTATTGACGCTCTTTTCTAAAGCATTTTTCTCAAATAATGTTATATCATCTTTCAATGTTTTATATAAATTATCAGCAACACCGCCACTTTCCAACACTATCCAAGAAATATCTGCTTGAATAAAATTTGTTTTATTATCTGTAAAATATTTTTCTAAATCAGAAGCTGGAATCTCTGAAGATTGAACTATTGAAGCAGCATCTATATAAACCATTTCAACATCTCTTTTTGTAAAGTTTTTCTTATATTCTCTTTGCACTTCAAGAGAATTTAATTTGATACTGTTGAACAACTCTGAAGAAACAGTTTGAGCTAATACACTTTCCTTTATGTCTTTTTGTATTTTAAGCTTTTCTGCCTGAGTAGTATTTTTTATAAAAGCCTCATAAGCCATTTCATTATAAACACCATTAGTATCTATGAACTGACTTTTCATAGCTTCTACTATAAAATTATCGCTTACATTTATGTTTTTTCTAGCAGTATCATACAAAAGTATTGAATAAACAGCTCTTCTAAATGCTAAATCCTCTATATAAGCATACATTTCATTATTAATTTGTATGCCTAAACTTTGATAATCACTTTCTATTTCTTTGAACGCCTTACCATAAGGGCTTGTGCTTGTATAGTAAATAGGTGTTCCATTAACAGAACCTATTGTAGGAGTTTTCTGGCTTCCTCTAGTATCTACGACTAAAAAATAAATTATTAAAAGTATAGAAACAGCGGATACACCAATCCATTGCAGTGTTTTTACTACTGGACTTTTCTTTTTTGGTACAAATTTTTTGCTAGATGACATTACATTATCCTTACATTATTTACTATTATATTATAATTGAATAATTATATAAGAAGAGTTTAAAAAATTCAAGGTGTTGTAAAATTAAATTTAGGCATTACCATACAATATGATAATGCCTAAAAGCTATAATAAATATATATTAATTATTAGTCGTCCCATTTCTGTCCCATTAATTGACCGCCTGATGATACGAATAATTCCATCATATTATTAAGTTTTATTTTGTAATTTCCCCACTCTTTTTCTACATCTATCATCATAGCTTGAGGATAAGTTCTTTTTACTGTATTAGCTACAGCTTGAGGTAATACACTCAAAGGAACTCCATTATACTCACCATCTATACTATGCCAATTTCCATTAACTAAAAAATCTATTGAAACACCATTTGATAATTTAACCTCAAATTTTCCACCATCTCTTTCAACCATCCATATTTGTGCACCAGGATATGTTCTTTGTATAAATGCTTTTGATTTTTGAGGTAATGATGATGGAGAAACTACCCAATCAGCAAAAAGGCTTGAAGTTGAAGCTATAGTTAATGTTATTAATAAAACAAATATTTTTTTAGTCATAATTAATCTCCTTTAATTTCTTAATTAGTTACTGTAAATTATCTTTACAATTATAAGTATAGCAGAAAACAAATAATTGTCAATATATTTTACATTTAATTTACTAAAAATTTACTAAAAAATGTTATTTTAATAATAAAAACTAAACAAATACTACATATTATTTTACAATTTAATTATTAAGGTAAAAATATTTTACTTTAATAGCTATTAATTTAAAAAAATATCGAATTTTTATAAAAAAAGGTATTATAGGTTTTATAATTATGAAAAAAATATTAGAAACAGAGAGACTAATTTTAAGAGAATTAGAAAAAGATAATGAAAAAGATTATAAGGGATTATGTTCTATACTTCAGGATAAAGAAACTATGTATGCTTATGAGCATGCTTTTTCTGATGAAGAGGTTTCACAATGGTTCAATAATCAAATAAACAGATATAAAACTTATGGTTTTGGTTTATGGGCATGCATATTAAAAGAAAATAATGAGTTTATAGGACAATGCGGACTTACTATGCAAAAAATAGATAAGAAAATTCATAATTCTGATGAACTCATTGAAATAGGATATCTATTCAATAAAAATTATTGGCATAAAGGATTTGCAACTGAAGCTTCTTCTGCCTGTAAAGATTATGCCTTTAATACCTTAAAAGAAAAAAGAGTTTATTCTATTATAAGAGATAATAATATATCATCTAAAAATGTTGCCATTAGAAATGGTATGCAAATAGTAGGCTATACAGTAAAGCATTATTATAATATTGATATGCCTCATTATATTTTTTGTGCTGAGAATAATAATTTATATAATTAAAATTTAAAATTATTAATCTGTTCAACCATATCTTCTATTTTTTCTCTTACTTCTTTTGCTGAACTTGCATTAGACTCTGCCAAATTACTATTTTCACCAGTTATAGAATTTAATTGTCTTACGGAAACATTTATCTGATTAATACTATCTGCTTCCAAAACAGCACGCTCTGAAATTGATGTAAGTTTAGCAAGCATATCCTCTGCCAAAGCTTCAATATCTCCAAGTATTTTAGAAGAATTGGCAACGGCTTTATTACCAGCATCTATTTTGGATAAAGCATCATTAATAGTGTTTGTAATACTTTTAGCTGTTTCATCAACATTTTGAGCTAAAGAACGTATCTCAGAAGCTACCACTGCAAATCCTTTACCTTGATCACCTGCACGTGCTGCTTCAACTGCCGCATTCAAAGCAAGTATATTAGTTTGAAAAGCAATAGATTGTATAAGTTTAGTCATGTCTGATATTTTTTTGCTTGACTCAGATATTTCATTCATACTGTTTATAATTTCAGAAGAAGATTCCACACCAATTTTAGTGGCATCAGCAACTTTTACGCTCATATCTTTAGCATCATTAGACTGAACATTTGTTTCGTCAAGGGATGCAGATAATGATTCTATTAAACTAGATAATTCTTCAAGCGAAGAGGCTTGAGTATTAGTTCTATCAGATAAATTAGTACTTCCGTCAGATACTATATCAATTTCATTATTTATAAAGTTTAATGAATCTTGCAAAGAATGTATAGAGTTTCCGATAGACTTTTGCATATCCTGTATAGAATTAACTAATACCCCTGTCTGATCAGATTTTTTAAGCAATTTATCCTCAAAAATAGCATTAAAATGTTTATTTGTCATATTTTTTATAACTGATATGGCGCGATCCAATGTATGAGATAAAGGCATAACGTTAGATACTACAAGTATAAATTGAATTCCTAAAAAACCCAATGCTACTATAAACATTATAATAGACAATGTAGTTATTTTTTTATTAAGGTTAGCTGAGCTTCCAGCTCCAACCAAAAGCCAAGGCGTATTTTCCATAGAATATAAAGCCACCCAAGAAGATTTATTTAGTCTAAAACCATAATTTCCTCCATTAAGTTTAGGAGCATTTAACTCTGTATATATATTTTTTTGATTATTGAAAATTAAGCTCTTATCTGAATGAGTGATAAACACTCCGTCGCTCTTTAATGCTATAAAAAATTTATTTTCCTCATTCGACAGCAATAATTCAGATATTTTTTTGAAAGATATATCAACACCTATAACGCCTTTAATAGCTCCATTAATGCTTATAGCCTTTGATATAGTAATTACAGTATCTTTAGTTTGAGCATCTATATATGGTTTGCTAATGTATGCAGCAGAAGGATTCTTTATAGATTCAATATACCATTCCCTAGTAGTTTGATCAAACCCTTCTAAATTATCACCATATACAATTACTAAAGTTCCTCCGTCTTTATATGGCACTGTGCCTGCATAATATATATTTTCTATCTCATCTTTTAAATCAGATAATTCTTTAAATGAACTTAACATTTGTCCATAATCTGTTTCAAATTTACAATAAGATGCTAATACTTCTATTTGCGAATAAAAATAATTAAGCCAAGAGGCAACAGATGATTCGTTCTCATACATATTTGATCTTATTTCCGAAGAAAATTCTTTTTTATATCTTGGAACAAAATACAGCATTAAAGCAATGACAAGCACTATAATAAATATAGTAAAAGGAATTAAAAATTTCAGCATCAATATATATTTTTTCTTTCTGTCATTCATAAATAATATCTCCAAATTAAAACTTCTTAAACTAGTATAATTTTTTTATTTTTTATTGTCAACTAATTTTTTATTCACAATAAATATTATTTTATTATTTATTATAAAAAAAATAAAAGAATTAACAGCAGTTGAACAACTAACACTATTTTAATTACTAACATCATTCTATTATTTATTATAAAAAATAAAAGGGAACTTAAATTAATAAGTTCCCTCAAATATAATATATATTATTTTTTAATTTTTAATTTCAAGCAAATCATCGCCAGCATTTACAGAAACTGCATCAGAAGTAGAAATTTCTGCATAATCATCAGAATTAGTTACTATTACAGGTGTAACAACAGGATATCCTGCTTTTTTAATACCTTCAATATTAAATTCTAATAATAAATCGCCTTTTTTAACCTTTTGTCCTTCTTCTATATGAGAAGTGAAATGCTCGCCGTTTAATTTTACTGTATCCATACCAATATGTATAAGCAATTCAACTCCTTTATCAGAAGTTAATCCTATAGCATGTTTTGTTGGGAAAGCAGTTTCTATTATACCGTCATAAGGGGCATAAACTTTACCTTCAATAGGATCAATAGCTATACCCTTACCCATAGCACCGCTTGAAAATGCTTCGTCTTCAACACTTTCTAATTTTACTATATTTCCTTTTATAGGAGCATATACTTTATCTACTAAAGAAAAAGAATCTGCTTTTTTAGCTTCCTCTTTAACTTCTTCTTTTTTCTCTTCTGTTTTTACTGGTTCAGCAGAAGCAGCCTCTGGTTCATTATCGCTTATAGGATCATGTAAATAATCCTCTAATCTTGATTTTATAACAGTAACTTTAGGTCCGTATATAACCTGTATACCATTACCCTTCTTAATTATACCAGCAGCACCGCTAGCTTTTAATGTAGCATCAACAACTTTAGATGGATCGAATACTGTAACACGAAGTCTTGTAGCACAGCAGTCAACATCGCTTATGTTTTTCTTTCCGCCAAGTCCAGAAGTTATTAATGGAGCTTCTTCGTATTTGAATAAAGGATTAGCATCAACATTTTCTCCGCTTGCAGCAGCTTTTGCAGCAACAACGTCTGCTCTTCTATATAATTTTGGTTCTTCACTGTCTGGTTCTCTACCAGGAGTTTTCCAGTCAAATTTCTTGATCAAAGTTGAGAATAAGAAATAATAAATGAAGAAATAAGGTATACCAACTATTACTATCCATATCCAATTAGTTTTAGCATTTCCTTGTAGTACACCGAATAATAACAAGTCTATTAAACCGCCTGAGAATGTCATACCTACTGTAACATGGAATATATGCATAAGCATGAAAGATATACCAGCAAGTACACAGTGAATAGCATAGAATATTGGAGCAACGAATATAAATGTAAACTCTATAGGCTCAGTAATACCTGTAATCATTGCAGTTAATGCTGCTGAGAAAAGCAAAGCACCTACTACTTGTTTTTTCTCTTTTCTTGAAGTTTTGTACATAGCTAAAGCTGCACCTGGAAGACCGAATATCATGAATGGGAATTTACCAGTCATAAATCTTGTAGCTTCAACACTGAATGATGTTGTATTAGGAGAACCTAATTGAGCAAAGAATATATTCTGAGCACCTTCTACTAATGTACCGTCTATCATCATAGTACCGCCAAGAGATGTCTGCCATAATGGAGTATAGAATACATGGTGCAAACCGAATGGTATCAATGCTCTTTCTATAATACCATAAAATAAAGTACCAACATAACCAGAACCAGCTATTAAGTCGCCTAATTTATTCATAAGAAGCTGTATAGGAGGCCATACATAATACATTAATATACCAACAATTAAGAATACTATTGAAGATATTATAGGTATAAATCTTGTACCGCCGAAGAATGATAATACTTGAGGAAGCTCTATAGTATAATATCTGTTATGTAATGCAGCTACACCAAGTCCTACTATAATACCGCCGAATACACCCATTTGAAGTGATAATATACCTACAACATTTGCAGTAGAACCAGCTAATAATTTATCAGCTCCGCCCATAACTGTTATCATTTTACCTATAGATGCATGCATTACGAAAAATGCTATAGCTCCTGATAAAGCAGCAACTTCTTTTTCTTTCTTAGCCATACCTATAGCAACACTCATAGCAAATATAATAGGCAAATTACCAAATATAATATTACCAGCCTCACTTAAAACTGACAATATATTATAAGCAATAGTACCAGGACCCAAAATGCCCATTAAATTATATGTTTCAAGCATTGTAGTATTAGTAAAAGAACTACCAATACCTAAGAACAAACCTGCTACAGGAAGTACTGCTATAGGCAGCATGAATGATCTACCTACTCTTTGCAGTACTCCGAAAATTTTATCTTTCATATAAAGAACTCCAGATTTTTAGAATATGTCTTTTGATATTATAAAATTAAAGATATTATGTATACTAATATCACATATATAATATCAAACCTTATATTAAGTATAATAAATTTTTTTATAATTGTATATATTTTTTTTAATACTAATTTTTATACTATGATAATTTATATAAATTTGATATAAAATTATTATAATTTTTTTGATATTGATACAAATTATAATTAAAAATTGATTTATTTTTATTTGCATATAACTTTTAAAATAAAGTTGGTGCCTCTTCATATACTTTATTTTTATATCTATTATAAACACTGTCTTCTGTGTTAAGCTCTTCTTTAGTTTTGTATGTTATATTGTATTTCTCTTCTAAGGCATTTATTTTTAAATATAATTTTTCTTTGTATTCATCTTTAAGAATGCCATCAGAACCATAAATATATAGATACTTTTTATAATGCTCTGGAAATGCTTGCCTTATGAAATTGAGGTATATTTTTCTGCATTCGCCTCTAAGTTTTAATGCATCAGTAGCGCAGTAGTCTATGCCGTACTCTTTTACTTTTTGAAAAATATCTTCTATACTGTCTTCGGTTATAAAAGGCATAACAGGCATAGTATGAACTGCAACTATTGCTTTTGTTTTTTTAAACTCTCTAAGCATATCAAATCTTTTTTGAGGGCTTATTACATTAGGCTCTATTAAAGAAGATAACTTTTCATCTAATGTTGTTATAGTTGATGCTATTCTTACAGGCACTATTCTTGAAAGCTCATCTATTAAATCAAAGTCTCTTAATATCAAATCACTTTTTGTAGATATACACATTGGAGTTTTATATCTTATAAGAAGTTTTAAAACATCTCTCATAAGTTTATAATCTTTTTCAGCCTCCTGATAATTATCAGTAACGCTTCCAAGATTAATAATATCTCTATTCCAATTTCTTGATGATAATTCTTTTTCTAATACTTCAGCAATATTTTTCTTTACAAATATTTCTCCAAAAAAATCTCTTGAATTAATATACTTATGAGAATACACAGCAAAACAATAATAGCATTTATGCAGACATCCTCTGTAAATATTTAAATCATAACAGAATCCGTATTCATTATCTATTTTATTTAAAGCCGATTTGCAGTTGATTTCTCTATATTTAAGCATTTTATTTTATCTCTTTTTATTTTTTACTCTGTATCAAAATATTGTATTTATAATAATACTGTATATTAATATTTTGTCAACTTGTTATTTATTTAATTTATAAAAATAAATATATGTTTATATTGAAATATAAATTTTTTGACAAATTCTGACATTTCAATGATTTATAATAAATGGTAGAATATAATTTAATGTAAATGAAGAGGTGTTTATGATAGAGCTTAAAGGAAAATACAATAAAGACTGCAAAATTTTCACTGATAATATTGATGAAGAATCTTATTCTGTATTGTATAAAATATTAAATGAGAAAGCCAGTGAAGATGTAAAGATAAGAATAATGCCAGATACTCATTTGGGCAAAGGAATAGTTGTAGGTTTTACAATGCCTCTTACAGATAGAGTAAATCCTTTTCATATAGGCGTTGATATAGGTTGCGGAATGCTTACATCAAAATTGGATGACAATATAAAAAATATTCCATTAGAAAAAATAGATAAAACTATAAAACAGAATATTCCTATGGGACAGAAGACTCATAAAAAAAGTTTTAATACACTTTTTAATTTTAAAGAACTTAATGAACTTATAAGAAATTTTATAATTAATTATAATAAAAAATTTAATACCAAATTTGAAGTTTTTGAAATAGATAATGAATATATAGAAAATCTATGCAAAAGAGTAGAAATAGATTTAGAGAAATTCCATAACTCCATAGGAACGCTTGGAGGAGGAAATCATTTTATAGAAATAGGTAAATCCTCAAATAATGATTATTATATCACTATACATTCAGGATCAAGGAATTTCGGTAATCAGGTTTGCAGATATCATGCCAAAATAGCTAAAAATAGCGAAGACTGTTATTTACAAGACAAAGAAATGTTTGATTATTTAATTGATATGGTAATAGCACAATACTATGCAAAAATAAACAGAGAAACTATTTTAAAAATTATAAAAGATTTATTAAATATAGAAATAGAAGACACTTTTTCATCTGTGCATAATTTTATTGATTTTGAAGATTTTATTATAAGAAAAGGTGCCATAAGAAGTTATGAAGGCGAAAAAATGATAATACCTTTTAACATGCGTGATGGTATATTAATATGCGAAGGAAAAAGCAATGAAGATTGGAACTGTTCTGCACCTCATGGAGCAGGAAGAGTTTTATCAAGGGCACAGGCAAAAAATCAATTAGATATGAAAGAATTTATAGATTCTATGAAAGGAATTTATTCAAGCAGTGTATGCAAAAATACTTTAGATGAATCACCTATGGCTTATAAAAATCCTAAAGATATAGAAAAATTAATAGAACCTACTGTAAAAGTTGTAGATAGATTAAAACCTATATTAAATATAAAAGCTACTTCATAAAAAATTGTTTAACTATTTATAATAAAAGCTTGGGCGGGTGCCGAAATTTCTAAGTATGTCATCAATATAATTAAAGTTAAATTTTTTGATAAAGTGATAAATAATAAAGGGCGGGGTATGTTAATTAATTTTTAAAACTTATTTTCACTCCCCACCCTCTAGGCTTTCTATTAACACAGGTATTTTTATATTATTTTTCTTTTTAACTTTACACTGTTATTTCTGCCGCCCACCCTAGAGTTATTTAAATTTATTGCACGAAGAATTTTATTTATAAAAAATATAATGAATTGATAAATAAAAGCTAATTTATCGTGCGTTATTTATAATTTTTTATTAACAATTAAGATAAAAATAACTAATCTAATTTAGAAGTTCTCTTAATTTTTTTATGTCCTCAGTATTTTCGTACGGATCTTCTTCATCAACATGATCCAAAATATCAGTAGTTAAACCCAATGTATTAACTAAATATTCAAATACTTCTATATTTCCATACAAATAAGCTATATCAAGTCCATTCTCATCACGGCTAGATATAGAATCAACTAAATCAGAGTCAAAATCTACAATCATTTTTATTACATCAACATTTCCAAAACCGCAAGCAAGTAAAAATACATTTCGTTCATATTCATCTTGAATAATATTAGGATCAGCGCCATTATCAAGCAAATATTTCATTATACCTAAATCTCTATAAAATACTGCAAACATTAAAGGAGTAGCTCCATCAAGATAATAATCATTATTAAGAAGCTCACTATATTTTTTGCCGCCGCTGTAAGTTTGATTAATATCTTCACCTTCTTCTATTAATTCAATCACTCTTTTTAAACTATGATTTTCTATAGCTTCAAATATATCATAATCTTTGCTGTATTTTCCTTCTTCTCTGTTGCCGTAAGAAAAATCAGTATTAACATTAACATATTTACCCTGAACCTTTACAGCATTAGTATAAATATTATTATCTGCATTATCAGTATTACTTATAATATCCTCTTCTTTTTTACTGCAAGAAACAATAAAAGTAATCATTAAAACAAAAGAAATTAATAACATTTTTTTCATATATACCGCCATATAGTAATTAATAATTTAATATATTATACTATAAAAACAAATTATTTTATATAAATAATTTAAAAAATCTCGCTTTAAATCTCTATTCATTGATAGACACTCAGAATTTTTATAAAATCATTCAATAATCTAAAGAATTTAAAATAAAAAATACCATTCACAAAATGAATATATGAATGGTATTTCATTATATATAAATATAAGTTTATCTAATATTATTCTGCCCCTAATTCTTTTAACTTTTCTATTGCTTCATCTTCATTGGCATAATATAAAACTCCGTCTCCATCCTCATCAGTGCTGTTTATATCTATTCCTAAATCATTTACCAAATACTCAAATACTTCAACATTATCATTTAAAGCAGCCATGAGAAGACCGTTTGCATCATAAGGATTTTTTGAATTAACCAAATCAGAATCTGCCTGCACAAGCATTCTTATTACATCAACATTTCCAGTACCGCATGCCCATAAAAAAGAATTCCATCCGTCATCATCAGTAACATAAGGATCAGCTCCATTATCAAGTAAATATTTCATTATACCCAAATCTCTATAAAATACAGCAAATATCAAAGGTGTAGCACCATTTATTGCATAACTATCATCCATAAATTCACTATATAAACTATCTCCAAAGTAAGTTTCATCTATATCTTCACCTTCTTCTATTAATTCCTGCACTCTCTTTAAACTATGATTTTGTATAGCCTCAAATATATCATAGTCTTCGCTGTATTCTCCTTCTTCTCTGTTACCATAAGAAAAAGCAGAATTCATACTAACATATTTACCCTGAATCTTTACAACATTAGTGTATGTTGCATGATATATATTTTCTGGAGAACTCACATATGAAGTATTTCCTGCTATATTTACACTTGCTTCCTCTTTCTTTTTACATGAAATAATTGAAATAATTAGTAGTAAAGAAATCAATAATGTACTTTTTGAAACATTTATTCTTTTCATAAACACCGCCGTATAATAATTAATAATTTACGAAGTATTATACTATAAAAACAAATTATTTTCTATTGTTGTTAATAAAAATTGTTCGCTAATTGAGTCTAGCAAGGACTCTGTCCGCCTTCGGCGAATTTGCTAGACGCTCACAATTTATTATTTGTTGTTGCTAATAAAAATTGATTTATCAAATAATTAAAAAATCTCGCTTTAAAGCTCTAGCACGCCTTTGGCGATTGCTAGACGCTCAATTTTTTAATTTATTAATCTTAAAAATATATGAAATGCTCACAATCCATTATTTGTTATTGCTAATAAAAATTGTTCGCTAATTGAGTCTAGAAAATGACTCTATCTGCTAAATGCATCATTTTTATAAAATTATTCTTCGGCACCTAATTCTCTTAACTTTTCTAATGCTTCATCTTCATTGGCAGCATAATATAAAACACCGTTGTCGTCCTCATCAGTGCTGTTTATATCAATACCTAAATCATTTACTAAATATTCAAATACTTCAACATTATTATATAAAATAGCAGTATGAAGTCCGTTTCTACTATGAATAAGAGAATTAACTAAATCAGGATCTGCCTCTACAATCATTTTTATTACATCAACATTTCCAACACCGCAAGCCCATAAAAAAGAATTCAATCCATTATCATCTTCAATATGAGGATCAGCACCATTATCAAGCAAATATTTCATTATACCTAAATCCCTATAAAATATAGCAAACATTAAAAGAGTAGCTCCGCCAAGATAATAATCATCATTGAAAAACTCGCTATATTTTCTATCCCCACTATAAGTTTGATCTATATGTACGCATTCTTCTATTAATTCAATCACTCTCTTTAAGCTATGATTTTGTATAGCCTCAAATATATCATACTCCTCACTGTATTATCCTTCCTCTCTATCAGCATAAAAAAAAGAAGAATTCATGCTAACAAATTTACCCTGAATCTTTACAACATTACTATAGGTTTTATGATATATATTATTTGAATCACTTACATACAGAGAATTATTACTTATACTAGCCTCTTCTTTTTTACCGCAAGAAACAATAAAAGTAATCATTAAAACAAAAGAAATTAATAACAAATTTTTCATATACCGCCTCATAGTAATTAATAATTTGAGGTATTATACTATAAAAATAAATTATTCTCTATTGTTGCTAATAAAAATTGCTTCATTAAATAATTAAAAAATCTCACCTTTATACTCATAATTTTTTTTATCATTCCTTAATTTAAAATAAAAAATACCATCCATAAAATAAATATATGAATGGTATTTAATTTTTATATAAAAAATAAATTATATAGCCTCAGAACCTCCTATAATATCAAGAAGCTCATTAGTAATATGTTCCTGTCTGGCTCTGTTTGCTTTATTTTTTAAATCAGCTAATAATCTCTCAGCATTATCGGTAGCATTTCTCATAGCAATGGATCTTTCGGCATTCTCAGATAAAAAAGAACTAGTAAGCATAAAATAAAAATAAGTTTTAATGGCCATAGGTACAATCTCTTTTAACACTTCTTCCCTATTTGGTTCTATAACATAATCTAATTGTTTTTTTATTTTATGTCCTTCAATATCCTCTTCATCAGGAATCATAGGAATTAAACTTTTTATTTTAGGTATATGTACAACCCTAGTATAATATCTAGTATATATAACTTCTACTCTTGATGCTTTATCAATAGCATACTGGTGCATGAAACGCTGAACAACCGTAGCACAATCATCAAAATTAGACTCTTCATCTATACGCGGATATTTACGCGCTATAGGTATTCCCTGTTTTTCAAAATATACTTCGCCTTTTTTGCCAAGTACATGAAGCTCAACCTCTCTTCCATGTCTGTGATGATGCCTTATTCTCTCCATAGCCTCATCAAAAATCTTTGTATTATAAGAACCGCATAAACCTCTGCTTGAAGTTACAACAAAAAGTATTATATTCTTTATTTTCTTTTTTGGAGAAAGCAAAGGATGAAGATGATCCATATCTGAATGAGAAAGATCTTCTACTATTCTGTTTAATTTCTGAGTAAAAGGACGCATACCTTGTTCCACTGTTAATATCTTTGCCGTTCTGGAACGTGCTATCATATCCATTGTTTTAGTTATTTTATGCGTACTTGTTACAGCTTTTATTCTTGCCTTCAATACATTAAGTTTCTCTGCCATAATAAAACTCCAAATTAACACTGCTTCATAATAAAAACATAATTTAGATAATAAAAATTCTTACAAATGCTGAACACTCATAATTTTTATATTTAACATAATAATACCAATAAAAATTATTACTCTAAATTCTATTTAAAACTTAGCTTTAAATTCTTCTATAACAGCATAAAGTTCATCAGGATTTTCTATATCTTTTGAATCTTTAATTTTATCAAGTATATTCTGCTTATCAGCTCTCATATACTGCAATAATCTCCATTCAAACTCATGAACTCTTTCAACTTCAATATTATCTAAGAAACCTTTAGTAGCAGCAAATATAACAACTACCTGCTCTTCAAAAGGCAAAGGAGTGCATTGCTTCTGCTTAAGTAATTCAACCATTTTAGCACCTCTGTCTAATTGTGCCAAAGTAGCCTTATCAAGTCCTATACCAAGCTGTGAGAATGCCTCTAAAGATCTGTAAGAAGCAAGGTCAAGTCTTAAAGTACCGGCAACCTTTTTCATAGCCTTAGTCTGAGCATTACCTCCTACACGCGAAACGGATATACCAACATCAATAGCAGGACGAACACCGCTCATAAATAAACTTGCAAGCAAATATATCTGTCCATCTGTTATAGAAATAACGTTAGTAGGAATATAAGCAGAAACCTCATTATCCTGAGTCTCTATTATAGGAAGTGCAGTTAAAGAACCTCCGCCTAATTCATCGCTAAGTTTAGCAGCTCTTTCAAGAAGTCTTGAATGCAAATAGAATACATCGCCAGGAAATGCTTCTCTTCCAGGAGGTCTTCTTAAAAGTAATGAAATCTGTCTGTAAGCATTAGCCTGTTTAGTTAAATCATCATATATTATTAATGTATCTTTTTTCTTTTCATACATGAAATATTCTGCCATAGCACAGCCTGCATAAGGAGCTATATAAAGAAGCGGAGCAGAATCAGCAGCAGTTGCAGCAACTACTATAGTATAATCTAATGCCCCATTCTGTCTTAATGTTTCAACAACACCAGCAACAGTAGAAGCCTTTTGACCTATAGCTACATACACACATATAACATCTTTACCTTTTTGATTTATTATGGCATCAAGAGCAATACTAGTTTTTCCTGTTCCTCTGTCTCCAATTATAAGCTGTCTTTGACCTCTTCCTATAGGAGTCATGGAATCTATTGCTTTAATACCTGTTTGAAGAGGCTGTTTTACCGCCTGTCTGTCAGCAATACCAGGTGCCGGAAACTCAATAACTCTTCTTTTATCTGTTGTTATATCTCCATGTCCGTCTATAGTCACACCTAAAGGATTAACAACTCTTCCTAAAAGTGCTTCTCCTACTGGAACTTCTAATATTCTTTTAAGTCTGGAAACCTTACTTCCCTCTTTAATACCAAAATAATCACCTAAAACTATGGCGCCTACAGTCTCTTCTTCCAAGTTAAAAGCAATACCAACGGAACCGCATTCAAAAAGAATCATCTCATTAGCCATAACATGAGGAAGTCCTATAACCCTAGCTATACCGTCTCCAACTTCAACAACTACTCCAATTTCATTAGGAGTAAAATCAGCTTTATAATTCTTAATCTCTTCTTTAAGAACAGCTGCTATTTCACTAGCTTTTATATTCATAAATCTATTCCCCAAATATAAAAAATATCATTAACCATTATCCGAGATAGAAAGCCCTAATTCTGTAAGTAAATTCCTTATACTATAATCATAAACTATATCTTCCATCTCTACAATAACTCCGCCTATTATAGATTCATCCACATGAAAAGTAAAATGAACATCTTTTCCTTTTACCATGCTTCTTATATGCTTTTTTAAAACTTCTACTTCCGGAGTATCTTCTATAACAGATGAAGTTGTAATTTTTGCTACTACTATATTATAGTATTCATTACATAAATTCTCATATTCTACTATTATAGCAAATAATATATCTATCAAACCTCTCTCTGTTAAAATAGCAATGAGATTAAAAGTTTCTTCAGATATATTATTTTCATAAACCTTTTTAAGCATACTCATTCTTAAATGCACATCGATAAAATTTGACCTAAAAAAATCAAATATATCTTTATCAACAAGCAAAGATGAGTAAACAATATTTAAATCTTTTTTAATGTCTTCTATCTTTCCAAGCTCAGTAGCTGCATCAAACATAGCTTTTGCATAATTTTTAGCACTAGCTTCATTTTTAACAATTCTGGTGAATCTGCTGGCTTTTTCTCTGGTAATCTCTTTAAGAACCTCTTTTTTAAGATTGCTTAAAATATTATCAGTGATAGAATCCATTTTTATACTCCTATAATGCTTTTATTATCCGCCATGAGCAAATTTGCTTTGCAGCATATTTATTTGATTCTTTACGCTATAATCATAAACTGTAGTACCAATATGAACTATTATACCTCCTACAATACTTTCATCTATCTCTTTTTCATAAACTATTTTTTTATTAGAAAAACATTTAACAGTTTTGACAATGTTATCCATAGTTGCCTCATCAAGATTATAAGCAGTTATAATACGAACTCTAACTGTATCATTATAATCATCCATCATATCTTTATACAAAGCTGTAATCTCAGGCAAAACACAAATACTGTCATGTTCAGTCAATATAGCTACAAAAGCATAAGTCTCTTTAGAAAGTAAAGGTTTAAGTTTCTTTTCTATTAGCTCCAATTTATCTTTTTTAGAAATTAATTTATCAAAAAAATATTTCTTTATATCATCATCATTAAATAACTTAGAACATTCGAAAAGTTCATTATATATTTCTTTTATAAGCCCTAACTGTTTAGCCAAATCAAATATAGCTGCTGCAGTGGGTCTTAATATTTCTAATTTATTACTTTCTTTCATAATTCCAATTAATTTTTCCCAAAAATATTTATTTTACATTATCTTCTTTATTAGCTTTATTGATAAATTCATTAATTAATGCCTGATTATCTTCTCTATTAATATTTCTTTTTAAGATAGTTTCAGCCATAACAATAGCAATATCAACAGCCTGTTTTCTTACACTGCTTACAGCCTCTTCTTTAGATCTGTCTATTTCAGAAAGTATTTTATTTTTATTGGCCTCAGCTTCTTCTCTAGCATTATTGATAATTTTATCCCTAACTCTGTTGGCTTCAATTCTAGCATTTTCTATAATAGAACTTGCCTCTGCTTTTGCATTATCAATTTGTTCCCTATACGCAGCCAAAGATTTTTTAGCATTTTCTCTAGTCTTTTCAGCTTCTTCCAAATCCTCTTGAATCTTGTCAGCACGTGCATTTAATCCCTTTAGTATTATTTTCCATGTAGAAGCACCTAATACAGCAAGAACTAGTAAAAATGTAATCCAAGTCCATATTATAATACCAGGATCTATTTTTAAAAGTGCCATACAAATCAATCCCCCAAATTATTATTACTTAGTAAATAATGCAAGTATACAGATAACTAAAGCAAATAAACCAACACCCTCTATTAATGCTGCTGCTATAAGCATAACTGTTTGTATTTTTCCAGAAACTTCAGGCTGTCTAGCAACACCTTCAACTGCTCTAGAACCAATAAATCCTATTCCTATTCCAACTCCTATAGCAGCAAGACCTGCTCCAATTGCTGCGCCTAATATAGAAAGCTCCATTTTTTTATTCTCCTTTTTATTTAATTTTTTAATTTATATAATTAATGCTCATCACTAATAGCAATACCAATATAAACCGCTGATAATAATGAGAATATATAAGCCTGCAAAACTGCCACAAACATTTCAAGTACATATATAAAACTTAAAAATAATATTGCGAAAGGCGAAACAAATAATGTACCAGACAATATTATTAAATACGGTATAACCATCATCATTATGTGACCGCCTGTAATATTAGCAAATAAACGTATAGCCAATGCAAATGCTCTATTAAATAAAGTAATGAATTCCAAAACCCATATTATAGGAATAAGTGGCACTGGAAGACCTTTAGGAACTAATTTTATCCAAAACTTTATTACACCTTTCTTTCTAATTCCAGCAAACATATATACTACAAATACTATTATAGCTATAGCCCCTGTAAAACCAATATTCGCTCCAATTCCACCCGCAATATATGCATAATGACCATCTTGAGTAGGAAGTTTTATAAGTGCCGGAATTAAACCTAATATATTAGAAAATAACACAAATAGGAATATAGTCATACAAAAAGGTACATATTTCTTTCCCTCTTCTCCTAATGTGGCTCCTATTACATCTTTATTCATATAATCTATTAGAGTTTCTAATACACTTTGCAAATATGTAGGTCTTTTGAAAGGACGTTTTAATTTATGTGCCAAATATTTCATACTGGCAATAGATAATATACCTGCCAATGTTATTAATATAACATGTTTAGTTATTTTAAAATCAAAATCAATATAATGACCCAATTTTATAGGTATAGTATAGAACGGATGGGCTGTATTATCTGTAATCTCTTCCATAATGAAATCATTAATACTTTCAGCACCATAAACAATATTATTACTAAATAAAGCAAAAAAAATCAATACAAATATAAAAAATTTTCTAATTAAAAATAATTCTTTCATAATAAAAATTGCCAACTTAATTTATGAAAACTTTAATTCAAATCATAACTATTAAAGAATTTCAAATAATTTTCTAATAATTTTATAACTATTAAATAAAAAATCAACTATTTTTATTTTTAATTAAAAGTTTTCTAATGCTTCGGTTTCACTCGTAAATATTGGAAAAAAACTAGTAATTTTTGTAAGTTCAAACACTTTTTTAACGGGATCTGTAATTTTTACAATACATATCTTACCATTAACTTTCTTAAATGAACCTAATGCAGAAATAAATACCCCTATTCCGCTGCTATCTATATAGTAAACATACTCCATATCTACAATTATTTTTTTAGCCCCAAGATCCATCTGCATAAAAATTGCATCTTTCAAGTCTGATGATGTATAAACATCTATATCACCGTCTAACTTAAGTATAACAACATTATTCTCAAGTTCTTTGACAGATATATCCATAAAAAACTCCATAAAACTAGAATTTTATTCTAATACTTTTAAAATAACATAAATAATTTTTTTTACAATAGCTAATTCCAATATTTTTTAATAGTATAAAATGTAGTATAAACAAATATATAATATCAATGTTTTATGAAAAAGTTTAAAATTTAATATATATAATATATTGACAATAAAAATAATTATAATAATATGTATTCTACCAATAAAAACGACATACATGTCATTTTTATTTTCATATTAATTTTTCAAACATGAGGTGAACATCAAAATAACACAATGCCTAAAGTAAATGAAGAATATTTTGAAAATAAGAGGAAAATAATACTAGATGCAGCTATGAGGGTATTTCAAAGGAAACCAGCATATAGTGTTACAATGAAGGATATTGTTAAGGAATCAAAACTAAGTCAAGGGGGTGTTTATAAATATTATTCAAATATAGATGAAATTGTGGTGGCACTTTTGAATACAAGCACAATAACTGTAAATCCAAAAGACTTTTTAATTGAATATAATGATGATCCTGAAAAGGCTATATTTGAATTATTTGATGCTTTTAGAAAATTTTTCTTTATAACAGCCAAAGAATTTGGAAAAATAATGTTTGAATTGCAGGCAATGTTTTTTAATAATAAAGACAGAATGAAGACTCTAAGAGATAATATAAATAAGGATCTTATACTGCATTATTGGTTTGTAGAGTTATTTAATTTTATAGATAGTAAAGTTGAAGAAAAATATTTTAATCCAATAGTTGATACACATGATATTTATATGCATATGATCGTTACTGTTTCCGGTATAGGAAATGAACTAATATTTGATAAATATTATAACTTGGATAGAAAATTATACTACTATAAAGGAGTCAAAAAAAATTTAGATGTAAATCTAGACAATTTGATAGATACTTTATATAAAACATCATTAATTTTGCTTGGAAGTAAAAATGTATATAAATATGGTTTCAAAAATTATAAAATTAACACTATTGGTAGCAGATAAGGAGAGTGAATGAGAATAAGTATAAAAATAATTGCATGTTTAATAATATTTATTAATATTTTGAATGCTCAAACTAATACATTAACTTATGCTTCTTATATGGAGGCAATAAGAGATCAAATACCTGAATTAAAAATAAATGCTGTAACAGAAACTAATGCTGAAATGAATTTATTAAGTGCTAAAAGTTCAGGAGATGTAAATTTATCAGCTCAGATTGGTGCTGCAGGAAAATACGGAAGTTTATCCAGCGGTACTTCAACTTCTACAACAGCAAGTCCTACCGTAGAAGCAACTGGTATACAGGCTGGAATAGGTATTGGTTCTTTAATACCATATACTGGTACAACATGGTCTGTAAATTTAACTCATACTTCATTCATGGGAGGAAAATTATACTATCCAGGAAGTTCTCAGGCTGTAGATTTTAATAATTATCAGCCTTCTCTAACAATAGAAGTAACTCAACCTTTATTAAGAAATTTTTTCGGTACATTAGATAAATACCCAATAAAAGATGCAGAATATGCACTTGCAATCGCAAAATTACAAAGAAAATTAGATGATGCAAGCGTTATTGTTTCATATCAGAAACTTTATTATCAATGGATAATGTATGAAAAATTACTTGCATACTATAGAAACATGTACATTACAGCAAAGCGTTTTGAAAATCAGATGAGAGACAGATATAATAATGGACTTATAGATAATGATGATTATCAAAATGCTAGAACTCAAACTATGATGTACAGCGATTACTATGCCCAAAACCAAATTTATTTAGAAACTCTTTTAACTACTATAAGTTTCTTTATGCCGGTAACTAATATAAAACCAGATCATACTACATGGGATGCATATTTAGAACTTGGAAACGGAATGGAAATGGAAGCTGTACCTTTTGCTGACAGTGTTAATGGACAAATTGCATATCAGTCAAAGATAAGAGCAGAATATACTCTTGAAGCTATGAAAAACGGTACTCTTCCTAATTTAGATTTAGTAGGAAGTGTAAGTTTAAATGGACTTAGTCCTAATAGTGATGGATATTTTCAGTCTTTTGGAAGCATGACAAATGTTGACTTTTTTGCAGGAATACAATTTTCTTATCCAATAGGAAACAGAGCAAATAAAGCACAATACCAAATGGCTGAAAACTCATTATATGGAATTATTGCTCAATATGATCAGTTGGAAAAAGACTTTAATACACAGCTGCAATCATATATTTCCGCATTCAAGGCATATAAAAATTTGATAGCAAGCAAACAGGCTCAAATAAGAGCTATCAATTCAAGAATAAGAACACAGCTTCAAAAGTTGGATCAAGGACGTTTAGAAGTTGATGACTTATTAACATCAAGGCTTGATTTGGTAAATACTCAAACTCAGCTTTTAAATCTTCAATATGAGTTTATAACAACTATATTTGATTACAGAGCTTTACTTGCTATTGATTATGAATAAGCAGTCATCATATAAGGATTTAGAGGAATATATATATTGTTTGGAGGTTAATTATTATAATTAATCTCCAAACAACAAAATCTTTTAAGTTTTTAGTGTAATACAAAAATAGAAAAATAGGAGATTTAGCAGTATATGGAAAGAATTATAGTATTTTTTGCCAAAAAAACTATGCTTGTAAATATAATAGTAATGGCTATTTTATTCGTTGGAGGATATTACTACTTTAACTTACAAAAAGAATCAATACCTTCAACTGATTTAGATAAAATGTTAATTGCTGTAACATATCCTGGAGCTACTCCTCTTGACGTAGAACAGAATGCTGTTATACCTATTGAAGAGGAATTGCAGGGAATATCAGGAATAGATGAATATGAAACAACAATCATTGAAAATGTTGCAATCATTATAGTAACATTAGATGAAACCTTGCCTGACAGACAGCCTGTTAAAGATGAAGTATTCAGACAAATGCAAAACGTACCTGATTTGTCAGAAGATGTTGAAGAGGTTACTACTTATGACTTGAACCCTAATAAAAAATCTATATATACTTTAGCTGTGCATTTTAAAGAAGGCATGTCAGGTAATGAAAGAGAATTATTTGATGTAAGCCAAATGCTTGAAAATGAACTTGTAAGACTTGAGGGTGTAGGAGAAATTAGAATAGACGGAAGAACAGATCCTGAGATAAAAGTTTATGTTGATCCTATAAAAATGCAGCAAAATTATATAGCTTTAAGCGATGTTGTTAATGCTCTAAGTGTAAGAAACGTAAGAGCTACCGGCGGAGATATGGAATCTGGCGGAAAGGAACAGACCGTTGTAACTTACGGTGAATTTGAAAATCCTTTGGATGCAAGCAATGCTGTTATACGTTCCACATTTAATGGACAAAGAGTGAGAGTAAGCGATATAGGACATGTTGAAGAAGGTTTTGAAGATAAAACAGTATACATGAGAGTAAACAGAGCATCAGGATATTCTTTATCTGTTGTAAAAAATGAAAATGCAGACATTCTTAAAACTATTAATGTAGTAAATCAATATTTAAAAGATAATGCTGATTTAATACCTGAAAATATACAGGTAACTCCTATGGGTGACGATTCAAGAACAATAAAATCACTTTTAGATATTGTAACTTCAAACCTTATACAAGGTTTTATTGTAATATTTATTACATTAATCATATTCCTAGACTTTAAAAGTGCCATGTTTACAAGTTTAGGCATGATAATTACTATGTTTGCATGTTTTATATATATGAAGGTAACAGGTATTACTTTCAATATGATGTCATTAGCTGCTATTATTACAGTACTTGGTATGATAGTAGATAACTCAATAGTAGTATCTGAAAATATATTTAACTTTAAGCAGGCGGGATATAAAGGACTTGAAGCTACAAGACTTGCTGTTTCTGATGTTGTAATGCCGATGCTAGCATCAACTCTTACAACAGTAGCAGCATTCTTCCCTATGCTTACAATAAGCGGTATAATGGGTAAAATATTAAATATATTCCCAAAAATAGTTATATTCACTCTTGTTATGAGTATGCTTCAGGCTATACTATTGCTTCCTAACCAATTGCAGGATAAAGAAGATAAATACAAATCTTATAAACCTCCTAAAAAGAAAAGCAGATTTAAAAATCCTCTTGATTTTGATAAAGATGCCTTATTCGATAAAATGAAAATACCTTTCGGAGCAGCATTAGAGAAATTAATACATATAAGATATATTGTAGTAGGAGCGTTCGTAGCATTATTGATAGCTTCAGTATTTTTAGCTCAAAACAGCTTTAAAAACTTCGTACTTATATATGATACAAGTGCTGATACTATAGTTATAAATATAGAAATGCCTACAGGTACCACTAAAGAAGTTACAACTAAAGAAATTGCAAAAATAGAAGATGTTATTGCAAAAGTTGTAAAACCTGAAGAGCTTGTTGCTTTATACTCTTTAGTTGGTAAGCAGGTTGACCAAGAGGTTGTTTCTGAAGAAAAAGGAAGTTTAGCAGGTATTATGGTTTATTTGGTTCCTGCTGCTGAGAGAAATAGAACAGCTGATGAACTAGTTGTTTTAATTAATGAAGAATTAGATAAAACAGATATAAGACAAACTGTCCCTATATTTAGTATGGATACAAAAGGAAGCGTTGACCCTGGGGATCCTGTAGATATTAGAATTGTAGGTAACAAAACTGAATTAGCTAAACAGGCAAAAGTTGAAATAAAAGATTTTTTAGCTACCATACCTGGTGTTATCAATATTGATGATGATGATAAAGTTGGTAAAGAAGAATTAAGAATCATGCTTGATTATGACAAAATAGCAGAACTTGGAGTAGATGTAGCAACTGTTGCTAATGAAGCTAGAGCAGCTTATTATGGTATAGAAGCTACATATATACAAGAGCTTGAAAATAAATTAAATTTCAGAGTTGTATTTGATGATAAATATACTTATGATATGCAGTATCTTACCAATTTACTTATTCCAAATTCAAGCAGAAGGCTTTTATATCTTCATAATTTAGCTACAATACAAACTGCTGACGGACTTGCAACTTTAAAGCACTATAATGGTGAAAGAACAATAAAAATTACAGCCGATATAGAATATGGAAAAAATACTTCTCAAAAGGTGATGAATGCTGTTAGAGAAAAATTCAAAGATTTCTCTAAACAATACAGAGGCTTAAAACTAGTATTCGGAGGTGAAGCTAAAGAAACTGTAAAAGCATTAAAACAATTGGCATTCAGTTTTGCTATGGCATTCATATTCGTATATATTGTACTATTATTACAGTTAAACAGATTCATACAGCCTATTATGATAATGATAATTATTCCATTTGGTTTGATAGGAGTATTGCTTGGATTTGCTATTCACAGAATGCCTTTATCATTCATGGGTGTTGTAGGTATTATTGGTTTGGCAGGTGTTGTAGTAAACAATGGTATCATACTTGTTGACTTGATTAACAAACTTATAGATGAAGGTGTTGAAGGCGGTAAAAAAGGTGTGGCAAAAGCTATTGTTGATGGTGCTAAACAGCGTCTTCGCCCTGTATTCTTAACTACAGTTACTACAGTTATAGGACTTTTACCTACTGTTTATGGTATAGGCGGTAGAGCAGATATTATTATTCCTATAGTTATGGCATTAGCTTATGGACTTTTATTTGCTTCATTGCTTACCCTTATATTCTTGCCTTGTATGTTTATGATTATGTTTGACTTAAGATTAATAAAAATTCCTCCTACAAAAACTTCTTCAGAGGAAATTACTACTACAGTAACCACAACAACAAATTAATCATAGCTTGTACTTAAAGGACATATTTTAATTAATAAGAAGTTAATAGAGAAAATTACAAAAATTCTATTAACTTCTTTTTTAATAATTAAAAAATCAATAATATACATTTTAATTGAATATATTACTATTTTTTATAATAACAGTTGACAATTTTACTATTTATAAATATGATTATTTTTAACATTGAAGCTGATTAAATTGAAGGAGCTATTAAAAAATTATGGCTAAAACTATTAAATGTAAATCTTGCAAAACAGTTAATGATAAATATGCTAAACAATGCCGTTCTTGCGGTACATTGCTTTATCCGGAAATATCATACAAAAATGCTACTATTGTTACTATTGTATTAGATGCTATTTTTGCATTTATATATTTATTTGGAATTTATTTATTTATAGTAAACTCAAATAATGATGAAATACCAAAATATATAGCATTACTTCCGGCACCAAATACTATTCCTTATTTTTTAATAATATTATTATTTTTAGCATTTGCTGCTGTAAAAATACTATATATATTAAATGTATTTATAATAAAAAAAGAAAGTATATTTTTTGTAAGAAGAATTAGTATGTTTGCGGAAGCTGTTATAATGTTTCCAATACAAACTATATTAGCATTATATTTTTATGAACCTGCTACAAATCAGGATAAAATGAATAAGAAAATGGAATAACAAATGGCTTTAACTATACTAAAAACTGCCAAGAGTGTATACAAGTTTGTTAATAACAATAAAAATAAAACAATAGCTTTAATACCAACTATGGGAGCATTGCATAAAGGACATGAAGAACTTATAAAAAAGGCAAAAAAAGAATGTGGTATTGTTATTGTAAGCATATTTCTTAATCCTCTTCAGTTTACTAAAGTAGAAGACATAGAAAAATACCCCCAAGATATAGATACAGATAAAAAAATATTAAATGAGCTTAATGCAGATATATTATTTTTACCTTCTGTAGAAGATATGATACCTGATGATTATGGGACTTATATAAATATAGATAGTATTTACAGTAAATCTTATGGAATATCAAGACCTTTGTATTATAAAGGTGTTGTTACAATAATGGCTAAACTTTTCAATATAGTATCTCCGACACATGTATATTTAATAGAAAATGATTATCAAAAAGTATTCATAATAAATAAAATGATCAAAGATTTGAATTATAATATAACAGTAAAAACTATACCCATAGTAAGAGATGATAATATGATTGCTTTAAGTAGTATAAATGCCTTATTAAGTGATAGAGAAAAGGAAGAAGCTGCTATTATATATGAGCTATTAAAAGAAGCTAGAGAAGAATTCAAAAAAGCAAGTACAAAATCCTCATATTTAATAGATATTATAAAAAATAATCTGCGTACACATAAAATGCTTAAATTAGAATATATTGATATAGTAGATAAAGATACTTTACTTAGTGTCGAAACAGCAACGAAAAATTCTATTATATTAATATCATGCTATTGCGGAGCTACCAGATTATTAGACAATATACATTTAAAATAAATATTTTAATTATAAAATATAAAAAAATAAATACGAATATTTTATTATAATTATAATAGTATAAAATATAATTGAATGTTTATGAATAATATTAAAAAGATATCCAAAATTATTAAAGCTATAGGACTAAAAAAATCCAAAAGTGTAATTAAATTAATAGGGTTAAAAAATATACCAAAACTAACTAAACAAAAAAACTTAATAGGCTTAATTAGTATAATAGGACTAAAAAAATCAGCTAAAATAATTAGTTTAATAGGTATAAAAAACACATTTCTGATAATTAGAACAATAAAAGAATAATATATAAAACACATTAAATTAAAAATTCCATATAAATCATAATATTATGTTAAAATAGCAATTAAAATTTGACTTTACAATGTTTTTATGTTATAATAACGCACCGTTACATTTTAAGATTTTATAAAACTACCAAATTTTTTAAACGTTAAATCAAGGTGTGTATGATGGATAAAAAGACATTAAAAACAAAAAATAGTACTTACGTTCTATCACAAAAAGATATTAAACAAAATTGGCTAATTATAGATGCCAAAGGTAAGTCATTAGGAAGAGTTGCAAGCAGAGCAGCTTATATGCTAAAAGGCAAACATAAAGTTGACTATGCATACAATTTAGACAATGGAGATTATGTTATAGTTATAAACGCTAAAGATATAGTATTAACAGGCAATAAAAAGAAAGGAAAAATTCACTATAGACATACAGGTTATCCTGGCGGTATTAAAGCTGTTAGTTATGGAGAATTATTAGAGAAAAATCCTGAAAGAATGGTAAAAATAGCTGTAAAAGGTATGCTTTCTCATAATCCATTAGGCAGACTTCATCTTAAAAAATTAAAAGTATATGCCGGAAGCGAACATCCGCATGAAGCTAATAAACCTACTGTAGTAAATATATAATTAGGAGATAAATAAAAATGGCAGCTAAACAATTAACTATTTTTACTGGTAAAAGAAAAACAGCTAATGCTAGAGTACGTATTACTTTAGGCAGCGGTAAAATTATAATAAATGGAAAAAATTATGCTGAATACTTCTGTAATAGAGCAGCACTTCTTAAAGTAGTAGAAGATGCTTTAAAAGTAACAGGTAATTTTGGTAAATATGATGTATTTGCTAATGTACATGGCGGCGGAGTTTCTGCTCAGGCTGATGCTGTTAGACATGGTATTGCTAAAGCATTAGTAGGAGAAAGTCAGGATTTCAGAACTACATTAAAAAGAAATGGTTTTCTTACTAGAGATTCACGTGTGGTTGAACGTAAGAAATACGGAAGATCTGGTGCTAGAAAACGCTTCCAGTTCTCTAAACGTTAAGCTTTTATCTTAGTTATTATGAATTTATTTAAAGGTTTATTATATGACTGCTAAGAAATTAAAAAAATTTAAAGATTTATTATTAGAAGAAAAGAAAAAGACTTTAGATGAGTTGTTAAGCGGCAATGAAATTTATGAGTCTCTAAAAGAAGATTCTCATGGAGATATGGCAGATATAGCATTTCAGGCTTATGAAAAACAAAATTTAGTAAATTTTTCTCAAAAAGAAAAAGATAAATTAGAAATGCTTAATAATGCTCTTAAAAGAATAGAAGATGGCACATATGGTAAATGTATAGATTGTAAAGAAGAAATTAGCGAAGAGAGATTAACTGCCATACCGCAAACTTTAAGATGCGTAAATTGCATGGCTAAATATGAAGATAAAAAACGTCGTGAAAAAATGTAATGTATGTTAAAGTTGTTTTTAACCTACCTATAGATAAAATACTTACATATAAAAAACCAGACGAGATTAATGATAGCTTGGTAGGATGTAGAGTTATTGCTCCAATACGCGGAAAAGGTAATAAAGGTATTGTTATAGAAGAAACTGACTCTGCTGATGGAAATTATAAAATACATCCTATTAAAGCTAGAATAGATCTTGAACCTATATGTTCTGATAAAGAATTCCAGTTAGCTAAATGGATGAGTAACTATTACCATTCATCATTCGGAGAGGCATTATTTGCCGCCCTTCCAGTAGGAACACCTGCTAAAAAAGAGAAAAAAGCCCAGCCTATTCCAGCAAAACAAAAACCATATCTAGTATTAAATGATGAACAAGAAACTGTATTAAAAAAAATAATCGAAAGTATAGAATCAAATAATCCAAAAAGTTTTTTACTTCATGGAGTAACAGGAAGTGGTAAAACCGAAGTATATTTACAGGCTATTAAAAAAGTTGTAGATATGGGAAAACAGGCTATAGTAATATTACCAGAAATATCATTAACACCTCAGACTATAAAAAGGTTTGCTGAAAGATTTGAAGGAAAAATAGCAGTACTTCATAGCAAATTATCCCCAAATGCTAAATACAGATATTGGCAGATGATAAAAAAGGATGAAATAAAAATAGTAATAGGAGCAAGAAGTGCAATATTCTCCCCTACTCCAAATTTGGGAATAATAGTTATAGATGAGGAACATGAAACTAGCTATAAAGCAGGTGATACACCTAGATATCATGCAAGACAAATAGCCTTTTATAGAAAAAAACAAGAAAATGCTACATTAGTTTTAGGGAGTGCTACTCCTTCTATAGAAAGTTTTTATTATGCCCAAACTGGTAAAATAGAGCTTTTAAGTTTAAACAAAAGAGCAGCTTCTGTAAATATGCCTGAAGTTAAAATATTGGATTTAAAGCATGAAAAAAAATCGGATATATTTCCAATGATGACGCAAAAGCTAGTTGAAGAGATAAATAATAAGCTAGAAAAGAAAGAACAAATTATACTTTTTCTAAACCGTAAAGGATATGCCCCTATTGTAAGCTGTTCACATTGCGGAAAAGTATTAGAATGTCCTAACTGTTCGGTTTCTTTAACATATCATAAGAAAAAAAATGTAGTTATGTGTCACTATTGTGGATATACTCAATTTTTAGAAGAATTATGTGATGAATGCAAAATAGGACATTTTGAACGTATAGGAAGCGGTACTGAAAAAGTAGAAGAAAATTTAAATATACTATTTCCAAATGCAGTAATAGAAAGGATGGATCAAGATACAGTAGGAGGAACAAAAAACTATGAAAAGATATTCAAAAAATTCTCTGATGGTGAAATAGATATACTTATAGGAACTCAAATGATAGCAAAGGGGCTCGATTTTCCAAATGTAACATTAGTAGGTGTTTTATTTGCTGATATGTCTCTTCATATACCAGATTTCAGAAGTGCAGAAAGAACATTTAATCTTATTACTCAAGTTGCAGGAAGAAGCGGAAGAGGAAATAAAAAAGGTATAGTATATATTCAAACATACTCTCCAAATCATTATAGTATAGAATGTGCTAAAAACCATGATTATATTTCTTTTTATAATAATGAGATAGAAAAAAGAAAATCACCTCTTAATTATCCTCCATTCTCAAGGCTTGTAAGATTGGTAATAAGAGGTACAAATGAAAAAAATGTGGAAAATGATGCTAATATTATAGCGGATATGTTAAGAGTGTCCATTTATGAACACTCTGATAAAATTATAATATTAGGAGCTGTTCCATGTACAATAAGTAAATTAAACAAATACTACAGATGGAACATACTCATAAAAACTCCATCACATGCTCTATTAAGAGGCTTTTTCAACAAGTTAAGTGATAACTTTATAGCTCAAAATGGTAATTACATAGAAATAGATATAGATCCTGTAAGCATGCTATAAGTTTATACATCTACATAAAACCTAATAGCATTCTTTATCCTAGCTTTAAGTTCATTCTGTCCAACAGGCTTTTTTACATAATCACAAGCTCCTTTTTCAAGCCCATTAACAACATCATCTTCATTGTATTTTTTGGTTATAATTATAATAAGTGCAGTCCTTAGAGAAATTTCTTTTTTTATTTCATCTAATAAATAAAAATAGTCCTTGTCTTCTGACAAATTAATATCCATTAGGATTATATCAGGAGCATTTTTTTTTAATTCCTTAAGAGGGCTTAATAAATTAGATACACATACAACATCATAATCAGTACTAAGCCAATCAACATAATTTTTCCTAGTTATTTCCATGGGTTCAATAATAGCAAGCTTGTATTTAGAACGTTTCCTTTTTAACTTTATTCTCTTCTCCTTCTTATTAAAGGCTAAAAAGGCTTTTAAATCGGCATAACGTATTTTATATCTCTTGCCCGGAGTAACATCCGCTTTTAACCCGTAATGTCTGACCCAATAATTAACTGTTGTTCTAGAGACACCTATTATCTTCGCGGCATCTATAGGCGACAACAAATCGTCATCATCATATATTAGTTGCTCACTATTATTCATAATACTCCTCAAAATAAAATTTTTGATAAAAAAAAATTAACTTATCCCCATTATAGATAAAGATTAATACATAATCATAATTTTGTCAAATAAAAATATTAAAGAATATTTTATATTAATACAACAAAATTTACTTATGTTTCTATAAGAACTACATTTTTTACAAAAAAAATATTTTTTTTTCTTTAATGTATGAAATGTAAATAATATTTTTTAGATACTAGCAGTTAAACATAAAAATTATAATGTTTGATTTTAATAAATAAAATATAGCTATATCTAACAATTTTTAGTGATATACTATTCTATTTTTATAAAAAATATTATATATAAAATAATATATTTGTTGTTTTTTATTAATTTTTGAATATAATATATATTGTAATTATATAATAATATAAAAAAGGAAATAATAAAATGAATATAGCTGTACTTATAATGGCTGGCGGAATAGGTGAAAGACTATGGCCTTTAAGTAGAGAAAACAAACCAAAACAATTTTTAAATATAATAGAAAATAAATCATTAATAGAGCAGACCATAGACAGAGCTTTAAAAATAACAGATGAAGAACATATATTTATAATCACTGGAAAAAGATACTCAGAATCATTTGATAAATATATACCTAACTTTAAAAAAGAAAATATAATATATGAACCTATGGGAAGAGACACAACTGCTGCAATTACTTTAGGTATATTAACTATAAAAGAAAAATTAGGGGATGCTATTGCTGTAATACTGCCTGCAGACCCTATAATTAAAAATGAAGATATGTTTATAAAAAATATCGAAGATGCAATAAGTATAACGAAAGAAACAAAAAATATTGTGATAGTAGGGATTACCCCTAATAGAGCTGAAACTGGCTACGGATACATAAAACTAAAAGATAATATAAAAGATGACAAGTACAACGTAGAAAGATTTTTAGAAAAACCAAATTTAGAAAAAGCAATACAATTTTTAGAAGATGGAAATTATCTATGGAATAGCGGAATGTTTATTTGGGATATTGATAATATTATAAGCAGTATCAAAAAGTTTATGCCTGATACATATAATAAGGTATTAAAAACATTTGAAGCATTAAAAGATAACAAAGATTATAATGAAATTATAGAATTATTCAAAAATATAGACAAAATATCCTTTGACTCATCTGTAATGGAAAAACTGGATAATATTATATGTATAAAATCGCATTTTTTCTGGGATGATTTAGGAGCTTTCTCTGCACTTGGAAGAATACATGACAAAGACAGCAATAACAATGTAATTGTTGGAAATGTATATGCTAAAGAGGCAAATAATAATATCATAATAAATGATGAAAGCAATACATTTGTAGCAATAGACGGAGTAGATAACCTAACTATCGTACATTCTAATGGTGTATTTTTAATTTATCCTAATAATGAAGATTCAAAAATTAAGGAAATATTAAAGGATATAAGAGAAAAAGATGAACTAAAAGATAAAAGAGATTTACTATAAATAATATTTTATTTTTTATTTTTTAAAATAGAATCTTTGTATATTTTATCTTTGGCTTCTTTTATTTTCTCAAGATTTAATTTTTTCTTTTCTTCTTCTTTCTTTTCTTTTTGATTATCTTCTATCAATATTCCATTCATAACAACATTTTTTAACTCTATATTTTTGTTATCTGCTATTTCAAATGGTATAGTTTTACCTTTTATTTGAACATTCTCAAATTTTAATGATTTATAGAACATTATATTTCTAAAATCAGCATCACCTTCTATAATTATATTTTCAAAACTAGCATCTCCATGAAGACTGGAATTAAGAAGGCTAAAATTATTCTTAAAATGTATATGATTAAATGAAAGTTTATCATGTATATCAGAATTTGCCATACTATAATTACAATCTACTGTTATATTATCTACATCTATAGAAAAGAAATCAGATAATGAAAAATTAAAATCAATATTTATATTAGAATTTTTTAAAATAAGTTCTTTATGAACATTAGACATAGTTATAAATATACCAGAATCAAAATTAGAATCTGTAAAATCTAAAGAAGCCTTTAAATCAAAGTTTCTCATTTGAAAAGGACCAAAGAAAGAACAATTTTTAAATATCAAATTTATATCTTTATCAACTTTTAACCCTTCAAAATTAAATCCCTCATAGCTAATCATATAAGAGAAATTATAAAATCCTCTGTAAAAATCATCTCTTATAATACGTCTGAAAAGCCCGTCCGGTTTATCATTACTATTATGATGTATAATGCATAAACCATCTTTATATTCTTCTCTGTCACAGTTTTCTGTATTAGATATTTTCTGTTTACAAATAGCCATAATAATCAATCTTTAAAACATGAAGCTTAAACCAAAATCATGTGATATATTATCTTTGCTAAAATTATCAAAAACAATAGCATAATCAAGTCTAAATAAATCCAAATAAAGTGATAAACCTAAAGAAGCACCTTTATTTCCAACTCCAACTCTAGCTAAAATACCGCTAGGAAGTTTTGCTGATAATCTTTTCTGAATAGCACTAGGAGCATCCAATATATTTTCAGGCAAATCATCATACCATGCAGAATTCTTATTCTTGAATAATCCTAATTTATTAAAATCAACAATCATAGCTTCAAGCCCTACAGATATTTCATGGCTCACAGAAGGAACAGATATAGCATACTGTACAGATACATTAAATTTTGAATCGCTTTTACTATAGGCTAAAGAAGCCACTATATCTGTATCTATTTTGCCGAATACATTATCATAAAATCCGAAATTTCTAACACCAACACCTAATTTAAAATTAGGAGTAAAAAGAGACTGCATATATGATAAATCTAAAAACATTCCAAAATTATTATCTTTTCCGCTATTATTTATAACACTCTTAATATTTCCACCAATAAAAGAACTGTCGCTAATAGCATAAGCTGCTCCAATATTTATCAAATACAAACCATTATATATATCATTTTTTTTAATTCCTAAATTATCATAAGAATATATTTTATTTACCTCTCCTGCAAAACCAACTCCTACAGCATAAGAAGCACCTATATGGGCATAAGAAGCATTGAATATATACTCATTCTGTAAATTAGGAGTTAAAGTATAATTTAAATTTATACTATCTCTCAAAACTCCCATCAAAGAAGCAGAATTTAAAAATAAAGCAGATGAATCATTTCCTATTAAGAAAGATGCCCCCATCATACCTCTTGATCTTGTACTGCTTGTGTTTAAAACAGATAATGAATGTTTTGAAGAAACAGCTGCATAAGAAACAGCTGCATAAGAAACAGCTGCATATATAAATATTATAGCTATTATTATTTTTTTTATCATACAATTTTTTTATTTATTTAAATATTTTTTAGATTATATCATAAAAAAGATTAAATAGATATACTATATTAAATTTAATTTATAAATATTTTCATTAAAAACAGACCTTAATCTATTAAAATCATCTTCTATTTTTTCATCATTATTTTTATACAAAGCAAAAAGAGAAGACCCAGAACCGCTCATAGATACTTTTCGCTTGATTATATTTTCCATTTCAATTTTTATTTCTTCTATTTTTTTCTCTATATTAAAAACATTTTTCTCAAATATATTATATGTATTGGAAACTATACTTTCAAAATCATAATCTTTATTATCAAGCATATTTTTTATAGCAAAAATATCTGATTTGCTGAAATCATATTTATTGAATTTTGAGTATGCCAGCTTTGTAGAAACATGAATATTAGGATACAACAATATTATATTATAAGGTAAAGTAAAATCATAATTTTTTATTTTCTCCCCTATTCCAGAAACCCAAGCACATCCTCCTCTTATAAAAAAAGGAATATCGGCACCGAATTTAGAAAAAGATTCTATTAAACTATTATTTATTTCTATATCTAATTCGCTTAAAAAAAATTTTATAATACTTGCTGCATCAGATGAACCGCCTCCAAGTCCAGCTCCGGTAGGAATATTTTTTTCTATATGTATAGAATAATTATCATTAAGTCCAATATTGTTTTTGAAATAATTAAATATTTTTGTTACAATATTCTCTTCTGTTTCATCCTTCAATGCAAATTGTCCGCTTGTTGTTATATTATATTCGTTTGACTTTTCAATATTTATAATATCATATAAATTAACTGTGTGAAAAAGTGATTCTATTAAATGGTATCCGTCATCTCTTTTAGAAGTTATATCAAGAGAAAGATTAATTTTACAAGGAGATTTTATTGTAGGCATAAGTTTTCCTTAAAGTAAATATTTATATTAAATAATACTACACTTTAAAAAAATTAATGCAATAGAAACATTTTTAATAATAACAAAATATTATTGTAAAGGTAATTTATCTATAGATTCAATCTTCCATTTACTTGTTGATTTATTAACTAATCTAATATAATAATAAGTAGGAGAAAACTCTGTATTCCTAATTATATAATATCCTCTATGAGGATTTGTATTATCTCCTATAGTATAATTTATAGTAACAGAATATTCTGCATTTGAAGATGATATAAGATTTTTTATAGAATCTTTATTATTTATCAATATATCCTTAATAGAATCTATATTTTCAATATCAGAATTATCTTTTATCCAATCAATATTATCATCAAGCAATTGAAGCTTCATATCATCATAAAATCCAAATAATGATTTTTTTCTTAAAGTATCAGCATCTTCCAAACATGATACTAAAAACATTAATATAATAATAAATGCCGCAAATAATCTTTTCATTTAAAAATTCCTCTAAAAAATTAAATATTCAAAAAATTAATAGTAATGAGATTCCACTTATTATTTAAATAAATGGCAACTAACTCTATAGAATTCTCAGATATCTTATTAAAAGATGGATACTCAATTTGAGCCACAATGATACCCTTATACTTCCTATAAGTTACATTAACATCATAATATCCACCGTCTTTAGGCAAATAATTACAAAGAGAATCATCATTATCAGAAAAAATTCTTTGATATAAAGCCCCTCTATTTTTTATAGATTCTATAATATTACCAGGAGTAAGTTCATATATTAAATTCATTTCATTTAAATTATTAGCAATATTTTCATCCAAACTAAGAATAAAATTTGAAGTAAACTCCAAAGTATCTTTATTAGCAATTAATTTGGAAATATATGCTTCATATTCATAAGCACTATATTCTCCATCAGTCTTATATTCTTTCTCACAAGAAATAAAAAATAATATCATCATTAAAAAAAGTATTTTTTTCATATATTTTTAGACCTCACATATTGTACTAAAAATTCAGCTATATCATAAAGAGAAAGCACTAAATGAACCGCTTGATTCTCTATAACACTTCTAGGCATACCATAAACCGTGCATGTTTCTTTACTCTGCGCTATAGACAAATTTTTATTATTATATAATTTTATCATTCCTTGAGTTCCATCATTGCCCATTCCTGTCATAACTATGGCTATAGATTTATTAACTAAAGTATCATTAATAGTGTCAAATAAATAATCTACAGATGGTGTATAAATAAATTTATTTTCATAATCAGTATACAATCTTATTTTAATTTTTCCAGATGAATCAGAATATATACCCATATTTTTATCACCTGGTGATATATAAACTATAGAAGGCTGTATCTCTTCATCAGAAACAGCTTCCTTTATTTCTATTTTAGATATATCCTTCAAACTAGATATAAGAGATGATGAAAAATCTTTAGGTATATGTTGGGATATAAGTATTGGAATAGGAAAATCTTTAGGCAAACTAGGCAGCATTATCCTAAGAGCTCTAGGACCTCCTGTTGATATGCCTATAGCTACCAATTTAGGAGGTTCAAATCCTAATTTTGATACTTTAGATATGGCTGTTGCTACGCCTTTTTGATCAAAAGGCAGTATTCTAACATTGTCATCAAATTTTGCAATATTCGGATCTTTAGAAGCATATATAATTTCTTTTGAATTATTTGAAGGTATTTCAATATTAGAATTTACTTCAAAATCAAATTCTAAATTAGTTAATTTACTTTTACTTATCTCAATAATCCTATTTAATACAGATTCTTTAAAAAAATCATCTGATATATTTTTAGGCTTATAAATTATATCTAAAGCCCCCAAATCTAAAGCTCTAGATGACAAATCATTATTCTTACTAAAAGAAGTCATCACTAAAATATTTATTGATATATTTTCTTTTTTTAATAATTTTAAAAGTTCTATTCCACCCATTAAAGGCAAATCTATTTCCATAACAAGAAAATCAGGCTTAGTGGAAATTATATTTCTATACGCATCTATACCATTATTAACTGTACCAACAACATCTATTCTATAATGACTTGATAAAATATTATTAAGCATTTCTGCAGTTACTTTAGAATCTTCAGCTATAAGTACCTTAATGGAACTCAACATAAACACCCTTTATTATTATTTTTTAGTACTATTATTTTTTTTAGTATTATTTTTACTAATATTTTCTTCATTTTCTTCTATAATAGTACTCAAAGTAGAATAAATATCAGATGTAAATTTACTATCATCAAATATATTATAATCCTTATTAGAATCTTCAATTATATCAGAAATCTCTTTACTATAATCAACATTTAAACTACTTTCAGAAAATACATCTATTATCTTTTTATCATTTTCTGCATTATCTTTTTTAAGAATCTCTTTTTTTGCTATAACTTTTTCTTTACTAGGTGCTTCTTTATCTTCTATAACTTTTTTATTATCAATTTTATCTTTTGATACAGAATCTTCTATGTCATCTAAACTAGGTAATTCATCAAAAGTATCGCTATTGATATAATCATCAACTTTTTTTCCAGAAGGTATTATAACAACAGCCTCCTGTTTTTCTTCTTTAGCTTCTTTATTAAATAAACGCTGTTTAATAATTTCTTTTAATTCTGATATACTTTTAGTAGTAGCAAAGAATAATAAAACACATATACATATAAAACAAAGATATACAAACCATTCACCAAATCTTGTATATATTGTTATATCACTATTTAAAGCTACATTGGCTATCATATAATCAGGTTTCCAAAAAGGAAGAGTAGAAATTATTTTTCCTGTACTTGATATATGACCTGTCACCCCTGAATTTCCATTATGTACAATATCTCTTCTATTTTCTATAGCTCTAAATATTGACATATAAAAATGCTGAAGTAAGGATTCATCACTATAAGACCAAGCATCTTCTGTAATAACAGCTAAAGTCTGAGCCCCATCATAAACAAATTTCCTTACAAAATTTCCAAAAGCACTCTCAAAACATATAACGCCTGAGAAAGTATAACCATTAGGATGATTAAATACTGTTAAACTTCTTCCTCTATCCCATCTATTTGCACCTGCTTTATCAAATTGAGAATACATAAAATTAATAATATTTTTAAATGGGAAGGTATTAAGCAGAAATTCATTATCTTGAAAAGGATATGATTCCCCGCCTGGAACTAATTTTATTTTTGAATATTCTCCAATAACATTTCCTCTATCATTAATAAATTCCATGCCATTATAATATTTATATGGATTATAAGCATCCTCATTAGTATCTTCTTTAATAATAGTTGTTCCAAGTAAATGGTAAGTTTGAGTATATCTGATCATATCATAAAGTATATATGTATTGAATACACCAGGATACATAGAATTTGATGCCAAACCATAGTCAAAAATTTCTTTGTACTCTGATATATAAAAACCATAAGAATCCAATGTAACAGATTCAGGATATACTATTAATGAAGGTTTTGAAAGAGAGGCATCTCTTGCAAGTTCTGCTATTCTTTTAACAGATATAGTACCATTTTGTGTTACTCCATCTGGTTTCTCTTCACTTTTAAATTTCTCAGGTTTTAATAAGAATTTTTCTGCAAAACCTTGTATTCCTTTAGAGCCTTTTCTATAAGGTTCTCCTGTATATATACTGTTCCAATAAATATTAGGGTCAAAAGATTTTTGTATTAATGCCATCTTAGTTTTAGGCTGTAAAGTTCTTTTAGACTCTTCTACATTAATTCTTATAGCTCCATAAATTATGATAAGTAAAAATGAACCAATAAAAATTAAAGCTGGAATATAAGGTCTTTTATATTTAGGCTTCTCAACATACATTACTAAATAATGTGCTATTAAAGCATTACTTAAATATATAAAAAAGCTAATTCCCAATACCCCAAATATATCAGCAGATTGTATAAACAAAGAAAAATTCCATTGAGAATATCCTATAATACCCCATGGAAAACCTAAATACCCTACATTTCTCATATATTCCATAAATGTAAAAGTTGCAGCTACAGCTAAAAATCTAAATTTAGGCATTCTTTTAGAAATAAAACTGCTTAATAACATTGCTGGAAAATAAAAAAGAAAAGTAATTAAAAAAAGTATAGTAAATAAGGTTAAAAAAGAAACTATTGCTTCTGTCTCTTTTAACATAAAAGAAGTTACCCATAACAGGAGATAACCAAAAAATACAACTACAAATATAGATGCTGATATTATATAATATCTAAGTTTATCAGACTTATAAATTATAATATTTAAAGGGACAAGTGCTATAAATGATACGGGAAATAAATTAAGGGGCGGAAAAGACAAAGATAGAAGTACAGCACTAACAATACTTAATATAATTACACCAACAGTATACGAATTATTCCTAGACACAACTAAATTTCCTAAAACATTTTATAGATTACTATTTTAAAAAGTATAGACTTTATATAGTTTATAAAATACAAGTAAAATAAATTAATGACCTTCTTTTTTCTTTAAAGCTTCTTTAATTTCATTTACAAATTTTTTATCTTGGAATCCTATATGTTCCAAAAGCCAATCTTTTAAAAATTTAATGAATTTATTGGCAACAAAAGGCTGACCTTCTTCATATTTCCTAATATGGTCAACTATCTCCAAATAGAAACTTTTATGCATAGCCTTATGATTCTCAGCATCAGAATAATTAATAAGATCCATTATTTTTTCTTCTGTTTTAAAATGATATTGAGTATAATCTATACACTTTTTAATAGCTTTTATAAATGCTTCATTAGCATTTGCATTGTTATCTACTGTTGCAGTGTAAAGTTCATTAACAATATTTACTAATTCTTTATGCTGACTATCTATAAGTTTATGTCTAGTTTCATACAGAGGCACCCATTTAATAAAAACCGATGATTCTTGTTGCTCATTATTATTGTTATTATTATCCATCTCAGTCCCCTTTAAATTTTTTATTTACAATTTAAATTTTATAAAAAATTTACAAAAAGTCTACTTATATAAAAAAACACTATTATAATATATATCTGCTAATATCCCTGTTATCCTCAATATCTTTCATAGCATCTTTTATATTATCGGCATTTATTTTAATAAATTCACCCTTATGTTCATCCGCACTAAAAGAAATTTCTTCAAAGACTTTTTCCATTATAGTATAAAGTCTTCTAGCTCCTATATTCTCAACATTAGTATTAATATTATAAGCCATATCAGCTATAGCCTCTAAAGCAGCGTCTTCAAATTCTATAGTTACTCCTTCTGTTTTAAGAAGTTCCTGATACTGCTTAGTTATAGCATTTTTAGGATTAACAAGTATATCCTTAAAATCATCCTTAGATAAAGCCTTAAGCTCAACCCTTATAGGAAATCTTCCTTGAAGTTCTGGTATCAAATCAGAAGGTTTATTAATATGAAAAGCACCCGCAGCAATAAATAATATATGATCTGTTTTTATAGGGCCATATCTAGTATTAACAGTAGTTCCTTCCACTATAGGAAGTAAATCTCTTTGTACTCCATGACGAGCAACATCAGCACTGTCAGTTTTATTTCCGCTTGCAATTTTATCTATTTCATCAAGGAATATTATACCCATATTTTCAGTAAGACTTAAAGCATCTGATGTGATTTTTTCCATATCTATTAAAGATTCAGAAGCCTCATTAATAAGATATTTTTTAGCCTCTTTTACTCTAAGGCGCTTATGCTTCTTATTTGGAGGCATAATACTGCCAACCATAGATTGAATCATATCACTTTCTTCAAATCCCATGCCTGGTATTATACCAAACATTCTATTTTGACCGCCTGTTATTTTTATCTCAACATAACTTTCATCAAAATCACCATTAGCTATACGTTTTTTTATCTGCTCCTTGGCATTTTTCTTTTTTTCCATTTCCTCTTCAGATAAATTTTCTGAATCTTCTTTTTTTACAGATGGAAGTAACAATTTTGCTAATTTATCCAAAGCTATATCTGTAGCCTCTTTCTCTACTTCTTTCATCATAGCAGTTTTTAAATCAAATATGGCAACATTAACTAAATCTCTAACCATACTCTCAACATCTCTGCCGACATAACCAACCTCTGTATATTTAGTAGCCTCAACTTTAATAAAAGGAGCATTTACCAATTTAGCAAGTCTTCTCGCTATTTCAGTTTTACCAACCCCAGTAGGTCCTATAAGTATAATATTTTTCGGAGCAACTTCATCTTTTAAATCCTCCGGTAAATGACGTCTTCTGTATCTATTTCTTAAAGCTATAGCAACAGAACGCTTAGCCTCTGTTTGACCTATTATATACTGATCTAAAGCTTCTACTATTTTTCTAGGTGTAAGTTCACTCTCTAATTTCGCATCAAATGACATATTTATTCAAGTACCTCCAAAGAAATATTACTATTAGTATATATACATATTTTAGAAGCTATTTCAAGTGATTTTCTTGCTATATCTGGAGCTGACAAATCTGTATTCTCAGTTAAAGCAATAGCTGCTGCTTTAGCATACTGCCCCCCACTTCCTATAGCTAATATGTTATTCTCACTTTCTATAACATCGCCGTTTCCGGAAAGTAAAAGCATTTTATCTTTACTTGCTACTATAATAAGAGCTTGTAAATTTCTAAGCATCTTATCAGTTCTCCATTCGCGTGCAAGCTCAACAGCAGCTCTAGTTAAATCTCCAGAAAACTCTTGTAGTCTTTTTTCAAATTTCTCAAATAATGTAAAAGCATCAGCAGTAGAACCCGCAAAGCCAGACACAACTTTACCACCATACAATTTTCTAAGTTTAACCGCATTTGGCTTCATTACAGTTTCTCCTAACGTAACCTGTCCATCACCTGCTATAGCTGTAACTCCATTTCTGCTTACAGCACAAATTGTAGTGCCTTTAAACATATTCGTTATTCCTCTCAATTAATATATTATCTTATATTGTATTATATATTGATTTCTATTGCAAATAAATTTTTAATTTATTATAATCCAATTATATGTTTTATTTAGAAATAACAATATGAATTATGATAAAAATAATTATAATTTTCTTAACTGATAAAGAGATATAATATCTTAATTTTTGTAAAGATGCTAATATAAACGAAAAATCAATGATGATAATAGAAAAATATTAAATCAATTAAAACTTAAATATAAAATATCTGATAAAAGAGCTTTTTAAATAGAACTTCATATTCCTTATTTTGAAAATATAAAAAAGAAATGAATTTATGGAAATATATCAAATTATTATTTATATAGAAAATTCTACAAACATTTTAGGTATAACATATTATTTTATGAGATATTATAATAAATCCATAGAAATATTAAATGAAACTGTAAAAATAAATCAAATGAAAACTTACAGCTTACAATTATTTCAATCAGTAAAATTTTTTATTCAAATATATTTTCTATTATATTCGGTTTTATTATTGTTTATTTAGTATTATATATTCGCTTATAATACAAATATTATTTTATAATTTTACTACTCATTAGCTACTATTCTAAGATAATGCAAAAACTCCTCATCTTCGCAAATAGTTTTACCTTCATCATCAGACAGCTTAGCAACAGGTTTTCCATTTACACTTTGAAGTTTCATAACAATATTAAGAGGTTTAGCTACAGGCTCAAAATCATTCATAATAAAAGTACCTATACCAAATGTAACATTGGTTTCATCTTTAAACTCTTTATATATTTTATATGCTTTTTCAAAATTCAAACTATCGCTAAAAAGTAGAGTCTTTGTTTTAGGACTTATTCTCAATTTCTTATAATGTTCTATAACTTTATATCCCCAAACTATAGGATCTCCTGAATCATGTCTTATTCCATCATAAAGTTTAGCAAAATATAAATCAAAATCTTTCAAAAATTTATCGGTACCTAGTGTATCGGATAATGCTATACCTAAATCGCCTCTATATTCATTTACCCAAGACTGCAGCATAAACTTTTGACTTTCAGCAAGTCTTACTTTATCTAAAGCCTGACCTACTTGATAATATTCATGAGCATTCGTTCCAACAGCAAGCAAATTATATTTATAAGCGAAATATACATTACTTGTACCAACTAGGCATGAAGCAGGAAGAGTTTTTTTAAGAATACCAATAACTTTATCCTGCCATTTAAATGAAAATCTTCTCCTTGTTCCAAATTCAGAAAATTTAAATCCATTATCATGGCTATGCATTGGAAGAAGAATATATTTTAATTTACTATTTAAATTAATTTCTGCCTGTTTATATGCTTTCTCTCCGTTATCATCTTTACAAACAGTATGCTTATAATAAATTTCACTAATCATAGCAAGCACAGGTATTTCCCAAAGAATAGTTTGATACCATGGACCTTCTATTTCTACTGTTAATTTATTATTATCAAATAATGCCCTTATATGTTCTTCTAATGGCCTATATAACTTTAAAAATTCTATAAAATCTTTCTTTATAAATCTTAATGATGACAAATAATCCAATTCATCTTTTTTAAAAGTTAAATTACAGAAATGCTTTATTTGGGCTAAAAATTCTTCATGCATATCTTTAGTCCATTCTAATATATTCCTGCTTTTAAAAACATAACGCACCCAAACATCAGAAAATTGTCTTAAAGCACATTGCTGCATAGTAAATTTATATAAATCCGTATCCAATAAACTAATTATTATAGGCTCCATTTAAAATTCCTTTTAATCTTTATTAATCCTGTCAAAAGTTTTTGATATTTTATATAATCTATAAATACCAGAAACAAAACCAACAAATATACCTATTATAGTAAATAAAGGCCGGCTTCCAAAATATTTATCTGCATAATGTCCTACAAAAGCTAAACCTAATACCATACTTCCAAATTCAGCGCCAAGTGCTGCATATTTGATTCCATTTTGCAATTTTTTATTATCAGTTATCTTCATAATCTAAAGTAGTAAATATTAAAGGGTTAACATATTCTGTAGCTAATCTTAATTCATATTCAAATTCACCTGTCTTAGCATTACCTAAAATCTCACCCTTTCCTACATCCATATTTTCAGATACCAAAGATGTAGCAAGTCCCTTATATCTTGTTATAATACCGAATCTATGATAAATAGTTATAGTAAATCCTGTATCTTTATCATAAGAAATATCATTAACTGTTCCGGAAGCAGTAGCTCTTATTAAAGTACCAGCAATAGTTTCAAAACCAACGCCTTTAGATATAACTGAACCATCCTGATATGGTCTTGATATAACGGCATATCTGGAGTCTATAGGAAGTATAGATGGTATGGATTCTAAAGAATTATTTTTTGAAGATACATTAGCTTTTAATTCATCCAAATATCCCCTTATTTTCTCCAATTCCTCAGATCTTGAATTCAAAAGAAGAATATTATCAGCATAATTACTACTATTAAAATCAATATTAGAATTCTCTATATTTAATTTTCTAGCCACATTAGACATGTCTGTTCTGTAATAATCATTTGTAACAACAGAATTAAATATTTCCTCAAATGAATTTATTTCTCTTAATTTATCCTGATAGCTTCCGCTCAATATTTCTGTTTTGCTCGCCATTATAGTATTTTTGGTTAGAAATGAAAAAGTAGAAAGCAATGCTATAGAAACTAAAAGTATTATGATAATCAAAGCATATATTGAAATTGATAGAGTTCTAGTTTTCTTTTTGGAGTGAGGTATAAACATAAAGTAAATCTTATGCGTTAAGAATTTACCTATTTTTTTTAAAAATAAAGAAAATGAAGATTCGTTTTTATTAAAATATTTCTTATGATTTTTCTTCTTTTTTATTTTATAAACTTCAGACATAAAATAATTCTACCTATACTTTTACAACCATTTTAACAAAATATATAATATTTATCAAGTCGTAGTATAGATATCAACTAATGCTTTATATATTTGATTAGCCAATTCTTTTATCTCTTTTGTACTTCCAAATTTAGCTTCATGTATAAAAGCAGATTCTATCATAATAGAAGGAACATCTTTTTTCATTTCCTGCTTATTGTAAGTATGTTCAAATGCATCCCCTATAACAATTAAACCTCTTAAAGATATACCATCATCAATTAATTCATCTTTATCATAAAATTTCCATACAGAATCAGGAAGCACCACATCATGTCCTATAATAGGTGAAATATTATATTCCTCCTGCATTCTTTTAGATACTCTCTGAGCTACCTGCATAGAAGCTGCAAATTCTCTATTATAAGGGCTAACTATAACATGGAAACCTGAAGTTTTTCTTCTTCTGCTTATATAAGGCATATAATCAAAATGCAAACTAATTAATAAATCAAAATTATTATCTATAGCATAATGTCTTATAGCATATAATTCTAATGTTTGATATCTAGTTAAATTACCATTTCTATATTGATCTTCTACTTTTGTATTATATATACCTAAAAGTTTTTCATAATTATTTGTCATATATTCTTTAATAGGCCTGCTGTAATAAGCACCATCCCTACTCAAAAAATATTCAAATCTGCTATCTTCAGAAAGTATTTTAGCTAATTCTCTGCCTACTCTCAAAGTCATATAATATTCATATCCCAATGAACCTAATGCACCTTTTGTTGCTGCATTATGTCCAGGATCTATTAGTATTCTTATTTTTCTATTCTCTGGATTAAGAGTGTTAATTTCATTATTTTGTAAATTATCCTGTTTTACTTCGCTATCTCTAACTATAGTTTCAGATGCTCTAGTATTAGCCGTAACTATAAGTGATGAAAAAGATACTATTATTAAAACGATAATAACAACTGAAAAAATTATAAAACGATTCTTATTATTCATAGTTATATTATCGTAAATATTTATTATTAAATTAGTTATAATATATAAAATATTTTTTAGTTACTTATTAGAAATAATAATTTATTAATACAAGCTATAAAGTTTGATAATTTAAAATTTATTATAAACAATATGAATTATTTATTTTTTTTATTATTTGAAGTATCAGTTTTAGAAATATTTTCCACTAATATATCTGTAGAATTCATAATATCTGTTATGCGAACACCAAAGCACTCATCTATTACTACAACCTCACCTCTAGCTATTAACTTACCATTAACAAGCAAATCCACAGGTTCACCTGCTAATTTCTGAAGCTCTATAATAGAACCTTCACCAAGCTCCAATATTTCACGTATACTTAAACGTGCTCTTCCAAGCTCTACTGTAACATTAATAGAAACATCCATAAGTAAACTAATGTTACTAGAAGGCGTAGCATTAACTTTAGATTCATTCTCTTGTTTTTTATCACTCATTATTTCACTTCTTACTTTATATATTTAAAAAAATGCAAAAACTTTTGGTATTTCTATATGTACAATTATATACGTTTATTTAGATAATTTCAATTATAAAAATAAAAAAGCGAGGAATAAATTCCCCGCTTTTATTATATTGGTACTTATTTTTAACTTATCTAGGTTTATTAGTAAGTCTATCCATAGGATTTATGATATCAGTAACACGAACACCGAAGTTTTCATCTATTACTACAACCTCACCCTTAGCTATTAACTTACCATTAACAAGCAAATCCACAGGTTCACCAGCCAATTTTTGAAGCTCTATAATAGAACCTTCACCAAGTCCTAATATATCTCTAATAGTCATAGTAGCTCTTCCTAACTCTACAGTCATGTTCATAGTTACATCCATGAGCAGACCTATATTGCCGGTACCCTGAACATCAGAAGCAGACATTAAAGAGTTAAATTCAGCATGCTGTACACCTAATTGAGGACCTGAATCAAAAGCTTGATTATCAACAAGTCCACCCATAGAACTATTGCTTGAAGCAGCATTTCCAGCAGAAGAAGCAGGAGCTGAAAATGAAGCAGCACTGCTAGAAGCTGAACTTAAGAGGCTTTGTAATAGTGGAAGTTCTAAAGCAAATACATAAGGAGCATTGTCTATCTCTCCTTCAATAGATAAATTACCGCTAACTATTGCCAAAGGTCCAGGTATATTAATACCAAAAGCATCTTCTAATATAGAAGTCTCTATAGGTGAATTAGTAAAACTTCCTCCAAATCTTGAAGATAAAGCACTATCAGAAACCCCAACCATTTGGGAAAAAGCTTCTTTTAATACTTGTGCTACCATATCATTTAAAGCAGCTTCTTTTTGTCCCATCATAAGAGAAGCAACAGCTAAAGCCTCATTTTCTCCCATGAAGTAATAAACATTTCCGCTAATAGAGCCTGTATATCCAACTTTAGCCTCTATCATCTTACCTGATAGCATTTGATGCAAGTTATTCACATCTCCAACTGTAGTCGTAATATTAGTAATAGACGCAGTTTTTGTAGAAATAGAAGATAATGAAAAAGCTTGATTCTCAGCTATCAATTTTGCAGCTTCATTAAAAAGCTGTTTATCTACTGTTGAGCCGCTGTTTCCAGCTGAAGCATCACTGCCGCCAAAAGCATCATCAGCACCTTTCAACAAAGCTTCTATTTCATCTTGAGATAATGCACCATCACTCATCATAACCTTAATCCTCCTCTTTTAATAAATCGTCTTCGGTTATATCAGCCTCACCATCCATAACACCTGTAAGCTGTACAGCCATTCTGCTACCTGATATACCAGGACGACATAAGAATTTCTTTCTATTTCCTATCTTAAATATGACAGGATCTGTAATCTTAGTATCAGTAAACTTAACAACATCACCTTTCTGAAGATTGAGAATGTCTGATAGCGGCAATTGCATAGATCCAAGTTCCGCTGAAGTTTCAACGAATATATTTTGTAATTTTTCTTTAATAATTTTCAAATTCTCACTACTGCTTCCTCTTCTAATAGATGCATACCAATATTGAGCTGAAAACTTAGATAGTATAGGCTCAATAGTAATATAAGGTATACAAAAATTCATCATACCTTCAACATCAGCTACTTTAGTTTCCAAAGTAATTAAAACAACCATGTCATTAGGACTAACCATTTGAGCAAACTGAGGGTTAGTTTCTATAGAACCTAAACGCGGTCTTAAATCTATTACCTGCGACCAAGCCTCTCTTAAGTTACCAAGTATTCTTACTATAATACCTTCCATAACTGATAACTCAATATCTGTTAACTCTCTATTTAAGTTCTTAGGGCTTTCACCAGGTCCCCCAAATAATCTATCAATAATAGTAAAAGTGATAGATGGGTCAATCTCTAATATAGAGCTACCTTTTAAAGGGTCCATACTAACAATAGCCAAAGTAGAAGGATTACTAACACTTCTTATAAACTCTTCATAAGTAAGCTGGTCTACGCTTGCTACGTGAATACCTACTAATGTTCTTAATTGTGCTGATAATGAAGTTGTAGTAACACGTGCGAAGTTTTCATGCATCATTTGAAGCGTTCTAATTTGGTCTTTTGAAAACTTATCAGGACGTTTGAAGTCATATATCTTTATTTTTCTATGTTCTACTTCTACACGCTTAGTATCAATATTATCTAAACTTTCTCCAGATGATATAGCACTTAGTAACGCATCTATTTCGCTTTGTGACAATACTTCTGTCATACAAGTATCCTTCTCTTATAAATTTTTTCCATTAGCATTAGTAGCATTAGCTTAATAAGAAGTTATCAAATAATATACCATCTATTTGACCATTTCTAAGCATACTATTAATCTCTCGTTTAATATCAGCTTTTAACTGTTCTCTACCTTCATTAGTTCGCAATTGATTATAAGTATAAGAACTAAGTATAGTAGTTATTCTATCTCTTATCATGTAAACTCTCTCTGGAAGTTCCACCGCAAGCTGTTTAACATTAGTAGTATATGTTAATATAATACTAACTCTTACATATCTTGCTACATCCATATCAGCTGTATTTACATTGAACTCTGGAGTAACTGCAAAATATGTTGGAGGTGGCTGTTTTACCATGTCATCAACTACCCCACCTTGAACTCCTGCAGCTCTTCCCACACTCTTTGAAACAAAAAATGCTATAAGCCCAGATATTAAAGCCACAACTAAAATGGCAGCAACTCCCATAAGTATTTTGACAATCATAGGGCTTAAACCAAATTTTTTCTTTGGCGTAGCTTCAGCTTGTTCCTCTTCTTCTTCGCCTTCTTCTAAGTCTAAGTTTTCTTCGTCTGCCATATAATTTCCTCTCTTAAATTAATATGTTTATTTTCAATTATATAACAGTAAAATAAAATTATCAACTCTTATGTTAACTTTAACTTTTTTTACTGTCCTTATATATAATATCGGTAAAGTACAAAAACACTTAACATATTTTTTATACAAAAGTAAAAAAATAATTATATTGATTTTTTTACTTTTAATCGTTATAATTTCTTAAGTATTTCATTTACAAGGAGAAAGCAAAATGAGAGTTTTATTAAAGGCTGAAGAATATCAAAAAGTGCTTCCTAGATTAGCAGCTGAAATTATAGAAAAAGAGGATATTGAAAAGCTTGTTATTGTTGGAATAAGAAGAAGAGGAGATTTCCTAGGTATAAGATTAAAAAAACTTTTGCAGGAAAAAGTTAATATAGACATACCTATAGGAGCAATAGATATAAATCTTTATAGAGATGATTTATCTTCTCTCTCAGAGTTTCCTGAGATTAAAGAAACCGATATACCTTTTGATATTACTGGAAAAACTGTACTGCTTGTTGATGACGTACTTTATACTGGAAGAACAATAAGGGCTGCCTTAAATGCTTTATTTGATTATGGAAGACCTAAAAAAGTGTCTTTACTTGTTTTAGTAGATAGATTCGGAAGAGAATTACCTGTATCTGCTAATTATGTTGGACTTGCTCTTAATGTTCCTCAAGATCAATATGTATCTGTAAGAGTTAAAGAGTTAGAAGGTGAAGATTTAGTATTATTAAAAGATAAAGCTAATTAAAATAATTAAAAAAGGGCTTTAAAAAAGCCCTTTTTTAGTTTACTCACCAAATTTTCTAAATAAAGATGAATACATATCATAAAACTCTGTTTTAGAGAAAGCATTTAAATCTTCAGGCGGCATCTTTTCCACAATATTTTTGAAATATCCAAATAATTTCTTAAATTTATTTATTTCACTTTCTGATAGTAAAACATCTGGTCTTGAACTATATTCATTAACATGACCACTTTCCTCTTCTGACTCAAATAATTTTATTGCATAATCTAAATCTGATTGAGTAATTTCTCCATCAAAATCTTCATCATCGGAAGCTTCATGTTTCTCTTTTTCTTCAAGTATAGGCTCATTATCATCATCTACCAAAGTGAACTCCTCATCAACTGACATATTGCTATCCAAACCATCTTTCTCAATAGTATCTAATTCTCTTTCTTCAGACATATTAGTCTCCTTATTTAAAAGCTCATCCATAGAATCAAAAGATTCTAAAGATTTATTTTTAGTGTTATTATCTTCTTCGTTATTATTTTCATTTACTTTATCATTATTAGATATATGAATTAGTTCAATTCCATCATTTTCATCACTGCCAATCATTATATTTTCTAATGCACTTAGATCACTATCTTTTATTTCATCAATCTGAACATTATTAATATATACAAGGTCTTCTAATTCTTGTTCGCTTACATCATTCTCAAATTTATTCAAATAATCCTGATACATAGATTTTTCTTCATCATCTAATATATCATCTTCTAATTGTTCTGCATCGCTATATGAAGTACTTTCTTCAACTGTTGGAGATTCTGATTTACTTTCATCTATTACTTCTGCACCTGATTCTTTATTCAA
>NZ_KI912405.1:24109-247115 GCF_000518245.1 Brachyspira alvinipulli ATCC 51933 | reverse complement strand
TTATATTTTCTTCATATATTTTTATAAGCTCTTCATAAATATGTATGCTTTTATCTGGTTTTGAAACTTTTTGATAGAAAAATGCTAAATATGATAAATCTTTCATATAAGAACTTATTTTATTTTTATCATCATTATCTGAAATCGATATTTTTTTATTTTCAAAACTTTTTATATTTTTAAGGCATACTTCTATAGCTTTATTGTATGTTTCTAATGTACTTTCTTTATCATCAATTTTCAAATATAAATTAGCCTGTTTTTCAAAAAGCCCATAATTATTTTTATTTCTTGATATTTTTTTATTATAGTTTTTTATTAAGTCATTATATATTTCAAATGCTTTTTTTTATTTCCTATTTTTATATAAATATCTGCTATTTCTTTTAAATATCCTTCTTTGTTTCTCTTATCTTTTTTTATAAGTTCTCTGCATTTTTTTATGGCTTTTTCATAATATAAATTTCTATTTTCTATATCATTAAGTTTATCATATAAAGAAGCAATCTTTTTTAATGTATCAAGTTTACTGCTGTCATTTGTATATGTATCATATAAGAATAGTTCATCATCATCTATTTTTAAATATTCTTTATATGCTTCTATAGAATTATTGTATTTTTCAAGACTTTCATAACATTCTGCTAATTTTTCATGATATTCGCATGGTTTATTTAAAATTTCTATAGCTTTATTATAATAATTAACAGCTTCTTCATAGTTTTCTAATTTTTTATAAATTTCAGCAATATTAATATAATAGTCCGAATTTTCACTGTCAATTTCTATAGCTTTATTGTAATAATTAACAACTTCTTTATAATTTTCTGCCTTTTCATAAGTACGGGCAATATCAATATAACAATTCAATTCATTATCAGGATACATTTTTATAATCATTTTATATGTATCTACTGTCTTTTTATAATTTTTTGCTTTTATATATGTTTCAGCTATATTTTTATAATTTTCTATAGATATTTGATTATATAATTCTATAGCTTTATCATATTCTCCATATCTTATATAAAGATCTGCAAGCTCTTCACGGCATGCATTTGACAGATGATAATACCAACTATCATCTATAATATCATTATATGCCTGAACTATATCATTATAAGTTTCGCTTCCTTTAAAATCCTCATCACCAAAAGGTATAATCATAAATGGTGCTGATATATCCTTTTTTATACTGTTTTTCAAGGCGTATATAGCATCATCATTTTTACCGAGTTTTTTATATAAATCATACAATGATTTTAATGCCTTTAAACAATCATAAAAATAATCATCTAACTCGCTTCTTAGATATATATCTAATGCCCTTTCATAACTTTTCAAAGCTTCATCATACTGTCCGTTTTTTTCATAGCTTAATCCTAAATAATGCCAATAATTAGAGTTTTCATAAAAATCATTAAAACAATCTATTGAATCTTTTATAGCTTTTTTAAAATTTTCTATAGCCTCTTGGCTTTTTCCTAAATATAAATTTATTTTCCCCAATGTATAATAATAATATTCTTTATGGTTACGAATTGTCTCTGTATAATTTATTTCAGCTGCTTTTTTATGAAACTCTATAGCTTTATCATAATCTTTTATAACAAAGAAATGTGCTTTTCCAAGTAAATACCAATATTCAGAATCTTTATTGTTTAATTCGATTGCATTTTCTAATAATTCAATAATTTCTTTTTGTATTTTTTTATTATTATCATAATCGCTGTCATAATAATATGATGCTGCTAAATAGTATAATACTTTATCTTTTTTATAATTAAGATTTAAAAGTTTTTTCAATATTTTTATTACTTTTTTATATTTATCATAAATATATGAACCATCATACTGCACCAAAGCTAATAAAAATAATAATTCTTTATTATTAGGATCATTTTTTAAATGCTTCTTTAATATTTCTTGAGCTTCTTTATAGTGAAGCTCATCGTTATCTTCAAGTTCTTCATTATTTATGCTTTTATTTATTAATTCTTTTATTTCTTCTATTGTGTAATTTTTTTTATTATCTAGCATTTTATTCTCCTATTTTTTCTAAAAAATTAATTTATAACTTTATTATTCATCAAAATTATTTGTATTAATTCCTATATCTTTTGCTATGTTCAATATTTCTTTTGCCAAATCATCTTTATTTAATTTTTTATAACAGCTGTAAAGTCTATGATAAATGCCTATTTTTTCATCATAAGAATATTTATTTAGAACATCGAAATATATAAATAAAGCTTCTTCATACATTTCTAATTCTTCAAATATTTCTCCAATTTCAATAGAAGTTATATAACCATCATTATAATGAAATTTATTCATGTATATTTTTATATTTTTATTTTCAAAAAAATATATATCTTTTTTATTATTATCTTTTTCTCTGTATATGTAATCATTAAAAACTTCTTTTATTTTTTGATATTCTCCTAAATCTTTGTAGCTTAATAATGTGTATAATAATTCTTCTTTACTAACTCTTTCATATTTCCAATCTGTATTATGAAAATCTTCTTTTTCTTCTTCTGTTTTACAGTACTTATACAGATTTTTATAATAAAAGTTTTTTAATATTTCCGCCCTGTTTTCAAAATTACTTATTAATTTATTATATATTTTATAAGCCTTTTTATCTTTTCCCTGTTTTTTATAACTTGCAGCAAGATAATATAAAGGAACTCTATAGTCTTTATCTATTTCTAATGCTTCTTTTGCTGCTTCTATTGCTCTGTCATAATCATTAGATAAAAATCTGTATTTTGATAAATAAGCCCAGTTTATTTCTTCATCAGGATCAATATTAGCCATTTGTTCTCTCATATATGCTGCTTTGGAATATTTTTTAGCAGCCTCATAAATTTTAGCTAATCTTTCCATATAAGCTAGCATATAAAAATGTTTATCATTATCTTTCGCCAATTTCAGTATTTTCATTGCTTTTTTACTGTGTCCTAAAAATAAATATATATTAGCTAATTTATATCCGTAATCGTAATAATTCATATATATATTTTTTCTGCAAATTTTTGCTGCTTCTTTGAATTGATTTGTTGAATATAGATATATATTTAAAAGTGATTTTTCATCATTTAATAATTTATATAGCTCTACAGCATTATCATAACTATGTACTGTTTCATAAATATATGCTAATTGTTCAGTTAAAGATTTTGAATAACAGATTTGATAAAAATTTTCAAGCAGATTAATAGCTTCATCATATTTATTTATCAAACATAGAATATTTGATATTTCTATTGTCATTTTTTCATCACTGCTTTTTAATTCAATAGCTTTTTGTATAGTTTTATAGGCATTATCTTTATCATCTAATTTAATATAAGTTCTTGCTAAATTAGCAAATACTCTTATATCTCTATCATTAATTTCAAGAGCCTTCAAATATGCTTTTTCAGATTCTTTGAAATTATTATCCATATCCAAGTAATTACCTAATATTTTCCAAGCATTATAATCATTTTTTTCTATTTCCAAATATTTCTCTAAATATATTTTTGATTTCTCATAGTTTTCAATCTGCATATATGATGTGTATAGTATTTTTAATGCTTCTTTATTTTCTGCTTCATTTGATAATATTTCTTTTGCTTCTTTAATTTTTTCTTTTATAGTTTTATACATAAGTAGGCACTCCCATTAACGATTTATTAATAGTGTATAATAAGTATATGACAAAAAATGTCGCAAAAACTGCTTGTTTTTATATATCTAAAAAATATAAATTTGTTAATAAAACTTTATCTAACGCACGGTTAGCAAAATTTCCAATATAATAAAATTTGAATTGCAAAGTAATTTATATTTTTAGTTTTGTTCTACGTGCGGTGAATATGCGATAAATTTAAATACAACTTGGGTGGGCAGCTAAAATAACTATTGAAAGTTTAAAAGAAAAGTAATACAAAAATATCAGAAAAAATTAAAAAGCCTAAAGAGTGGGCAAATGAAAATAAATTTTAAAACTTTTATTACATACCCCGCCCTTTATTCTTAATTGCTTTATTTTGATGTTTTTACTTTCATTTATTTTGTTGCTTTTATTAGAATTTTCAGCACCCACCCAAGTTTTGATTAAATTTAGAATTTTATTTAACGCATGTTTAATCGATTTTTGTCTATTAAATAAATATGAATGTTAATTTATTAATATTTATTATTTTTCTCTGCATGCGAATAATTTTGATACTTTACTTAATATTTGAAAAAATATAAAATGTAACAAATAAATTTCAGGACTTATTTATGAAAGATATTAAAGGATTAAAAGATATAAATAAAAGAAGAGAGATTTTAAAGGAAAAATATTTTAAAGATTCAATATACTGTGTAACAGCAGAAGATTTTTCTAACGGAAGAAATAATATAGAAGTTGTAAAATCAATGCTTGAGGCAGGTATTAAAATAATTCAATACAGAGAAAAAGATAATCCAAATAAATATATGCGTGAAAAGTATGAGGAATGCTTAAAGATTAGAGAGCTTACAAAAAAATATGACGCTTTATTTATAATAGATGATTATGCTGATTTGGCAATTGCAGTTGAAGCTGACGGTGTTCATATTGGACAAAAAGATATGCCTATTGAAGCAGTAAGAAAAATAGTAGGCTATGATATGATTATTGGGCTTTCTACCACTAACAAAAATCAAGCTAATGAGGCAGTTAATACAAGTGCCGATTATATTGGAATTGGACCTATATTTTCAACTAACACTAAACCTGATGCTAATGAGGCTACGGGTATTGATTATCTTGATTATGTTGTTAAAAATATTGATGTGCCTTTTGTTTGTATAGGCGGTATAAAATTAAATAATATGGATTTGCTTATAGAACATAATGCTATGAGTTTATGCATGCTTACAGAAATAGTGTCTTCTGAGGATATAAAAGCTAAATGCGAACTTCTAATAAAAAAAATAAAAAGATTATAAAAGTTTTTATTTTTTCTGCTTTAATAATACTTGCTTTGATTTTTATTATAAGGATTTCTAATTTTAAAGAAAGCAGAGATTTATTTATTGACTCAGAATCAATTATAAGCATGATAGAAAATAATAAAACTAGAATTATTTATGATTATATAAAAAACAGAGATAAAGTGTATGTTTATGATGAGTTTTTAAATGATGATAGTAAAAATTATATAAGCATGCATTTTCCAAGCGTTAAATATATTGGAAATTTTAGATTTATGCTTTACTCTCATATGTTCAAAGATAGCATAATGTTTTACTCTTCTGAAAAAGATTTTATCAATAAATTAAAGTCTTTAAATATAAAATGCTGTCAAGTTGTATTGAGTATAGATGATATAAACAGTGATGAATATTTAACTTTAAAAGACAATAATAATACCAAAATTTTTTTATCATTGACAAATGAAAACTTTTATAAAATAGATTCTAATTTTAATGATGATCTGTATAAATATTTATCAGAACTTGATAAAAACAGTATAAGAGTAGTTGATGGAGATACTATAAAATATAAAGATAATTATTACAGATTTATAGGACTTGATGCTCCTGAATTAAAACAAAATTATGGAACTAATGTTAAAGCTTATGTTGAAAATAAAATAAAAAATGCTTCTAATGTAAGCATGCTTGTAGGCTCTTATGATATTTTCGGGCGTATACTATGTCATTTATTTATAGATGATGTTCCTTTGGCATATCCTATGATGAAAGATAAGCAAGCCAAAGAAACTATAATGAAATACGGAGATAATGGATTTACAACTATAGCAAGTAATATTATTTATTTATCGAAGCATCAGGGAAGGCGTCCTTTTACAGACCCGGCAAAGTTTAGGGATGAGAATTAAAAATATATTAAGTTAAAATAAAATATTGAAATTTTATCATTAATAAAATATAATTCATACACAAAAACAGAATATCAAAATTTTAGGGGATTTTAATGTTACCAGTAAATGATTTAAGAAAAGGCGATGCTATTATTTTAGACGGAGAAACTTATTTAGTAGTAGATGCACATTTTCACAGAGCACAGCAAAGAAAAGCAAATGTGAAAACAAAATTGAAAAATATGCTTAAAGGAAACATGATAGAAAAAACTTTTGCATCTACAGAAAGCGTTGAAGAAGCTGATATATCATACAAAAAAGCACAATATTTATATGAAGAAGGCGACAGTTATATATTTATGATATTGGATAATTATGAGCAAGTGCATGTTAATTCTGATATATTGGGAGACAGTAAATATTATTTATTAGATAACAGCGAAGTAGATTTACAATATATAAATGATGAAGTTACAGCAGTTCGTTTTCCTATACATGTTGTTTTAGAAGTTACTTATACAGAGCCTGGATTTAAAGGAGATACTACAGGTTCTACTTTAAAGCCTGCTAAACTTCAAACAGGTATTGAGGTTAATGTTCCTTTATTTATTAATATAGGCGATAAAATTAAAGTAGATACTAGAGATGACAGTTATGTTGAGCGTGTAAAATAAAATAATGCTTTATATTATTTCTATTTTATTAGCTTTATTTATATTTATAAGTATTTTCTTTGTAAAAGTAAATTTATTAATATATATTGCAATAGCTTCTTTTATACTTCATATAATATTTACCAAATCTATTTATAAAACTATAAAGAGGCTATTGCATTTAATTCCTTATTTTTTAGCAATATTTATAATTCAGGCGTTAAATTCAAGAGGTGAATACTATAAAATATTTGGATTATATATAGATAAAGTTGGTGCCGATTTTACTGTAATTTATTTTATTAGAATAGCTTCTGTTTTATATTTACTTTCTATTTTCTTTATAATAATAAAAAAATTAAAAGTTCCTAATGGTTATATTTTTGATGAGTTAATAAGAATTAATGTCTTTATGAAAATAGTAAAGAAGTCATTTTTTATAGAGTTTAATAAAGTTAAAGATAAAAATAAAACATTTAAAGAAAAACTTAATTTAATAAAAAATCTGCTTGAAAATGTTTATAATGATTCTTTTAAATTGTATCCATATAATATTTTTATAGATAATTACAGAAAGTCAAAATAAAAAAGAGGATTAATTTTTTATAATCAATCCTCCCTTTATTAAAAATTATTTTTCTAAGTAAGCGTAATGAAATCTATATTTTCCTAAAGGATCTAATTCATAATCTTTCAGTTTCTTTGAAATCATTAGAACATTTGATCTATAATGTATTGGAATTATAGGCATATCATTCATTAGTATAGCTTCCGCTTCATGCAGAACTTTCATTCTTTCTTTATTGTTAACTATATATTTAGAACTTTCAATTAATTTGTCATATTCGGGATTATTATAACCAGGATTGCTAGGCGTATAGCTTAAATATAAATCAAGCATAGTCATAGGATCATTATAGTCCCCAGTCCATCCGCTTAATACCATTTGATAACTTAATTCTCTGAAATTTTGAGAAATAACAGACCATTCTCTAGGTATAATAATGGCATCAACACCTATATTTTTCCACATTTGCTGTATAGCTTCAACCATAACAACATTTCCGTCATTAGCAACTAATACTTCTATAACAGGGTATCCTTCACCATTAGGATATCCTGCCTCAGCCATTAACTTTTTTGCTTCTTCTACATTTTTTTGATAATCTTCATTTTTTACGCTTATATAATCTCCTCCGTTTGCTCTGAACTCTCCTTCATAATCGCTAATTAGAGGCGGTACAAAAGCACCGGCAGGTAATTGATCAGATTTATTAATAGATTCTACTATATAATTTCTGTCTATAGCAAGAGCTAATGCCCTGCGTACTCTTGAATCTGTAAATGCTTCATTTGTAAGATTTATTTCAAAAAATACAGTTCCATAAGCATGATTTACTACAGTAAGACCTTCTTTTTTTAGATTTTCTATTTCTTGTGTAGGTATCAAATTAGAAAAATGTATTTGTCCATTTCTAACAGCAGCCAAAGCAGTATTTCTATCAGCTATCATAGATATAGTGATATTTTTAGCTACTAATTCATCTTTGGCATAATAATTAGTGTTAATTTCCATTGTAATTTTTTCATCTCTTACTCTTTCTGTCATTTTGTAAGGACCATTGCCTATATAACTTTCAGGATTTAATACCCAAGTATCTCCAAATTTTTCTATAATGTCTTTTCTTACAGGCAGAAACATCTCAGCTAATTCTAAAAAATAAGCTGTAGGATTTTCTAAAGTTATTTCAACAGTATAATCATCTATCTTTTTTATTCCTAGCTCTTCTATAGGAATATCTCCGGCAGTAACTTTTAATGCATTTTTTACAGGTGCCATAAGTGTAGCATAAGGAGCAGCTGTTCTTGGGTCTACGAATCTTCTATAACTATAGACAAAATCTTCAGCTGTTACAGGAACACCATCAGACCATTTAGCATTAGTTCTTAAATAAAAAGTGTAAGTAAGACCATCTTCACTTATTTTATAATTTTCAGCCATTCCGCCTACTATTTTACCATCTTTATCTTTTTTCATAAGACCTTCAAAGAAATGTCTTATATAAACTGTACCTATATTGGCATTATTTAAATGAGGATCTATTGTAGCAACTTCTCCGCCCAATGAAACAATTATGCCTTCAGCTTCAGATGCTTTTTTTGAACATGATATCATCACAAGCGATATTATAAGAACTATACTAATAATTTTTTGCATTGCCTATCTCCTATCATATAGTAATTATAGTATAGTACATAATTTTAAAAAGTACAATATTCTATTCTAAGTATGAATAATGAAATCTGTATCTTCCTAATGGATTGAATATTGCCCCTTTTAATTTCGGACTTATCATAAAAGGATCCATTCTATAAATTATTGGTATAATAGGCATATAATCAAATAGTATGTCTTCTGCTTCATGAAGAGCTTTCATTCTTATTTCCTGATTATTAGTTTTTGATGCAGTTTCTATTAAATTATTATATTTTTCATTATAAAATCCGCTATGATTCATAGAACTAAATTTAGAAAAAAAGTTAAGCATAGCCATAGGATCGCTGTAATCAGCAGTCCATCCGGTTCTAGCTAAATCATAATCTTTTTCAACCATAGCTTGATATGTAACATTGTATTCTTCAGATTTTATAATAATATCTATACCTAAATTTTCTTTATACATATCCTGCATAGCTTCGCATATAATAGTAAAATATCCAGGTGTAGTTCTTATTTCTAATACAGGGAAATTTTCTCCGTTTGTATATCCTGCTTCTTCCATTAATTGCTTAGCTTTTTTAATATTTTCTTCATAATTATTATAATCTATATAATTTCCACCATTTCCTCTAAAATCCCCATTATAATCGCTCATATTTGGAGGCACAAAAGCACCAGCAGGTATTTGATTCATTTTTGTTACATTAGATATAATATATTTTCTGTCAAATGCAAGAGACAATGCTTTTCTTACATTTTGATTTGTCAATACTCCTTTAGCTGAATTGATTTCTAAGAAGTATATTCCAAAGGCTGGTTCCTGCAGTATAAAATTTTCTTTTATTAAAGCAGGTATTTCACCCATAGGAGCTTCTATAACTGAAAACTGCAAATCTCCTGATTTCATAGCAGCTAATGCTGTATTGGAATCATCCATTATAAGAACATTTATTTTTTTAGCTATTATAGAATCTTTATCATAATAGTTTGTGTTAATTTCCATAACTATTTTTTCATCAGTTTTTCTTTCTGTCATAACATACGCGCCGTTAACTATATAAGTTTCCGGATTTTTAGTCCATTCATCACCATATTTTTCTATAATATCCTTTCTTACAGGAAAATAAGGGCTGCTTACTGATATGTATTCTAAAAAATATGGGGTAGGGTTTTCTAATGTTATTTCAAGTGTATAATCATCTATAGATTTTACTTGTAATTCTTCAGGAGATATTTTTCCGATTAATATTGAACTTGCATTTTTTATAATGCTTAACATATAAGAATATGCTGCGGCAGTTTTTGGATCAACGGCTCTTTTTAATGCATATTCAAAATCATTTGCTGTTACAGATTTTCCGTCTGACCATTTGGCATTTGTTCTTATATGAAATGTGTATATTAAACCATCTTCCGATATATCCCAGCTTTCTGCCATACAGGGTACTACATTATCTTTATTATCTTTTTTAGTTAAACCTTCAAAAAAGTGAATCATATAAATAGATCCGAAACTTAATGAATTGAGAGTAGGGTCTAAAGTTCTTGGTTCTCCTCCAAGATTTATTGATATTTCTCCAGATTTATTATTATTTTGTATATTATTATTCGCATTGCATGATATTACTGCAAATATAATAATTAATAATGATATTATATTTTTCATTTGTATTAAACCTTTAAAATTTTGATTATTTTTCTATGTAGCAATAATTAAATCTATACCTTCCAATAGAGTTTATAACAAAATCTTTTAATTTTGGACTAACCATAAGATAATTTGATTTATAATATAACGGTATTATAGGCATTTCATCCATTAATATTGCTTCAGCTTGTTTCATATATTCTATTCTTAAATTGTTATTATGAGTAGTTTTAGCTTCATTTATTAGTTTGTCATACTGAGCATTAGAAAATCCGGAATGATTTACTCCTCCATAGCTTAACATAATATCAAGCATAGTCATAGGGTCATAATAATCTCCAGTCCATCCCATTCTTGCAATTTGATATTTCTTTTTTGTTAATGCAATTAATGTTACAGGAAATTCTTCTTCTATTAGGCGGACATTAATATTTAGATTATCTTTCCACATTGTTTGTATGGCTTTTCCAAGTTCATAAAATGTTCCGGGAGATACTTTCATTTCTAAAGTAGGATAATTTTCTCCATTTTTATATCCTGCTTTGGCCATTAATTCTTTAGCTTTAATTACATTATTTTCATAATTATCCAAATCTATATAATTGCTCGATTCAACTCTGAATGACTGTTTTTTACCTTTTATAGCAGGCGGTACAAAAGCACCTGCAGGTATTTGACCTTTAAGAACATTATCAGATATAAATTTCCTATCTATTGCCAATGCCAAGGCCTGTCTAACCATTTTGTTTTTTAATGCCGAATTTGTAATATTTAATTCTAAATAATGCGTACCTATAGCTTCATTGTTTACTATATACCCATTACTCATAAGATAATTTATATCATCCTTATGGGGCTCTATTGAAGAAAAATGTACTTCTCCATTTAATAATTTATCTCTTATATCTGCTACATTTGCACTTGATATAAAGGTTATTCTTTTAGCTACAATCTCATCCTTATCATAATAGTACGGATTTTCTTCCATTACAATTTTTTCACCAATTACCCTCTCTTTAATTATATATTGTCCATTACATATGTATGTATCAATATTTTCTGCCCATTTATATCCATATTCATCTATTATATCTTTTCTTAATGGCATAAATATACCTGAGGAGCTTAAAAAGTCTAAAAAGTAAATAGAAGGAGCTTCTAATACAACTTGTAGAGTGTAATCATCAATTACATAAGCTGCTAAATTTGTAACATCCATAAGTCCTATATTTATTTTTTTGGCATTTTTAATTATTTCCATCATATAACCGTATGAAGCTCTAGTACTAGGATTTGCTGCTCTTCTCCAGCTATATTGAAAATCATTAGCAGTTACCGGTTTTCCATCAGACCATTTAGCATTTGTTCTTAAATGAAATGTATATGTAAGTCCATCATCAGATATTTCCCATTTTTCGGCTATTCCTGGCTGTATATTATTATTTATATCCATTTTTGTTAAACCTTCAAAATTATGAAGTATGTATGTTGTTACTGCTCCTGTTGAATTTAAGGTTGGGTCTATAGTATTGGGATCGCTTCCAATATTAACAATGATATCTTTATAAGGATCTATTTTATTGATGTTGTTCTTATTGTTGCATGAAATAATAAAAATAATTAATATACATATCAAGATTTTTTTCATAAATTTCTTATCTCCGAAAAAATAGAACTATTTTAATTATATTTAAAATTATATTAAAAGTCAATATAATATTATTTTATTTAAATTGATATTTAATATTTTTAATTCTCAATTTAATGTATATTATTAAGTATATATAATGATTTTATTGTGTTTTATTTTTATGATTTAAAAACCGGAAAAAAACAAACATAGAGTAAAAATTAATTGACAATACTAATTTATTTTACTATACTAGAGTATATTAAAATAACTATTAATTTTACAAGCGGGGAGTTTTTTATGGATTTTAAAAAGATTTATCAAGAGAAATTAACTACTCCAGATGAAGCAGTAAAGGTTGTAAAATCAGGAGACTGGGTTGATTATGGATGGGTAGCTGCTACTCCTATAGAATTAGATAAAGCATTGGCTAGGAGACTTCCAGAATTATATGATCTTAATTTTAGAGGAGGAATATTATTTTGGGAACCTGAAATATTTAAAGTAGAAGATGTTGCTAAACATATTACATGGAATTCATGGCATATGTCTGGATTAGAAAGAAAAGCTGTAGATAAAGGATTTTGTTTTTATGACCCTATACGTTATTCTGAAATGCCAAGATATTATAGAGATTTGCCTTTTGGTATAGATGTAGCAATGTTCCAAGTATCAGAAATGGATGAAAACGGATATTTTAACTTTGGACCTAATGCTTCACATATGCAGGCTATGATAGAAAGATGTAAATGTGTTATTGTAGAAGTTAATAAAAGTATGCCTAGATGTTTAGGAGCATCTCATACAGGAGGAGAAGCTATACATATTAATCAAGTTGATATGATAGTTGAAGGTCAGAATCCTGCTATAAAAGAAATGCCTTCTGTAGGAGTTACAGAAGTAGATAAAACAGTAGCTAAACTCATAGTAGAAGAAATTCCTAATGGGGCATGTTTACAATTAGGTATAGGTGGTATGCCTAATGCAGTAGGTTCTTTAATAGCTGAATCTGATTTAAAAGATTTAGGAGTTCATACAGAAATGTATGTTGATGCTTTTGTTGATATGTCTTTAGCTGGAAAAATTACAGGTTCTAAAAAGAATATAGACAAATACAAACAAACTTATGCATTCGGTGCCGGTACTAAGAAATTGTATGACTATATAGATAATAATCCAGAATGTATGTCTGCTCCTGTAGATTATACTAATGATATAAGAGTAATATCTTCTATAGATAATTTTATGTCAATAAATAATGCTGTAGAAATAGACTTATTTGGGCAAGTAAGTGCTGAATCTACAGGATTTAAACATATAAGCGGAGCAGGCGGACAATTAGACTTTGTGTTAGGTGCTTATTTATCTAAAGGCGGAAAAAGCTTCATTTGTTTATCATCTACTATAACAGGGAAAGACGGACAATTAAAATCAAGAATAGTTCCAAGTTTTGCTAATGGTACAGTTGTTACAGATACTAGAGCCAATACTCATTATGTAGTAACTGAATATGGTAAAATTAATTTAAAAGGTTTGTCTACTTGGCAGAGAGCAGAGGCTTTAATATCCATCGCTCATCCTGATTTAAGAGATGAATTAGTTAAAGAAGCTGAAAAAGCAAAAATTTGGAGAAGAAGTAACAAATAAGGTATTAATCATTATAAATTAAATAAAGTTATAAGGAGAGATAAATGTTTAAAACAACTGAACAGCATGAACAACTTCGTGCTAAAATAAGAGCTTGGGCTGAAGAAGTAGTAAAACCTATAGCCCATGAGCACGATCAAACAGGTAAATTTCCAACAGAAGCTGTAAAGCAATTAGGTAAAGCCAAATTAGATATTATGGGTTTACCTTTTGATACAAAATACGGCGGAGCAGGATTTGATAATATAGCTTATGCTATAGCTGTAGAAGAGCTTTCAAGAGTAGATGGAAGTATGGGAGTAATTTTATCAGCTCATTGTTCTTTAGGTAGTTATCCTATATTTGCTTTTGGTACAGAAGAACAAAAGAAAAAATATTTAGTTCCTCTTGCTGAAGGCAGAAAATTAGGTGCTTTCGGTTTAACTGAGCCTGAAGCAGGTTCGGATGCAGGCGGTACTGAAACTACTGCTGAACTAAGAGGAGATCATTATATATTAAATGGTGAAAAAATCTTCATTACTAACTCTATTGAAGCTGAAACTTATGTAGTATTCGCTGTTACTACTCCTGGTATTGGTACTAGAGGTATCAGTGCTTTCATAGTTGAAAAAGGTTGGGAAGGTTTTGAATTTGGTGAAAAATACGACAAATTAGGTATTCGTGCTTCTGCTACAGCTCAATTACTTTTTGATAATGTTAAAGTTCCTAAAGAAAACTTACTTGGTAAAGAAGGACAAGGTTTCAAAATTGCAATGCAGACTCTTGATGGAGGACGTATTGGTATTGCTGCTCAAGCATTAGGTATTGCTCAAGGTGCTTATGAAGCTGCTGTAGCTTATTCTAAAGAAAGAATACAGTTTGGACGTCCTATTGCTCAGCAACAAGCTATTGCTTTCAAACTTGCTGATATGGCTACTAAATTACGTGCTGCTAGACTTCTTATATACAGTGCTGCTGCTATGAAAGATAGACATGAACCTTATGGTACTGAATCTGCAATGGCTAAATTATATGCTTCTGAAATAGGTTTGGAAGTTGTAAATCAAGCACTTCAAATCCATGGCGGTAACGGATATATTAAAGGTGCTTATATAGTAGAAAGAGCTTATCGTGATGCTAAGATTTGTACTATTTATGAAGGTACAAGCGAAATTCAAAAAGTTGTTATTTCCGCTGCTATACTTGGTAAAATGCCAAAAGCTCCTGTTGCTGCTGCTGGTCCTATGGTTAAAAAAGGTCCTATTACTGGTGAAAGAAGAAATATCATCTTCAAAGAAGGTTCTGTTCAAGATAAAGTTGATGCTTTAGTAGCTGCTCTTAAGAAAGATGGAATTGACTTCTCTGTGGGTATTGATATTAATACTCCTATTGTTAATGCTGAAAGAGTAGTAAGTGCTGGTAAAGGTATAGGTGCTAAAGAAAACATGAAATTAGTTGAGGATTTAGCTAAAGCGGCTGGTGCTGCTATAGGATGTTCTCGCCCTGTTGCTGAAGAGTTGAAATATTTACCTATTATAAGATATGTTGGTATGTCAGGTCAAAAATTCAATGGTAACTTATATATAGCTTGCGGTATTTCTGGTGCTAATCAGCATTTAAAAGGTATCAAAAATGCTTCTATTATAGTTGCTATAAACAAAAAATCTTCTGCTAAAATCTTCAAAAATGCTGACTACGGTATAGTTGGAGATGTATTAGAGATTTTACCTTTATTGACTAAAGCTCTTGGCGGAACAGCTGCTAAAAAACCTGCAGAGATACCATACAAGAAAATGAAAAAGATTACTCCTAAGAAAACAATCGAGATACCTAAAATCTATGTATGTACTGGCTGCGGTTATGAGTATAATCCATTAATCGGAGATCCAGAATCAGAAGTAGCTCCAGGTACAGACTTTACAGCTCTTCCTGAAGAATGGGTATGTCCAGAATGTAGTGAAGAAAAAGCTAACTTTATTAAGGCTTAAGTTATAAATTAATTATTAATAATTTTTTGAGGAGGAAAATAATGCATTGTGTTAGAAAAGTTACTGAAGATTTATATTGGGTTGGAGCGAATGAACATCGCTTGGCTTTATTTGAAAATGTACATCCTTTAACTAGAGGTGTTTCTTATAACTCTTATGTTCTTTTAGATGAAAAAACAGTTCTTTTTGATACTGTTGACTGGGCTGTTTGCAGACAATTCTTAGATAACTTAGAATATGTTTTAAACGGTAAAAAACTTGACTATATGGTTATTAACCACATGGAGCCGGATCATGCTGCTTCTATAGATGAAGTTTTAATCAGACACCCTGAAACTAAAGTTATAGCTACTGAAAAAGCTTTCATGTTTATGGATCAGTTTGGTTTTAGTATCCCTGAAGATAAAAAGGAACAAGTAAAAGAAGGTGACAGCAAAAAATTTGGTAAACACGAAGTTGCTTTCGTTGCTGCTCAAATGGTACACTGGCCAGAAGCTATGGTTACTTTTGATACTACTAATGGAGTATTATTTTCTGCAGACGCTTTCGGTTCTTTCATTGCTTTAGACGGAAGATTGTTCAATGATGAAGTTAACTTTGACAGAGATTGGTTAGATGAGGCTAGAAGATATTATACTAACATCGTTGGTAAATATGGCCCTCATGTACAAAACCTACTCAAAAAAGCTGGCGGTATTATTGATAAAATTAAAATGTTCTGTCCTTTACATGGACCTGTTTGGAGAAACAATTTAGGTTATATCCTTGACAAATACAATAAATGGAGCACTTATGAGCCTGAAGAAAAAGGTGTATTAATTGTATATGCTTCTATGTATGGCAACACTGAAAATATGGTTGGTGTTTTAGCTTGTAAATTAGCTGAAAAAGGAATTACTAATATAACTATGCATGACGTATCAAGCACTCATGTTTCTTACTTAATTTCTGATACTTTCAAATTAAGCCATGTTGTATTAGCTTCTGTTACTTACAACCTTAATATTTATCCTCCAATGCATGACTATTTGAATGATATGAAAGCTCTTAATGTTCAAAAGCGTAAGTTTGCTATCATTGAAAATGGTTCTTGGGCTCCTAAGTCTGGTGCTTTAATGCAAGAATTTATTGAAAACAACTTGAAACAATGTGAAATTTTAGATGCTCAAGTTTCTGTCTCTTCTTCTATGAAAGCTGCTAATGTTGGTGAGATGGATGCTTTAGTAGACGCTATAGTTGAATCTATAAATAAATAATCTTTAATTAGATTTTTATCATTTATATTTTTCTCAATAAAGACCGATTCAGGTTAATTACTTGAATCGGTTTTTTATTATCAATAATATTTAAATATTGACGAAGATTATAATTAAAATATAATATATAAAAGATAGTAGATAATATATAAAACGGAGATTAATTTTTTATGGTTAGTATTAAAAGGCAAAGACAGATTAAACTGTTAGTTGTATTATCTATTATTTTAGCTATCATAATAGTTTCCGTTTTTGTATTTGGATATTTCCCTTATGGTTTGCATAAAAAGGATATGTCTGAAGTAAAAATGCCAAAAGATAGTATTTTATATGCAAGCGTTAAAAGTTTAGATGGCAGTATTTTAAAGTTTGCTAATTCTATATATGCTTATAGAATATCGCATGATGAATCTATGTATGATTTTTCTATTATGATTAAAACTGCTGAGGCTTTTGCTAATCAATTAAAAAACAATAATAATTTTTTTGTTAAACTATTATCCAATTCTATACTAAAAAGAAATGCTTCTATATTATTGTGGGGATATAATAATAATTTGAATGATTCTGAAGTATTCTATATGTTTGATATAGGAAGAGTTAATTCATTTTTATTTAATTCTTTTTTTAATCCAAAGCAGCTGACTATAGATGATAATTCATATGATGTAAAAAAAATTAATTATAATGGTACAAAAATATATGCTTTAGATAATAACGGGCCTTTTATATTTTTTAGCTTTTATAATGGTATATTAATAGCGGCAAAGAATTATAATCATATAAAAAAATTGATAGATTTTTTTGATTCTAAACCAAGCAATTTTAATGAGATAGAAATTTTAAATGATGCTAAAAATTCATATAATCCAGATGTTTCTTTTTATATCAATAAAAATTTGTATGATTATAATAAATGTGAAGGTTCTATATTATTTGCACCTTTAAAATATTTTGAAAATACAGCTTCTATATATGGAAATATCAAACTGTATGATGATAATGGGGTTGCTGATATATTTATTAATTATGATTACGGCGGTTCTGATAGATATTCATTATATAATTTAGATGGAAAAATAGATGTTCAAAGTTATTTGTCCAAAGAAAATACTATAATGTATCTTGGTTTAAAATCATATTTGGCTGGTTTGTATCCTCTTATGTATAATGATTTGAAATTTAAGCATGATAATGAGCTTGCATCTGAAATATATACTTTATTTACAAAGATGAATGATATTTATTCATTTGGAAGTATTATTAATGATTTGTATGGAGAAATGGCTATAGCATATATTGAATCAAAAGTTTCAAAATTAGTTTATCCTATTGTTATTTTTAATATAGAAAATGATAATTCTTTATTGCCTAAACTTGAAATGGCTTTAGTTGAAAAATATCCGACTTTGAATAAATCAGAAAGAAAATATAATAATAACTTTATATATTCTTATGATTTAAATAATGGAAATGTTCTTTACTATACTTTTATAGATAGAGTATATTTTGTAAGTGAAGATGAAAAGGCAATAGAAACTGTTATAGATAATAGTTATGATTCTGACAGTTTAGAATCTTATATAAAAACAGAAATTCATAAAGATATTAATCCTGACTATATATTTACAATACAGCTTTCAAAATCTCAGGATATATTAAGAGATTTTGATATACCTTTTAGAACTTGGAGTTATCCAAATAGTATAATTTTTGGCTCTACAATAATGTCTAATTATACACATATTAGTATTGATTTTAAAGCAAATTTTACAAGTAGATATTGATATTTTTTTATTTTATTATATCCTATTTTATTATTTAGAGGATATTTACATGTCTGATTTTAAAGATAAAGCAAAACAAATATGGGATAGTATTTCCAGAGGTATTACTAAAGAAAAATTAGACTCTATTATTGGAAAATCCAAAGAAATATTATCAAGAGTTTCAACATCAGAACATCTTTCACAATTGATGGAAAAAATTAAGTTATTAATCAATATGATAAAAGACTATCTAAATGGTAGCTATAAGGATGTGCCATGGAAAGCTATATCTGGAATAGCGGCGGCATTATTATATTTGCTTGTTCCTATAGATGCAATACCTGATTTTATAGTTGGTCTTGGATTATTAGATGATGCTTTTATTATTGGTTTATGTCTCAAATTCTTCAGTGATGATATAGAAAAATACAGAATTTGGAAATACGGTCCTGATGAAAAGGATAATAACAATAATATAGATGACAGTAAAAGTTTAAATAGTGAAAGCGATGAAGAAACAGAAATTGAAATTATGAATAAAAAATAATTGAAAATAATGAAATGTTTTATAAATAGAGAAGTTAGTATTTTCTAGCTTCTCTTTTTTATATTTTTGGCAGTTGATAAATATCATTATTTGTATATAATAGTATATTATTTTGGAGAAAATTTATTTTATGTCAATAATTGATAAACTTGCATTGGTAGAAAATACTTATGATGATATAGTGCATAAACTCAATGATGCAAATATAAAAGATAATAGAGTCATTCAAGACTTAATGAAAAAGAAATCAGAAATAGAGGATATTGTAGAGGAATATAAAAAATTAAAAGACATATTAAAGCAAATAGAAGAATCTAATGAAATGATTAATAATGAAGATACAGATAAAGAGCTTAAAGAAATGGCATTATTGGAGGTAGAGGAACTTAATCTGAAAAAAGAAAAAGTTATAAATGATTTAAGACTCCTACTTCTTCCTAAAGATAAAAATGATGGAAAAAATATAATAGTAGAAATTAGAGTTGGTACAGGCGGTGAAGAATCTGCTTTATTTGTAGGCGATTTATTTAGAATGTATACAAGATTTATAGAAAGATCTAATTTAAAAATGGAAATAATAGATACAAGCCCTACAGAACTTGGAGGATATAAAGAGGTGATATTCTCTGTATCTGGAAAGGATGCTTACAGAACATTGAAATTTGAAAGCGGAACACATAGGGTACAAAGGATACCTGCTACAGAATCCGGCGGCAGGATACATACTTCTGCTTCTACAGTTGCAGTTATGCCTGAGGCTATGGAAAGCGATGTTGTTATAAAAGATGAAGATATAAGGGTGGATATATTCCGTTCAAGTGGACCTGGAGGGCAGTCTGTTAATACAACGGACAGTGCTGTTAGAATTACACATTTGCCTACAGGGTTAGTTGTACAATGTCAGGATGAGAAGAGTCAGCATAAGAATAAGGCAAAAGCATTAAAAGTTCTTCGTGCTAGAATATATGAGAAAGAAGAAGCTGAGAGAAAGGCTAAAGAGGCTAAGGAGAGACGCGAGCAGATTGGTTCCGGAGATAGAAGCGAAAGAATAAGAACTTATAATTTCCCTCAAAATAGAGTTACAGATCATAGGATTAATGTAACTTTATATAAACTTGATAGATTTATGGATGGGGAAATAACAGAAATAACTGATGCTTTATTTAAACAGGAACAAGAGGAAATGCTTTCTTCATATTCTGATTAATAATGGGAATGTTTATGAAAGATATTGAGTATATTCTTGGAGAAGAAAAAGTTATTCATAATATTCATGATGATGATTCTATTATGATGTATATAAAAAGTTTTGATAATGTTTCATATTGTGATTATTTTTATGAAGATGATCCTGGAAATTTAATGGGGCTTTTTGCTTATCATAAGTTAGATAAATATTTTTTTGTTGAGTTTGGAGCTTTTAAAGAAAACAGAGAATATAATAAACTTGTAGTTAATGATTATGCTGAATATATTACTAATGATAAATATGACCTTACTAATGATAAATTTATAGATGTACTTAATATAAGCAATGTTCGTCATGATCAATTTATGAAATTAATAAGAAAAACTAAGTTAAAAAATATAAATAGTTATCCTATTAAAAAAATCACTTTAAATGAATATATAGAAATTTATCCTCATAGATATATCAATAATAGGTTTAAAAGTTATGTTAAAGATAAGTATTTAAAAATAGACATCAAAAATGTAGCTGAAGATTTTGTTTATAGATGTCCTTATTGCGGTTCTACTAATATTTTTAAAATAGTTAATGAAAATACAAATAAATTAGAAAGTGTTAATGTTTATACTTTAGATGATGAAGAAGTTTTAAATAATTTTTATGTATGTAATATGTGTAATTTAATAATGAGAAGTCCGGAAAATATGCTGGATTATATATAATAAAAATAGAGGTTTTATAAATGAGTTTTTTAATATTAATTGATAAGTCTTTTTCTAATATCTATTCTAAGGAATTTGAAAGTGTTTTTAATGATAAGATTGATGCTCTAAAAAATATTTTGAATTGCGGAGTTAAAGAGCTTCATAATAATGATATTAATATTATAGAAAATTATTTAAATAATATATATAAAGAAAGTGAAGGATATGATAATATAATTTATATACCTTCAAATATGCCTTTATTTAATATTGATGAAACTGTGAAACTTACAAAGATACATGAAGAGAATATAGCTTATTTTAGTTATGGTGAAAATTATCCTCTTGGTGTTATTCCTTTTATAATTAGAAGGGATGCTTTTGATAAGTTATTTAATATAATAAAAACTAAAACTATAAAACCTTCAGAAAATGCTATAAGTAATATAGTTTTTATTGACCCTAATTTTTTTGAAATAGAAATAATAATATCTGAATACGATATGAGATATTATAGGCTTTCATTTTTTGCAGACAGTAAAAGAAATGCTTTGCTAATATCAAAACTTATAGATTATAAAAGTTACGCTGATATTGTTAATGCTATAAAAGAAAATCCAAGTATTAGAAGAACTTTACCATCCTATATAGAATTGGATATTAATAATAGACAGAATGTTATTAATAAATATTTATTTGCAAATGAAACTCTAAAAAATGAACTTGCAAAAGAAGAAAAAAATCTTACTTTTGATGAGTTTAAAAATATTTATGATAAATTATTTAATTTTTGCGGTGATTTTCATTTATCTATAGGAAGCTATTATGAGCCTCTTTTAAATAAAGATATTTTTGAAATATTGGAATATGCTGTTAAAAATAAGTCTGTAAATATATATTTAGAAACAAATGCATTAGCTTTAGATGAAGAAAAGGCTAAAAAATTAATAAATTTGCAAATGGAGAATGATAATCTTAATGTTATTATTCATTTAGACGCTGTAGAAGTGGATGTTTATAATAAAATATATGAAACAGGAGATATAAAAACAACTATTTCTAATATTGATTATTATCTTCTTAGAGAGCCTAAAAATACTTATTTGCAAATAGTAAAGCAGAAAGATAATTTTGATTATTTAGCTTCTTACTATAAATATTTTGATAAATATAAAACAGAGATTATAATGCAGAAGTTTTATACATATAGAGGAATTATATCTGACAATAGAGTAGGGGATATGGCTCCATTAATAAATATAGGATGCTGGCATTTGTCTAGAGATTTATTTATAGATACTTACGGAGATGTTTATATTTGCAGATTTGATATAAATAAAGATAAAAAAATCTCTTCTATATATGATGATAGCTTGGATAATATATGGAAATTATTAGAAGAATATTATATAGATAATGTATTTTCTAAATTGGATTTCTGTAAAAATTGTGATGAGTGGTATTTGTATAATTTTTAATTTGTTGTTATGGAAAAAGTTATAATAAAATATTTAGAGCTTGTCTTTGCATCCTATATAGTAAGATTTTTAGCTACAAGATTGGTATTAGAATTTCAGTCTGTTAAAAAGTTTTATTATAGAAGAGAAATACTTCCTGGTGTGCGTAATTGGAATAACAGGCTTCAAATGGTTTATTATTTTGAAGTATTTTCATTTATACAAAGTTTGCTTATAGCGTTATTTTTTATGGCATTTTTTCATTTTATTCCATTAAGGGAACATATAAAACTTATAATGGGTTTTTTAATGTATTCTTCTTTTATTGTTGCTGATAAGATGAGATTTGCTGTTTTACTTACAAATTATCCTTTTTCACTTTTAATAATGGATACAGCTATATTTTTATTTGTAAGTCTTTTACAATTTATAGTTATGGCATTGATAAATGCGGCATAATAAAAGAGTGAGACTAATATTAATCTCACTCTATTTTTTAGTTTTGCTCTATGGTTATTGAAGCTCCTATATCCATAGAATGTGTTTTCCCTTTATAATGTACTTTTTCTGATATTATAGAATTATCCATAAATGCATTTGAAATATTAACATCTTCAAATATAATGCAATTTTTTAATATTGAATTTTCTATTTTTGAATTTGATCCAATATGTACATAAGGACCTATTACAGAGCCTTCTATTTTTACATCCTTATCTATAAATACAGGAGGTATTATAGCAGTATCTTTTATTCCTTTGCTCAATATTTCATGTTTAATAATAGTTTTATTTGTTTCTATCATTGTTGATTTTTCACCGCAATCATACCATCCGTCTAATTTGAATGTTTTAAATATTATACCTTGTTTTATCATATATTCCAAAGCATCTGTAAGCTGATACTCATTTTTAGTTTTTATATCATTAGCTATTATATAATCTATAGCATTAAATAATTCTTTTGAATTAATTATATTATACATACCTGTAAGTGCTAAATTACTAATAGGTTCCTGAGGTTTTTCAACTAATTTTGTTATAACTCCGCTTTCATTCAAAATAGCTACACCAAATCTGCTTGGATTATCAACTTCGCATACACCTAATGAGTTTTCATTTTTACTCACTATTTTTGATAGATTTAATTTAAATATAGTATCTCCAAGAATTATGAATATTTTATCATTATCATTAACATATTCCCTAGTAAGAGATATAGCATGAGCCAAACCTTTATACTCTTTTTGTTCTACAAATGTTAATTTTATATCCTTATATTTAGAAGTTAAATATTCTATCATTTGGTCTTTCAAATAACCAACTATAAATATAATTTCTTCTAAATCTCTTATAGAAGAGATTTCATACATTATAAAATCTATAATAGTAGACCCTGCTATTGGTAATATAGGCTTTGGTTTTGTTATGGTATGCGGTCTTAATCTTGTACCTTCCCCGGCCGCTGGTATAATAACTTTCAAAATAAAATCCTTATAAATTATTTTATTAGATGTATTAGTAATTCATTAGCTAATTTATCATTAGAACCATTTAAATATTTTACTAATTCTAAAGCAAAAAATACTGTAGTAGCAGGACCTTTAGATGTGATAACATTGCCGTCACAAACAACTAAATCCTTTTCAACATATTCTCCGCCTTTTACAGCACTTTCACAGCTAGGATAACAAGTATATTTTCCTTTTATAACTTCAGCTTCACCTAATACTATAGGAGAGGCACATATTGCTGATACAAGTTTTTTATCTTCATACATAGTTTTTATTTTTTCGATAATTCTCATATCTGATTTTAAATTATTCATTCCGCCGTAACCGCCTGCAAGTGCTATTCCGTCAAAATCATAGTTTATTATTTTTTCTAATAAAGTATCTGCTTTTATTACTATATTATGAGCACCTTGTACTTCTAAATTTTCAGTCAAAGATGCTGTAACAGCTTCTATACCTGCTCTTCTTAAAATATCAACAATAGTGATAACTTCAATTTCTTCAACGCCTTCTGCTAATGGTACTAAAATTTTTTTTGACATAATTTTTATCCTTTTGTCATAATGTTTTTATGATATAATAATATTATTATATCTGTAATATTGCAAGTAATTCTTTTTTTAAATTGATAACTTTTAAATATTTTATTTTTTTTCTTTGATTGTTTCTAGTGCTTTTTCATATCCTAAATCAGCAGATTTTTTCAAACATTTCTCAGCCCTTTGCAAATATTTATTCTTAGTATTTTCATCTTCTTCATGCTTAGATAATATTGTGTATAATTTATAAATATCATAATAGGCTATATAATCTTCCGGATTAAATTCTAAAGTTAATTTTAAATATTTAATAGCTTTTTTATATTTTTTATTTTTTCTATAGATAACAGACATTAAATAGTAAGCATCCGAGTAGGCCTCATTTTTCATTATGACATTTTCTAAATCTTTAATAGCATTATCATAATCTTTTTTATCAATATAAACTTCAGCCCTATAATAATAAGTATCGCTGTCATGTGGATATATTTCTATAGATTTATTATAAGTTTCAATAGCTTTATCATAATCTTTAATTTCATAATATATTCTAGCTAGATTATGGTATGCATCCAAATTACTGCTGTCAATTTCTATAACTTTTAATAAATCCTCTATGGCTTCATTGTATTTCGATTTTTGAATGTTATTCAAAGCACTATAAAAATATTTATTATATTCACTAATCATTTGATAAAATCCTAATTTTTGGTATATAAAAAATATTATATACCAAAAATTATTTTTATCAAAAATATTTTAAATATTAAGAGATTTAATTAATTGAGAAGCTTCCTCAAATCTTTTTTTAATTTCTTTCCAATTTTTTTCTTCCATTAAGTTTCTAGGACAAAGCCAAGAACCTCCGCATGCAAATACATGTTTATTTTGTAAATATTCTTTTACATTGTCTATACTTACTCCTCCTAATGGCATAAATTTAACACCGGTATGCTGATAAACAAGTGATATATTTTTGATCCAATTAATACCACCATATAAACCTGCATGGAAGAATTTAATATATTTAAATCCATAAGCTAAACATTGTTCAAGCTCAGCAGGAGTTGCAGCACCAGGTATATAATGATAATTTTTCTTTTTAGCGTATTCAAGCATTACAGGCTGAAATCCAGGGCTTATTATTAAATTAGTTCCCAAATCAAGTACTCTATCAACTTGTTCTGTATTCAATACAGTTGCTGCTGCTCTTGGAAGTGAAGGATAATCTTTAGCTAATATTTCTAAAGCTTTATATCCGTATTCTGTTCTAAGAGTTAATTCTATAGAAGGAAGAAATTCTAAACAAAGTTCTGCTATATTTCTTATTTCCTCTTCATTTTCTACAACTACTGCAGGTATAATTTTATTTTGTATATATTTTTCTAGCATAATAACTCCATAATATTAAAATTTATACAATAAATTTACCATACTTAATTATTAAAGTAAATATTGGAATTGTTAAAACATATATTTTCTACAATATTTCCTAAATATTTAATATCATTAGGTATTTCACCTTTATAAGCCCATTCTCCTATTATATTGCATAATATTCTTCTAAAATATTCATGTCTTGAATATGATAGAAAACTTCTAGAATCAGTAAGCATACCTACAAATAAAGCCAATGAACCTGTATTTGCAAGTATTTTTATCTGTTCTTCCATTCCGTCTTTTGTATCACAGAACCACCAAGCTGAACCTAATTGCATTTTACCTTTTATGCCTCCATCTTGGAAACATCCCATAAGTGTTGATAATGAGTAATAATCCTTATTGTTAAGACTATAAAGAATAATTTTAGGAAGTCCTACAGTGCTGTGGCATGTTTTAAATAATAAAGATAACTTTTTAATTATATTAGAATCTGCTATAGAATCATAGCCTGTATCAGGTCCTAATTTTTTAAACATTATATCATTATTGTTTCTCATAGCAGCTATATGTATTTGCATTACTAATTTTGATTCTTTATATTTTTCAATAAATTTAATAAGCATATATGTTTTGTATTTTTCTATTTCTTCATCGGATAATGTTTCTTTATTCAATGCTTTTTTGAATATGTTATCAATATTGGATTCACTGTCCAAATTAAAAGGTACTGTTTCTAAAGCACAATCACTTGATACACATCCCAAAGTTTTGAAATAATCTATTCTTTTATAAAGAGCATCTATTAAAGATTTTATATCTTTTATAGACATAGAGCTTGCTTCCTCTAACTTTTTTATATAATCTATAAAGCCAGGCATTTCTATATTCATTGCTTTATCTGGTCTGAATGAAGGAATAACATTAGTATCTATTTTTCCTATTTTTGTATTTCCTTCTTTAATCATTTTATGATATTCCAAATTATCTACGGGATCATCAGTGGTTCCTATAGTATGAACTTTAAATTTTTTTAGAATATCTTTAACTGTCATATTCTGCAATTTTTCATTAGCTTTTTGCCATATAATATCAGCGTTATCTTCGTTAATAACTTCATAAATATCAAAATATCTTTGTAATTCAAGATGACTCCAATGATATAATGGGTTTCCTATTAAATTAGGTACTGTTTTTACCCAAGCTATAAACTTATCATAGTCTGATGCATTTCCTGTTATCAAATTTTCATCAATTCCATTAGCACGCATCATTCTCCATTTATAATGATCTCCATATAACCAAATTTCTATTAAATTATTGAATTGTTTATTTTCAGCAATTTCTTTTGGGCTTAAATGACAATGATAATCAAATATAGGCATTTTATTAGCATAATCATGAAAAAGTGTTTTTGCTGTATCATTATATAATAAAAAATCTTTATCCATAAAAGTTTTCATAATAATATCCTTGTGATTAAAATAATGATGCAATTGTATTGCATCGATATTATGCTGTTACTTATTCATTTTATCTATAGCTTCCCATAATCCTTGTAAATAAACAGCTCCTAACGCTCTGTCATAAAGTCCATATCCTGGCATGGATACTTCATCCCATATAGCTCTTCCATGATCTGGTCTGAATGGTCCTTCAAAACCTATATCATAAAATGCTTTCATAATAGCAAACATATCCATAGAGCCGTCGCTTGATAAGTGAGCAGCTTCTTGGAATTTACCAGGTGCAGTATGTTCTAAGTTTCTTACATGAGCAAAGAAGATTTTTCCTTTTAAACTTCTTACTATATCAGGTATATCATTTTTAGGATTAGAACCTAGTGAACCAGCACATAAAGTTACACCATTGCATGGGCTATTTACACTATTAACCATTCTTAATATATTTTCTTTATTAACTATAATTCTAGGAAGTCCGAATACAGGCCAAGCAGGATCATCCGGATGTATAGCCATTTTGATATTGTATTTTTCACATGTAGGCATTACAGCACTTAAGAAATATTTTAAGTTTTCAAATAATTTCTCGTCATCAACACCTTTATACATTTCAAAAAGTTCTTTTAATCTGCTTAATCTGTCTGGTTCCCAACCAGGTAAAACGAAACCATTAGAACTAGAGTCAATTTGTTCAAACATTTTCTGAGGGTCTATCTGATCTATTATATCTTGATCATAAGATAAAACAGTTGCACCATCCGGCCTTACTTTTGCTAAATCGCTTCTAGTCCAGTCAAATACAGGCATGAAATTATAACATACTAAATTAATTCCGGATTTACCTAAAACTTCTAATGTTTTTATGTAATTTTCTATATATTTATCTCTGCTAGGCAAACCTATTTTTATATCATCATGTATATTTACACTTTCTATACCATATATTTTTAAACCTGCATCTTCAACTTCTTTTTTTAGATTTTTTACATCTTCTTCTTTCCAAACATCTCCCACTTTGCTGTCATATAAAGTTGTTATAACTCCTTTTACTCCGGGTATTTGTCTAATTTGTTTTAGAGTAACAGAATCAAAATTTTTCCCGAACCATCTTAAAGTCATTATCATAGTAAAAAATTCTCCTTATTATTTTATATATTTTTTTAAGCATTCTCTAACAGCATGTATATCTTTTATCATTTCTTTAAAGTATTCTTCAATTTTATTTCCCAAATTAATTTTTTCATCATATAAATCAACAGCAAATATAACTTTATTAGAAAGTATAGGCTTTAAATTATTTCCAACGCTATTTGGGTCTTTAAACTTTATTTTTGATATATAAGTTTGTAATTCATTCAACATAGGATCCGGACTTATATCCATAGAATTACCATTATCATCTATACCCATTAAATATCTAAGCCAAGCTGCTATAGTTATAGGTATTCCAATTAAAACAGAAGTATCAAGTCCATTATTCATATAAGATTTTAAAGTTTCTCCGTATCTTATAGGTATTTTTTGAGATGTATCTGTTGCTATTCTTTGAGGCGAATCAGGTATGTAATTATTTACAAAACGCTCTTCTATTACCTCTTTTATGAAATCTCTTGGATTTAAAATTTTAGGATCAACAGCTACTTTCATTCCTTCATCATAACCTATTTTTTCAATAAGTTTTTTTAATAAAGGATCCTTCATTTCTTCGTATATAAAATTATAATTTAATAAACATCCGAATATAGCCAAAGATGTGTGTAATGGATTTAAACAAGTTGTAACTTTCATCTTTTCTGAATTTTGAACAGTTACTCTGTTAGTTACATAAACTCCGGCTTTTTCCAAATTTGGTTTTCCATTTGGAAATAAATCTTCTACAACTAAATATTCAGGAACCTCAGCATTGACAAAAGCAGCCATTGGATTATGTCCTACTTTAAATATTTCCATTCCTTCCAAACCAATATTTTCAAGTTTTTTGTATATAATATCAGAAGGTCTAGGAGTAATTTTATCAACCATACTGAAAGGAAATGCTACTTTTTTATCGTATTCTAAATATTTTATAAAACCATCATCAACAAAACCTTTTTTATTCCATTCTTTTGCTATATCTAATACAGCATTTTTTAGTTTGTCTCCATTATTTGAACAATTATCAATACTAAGCAAAGATATAGGATACGCACCGTTTTTGTATCTTTCTAATAGCATAGCTGCAGTAATACTCATAATATTTTTTGCTTTGTTAGGAGCATTATTAATATCATCTGCAACTATATTATTATAATTTCCATTTAAATCTTTTATTGAATATCCTTTTTCTGTAATAGTAAAGCTAACTATTTGTAATGAACTTGATATAAAAATTTTTTTTAACCCTTCATAATAATTCATAAAATCGGCATGTAATATATCTGTGATGCTTCCTATAACTTTTTTATCTATATCCCCATTACTTTTTATAGATGCTAGAAGAGTAAGATTATCAAACGGTTTATAAACTTTTTCTATCATATCATAATCATCTCTTCCAGCAGAGTGAGTATCAACAGCTATTATGCCGGTATCTATAATATTATCATTCAAAAGAGTATCTGCTATTCTTGCAACAAAACCTCTAAATATATTGCCAGCTCCAAAATGTATCCAAGTTGGTCTTTCAGCTGTGTTTTTTCTAATCTGCTTTATATCATATTTGGGTATTAATATATTAGCATCTTTCCAGAAAGTTTTGTCATTTAAATTTTCTATATTTAATTTCATTGTATATAGCCTTATATTTTAATTCAAAAGTCCTGCTGCTTCTGGTAAAAATAAGCTTATTGCAGGTATGAAAGTTACTAATAGCAATATAATAATTAGCACTACAAATATAGGTATCATTTTTGGCACAACTTGCTCTATTTTCATTCCCGTAAGAGAGCATCCCAAAAATAAGGCATTTCCTACAGGAGGAGTCATTAAACCTATACATAAATTGAATACCAACATTATACCAAAATGTACAGGATGCATTCCTATTTCTTTAACTATAGGTAAAAATATAGGTGTAAATATCAAAACAGCCGGAGTCATATCAATAAAACATCCAACTACTAATAATATAGCATTTATTATTAATAGTATTATTATTGGGTTTGAAGATATTGATAGTAAGGCTTTAGCAACTAATTCAGGTATTTGAGAAAATGATAGTATCCAAGACATTATAGAAGATGATGCTACTAAAAATAAAGATACACCTGATAATATTATTGTATCTTCTACAATATTCATAATTTTTTTCAAATCTAAAGATCTGTAGCACAATGATAATATCAAACTATATACCGCAGCTATTCCTGCACCTTCAGTAGCTGTAAATACACCTTTGATAATTCCGCCTATAACTATTACTATCAAGAACAGACTAGGTATAGCTTTCCATATAATTATCAATTGTTCTTTAAAAGGTATTTTTTCTCTAACTACTTTTGTTTTATTTTTTATTGAAAAAATTAAACATATAACCATTATTCCCAAACCCATCAAAATACCAGGTAAATATCCGGCAAAGAATAATGCTGCTATTGAAGTACCACCGCTTACAAGCGAATAAACTATATAAGTATTGCTTGGAGGAATTAATAAACCTGTTGTACATGAAGTTATGTTTACAGCTGTACTGAAAGGCATATCATAATTATCTTTCTCTTCAAGTGGTCCTATTATTTTTCCAACTGCAACCTCAGCAGCAACGGCGGATCCTGATAAAGCACCAAAAAACATATTTGCTAATACATTTATATGCCATAATGGAGAAGGTAATTTACCTGTTATAAGTTTAGCAAAATTAATTAATCTTAAAGCCAATCCGCCTGTATTCATAATAGCACCGGATAATATAAATAATGGTATTGCTAAAAGCGGAAATGAGTTTAATGAATTTATCAATGATTGAGATGCTGTTAAAACAGACATATCAAATGGTAAATGTAAAAACATTACAAATACAGAAGATAATGCTATTGTAACAGATATAGGCACACCTAAAAATAGGAATATGGCAAATGTAACAACTAATGCTATTATAGATAATGTCATTTTGCCTCCCTAATATTTAATATATTTTTATAGATATAATATATTTGATAAAATGTTATTATTAATCCACTAATAGGAGTTACAATATATATGCACCACATAGGTATTAGCATTACTGATGAAACCTGATTATGTGTTACAGAAATTAATTTTGTACCTCCTATTATAAGAACAAATACAGCCAAAAATAAAACTATTACATCTATTAATATATTTATATATGTTTTTATATTTGGTATATTGATATTATCTAGTTTATCTAATACAAGTGTTAAAGCTATATGTCCTTTTACCCCAAATGTATAAGCACCTCCCAATAAACCTAACCATATCAATAAAAATCTTACCAATTCTTCAGTAAAAACAACAGGTGCTCTTAATAAATATCTTGAAAAAACTTGCAAAGATACACAAAAAAGCATAGCTGCAACTATAATAAATAATACATAAAATAAAAATTTATCTATTTTATATTTTATTTGTTCTAAAACTGACATAATAATAAATCCTTATAAAATTAAATTATTCATTTTCTACACTTTTTATATAGTCTATTAACTCTTTAGCTCTAGCATCTTTAGCTGCTAATGCATCATGCATAGGAATAATTAATTGTCTGAAAGGTGTTATATCAGGATAAGTTATATTAGCTTTGAATTCATTAGTTGCTCTTTGCATACTTGCCTCTTCACTTTCTTTCCAAAGAGTTGCAAAATATATCTCAGTCTCTTTTGCAGCATCTCTAAATAATTGTTTATCTTCTTCTGATAAAGTATTCCAGAAAGGAGCACCAACTGTTAATATATCTGATGCTCTTGACATTTCTGTAACAGAGAACTCTTTTGCAACTTCAACGTGTCCTGCTTCTACATAAGAAGGGAAGTTATTTTCAGCTCCATCTATTACACCTTGCTGTAAAGATGTGTAAACTTCACTGAAATTTAGAGTTACAGGAGTAGCTCCTAATAATTTAGCCATTTCTATATATGTTGGAGAGTCTTGAACTCTTAATTTTAATCCTTTTAAATCATTAGGTGTATTAATAACTTTAGATTTAGTATATATGCTTCTAGCTCCGCCTTCTATATATATTAAAGATATGAATCCTTTGTCTAAAGTAGATTCAAAAATTTCAGTCATTTTGTCGCTTCTCATAACTCTAGTATAATGGTCATAATCTTTAAAGATATATGGCAAATTTAAAACTGAGTATATAGAATCGAAATTTTCTAAAACAGATGTATTAATATGTGCAAATTGTACTACACCTGATTTTGCTAGCTCTAAAGATGCTTTCTGATCTCCTAATTGGCTAGAAGGATATATTTGTATTTTAAATCTTCCATTACTGTTTTTTTCTACTATTTCAGCAAATTTTTTGTAGGCAATATCAACTGGATATCCATTTGCATGGTTATGGGATAATTTTAGAGTTGTTGATTTCTCGCCTCCGCAAGAAATTAATAGGAAAAATGAAGTTAGTAATAAAAATAAATATTTTTTCATGTTGTGTTATCTCCTTTAAAAATATTGGCATACTAGTATTGTAGTAAAAATAAAATCTATTGTCAATAAAAATTATAATTTTTTTTTATTTTTTTTAATTACTTGAAGTTTATTGATAAATAATGTATCTTAATTACCATTAAAAATATGAAAAATCATTAGGATAAATATGGCTAAATCAAAAAATAATAATGCTGATAATCTTATAATATTAGATAGAGAGATTAATGAACCTATAGGCGATTATGCTGTAAGATGTTTAGAATATAATATAATAAACATGAATTTAACTCCAGGTACTTTTATAAGCGAAAAAATTGTAAGTGAGGCATTATCTATAAGCAGAACTCCTATTAGAGAAGCTTTTTCAAGACTTGAGAAGATGAATTTGATGAAAATATATCCACAAAAGGGAACAAGAGTATCATTAATAGATGCTTCTATAGTGGAAGAGACAAGTTTTATGAGGATGGTTCTTGAGAAAGAGATAATAAAAATAGTTTGTAAAGATTGTTCAGAAAAGGACATTAAACTTATAAAGAAAAATATAGATACTTATGAAAAAAATATAAATACTGATAAACTTTACAATTTATTGAATTTGGATAATGAATTTCATGAAATATTATTTTTAATAGCAGATAAAAAGTTAATATATAACCTTATTATAGATTCGATAAAACATTTTAATAGGGTAAGAATATTTAATATTATAGAAATGGATAGAAACAGAACATTAACAGAACATAAAAACATACTAGAATATATAAAAGAAAAAAATATAAAAAAGATTCTTCCCCTAATAGAATCACATTTAACTCATGTTAAAGATGACATGATTTTTTTAAAAAGTAAATTTCCTGAGTATTTTAAGTAAATAATCTATCTTTTTACATCTAAGCCATCTTTAGATTTCATCAAATTAATTACTTCTTCTTTTGTGGTAAGATTCCAATCTCCAGGTATGCTATGCTTTATACAAAAAGAAGCAGCAGCAAATTCAAGTATATCCTGATAATTATCAAATAATTGTATTCCGGACAATATTCCAGCAGCAAAAGAATCACCTGTGCCAATTCTATCAACAATATTTTTTATATAATATTTTTTTGATTTATATAATTTTTTATTATTATATAGTATAGCAGATATATTATTTTGATTAGAATCTATAGTTTCTCTTTTAGTTGTTATTACAGTTTCCAATGAATATTTTTTTATTAATTCATCCATAATGGCAACATAGTCTTCATCGCTTATATTAGAATTTACATCTATATCACTTTTTACACCCAAAATTTTTATAGCATCATATTCATTTGCAAATACTATATCTGAATATTTTACTATTTCCGGCATTACCTCTTCTATATTTTTGCCGTATTTCCATAGTTTTTTTCTGTGATTTACATCGCATGATACTTTTACATTTCTTTTTTTAGCTTCTTTTACAGCATATAATGTAAGATCAGCTGCTGTTTGGCTTATTGCAGGAGTAACACCACTAATGTGAAAATATCCAGCATTGCTAAATACTTTGTCCCAGTCAAAATCTTCTATTAATGCTTGAGATATTGATGAATACTCTCTATCATATATTACATTTGAACTTCTGTAACTATTTCCTTGCTCTACAAAATATATTCCAAGTCTTTTACCTTCCCAAGATATTGCTGAAGTATCTACTCTATGACTTAAAAGTAACTCCTCCACTTTTTTCCCTATTATATTATTTGGTAATGCAGTAACATATCTGCTTTCTAAACCAAAAATAGATGCTAAAACGCAAATATTAGCCTCAACTCCTCCAAATGTGGCATTAAGTCTTGAAGATTGAAATAATCTTTCATTGTCAACAGATGAAAGTCTAAGCATTATTTCTCCAAATCCTACTATATATGACATAAAATTACCTCTTTTTTTAATTATACTGATATGCTACTATATTAGTAAAATAAGGAAAAAAGTCAATATATAAAAATAAAAAGGTTATATTTATATATTTTCTTTTAATATTTCTACTATTTTTTTCTGACTTAGAACTTCACCGTAAGATATTAATTTATTATTTATAATAAGGGCGGGTAAGGTCATTACCCCATAGTATGACATTGTTCCTTTATTATTAGTATATTTTATTGATAAGTCCAAATCTAATTCTAATATTGCATTTCTCAAATTAGTAAGCATGTTTAAAGAATCTTCATCTTCACCGCCCAATAATAATACCTTTTCTATGTAATTATCAGAGCCCTCATCCTCTAAAGGGTCAGGTAAACATCCTCATCCAAATTCTATACTATTTTTTATCATATTTTTACTCTCTGCTATGTAATGTAATATACATTATATAGGTATAGTTAAAAAAATGCAATGTAAAAAGAGTTCTAATATAATAAAATATATTAGAACTCTGTGAAAATATTATTATTTTATATTGTCTTTTAAAAGTTTTATTATTTCTTCTTTGCTTAGTACTTTTCCATAGGATAGCACTTTTCATCTAAAACTAAAGCAGGTGTAGACATTACACCATAAGAAGCTATTTCTGACATATCTTCTACATGCTTTATAACCAAATCAAGTTTAGCTTCTTCTATTGCTGCTATAGTATTTTCTTCTAGTTTATGACAATTAGCACATCCTGTTCCAAGTATTTTTATTCTTGCCTCTACAGGAGTTTCTTTTATTTTTTCCTTTTCAACGAAAAGGTTAGAAGAAGCAGGTCTTCATCCGCATCCGCTTCCAAAGAAAAGATCTTTTATGTTCATATTTATCTCCTTAAAATGTTTAATTATATATTTTTATATATACACCATATAGGTATATTGAAAAAATTGCAATAAAGGGCTGTAAATAAATTATACAGCCCAACAAAATAAATTAAAAATTATTTTATATTTTCTTTTAATATTTTAATGATTTCATCTTTGCTTAAAACTTTTCCATAAGATAATACTTTTTCATCTAAAACTAAAGCTGGTGTGGACATAACCCCGTAAGCAGCAATCTGTGCCATATCCTGAACATGCCCAACATCCAAGTCAATCCCCATTTCTTTTACAGCTTCTAAAGTATTTGCTTCTAATTTTGTGCAGTTAGCACATCCTGTACCTAATATTTTGATTCTTGTATTATTAGATTTTTCTTTGTTTCCTTCAACTGAAGGGGAGCATGATCCTCCTCAGCCGCAGCTTGATTGTTTCTTTTTAAAAAACATAATTTTCTCCTTTTTTTATTTATATTTTATTTTAATAGTTTATATCATACAAATAGAAAATAAAAGTTATTAAATAAATATCCAATAATCATTATTCCTAAAGTAACTATTCCCACGAAAAAAATAAGAAGAGGCATTTTTACTACTTTTTTTATCATAATTATTGACGGAAGAGACAAAGCCGTAACAGCCATCATAAATGATAAAATGGTACCAATACCTGCACCTTTATAAAATAAACTTTCAGCTATAGGTAGCGTTCCAAATATATCTGCATACATAGGAATACCAACCAAAGTAGCTAAAGGAACAGAATACCAATTATTTTTTCCTAGTATTGTATCTATCCATGCTTCCGGTATAACATTATGTATAAAAGCTCCAATTCCAACACCTATAAAAATATATAAATAAACCTTTTTTATAGTTTGTACAACTTGATTTTTTGAGTATATAACTCTTTCTTTTTTTGTCATAGTTTGTATTTCTATTTCGGCATTGCTAGTTTGTATGTTTTTTACAAAATCTTCTAAATATCTTTCCATTTTTAATTTTCCTATTAATGTTCCTCCAATAACAGCAAGAATAAGTCCTACTACAACATAAGCAATAGCTATTTTCATTCCAAATACACTTGAAAGAAGTATTAAAGAAGCTAAGTCAACAAGAGGAGAAGATATTAAAAATGAAAATGTCATGGCTATTGGTATTCCGGCAGATGTAAACCCTATAAAAAGAGGTATTGAAGAGCATGAACAGAAAGGTGTTACAGTACCGAAAAGTGCTGCAAGTATATTTGCTGATATCCCATTAAATCTGCTCAATATTTTTTTTGTTCTTTCAGGCGGAAAGTAGCTTTGAATATATGATATACAGAATATTAATACAGAAAGCAGAACAAATATTTTTATAACATCATATATAAAAAATTGTATTACACCTTTTATTGTATCTGATAAAGTAAAATTATTTAATATATTTCCTATTAATGTATTAAGCCATTTCATCGATATTATTTGATCTTGTATAAAGATAAATATTGTTTTTATAATATTCATTTTATAACTCCTAATTTTTAAATTTATTTTTTGTGGCATTTGCTATTTTTACAAGTGTAAGCATTACAGGTACTTCTACCAAAACTCCTACTATAGTTGCTAATGCTGCACCAGAATTTACTCCGAATAATGATACTGCAACAGCCACAGCAAGTTCAAAGAAATTTGAAGCTCCTATCATACCAGCAGGTGCCGCTATATTATGAGGAAGTTTTAATATATAGCAGGCAATATAAGTTATGAAAAATATCAAAAAAGTCTGCAGTATCAAAGGTATTGCTATTAAAATTATATGAATAGGATTTGATAGTATTACATTTCCTTGAAAACTGAATAATAATATTAATGTAAGTAATAATCCTATTATGGTTATGTTATCAAATTTATGCACAAAAATATTATTAAAATATTCTATCCCTTTTTTACCGCATACATAAACTCTTGTAAGGATGCCTGCAGTTAATGGAATAAGAACAAATAATATAACAGATAAAAATAATGTATTCCAAGGTACTGTAACATTTGATATTCCCAACAAAAATTTTACTATAGGAACGAATGCTATAAGTATTATTAAATCATTAGTAGCAACTTGTACAACAGTGTATGATGGATTTCCATTTGTTAATGCACTCCAAACAAATACCATAGCAGTACATGGAGCAGCTCCTAAAAGTACAGCACCAACTAAATATTCTTTTGCTAAATCATTAGGTATGAAGTTTCCTAGTATAGTATAAAAGAATAAGGATGCTATAAAAAACATAGTAAAAGGTTTTATAAGCCAATTTACAATCCAAGTAACAAACAGCCCTTGGGGATTTTGTGTAACATTTTTAATACTTTGAAAATCTACATTCATCATCATTGGGTATATCATAAACCATATTAATATTGCTATTGGTATGGAAACATTTGCATATTCAAATTTGTTTAATGTATTTGGTATAGATGGTAAAAACTTGGATATTAATACACCTATAACCATACAAATAAATACCCATAATGTTAAATATTTTTGAAAAAAACTAATGTTTTCTTTTTTTCTTTCCATATTTTATTACCTTTTTATTTAAGCATCATTTTCAGATTGGCATTTTCTTGTACTTTCAGCATTTTTATTTGATACTATAGATGTATAATAATTCAGTAATTCCTTTGCTTTTGATATAGCTTCTTCATTAAAACTGTAATAAGTCCATTTGCCTTCTTTTCTGCCTATTACTATATTTGAATCGCAAAGTATTTTCATATGATGAGATAATGTAGATTGTACTATATGCAGTTCTTCCAATAGTCTGCATGCACATATCTCTCCGTCTTTAATCATTTCTAATATTTTTAATCTGTTTTCATCGCATAATGCTTTAAAAATAATTGCATCATTTTTATAATCCTGCATTTAATCTCCTTAGACTTATTATGTTAAATCGAAATATATCGATATATAATATAACAAACATATCGATATTTGTCAATATAATATTGTTAAAATTAGGTTTTTCTTAAAAAGATTATAATAAATGAAAAATAATGGTTTTAAATATAGCAAATATGATAATCTTGAATTTTTAATGTTTGTAAGAATTGTTGTGTATTAAAACTATTATTTTATTAAACATATTGACAATATCTATAAAATTCATATACTAAATTATATAACCTAATAGTATATTAAAATTATATTATATTATTAATAATTATAAAAAGTATAACTATTAACAATAATATTTTTTGTTTTAATGTTACTAGTAGTAATATTTTATATAATAATCGGAGGATATATGGGAGAAAAAAAAGAAAAAAAAGCCCCTAATACGTACGTCATAATATTTTTTGCTATGATATTAGTTGCTGTTCTGAGTTGGATTATACCAGGCGGAAGTTACCAAATGAATGAAGAAGGAAGATTTATTACTGGAACATATACTGCTAAAGAGTCTAATCCTCAAGGTTTATGGGATGTATTGATAGCACCATTTATAGGTATGGTTGGAGGAGAAGGTGTAACTGGAGCAATCATTATTTCATTGAATATAATGATGTTTGGAAGTTTCTTAGAAATAATGGATAGTTCAGGAGCTATAAAAATATTTTTAAAAAGGATAGCTATGAGGTATCAGAATAATATAAATATTCTTATAATTATTTTGGTTACTATAATGGCATTATTAGGAACAATAGAAGGGTGTTATGAAGAGGCATTTGTATATTTGCTCATGATAATGCCTTTTATATTGGCGTTAGGACTTGATACTATGGTTGGTGCCATGATAATTATATTTGGTACTCAAGTTGGATGTTTAACTTCCATTATTAACCCTTTTGCTGTAGGTATTGCATCAGATATAGCGGGCATTAGTCCTGGAGACGGTTTATTAGTAAGAGTGTTAATGTTCGTTATTTTTGTAGGAATAACATGTTTCTATATATGCAGATATGCTAAAAAAGTTAAAGAACATCCTGAGAAATCTACTCAGTATCATAGAAAAGAAGAAAATCTTAAAGCATTCCCAGTTTCTGAAGATGAAAATTTAGAAATGACAGGAAAGGACAAAGTAATATTAATAATATTTGCTTCTACTTTTGGTTTGATGATGATTTCTTTAATACCATGGACATCATTAAATGAGCATTTCACTATATTTGAAGATATAGTAGCATTTTTAACTGGCTTACCATTTATCGGTACAGTTTTAGGTAAAAGTATGGTTCCTTTCGGACAATGGTATTTTAATGAAGTATCAATGCTATTATTAATATCTTCTTTAGTATGCGGTAAAATATTAGGATACGATATAAATAAAACTATAGATTTAATAATAAAAGGTGCTGCCGGAGTTGTTTCAACTGCTTTCATAGTTCCTTTTGCAAGAGGTATACAAGTAGTAATGGATCAAGGTATGATTACTCCTACAATATTGCATTTTGGAGAAACTACATTAAGCAGTTTATCACCTGTTTTATTTGTAATAGTTAGTTTAGTATTCTACTTCATTATGGGAATATTAATATCTAGTACTAGCGGACTTGCTGCTGCTACTATGTCAATAATGAATTCTATGGCTTTATTTGCTGGTGTTGCTAGCCCTGTTATCATAAACGTATATTTAATGGGTATAGGTTTAGCAAACATGATAATGCCTACTTCAATAGCTGTTATGGTATGTACTCACGTTGCTTATATTAGCTATACAGATTGGGTTAAGGTAAATTGGAAATTTATGGTTGCCATGTTCTTGGCCTGCTGTATATTCTTAGTATTTAACGTAACAGTATTATCATAAATAAATAATAATATTTTTTAGGGCTATCAATTTATTTGATAGCCTTTTTTTGTTAATTGAAATTATATTTTATAATGATATAATATAAGTATATTAACAATGGAGTTAAAATATGCAAGTAAAAAATTGGGGAAGCGGATATCTTCTATATGAATTAAAAAATTCAAATGGTATGGTGCTTAAATTAACAGATATTGGAGCATCAATAACAGGAGTATTTTTTAAAGATAAGAATGGTAATGAAGTTCAGGTATCATTTGGAAGTGACGATTATTCATTTTATTTAAATCCTCATGATTATATTGGTTCTTCTGTTGGAAGAGTTGCAAATAGAACAATAAATTCTGAGTTTACTCTTGACGGAAAAACATATAAATTAACAAAAAATGATAATGGTAAGCATCATTTACATGGCGGTGAAAAAGGAATATCATTTCAGCAATTCGATTCTAAAGTTTTGGATAATCATTCTGTACTTTTCAGTTATAGTTCAAGTGAAGGTGATGAAGGTTATCCTGCCAATATGGATATAGATATAACATACTCTTTAACAGATGATAATGAAATAATTATGGAATATTTTGCGGCAGTTAATGCTCCTACACCAATAAATTTAACAAATCATGCTTATTGGAATCTGAATGGAGAAGGTACTATATATGATCATGATTTATTTATAGATTCTTCATTCTATTTGCCTGTAACAGATGAATGTGTATCTACAGGCGAGATTTTAAAAACAGAGAATACTCCTTTTGATTTTACTAAGACAAAGAAAATAGGTACTGATATAGAAAAAGCTAATGGTTATGATAATTGTTTTATTTTTAATGAAAAAAATATATTATCATATACTGATGAGGATGAAAATAATTTTAATAAATTAAGAGCTTCATGTTATAGTGAGAAAACAGGAATAGTTTTAGAGCTTTATACCACAAAGCCTGCTATGCATTTTTATTCCGGAAATATGCTTAATAATAGAGAAGTAAGAAATACAGTTTTGAATAAGCATAATGCATTCTGCTTTGAGACAGAGTTTTTACCAGGGGCGGTAAATTTTCCTCATTTCCCAAGCATCATATTTGATCCTGATAAAAACTATAATCATAAAACAATATATAAATTAAATTTAAAATAATAATAATAAAAAATATTTTGGAAGTGCAATATTTATGAATAATAAAAAATCAATAATAATAGAACATTATATAGACAAAGTTAAGGATTTGAATATACCCGATTATGAGGTTTTAGATTGGGAATCTAAAGATGCTCAGGAAACTAGATTTAAGGCGTTATTAGATCATTTTGATATTAGAAAGTCTGTTTTACTTGATGTTGGGTGCGGACTTGGAAATCTAGCAGAATATATAGACAGACATAATATTAGTCTTTATTATATTGGTGTTGACATAGTATCAGAGATGGTTGAAAGGGCAAAGAAGAAGGTTTTTAAAAATATTACACCTCAATTTATGACTATGGATTTTTTTAAAACTTCAGATATAGAAGATGATTTTGATTATATATATTCTTCTGGTATATTTAATCTTAATCTTGGAAACAATGAAGAGTTTTTAGCAGATGCTGTAAAAAATTTTTTAGTTGCTGCTAGAAAGGGAGTATGTTTCAATCTATTAGATATTTCATGTAAAGAAAAATATGGAGACAAATATTATTACTATAAAAAAGAAGATATATTCAAAATGGTTTGCGATAGAGTAAAAGAGTTAAATTTGCAATGCAAGATAAAGATATCTGATGATTATTTAGCTAATGATTTTTCTGTATTCATAGATTTTTTGCAGGATTAATGTAAAGAAATTACAAATCTAATAAAAACTTGGGCGGGTGTGCGATTCATAATTAAACAATAAAGATACTGCAAATTAAAAATTCTTATAAATCAATAAAGAATAAAGGGTGGGGTATGTTATTAAAATTTTAATGGCATAATTATTAATAGGATATAAAATATGAAAAAATTGTTTTTTATAACATCATCATTTTTATTATTTTTTGCAAATGTTTTATTTTCACAATTTGATGCTAGTATATACGCTCCGTTATCTTTTACATCAACATTTCCTATTTTAGATATCAAAAATGCTAGTGTGAATAATATTAAAGGAAACAGTAGTTTTTCGTCAGGTGTTATAGCAAACTTCGGACATAAATTTTCTATAAAGGACGGAAAATATGCAATAAGTCTTTTAACAGAGTTTGGATATTACAGACAAACATTTTCGGCATCATATTATTATTCTTCTATTGATTTTAAAGATAGTTTATCATTTGATACATTATTGGTAGGTATTATACCTAAATTAAATATAGATTTAAAAGATTGGCTAACTTCAATAAATCCTGATTATAATATAAAAACTATATTAAGTATAGGTATTGGTTTTGGAATGAAAATACCTTTTGGAGGAACTGCAGAAAGTTATATTGATAATACAGGGGCCGATAAAAAACTTTCTTTTGATGATATAAATAAAAATTTTACTTATCCTATTATACCATATATAAAATTGCAAGTTGATGATTATTTTTATTTTAATGAATATGTGGCATTTTTATTTGGTGTTAGTATTTCTTATGATTTTGGTATATTTTATGATATTAATTACCTTGATACTCAATTAGGAACCCCATTATTCAGCAGCTTTATAAATAAATATGGTTTCAGCGGTTTAGAAATCTCTTTTAATTTGGGATTAAAATTTGGAAATTAATTTTAACAAAATAAATAATAAAATGTTTTTAATGTTAAATTAATAACAAATATGGAGTAATCGTTATGTTAAAAAAATTATTGCTTATTTCTATTTTTTTGATTTGCAGTTCTTTTTTATACTCACAAACAGTTAAAACTACTTTAGAAGCTGTATCAGAGGCTTATAGTAATGATATTAATTCATCTTTTATGTATGCAAAATTTTCTATGGTTTCAAAAGATAAATCTTTAAGTAATTTATTTTTAGTCATTTCTGATTCAAAATCTTGTCATGCTAATATTTTATATGATGTATCTATTCAAGAAAAAATAACAGATACTATTTTAAAAGCACAAGTAATTGATCCTAAAGTTGGAACAGATATTGAAAATTTAAAAGCTGCAATATCAATGACTTCTTATGAATATACTAAAATGTATCCTGATTTATTAAAAATAGTAAATAAAGATAATAAAAAAGAAATGTCAAATGAAATAAATAGAATGATTAAAGTTGAAAAATTAAATAATGATTTATTTACTAAAGCTATTAATGATTTAGAAAATAATAAAGCAATAACAGATAAATATTATCTATGTGAAAATTGCGGTTATGTAGAGACTAATTCTGCACCTGATAAATGTCCTATATGCGAACGGGCTAGAAATACATTTAAAGAATATAAGTAATTAATAAAAATAAAAGGCTGAAAGTTTTATACTATCAGCCTTTATTTTTATATAGAATTATTTTTATTTGCTTATAGTTCTCATATCTATTACATATCTGAATTTTACTTTTCCGTCAATAACATTTCTATATGCATCAGATATTGTTTGTGCATCTGCTTTTATTATTTCTACAGTAGGATATATATTATTTTCTACTGAATAATTAAGCATTTCCTGAGTTTCTTTTATTCCGCCTATTAATGAACCGAATAATTTTTTACTTCCATGTTGTCCAATCATAGCGGTAAGTGTAGGCATTTTTGAACTTCTAGGAAGCCCCAATAAACACATAGTACCTCCTCTTTTAAGCATACGCATATACATATTAACATCATAATATGCAGGTATAGTGCTTATAATATAATTAAGGCTATTATCATTATTTTTTAATTCATCTGGATTATTTACATTAATATATTTTACTGCTCCCATATTTACGGCATCCTGTCTTTTATCTTCTGTTATATCAAAAACAGTAACTTCTGCTCCTAATTTAACAGCATATTTTACAGCCATAGATCCAAGTCCTCCGAAACCAGCTATACCTATTCTATCTCCTTTTTTTACGTTCATTGCTTTTATTGGGGAATAGGTTGTAATACCGGCACATAGAAGGGGAGCTACTTTATCTAATTGAGCATTATTAGGTATAAGAATTGCAAAATCTTCTGATACAACTATATTATCAGAGTATCCACCTTGAGTAATTTCATTGCCGTGAAATCTATCTCTTGAACCGTAAGTATAAACTGCTCTGTTCCAACAATACTGTTCTTGATTATCTAAACAGCTTTCACATCTTCCGCATGAATTAACCATACATCCAACTCCAGCCAAATCTCCTACTTTAAACTTTGTAACCTCATCTCCTACCTTTACAACTCTTCCTGCTATTTCATGCCCAACTACAAGAGGAGTATTACTTGATTTGCCTTCTACAACATGTATATCACTATGGCATATTCCAGCATAATATATTTCTATTAAAACATCTTTTTTTCCTACTGGATGTCTTGTGAATTCATGATATTGAAACTTCATATCTGATGAAACGGCAGCAAAACCTCTTGATTTAACTCTTCCGTCTTCATTAATATAAGATTCTGCCGATTTTTGCGTTTGTGCATTCAAGTAGTTATTGAATGAAAGAGTATATAATATTACAGCAATAGTTGTTAGTATGGCTTTCTTCATTTATTACCTCCGTTTATAAATATATTTTTAAATTATATTATATTATCTAACTAAATTCTATATATTATATTTCGATATATTTACTTTTTTCAATATATATTATTATCTAGTAAAAATGCAATTCTATTTAAAATAGTTAGTTATTTTAATATACTATAGTATTTTTATTTTGTTATTATATAATAATAAATTAGATAAAAACAATTTTGGGGGTTTTTGAAAAATGGAAAACGAAAAAGCAAATAAAAAAATTAAGTCATTTCCTATATTATCAGTTTCTATATTTACTATTATAATTGCTATACCTCTTACTATTCTTATTTATAATCTCAAATTAGAAAATGCTTCTTTCCTTCCGAACACTTTTTCTAAATATGCTGTATCTTTTTTAATAGCTTTTATAATAACTCAGCTAATAGCAGCAATTCTTCATAAACTTATATTACTTATTTTGGCTTTAATTGGTATACTTATTGTAAGGAAAATAGCAGAAGATGAGAAAAACAAACAAATTTAATTTTTTATTATTAAGATATAATATTTGTTTTATTAATAATTTTATTATATAAATAATCAAAAGAAATATTACTTTACACTAGTATTTTATTTAAGTTATTATATAATAATAAATCAAATAAAAATAATTTTGGAGGTTTTTGAATTATGGCAAATCCAGTTTTATCAGATAAGGCATTTAATTATGCATCAAGTTACGAAAATGAAAATACAATGACTGTTAATGGAGCAATTAACAAATCAATAATACTTACATTAGTATTGATACTTTCAGCTATGGTAAGTGTATTCTTTGTTTTGGCCTCTAATCCTGGTCTTCTTTATCCTGCTGCTTTAGGATCATCTATAGGTGCTTTTGTTTTAGCTTTGATAATGACTTTCAAAAAAGAATTATCTAAAGTATTTTCTATACTTTATGCTATACTTGAAGGTGTTGGTATAGGTGCTGTTTCTTATGTTTTTAATGCTGCTTATGAAGGTATAGTTGTTCAGGCTGTATTTCTTACTTTTTTAGATTTATTTATAATGTTGGTATTATACAGATTTAGAATAATAAGAGTAACTGAAAAATTTAGAAGTGTAATAACTGTATCTACATTATGTATAGGTCTTGTATATTTAGCTAATTTTATAATGTCATTCTTTGGTGCTAGAATTCCTTTCTTGTATGGTTCAAGTCCTTTAAGTATTGGTATTAGTATTGTAATAGTTCTTATTGCTTCATTTAATTTACTTTTGGATTTTGACTTTATGGAGAAAGGTGAGCAGTATAATATGCCTAAATACTTTGAATGGTATGCTGCTTTTGGGCTTCTTGTTACTTTAGTATGGCTTTATTTAGAGATATTAAAACTTTTATCTAAAATAAGAAGCAGAGATTAAAAATTACATAATTGAAGTTAAAGGCATGCATATAATTTATGTATGCCTTTTTATTTGCATTATAAATATTATTAGGGGGGGGTGGGCGGGCTGAATAAATCAATAAAAAAATATTTAATGCTTTTATAAAATAATGTAAACCTTAGTTATTTAATTAAGTCTAAAATCCCATATCATAAATATTAATAAAGTATATATAAATCTATTTGACACTTCTTTATTTTCATTATTTGTAAATTCAATATTTATTCTAACTTTATCTTTATAATCTGCCTCTCCATCAATTTGAGCTTTTATTGTAAAAGTATCTCCATCATTAAGAGTCAAAGCATATTCTTTAATTGTTCTATATTCTGTATATAAAGGAAACATACCGTATCTCATTCCAAACGCTTTGAAAGTACCGTAAGCAATTTCTATATTTTGAAGTTTATCTATTTCATTTTTCAAATTATTTTTATCAATATTTATTATGCTTAATTGATTTATAGGCTGTGATAATTCATAATCTTCTAATTGATCTCTCCATTTTTTTATTATTTCATCTTCCATTTCAATAGGACTTGCCAAACTAATAAAAGTATCATTATCAATTTTTACTTCCTCATCATTACTATTTGTATAGCTTCCATCACCTGTATATCTGAATGTAGTTATAAAATTATTACTATTGTCATATAAACTCCATATAAGGGATAAGTCAAATTTATTCATAATTGTATTATCAATAAATACTTCTTTGAAAAAATCATAATCGTATTTATCTCCTGCAATGAGTAATTGATTTAATATATATGAGAATTTTTTTATCATATTAGAAACTTGTTCTCTTATATTTTTTATTTCTTCTTTTTTGTTTTCATCTAAATTTCTTGGAATGGATTTTAATATTTTATTTTCTTTTATATCGAATATACTTACAGAATAATCATTGTTTAGTATTAATTTATAATTTTCATCAATAATTTTTTCACTCTCTTTATCGAAACCTATATTTGAATTGTATTTCAATTCTAAATTATAAAAAGGAGTTTTTTTATCCTTTGCAATTTCTATTAAAATATCTAAAGCATTGTTTTTTACAGCCATTTTTTTAGCATTATTATATATATTAAATAGTATTTTTATAGTGTATTCATTTTCTTTATTTAAAGATAGTATTTTAAAAAATAATTTTGATTCGCCGTCCTTTTTGTATATTTCTTCTAATGCTTCATATCCTCCATATAATCCGTAAATTAATTGTGCTGTTTCTTTACCTGTTTCTTTATAAATATTATAAGCAACTCTCAAAAAACTTTCTTTATCAAGTAAGTCTATAATAGAGTCAATTTCAATAATACGATAAATATATTTTTTTAATTCTAAGTATTTTAAATATATGTATTTTATTAGTTTTATATTAACTTCTCTTGATTTATCTTTTATTAGTACTCTAGATTCTTTTATAAAATCAACTTTCTTTTCATCTTTTTTATTGAAATTATTTTCAGCATAATTCTCTGCTTCTTCTATACTTTTAAAAATTTTGCAATCCGATAAATCTTTTAATTCATTATAATAAGTATTTTCTAATTTTCTTTTGAAGGCTATTATTTTTTTATTTTTACTTTCGGAAGATATTTTGTAAATCTCTTTCAAATTGTCTTTTATAATATCATTACCGTAATAATTATCATCTAATACATGTAAATATAAAGTCAATTTTAAATTTTTAAAATTCTTAAAGTTGTTACAGAATTGAAAAATATTTTCCATTGAATTAACTTGACTTATATCCCAATTTTCTAAAGAACTGTATTGATTAAAATTATAAGTACCTCCAAACATGTAGCTCATATTTTTTACTTTTGAAGTATTCCATTTATCAAGAGGCTGATTAAACTTTGAAGCAAGATAAAACATATATGATGTATCTTTAACATTTGATATATCCCAATCATTTAAAGGCTTATTAAACTCTGAAGCCTGTGAAAACATACAATACATATTTTCAACATTAGATACGTTCCAACTATTAAGAGTCTGATTAAATTTGCTGCATCCATGAAACATATAACTCATATCTTTTACATTCTCAACATTCCAAGATGAAATATCCTGATTAAATTCCATAGCATCATAAAACATATAATTCATAATTTTCACTTTATGAACATTCCAATTATTAAGAGGCTGATTGAATTTAATTGCATACCTAAACATATACCCCATATCTTCTACATTAGAAACATTCCAATTATTTATATTATGATTAAATTTACGGGCAAAAGAAAACATTGAGTTCATACTTACTACATTAGAAGTATCCCAAGTTTCTATTCCTGAAAAATCTTCTCTTTCGCTTCCTGAAAATAATCCGCTCATATCCTTAATAAGACTTGTATCTATATCGCCTAAATAAATACTTTCATCTTGTACTATTTCGTATAATTCTTTTAAAATTTCTGGTTTGTATTTATGCATATATTTATCCGTAATTTTTATTTTAACAGTATAATATATTTATTTAAGAATTTCTATTAACTAAATAGATATTGATCTTTTACCTATTTTAACGCACGGTTAGTAAAATTTTATATATAATGAAAATTGTGATTTATAATTAATATATACCTAAACAACTATATTTTGTCAATTTTAGTTTTTTCAATTTTATTGTTTCTGGTGGCTTTGCCCCCACACCCCCACTTCTTTTGCGACCGAAGGAAGTGCCTGTGGTATTGCCACAAAGAAGCAAAAAGGCTACATTTAGGCTTTAATTTAATAAACTATATTACATATAAGACAATTTTAGTATGATTTAGTACTAATTTTTTACACTTGCACTTTTTGGTTCTTTTTGCGGCGGGAAAAAGAACAACAAAAAATTGACAAACTTAAAAATTTTTAGTATATATTATAAATTTGGTATGCGTGCGGTAAAGATACAATAAATTTAAAAAAATCTTGGGTGGGTGTCATAATAACAAAGTAAAATGAAAAAGAAAAGTAATACAAAAATCACAAATGGGATTGAAAATATAAAGGGCGGGCAAATGTAATTAAATTTTAAAACTTTTATTACATACCCCGCCGCTTAATATTTATAGTTTATTTTGAAATTCTAATTTTTATTTATTTCTTTATTAAATCAGAAAATAAAGCACCTGCCCAAGTTTCTGTTAGAATTAAATTCTATTAAGATACGAATAGCTGATTATTTTTCATAGTTAATATTTTAATTATAACTATCATTAATTTTTTGTTTTTCACTATTCTGAAGTTTTTGAATTTTTAAAACGCTTCAATTCCTTGTTATTGGAGGTGGGAATATCGTCTTATAACGGACTAATATTGGAAACGCTTCAAAGCCTATTATATGAGATAGGAAATAAAATTCTTATAACAGACTGATTTTAAAAACGCTTCAAACCTCAGTAGTATTAATTTTAATAGTAAATCTAATTTCTGTAAAAAAAGTGTAAATTTATATTGCTTTAAATTTAAAATATTATATAGTATAATAAATTTATAAATACATTTAAATTCGAATTTAAATGTATTAAAGCATTTAAATTATTTTGGGTTTGTAATAATGTTTTTAATAAAAAATTAATTAAAGGAGTTTCATTTATGAACAAAAAACTATTAACAATCTTTTTGAGTATATTTTTATTAGGTGTATTATCAATGAGCTGTTCCAATAAGGATAAAACAGGTTCTTCAGGCATAGAACAATTCAACGGTAATTCCTATGTATCAACATCTGCTGTAATGCAGTCTCAATATTTCTGGGTATCAATAAAAGATTCTAAAGTTGGTATGAGTGCCGGTAGTGACCAAACATCAGAACCTCAATATCAAGGATATTTTTCTGTAACAGGTTCTGGTACTGATTATAGCTTTTCTACTGACTATTATGGAACACCAAATGCAATTAAAGGTACTTTAAAATTTGCTTCTGATGGTTCTTCTGTAACAGTTAGATTTACAAAAAATCAAGGTGCATCTGATATTGTAGGTCAAGATATTGTATGTAATAAAAAATAATAATCAATTGTATTAAAATTTAAAGGGTTTTGCTTGAAGTTTTTTGAGTGAAGCCTTTAATTTTTATTTTGAATTGTATTTAATTAGGAGCAAAAAATGAAATTAAAAATATTCTTATTAGCTTTATTATCAATATTTGTATTTATATCCTGCGAAAGCAAAGAAGAAGGGTGGTATAAAAATGTAAGTTATAAATTCTATACTAATGGTAATGAATCGCTGCTCTTTGTAGGAGATAAAGTCTTAGTAGGAGATGAAGAAACTGTAATAAATCCATTGGCTTCGATTATAACATTATTAACTACTTCTGCAAGTGAAATAAAGAGTAAAAATGAGGCTGTTTATACTATGGATTTCTTTGTTTCAAAATCATATTTAAATTTCAAATTAAATGGGAATACTCTTAATTGTTCTATAAATGGAGAAGAAGAAAACTATTATTACAATGATGAATTAACTAAAAAATATTATACAAATATAATGGAAGTAAAAAAATGGTGGGAAGAATACAGTTCTACTAATGAGTAATTATTAAATGGAGCAGATTTATGAAATTATTCAAATTATTTATTTTATTTTCAGTATTTAATTTATCCTATCTATACTGTGAGGATAGGCTCAATTATCAATTATACGAAGCATGCGAATCTGGAGATATTAAAAAGGTTAGAGAGTTAATTAGAAAAGGTGTTAATGTTAATGAAAAAAGCGATTTTATTCAGGATACTGCTTTATTGATTGCAAGCCATAAAGGATATTTTGATATAGTTAAACTTCTTATAGAAAATGGTGCTGATGTTAATCTTAATACCCCAATAAGAGATGCTATTATGAACGGGCATTATGATATAGTAAAATTATTAATAGAAAATAAGGCAGAGTATTCAAATAATTTGTTTAAGATAAGTTATATTGATAGTTATCTAAATAGATTCGTTACTGAGTCTTTAACTTCCTTAGAAATAGCAGTAAGATATGAGCATAGAGATATTGCAAAATTACTTATCAATAATAATGCCGATTATAAAAATAATGATTGGTATGCTGTTAAACTTATAACATCAAAAAATTATGATGATGTTTTTAAAACTCTTTTAGATAAAGGCATAAACATTAATTATCAATACAGCAATTATAATAATCATAGTCTATTAATGTATGCTGTAGATCAAAATTCTACAAATATAATAAAACAAATATTAGATAAAAAACCAAATTTAAAAATTACAAATAACAGCAGAAAAACAGCTATTATGCTTGCTATGGATCAGTCATACAGTAAAGGTATTATGAATATATTTTTTAATAGCTATGTATTTGATAAATATAAAACTTTAGTATCATCATATACCAATAATATTAATAATTCTGTAATAGAAGAAATAAATAATATGGTAACTAATCAAAAACTATATTTAGGAAGAGATACTAGTTTTGAAAGTAAAAATGGAAATACTAAAAGTTTTGAAAAAGGAACTTATCTTCTAAGTTTATGTACTGCATTAGAGTATTATGATGTAGCTCAGCAATTAATTGATATAGGATATTTAGATATTGATAAGAATTTTAATAATACATATCCTCTTTTATATGCTATTAATGATAATGATTTAGAAGGAGTTAAATTTCTTCTTAAAAATAATGCTCATATATATAACACTGTAAATAATGATTATGGATATTATGAAAATACAACATTAATGTATGCTATAGAAAAAGGCAATAAAGATATAGTTAAAGCTCTTTTATCAAAAAAAATATCTTTAAATGAAAATGATGGTAAAGAATTATATTTAGCAGTAAAAGACAATAAATTAGAAATAGCTAAGCTTCTTATTGAAAATAAGGCAGATGTAAATACAAGATATGATAATAAAACATATTTAATGATTGCAGCAGAAAATAATAATAAAGAAATGGCAGAACTCCTTATTTCTAAAAAAGCGGATATTAATACTAAAGTTTATGATAATAAAACAGCTTTGCATTATGCATTTGATAATAATAATTTTGAAATGTATGATTATTTAAAAAGTAAAGGTGCATTGAAACAGAAGATTTAAAAATAAAAATGCAGGAATTAAAAAAATTAGAGAAAGAAAAAAGAATAAAAGAACAGGAAGAAATTGAAAGACAGAACCGCTTAAAAGAACAAGAATTAAAAAAATTAGAGGAAGAAAGACAAAGATTAATTTATGAAGCAGATAGAAGAGCATTAATAGAAAAAAATATGAATAGTATAAATATAGCAAAAGGTTTCAATACTTTCGGAATAATAACAATGATTGGAGGAGCTTTAACTGCCGCTAGTCCATTTGTATTAAATGCAGTAAACGGACAGCCTAATAATTTTGATTTTTTTGATTTCAGCAAAACTGATAAAACAAGCAAGCTAAATAGAACACTGTTTTTTACAGGTATAGGTTTATTTACAGCTGGAGCATTAACTTCTATTATTTCATCAGTTTATAAAAGCAATTTAGAGAGAAAAATATATTATTCCTTTGCTCCTATTATAAATCAAAATCAAAACGGAATATTAGATTATGGATATGTATTTAGTTTTAATTATATATTATAATTACTAATGAAAATTGTTTTATTAAATAATTTTCTATATGTTTGTAATTAAAAAAATCATTTTTTAATGAAATAAAATTATGACAGTTTTTGTCGCTATATAATATATAATTAAATCATAATTGATATTAAAGGAGGCTTTTTATGGCTCAAAATTTTTACTGTGAATACTGCGGTGCTAAATATTCTTCAATAGCTTCACTAACTAGCGGTTATTGTCTAAAGCACCCGAATGGTCCAAACAAGGGTAAGCATAAACTTTATGAAGGCGGTGAAAAGTCAGAATATTTTTGCAAGTATTGCGGGGCTAAAAACAAATCTTTACAGTTATTAGTAAATGGTTATTGTCTCAAACATCCTAATGGACCTAATAAGGGTAAGCATGCACCTGCTTTATAATTGAGAGGGATTAATGAATTATACGATTGAAGATTTAAAAAATACTTGGCAATTTCCATTTAATAGATCTAAAGAAATTATAAAAGATATTTTTTCTATTCAAAATATGTCAATAATGATATGCTTGAAAAATATCGTGATTATATCAAGAAAAATACTTTTAGTGAAGATTGTCCTTTTAATATATTTGAACTTATTTCTGATACATATTACAAAGAAAATTTTCATTCTGATATAATAGCAAAACTTTTAGAGCATGAAACGGTATTAAAATATTTTCTTGATTTTATAGATGTTGATACTTCTAAATATTTAAATAATGATTATTCAGTTGTAAGAGAAGAAAATAAAATTGATATTTTAATTAAATCTGGTATAAACTGTATAATTATAGAAAATAAGCTTAGATGGGCTAAAGATATGAATGAACAATTATCAAGATATTATAATAATTGCCTAAAAAAGAATTTAGAAGTTGATAAAATAGTATATTTATCTCCTGATACATTAAAACAGCCTACATCTCAGTCTATAAAAGATATACCAAAAGAAAAAATCAAAATCATATATGGATATGATGGAGAAGATGAAGATTTTTATACTAAAGTAATAGAAAATAGTTTAAATGATTTTATAGAAAATAATGAAGCTAAAGAATGGATATTATTAGCAGATCATTATTTAAAAATATTAAGAGAAACAGGAGTAACTAAAATGGATAAATTAACACAAGATTTTTATAAAGAAATAATAAATAATACTGATGAATACGAAAAAATAAAATTAATAGTAGATATGTATAATAATTTGATTGTAACTCGTATTAATAACTTAGTTTCAAGATTTAAAGGTGATAAGTGTAAAGAATGTTTTTACAGAGATTTTGAAAGCAAGAAAAGAGGACTTAATTATGCTATAGCCATATATGCATATAATGATTATTATAAGTTTAATTTATTTTCAAGAAGTGAAAATACAGGAGATGATCCAAAACTTATAAAAAAATGGGAGAAAGATAATAAAGATATAGAGGCTTGGCTTAAAAAACATAATTTATTTGATGATACTTTTTATTTTGACGACAGATGGGTAAAGGAATTTCAATTTCCGCAGCAGGAAAAAGAATTATACGACTTTACCGAAAAAGTTATAGAACTTCTAGAAAAAGACGTTGAAAGTATATGCAGTAAGTAAGATTTATATATTTTATCGCACGGTAAACAAAACTAAATAATAAAATTAAATGCTATTTTATTTAAATCTATAAAATCATAAAAGATTAATCTTGCGTTGAATAAGTTGTAAAGTTAATAAGAATTTGTGCGGGGGCTTTATTTTCTAATTTAATTAAAAAAGAAATTGAAGTTAATATTTTTTAAATAAGCAATATATACCTAAACAACTATATTTTGTCAAAAATAAAACTATAGTTTCTTTTTAATATATGGGGCTTTGCCCCATACCCCAGTTCTTTTACCGAGTAGGTACCTTTCGGTATTGGTATAAAAGAACCAAAACAACTGCATTTTTAACCTAAAATTAGGGTATTACACCATATTTGATAGATATTCTTAAAATATAAAGTTCTAGCAATTGCGTTTTCGCGAAGCGTGCCTGTGGCAGCAACTTTTTTGTGCGGCAAAAAAGTTGATAATTCTACATAAAGTGTATTGATTGACAAACTCAAAAATTTTCAGTATATATTAAAGTGCGGGGTATGTAATTAAGTTTTAAAAATTAATTACATTTGCCCACCCTTTAAGTTTATTAATGCATTTTGTATTTTCTGCTTTTTATTTAGAATTTAATTAGAAAATATAACGCCCGCCCTAGTTTTTAAAAAATTAGTACGAATTTACCGCACGCAGAATAATGCTATCTTATTTTATACTGATTATAATTCTAATTTTTATTATAAATAAACTACTTAACCGTGCGTTTTATAAATTTTATATTTTTCTATTTAATTAATTATCATATAGTTTATAATAGATCAAGTTTAATTTGAGGTTATAAAATATATGGCTAATCATATAGGTACAGATTTAACAGAAGAAAAAGTAGTTCCGACTCTTATAAAACTTCTTATACCAATACTGCTTTCTAATATATTAAGTGTTGTTTATAATATAGTGGACAGTATTTGGATAGGCAATATCATAGGACCTCTAGGACTATCATCTGTTGCTGTAAGTTTTCCAATAATGCTGCTTATAGGTTCTTTTGCTTTCGGTGTTAATATGGCTAACGGAGTTATAGTTTCTCAGTATTACGGAGCCAAAGATTATGATACAGTAAGTCATGTAATAAAAGTATCTACTACATTAGGAGTCATTATACTTTTTACTGTAGGTTCTTTAATGCTTATATTTTCAAGACAAATATTAGTTATAATGAATACTCCTTCAGATGCTATGGATATGGCTTTAATTTATTTAAGAATATCAATAATAGGTTTGCCTTTTGCTTATGCTTACTTTTTTATATCTTCAATACTTAGAGCTGTAGGAGATAGTGTAAGACCTTTAATATTTCTAATTGTATCATCTGTACTTAACATAATATTAGATCCTATACTAATAAAAGGTTTTTGGATAATCCCGGCTATGGGACTGAAAGGTGCTGCTATTGCTACAGTTATTTCTCAATTTACTTCTGTATTAATTAGTACAACTTATTTAAGATTTAAAAATAGTTTTATAAAGATTAATCCTTTTATATTTACATTTGATTTAGAAATGACAAAAAAAATAATGAAATTAGGCATTCCAATATCATTTAATCAATTTATAGTATCATTCGGCTGGCTTATAATTACAAGACTTATAAGCAGTTTTGGAGAGGCAGCAAGTGCAACAGTTGCTATAGTAAATAGGGTAGAGTCGCTATTTATTATGCCTATAGCTGCTTTGGGTAATGCTGTTATGACAATGTCGGCACAAAATATTGGAGCTAAAAAGATAGAGAGAGTAAAAGAAATTTTAAAAAGCGGTATTATAATAGGACTTGTAATATCATCTGTTATGAGCATATTCTCTGTTGTTAATCCTTATTTACTTATACGAATGTTTACAAAAGATATGCAGGTTTTTGAATATGCAAGAAGTTATATTTATACTATAATGCCTATATTTATTTTCTATTCTATTATGTTCGTATGTAACGGAGTAATTAATGGAGCAGGTAAAACTATTGTTATAATGGTATTTACAACTTCTACAACTCTTGTATTAAGAACATTGTTAGCATACACATTATCCCCAAAATTTGAACTTATGGGTATATGGTTTTCTATGGGTATATGCTACATAATAAATACTTTATTCAGCATGTACTATTTAAAATCAAACAAATGGCAGAAGAATGCCAATATTACTAATAATTAAAATCTCACTTTTACAGAATTGGCATGTGCTCCTAAACTTTCACGCTCAGCAAAATTAATAATATTATCTTTTACTTTGCTTAATGCCTCTTTAGTATAATAAGTTATATATGATTTCTTTATAAAGTCGTCTACTGATAAAGGAGAAGCAAATTTAGCTGTTCCGCTTGTAGGTATTACATGGTTTGCACCTGATAAATAATCGCCTAATGCTTCTGGAGTATAATCTCCCAAGAATATTGATCCAGCATTTTTTATTTTGCTTAATACAGAGAAAGGCTCTTTTATACTTATCTCTAAATGTTCAGGAGCTATTTCATTGCTTATGTATATTGCTTCATCTATATTTTCAGTTATTATTATTCTACCGTTATTTTCTATAGATTCCATTGCTATATCTTTACGGCCTAATTTTTCTAATTGTTTGTATAATTCTTCTTTTGTTTTTTCTGCTATTTCTTTAGATGTTGTTATTAATATACTTGAAGCTAATTTATCATGTTCAGCCTGAGCAAGCATATCAGAAGCTATATGTATATGATTTGCTGTTTCATCTGCTATTATTAATACTTCGCTAGGGCCTGCCACCATATCGATAGAAACCTCTCCAAATACTAATCTTTTAGCCATAGCAACATATATATTTCCTGGTCCTACTATTTTATATACTTTTGGAATAGACTCTGTACCGTAACTTAAAGCTGCTATTGCCTGAGCACCTCCTGTTTTGAATACTCTGTTTACTCCTGCTATTTTTGCTGCTGCTAATATATTATCATTTATTTTTCCTTCTTTGTTTGGAGGAGATACTAATATTATTTCCTTTACTCCGGCAACTTTAGCAGGTATTACATTCATAAGTACTGTTGAAGGATAAACTGCTGTGCCTCCAGGAATATAAACTCCAACTTTTTCTATTGGGTTTATAATCTGTCCCATTACTATTCCGTCTTCTTCATTGGTTATATAACTATTTCTTAATTGTTTTTTATGGAACTTTTCTATATTGTTATAGGCTAGCTTTAATGTTTCTTTAAACTTCTCATCAACTCTGTTATATGCTTCTTCTATTTCTTTTTCTGTTACTTCTAAATTATCTATTTCAGCATTATCAAACATTTTAGCATATTTTTTTAATGCATTATCTCCGTTTTGTTTTACATCTTCTAATATATCCTTCACTTTTTCATTAACATCATCATAGCTGAATTGACTTCTTAATAATATATCATCTAATGATTTGCATTCTTTATAATTAATTACTTTTATCATAAAACTTCCTTTATAAAACTTCTTCTATATTTTTAACTATAGTTTTTATTAAATCATTTTTAAACTTATAGCTTACTTTATTAACTATTAATCTTGCACTTATATAATCAATAATTTCTTTTATAACAGTAAGGTTATTTTCTTTTAATGTGCTTCCTGTTTCTACTATATCAACAATCACATCAGAAAGATTAAGTATCGGAGCTAATTCAATAGATCCGTTTAATTTTATTATTTCAACATCTCTGTTTATAGAGTTAAAATAATTTTTTGATATATTAACATACTTTGTAGCAACTCTTAATCTTCTTTCAATATCTTCTTTGTATCCGTTAACAGATGCCATACAAACTCTGCATTTTCCAAATTTCAAATCAAGAAGTTCATAAACATCATGATTATTTTCAAGAAGTATATCCTTTCCTACAATACCTATATCAGCAACCCCTTTTTCAACATATATTCCTACATCAGAAGGCTTTACTATTAGATACCTTACATTTTTATCTTTATTTTCAAATACTAATTTCCTATTATCTTCAAGTAATTCTTTATTTTCATAGCCCATACTTTCAAATAGACTATAAACTTTTTTTACTAATCTTCCTTTAGGCAATGCTATATTAATCATAATCTATATTCTTTAATAGTTTTAAATTTTAAAAAACATTATAATATAATAAAATATTTTTTCAAATAGTAATGTTAATATTTTTTGTTATTATTATGCTGTTTATTATTCTTTAGTGTTTATAAAAAATGAAATCTTTTCTTTTTTAAGAGTTGTATTATTATGATAATATGTAAAAAAATATTATTAATTGTATACATTTTCTTGACAATTCAAATATGATTTATATACTAAGTTAATAGGGGGTGACTATATGTCTAACAATTTAAACATGGAAACTACTAAAAAAACTTTATTAGAATCAAAACTTAATGATGGTACTATAGTAAAAGTACATCCTTTTGTAACTAAAGTAATATTATTAGATACAAAAAAGGATTAAGTTTTTTTGATTAAAGTATTATTATCAAATATATATACTTCTTTGTAATTATAATTTGTATTATAGTTATCTGTATATATATCAGTTCTTACTTTTTTACCGCTCTTTATGAATTCGTGTACTTTTGTCAATAATAATCTTTCTTCTCCGCTGTTATACAAAATGAGCATATCAAAATCGTATTCATTTTTATTAATGTTTTGTGTATACAGTTTATCTATATAAACAGCAAAACCTATAGCATTTTTTTTATTTTTTTCATTTACTTCATGGGCATTAAATTTAGCAAGCAGTTTATCATATCTTCCGCCGGATAGAACAGCATCATTATTGCCTTTTATGTATCCTTTAAATATAATACCGTTATAATATCCCAATTTACTCTCTATAGAAAAATCTATGAAAATATTTTCAAAATTATTATATAGTTCAAATACAGATGATAGAGCATTTAATTCATCATAAGCACTTTGCATTTTTTCATTTATTATTAATGTTTCTATTTTTTTTAAAACTTCTTTATAACTTCCTGAGAAATCTATCAATGATATTATAGAATCTTTATATTTGCTGCTGATATTATTATACGATAATGCCTTTTCCAAATCATGTTTATTTTTACTATATATCAGATTTAGTATTTCCATTTTTTTATCCTCTTCTAGATTTAATTCATCTATAAGAGCGAACATAAAGTCTATACTTGATATTTCTAATATATAATCATCATTTATTGATTTTAAGCTGTCTATTGCCATACTTATTATTTCTAGGTTTGAATATTTAGTTAAAGTTCCTATTATTTCTGCACCAATTTGCTGTATTTCCTCATATTCATTAGAAACTTCATCTATTTTATATATATCCTCTATATAGTATACTTTATTTGTGTATTTATCATTATCTTTTAGTATTTTTTTTACTATTGATAAAGTGACATCTGGTCTTAAAGACTGTAAATTTCCATTTAAATTCATAAATGTTAATATATGCTCTGTTTGAAGAAAATCTTTATAATTATTATATAAATTATAATCTTCAAATTTGCTTAATTTGATTTTTTTGTATCCGTATTGTTCATATATTTTTGTCAATTTGTATACTATGCTATTCTCATTTATTAAATTGTTCATAATGATGATTTCTTTTATAATAAAGTTTTATAAATATTATAATACAAAAATAAAAAAATAACCATATATAGTAATTAAATTATAATTTTCATTTTTTTATAATATTAATTTGAAATAACAGCAAAAAAAGTATATATTTATTTTTAACTTTAATGAAAAGGCGTATTATGAAAACAGTAGAAGAATTAATAAGAAAATTAATGAAAAATCAGATGGATTATAATATATTTATAAAATTCAATTCAAAAACAGCCATAGAAAAGACATCTCTTACTAATTTAATAAGAAAAGCTATAAGCGACGGATATATACAAAAAACAGACGGCAATTTGCTAAAAGTTACTAAAGAAGGCAGACAGTATATTAATAAGATAGAAGGTAAAGAAGAGGCACCTAAAACTGTAAAATCAGTAAAAGTTAATATTGATGTTAATAATGCAAAATTGGATTCTCAAATCATAGCTAAGGCATATAATATAAAATTAGATTTTAATGAAGAACTTTTGAAATTAGCTGAAGAAATAAATGATAATGCAGATTTTAACAATATAGAAGATAACAGAGTTGATTTAAGAAATATTAAAACTGTAACAATAGACAGTGAAAGTTCAAAGGATTTAGACGATGCTTTTAGTATAGAAAAATTGAATGATGATAATTATAAAGTTTATATACATATATCTGATGTAAGCCATTTTATAGAGCTTGATTCTCCGCTTGATTTAGAAGCTAGAAATAGAGGAAATTCCACCTATTTGATAGATACTGTATATAATATGTTCCCAGAAATATTATCTAATAATATAATATCTTTAAATGAAAATGTTGACAGATTTGCTTTAACTTTTATTGTAAATATAAATGGAAATGGAGAAATATTAGATTCTTCTATATGTAAGAGTATTATAAAATCTGATAGAAAATTATCTTATGATTATGTTGAAAAAATAATAAAAAAAGAGACAGAGGATGAGAGCTGGTTATTAGAATTAATAGATAATGCTTTAAATGTAAAAAATATATTATACAAAAAGAGAAAAGAGGGCAGGGGATTAGAATTTGAAGATCAAGATGTTAAAATAGTATTAAATGATGATGGAATACCTATAGAGTTTTATCCTGAAGAGAAAAAAGAATCATCTAAAATAGTAGAAGAGCTTATGGTTCTTACTAATAGCGAAATAGCAAAAAAACTTTCAAATTATGATGGTGTTATATATCGTTATCATGGATCTCCTGATGAATACAGATTTAATAATTTCAAAATATTAGCACATAATAAAGGATATGATTTAAAGCAGCTTGAAGATAAGAGTTATGATATAAAAACTTTTATAGATGAAATTAAAGGAAAACAAGATGAAAATTTATTGATACCTGTATTGCTTCGTTCAATGACGCCTTCTTCGTATAGTACAGTAAATAAAAGCCACTTTGGTTTAGGTTTCGATTATTATACATATTTTACTTCTCCTATAAGAAGATATGCTGATTTGCTTGTTCATAGAATAGTTAAAAATACTTTAATAGAAAATAATGATGCTATAGATGAAAAATTAAAAAATATTTGTGTAAATTCTTGTGAAAATTGTTCATTGCTTGATAAAACATCCAAAAAGGCAGAACGTTATATGATGCAGATAAAAGCTGCAAGATATATGAAAGATAGACTTGGAGATGAGTATTATGGAGTTATAAGCTCTATAACAAAAAATGGAATTTATGTTGAGATTGAGGGGTTAGAAATAGAAGGTTTTATAGAATCTACATATGTTGGTTCAAATTATAAATTCTATCAAGATATGCAAAGTGTATATATAGATAAAATAAAAGCTTATGAACTTGGCAATAAAGTTAAAATATTAGTAGCAAGTGCCAATATTGAAAATGGAAAGATATTCTTTTCTTTATGAAATAGTAAAAATAGGATATCATAGATGTTTCCTGTTTTATTTTAATTTAAAATATTCTATTTCATTAACTATTTCTTTACTCATACTTGATATTTCAGCACTTGATGTAGAATTTTGAGATGCTAAGCTGGAATTTTCTTGAGTTATATTATTTAATTCTCTTATAGCAGTATTCATTTGTATTATTCCATCTTCTTCTTGCATTATGGATTGTGATATATCATATAATTCTTTTTCCATATCTTTAACTAAATTATTAATATTTGATAAAATTTCAGCAGATTTATCAGCGGATTCATTACCAATTACAATTTTTTTAACAGTTTCGTCTACTATATTAGTTATATTTGTTGCAGCTTCATTTACAGTTTGTGCTAAAGCTCTTACTTCACTTGCTACTATAGCAAAACCTCTTCCTTGTTCTCCAGCACGAGCAGCTTCAACAGCAGCATTTAAAGCCAATATATTAGTTTGAAAAGCTATAGATTGTATCAATTTAGTTATTTCAGATATCTTTTTGCTAGATTCAGATATATCATGCATGTGCATAGATATTTCATTAACAGCTTCTACTCCTACAGATGTAGTTTCTATTACTTTTGTACTCATATCTTTAGCTTTTAATGAGTTAGATGATATTTCTTTTATAGAACTTGATAATGATTGCATTGAACCCGTTAATTCCTCTATAGCAGCAGCCTGAGTATTGCTTCTATCAGATAAATATTCACTGCTTGAAGATATATTTTCAATTTCTGTGTTTATTGTAGATAGATGTGAGTTTAATTTTAATACTACATCTCTAATTGTAGTTTTCATATTATTAACGTAAGCTACTAAAGAACCAGATTTATAATTTTTATTATCTGTAGAATTTTCTATTATAAAATTACCTTTTGACATCTGATCTATACTATTCATAGCCTTATCAAGCATTTGTGATATAGGTACTACAACAAATATTGCTAAAGATGTTTGTATAATTAATAATATTATCATCATTACCAATGTTATAATGAGCATTCTGCTTATTCTATTATGAATAGGATCCATTGAGCCTCTTATTACCAAATTATATGGAGTTCCTTTTAAATTTTTTATAGAATACCATTCATTTTTTACTATTTTCATTATTGATTCATTGGGATTTTCTAATGATTTTGCATCTTTAAATAAAGGTTCTTGATATATATTATATTTATCATTAAATATATAGTCTTTATTTTGATGAGACATATATAGACCATCTGATGTAATTAAATTAACTTGTTTGTCAGTTATAACCTTTTCTAATATTGTATTCATTTCCAAAAAATCTATTCCAATAACACCTTTTAATGCATTGTTAGTATATACAGCTAATGATAAAGTTATAGCTATAGCTCCGGAATTGGCATCAACATAAGGCTCAGTTATAAATATTCCATCTTTTGATATTGCTCCTTTATACCATGGTCTTGATGTTTGATCATAAGTATCAGGATATGGATTAATTGCATTTACGAAAAGTCCGCCTGTATTATATGGAATTTCATTTCCATAAAGTATATCGTATATATTTTTATTTGATTTTAATACACTTTCTAAAGTCCTTCTTATATCAGTAAATACTGTTTCATTGGCTTGGAAATATCCTCTTAATGTATACATAAGAGTATATATCTTTTCCATTTCTATTTCTATAACTAGTTCAGTATTATCCATTTCGATTAATGTATTTGTTATAAATTCTTTGGTATATATTTTTTTATATGTGAAGTATATACATATGTATGAAATTAATAAAAATACTGCAAAAGGCACAATTAATTTTAACAATAATATCTTTTTGTTCTTCATAAATAATAAATCCAACAAAACCTCATTTTATATTAATAGTATAGTAAAAAGTAATTAATATGTCAAATTGTATTATTAAATATATGTCGTATATGTATTATGTTACTTTATTTCACTAATAATATATTGCTAAAATTATATAATTAAAAAAGATTAATTTTATTTAATTATTCAAATTTAAAATATTCTATTTCTTTTACAATATTCTGACTCATATTGGATATTTCAGAACTTGAAGCAGAGTTTTGATTGGCCAATCCTGAATTTTCCTGAGTTATATTATTTAGTTCTTTTATCGCAGCATTTATTTGCATTAGGCCATCTTCTTCTTGTGCTGTAGATTTAGATATATTTGATAATTCCTTTTCCATATCATTAACCAAATTATTAATAGTTTCTAATATTTCAGAAGATTTATCAGCAGATTCATTTCCAATTTCTACTCTTTTTACAGTTTCATCCACTATATTGGTTATGCTTGTTGCAGCTTCATTTACAGTTTGTGCTAGAGATCTTACCTCACTTGCTACTATAGCAAAACCCCTTCCTTGTTCTCCAGCACGAGCAGCTTCAACGGCAGCATTTAAAGCTAATATGTTAGTTTGAAAAGCTATAGATTGTATTAATTTAGTAATATCAGATATTTTTTTGCTTGATTCTGATATTTTACTCATATGATCTGAGATATTATTAACAGATTCTACACCTATAGATGTAGTTTCTATTATTTTTGTACTCATATCTTTTGCTTTTAATGAATTAGAAGTTATTTCTTTCATAGAGCTAGATAATGATTGTATAGAACCTGTAAGTTCTTCTATAGCGGCAGCCTGAGTATTGCTTCTATCAGATAAATATTCAGCACTTGATGAAATATTTTCTATTTCATTATTTATTGTAGAAAGATTGGATTTAAGACTAAATACTACATTTCCTACTGTGTTTTTCATCTCATTTACATAAGAAATTAAATGTCCTGATTGATTATTTTTAATTTTATCAGATTTAGAATTTTCTATTATAAAATTTCCTTTTGACATCTCTTCTATACTTTTTATGGCTTTATCCAACATTTGTGATATAGGTATAACAACTAAAAATGCCAAAGATGTTTGTATAATAATTAATATAATCATAATAACTAAATAAGCAATCATCATTTTTCTTATTCTATTATTAGTTTCATCCATTGTTCCGCGTATTATAATTTTATATGGAGTATCTCTTAAATTTTTTATAGAATACCATTCATTCCCGACTATTTGCAGCACAGCTTTATCAGGACTTTCTAATGATTTTGCATCTTTAAATAATGGTTCTTCATATACATTATATTTGTCATTAAATATATGATCTTTACTTTCATGCGACATATATAAACCGGATGATGTTATTAGATTTACTTTATTATCTGTGATAACTTTTTCAAGTACATTATTCATTTCTAAAAAGTCTATACCTATAACTCCTTTTAATGAATTATTTGTGTAAACAGCTAAAGATAAGGTTATACATATATTTCCGGTATTAGCATCAATATATGGTTCGGTAATAAATATTCCATCTTTTGATATGGCACCTTTATACCATACTCTTGATGTTTGATCATAAGTATCAGGATAAGGCTGTATTCCATTAACAAAAAGCCCGCCTATATTATAAGGTATTTCATTTCCATAAAGTATATCATATATGTTTTTATTTGATTCTAAAATATTTTCTAGTGTTTTTCTAATGCTTTCAAATATATTTTCATTTGATTGGAAATATCCCCTAAGTGTATATATTACATCATATATTTTTTCCATTTCTATTGAAAGAACTAATTCTGTATTATCCATCTCAATTAATGTATTATTTTTAAAATCGTTCATATATATATTTTTGTAAGTAAAATATATTATGACATAGGCAATTAATAAAAAAACGGCAAATGGAACTATTAATTTAATTAATAATATTTTATTACTTTTCATATAAAATAACCCTAAAATAATATTCTTTATATATAGAATTATATCAAAAATATGAGATGTGTCAAATACAATAAATACACTATAATAATATATTATATAGTGATGTGTTATCATATAATGTGATGTTTGTATTATATGTTTAATAAATATATTACTATGTATGATATTTCATTTGATTTTTATAGTAATTTATCAATTGATAAGTAATTATTTTTATTTAAGAAATTATTTTTTTAGTATTGAATTTATTTCGTCTTTTGTTAAACGTTGAAAACAGCCTTCTTTCAAATCATTTAATAAAATATCTGCTATTCTTAATCTTTTAAGTATTATAACTTCAAAACCTATTTTTTGGCACATTCTGCGAATCTGTCTATTCTTACCTTCTGTAAGTATTATATAAAATGAGTTTTTATTTATTCTTGTTACTTTTGCTGGTTTTAATTTTTGTCCATCTAAAGATATTCCATATTCAAGTTTTTTTAATGCACCATCTGAAATATCATCATTAACTTTAACATAATATTCTTTTTCACAGTTTGTATTTTCTCCAATAATTTTTCTGCTAAATACTCCATCATTTGTAAAGAGTATAAGACCATTACTATCTTTATCCAATCTTCCAACAGGGTATATATTATCAAATTCATTCTTAATTAAATTATAAATTGGCTTACCTTCTTCTTTATTTTTAGAAACGACATAACCTCTTGGTTTATTCAATTTTATATATATTTTATTTTCTTCATGCTGTTTTGTATCACATTCTATCTTATCATTTTCTGAAACTTGTGTTGCAGGATTGGTTATTACTATTCCGTTTATTTTTACGTGGCCATTTTGTATAAGTTTATCAGCTTCTCTTCTGCTTGCAATATTTATTGATGCTATATATTTATTAAGTCTCATTATATTTCTTCCATAATATTATTTCTTGTATAATAACATAATTTCATTTTTAATCAAATTTATTAAATATTTTACTAAAATTAAATATCTATTATAACGATATAATAGTATGAGAATTTTATATTTTATAGTTGACAATTTTTGTCTATTATAATATAATGGTACTAAGTTATTGGATATAATTGCTTAGCTATAAATATTAAGGAGAGTGCGCTATGAAATTCTATAGAAGTACGGGAAATTTATCTCGCTACCTCATAATCATTTGTCTATTCATAAGCATATGTTCATTTGCTGTTTATGGACAAAGTACTAGTGTTTACATGGAAACTAGACTACTTTACAACTTTGAAACATTAGATGAATGGCAGCCAATATCAAATGCAAGCCGCTTTATGTTTAGAGGTGATAGAACAAATGAAAATGGTGTTGTAATGAAATATCCTAATATGAGATTATTCGCTACAAAACCATATGGTATGGGTAACCAAAGTTATAATTCAACTAATTCATTATCAATAAGTGTTTCTTTTTTCAGAAAATCTTATAACTTCTTTGATTTAGTTCCAACAGTACAAAAAATCATACCAGGTAAAGCTCAAACTTTTGATGTTTGGGTATGGGGTGGTAATTATGACTATACTATGGAAATGATATTTGAAGATTATCTTGGTTATACTTATACATTACCTTTAGGTTCTATAAGATATATAGGTTGGAGAAATATGAGTACAACAGTACCATCTTTCATACCTCAAGAAGAACCTTATGTACCTAGAGCTAAAGGTTTAAGATTTATGAATTTCCGTTTCTGGTCTTCACCAGAGGAAAGAGCTGATAACTTTGTAGTTTTATTAGATTACTTCCAAACAGTTACAGACACATTTAGAGAAGCTTATGACGGTTCAGATATTGAAACTACACTTGGTCAAGAAGTTGGTGGAAGATCTTCTGAGCAGTATACAGAAGGTGGAGCTAAAGTAGTAGGTGAAGATGGTACTACAACAGGTGATACTACTACTACAGAACAGCCACAAGAAGCGCAACAATAAGGTATAAGTAAGGAGAAGAATAATATGAAAAGATTAAGTATCTTGATAACAATGTTAATTCTAACTGTTGCATTCTTGTTGTTTGCCCAAGATGCGGCTGAAACAGATGAGCAAACTACTCAAAATCAGGGTGAAGGTGGAAATAATTTCGTAACTGAAGCTATCACTAACTATTTAATAGATGATTTTGAATTTGCTAATACTTGGCAAGCTTCTATGCCTAGTGATTATGGTGTAGTTAGCATCATTCGCCGTGAAGGTGGTCCTGCTGATGTAGTGGCTGAAGGTGCTGAAAATAATAAATATATATTAGGTGCTAAAGTAGAGTATTTTAGAACTGGTAGCCCTTGGTTCGCTGTTACTCCTCCTAGACCTGTTAAAATACCTGGTTACACTAAAGAACTTAGTGTTTGGGTAGCTGGACGTAACCACAATAACAAAATGAGTTTTTACATTTATGATATAAATGGTAAACCTCAGTCTGTTGGTAATGAAGCTCTTAACTTTATGGGTTGGAAAAACATTACTGTACAAGTACCAGCTAAAGTTAAACAAGAAGATTTTAGAGGACAAGTAGAGCAAGGTATAAGCTTTATGGGTATACATGTAAAAGTTAACCCTAGAGATTCTTATGGTAAATATTATATCTACTTCGATCAATTAGTAGCTAAGACAGATATGTACTTAGAAACTTATAAAGAAGAAGATGATCCACTAGATACTTGGTAATATAGGTTATAACAGAATATTAAAGGTGAAGTATTTATATACTTCACCTTTTTTATTTATTAAGTATAATCTTGAAATTAATATAATTATATATTAAACTATAGTAAATATTTTTTATAAATGGAGTAATTAATGTCACCTATTAATATACTTTTGATAATTGGTTTTTTATTACTTTGTGTATATGCCGTTACTACAAGAATAGTTAACTCTAGAGCAAATAAAGATAAAAAAGAAAATATTGATGATAGTGAAAAAGAAATAGATAAATAATAAGAGGTATTTTATGTCAGAATTGCTTATATATATAATAATAGCCATTATATGGGGTATTGTTAGTTTGATACAAAAAGCTGTTAAGCCAAATAAAAATGTAAAAGGAAAAAAGAAAACTAATACATCTAAAAATAATAAACCATATACCAAAAAAACTACTACATATAATAATAAAAATACTGAAGAAGAAATATTTAGAGAACTTAAAAAAAATATGGAATCTTTGAAGAATTATAGCGAAGAGACTTTAAATGAAAATAAAAAAGTTCAAAATGTATATACTTCCAATTATGAAACTTCAAATAGTGACAGAGAAATATTAGAACTTCAAGAGAAATATAATTCTAAAATATCTCAAATTAATAGTATAAAAAATGATACTGATAATAACTTTGATGTTGTAGATAATAAAATAAATAAAAAATATGTTAATAATATGCTTACTTCTTTGGATATAAAAAATGCTATTATATACAATGCAATATTAGAACCTAAAAGAATTAATTATAGAATTATAAAAAATAGAGAAGTTAATAAAGTTAATTGATAAAGAGAGTATTAAATGGATTCGTTTGAAGAATTAATATCTATAATAAAAACATTAAGAGGGGAGAATGGATGTGCTTGGGATAGAGTGCAGACTTTTGATAGTTTAATTCCTTGTTTTTTGGAAGAGGCTTATGAGCTTGTTGAAGCTATTAATAATAAAGATTATGATAATATTAAAGAAGAACTTGGAGATGTTCTTTTACATGTTGTATTTTTTTCTGAGCTTGCTAGAGATGATAACAAATTTAATGTAGATGATGTTATTAAAAATATTAATGAAAAACTTGTACGTAGACATCCGCATGTATTTGCTGATAGTAATGTAAAGGATGTAGATGGAATTTTAAAGCAATGGGATGAAATAAAAAAAGAAGAAAAGCCGAATGATAAAAATGAATTTAAGAGTGTGCTTGACAGTATACCAAAATCTTTACCAATAATGGAAAAGTCATATAAGTTAATGAAAAAAGCTGCAAGTGTTGGTTTTGAATATGAACATATAGATGATTCGTTAAAGAAGATAGAAGAGGAACTTGAAGAAGTAAAAGAAGCATATAATGATAATGATAAATATCATCTTGAAGAAGAAATTGGGGATTTAATTATGACTGTTCTTGATTTTGCCCGTATGAATAAAATCAATCCTTTAAACTCACTTATAAGAGTTAATGAAAAATTTACTAAAAGATTTAATTATGTTGAAGAGTCAGCATTTAAGATGAATAAAAAATTGCAGGATATGACATTGGATGAGATGGATAAACTTTGGAATGAATATAAAATGAAAGAACGTGAAGAAAAATGAGTATATATGATTATATTGTCAAAGATATTAATGGAAATGATGTATCAATATCAAAATATAAGAATAAAGTTATTTTAATAGTTAATACAGCTACTAAATGCGGATTTACTAATCAATATATAGAGCTTCAGGAGTTATATAATTTATATAAAGATAAAGGTTTTGAAATTTTAGATTTTCCATGCAATCAATTTTTAAATCAGGCACCAGGTTCTAATAATGATATAAATAATTTTTGTAAAATTCATTATGGAACCACATTTGAAAGATTTAGTAAAATATCTGTAAAGGGTTGTAATATAGAACCTATTTATGAATATCTTATAAATAATAGTAATTATATGTTGAATAAAAATATAAAATGGAACTTTACTAAATTTTTAGTTAGCCGGAATGGGGATATAATACATAGATACGCACCTTTTGTTAAACCCAAAAATATAATGAATGATATAGAAAATTTATTATAAATAAATTCTAATTTATATTTTTATTGCAACAATTTTAAGTTTATATTATAATATTGAATATTATTATTTCAGAGGATAAAGGATAATGCCAATTAATTCAAATTTATACAAGAAGTCAAGGTTGTATGAACTTCTTCAAAAAATTATTAAAAAGAAGGATGATGAAAATTTTGATTTAAAAGAAAACATTGATAAGTTATTAGAAATAATAGACAAAAGCACTCAGGAAGATGTTAATTATTATGATAATCAAATGAGCTGTCTTCATTTGGCTGTACAGATAAATAATCCTGATGTAGTTGCTGCTTTAATTGCCAAAGGTGCAAATGTAAATGTAATTAATGAAAGAGGCGTAAGTCCTTTGCATATGGCTATTATTAAGAATCAACCAGAAGAAGTTATTAAGGTATTATTGGATAATGGAGCTGATTATAATAGAGAAGAAGCGAATTTTTCTGCTGTAATGCTTGCAGAAATTATGAATGCTCCTTATATGCATTTATTTAATAGATAATATGTGATATTGAAATTGAGAAAATTGTTAAGCAGTTTGCATTTATTTTGCATAGCTGCTTTTTTTGTAAATAATATAATTTTTTTAAAAAGGATTAATAGTTATGAAAGATTTAAGAATAGAAAAACTGGCAAAGACAATAGTAAATTATTCATGTCAATTAAAGAAAGGTGAAAATATTTTAATAAAATGCTATGGAGAGGGAGATGAACGTAATTTAGCTTTGGCGATTATTAATGAAGCTTATAAAGTTGGTGCTAATCCTTTTGTATGGAATCATGATCCTCATATAATGAGAGAATTATTAAAAAAATGTAATGAAGAACAAATGAAAACTTGGGCTAAATCTGATTTAATGCTTATGAAAGATATGGATGCCTATGTTGGAATATGGGGTGGTTTAAATAGTGCAGAAAACTCTTCTGTAAAAACTGAGAACAATAAAATATATGAGAAATTTTATTTAAATCCTGTACATATGAAAGAGAGAGTAAAAAATACAAAATGGGTGGTTATGAATTATCCTACTCCAGCAATGGCACAGCAGGCTTCAATGAGCAGCGATGAGTTTGAAGATTTTTATTTTAAAGTTTGTAATTTGGATTATTCTAAAATGTCAAAAGCTATGGATAATTTAGTTAAGCTTATGGATAAGACAGATAAAGTTAAAATAGTCGGAAATGGGACGGATTTAACTTTTTCTATAAAAGGTATTAAGTCTATAAAATGCGATGGGAAAATGAATATACCTGATGGAGAAGTATTTACAGCACCTGTAAAAAATTCTGTTAATGGAGTTTTAAGCTATAATACTCCTTCTCTTTATAGTGATGGATTTACTTATGAGAATATAAAATTTGAGTTTAAAAATGGAAAAATAGTTAATGCTTCATGTAATGATACAAAAAGAATAAATAAAATATTAGATACTGATGCAGGTTCAAGATATATAGGAGAATTTGCTATAGGAGTTAATCCTTATATAACAGAACCTATGAAAGATATTTTATTTGATGAAAAAATTATGGGTAGTTTTCATTTTACTCCTGGTTCTTGTTATGATGAAGCTCCTAATGGAAATAATTCTCAGATACATTGGGATTTAGTATGTATTCAGACTAAAAAATATGGAGGAGGAGAAATATATTTTGATGATAAACTGATAAGAAAAGACGGTTTATTTGTTATTGATAGTTTAAAATGTCTAAATCCGGATAAATTAAAATAGATTATATCTTACATCATTAAAAAATTATATTAACTAATGTAAAAAATATATATTATAGCAGGGTATAGTTTGCTAAAAAAGTAAGAAAATTTAAATTAAATTTCAAAATTTGTATTGACATAATATGCTTTATAGTATATAAGGTGTGCGTTAATTTTTAGGATTAACAAAAAAATTATTATTTCGGAGTAAATCAATTTTATGAAAAAGATTTTGATTTTCTTAACCCTTATAAGTCTGTTCGGACTTATATCCTGCGGAGGCGGTGCCTCAAGTCCTACTGATATTGTTATTACTGGTTCTTCTTCAGTTGCTCCTCTTATGTTTAAGCTTGCAGAGAAGTTTGAAGAAGTTAATACAAATTATACGGTGACAGTAGAAACATCAGATTCAACTATTGGAGTTCAAGACACTATAAGCGGAAACAATAATATAGGCATGGCTTCAAGAAATTTGAAAGAGGATGAATTGACTAGTTTAGATTCTTATTTGTTATGTCAGGATGGTATAGTTATTATAGCTAATAAAGATTCTGAAATTACTCAGATAAGCGAAGAAGAATTATATTCTCTATACATAAACAATACAGCAATAGGGAATATAACAAAGTCAATTTCAAGAGAAGATGGTTCAGGTACTAGAAGTGCTTTTACAGATTTAACTTCTATTGGAAAGGATGCACCTTTACCTGCAACAGTTGAAATATTAGATGGAACAGGAAAAGTAAAAACATCTGTTATGAGTGATGCTTCAAAAATAGGATATATATCTTTGGGTGCTATTGACGATACTATAAAGCCATTAGCTTATAAAGCGAAAGGGCAGGATGGATACGCTGAGGCATCGGTAGAGAATATAAAAACTGATACATACAAACTTTACCGTCCTTTCTACATATTCACTAAAAAGGGAGTTGAACTTGATGAAGGTACAAAGGCTTTCTTGGACTTCATTAATAGTGATACAGGGAAAGCGGTTATCAATGAAAATGGGTATGTAGCTATTTAAGTAAAATATCAAGTCGATATGCAATTTATTTTGTATATCGGCTTTTTTTTGAGATTGTAAAATAATTAGGATGTAAGATTGTGAATAAACATATACTTAATGAAGTACTAGATAAAATAATGAGATATGTATTTTTTATATGTTCTATATTTTCTGTTGTAGTTGTATTTTCAATATGTATTTTCATTTTTATTTATAGTATTCCAATATTTAAAGAGGTTGGATTTTTCAATTTTGTTTTTGGTATGACTTGGTCGCCTTCTTCAAAACATTTTGGAATATTTCCAATGATAGTAGGTTCTGTATATATAACCGTTCTTTCTACTTTTTTAGGAGGAGGATTTGGATTTTTTACAGCGGTTTATATATCAATGTTTGCCCCAAAAAAATTAAAAGTTATATTATCTCAAGTTATAGATTTGCTTGCTGGGATACCGTCAATAGTTTACGGATTTTTTGGAATGTCAGTATTAGTTCCTTTTCTTAAAAGATTATCCCCTAATGATGTAGGAGAAGGAGTGCTTGCCAGTTCAATAATACTTGCTATAATGATACTTCCAACAATAACTTCAATTACAAAATATAATTTAGAAGCTGTGTACAAATATTATTATGACGGAGCTATAGCTTTAGGAAATACTCATTCTCAGGCTATTTTCGGGGTTATAGTAAAGGCAGCAAAATCAGGTATATTTTCTGCTGTTGTTCTTGGAATGGGAAGGGCTATCGGAGAAACTATGGCGGTTATGATGGTTGCAGGAAATGCTCCATTTATACCTAGTGATTTATTTTCATATTTCAGAACTATGACTATTAATATAGCTTTAGAAATGGGATATGCTACAGGAGTACATAGGTCGGCATTGATTGGAACTGCTTTTGTTCTTTTGTTATTTATACTTGTTATAAATATAGTACTTTCTATGCTTAAAAGAAATAATTTGTATTTTTCATTTTCTTTCAGCAGTTTATTTTCTAAAAATAAAGAATATAAAACAAGTATAAATGATTTCTCTTTTAAAAAAATTGAAATGAAAATGTCTTCTCTAAAAGCGGATATATTAAAATACATTTCTATATTTGCTTCTCTAGTATCAACATTGCTGCTTGTATTTATAGTCTTGTTTATACTTATTAGGGGAATACCTCATATCACTTTAAACTTGTTATTTGGAGAAAGTAATAATTCTCAGATGACACTTCTACCAGCAATAGTATCAACTTCAATGATGCTTTTTATGTCTTTAATAATAGCCATACCATTAGGTGTGTTTGCTGCTATTTATCTGACAGAGTATTCAAAAGCCAAGTCTAAATTAATATCTATTATAAGAATATTTACAGACAGTTTATCAGGGATACCATCAATAGTTTTCGGTCTTTTCGGGATGCTTGTATTTGCCAATTTGTTTGGTATAGGAAGAAGTATATTAGCAGGTTCTTTAACATTAGTATTAATAATACTTCCTTCTATAATAAGACAAACAGAGGAGACATTAATATCAATTCCTGCAAGTTTACGTGAAGGAAGTTTAGCATTAGGGGCATCTAAGGTTAGAACAATATTTAAAATAGTTCTTCCATGCGGTTTTTCAGGTATAATGACTTCTGTTATTTTGAGTATAGGGAGGATAGTAGGAGAGAGTGCTGCATTAATATATACAGCAGGTGCTGTAAGATATATGCCTAAAGGATATTTGAGTTCAGGAAGTTCTTTTTCTGTAATGATGTGGATGTTTTCAAGCGAGGGACTATATATTAATCAAACTTTCGCTACAGCAAGTATTCTGCTTATTATGGTTATACTTCTTAATGCTTCATTATTTCTTGTTAATACAAAATTAAAGAAAGACTATTAAAAAAGGATTCTAAATGACTAAAGAATTAAATAACATAAATTTCAATTTTGATACTGATACGCTTATTAAAGTAAAAGATTTGGATTTGTACTATGAATCTTTTCAGGCTTTAAAAAAAGTTAATATAGATATAAATAAAAATACTGTAACTGCTTTTATAGGACCTTCCGGATGCGGAAAATCTACTTTGCTAAAAACTTTTAATAGAATGAATGACTTAGTAGCTAATTGTAAAATAGAAGGTGAAATAGAAATAGCCGATGTTAATATATATAATAAGAATGTTAATGTATCTTATTTAAGAAAAAATGTAGGTATGGTTTTTCAAAAATCAAATTTGTTTGCTATGAGTGTTTATGATAATATAGCTTACGGCCCTAGAACATTCGGAGTGAAAAAGAAATCTCAATTAGATGAAATAGTTGAATATAGTTTAACTAAGGCTGCAGTTTGGGATGATATAAAGGACAGACTAAATAAAAATGCATTGGGTCTTTCAGGCGGACAGCAGCAGAGATTATGTATAGCTAGAGCTTTATCCGTTAATCCTAAAATACTTCTTATGGATGAGCCAACAAGTGCATTAGATCCTATAAGTACAGGTAAAATAGAGGATCTTATAAATGAATTAAAAAATGAATATACAATAGTAATAGTTACTCATAATATGCAGCAGGCTATGAGAGTATCGGATAAAACAGCTTTCTTTTTATTTGGGGAAATAGTAGAATATGATGATACTGAAGAAATATTCTCTAAGCCTAAAAATGAACAAACTGAAAAGTATATTACCGGAAGATTCGGTTAATTAATGATTATGAGCGTTTGACGAATTTAGCGAAAATAGAGTTCGTCTGCGGGCATAGCAAGAATAAAAAATAAACATGGAGAAAAAATGAAAAAATTTGAAGAAGAATTAAATAAATTAACAGAGCATGTTATTGAGGCAGGCGATATGATATTAGAAGCTTTAAGAAATTCTACTAAAGCTTTAATTAATGGAGATATAGAACTTGCAAATCAAGTTATAGAAAATGACAGAAATATAAATAGAATATCATACAAAATAGAAAGCTCATCTCTTAAAATGCTGCTTTTGGATCATCCTGTGGCTACTGATTTAAGGATAGTTTCTGCTGCTTTAAAAATATCCACAGATTTGGAGAGAATAGGAGATCAGGCCAAAGATATATGCGATTTGCTTAGATTTTTATTAGAAGGCAATATATATAAAAATAATATTGATACTATAATAGAGATGTCTAAGATAATAGATGATATGGTAAGCAACTGTTTAAAAGCATTTAAAGAAAAAGATGCACAATTATCAAGAAATGTTATAGAAAGTGATGATAAAGTTGATATACTATTTTATAAGATGCGTGATTCTATGGTTGATTTGATTAAAAGCGGTGCTGAGAATGCAGATCAGGCTATATATTTAATGATGATAGCAAAATATTTTGAAAAGATGGGCGATCATGCTGAGAATATAGCTAAATGGGTATATTATTATATAACTGGAGAGAGATTTAAATAATTATTTAATAAAAAAGAGCCTGTCTTTATTTTTTAAGCAGGCTCTTTTCTATTAATATTTTATTCAAATATTATTCTAGGTTTTTCATCTATATATTCATTAGGTATATTATTAAGTTCTTTTATTTTTGATATTAATGCATCTCTTATATCATTTCCTGTCATAATAATATTTTTTCCTTTTCTTCCTATAGGATTTCCTTCACTATCAACATATCCGTCTCCTCCGTCAAGCAGGTAATCGGATATAATGATTTTATAATCTTTATTTTCTGTAATATCTTCTCCATTTAATTTAGCAGATACTAAATTTCCATTTTCTTTATAAATTATTTCTACACCTCTTGAGAATTGTAAAAATCCTCCTTTACCTCTTTTCTGTCCTGATATTTTTATTATGTCCAATAAATCCTTTCCGTTTAATGAAAGAACAGCAACTTGATTATCGAAAGGGAAGAATTCATTTTGTATTTTACCTAAAGTTATATCTCCTGCTGATATAGGAGTTCTTAATGCTCCTGAATTTACTATGGCAATATCTATATTATCATAAGAATCTAAAACCAAATCGCATGCAAAATTTCCTATAGCCATAGAGTTGCTTCTTATACCGTCATGTTCTAAATCTTTAGGCAAAGTACCTATTCTTACATTAAATTCTTTATTTACAGTACCCTTCATCTCCTCAATAAAGCTAAGCATATCTTTATCCTGCTCTATATTCTGATCCATAGCTACTAATTTATAATCTAAATTTTCTTTATCCATTATTCCATTATTAACATTTAAATTTATATGTCCCAAATGATGACCATAATATCCAGCCTGTACTATAGGAGTTCCATTTACAATATCAGCTTCATATAATTCCGTATGGCTATGTCCTCCTATTATTATATCAAAAGTATTAGGTATATTTTCAGCTATTTTTTTATCAGTTTCATATCCTGCATGGCTTAATAATATTGTAACATCATTGGTAGTGTTTAGAGGATTTTGCTTCATAAAATCTTTTAGTGTTTTTATCTCTTCTTCAAATATTATATCTTTAATATATTTAGGGTTGTAAACAGAATCTGTTGTTGTTACCCCTATAATTGCAATATTTAATCCATTAATATTTGTAATCATATATGGAACCGCATAATAACTGTTGTCAGATTTATTTTTTATATTAATAGAAAAGGTAGGAAATTTTCTTTCTTTCATTATTTCTGTAAAATTATCAAGTCCGTAATCTATAAAATGATTTCCTACAGTAGCAGCACCTACACCAATCATATTCATTATATCAACTTCATCTCTTCCCTGAAATACTGTAGAATATGCACTTCCTGTTATAGTATCTCCAGCATGCAATACAAGCACATTATTATTAGTTTCTCTTACACTTTTTATATAAAATGCTCTTCTTGAAGCTCCGTACATATAGTTAGTTGTAGGAGGATTTGTATCTTTATCGATTACCATTTCTTCTTCATCTCTTCCATGAGTATCATTCATGTGTATTATAGTAAGATTTCCTGAATTTCCTGTTTTTTTATTTGCTTGATTTGAACAAGAAAAAGAAAATATAAAAATAGTGCTTAATATTAGGGCTGTGTATAATTTTTTTATCATATTAATCCTCACTAATATAACTTTGTTAGAGTATATTAAAATTATATAAAAATTATTATGTTTTTCAACACTATGAAAAATAATTAATTATATTTTTATGAAATTTGTTATATTTGGTTATTATATTGACAAAGTAAAAATACATAGGAATGTTATGGGAATCATAAAAAGAGCGGATAAGAAAAGTAAAAATGAAAAAACAAAAAAGATAGAAATAACAAAAGAAGAGTTGGAATCAAAAGAAATACCTTTACTTTTTAGCGTAGTAAATTTTTCGTCAAATATACCAGTTTCAATGTATGCTGATACTATAGGCATAAAAACTGCAGAATCTTCATACAGAGGGGCTATAAGTTCCGAGGTCAATAGAAATATAAGTGAAGAATATCTTTTAAACTGTAAAAAGTCATCAATAGATTTATCAGAAATATATAATGTTGTGAGCTATTCATCATTTCCTATAGATGCTTCACTAAGTAATAGAGTATTATTAGAAGAGGAAGTTCATAAAAAAGGAAATGCTGTTAAACTTCCTCCTTATAAAAATTTAAATGCTCCTATAGGCTCGGTTATAAGATCAAGAAGAAGCAGAAGAGATTTTAAAGGAAAGCCATTAACATTAAGCGATTTATCAACATTGCTTTATTATGGAGATGGTATTTCTGGAGATTTTGATTTTAAACTTGGTAAAAATGAATATGGTACAATTACATTCGGAGATAAATATATATCAAAATTACGTACAGCTCCTTCAGGCGGAGGACTTTATCCTATATATCTTTACGTTGCAGCTCTTAATGTAAATAATCTTGATAAAGGTATATACAAATATATGCCTTTTACTCATTCTCTTGAAAAAATTAAATTGTTTAATGAAGAAGATTTAGAGAATTATTATAACAATAATGTTTTCGGCGGAGAAATAGATTTAAGAAAAACTGCTGTATCTGTTTATTATGTATATAGTATATATGAAAACTCAAGAAAATACGGTGATATGGGATTTCAATTTGCATTAATAGAAACCGGAGAAATTGCTCAAAATATACAGCTTACTGCTGCTGCTAGCGGTATTTTGGCATGCGATATAGGGGGATTTAATAAAACTTTATCCGAAGAGTTTTTAAATATTGACGGAAATACTAATCATGTTGTGCATTTGACTTTGCTTTCAAAATGATTTTTATAATAAAACAAATAAAAAAATAATAATAGGTTAATTGAATATGGCTAAAAAAAATATCAAACTTTATGATAGTGTAAGCATTTTTTTCAGTTCTGATGACGAGATTAGATTTAGAAAAGGAATATGGAATTTTGAAGAGGCTTCTTTAACTCTTAACGATTTAGAGGATAATATGAAAGAAGTTGTAATGTTTATTGTTAAAGAGCTTCTTGACGATAAACTTATATCTTTTGATGATATAGTAAAAAAATGCTCTCTTAATGAAAAAGACAGCAATTTATTAAATGATATTATAAATTCTTTGATTGGAAACAGATTTTTAGAGTATGATGATAAAAAGAATAATATGCTTAATACGGTTTATGAGTTTATAGGCGAATATTTTTATGATATACCGGATGAAAGCAAGGTTCAGAAAAATAAAATAATATTCATCACAGATAATGACAGATTAAAAGATTATGCTAAATTAGCATCAGAAGATTTATATATGAATGTTGATATGATGAGTTCTGATGACATAAAAAAAATAGAAAAATCTAATATTACAGATACAACGGATGCTATTGATAATATAGAAACTCAAAAGGAATTATTGAAGTTATTTGACGGAATATCATGTGTAGTTGTAAGCGTAGAAAAACCAAGACTCAACTTGCTTAGAAATATCAATAGATTATTGCTTGAAAAATCAATACCTATAGTAATATCTATATTGGATGGTCCTTTTTTAAATATTACTACTATTAAAGGAAAGGAAACAGCTTGCTATGAATGTTTTGAAAATAGGGTAGTAGCAAGAAATGAAAGCTTGACTGTTTATAATAACTTTGTAAAACAGACTATGAACTTCAAAATAAAAAATAAAAAGACTTATATAACTCCGATTTTACAAAGTTTCACTTCTATAGCATTGTATGAAGCATTTTTATTTGCTGCTATAGGAAAATGCAAACTTGCAGGACGTGTTATAAATGTTTATATACCTTCTATAGAAATTCAGATTCAGGATTTGCTTAGAGTGCCTTTCTGTCCTGCATGCGGACATATAAGCAGAGCAAAATATAATGAGATGTATACTTCATCGAAAGAGGTTATAGAAAAGTTTTCAAGTAAAGTTATATTAAAATAATTGGACGGATACATGCTTAATTATTACCCAAGTTATAAAAATGTTTTAAATAAATATAATTCAATTTGCGGACATCAGACAGGAATTCTTGATTCTATTATTATAATGCAGTCTAATTCAGTAATTTCTGAGAATATTAATACATGTACTGCAATACTTCCAAATTATCATAAAATATTATTAGGAGATAACGCAGAAATTAATTATCATCTTTCAGGATACGGAATATATAGAGATGAATCTATTATCAGATTATTAGGAGAAGGCATTGAAAGATATACTTTATTTACTTCAAATTTGTATTTTGAGGAAAAATTAAAATATGCTTCTTATAATCATCTTAAAGAAAAGTACCCTAATAATGTTATACCTTGGGAATATGTTAAAATTTACAGCGATGATGATTGTAATAAATTAAACAGTATTGGTATTTTGGAAAATATTACAGAGGATGATATATTATCTTGGGTTCTTCTTCCTTCTTTGTTTGATAAAGATAAAGAATATTATGTTCCTGCTCAGAATTTCTTTTTATCGCATATAATACGAAGAGATAAAAAAGAGAAAGTATTTATAAGCGGTTTTTCAAAGGGAAGTGCAAGTCATAAAAATATTCCGCTTGCTTTAAAATCAGCCATAACTGAAATAGTTGAATGTGATGCATGTATGATAAAATGGTATACGGACAGCAAAGTTAAAGAAGTTATTATTGATGATGATATACTTAATGAAACTTTAAATACTATTTTAAAAGATATTAATTATACTGTAAGAGTATTTGATTATACTGTTAATAACAATTTAGGTTATGTTTTTACTGTTATGCTTACAAATAAAGAGGAAAAATCTCCTTATATTGTTGTAGGAGCTTCTTCAGGACTTAATCCTAAAAAAGTTATATACAGAGCTTTTATGGAGGCTTTGGCTATACTTACATTGAATATTAATGGTCCTTTATCTATGCCTGCAGATTATTTAGAAACTGTACATGAAAAAAGTTATCTTAATCTTGACAGTAATGTTAATTATTGGGCAAATTTGGATAATAAAGATAAAAAGTTAAAATTTATTAACAGCAAAGTTCAGGAAAAGGTTCAATTAAAAAAATATAAAAATCTTGAAGTTAATACTGAGAATGATTTAGAATATTTATTAAAAGGGCTTTATGATATTTCAAAATATGCAGTATATTTAGATATTACGCCTTCGGAGATACATGATAAAGATTTTCGTGTTATAAGAGTGTATATTCCGGAATTTGTACAGATGTCAATGCCTGCTTTTCCTTATAGTGCACATCCTAGAATAATTAAAAATGGAGGAATTTCTAATAATGAATTCCCACACCCATTACCTTAGTGCTGTGCTTGTGCTTATTGCTGTTTCTTTTCCTACATCCTTAATTGGCATATTTATAAAATTAAATTTAGGTAAAATAAACAATATTCTTCCAAATACTTTAAGTTATATTTTATTTGTTATAATAGTATTTTTTACAGGATATATTGGGAGTATTAATTATAATATAAGCATTTATTTTGCTGTATTAGCTTTTATTATGTCTTTTGTATGTATAGGATTAGAAATAATAGAAGCAATGACGGTTCATTATATTAAATATAGGTTTTGGATAAAAAATATTGAAGTTCATAAAATTATAGAAAAAAAGAATATGTTTTTTGATATTGTAATCATATTTATATGTGTTGTATGTGAAGAGATAATTTTTAGGCATGTATTTTTTAATATTGCTTATAATATATTATCTATAAATATTTTTATTGTGATTGTACTTTCTGCATTTATATATTCTATTAATCATATATATTTTGGAGCAAATTCTGTTTTTCAAAAGTTTATTGTAGGTATTATATACTCTTTACTTTTTATTTACTCTTCTTTTAGTATTACGGCACCTTTAATTACACATTTTACACAGAATATGATTTTATATATATTATCATCAAATAGTAAAGAGAGGCTAAATTGATATTTTTTAAACTTCTGCCATATATAGCAATATCTTTTATACTAGGTATTATAGTTAAATTTTCAGAGCATAAGAATATTATTAACAATATATGTTTTAAATTAATGAATCACAGCAAAACAGAATATAATGAAATATATGTTTATGTCAGCACTTATATATATTGGTTTTTTATGATTATTTTTGCTTTATTAATAAGTTATTTTCAAAAACAAAATATTTTATTATATTTACATATAGATAGAAAATACATAGTTTATATTTTTGTTAATATTTTTGCTGTTATTTCTTCTTTTGAAATAATTATGGCAATATTGAGTTTAATTAATAAGAGTATAAAAACGAATGTTGTATTTAGCAATATATTATTAGTTCCGTCTGTGGATATGCTTTATTCATCAAGAAGCAGTCCTAAATGGATATTGATAATGTTAGCAAGTATAATAAAATGCTTGTTTTTTAATGGAGTGATATATTCAGCTATTAAGTACGAATTAAAAAGTGTATTTTTTACTATTTTCATAGTGAGTATGTTATTTTCATTGGAGGAAATTTTTAGAGTAAACAGCATTAAACAAGGTATTATATTTACTATAGCTTGTTTTGTTGTTATTACTATTAATAGCCTTGTATTTGAGTATAGTGGAAGTTTGATGCCTGCTATATTGGCTAATATATCTTTTACTATGTATTATTTTGGACAGTTTGAGAATATGCGTAAATATTCTTGAAATTACTATAGATATTAATATTTTATATAAAAAATTTATATAAAATATTAATATAAAAAACATCAAAAAGGAGTTGTTTATATGATTAAATATTCTTCAAAAGTACGCACAACATGTTCTCTAAAAAGCCAATCTGTTGTATTGACTCCTGGAGGATGTTGTTGTTCTTGTTGTTGTTCTTGCTGCGTTAATGTAACAACTACAACAAACAATTAATTTATTATAATAGCTTATAGTAAATTAGTATGCCTGCTGTGTTAATTTTATTAATGCAGCGGGTTTTATAATAATTGACTAAGTTGGATTTAATGGAAAAATTGATTAGTGCCATAGATATAGAAAAGAAATTTAATAAAAATATAATATTAAAAAAAGTAAATTTTGATGTAAATAAAGGCGAAGTTATAGCACTTGTAGGTCCTAATGGTTCAGGAAAAACCACTCTTATAAATATATTGTTAGGAATATTGAAAGCTGACAGCGGAGAATTAAAAATAAATATAGATAATTATAAAAAACATATAGGTGTTCAGCTTCAGTCTACTCCATTTTTTGAAGGATATACAGTAAGAGATAATGTATTAATGTTTTCATCTCTTTATGATATGAATATGAGTAATGAGGAAATAGATAATATTATAAAAAAATACGGACTAAATCCTAAAACTCTTGCTATAAAACTTTCGGGAGGCGAGCAGAAAAAACTTGCTATAATGATAGCTACTATGCAAAATCCGGACTTACTTATATTTGATGAGCCTACTGCAAGCTTGGACCCTAGAGAAAGATATAATGTAAAAAATATGATATTAGAGCTTGCTAAGAATAATAAAACTATACTTTTTACTTCTCATGATTTGGAGGAAGTAGAAGATATGGCTACAAGAATAGTATTTTTATATAAAGGAGAGATATTAGAAAGCGGCAGCAAAGAAGAACTTTTAAATAAATATAATTTTGACAGTTTGGAGAAACTTTACCTGCATATTACTAATTATTAATATGTTTTTGAAATTTTTAATTTTATAATTTTTTTATTCAACTTTTTCCCGCCGCAAAAAGTTGCAAAAAGTGCAAGTATAAAATTAGTAATTAAACCATATGTAATATAAATTATCAATTTAAGCTAAAATATAGCCCTTCGCCAAAGGCGGGCTGTGCCTGCTTCTTTGTGGCAACAAAAGAAGTGGGGTGTGGGGTAAAGCTCCAACAAATAAATTAAAAAAATAAGTTTGATAAAATTTTAACTATATGTTAAAAATTTATTATAAAAAAGAATAGTTATGAAAACGATATTTAAACTCACAATGAAAAAAGCTATAAGAGATCCTTTTCTTATATTTTGGTCTATATTCTTTCCTTTGGTGATAGTTATATCATTGGGACTTTTTTTCAAAATGGAAAGCTACACTGTGCATATACTTACCGCTATGAGCTGTGTGAGTGTGCTTGCTTATTCCTTTATGACTACAAGTTTTAATGTACTTAGTCAGAGAAGGAGAGGGGTTTATAACCTTCTTAAAGTAACGCCTCTTCCTTTATACAAATATATTATAAGTTTATCATGTGCTTGGGTGATAATATCTATTATAAGCTGTTTATTTGTATTTTTTGTATGTGCTTTATTTTTTAAATTGGAATTTTCTTTTGCTTCTATACTTTTATTTTTGCCTGTAATTATATTGGCTTCTTTGCTTTATATATTTATAAGCTTCTTTGTTTCTAGTTTGGTTAAAAATAATGAAACTGCGAGCATATTATATAATATTATTTTGATGGCTTCTATGTTTTTGAGCGATGGATATTATTCTTTATACAATGCTCCGAATATAGTGAAAATTTTAAGCAAATTAAATATTTTTCAGTATTTTTTGAATGCCTTTAGAGGTGCTTTTTATTTTGATTTTCATGCATATTTTATTGGAATAGCTGTACTTTTAGTATGTTTAATAATTGCTTTGATTCTTGCCGTTAATACTTTCAGATATGCTGATAAATAATAATAGGATTGTTTTTATATTTAAACAACTATATTTTGTCAAAAATAATTTTTTAAATTTAAAATATTTGCAGGGCTTTGCCCTTACGAAGTACACAGCGTGCAGCACCCCAGTTCTTTTACCGAGTAGGTACCTTTCGGTATTGGTATAAAAGAACAAAAACAACTGCATTTTTAACCTAAAACTAAGGTATTACACCATCTTTAATACATATTCTAATAATATAAGGTTGTAATATTTGCGTTTTTTGCAACTTTTTTGTACGTCAAAAAAGTTGATAACATTTATATAAAGTGTATCAGTTGACAAACTTAAAAAATTAAGTATATGCAACATATTATATTTATAATTAAAAAATTATAATAATTTTACATATCATTTTATCAGCTAAAGTTTTTAAACAAGTATAAATTATTTTTTTAGTTATTGACAAAATTCCATATTTATCTTACTTTAAAAAATAAATTATAATTAGTTTAGGGTTAGTATTAATGTATATAGAAAGCGATATAATACGAGGTCATATAGATGCTGTTGTTCTGCATTTTTTGAAAGATAACGATTCTTACGGTTATGAACTTTCTAAATTAATTACTGATAAAACTAATGGAGAATATGAGATTAACGGTCAGACTTTATACAGTGCTATAAGAAGACTTGAAGGCAAAAAGTTAATAGAAAGTTATTGGGGTGATGAAAGTCAGGGCGGAAGAAGAAAATATTATAAAATTACTGAAGAAGGTAAAAAGTTTTTGCAGGAAGAAAGAGAAATATGGCTGTTTACTAAAAAGATAATAGATAAACTTCTTGATATTGAATAGATTTATAAAATGTTATGGTAAAATATTATGATAGATGATTTTTGTAATGAATTAAAAAATAAATACCCTAATACCCAGAAAATTAGAGATCAAATTGAAGAACTTAGAAATTATTTATATATGAAAAGCGAAGAATATATAGATGATTGTAAAGATGAAAAAGAAGCTTTTGAAAAGGCACTTAAATCTTTTGGAGATGTAGATTCGCTTCTCGAGGAATTATCAAAGGATACAAAAATAGTTAGTAAATATAGATTATATCTATTTGTTGGTATTATTGATATTGTTATTGTGGCTTTTTTAAGTTTATTATTATGCTTTATATCTTTAAAAAATAATAATATATCATTTTTCTCTTATATAAATAATTCATTGATTGTTAGCATATTTTTTATTATTTCTGGAATAATTAGTATTTTTTTACTCATAGTTATACAATTTATTAATATGCGTAATATATACGAAACAGTAGAATATACTTACAATGATTATAAGATAAATTTAAAATATTCTATAATAGGTTTTATTATTATATCTATAGCGGTATTTATATTTAATATGTTTTTTACTCCGCATCATATTTGGTTTGTATTTGTTATTATATACTTTTTATCTTGGCCTTTGACTGTGTTTTTATTTTATCAATTTTTTAAAAATTCTGATAAAAATATTAATAGGAAATGATGATGAATATTAATGAGTTTTATAAAAATATTAAAAAGAAATATCCTAATACTAAAGAAGTTCTTGAGCAATTAGATGAAATAAAAGATATGTTAAATTCCAAAGTTCAGCATTATGTAAAAAATGGAATGAAATATGAAGAAGCATGCAGTAAATCTATAGATGAGCTTGGAAATATTGATGAAGTTTTTGAAGATATAAGCAAAGATGCAAAAATTGTTCATAATTTATATATAAAAATATTAACAGCTTTTATATCATCTTTTTCTACAGCTCTTTTAGCTTTTATTTTTGGTTTGATTGTAGATAATTTAAGTTTTTTTAATGAAACTACTAAAATAGGTTATAAACTTACTATGCCTTATTTTTATTTGGTATTATTTATTTATATAGTGATTTATTCTTTTTGGAATTTTTCTGATAATATAAAGCCTAAAATAAGAAAGTACAGTTATGATATATATAAAATGAATTTAAAAAATTCTATTATTGCTGTTATAATTTATTCTGTGATAATGATTATTGTAAATATCATCACATATCAATATAATAATTATTTGTGGTTTATTTGGGCTTTCAATGGAATATTAAATTGGACTATTTCTATAATTGCAGATTATCATTTATTTAGAAGCAGAATATTTGAATATGTTTTAAAAAATTAGTTTTATATTGCTATTATTTTTTTGACTAGCTCCCAGTTACTCTGCATGCTTTGCCAAAAGAACAACAAAAAATTGGCAAACTTAAAAATTTTCAGTATATACTGTGCGGATTGCCTCAGCAAAGCGTACCCAATGGGTATAGGCTAGTAGTTGACAAACTTAAAATTTTTTAGTGTATAATCTCTTTTATATACTATTTTTAAATATAGTTAATCACTTAGTGTGTAATTTACAGTTCATAAAATGATTTGTTTTTATATAAGAGTTGAAATTCTTAATATTTTACACAAAGTATATTGACAGACATAATACTTCTGTTATAATAGTAATATAGGATAAATAGTAGGTGTATTGTTTTTATGAAAAGATTGTTATTACTATTTTTTATATTATCAAGTTTCCTTTTTGCTCAGAATGATTTCGTAAACTCAGGTTTCCATTATAGTTATAATTATTTTGGATTTCCATTTTCTGTTGATTTTGGATATGCATATAAAAAGAACTCTCATTTTGTATATGTTCCTCGTATAGGAATAAGTTTTGATTATGGTGCAGAATCATCATTTGGAATATTCGCCAATGCTGGAATGGAATACAGATACAGAAGATTTTTTATAGATTTAAATTACAAGCAAGGAATAACACCTCCATTTGCTACATTCAATTATAAAGATTTAGAATATTACGGACAATTAAGATTAGGTTATTATTTTGATAATGTCAGTATTTCTTATGGTATGAATATAGGTAAGATACTAACTTCCGAAAGAGAGGTTTATAGATTAAGTTCTATATTTAAAATTAATCAAAATATTAACTTAAGTTCTACATTTGTTGATGACGGAGTTAATAAATTAAAATTCAATGCTGGTGTAGGGGCAAGCATTATACCTAATGAAAAGCAGTATTCTTATAATGTTTCAGCTAGCCTGCCTTATTCATTCTTTCATTATTGGGGAGAGCTTGGAATTATGCCTTATATAGGATACAGTGCTTATTTTGATAAAAGTGAGAAAAAATATTCTATTGGATTTAAATATTTATACTCTCTTATGATGATGCCTTTATCAAATTTAGAGGCTCATCTTAAAAATATGGACTTTCTTACATTCGTTCATCTTGAATATAAGTTTTTTATGAGATTTCTTCCATCTGGTTTTAATGATATATATTTAGTTGCTTTTGGAAATGTCGGTTACGGAAAATATTTTGAAAGTAGTATTGATAAAGGTAATTTATTGTATGTAGTAGGAGGCGGAATAGGGTATAATCTTTACGGTACAACACCTTTACAATTAACTTTTGGTGTTGATAATAATAAAAGTTTGGTTATGAACTTGATAATAAGTACTATAGTGTTTTAATATTTTGGAGTTTATTATTAATGGGAAGTATTAAAAATAAAATAACATTTTCTTTTTTATGCTTGATCTTTTATACAGCATTGAGTTTAGTATTTTTTTTGATACCTTTTAATTCAAAAGTATTGGGTATAATTGCAATAATTTGTGCTGCTATATTTAGTGTCTTTTTTCTGCTTCCTGCATTTTTATATTCTCCTATTTATTCAATAGTTATTGGTGTTTTATATTATATATTTTTTAGATTGTTTGAAATTATAAAACTTTTTACTACACTAGATTCTACTCCTGTAACTTTGATTTATATTATGATTCAAAGTGCTTTGGGTATTATTATGAATGTGATTGGTATTATATTAACTTGCTTAACTATTTATTTTATGAAGAAGTATATTGAAAATAAAGGTATTGATTTTAATATAAATATGGCTTTAATAACTGCTTTGATAATTACATTTATAAAATTTGTTATAAGCGGATTATCTTTTTCATCATTCTTTTTTAATTTTATAGTAAATAAAATAAATATTAGTAATGCTCTAATACTTCAGCAGATTATTACTTATGTTGTTTCTGTTATAGTTACTTTTATAGCTGTGATGATTTCTTATTTTATTTATATGAAGATAAAAGATAAACCGTTTTTTGCTAATACGAATAATTTAAATAATAATGAGTAGTTTTTATTGTATTTTGTTTTAAGGAGGATTTAATATGATGAGAAAGATTTTGACAGTTTTATTTTTATCTTTTGTTTTGACTATTTCATCTTTTTCATATAACAAAGAATTTAATGAACTTTATAACTTGTATTATATGGCTAATACAAATAAAGCAGATGATTTAAATCTCGCTATAGAAAAAATGAAAAAAGCAAATGTTGGAAAAATAGAAAAGCAAACTTATGATAATCTTATTTTGCTTATGGACATATATATGAATCCTAGAAGTAAAAGAGAGACTTATAAATTATTGAATGATAATATAAAAAAGAATACTCCTCTTTTATCGGAGAAGGATGCTGATTACATGGCTTCTGTTGCTGATGTTATGAGCGGAGCTATTAATTATTCTTCATTTAATGATGTTATAAAACTTTCAGGCAAGGCAGGAGAAATATATGATAATGCTTTAAAAATTAATGCGAATCATTTTCCTTCTCTTTTGGGTAAAGCAATACTCACAGCATACAGCCCTGAGTTTGTAGGCGGCGGAATAGATAAATCGCTTCCAATATTTAAAAAGGCTGAAAGCAATGCTAAAGAGAAATGGGAAAAACATATAGTTTATTTATGGACTTCTCAGGCTTATTTTAAAAATAATGATAAAGCCAATTATGATAAATATATAAAAATGGCAAAAGATATATTTCCAGAAGGAGCTTTTATAAAAAACGTTATTGATATGAACGCCAAAGGAAAAGGAATGTTTAATTGATATATTTAAGAATTATTAAATATACTGATATGTATTGCAATTATATAAAGCTATAGTATTTGCACTTTTTGCAACTTTGACGCTGTCCGCCCTCGCTCTGCGTGCCTTTGGCAGGCGTGCGGCGGGAAAAAGTTGAATAAATATAAGGAAATTAAAATGTTTAGAGTGATTGTTTTTATTTTTATTAACGCTTTCTTTTTATGCGGATTATATGGAGAGATTTCAAGCGAGGCCAATTCCATATTAAAAGAAATAGATAATAAAAATAATGAATACCATTCAGGATCAAGACTTGTAAGAACTAGCGAAGCTAAGGATATTTTAAATAGAGTTAAGAATAGCAATTTAAGCGAAGAAGAGAAAATGCATTTAAGTATAGAATGCTACACTCTTTGGGCCAATGTATCTATTGCAAGCGGAACTTTTGAAGAAGATTATAAGACTTTAGGTGAGGTATACAATAACCTCAAGAAAGATAAAGTTTTCAAAAAAGGTTCTTCAGATATTTATGCTTCATTTGCTAATTTTGCAAACTCATTTACTTCACTTGCTTTTTTTAATAACAAATATCCTTATAGTGTCATAGTTGATATGTATACCTATGCACGTATGGCTTTATTAAAAGATAAAAATAATATAAGGGCAAAACAAGTATATGGAATGTGGCAGATAGCTACTTTAGGTTTTTATAATAATGCTGCTTTTTATTCTATAATGAATTCTTTAAATGATACAAGCAATTTACCAGACTATATGGTTTACAGAGCTTATATTTATAGATCTATGGCATATATGAAAGTAAATGAAACAGATAAGGCTTTTAAAGAATTAGATGAAGCTTTAAAAATGTATCCTAAAGGCTTTTACGGATATTTATTAAAGAGTTCTTATGATAAAGGTAAGGACGGATTTTTAAGTGCGGAGGGTTCTGACTTTTAATTATGATAAGATGCGAGAGTATTTCAAAGATATATAAAACTAAAGATTATAATATAACAGCAAATAAGAATATAAGTTTAGAAATAAAAGATGGTGAAATTGTATGGGTGGCTGGAGTTTCTGGGGCTGGTAAAAGTACATTACTTCATATATTATCGAGTATAGATATTCCGACTTCAGGTTCTGTTTATTGGAATGATAAAGAGGTGTCAAAATTAAGCGATAAAGAAAGAAGCAGTTTCAGACTTTCAAACATAGGACTCATTTTACAGTCGCTTGAGCTTTTGAAAACTCAGAGTGTATTTGATAATGTAGCACTTCCTCTAAAATTTTTAAATGAAAGTTCTTCTAATATAAATAAAAAAGTTAATGAAATATTAGAAAACTTAAAAATAGATAATTTAAAAAAGAAGAAACCGGAACAGCTTTCAGGAGGACAGAAACAGAGAGTTGCAATTGCAAGGGCATTGGTAAGCGAAGCACATTATATATTCGGCGATGAGATTAGTGCAAATTTAGATACGGAAACAAGCAAATTTATTTATGAATATATAAGAAGCACTATAAAGAAAAGAAACGGTATAGGATTTTTTATTTCGCATGATGAATTGATAGAAGACTACGCAGACAAAAAATATATTATGAGGGATGGAGAGGTAACACTCAATAGATAATAAAATTTTATTAATAACTATAATTGGACAGATAAATGAATATAATAAAATTAGCATTCGATAATCTTTGGTATAATAAAACCAGAACAATTTTAAATATGATACTTATTATAGTGTCTTTCGTATCCCTTATGATGATAAGCGGATATAATAACTTCACAAAAGAAGGTATTATTATAAGTGTTAATACAAGCGGAGGATCTGTTGTAATAGCAGATAAATCTTATTGGGATACAAAAAGCGAAAAAATCAATATGCTTAATAGTAATGATTTTGAAGTTATTTATAAAAAACTTGATACTATAAATGAAGTTAATGATTATCAGAAAAAACTTGATATAAGCGGACTTGTAGGTAATGAAAGTAAAAGTAAATTCTTTTCAGGTTATGCCTATGAAAAATCATCAAAAATAATGTCATCAGTTTCTATAAAGGCAGGAACTCCTATATTTGATGATGATATTGATACTATGGTTTTGGGCAAAGATTTGGGAGAGTTTTTTAATATCAATTATGATGATACGCCATATTTAAATTTGATGACAGATTTCGGAGAGGGTATAAATCTAGGTTCTTTAATGGCTGTGGGTTCAATGTCTTTGAATAATAGTGCTGCTGATGCTATTACTCTTTACTGTCCTCTTAATGCTATGTATGAAGTATTTGGGCTTGAATACGGCAATGCTCATAATTTACTCGTATATTTAAAAGATTATAAAAAGGCAACTGAAATAAAAAATAATCTTAATAAATATTTCAATGAAAATAATTTAAATTATGAGGCTAGAGATTGGAAGGATTTGAATGCATTTTTACTTTCTGTTATTGATATGAATACTAATAATTATTTAATAGCATTATTTATATTAAGCATATTAGTATTTGTTTCAGTTATGCAAATGCTTACAACAAATTTTTTAGAGCGTTTAAATGAATTCGGTACTATGCGTGCATTGGGAATAAATATAAAAAATGTAACTTTGCTTTTATTTTTGGAAATTATTATAATGGCAGTGTTGAGTTCTGTTATTTCAATAATTATTTCTTATGGTGTTTCAAGCATATTAAATGTTATTCATTTTACATTCAAGTTTCCGGGTGCTACAGATGGTTATACTTTAAGTTTATTACTAACATTGAAAGATACTGTTTTAATATTTGTATGGGTATTATCTGTATCAATACTAGCAGGTATTTATCCAATAATAAAGGTTATTAGAATGCCTATAATAGAGGTTATTAAATATGTATGAAACTATAATAAGAATTTTGATGATAAGTTTAATTTTATCATATTTGATATTTAATTGTATTGCGATATTTTCTATAATTTTTGGTGATTATTATTTATTGTAGTTTAGTTATGATTAATGCGAGGTAAAAGTATGCATAAAAGAATAATAAAAATTTTATTTATAATAAGTATTTTATCTTTTAATTTGTACAGTCAGGATATATTTGAAGATTTTGTTAAAATTTATAATAGAGACGGTAAAAGTTATAAAATGTCAGGAACTTTCACTGATATAAAAGACGGCAAAAAGAAAGTTAATAATTTTGATATGATAGTGGGAAAAGATTATAAGCTTATGTATTTGAAAGAGAGCAGAAGTCTTTTTTTGGCAAATAAGCAGGGATTTTTTATTCAAGGCGAGAAACAAAATTCAGCTTTAAAAATTTCAGGAAACTATGTTGTAACAGGTGCTGCGAATATGAATGATTTGATGTCTATAAACTTTATAGATGATTACAAAGTAGAAAAAGTTATAAGTTCTGAAGAAGTAAATCTAGTAAAGAAAAATAGGAGCGTACCTTATGCCAAAGCAACACTAAAAAAAATTGCAGGCGGTTATAGTATAGATTTTTTTGATAATAGCGGTAAAGCATTAAAAAAGGGAATATATAAAAATAATTCATCTACAGGTTGTTTTGATTATATGGAATTTTATAATTTGATTATCAATACCAATACAAGTACAGTATGTAAAATATCAAAGACAGAGCCTTCAAGTTCATCAAGTTCGTATTTCAGAAGCGAGAACATGAAAATGCTATTTAGTTTATTTAAGTAGTTTTATTTTGATAATTTGCTATAATGCTTATTAATAATAGTGAATAAGGTTATTATATGAGTTTATTGGAAGAATTGCTTAATAAATATTGTCCCGACGGCGTGGAATATAAAAAACTTGATGAAGTTATTAGTATTTTAGATAATTTAAGGAAACCAGTTTCTAAAGATAAAAGAACGAAAGGGATTTATCCTTATTATGGTGCTAATGGAATTCAAGACTATGTTGATAATTATCTTTTTGATGGTACATTTATTTTAATGGGTGAAGATGGTAGTGTAATAAATAAAGACAACTCACCTGTTTTAAACTGGGCTAGCGGTAAAATATGGGTTAATAATCATGCTCATATTTTATTTAATGATAATATTAATACATTAAGATTTGTATTTTATTATTTACAAACTACTGATGTAAGTAATATTGTAAGAGGTACACCTCCTAAAATTAATCAGCAAAATTTAAGAAATATAGAAATTCCACTCCCTCCAATAGAAATACAAAAAGAAATAGTACGTATATTAGACACTTTTACAGAATTAACAACAGAATTAACAACAGAATTAACACTAAGAAAAAAACAGTATGAGTATTATAGGGATAAGCTGTTAACTTTTGGTGATGATATTGAATGGAAAAACTTATCGGACATTGCTGAAATAGGCACAGGTAGTAGCAATACAAATGAAGAAATTGAAAATGGTAAATATCCATTCTTTGTACGTTCTCAAGAAGTTCGTAGTAAAAATGAATATGAATATGATGAAACAGCAATTATAACTTCTGGAGATGGTGTAGGTGTTGGAAAAATATTTCATTATGTTGAAGGAAAATATGCTTTACATCAAAGAGCTTACAGAATTCATATTATTGATAAAAATGTAATACCTAAATATTATTTTTATTATATGAAAACTACTTTTTTACATTATATAGAAAAAACTTCTTTTCATTCTTCTGTAACTTCAATTAGAAGACCAATGTTAAATAATTTTCCTGTTCCTGTACCGCCTTTGGAGGAGCAGGAGCGTATAGTTAAGATATTAGACCGTTTTGAGGCATTATGTAATGACATTAGTTCAGGGTTGCCTGCGGAAATTGAAATGCGTAAAAAACAGTATGAGTATTATAGAGATAAGTTATTGACTTTTAAGGAGAAGAAAGTTTAATTATTTTTTAAAAAATTGGGATTTGCAGGCTTATTCTTTAAAAAATGTTTGTTTAACTTTAAAGGGTGGGCGGGCGGGACTTTTTGCGCCAGGCATCGAGTATTTCCTCGCTATGCTCGGTTAGGCATTGGGTTATAATGTGATTTTTTGAAAATGAAAAATATTTATATAATTGGTTTGTAATTGATAATATACTAAAAATTTTTAAGTTTGTCAGCCGATGCACTTTATGTAAATTTTATCTACTTTTTTGCCGCACACGCTCTGCGGGCTTTGCCAAAGTAGCAAAAAACGCAATTGCTAGAACTTTATATTTTAAAAATACTTATTAAATATAGGATATATCCTATATTTATACTAAAATGCAGTTCTTTTGGTTCTTTTATACCAATAAAAAAACTGGGGTATGGGGCAAAGCCCCATATATTAAAAAGAAAATATAATTTTAATTTTGACAAAATATAGTTGTTTATGTATATATTAAGTTGATAATTGTGATTTATGAAAAGGTATTTTTTATTTTTTATATTTGCTGTATCATCTATAGTATTTGCTGATATAACTCCTAAATTTGGTATAAAGAATAGTTTTAATTATATAGATTTAAAAGAAAATGAATATATACCAAATTCAATATTAAGTAATGATACTTATTTTTATTTAGGATTTGAATATCTTAATAATAATTTTTATTTTTCATTCAAGCCTGCAATTAGAATATACACAAAAGACAATAGAGAACTTATTTATGATAACGGCAATCTCATAAAACAAAATGATAATAAGGCATATTTCTCTTTTACATTCGATGAAATACAATTTAATTATATCAATGAAATTTTAGGTTTTTATATAGGAAAGAGAAAATTCCATTTCGGTGAAGGTTTCAACAGGCAGTATATGTTTGTTGGTGAAAGCGTACTTTATAATGATTATGAGGCTTTATATAATACTGAACTTAATTTTTATCAGGGAAATATAACGCATTCTATAGGTTTCATTACAGACACTAAATCAATAGATTTATTGAAAGAACCACAGTATTATACTTCTTGGTATTATTTAAAATATTCTTCATCTCATTTGGGATTAATGGGAATAACTAAATATACTTATGACTTACAAAAGAAAAATAATTTAATGCTTGGTTTTGAGGCTTCATATATATTTGATATAGGATTTAAACTTTATGGAAATGTTACTTATAATATTTTAAGCAGCAACAATTTAGGAAAGAGTCTTAATGATATAAAAAGTTTATTAGGTATTAATTATACTTTTATTTATAATTATGATTTTATACTTAGTCCTTATGTAGAATATTTTTATGAATATAGCCATTCATTTTATTCGGTAGGGCTTTATTTATCTTTCCTTAACAATTTATTTAATATAATAACTTATTTTTCTCATTCGCCTAATTATAAAATGGATTTAAATGCAAAACTTCTTATCAATTATAATAATTTTAGTTTTACCTTTAATTATTATACGCCTTTTAAAAGTAATGAAATTTTGGAACATACATTTGAGATAGCATTGGAATATAATTATTGATAATTAAAAATAGCATGTATTTTGATTAATTTTCTTAAGTAATAATATTATATTTACTAATTTATAAAAATATACCTAAACAACCATATTTTGTCAATTTTAATATTTTGTAAATATAAATTATAATTTTTTCATAATATAATCTAATATTGTTAAAATATGTTTTTACTGTAAGATAAATTATTACTTTTTGTACAATAATAGGTAGTCAGCCTTCCTTTGGTCGCATATAGTGGACGTTTGATAAGATTAAATAGTATCGTGCGGGAAGGTGCCCGCGAAGCGTACCGAGCTTGTTGAGGTAGAGCTTGCGGTTGACTAATTTATAAAAATTTATATCTTATTATAAGAATGCTGATAAGGAGAAAACTGTATGATGAAAAGATTATTTTTATTTACTTTGTTAATTTCTAGTTTGTTAATTGTCGGATGCGGCAATAATATTTCAGATCCTACAAATGATGGCGGTACAGTTGTAGAATCTCCTTACAAAGCTAATGGAATATCTTCTATTTATGATGGCAAAGGTTATAAATTTTTTTAGTATGGACGGTAATACTTATCAAATAACTATTAAAGATGGAGGTATTAGCGGATTAGGAACTTACTCTTTTGATAAAAGCAGTATTTACAGTAAAAATGCAGATGGCGATGATGATTATACAGGAACTTATAAAGAGTATATATTATATAATAATAGTTATAACGGAATTATTATGTTTCCTAAAACTGATGATAATGTAGGAACTATTTATTTGAAAAATACTGATGGTACAATAATAGAAGGATTTATTGATATTGATAGAACAGATAGAGGTATACCAACAGAGTATAAAGGTACTTGGCAAAGACAAAATATATCGGGTTCAACTGTAAGTGTAACTATTGATGATACATTTGTTACAATTTCAAATACAAAAATTATAAAAATACCTGTTTCATTCTTCATAAATGATGCTTCTACTGGAAAGCTTGTTGTGAAAGAAAATTTTTATAAAGGTACTGAGATGTCTTTGAATGATACTAAGGATACTTTAACTATATCTTTGAAAAGATCATCTATTAACTGGGATTTTCAAATAGATGCTAACAATAAAATAACTATTGCCTCCATTGGTTTTACTTATTCTAGCATGTCATTAGGAAGTTTTAAAAAAATAAACTAGTATATAATTTTTTTTATATACGAAACAATGAATGGAGGATTAAAAAAATCCTCCATTTTTTATTTGTAGTTAAAAATTATGATTATGTAAAACATTAAAAAAATGAATAAAAAATCTATTTATAGTATTGACATTATTTGTATTTGTATTATATTGAATCCAATTAAAAAAATAATTATGCAATAGCTCGAGTAATGGATATTCTTTGCAGGTGTATCTGTTGACTAAGAAAGGCTTATTATAGTTTATTTATTAATCTATAAATAGCTAGAACGAAAAAAACCCTATGCGGGTAAGCGACGAGTAAACTGCGTTTTATACGTTAATATGTATATACGTAATTTTACGGAGGCTATTGTAAATATACGCATAGGGGGTCGTTTATGGACGATAATATTATCGTGTCTTTAAAAAACATCAATGTTTCGTATGAAGAAAATACTATACTAGAAAATCTCAATCTTGATATCAAAGATAAAGAATTTTTAACCCTTTTAGGGCCATCAGGCTGCGGAAAAACAACTATACTTAGAACAATAGCTGGTTTCATAAAGCCAAATTCAGGCGAAGTGCTTTTTGACGGAAAAGTTATAAATGATACTCCAGCTTATAAAAGAGAAGTAAATACTGTTTTCCAAAGATATGCATTATTTCCTCATCTTAATGTTTTTGAAAATATTGCATTCGGTCTTAATTTAAAAAAAGTTCCTAAATCAGAAATTAAAGAAAGAGTTAATCAAATGCTAAAAATGGTTAACTTAGAAAATTACGGAAACAGAAATATTGCAAGACTTTCAGGCGGTCAGCAGCAAAGAGTTGCAATTGCAAGGGCATTAATTAATAAACCTAGAGTTTTGCTTCTTGATGAGCCTTTGGGAGCATTGGATTTAAAACTCAGAAAAGAAATGCAAATAGAATTAAAGAAAATTCAGCAGTCATTAGAAATTACTTTTGTGTATGTTACTCATGACCAAGAGGAAGCATTAACAATGAGTGATACTGTTGCAGTTATGAAAGACGGAGAGATACTTCAAATAGGTACTCCTGAAGATATATACAATGAACCAAAGAATGCATTTATAGCAGACTTCATAGGAGAGAGCAACATCATAGATGGTATTATGCATGATGATTATGTTGTAGAGTTTGCAGGATATGTATTTGATTGTGTTGATAAGGGATTTGAAAAATTAGAAAAAGTTGATGTAGTTATACGTCCGGAAGATATAATAGTTGTGCCTCCCGAAAATGCTAATATATCTGGTTTGGTAGAATCAGCTATATTTAAAGGCGTTCATTTTGAAATGATACTTGATGCCCATGGCTATAAATGGATAATACATTCAACAGAAAAATGGGAAGCAGGCACAGAAATAGGAATAGATGTTTCCAAAGAAAATATTCATATTATGAAAAAAACTGTAGAAGAGGTGATAATATGAAATCAAAAATTCCAGCAGTACCTTATTTAATTTGGACATTAGTTTTTGTATTGGTTCCGCTTTTTTTGGTAATATATTTTGCTTTTACCAATCAAAGAGGTGATTTTACTTTAGATAATTTTTCAAGTGTTACAGCATTTACTCCTGTTATAATGCGTTCTGTTATACTTGCTACTATTTCCACTATAATATGTTTAATATTGGCTTATCCTTTATCATATTATATATCAAGACAGGAAAAAACTATTCAGCATGCACTTATAATGTTGGTTATGCTTCCTATGTGGATGAATTTCCTTCTTAGAACTTATGCTTGGATGAGTATATTAGAAAATAATGGCTTAATAAATAAAGCATTACTTTTTATGGGGCTTTCTCCGGTTAAATTAATAAATACTCAAGCGGCTGTTTTAATTGGTATGGTATATAACTATTTGCCTTTTATGATACTTCCGCTTTATTCAGTTATGACAAAAATACATCAAAGTTTAATAGAGGCTTCTCAAGATTTAGGAGCAAATTCATTTAATGTATTTAGTAAAGTAATATTTCCATTAAGTTTGCCTGGTATGGCTGCTGGTGTTACTATGGTATTTGTGGCGGCGGTCAGTACTTTTGTAATTTCACGTATGCTTGGAGGCGGATCTAATATACTTATAGGCGATTTGATAGAGATGCAGTTTTTAGGTATGTCTTATAATCCTAATTTGGGTTCGGCTATAAGTTTGGTTCTTATTGTAATATCTTTATGTGCTATTATGCTTATGCAGCAAATAGATGAAGAAGATGAAGATGTTAAGGGTATGTTTTTATAAGGATATGCCGTTATGATAAAGAAAATACTATCAAGAAGTTATATTGCTTTTATATTTTTATTTTTGTATGCTCCTATAGCTATACTTATATTCTTTTCTTTTAATAGAGCTAGAGGAAGGGGAGTATTTACAGGTTTTACTTTACATTGGTATAAAGAATTATTTTCTAATGATTTAATACTTCATTCATTTTTAAATACCATAATAGTAGCTGCTGTTTCTTCCATATTTGCTACAGTGCTTGGTACTATGGCAGCTATTGGTATTAATAGTTTCAATAAAAAAATGAAAAGTGCTATTATGGGAGTAACTTATATATCTATAATAAATCCGGAAATTGTAACAGGTATATCATTAATGCTTTTATTCGTTATAATGAAATTAAAATTCGGATTTACAACTTTGATTTTAGCACATATAACTTTCAATGTTCCTTATGTTATTCTTAATGTTTTGCCGAAATTAAGACAGCAGGATAATAGTTTATATGAGGCAGCATTAGATTTAGGATGTACTCCCTCTATGGCTTTTTGGAAGGTTGTTATACCTGATATACTTCCTGGAATACTTGCTGGTTTTTTAATGGCATTAACTTATTCATTAGATGATTTTGTTGTAAGTTATTTTACTACAGGTATTACTTCACAAACTTTGCCTATTACAATATATTCTATGACTAGAAAGAGAGTAAGCCCTGAGATTAATGCTATATCTACTGTTATATTTATAGTTGTACTTGTAAGTCTTGTCATTATGAATTTAAAAGAGATAAAAAAAGAAAAATATTTGCTTCAGCTTAAAAGAAAGATACATAAATAATAATTTAATTAATAAATTTGATATTAAAAGGAGAAGATAAAAATGAAAAAAAAAGTTTTTGCCGTTTTAATGTTAATTGCTGTATCTTTAACTGCTCAGACAGTTGATCTCAGCAAATTTGACACTAACTATTATCACAAATTTAAAGGGCAAAATTTATCTGTTAATGTTTACAACTGGGGAGAGTATATATCTGATGGTTCAGAAGGTTCTCTTGATGTAAACAAAACTTTTGAAGAACTTACAGGCATCAAAGTTAATTATTCTACTTTTGCTTCAAATGAAGAGTTATATGTAAAATTAAAGGTAGGCGGTATTCAGTATGATATTATTATACCTTCTGATTATATGATAGAAAGACTTATAAAAGAAAATTTAGTTAGAAAGTTAAATTATAATAATATACCAGCTTATACAAATATAGCGGCAAGATTTATGAAGCTTCCTTTCGATCCTACAGGAGAATACTCTGTAGCTTATACTTGGGGAGTAACAGGTATAATTTATAATAGACAATTAGTTTCAGAAAGAGAAGATGAAATAGATTGGAAAATACTTTTTGATAAAAAATATCAAGGCCAAATACTTATGTATTATAACCCTAGAGATGCTTTCGGTATAGCTCAGGCATATTTAGGATATTCACTTAATACTACTAATGAAACGGAATTAAGAGAATGTGCAAGACTTTTAAAAGAACAAAAACCTTTAGTACAGTCTTATGTAATGGATGAAATATATGATAAAATGGAAGCAGGAGAGGCTGCTATCGGTGTTTATTATGCAGGAGATTCTCTATCTATGATAGACAGCAACCCTGATTTGAATTTTGTTATACCTAAAAAAGGTGCTAACTTATTTGTAGATTCTATATGTATATCTTCAAGTTCTGGTTCCCCTGAATTAGCTGAGATGTATATTAATTTTCTTTGCGAGCCTGAAATTGCTTTAGCTAATATAGAATACATTAATTATGCTTCTCCAAATGACGGAGCTATTGCTATTATGAGTGAAGAGACTAGAAATAATAAAATAATATATCCAGACCAAGCAACATTAGATAATTGCGAAGTTTATATAACTTTACCTGATGAAACTAATATATTAATGGAAGATTTATGGAATGAAATACTTTCTAATGATTCTACTTATAAAGGATGGGTAATACCTGTTGCTTTAGGTGTTATAGTTTTACTTTGTGTTGTTATAATAGTATTACGCAAAATGAAGAAAAGAGAAAATTAATTAACTTTAGTTATAAGCATGCATATTTTATATGCATGCTTATTTTTTACTTTTTCTATTATATTAACTTACTCTGTCAGTTTTTATTTTATAGATTTTATCAGCTATATTAAGAGTAGAAAGTCTATGTGAAACTAAAACAACAGTTTTGTCTTTAGTATTTTCTTTTATTGATTTTAATATAACAGCTTCATTCAAACTATCTAAATTACTTGTCGGTTCATCAAGGAGTATGAAAGGTGCTTTGTGTAAAAAACTTCTAGCTATTCCTATACGCTGTTTTTCTCCTCCGGATAAAGTATCTCCAAGTTCTCCGACATTGGTATCATATCCGTTAGGCAAAGTCATAATAAAATCATGTAAAGACGCTTTTTTACATGCTTCTATAACTTCTTCTCTTGAAGCATCAGCATTTGCTATTTTTATATTATTTTCTATAGTGTCTTTAAAAATTGAAGTTTCCTGTGTTACATAGCTTTCCATATCTCTAAGAGTATTTGTATTGATATCTTTTATATTGGTATTTGATATTTTAAGACTTCCTTTTTTTATGTCCCAAAAACGCATGAATAATTTTAAAAGTGTAGATTTTCCGCTTCCGCTTTTACCGCTTATTCCTATTATTTTATTAGGTTCTATATTTAAATTATAATCATTTAATATTTCTTCGCCTTCATAATCAAAATATACATCATTACATTCAACACCGCTGAATTTTAAATCTTTTTCTCCATTATAAACTTCTTCAACAATAGGTTTTTCAGCAAGTAAATTTAATACTCTCTCTCCGCTTGCCAAAGTCATAAACAAATTATTTGATAAATTGCTTAGTGCTATAACAGGTCCGAAAGAACTTGCCATTGCTATAGTTGGTATTATAATATTAACGAAACTAGTATTTGTATCTTTTGATATTATTACACTAACTGCAAGTACAGCTAATGTAAATAATGATACAGCTGAAGTAGTAAGTCCTGATATTATGCCTTCATATTTTTTTAATTTTTCATTAAGGTGCATTAAATTATCAGTTTTGCTTTCTATAGTTTTGCTTCTTTTTTCACCATATCCGAATTGAAGTATTTCTTTTATTCCCCATAAACTGTCAAGAAAGTAACTATTTAATTTTCCGAAATCATTTCTATAAGCCATTCCGTCATTTTTGCCGAACTTTGATGAAAAATAAGGTATTATAAAACCTATAGTAAAATAACCTAAAAAGGCAATAGCTCCTAATATAATATTAAAACTTCCTATAAAAATTGTCATTATTAGAGAAGTTAATACTCCTATAGCTATTGGAGAAATTGTATGTGCATAAAACACTTCAAGAAGCTCAATATCGCTTGTAATAAGTGCTATCAAATTTCCTTTATCTCTTCCTTCAAGTTTGGCAGGGGATAATTTTCTTAAAGCCTTAAAAACTTTATCTCTGATTAAAGCAAGTAATTTAAAAGCTATAAAGTGATTACTTAGCTGTTCTATATAATGGAATACACCTCTTAAAACAGCAAGTACTAAAACAGTTATAAATATTGTTTTTATTGTAAATAGAGAACTTAAATTTAAAAATGTTAATATTGCATATCCTCCCAATATAGTTATTGATATAGCACATAGAAATCCTAATACTCCTGTAGTTATTGCTAATATCATAACATGCATAAGAGGTGCAATTAAACCTATAAGTTCTGCCATAATTCTTATACCGCTTCTACGCATTATAAACTCCTTTATATAAGCATACTAATAATTATATAGCTATGCTCAAACTCTCTCCCTTTGTTATACTTTCTAAATTAATTTGCTCATTAAAAATTTTAGCATACTCTCCATTGATATTCATTAATTGATTATGTGTTCCTTCTTCCATTATGATGCCGTCTTTCAAGAAATATATATGATCTGATAATATGCAGTTATAAAGTCTATGAGATATTAATATAACAGTTTTTTCTTTAGCAATATCTCTTATAACATCCATAATACTCTCTTCACTTTCAACATCAACATTTGAAGTAGCTTCATCAAATATATATATATCACCGTTAAAGAGTATAGCACGTGCTAATGCTAATCTTTGTTTTTGACCGCCTGATAAATTAGCAGCTTTCTCCATTATTTTTGTATTAAGTCCGTCTTCAGACTGTAAAAAGTCATAAAGCTCAACTTTCTTTAATGCTTCATTCATTTGATTTTCTGTAATATGAACTCCAGCCATCTTTAAATTATCGTATACTGTACCTTCAAACAAATAACTGTTATGATCAACAACAACGATTTTTTTGTATAAATCATCTTTATTTATTGTATCAAGCTCTATATCTCCGATTTTTATTGAACCTTTGTAATTTTCATTTTTTAAAGATATTAATCCAGCAATAGTGCTTTTTCCTGAGCCTGATACTCCAACTATAGAAACAAATGATTTTTCTTTTATAGTCATATTAATATTTTTTAATATAGTCTTCTCTTCATTGTATGCAAAACTTACATCTTTAAAAGTAATCTCTTCATTGTTTTTATTTATATTATTAACTCTTTTTTCATCTTCTTCCATATCAAGTATTTCAAACATTTTTTCACTTGCTGATATTCCATTCATAGCTATATGGAAGAAAGAGCCTAAAAGTCTTAAAGGAATAAAAAACTCAGCAGAAAGCATTATTATAGTGAATGTACCTGCCAAATTTATATTTCCTTTCATATACTCAAGTACAGAAATGATTACTCCTAAAGCAGCACCGCCGTAAGCAATTATATCCATTATAGTTGTAGAATTAAGCTGCATAAATAAAAGATTCATAGTAGCAATTCTAAACTTTTCAGCTTCTACATTCATTTCATTATTTTTCTTTTCATCAGCTTTATATATTTTTAAAGTTGTAAGCCCTTGTACATCTTCTAAAAATATTTCTCCTAAGTCGCTGTAGCTTCCCCAATACTTCTTTAGTATTCTTTTAGCAATTTTTACTATAGCAACAATAGATATAGGTATAAGAGGAACACATATTAAAAGTATAACAGCTGACTTAACACTTATAGTAGAAAGCACACAAAAAAGTACTATAGGAGCTATCATACTGTAAAAAAACTGGGGTAAATATCTTCCAAAATATATTTCCAGCTGATCAACACCCTCCATAGATATCTGTACAATTTCACTTGTAGAAAATTTTTCTTTGTATCTGCTTCCAAGTGTAAGAAGTTTTGAATATATTTTCTCTCTTAAAGTCTGCTTAACTCTTCCAGATGCATGATAAGACATTTTGGCCATTAAAATATTGAATCTAAATCTTAAAACTATTATTACCAATATCTCAATACATAGTTTGATTATATCCTCTTTTAATACATTACCCTGAAAGGCTTTTTGTATGATAGCCGCCATAAAAAATACTGCTGCTATATTAAGATATAGATTAACAAGCTGTATTACAACATGCCAAGCTATATATTTTTTTGCATTACCCATCAAAGATATAAGCCTTTTATTGATCATAAACTTTCCTTTATTTTTTATTTTTATATATTAATAAATAGTTCTTTTAATTATTTCTTTTATGCAAGAACTATCATAGTTTCCATTAACCATAGAAGTAATTATAAATGCGAATATAGCTTCTACGAATTCATCACGTGTAAATTTATCATCAAAAGCATCATTTCTGATGTTTTTATCATTGATAAGAGTTTTGCATAAACCTTCTTTAATATGCTTTATGATAGTGTTCATCTTATCAATACCTTTGTTTTTATTTTTTTTCAGAATCATTGTAGAATGAGATGTAAAAAAATTGGGATATTTTTTATTTCCTTTCTCCAAGTTTTTAAAAATTAAATCTATGATTCCTATAAAACTGTCAGATTCCAAGCAAATATTTGAAGGATGAAATATTTCAAGCCAAACGCTTCCAATAACTGCTATAGTCAATTCCTCTTTTGATTTAAAATAATTATATATAGAGCCAACAGCGATATTTGAAGCATCAGCAACTGAACGCATATTTATAGCGTTTAGTCCATTCTTTTTTATTAATTCTTTGCTTGCTTTTAATATGTCTTCTTTTGATGTTATTATATTGTTCATAAAATACTCTATTAAAAATAATATCTAGTTCCTATACTTATTCTTCCAAAACCAGCTGAATTGATTTTTTTATGATATCCTAATTTATCTCCATCGATAACAGAATGCAGCCCCCCGCCAAATTCCAATACTATGGCAGCATGTTTGCTTACATTTATATTAAACCCAGCACCTCCTCCGATTTCCCAATAATAAGGATAGGCAAATAAAAATTTATGACTTCCGCTAGGATTGAATGATAAAAATCCAAAACTTCCGAAAGCAAAGCCGTATCTTGATATACTGATTTTATCTTTATATTCATCTACTCCTCCAAAAGTTATTTTTTGCATAAGACCTAATTGATATAAATCAGGGTTGTCATCATATATTTTAGAGCCTACTATAGTAGTATAGCTTTTCATTTCAAAATTATTATATTTAAATAATTTGAATCCGAATTCTAAATTAACACTAGTTTTTATAGTATCAGCACTGCTGTAAAGACCTATAGAAAAAAATCTATTATCAAGACCTGATACTATTTTGTTTTTTTTATCCTCTTCAGTATAAACAGTATCAAAAAAACTTAAAGAAATAATATTGATTATTAATACGTATTTATATATTTTCATAATTTTAACCTTATTCATCCATTTCAATATTAGCTTGTATTTTATCTTCTTTTATAGTTTTTATGTATATAAAGAAATATAAATATTTAGCTATTATCAAAACTATTAATGCTATTCTTGCATGAAGATTATTAATAAATATAAATGCTATTACAAGCATTATTGTAACGGGTATAAGTATAGTTAGCTTAGATTTTAAAGTCATTGATTTTGATGTAACAAAACTTTCCAAATGTTTTTTGTATAATTTTGTAGACATAAACCAGTCATGGAACTTTTTAGAACCTTTCGCAAAGAAAAAAGCTGCAAGCAAAAGAAATGGAGTAGTTGGAACTATTGGAATTGCTACTCCTATAAGTCCTATGCCCATACATATAAATCCTAAACATATAAATAATATTCTCATAATAAAACCTCAGATTGAACAATGTTCATAATTAAATAAAATCTTTGATTATTTTATCTATACTGAACATTGTTCAGTATAGATAAAATAATTTATTTGTCAAGATAAAAAATGATATTTATAAAGGTTTTTTCTTACTATCATTTCTATTCAATGCTTCTTTTAATAATTCTCCATTCGGATATATACTTTTACTCATATCTATATATTTTTGATAATTTTTTTCATCTTTTATTTTAAAATAATATTGAGACATCCAAACATAAGATAGATATTTCTGATATTTTTCTTTAGCATTTTCCATAGCAGAATTAAAATATTCAAAAGCCTTTTTATCGCTTCCTCCTGCTATTGCTGGTGCATGCATATAACCTGCTGCTGTTCCAAGAAGTGCAAAGAAATTCTTATTATCCTTTTCTAAAATTTTTTTATATATTTCTTTACTTTTTGTACCGAAAGAAATTTTTTCAGGTACTCCGCAGTAATAAACTATATAATTCATTAACTCAGATACACTTATTAAATAATCAGCATCATCAGATTTTATATAATCCTTATTTTGATTTATGGTATTTTTTAAATAATTATATTTTTCTTTTTCGTCAGTCATATTTTTAGCTTTCACTAAAGAAAGTATATTTTTATATGTTTGAGAACTATTATTTTCTATAGTTTTAATATTATAACTTGATGAATAATAGCTGTTATAAAAATTATTTATGTTTTGCGAACTGTACGGATATAATATCCCGTATAATGTTAATGATATAATTATTAGATATTTCATATTTTACTCCTAATATATTTTTTAAATTGAACAATGTTCATTTTAATATGTTTAATATAATTGTCAATATATATATATTTAATATTTTTAGTTATAATCTTTACCTAACTATATTTTATAATTAGGTAAAGATTATATTGGGAGAAGTTACAAAAAAGCTATTTAAAAATAATATCTTCCTCCTATACTCATTCTTCCAAAACCAGCTTTATTAATTTTTGCAGGATATCCAAGTTCAGAACCATTATGTACGAAATGCATTCCTCCTCCGAATTCTAGCACTATAGCAACATGTTTACTTATATTGATATTAAAACCTGCACCTCCGCCTATTTCCCAATAATATGGAGCAGAGAATAAAAATTTACCGCTTTTGTCAGCATCAAATGATAAAAATCCGAAACTTGCAAAAGCAAAACCATATCGTGATACACTGATAGTTCCTGTATATTCATCATTATTGCCAAATGTTAATTTTTGCATGATTCCCAACTCATACATTTGAGGACTGTCATCATAAATTTTAGAACCAGTTATTGCAGTATAGCTTTTTATTTGAAAGTTATTATATCTAATTAATTTAAATCCTAATTCTATATTAACTGTTGTTTTTATAGAATCTGCACTGCTGAATAATCCTATAGAAAAAAATCTATTATCTAGTACAGATTGAAAACCTTTTTTCTCTTCAATATTTTTTTCATTTTCATCTTGTGAATAAGCATTGCAAAATAACATTAAAAATATAGTATTTATTATAAAAATATATTTTAATACTTTCATTATTATCTCCTAAATATGGTAAGGGAACAGTATTTGATTTTTTATTAAAAATCTTCTTTAATTTTTCAAATTTCTAATTTATCAGGATTTACTTGTAATTCTTCGTTTTTTATTGTTTTTATCTGTGTAAAGAAGTATAAATATTTTCCAATGAACAGTATTACAAGAACTATCCTAGCATGCAGATTATTAACAAAAATAAATGTAATTATAAGCATAGCGCTAACAGGAAGCAGTATTGTAAGTTTAGATTTTAAAGTCATAGATCTTGATTTTACAAAACTTTCCAAATGTTTTTTATATAATTTTGTAGACATAAACCAATCATGAAATCTTTTAGAACCTTTGGCAAAAAAGAAAGAGGCAAGTAAAAGAAATGGGGTAGTTGGTAAAATTGGCACAACTATTCCGACAGCACCAATACCTACAAAAAGAAAACCTAAACATATAAATAATATTTTCATATAACACCTTTAAAATCTAATTTTTTATTTTTGTTCATATTATGCTTTATCATAATAAATACATGTTTAAAAGCTGCTATAGGATGATGAAGAATCATTCTTTTTCCAGAATATGACATTATTTTTTTCACTTTTTCTTTCATGTCTTTTTTATAACAATGGGATTTGCATGCGCTGCAGAATGTTTTTTCTTTTATAAATCTGCATCTGTCTGTTCTTTCGCAAGCATAATTGTATAACTCTTCACATCCTTTACAGATGTTTTTGCTTCCAAATGTTTTATTATAAGTTTTTTGATAATCTTTATGATTATGCATACAATATAATTTAATCATAAAAAGCATCATATCTTTTTCATATTTTCTTTTTTTTACTATTTTATAATTATCATTATGACAATAATATTTTTGTATAATCATCTTTATAACCTTATTTATTTTATATTGGGCATCTAATTTTAAGATACCCAATAAATCTATTCCCAAGATCAATAATTTAGCAAATTAAAATCTCCAAGTAATACCTGTGTTTCCATTGAATACAAGTCCATTATCTGCACTATTTCCAATACCATCAACAGTAGTAGCACCTCCAATCTGAGCCTCAAAATACCATTCTAAATTAGGCATAGGTGTAATATATAACTCTCCATAAACTAAATATCCAAGCGAATAAAATACAGGCGGTATTCTTACAGGTTTAGAGCTAGCTATACCAGCATTAATTCCTCCTGTAAGCATAGAGAAAGATAAAGCAGGTTCTAAATAAAGAGTCATTATATCGTTTTCAGCAGTAAAACCTACAGGAACAGATAAACTCATATATTGAGGCTTAGTTATATAATAGTCAACATCTCCTATAGTTACAGTAGCGGTTCCGCCATCAAGAGGTACATTCATAGATGTGCTGTCAAATGATCCAAGTCCTCCTATAGGAGAAGCGGCATCTACTTGATAATATCCAAATCCACTAGAACCAGTTTTTCCCATAATTGAGTATGAAGGTCCTTCAAAATCTTTTATAGAGGCTTTATACACAATTCTTATTTGCGGCTCTATTAATATAGGATCTGTTGCTGCTATAAAATAACCTCTTGCATCTATTCCTATAGAATGAGCCTGAGTGTCATTAGGAAATCCGAAAGTTGTATTCATTACTGGAACACTAAGAACTCTGCTTTCATTTGCCTTCATTGAATACATGCCGTACAGCAAATTAACTCTTATTCTGCTGAATATATCATTTCCTGTATAATATTCTATTCTTATATCTGTGGAAACTGCTATATCGCCTTCATTAACAGTATTTTTTCCACCTATACCTATTGTAACAGGTATATTTATTCTTAAATTGTCATTCAAAGCAGTTGCTGTTATTATTGGAGTATGTGCCTGCCAAGTTGAAGTTACATATTTAAATTGATATCCTAATCCTACACCAAAACTTTCTGTTTTATAAGCTATACCAGCAGTAGGGGCAGGATAAAATACACTTATTCCTCCCTTAATACCTGATGTTAAATTATCAACTAATACACCTGCAGATTCTCCTTCCACACCTATCATAAATCTAAAATTTTCAGTTCCCGCTAAAACTCCAAACCTATCAAGTCTTATAGTAAGCTGATTTTCATCAACCAAAAAATCATTAAAATCTTCTAATATTGTATATCCGAACATACTATAAGCACTTATTATTAAAGCTGTTAAAACATAATATAAACGTTTCATCTTTTTATCCTTAAATATTTTTGTTTATAATTTTTTAACAACTTTGTATATTACCTAAACACTACTATTTTTAATTATTCATTTTTATTATCAAACTGTTATATTTTTTGATGTTTAGTTATTCTGAATACCTCCTTAATTATTTTTTATTTTCACTTTATAAATATATTCTTTTAATTATTAGTTTTATATAAAGTTTATATGTACATCTAAATTGTTAGTATATTCTAACATTTAAATAAAAAAAATCAATACTTAATGATTATTTTTTATTTAGTCTGCTAATTTTGATCCAAATTTGAATCCTAATATTAATCCTCCTCCTGAGCCTCCAATTCTTGGTGTGTCAGTTAAAGATCTTAAAGGAAGTCCGTAATCATGGGCAATATAAACTCCCAATACAATAGCTAAATTATCTGTTACAAAAAATGAATAATCTAAAGTCATTTTAAAATAATGCATTATAGATGCACTATATCCATATTCTAAATTTTTTTTTCCAGCCATAGGAATTTTTATACCGCCTCCAATGCCTAATGAAACTCCCCAAATTGTAATTTTAGGCATCAGTCCTATTTCAAAGTTATGCATATACATAGAAGTGTCAATGACTGTCCCATCTGCTAAATATTTTTTTGATGCGAAACTATCGTAAGTGTATCCTAAATCAAAGAATAACCCAGCTCCTATTCTGTTATAAATTTTATGATAATATCCTATTTGTATTTCTACACCTGTATCAAAACCTTTTCCGCTTTTATAACCCAAATCTTTTAATGATTCATTAGGTGTTCCTATTGCTATACCTAATGGTACATTTAAAGATACTTCAAATCCTTCAGCATAAGCAAATAAATTAAATGATAATGCTGATAATGCAATTAGTAATATTTTTTTAATCATGTTTGATAAATCTCCTAAAAATTGTTTAATATAAAGTTAGAATACTATAACAATTAATTTGTCTATACTAACATTTAAATTTAAAAAATCAATATGATTTTTTAAAGTAAAAATAATAAACTCCATACTTTTTTATCAAAAAAGTACTTATTAATATGTTCAATAATTGAAAAAAAACTTATATTAATATATCATTACTACATATAAAATTCATTGGAGGAAATATGGCTGTATCTAAGAAAAAAACAGCAGATAAAAGTTCATCAAAGTCTGCTAAAAAAACTGCTGTTGCCAAAAAAACTATTTCTAAAAAAAATACTAATTCAAAAAAGGCAGTTAAAGTAGCAGAAAAAAAAGTAGCTGCTCCTAAATATTATGTATCAGAAGCTCCGCTTAAAACTGCTGATAAAGAAATATTTGCTGCTATGAAAGCTGAGTATAAAAGAGAAGTCAGCGGTTTTGAACTTATAGCTAGTGAGAATATAGTTTCACGTGCTGTTATGGAGGCACAGGGTTCAATATTTACAAACAAATATGCAGAGGGTTATCCATCAAAAAGATATTACGGCGGATGCAATGTTGTTGATGTTGTTGAAAATTTAGCTAGAGAAAGAGCAAAAAAATTGTTTAAAGCACCATTTATAAATGTGCAGCCTCATTCTGGTTCTCAAGCTAATATGGGTGTTTATATGTCTGTATTGCAGCCGGGAGATACTTGCTTAGGTTTATCATTAGATGCAGGCGGACATTTAACTCATGGTAAGAATGTTAATTTTTCCGGTAAAATATACAATTTTGAGCATTATAATGTAAACAGAGATACAATGCAGATAGATTATAATGAGGTTAGAGATTTAGCATTGAAGCACAGACCTAAGATGATAGTAACTGGAGGAAGTGCTTATCCTAGACAGATAGATTTTAAAAAGTTTAGAGAGATTGCTGATGAGGTGGGAGCATATTTACTTGTTGATATGGCGCATATTGCAGGACTTGTTGCTGCCGGACTTCATCCTAACCCTGTTGAATATGCCGATTTTGTTACAGGAACTACTCATAAAACTTTAAGAGGACCTCGCGGAGGATATATTATTTCTACCAAAGAAGAATTAGCAAAAAAAGTTGATAAAACAATATTCCCGGGAATACAAGGCGGACCTTTAATGCATGTTATAGCTGCTAAAGCTGTATGTTTCAAAGAAGCACTTGATCCTAAATTTGTTAAATATCAAGAGCAGGTTTTGAAAAATGCTGATGCTATGGCTAATATGTTTTTATCTAAAGGTTATGAATTGATTTCTGGCGGTACAGATACTCATTTAATATTGCTTGATGTAAAAAAATCTAAAGGTATAACTGGACAAGTTGCAGAAACTGTATTGGATGCTGCTCATATAACTACAAATAAAAACGGAATACCTTATGATACTGAATCTCCAATGGTTACAAGCGGTATAAGACTTGGTACTCCTGCTGTTACTACAAGAGGATTAAAAGAAAAAGATGTTATGGAGCTTACTCAGTATATAGATGAAGTTTTAAGTAATAGTGATAATGAAAAACTTATTGCTTCTGTTGCTAAGAAAGTCGATGCTTTATGTAAAAAGTTCCCTATGTATAAATATATAGCTGATATGTAATTTATATAATTAGGTTTGAATAATTAAAAGAGGGGCATATTATTTTTTATAGTCTCTCTTTTTTAATAATAAAAATTAATTAAATAAATTTAATATTTCCTCTTCTGTTAAATCTTCTTGTATAATTTTTTTTACTAAATTATCATTTCCTAAAATATCTGCCAATTCAGACATAGCGTCTTGATGACTGCTTGAATCTTCAGCTGCTAATGTGAAAAATAGATATACTTTATTTTCAGTTTGATAGAAATCTATACCATTTTTTATTTTTAAAAAGCTCATTCCCATTTTTATAACACCATCTTCAGGTCTTGAATGAGCCATTGCTGCTCCATCAACTAAAACTATATATGCTCCGTATTTATATACATTATTTATAATAGAATCAACATATCTGTATTCTATATTATTATTATCTAAAAGCGGTTTTGCTGATATTTTTATTGCCTCTTCCCAATTTTCAGCATCTTCTATAATTTGTATTTTTTCTTTTAACATTTCTTTTAACATAATTCTATATAATCAAATATCTCTCCTATATTATTAATTACTATATCCGCCCCTTTTTCTTTTAATGTTTCTTTATCATAGCTATTTGTTATAGCAGCAATTTTTATACCAGTTTTTTTAGCACCTTCTACTCCTGCTAAACTATCTTCAAATATTAATGTCTCTTCTTTTGTTATGTTATTATTATATTTTTTTAAAAGTTCAAATGCATACAAAAATAAATCAGGTTCCGGTTTAGCTTTTAATTGTTCATTATGGCATGAATAATCTTTTATATATTTTGATATCCCTTTTTTTTCAGACATTCTTTTAACATAATTTATTTCACTATTTGAAGCTATCACTATATCAAGATTTTTCATCTTTTCTAAAGTTTCAATAACATTATCAAAAGTTTCTAAATCTGTTTCTATTATTTGACGGAAGTATTTTTCAGCTTCTTCAAAAAAATTTTCAGGTATATAATAATTTTTTTCTATTAAAATTTTCTTTATGTCATTAGTTTGATACCCTGCCATAGATTTAAAATCTACATCTTCAAGTCCCTTCATTTTATTAGCCGTATATATTAAAGATTTTGTATATAAACTTTCACTATCTACCAAAGTGCCGTCAAAATCGAATATAGCAGCTTTAATTTTTATTTTGCTCATTTCTAAATCCTTACTATATTTTATAGAAAAATATTTTATATTTTTTTTTATCAAAATCAATATAATTTTATATCATTTGATAATAAATTATATACATGTTATAATTTTAAATAATAAAAAATAATAAAGGAGAGTATGATTATGGGGTTAAAGGTTGTTATAGCAAAAGATGCCAATGGAGTTGGTAAAAAAACTGCAGCAGAGATTATTAATTTATTAAAAGTAAAAAAGGATGCTGTTTTAGGCCTTGCTACAGGCGGTACAGCAGAAGCGGTATATCCTCATTTAATAAAGGCATATCAGAAAAAAGAAATAGATTTTAAAAATGTTAAGTCTGTTAATTTGGATGAATATAAGGGATTAGATGCTAAAAATGAACAAAGCTACAGATATTTTATGAATAAAAATTTATTTGATCATGTAAATATTGATAAGAAAAATACTTTTGTTCCTAAAGGAGTAGGGGATAAAGAGAAAATATTAAAAGAGTTTAATGATAAAATAGCAAAACTTCCTAGAGATTTGCAGCTTTTAGGTGTTGGTCCTAATGGTCATATTGCATTTAATGAACCTGATGAGGCTTTACATGCTGATGCTTTATGCGTGAAGCTTGATGAAAAAACAATTAAAGCTAATGCAAGATTTTTTAATTCAGAAAAAGATGTACCTAAAGAAGCATTCAGTATGGGTATGGGCGGAATATTGAAGGCTAAGAAAATAGTTATTGCAGCAATTGGAAAAGGTAAAGCTGCAGCAATGAAAGAGCTTTTAAATCATGACAAAGTTACAACTAAGTGTCCAGTTACTTTTTTAAAACTTCACAATGATGTTGTAGTTGTTATTAATGAAGAATTAGCGGATGCTATTGGATTAAGCAAGAAAAAACCTGCTAAAAAGTAAAATAATATTATTTTTTTCTATAAAATAGGGCAGCATATTTGCTGTCCTTTATTATTTTGTAAATTAAAAAAGTGTTAATGCAAGTTATCATAATACCGATAATTATGTTAACATTTTAAATACGGGATTATCATTTATATATGAAAAGCAAGATAGCTTATACTGCTTATACTTTAATAAAAAAGAAGAAGTATAAAAAAGCAAAAGAATTTATTCTCAATAATAAATCAAGAATCACCCATGATGCTGATGCTTATGCTATGTTGGCATTTGCTGACATTTTTTTAAAAGATTTTTATGGTGCTGAAGAAGTTTCAAGAAAAGCACTTAGAGAAGATAGTTTCTGTATTAGTGCTATGCTTGCTAAAGCATATATTAGTTTGCATAATGGGCATAGAGAAAATGCTTTAAGAGAATATTTTAGAATATTAGATTTAGAGCCTGAGAATAAAGTAGCTAAAGATAATCTTGAAAGAATAAGATTTTTAACTAATAATGCTAGAGGGGATGAGATTAATCCTAGAGCTTATTTGCTTGGAAAGAAAAAGATATCTGTATCTAAGTTTTTACTTCTTATACCTATAGCGTTTATACTTACTCTTGGTTCATATTTAGTAATAGACAGAGTTTATCCTAAAATAAGATATGTTCTTCTTGATAAAGATCAGAAGGAATTAAGAGAAAAACTAGAGAATGTATATTTATTTGAAGGGCTTGAAGACGGTAAAATACCGGAGAGTGCTCAAAGTCCTACATACTCGCCTCGTGAAGTAGCTGAGATGTTCGACAAAGCAAAAAAGAATATGAGAAGTGCCTCAGTAAATGAAGCAGTTATGATAATAAACGGAGCATTAAAAAGCGATATAAACGAATATTTAAAAGAGAGATTCAGAGTTCTTAAAGAATTTGTAATAGCACCAGACTATAACATTTTTAAAGAGAGCCCAGACTATTTAACAGTTGTTGAAAATTATGACTTATACAATGGCGGATATGTAAAGTGGAAAGCTGATGTAAACAGAGTAACTCAAACTAATGTAGACGGCATACCAAAAAAGAAAGCTAGAATATTAATCTATGATGTAAATGAGAAAGACATTGCAGGCGTTGCTGATTTAATAGTGAATGTAACTGTAACATTAGAAGCTAAAAACTATATAGAAGTTTACGGCAAGATTTTGGGATACGATGCGAAACAGAAATCAATACAGCTTGAAGGTCAGATTATAAAGCATTTGCCTAAGAAGAAGTAAAAACTCTTAAGGTATTATGTAAACTTCCGATATATTGTTAATGCAATAGTATACAATAATTTAGAGAAGTAAATAATGCAGTTACAATTTACAGAACAAAAATATCAAGAAGAATGCATACAAAATATAATATCAATATTCAATGATTTGAAAGAAGGATTTGGATTTGAGTATGCATTGAATCAATGTATTAAGCAAGAAAAAATATCTAATAGTAAAAACATAGATATATTGATGGAAACAGGTACAGGAAAAACATTTACATACATTAAAACTATGTTTGAGCTTAATCATAATTTTGGATATAATAAATTTATTATATTAGTACCATCTTTACCTATAAGAGAAGGTACTAAAAAAAATTTTGAGATAACAAAAGACTATTTTAAATCTATATATTCAAATTTCAGAGAAAGAGAAATAGATGTTAATATATACGATGGTTCTATATCCGTTATAAATAGGTTTTTAGATGATGATAATTTCTCTGTATTGGTATTGACACCTCATTCATTTACTAATAAAGAAAACAAATTAAATAGAACAATAGAAACAGAAGGATTTTTTTCTAATAAAAGAATTGGAACTTATCTTGATGCTTTAAAAGAACTTAACCCTATTATCATTATTGATGAGCCTCATAAATTCGCAGGAGAAGCGTTTTCTAAATATTTTAATGGATTTAATAATTATTTTCTGAGATTCGGTGCTACTTTCCCAAAAAGTAAAAATAAAAAAGATCATATAATAGAGCTTTCAAATATAGCATACAAACTTGATGGAGTATCATCATTCAAAAAAAACTTGGTAAAAAAAATTACAGTATATTATAATGAAACTTCCAACAATAAAGATATAATTTTATCTATAGAAAAAGATATAGTAAAAATTAAAAGTAATATTAATAGTGAAATTATTTATAAAGATTTAAAAGTCGGAGATAAATTTAACGGTGAAGAAATAATAAAAATAAATTATGAAAAAAAAGATAGTAAAGAGTCTAATATAATATTATCTGATGGAGAACAATATTTTGCTGAATATCTATTAGAAGAAGATAATATACGATTTATGATAAAAGAAAGTATAGAACTTCATTTTGAAAAAGAAAAAAAATTATTTCTTAAGGGGATTAAGGCTTTATCATTATTTTTTATAAGGTATATTGCAGAATATAGAAGAGATTTAGAAGATGCAGAAAAATATATAGATGTGAAAAAAATATTTGAAGAAGAATATAAAATAATTAGAGAAAAAACTATAAATGAATTAAAAGATAAAGAAGAATATAAAGAGTATTTAAAATATTTAGAAAATGACTATCAAGACAGACAATTAAAAGTTCATGAAGGATATTTTTCAGGTGATAAAGGAAATGATGATGAAAAAATAAGAAAGGGAGTAGATTTAATATTAAAATCAAAAGAAAAATTATTATCATTTGAAACACAAACCAGATTTATATTTTCTGTTTGGGCATTGCAGGAAGGTTGGGATAATCCTAATGTATTTACTATTTGTAAGTTAAGCAACAGAGGAAGCCATACTTCAAAAATACAGCAGGTTGGAAGAGGCTTAAGAATATGCGTTAATCAGAAAGGTGAAAGATTAACTATAGACACATTCAAAGATAAAAATAGTTTTTGGAATATTAATAATTTAGATGTGGTTGTTTCTGGAGATGAGGCAGATTTTATTGAAAGCCTGCAAAAAGAAATAGTTGATAATTCATCAGTTTTGTATGATGAGTTTACAAGAACAGATTTAAACAGCAGGTTACAGGCTAACAATATAGAAACTAATATACGGAAGTTTGAAAAGTTTTTATTAAATTATAATTTAATAATAGACTTAGAAAAGGTTGATGATAAAGGACTTGATATTTATAAAAAAGCAGATGACTATTTTAATAAACTTTCTGAATTAAAAAATAAAATTACAGATAAAGAAGAAAAATTGATGCTTGAATATGCTTATAAAATTTTTGATGAGGATATGGAGCATTATATTACAAACGGCAATAAATTAAGAGAAAGAAAAAATCTAAAAATAAAAAATGAAAAAATAGAAGATTTTAAAAAGTTATGGGATTTTATATCTAAAGAAGCATATTATTATATAAATGAGTTAAATGAAAAGAATGAAGAAATATTATTAAATTCTATAATAGAAAAAATCAATAAATTGGATGTAGAAATAAAATCTCTTAAAACAGTAAAATTAATTTGGGATATAGACAATTTAGAAAAAGATAATTCTATAAATAAAGAAATATTATCTTCTCATGAATACAGAGAAAATATTGATTATATATTTTTAGCCAGAGAATTAGCAGAAAAATCAAAAATGCCAATATCATTTATAGTGAAAATATTAAACGGCATAAATAAAGAATTAAAAGAAAAAATAGAAAAAAATATCAATTATGCTAAGGCTGAAATATTATCTATAATAAAAAATGCTTTAATAGGAGATATGAAAACACTTATTGAATATAATTTTATAGACGGCAAAATAAAGCCTAATATAATGTATGATAAAAAAGGAAATTTTAAAAATGAATTAGAAGCAGGAAGTCTTGGAAAGAATCAGGAAAAAGCAGATAATTTCAGTTTAAAGGAAGAATGGATATTTGAAGATGTTATAGAATATGACAGCATATTTGAAAGAAGTATAATACTTGATGATCCAAAAATAAAGAATATAAAAATATTTGCTAAAATGCCAAAACTTTCAATACCTACACCTTTAGGCAATTATAGTCCTGATTTCTGTTATGCAGTAGAAAGAGAAGACAGCAAAAAAATATTTTTAATAGTTGAGAGTAAAGGCTATAATACAGAAGAAGAAATACCAGCAGATGAAAAATCAAAAATAGATTTTGCTTATAGATTTTTTGAGAAACTAAATAAAAATAATTCAAGTGATGTAAAAGTGTACTATAAGAAAAGAATAAATAAATCACAGCTTTATGATATGATAGAGGAGGTAATAAAAAATGACTAAAAAGGAAGAATTTGAAAAGCAAGGATTTGATGTAATAGAGGGCAGAGAAATAATAGACGAAGAACAAAATCATCTTTTAGAGTTTTTAAAAAATAATTATCCTTCTATCTATAAAGACGGTGAAATAAATATTGAAGAATTAAAAAGAGTTTTAAATAGTAAGTCAGCAATAGGCTATAAAGAAAACGGATACGGTTTAAACTTCATAGGCAGAAATTTGGCGAAAGCTAAATACAGACAAAAAACAAAAAAAGAATTGAGTATCAATGAAAAATTAAGCAAGAATTTTGATGAAACAGAAAACATCATAATAAAAGGCGATAATTTAGACTCTTTAAAAATATTAAAAAAATACTATAGCGGTAAAATAAAATGCATATATATAGATCCTCCATACAATACTAATACTGATAATTTTTTATACCCAGATAAATTTGACGAACAAGAGCTTGAGGTTTTAGGACTTCAGGATATAGGCAAAGAAGAATATGACAGAATGGAGTTTATATTCAAAAAAAGTAAAAAATCCCATAACGGCTGGCTTACATTCATGTACCCTAGATTAAAATTAGCAAGAGATTTATTAACAGATGACGGAGCGATTTTCATAAGTATAGATGATAACGAACAAGCTAATTTAAAACTTTTATGCGACGAGATTTTCGGTGAAGATAATTTTGTATATCAATTAAGTGTAGTTGATAAACTTAATGGTAATGATAATTCTAGTGGAATGATGGAAACAGAAGAATATTGTTTAATTTATGCTAAACATAAAAGCAAATTTAAAATTGGAGTTTTAAATATAGATGAATACGAAAATGAAAAATGGCAAAAAGATGATTTAGGTTATTGGAAAGAAGGAGGAGGAATTAAAGCAACAGGAGAAGAATCTAACAAAGATGATAGAAAGTATTTATTTTTTCCAATTTATATAGATGAAGAAAAATTGACATTTAGTTTAGAAAAGGATATTAATCATTCTTATGAATTATTACCTATAAGTGATGGAGTATATAAAAGATGGACTTGGAGTAAAGAAAAATTTATAAATGAAAAAGATGAGGTAATAATAAAAAAGGTTGGAGATAGTTATTCTCTTTATAAAAAGCAAAGACCAGCATTAGGAGATATGCCTACTAAAAGAGGTAAAACAACATTTTATTCATCTCAATATTCTACTGCCAATAGTAATAAAAATATAAAAGATTTATTTGATAATAAAAAAGTATTTAATTATAGTAAATCTAAATATTTAATTAAAGACTTTATTCATTTATCAAACATAAATAAAAATGATATAGTTCTTGATTTTTTTGCTGGGTCTGGCACTACGGCACATGCGGTGATGGAGCTTAATGCTGAAGACGGAGGAAACAGAAAATTTATTCTTTGTCAGATTGATGAGGAAATTAAAAAAGAAAAATCGGCTGCTTATGATTTTTGTATTGATAATAACTTTGAACCTGTTATTTCTTCAATTACTGTTGAACGTGTTAATAGGGCGGGTGATAAAATACTTAAAACTTTAAAAGAAAGTAATGATATGTTTGATGATAAAAAAATTGATATAGGCTATAAAGTTTTTGATTTGCATGATGTCAATATTGAAAAAGAAGATGAAAACAAGCAGATTATACTTTTATTAAATGGGGTAACTGATTTAAGCAGAATATACAATATGATTATTAATATCGGTTTAAACTCTCCTGTTTCTAAACTTACGCCTATTATAGAAAATTGTGCTTATATGATAGAAGAGGATAATATAAAAAGGTATTATATTACCAATTCTGAAATTCTTATAAAAAATGATGAGAACAAGCAGAAATTTAAAGATATGATAGAAACTGGTATGGTATATATTGATGGCTGGACTGTTACAATTAATGTGTCTTTACAGCAGTATAAAGATAATGTAAAAATTGTTTTGTAAAAATTAATCAAAAAAATATAATTTTCTATTTGTGAATTTTTTATTATAATGTATAATTATGTTAAGAACAAAGCTATATTTAAAAAGGAGTTTACAAATATGGTTACAGCTATTACGACGACTGACACAACCAATACTTATGTTACGTCAATAGGCGGGGTAAATGTTACTGTCAGAAGTAATTTTTCTGATAATACAGCAACTATAGAAGTAGAGCCTAAAATTACAGGCGGTGCTTTAAATGTACAGGGATAAAGTGTATTCTTTTCCTTATCGTATATTGATTATCGGTTTTTAAATTTTATACTTTAACAAAAAAGTAGTTATTTGTTCATTTATTAAAATTAATGGGGTTATTCGTGGGAGATAATCCCATTTTTTATTTTGTTTTGTATAGATATTGTATTTCTTTCCCAGAATATATTATCGCTATAACCTTGTATGTATTTATTGGTTTCGGCTAATTCTATTCTCTTTTCTGTCCAAGCACAATATGTAGGATTTTGTTCTATACCGCAGTAATTACGTCCTAGTTTTTTGGCAACTACAGATGTTGTTCCGCTTCCTAAAAAAGGATCAAATATAAAATCGTTTTCATTTGAACTTGCCAATATTAATTTTGCCATTAGTTTTTCCGGCTTTTGAGTAGGATGTGCTGTATTTTCTGCCATAGACCAATACGGAATGGATATATCATCCCAGAAATTAGAAGGGCATGTATCTCTAAAATTACCATACTTTGTTTCAAGCCAATCTCTAGGCTGTCCGTCATCCGTTTTATAAGGAGCTATCACTTTTCTTCTTATTTTTACTTTATCAAGATTAAAAGTATAATTATTTGATAAAGTAGCAAACCAAATATCCTCCATTCCATTTTTCCAATTATTTTTTGCTCCGCGTCCTTTCTCTCTTTGCCAAGTGATTCTGTTTTGTATATTAAAATATTTTTCCAATACATTACCTATAACAAGACTTGATTTCCAATCACAGCATACATATATTGAAGCATTTTCTTTTAATATTGGAATAATGCTTTCTACCCATAAATGAGTATATTTTTCATAAGTTAAATTATCTTTATCTCTGAATTTAAATCCATGATAATCTTTATAAATATTATACGGCGGATCAATTATCATTAAATCAGCTATATTTTTTTCTATCTTTTTTAATACATCAAAAGTATTACCGTTTATGGTTTTATTTGTAATATTTTCTTTTTTATATTCTGTTATATTTTCATTATCTATAATACAATTATCTAAATATAATTTACCTTCTTCTGTATTTATATCAAAATCAATAGTTTTATTTTTGACTGATTTAACTTTCGTGTTCATGTATTTCCCGCAATTATAAAAATTATTCCCATTCTATAGTAGCAGGCGGTTTTGAAGATATATCATAAACAACGCGGTTAATACCTTTTACTTCATTTATTATTCTGTTTGATATTGTACCTAATACATTATAATCGATTTTAGCCCAGTCAGCTGTCATAGCATCGACACTTTCAACAGCTCTTATAGCACAAACTTGTTCATAAGTTCTTCCGTCTCCCATAACGCCGACACTTTTTACGGGAAGAAGTATTGCAAAAGACTGCCATAATTTTCTATAAAGTCCTGCTTTTTTTATCTCACTTACAACTATATCATCAGCTTCTTGTAATATTTTTACTCTCTCTTCTGTGATGTCTCCAAGTATTCTAACTGCCAACCCAGGACCAGGGAAAGGCTGTCTGTATACTATATCTTCAGGCAATTTTAATTCTAAACCTATCTCTCTAACTTCATCTTTAAATAATTCTCTAAATGGCTCTAAAAGTTCAAATTTCATGTCCTTAGGAAGTCCGCCTACATTGTGGTGGCTTTTTATAACAACAGAACTTCCTCTTAATGATACACTCTCTATAACATCAGGATAAAGTGTGCCTTGTGCCAAGAATCCTACATTCTCTATTTTTTTAGCTTCATCATTAAATACACTTACAAATTCATGACCTATTATCTTTCTTTTTTGTTCAGGGTCTGTAACACCTGCTAATTTATCTAAAAATCTTTTTGAAGCATCAACATAAATCAAATCAATATTGAAATTATCTCTAAATACTTCAACAACCTTTTTATCTTCATCTTTTCTTAAAAGTCCGTTATTAACGAATATACATTTTAATTGCTTTCCTATAGCTTTTTCTATTAATACAGCAGCTACAGAAGAATCAACTCCTCCTGAAAGCCCTAATATTACATTTTTATCGCCCACAGTTTCTTTTATTCTTTTTATTTCATATTCTATAAAAGAGCCCATATTCCAATTTCTTTCACATTTACAAATATTAAATAAGAAATTTTCTATGATTTTTATACCATTTTCAGTATGAACTACTTCAGGATGAAACTGTATAGCATAGATATTTTTTTGTTTATTTTCTATAGCAGCAAGTTCAGTATTTGGAGTTTTTGCTATAAGTTCAAAACCTTCAGGTATAGATTTAATACTGTCTCCATGGCTCATCCAAACAATATTTTTTTTATTAAATGATTTAAATATGCTTTCATGATTAGTTATTTCAATTTCAGCTTTTCCATATTCACGTTTTTCGGCACCTTCAACTTTTCCTCCCATAGAATAAACTATTATCTGCATACCATAGCATATTCCGAGTATAGGCACGCCAAGTTCAAATAATTGTTTATCTACTTTTGGGGCATCTTCTTCATATACGCTTGAAGGTCCTCCCGAAAGTATTATTGCCTTAGGATTGAAATTCTTTATAAAATCTATTGAAACATGAAAAGGATGTATTTCAGAATATACATTCAATTCTCTTATTCTTCTTGTAATAAGCTGTGTAAACTGTGAGCCGAAATCTAATATTAGAACCTTATCTATATTGTTTTGCATATATTCCTCTTTTATAAAAAATAAACTATGAATTTTTTAATATTACATCAAAATAATAAAATTTCAATTAATAGTTATCATAACACAATATATATATCAAAAAATTTTAATACGCACGGTAAGCTGATTTTTTGTATGATAAAAATTGTTTTATTTATAATATTTATTTTCTACAAAAGATTAATCGTGCGTTAATCAGCACAGCAAATTTAAATAATACTAGGGTGGGTGTTATAATTTATATTAAAGCAATAAAGATCAATAAAATTAAAAATTCAAATTTAAGTATTAAATATAAAGGGTGGGGTGAATAAAGATAAAAATTTATTTACATACCCCGCCCTTTAAAATTTTTTATTTTATTCAGAAATAGAATTTTTAATTATTTTATTACTTAATTAGAAAAAGCACACCCGCCCAATCTTTTTTAAAATTATAGTCTTTATCAAAAAAAGATACCTGCCATTTAAAGACAAGTATCTTTTTTATAGTGTTATCTGCTTAATATCTTAATTACCGAATTTCATACCTAAATTGAAAGCTATTTCAAAACTAGAAAAACCGTATTTCTTAATATCATAATTTTCATAGTAACCAATAGCACCGCCTCCAATACTTGGATATCCTTCATATATTTTTTGATAATCTTCATAAGACATATTAGCAATATCATAGAATATATCAAAGTTATATATTAAACTTACACCAAATAAAAATGCTACCTTTTCATTAAAATAAAAATAATCATCAATGTGAAGTTTTATATATGGTATAAACGGATAATCAAATTTTCTTTTTATATCTTTGAATGAATATTTTTCTACCAAATGGCTTTTATAATTTTCATCAGCATTATTATTCATTGTATTATAATATTCACCAGCCAATGCTATTTTCATTCCAAAACCTATACCTATATTAAGCTCCATTCTACCATTATAGTTTGGATTAATATTTTTTAGTAAAGATGTAAGATTAACAGCATATTTAGGCATTAATCCTATATTTAGTGTATGAAAAACTAAATTCTGACTTGCATTATATATTTTATTGTTGCCGTAATTATTATCAGTTTGAGCTATAAATCTAGAAGCAAAATCAAGTCTTGAATATCCTATTTCAGTTAATATGCTTATGCCGTTATTTTCATTTATATTAAATCTATACCCGAAATTTCCAGTGACCCCAATATTGAAACTCATATCTGATTTAGTTGTGTCTATATATATATTTCTTACAAACTTCCATTTAGGATCTACTATATTAGGTAATGTAGAATTAATACCTAGAGGTACATATATACTAGCCTCAAATTCTGTAAATGCTGTTTTAGTAAATAGTGAAATGAACATTAAAGCAGATAACACTATTTTTTTCATACAAACTCCTTTAATTTAGTCTTATTATGAATTTATTTCCAGTTCTATTATTTATTTTTATATTATTATTAAATGTAAATACAAGATATATTTCTTTATCATCTTTTTTGTCTGTTATGTTGTTCATTTTTCTTATAGTGAATAATTTAGATGATTTTTCATTTATATTTATATTGCATATAGCATAGTCGCTGTTTATTACACGTTCTGCACCATCATGATAAAATACAAAATATTTTCTTGTATTTATATAATAATTAGTATCATTAGTATTTGTATTATGGACTTCCATTGATACTAATCCATTACATATAGAATTTTGTATAGCTTTTATATTTAAATTTAATGTATTATATGAAGTATCAACATCTAGTTTAATAAAATCATCATACTGAATTAAATTGTTATTATCACTATTAACTATATTAATAATTGACTGCTGATTTATTAATTGAGTATTTTCATCTTTTTTTTCTTCAGTTTTTTTATCAGAATCATAAATAAGGTTATTTGCTACAGATACCATTGCAGCAGATGTTCCAGCCATAGCTGCTCCAACAGCTGCAGAAACTATAAATCCAGATGTCGGAATAATAATAGGTATAACAAAAGGTATAACAAAAGCTAAAGCAACAGCAGCGATTCCTAAAAAAGCACCTATTAGTTTTTTAAACCAACTTCTTCCCATTATATTATATGTGCTTGGTGAAGATGAACTATTATATTTATCTATAGATTGCCATATTAATAAACTGTTTTTTATTGTTTCTACTTGATATTTTAATTTTGTATCTAAATTTGAAAAGTTGTTAGATGTATTTATATGTTTTGATAAACTAATATCTGAAAAAGTTTCTACTTGATTATTCATGTATCATATTGTATCATAAGTTTGAGTTTTTTCTCTGTGCAGATTTTACTATGAAAGCATAAAAAATCAATATTAATATTTAGATATTATGATTGAAATGTATTGTTTTTATATTTTTAATCAAAAAAGAGGGCATATATAAAACAAATACCCTCTTATTTTTTATTATTCAATTATGAATCAAGAAAATCTTTTAATTCTTTTTTCTTTGACTGAGCCCTTAAGCGTCTTATAGCTTTAGCCTCTATCTGACGTATACGCTCTCTTGTAACCTTAAATACATATCCTACTTCTTCCAAAGTATGACTGTATCCGTCCACAAGTCCGAAACGCATTCTTATAACATTTTTTTCTCTCTCAGGCAAACTGTCAAGTATTGAATCAATCTGCTTTCTAAGAATTTTGAAAGTTGTAATGTTCTGAGGGCTTTCAAATTCTTTATCCTCTATAAGCTCTCCAAGTATAGTATCCTCTTCATCTCCTACAGGAGCATTTAAAGATACTGGGTCTTTAGCCACGTTTCTGACACTTTTTACCCTGCTTTCAGGCCAGCTTAATGCTTTGGCAATCTCTTGTATAGAAGGTTCTCTTCCGTACTGCTGCATATACTGTCTTAAAACTCTTTGAACTTTGTTAATTTGTTCTATCATGTGAACCGGCACTCTTATTGTTCTAGCCTGATCGCTTATAGAACGTGTTATTGCCTGACGTATCCACCAAGTTGCATAAGTAGAAAATTTGTATCCTTTTTTGTACTCAAATTTATCTACAGCCTTTATAAGCCCAATATTTCCTTCCTGTACTAAATCAAAGAAATGAAGTCCTCTATTAACATATTTTTTTGCTATTGCTATTACAAGTCTTAAATTAGCTTTAACAATATGATCTTTAGCCTGAGCAATTTTTCTTCTTGAAGAGTCTATTTTACGCACCCATTCAACTAAAACTTCTTTATCAATACGTACTTCATCATAAATATCAGCCATACGTACTTGTGCTTTATGGAAACTTATTATTACAGCTTCTATCGCTTCCTGTGTAATATTAAACTCATCAACTAATCTTATGAATATATCCTTATTGCCGGCTTCTATTTCTTTATAGTAGTTTTCAAAATCTTCTATTTCTTTATAATATCTTTTCTTTAATTTCTCAAAATATTCTTCTATTTGATTTATTCTATGAAGATAGAACTTTAATTTTTCAGCTATTCTGTCTATCTCCATTCTATTTAATCTTACTTTAGTTAGAAGTTTTACAATATTTTCTTTAACTTCTTCCTGTTCTTTAGTTAAACTCTTTATAGTTTTCTGAGTAGTAATTTTTTTGATTCTCTTATCTAAAGAAAGATATTTATCAGCTAATGCAGTATATTCTTTTTCAAAATTTTTATATTTTCTTTCTAATTTTCTTTTTTCCTGAGTAGAAACATTGTATATTCTAGGTGGCTCTAAAATTTCATGTATTGATACTTTTCCTACCTGAACATTTTTAATAGTATTTAATACCTCTCCAACTACAAGGTGAGTATTTAGAACTATAGATTCTATTTCGGATTCTCCGGATTCTATTTTTTTGGAGTAATCAACCTCATCATCATGAGTAAGAAGACTAACCTTTCCAATTTCTTTAAGATAAAGTCTGATAGGATCATCATTATTTCCTACTTTATCTTCTACATGTATAAATTTAGCGGCATCATCAATTTTATTTTGGCTTTTTGAAAGGCTTTCAAATTCTCTTTTATCCTCTACAGTAACAATGTTTCTTGCATTTAATAATTGAAACAATATATCTATAACATCAGCATCCACATTGTCTATAGCACTGTTAATCTCTTTATATGTGAGATATTTATTTGTGTTTCCTTTTTCTAATAGTTTTCTGATTTTTTCGTTTTTAATCAAAAGATCGCAATCTTCTTCTATCATCATAAATCACTTCCTTGATGTAATTTTTCCTTTTGCTTATTAAGTAAATGTATTTCGCGGGCCTTCGCACATATAGCCTCAAATCCGTCATTACTTTCAAGAGTATTATTAAATGTATTACCTTGTAAAACCTCTTGCCTTTTAGAGTCTATGTCTCCGCTTTTAATTTTAATAATAAGCTCCTCCAGTTTTTCATATATATTATCATTATATAGTTTTTGTTTGCTTAGAATTTGATTGGCCACATGCTCATTACCTAATATGTCCAAAGCATCCTGAACCGTTGCTTCTTTATTAAGAGTTAAGAGTCTTATATAAAATTCCCTTGTTATATCTTTCTTTATTAGATCAACACTAATTTCTCTTTCAGCCTCTTTAATTAAAGAAGGATTCAAAGCAAGCAAGTATATTAAGCTATTTTCATAATAAAACTTGTTATTGTTATCTACTTTTTTTATAATTTTTTTATTGCTAGAAACACTCTGATTTGATTTATAGTTACATAAATAATCCCTGTTAAAAGCCTTCCTATCTACTAAAAGTTTAGAAGACACATGGGAAATAATCATTTGCTTTTCTGTCTCACTATTAACAACATCCAAATACTTATAAAAACTATTAATAATAGATAATTTCTCTTCTATTGAAGCAGAGGATACATCATTTTTCAAATTAGTTTCTATAACGAAATCATACCAATTCAGTCTATTATTATATAATATATCAAACCGTTCTTTTTCATAAACTGTAAAAAATTCATCTAAATCTTTAGTTTCTTTTATAGAAAGTATAGTTAATTTTAAATCAAATTTCAATAATGTTAAAATAGCTGATTTTGCCGCTTTTATACCAGCTTCATCGCTGTCCAAAGCTAAAACTACATTTTTAGTATATTTTTTAATTTCTAATGCATGCTCATCCGTTATAGCTGTACCTAAAGTTCCTACAACATTTTTTATACCCATTTTATGGCATGCTATAGTATCCATATACCCTTCAACTAATATAACCTCATCTTTCTTCATTATATGGGTTTTTGCTATATTTATTCCATATAAAGCCGATTTTTTTTTGAAAATTAGGCTTTCTTTAGAATTTAGGTATTTAGGTTCTTTTCCATCTATACTTCTACCCCCGAATCCTATAACTTCTTCCCTTTCATTTATAATAGGAAACATTATTCTATTAACAAATGTATCATAATAATGATTAGGATTATTTTTACTTACGCTTATAAGTCCTAATATATTCATATTGTTTAAAGTTATTTTATTATCAGTTAAAGCATTCATAAGGGCATTCCAGCTTGGCGGTGCATATCCTATTTTGAACTCTTTTATTATATTGAATGGTATTTTTCTATTTTTAAGATATTTTTCAGCTTCTTTATAAAAATAACTTCCATCTTTATCTCTTAATAATAAGGTTTTTCCAAAAAAATTACATGCTATTCTATTAATTCTTCTGCTTTCTAAGTATATTTTATCTTTTTGAGATGTTTTTGCAGAGAAGAAATCACTGACATCAATTGAAAACCTGTTTCCAAGATATTGTACAGCTTCTTTAAAAGTTTTATTTTCTTTTTCTTTTAAATAAGTTAAAACATTTCCCTTGGCACCGCATGTAAAACATTTATATACCCTTTTATCATCATCAACAGACATAGAAGGATTTGTTTCCTGACCGTCTTTATGAAAAGGGCATTGTACAGTATATTTATTTCCTCCTCTAGGTACTACTTTATATTTATCCCTTAATATATCTATAAGAGACACCCTAGACAGCAGATTATTTAACTTTTCAATAAATAAATTATCCACAATTAATAAACCAATAAGAAATTTATATATTAATCGGATATAGACATTAAAAAATATATGCTGCACCCATAAATAAATATGCATAAATATAAAAATATTTTAAAAAAAGTCAAGCAATTATATAAATTATAATAAAAAAAATATGAAAAAAAATCAATTTAATTTACAAACTTATCACTTGACAAAATTCATTTTTTTATTATTATAATGCAATATCTTTTTTGGGGAACAATTGTGCTTAGTTATTTTGAAAAGAGTCAAAGAAGAAGAAGGATCTTAAATAATATAAAATCAAGAAGGATTATTATTAATAAATTTCATATTCCGCTTGGTATAGTTCCAAGCAGATATGCTAACCCTATAGAGGGTACAAAAATAGAATTAAAAAATACTAATAATGGAGACATATATTCATATAGAATATCTGTTTCATCGGAAAGAATCACTAATTTATATTTAAAACTTTTAAAACTTTTTCCATCTTACGGAACTATGGTTATAGAACGCATTAGTGAAGATGTTAATAGGGATTTTGATGTTTTAATGAGCGACCCTGATATTTCTTTAAATGAAATAAAAAAAGTATTTAAAAAGTATAATGATTTATGGATTGAATGCGGATTTGTAGGTTTTGGAGTAATAGATGAACTTACAGAATTTGAAATATTCATAAATTTAGACAAAGAAATAGAAATAAATACTACATACAAAAATATGCATAAAATTAACCGTATATTAGATGCATATAATGTATTTAATGATGATGCTTCTTTTATTGGTGATTATGAACATTGGCATTATTCTTTATCATCTATAGTATCAGATGAGGGATGTTCTGAAACAGATGAATACATATTTGATTATTACGATATAATTAATAACTTAAAACAAATATATGGTTTTACTACTATTAATTTAAATGAATCAGATAAATTAGTAAAAGTCGCAAAATGGTGGAATGTTACAGTTAAGGGATTAGGTAAATGTAAGAAAAGAACTTTCATATCTACATACTATATAGTTGCAAATACAATAGAAGAAATGGAAACATTAATAGATGAAAAAATGAAAGATATGGATATTGATTATTATTACATTTATGATTTTTATAATGTTGATCCTGTTAATTATAATTATGAAAGTGTTAATGTTGTTGATTTGCATAATATATCATTTGAGAATGCACCTTTTGGTATTTGGGCACAATCTGATGTTTTTATATGCAATACAAAGAATATAACTTCATATTATATAAATAAAAGTTATGCAAGAACATATTAATGATCATTTTGAAAATGCTTTGAAAATAAAAGAGCATATTAAATATCAGTTTAAATACTGTCCTTATTGCGGTACTAAGGATTCCTTAATATTTAATGGTATAAAGGTTTTGGAATGTTCTAGTTGCAAAAGAACATATTTTTTTAACCCTGCTTCAGCTGTAGGAGTTATAATAGATACACCTAGCGGAATAGTATTTGTTGAAAGAAAATTTGAGCCTAAAAAGGGCTATATAGATATGCCCGGAGGATTCTGCGAGCCTTATGAAAAGGTAGAGTATACAGCCGTCAGAGAGGTATTAGAGGAGACTGGAATAAAACTTAATGATGTTCATTTTCTAATAAGCGGAGGAAATGAATATATATATGATAGAATTATGTATGTAACTTCAGATTTGTTTTTTTATTCGGTATTGGATTATACTCCTGATGTTCATGCAGATGATGATGCAGCAAGTGTAAGTTTCATTAAAAGAGAAGATATAGATATGGAAAAAATAGCATTTGAATCTGCAAAAGAGGCTTTATCCTATTATCTTAAACATTATTAATTATGATAAATAAAAAACAAGTTATAGAAATATTATTAGCATCATTTCTTGCTGTTTTTCTTGCAGCTTTTATAAGAATATTTTTTTTCGATACATATATTGTAACTAATAAATCTATGGAGCCTACATTTTTGGAAGGAGACCAAATACTGCTTTTAAAAAGAAGTTTTATATTTAATGGTATAAAAAATTTTGATGTTATTGTATTTGATTATAATAACAGCAATTTGGTAAAAAGGGTAATAGGTGTAGAAGGCGATAAAGTAGAGATTAAAGACGGCGGATTATATTTGAATGATAAACTTATAGAGCATGAATATTATATTTTTTCAAATGAAGATAACGGATTATATATAGTAGGGAATAATCAATATTTTGTTTTAGGTGATAATATAAAGGTTAGTGAAGACAGTAGATATTTTGGACTTATAAATAAAAGAGATATAAAAGGGCAGGTTATACTTATATTCAGTCCTAAAAAAAGATTTCAGCTTTTCAATAATATCTTTCATCACGATAATTAGTTTATGAATAAAAATATTGCAGATTATATTAATATAGTATCCGATTTTTGCGGTAAAAGGGATATTGATTTTTTGACTAAAGAAGCACTATATAAAAAATATAACATTAATAAAACAGATGTTATGGTTTTATTCGGAGGAAGTATTATAGCTGGGGGAGATGTATTGGCTGATGCTATAAAAAATAATATATCTGAAAAATATATAATAGTAGGCGGTGCAGGGCATACCACCGATTCATTAAGAGTACAAATGAGAAAAGAATTACCTAATATTTTAATAGATGATAAAATTACTGAAGCAGAAATGTTTAATAATTATATTGATATTAAATATGGATTAAAGGCTGATTTTTTGGAATTAAAATCCACTAATTGCGGAAATAATATAACATATATGCTTGAATTATTAAAAGAAAATAATATACAGTTTAAAAGCATAATAATATCTCAGGATGCTTCGATGCAGTATCGTATGGAAGCTGTATTAAGAAAATATATTTCAGATGATATTTTAATTATTAATTATGCTGCTTACAAAGCAAAAGTAATAAATTCTAATAATAAACTTATTTATGAAAAAGAAATATTAGGTATGTGGAATATAGATAAATACATAAGTCTTTTAATGGGAGAAATACAGAGACTTAATGATGATGAAAATGGATATGGTCCTAAAGGAAAAGATTTTATTGTTCATGTTGATATACCTGATAATGTTATGAATGCATTTCATGAGCTAAAAAAAGAATATGCTAATTATATAAGAGAGTCAAATCCTTTATATTCTTAAAAATATGATTATACAAAAATAACTTGAACTAAAAACATATAAAGTATAGTTCCTGCTCCTATGCTTATAAGTACATTTCTTTTTATTATATGAAGAACTACAATAACTGCTATAGATATTAATTCAGGCAATGCATAAGGAAATTTTATAATATTAATATCTTTCAAACAATATATTACAAGAAGTGCTATCATAGAATACGGCAATATTTTACCTAAAAATTGTACGTATCTATTTTCAGATAATGATTTATTTATTATCAAGAAAGGTAAAAACCTAAGCAAAGCTGTGCCTGCTGCAATCATCAAAGCAGTTATAAATAATTCTGTATTATTCATATATCTTTCCATCTTCATTATATTTATAAACTATGCTTATTGATATAAATATTAATATCATAGCAAGTATTATAAATATATTAGTTTTAAATATTAAAATAGGTATAGAGCATAAAAGCCCAATCAAAGCACCTCTATGATCTTTAGAATCAAGCCATTGTTCAGTAAATATTACAACAAATAAAGCAGTTAAAACAAAATCAAGTCCTTTAGTATTGAAAGTTATAAAAGAACCTATCAAACATCCTAGCAATGTACCTATATTCCAATACATATGATTTATAAAAGATACAAAGAAAAGAAATGCATTTTTATTAATATTTTCTGGTATATCAGCAGAGCATAGTATCGAAAAAGTTTCATCGCTTAAAGTATATATCAAATAAGGTTTTAAAATTCCTGTATTCTGATATTTTGAAGCCATAGATATACCATAAAAACCTACTCTTGAATTAACTATCAATGTAAGTATAAAAGCATATATAGGATTAAAAGGAGTTAAAAATAAATAATTAATAGCTGTATACTGCATGCTTCCGCAATATCCAAATAAACTCAAAAAAACTGCAAGCCAAGTATCAAGCCCTTTAGCTTTCATAAGTACACCATAAGCCATACCTAAAAATATATATCCTACAAGAACAGGTATAGTAAAAGGAAATGCATATTTTAATGATGATATTAATTCTTGTTTTCTACTATTCATATTGCTGATTGTTTTAGCTTTAAAAATTATTAGCAACAATAATATAAAAAAATGTTTATGTCAATACATATATGTTATATAAAATATCCTAAATAACAGCATTTAGCAGTTTCATATCCATGTCTTAATATCATATCAAAATATTTTTTTGTTGGGCTGAATAATGTTGTTTTATAGTTTTGTATTTTTATACAGTTTTCTTTTGTATCACATGATTTTATAATTTTTTCTTTTTCGTCTTTATCCATTTTTGAATTTTTTAATATTTTTGAAGCATGATTTCCTATTTTTATGTACATACCATTTTTATTTCTTTTTATAAAATCAATATAGCTTCTTTCTCTTAATATACCAACCTGACTCATTGATATATCTAAAATTCTTTTTATGTCAAATCTTTTCATTTTATAATTAAAATTAAAAGGAAGAGCGGCATTAGCTACAATTAAAAAATCTAAATCATCTTTACAATAACCTCCTTTATCCATTTTATATATAGCCTCTAACCCTAAATTATCATAAACTCCTCCATCCCATAAATGTATTGATTTAGGTATATTAGTAATTGGATTATCATTATGATCAACCCATTCTTTAGATTCTATTTTAAAATATTGATTTCCTATAAAAAATGGGAAGGCAGCGGATACAGCAACGGCCATTGATATATCGTAATTTAAATCTTTTATATAGCCTAGTTTATAATCGCCTATATGTTTTTGTGAAAAAGCAAATCTTTTTCCAGTTTCTATTGTAGTTGCATTTACAGACCATCTTGGGATTGTTTCTAAATCAGAAAATTTTCCTGTTATTTTCCAATACTTTTTCATTATGTCAGATAAAATTTTAGGCTTATTAAAAAAATTATGAATTTGTTTTGATAATGTAATATATATAAGTTTTTTTTGTATATCATTTTTTATTATAGTTTCTTTTACTTTTTCTAATACTTTATTATATTCCTTACTGCTTGGGAATTTATTATTATTAAGAGAATATAGTAAAGCTATTCCTATACTTGCTCCTGATACAGTTGATATATGCTCTATATTTTCCAAAGCATTTTCCTCTGCAAGCCATTTAAATACTCCCAAATGAAATATTGCAGCTCTTATTCCGCCTCCTGATAAAGCGATGCCTATTTTTTTATCATTTAAAGCCATAAAAATTACCCAAAAATTATTGTATTTTAGATTTTATATTTTTAACTTTGTTTTCATCTGTATACTTTACACTAAACTCCGGAGGTCTTAAAGCTGCTCCCATAAATACATTTTCATTTCTGTATTCCATTAAACTATTAACTGTTTTGTTTGCTGTCATATGATATTCATTAGCTTTTACAGTATCTTTTATATATTCAATATTTCTTTCATTTATTCCGCTTCCGGGCATTATTATTATTTTATCATTATATTTTTCAACCAATTCTTTTAATTTGATTATACCGCTCATAACATTAGCCTCACCTCCGGAAGTGAGTATTCTCTCGAAACCAAGTGATATAATATCTTCGCATGCTTTATTTAAATCAGAACTTACATCTATTGCCCTATGAAAAGTAGCTTTACTGCTTCCCCATAAATCTAGTAATTTAGAGCATCTATCTTTATCAACTTTTCCATCTTTTGTAAGTATGCCGAATACTATGCCGTCAATTTTTAATTCTTTCATCAGTTTTATTTCTCTTTTCATTATTTCAAGTTCAATATCATCATAGCAGAAATCTCCGCCTCTAGGACGAACCATTGCATATATTGGAGCATTTACTTTTTCTCTTGCTAATTCTAAAACACCATAACTAGGAGTTGTGCCTCCCTCAAACATATTTCCGCAAAGCTCAAGTCTATCAGCTCCGCCTTTTTCAGCATTTATGCAAGACTCTACAGAATCCACGCATATTTCTATTTTTGTATTCATAATAATGCCTTTATAAATTATCAAATTAATTAAAAACATATAAATTATACTAGAAAATTGTCAATTGTCAAAAGTTATGATATAATACCCTTCATATCTATTTAAGAATGAGGACTAGGTTTATGAAAAAAATATTTATAATGTTACTGCTCAATATAATGTACATATATGCTTTTGCTGACACTACTAATATAACAAAGCATATATTTTTTACTCTTGAAGGAAGCATTGATAAATACCCTATTACAATAAACATACATATTGAAAATCCTGATGATATTACTAGAAATAAAAAGTCTGATATAGATGGATATTATAAATACAATAATGTTAATATTCCAATACCTATAAGCGGAGAAATGGATAAAACTACTATTAAATTTACTGCATTTGATTATAATAATTCTAATAAAAAAGAAGAATTCAGTTTTAAAATAAATAATAGTCAGTTAAATAATATTATTAATTTAGGAAACGGCAAAAAGAATATTAATTTAAAAGGAAGCTGGAAAAATAATAATAAAAAATTAAGCTGTAATATAGATACTGTAAAACCTTTAGGGGATAAAATACATGCTGTTTATGATATATCTGTTTCTAAAGAATATAAAGATAATACTTATGGTTTATCAGCGCTTTATATAGAAAATTTAAAATCATCTATATATGAAGGTAAAATCATAAACAAAATAAACAATACCAATGAAATGATAAAAAAAATTAATGATGATATTGATAAATCAGGATGGAAAAAAGAAGAAAGTTTTTATGAAGTTAATTCTTTCAGTTTTTATAACAAATTTTTTAATGATAATATTTTATGTTTTACAAGCAGTAGAGAATACTATTATGGAGAAGCATATCCTGATACTGCTATATCATATTTGACATTAGATATTAATAAATCAGAAATAAAAAGATTAAAATTATCAGATTTTGTAAATGACAGCGATAAATTTAGAAAAACTTTGCAAAGCGAAATTGATAAATATTATAAAGAAATTGGAGAAGATGATCTTAATATTGATGTGATAAATAAATCTGATAGTTATTATGCTGAAACTTTAATGTCAAAAAATGTTGCAATTAACAGATATTCTGACGGCATTAGTTTGCATATAAGGTTTGAACTTCCTCATGTTGTTAGAGCACTTGATGATTTTGAAATATCTTTTGAAAAATTAAAGCCTTATTTAAAAAAGAATATTTATTAATACAATAAAAAAGAGCTTCTATATAACAATATATAAAAGCTCTTAATTTTTTATTCTTTTTTTAATAATTCGGCTACTATCTCATCAAGTTCTTCAGGCTTTACTCTAGGATCATAGCGTCCAACTATATTTCCTTGCCTATCTATTAAAAACTTACCGAAATTCCATCTTATTTTATCAACGCCTTCTTCAGTAGGCTTTTCAGTTCTTAAATAAGTAAATAAAGGATCAGCATTCTTACTATTAACTTTAACTTTGTCAAATAGCTTGAAAGTAATGCCGTATTTCTCCTTTCTAAACTCGGCAATTTCTTCAATAGGTTCTTTAGCCTGTCCTCCGAATTGATTACAAGGAAAGTCTAATATTTCAAAACCTTCCTTTTTATATTTTTTGTATAAATCCTGCAACGCAGAATATTGTTTTGTGAATCCTCATTTAGTAGCAGTATTAATTATAAGTAATACCTTTCCTTCATACTTTTTTAATTTTACATCTTTTCCTTCAGCATCTTTTACTGTATAGTCATATATGCTCATATTTATTCTCCATAGTTTTTATTTTTTATATGATGATTATAAATTAGTTTTATCATATATGCAAACAATGTGAAGTGCAAATAAAAAAAGGCATATCATTTAAAGATATGCCTTTAATTATAGTTTTATAATGTACTTATAAGATTATAAAAGAGCTTTAGCAGCATTTAAAGCAGCTTCATAATCTGGTTCATTAGTGATTTCAGGAACATATTGTACATATTTAACAACATTATCTTTGTCTAATACAAATACAGCACGAGTTAAAAGCTGTAATTCTTTTAATAAAGTACCGAATTTTCTTCCGAAATCTTTTTGATTATAATCAGAAGCTACAATGTGTGAATTAGCATTAGCAGCAGCACACCATCTAGACTGAGCAAATGGTAAATCTACTGATATTGTTACAACTGTTACTCCTTTAAGAGAAGCAGCTTCTTTATTAAATCTTTTACTTTGTACATCGCATACAGGTGTATCTAGTGATGGTACAGATGAAATAATTTTAACAGTATCTCCAGCATCAGAAAGTTTCCATGGACTTAAATCTGTTTTTAATACAGTGAAATCTAATGCTTTTGAGCCAACAGATAATTGAACACCTTCTAAATTTTGTACGGCACCTTGAAATGTAACTGTCATTTTTTACTCCTTCAATATTATTTTTCATAAAAAGAAAATGGTTATCTTTTAAAGAAAATATATAATTATTGAAAAAAAAGTCAATAAAAAAAAGAATTTATTATATTATTTTTGATTCTTGCAATAATTTAAGTCTTATTAAAAACTCTTTATTGTATTTTATGCTTATTTTTATATCATTTTTTGTGATAGGGTGAACAAAATTAATCTCTTTTGCTATTAAAGCAAATCCTTTCATTTTGTAAATATTAGCATTTTTAGAATATATTTTATCTCCTATTATTGGATGACCTATATATGAAAGATGCACTCTTATTTGATGAGTTCTTCCAGTTATGGGCTTTAATTCCAATAAAGTATGTTTATTAAGTTTTTTTAATATTTTATAATATGTTACAGCAGATTCTCCGCCTTCTTTAGTTGATAATGGAATTCTTTTATTAGGATTTTTCTTGTCAATTCCTATAGATATATCTATTTTTCCGCTTTCATTTTTTATATTGCCTTCTACTATGGCATGATATATTTTATTAACTTTTCTTTCTTTGAAATAACCCTCAAGATAAATTTTAGTATTTTCATCTTTAGCAAGTATTACTATTCCTGATGTGTATTTATCTATTCTATGCACTAAATATAAACTGCTTAAATGATTATATTGTTCTTTTAATATTTTAATTAAAGTATCATCAACTTCAATTTCAGCCTCTTTATTGATTGCTAATATATAATCATCTTCGTAAATAATTTCTATCTTTTTCATGCTTTATAGTTTTTTTATTATCATAGATATTCTTGTAAAAAAGTAATTAATGTTTCTTAAACTTTCCATAATCAAAAATATAAGTTTTTCTTTAGTTTCTCTTTCGCCTCTTTCGCACATCATAATAGTTGTTGAAAGTATAGTTTTTAATATGCTTACTTTATTTTGATATTCTTTTATTGTATTTATAGTGCCTGTATATATATTATCTATATCATCGCTATTATTGTTTATATTATTGTATGTATCAAGTATAATATTTCTAAACTCTTCTAATGTATTTTGGAGAGTTATATATGCCTCTTTAATATTTTGATTGTCATTTTCTTTAAATATATTATTTGCTATGTTTAATGCTTTTTCTTTAATATTATCTATTGCAAAATCATTAATATTTCCTTCTTCCATAGCATTTATTTTTACAGCTTCATAAGTTAATCTTTTTATTTTCATGTTTGAATATTTATTTTTAAAGTCATTAAAATATTCTATTTGACTTTCAAATACAAATTCAGTAGGCGGATAATTATCTATGTTTGTATTGTTTTTGATAGTATTGAAATAATATGATTCATAAGTTTTTAATTTATTTGCTTTATTTACCATATATTCATAAGATAATGCATGCTTCATATGTCTTTCATAAAAAGGATAGCTATTATCAAATCCTATTAAAAGAACTTCTGATAAACCTAAATAATGAGCGAAATCAATCATAGTTGTTGCTACAGTATTAGATGTAGTTAGATATGATATAGGAGCAAATTCTTTTATATATTCTATTATTCCCAAATTATCAATGGAAGTAAATCTTATCATTTTAGATTTATCATTAATATTTCTAGGTATTATTTTATTGCATGCCATATCCATTACTAAATATGGGAAATTAGAATTTTCGTATACAAAATCTAATGAATTAAAAAATCCTCCATCAACAGTCACTACAAAATCTGGAATTATACCATGTTTACATAATACACTATAGCTTGTATCAACACATATTATTAAAAAATTTTCTCTATCTTTTTTGATTATTTCTATGCTGTGTTTTAATGTGGGACCAGGACATATTAACAATGCTTTTAAATTTTTAAATGCATTTTTAAAAACTAAAATATCAGCAGATTTTTTTATATACTCGCTATTAAATATAACATTTTTAGTCCATATATTTTCAAAATACATATTTGTAAATATATTGGATATTTCTTTCTCCATAGTGTTTAATATTTCACTATAAAATATATTTGCATTATCTTTTTCTTCTTTTGTAAGAGAAGGCAGTATAACTAAATTAATACCATTTGTATTCTTATAGTCTATTAACTGGTTTACATAATCTATTGTATCATTTTTATATACAAAGAATATATTTTTATTATTGGTGTTATATATGTTATAGTATGAATATTTAAACAATTTTATATCTTCAATTACTATAATTATTTTTAATGTTTCTATAGTTTTTTGATTAAAATAATCATTAATATTTTCCATTAAAAATTTTAAGGTGTATCCTAGTCCATAGCCGTATATTATGAGCAGATTTTTGTTTTTATTAATTTTTTCTAATGATTTTCTGCATTCATTATTTATATTATATTTGCTATGTACAGCTCTTCCATTTTTAGAAACTACTATTATGCCATCTTTATTTTTCTCTAATAGATACGAAGAGTCTAAATCGCTATTTTTTTCTTGTATTAAACTATGCAGTTTAGCCGATATATTCATTCAATTATAATAACAAAAAATGTATAAAAATCAAATTATATAGAAAAAATATTTTTTTTGTTTAATTTTTATAAAAAATAATTGACAATCTTTACAAATTTTATAGATTTATAAGTATGATAAAATATTCTGGGGTATAATACAATGAGTAGTTTTCCATTAGGAATTAATAGTAAAACAAATAAGCCATATAAAGTTATGGTTATAGATGATTCAAGTACTATACGTATGGCTGAGAAGAAAATACTTTTGTCTGAACAATTTGAGGTTATGCTAGAGTCTGACGGAGCAATGGATGCTTTAAAGAAATTAAGAGAATCAGAAGAGAAGCCTGATATTATAATGATAGATTTTGAAATGCCTCAAATGAATGGTATTGATTTGTTAAAAAGAATAAGAGCTTTAGATGTTGATTCAAAAATAATAGTTGTTACTTCTTATGCTAATAAAGGCGTTTTAATGGAATTTTTAAAACTTAAAGTAGATGGATATGTTGTAAAGCCTATTCAGCGTCAGACTGTTATGGAACATTTAGCTAAGGTTTTAGGAAGAGAAGATTATTTAAAATAATTATTTTTTATATTATAATCCTTATTATATAAATTAATAAGGAGTTAATTCATGAATGAAGTTTTTAATAGAATTAAAGGCAAACTTATAGTATCATGCCAGGCATTAGAGGATGAGCCATTATTTAGTTCTTTTATAATGGGCAGAATGGCTTTGGCTGCAACACAGGCTAAAGCAGGCGGTATAAGAGCTAATACTGTTGCTGATATACAAGAAATAAAAAAGAATACCAATCTTCCTATTATTGGAATAATAAAAAGAAATTATGGTGATTGCAATGTGTATATTACGCCTACTATGAAAGAGATAGATGAATTAGTTAAAGAGGGTGTAGATATCATTGCAATTGATGCCACTAAAAGAGAAAGACCTGATAAAGTTGAATTAAAAGATTTTGTAAAAGCTATAAAAGAAAAATATCCTAATCAAATTATAATGGGAGACATTTCTGATGTTTCTGAGGCAGTTTATGCTGAGAGTATAGGTATTGATATAGTTGGAACAACATTATGCGGCTATACTGATTATACCAAAGGAAATGAACCTTTAAAAACTTTAGAGGAAGTTTTAAAATCTGTAAAAATACCTGTAATCGGAGAGGGTAATTTGGATACTCCTGAAAAAGCTAAAAAAGCTATAGAAATAGGAGCATTAGCTGTAGTTGTAGGCGGTGCTATAACAAGACCTAAGCAAATAGCAGAGAAATTTGTAAAAGCTATAGAATCTTTATAAAAAATCATACATTTATATCAATTTTTATTTATTGTGTTATAATGTTTTAGTTAAAAAAACAGGAGAAAGTAAGAAATGAAGAATTCTTTTGCATTGCTTCAGAAAATAGGAAGATCTTTCATGCTTCCTATAGCCATACTTCCTATGGCGGGTATATTATTAGGTATAGGCGGAGCTTTCACAAGTCCTACTTTGATAGAGACATATAATTTAACTTTTTTACAGTCAGGAAAACCTTTAAATTATGTTTTAGTTTTATTGTTTAATGCTGGTAATTTTGTATTTGCTAATTTGCCTCTTTTATTTGCAGTTGGTATAGCTATAGGTATGGCAAATAAAAGTAAAGAAACAGCAGCACTTTCTGCAGTAGTTGGTTTTTTATTGTTTCATACAGTTATAGGTGTTATATTAAGATTTCAAGGTCATACTCCAGATAATACAACAGTTGATGCTTTAATGGCGGCAGGTTTAAGTGCTGGAGAGGCTGCTGGTACTGCCGCTTTATATGCTAGAGAGCTTGGTATATTCACATTGCAGACAGGAGTATTCGGAGGTATTATTTGCGGTTTATTATCAGCATTCATCACTAATAAATTTGCTAATCAGACATTGCCGGATTATTTGGCATTTTTCAGCGGAAATAGATTTGTAGCAGTTTTAACTATGGTATTTTTTATACCATTAGCAGCTATATTTCCATTTATATGGCCTAGTATATTTAGAGGTATAGTAAAAGCTGGTGAATTATTTGCAGCTACTGGTTATATAGGTACATTCTTCTATGGTTTTGCTATGAGAATATTGAATGTATTTGGACTTCATCATGCTATATATCCATTATTCTGGTATACTGAATTAGGAGGAGTATTGGAAGTAGGCGGTAAAATGATAGCTGGAGGACAGAGAATATTTTTTGCTCAGTTAGCAGATCCTACAGTAACACATTTTAGTGCCGCTGCAACTAGAACTATGACAGGCGGATTTTTACCTATGATGTTTGGTTTGCCTGCTGCTGCTTTGGCTATGTATCATGTAGCTGATGAAGAAAGCAAATCAAAAGCTAAAGGTATATTATTGTCCGCTGCTTTAACTTCATTTTTAACAGGAATTACAGAACCATTGGAGTTTACATTCTTATTTGTTGCTCCTCCTTTGTATGTTGTTCATGCTGTATTAGAAGGTTTAGCATATATGTTAATGTATGTATTGAATGTTGCGGTAGGTATAACTTTTTCAAGAGGATTAATTGACTTTACATTCTTCGGATTATTACAAGGAATAGGTAAAACTTCTTATCAATGGATACTTATATTAGGACCAGTATATGCGGTTGTTTATTATTTTGTATTTAAGTTTTTAATAGTTAAATTTAATTTTGCAACTCCTGGAAGAGCAGGAAGCGAAGTAAAATTATATAGAAGAGCTGATTATAATGAGAAAGAAGGTTCTAAAGCAAATGATAATAAAGCAGATGATGAGAGTATAATAGATTCAATAGTTGAGGCACTTGGAGGAGTTGATAATATAGATAATATAGATGCTTGTATTACTAGATTAAGAGTTACTGTAAAAGATCCTAGTAAAGTTGCTAGCGATGAGGTATGGGCTTCTCTTAATTCTAAAAAAGTATTAAGAGCTGGAAATGGAATACAGGCAATTTATGGAACTCAGGCTGAAGTTTATAAGAATAAAATTATACAAAAATATAATATAAAATAAATAAATTATGAAATTATCAGCACATATCTGTTATTTTTAATAATGGATATGTGCTTTTTTATATTAAATATCATTTTTTTACAAATTTCTTACTTATATATATTATTATTTTATATTGATAATTTTACATTAAAATGTTATAATAAGATAATATTTTTTTAAGGATAACAAGTTATGGCAGTAAAAAAGAATAAAGAAGATAATTCGGAAGAAAGACAATATTCCACACTGACAAAAGATATCTTGAAAAGAGTAGATCATATTTCAATAGAAAATGAATTAAGAGAATCTTATTTAACTTATGCTATGAGCGTTATCGTATCTAGGGCATTGCCTGATGTTAGAGACGGTTTAAAACCTGTTCATAGAAGAATACTATATGCCATGTATGATGCAAATCTTACACATGACAAACCATATAAGAAATCCGCTGCTACGGTAGGGGAAGTTTTAGCACGTTATCACCCGCATGGAGATGCTGCTGTTTATGGTACTATGGTTAGAATGGCTCAAGATTTTTCTATGAGGTATTTGCTTGTAGACGGACAAGGAAACTTCGGTTCTATAGATGATGACCCACCTGCAGCAATGCGTTATACTGAAGCTAGAATGACGCGTTTTGCTGAAGAAATGCTTAATGATATAGAAAAAGAAACTGTTAAATTCGTACCTAACTTCGATGATTCCAGAACTGAACCATCTGTACTTCCTGCAACAGTTCCTCAGCTTTTAGTTAATGGAAGTATGGGTATTGCTATAGGTATGGCTACTAATATGCCGCCTCATAACTTAAAAGAAGTTGTAAATGCAATAGTTTATTATATAGATCATCAGGATGCAGAAATTAAAGATTTGATGCGTTATGTTCAAGGTCCGGATTTTCCTACAGCTGGTATTATATATGGTAAAGAGGGAATAAAAGAAGCTTATACTACCGGAAAAGGAAGAATCAAATTAAGAGCAAGACTTGAGGTAGAAGAAACTAAAAGAGATAGAGAGGCTATAGTAGTTAAAGAACTTCCTTATGGTGTTGTAAAAACTACTTTGCATGAAAAGATAGCTGAATTAGTTAAACAAGGAAAAATTGAAGGCGTAGCTGATATTAGAGATGAATCAAGCAACAGAGCAGGTATTCGTCTTATAATAGAACTTAAAAAAGGTGTTGCTACTCAGATAGTATTAAACCAATTATGGAAGCATACTGATTTAGAAACAACTTTCGGTATAATAAACCTTGCTTTGGTTAATGGCGAGCCTAAGGTATTAAACTTAAAAGAACTTATAAAATATTTTGTTGATCACAGAGTTGAAGTAATTACAAAAAGAACAGAATATGATTTGAATCAGGCTAAAGCTAAGGCACATATATTAGAAGGCTTATTAATAGCACAGGCTAATATCGAGGAAGTTATTAGAATCATAAGAGAAAGCGAAAATACTGATGCAGCTAGAAACACTCTTATGAATAGATTTAAGCTTTCTGAAAAACAGGCTCAGGCTATATTAGATATGCCTTTAAAAAGATTAACAGCTTTAGAAAAATTAAAAATAGAGCAGGAATTGCAGCAATTAAGAGAGTTTATAGCTTATTGTGAAGATTTGCTTGCTCATCCTGAAAAAATACTTGCTGTTATCAAAGATGAACTTAAAAAGATAGCTGAAAAATACGGCGATGATAGAAGAAGCGAAATAATAGGAAAAACTAATGATACTGAAATAGATGAAGAAGATTTAATACATGATGAAGATGTTGCTGTATCTATTACTACTCAGGGATTCATTAAAAGAGTACCAGCTTCAAGTTATCGTACTCAGGGAAGAGGTGGCGTAGGTGTTCAAGGTGGTAAGTCTCAAGGCGAACATTATATAGAACATTTATTTGTTGCTTCTACTAAAGATTATTTATTTATTTTCACAGACAGAGGTAAGGCTTTCTGGATGAAGGTGCATGAGATACCTGCATTAAGTAAGATATCTCAGGGAAAAAGTATTAAATTTATACTTAATTTAGCTCCAGAAGAAAAGATTACAAGCTACTTTACAGTATCTGATTTTGATCCTAAACAATCAATAGTCATGGTTACAAAAATGGGTACTATAAAGAAGATGGAATTAAAACATCTTGAAAATGCTAAAAAGAGAGGAATACTTGCTTTAACATTAGAAAATAACGATGAGCTTGTTGCTGTTTCTGCTGTTCAGCCTGGAGATGATTTCATAATGACTACAGCTACTGGTCTTGCTTTGAGAATAACTGAAGAGAAGATTAGAAAAATGGGAAGAGCTGCCGGAGGAGTAAAAGGTATTTCTTTAGATGATGATGATATTTGCGTATCCGGTAACGCTATACATAAAGGCGAATCATTAATTGTTATCACAGAAAATGGAATAGGTAAGAGACTTTCTTCCAAACAGTTTAATGTTAAGTGTAGGGGAGGAAAAGGTCAAATCTATATAAAACTTGATAATAAGACAGGTAAAGTTGTCAGTGTAAAAACAGTAGGTGATAAAGATGAGATTATGGTTGTTACTACTGATGATATGACTATAAAGATTAAAGCTGATTCTATACCTGAACTTGGAAGAAATGCTAAAGGTGTAAAAATAGTTAATATTTCTGACGGTGCTAGAGTGAGCGACTTGGCTGTTGTTCCTTTAGATGAAGAAGAGAAAAAATAAAAAATAATTAATATAAAATAAATAAAGCCTATATTCTTTATTAAAGTATAGGCTTTTTATTTTTCTATATTTAGAATTCTGTATTCTCTGTTTATACTCCATTTGACATTAACTATATTTTTTAAAAAATTTTTGTTATGGCTTACAACTAATAAAGCACAATTAAAAGAACATAAAGCCTCTTTTAAACGCTCTATAGAATCTATATCAAGATGATTTGTAGGCTCATCTAATATTATAATATAAGGTTTTTTTATAACTGCCATACCAAGCATTATTTTACGTATTTCCCCAGGACTATGATTAGCTGAATTAATTACAGATTTAGCATTGCTTCCAAGCCTATTAACGAAACTCATTAAAAAACCTAATGATTCATTATCCAATGATTTTATATTATTAAAGGTATTATTCCAACTTTCTCTATTTATATCCTGAGGAATATATATAATTTTTTCTTTGTTTATAGAATTATTATGCATTGTCTCTATAATATAATTTAATAAAGTAGTTTTGCCTGATCCGTTTGCTCCTTCAATGCCTATTCTGCTGTCTTTTTTTATTATAAGTTCAGGATGCTTTAAAACTATATTATTTATTTTTGTTTCTCCTGCCTCTAAATAAAATAAGAATTTGCCTTTATACTTCTCTCCAATAAACTCCATATTCATAACTTCTTTTTTCTTTATATAAAGAGATTCTCTTTCTGTTACACTTTTATTGTATAAACTTTTAGACTGCTTAGCTTTAGTTGCAAGTCTTGAATCTTTACCTGTAAGTCTTGCAGCATCAATTTTTCCTTTAGCATCATAATCTTTTTTATCTATATGCCTTTTACTTCCGCATTTGCTTTTTTTGGCATCAGATTCATTTTGCAGTTTTTTATATCTATTTTCTAATAGTTTGGATTTCTTTATGCTTTCTTTATATAAACTGAAATTATAATCTTCTTCATCTTTTTCGTACTCTCTGCATTGTGTGTAATTACCTACTCTTACTTTGCATTTACCATTTCTTATAAATATGCATTTACTTACTAATTCATCTAAAAAATCAATATCATGACTGATAATTATAACAATACAATCAAGTCTTTTTATAACATTGATTAGTATATCTTTGCATTCTATATCAATATGATTAGTAGGTTCATCTAATACCAATATATCAGGATTAGAATATAATGCAGAAGCTATTTGAAGTCTTTTTCTCTCTCCGAAACTAAGAGTATCAAACCTATATAAATAACTATAGTCTATTTTAAATATAGAAGTTAAATATCCTGAATATGAATCATCATCATAAAATAAATTTTCTGCATTATCAGGCAAGTTGGTACATTCCTGATTGCAGTAAGCAGTTATAATATTTTTATTTGAATATTCTATGCTTCCTGAATTAGGCTTCAATATTCCTGTTATAAGTTTAGCTAGCGTAGTTTTACCGCATCCATTTTCACCTACTATTGCAGTGCATGAATTATATATATGAAAAGAAACATCATTTAATATATTATCAGAGCTATCATAAGAAAAAGAAACTTTATTGAATTTTATAAACATATATTAACCTCTTAAAAAATAATTAATTTAGTGAGAAACACTTTTTTGATTTTTGGTTAATATAGCTTATTACATAACTGTATTATATTTCTCTTATAAAAAATGTCAATAAAAAAGACATACTAAAAACAGCATGCCTTTTTTACTTCTTAAAATAAAAAATAATTATTTAAAATTAATTAACCTTTCTTTCCGCCCATATCCATATACTGACTGTACATAGGTGAAGGAAGTCCGAAACCTCCTGCTACAGGCATAGTTTCACCTGTTACAAATGATGAGTAATCGCTTGCAAAGAATAATACGGCATTAGCAATATCTTCAGGAGATGCCGGTCTGTTTAACGGTACATTTTTCAAAAATAATTTTAAAAATTCTTCTGACATATTTTCCATTGCCGCATCAGTTGCAACGAATCCTGGAAGTACGGCATTGCATCTTATATTTTGTCTTGCATATTGAACAGCAATATTTTTTGTAAGGAAGTTTATTGATGATTTTGATATACCATAAGCAAGTCTTGACATATCAGGATAAATTCCGCCTACAGATGATATATTGATTATGCTTCCGCCTCCTGTTTTAATCATACTTTTAACAGCAGCTTTTGAAGGAAGATAAACACTTTTTAAATTCTCATTGACTATTTTAAAGAATGCATCAGTATCGCCATTAACTAAATCAAAATCTTTATTGGTATCGGTAGTACCGAAATTATTTACAAGTATATCGATTTTATTTTCTTTTTTTACAACATCTTCCACCATAGAAGTAAATGTTTCTTCTTTAGTAGCATCAAAATATACAACATCAGCATCGCCTCCGTTTTTTATTATTTCATTTGCTACTTCTTTTCCTGCATCAAGTCTTCTAACAGCTAAATAAACTTTCGCACCATTTTCTGCAAGTTTCTTTGAGCATGCTAAACCTATGCCTCTTGTCGCTGAAGTTACTAATGCTATTTTTTTATCTAAAAGTTTCATTATCATATATCTCCTTTATATTTTTATTTAATTATATTAAATTTAATAATTATTTCTATAATTAATATAACTATTTTGAATATATAGTTCTGTATTTAATAAAAAACACCATAACAATAATAAAAGTTAAAACTTCTGTAATAGGCATAACATACCATATACTGTCTTTAACAAATATTAAAGGCATTATAAATATTAAAATACCGCTTATTATAAGTCCTCTTAATACAGCAATTATAAAAGAAGATGATGGCTTCATTATCGCTTGAAAATAGTATGTTGCAAATATATTGAAAGGCAGTATTAAAAATGATATAAAGTAAGCTCTCATAATATTCTTTGATATCGATAATGCCTCTTCTGAGGGCTTCATAAATGCTTTCATTAAAAAGTCTGTATTAAAATATGTAAATAATGTATATACTATACTAAGAACTAAAGCTGAAAATATACTGTATTTTACAGCCGATTTTATTCTATCCATTTTTCCTGCCCCTAGATTAGTAGATATTATAGGCTGAGCAGCTTGTCCTATTGCATAAGCTGATGATTGAACTAATATATTAATATTAATTATTACAGAATAAACAGCTAAAGCAGAAGTACCGAAATACTTCATTATTTGTCTATTAAACATTAAAGCTAATATTCCCATTGCTATATCTATAAAAAATGTAGAAAAACCAATAGATACAATATTTTTTGATAATGAAAATAATTTGTTAACCTTTTGAAATTTCAAAGTATTTTTTTTACTAAATAAATGCGATATCAATATAGAAGCAGTAATAATTTGTCCTATAGCAGTTGCAAGTCCAGCACCAAATATACCCATGTCGCATACAAATACAAAGAAATAGTCACCGAATACATTGAAAACTCCTCCTGCCATAACTCCTAAAGTGGCTTTCATAGGTGCATTATCATTTCTAAGGAATGCGGCAAAAAACTGACTGAAAGCAAATAAAGGAAGAATAATTTTTATAGGAAGAAAATATCTTTTAGCTAAATTTAATAAAACTTCATCAGCACCAAAAAAATAAAGTATATTATCTTCAAATATTAATGATAATATCCAAATTATAAATATAACTATAGATAAAGTGATAAATGAAGCTGTAAAGAAAGTATTTGATTTATCATATTCTCCGGAACCTTTTGCCTTACTGAAAAGTACAGAACCTCCTATACCAAAAAGAAGTCCTATGCCATATATAACATTCCATATAGGAGCAAACACAGCCAAAGCAGCAGCCCCATTATCTCCTTCGTATTGTCCCACCATAGCAACATCAACTATAGAATAAATAGCAGCTATCAAAGCACTTCCAAAACTAGCGGATAAATATTTAAAAAATATCTTTTTCACGTCTGTTTTAAGCATATCCATAAATAATACTCCAATATTAAAAGTTTAAAAACAAAAAAGGCTGGATAAGAAATCTAATAATTAGACATCTTATCCAACCTTTGGTATTTTTATTTCCAATAAGTCCTCCGATGAACTTGGCTTGTATTATATCATATACTATTTATAAGTCAAATTTTGGACTAAAATTGTTTAAATTATGAAAATCTATTCAATAATTCAATTATTTATAATTTGAAATCAATATTTATTTATTGATATTTTTTAGATAATATATTATATTAGTATACATATTATTATATTATTATACATGTAGAAGATGTAATACTATGAAAAAGATTGTTTTTACATTTATTTTTATGTTGCTGCTATCAGCATTTCTTTATTCTTTTCCGTATAAAATGTATACAGGAATGACAGGAGCTTTGCGTCTTGGCGGTACTCTTTACGTTAATAATGATAGGATAGGTGTTAAAGGAAAATATACTTTATCAAGTCCTATTATGATAAATTTTGGTATACTTAGAAATTTTGATATATTTGCAAGGGTTTTACCTATAACATATATTCCAGAACTTGGTGTCGGAGTGGAAGGTCAGCCTCAATTTTCTATAATGCCTAGATTCCAGTTTTTTAATGGTTTTATAGGTGCTGTAGAAGTTCTTTTTCCAGGATCGTCCAAACAGAAATTCGGGCTTAATCCTCAGCTTCATTATTTGGTAGGATTTGGTGACTTTTTTACCATATTTTTAAATTTTGAAGTTCCAATGTATTTTAATGATCCGCGCGGAGTAGTTGAGTCTGTTAGATTGAAAACTGCATTTGGTGTATATCCAGGTGCTTTATTTGGATTTTCTCTTGCCGGCATATATTTAGAGTATCATATAGGGTATGATTTTTATAATAATGCATTTCTTTATTTAAATCATTTAGGTTTGGGAGCATATTTAGTATTGAACAGCGATGCTAGTCTTTCTCTTAACTTTACTCCTTATTTAGAGCAATTAGCAAGCGGATTCTATTTTGGTATAGGTGCTTATTTATCATATACTTTTGACTTTAATAGATTTATAAGATAAGTTTTTGTTATTGACTTTTTTTGAGTTTTTATATAATCTACATTGATGATTAAATGTTATATTTTTTTAATAATAATGATGACAAATGTACTATATCCTATAGTAATAGTTGAAGAGAAAGTAAATAAAAAGAGTATATATGAATGGCAGACTATAGAATATTCTCTTTCATTTACTGGTGATGCGGGTAAATTCAAAGTTGGAGGTTTAAATGAAAATGCTATCAGTGATTTCGAGGTTGTCAATAAAAAAATAGAAAGCGAAACTATACATAAAGACAATGAAATTTCTACTATGAATTATAAAATAACATATACATTAAAACCAATTACTAAAGGAAAACTTAAGATACCGGAATTAGAAGCTAGATATTATAATATAGAACGCGGAAATAGTTTAGTTCCGGAAGAAGAGATTATAAAAGAGTATGATATAAGAGTTTTCAGTTCTTGGTTTATACTTATTATGATAGGGCAATGGGTTATAATATTGCTTATTGCTTTTTTGATTTATAAATTTATAATAGACCAGCATAAACAAAATAAAAAATCTTTAAAAAACATATAATAAAATAGAAATAATGGAGAAAAAGGAAATTGATACATGGTAGACAGTAATTTAAAAGATTTACAAGTTATTTCAGAAGCGTCAAAAATGGCACTCGATGTTGTTCAGGCTATAAAAAGTGAGATAAAGAAAGTTATAATCGGTCAGGAAAATATGATAGATAAACTTCTTTTAGGTATTATATGTGATGGGCATGTATTATTGGAAGGAGTACCAGGGCTGGCTAAAACATTAACTGTAAAATCATTAGCTAGTACAATAGATGCTACATACAAAAGGATACAGTTTACACCAGATTTACTTCCTGCAGATATAGTAGGAACAGAGATTTATGATATAAAGAATTCTGTATTTGTGCCTAAGCAGGGTCCTATATTTTCTAATATAATACTTGCAGATGAGATAAACCGTTCGCCTGCTAAAGTTCAGTCAGCACTACTTGAGGCTATGGGAGAACATCAGGTTACAATAGGAGATACTACATATCAATTGCCAGATGTATTTTTAGTATTGGCTACACAAAACCCTATAGAACAGGAAGGTACATATCCTCTTCCGGAAGCGCAGGTTGATAGATTTATGCTTAAAGTAATAGTTCAATATCCTACAAAAAGCGAAGAAAAAACTATCATAAAAAACATGTCATCTTCAAAACCAGAAGAATTAAAATCTATAACAACTATAGAAACTATAGAAAAATTAAGAAAATTAGCTAATCAAATACATATAGAAGAAAGACTTATAGATTATATAGTAAATATTATAGATGCTACTAGAAATCCAAAAGAATATAAACTTCAATCAGAGTATATAGAATATGGTGCCTCTCCTAGAGCAGGCATATATTTAACTAAGGCAGCTAAAGCTAATGCCATGATGCAGGGTAGGGGATTTGTTATGCCTGAGGATATAAGAGCTGTTGCTTATGAGATATTAAGACATAGAATAAGCATAAGCTATGAAGCACAAGCTGAAAATGTTAATAGTGATATGATTATAGAAAATTTACTTGCAAATATTAATGTTCCTTGATTTTTTAATGTTAAAAAAAGCCTATATATAATTATATATAGGCTCGGTTTGAAAAGTTAGTAGAATTATTTTGTTTTATATACTTTGTCTATTTCTAAAAAACGTTGTATTCTAATTTTTTGTAATTCGGCAGATGATTGTGTTTTACTATCTATGGCTTTATTTATGATGTTTTGATCTGGTGTTTCTTTAGCCATTTCTAATCTTATAGTTTGAATTTGATTATGAATATCTAATCTTAGATCTTGTATTTTGCTATAATATTTATTTTCTATATCTTGTATTTGAGATATTTGTTCAACGGTTAATTGAACATTAGGAAATCTTTTGCCATAAAATCCTCTTTCGCAATAATCAAATTTCTTTTCGTATCCTCTAGCAAATAATGATATTGAGGATAAAACCATAATAGCTGCAATCAATATTATTTTCTTATTAAACATATTCATAAACCTCCTTAATAAATATGGGATAAAGTTACTTCAAACATATTGTTATAAAGTATCTTAAAATGAACCTCCAAAACATTTTAAGATAACTTAACTATTATCATAAACCTCTAAGTGTTCAAAGTAACTTTATTTATATAATATTAGACGGATTGAATTTAAAAAAGTTCCTGCATTATGAAATTAATTTTTATTTTTATAATTTTTTATTATAAATTTGTTAGAAGTATATAACTTAAAAAGTTTTCAATTAAAAATTTTAGCTTGACAGTGTATATATGAAATATATAATAGCTTTCATAATATTTAAGGAGTATAATAAAATGGATAATAAGTTAAAGACTATTTTTGTATTAATATTTGTATTAATATTATCTATTTCATGTTCATCTTCAAAAACGTCTGATGACAAAAATACAATAAATATAAATTTAGGTCCTCAAGTAAAAACTATGGATCCTAGTTTAAGTTCAACATTAATAGGCTCATATTATATTTCTCATGCATTTGAAGGATTAACTAGAACTGATAAGTCTGGAAATATAGTAGGGGGAGTTGCAGAGAGTTGGGAAGAGTTTGATAATGGTACTAGATATGTATTTCATTTAAGAACTAATGCTAAATGGAATGATGGTCAAATAGTTACAGCTAATGATTTTGTTTATACATGGAGAAGAGTTGTTGATCCTGTAACTGTAAGCGATTATAATTATTTAATGTCTCCTGTAAAAAATGCTGATAAAATTATGGCTGGAGAATTAACTCCTGATAATTTAGGTGTTAAGGCTATAGATGATTATACACTTGAAGTTATGCTTGAACGTCCTACTGCATATTTCTTGGATTTAACAACATTCTCAGTATTCTTTCCAGTAAGAAAAGAGATTATAGAACAATATGGAGATCAGTGGAGTTTGGATGCAAAAACATATATAGGAAACGGACCTTATACAACTATTGAAGTAAGTGCTGATGATAAAATAGTAATGGTAAAAAACACTAATTATTGGAACAGCGATTCTATTATAGCTGAGAAATTAAACTTTATTATAATGCAAAATGAAACAGCATCTGTTGCAGGAATTAAAGAAGGTTCTATAGATTTTTCTAAAATACTTCCTACACAGGATATTCCTACTTTACAGGATGAGGGTTTACTTCAGATAAAACCTTCATTGGCTTCTTTCTTTTATTGTTTAAGTACAACTAATGAAGTGTTAAAAGATGTTAGAATTCGTAAGGCTTTAGCTTTGGCTATTGATAGAGAATATATAGTAAAACAAATAACAAAAGGCGGAGAAAAACCTGCAAGTGCATTTGTACCTTATGGAGTAAAAGATGCAAGCGGTGATTTCAGAGAAAATGGCGGAGAATATTTTGATGCAAGCAGTCAAAGTTATAAACAAAATGTAGAAGAAGCTAAAAAATTAATGGCTGAGGCAGGATATCCAAACGGCGAGGGTTTTCCTGTATTTGAATTCAATTCTGACCCTGGAATAAATGTTGCTATTTTTGAAGCTGTTCAGCAGATGTGGAAAGAGAATTTAGGTATAGATACAAAAATAGTTCAAGAGGAACTAGCAGTATTTTTAAGCAGAAGATTTTCAAGAGATTTCACAATAGCAAGAGGCGGATGGTTTGCTGATTTTAACGACCCTATAAACTTCTTAGAATTGTTTGCTAGTTATTCTCCTTATAACTTCTCATCTTTTGTAATGCACAATATGATGGGTATATAAAAACAGCTTTAAATACATCAGATCAAGCTGTAAGAATGGAGGCTATGCATAAGGCTGAGGCTATATTGATAGAGAATTTTGCTATAATACCTATGTATTTCTATTCTGAGCCTTTATTGGTTTCACCTAAATTAAAAGATGTTATGTATGATCCTCTATCAGTACATAAATTCTATTATTCATATAAAGAATAAAATATTTTTATAAAATGAAATAAAAAGAGGGATTAACTTTCCCTCTTTTTTTATTGGTATGATTTTTTATTTTAAATAATTAGATAATATTAAATAAGCCCCATACTCAAATCTATTATCAGAATTTTTAAAATTAATTTTTATGTTGGTTTCTTCATTGTTTGCAGAACCATAATACAAATTTGATACAGAAATATATATTAAAGCATTATTATATGAATCATGTATAAAGTATCCTTCAATATATCCTCCGTCTCCTTCTTCCTTTTCCATTCCTAGTTTTTGTACTGTATTTTTTATATTTCCTACAGTCACTTTTTTGGGAATTTTTGAAATTAATTCTTCTTTTGTATATTCTGATAATTGATTGAAAGGCTGTATTATATCATAATCTGAAAGCTGGGTTTTCCATTTTTCTATTAATTCTTTATCAATTTCTACAGGACTTACCAAACTTATTAAAGAATTATCATCTATTTTTATTTCCTCATCATCTATATTATTGAATGAACCGTCTTCCATGTATCTGAATGTATTTAATAAATTATTGTTTTCATCATATATTCCCCAAATAAGTTTAACAGCAAATGCTTTCATAAGAGGATTTTCAAAAAATATTTCTTTCCATTCTGCAAGCGTCCATTTTCTAGCATCCATAAATACTAATAGCAGACGTTCTGTTTGTGTTTTTAACACTTTGTTTATTTCACTTTTAATTTTTGATAATTCTTTTTTTGCTTCTTCTGGAAAATCTTTTGGGAATGTTTTGAATTCTTTATTTTTTAACTCATCAAATATTGATATGCTGAAATCTGAATTCAATGTTATCTTAAATTTTTTATCATCGCTTTCTACAATTCTAATACCGTCTTTATTAAAATTAAAATCAGGTATAATCTTGTCAGCAAATGCCTCTTTACTTATTTTTAGTTTTTTAGTTATATTGTATAAAATCTCTGAACATGTATTTCTTACACTGCTTTGCTTGAATTTTCTCGATGCTTCATATACCAATCCTAAACCTTTCTTTGTTCCACTTAAAGCAATAGCTTCAAGCATAAAGCATGAGAGTTTAGCCCTGCTGCTTCCTATTTCTTTTGCCTTTTGATATAGTTTATCAAGCTGATTATTATTTGCAAATATGCAGTACGGATAGAGTATTGATTTAGTTTTATTATCTTCATTCCAATTATTATATACATTTTCCATAGCCTCACTTAAACTTTTATTATCTAAAGAGCATCCTATTAAATCGGAATTTCTAAGTCTGTAAGGCTCTTTTATATCTAAATATTCTCCTAAAATATATCTTATAACTTTGCTTGAAACTACTGTGTTTTTATCTTTTGTAAACACATTTGATATAATAGAATCATCTATAAATGAAGTAGTTTTATCAAATTTTTTATTATAGTTTTTTTCTACTAAATTATTTATTTCTTCCAATGTTAATATATTATTATCCATTTATAGTCCTAAAATATTATTATTTATTTTCATTATAATTAACATCAAATTTTTTGTCTATACCTAACCACCTTCTGTACATTATAGAAATATTAGCAACTTTTTGTAGGCGGACTTCTCAAATACAGTTCTTTTGCTTCTTACTGCAGGTGAGCTTCACCTATACTAATACCGAAAGTTACCTTGCCTACGGCATGCAGAGCGTCAGTAAAAGAACTTTGGGTGTGGAGGTAAAGCCACCACAAACAACTAACTTTTGGAAAACTTAAAAATTTTCAGTATATATAATAATTTTATTATTTGGAGTTTGTGAATGAGAATAATTGAAATTGTTGATTATGATCCTAATTGGAAGAATTTATATATAGAGGAAGAATCAAAAATAAAAAATATTATTAATGATATACTCATAAGCATTCATCATATAGGAAGCACATCAATAGAAAATTTAAAAGCAAAACCTATTATAGATATATTGGCTGTAGTTGATGATATAAATAAAGTTGATTGTTATAATAATGATTTTGCTAATATTGGTTATAAATTTATGGGAGAAAATGGAATAGCAAAGAGAAGATTTTTTATGAAGGATTATATTGACAATAATGGTACCCAAAAAAGATTTTCTCATATACATATATTTGATATTAATAATAAATTTGATATTGAAAGACATTTAGCTTTTAGAGATTTTTTAAGGGCAAATAAAGATATTGCAGAGGAATATGCTAAAATAAAATTGGAAGCTTTAAAAAATTGTAATAATGATATTGAATTATATTGCGATTATAAAGATAAATTTATAAAAGATACTGAACAAACAGCATTAGAATTTTATAGAAAGAATTGATAAATATTATGAGATATTGTTTTATTAAATTTTTTATTAATGACAGAGAATCTTTTTCAAGAATGAAAGATTTATTTTTATATATTAAATCTCTTAAAGATGAAGAATTGCAAATACCAGAACTTTATAATGATAATAATATTTTAAATTTTTATACAGATAAAGAGATTGATATTTTTTCATCTGATGATAGATGGGATTATGAAGATATTTTTGATTGTATAGGTAATGGAGAATATTATTTTAAAGAAATAAAAGAAATAGAAAATGGTACAGCGTTTTTATATTTTAATCCCATTAGTTATCCTTATGGCGGAGTTGAGCCTATAATAGAGTTTTTATTGTCTTTTTCAATGAGAATTATATCTTTTGATAATGGATATATGCCTGAATATCATTACATAAATTAAAATAATTTTAGTATGTATTTTGACTATTTTAAAGTGATTTTCATAAAAATATAAATTTAAAATAATTTTATTAAAACAATAATTTATTTGATAACAACTTAAAATATTTTAATAATTAATCAAAAAAATAAAAATCTAAAAATATTTTTTTTTTAAAATTTAAAAAATATGCATCTTTTAATATTTCATTTATTTATATTTTTTGTTATAATTATTTATTGATAATAAAAAATTTTGGGAAATAAATATGGTAAAAAAAATCGCAGTAATTTCTATTATGATAATATCTTTAATATCATGCAGCAGCAAATCAGAATCAAATAATAAAAAAGATGAAATAGAAGAAAAATCAGCAGTAGAAGGCTCTTGGAATATAAATACTCAGCAAATTAATTCTATGGATGATAATATAAAAAAAATTTTCCTTGATGCATCAAAAGAATTATTAGGAGTAAAAAGAGAACTAATGCTTTATTTAGGAAATCAAATTGATAATGGAACAAATTATGCTTTTATTTGCAGAAGTGAAATACTTACTCCATCTGCACTTCCTTATTATGAAATTATAGTATGCAATGTATCAGATGAAAATAAAGTATCCATATCAAAAATCGAAAAAATTATAGAAAGCAGTCAGAATTCAGCCGGCGGTATAAAATGCACAAGCTATGAAGAAGCTTTAATAAATACTTCTAAGTCAAAAGAGGCAGAAGATATAATAAAAATATTTGATAATGCTGCTAAAAATGTCACAGATGTAAAATATAGTAGAGAGCTATATGTTGCAAGTCAAGTTGTAAAGGGAATTAATTATTATTTTATAGCCAATGACGGTACAAATATAAATTTAGTAACAGTAAATAATTTTATGAACTCTAGTGAAATAATAAAGTCAGAGATAATATTGTAATTAGTGAAAAAAATATTACAGCTCAATTAACATAACAATGCAGATTTATAACATACAAAACCGATAATAATTTGCAGAGGGTATAAACTATGAGAAACATAAGATATAAATATTTGCTTGTTATTTTATCGGTAGTATTAATAACTACTTTAGGAAATTTATATGGTCAAAATAATCTAAATACTTATGCTATACGTATTAATCAAGAGGATATTTTGATAGATAAATTGGCTAATGGTTATCAAATTTACATAAAGAAAAAAGGCAATACTGCCGGATTAAAATTGTATTCAAAACTGCCAAATGGAAATAACTCTTATCTTTATATTAACAATACAGGAAATTCTAATTCCATAGTTAATATAAAAAATGTTGATTTCCATAACAACCTTGGAGAAGTGTTTGAAGTATTCATTCCTGAAACATTATATTTAGACAGCAGAAATAATAATTCTGTTTTTAGATTAAGTGATAATATTAATATAGTATTAGAATCTTATGATGTTAATGGAAACAAATTATTAGATAATGAAATTGTTTTCAGAGTAAATAATAACAGTACTTCAAGACCTACTATAACATTAAGAAATGTTGAAAAAGAAGGTGATTTATATGCATTTTATTTGTATTATTCCGGTGGTGATAACGGAGAATACGCTTTCTATGTAAGAGAAGGAAAAACAAATACAGCATATAAACTAATAAACACTTCTTATGGAAGTACAATAAATGTTGATAACAGTGCTATAATATTAGAAAATACTTATAACAGAGTATTAGGAAAAAAATTATATATTAAAGCATATTTTAAACAGCTTCCAGAAGACAGATATTTATCATTTAATGTATTTAATACAAGAGGAGAAAGTTTTACTTATCCTATAGATTATGTTATAGAAACATCTAATGTGAAGCCGGAAGTTATACCTCCTCAAATGCCTAGCGGAGGAGAAGAAGGACCTGTACCTAGAAGACCTATAGATAAAGTTATAGAAACATCTACAAACACTATTATAGTAAGCAGTGCAGATAATGAAAAAAAAGATGAGCCTGTTATTTTTTCACATAACCCTGTAAAAAATAATGGTAAAAAAGAGATTAAAGAAACAGTAAAATCAAATGATGTTGAAATAAATGAAATAAAAATTACAGAGAATGCTAATAATATAAAAAAAAATAATTTTTATAATGGAGAAGCTATGGATGCTTTGGACAATGCAAGCAAAGCATTTCATACACCTAATAATTATGCTGATGATGAGAATAAACTCCCTGATAATTTAAAAAATATTATTAATAGATACAAAGATTTCGATACTTTAGATTTAGTCATTGTACTAGATACAACAGAAAGCATGCATCCGTATATAAGAAGCATAAAAAAAGAAATCAGAGGAGTAGCAAGACAATTATTCGACAATCATAAAAAAGCTAGAATGGGGTTTATGCTTTACAGAGATGTTAAAGACACCTATTTTACAAAAATGATAGATTTTAGCGATAATATAAATGTTATAAACAGAGAAGTTAATTACTTTTTTGCATCTGGAGGCGGAGATAAAGCAGAACCTATGTATGAAGCTATACAAGAGGCATTAGAAAAGTTTAATTTTATTTATGATAAAAAATTGATAATAGTTATAACTGATGCTCCTGCTAAAGTAATAGGAAGAGCTAATTTAGACTTGAATGCTAAAACTGCCAGAGAGAAAGATGTTACTATAGAATTAGTATTAACTTCTGAGATTGAAGAAGAAGATACGTCAGATGATCATTTATATTTTCTAAATTTTTAATATATCTTTAAAAGCCCTGTACCATTATCGTATATGGGCTTTTCATTATAATATTTTATATCATAGCAGATAAAATAATTAAATTTTATTTTTTCATAATATCTATTTTCATTAATAAATTTTTAAAAGTCTTTTGAACTATATAGAAATTATTTTATTTGTCAATTTGTTTTTTATAATATAAACTAAAAATTTTTAACTTTGTCAATTTTTTATTGTTCTTTTTTCGCCGCACGCCATACCTAAAAGGCACTCCATATGGTCGCAGGCGGACAGCGTCAAAGAACCTATATCCTCAATAAACTCGGATACGCTACGCGAAAGTGCAAGTGTAAAATTAATACTAAATCATACTAATTTTGTTTTATATGTAATAAAAATTATTAACTTTTGTATATTAATAAGTAATCAACCGCACGTATAGTTAGCATTTGATAAGATGAAACTGTACCGTGCGGGAAGGTGCCGCAGCTCGCGGTTGACAAAATATAGTTGTTTAGGTATATATAAACTTGAACACGCTTTACAAAACTGATAATTAATTCAAACTCATATTAATAACATATAAAGAAAATTATAACAATGATTTATTAGTTTTTATTTAAGAAAAAGAGTTTTTATATAAAAATAAAATACTCTTTTTCTTGAAAAAATTCAAATATTAATGAACCTCTCCCCAACTATTTCCTTTATGTATATCAACAGTAATAGGTACATTAGCTTTAACAGAATGCTCCATTATCTCTTTCATTATAGTCATGGCTTTGTCTGCTTCTGCCTCTGAAACTTCCACTACTAATTCGTCATGAACTTGCATAACTATTTTGGCAGTTTTGAAATGATTCTTGAACTCTTTATGTATAGCAATCATAGCAACTTTTATCATGTCGGCTGCACTTCCCTGAATAAGAGTATTTAAAGCCATTCTCTCAGCTTCATTTCTAGCCATAGCGTTGGAGGAGTTTATAGTTTTTGATAAATCTCTTATACGCCCTAACATAGTACGTACATAACCTTTATTTCTTACTTCCTCTACTACTTCCTCGCAGAAAGGCTTTACTCTTGAATAAGTTGAAAAATATCCTTTTATAAAATCCTCAGCTTCTTTTCTTTTTATTCCGAGCTCTTTTGAAAGTCCGAATGCTGTTTTACCGTAAATAATAGAGAAGTTTATTATTTTTGCAATATTTCTCATTGAAGCAGTTACATGCTCTTTACTCACAGAATATATTTTCATTGCTGTTTTTCTGTGAATATCATCATTGTTTTTAAATGCTTCCACTAATACAGGATCATTACTAAAATGTGCTAATAATCTTAATTCTATTTGAGAATAGTCAGCAGCTATTAATAAATTTCCTTTTTCTGCTATAAATGTATTTCTTATATCTCGTCCTTCTTCGCCTCTTACAGGAATATTTTGTAAATTAGGCTCTGATGAAGATAAACGTCCGGTAGCTGTTACAGTTTGATTGAATGATGCATGTATTCTTCCTGTTTTTTCATTTATTAAAGTCGGAAATACATCAAGATAAGTATTTTTTAGTTTTGCATATTTTCTGTATGTAAGCATATACTCAGCAATTTTATACTTTTGTGATAATTCAGTTAAAACTTCCTCATCAGTAGAAAATCCTGTTTTAGTTTTTTTTGTTGGAGGTATTCCCATCTTATCAAACAATATATATTCCAACTGTTTAGGAGACTGTATATTAAATTCCTCTCCAGCTTCAGAATATATTTTTGATTTAGTTTTTTCTAGTAAAATAGAATATTCATCAGATAATGCTTTCATTTTTTCACTGCTTATATATACGCCGTCAAATTCCATATCAGCAAGCACACTTATAAGAGGCATCTCTATATTAAAAAACAATTCTTCAAGATTATATGTTTTTAAAAGAGGGGCAAAGCATTCATAAAATCTGAAAGTTATATCAGCATCTTCGCATGCATATTCAACAACATCTTTTAAAGGAACATCCAATAAAGTTTTTTTAGCATTATCTGTTATATCACTGTATTTGATAGTATTGTATGAAAGATAAGCTATGGCTAAATCATCCATATTATATCTTCCTCTTGTGGGATTTAGCAGATATGCCGCTACCATAGTATCAAAATATAAATTTCCAAAGCTTTTATTTATAGCTCTCATCATCTTATATTCATATTTAAGATTATGACCTATAACCTTTATATCTTCTTTGGACAATGTATCAAATACAAGATTTAAGCATTTTTCTTTATCTATATTTGTTCTTCCGCTTACATCCAAATAAAATGCTTCATTTGATTTTATAGCAAATGAAATTCCTATTATAGTATCTTTAAAAGTATCAAGTCCTGTAGTTTCAAAGTCAATGCATACAAGTTTTTTATTATTGATGTCATTTAAAAGGTTTTTAAGTTCTGTTTCATTTTCTATTAAATAATAACTTGCATTATTGTTTTTAGCACTTAGTATAGGGCTTTCATCTTTTTTATCTTCTACAGCATTATCAGCATTATTTGATATTTTTACTTTTTCTTCTTTTTTGGATGAAGCTCCGTATATATAAGAATTAATCTTATCTCTTATTTGTTTTAATTCAAGTTCATCTAATATTCTATTAACTTCATCAATATTAATTTTATTGCTTGCTATCTCATTGTAATCTAAATTAAAATCTTTTATATCTCTTTCAATAGTAGCAAGTTTATAACTCATATATGCCATATATTTTGATTCTAATAATTTTTCCTGAACTTTTCCTTTTATAGAATCAATATTTTTATATATGCCGTCTAAACTTTCATATTCTTCAAGAAGTTTTAAAGCAGTTTTTTCTCCTACTCCTTTAACCCCCGGTATATTATCAGAAGCATCCCCCATTAGAGCAAGTAAATCTATTATTTGATTTGGATATACGCCTCTTTTTTCTTTTACGGTTTCTCTGTCATATTCCATAAGTTCATTATCTTTATTGCTTGCAACTACTCTTACATCATCATCTACAAGCTGAAGTATATCTTTATCAGGGGAATAAATAATAGTTTTAATATTTTCTTTTTTATTTCTTTCTGCAATAGTGCCTACAATATCATCAGCCTCATAATTATCTAATACAATTCTCGATATTCCCAATGCATCTATAAGTTCATAAAGTATAGGAATCTGACTTCTTAAATCATTAGGCATGCTCTCTCTATTCTCTTTATACTCTTTATATATTTCATTTCTAAAAGTTTTTCTTGAACTATCCAAAGCTATAGCAACATATTCTGCAGGATATGTATTAATAAGCGAGAAATAAGTTCTCATAAAACCATTGATAGATGAAACATTCTGCCCCTTAGAGTTTAAAAGAGGTCTCTTCAAAAAAATAAAATGGTATCTGTAAAGTATACCAAAAGCGTCAATAATAAGAAATGTCTTTTTCATAATATGTCATTATACTATTTTATAAAAATAAGTAAATATAGAATTATAGTTTATCTTAATTTCGCTGATACATTAATAAAATATTCTCTGCTTGATATAGGGTATCCTTTTATATTTTCATATTTTACATCTAATATATTTTTTACTCCAAATTTTAATGATATATCTTTTTTGAAAACAAATGAGCTAATAATATCAAAAGTCGTATATGCTCTATCAAGCTCTGTTTGAGTGGCATTATTATATTCATCTCCTATATACTGAACATTAAAAAGTATACTTGATTCTAAATCTGTTGTTTTACTATATATATATTCTAATGACGTATTAAATTGATGTTTAGGAAGTCCAGGCAAACTATTATTTTGAACGCTTACATTATATAAGTTTTTTCCAACCAAATAAGAATAATTACCTTTTATTTTTATAGTAGAATGTATATTTTTTATAGGTATGCTTAATGTTACACTAGTTCTATTTCCCTGTGTTGTTAAATAAGTGTTATTAGTTACATCTAATAAGTCTTTTTTACTGCTTATGAAATATAATGCTTCTATTGTTATCATACTTATAGGCTTTATGGATAATCCTATATTTCCGCCTTGATATATATTTTGATTTTTTATACTATTAGTATAGCCTTTATTTAATAAAGCAATATCAGTTTGCATATTTACAAAATATTTACCTGTAAGCGTTATTTCTTTTATTGGATTAAGATTAAAATTGACATCTCCGTTTATATATGATCTAAAATCAGCAGATGTACTTTTCTTTCCGCTGAATCCTCTTTCTTCCCCAGATGTATTTAAGTTGAATTTGAGAGAACTGTTATTTTGATTTTTTATATTATATTCCAATAAACTCATTTTTCCAGAAGATTTGCTTTCATTGGTTTGTATCTTTTTATATCCTATAGTTTTTGATGATTCCAATTGAACATCTCTTGATAGATTTAAATATAATACTTCTTCTGATTTAGCATATTGTTTGCTTAAAATGTTGTATACTATTCTTCCTGTTAATATATGATAATTTATATCTATAGAGTCTATATTATTTTTATCATATAAAAACAAATATATTTTTTTCTTTTCATTATTTAGTATTTCTCCATTTAATATAAATGTAGATTGGGAATATACTGTTTTATTTTTTATATCTATATTGGCATATTCTTTTATTAGTTCAGCAATATTTTTTGATTTTGACTCTTTTATGTCTTTTTTCCTTATAATTATCATACTGTCAACTAATAATTGTTTTTTCTTATGCATCACTTGTACATCTGTATTATCTTCATTTAATATATTTTCTATAATATCTACATCATCATATATTTCATAATCATTAGTGTATTCTTTGTTTGTATCAATATTTATGACATTAGTATAATCTTTGTTTACATATAGATATACGGTGTTTGTATTATTTCTATTAGTATTAATATATAGGTTATTAGTATTATTTTCTTCATTAGTATTAATATAGATATTATTAGTATTTTCGTTAGTGTTAATTTCTTCAGAAAGAAGTGAAGAATATGCAGATAACAATATAAATAATACTAATAAAAATCTCATATTTTATCTTCCTATTTCAACACTTGGCATAATTAACTAAAAACTCCCATTGCATATTATAACATTAATGTCGTTTTTTTCATTCATTAACGTAAAAAAATGTACATAAATTAAACCATACCAATATAAATATATAAAAATAATTTATGTTGTATTAAAGATAAAATTATAAAATGTATTATTTGTGTGATTAATACTTGTTTTACGGTTTTGGACCGAATCTGAATCCTATTTGCAAACCTACATCAAAGCTGCTAAATCCGATAGTATTCATATATTCATTTTTACCTTTTAATCCAAAATCATATAAGAAATATGCTCCTATCTCTAATGCCAGAATATCTGTAAAAAATACATAATAATCTATGCTAGCTTTTACATACCAAGAAAAAGCAGATGCGAAATAATTTTTCATACTAGATTGATTTATAACATGATTATTTACTATTGAATTATTATTTTTTATTAGATAATTAACTTGGAGTGGAAATTTCATTCCTCCTCCTATACCTATAGAATACTGTTTTATATTGAATTTTGATAATATACCCAATTGTATATTATGTGTTAAACATGAAACTAATTCTGTAATATCATTTTCTTTTTTGTATATAGAGAATGAGTCATAAGAATATCCTACTTCTGCTAATGTGCTTATAGCAAAATTGTCAACTATTGAAAACATATATCCTGTTTGAAAAAGTACAGCAGCATCTAAATTAGGGGCCATATGATATCCTAAACTTTTTATATGTTCGTTTGGATATGATAATGTTATCCCAAAAGGAACATTTAAAATGGCTTCAAAACCACTTTTAGCAAATACAATGTTAAATGATATTATAAAAACTATTATATATAGTTTTACTTTATTAAAAATCATCATAAGATATCCAACCAATTTAGTAAATAAAAATAAATAAGCAATAATTTATGTAAAATATAGTGTCAAAGTATTATATATAATATCAAAAAAAAATCAATAATTTAATATTATAAAATTTATGCTTAATAGTTTATTTTATGTTTTGCATTATTCTAATAAATAGGTATAAATTACTGTCATAGTTGTACGTGAAAGGCTCCGTATGTGGAAAAAGCATTATAAATCTTATTATATATACTGCTATAAATATTATTAATACAGTAATTGTAATAAAATTATTGTTGTATATGTAATTTGCTATTTTTGATTTATTTCTTAGCATTACAACCAAAAAAATTATACTTGGAAGCACGAATAGCGGATGATAATAAAAAGCTTTTTCAAAATTTAATTTTAAAACTTCTATATGTGCTCTAGTCATTCCGCAGCTTGGACATGGAAATCCAGTATTATTTCTTATAATACATAAATCATCTATTGGTATATTATAAACTGCTTTATGATTTTTATTATCATAGTTTATAAATAGGACCAATAATGCTATTAATATAATTTTTATGATTTTAAACATTAATTTATAATATATTTAAAATACATTTATTCAATAGCTTTATATATAATAAATTTTATAATTGATTATAAGTAAATAAAAAAGGGGCTGTAAAAACAGTCCCTATGTTTGGCTAAAAATAATTATTTTAAAGCTTTTGAAAATTCCACGTATCCTCCATCTTTTAGATAGTACACATTTTTAAATCTATTATCAAGTAAATATTGAACTGTTTTTCCTAAACGTCCGCCGCTTTTACAATAGAACATATATTTTTTAGTTTTATCTAATGATAATATTTTTTTTGAATATTCTTTAGCTCTATAGTCAATATTGATAGCTCCTTTTATAATTCCTGTATCTTTAATTTCTTTAGGTGTTCTTACATCAACTAATATTATATTAGGATCAGATTTCCATAATGATATAAAATCATTAAGGGTCAAGCCGTTTTTACCCACAACTTTTACATTGTTAAGTTCGTATGCAGTCTCATTAGTTTTTGCTGTCTGGGCATTGCATACAAATACTGTTAATAATAGCATAAAAATGACAAAAATATTTCTTTTCATAGCTGTACTCTCTAGTGGTATATTTAATTTATTAGTTAGACGAATATTATTTTATGAAAGTTCCTCAAAATTTAATTTTTGTTATTTTTTATATGTTATTAAGTTAAATGCTATTAATAAAGTTAATAATGTAAAAAAATAGCCAGTGATAAACAATTTCTTTTATATTTGTTTTAGTATTTTTTTGATTATACTATTTTTGCGGAGAATATTATTACATAAGCTGAAAACTGCTAATTTTTTTATTAATTTCATGGAATTTAAAATCATTTTTTAAAAACTCTGTTAAATATTTAAATTCTTTTTCAGTTAAATTAACTGTTACAAAAAAGAAAGTAAAATATAATTTAGAAGAAACGGTATCATATCTTATACATTCTAAATTATCTAAATTTAAAATCGTATCATAAAATTTTAATATTTATTCATATAATTAATTTATCCATTTTATATTTATTGTTGTTTATTATTAGTTAATACTATATAAATAAAATAGTTAAGCAGTTTATCTAATTCACCAATTTAATATATTGTTTTTTAATAATTTTGATTATTAGCATTACATACAAATGCTGTTAATAATAACTAAAATATTTATTTTAATATGTTTATTCTTTATATAATTATGTAATTTGATATTGATTTTATGTATTATAATAATCTTGTTTCTACATTTAATTATTTAATACATTATCATACAATATAAATAAAATTGACAGATTAAATAATAAAATATTTATTGTAATATTGTTTTTTATTATTTTCTAATTTATATTTTTATGATATGTTTTATATGCTGTTATTATATAAATAATATAGCGAATAATATTTTTTATTAAATACAGAGGAAATATGCCGGAAAATAAAACAGTAAGCAAAGAGAAAATAGCCAAATCATCATTAAAAATGTCATTAGTGACTACAGTAAGCAGAATATTCGGACTTGTAAGGGATCAAATACAGGCTGCTTTACTTGGTACTACATTTATAGCTGATGCTTTTGCCATAGGATTTATACTTCCGAATCTTTTAAGGCGTTTATTTGCTGAAGGTAATATGGTAGCTAGTTTTATACCAGTATTCACTGAACTTGAAAAAGAAAAGGGTATAGAGGAATCAAAGAAATTTTTTAGAGCTGTGTTTACTCTTCTTGGATTAATACTTATAGGTGTTGTAGGAATCGGAATAATAATCTCTCCTTTGCTTGTAAAAATACTTTATAAATCAGCACATAATAATATAGAAGCACTTAATCTTGCTGCCGATTTATCAAGGATAGTGTTTCCTTATTTATTATTCATATCATTAGCCGCTTTGATGCAGGGAGTGCTTAATATAAGAGGATATTATTCCATATCAGCGGCAAGTCCTATTTTATTAAATACAGTTATTATATCGATGGCTTTATTTTTTAAATTCTTTTTACCTAACTTCTTTAATAATATGGCTTATGTATTTGCTTTTGCGGTATTGCTTGGAGGATTTGTTCAATTTGCATATCAAATGCCATTTGTACATAAACAAGGTTTTAGTTTCAAGCCTTATTTTCATTTCAAAGAACCTTATGTTATAAAAATGATAAAATTATTTGCTCCCGGTATTTTCGGTGCCAGTATATATCAGATAAATTTACTAGTTTCTACTGCATTTGCTGGAGCTATTGGAGAGGGTAGGGTTTCGGCTGTTACTTTTGCTACTAGAATACATGAATTTGTTTTGGGCGTTTTTGCTGTAAGTGTGGCAACTGTTATGCTTCCTACTTTAAGTAAATTAATAGCTGATAATAAAAAAGATGAAGCTGTAGAAAATTTAGGATATTCATTAAGGTTAGTTGCTTTAGTTACAATTCCAGCTACTTTCGGATTTGTTGTATTGGGCAAAGAAATTGTAAGAATGATATTTGAGTATGGGGCTTTTTCTTCACAATCTACATATTTAGTATCAAGTGCTTTAAGATATTTATCTATATCATTATTTTTTGTAGCAAGTTATAGGATATTGGTTCAGTCTTTTTATGCTATGAAAGATATGAAAACTCCTGTTTATGTGGCATTTTTTACATTTATAATCAATGCCGTTAGTAATTATTTATGTGTTTATATATTTAAATTCGATATTATAGGAATATCAATATCAAGTGTTATTGCAAATATTGTATCTTTTTGTATACTATATATATTGCTTATGAAAAGAATGGCTATTAAATCTGTAATTAATAAAAAGATTGAGGTAGTGAAAACTATTATATCAAGTTTATTTATGGCTGCTGCTGTTTTTGGTGTAAAATATTATTTATTGTATAATAATAGTGATTCTAGGATATTTTTTATATTTAAAGTTTTTATACTGATATTGCTTGGAATATTAGTATATTCTATAACTAATATAGTATTGAGAAATGATGATTTTGTATCCTTTATTAATATGTTTAAAGGAAAACTATTAAGAAAGTTTGTCAAAAAATAAATATATATTTTTTTATAGCTCTCAATAATATATTAAAAGTATCCGACAATTTAAGTAATAATTTTTTAATAAAATAATAAGGTTTTTATATGAGTTTAAAGAATAAGGTACTTCTTTTGGTTGTCATAGTAGTCATTTTGGCATTATCTCCTACTATCTTTATAAATACAAGAACAAATAAGAAGGCATTGTATGATTCAGCGATGTCAGTATCTCAGAACTATTTCTATGATATGGTATCTACTTTTGATAATATATTTGCCTCTACAAGTGTTGGAACAGTTTCTTTATCAGATATTGCCACAGTATCTTATGACTTATATTCTACAGGAGCAGTTAGGGATGTAGCTACAAACCTTAGAAAAATTATTTACCGCTTTCATAAGTCTCAAACAGCTTTACATCATGTAATTGCTAATGGTCTATATTTTGAACCAAATATTATAGAAAATAATCCTTATATGAGAGATATTTATTCATTATATTTATACGATGTAGGCAATACAGGAAATATGCAGCCTAAAATTGAAACAGCTAGCGATAATTATACTGAAGAGGAGTTTTATTCTCTAGCTTTGCCTAATAATTGGAATAGAGAAGCTAAAAGACCAAGCCCTATATATTTTTCTTCTCCATATCTAAAAAATATAGATAAGCCGCAGAAAGTTATTTCTTTCTCATCTCCTATATATTCAAGTATTAATGATCATCTTATAGGAGTTTCATTATCTGATCTTTCTTTAGATATAGCTTATGAAATGCTTACTAATATAGTTAAAACAGGTCCTTTTAATACAATAATTTTTGATTCTAGAAATAAAAAAATAGTTTATCATGATGACCCTAATTATATACTTTCAAACATAACAAATATAGATTGGGTTAATAATGCCGTTGATAATACAACGTTTTATACTAATACAAGAATAAGAGAAAATTATATGGTTGGAGATAATTCTTATTCTTTATTTTTCAGACAATTTGATAATGGTTTTTATAATATTTTCATGTATGTTCCTACAAATTTCTTCTATAATGTTTTAACAGCTACCAATAATACAATATTCCTAATATTGATAGTTGCTATAATAATAATTATAGTTGTATTGAATGTTACAATACCTATATCATTAAAACCTTTGGATAAAATATCACAAGAATTGGAATCAGGCGTATTTGATAATAATATATTTGTAAATGTAAGCAGAATTAATTCTAAAGATTCTCTTGGTGATTTGAGTACTTGGATAAGAATATTTTTTGATATGGTTCAGCATGTATTTTCAAGTGTATCAAAAACTCTTAAAATATCCAAAGAGCAAAGCAATGCTTTAAAAGAAAAGATGATAGATATATCTGAGTCTGCAGGATCAATGACAGAATCTGTAAGTTTAATAGTAGACAATATATCATCTCAGCAGACAGAGTTCAAACATGTAGAAAGCAGTAATTTAGAGATATATAAGATTATAGCTTCAAGTTTGGCAGAATTAATTTCTATTGATGATATGACTAATAATCTTCAAAGAAAAATTGATGATCAGTCTGTTAGTTTGAATCAGATTAATTCCTTAACAGTAACTATGCAGAAGGATATGCAGGAAGTATCAGCTTCTGTAGGAAAGGCAAAAGAAGAATCTGAAAAAATGGTTGCTTTAACAGAAGATAGTAAAGAAAAAATAATGAAAACAGAGACCATTACAAAATCTCTTATTACTTCTATAAGAGGTATAACAGATTTCGTAAATTCAACTATAGATATTTCTCAGCAGACAAATATGTTGGCGATGAATGCTGCTATTGAGGCTGCCCATGCCGGCGAGCAAGGTAAAGGTTTCGCAGTTGTTGCTGAAGAGATTAGAAAATTAGCTACAACTACAAATTCACAGTCTGAAAAGGCTTGGAAAATACTTAGAGATATAGAAAAAGAAATGAACCTTATTATGTCTAGTATGACTGACAGAATAATAGGTATAGAAGATATGCTTAATAAAATGCAGAATTTTGTTAATACTATGACGAAGGTAAAAAAGGTTTCTGATGAAAAATATGTTTCTACAAATGAAATAACAAGTTCTATAGAAAGTTTATACGATGCTGTAAAAGATATTAAAGAACAATATACTGCTTTGCATGGAAGAATATCTATTGCTAAAGATGATTTGGTAAATCTTTCCGATTTGTCTAAGAAGAATGATGAAGCTATGAAAATGGTATCTCAGAATACTGATGATATAGTTTCTAAAACTCAGAATATGAGCGAAAGTATAGGAAATGTATTCGGACTTATTAAAGAGATAGAGCAATTATCTAATGTTGCTAATGATTCTGTGGACAATTTGGAAAAAGAAATGTCCGATTATGTTATAAAAGATTTTGAAGAAGTTATCAAAGAAAAGATTAAGATTATTAATGAAGGTGACAGAGCTTACGGAAGACGTACATTTGTTCAAAGTATATATAAATTTGTAGTAGGAAATTTTGGTAAAGATAAATATCAAAAAATGCTTGATAGTTTACCGGATGATTCTAAAATTCTATTTAAAGATATTAAAAAATTGAAATTTAGAAAGAAATATCCTCTATCTTCTTCATGCTTCATACCAATGACTAGCATAATGGATGAATTCTATGAAGGATCAAGAGACGGTATAAGAGAAAAAGCTAGATATGACTTTAAAAAATTCAGCTTGCTTACTAAGATACGAATAAAAATTTCTCATAAACACAGGTTAGCTGATGTATTTATTAACTTTAATAAGAAGATGTTTAAAAATATTAATATTGAAGTAGTTAAAGCAGAGAAAAAGCGTATAATTTATCATTTACATTATTTCCCTAACTATGATTCTATGATAGAAACATATTATGATGAAATGATAAAAAATATAATTAGATATAAATACCCTAATAGTTCTAAAGTAAAAATGACTAAATCAATAAGTAAGGGTTATATTTATACAGAATATATTGTAACTTGGTAATTTAGAAATAAAAAGGCTTAAATCTTTAATGGTTTAAGCCTTTTTATTTAACTAAAAATATACTAATGTCTTTATTAACTTTACCGATAAAATTTCATATACTAACGATTTGGATTAAAATAATGAATATAACTGATAAATATAATTTAAGCATGAATACGGCTAATATTTCTAAATTAGAAAATACTAAGAAACAATATGGAAATGCTAAGTTTTCTATAGAAGAAACTTCTTCTGCAGAAAATAATAATATAAGAAAATATGATAAAGAGTTTGAAAAAAAACGTTTAAGACAAGTATCGGAAGATTTTGAAGCATTAATGATTAATCAAATGCTTAAAGAAATGAGAAAAACAGTAGATAAAAGCGGCTTAATAGACGGCGGTATGGCTGAACAAATTTTTGAAGATATGCTTTACGATGAATATGCAAAAGAATTTTCAAAAACTAAAACTTTCGGTTTGGCTGATATAATATATCATCAAATGGAAAAATATGTTTAATATTAATAAATTGTATTTAAAGAATGTAAAAAATATGAATTTCTATTTTTTATGTTCTTTAAAATAAATAACTTTTCTCTTTTATATAATTTAGTCTAATATAAATCATTATATCTAATTATAATTTACTGCCTTTGAATATTTAATTAAGTTCGTATGTACAAGTTTCTATTATTAATATTTGTTATAAAATAAAAAATTAGCAATATTATATTTTGAATTATTTTTTTATGTATTATCATTTGCTGTGATTTTACTTTAATGCAGACATATTACAATTTTTGATGCTTTTTTATAAAAATTATATTATTTATTTAATTTGACTAAAATATAAATAAGTTTATCATATTAAAACTATATTTTTTAATTATTTATGGGTTAAGTATGAGTAATGAATCAGTATTAATGGACAGCAAAGCAAATGAGCTTGCAAACAAACCAGTTTTTCGATTATTATTTCAATTATCATTGCCGGCTATAATAGCACAGATAATAAATGTTTTGTACAATGTAGTGGATAGAATGTATATAGGTCATATTCCTGATATAGGAGCATCGGCTTTAACGGGAATAGGAGTTACAATGCCTATTATTATTGCTGTATCATCATTTGCATATCTTGTAAGTATGGGTGGCTCTCCTTGTGCTTCTATTATGATGGGTAAACAGCATTATGATAAAGCAGAAGAAATTCTTGGAAACTGTACTTTAACTTTAATTATAATATCTATTATTATAACAATATTATTGGTAATATTTGCTGAGCCTATATTAATGCTTTTTGGAGCTAGTGAAAATACAATTATTTATGCTTTAAGATATTTAAGGATATATTCAATAGGTACAATATTTGTTCAATTAGCATTGGGGCTTAATGCATTTATAACTGCACAGGGTAAAGCAAAAACTAGTATGTTTACTGTTTTAATTGGAGCTTTAACAAATATAATACTAGATCCTATATTTATATTTGTTTTTGATATGGATGTTAGAGGTGCAGCACTTGCAACTATTATATCTCAGGCTATATCTTGTGTGTGGATATTGTCCTTTATGACTTCAAAAAGGACTGTATTGAAATTAAAAGTAAGTAATTTAAAAATATCTGCTAATGTAATATTGCCATGTTTAGCTTTAGGATTTTCACCTTTCATAATGCAGTTTACAGAGAGTGTCTTATTTGTATCATTTAATACATCTCTTTTAAAATACGGAGGAGATTTAGCAGTAGGTGCTATGACTATTTTAAGCAGTATTATGCAGTTTTCTTTTCTTCCTATAATGGGACTTACTCAAGGAGCACAGCCTATTATTAGTTATAATTATGGAGCTAGTAATATTGATAGGGTCAAGAGTGCTTTTAAAATATTATTGATAAGTTGTATATCTTTTTCTACACTAATGTGGATTATATCCGAGTTTTTTCCATATCTTTTTGTGAGAATATTTACAAGCAATCAAGAACTTATAGATTATAGTATATGGGCTTTAAGAATATATATGGCTAGTTCATTAATATTTGGGGCACAAACTGCATGTCAGCAAACATTTATAGCTTTGGGGAATGCTAAAATTTCTTCATTTTTGGCAATTTTGAGAAAAATTATATTATTGATACCTCTTATATTTATACTTCCGATTTTTCTTGAAAATAAAGTTATGGCTGTATTATTAGCAGAACCTATAGCTGATTTTTTAGCAGTTTGTACAACTGTTACTTTGTTTACTATATATTTTAGAAAATTAATTAATTAATGATATTTAATTTTAATATGAAATATATTGACTTTAATTATTATATGATATTTTTTTACATGTTTTTCAGGAGTTTTGGCTATGTTTAAAAAAGTAGGGTTACAATTTAAAATTAGTTTAATTATTTTAAGTATATTTTTTGCTATGATTATAGTTTCAAGTATTGTTAATATTATATTAGTTAATAATGCCAATAGAAAAAAATCATTAGATTATCTAAAGAAATCTGTAGAAGCAGAATCTTATAGAGGTCAAAATATATTAAAAATAGAATATAACTATCTAAATGAAGTTGCTTCTTCAATAGAAAGCTTATATGATATAGGTATTAGAGATAGAAAATCATATTTGGATGTAGTAGAAAATCATTTGTCAAAAGATGAGGCAAACATTATTGCTATGGGATTTTTATTGAATAAGAATTTATTGGACAATGATGCTAATTATATTAATGATGATTTTTATAATGATATTGGCGGACAGTTTGGGGTATACTTTATAAAAAATAATGGCTCTGCAATTAGGCAGAAACTTTTAGCATCAGATTTAAATTCTGATTATTTTACAGTTGCCAAAAATACATTAAAACCTTATATAACACCAATATATCCATATAATGTAGGTGGTAAACAAACTGAAATATATACTTGGTCTGTGCCTGTTTATGATAAGACAGGAAAAAATATAGGTATTGTTATAGCTGATGTAACACCGCAAAGTATAAGTAAATCTATAGAAAAAATAAAACCATATGCAGAAAGTAAAGTTATTCTTTTTGATAGCGGTGGTAATTTAATATATAATGCAGGCAAGCAAGATGGTGTTGGAAAATATGCTTATGATGTTTACAGTTGGTATAAAGATTTTCAAATATTAGAAAAAGTAAAACAAGGACAATCTTTAAATTTTGAGCATTACACAACTGTACTTAATGAGGTTGGAACTTATGTAATTTCTCCTATACAAATGCTTGAAGGGCATAATTGGGGAATAGAAATTCTTACCCCAAGCAGAGTTATACAAGCTGAAACAACATATATTAGAAATACTATGATATTAATATTAATTTTTATATTAATTGTTTCTGTGGTTATTACTCCTATTGTAATAAAAATGAAAGTATCTAATGTTATAACACTTTTGGCTAAAGATATTATTGCTATGTCTACTGGCGATTTGAGCATAGAAATACCTAAAAACTTTGAGAAAAGAAATGATGAATGGGGAGATATAGCTAAAAATTTAGATGCAACATTAGATAATTTAAATAATGTAGTATCAATTGTAAAAAATTCTGCAGATAGAGTATCAAACGCTGCAAATGATGTTTTGATAGGTAATAATGATTTATCTCAAAGGACAGAAACAGAGGCTTCCAGTTTAGAGGAAACAGCTGCTTCTATGAATGAAATGGCTAGTGCTATAAAAGAGTCTGCTGAGAGTGTATATGAAAGTACTTCCATGGTATCAAATGCTAAAGAGTCTTTGAACAAAGCAGGATTAATAATAGAAGACAGTGTAAATAAAATGAATGATGTTTATGAATCTAGTTCTAAAATAATGGATATTACTAAACTTATAGAGAATATTGCTTTTCAAACTAATATACTTGCTTTGAATGCTTCTGTAGAGGCAGCAAGGGCAGGAGATCAGGGAAGAGGTTTTGCTGTTGTTGCAAGTGAGGTAAGAAATTTAGCTCAGAATACTCAGGAGTCTGTAAAAAATATTACCTCATTAATTACAGATAGTAATGATAAAATCAAATTGGCAGCAGCAAGTGTTCAGGAATCAAAAAATATTTTCAATGAAATATTTGAAAAAATGGATAAAGCTTCTTCTATAATGGATAGAATTAATATTGCAGCTAAAGAACAGGAAAAAGGGATCAATCAAGTCAATATAGCCATAAGCAATATGGATTCTTCTGTTCAAAAGAATGCAGCATTAGTATCTGAAGCTGCATCTTCATCAGAATCATTATTGAGCGAGGCTAATAACTTAGTTAAGTCTATAGAATATTTTAAATTAAAATATTGATAAATATTATAATTATTTTATTTAAAATAAAATAATTATTATTGAAATATATATTTAATTGTATATAATTGTTCTGGTTAATTTTAATTGTTTTAAATGAAAAATTAAAGGTTAATATTTGTAAGGTTTATGCTTGATATTAAATTATTAAATATATAAAATAATTGAGGTTATAAAATGTTTAAGAAAGTAAGTCTTCAAGTAAAAATTAGTTTGGTAATATTAATACCAATATTAATAATGATTGCTATATCTAATATAGTTAATATTATTTATGTGCAAAAGATTAGCAGTAAATTATCTTATAAAATTTTAGAAGAAGTAGGAAAAGGAGAGGGAAATAAATTAACTGCTGTTGTAAAAGACGATCTCTATCAAATAACAGGGCTTAAATATACATTAGAAAATATGTATAATTCAGGTGTTGTGGATAGAAAAGCTTATGAAAATGTTACTAGAAATTTTTTTGATATATTGCCTGAAACTGTAATTGGAGTTATGATAGCTTTTGAAACTAATGCTTTGGGAAATGATATTAATTTTATAAATGATTATCCTTTAACAGACGGACAACAGACATATTATGTATCTAGATCATCTGATAATAAAATAAATGAAAGAGCTTTATCAAAAGAAGATATAAGTTCTGATTATTATGTAGAGCCTATGAGAAAAGCTAAAGAATATTTATCTGGAATATATGAATTTAATGTAGGCGATAATGATATAGTAAAAATGTATACTTGGGCTATACCTATAATGTATAAAAACAAACCTATAGGTGTTATAACTGCCGACATAAATGTAGAAACATTAAAAAGTACTATGGAATCTATAAATCCATTTGAAACTTCAGAGGGGCTTTTGTTTGATCATAAAGGTAATTTATTATATGATTTAGTAGATGATAAAGATTTAGGAAGAAATATGTATGATATGTATCCTAAATATAAAACTCATAATGTATATGAAATCTTGTCAAGTGGTAAATCAACTTCATTTGAAGATTATACATCTTATTATAAAGGGGATGCCACTTATTATTTCATTCCTTTAGAAATTGTACAAGGTCAGTATTGGATACTTGAAATAATGGCAGCAAGTAAAGATATATTTAAAGACAGTGATATGTTAAGAAATGTTATGATTATTATTTCTTTAATAATAATTATCGTAGCATCTATAATGGTTCCTTTTATAATTAGAACTAGAGTTGTAAGTGTGATAACATCTTTATCTAAGGATATGTCTAAGATTTCAAGCGGAGATATATCATTTCACATATCAGATAAATTTTTAAATATGAATGATGAGTGGGGAGATATAGCTACAAGTTTGGATAATATATTAAATAGTTTTAATAAAGTTGTAAAAACAGTAAAAAATTCGGCTGAACAAGTTTCTACTGCTGCAAATCAAGTTTTAGCCGGTAATAATGATTTATCTCAAAGAACAGAAGCTCAGGCATCCAGTTTGGAGGAAACAGCTGCTTCTATGAATGAAATGGCTAGTGCTATAAAAGAATCAGCCGAAAGTGTATATGAAAGTGCATCTATTGTATCTGATGCTAAAGAATCATTGAATAAAGCCGGTATAATAGTAGAAGAGAGCGTTAATAAAATGAATGATGTTTATGAGGCAAGTGCTAAGATAATGGATATTACTAAACTTATAGAAAACATTGCTTTTCAAACTAATATACTTGCTTTGAATGCTTCTGTAGAGGCAGCAAGAGCAGGGGAGCAGGGAAGGGGTTTTGCTGTTGTTGCAAGTGAGGTAAGAAATCTTGCTCAGAATACTCAAGAATCTGTAAAAAATATTACAGCACTTATAATAGACAGTAATGAAAAAACTAATTTAGCTGCTGAAAGTGTAAAATCTTCTAAAGAAATGTTTATAGATATTTCTCAGAAAATGGATAGTGCTTCAAATATGATGGATAGAATCAATATAGCATCTCAGGAACAGCAGAAAGGTATAGAACAAGTTGATTTAGCTATAGGAAATATGGATTCTTCTGTTCAAAAAAATGCTGCTTTGGTTGAAGAGGCAACCGCTTCTTCACAATCTCTTCTTAATGAAGCAAGCGAATTAATAGAGGTGATTGGATATTTCAAATTAAGAGATTAAATTATTAATGTTGTATTCAAAACTTATGATTTTTTAAATTAAAAATTGAGAGAGTTTTTATGAATGATAAAGTAAGCTTAAATATCAAAATAAGTTTATTTATTATGATACCTGTAATAACGATAATATTAATATTTGGTATTATAAATACAATTTATATATATAATATAACAAAACAAATATCATTATTTGCTATATCTCAAATGGCTGATAAAGAAGTTTTTGAAATAGAAAGTATAATTGATGTAGAATTAAACTATCTTAATAATATAAAATATTCTGTAGAAAATTTATATGATTATAATGTTAGAGATAGAGAAATATATGAAGATTTAATGACAAAATTTGCAAATGAAATGAGTACTAATGCAACATCTGTATATTTAATATTTTCTACGAATGCTATTGATAGTGACAGTATGTATATTAATAATCCTTTATATCAAAATATAGATGGAAGATTAGGCATATATTTACTGAAAGATAAGGATAATAATGTCTCTAGAATAAATATAAAAACATCAGATTTAAAATATAGTTATTGGAATACCACTATAAAAAGTAGAAAGCCTCATATTACATCATTAAATTATTATCCTGTACGCGGAAAATATGTACCTATGTATACATACTCAATACCAATATTTGATAAGGATGATAAAATAATTGCTGTATCTTCTTTAAATCTATCTTTAGATAATATTACATTTTATGAAGATACAAATGGATTCACAATTTCACTTTTTAATGAGAAAGGTAATATTGTTTATTGTACTACAGATAGATATCGTATAGGAGAAAATATTACTAATTCATCTGATATATTATATATAGATAGCGACTTATTAGAAACTATATGCTCTAATAAAACTATATTGAAGGAATCATATAATAAAAAAAGCTCAAGTAAATATTTTTATCTTTTCAAACCTATACATATGTTTGATGATGTGTATTGGGGAATAGAATTGGCTGTATCTGCTAAAGCAGAATTTTTAAGTAATTATAAAATAATAATAATGATGTGGATTATAGTATCAGCAACAATTATACTTATAGTAATTATTGTACCTTCCATTATAAATAAAAAAGTAGTATCAGTTGTGAATGTTTTGAATGACAGTCTTGTTAAGATAAAAGATGGAGATATATCTTGGAATGTTTCTGAAGATTATCTTAAATTAAATGATGAAATTGGAGATATGAGCAGAGGAATTAACAGTACAGTAAAATATTTAAACGATATAATTACTGTTGTAAAAGGCAAGGTTAATACAGTTTCAAATAATTCTGACAAAATACATGAATATGTTGATATGATTAACGATTCTAGTAAAGATGTTAATAATGCTACAGATTCTCAATTTATTGATAAGGCTACTGAATCATCTAAATTTTTATCAGATGAAGTTAAAGAATTAAAGAAAATAATATCTTATTTTAAATTAAGAGAGTAAAATACTATTTGACATTAATTTATATAGAATATATACTCAAATATATCATGTAATATTTATTGGAATGCTGTATGTTAAAACATTGTTTTTTATTAGCTGTATTTTTATTGTCTATTTCATGTTCTAAAATAGAAGAGGCTGTACCCTATAAACAGGTCAATAAAGATCAAGAATTGGTAATTAATATAGGTTCAGAGCCTCATACAATAGATCCAAGTGTTAATGTAACATCCGATACATTAATATATTTAACTCATATATTTGAAGGTTTAGTAAATAAAGATAAGGATGGTAAGATAATACCTGCTGTTGCTAAAAGTTGGAATATAAGCAGTGATGGACTTGTATATACTTTTCATCTTAGAAATGATGCTTATTGGAGTGATGGTAATCCTGTTATAGCTAAAGATTTTGTTTATTCTTTCAGAAGATTATTTGATCCTAAAATAAAAAGTAAATATGCTTATCAATATAATATTATTAAGAATGCTAAAGCTATTAATAGTGGTGAAATAGAAACAAAATATTTAGGAGTTGAGGCTATTGATGACTATACTTTAGAAATAATATTAGAATTGCCTTTAACATATTTTTTAGAAATTTTAGCATACCCTACTTTTTATCCATTAAGAGAAGATATAATAGATTTATACGGAAGTAATTGGACAAAATCTCCAGAAACTTTTGTTGGCAATGGTCCTTTTAAAGTTACAAAAAGAGAGTTTAATAAATCTATTGTTATGGAGAGAAATGAATTTTATTGGAATAAGGCTGAAGTGTATCCAATAAAATTGGAATTTATATTAACCAATAACAATAATTATTCTGCTAATGCTGTATTAAATAATGAGCTTCATTTTTCTAGAAATTTTCCAAGAGAGGATATAACAACTTTAAATAAATCCGGATATATACATAATGTGCCAAGAGTAGCAAGCTACTTCTATTTTCTCAATATAACTAATAGTGTTTTATCTGATATTAATGTCAGAAAGGCTTTATCGTTAGTTATAGATAGAAATTATATAGTTGAAAATATCACAAAAGGCGGTGAGAGACCTGCAGGAGCTTTAGTTCCTTATGGAGTATCAGGATTTTTCGGAGATTTTAGAGAGAATGGCGGTGATTATATAGATTTGACTAAGGGAAGTTATGATGATAATTTTAAAGAAGCAAAAAGACTTATGATGCTTGCAGGTTATCCTAATGGTTCAGGATTTCCTACTTTAACTTTTAAAACTACTCATGGCGTACATAAATATATATTTAAAGCCATACAGAAAATGTGGAAAGAACATCTTGGTATTGATGTTGTTTTAGAAGAATTAGAATGGTCAGATTTAGTAACCCAAAGATTCGATAAAAATATAGAAATAGCAAGCGGCGGATGGAATGGTGATTTTGACGATCCTATTAATTTTTTATCTCTATTTTTGAGTTATTCGGCAAATAATAATAGTGTTTACAGTAATAATAGATATGATGATTTAATAAGAAGTGCCACTTTAATTACCGATCCTTCTCATAGAATGCTTAGTATGCATAAGGCAGAAGAATTATTAATAAAAGATATGGCTATAATACCCATTTATTTTTATAATGAACCTTTGCTGGTATCTCCAAAATTAAAAGGTGTTCAATACGATTCTATGGGTAAACATAGTTTTTCTAAGGCATATTTAGAATAATAAAAAAATCTACTTTAATTCAATAAATATTATTTAGGAGATATACTATGAATAGGATAAGTATAACATTTATTTTAATTATTATTATGTCGTTCATATCCGCATGTTCTTCATCAAAGACTGCTTCATCAAATGACGGCATATCTATATTTATAAACACAGGTCCTGAACCTAATACTATTGATCCAAGTATTAATGTTACTTCTGATGCAGTATTTTATTTAACACATACATTTGAAGGTTTGGTAGAAAAAGATTTTAACGGTAAATTATCACCTGCAGTTGCAGAGAGCTGGGAAATTAGCGAAGACGGTCTTACTTATACATTTAAATTAAGAACTAATGCTAAATGGACAGACGGCAAACCTGTTACAGCTAATGATTTTGTATATTCTTGGCAAAGAGTTGTTGATCCTGCTACTGGAAGTCAATATGGATATCAGCATGAACCTGTAAAAAATGCTAAGGCAATAACAGCAGGTGAGATGCCTAAAGAAAGTTTAGGTATAAAAGCCATTGATGATTATACTTTAGAAGTTACATTAGAAGCTCCTACAGCCTACTTTTTGGAGCTTTTAAGTTTTCCTACTTTCTATCCTTTAAGAAAAGATATTATAGATAAGTACGGAGACAAATGGACATTAAAAGCAGATACTTATATTGGAAATGGTGCTTTCAAACTTGTAGAGAGAAACAGAGATGAAAGTCTTGTTATGATAAAGAATACTAATTACTGGAATATAGAAAATATAGTTCCAGATAAACTTACATTTGTATTAATGGAAAATGAAACTGGTTCTGTGGCAGGAGTTAAAGGAGGCAATTTGCATTTTGCTAGATCTTTTCCTAGACAGGATATAAAAGCATTGCAGGAAGATGGACTTATAGTTATTAAGCCTAGAATATCATCATATTATTATTGTTTAAATTTAACTAATGATATATTAAAAGATGTTAGAGTAAGAAGAGCATTATCTCTTGCTATTGATAGAAATTATATAGTAGAGCAGGTAACTATGGGAGGAGAAAAACCAGCTGGTGCATTAGTTCCTTACGGTATATCAGATTATGAAGGCGATTTTAGAGAAAATGCTGGAGAATATATTGATGTAAGTAAAGAAGGATATGCTAAAAATGTGGAAGAAGCTAAAAAATTGATGGCTGAAGCTGGATATCCTAATGGAGAAGGTTTTCCTGTTATGGAATTTAAAGCTGATCCTGGAATACATGTAAAAATATTTGAGGCTGTTCAGCAAATGTGGAAGGAGAATCTTGGTATTGATGTAACTTTAACACAGGAAGAATGGGCTGTATTTTTACAGACTAGATATGATAGAAATATCACTATGGCACGCGGTGGATGGAATGGAGACTTTGATGATCCTGTTAATTTTATGACTTTATGTATAAGCTATTCTCCAAACAATTATAGTGTTTATAGTAATAAGGCTTATGATGATATGATTAATGAAGTTATGCTTTCCGGAGATCAAAAGTTTAGAATGGAAACTATGCATAAGGCTGAAGAAATGCTTATGAAAGAAGAAGCTATAATACCTATATATTATTATACAGAACCATTGCTTGTATCTCCAAAACTTAAAGATGTTTATTATGATTCTCTTGGTTTCCATAGATTTCATAAATGTTATTTAGAATAGTTTAATTGTTAAAAAATTGAGGCTAGAGTTTTATATAAACTCTAGCCTTTTTTTGAAGAATATATGTTAGTTATTTACCGGTTTCTTTATAAATCCAAGTATTACAGCAGTAATAACAGATCCTATAACTATAGCAAGTAAATATAATACTGGGTTATTAACTATAGGAAGTACAAATAATCCTCCATGAGGGGCTCTAAGTTCTATATGGAAAGCCATAGATAAAGCACCTGAAATTGCAGCACCTATTATACATGAAGGTAATACTCTAATAGGGTCAGATGCGGCAAATGGTATAGCACCCTCAGTAATAAATGATAATCCCATAATATAGCATGTTTTTCCTGCATCTTTTTCATCAGCTGTGAATTTATTTCTGAATATTGTAGTAGCCAATGCTATTCCCAAAGGTGGAACCATACCTCCTGCCATTACAGCAGCATGAGGGGCATAGTCTCCTGAAGCTATCATTGCTATTCCAAATGTGAAAGCTGCCTTGTTTATAGGTCCTCCCATATCAGTTGACATCATAGCTCCTAATATAGCACCAAGAAGTATTAAGTTTCCAGTTCCTAAACTTTTTAAAAATACTGAAAGTCCTGAATTGATTGCTGCTATAGGGTCTACTATAAATAGATACATAATAGCACCTGTAAAGAATATACCAAATAATGGATACAATAAAACAGGCTTTATTCCTTCCAAACTGTCAGGTAATTTGCTGAATATTTTTTTAGTAAAAGTGTTATATATCCGCCTAAAAATCCTCCTATTAAACCACCCAAGAAACCGCCGCCGCTATTTAAAGATATTAAACCTCCAACCATTGCAGGAGCAAATCCAGGTCTGTCGGCAATACTCATACCTATAAATGCAGCCATTACAGGCACCATTAAGAAGAAAGCATTGCCGCCGCCTATGTCATTTAAAAGCTTCGCAAAATAATTGTAAGAAGGATCATTAGGATTGCTCGCATTAATTCCAAACATAAATGAAAAAGCTATAAGTATACCTCCTCCTACAACGAAAGGAAGCATATTTGATACTCCTGACATCAAATGCTTATATACACCGGTTTTAGGTTTTTTGGCAAATCTATTATTTGAAGAAGAACCTTCATTACTTGACTGATATATTGGTGCAGTTTGATTTACAGCATTTTTTATTAACTGTTCCGGATTTTTTATAGCTTCCTTTACACCTACTATATCAACATTCTTTCCTGCAAACCTTTCCATAGCAACATTTTTATCAGCAGCTACTATTATACCTTTTGCATTTTTTATCTCTTCTTTTGTAAGTTCATTTTTTACACCGCTTGAACCATTAGTTTCTACTTTAACAGTAATACCTAATTCTTTACCTTTTTTTAGTAATGCATCTGCTGCCATATAGGTATGTGCTATTCCAGTAGGACAAGCTGTTACAGCTAATACTTGATATGTGCTGTCAGAATTATTTTCCTGATTTAGAGATGAATCTTCATTATCTTTTTCAGCATTTTTCATTAATATATCTAATACTTCTTCTTTGCTTTTAGCATTTAAAAGTGCTTCTCTTATATCATCTTCAAGAAGTAAAGTAGTTATTTTTGATAATAATTCAATATGAGAATCGTTAGAGTTTTCCGGAGCTGCTATCATAAAAAATAAATGAGAAGGCTCACCGTCTAAAGATTCATAATCAACACCTTTTTTTGAAATTCCTATTGCTACAGTAGGAATTTTTACCGCCTTAGTTTTTCCATGAGGTATAGCTATTCCTTCTTCCATACCTGTTGAACTTTGGGCTTCTCTTTTAAGAATTTCTTTTTTATACTCTTCTCTGTCATTTAATTTACCGTTATTATAGAGAATATCAACCATTTCATCTATAATTTCTGATTTTGTTTGTCCCTTTAAATCAATATTTATACAATCTAAAGTTATAACGTCTTTTAGCATTGTTAGCCTCCATTTATTTATAACATTAATTAATTTTTTTTATTTCTACTTTTTCTAGAAATTTATTCATATTTTCAAATGTAGTTAACCCTTCAGAGCATGCAGTAGAGCTTCCGCTTGCTATAGCATATTTATAAGAATCAATTATATTTAAATTATTGCTTATGCCGTAAACTATACCTGCTACCATAGAATCTCCAGCACCTACAGAACTTATCAATTTTCCTTCAGGGGCATTTCCTATATATGCTTCATCTTTTGTTACAAGAACAGAGCCTTCTTTACCCAATGATACTATTACATTTTCGCTTCCTTCTTTTATTAGTTCTCTAGCATACTTTATAATATCTTCTGTTGATTCTATATTTTTATTAAAGTATTCACTTAATTCTTTTTTATTAGGTTTTGTAAGAAATACTTTTTCCTTTAATCCGAATTTGAATGCTTCGTCTCTAGCATCTAATATTACTTTTATATTTTTATTTATATTTAATATAATATTTCCATATATATTGCTTTCAATAGAATTAGGAACGCTTCCAGATAATATCAGTATGTCATTATCTTTTATATTATCTTTAATAAAGAATAATAACTCAATAATGTTTTCTTTTGAAATATTAGGGGATTTTCCTGCTATTTCGCTTTCTGTTTTATTTGTTTTTAATTTTATATTGATTCTTGTATCTTCTTCCAAATATATAAAATTTTCTTTGATACCATATTCTTTAAGATGCTTTTTTATATAATCTCCTGTAAAACCTCCGCAAAATCCTAAAGCTATAGAATCAACATTGAAATTCTTAAGAACTTTTGAAACATTTATGCCTTTACCTCCGGCTAATGTATAGGCATTATTAACTTTATTTAATTCTCCCTCTTCAAAGTTATTCATATCTATATAATAATCAACAGCAGGATTTAATGTTAAAGTATATACCATAAATAATCTCCCTATTTTATTAATTAAATAATATATAATCCTTTTAATTTATTTTTTATATTATCATTTACTTCTTTGGAATTAGTTATTAAATATGTGTCTTCCAAATTACAAAAATTTATTAAATTTTTTTTATTGAATTTAGATTCATCGCATAAAAAATAAGTTTTATTAGCTTTTAGAGAAACCTCATTTTTTATTAATGCTTCTTCAGGATCTGGGGTAGAATATCCGTTAATGTCGATACCATTTGCTCCCATGAATGCTAAATCAAAATTAAAACTTTTAATTGATAAAGCAGCACTTGCCCCAACCAAAGCACCTGTAAGCATTTTTATTTTTCCGCCTATTAAATATGTTTCTATTTTTTTATTATAAAGTTCTTCTACATGAGTAAGTCCATTTGTTATAACTTTTATATTTTCTATACCAGCTAAGTATTTAATCATTGCAAACACAGTAGTTCCTGCATCTAAATATATAATATTGCCTTTTTCAACAAAAGAAGATGCAAACTTTGCTATTTTCTCTTTTTCTTCAGAATGAATTTCTTTTTTATATATTAAACTTTCTTCCTCATAATCAATTAGTATTGCTCCTCCATGAACTCTTCTTATTTTTCCTGCTTCTTCAAGGAATGTTAAATCTCTTCTTATGGTTGCCTCAGATACATTAAGTTTTTCAATTAATTCTTCAAGCTTAATATTTTTTTTATCTTTTATGAGTTCTAATATTAATTCGTATCTGCTTACTTTAAGCATTTGATTCAGCCTTTATTTAGTCTTTATATTAATAATTATATAAAAAAAAACACAAAAATCAATCAAATTCAATCAAAAACAATCATAATCAATCAGAAAATATATAAAAAATAATATAAATGTAATATATGTTTTATAAAATATATAGAATTAATAAAAGTCTTTACAATTTGTATTCATTTTTGTATAATCTACATATTAAAGTTTGTAAGGAAATTTTTTATGAATGAAGAGTTAATTAAACTAAGAAATGAAATTGACAGAATAGATAAGCAAATAATAAATTTAATAGATGAAAGAATGAAAATTAGCTTGATGGTTGGAGAAACTAAGAAAAAAAACAATATTCCTATATTTGATCCTAAAAGAGAAAAAGAGGTTATTGCAAGTAAGATAGAATTACTTGAGAATAAAGAATTATCATCTTTAATTACAACTATGTATAATGATATAATGTATACATCAAAGCAGCTGCAGAAACATTTAATTGATGAAGCAAAAACAGAGAGTGATAATAAAAATAAAATAAAGTATGATGAAACTGTTGTTTATCAGGGACGCGAGGGTGGAAACGGACATGAAGCTGCTTGTAAATTTTTCGGAGATAATGCGAAGTTTATAAAAAAAGCATATTTTGATGAGGTATTGGAAAGTATAAGAAGCGGTGAAAGTTATTACGGAGTTCTTCCTTTAGAAAATTCTTCTACAGGTATGGTTAATGAAGTTTTAGATATACTAGCTGACTATAATTGTAAAATTGTAGGAGAAATTTATCTTCCTATAGAATACGGACTTATGGCGAAGAAAGGAAGCAGTATAAAGGATATTAAAAAAGTTATATCTCATCATCAGGCTTTAAAGCAATGTTCAAATTTTATAAAAGAAAATAATTTTGAAGAGGCTGCAGCATCAAACACAGCTGAGGCTGCATATATAGTTGCAAATGAAAATGATAAAACTATTGCTTCTATTTCAAATAAAAATGCATGCAAAATTTATGATTTGGAAATGTTAAAAGAAAATATTGAAAACATAAAAGGAAATACAACTCGTTTTATAATAGTTGCTAATTATGACAATTCATTAAAAACTGGAAACAAAATGACCATAAAGTTTTTACTTCCGCATGAGAATGGAAGTTTAGCCAATTCTCTTGATAAGTTAAAGTGTTTTAATTTAACTTCTATAGTAAGCCGTCCTCATAGTGATAGAAAGTGGCAGTATTATTTTTATATTGATATGACTGGTGATTTTGATAAGTATAATGAGGAGTTAATGGATTTTGAAAGAAGCGTTGAGAATTTAGTAATATTGGGGCAGTATGATGAATAATAATTATAGCACTATATTTATAATAGGATTGCCGGGATGCGGTAAAAGTGTATTATCTAAAATGCTTGCTGAACATTTAAATTATACTTTATATGATATGGATTCATTTATAGAAAAAAAAGAAAATAAAACTATAACGAATATTTTTGCTGACAGCGGAGAATCTTATTTTAGAAATGTTGAAAGCAATGTTTTAGAAGAGCTTAGTAATTTAAATAATGTTGTAATATCAACGGGAGGCGGTATAGTATTAGCAGAAAAAAACAGAAAAATTATGAAGGAAAAAGGATTAACAATTTTTATAGATAGAAGCCCTAATATTATACTTGAGAATATAGATCCTAGAGAAAGACCTCTTCTTGCTAAAGATAAAAACAAATTATTAGAACTTTCAAAACAAAGAGATACTTTATACAGAGAAACAGCTCATATAATATTTACTCATAATACTTGGGAAGATAGTATAAATAATACTTTCAAAAAATTTTTGGAAGAAATAAAAAGTTATATATAAAAATAAAAGGCTGATATATATTATCATATACCAGCCTTTTTTATTTTTAGTGTTTAAATATTATTTATTTTTTATTAATGGATATCCCATTTTTTCTCTTGATTCTATATAAGCAGCAGAAACTTTTTTCATAAGCTCTCTAACTCTTGCTATATATCCAGCACGTTCAGTAACACTTATAGCATTTCTAGCATCAAGCATATTGAATACATGCGAACTTTTCATAACCATATCATAAGCAGGAAGAACACATCCGTTAGCCAAACATCTGTCGCATTCTTCTTCATATTCCTTAAAATGTCTGAAATACATATCTGTATCAGCTATTTCAAAATTATATTTAGAAAATTCTCTTTCACTTTGTAAATGTACATCTCCATATTTTATTCCATGTCCCCATTCTAAATCATATACATTATCAACATTCTGAAGATACATACATATTCTTTCAAGTCCATAAGTAATCTCTCCTGCTATAGGCTTTAAGTTTACGCCTCCTACGGCTTGGAAATATGTAAACTGAGTAATTTCCATACCATCAAGCCAAACTTCCCATCCTAATCCCCAAGCTCCTAGAGTAGGTGATTCCCAGTCATCATGTACGAAACGTATATCATGGTCTTTGAAACTTATGCCTAATGCTTCTAAACTTTGTATGTATAGATCCTGAAAATTTTCCGGAGATGGTTTCATTATAACTTGATATTGATAATAATGCTGAAGTCTGTTAGGGTTTTCTCCGTATCTTCCGTCTGTTGGTCTTCTTGAAGGTTCTACATAAGCTACATTAAAAGGTTCTGGTCCTAATACTCTTAATGCAGTTGCTGGGTTAAAAGTCCCTGCTCCTACTTCTAAGTCATATCCTTGCTGTATTATACAATTATTTTCACTCCAGAATTTGTTTAAATTCATAATTAAATCTGAGAAAGTCATAATTAATTATCTCCGTTTATTATTTTAAAAAAATTATTTATTCATTAATTATATAATATGATTAATTTTAATGCTATCATTTTATCAAAAAATTATTATAATTAATTTGATAATTACATAATAATATATAAATTATTTTCTATATATTGAAGTATGTATACAAATAAGATAATATGTATTGACATTATATATAATTAGTAGTACAATATATCATATTTTTATCACAAATTGATAAGGGAGTAAAAATGAGTAAAGATAATAAACCAAAAATAGAAAATCCTTTGCTTGATGAATTGATAATGAAAGCAAAAAAAGCACAGGAAATATATGCCTCTTTCACTCAAGAACAAGTAGATGCTATATTTAAAGCATGTGCTATTGCTATTAATAGTAGAAGAATACCTTTAGCAAAAATGGCATGCGAAGAAACAGGTATGGGAGTAGTTGAAGATAAAGTTATAAAAAATCACTTTGCTTCAGAATATATTTATAATAAATATAAAAATACAAAAACTTGCGGAATTATAAGCGAAGATATGGCTATGGGGATAAAAAAAGTTGCTGAACCTATTGGGGTTATAGCAGGTGTTGTTCCTACTACAAATCCAACATCAACAGCAGCTTTTAAAGCATTGATAACATTAAAAACAAGAAATGCTATAGTATTTTCTCCTCACCCAAGAGCAAAAAAATGTACAGCAGAAGTATGTAAAATAATAAATAAAGTAGCAGTAGAACATGGAGCTCCTGACGGACTTATAGGATGTATTGAAGAGCCTACAGTTGAATTATCAGCTGCTTTAATGAACCATCCAAAAATTGATTTGATTTTAGCTACAGGTGGTCCTGGTATGGTTAAAGCTGCTTATTCAAGCGGAAAACCTGCTTTAGGTGTAGGTGCTGGTAATACCCCTGCTATTATAGATGAAACAGCTGATATTAAAATGGCTGTAAACTCTGTTATTATGAGTAAAACTTTTGATAATGGTATGATATGTGCTAGTGAGCAAACTGTAGTTGTTGTAAAAAGTGTTTATGAGGAAGTAAAAAAAGAGTTCATTTATAGAGGAGCTTACTTACTCAACAAAGAAGAAAAAGCTAAACTTAGTAAGGTAATAATTATAGATGGTGCTTTAAATGCTAAAATAGTAGGACAGCCTGCTCATGTTATAGCAAAAATGGCTGGTATTACTGTTCCTGAGGGAACTAAAATACTTATAGGAGAAGCTAGCAGTATAAGTAAAGATGAAGCATTCTCTTATGAAAAATTATCTCCTGTTCTTGGAATGTATAAAGCTGATAATTATGAAGATGCTTTAAATAAAGCACATAGTTTGATAGTATTCGGAGGATTAGGTCATACTTCTGTATTATACACAGATGAAGATAATCAAAAAGAGAGAATAGAAAAATTCTATGAGAAAATGCCTACAGGAAGAATACTTATCAATATGCCTTCTTCTCAGGGAGCTATAGGAGATGTTTATAACTTTAGATTAGAGCCTTCCTTAACATTAGGATGCGGAAGCTGGGGTAATAACTCTACTAGTGAAAATGTTGGCGTTAAACATCTTTTAAACATTAAATCTGTAGCTTCAAGGAGAGAAAATATGTTATGGTATAGAGTACCAAGAAAAATATATTTGAAGAGAGGTTCTTTAGATGTTGCTTTAAGAGAATATGCTGAGAAAAAAAGAGCTTTAATTATAACAGACGGACCTCTTTATAAACTAGGTATCACTGATAATGTTACTAAGGTATTGGATGATATAGGAGTAAGATATACTGTATTCTCTGATGTTAAACCGGATCCTACTATAAGTACTGTAATGGATATATTAAAAGTTGCCAATGCTTTTGAGCCGGATTTGATTATTGCTTTGGGAGGAGGTTCTCCTATAGATGCTGGAAAAATAGCTTGGTTATTATATGAAAATCCTCAAGTAAAATTTGAAGATATAGCTATGGTATTTATGGATATAAGAAAAAGAATATGTGATGCAGGAGAGTTAGGAAAAAAAGCTGAATTTGTTGCAATACCTACTACTTCAGGTACAGGTTCTGAAACTACTCCTTTTGCCGTTATAACTGATGATGCTACACATATTAAATATCCTATTACTGATTATGCTCTTACACCTAACATGGCAATATTGGATGCTAATTTGGTTATGAGCATGCCTAAGAGTTTATGTGCTGCAAGCGGTATTGACTCTTTAACTCATGCTCTTGAGGCTTATGCTTCTATATGTGCTACTGAGTTTTCTAACAGCAATGCAGAAAAAGCTATTAAATTAATATTTAAATATTTGCCTTCTTCATACAAAGAAGGTGCTGAAAATCCTGAAGCAAGAGAACAAATGCATTATGCTGCTTCTTTAGCTGGTATGGCTTTTGCAAATGCCTTCCTTGGTATTTGTCACTCTATGGCTCATAAATTGGGTGCGGCTTTCAATATACCTCATGGTTTTGCTAATGCTCTTTTAATATGTCAGGTTGTAAAATATAACTCTAATGAAAAGCCTACTAAACAAGGTTTATTCCCTCAGTATAAATATCCTCATGCTAGACAAAGATATGCTGCTATTGCTGACTTGCTTGAGCTTGGCGGTAAAAATGAAACAGAAAAAGTAGCTAATTTAATTAAGGCTATAAACGGACTTAAAAAAGATTTGGATATACCTCTATCCATAAAAGAATACGGAGTAGCTGAAAAAGACTTTATGGCTAAACTTGATGATATAGTAGAACAAGCATTTAATGATCAATGTACAGGTGCTAATCCTGTTTATCCTCTTATTAAAGAATTAAGAGAAATTTATTTAGATGCTTATAACGGAGTATATTAATAAATAAAATAATTCTATAATTTTAGGCTGTCATTTATTCTTAATGGCAGCCTTATTTATTATGTTTTTATACTTGTTTTATTTTAAATTTATTGTTTAATATAATTAAAATAATAAATACTAAAAAGCAGGTATTTTAATGAAAAGTGAAGATATAAAAAAATATATGGAAGTTATATATGATTGTTGGTATACTTCTAATAGGTTTTATTATTTATGGGCTAAACAATATGGTATTACTGATTTGGCTTTATTTACATTAAAGATAATATATGACAATAAAGAATGCGTACAAAGCACAATTACAGAAAAACTATCTATTCCCAAACAAACAGTATGTTCTATATTAGACAACTTTGAGAAAAAAGGTTATATAAAGAAAAAAGTTAATCCTAAGGATAAAAGAAATAGATTAATAAGTTTCACTAAAAAAGGAATGACATTTGCAGAACCTATTTTAAAAGAATGTGAAAATTTAGATATAGTAATGCTTAAATGCCTAACCGAAGATAATATTAAAAACTATATAGATTCTCAGAAAAAACTTATTAATTTTATGGAAAATTATTTTAATAATTAATGTATTGAATTTTAATTAATTACTATTATAATGTTATTAATATTATTATAAGGCGGTCTTATTTTGAAAGTCATTCCATCAGATAGTTTATTAAAAAACAGACAGGAAAAGGTAAGTGAAAAATTATGTGCAGACTGTAATTCTTTGTGCTGTCATGATTTAGTTATGGAAATATCTCCTCCTAAAAATGAAAATGAATTAAATACATTAAAGTGGTATCTTCATTTTAGACATTCTTTTATTTTTATACATGAAAATACTTGGTATCACATGATAAGAAGCGAATGCAGATACTTGGATAAGAAAACATATTTATGCAAAAATTATGAAAATAGAAATGATATATGTTCTAAACATAGCCCTCCTAAATGTGAGAGATATGAAGAATGGTATGATGTTATTTTCGATGATCAGTATGAGCTAGAGAAATATGTATACGAAAATAAAATCATTAAAAAGAAAGGCAAAAAATCTGCCAAAAAAACTAAATAATTATTTATTGTATTATGAAGAAAAAACAAGTAAAGAAAGTATGCATAACATATCCTCCTTTTGAATATAATAATGGCTATCCATTAATATCTTTAAATAGACAATTTCAATGGCTGAAAAATCCTTCATATGCATATCCTATAATACCATCTTATGCTGCTACTTTGCTTAAAAATAATGGTATTAATGTTGTTTTTCTTGATACTATAGCCAGAAATATGACTACTATTGAATGGTTTAATTCAATAGATGAAATAGTTCCTGATTTGATTTTTTTTGAAGTAAAAACACCTATTATAAATTATATTTGGGATACGATAGATGTAATAAAAGAAAAATATAATAAAATTCTTGTTGTTTTAGCAGGAGATCATGTTACCGCCATGCCTGAAGAAAGTTTGATTCATTCAAAAGCTGATTTCATACTTACAGGCGGTGATTATGATATGCTTATGCTTAATTTGATTAATCATTTAAATTACGGTGAAAAATTAAATAAAGGTATATATTACAGAACTTCTACAGGTAATATAAAAAGTACAGGTGCTTTTGTTCTGGAAAATTCTTTGGACAGGCTTCCTTTTATAGATAGAAATTTAACAAATTGGAAACTGTATTCAAAAAAAAATGAACATTTTAAAAAAACTCCAGGTACTTTTATAATGTCAGGAAGGGGATCCCTATACAATAATTACAATAGTAATTCTTCAAATATATTATTTAATAATGTAAGGCTTAGAAATCCAATAAACGTAATAGATGAAATTGAGTATTTAAACAAACGCTATGGTATAAAAGAAATTATTGACAGCAGTGTTTATTTTCCTACTGGTAAATGGCTTTCTATATTTTGCGAGACAATGAAAGAAAGAAAACTTAATAAAAAAGTATATATAGATTGTTATATGTATCTTAATGCTCTTGATTATCAAGATTATAAGATGATGAAAAAGTCAGGATTTAAAACTATAATTTTTAATTTGCCTTCCGGAAACAACAGCACTATAGAAAAACTTGAAATAGTAAATAATACAGTTGATACTATGGTTGAATCTATAAAATTGGCTAGAAGAGCCGGACTTTTTACTGATATGATGGTAAAAATAGGATATCCTTGGGAAACAGATGAAGATATAATAAATACTTTTAATGTTGTTAAATATTTAATGCTTAACGGTTATATTAATTCTATGAATGCTTCAATATTTGTTCCGTATCCTGGTACTAAACTTTTTGAATATTGCGATAAAAATGGTATTATAAAAACTAAGAATTGGTTTGATTATGATATGCGTCAAACTATAATGAAGCTTCCTATTGAGGATAAAAAAATATTCAAATATATAGAATATTTCTATAATTTATCTTTTAATCCTTTTTATGTTATGCATAAAATTATAAATATAAGAGATATTTATGATATAATGTATCATTTAAGGTCATTTAAAAATATATTATCATATTACTTGAATTTAGAATAATAAAAAAGCGAAGCTAATAAAAATTAACTCCGCTTTAATTTATCAATGTTTAAAATGTCTTATTCCAGTGAATATCATAGCAATACCATGTTCATTACAAGCATCTATTGATTCCTGATCTCTCATGGAACCGCCAGGCTGAATTATAGCTTTAATATTATATTTAGCACAAGCATCAACAACATCTCTGAATGGGAAGAAAGCATCAGATGCCATTACAACTCCATCTCCTGCACGCTCTAAAGCATCTTCACAAGCCCAAATTCTGTTAGTTTGTCCGCTTCCTATACCTTTAGCCATACAGTCTTTTATTACTACTATAGCATTTGACTTAGCATATTTTACAACCTTCATTCCGAATATTAAATTCTTCATCTCTTCTTCTGTAGGCTTTTTATCTGTAACAACTTTGTAGTCTTCTATTAAAGTAGTGTCTTCATCTTGTACAAGTAATCCGCCGTCAACTTTAACAACATTAATTTTATCGCTGGTATTAGTTTTATATTTTATAACTCTTAAGTTCTTTTTAGTTTTTAATACTTCCAAAGCTTCAGGAGTGAAGTCTTTAGCAATAACAATCTCTAAGAATATTTTAATAAGTTCTTTTGCAGTTGCTTCATCTACTGTACTATTGAAAGCTACTATTCCGCCGAATATAGAAGTAGGATCGCATTCATAAGTTCTATTATAAGATTCTAATACACTGTTTCCTAATGCAGCACCGCAAGGAGTAGAATGTTTTATAGCAGAACAAGCATATTCTTTTTTAGATTCATCAAATTCTAATACTATTTTTAAAGCTATATCCATATCTCTAATATTATTAAATGAAAGCTCTTTTCCGTTTAATTGTTCAAAATCTTTCATAGAGCCTTTATCTGTAGTAGAAATATAATAGCTTGCCCCCTGATGAGGATTTTCTCCGTATCTTAATTCTTCCTGTAATGCATAAGACATATTCAAATAATTAAGTTTTTTGTTTTCTTTATTTTCTAAAGAATTAAACATAAACTCAGAAACAGCAGCATCATAAGCAGAAGTTAAATTGAATACTTTAGAAGCTAAATATTTTTTTGTTTCAAAACTTACATAGCCTTTTTCCATTTCATTTTTTACTAAATCATAATCTTTAACATCGCTTATAACAACAACATCTTTGAAAGACTTAGCAGCAGAACGAAGCATTGTAGGTCCGCCTATATCTATAAACTCTATCTTCTCTTCAAATTTCAAATTATCATCTTGTACTTTTTCAAAGAAAGGATAAAGATTAACTATCACCATATCAATAGGAGTTATTCCTCTTTCTTTAATAGTTTCCATATGAACAGGATTATCTCTTATAGCAAGTATTGCCCCATGTATTTTTGGGTCTAAAGTTTTTACTCTGCCGTCAAGCATCTCTTTAGCTCCGGTAACTTCAGCAACCTCTATTACAGGTATATTATTTTCTTTCAAATATTTATAAGTTCCTCCAGTAGAAACTATTTCCACATTTTTTGAAGTCAAAAACTTAGCAAAGTCTAATATTCCATCTTTGTAGAATACAGATATTAATGCTCTTTTTATCATTGTATAACTCCTAATAATAGTTTTTTAATTTTGAATAAAGAATCAAAATGATTAATCAATTATAATATAAAATGCCTTATTGTAAAGAGTAATTTTAAAATACTAAATAGTTAAATATAAAAATATATACAGTTTTCTTAATTTAATTATTATTAGTTTAATAAAAAATATTTTTATATAATAAATATATATTAATTTTTTGAATAATTAATATATATTTATTATATAGTTATCATAATTGTAATTTTATGTTAACTGTGTTATAATGAACATTCATATTGTTTTTTTCATTTAAATATAATATTTTATTAAAATAAAGGTTGCCATATGAAACATATATTTCGTTTTTTATTATGTATGTTAATAACTGTATACGGGGGGGGGTATTTTTTACATGCAAATACTACTGTAGATTTTAGACTATTTACAAGTTCCTATGCATATAATGGTGAAAATACACTTTGGCAGGATACGAGAACAACATTGACATATTTTGAAAATTTTACAGAAGGAGCTTTTGATATCAAATTTAATGATTTTATTAGTTTAAGAGTTGGTGCTTCAGTATTTTTCCCATTTACATTTGAATTTCCTCAAGGTATAAGAGTATTTCCAATAGTAACAACTCAATTATCTAATGAATATGTGTCTTTGAGAATAGGTACAATGACAGGAGGACATAATCTTCCTGCACCTATAAGAGATCCTTTAATGGATATGACACCAGTTGTACGCTCTACACCGGATAATACTTTAATAGCAAAAGGTCCTGAAGAATATCAGTATAATGAACCTTTCACACATGGATTTTATGAATATGGTGCTTCTTTTCAATGGTTTAAAGGAGGTAATGGAGAAGTATATATGAATTGGCAGATACAAAACAATGCCAAACATAGGGAAAGATTTGATGTAGGTGTTACTTATTCTATGGATTTTGCACATGAAATAGCGACTCCTTATATAGGAATTCACTATTGGCATAACGGAGGACATGAATATCCTTTTGTTGAAGGCACTCCTGCTATTACAGAAAATTATGTTGGAGCCATAGGTATTAATAGTTATTATTTATCTATACTTTATATGGCATCTTATAATATAACAGATAGGGATAATAATGTAACACAATTCGGTCATGGCATATTTTTAAGAGGAACAATACCAGTAAAAACTTGGTTTGAAATAGAGCCTATAATATTTGTTTCAGGGTGGTATATAGATAAAAGACATAAATTTATAAGTGTTGAAGGTGATCCTTTTTATAGAGTTCCTTTCTATTTCGGACTTAATATAAAGAAAGATTTTGTATTTGATAACGGTATCGTTTTGGGGCTTGGTTTTGTTAATGGTTTATTCCTTAATGAAAAAAATGAAATAGGTATTAGATATGACCAAACTTTGCAATTTGACTTTACATATTTAGTGCCTGTTAAACAATAATAATAAAATTGCTTTTATTCTAAAATATAGTAATATTTTTGTGCAGGAGTTTTTATTATGAGTAATGATAAAGAATTAAATAAAAATTTAGAACATAAAAGCCCTCATAAAAATAATGATGAAGCAAGTTTTTCTCATGTTTATTTTTATAAGCTTTTATTTGAAAATAAACCGACTTTGCCTAATATAGAAGTATTAAAGCAGAAGATTAGGAAATTTTATGATAGTATTGATGTTGTATCTAGTGATAAAGGTATTTACAGTATTGCTATTAATGATTTAAAAGTAAAATATAAGGATGACAAAGAAATACCTGCTCAAGTATTGATGCCTGATGCTATGGAATTTGATTATACATCTATAAGTGATTATTATTATAGTCAAATGTGGGATGTAAAAGAACCAAAAGAGCTTATAAAAAACTGTAACTATGAAATAATGCTTAGCGATTTTTTAGCTGCAGGACTTGATTATAAGGATAGAACAACTTTGCTCAATAATTGGCTTTATACAGCATTGCAGCTTTTTGATAACTGTATAGCTGTTTATAATGAACAAAGCGGAAAACTCCTTTTACCTGAACAAATACTTAATAATAGTTACCCAAAAGATTTTAGATTTTTATTTTCAGGCGTTAATATAAGACTTTTTAATGTTCAAAATTCCAATGATATCATAGTAGACACTTTAGGAATGTATGCTATAGGTTTGCCGGATATACAGTACCATTTTCATGGTTTGAATGTTAATGATGTTATATCGCATGCTTTAAATATAGCTGCCTATATATTTGATAAAGGTGATATTATAAAGAGCGGTGATACCATACAAAGTATATTTGAAAATGTTCAATGGCAATGTAGATATGAAAATTCTTTATTAAAACCTAATAGAGAAATTTTAGATATAAACATGCTTGAATATGCATCTGGTAGCAGAAAAAATTAAAAATATTGTATATATAATACAGTATATTAAAATATATTTGTTGATTTAGTTTTAGTATTAAATACTATATTTTTTACCAATAAAAAATAATAATTAAAACTTTTAAAATATTATAACATTGTTTGTCCAATTTTTATTGTTATATAACTTAATAATAATTTTGCAATTTAAAATTTTCTTTGAACATAAAAATAAATCTTATAAATATATAAAAATTATCAAAAATGAATAAATATTGTGCTTAATCATAAAAAAATATTATATTGAAATATATTTTTTATTGAAATTGGTTTTGTTTTTTCCTATACTAGAAAACGTCAGTTTAATTAAATTTTTATTTTGTATAAAAATGGAGGGATAATAATAATGAGTGAAGATGTTTCTTTGTTAACAGAAGAAGACATTGCCGATGAGGTCAAAGCCTTAGTAAAGGAATGGAAAAATTCAGAAGGAAATCTCATAATGATTTGCCATGGTATTCAGAAACATTATGGTTATGTGCCTAGAAATGTTGCTAAATATGTATCCGAGCAAATAAATATACCGCTTGCCAGAATTTATGAGATACTTACTTTTTATAATTATTTTTCTATGGAACCACCTGCTGAAAATAATATAGCAGTTTGTATGGGTACAGCTTGTTATTTAAAAGGCGGCGGTATGCTGGTTGAAGAGATCAAAAAAAAGCTAAATTTAAAAGGCGACCAAAAATATTCTGCAGATAGGAAATATAAATTAGAAGAAGTTAGATGTATAGGCTGCTGCGGATTAGCTCCTGTTCTTACATTTAATGGTGAAGTTTCTGGAAGAGTTGTTGTTGAAGATATAGATAAATTTATAAAAACAGAAAAAGATGATAAGGAACAATAAGAATTGGAGGTTATGAAGATGTCAGAAAAATTAGACAGACAAAAATTAGAAGAACATAGATTGATTAAAGCCAAAGAAATAGAAGTAAGAAAAGGCGGCGAAGATATATCAGACGGTAAATTTCATATATTGGTTTGCGGAGGTACAGCATGCGAATCCAATAAAAGTGATAAAATAGTAAGATTATTAAAAGAACATGCAGCAAATAATGGGATAGCTGACAGAGTTGTTGTAATAAAAACAGGATGTTTTGGTTTCTGCAGTCAGGGACCGGTTGTTAAAATTATGCCTGGAAGAGTGTTCTATACACATGTTACGCCGGAACATGCTAAAGATATTATAGAAAAACATATATTAAAAAATGAACTTCTTTTGAGAATACTTTACAAAGAACAAAGAGAACATAGGGACTTTTCTAAAGAAATTAACTTCTATCAAAAACAGCAGAGAATTGTGCTTAAAAACTGCGGCATTATAGACCCTGAAAATATAGACGAATATATAGGCAATGATGGATATAAGGCACTTTCAAAAGTATTATTTGATATGACTCCTGATGATGTTGTAAAAGAATTGGAAATTTCAGGACTTAGAGGAAGGGGAGGAGCAGGATTCCCTACATGGAAGAAATGGAGCTTTACTAAGTCTGTACAATCAGATTTGAAATATGTTGTATGTAATGCTGACGAAGGAGACCCTGGTGCATATATGGACAGAAGTATATTAGAAGGGGATCCTCATTCTGTTATAGAGGCAATGACAATAGCAGGATATACTATAGGTGCTAGTAAAGGATATTTATATATAAGGGCTGAATACGGACTGGCAGTTGACAGAGTAAAAATAGCGTTAAAGCAGGCTTATGATTACGGATTATTAGGAAATAATATATTGGGAAGTAATTTCTCATTTGATTTGGATATAAGGCTTGGAGCAGGTGCATTTGTATGCGGAGAAGAAACAGCATTATTGGCTTCTATTGAGGGAAATAGAGGAACTCCTAGACCTAGACCTCCTTTCCCAGCAATTAAAGGTTTATTTGAAAAACCTACCGTTATTAATAATGTTGAAACATTTGCTAATATTACGGCTATTATTAATAAAGGCGGAGAATGGTTTGCTTCTATTGGTACAGAAAAATCAAAAGGAACAAAAGTATTTGCTTTAACTGGAAATATAAATGTATCAGGACTTGTTGAAGTTCCTATGGGTACAACTATCAGAGAAATAGTATTTGATATTGGAGGCGGAATACCTAATGATAAATTTGTAAAAGGTGTTCAGACAGGAGGACCTTCAGGAGGTATAATACCTGAGGAGCTTTTTGGAACTCATATAGACTTTGATAATTTGGTTGCTTTAGGTTCAATGATGGGTTCAGGCGGTATGATAGTTATAGATGAAGATAACAATATGGTTGATTTTGCTAAGTTTTATCTTGGATTCTGTGTTGATGAAAGCTGCGGAAAATGCGTGCCTTGTAGGGTAGGCGGAATGCAGATGCTTAAAATTTTAGAAAAGTTTACTAAAAAGAGAGCTAAAGAAGAAGATATACAAAAATTAAAAGATATTGCTTTAACTATGAAAAAAGCTTCATTATGTGCTTTAGGTTCTACAGCAGCTAACCCTGTAATGTCTACATTAAAACATTTTGAAGATGAATATAAAGCTGGTATATTTAGCCCTCCTGTTCCTAAAAAGAATTAATAATAGTTGGTATTCAAGGAGTATAAATTATGGTTAAAATAAAAATTAACGGAAAAGAAATAGAAGTAGAAGAAGGTCTTACTATATTAAAAGCAGCTAAAAAATTAGGCATTAAAATTCCTTCATTATGCTATCACCCAGATATTCCTCCAACATCTGCATGCGGAATATGTGTTGTAAAATTGGCTAATCAAGGAAATAAATATGTTAGATCATGTTCTATGATTGTAGAAGAAGGAATGGATATCATCACTCATGATGCAGAAATTAATACAGTAAGAAAAGGTGTATTGGAATTAGTATTATCAGCACACCCTAATGATTGTTTGAACTGTATAAGAAACGGAGAATGCGAACTTCAAACTGCTGCTGCTGATTTTGGTGTTAGAAATTCTAAATATGATAATATAAAACAAAATCACCCTAGAGATGAATCTGCAGGAAGTATAGTACTTAATCCAGAAAAATGTATTAAATGCGGAAGATGTGTTGTAGTTTGTCAGCAAATGCAAAATGTACATGCTTTAGGATTTGTTAATAGAGGATTTGAAACTTATTTTGCTCCTAGTGCAGTATCATTAAAAGATTCTCCTTGTGTAGACTGCGGACAATGTGCTGCTCACTGCCCAGTTGCTGCCATATATGAAAAAGACCAAACTAAAGAAGTTGAAGATGCTATAGATGATGCTGATACTTATGTTACAGTTCAAATGGCTCCTGCAGTAAGAGTTGCTTTAGGTGAATATTTCGGATTAAAACCAGGCGACAATATTACTGGCAAAATCTATGCTGCTATGCGTTTGATTGGATTTAATGCAATATTTGATACTAATTTTGGTGCTGATTTGACTATTATGGAAGAAGCTAATGAATTTGTTAAGAGATTTACAGAAAGCAACGGTACTGCTTGTATGACTACATCTTGCTGTCCTGCTTGGGTAAAATATGCAGAAGAATATTATCCAGATTTACTTGATAATATTTCAACAGCTAAATCGCCTCATATGATGTTGGCGCCTATGACTAAAACATATTATTCAGATAAAGCTCATGTGGATCCTTTCAGCATATTCAATGTATCTATTATGCCATGTACTGCTAAGAAAAATGAGATTAGAAAAAATGAATCTATGTATTCTAGCGGATATAAAGATGTTGATGTTGTTCTTACTACTAGAGAGTTTGCAAGAATGATTAAACATTATGGTATAGATGTTGCTGGAATACCTGAGGATAAAGCTGATAGTATATTAGGTGAATATACAGGTGCGGCTACTATATTTGGAGCTTCAGGCGGTGTTATGGAAGCTGCTTTGAGAACTGCTTATAATATAATATCCGGATCTAATATGAGCAATCTTGATTTTGAAGATGTTAGAGGATTAGAGGGAGTAAAAAGAGCTACAGTAAAAGTATTGGATAAAGAAGTAAAAGTAGCTGTTGTAAATGGACTTCATAATGTTGATCCTGTAATGCAGGAGATCAGAGCTGCTAAAGAAAAAGGAGAAAATCCTCCATATCATTTTATAGAAGTTATGGCTTGTCCAGGTGGATGTGTAGGAGGAGGTGGTCAGCCTTATGGTCCTACTAATGAAGTTAGACTTGAAAGAGCCTGCGGTTTGTATAATGAAGATAAAAAGACTGTAAAACATAGATGTTCTCATGAAAATGAAAATCTTAAAAAGCTTTATGATGAGTTTTTAGGAAAACCTCTTGGAGAAAGATCTCATCATTACTTGCATACAGAATATCAGGCTAATGAAAAATATACAAAATAATTTGTATAGCTTATAATAAAAAAGCACTATGATAAAAATTATCATAGTGCTTTTTTATTATTTATAGAAAAAGTTTTATTAACAGCTATTTAATAGTTTCAAATTTCATTTCTCTAAATCTTTTATATTCATCTTCTATTTCAGATTTTTTTGACATAAAAGTTTCTCTTGTTTCTATTATTTCCTGTAAATGTATGGCTCTAGCTTCATTTATATTTCTATCTCTTATAAGACCATTTTCGGCAATCATAAATTTATATTTACCGTTTTCATCTTTTACTAAATCTCCTCCTGCTCCGCAAACAGCACATTCAAAGTTAAATTTTACACCATCCCAATGTTCATCTCCAGGATATATTAATGAAGAATGGCATCTAGGGCATAATCCTAAATCAGGATCACCAAGCCATTTTGTTTCATTTACAGGTGTATTTATTGCTTCAACAATATTTTTTTCCATTTTGTATGCTCTTTCCAAATAATCTTTATGTATAAGGACATTTCCAGGTCTTCCTACACTTGTAGCTAAATACATATCAACTACACTTATAGACTGTGTGAACATTGTAGCTGCAAGTCCTTCCAAACTCATAGTCTGCCAATCATGTTTTGAGCCTCCAACAGCTATAAGTCCGGCTACAGTATGAGGATCTTCTTTTACTTGTCCTATTTTTATTCTAAATGATAATTCATAAGCTAAAAATCTTTGAGCAAATGATAAATATAATGATGAAGGAAGCAAATCGTAAGTAGGACATCCTACTATTATTCCCTGACATTCATTCATAACATTAACAATTTTATCCATATCATCTTTTTCTTTATATATACAACCTTTATATTCTCCACCTTCTTTAAATATTTTTCCCATAGCTATTGTGCATGATTCACATCCTGAACAAGGTTTTATATTATAATCAAATAAATTAATTAATATTGCCTCGCCTTTTGAATCTTTTACAGCAGTTAAAGCTTGTTTTACTAATATTTCGCTGTTACCATTATGTCTGCCGGCAACTATTCCTATGACTTTCATAAAATTAATTCTCCTGTTTATTAGAATTTTTTACTGGATAGGCTGCCAGTCTTCGTTTTCTTTTTTTAATGATATTAGCGAAGTTTATCGGAAATCTTATATGAAATATAAGCCCTACCTTGTATAGTATATAGCATACAATATATTTTTTTAATTGTCAAGTATTAAAAAATAGCCGGTACTTTTATGCACCGGCTATTATTATTTTATCAATTTAACTCAAACTTTATAAGGAACTTTTATTATGCCTTTTTTAACATGAGTTTTTCCTGTTTTTGGAGGAAGTCCAACTCTGTGAGCATCATAAGGAAGAAGTATTAAAACATCTCCTGGTGTAAGAGTTAAGCGTGCAGTTCCTTCTCCTTCCCAATCATGGTAGTCTGAAGCTTCATCATAATTTTTTGGTTTTAATGTAGAAGTATTTGCTATTATAAAATCTTCTGCACCTTCAAAAATTATTTGAACATCAACGTATTTTAAATGAGATTCCCAATGAGGATTATCTTTATTATCGTATTCCATAACATTGATGAAAGCACCTTCACAGATTTCTTTGTCTAGTGCATGTTTTCCTACAGAAAGTTTTTTTAAGTCTTCATAATGTTCTCTTACATAGTTTTTTGCTTTCCATATAGTATCATGAAAACTTTGATTAAATTCGCTTTTTATTGGTTTTAATATCATAAATAAATCCTTTATAATTTTTATTTAATGTCCACGTGAACAAATGATTATCAAAAAAAAATTATAGTTTAGATAAATATTTGTCAAACATATCTTTTAGTAATTTTTTCTCTGATTTACCAAATGGTTTTGAACCCATAGGTGCTCTGCAGTATGCAACAGCTGAAGGGTCATAGAATGATATGCATTCTTTAAGAGCAGGGTATATTCCTACATTTAATAATGTTTTTATTATATCATTCATATCATGCTGTATTTTCAATGCCTTAGACAAGTCTTTATTTTCAACAGCTTGAACAACTTTTTTAGCTAATGGAGCTTGTATATTATATGTTGAACCTATTCCTGATCTTAATCCGTAAGAAGCATAAGCCAATAACATTTCATCAAAACCAGCCCACATCATTTTATCTGGGAATTTTTGTATTAATCTTTCTAATAGGAATAAATCAAATGAAGTATATTTTATTCCCATTACTCTTTTATCTTCAAATAATTTTCCGAAATCATCTAAAGATATGCTGTTATTTGAAAGACTAGGTAAAAAATAAATTACAAGAGGAATTTTGCTTGTAGACTTTAATATAGTGTTATAGTATTTGCTTATATCTGCAAATGAAAAAGGATAGTAGTATGGAGTAACGGCTGATATTAAATCATATCCCAATTCTTCTGCCTTTTGTGCCATTTCACATGCTTCATTAAGATTTAATGTGCCAACATGAGCTATCAATGGAATTTTACCATTAACTTCTTCTTTTGTTATTTCAAGAACTGCTATTCTTTCATCTTTAGACATTAAAAGTCCTTCTCCTGTAGAACCACCTACATATAAACCGTCTACTTTCATACGGTCAATATTATGTCTTACATATTTTCTTAACACTTTTTCATCTAATTTTCCATTTTTAGTGAAAGGTGTCATTAGAGCGGATAATATACCGGAACATTTATTCATACTCTACTCCTTATAATATTTTTTGATTATATATATATATATATTGTATAAATTAAGTTTAATTTTTGCAATATATATGGTATTTATTTTATAAAAAATATTTGCAAACTATAATCTTTTTGATATAATTAATTTTCTAAATATCAATTTTGTAATAATTGTTTTTTTATTAGCTCTTTTATGAAAGATGAACGTGTTTTAATTTTTCTTAGATTTACTTCCATAGTATTTTTAGTACTATTTATATTTCTTAATATAGTTTCTATAATTCATTATCAAAATAAATTTATTTTTATATTATTATTTATTTTATTTATACTATTTTTTATACCATCTCTAATATTTTATAAATATATTCTAAGGTTGTATATTGTTAGAGATTATAAAGAGATAGAAGAGCAATCACTAAATGGAAAAGTTTACAGATTTTCAAAAATTAACAGCGTAATAATAAATGATTATCAAAGAGCTATAATAGATTTAAAAGAAAAAAACAGTTATATTTTAGGAAGATATGATGTACTAAATAATCTAAAAAATCAATATAAAAAAGACATGAAGAAAGCTAGAAAACTTCAAGAATCTATGCTTCCTAAAAAGATGCCTAATAATAATTTTATATCTTCCGCCTATCTTTATAAGCCTCTTGAAGTTATAGGAGGAGATTTTTTCGATTATGTATATATAGATCAAGATAGAATTTTATTCATTATATCAGATATCAGCGGACATGGGGTAGAGGCTGCTATTGTAACAGCTATGCTTAAATCTACTTTTAGGAATTTAGCTAATTCTTTTGAATCTGTAAGCTCCATAATAAGTGAAATAAATAGTATTTTAATTAATACGCTTCCAATAAATTATTATTTAACTATGATAGTGGCAGAAATAGATTTATTAAATTATAAAGTAACATATTCTAATGCATCTCATACTCCGCTTTTATTAAGTAAGGGAGAAGATGTAATAGAATACAGTAAAGGAGGTACAATAGTAGGGCTTTTTCCTAAGGCGTATTATGAAGAGGAAGTTATTTATATAAATAAAGGCGATATATTGTTCTTTTATACAGATGGTTTGACAGAAGCATCAAGATCGAAAAATAAATATGATTTTTACAGTATTAATAGACTGAAAAAAGCAATTTATGACAATAGACATTCCAAGGCAGAGTCATGTATTGAATTAATAAAAAAAGATTTTTATGAATATCTTTCATATATGTCGCCTGATGATGATTTTACTATTGTTTTATTTAAGATAAACTAATTTGAATTATTTAAGTAATGTGATATAATATTGATACTTATAAATGGAAAGATATATTTAAAAAGGTAAAGGTTTTATTGTGTATAATTCTACAATTGGATATGCTTCTAAACTTATAAAAGGAAGTATTGTATTTTCTATAGTAATATTTATTGCTTTGTCTCAGCTTATGACAATAGCTTCTATATTTAGTTTGATGTGGAAATATGAAATACTATTAAATGATAATATACCATTTTTTAGAGAGTTTTCTATATATGCTTTGCTGATTGTATTGTTAATAATTGGTGTACTATTTTCTGTAATATCCAGCTCATATATATTTTCTAAAAATAATAGGATGTTTTCTACACTCCGTATATTCGGAGCTACAAAATTAGCCATAAAGAAATTGGCTATGCTTATAAGTTTATTATATCCTACAATATCATCCATTATTTGTGTGATAGAGATGTCTATACTATATTTAAGATATAGATCATATATACTTACTTTAATAGAAGTTTCTGATGTTATTAATGGGGCATTTGTAGTATTATGTGCTAATGTAGTTTTGATGGTTGGATTTATGATAGGGGCTTTTGTATCTAATTCTGTACTTTTATATAAAGACCCTTATGAGGATTTGAGGGGAACACTATGAATATAAAAATAATCAATGTTTCAAAGACTTTCCCTTTAGGTGTTACTCAATGCAATGCCTGCGAAGATATTAGTTTGGATATTAATCAGGGAGATTTTATTAGTTTTGTAGGACATACGGGAAGCGGTAAAAGTACATTGCTTAGTATTGTAGGCGGAATACTTAAGCCAAGCAGCGGTACAATTTATTATGATTCATATAAATTAAATGGTGCTTCTGAAGATGTTTTAGCTAGTTTTAGAAGGGAATATTTTTCTTATATATTCCAATATCCTGTTATTATACCAACTATCAGTATTATAGATAATGTTCTTATGCCTTTAGCTTTTAAACATAAGATTACAGAAGAAAAGATTAATCAAACAAAAGAAAATATAGAGTTATTTTCTCTTAAAGATAAAATGTATTCTAAGGCTTCTAACTTATCAGGCGGAGAAATGAAAAAAGTTGCCATATTGAGAGCTTTAGCTTATGGATGTAAATGCTTGATAGCAGATGAACCTACAAGTGATTTAGATCCTGCAACTACAAAAACTTTAATGGAAATACTTTTAACAATTAATAAACAAGGTACTACTATTGTTATGGTTACACATGCTCATAATATAGCAGCACATGCCAATAATGTTTATGAAATGTCTAATGGCAAAATAGTAAGATGTTTAAAATAAATTTAACTATTACTATATATATGCATTTCTAAATAGTGATTTATTAGAATTCGATACGAATTAATGATTTTTCTTATTTCATTTATATTTAGATCTTTATTTTTATATTCGGGTTCAAATCTTTTTAGCTTATTTATTTTTTCTTTCACAGCATTAGGAATAATATTGTCAGGAAGTTTTTTACTGCTGTTAATCGAAGTCCAATTACCATTTTCATCAAATGTAATTGATATTTCATTATCAAGTTCAACATTATATCCTGTTTCTGTTTTTTCTAAGTATATCATTTCAGCTTTAATAAATTTACTCTTTATAAATATTTCGGCATTGTAAGGGAGTTTAGTATTTATTGATTTTACAATTCTATCCATTTTTTGCTCCAATAAATAATTTTATACTTCCAATAATATTTTCGTATTTTTCTGTAAAAAATCAATATTCAATTATAAATACTATTTTATATTTTTAATATAACAATTTTTTTATAAATGCAAATATTTTTTATTAATTTTTTTTATTAATAAATATGTAATGCATGATACACTTATTCCTATAAACATTCCGAAAAGAACATCGCTTGGATAATGTACAATTAGATAAACCCTTGAAAAACCTATGAGTAATGCTATTACTATTGCTATGAAACTATACTCTTTATTAAAATATAGAAAAATAGGGAAAAGTACAGCAAATGAAGCAGTAGTATGTGAAGATGGGCATGAAAATGATGTTTCTAAATGCTTTCCCACAGCAGCCCAATATTCATTATAAACAGGATCAACAAAAGGACGTTCTCTTGCTATTAATGGTTTTAATATTATTGCTCCTATAAATATTGATATAAATAAACTTGCCATCATGTTAATTCCGCAAAGTCTTGTTCTTTTTATAAATATTAAAATTATGGTCAATATCATTAATGGTATTGATTCCCCTAAATTAGTTATTAAAGAGAAAAATAAATCTAATATTTTGTAATTATTATGTAAACTATGAGCGAACTCTATTATTGTTTTATCAAAAATATTTATTATATTCATTATTTGTTTTCCTTTGTTTGTATAATTACTAAAATCATTTGAAGTGATAGAAATAAAAACAGTTAATTTTATTTGTTGTAATATTATTATTTTATTTAATTATTGGTTATCAAGTATTTTTGGTTGCAGTATTTATTCTATTAGAATTAATTATAAAAACATATAAACGTTAAAATATATTTGCAAAAATATTTGAAAATGATACTATAATTGAAAGTTATTAAAATAGAAAATGTATAAGGAAACAAAATGAATATAGATAATATTAATGATATAAGAAAAAAAGTAAAAACTGTAAGAATTGGAAATGTACTAATAGGCGGAAATAATCCTATCAGCATACAATCTATGACCAATACAGATACTAGAAATATAAAAGACACTGTTGAGCAGATAAAATCGCTTGAGGATGCCGGCGTTGATATAGTAAGACTTGCTGTTTTGGATATTGATGCTGCCAAAGCCATTAAAGAAATAAAAAAACAAACAAAAGTTCCTTTAATTGCTGATATACATTTTGATCATCGTTTGGCTTTAGAAAGTATGAAAAGCGGTATTGATTCTTTAAGACTTAATCCGGGTAATATAAAAGATAAAGAAAAAGTAAAAGAAGTTATAAAAGAAGCCAAAGAGAGAAACCTTACAATAAGAGTTGGAGTAAATGGCGGAAGTTTGGACAGAAGCATATATAAAGAAGTAACTCCTGAAAACATGGTAAAAAGTGCAGCTGAACATATAAAATTAATGGAAGATTTAGATTTCACAAATATAAAAGTGTCTTTAAAATCTTCGGACATAAAAACTACAATAGAAGCTAATACTTTATTCAGAGAAAAATTCGATTATCCTATACATTTAGGAGTAACAGAGGCAGGTACTTTAAGAAGCTCTCTTATAAAAAGTACAAGTGCTTTATCATATTTAATAATGCAGGGTATTGGAGATACTATAAGATATTCTATAACAGGCGATCCTGTAGAGGAAGTAATGGCAGGAAAAATGCTTCTTAAATTTTTAGGTATAAGAAACGAGCCTTCCATAGAAATAATATCATGTCCTACATGCGGAAGATGTCAGGTTAATGTTGAAGAGGTGGCTAGCTTTATAGAAAAACATGTACAGAATATAAAAAAGAATATTACTATAGCTATTATGGGCTGTGTTGTTAATGGACCTGGTGAGGCAAGGCATGCTGATTTTGGAGTAGCTGGAACAGGAGATGGTAATTTTATATTTTTTGAAAAAGAAAATGAACCTATAAAGGTAACTAAAGATAATATCATAAATTTCCTTACCAAAAAAATAGAGGAATTTTAACTATTTGATATACATTCTTCTATCATTTTAGCATAGAATACAAATAAAGTTTTTTAATAAAATTAATTTATTTATCTTTATTAACCTTTATAAGTTTTGGAGCCTTAGTTCTTTTAACAGAAATTCTTTTCTTGTTGGATTTATTATTTTTTATATTTGCCTCAGCAAGGCTTATAGTATTTTCATCATTACTATTAATTTCATTTTTTATAGAACTGCTTATTTCATCTATTTTATCTGATTCTATTTCTAATATTGTATTTCTTATTTTTTCTATTTTCCAATCAAGATCATTTTCTTTTTCATTTATAACAGGTATTATTAATTGATTAAGATTATCTTTATCGAAATACACACCTGAATTTTTTGTGTTAATTAGATTTATAAGTTTATTCATATCTATTTTTGAATATTTGTCTAGTTTTATATATATATTGTACTGACCTTCTATTACAGATAGTACTCTTATTTTCTTTAATAGAACTTTAAGTCTTGCAATGTCAAAAATATCTTCAAGTTCTTTCGGAAGTTTACCGTATTTGTCAATCATATAATCTTTTGCATAGTCAATATCATCATTGCTTTGAGAACGCATTATGAGTTTATATGCTGATATTTTTTCTTTAATATCCGATATGTAGCTGTCTGGTATAAATAAATCATGCTTTAAATCTATTACAGTATCAAATGTAACTTCTTTTATTTCTCCTTTATATTCATTTGTAGCTTCTTCAAGCATTTGAGTATATAGTTCATATCCTACTTGATATATCATTCCAGACTGTTCTTTACCTAATATATTTCCTGCTCCTCTAATCTCCAAATCACGCATAGCAATTTTGAATCCTGCACCTAAATCTGTATGCTCGGATATAGCTTCAAGTCTTTTATATGCTACTTCAGTTAATGCTAAATCGCTAGGATAGAACATATAAGCATAAGCCTCTCTGTCGCTTCTTCCTACACGTCCTCTTAATTGATAAAGTTCTGATAATCCTAATTTATTGGCATTATCTATTAATATGGTGTTTGCATTAGGTATATCTATTCCATTTTCTATTATAGTTGTTGATACTAAAATATCATACTTATGATTAATAAAATCATTCATAATTTTTTCAAGCTGATTTCCTGACATTCTTCCATGAGCAACACATATTCTTGCTTTTGGACATAATTTTTTTATCATAAGGGCAAAGGATTCTATTGTTTCTATTCTGTTGTAGAGATAGAATATTTGTCCGTTTCTTTTTAGCTCTCTTTCTATTGCATTAGTAACAGCTTCTTCAGAAAATTCTGTTACAAAGGTTTTTACTGGTATTCTATTCAAAGGAGGTGTTTCTATTATACTGATATCTCTTATACCGGTTAAAGCCATATTTAAAGTTCTAGGTATAGGAGTAGCTGAAAGAGTAAGTACGTCTGTTTCTAATCTTAATCTCTTTAAAGCCTCTTTATGTTTAACACCAAAACGCTGCTCTTCATCTATTACTATAAGCCCCAAATTTTTAAACTCGATATCTTTTGATAAAAGCATATGAGTACCTACTATTAAATCGCATGAACCATTTTTTAATAATTCTTTATTTCTTTTAGCCTGTTTTGAAGTTACAAATCTGTTTAGAACCTCTATTCTTATAGGGAAATCCTCAAATCTTTTTTTAGCATTATTATAATGCTGCTGAGAAAGTATTGTAGTAGGGCAGAGTATGGCACATTGTTTTCCTGCCATTATAGCTTTAAATACTGCTCTGAAAGCAACTTCTGTTTTACCAAATCCGACATCGCCGCATACGAGCCTGTCCATCATCTTTCCGCTTTCCATATCTTCTTTTATATCATTTATAGCCCTTAATTGATCAACAGTTTCTTCATAATGGAATGAGGCCTCGAAATCATCCTGCCATTGAGTGTCAGCTCCATATACATTTCCTTGAATATTAGACCTTATGGCATACAATTTTATTAATTCTCTTGCAGTAGCTAATGCATCCTCTCGGGCTTTGCTCTTTATTTTATCCCAAGCACTTCCTCCTAATAATGTTAATTTTGGTGCTTCTCCATGACCGGATATATATTTCTGTACAAAGTTCATCTGTTCAACAGGTATGTACAATTTATCGCCTTTTGCGTATTCCAATGTAAGATAATCTTTTTCTTTTCCATTGGACATTTTTCTTGTAAGTCCTAAATATTTACCTATACCATAATTAACATGTACAGCATAATCTCCTACATTCAAATCAACAAACGTTTCTATCAAATTTTTATTGACTTTTGGTATCTTTCGTATTTTTTTTCTTTTTCTTCCAAATACTTCCCAATCTGCTATGAATATTGTTTTTATATCATCTTTTATGAATCCTGAAGAGGCTTGAGTTGTTATAATATAAAAATCATTTTCATTTTGTGATAAATCAATTTCTTCTTCTTCTTTTATGATTTCTATATTATTGGTATCATCATTATTAATTTCTGCATCTTCTGGAATTATAATTTTTGGTTCTAAGTCATGCATTATTTTATAGAATCTATTAGCCTGATCATAATGTCCGGTAGATAGAATTATTAAATAATCTTTTTCCCTATACTCCTTTACATAATCTAAAAACTCTGTCAATTTTGATTTAAACGATACGCCTTCATTAAAACTAAATTTATGAATTTGACTGTCAACTATAAACGGAGAAATATTAATGGATTTTTTTATGATTTCTGCAAAATAATTATTGTCTATATATAACTTTTCAACTCCACCTATTATTGTAAATATATTATCTATATCATTAAAATTTTCTCTTATGCTGTCTAATATATTTATAAGTTTGCTTTTCAATTTTAAAGCATCATCAATAAATATATAATCATCATTAAAATAGTCGAATATAGTTTCTAAATTTGAATAGAACATAGGAAGTAAATTTTCGCTTCCGGCAAAATATTTTCTTTTGTTTATATTATCTTTAAGTTCATCTTGAATATCATTATTATTAATAAACTCTTCTACTGCTGAATCATCATAAACCACTTCACGTACAGGATATATTATAATATCTTCTATGTTTTGAAATGATCTTCCGTCTTCTATATTAAATAATCTTATACTTTCAACCTCATCATCAAACATTTCTATTCTTATTGGATTATCATATTCTATTGAAAATATATCTATTATACTTCCTCTTACAGATGCTGTTCCTTTCTCTGATACTTCTCTTTCTATTACATATCCTAAATCATATAATGCTAATCTTAAATTTTCTAAATCCAATTTATCATGCACTTTTATTGGTATATAAAAATCTTTTAAATCATCTCTATTTGCTATTTTTCTTGTTATAGAATTGATAGTTGCTATTACTATACATTTTTCTTTATTAATTAATTTATATAAAATATTTATTCTATCTTGTGCTATATCTGTAATAGGGGACATCTTTGTAAATGGTACAGTATCATAGTCAGGAAAATAATAATTTGGAATATTATAAAAATTTAAAGACTGACTAAGAAGCATTGCCTCGCTTTCATTTTCTTTTATTACTAGAATTGATTTGTCCTTATCATTAAAAAGTGATGCGAAAAATAAAGCATCACTTCCGCCTTTAAGTCCTGTTATGCTTTTTGTATTTTCTATATCAAAAGATTTAAACTCTTCACTTTCTGAAAATTTATTTATTAATATTTGACTTATATTATTATTCTGTTCCATATCAACTTTATTAACTTTAGAATTTAAAAATGATTTTACATATTTTTATATAATAAATAAAATTTTATTAAAAAGCAATAGATTATAATTTATAATTTCTTTATTCCGAAAATATATACATAATATTTTTATTTGGATGAAAGAATATGAGACTCTATATTACTTTTGTTTTATTATTTTTAATAACATCTTGTGCTTCTAATGTAAAACTTTCTGACAATGATATTAATTATAATGATTTATGGATAAAAACTGTAAGCGGTAAAAGCGTAATGGCTCCTAATGGTTATCTTTATACATTCAAAGAAAATGGAAATGTTGAATATAAAATAAATGGTATGGTGCGTGGAAAAGGAGTATTTGTATGTGCTGAAAGTGAAACAAATGCTTACTATTACGAGAATATGCCTTTAGATTATGTTGCTAATGGTATAAATGGACTTCCTGAAAGTAATGTTAATATGTTTGTTGGATTTATAATTTCAAATGATAAAATAAAAATGACATCCGGATATACAAAAGAATATAATGATAGATTAGATAATTGGAAAAAGAATAATTTAACTATATATTATACTTTACGAGAAGGAAAGGATATGAGAGAGTATCCTATTCCATATATGAAAGAAGTAAATTTAAATAATACTATAGAGTTTGGACAATTAAGATAATTTGCTTAATTTTTTAATCAATATTTATAATTAATTTATTAAATAAATTCACCTATTAATGTATGGCTTTTTATTTCTGTAACTTCAGCATCAAAAATATCACCCATATTAAGTTCTTTTTCTTTTTTTACTAAAATTATTCTGTTTTCTTTGCTTCTGCATAAATAATGCATATTATCTTTAGCTATATCATCTACCATTACAGAAGTTTTTTTGCCAACCTGTTTTGATAATAATTTCTGAGCTAATTCTCTTTGATAATTTACAAGATTAGTAAGTCTTCTTGACCCAGCAGCTTTATCATACTGTACATGTTTTTTATAGGCAATAGAGCCTTCTCTCTCTGAATATTTATATAGGTAAGCCTCTTCAAAACCTATACTTTCAAGTAAATTTAATGTTTCTTGATACTCATCTTCTGTTTCATCAGCATAACCCACTATTATATCCGTTGAAATAGGAAAATCATCGGCATAATTTCTTAAATATGATACTTTTTTTACATATTCGTCTTTTGTGTATTTTCTATTCATAAGATTTAATATTCTATCTGAACCGCTTTGAAAAGGTAAATGTATATGCTTACATAAACTATTTAGATTCCATATAGCATCTGCTAAATCTTTATCAAAATCTTTAGGATGGGAAGTTAAAAATCTTATCCACACTTTATTTTTAGATTTTTCATCAATAACTTTGTCTAATTTGTATAACAATTCTGTAAAATTAATCTCATTATCAATATCAAGCCCATAAGAATTAACATTCTGTCCAAGTAAAGTTATCTCTTTAGCACCATCATCTATTAATCTTTTTAATTCTTCTATTATATCATCTGATTTTCTACTTACCATTTTTCCTCTTGTATGAGGCACTATACAATAAGTACACCAATTATTACAGCCATGAGATATAGGTATAAATGCTTTATGAGGTTTATCTTCGTCAACATAGGATTTATTAAATATGTAATTATCATTAAATTTTCTTACAAAAACTTCCTCATCTTTTAAGTAATCTATAATATTAACTTCATTGTATACATCAAATATTTTATCAACTCCTAGACTTTCAAGATGTTCCTTAGAAGTTTGAGCCATACAGCCCATAATTATTATTTTTGTGTCTTTTTTATTCTTTTTTCTATTTGCATTGAATAATTTAACTCTTGAAAACACTCTTTCTTCAGCATGAGCTCTAACACTGCATGTATTAATTATTATATTATCAGCATTTTCATAATTCTCTGTCTGTATAAAACCTTCCTGCATAAGGGAATTAATTAAACTGTTTGAATCTGCCTTATTCATTTGGCATCCGTAATTTTCTAGGTAAAAATTTTTCATATTATTTATCTTTATATTATCAATTTTTATTGAATTTAGCTTTTATTTCATCTATTAATATTTCTGGAACTAAACCATTTATAGGACCGTTAAATTTTAGAACTTCTTTTATTAAAGATGAACTTACATAAGCATAATTTTCAGATGTATGCAAAAATATAGTGTCCATTTCTGAATATAAAAGTTTATTCATCCTAGCCATTTTCAATTCATAGTATAAATCTTCACTGTCTCTAATTCCTCTGGCTAATATTTTTATGTTATTTTCTCTCATATAATTTGTAACAAGTCCTGATATAGATACTATTTCTATACTTTCATTTTCTCCTATTACTTTTTTTATCATATTTTTTCTTTCTTCTACAGTAAAAGTTGGAGATTTTTCTAGATTAACAGCTACTGATATATAAACTTTTTCAAATATATCAGCTAATCTATAAAGTACATCTAAATGTCCTAATGTAAAAGGATCAAATGTTCCGGGGAATATTACTTTTCCATTTTTCATAATGAAACATTATATACAAAATTAATATAATATCAATATAAAAGCATTATTTTTAATAGTTTTTATATAATATAGAAACTATATTAGAATTTTATAACAATTGTTTTATAGTTCTATTTTTACTATATTTTTAGTAAATATCTAATTACTAAACCATATTTATATCTTAAATAGTATAATTAAATTTACTATATAAATTAATGTTTTGTAAGTATAATAATTTATTAAGATATTTTGCAGTATTTTATTAAATTATGCAATATCAGTTAAATTGTAAAAATAATATTTGATATTTTCTATTATGTGTTATAATGATAATTAATATAATTACAAATAGGGGTTTATCATGGCTCATGTTAATAAAACGGAAATAAGAGTAATATATGCTGATACAGATCAAATGGGTGTGGTATATCATTCAAATTATCTTAGATACTTTGAGATAGGAAGAACAGAATTATTACGAGAATTAGGAATTTCATATAAAGATATGGAAAATAGATATAATATACTATTGCCTGTAAAAGAGGCTTTTGTTGATTATAAAGTTTCTATAAAATATGATGATATTATAGTTGTACATACAAAAGTTGAAAAACTTAAAAATGTATCATTAAAGTTAAAATATGAAATAAGAAGTAAAGAGGATGAGAAGATATTATATAGTACAGGCTATACATTGCATCCTTTTGTTAATAGAATGGGGCAGATAGTAAAACCAGATGAACATTTATATAGTATAATGTCTAAAGGTATTTAAATAGGGGGTATTATGAATTGGATTAATATAATATTAACTGTTCTATCCTCAGCAAATATGGTTGGAGATTTGGTGAAAAACAATGCAATGGAGAATAAAGCTAAAAAAATATACAGTAGAATAGACGAAAGAGAAAAAGAGATTATGGATATGGTAGATTCAAAAATAAATAAGGGATTAGAACATGTATATTCAGAGATGAATTCTTTAAAAATTGTTGTAAAATTTCTTTTTTTTATTTCTATTGTTTTACTTATTTTATTTATATTATCATTGATATTTATTGTTTTTATTTTAAAATATAAGAATATAATTTAATTTTGTGAGTATTAATATGGCTACAGCTGCTAAAAAGAATCAAAAAGCATTAACTTGTTCTGTAATTACTAGAAATGGTCCTATACTTAGATCCATGCGTATAGATCATGTTGAGATACCTTCTTATGACGGATATGTTTCTATATATTTGGATCATTGTCCATATATTGTTAGAATAGGCTACGGTGAACTTAGAATATATACAGAGGATAATAAACTTATTAATATGTATGTTGAAGAGGGTATAGCAGAGGTGATGCAAAATGTTATTGGTATATTAGTTGAATCGGCTTTGTACCCAAAAGATATAGACGTAGCACTTAATAAAGAAAAAATAAATAAATTATCTAAACAAATGGTTATAAATGAAGAAGAAGCTAGAAGAAATAGTGAGCAAATAAAAAAACTTAATAAACAAATAGAGATTTCTTCTAAATAATATGCTATTGTAAATTTTCTATTATCCGATAATTTAGTTGACATATTTTTTAATTTTTAATATAATTTAATATGTTAACTAAAAAAATTTACATTAGATGATTGAATATGCCTAAAATAGAAGATTTAGAAAGATTAGGAAGTATTGCCTTTTTAATAGGTAATAAAGATTTACCAGAAGAAATATCACAAAGCGACTATGATCGTTTTAAGTCAGTTTTTACAGATGAACATATGGCTAGTTCTATGCCTGGTGAGGATAATGGTTTGCCTTCCATTGATGATTTAGATGATTTGGACGATACTGATGATAAAGAAAATTCAGTGAATGATCTAGATTTACCTGAAGACTTGGGTATAGATGATTTAGGATTACCTGAAGATTTGGGTGTTGATGATTTAGGATTACCTGAAGATTTAGAAAATTCTAAAGTATCAACTGATATAGATGATTTAGGTTTGCCTGAAGACTTAGAGAATGATAAAGTATCAGCTGATGTAGATGATTTAGGTTTGCCTGAAGATTTAGAGAATGATAAAGTATCAGCTGATGTAGATGATTTAGGTTTGCCTGAAGACTTAGAGGATGATAAAGTATCAGCTGATGTAGATAATTTAGATTTACCTGAAGACTTAGAAGATGATAAAGTATCAACTGATATAGATGATTTAGGTTTGCCTGAAGATTTAGAGAATGATAAAGTATCAGCTGATATAGATAATTTAGATTTACCTGAAGATTTAGAGGATGATAAAGTATCAGCTGATGTAGATAATTTAGATTTACCTGAAGACTTAGAAGATGATAAAGTATCAACTGATATAGATGATTTAGGTTTGCCTGAAGATTTAGAGAATGATAAAGTATCAGCTGATATAGATAATTTAGATTTACCTGAAGATTTAGAGGATGATAAAGTATCAGCTGATGTAGATAATTTAGATTTACCTGAAGATTTAGAAGATGATAAAGTATCAGCTAATATAGATGATTTAGGATTACCTGAAGATTTAGGTATAGATGACGATTTAGGTGTAAATGATGATAAAATTTCTGGAGATTTAGATTCATTGGAATTACCAGAGGATAAGGAATTAGAAGATAAAATTGCAATGGATATTAATGATTCAGATTTAAAATCTAAAAATTCTGATATAAAAAGTGAAAAATTACCAGTTTTAGATGATCTTCCTTTACCTAATAGTTTGCCTGATATAGATGATGATTATGTTGATGATGTGGCTAGTGCTTCAGAAGATATGCCGGAAATTAATGATATTGAAAATATTGATGATGATTCAAGCAATATTTTAAATGATTTAGATATTGATAATATATCTGATAGCTTAGATGATATATTAGATGATGAAAATGATTTGAACTTGGATAATTTAATTCCAGATGAAGAAGAAGATAAAGAGGAGCCTCCAGCAGAAAGCAAATCAGAGGAAGAATCTCT
>NZ_KI912405.1:0-23348 GCF_000518245.1 Brachyspira alvinipulli ATCC 51933 | reverse complement strand
GATGATTTGAGCTTGGATAATTTAATTCCAGATGAAGAAGAGGATAAAGAGGAAACTCCAGCTGAGAGCAAATCTGAAGAGGAAGCTCCAAAAGAAGAAAATGTAGAAGATGATGTAGATTTAGATAATTTAACATTAGATGATATAGATGATACAACAAGTGATAATGAAATTCATGAAGACAGCAATGTAGATTTGGATGATATACATGATGATTTAGATTTACCGGATGAAATAGAAGATACTGTAAGTAATGTTCCTGCTGCTAACATAGTAGAAGGAGGTAATACTCTTCCAGCACCTGGATCATCTAGTAGTTTAAGTACTTCCAAATATGAGGATGTAGATAAAGATATAGATCATGACAAAGTTATAAATTCTATTAAATATCTGCCTCCAATTACACAATATCATGTTTTGGATGCTATACTTAATGAAAAAATAGATAGAGATTCTATGGAAACTTTGCTTAATGCATTGGAACGTGGTGAATCTAGTGAAAATATAGCAAATATCTTAAATAAAGAATTAGGCTTGAGTATAAGAGAAGATGATAGAAAGAATGTATTAGATCTTATACCTATACCTAGCTCATTAAAAGATTATGCTAAGATTATAAGAGTTGCTGCTGTATTTTTAGTATTATTTTTAGCTATAGTAGTATTCTCTTTCCAATTTATTTATAAACCTATAATGGCAAATAAATATTATAAGCAAGGATTGGTAAGTATATCAAACGGAGCTTATGATGAGGCAGAACGTAATTTTGCTCAAGGTGAAAGATTAAAACCTAAGCAAATAAAATGGTATAATAAATATGCAAGAGCTTATATAGCTAGAGAAACATTCCCTAATGCATTAAATAAGATACAGGGAGCTTTAGATATTAAGCCTAGAGATTTTGAAACTAGAATAACTTATGGTTTCTATCATAGAAAGAAAGGCGAGAAAGAATTATCAGAAGAAGATTATAAAGCAGGTGAAGAATTGTATAATGATATGTTGGTTTATTCTAAAAAGAAAAAAGAACAAAAGATCATATACGATGAACGCGGTGTTCTTATGATAAGTAGAGCTAAGAATTTACTTCAGCCGGAGTATTATGATATTGCCTATAATAATTATAGCGATATGATTAATTTCTTTGGTGATAATGTTATACCTAGAAAGAGAGCAATGCTTATAAGAATATATCAGGATAATTATCAGCATGTAAAAGCTCTTCAAAACCATATAGATTCTTTGAAAAGAGGATATATAGATGATGATGTTTACCCTAAATTGGCTAAATATCTTCTTGATAAGGAAGATTTTTATGGAGCTAGAACATTATTTGAGAAATTATTATCAACTTATCCTTCTAATTTGGAATCTATAGTAGGATATGCTGATTATGAGGCTAGATTAAAACATTATGACAGAGCTATGGAAATACTTACAACAGCTGCTTTGCCTTTATATAGTGAAGATCCTTTCTATAGAGGTAAAGAGTATGTATATAATATGTTAGGTCAAATATATTATAATTTAGGAGAGTATGGAAACGCTGTTAAAAACTTTAATGAAGCATTAACTATAAATAATGTATATCCTGATGCTAATTATAACTTGGGTAATGTTTATTTTTATCAGGATAAAGATTATGTAAAAGCTAAAGAACATTATCAAATGGCTTATGATAATCTTGCTCCTAATCTTAGAAGTGATCAATTGCTTTATAATTTATCATGGATATATTATTTAGATAATGAATATGATAGAGCTTTTGAAGGATTTAATGCTTTGTTCCAAAAAAATCCTAGCAATAGTGTAGTATCTTATGCTTTAGGAAATTCGCTTTTACATTTGGATAAAGCTAATTTGGCTAATGGATTCTATAGAAATGCTTTGAGTCAAGTTTTATCTAAACGTGATAAATTAGGCAGATTAGAAATGCGTACAGAAAGCGACTTTATATTGATTAGTTATTTAGCAAGCCTTTATAACAATATAGGTGTATCTTATGCTCATAATGCTACAGTAACAAACACTATTAAAAATGAGCAGGAGGCATTTAAATATTTTGTTTTGGCAAGCGAATATTTTGACCAAGTTAGAACTTCTAATATAGATTTAGAAAGAATGGAAAAAAGAACTGTAATGGTTGATAATCAAAATGTTGGTGCTGCTTCTTACAATATAATGGCTGTACAAGGAAATAGAAACTTAAAGGATGCTACAATTATAGATGATTATATACCTAAAGATATGTATTATGTAAGATAATAAATACAATATAATTTGGCTGGGTTTATAAATTAAACTCAGCCTTTTTTATAAATTTCTAAGATGAAGTTTTCCGTTATTATCAATAGTTCTGTTTCCTTTTTTGTACATTATAAAAAGATAATTAAAACCTCTTAAATAAAAATTATTTTCTATAGCAGCTATATGATAATTTCCTTTATTCAAATTTTTATTATGACGTACAACAGATACTATATCTATAGGCATAAAATATTTACTCATAATTTCAAATAGTTTAAATCCTATAGGCATAAATGGAAAACCTTTTTCATAAGAGTCTGAAACATATAAGGCCATATACCTATCTTTTTTCATTATTCTGAATATTTCATTGATAACTTTTTCCATAGCATCATAATATTCATTTTCTTTTGCAGTTAATTTTCCAATACAATTTTTTTCATCAGAATAGTTAATATGTGTACTGTAAGGCGGATCTATAAATACAAAATCAACTTTTTCATCTTCTATAGGAATTTTTCTAGCATCTGCTTTAAAAATATCTTTTCTTTGCAATGCTTTTGGATTAATATCATATCCTAAAGCACGTCTGTTTAATTCGCGAGCTACATCAATAGTAGTGCCGCTTCCAGCCATAGGATCAACTACTAAATCTTTTTCTTTAGTATATCTATTAAGCAAATTCCATATAATATACGAAGGTGTTGCTCCTATATAATTTTTATGTTTTTCTTCTTCGCTTTTTAAATATTGCTGGGAAGGATAGTTCCATAATGTTGTTGTTTGTAATTCTAATTTCTTTTTCATATACATTCACTTATATTATCAAATTTTTGTTTATAATATATATTATAAATATATATTGGCAAGTACTTATATAGATTAAATACCCTATTATCGTATATATTGTATATTTTAACTGCTTTTCAAAGATTATTGAAAGCGGTACGAGTTTCAAAAATTCCACTAATCGACATAATAAAAAATCCAGCATGCGTTAATCGCATACTGGATTTTAAGCAAAATCAATTTTTCAAAATATCGAAAATCATAAATAAAAAGTTTGGTTACAGCTTTTATAATAAAAAACAGAGTCTATTTTATCAATTAGCATTCCTGCTAAAAAATATCAAAAACAAATGCAGTAAAAATTTATTTAAATCATTCGGGCAGTTCTTTGCTTTAATAATTTTTATCACTGCAGAAGGAGGAATATTTTTTAAAAAATATAATCACGGAGGCGGTTTAATGTTAGTACGAAAATTGACTTATAAAAATATATTAGGCGGTATAGAATAATGGCAGAGTTAGAAAAGTTTTCGGCACTTTACGGAAAAATAGATTATCCTGCAGATCTGTTGGCAATACCTTTTGAAATTATGGAATACAGAAGCAGATTAGGATTATCATTAAGCGAGTTTGAGTTTATATGCTGGATATTTCATTTAACAAACAAAAATATACAAGATATAAAAGACAAATATATAACTAATAAAAAAACTAATTTTACAAGACAAAGAAAAAGTTTAAAAGCAAAAGGCTATTTAAAAATAAAAATAGCTACAGAGTATAAAGACAAAAAAATTATTAGACACGGATTAGTATATGACTTTACTAATTTGAAAAATAAAATTGAGGAGCTGAAAGAAGAAGATAAAAAACTTCAGAATCTCGAAGCTCCTGTTACTGTGATATATGATGAGCCTAGTTTGTTTAATGAAGATGTGGACGAAAATCCAGTATATCCTGCAAAACTTTTAACAGATGACAAAGAGATAAAAGAGCTTCAGTTTCAAAATGAGTTTTTAGAAAAGTTTAAAAAATTGTATGAAGAATTATTGCTTGAAAAATTAGATTATTCAGTAAGAGCAAGATATAAAAAGAGTTATTAAATATTTTCAAAAATAGAATAAATAACAATATTGATGATATTTTAGAAACTGTAAAAACAAGATTTTTAAAATTAAAAAAATCAAACTCATTAGGAAGTCAGCCGTCTTTAAAACTTCAGGATTTAACAAAGTATGCTCTATTAGAAACACAGGAAGAAAAACAAAATAATACAAACGAAGAAAATAAAACTCAAAGCGAAGAAACTCAGGAAACAAAAAAATACACAATACCAAGTGGAATTGATAAACTGAATTATTTATTAAAAATTATAGAAGAAGGAGGAAACCTAGATGATGCGTATTCACAAATTGCAAATTGCGGATAGCAGTTATTGTCTGCAAAGCTATAAAAAATATTTGGAAGAATTGAAATCAAAAGCAAGGGACGGAAAAGATCCAAAGTGTACTAAATGCGACGAATATGGATTTTTAAAAGTTTCAGATGATTTAAAGTTTTCTGGAAGATCCTATAACTTGCCAACTTTATGTGATTGTGTCAGCGATGAAAAAAGTAAAATATCAGAAAAGATAGAAAGAATTGATAACCTTATCAAAACATATAATGTATTGTTTGGCACATTAGATAATGAAATGACTTTAGATATTTTTGCAAAAAGATTCAATCAAACTGATTTAATTGATTCTATAAAAAAATATTTGAATGTAGGAAGTACAATGTCATTATATTTTAGAGGTAAAAGCGGAACAGGCAAAACTACAATGCTTAAAATGTTATGGCAAATATATTCTATCAATAATATAAAAGTGATGTATATGAGAGCAAGCCATTTTGAAGATTTACATAAAAACTTATTTAATCAAAATGCTAAAGATAAAGACATAAAAGCTACTATTGATAGAAAAATAGATAATGCCAAAAATGCAGATATTATTATGATAGATGATATTGATAGCGTTGGCTTTCATTACGCTATCGATGGATACTATAAAATATTTGATAATATAAGAAGCGGAGAAAAAACAGTTATTCTCACATCAAATAAAAGTTATGATGATTTATTAAAAGGTTTGAATAAAAAAACTGATGCTGAATATATCAAAGGAAGACTTACAAGCAGACTTATAAATTTAAAAGTAGTAGATATAGAAATGCTGAAGTCTAAAGAATTAATAACTACTTAAATAGTCAAAATATTATTTTGACTATTAATATAAGATTTTATTAAAAGAGGAAGTTTATATGCTTAAAATATTAACAGATGATAGTTTATTTCTTATTGAAAAACCTATCCGCATATATAAAGATAAGTTTGATCATAATCAATTAGTAATAAAAAGCTATCATTTAATAATTGAAGATGATAAAAAAAATAAAATGCTTATTTTATCTTCAGATTGTTTAGATACTATTGATAGAGCATATGAAGAACTTTGTAATAAAATCATCTATAGAGATAATAACATAAAAACAGATTTATTTTTTAATTTTACAAATTATAAATAAAGGAGATAAAAAATGACATTTTTAGAAGAATTACATCAGCATTATATTAATACAAAAATAGTTATTTTAAAAGTTATATTAAATCAAATAGCTGAACAATATCCTGCATTAAAAGATTCTATGAAGATTAGAAAAAACAAATTAGAAATCAATAATGATTTATGTAAATGCTATATAGATTTAGAAAATGCAGAATTTAAAATATGTATAAATGGACAGCCTCCGTACAGCTATGAAGATTTAGAATCAGTGTTAATTGATATAGAAGATGAGATAGCTAGGAATGAATAATGCTATGTTTATAAGTTGTCAACAATGTTGATAACTTGTAAATAAGATGTTCAAAAGTGAAGAGTATTTATAATGCGAAGTAATGAAAAAGCATATAAAAGATACAAAAGTAAAAAATGGCGTGCTTTGAGAGAAAGTTTTTTAAATAAAAATCCGCTTTGTAAAAACTTTCCTGAGTGCCATAACTTTGCTGAACATGTGGACCATATAAAAAGAATAGAAAGTGAAGATGATCTATTGTTTTATGATGAGAGCAACTTGCAGGCTTTATGCAAAAGATGCCATTCCAGAAAAACAGCAAAAGAAGATGGAGCTTTCGGAAATAAGAAAAAAGATTATTAATAGGATATGATTATATGAAAATAGATAATCAAAAACAATATATACATATAGAACGAGATAATAAAGAAGAACGTATTATTATTGATGCTAAAAATATTAGCAGCGAAGATGCTATTTATTTGTTAACTGAGTTTATATGCTTTGTAACAAATCAAGAAAATGTACCTGCTGATGGTTTTGTGGATATTATAAAAGAGGCAGTAATATTGAAAACAGAATTAGAAACTAAAAAGGAGGAGTGAGCCGAGCTGCCGATCCTGTTTACAGGCTTGGGAATTAGAAAGCGACCAAGTAGGTAGCTATAGCTAGGCGAACATAGTAACAATGAGAGAAGTAAACTTTATAGAAGATAAAGGCCGTTTTGGCATAACTTTTATGTCTGATGATAAAGCAGAAGCTAACACTGTAATGAATGCTATACAAAGATTTATATCAAAAAATAGTAATATAAATAATTTAGATGTTAACTCTATTAGGGAAAAAATTTATAGGGAAAATATTGATAGTTTACTTGATAGTATAGAAAAAATAAAAAAAAGAAGAGATTTATCAGAACTTACTTATTATGAATTAGAATACATAGCATTAATGGAAAAAGAGATTGTTGTTATGAAAGAAAAGTTATCTATGGATAAATATACTGAAACAGCACAACCTATTTTAAATAAAATGCTTGAAACATTCACAATGGAGGATTTGGATAAATTAAAAGAAACTACACTTCTTGATGAAAAATACATAGAAGAAGAAATTCAAAAACGTTTAGATAACAAATCTTATTCCCAAGACTATTCAAGAAATCCTCTGGATGGACCTAGTAAAGGTGTATATTTTAATTTATATCCAGATGATAGATTAATTGAGTTGTATAATAATGAGGAGTTAGAGCAAGGGTATAAAGATTATATAAAAAAAGAATTAAATAGAAGAGGTATTTTTGATTTAAGTATGACTAAATCAAAAAAGAAAAGCAGTAACAATACTAAAAATGTAGAAAAATCAAACACAATAATAGAAAATATAAAAGAGCATGAACTTAATAAGAAAATAGAAACTATCAAAAATGGAAGAGATATGACACAGCTTTCTGATGAAGAATTAGAAAAAATATCTTTATTAGAAAGTGAATTAGCTTCTATATGTAAATATTCAGAAACGGCAAAACATATTTTACAAGGTAGAAAGTTTAATCGTAGCCGTGAACTTGAAAATAAAATAACACAAGGAAGAAGGTTATCAGAACTCACTCTTGAAGAATTGAAAGAATTAGAAAAAGTAACAATGCTTGATAATTATAAAGAAGATATACAAAAAGAAATTAATAAAAGAGAAAATAAATCTTTTGAAGAAACATTAGAAGATGATAATGGAATAATATCTTTCGGTGAAGATGATTCAAATTATAGAATAGATGAGGAGTGTGAAGAAGATCCATTAACAGCAGATGAAAATCATATTAATAAATGGGACTTTGATGCAGACGGCGATAAAGTGGATAGCGAAGGCAATAAAATGCTTTTTGCTGATGAGGAGTAAATGAGGTATAAAATGATTTGCGATATTTGTAATAAAGATGTTAATGATGAAATAATTCATGGAAAAATCAATATAATATACATAGATAAAGACGGCATGGAAAAAGAGAAAGAAAAAGATGCATCAATATGTATAGAATGTCTGGTAAATTTATCAAAACATATAGGTATTCCAATAACTATTGATTTTGAAGATGAGGAGTAATTTTATGATTAAAGGTGTTTTTATTCAAAAATATTTAATTAATATAAACTGTATATCAAACATTTATTTTGATGAAAATAAAAAGACTATAAAAATATTTACTTTAGACAGCGGATTGCCTACTGCAATAGAATGTGAAACTAAAGATGAATATAATAAATATTATAATATTCTAATATCATTATTTGATTTAGTAAAAGAGATATAAAAGATGATTAAAGCTGTCATTAATTATAATGATGTAAATGATGAGTTTAGAAGAATGAATGATATTTTAGGTGTACTAAAATATCAATATAAAAATATTAAGGTTAGTTATAAAAAAGTAAGAAAGAAAAATGAACTGTTTGTAACTATCAATAATGAAAGATTAGACTGCAATCATTGTTTAGAGTTTTATATGCAGGCAGTAGAAAATATATTGAATAAGGTTATAAAATGATGGTTTATCAAATATTGCTGCTTTGCTTTGTGATATAGTAGTAAAATTAAATTAGAAGTTATAAAAGTTTATATTCTTTTCTATAGATAAAGGCTTTTGTCTTTAATTTATGGAAAGGTATAAACATGGCTTATAAAAACAATAATAAATTAATATTACAAAATAATAATATAATAACTCACCAAAGGTGTGCCTACGGCAAAGAGCAGGCTGCGATTTTAGTAAAGCAAGCTAACTACTTAAATATACTTGACTATATGAAAGAAGAGCAGCTTATTAAACAGATAGATTATGAAACAGAGAAAGAAAACTTTTTTAAGCAATGTTCAAAAACAAAAAGCAATCATACAAAAAGACAGTATAAAAACGGACTTAATAAACTAGAGGAATACTGTAAAATGAATAATAAAAATATTTTATTTATTAAAGCAAGAGAAGCTGATGATTTTATAACAGAAGTCAATTCTAGTGAGCTTTCTAATTTAAGTGTACGTGCACTAGTTTCTTCCTGTTCTTCTTTCTTTTCATTTTTAGAAAGAAGATATCCATTTATGAAAAATCCTTTTCGAGGGACAAAAACTCGTCCGCCTGTTAAAAATAAAAAACGTTTAGAAGTACCAACTAAAAAAGAAATTGAATTAATAATTAAAGATATATCAGATCCGCTTATAAAAGTGGCCATCATTTTTATAATGGAATGCGGTGTGCGTGTTGGTGCTTTACCTAAACTAGAAATAAGAAATAACCCCACAGGGGAACGTTCGTTCAAATATTATTCATATTCAAAAGGCAAGGAAATAAGCTGGAAAGTTACTGACAAAGTTATTAAATTATTGGCTAAAGCCCGCAGAGCGAAACAGAATAATCTCTCTTTTAATAATCCTTTCAAAAATAAAAGTTCTGAAGTGATAAGAAACATTTTTTATAGGAGTTCAAAGCGTTTATATGAAAAAGGCAAAATAAAAGCTGCTTACTCTATACATGATATAAGGCATTATTTTGCTGTTACTCTATACAAACAAACCAAAGACATAGAACTTATTAGACAAGCATTAAATCATAGCAGTATAGCTATAACAGGAATATACTTAAAAAGTTTGGAGGTAGAATAATGAAAAAAAGATTAATAGTTTGCAGATTCAAATATGAAGAATATAAACTGCTAAAAAGATTAGCTAAAGAAAATAATATGAGCGTACGTAAGTATATAAAAAAACTTATTTTAGAATATAGTAAATAAACTGTTGCGATAATTACTGTTATCGTAATACTTTATTATAAATCTAAAAAATATTGTTCTTCTTTGTTAGGATAGAAAACTCCTATTATAATAAATGGATTTTTAGATTTATAATGAAATTCTTTAGTAGTACCTAAAAATAAATATATATCCTTATTTTTTGCTATATCTAAATATTTATTTTTTACTAAATCACAAGCTATTTTTTCATCATTATGAGATTTTAAACAATTCCAAAATAATGCCCCTATTTCCCAATCTTCAATATAAAGTTTACTTTCAAGTCCATTAATGTCTTTAAATTTATAATAAAATCTATACGGTAATTTATCTACCAATGTAAAAAAACTATCATGGCTAAATAAATTATATTGACTATATATAGCATCTATTTTATTTTTATCCCATTCTTTTTCTTTTTCTTCTTCAATTAAAAAATCTATTATTTCTGTAGGTTTAAATATAGCTAAAGATACACATTCATTTCCTTTTTTCCTAGAACAGTCTATTAAAAGTTTTAAATCCCTATATAGATTGCTATTTTTTTTAAATATAATTTCTTTTCTTTCTTTCCAATTATTATTTGTTGTAACCTTATCCAACATAGTTATAGTTTCAATATTCAATAAATGATAACTCTCTGATCTGAAATCAGATTTATTTTTTTCTATATCCATTTCAACCCACTGATATTTTATATATTTTAATTCATTTTCTAATTTTCTAAATGGTATAGGATATACCCTTATAAAGTTTCCATCTTCTGTAAATCCAGCAGTACAAACTAGTTCTCCATAACTATATGATATTGTTGGATAAGTTTTTACTGTAATAAATACTTTTTTTCTCAAAGGTCTTTTACTCCATACTCCAATATATTCCAACTATCTAAATTAGTTATAGCATCCCTTACAATACTTCTGTGACATTGGATTGGTAAAGCTTCAAAACATGTCAATGCTATCCTCTTATGTTTTAAAAATTTATTAAATATATATACTACATGTTTAAAATTGTTTATTAATGTTGTATTTTTGTAATCATTAAAAAGCTCATCATAGTCTTTTTGATTTTTTAATTCCTCTCTTTTTTCAGATTCTATTCCCAATTCTGGTATATGTTCATATTCTATATTAATATTATTTAACCATTTTTTCAGTGTATATTTTGAAAAACCATATTTCATACTAACAGCATTTTTTCTAACATCAATAACTAGTTTTATATTATTTTTAATTAGTTTATTTATATATTCTTCTAATGTTATCCCTTCATAACCAATTGTAAATAACATATAATTATTTTTACTAAAAATAGTATTTTTTAAATTAGATATCTCTTTTTGAGATAAATATCTATCTATTATTTCACTATTTAAAGAATAAAAAGGATAATTTTTATATATAAATGATAATAATTCATTAGTATCTTTATTTCCATGAATCTTATAGATTTTTCTTATTATATCCATATCTTCTCTTTTTAGTTGTTTAGCATATAAAATATCATCTGTTTTACTAATAAATGTATCGTCTCTAACTATATTATTCTTTTTTAAAAACTCTATATCTGAATAAGATTGTATTGAAAAACATCCATATTTATATGGTATAAAATGATAATAGGATTTCCTAGTATTTTGTAATTGTTCTTGAGATATTAAAAACAAAAATTTTTGAAAATCCGTTTTATTTAATTTATTTCCAAATTCTTCTAATAAAGATAGTATAATCTTCCTTCTATAAATCATATAAAATAACTTCTTTTTTAATTTATTAATTAGCTTATTAAAATAAAACTATTTAAACAATATACTGTTTTATAAAAAAATCAATATCTTAATGTAAAATAATACAGTGTTATATAGTGTTGCGATAATATAAATTATCGCAACACTAATTCTACTGCCGCAAAGGCTCACGCAGTGGCTTTACTTATTCATATATTCTTTATGTATCATAGCTATATACTGACTAGCTGATAAATTAAGTTCGGTAGCCTTTTCTACTATGCTTTCCCATATATCATCATGCATAGTTATATTATGTCTATTCATTTTACCTTTGTTAATATCTCTGACAGGTCTTCCAGCACCCTCTCTTTTACCGCCTCTATTTTCTGTTACTTTTTTTTTCATAACTTATTCCTTGATTTATATTGACTTATTATTATATATATATATAATAATAGTTATATGGAAGCTACGGCTGGAGCTTGTCGGAGCCCCAACCGCTTTCTACTGCTTATTAATAGCTTATTTTCTTATGCTATTAACTAATGATATAATTGCGGCTAACAAGTATATCACTGCAGTTATGAAAGTTATAGCTTCCATATCTATATCCTCCTTTCGTTGAATATATACATATTATATACGCATTTAATCAAAAAGTCAATAGTAATTTAATAAAAAAATAATTTTTTTTATAAAATCTTCTTCTTTTTTATTTGCTAAATCTTTTATTACACTATTCATTCTATATTCTTTTTTATATCTGCAATTTTGAGATATCAAGAAATTTATATAAGTTTCAAATACATCTATATTATGTCTAAAGCCCAATACTATATTAGTGTTATTTATACAGAAATAATATCTATTTATAATAAAGCCTTCTACATTATTTTTTTTATTTTCTTTTGACTCTATTTCTTCATAAGAAATCATATTTTAATTCTGCATTATGAGATAGAGATCCTAATAATTCTGCAGAATATACTTTTAATGTAACTTCTCTATTAGACATATAATACTTCTTTATTTAAAATTTAATTTTTCCAAAGCACATTTTCTAGCATATTGTCCTATGCTCATTCCTTCTTTTTTTGCTGCTTCTTCAAGCATTTTATTTTCTTCTTCATTTAATCTGAATGATACTCTATAACTAGACTTTTTATCCTTATCATCTTTCTTTTTTCTGCCAGCACCTTCACGAGCACCACCTGTATTTGGTCTAGCTCCGCCTCTATTATCTTTCTTTTTTACTTCCATTATTTATTCCTATTATTTAATTTTACTATAATAATTACCAAACATATAATTGTTATTATACTTAAAATTGTATTAATAATTTGAAGGTTCATACTTGACACTCCATATATATATTATATAATAACCGTATGGGAAGTGACGGTTGAGTGTTACCACCCAACCGCTTTGGTTAGTTATAAATTAGATTATTTAATCTGCTTTATAACCACAACTAAAGTTATAATTGCCGTCGTAAGCTCTATAACCTTAGTAACCAAAGTAATCACTTCGTCCATGCGGTTCCTCCTTTTTCATTAGGATTAATTATATTATATCATTTGATGAAAAAATGTCAACAATTTTTCTACAAAAAATAATAATTTATTTTAATTTTTTTCTTATGCAAATTATAACTGATTTATATTTGCTTGGTGGGGGTGGGTAAAATCTCTACAGGCTTTCAATCGGTGCAACGAGTGGGGAGTCTTTTATACATGGCGATAATTTTTTTATTAGGGGGTATCAATGTCATTTTTCTAATTCTTTAATTTTATTTTCTAATTCTAATACTCTTTTATTTAATTTCTGTATTTCGCTGCCTTTTTCTTCGTATTCTTTTTTGGCTTTTGCAACACAAGCCTGCACGAAACCTCCAAACGTGGTATTAGAATAATTGAAAGGATCTGCTTTAGTATTTTTTACCATTGTAACAAAACAGTTATAAAATTAACTTTATCGTATCATTAAATAATAAAATAAAAAACAGTATATTATTATATAATTGAAATTTGTTTGAAACTTTATTATTATATAATAAAATATAAGGGGATTATTTTATGCCTGCAGACCAGACCAGACCAGACCAGACCAGACCAGACCAGACCAGACCAGACCAGACCAGAAAAATAATTATGTAAATAAGCTTTTTTACGGCGATAATCTTGATGTAATGAATGAAAAAATCCCTAACAATTCCATAGATTTAATATATTTAGACCCTCCTTTTAATTCTAATAGAAATTATAATATGATATATACAACTAATACAGGTCAGCCAGTACCAGAAGGAGCTATAGCATTCTGCGATGCTTGGGAACTTACAGAAGATAAACTTGATGAGGTTCAGGAATTTGCAAATGAACTTGAAACAGAAGATGATAATAAAGATTTTGCAGATTTTTGGAATGCTTGGGTAAAAGCATTAAAATATCAAAATCCTAAAATATTAGCCTACTTAGTCTTTATGGCAAGAAGATTAAGAGTGATGCGTTATAAATTAAAAGATACAGGTTCATTATTTCTGCACTGTGATCAAACTGCAAGCCATTATATAAAAATAATTTTAGACGGCATATTCGGACATAAAAATTTCAGAAATGAGATAATATGGCAAAGAACCAAAAACCCAAAAGGATCTCAATTTAAAGAAAAGAAATTAGGTATTTGCACCGATCATATATTTTGGTATTCAAAAACAGACAGTTATAAATTTGATTTATCTAATATCAAGATACCATTAACCGAAGAAGAAATAAAAGAAAAATATCATCAAATTGATGATATTGGAAGATATTATCAAGGTCCAATAGAATGCAGTCCTTCAATGGGTGATAGACCTAATTTATGTTATGAATATAAAGGATATAGAAATAAATATTCAAGCGGGTGGAGAATGACTAAAGACAAATTAATTGCATTAGATAATGCAGGAAATTTGGGTTGGTCTTCTAATGGAAGACCTTTTAGAAAATTAAGACCAGAAGATGATAAAGGACACCCATTATATAATTTATGGATTGATATTAATAGATTATATAAATCTAAAGAAAAATTGGGATATCCAACACAAAAACCTATTCCTTTATTAGAAAGAATTATTAAAATGTGTACAGATGACGGCGACATTGTAATGGATCCTTTTTGCGGATGCGGGACAACATTAATTGCTGCACATGGTATTAAAAGGAAATGGATTGGTATAGATATTTGTATGTTATCCACATCTTTAGTAGAAAAAAGGTTAATAGATGAATATGGAACTGCTACATTAAGAAAAGGTATTGATTATATTGTAGACGGAATACCTGTAACTATGGAGCAGGTAAGAGAATTAATACATAAAGAAGATACTAGCCGAAATGAAGGTCGTTATCAATTTCAGTATTGGGCTATAGAAAGAGTAAAAGGTTTTGCATCTACTAAAAAAAGCGGAGACGGCGGTATTGACGGTTCTATATATTTCTATAAAGATGATAAAAAAACATTAGGAAAAATGATTATTTCTGTAAAAAGCAGCAAAACTGTAACAGTCAGTATGATTAGAGATTTAATAGGCACTATGGAAAATAACAAAGCAGATATGGCAGGCTTTATTTGTTATGCTAAACCTACGCAAGATATGTTAAATGAAGCAAGAAAAGCAGGTTATTTTAAATTGCAATATAATATGTTTAATACAGAATATCCTAAAGTACAAATATTAACAGTCGAAGAAATATTAAATAACAAAGATTTTGAACTTCCATTTACAAGATTATTGAAAAAAAGTTAAAAATATATATGTTTAAAGTATGTACTTCAAAAACTGTGTTTAAATCAATTAAGCAGCTCAATAATTATTTAATTCTTCAAAGTAAAGATACTTTAATAAAAATATTATCCGATTTATATAAATTAGATGAAGACTGCAGCATAAAAAATTATGATACTGAAAAACTTATTAATTTTATATTAGATTATTTCAAAAACAATTATGATTTATAAAAAGCCGATACCATAAAAACATTATGACATCGGCTTGTATTTTTATTTTGTGCTTTCTATTTTTTCTAATACAGCTTGTCTTATATATTCAGCAACACTGATATTATTTTTATTTGCTTTTTCTTTTATTAATAATTGTTCTTCTTCGCTTACCCGCATATATAATTTTATATCAAGCCTATTTTCTGTAATTTTTTTTCTTCCTGAACCTTCTCTGTATCCGCCTTTAGGCATATTTTTACCCTCATTTTTTAACAATATTCAAAACAATTACAGTAATTAGAAGAACACAAGTAATAATATTTAGTATAAATACAGCAGTACTCATTGTTTTTTATCCTCTCTTTTATTTTTGCCCAACATTTGAATTACAACGATTAAAAAAAGCAGGCTTCTTAAAAGTTCAAGCCAAGTATTTAAATTTTCTATATTCATCTTGACAGCTCCTTTATTTTTGATTATAATATTACTTATAGAAGCCACGGCTGGAGTTTTAGCAACCCCAACCGCGTTTTTAACAGCTAATAATCTTATTTCTGATTATTAATTAATGTTATAATAGCGGCAACTAAATATAACATCGCTGTTAGAAACTCTAAGGCTTCCATAAGAAACTCCTTTAATTAGGATAAACATATTATATCATAACTATTGATTTTTGTCAATAGTTTTTCATAAAAATATATTATAAACTAAATACACCTTCACTTTCATAAATACTTTTTGTATCTTCAAAATGATTTTTAATCACTCTATGAAGAGCCATAATAGAAGCTACAACGCCATCAATTCTTTTATATGATCTTCTTCTGTCAGGTTTAGTAGGAAGATAATTATCCCTGCCGTCTGTTTTTGTTTCGCAGCAGCTTATCATCCAATTAAGAACGGCATTATTACCATGTAAAAGTTTACGTTCATCTATAGTTTTTTCAAATAAAGAAGTACCTTCAGATAAACCTCCGACTGCAAAAGATTGTCTTATCTCAGTCATCTTGAAGCCTTCATTTTTCAAATGAGTAACTATTTCAATAGCTTTCCAAGGGTCATAAGCTATTTCTATAATTTCAAAGTCTTTGGCATCTTGCAATATTGAAGATTCTATAACATCAAAATCTATTATATCACCGCTTGTTAAAGTAATTAAACCTTGCGAAGCCCATAATTCATAAGGTACTCTGTCTTCTTTAGAACGCTGTCTTATATTCTCTTTAGGCATAAAGAAGCGAGGCAAAAGTATATAAGGACCATTATCAACGTAATCAAAACATAAAACGTAAGCGGCTATATCTCTTGTCGTTGCTAAATCCAAACCGATGCATGCTTTCCTGCCTTTTAATTCATTTATATTTATATTTTGGTGTGAATAAGATTTAAGCCATCTGTCAGAAGATATCCAAACCTCGCTTGCCTGTGTCCATACGTTCAAGTTTTTTGTAAGTATATCAGTTCGCTGAATAGGTTTATCCAGTCCTTCCAAAAGCCTAGATTTTAGGTAACTATCTTTTACAGAAACATTTATATTAGGATTAGCTTGAAAAATAATTTTATTTATTAATTCTTCCTGTTTTGAAACATCTTCTTTTTTTGTTAGTTTTTCTTTATATTCGGACATAAATACCCAAATATCATTTATATCATCAGGCTCATATATTATGGTAAAATATTCATCATTATTTAATGAACCTTGTAATACTTGCTTTGCATATTCATATTCAGAAAAACATACTGAAGATTTATCAAATCCAGCGGTTGTAATTATAAATATAAGAGGCTGCCTTCTAGCTCCCATACCTGACTCAAGAACATTTAATAATTCATTATCAGGATGTGCATGATATTCATCTACTATAACTAAATGCGGATTTAATCCGTCTTCAGTATTGCTGTCCTGTCCTAGCGGTTTTGATTTTGAGGCAGTATCTTTTTTCTTTGTTATTGTAGAAGTTTGTTTATATGTAATAGCTTCTTTATTAAGAGCTTTTGCTTTTCTTATCTGCCTTTCGCTTTCACTCCACGCGATTTTCGCTTGATCTTTTTTAGTAGCTATATAATATATTTCTACTCCAGCCTCTGCAGGACTGTCGCAGAAAAAACAATAATTACCAATGCCAGATGCAAAAGTAGTTTTTCCATTTTTCCTGCTCACTTGAACGTATGCTTTTTTGTAACGTCTGAGTTTATTTTCCTTTCTCCTCCATCCAAATATGCTTGCTATTATAAATTGTTCCCAAGATTCTAATATAATATTATGATTTGCCCATTCTCCTTTTGTATGTACTAAAGATTGTATAAACATAATAGGACGTTTAGCTTCGTTATCATCAAAATAAAAAGGATAATCATTATTTTTTGATTTTTCTATATCGTCCAAATGCCTTTTTACAGATAAAAAAGCAGCTTGGCATACAGGCAGTTCTTTATTTATAACCTTATTAATATATTCTTCATAGGTATACATATTATTACTATCATTCACCGAATAGGTGCCTACTCGGCAAACCTGCCTATGATTAGATTTATACGTTATATAAATCTGGCAGGTTTTCATTCCTTATATATTTAACCATTTATCATTTTTTCAAGCGGATCATCCTCTTTATTTATATATAAAAAGTTTTTCGCTTATATATTTCTGTAAACTAAAGTTTACAGAAGCTCAAAACTTTTTATTAATTTATTCATTAAGCATTTTAGAAAGTGTATCCTCATCTTCTATAGTGTCAGGTGCAGGAACTTTCTTTTTAGAAGCAGGAGTTAAACCGAACTCAGTAAGCATTTTAGTATATGCTGTTATAGCTTTATGATATGCTAAATATTCTCCCATAGTTTGAGAGTTTTTACCTGCCAAATAACCTGCTATAGAACCGCCTTCATTAATCATAGCTTCATAAAGATCCATAGCATCACCGTAATGCAGGCATAAAAGTTCAAATGCTGATAAATCAGCATCTCCAAGCATATTTTTTTCAGTAAAAATAGGAGCAAGTTCCTCCCATTTTTTTAGAGAATACCCACTAAAATATTCTGGTGCCATAGGCATGCTTTTAGCAGGATTTGGTATTATAACGGCTTTTTTCGGCTTATTCACCGCAGGTGTGCCGACGAAGTCCGCCTTATTGGCGTTGGCAGGGGCTTTTTTAGCTTTATCAGGCATTTATACTCCTAACAGTATATTTTAGTTAAAAATCTACATTAATAATAAATAATATAATATTTTATAACTAGACGAATGTACGCCTGTGGCGTAGAAAAAAAATAATTCAGGAGCTTTTTCGCCGTCTGGTAAGGAAAGTTTTTATTGTAAATTATTTCTTGAAATTATTGATAAAACTTAATAATATATTTTCAAATTCATTTATTTTATATAATGATTTTTTAGATTTTGTAAGTTTATAAGAAGCATTGGCTCCTTTTTCCATACTAACTAAATTACCTGCATTACCAGTTAAAATATCAGACTTAGACCATATATTAAAATATAAATTATTTGGAGAAACACCTAAACAAATTATAGCTTCATATTTTCTATGATATCTTATATGGTTAAATTGAAAATTAAAATTTGTATCTTCAGTTGCAGTTTTTATCTCGAAATCAATATTTTCTATTTCTATGTCATAAGCATTTTTATCTCTTGCATCTGTAGATTTTTTAGAAAGTTTAGAATTTATATTTAATTTATTACATAATTCATGAATAAAATCCTGACCGACACTTCCTACACCTGTATTAGAAAGCGTTTTTATTTTTTTAAATTCGGCATTATCCCATTTAGAATGATTATGATATTTTTCTAAAATATGTAAAAATAATTCACTATAAATACTATCAGGCATTAACAATTCCCCTATCTATTAAGGCTTTTTCTATATGATACATACTTATATGTCTGCAATTATGAGTTGCCAAATTACTGTAATCATTCCAATTTATACTGTTTAATATATTTTCAACTTTCCTTTTAGATTTTTTTATTATAATACCATATCCGCATACATATTTAACTTCTGAAAAATCTTTTACTAATTTAGGCTGCTGTGTATAATATGTTCTTTGAAGAAAAAAATCAGCATTATTCATTTTTTCTATTCCGCAAGTTCTTTCTTTTCTAGTATCAACAGTAAATATATCTACCCAATCATCACAAGACTTCTTTTCTTCTAAATCACTATCCCCTTTTTTCCATATTTGCCATAAAGCATTTACAGTAATTTTTTTATTATCTAATCTATAAAAACTATCATTTGGAAGTATTTCAGAATGTACTAACTTCATATTGTTTACTCTATTTTTTGGAGAACCTTTACCATCGCTTTGAAAAGACATAGGCAATATAAAACCTATATAATCAGCATATTGTGCTGCTGAGTTCATAAAAGCCAAAGCAAGCCAAGCCCTGTAACCAAATGGGGGATTTCCTATAAATATATACTTTTTATTTAAATCATCAGGCGACCATAATAAAAAATCTTGTTCCAATATACCATCAGATAAAGGCATTAAATCTAATCCTATTTTATTTTTTGAATCTAATAAGTTAAAGAAAGCTCCATTACCAGCTGAAGGCTCAACAAAAGTATAATTTGATATATCTATTTTTTCTTTGTCTAAAAAAGATAATAGATTATTGTAGCAATATTCAGCAGTATCTTCTTTTGTAAAAAATTGCTCCAAATCTATTTCTTCTGGATTTATCCATTTAGGAAATATTTTATTTTTAATCCATATTTTATTTCTTTTGGCAATAATATTATTTTTTTTCTCTTCAAAATCTTTATATAACATCAGATTTTTATCCTCTACATATACATATCGACATATATTATATTCTATCTTAAAAAGATAAAAAATCAATAATAAAAAACTGTAAAAAATACAGTGTATAAAAATATTATGGCAAGTAAGAATAAATATATGCACAGCGGGGCTTCAAGTTCTTGTAATAAAATAATAATATAAAACTTATATTTCCTTATATTTTTTTATATATATATGCCTATTATAAAAAATATAAGGAATTATATAAAAAAGTGGCTGTTTCCTGATTTTAGTCATGACACCTGTCCGCCTTGGGCGATTGACAGCAGTAATCTTTTGTCTATTCAAAATGATAAAACTTTATCAGCAGTCAATCCTAATACAGCTTTAACATTCTCGACAGTATTTGCATGCGTGAGAGTTATAGCTGAAACAATAGCGACTTTGCCTCTTTTTGTATATAAAATAAATGGGAATAATAAAATAAAAGCTAAAAACCATTGTTTATATAGATTATTACATGACTCACCTAATGAAGAATGCACATCAGTATCATTTATAGAAAGCCTAATAACTCAAATACTTTTGCAGGGCAATGGTTTTGTAGAAGTAGTAAGAGACAATTTTAATAGAGTAACAGAACTTTATTTAATAGATTCTAATAAAATTAAAGTATATAGAGATTCAAACGGAAATAAAATGTTTGAATATTATGATGACGGAAAAATAATCACTTTATCTCCATTACAAGTTATGCATATAGCAGGGCTTGGATGGAACGGAGTAATAGGATACAGTCCGATAGCTATGATGCGTAAGCAAATAACTACAGGACTTTATCAGGATAATTTCGCATTAGATTTCTTTTCTAATGGTGTTAAAAAAGTTCCAATAATTACACATCCAAATCAATTAAGCAAAGAAGCTAAACAAAATCTCAAAGAAAGTTTCAGAGAAGCTTGGGAAAAAGGCATCGTTGTCCTTGAAGAAGGAATGAAAATAGACCCTATAACAATGAACTTGTCAGATGCTCAATTTTTAGAAAGCAGAAGATTTTCGGTAGAAGAAATATGCCGAGTGTTCCGTGTACCTCCTCATCTAATCGGCGATTTAAGCAGAAGTACAAATAATAATATAGAACATCAAAGTATAGAGTTTGTAACGCACACCATAAGGCCGTGGTGCGTTCGTATAGAAAAAGCATTAAACGGATATTTATTAAGCGAATTAGAAAGAAAAAAATATAATATAGAGTTTAATTTAGACGGACTTTTGAGAGGCGATACTCTTACAAGACAGCAAGCAAATCAAATTAAATAATGGTGTTCTAACTAGAAATGAATGGCGGATACTGGAAAACCTTAACGAAGTAGAAGATGAATACGGAGATGACTATTTCTGCAGTCAGCAAATAAGACCAATAAAAAGTGTTTATGCCGAAGGCACGCACCAAAAGGTGCCTACTCGGCAAAGCGTCGGTGAAGAAACTAAAAAAACTGAAGACAATCAAAACTTTAATATAAATAATAATGATGAAAATAAAAAATTAGAAGAGGAAAATAAAAATGCCAGTGAAGAATAATAAAATGAGCCGACGCTCTAGGCATAATTTATTATGTCTAGAGATTAGAAGCGGCACCGAAGGTGGACACAGTCGCGAATATAGCAATAATGAAATTAGAAGTATAGATATTGATATTCAAAAAAGCACAGAAGAAGAACCTCTTAAATTAAGAGGCTATGCTATTGTATATAATTCTTTAAGTGAACCTCTCTATGGAGATTTATTTAGGGAGCGTATAAACAGAGGTGCTTTCACTAAATCATTATTAGAAAATGATCAGGTATGTTTATGGGGACATGACACAAGATATGTTCTAGGCAGAAAAAGTTCTGGCACATTAATTTTAAGAGAAGATGAAAAAGGATTGTATTTTGAAGTTTCTCTGCCAAATACTACTTGGGCAAGAGATTTGAAAGAAAGCGTGGATAGAGGCGATATAAAGCAGATGTCTTTCGGATTCAAAGTAATGAGAGATAATTGGATTGATGATAAAGAAACATTAAAAGAATATGGAATGCCTATACGTGAAGTAGAAGAAATCACTTTGCATGAAATATCATTAGTAACATTTCCAGCATATCCTCAAACTAATGTTAGAAATAAAAATGAGTATGAATATATTCCGAAACCGCCTGCTAAACCTATGCCTATAGTAAATGATGATTTTGATTATAGAAATAAAGAATATGAACAAAAAATAAAATATCTAAAAATAAAAAATAAATAATAAGAACGACAGCCGCAGATTGTTTATTGCAAAGTTCACAAAGCAATAAACAATCTAATTTACAGCGGTTGGAGTGATAACAATAATAAGGAGTATAAAATTATGACACCAGAAGAATTAAGAGCTTTAATAGAAAAACTAAAAAATGAAAATAATTTATCTTTAACAAGCATTGATGAACTTATGCAGAAAAGAAATGCATATTCTTCTATGAGTATAGAAGAGAGAGAAATTAAAAAAGATGATATATCAAAATTGGATAATGATATAGATACTTTAATGCAGGTTGTAGAAAATAGAAATAAAGAGATAGAAAGATGCGATAGGCTTCTATCACTTCAAACTAATTCTTCTATGAATAAAAGAAATATAGCTGATAATTTAGATAATGCATCTGCTGATGATAATGAATCTGAATTAAGATCTAAAGTAGATATATGGTTTAGAACAGGCAATTATAAAGAGATACGAGAAACACTTCAAGCAGGAGTAGCTGGGGGAGGCGGATATACTATCGCCCCTCAGTATCTTGTAAAACAAATTATAAAAGATCTTGATGATGCAGTACAAATAAGAAAAAGAGCGAATATAATTCCTGCTATGAACGGATATGCTAGCATAGGAATACCAACTTTAGACAGCGACTTAAATGCTCTTGATTGGACAGCAGAAATAGCAGAGGTTAAAGAAGATACTAGCATGTCTTTCGGCAAAAGAGAAATGAAAGCAAATCAATTAACTAAATTAGTAAAAATTAGTAAGAGATTAATAAAGCAGAGCAATATAGATATTCAGGGTTTGGTACAGCAGAGAATATCATATAAATTATCTGCTACATTAGAACATAATTATTTATACGGCAATGGCACAGATAAGCCTTTGGGAATATTTGCACAAACTTCAGAT
>NZ_JADF01000008.1:152042-342358 GCF_000518245.1 Brachyspira alvinipulli ATCC 51933 | reverse complement strand
TAAAGTTTAAAGTTTAAAGTTTAAAGTTTAAAGTTTAAAGTTTAAAGTTTAAAGTTTAAAGTTTAAAGTTTAAAGTTTAAAGTTTAAAGTTTAAATGGGATTAGAATATTTTAAATTTATAATTAGAATATTTTAAATTTATAAAATATATAATATTTTTTATAAAGAGTTAGAATAATTTACAAAATTTAATTATAAATGTTTATTAATTTTATAAAATTGAATTAAAATATAAAAAGCGAGTCGTAGCCAGCTAGTGAGTTTACTCACTAGCTTATTATAGGCGTAGACGAGCATAACAATAATAATAAATTAATTAAAAGGAAACAATAATGAGCAATAATTTTGATGAAAAATAAAACCTTTCTTCTTTGTAGAACATGAAAATACTGCCTCTCTTTGCCTTAATGTTGGCGAATATAAAGCAGAAATATTTGAAGAAAGAGAAGATGAAGGATTTGAAGGCAGCGGATATGATTGGCAATCTTTAGCTTTAGTATTTTTAGATGAAAAAGTATCGGAATTAAGAGATGTTATTGATTTTGATTCTGAGGCAAGTATGTTCTGTGCTTACAGCAGTGATATTGAAGCATTAAAGGAATTTGCTTTATTATTTAAAGAGGCATGCGAAGATGATAAATTGATAAGAGATTTATTTTTAAGGGCTGAACTTGATTAATATGTAGTTTTTTGACAAACTGAATAATTTTAAGTATAATATATTTATGAAAAATAATTTAAATACTAAAACATATTTCAATCCTTTAAATGATTACTTCATGCGTTATATGTTTGCTAAAGAAGGCCATGAACATATTTTAAAAAATTTAATTAATTCTGTAAGAGCTGATTATAATCAAGAGACTTTTGAAGAGGTAAAAGTACTTAATACTTTTAATTTAAAAGAAACTGTAAATGATAAACAGTCAATAGTAGATGTAAGAGCAGTTACAAAAAGCGGAGAAACTGTTCTAATAGAAATACAAAGAGTTGGGAATCAATCATTTGTTTACAGAAGTTTATATTATTGGGCTAAAGGTTATGTTTCTAATCTGAGAAATAATGAAAAATATAATGATTTAAAACAGGTTATAGTTATTAATATCTTGAATTTCAATTTATTAAAGGATATTGATAAAGAACATAACTGTTATGTAATAAAAGAATTAGAAACTAATCATATACTTACTAATCATTTGGAAATGCACTTCCTAGAACTTTCTAAATATTTATCTAGTAATTCAAGACTTACAGATGAATTAGATGCTTGGTTTTATTTTTTAACAATTAAAGAGAAAAGAGAAAAGAGAAAAAATGGAGGAAATTATGAAAATGTTGGTAAAAAAGAATCCTATTATGAAAGAAGTTTATGATGAGTATAGTAAATTTGTGGATACAAAAGATTTATTTGAAAATTATGCTGAATATGAGAAGAATTATTTTGATATATTAGCTTTAAGTGAGGAAAGAATGAAAGGAAGAGAAGAAGGAGAAAAAAATAAGGCAATATCTATAGCTAAAAGTTTAAAAAAGTCAGGTTTGGATGCAAAATTTATAAGTGAAAATACAGGATTAAGTATAGAAGAAATAAAAAACTTGTGAGCGTCTAGCTAGACATAAATAGCGATAAAGTTTTTTATATATAAATTAAAGAAATAAAAAAGTTATAAACTTATAATAAATGTATTAAAAATATTATGAGTAAGTTTTATTAATTTAATGGATAGAGGCTTATTATGAATATAGTAGAAAAAATTAATCAATTGCATGAAAATGATGAACATGAAAAAATTATTGATATTATAACTGAAATTCCTGAAGAAGAAAGAGATACAGAACTTTTTAGTTTGCTTGCAAGAGCTTATAATAATATAGAAAAGTATGATGAAGCATTAGATACTTTAATGTACATAAGAGAAGAAGGAATTGATAATGCTTTATGGAATTACAGAGTTGGTTATGCTTATTATTATAAGGGTGAAAAAGAAAATGCCGAGATGTATTTTAAAAAGGCTTATGATTTAGATAATGATGATGCAGATGCTTATAATTTTTATATGCTATGTTCTGAAGATAAAGATGATGGAATAAATTTTGAAGAGAGAGTTAATAGATTTTGGAAATGGTTTGAAGAAAATGAGAAAGTTATTTCTGATTTTATAGAGCAAAAATCTGATATGTCATCAGAGGAAATAATTGAATTTGTTTCTAATGGTGTGTCTTTAATATCTAACAATTTGCAATTTAATTTCGGCGGTGATTATGAGTTTACATTCACTGTAGAAGGAAAGGAATATTTATTTTATCTTACTCCTAGAATAGTAGCTGCTATGCCTGAGAAATTAAAAAATAAATGGAAATTTTCTCCTTATATGAAAAAACAAGATATAACTAATTCTAATTTCAGAATATATAATAAAGATTTAAGCTTTAATGAAATTTTAGTATCTGCTGAATATGATGAAGATACTAATTTCTTTAATTTGAAATTTTATAATAAAAAGTTAAATCAATTAAATGAAAATTATGCTTATAATGCTTTTTATATAATGCTTGAACATGCTGTAGGTGAAAATATATTAAAACTGTATTTATTAGGAGATGTTGAAAGAAGTGATAAAAAACTCGATAACACGATAGAGCTTACAAAACTTTATGATTTTATAATGGATACTCTAAAAAATAAAAATAAGGATATTATTTCAGATCCTATAAATAGATATACAGTTTATGAGTGTAAACCTACAGACAGTTTCTTTAGAGAAGATATATTCATTGGAAATACTTGTTATATGGAGCTTATTAGTGATTATGCTAATTATAATATAGATGCGGTTGTTAATATTTCAAAAATGGGAGCAAGAGCTGCATATTTAGTTTATGTATTTTCAGATAATGAAAATACTGATTTCGATGATAAAGATATAAATAAAAAACTTCTTGATGAAAGAAACAATATTACAGATGAGCTTGAAAGTATAATGGGTAAAAGAGGAAGCGGTAAAGAAATAGGCATAATATTGGGTAATGCTTTAGGTGTGGTAGGAGGATATATAGATTTGCTTTTATACAATCAAGATGAGTTTATTAAAAGAGCTGAAGATATTCTTAAAAAATATAATTATAAATTTAGATTATTAAGATTTAGACAGTATTCTGAAATTATAAAAACATTTAATGATTAATAGATTATTATAAAATAAAAAATGGTATTAGTATATAATACCATTTTTTATTAACTGTAAAAAATTAGAATTCTTTGATTTTTTCTTTATTCAAAGTTTTTATTAATTCTTTTGCTATGTTTATAGAAGAAATTATATCATCATAAGAAGCATAACAATAATGACTATGGGCATATCTAGTTGCAATTCCTAAAACAACGCTAGGACTTCCAAGGTTAGTTTTATGATAAACAGCACCATTTGTAGAACCTTTTTCACGTACTATAACTTGATGAGCAAGATTATTTTTTTTAGCTATTTCTATTGTGTGTTTATTTAATCTAGGGTTTGTAATCATGCCTCCGTCAATTACTCTAAGCTGAGAACCTTTTCCTATTGCCCCATGAGCTCTGTCTCCGTAGTAGAATGTATCATCTGCAGGAGGACCTTCAAATACTATAACCAAATCAGGTTTTACTTTATTAGCAGCAACGGCAGCACCTCTTGCACCTACCTCTTCTTGAGATGACATTATTCCAACTAAATTAACATCCAGCTTTTCATCTTTAAAAGCTTTTAAAGTTTCAATTACGCACAAAGCTCCGACTCTGTTATCTATTGCTTTAGCACATATACTTTTTGTTCTGTCATCATATCTGAATTCAACATCAGGTACAGCAGGATCTCCTACATTTATACCGAATATTTTTTCTGTTTCTTCTCTGCTTCTTGTTCCTACATCTATATACAAGTCTTGTATAACAGGCATGCGTCTTCTGTCTTCATCAGTCATAAAATGAGGAGGTTTTGAGCCTATGACTCCTTTTACATATTCACCGCTTGAAGACTTTATAACTACAGAATTAGATACTATATTTGGTATATGCCATCCTCCTAAAGGTATAAAAGATAATGTACCGTTTGGATTTATATGCTCTATCATAAAACCTAATTCATCTATATGACAGTCCAATGCTACTATAGGTTTGCTTTTATCTATATTTTGCAATCCTAAATATAAATTATTTATAGAATCTCTTTCATTATCAATAAATGAAGTATTCTTTCTTATAACTTCTATAACATCATCTTCAAAACCAGAAGGTCCGAATGAATTTGTTAATTCTTCCATTAATTTTAAAATGTCGTTCATAAACAATCCTTCAATGAAAAAAATAAATAACTTAAATATAATAAATTATTTGTATAAAATATCAATGTTATATTTTTGTATTAATAGAATATGTTTGTATATCAATATGTATAAATTGTTTGAATTATATATAAGTACATTATTATATTTAATATATGAATTTTTTATTATTTTGAAGTTTATATTTTTTATATAAATAATAATATTTAATTTTATTATTGTATTTTTCTTAATAATATTATATAATAAGTAAGAAATAAATTGCTTGACTTATAGCTATTATATATTATAATTTATTCGTATAATTTAAGGAGTTAACATGAATAGTGCTATATCAAATCAAATACTTGTTTTTAAGATAAATAATGAATTATATGGAATAGATATCTTAAAGGTTCAGGAAATACTTAACTTTATGCAGCCTTCTCCAATTCCAAATTGTCCTGATTATTTAAAAGGTATTATTAATTTGAGAGGTACTATAATTCTTGTTATAGATTTAAGAGCAAGATTCCATTTTGATGAACCTATGAATCCTGAAAATTGTGTAATAGTTGTTGTAGCAATAGGGGATAAAAAATATGGTTTAGTTGTTGACTCTGTATCTGATGTACTCACTATTAATAGTGAAAATATTCAGGAAGATATAGATATGCATGTTGGTATAGACAGCAGATATATAATGGGTTTAGTTAAAGCAAATGAGCAAATGATAATTTTAGTTGATATAGATAAAGTATTCATTAAAGATGAGCTTGATGATTTAACTAATACTATTAATAATGCTATAGTGAAATAATTATTTATGTCTTCACATAGAATACTTAGAGTAAATGAAAATATTAAACAAACTCTCTCTATGATTATTATGAGAGAGATAGAAGATCCTAGAATTAAAAATAATCTTGTAACTATTACAAAAGTAGATACTTCTAAAGATTTAAAGAATGCTAAGGTGTATTTTGTATGCCTGCATGAAGATAAACAAAATGAAGTTCTTAATGGTCTTAATAGTGCTAAGGGTGTTATATTTTCTTATCTTAAAAAGCAGCTAACTATTAGATATGTACCTAATTTAACATTTCATTATGATAAAAATCTAATAGAAACTAACAAAGTATTAACTGATATAAAAAATTTGGATATTCCTGATTTAGATAATTGAAGCATTTAAAGGATTGATTATATATGTCTGTTATAGAAAATGAAAAGCAGGAAAGCAGTGTATTTCCAAAAGTTGAAAAACATCAAATATTAGAGAGAATATCAAAAGCTGATAATATAGCAATTATTGGCCATAGAAATCCTGATTGTGATTGTATATGTTCTGGTTTAGCTTTATCATTACTTATTAAAAATATTTTCAATAAAGATGCTGTAGTTATTAATACAGATAAAATTCAAAGAGATTTACACAATATTTTGCATATTGATAAAGTTATTTTTGAAGTAAATGAAAATACTTTGCCTAAGAAAGATGTTTTAATTATAGTAGATTCCGGAGATATAGAGAGAATAGGGTGGGTTGCTGGCATTACAAATGAATATAATGAAGTAATATTTATAGATCATCATAAGGTAAGAAATATTAAAGGTGTTACTATGTTTTATGATGATATAAAAGCCGGAGCTACATGCGAGATAATAGTTGATATATTTAAAGATTATTTGGAAAAATTTGATTCTACAATAGCAACATTGCTTTATACTGGAATTTGTACAGATACAGGAAGTTTTATATTCAGTAATACAACTGATAGAACTCTTCTTTATGGTTCTAAATTAATGAGTGTAGGAATAATTCAGGAAAATATTGGTAATGTTGTAAGAAAAAGATATACTAAAGATGATGTAGCTGCTTTAATGGAAATGTATAAAAGAATGGTAATAGACTATGATAATAAAATAGGCTATATATGTTTGGAAGATACCATTTGCGGAATTAATATGAAAGAACTTGGGGTAAGTGCTTCAGATACTCTTATACAGATGGACGATGTTCTTATTGGTTTTATTATACATGAAAATGAAGATAGTTTTAGAGTTAGTATGAGGAGCAGAAGTCATAAAGATATTAGAGAAATTGCTGAGAGTTTTGGAGGCGGAGGTCATCCTAAAGCGTCAGGCTTTACAGTATTCAAAAAAGATTACACTAGAGAAAATTTGATAAAAGAAATAAATACTAAATTAATTGCTTTATTAGCTTCATAATTGATTATGACAAAGGATAATATTCTAATATATACAGACGGCGGTTGCAGAGGTAATCCTGGTCTTGGAGCTTGGGCTGCTATACTTATAAGCGAAAAGCATAATCTTCGTTTGGAAATTGGTGAAAGTGAAGACAGCACCACTAATAATAGGATGGAAATGAATGCTGCCATTAAAGCACTTGAAAGATTAAAACATTCCCATAATATTAAACTTTACAGCGATAGTGCATACTTAGTTAATGGTATGACTAAATGGATATATTCTTGGCAGAAAAATAATTGGATAAAAAGTGATAAGAAGCCTGTTGAAAATAAAGAGTATTGGTTAAAATTAATAGAACTTTCTAAAAAACATAACATAGAATTTATTAAAGTAAAAGGCCATTCTAATAATAAAGAAAATAACCGTGCTGATGAGATAGTTAATATTTTAATGGATGAACATGTTAAAAATGGAAGTACAGCATCTTTTAATGAAAAAACTAAATATGTTTTATGATTTTTATTTTATCTATGTAAAGTAAATAAAATAGTATTTCAAAACTGTATTTTTAATTGAAACTAGATTTAATTAAAAAAGCTGCATTTATTTAATAAATGCAGCTTTTATTTTTATAACTATAATTTTTTAAACTCTTTTAAATACTATAGAAGCATTATGTCCGCCGAAACCTAATGAATTGCTTATAGCATATTCAATTTTATAGTCTTGAGCAACATTAGCAACAACATCTAAATCACATTCAGGATCCTGTTCTTCTACATTGATAGTAGGATGTACTTTTGAATTGATCATACTCATAACTGTAGCTACAGCCTCTATACCGCCGGCAGCACCTAAAGCATGTCCAGTCATAGATTTAGTAGAATTAATTTTTATTTTTTTAGCATGATCTTCACCTAAAGCTTTCTTAATTGCTTTAATTTCTGCGATATCTCCTACAGGTGTAGAAGTACCATGAGTATTTATATAATTTATTTTGTCAGGTGATATTTTTGCACTCTCTATAGCTAAAGACATAGCTCTTGCTCCCATAGCTCCGTCTTCTAAAGGTGCAGTAATATGGTTAGCATCAGCTGTGAAACCATAACCACAAATTTCAGCAAGTATATTAGCATTTCTTTTTTTGGCATGCTCATATTCTTCAAGTATTAATACTCCGGCTCCCTCAGCTATAACAAAACCATCTCTTCCTTTATCAAAAGGTCTTGATGCTTTAGTAGGTTCATCATTTCTAGTAGATAAAGCTCTTGCATTATTGAAACCAGCAATAGTAAGAGGATTAATAGTAGCTTCAGAACCTCCTACAACCATAATATCAGCTTCATTATCTTTTATATGTTTGAATCCTAAACCTATAGAGTGGTTAGAAGAAGCACATGCAGTAACTACGCTGTAATTAGGGCCATTCATGCCGTATTCCATTGCAATCACTCCAGAAGTCATATTGATAATTTGCATAGGAACAAAGAAAGGTGAAACTCTATTAGGGCCGTCAGAAAGCATAACATTATGATTAGATAAAAGAGTAGTTATACCACCAATACCGCTACCAAGAACACATCCTGCTCTGAGAGGATCAAAGCCGGTTTTAGGTTCTATACCAGCCTGTTTGAAAGCATGATAAGCAGCATATACTCCAAAATTAATGAAAGGATCTAATCTTCTTAACATTTTTTTATCAGAATAATAATCGCCTTCAACTGGTAAAGCTTCAGCACCGATTTTGGTAATAAGTTGCTCTTTTTCAGGATCAAAATATTTACTTAAAGTTTTTACTCCAGAAACACCATTAAGCAGATTATCCCAGAATGTTTTTACATCATTTCCTAAAGAACTTACTATTCCAAGTCCTGTAATAACAACTCTGCGTTCACTCATATAAAAAACTCCTATTAAGTTAATTATATTAAAAAATTTCCCGTAAAAACAATATTTTTCTTACGGGAAAATATAATAATATAATAATTATTAATTACCTTTATGCTCTTCAATATATTTAGCTGCATCAGCTACATTTTTAATTTTTTCTTGATCTTCTTGAGGAATTTTAATGTCATAGCGTTTTTCTAATTCCATTATTAATTCTACTAAATCAAGTGAATCAGCGTTTAAATCATCTACGAAAGAAGCTGTATCAGTGATTTTACTTTTGTCTGAGATGTTTAATTGATTAGCAACAACATCTTTAATTTCATCGATTAATGCCATTTTTAATCTCCTTAAAAATTATAATATTTTTTATTATAAAGTGCTATTTTAGCATCCTTACATACATAATTATTAATTACATTGACATTCCGCCATCAACTGCTATTACTTCTCCAGTGATATAATTACTCATATCTGAAGCGAGAAATAACACTAAATTAGCAACATCTTCAGGAGTTCCTAATTTCTTTAATGGGGTTATACTCATAATTCCTTTAACTGTATCTTCAGGTAAAGCATCTGTCATGTCAGTTTGAATAAAACCAGGTGCTATAGCATTTACACATATATTTCTAGGTGCAAATTCTTTAGCCATAGATTTTGTTATACCTATAAGTCCGGCTTTAGCAGCAGCATAATTAGCTTGTCCCGCATTACCCATTTTACCAATAACACTGGATATATTAATTATTTTTCCTTTTCTAGCTCTTAGCATATTTTTAGCTGCTTCTCTTGAAGTATAAAAAGCTCCTGACAAATTTGTTGATAGTACATCATTCCAAGCATTGTCATCCATTTGTATAACAAGCATGTCTTTCGTAATGCCGGCATTATTTACAAGAATATCAATAGAACCGAATTTTTCTATAGTTTTAGCAATTACATTTTTACAAGATTCGCTTGATTTAGCATCATGTTCTAAACCTAAAGTTTCTACATTGTATGCAGATTTTATTTCTCCTGCGACAGTTGATGCTTTATCAGAATTAGTAGCAGTTATTACAACATTAACTCCTTCTCTAGCTAAAGTTTCTGCTATTTTTTTACCTATTCCTCTGCTTGATCCTGTTATTATAGCTGTTTTATTTTTAAGATTCAAATCCATATCTATCCTTTTTGGTATATAAAAGATATATAATATAACAAAACTTTTTTTTATTAGTTAAATATATACTATATTAAAACAAAATATAATAAATTTGTCAAGTAATTTTTATTAATTTAAAATTTTCGACTTTTTTGGTTTAAAAGTCGAAGTAGTTAGTTTTTACTATAGTATTTATGTATTAATAGTTTAATTATTATAAAAAATAAAGCAGAAGATATGATTATCTTCTGCTTTTATCAATTATTATTTTATATTATTTGGTAGTTTTTTTATTTGTTTCCTTTTTAGGAGCTGCTTTTTTTGCAGGTTTTTCTCCTTTTATCATATTCATAGCAGATTCAATTAACTCTTTAGCTTCTTTCTTACTTTTAGCTTCTGCTATAATGCGTACAATAGGTTCTGTATTTGATGAACGTACATGAAGCCATCCATTTTCTAAATCTATTTTTATACCATCAATAGTTGTTATTTTTGATTTAGGATATTCTGCTTTTACCTGTTTTAAGAAATTATCTTCATCTATTTTTGCAACTTCTATTTTTTCTTTAACTATTTCATATTTTGGTATTTCATTAACAAGTTCTGTTATAGTCTTTCCTGTTGTTGCCATTAACTCTAATATTAAAGCTATACCTAAAAGTGAATCTCTTCCAGGAGTTACAGCAGGAACTATTATTCCTCCGTTTCCTTCACCTCCGAAATATAGTTTATTTTTTACAACATGAGAAGAAACATTTATTTCTCCTATTTTTGTTCTATCAACTGAATAGCCTTTTTCTTTAGCTAAATCATCTATCATTCTTGATGTAGAGAGATTAACAGCTGCATTTCCCTTTCCTACAAGCCATAAATATTTAGCACATAAAGCCAAAGTATATTCTTCGCTTATAATTGTACCATCATTAAGAACTATAGCAAGTCTGTCAGCGTCTGGGTCTTGAGTAAATCCTATATTAACTTTATTTTTTTTCACTAAATCAGATAAACTTTTCATGCTTGCTGCTGAAGGCTCTGCTACATGAGCAAATTTTCCTGTATGTTCTTTATTAATTGATATCTCTTTAACACCTAATGCTTTTAATAGAGGAGGTGTAGCAAATAAACCTGTTCCATTAACATAATCACATGCTACTTTGAAATTAGCTTTTTTTATTTTTTCTACGTCTATAAATCTTATTATTCTTTTTATATGTTCATCTATAGCATTATCTATTTTTTGATATGTTCCTGTTTCCAATGCTTTAACGAATCTTGATGATTTTTTATCATAAAGCTTCATAAGTTCATTAACAGCTTTTTCATCTAAAAATCTTCCTTCTTTTCCTATTAATTTTAAAGCATTCCATTCTATAGGGTTATGACTGGCTGATATCATTATTCCGCCATGTATTTTTAATTTTTCAACCATATATAATGCGGTTGGTGTAGGTGTTATTCCTATATCTATTACATTTATTCCTGATGCCATTAATGTTGAAGCTACAGCATTTAATATAGATTCCCCTGTTATTCTTGTGTCTCTTGCTACCAAAATTTTTGCTTTCTTTGGGAAGAGACAGGCAAATGCAGACGTATAATCTACAATTGCTCTTATGTCTAGTCCATCTCCGATTATTCCTCTTATACCTGATATGCTTGTCTTTAATGTAGGCATTTGAAACTCCTAAATATATGTTATTTATTATATAATCTCAAAATACAACCAAATGTAAAATATGATAAGTATTTTTTATTTTAACAGTATTATTATAATTTGCAATTATTAATTTTTATGACTTGTTATTCTATTCATACAGTTTTTATATTCTATAATGAAATTTTTTATATCTACTATATTGATATGATGCTCTTCTGATATTTTTACGGATCTTATTTTATTTAATTCTTTTTCTACTAATTTTAGATCATTAATATTAATTATAGTTTTTATATCATTTACATTATATAATAAATTTATAGAGTTTGTATCTTTTGGCAAAGTTTCTGTTTTTAACATATAATATAAAGTTATTATTAGTTTTGATATTATTTCATCTGTATGAAGTACTATTGTTTTTAATACTGTATTTCTTATTTTCATGCTTACCATTTTTATGTAATAAAGTTTTAAAGATGGTTCATGTTCCATAGCATCTAATAATTCTTCTCTTTTTAATACTTTTATTAAAGAATCCTCTAATATTATAGCGCTTGTTGATAATGCTTGGTATTTACCTATAGGTTTATATCCATCAATAATATTACTTTCTGAATAAATTGCTCTGGTAATTTGATGTGAATTTATTATATTATATATTCCAACTTTTCCTGATTGTATAATATATAATTTGTTACTTGCCTCTAGTTCTGTATATATACAATAGCCTTTCTTGTAACTAAATGTATTATGACCCATTACTGTAGGTTCTGATATAGGAGTTAAACTTGACAATTTATTTTTAATTTCATTTTCGCTTTCTGGAAATAACTCTATACATTTTTTATATAATTTATAAGATGCATCATAAAAACCATTTTTTTGATATACTTCTGCCATTGTTAATATATCATCTTTAGAACTTATGAATATGCTGTTATTATGATTATTTGATAGCGACATATAATATTTACTGAGCCACATTTCCAATGATGTATCTAAATATCTGTCGATCTTTACCATTAAATCTTTGCTTTCTATATTAACTATATCTTCTATTTTTATTTCCATTACTTCTGTATCTTCTACAGCTTTAACATTATAGAAGTATGGCTCATTTAATACAGCATTTACCAAACCTAATATATTGCCTTTATTAAATTCTATATTATAATCAAAAGTACCATAAGAAATAGCCTTTCCTTTTGTAACTACATAGAAAGAATCTTTAGGGTATTGATTTTTTATATATATGATAGATGATTTTTGAAATGATAAAGTATTATATTTTCCCATAATTTAATATCCATTTATTTATATATCATGAAATTTGCAGTTTATTGAATGATCATTTACAATTCCTATTCCTTGCATGTAACTGTAAATGATTACACTTCCTACAAATTTAAATCCTCTTTTTATTAAATCTTTGCTAATTTTATCAGATAATTCATTTTTTGCAGGTATTTCGGAATTATCTTTTAATTTATTATCTATTTGTTTATTATCGGTAAAGCTCCATATATATTTGTCAAAACTTCCAAATTCTTTCTGAACTTCAATAAATTTTTGAGCATTTAATATAAGAGCGTTAATCTTTCTTTTATTTCTAATAATGCCTTTATCATTAAGCAGTTCTTCTATTTTTTTATTATCATATTTAGCTATTTTTTTATAATCGAAATTATCAAATGCTTTTCTCATATTTTCTCTCTTATCAAGTATGCATTTCCAACTAAGGCCAGCCTGCATACCTTCTAATATAAGCATTTCAAATAGCTTTCTTTCATCATGGCATATTCTGCACCATTCTTCATTATGGTATTTTATTTCTATTTCTGTTTTAGCCCATTTACATATTCCATCCATTGTTATAATTCTTTCCTTATTGTTTAATTCATTATATTCATTCTATATTTATTGAAGCTTCATAATCATCAACTTTAATATTATAATTTCCATTTTTTAAGTTTGAAGAGTAGTTATCTCTTTCTCCAAATATATTAACTATTTTCTCTCCGTTATACTCTATTACACACCAATTTTTTATATTGCTTATATTAATATAGTATTCATCATTGCTTTTATATATTTCTATATTTTTATAAACATAAATATCTTTTATATTTTTATCATCTGTGCCTCTTGAAGCTAATGGAGTTAATGCAGTAAAATAAAGCATATAATCAATTATACCGTTTTTAATATTAATAGTTGATTTTATTTTTGATTCTTTGAACATATTAGAATCTTCTACATTTTCCATAAGAAATAAATCATTTTTTAGAGAGCTTACTTCTTTTTGTAAATCTGTATTTGATTCAAGCTCTTTTAAAAAATCATCGGATACTTTTATACCATTAACATAATTTATAATTTCTTCTTCTGTGTAATTATATTTGTTCATATTATAAATCCAATAAATTATTAAAATGTTCTTTCAAATTAGTTTTTATTTTGTTTATAATTTTTGTAACTGCATTGCTTGTAATATTAAAAAGTTTTGCTATAAAATCATAAGGCACATTTATTTTTATAGAATGCAGTTTTTTTATATAATTTTGTTTTTTGCTCGCTAAATGTACAGTAAAAATTCCTTTTCTATTATTTTCAGATATTTGAGCATTCACTTTAGCTATTCTGTCCTGCTGTTTTATTATTTCATTATATTTATTTATATAAGTTGATCTAGCTTTTTCTATTATGGAATATGCTTCCTCATATCCTATATTAAAATATTTCATAATAGGAGATGCTATTAAATTTATAAATAATTCCAAATTATGCATAAAGAATGCCAAAGAATCTCTGTCATTAAATTCTTTTTCTATATAGTTAAACATTTTTAATGCAATATTTTCTATGTTTATTTCTTCATTATAGTTTTCTGTATATTCGTTTATAGAATATGATTTAGTGTCATAAAGTACATCATGCAATGTTAATGAATCTCTATTGCATAATGGAGCATCTATTGATATTTCTTTTTTATTGTATTTATTTTTTCTTTTTTTGTAATCTATAAAATTTAAATAATGACTTCTTAATGTATATGTAAACCATGTTATAAATTTAGCTTCTGTTTCATTGTATTTTAATATTATATTTCCTATTCTTTCAATATAATATGAATAAAACTCTAATGCATCATTATGATAAGTACCAAAAACTTTTCTTGGATAATTGTATATATAATTAGATAAATGATTATTAATTTCTTTTAAAGATTCAATGCTTCTAGTTGCTTTATATTCATTCACAGCTTTTTTTATAAACTCATCATCAATCATTATAATCCTCATATTTAAGTATATTGAAAAATATTTCTTTCATTCTTTCATCTTTTATATTTGATTCTTTTATAACATTATCAATCCATTCTTCATGTTCTTTAGTAATGATTTTATTATTTTTTATATTTTCTTCTGATTTATTATTTGGATTGTTATTAACTTCACCTATTCTTGTTTTTAATTCAACTACTTCTATATTAGTTTCTTTTTTTATATTTTTGAATATATTTGTTCTATTCATAAATATTTCATTAGCCCATACATTATCTTTAACAACTATTGTTAATATACCGTTTCTGAAGAATGAAGGATAACATATTTTTGAAAGCACTTCACCAATAATATCATCCCATTTTTGTGATATTTTAATATAATTGGATAAATTGATATTATGATATAATTTTCTATTTGAATATTCTTCTAAAGTATTTTTTATTGTATGCATATAATAATCCCTAAGCTATATAATATAACAAATATTTATATTATCAATATTAATTATTAGTAGAATTATCTTTTTGCATATTTGTATTGCCGCTTTCTTGAATATTTGTATATGAAGCATTATTTATAGTGTTAGTATTGGTTGTATTAGTTACAATGTTATTACTTATAATACTGTTTTCGTAATTTTCTAATTCTATAGGTTTAGCTTCTATATCTTCATTATAGTCTATTATATTATTTTGATTTGTTGATACTGTTTCTGTTGAATTTGTATTTATTCCAAGTATTGTTCTTGTTCTAATTATAGAATCATGCAATCCTTTGTATTTAGGATCTAATTTGTATGCAGATTCATATAGATCAAGTGCTGAACTGTAATTTTTATCTCTTTCATAAGTTGCAGCTAGATTAACCATATATACTATATTGTTTGGACTATAAACTGTTGCTTTTAAAAATGATGATTCTGCCTGTTTATAATCTTCAACATATAAATATAAAAGCCCTAAAAAATTATTCATATAGGCATCATTAGGCTTTAAACTTATAGAATGTCTTATAGAATCTATTGCTTGATTTGTATTTCCTAATTTATATAATGCATATCCTTTTTGAAAATACAATTTAGGAGAGAATCTATTTACTATTATACCGTTTCTAGATACTCTAAGCATATTAGTATAATCTTTCAAATTCATATATGCATTTGCTAAATTCTCAAAATATTCTATTTTTAGAATAGGTGAGTTTGCTATTTCATATTCAAATAATTCTGCTGCTTTAGAATAATTTTTTGCTCTATAAAAACGATATGCATTTGCTAAATTATCTTTATTGTATACAAAATCATTATTAGTTTGAGGGTATAATGAAATATTTATTAAAGCACAAAAAATTAAAATTAATATGTTTTTAATTGGCATCTTTTTTGAAGCTTTGCAGTCTAAAGTCATTTATCATTGCATTAGCATAGGCAATAGTTGCATCATACATTTCTTCTTTTTTCTTGCCTTTGAAAAATTTATAAACTCTAGGCGACTGAACATTCAAATAATCAGGAAGTACAATCTCCCCATCATTAGCTATTTTTAATGCTATTGATTTTATATTAGTCATTTTTTCTATAAAAGCATGTAGGAAGAAACCAGATTCTTTAAGTATAAATTGTTCGGCTCTGCTTGAATTTTCTCCGTTATTTAATGCAAAAACATAATCAGCGAATATTTGAGGTACTTTAGTTTCCCCAACAGGTATGATAAATTTTTGAAATTGATTATCATAATCTTTTATTGCAGTTTCAACTACATAATCACTGGCTGGTCCGCATAGAAAGAATCTAATAACAGAAAAACAATTGTATAATTCCTTAAAAGCACCATATAAATGTTCTATTTCTTGATCAGCTTTAGGATGCATATCTTCTAAAGGGTATTTTTCCACTGCACTTTTAAATTTTTCTATCATGTTATCAACTTTATTCATGAAAGAATTTTCTTTAGCTTTTTCTTCTTCTGCTTTTTTTCTTTGGCGTTCTAATTCTCTATCTCTAAGTGTTGTTTTTATATCTTCTAGTATTTTTATTTCAACAATTAAGAAATTTGATATATCCTGTCTGTTTTGCAATGCTTCTCTGTATCTGTCATTAAAACTATTAACATTATATATTTTACTGCCGTATTTCTCAGCACCTTTTTCATAATCACTTCTTATTCTAGCTAAAGTTGCATTAATTTCTTTGTCACTTAAACCAGCCATAAAAAATACTCCTTATAAAAAATACTCTTAACTGTTATCGAAAAATATTATTAATAGATTATACAATTTTTTTAAAATAAATCTAGTATAAAATATTATAGTGCTGTTATTGTGTTTTTGAAAGAGTTATATTTTTAGTTTATAATTAAAATAGTGTTTATTGTATATTATTTATCTATCATTATATTTAATATTTCTATATCAGTACCCTTCATACCTTCTTTAGCCATTCTTCCTATGCTGTCTATAGTAGCTTCTATATCATCTTTTACAAGCCCGTCTCCTGATTTGAATACTTTTCCATCTTTTGCTAAATTATAGGCAAGTATTCCGCAATCAACAGCTTCAGAAATTTTTGAGGCACAAGAAGCTTTAGCACCATCACAAACCATACCGCCTATTGTGCATAATGCATTTGTTATAGTATTGGATATTATATTATAGTCAGCGTCATGCAAATAAGCAATACCAGAAGCAGCTCCTGTAGCAGCACAAACAACACCGCAGAAAGCAGATAATTTTCCTATATGTTTTTTTTGAAGTATAGCTATTAAATTTGATAGCACTAATGCTCTGTATAATTTTTCTTCGGATACATTCATATATTTAGCATATTCTATTACAGGTATTGATACGGTTATTCCTTGATTTCCACTGCCTGAATTGGTTACTACCGGCATAGGACATCCGCCCATTCTGGCATCGGAACCGGCAGAGGCATAGGCTTTAGCTTTATTTCTAACATCATCCCCATAATATTTAAGAAGCGTTCTTCCTATAGATGAACCATATTCGTTTTTTATGCCTTCTTCGGATATTGCTGTATTCATTTCTATTTGTCTTAATATAATTTCTCTAATGTCTTCTATATTAACTTCATTTGCAAAATTGAGTATTTCTTTTATCTTTAATGATTCTCTGTCAGCTAATTCTTTCTCATTACTAGCATTGTCAGCTGTAAATATTTCTTTTCCATCTTTAATGATTTTAGTTATATTTGTATGTGCATTTTTTATTTCAATACTTGAATAGGTATTTTTATATTTTGCTTCTATTATAATATGTAAATTTTCAGAACCTTCTATCAAATCACATTCACAAAAACCACTTTTAACAAGTTCTTTAGTTTTATCAATATCTTCTTGTTTAACAGTGGATAATACTTCAAGATTTTTGCTTGAGTCTCCTCCTACTAATCCTAAAACAGCGGCGATATCAATTCCTTTTAATCCATTAGAATTAGGAACAGTTACACCTTTTACGTTTTTAATAATATTTCCGCTGCATTTTACTACTATGGAATCAGGTATTTCTCCTACAATATCTCTTATTTTTGCTCCAGCATAAGCTATTGCTATTGGTTCTGTACATCCTAATGCCGGCACTAATTCTTCTTTTAAAATATCTATATAATTATTGTATAATTTATTATCCATAGAAATAGTCCTCTAACTTAGAAACTTCGAATTATTATATTACTCTTTATTATCAAAATCAATATTTTATATCTAATTTTTTAAAAAAATTACGATTTATTAATATTTAACCGTAATATTTTATTTATGCTATTGATTTTTTTTCATTTTATGATATTTATAACAGATAAATTTTGAGAGAAGTTAACTATGATACCTAGATTACATTTAAAAATAGTAGCAAGATTTAGAGAAGTTTTTGGTCATAAAGGTGATACAAAATTATATTTTTCACCCGGCAGAGTAACTATTATAGGGGAGCTTATAGATTATTCAGGAGGCGATACTATAACTGCCGCAGTAGATAGGGGTACTTATATAGTAGCTAGAAAGAGACCAGATAATAAAATTAATATATATGCTCATTCTTTTAAAGCTAAAAAATCATTTACTTTGGATGAATTAGAAAAGAATAAAGAAGATGAATGGGCTGTTTATTTTAAAGGTGTATATTCTGTACTTATAGAAAATGGATATAAAATACATGGTATGGATTTATTTGTATATACTGATTTGCCATTTAATACATCTTTAGCATCTTCAAGCTCATTATGCGCTTGTTTAACTTATGCAGCTTTAGATATAAATAATATAAAGGATATTGAACCTTTAGATATGGCAAAATTGTCATATGAAGGTGAAAGAAAATATGCATCTCATAGAACATCCTTAAGCGATCATGCGGCAATTTTTATGGGAAAAGATAATACATTATTCTTTTTTAATATGAGTTCGCTTAAATATGAATATTTTGATTTTAATATGGGCGATTATTGTATGGCTGTTGTAAACAGTAATAAAAAAAGAACTTCAAGTGATAGTGAATACAATGCAAGAAGAAGAGAATGTGAGAATGCATTAAAAAAATTAAAAGAGAAAAAAACTAATTTAAAATCTTTATGCGATTTAAAGCCTAAAGATGCTGATTTTATTAAGGAGACTTTGCAAAACAAAGAGCAAAGACGTGCTTTATATGTTTCTTCAGAGCAGGATAGAGTAAATCAGGCTGTAAAGGCTATTAAGAAAGGTTCTATTAAGGATTTGGCAAATTTAATATCAAAAACGCATGATGGTTTAAGCAAGTTGTATGAGGTTTCTACTGCTGAATTAGATATCTTAGTTGAAGAATCTCTTAATATGTATGGGGTTTTAGGTGCTAGAATGATAGGTACAGGTTTCGGCGGCGGAGTTTTAATATTACTTAAAAAAACAGAAGTTGAAAATGTTATAGAAAATCTATATACACATTACAAAGAAAGAACTAGAAGAGATGCTGATGTTTATATACTTAAGTCATCTAATGGTACTAGAATATTACCTACAGAAGAATAATTTTTGATTAAAAAATTAATTTTTAATAATAAATTAGGAAAATTTATGACATTATCTGAGATTAAAAATTCAGTGGCAAATATTAAGGAACAATCGGAAGTATTAAGGGGGTATCTTTGACCCCGATGCTATTTATAAAAGAATAAAAGAGATTGATGAAATATCTGCAAAAGATGATTTTTGGAATGATAATATAGCAGCCCAAAAATTAATGAAAGAAAGAATGCTTCTTCTTGACAAAATAGAGCCTGTTGAAAATCTAATAAAAAACTCTAATAATATATATGAACTTGTTGAAATGGCTATAGAATCGGGCGATACAGAAATGGAGAAAGAGCTTGAAGGGGAATGCATAGAACTTCAAAAAGTTTTTGATGAGTTAGAAACTAAAAATTTATTTTCTGGGGAATTTGACAGCAAAAATGCATATCTTACATTAAATGCAGGAGCTGGAGGTACAGAAAGCTGCGACTGGGCTTCTATGCTTTCAAGAATGTATGTGCGTTTTTGTGAGAGGCATGGTTTTACAGTTGAAACTACAGATGAACTTCCTGGTGATGAAGCAGGAATAAAGCAAATCAGTTTTTATGTACAAGGTCTTTATGCTTATGGTTATTTGCGTTCTGAGATAGGTGTGCATAGATTAGTTAGGATATCTCCTTTTGATGCTAATGCTAAGAGGCATACTTCGTTTGTAGCTGTAAGTGTTATGCCGGATATAGACGAAGATATTGAAGTTGAAATTAATCTTGCAGATTTAAGAATAGATACATACAGAGCTTCTGGAGCAGGTGGTCAGCACGTAAACAAAACATCATCTGCTATAAGAATAACCCATATTCCTACAAATATTGTTGTACAGTGTCAGGCTGAAAGAAGTCAGCATAATAATAAAGATATGGCTATGAAAATGTTAAAAGCTAAACTTTATCAGCTTGAAAAAGAAAAGTTGGATAAAGAAAAGCAGAAAATAGCAGGTGAAAAAACGGATATAGCTTGGGGTAATCAGATTAGAAGTTATGTATTTCAGCCTTATCAGATGGTAAAAGATTTGAGAACAGGGCATGAAAGCGGAAACATGAATTCTGTTATGGATGGAAATATAGATGAGTTTATATCTGCATATCTAAAACAGCAAATAAAAAAATAATTTTGTTTTTTCTTGTTATTATTTAATAGATATTATGTTTAATTAGTTATGTTACTTGTTGACATTTTTAGACATAGATTGTATAGTGTAGATATATAAAAAATGGAGAATATTATGTTTAAAAAGATTACACTTATCTCTGCTATGATATTAATTTTAGCAGTTGCTATGCCTAACAAAGCACAAGCTGCTTATTCTGACGGTGCTGCAATAGGAGCTTCATTATTTTTTGGATATCCTAATCAAGGTTTAGCATTAGTAGGTCAGTTTGACGGTGTTCCTTTGATGTTTGGTGTTCAAGCTGTAGCAGGTTTATTCAATCCTCATTATCAATATTTTGGTGTTGGTTTAACTATGGATTGGTGGGGTTTAAAAATACCTTTGGGTCAGGCTGGTGAGTCTGATGTTCATTTCTATTTAGGACCAGGGCTTGCTGCTGATTTTGCTTTTGGTTCCCATGGTATATGGTCAATTAATGCCGGTTTAAGAATGCCTATAGGTTTTTCTTTCTTAATTAAACAAAAATGGGAAATATTCTTAGAGCCTGCACCTACTCTTAACGTTTTACATGCTGATGGAGACGGAGTTTCAATACTTGGTATATACCTTGGAAATAGAGACAGAGACAGATGGTATTTCGGTAATTTCTTACACATAGCATTCCAAGTTGGATTTAGATATTGGTTCTAAATTTAATAAATTTTATTTAAGAAATTATAGCCCCGTTTAATTACGGGGCTTTTATTTTACTTTACTTTTTTCTATTATTTTTTATATTTTTAAATAAAATATTTTGGACTTGATTGCGATGACTAAAAAAATAATAATATATATATTTATTATGATGTCCTTTACATCAGTTTTTAATAAATTATACTCTTTTTATCCTAATGGAGAAAGTGCAGGATTTTTTATAAGAGCTGGTTTTCCAACTCAAGTATCTTTAGGTGTAACTGGTAAATTTGATGTTGTTCCATTTATGTTTGGAGGAATACTTAATATAGGTCTATCATCAACAGGCTTTGCTTTTTTTGGACTCAGTGCTAGTGCAGATTGGTGGGGATTAAAACATAGATTAGGAATGCTTGGAGAGTCTCATGTTTGGTTGTATTTTGGACCTGGTGTAGAAGGTGTAATGGAATTTGGAAATAATTATTGGAATATAGAGGCAAATTTTAGGCTTCCTTTAGGCTTTTCATTTATACTTGATAGAGATTGGGAAATATTTTTGCAAGTTACTCATGGTTTAAGTGTTCTAGCAGTTGGTAATGATGGGTTTAGGACTTTTGGATGGTATCCAAGCAGCAGCGGATGGACATTTTCTAAATTCTTTAGATTTTATGGAGATTTTGGTTTTAGGTATTGGTTCTAATTTTAGAACTATAATTTAATATTTATTATATATAAAAATGGGTATTCAAATATTTATGAATACCCATTATTTTTTAAGAAACTTTATCACTAGTAATAATAATTATTATTTTTTATTTGCTTTTCCTGTTATTAAAGGCATATAATCAAAAAATGAATATATTGTTATTATTGTTACTATCAACAAGCTATAATATGTTATTTGATCATAAGGAAGAACTATATCAGTATGCTTCAATATTTTTATAAGAAATATTATAATTACTGCAGCTGCTCTTGATGCTGTTTTTAATTTACCGCTAAATTTAGCAGCAACAGCAAAACCTCTTAATCCACCTAAAATCCTTATGAACATTGAAAACATATCTCTGTAAAGTGAAATTATATACATCCATATAGGCATAGAACCTTCATATAAAAATATTGTAAACATTGTTATATGAAATACTGTATCAGCAAATGGATCAAGAACTTTACCTAAATCACTTACCAAATTTAATTTTCTAGCCATAGCACCATCTAAAGCGTCTGTTATTTCTAGTATTATAAGAAATATTAATGCTAATACTGCACTTATCATAGAATTATAAAAGTACAGAAATATAACAAGCGGAGATAAAACTATTCTGCTAATACTTAGTAAATTAGGTATTTGCTTTTTCATAAATTACTTCCTTTTTTAATAAATATTTTTATTAAAATTATTGCTGTTGTATATTCTCATCTAATCTCATACTATCTTCTGCTGTATCCATATAAGGATCATCTTCCATATTATTGGCTTCTTTTTCATCTTCTTCTGTTTTTATATAATATTCTTTTCCGCGCATAGCAGCATTGTATATAGAATAGTCTACTTCATAAATTATACCGCTTTCTGGTTTTACATATACTTTGCCTTCATTATTATCATAAACTAAAGTATACTCTTTTTTGGTGTTATCTTCCATAAAGATTGTAATTTTTGCATCTGGAATTTTGAATAATCTCTCTAAATATTGTTTCATATTGTCATCATTAACAAATCCAATTGCTTTAACTAAAGATAATGTTTCATAATCTCTGTATGCTCTATCTAAACTTATTTCTTCTTCTATTCCTTCAACAACCCAATTAGTTCTGTTTTCTTTCTTTATAACATTTGTATAATCTCTGATATTGCTTTCAACTTTAAGAACAGAATCTATATATATAGGTTTATCAAATATTATTTTATCTCTTAACATATCAATAGTTTTTTTAAGTGCTTCTATATATACGAGTTCAACACTAAAATATTCATCATTGTATTTTACATAATATCTTTCTTCATCAGCTGTTTTATTTCCTACAAATATTTTATATTCTTTATTTCCTTCCCAAACTGTAAATTCATTGCTTGGGTTTTCAAGTCCAAATGATTCAATTTCACTAAGATTTGTTATAATCATATCAATATTCAAAGTATTAAAGTTTTTAACATTAGCAAAAGCCTCTAATTGGTCTATTTTATAATTATTAGAAGGAGATGTTACTTTCCAAGTTTCATCTATTTTTTCTACTATTATTGGCTCTTCTGAATATCTTAATTCATATTTTGTTACATTTGTTTCATTAAGTTCAAAAATCTGAGTTCTTGGTTTATTTGCCTCAGTTTCTATACGTTTTTGTTTTGTGGTGAAAAATGCTATAACACCTATTACAGCTAATACCACAAGAAGAATTATAATTTTTGTAACGTTCTTATTCATTTTTTTATCCTATTTTTTTATTTTGATTTTTTATATCGTAAATTATTTTCTATTTTCCAGCATAATATTAGCTAAATATAAAAATATAACAGTAACGGACAAGAAATAAACAATATCTCTTAAATCTAATACTCCTCTTGAAATGTTTGCAAAATGATAATCTCCGCTAATAACTTCTATAATATTAACTATAGAAGGAAAAAGCAGAGTTAAATATCTTAAAAACATGTTCAAAGATATCATAATTGCAAGCCCTACAATTAATGCTACTATTTGATTTTTTGTAGTAGATGATGCAAATATTCCTATAGCACATAAAGCCATAATAAGAAATACACTTCCAATATATCCTGCAATAACAGGTCCTAAGTCTAATCTTCCCAAAAATATTAATGTGATAGGGTAGAGTATAGTTGGAACTAGCGCAAAAAGCATAAATATCACAGCAGAACAGAATTTTCCTAATATAATTTCTAATGATGAAACTGACTGAGTGCTTATAAGCTCATAAGAACCGCTTGAAAACTCACTTGATAATAATCCCATAGTTATAGGAGGTATTATTAGTGATAGAATCAAAGGCAGTATACCGAAAAAATCCTGCATATCATTCTGCTGAAGTATAAAAAATCTTGAGAAAAAATATACTCCGCTTACTATTAAAAATATTGCTGAAAATATATATGCTATTGGAGAAAAGAATATATGTCTTAATTCTTTTTTTAATATAATATTTGATTTATTTAATGAAAAAATGTTTTCCACTTATTTGTCTCCTTTTGTTAATGTATGGAATACGGCTTCTAAATTTTGTTTTTCTTTTGTCATTTCATATATTATCCAATCAGTATTTTTTATGAATACATATATCTTTTCTCTAGGTTCTTCATCATTGGAAAATATAACAATATCTTTTAGATTACCGTTATCTTCAATTTTAGCATCATAAACATTTTCTATAGTTTTTAATTTTTCTATTATTTTATTATTATCATCATTAGTTTTTATAGATAATTTTATTTTTGTTGATACTCTATTCTCTTTACTTGTATCATTTAAACTCAAGTGTTTAGGATCAGCATCTGCTATAACATTTCCTTGATTTATAATAATAGCTCTGGAACAAGTAGCTTCAACTTCACTTAATATATGAGTTGATATAAGAACAGTTTTTTCTTTTCCAAGTTCTTTAATAAGCTCTCTTATTTCTACTATTTGGTTAGGGTCAAGTCCGTTAGTAGGTTCATCTAATATAAGTATTTTAGGATCATGTATAATAGCTCCTGCAATACCTACACGCTGTTTATAACCTTTTGAAAGCTCTCCGATTGACTTTGATATAACATCTTTTAAACTGCATGCTTCTACTACATAATTAAGTCTTTCTGTTAATCTGCTTCTCTCAAGTTCCTGAATCTCTGCCATATAAACAAGATAATCAAACACGCACATATCATCATAAAGAGGTGCTGATTCAGGCAAATATCCTATAACCTTTTTCACCTCTCTTTCATTGTTTAATATGCTTTTACCGTCTATAATAGCATTACCGCTTGTAGGTGAAAGATAACATGTTAATATTCTTAAAGTAGTAGACTTTCCGGCTCCATTAGGTCCAAGTATTCCTACAATTTCTCCAGCATTTATTTCAAAACTTACGCCTTTTAAAGCATGAAAATCACCATAATATTTATTCAATTTCTCTACTGATATCATTTTATTCCTTTTGATTATGTTGATAAAAAATATAATATAAGTACAAAACATTATAATATATATAAAGTAAAAAAACAATTATAAAATTGTAAAATAAAATATGTTTGAAATGTATTGTATTTATTATATATCTATATAAGTATATATTTAAACTTATATGGCATAATTAATATAGTATATTGCCATTAATGATATTATTATTATAATTATAAATATGACAAATTAAAGGTACTATATATGGATTTAAACAAAGAAAAAATAAACGGTATTATTAAAAAACTTTCAGAAGGACTGTATGAAAAAGAGGATATTATATCATTTACTTTTTTATGTGCTTTGGCTGGAAAATCAGTATTTTTATACGGCCCTCCAGGTACAGCTAAAAGTTTAATTGTAAGAAGAATAGCTTCAGCTTTTAAAGATTCAAAATATTTTGGTCAGCTTATGAACAGATTTACAACCCCTGAAGATGTTTTCGGCCCTGTAAGCTTATCAAAATTAAAAGAAGATAAATTTGAAAGACAGACAGAAGGTTATTTGCCAAAAGCTGATTTTGTATTTTTAGATGAAATTTGGAAAAGCAGTCCTGCAATATTAAATACATTATTAACTATAATAAATGAAAAAATATACAGAAATGGAAGTGTTGAAGAAAAAGTTCCTTTAAAAATATTAGTTGCATCAAGTAATGAAACTCCTACTAAAGGTCAAGGACTTGAGGCAATGTATGACAGATTTATAATGCGTTTATTAGTTAATCCTGCAGAAGATATAGATAATTTTAAATCATTGATAGTTGATAAAGATGTTGATTTTAATGCTAATTTAAATGAAGAAGATAAAATATCAGCTGAATATTTGGAAAGTTTAAAAAGTAATATAGAAGAAGTGGAAGTTCCTTCTAATATTATCAATATTATAATTTCAATAAAAAATGAAATAGATGAATATAATAACGGCAATAATGAACCTATTTATATTTCTGATAGAAGGTGGAAGAATATTGTTTATATATTAAAGGCTTCTGCATATTTTTCAGATAGAAAAGAAATACTACCTTTTGACTGTTTTTTAATTTCTAATTGTATATGGACATTGGAGGAAAATATTAAAGCTGTTAATAGCATAGTGAAAAAATCTATAATGCGTTTTTTGAATGATAATATTGATGAATTTGATTATGATAAAATATATGATGAAGCAGAAGAAATTAAAACAAATATAGATAAAGATTCTATAAGTGACAGAGATGAATATGAAAATGAAATTAATATAAATGGTAAAAAGTATTTTGGTATAGATGTATTTTATGAATATAAAAATACGTATGGAAATAATAGTATGAGTAGTGTAAAATTTTATATTGAAATTGATAAAATTAATAATAATACGCAATTTAGTCCTTTAATAAATGTATATGAGAATGATGCTTTTAATAATGCAAGCAGCAGAAGCCCAAGATATAATAATTACAGTAATTTGAAAAATTCTAGTGATTATATTGTAGCCGATAGTGTATTTTGTTCATTGATAGATTCAAATACTATTAATATAAAAACTAATAGTTATTACAACCGTTTTGTTGATCAAAATGGAGATGTAGTATTATCATTAAATGTATCTATTCCTTTTAAGTTTAGAAAAGGGGATATAAAACCTATAGAATACAATAAAAGAAATAGTTATATGTATGTTTGCTCTGATTTGCTTAATACATTAAATAATAAAATAGAGTCTTATGAAAGTGATTTGGAATCTATGATTGAAAAGTGTGACAGTGTTTTTATAAATGAAAAATATATACAGAAGTCTATTTATAATAATGATTATTTATCTAGTTTGAAATCTCTTAAAATTAATATTGAGCATTGTATAGAGAAATTAAATAGTAATTATTAAGGTTTTTCATGAATATTGATGATATTTTAAAAGAAACTAAATATATATTAAAAGAAAGATTTTCTCAGTATGATATTTTTATGAGCAATAATGACATACAAAAAGAAATTACTAAGAAAATAAATGATTTTAATTATAATTTAGAAAAACATTTAAAAAATGATAATCCATTTAAAGATTCATATTCTGTTTATGAAGAAGCTAAAAATAGTTTTATAGAAAATGAAGCTGATAAGGAAGCTCTTTTTAATGATATTGAAAATTATAGATTAATTGCAGGCGATAATAATGCTGACTTCTTCTATTCAAAAATAGATTCTTTAGAAAAAGATGAATATAATAATGAGATAATAGCTATTAGAAAATCAGTTTTAAATAGTTGGAAAGATGAACTTGATAAGCAATATATGAATTGGGTATTAAATGAAATAGATAAATACAGAAAAAAATTTTTTCAAGATATGGAAAAATTTTTTGATTATTTGAATAATTTGAAATATATACAGGATATATTTGGAGAAGATACGGGATTATTATTTGATTTGAGTATAGGAAAATTATTAAAAAGAGATATTGAATATATAAAAAGACTTTTAAATTTATTAAAAGAAAATTCAGATATAAAAAGATTATGCGATATGCTTGGTAGATTTATAAGGTCTGAAGAAACTATAAAAACAGAAAAGATTTTAAGAAAAGAAACATTCATCACAAAAATAAGAGATATTAATTCAGAAGAGGAGATTGTTGGTATAACTTATTCTAGGGATATACATAATATACTTCCTCAGGAGAAACTGCTTTTAGCTGAAGGAGTGCTTGAAACTTTATTTGGAGTAAAATATTTTGAGAATAGACTTTTAACTTTTAAGAAGGAAGGATATATTGACTCTTATTATGATAGATATATTGAAGAAGAAATTCAAGTAGAAGAAGAAGATAAGAAAGGTCCTATTATAATATGTGTTGATACAAGCGGATCTATGAGCGGAGTTCCTGAAACTGTTTCAAAGGCTGTTACATTATATTTGGCTACTCGTGCAATGAAGCAGAAAAGAAATTGTTATCTTATAAATTTTAGTACGCAAATAGAAACTATGGATTTAACATACCCTAGTACTATGGACAATTTAATAGAGTTTTTAAGATTAAGTTTTAATGGCGGAACTGATCCTATACCAGCATTAAGGCATGCTATAAAAACTATGAATACCGAGAATTATAAAAAATCTGATTTAATTTTTATTTCTGATTTTGTTTTTAATGAATTTACTGACAATGATTATAAATTAGTAATGGAACAAAAGAAAAATGAAAATAGGTTTTATTCTCTTATAGTAGGAAGTACCCCTATGTTTAATGTTGGAAAGAGTTTATTTGATTATAATTGGTACTATGATTCTTCAATGGGTTCTGTAAAAGAGATTACTGGAAATATGTATTCAAATATATTCGGCAGTTAAATAATTAATTAATATTTAATTAAAATAATAAAAAATATCAAAAAATTATATTTATTTCTTGACTGTATTTTTTTTCATAGTATGATAAATGCTATATTATTAGGCAGCATACAGAATGAATTTAGAAGAAATATTAAATAATTGTCAGAAAGCTATAAAATATGAGTTTAAAAATAGAGCTTATCTCTTGGAGGCCATAACTCATAGAACTTATGCCAATGAATCCAAAAAAAAGATGAAATATAATCAAAGACTTGAGTTTTTAGGCGACTCTGTGCTTTCTTTAATAATATCTGATTATTTATTTAAAAAATATGATACAAGTAAAGAGGGTTTATTATCAAAGGTAAAATCATCTTTAGTATCTCAGAAGTCATTATCCGAACTTTCAAAAGAACTTAAATTAGGTGATTTTTTGCTTTTAGGTCATGGAGAAGAGGTTTCCGGAGGACGCTATAGAGCTAATATGCTTGAGGATTTATTTGAAGCTATTGTAGGAGCTATATATTTGGATTCCGGAATAGATAATGCTTCTAAATTTGTTATGATGGCTTATAAAGAAAAACTTAAAAAATTAGATATAGAAAACTTTGATAAAGATTATAAAACTATATTTCAAGAACTTATACAGAAAAAACATAAAATAAGTCCTATTTATAAATCTTTTGAATATGTATCTGATAATGAAAATCATGATGAAATGTTTAAAGCAGAAGTTTATGTTAATAACAATATTTTTTCTATTGGGTTTGGAAGGAGTAAGAAAGAGGCTGAGACTGAAGCAGCAAAAAGTGCATTAGATAAAATAGAGACAGTAAGCAATGCAATAAAAAGAAACAAACAAAATAAATAACATAGGAAAATATATGAATAAAATATTAATAGCACCTTCAATATTAACAGCATCATTTTCTAATTTGGAAAATACAATAAAGGAACTTGAAGACTCAGGAAGCGATTATCTTCATTTGGATATAATGGACGGAGTATTTGTTCCGCAGATTACATTTGGTGCTAAAGTAGTTTCTGATATAAAAAAGATTAGTAAAATACCTCTTGATGCTCATCTTATGATAGTAAATCCTGAAAAGCATATTGATGATTTTGCTAAGGCAGGGTGCGATATTATAAGCGTTCATTTTGAAGGTAATATTCATATACATAGATTAATTTATCAGATAAAAGCACATAATATAAAAGCAGGTATTGTACTTAATCCTCATACTAGAGTTGATGTAGTAGAGCCTATTATTGATGATATTGACTATTTGCTTATAATGAGCGTTAATCCAGGATTTGGCGGACAGAAATTTATTGAATCATCTTTAAATAAAATCAAAGAAGCTAGAAAATTAATAGGAAATAGAAATATAATTCTTGCAGTTGATGGCGGAGTTAATTTAAAAACTTGTGATAAAGTATTAGAGGCTGGTGCTAATTTTCTTGTAGCTGGAAGTGCTATAATTGATAGTGATAATAAAAAAGACACTATTAATAAATTAAGAGGAAATTAATTTTGAACAATATTTAAATATACAAGGAATCTGGATTGTAAGAATTAGATAATAATTCTAATGAAAATAAAATATATAAATAAGATTCTCAAAAAATATTAATAACAACTATAAAACCATATGAAAAAATTTATAATAAAACACATAAAGAAGAATTAAAAAATGTAAGATTTAATTTTTTAAAAAATATTTGAAACTAACATATTGAAAATATTTTTATTAGGTTTTATTATTGCAGGCAAAAATTATTCAGGGTTATTCAAAATGTCAGATAATAATAATAATAATAATAATAAATCTATTTTTCTAGCTGCAACTGCATATATAATGTGGGGGCTACTTCCAGTGTATTGGAAAGCTGTTCAAAATTTCGATTCAGCATTTGTTTTAGGTATTAGGGTTATAACTACTTTTATATTTACATTGATAATAATTATATATAAGAAATCTAATTTATATAGAGGTGTAAAACCTTTGGTTTCAATAATAATAGCCGGTATATTTTTAGGAATCAATTGGTATTTATATATTTATACTGTTAATTCAGGGCATGTTCTTGAAGCAGGACTAGCTTATTATATAGCACCTATTTTAAGTATATTAATAGGAATAATAATTTTTAGAGAGAAAAAAACTATATTGGAGTATGCTGCTATAGTTTTAATGTTTATTGGAATGATTTATCAAACCATTACATTAGGCAGACCTCCTGTTATGGCATTTTTTATAGGATTAACTTTTTCAATATATGGATTATTCAAAAAAATGACTATTTATTCAGGATGGGAAAGTTTATTTTTGGAAACTTCTGCTATACTTATACCTTCAATAATTTTAAGTAAAATATATTTTCCTGCAGAACCTCAGCCTGTATCTTCATGGATTACTTTAATGTTTGCAGGAATTGCTACCGGTATACCATTGTATTTATATGCAAAAGCAGCTAAAGGACTTCAAATTTCTACACTTGGTTTTTTACAGTTTTTTGTGCCTCTTTTTGCAACTTTGCTAGCTATATTTGTTTATAAAGAGGAAATTAATTTAAATAGAGGTATTACATTAGCAATTATAATACTTGCTGCTGTACTTTATGCTATATCCATATTTAGAAATTCTTTATCCAATAATAAATAAAAATTGATAAATAGTTTTTTATAAAAAAAGATATATTTTTTCTAAAATTATATAGCATTCTTATTAATAGTAGTATATAATATAAAGAAATTTTTTAAATGGATAGGATTATGAAATTAAGATTATCAAAAAGAGCATTACAGGAAGATTTTCAGGGTAATTTTGTAAAGATCATTTTGGAAGTAGCGGCAAAAGGTGATTTAATATCATTTGCTGGTGGGTTACCTAATCCTGCATCTTTTCCTGTAGAAGGAATTAAAGCTGCGGCTAATAAAGTTTTAGAGACAAAAGGAGCATATGCATTACAATATAATAGTGCTGATGGTTATGTGCCTTTAAGAGAGTTTATTGCTAACAGATACAAAAAGCAAGGTGTCAATGTTGAAGTAAAAGACATACTCATTACAAATGGTTCTCAGCAGGCTTTAGATATTATTTCTTCATGTTTATTGGATGCTGGTGATAATGTTTTGGTTGAAGACCCGTCATATTTGGCTGCTTTACAATCATTTCATTTGTATAATCCTAATATTAAAACAGTTGATTTAAATGAAGATGGAGCAGATATTGAACAGGTTAGAGAATCTATGAATAAATATGATCATAAATTCTTCTATGCCGTTCCTAATTTCCAAAACCCTACAGGAATAACATATACTAATGCTGTAAGAGAAAAAATAGCAGATGCTATGAAAGGTAAAGATACTTTTTTTGTAGAGGATAACCCTTACGGAGAATTAAGATTTAAAGGCGAGCATCAGAGATCATTATATACATATTTAGGAGAACAGGCTATACTTTTGGGTACATTCTCAAAAACAGTAGCTCCTGGTTTAAGACTTGGATGGATAGTTTGTTCTATTCCAGAATTATGGACTAAAATGAAAGAGTATAAACAGCTTATAGATATGCATACAAGTACATTTGCACAAGTTGTTGTTGCTCAGTATTTTGAAGATAATGATTATGATGCACATATTAAAAAGATAATAGATTTATACGGCAAGCAGTGCAATTGTATGCTTGAAGCTATGGATAAGCATTTACCTGATGACATGCATTGGACTCGTCCTGAAGGCGGTATGTTTATATGGGCTACTTTACCTAAAGGAATAGATGCGGTTGAATTCTGTGTTAAAGCTGCTGATGCCGGCGTTGCTGTTATACCGGGTGATCCTTTCTATGAAGCTAAAAGAGGATTAGGTACATTAAGACTTAATTATACTAATTCTACACCTGAGATGATAGATAAAGGTATGTCTATAGTTGCAAAAGTTGTTGAGCAAATGCGTAAATAATTAAATTTGAAAAAATATACAATATATTGAGCATGTATATATTAATAATATATACATGCTTTTTTTGTAAAAATTAATAATTTTTGGTTGTTTTTTTATTCTAAATGTCATATAATTTTTTTACATTATTTAATGGGGTTTGTTATGAGTCTAAAAAAATTTATACTATTATTTATCTTTATATTAAATATTAATGTATTGTTTTCTAGGACTATAGACTATGTTCCTGATTCATCATCAGCTGTTTTGTCTATTAATGTTGCTAGTACAGCAAATGGTCTTTCTACTACATCATCAGATTTGATATATGATATGCTCTTAGAATTTACTCCTGATTTAGATTATCAAACCAGAGATTTTATAGACGGTGTTATAAAATCTATAAACTTTAATGATGATATTAGAATGATTCTTTATGAAGATTCTTCTGAAATATTTTCATTTATTATACCAATTTCAGATATGGATTTTGCTAAGTATGTATTTAATGATTTAGTTGCATCGAGTCAAGTTGAAGTTTATAAATATAGAAATAAAGAATTTATTGTAATAGATAATTCTGCAATAGCAGTTTTTGTTGATGATGTGATTTGTCTTACTTATAGTGAATACGATGAAGATATATTATTAGAAAAAATAAGTGAAATAGCTTTTAGAAGTAATCCTATTAAAGATAGATCTTTTTTATCATTTGAAAGAAGTCAAAGCTGTATATCTTTATGGGCGAATGTTAGATCTCTGCTTTCTTTTGATTCTAGTAATGCAGATTATATTGATGATATTGATAAAGATTTATCTTTTGCAGCCTCTTTAGATTTTAATGATAAAAGTATTGCTATAAATGCAGAAGTGTATTGTCCAAACCTATCATTAGGCGGAATAAAAAAATCTTTGAATTCCGATGTAGCAAAATATTTGGATACTTCAGATACAATAGGCTTTTTATCTTTTGCTTTTAACTCCAAACAGCTTAATAGATTATTAAAAAAATCATTGGCTAATACAGAACTAGATTATGAATTAAGAAGTGATATTATTGATGGAGTTAATTTTTATGATTTTATTGATATGATGGGCGGTGATATTGTTGTAATGCTTAAAGACTCATACCCTGAGCCTGAGTTTGTCGGACTTATTTCTTTAAAGAATAGAAGAGATTTTATTAATTTTCTTGAAGATTCAGGAGAATATTTGCAAAGAATTGATAATAATGTGCTTTTATTGGAAAGCGGAGATTTTGATATGTATATAATAGATTCTATTGCGATTATAACGAAGTCTGGATCAAATTTTGACTTAGAAAATTATGTAAATTCTAATTCTTATTCAAAATTTGCTAAAAATAATGATATTTCTCTCCATTTAGATGTTAATAGTATGTCAGGCTTCTTATCTAAAGGTGCTGATAATAATACAAAAGCATTAATTAGAAGTGTTAAATCTGTAAGCGGAGTTATTAATTTAGTCAATGATAGTACTTTTAAAGCCTCTCTTAGAATTAATTTAAACCAAAATGGTCAAAATTCTTTAAAAAGTATAATAGAGCTTTTAAAAGGATACTTCTAAAATATATTTAAGGTTTTATTTATGAATAAATTATTTAATTCAATTATTTTACTATTATTTTTTATTTTGTCATGTTCTAATAGAGGAGAAGATTTAAGGCTGGCTTTGAAAAATAATAGTGAAAAAAATAATGTTTCTGAAATAAAAGAGTTGGTGCAAAAAAAAGAATTGGGAAGGGCATTATATTTGGCAGCTTCAAGCGGATATGCTGATATAGTCGATGGACTTGTAAAGTTTGGTGCCGATATAGAAGAAAAAAGTTTAGACGGAGCTACACCTTTGATTTTATTTTGCAGAAATAATGACATAGATGCTGCTAAAATTTTAATAGAAAATGGGGCAGATGTTTCTGCAAAAGACAATAATGGATATGGTATTTTAGATAGTATTACTGATTCTTATTCGAAAAGACAGCTGCTTAATTATTTAAATTCAGCTACAAATGTGAAAGGTAAAGAGATTGTATTGGATATATCAAAATCTGATTTAGATTTTACAACAACATTTAAATATTATCAGCCCGGATATTCTGTAAGCGAAAGCAGTTATTCCGGATATAAATTTTATGCTTCAGAAGATAATAGAAGATTTGGTATTAATAGAAAAGTTCTTATGTATTTAAATACAAGGGTGACTAACAAAGATGAATATGTGCTTGATAATTATCTTAATATAAAATTGTATGTCCCAAAAGTAGAATATAATGAATATAATATGGAACTTTCTTCAGGTGCATTAGTTGATAAATATACTGAAGGTGATAGTGTTGTATATGAACTACAAATAGAGCTTTATGATGACGTTGATGTTCAAGAGAGTTCTATTAATAATGAATTTATTTTTGTTATAGAAGGAAATGATAAGATTGAAATACCTATAAGATTAGAATTTCCTAGTCAGTATAGTAAGAATAATAAACAAAGCACTATAGAATTTTCAATAAATGATAATTATAATAACAGTTATAATAGTTATGATAATTACCGCAGTTTTAGAGTAAACTAATTTATTAAAGGAAATTAAAATGAAAACCATACTTAAATGCTTTATTTGTTTATCTTTATTATTTTTTATTTCATGCGGTTCCAATAAAGATTTAAAATTAGCTTTAAAAAATCATGAAGGCGATGATGGTATAGCTGAAATAGAAAAATTTGTAAAAGATAAAAAATTCTATGAGGCTTTTACAAATCTGCTGAAATGGGATATTCTGACATAGTTTCAGGTCTTGTAAAATCAGGTGCTGATATTAATGCTGTAGGTGTAGATGGAGAAAGCATATTAGCTGTTTTTTGTAAAGATGCTAATTTAAGTGCTGCTAATATTTTAGTAGAAAATGGGGTAAATCTTAATGACACTAATGCTTTAAATAATATGAAAGAATGGTTTGATAAAGATAATCAGGAACATAGAGATTTATATTATTCATTATTAAAAAATTCTTATGAGCAGAATTTTTTTGAGAAGAATATGAATGATGCTTTAAATAAAATGAGTATAAAAGGCAATGATAAGAATAATTTGATTAATAAAATAACAGATACTCTTCTTACAAAAGCAAATGAAATTTTGCCTGCTTATATAGAAAAAGAGAATTTAGGTCCGGAAAATGAATTTGACTATGATAAATTTAAGCTTTATGAATATGACGGAGTTAATAATAAAATAAATTCCATTATAGAAATAGACGGTAAAAATTATTATTTAAGTTCCATTGCTGTAGATAATGGTTCTCCTTATGGAAGGTGGGGAGAGAGTATTACAGATCAATATATAAGTTTTTGGGAAATTAATGATAATAATGCTGTTTTTATAGGAGGAATTTTTTTTCCTTTTATGCATTATAGTTTTACATATGCAGTGCATAAAGGAAAATATATAACTATAGAGTATATGGATCATTATAGTTTGGTAAATAAGTATTATACTTTTAAACTTGATAATAATATGTTTTATTTAGATAGAATTTCTTCAGAAAATGTATTAGAGAATAATAAAGTAGATATTTATTATAAGTATAATGATAATGATGCAGTAAAATTCGGTGTGGATAATTGTTGTATTTAAAATATAATCCATAGGCTTGTTATAAAGTTATAAAATTGCCGCTTCTTTTTTCGAGTATGTGTCTATTCGGCTAAATAAGTTGAAATAGTGAATTATTATATATATATTAAATATTTATTTTTTTGTTTAATTTGTTGTTTAATATGGTTTTATTTAGTTTATTATAATTATATTTTTTATATTTTTGTGAAATTATCTTATATAATATTTTACTTTACTATATATAATATGTTATATATAGTGTATGCTGCCTCTGCATACAACACTATATTTTTTCAAGGAAAACGCTATGTTAAAAAAATTACTTTATTAATTTCATTTTCATTTGTTTTTACCGCTTTAATTTATGGTCAAACAGCAAAATCTACAATAGATGGTATAATGCAGTCATACAATGGTGAAAGAAATGCATCAGCTATGTATGCTGAATTTGCTAAAAAATCACAAAATAAAAGTGTAGCTGCTATGTTTAGAGTCGCTTCTGCTGCTGAAGGTATACATGCTAAGCTTTTAAATGATATTGCTATGTCTTCTAAATTATCTACTAAAGCTTTGACAGCTCAAATTAATGCTGTAAAATCAGGTACAGATATAGAGAATTTGAAAACAGGAGTAGCTGGTGAAACTTATGAATACACAAAAATGTATCCTGCATTTAGTAAAGTAGCTGCTTCAGAAAACAATAAAAATGTTGCTGATTTGATGAACAGAATTGCTGCAGTTGAAAAAACTCATGCTGCTTTATATAATAAAACTATTAAGGCTTTAAATTCTAATTCTGTTTTACCAGAAGGATATTATGTATGTCCTATTTGTGGATATGTAGAAGCAGGATCAGCTCCTGGTAAATGTCCTCTTTGTAATGCTACAGCTAGTTCTTTTCAGGCTTTTAAATAATAAAAAACTAATTTTATATTATAGAGGCAAAGCATTGATAATATTATGGTATTATCAATGCTTTTTTTATTGAATTTATAACTTGAAAAAATATTAATAGCTTATATAATATTTGAAACCTTTAAAAATAATAATGGAGAATAAATAAGAATGCAATATACAAATATAATAATAGCAGTATGTGTAGTTATAGTAGCTGTGATTGTAATTTTGGTTTTAATGAAAAGAACTAAAAAGCCAAAAGTATCATTAACAAGTTCTAAGAGTAAATTTTCATTATCATCTCTTTTTAATACTTCTGCAATTAATGATGAGTTTTTTGCAAGTTTAGAGAATACATTAATAACAGCCGATGCTGGTGTAGAAACCACAAAAGATATTATTTCAAAATTAAGAGAAGTTGTAGAGAAAGAAAATATAAAAGAACCGGAAGAAGCTAAAAAACATTTAAGAGAAATTCTAATATCAAAATTTATTTCTAAAAAAATAGAATTAAAAGAAAAGAATATTTTATTTGTAGTTGGAGTAAATGGAGTAGGTAAGACTACCTCTATAGCTAAACTTGCGAATATACTAAAGAATGATCATAAGGTTATATTAGCAGCAGCAGATACATTTAGAGCAGCAGCAATAGAGCAATTAGAAGAATGGGCTAATAGACTTAATGTTACCATAGTTAAAGGTCAGCAGGCAGGAGATCCAGCAAGTGTATTATTTTCAGCTTTGGATAAAGCAAAATCTGTAAATGCTGATATTGTTATAGTTGATACTGCTGGAAGATTTCACAATCAAGAGAATTTGGTTAGACAGCTTGAAAAAATGAAAAAGATAGCAACAGAAAGATTTTCAGAATTCAATTTTGTTCCTATATTGGTATTAGATGCTAATGTTGGTCATAATGGTATAGAGCAGGCTAAAGTATTTACAAGTGCTTTGGATATACAGGGAGCAATAGTTTCAAAAATGGATAGTTCTGCTAAGGGCGGAGTAGCTATAAGTGTAGCACATTATTTATCATTGCCTATTTTTTATGGAGGTTTTGGTGAAAAGGTTGATGATTTTAGAGAATTTGATGCCGTAAGTTTTGTAGATTCTATATTACAATAATTATTTCGGAGTTTCATTATGTCTCTAACCGTTAAGCCTTCTGAAATTTTTGGTTCTGTTTATATTCAAATAAGTAAAAGTGATGCACATAGAGCTTTAATTTCTGCATCATTAGCCAAAAAGCCTAGTATGATAAAGCCTTGGATTAATAATGTAGGAACTGATATTGAAGTTACTAAAAATGCTGTATCACATTTTGCTGATTTTGAATTGATTGATGATTTGCTTAAAATAATTCCAAAAGAAAAATATCCTGATAATATTACGATAAATGTAATGGAATCTGGAACTAGTTTAAGATTATTAATACCAATTATTTCGGCACTTGGAATAAATTGTACATTTACAGGTTCTAAAAAATTATTTTTAAGACCTATGGATATATATAAAAATATATGGAAAGAGCAGGGGTTATTATTTGATTTAAAAGAAGATTCTCTTATAGTATCCGGTAAATTAAGAAGTTCAGATTTTTATATTCCTGGAAACATCAGCAGTCAATTTGTAAGCGGTTTATTATTTGCTTTGCCTTTGTTAGAAGACAGTTCAAAAATTATTATAGAAGGTGAGTTAGAGTCGGCTCCTTATGTTATGATGACATTAAAAACTTTAAAATCTGCAAATATGGATATATGCAAACAGAATATTAATACTATAGAAGTTTATGGAAATCAAGAATATTCTGCTATTGATTATGAAATAGAATCTGACTGGTCTCATGCAGCATTTTTTGCTGTTGCTGGTGCATTGGGCGGAGAAGTAACTTTATATGGTCTTAATAAATATTCTATTCAGGGAGATAAAGAAATAATTAATATATTAAAATTTATGGGAGCTTCTATTACATATAATGATGATAATTCTATAACGATTAAAAAAGCAAACAGACTGCATGCTTTAGATATAGATGTTTCAAATATACCTGATTTAGCTCCAATAATAACTGCATTAGCATCTACTGCAAAAGGTACTACTAAACTATATAATGCTGGAAGATTGAAATATAAAGAAAGTGATAGAATAAACGATTTGAAAGACAGTTTTAATAAAATAGGGGCTAAAATAGAAGCTACAGATGATAATATATTTATAGAGGGTGTTGAAAGATTGGAAGGCGGAGAAACAACTTCACATAATGATCATAGAATAGCTATGTCTTTAGCAGTTGCTTCTATAGTTGCCAAAAATAGCATTATTATAGATGATGCTGAATCTATAAATAAATCGTCTTTTAATTTTATAGAACAATTTGGAAGTATAGGAGCTCGCATTTCATAGACTTTCTAATACATTTTTGAGTATTTTTAATTGTATATAATTTGTTACTGGAACACTTTCTTTAATAACACTGGACTTTAAAAATACATTTTGCTGAGTTTCATACCATCTTAATATTTCTCCGTTTTCATATGCTTTCTTTATATCTGAGGAGTCAAAACATATAGAGGCATCTATTTCCTTTTTTATAAATTCTACATTTGTTCTAGTAAGTTTAGAAACTAAATATGCAGTTTCATCTAAATGATTCTTTCTATAATCCATAGCTTTTAACATTGCTCTTGAAAATTTTTTTACTATTTCTGGGTTTTCATTTATATATTCTGTAGTTGATACAAAGCTGGTAGTTAATGAAATTACATTGGAATAGTTTGTTATATATGCTAATACTTTATAGTTATTTGTTATATCTATAGTGTATGGTATCCATGTTGATATAGCATCAACTTTTTTATTTGTGAGGTAGTAAGAAAGATTTGTTACATTTATATTTGATAACTTAATATCATCTATTTCTAAACCAGAACTATTTAATACGGCATAAAGCATAGCTTCTCCTAAGGTTCCAAAATGTGTTGCTACTGTTTTTCCTTTTAAATCATATATACTGTTAATATAATTTGCAGATATTATTTGCTCAGCTTTACTTATAGAATCTGGAAATAAAATTTGTGCTTTTCCATTTATTATTAGAAAGTGAGTAGCATGTCCTATATATGAAAAATCAATCTCTTTTGAAATCATTGATATAATAGCAGCATGACCATTAAAAAATTGAAATAATTCAGCATCCAGATTTTCTTCTTCAAAGAAACCTTTTTCTTTTGCAACAGCAACAGTTGCAGCACCAGCAAATTCTGATAAATAACCGACTCTTATTTTTATTTTTCAGTTTTTTTATTTTCTTGAATATTATTATTACATGATATCAAAACAAAAATAAATAAAACAAAAATAATTTTTTTCATAATTTTATCCTCAGTTTTTATTATATCATATTTCATAATATACTTTTTAGTATTTCTAACTCCAAGTAATTAGTTATAGCTATAGATTCTTTAATAACATCTGTATTTAAAAATACTTTCTGCTGAGTTTCATACCATTTTAATATAGTTCCATTTTCACATGCATTTTTTAAATCTTTTGATGTAAACCACTCTCCTGTATCTATTTCGCTATTTACCAATTCTATATTATTACCGGTAAGTTCAGCAACCAAAAGAACTGTCTCTTCTATATTATCTTTTCTATAGTCCATAGCTTTTAATATAGCTTTTGAAAATCTTTTGACTATATCAGGATATTCATTAATATAATTTTTAGTTGTTATAAAACTACTCGTAAATGTAACATCATCTGAGAAGTCCTGTGTGGAAGCTAATATTATATATTGATTTGACATTTTTGAGATAATATCTGCTGTATATGGTGCCCAAATTGATACAGCATCAACCTTTCTATTTATGAATGCATTTGCTAAATTTGTAATATTTATATTTGTTATGTTTATTTCATTGTGATTTATATTTGCCTTTTGCAATGCTATATCTAAAATAATTTGACCTGAAGTACCTAAATGTGTTGCTACAGTTTTCCTTCTTAAATCATTTATAGTTTTTATATTAGCCCATTTACCAGCCATTATTTTTTCAGCTTTGCTTATTCCATTAGGAAATAATACTTGCACTTTTCCTATAATTGCATGATAATGTGCCCCATGTCCTATATAGGCAAAATCTAATTCTTTAGATATTAAGGATGCTATTTCTGCAGGCCCGTTAAAGAATTTGAATAATTCAACATCTAAATTTTCTTCTTCAAAAAAACCTTTTTCTTTTGCTACTGATACAGCAGATGCTCCTGCAAAATCAGATAAATATCCAACATTAATTTTAGTGTAATTATCAATCTTGTTTTCTTCATTTTTTGAACATGATACTATCAGTGTAATTATCAAAACTAAATATATTATAACATTTTTCATAATTTTCCCGCATTTAATTATTAAAATATCTTTTTTTATTTCTAAATCTTAAACGTATAACTCTAAATAAAGCTTCTGCTATGATGTTTTTAGACATTTTTGATTGTCCGCTTCTTCGTTCATAAAATATAATGGGTTCTTCTTTTACATTATATCCATTGCTTTCAAATGAATAATTCATTTCTATTTGAAATGAATATCCTGCAGAAAGTATATTGTCAAAATTCATATTCTTTAAAACAGATACTCTGAAGCATTTAAAACCTCCTGTAATATCCATAATTTTTGAACCTAATACAAAAGAAGCATATCTATTTCCATAATAGGATAAAAATAATCTTCTAAGCGGCCAATTGACAACACTTATACCATTACAGTATCTTGAACCTATTACTAAATCAAGTTTTTCTTCCTCCATTCTATTTATAAATTTAATTACAAAATTTGGATCATGAGAAAAATCAGCATCCATTTCTATAACATAATCCGGATTATATTGAAATGAATGTTTAAATCCGGCAATATAAGCTGGTCCAAGTCCTTCTTTTTTTTCTCTTTTTAATAAATGTACTCTGTTATTATCTAAATATTTTTCTACTATACCAGCCGTACCGTCAGGACTGTTGTCATCTACAACCAATAGTTCTATATATTCAGGTAAATTCAAGATAGTGTTTATCATTTTTTCTATATTATCTTTTTCATTATAAGTTGGTAATACAATTATAGCTTTCATTTAAATAACCTTTTAATTATTTGATTTTTTTAATGAATTCTTTTTCAGATAATTATCTATAGTATTCATTATATAAGTAACATATCTTGTGTTCGTATTTCTAGGATCTATTATATTTTTATAGGAAAATATATCATCATTTTCTATATTATAAAATACTATATCTCCAAACATTATTAAATCATTATCATCTATTGCATTATCCATACCGATTAAATTTATTTTAATGCCGGTTGCTATAGATGTTTCAATAATTTTATATCCTATTATATAAGAATTATCATAATCTAATTCTATATCAAGTGTACGTGCTAAATTTTTAAAAGTTTTTAATTTTATCTCTATATTTCTATATTTTATAATAATATTTTCTTTGATATCCCCATCTTTAAAACTAAAATTAATATTCTGCATCTGATTGAATGGCTGTTTAATTTTTAATTTTTTTAGCAGCAGTTTAGATTTTTCTATATCTTCTTTTGACATTTCTACCGGACTTGCCAATGATAATTTATGATTTTTATTTAATCTATATTCAGTTTGGTCTAAAGTATAAAATATATTTTTAACCCTATCATATTTAAGATGATTTAATAATTTATTATTTTTATCATATACTAACCATATGAATAAATTTGATGCTATATTCATCATGTAATTTTCTATAAAAATATTTTTCCAATTTGAAAAAGTCCACTTTTTTCCAGACATTAAAGCTTTATGCAGTCTAAAAATTTGAAATTTGTAAGATATTTTTATATAATTTTTCATAATATAAAAATTATTAATTATATTTTCACCTATATCTTTATTAAATTTAGTGATATTTTTATTAGTTTTATTATCAACAATTTTATCAATATCTAATTTATCATTAATATATATAGTAAATGAATTGTTTTCATCTTTTAATATTTTTTTTCCATTTTTATCTATATTGTAATTAGGTATTATTTTATCACTTAATTCATCTTCAGTAATTTTTAATTTTTTAGCCGCTAATTTAAATGCCGATTTTGAAGTGTTTTTTATTTGGAAATATTGAAAATTATTTGATATATAATCTATTATCATTAAAGAGCATATACTTCCATTAGATGATAATGTTGATATGGCATAATTTGCTAATGACATTCTGCCGGATTCGCACCATTCTCTAATTTTATATACAATTTTATCTATATTATATTCATTTTCATATATAAGATATGGTATCATTATATATTTGTATGATGTATTAGCTCCTTCAAATATCCATCTCTCATACACATTTTTTATAACCCCTAAAAATGAATTAAAATCAAAATATGATATTATTTTATCTAAATCTTTTATTTTTATTGGATTTTTTAATTTTGAATATTCCATATATATATATTTAATAACTATTATTGGAATATTTTGGTTTGTATCCTTACTAAGTACTCCGTATAATAAAGATTCATCTATGCATATTAAATTCTTTTCAAATTTTTTATTGTAATTTTTATTAACAAAATTAACTATGCTGTTAATATCTTTGAAGCCTGATTTGATTATTTTTTTATTTTTCCATCTTTTTATTATATCTTTTGCCAAATCATTATCCAAATTTTTTAAATATTCATAAACCTCTCTTTTTTTATGGTTTATAATTTTAATGGCCGTTCTTTTTATATTATTTGATTTATTATCTAAAAGTGAGCATAATACCTTACTTGAATTAAAATTAACATCACTGCTGTAAAGATGATTTAAAAATGGTATAAAATTTTTACTATTTTTAGTGATGATATTAACGAAACTTTTGCTTGAAAATATGTTTTCAAAATATTCCTGATTGCATTTTATTATGGAGTAGAAGAAATCATTGAATTCTTTATTTTTTATTTGGAGAGCAAAAGAATCATAATATGATATAGAATCATTATATGAATAGAAAAATATATAAGATATTATAATATCAGATAATGTTATTCCCAATGAATTAAAATAGTCTAAACTTTCCTGATATGTTAAATTAAATCCTTCTTTTCTTGTTAGAATTAAATATATAAATGATTTGTAACTTTTAGTTTTTATTATTATATTTAATAATTTTTTTGCTTTTTTAGAATATTCAGATAATAATAATATATAATATATTCTATAATTTGTTAATAATGATTTTTTTATAAAAGCTATATTATTTCTATTTGGTTTTTTATTTAAATTATACGGATCATATGGTTTGGAAGCACAGAAATAACCATAGGCAGATTTTTTTACTTTGAATTTCTTTATTAATTCATATCTTTTATCATCTTCATATATTATATCATCATTTATTATTGTAAGGCTATTAGGTGTTCCTATATGTTCTTCTATATTATATTTTGCATAGTAGGAATCATAGATTTTATGCATTAATATATCTATTTTTTTATCAGCTATTTTTAGATTTGCTTTTTCATCATTATTTTTTAATAGTATAGCAGTAAGTATTAAATATATTCCGCAGTTATTACTTTTTTCTAATTTATTATATATGATGTAAAAATATTCTTTATCTGTGTGATATGTAAAATTTGCTTCTCTTAAAAAATCAAGAGCATATATATCATTTTCTATTATACTGTTATTAATAGAACATATTTCTTTTTCTAAATTATATCCCTGATATTTTCTAGAAAATAAAGAACTATTGAATTTATCCATATGATACTCTTTTATAATTTATAGCAAATATTATATAATGTTATTCAAAAAATAAATACTATATTTTTTTACATATTTTTTATTGCTAATTGTCCGCATCCGGCAAGAATTTCTTGACCTTGTTTGAATCTTTCCACTACTTCAACTCCATTATCTTTTAATATAGATTTGAATCTTAGTATAATATCTTTATTTGGCCTTTTCAACTCAGGGGCATGTTCTACCGGATTCATAGGTATTACATTAACTTTAAATGGAAATTCTTTTTTTAAATTTACAATTCTATAAGCGTCATTTACAGAATCATTGATATCTTTTATTAATACCCATTCAAAAGTTATCATTCTTTTTCCATTTTTACTGTATCTTTTTAGAATAGCCATAAGATTTTCTATAGGATATCTTTTATTTATAGGCATTATTTTATCTCTAACTTCATTCTTTAATGAATGCAATGATACAGCTAGCCTGCAGTCTAAATCTTTTTCTATAAGCTGCTTTATACCAACTACCTCTCCTGATGTTGATATTGTAATATGTCTTATTCCTAAATTAAACCCTTTAAATGAATTTATAGTTTCTATAGCTTTAAATAAATTTTTAGTATTTGCAAGAGGTTCTCCCATACCCATAAAAACTATAGAATTTACTTTTTTAGTGACAGCTCTCATTAATAAAAATTCTGCTAATATTTCATCAGCAGTCAAATTTCTAGACAGTCCCATACTTCCTGTGGCACAGAAAGCACATCCATATCCGCATCCTACTTGTGATGATAAACAAAAAGTTACTCTATCATTTTTATTTAAAATAACAGATTCAATCTTTTTTTTGTCGTATAATGATATTAATAATTTTTGTGTTCCATACTCATCTTCTGATATGTTTTCTATTTTAGAATTATGTATGAAACAATTATCATTAAGTATAGCTCTTAAATTTTTAGGAATATTACTCATCTCTTCAAAACTTACAGCATACTTTTTATATATCCAATCAAGTATTTGAGATGCATGAAATTTTGGAAAACCATTATCCTCACAGAATTTAGATAATTCATCTTCTGAGATATTCATTATTGATATTTTTTTAGGCATAATTTTTACTTTAATAACTTATAACCTATAAGTTAAATTAAACTCCTCAGCAGCTTTTAGTAGGAGTTGTATTATCTCCATTTGAAGAGGCACTGTTTTTTCCTTTATAATCATTTACATAAAAGCCTTTGCCTTTGAATATGATTCCGCTATTAAGAGATATCATTCTTTTAGCTTCTGCACCGCATTCTGGACAATTTGCTTTAGCCTCTGCTGACATTGATTGAAATTCCTCAAATTCATTACCGCACTTTTCACATTTATATTCATAAGTTGGCATAATATTTCCTTTTTTTAAAACAAATTTATTTTATTAATATATATATTTAAATGCAAATCTGTCAAGTATTTTCTTTATTAACCTAAAGAGAAATAATCTAAATTTTTCACCATATTTTCAGTTTTCTCAGACACATTTTTACTTAAATCAGCACTTTCTTGTGCCATGAAAGAATTTTCCTGAGTAATATCATTTAATTGATCAACAGCAATTTTTATTTGAGAAATATTTTCATCTTCCTGTCTTATCGCATTTGTTATATTTGCTAATTCTTCAGATACCTCAACAACAAATGTCTCTATATCTCCTAATAATTTTGCTGATAGTTCAACCGCCTCATTACCTTTATTAATTTTTTCTATAGTGTCAGATGTTATATTTGTTATTTCGCTTGCAGCATCATTTACCGTTTGAGCTAATGATCTTATTTCTGATGCAACAACAGCAAATCCTCTTCCTTGTTCTCCTGCACGTGCAGCCTCAACAGCGGCATTTAGAGCAAGTATATTAGTTTGAAATGCTATAGATTGTATCATTTTTGTTATTTCAGATATTTTTTTACTAGATTCTGATATTTCCTGCATATCTTTTAATGTTTTGCTTGATGCTTCTACACTGCTTTTAGTAGCATCTGCTGCTTTTGAACTAACATCTTTGGCATTTGATACATTTATTGAAGTTTCTCTTAATGATGCTGACAATGCTTCTATAGAACTTGCCAATTCTTCCAATGAAGCTGCCTGAGATGCAGTTCTGTCAGATAAGTTTGAACTTCCATTTGATATTGTAATAGCATCATTATTAATAACATTAATTTCTGATTTTATATTAAATATTACTTCTGATATATTAACTTGCATTCTATTTATTGAATTTACTACTTTTCCCATTTCATCTTTTTTATTGGTATATTTTTCATTAAATTGAATGTGGAAATTTCCATTAGACATTTGACTAATATTATCTGATACTATATTTAAACTGTTTGAAATAGGCTTAGCTATTAGAATTACAAGTACAGTTTCTAATAAAATTAAAAGTAAAATAACAACTAATGACATTAATCTAAATGACATTATAGATTTATTTAATTGAGAAGTATTTCCTGAAACAGTACATATCCAAGTAACATACGGTATATGCGTACTCATTATCCAATCTTTTTTACCCAAATTATAAAAAAGATTATTATTCAATAAGTCATTCATATGTTTTGAAAATAAAGGATTAGAAACTAAAGTATTTTTTTTACTTAGTAAATATTGAGGGTCTTTATGGTTTAGATATACCCCTTTATCTGTAATTACATTCATTGTTACATCATATTTTGAAGAATATTTATCTGCTATAACATCCAAATTTTTTAATGATATATCCATTCCAATAATACCTTTTAAAGCATTATTTGTATAAACTGCTTTAGCAAAAGTAACCACAACTTCACCTGTAGTAGCTGCAATATAAGGAGCACAAATATAAAAATTAGTTGTTTTTAAAGCACCCTGATACCATTCTCTGGTAGTTTGGTCGTAATCTGGAGGAAGACTAGCTTCCAAAAGGTTAATAAAAGAGCCTCCATCTTTATATGGTATATCATTGGCAAAATATAAATCTACCATACCTTTATCTTTTAATATTTCACCAAAAGCGTTTAACATATCTTCTTTTGATATTGGACTGGTATTGTATGATCTTATAATTTCTATTTTAGAATCAAAATATAAAAGCCAATTATATATATCTGTTTTAATATTATTAATTAAATTTATTTTTTCATTAATAAATACTTTTTTATATACAGGTTCATATATTACAATCAATCCTATATATACTACTAACAAAAATGCTGAAAATGGGAATAAAAATTTAAATATTAGATTGTTCATATGTTTAAATATGGCTTTCATGGTGACCTCAATGTAGAAATTATATAATAATTATATATTATATATAGAATAAGTCAAATATTAGTTCTTATTATACTTATAATGTACCAAATTCAATAAATTCGTGTTATAATCTTTATTTGATATAGCTTTATTTTGATATATTATGTTTTTATATTTATCATTTGAATTTAAATTTTTATTCCTAAATCCGCCGTCCATTTTTAATGCATGTATAATATCTCCTATAGTTATTGATTCCGGCTGACATCCTAATGAATATGATATGTTTGAGCCATTAACTACTTTTATAACATACATAGATTTTTCTAATGGTTCTGATATTTCGTTTATTATAGTAGGGGCAGTTTTTAATTCTTTGGCTAATTCGTACATGGTTATTGCTTTTTTTCTGTTTATAAATCTATAAGTTATTATATGCATAAATTCCAATGCTATAACTTCTTTTTCTGCAAAAGATAATTTTATACTGTTTTTATCTACACCATAAGATCTGAAGTATTGTATTGAATATGTAAGTTCGGCACCAAATAGTATAATTATCCATACTATATATAATAACAATAGTAATACAGGTATTTGAGCAAATGAACTTGCTGATGATAATTCGGCAGGTGCTATACTAGTGAGCATATTATTTTCACTACTTATTACTACTACATCATTTATCTTGAAACTATATTTTAATAATTGCTCTTCTATATTTGGTGAGAAATTGGTAAAATTAAGAATATTAGTTGAAACAGCTTCTTTTTTATATGTTGCTGCTCCTAAACCAGTACCTATATTTTCTTTTATAATATAATTTATTCTTTCTAATTTAATATTAGATACATTTTTTAGATTTATTTCTTTATTCATAGTATTGTTAATTATATTTTCATTAGTTAAAGATTCATTAGTTTCTATATTGTTTTCCATGCTTTCCATTTCTGCATCACTATTATAACTGCTTATTTCTTTTACAATATATTCTATTTTATATTTATCACTATCAAATATCTGTTTATAATTTTTTACATTTATATTGAGCTTAAAATATACACTGAACAAAGAAATTATTGTTACAGCTACTAAAATAGATGATATAGCTGCATTAGACCAATTTACTTTTGTTTGAGGCACCAATACATAAGAAAATAAAATTAATATAGACATTGCTATTATAGGTGTTACCCATGATAATAATATGCGTATTAGGGTAGGGAGATTATGCAAGCTTATAGATGTATATGTTATTAAAGTAAAAGATATACCTATTAATATAGGTATTAAAAAGAGTAATGCTATATAATTTGCTGCTACTCTTGGTATAGAAGTTTTTATTTTTACACGCCATATTTTAATTAAACAATTTTGTATATTATGCAATATTAATGCTGTACTTATTATAGTTGATATTACTCCTATAATTCCAAAGCTGGCTAAATCTGTATTATCCGCTATATTAAGTATCTGCCTAACCATTGGTTCATAAAATGGAGCATTTTTTTCCATCCATTCAAATATAACTACAAATATATTCTGGTATATATTAAATATTCTCAATATGAAAAGACCTACTATTAATGCGGGTATAAAAGACAATGTTACAAGATATGTTAAAGATGCTGCTCTTATGGTACAGTCATCTTTAAAAAAGTCAGTTACAGCAAATACTATAATCCTGTATGTATCTATAAGGAATCTTTGTACAGGTTTGAATGAGTTTTGATCTAGGTTATATATGTCTTCTGTAAAGAATACTTTTAATTTATTGAAAAATTTTTTAACTTTTTGGATTTTAGTCATAAAACACTTCTTGCAAAAAAAATTTATATAATGTATAATATATAGACAAAAGCGAGGGTGGCGAAATTGGCAGACGCACTAGACTTAGGATCTAGCGCCCTAGGCATGAGGGTTCGACTCCCTCCTCTCGCAAATATATTATTCTTTTTTATCATCTTTATCTATTTTATTTTTATTATCTTCTATTTCTACGGAAAATTTACATTTGTTACATACTTTTTTATATCCTGTTGATGTTTTTATAATTCTCATAGAATTTCTGCAATTACAAAACGGACAATCCTCATGATTTCTAAATACTACCATTGATATTAAATCTACAACTTTACTAATTCCTGAAACAAAGAATAATATTCCAAACATTAATATAAATATAATAATGATTATTATAAAAAATATAAGAACTAATAAATCCACTTTTTAATAAATCCAAATAAAAAATATTTAATATTATATATTAAATATATGATTTTTTAAAGAAATCTGAATATATTTTTATCATATTTGTATTAATATATTTTATTGGGAAAGCTGACCAACTGTCTAATTTATTATTCCATAGTCTATAATAATAGTTTTGACCTTCTTTTTTCCATTCGTAGGTTAATATTTTATTACTTTCTGAGTTATTGTAATTATAATTATTACTGTATTCTATTTTATTATTATTGAAGAAAGTATATCGTTCATATACATTATTATCATTTTTAAATACCCATGTACCTACAAATCTTGTATCTACAGTAGGTTTTTCTACACTTATATTTTTGTTTTCTTGGCATGAAGTTATAGTAAAAAGTAATATTATAATTAGATATAGTTTATACATATTATACCTCAAAATGTATTTATTATAATATCGTAATAAAAATCATAAAATAAAAATTTTCTATTGATGATTATTTTTTATTATTATATATTATACATTTATCTGTATATTCTAATTGTATTGTGAAAGAGGTTAGTATGTTAAACGATGATATCAAGAAATTTCAAATAGATAGTTTTTTTAAATATGTTTCAATACCAAGCCAAAGTATAGCAGGAGCAAAAACGCTTCCAAGTTCTGAAGGGCAAATGAATCTTGCTAAAGTTCTTGCTGAAGATTTAAAATCTTTTGGATTAAAGGATGTAATTGTAAATGAAAATGCGATAGTTACAGCACTCCTTCCTAAAAATAAAGATAATACATATTCTATCGGCTTTGTATCACATCTTGACACTGTAGATATAGGACTTACAGGAGATGTTCATCCACAAATACTTAAATTTAAAGGTGAAGATTTATGTTTGAATAAAGAAAAAAATATAATATTTAAAGTATCAGATCATCCTGAAATTAATAATTATATGAACAATGATATTATATTTTCTGACGGAACAAGTGTATTAGGTGCAGATAATAAGGCTGCAATAGCTACTATTATGTCAACTTTAAAATATATAATAGATAATAATATTGAGCATGGAAATATATACATAGCTTTTGTACCGGATGAAGAAATAGGACTGCTTGGTTCTAAAGCATTAGATTTGACTGTATTTAAACCAGATTTTGCCTATACAATAGATTCATGCGAAATAGGTGAAATTGTGTATGAGACATTTAATGCAGGAAGTGCATCCATAGATATAGAAGGGGTAACAGCTCATCCTATGAGTGCCAAGGGAGTATTAGTAAATCCTATACTAATAGCAAAGATATGGCTAATGAATTTGACAGAAAAGAAACTCCGGAAAATACTGAGAAAAAAGAAGGCTATATATGGGTTCAGGGTATTGGAGGAAATCAAAGAAATGCATATTTAAAACTAAATATAAGAGATCATAATAAAAAACTTTATGAAGAGAAAAAGCATAAAATAGTAGAAGTTGTTGAGAAGTACAAAAAATTGGAGCCTAGAGCAAAGATAGAATTAACTATTGAAGATGTTTACGGAAATATTGCAGATTCTATTAAAGATGAGAGATTTGCCATAGATGTTATATACGAGGCTATGAGAAATATTAATATAGAACCGAAAACTATATCTATGAGAGGTGGTACGGATGGTTCTGCTTTATCAGTAAAAGGTCTTTTAACTCCTAATTATTTTACAGGGGCTCATAATTTCCATTCTATATATGAGTTTTTGCCTATACCTTCATTTCATAAGAGTTTGGAAACGACACTTGAAATAATAAGAATTGTATCAAACAGCAATATAAAACAAAATTAATAATTTTAATTATATACATTAAAAATTATAGACTTTGACAAATTATAATGTTTTTAGTATAATTGAATTATGAAAGAAATTAATAGACTCAATGACTTATTTGTACGCTATCTAATCGGTACAGAAGGCAATGAGGATATATTAGAAAATATTGTTAATGCTGTTTTAAATAATGCAGGTTTTGAGTCTGTAAGCAATTTAGAAATTATTAACCCTTATAATTTAGCAGAAAATTAAAATTTAAAAGAATCAATTCTGGGTGTGAAAGCAAAGACTAAAGACGGTAAAAAAATCATTATTGAGATAGAGTTAGTAGGAAATGATAACTTTATTAAAAGAATATTTTATTGCATAGCAAAGAATATAGTTTCAGAATTAAAAGAAAGTGAAGATTATATTAATGTTAGTCAAATGATAAGTATTAGTTTCATAAATTTTAATTTGAATATTGGATGATTTTAAATAATAGTAAATATTCTAAAAATCATATTTCTTTTTTCTTTTTTTAAAGAGTATATTATTATAATTATAGTATGTCAGTTAATTTTTATTTTAATTTAGAGAGAATGTTTCTATTGATAAAATATTTTAAACATATATAATGTTTCTTTATTAATTAACCAATATTGAGGTATAAAATCTATGAAAAACTATTTAGAATTATTGAAAAAAGTATTGGAAGAAGGCGAGGAAACTTTAGATAGAACAGGGGTAGGAACAAGAAGAATATTCGGACCTCAGTTAAGATTTAAATTTGAAGGAAATAAAATACCTATTATAACAACTAAAAGAGTTTTTATGAAAGGTGTTATTATAGAATTATTATGGTTTTTGCAAGGATCAACAAATATTAAATTCTTATTAGAAAATAATGTTCATATATGGGATGAATGGGCTGATGATATGGGTGAACTTGGACCGGTATACGGCAAACAATGGAGAGCTTGGGAAACTAAAGAAGGCAATAAAATAGATCAAATATCCAATATAGTAAACACATTAAGAAATAATCCTACAAGCAGAAGGAATATTTTGAATGCTTGGAATGTAGGGGAGATTGATAAAATGCATTTACCTCCATGCCATATGATGTGTCAGTTTTCAGTTAATAGTAAAGGTGGAATAATTACACATTTATACCAGCGTTCTGCGGATTTATTTTTAGGTGTGCCTTTTAATATAAGTTCTTATGCTATACTTACAAGACTTTTAGCTATGCATAGCGGACTTTATGCTTCAGAGTTGATAATGACTTTTGGGGATGCTCATATTTATAATAATCATATAGAACAAGTTAATACTCAGCTTTCAAGAGAACCTTATGAACAGACAACAGAATTATTTATAGAGGAACGTCCTAATATATTCAGTCATATTTATGAAGATTTTAGATTAGAGGGTTATAAATATCATCCTACTATAAAAGCGGAGGTTGCAGTTTGATAGTATCACTAATTGCGGCAGTTGATTCTAAAAATGGAATAGGATTGAATGGCATTATGCCTTGGGGACATATTAAAGAAGATATGCAGTTTTTCAGAAACACAACTATGGGATATCCTGTTGTTATGGGACGTGTGACTTTTGAATCTTTGGGATGCAAACCTCTTCCTAAAAGAAAAAATATTATTATATCATCTAGTTTTAATGAAGAACTTATAAAACAGTATGATAATTTAATTTATGAAAAATCTTTTGAGAATACTATTTCTAAATTATTATTGGATAAGAATAATCAAATATTTATAATAGGGGGAGAATCTATATACAGAAAGGCTTTAGATTATGCTGATAAAGTATATCTTACTCATATAAATAAAGATTATAACTGTGATAGATTTTTCCCAGATATTGATAAAAAATTATTTAATTCCAATCAATTAAGTAACTTCACATATAATGATATAAATGTGAACATTATAGAGTATAATAGGATAAAATAGTTGAAAAATATAAAAGCTGCTATATAATTTTACGATAGATAAATATTTTTACTCATTTTATATGTAAATCTTTTTTATTTATTTTTATAAATAAGCTGAAATTGTAGGTATATATATTCTGTATTATTTGTTTTAGGAGTTTATTTATGAATAATCTTGAGTATTTATTAAAATTAGCTGATGAGGCATTTAATAAACAAGATTATAATAAAGCCATAGAATATTTTGATAAGTTAATTTTTTATTATGGAGATATTATTGAGCTTTATAACAATAGAGGATTATCTAAAAGTAGTATAGGAATGTATGAAGATGCAATAAAAGATTTTGAAATGGTTATAAGTATGGATCCTAATTATGTTCATGCTTATAATAATATAGGATTGGTTAAACACAATCTTGGAGAGTATAAAGAGGCTATAAAATACTATAATAAAGCTATAGAAATAGATTCTAATTGTATTCAGGCTTATAATAATATAGGGCTTTCCAATTATAATTTGGGTAATTATGAAGAAGCTATTAGATATTATAATAAAACCATAGAAATATCGCCGAATGCTCATACATATAATAATATAGGATTGATAAAAAATGATTTGGGTATGTATGAAGAGGCTATAGAATATTTTAATAAAGCATTGGAATTGGATAAAAACTATTTTAAAGCTTATTATAATATAGGGTTATCAAAGTATAATCTAAAAATATATGATGAGGCTCTTGAATATTTCAATAAAGCTATAAAAATGGATAATAATTATGTATATGCTTATAATAATATAGGGATAGTTAAGCAGGATTTAGGAATGTATGAAGAGTCTTTAGAATATTTTAATAAAGCATTGAAATTGTCTCCCTACTATCCTAAAGCCTATTATAATAGAGCTGTATCAAAAATTAAATTAGAATTTTATGAAGAGGCTATAAAAGATCTTAATAAAAGCATAGAATTAGATCCAAAATGTTCTTTTTCTTATCAGAAAAGAGGAGAAGCAAAGTTAAAATTAAAATTGTATAAAGAGGCAGCAGAAGATTTACTAAAATCTATAGAGTTAGGAAATGCAAATGAGGATGTCTATTTTAATATTGGGTTTGCTTACTATAAACAATCATTTTATAAAGATGCTTTATATTATTTTGATAAGGTTCATAATAATAAAAAAGTAAAGATGTTAAAAACTTTATCTAAAATTAAATCAATTTTCATTAAAAAATAATATAAAAAAGTTGGAGTTTATATGAAACCTATAATAGGAATAAGCGGAAGTTTATTAAGTATTAAAAGCGATGATGAGTTTTGCGGTTATGAAAGAGCTTATGTTAATGATGATTATGTGCTTTCTGTAACAAGAGCTGGAGGAATTCCATATATTATGCCGATTGTAGATGATGAAGAGGATATAAAGGTTCAAGTATCTCGTGTAGATGGTGTTATACTGTCAGGAGGATATGATATTGATCCTTTCTATTGGAATGAAGAAATTCATTATAAATTAGAAAGAATTTTCCCTAGAAGAGATGAGTATGAGTTAAAGATTATAAAATTTGCTTTGGAGATGAAAAAACCTATACTTGGAATATGTAGGGGGCTACAAATTTTAAATGTATATTTTGGAGGTACTTTATATCAGGATTTGTCACTTATAGAGAATTGTTATATAAAACATAATCAAAGTGCTAAACCTTATGAGACAACTCATACTTTTATAACTAAGGAAGGCAGTGTAATAAGAGATATATTAGGAGAGAAAATAAGAGTAAATTCATATCATCATTTAGCTATAAAAGATTTAGGAACTAATTTAAAAGCTACAGGCTATTCTGAAGATGATATAATTGAAAGTATAGAATATATGGAAAATGGTAATTTTGTGCTTGGTGTGCAGTTTCATCCTGAAATGATGCATGCGCATCATGATTTTGCATTAAATATTTTTAAAAGACTTGTATTTGTATCAAGCAGTAATTTATAATTGTATATATTTTTAATTATTATAAAATGCTTAAAATGTATAAAGTTTAAAAATATGTTTTTATATGAATGAAATTATGATTTTATGTAATTATATATTATTATTTTAGAAATATAAAAAAATATAATGGTATATACATATTTCTGTGAAATAAAATATTATATATATAAATAATGTTTCTAAAAATAATACACTTATTATACATAATATTGATTTTATTTTAAATTAAATAGTTTTAGAGTGAAATATTATAAATAGTAATTATTTATTTTATATAAATATTTTTTTAATAAAGTAGAATATTGTTGTAATAATAACTTGACAAATATTTAAAATAATATAACATGTACATATAATATGAGCAGTAAAAAAACTATATTAATAACTAACAATCCAAAAATTGCTGAAGAAGTAAATAGTAAGAATGTAGAGATAATGTATTTTTCTGATTCGGATTTTATGGATATACTTTATAAGGCTAGGGATCATGTTCATTTGTGTTATAAGCTTTTGACTCATCCTATAGTAAGCAGTATAAAGCCTTATGAAACTCCATATAAAAGTATAGTTCTTGCTTATAATAATGATGTTGTTGATATAGAATCTTTAGAAATGATAGAGAGTTCTATAGCTTTAACAAAAAACTTTTTAGATAAGCCTAGAAGGAAATTAACGGAAACTATAGATGAAGACTTTAAGTTAATAGATTTTAAACTTGTAGTTGGAGCTATAGAAAGTTTATTATAAAATTGAATAATAGAAGGGAGATTTTATGGGTAATTTATATGACTGTATTATAATAGGCGGTGGTCCTTCAGGTTTAGCTGCTGCCATATATTCTGCTAGAGCTAGATTAAAAACTGTTCTTTTTGAAAAAGGCAGTTTCGGCGGACAAATTAGTATAACTGATGAGATAGCTAACTATCCTGGTTTCTTTGAAGGAACAGAAGAAGGGCAGCATCCTAAAAACCTTATAAATAAAATGATAGAACAGGCTAAAAAATTTGGTGCCGAAATAGAACATAAAGAAGTAGTAGATGTTAAATTAGATGGCAAGATAAAAGAAGTAAAACTTGCTGACGGTGCTACTTATGAGTCTAAAGTTGTTATAATAGCAACAGGTGCTCAGCCTAGAAAATTAGGATGTAAAGGTGAGGTAGAATATACTGGTAAAGGTATTTCTTATTGTGCTACATGTGATGCTAACTTCTTTGAAGGCTTAGAAGTGTTCTGTGTAGGCGGTGGTGATACTGCAGTTGAAGAAGCAATGTATTTATCTAAATTTGCTAGAAAAGTAACATTGATAGTAAGAAAAGATTATGTACGTTGTGCTAACTCTATAGAAGAGAAAGCTAAATCTAATCCTAAAGTAGAAATTAAATTTAGAACAGAGCTTTTAGAAGTTAAAGGTGATGGTATAGTTGAATCTGCTATATTCTTAAATAATGAAACAGGCGAACAATATGAATATAAAGCAGATGAAAATGATGGAACATTTGGTGTATTCATTTTTGTAGGTTATGTTCCTTTGACAAAATTGTTTGAAGGTAAAGTAAACATGCAAGATGGATATATTATTACAGATGAAGAAATGAAAACAAATGTTGAAGGTGTATTTGCTTGCGGAGATTTAAGACCAAAAATGTTGAGACAAGTTATTACAGCTACAGCTGATGGTGCTATAGCAGCTATCTCTGCTAATAAATATATTGAAGAAAAATTTGCTGATTAAAAAATAAAAAAGTTGCATTATTTAAAAATAATGTTATATTTAAAATAAATATTTAAGGAAGAAAAGTGATGAGATTTAATATTTGAGTAAACAATTTATATTGCGGTGCAATTAGTAATCTTTTTGTTAATAATATATTTAATAAAATAGGGTTTTATAATATGCATATATTAAATTGTTTAACAGTTAAATCTTTACTTTCTTCTGGGTTAGTTGTGGTAAATAAGAGTGATAAATATATTGCATAATATATTTGTCACTCTTTTTTTGTTTGTTTATAATTAATATATTATTTATAAAAAACTTTAAAAAAAGGAGACTATATGAAGTTAGAAGTAGGCGAGATTTATATTAAAGATATAAAGCTTGACAAAATTTCAAAAGTCGAGAATGGCGTGCTTTACGTAAATGAGGAAGAGGTTACAAAAATAGTGCTTGAAGACGATAAGTTGAAAAGCGTAAAAGTTGAAGTAGCTCGTCCTGGTGAATCAGTACGTATTACACCTGTAAAAGACGTAATTGAACCAAGAGTAAAAGTTGAAGGCAGAGGCGGAATATTTCCAGGAATGATCGCAAAAGTAGATACAGTTGGCGAAGGTAAAACTAATGTATTAAAAGGTGCAGCTGTTGTTACTTGCGGTAAAATCGTTGGATTCCAAGAAGGTATCATCGATATGACAGGTCCTGGTGCTGATTATACTCCATTCTCAAAGCTTAATAATTTATGTTTAGTTATAGAGCCTGTTGAGCCTATAGAAAGACATGATTATGAAGCAGCAGTAAGAGGTGCTGGTTTAAGAGTAGCTGATTATTTAGGTAAATTAGCTAAAGACTTAAAACCTGAAAAAACTTATACTTATGAAACTAAACCTATATTTGAACAAGCAGCAATGTATCCTAACTTACCAAAAGTAGGTTATGTATATATGCTTCAGACTCAAGGTTTGTTACATGATACTTATGTTTATGGTGTTGATGCTAAAAAAATAGTTCCAACATTTGTTTATCCAACAGAAGTTATGGATGGTGCTATAGTAAGTGGTAACTGTGTATCAGCTTGTGATAAAAACACAACTTATCACCACTTAAATAACCCTATAATTAAAGCTTTATATGAAAGACATGGTAAAGACTATAACTTTATGGGTGTAATAATTACAAATGAAAACGTATTCTTAGCAGATAAAATGCGTTCTTCAGACTGGTCATCTAAATTAGCTAAATACTTTGGTTTAGATGGTGTAATAGTATCTGAAGAAGGATTCGGTAACCCAGATACAGACTTGATAATGAACTGTAAGAAAATTGAAGCTTTAGGTATCAAAACTTGTCTTGTAACAGATGAGTATGCAGGTAGAGATGGTTCTTCACAATCTTTAGCTGATGCTGATGTATCTGCTAATGCTGTTGTATCAGGCGGTAATGCTAACGTTATCATTAATTTACCAAAAATGGATAAAATAATAGGTATGTTAGATTACACAGATAAAATTGCTGGCGGATTTGACGGATCATTAAAACCAGATGGTTCTATTGAAGCAGAAATACAAGTTATTACTGGTGCTACAAACGAATTAGGTTTTAACAAATTTAGTGCTACAGGACTATAATTTAGTTTTGTTATACTGAATTTTTAAAATATAAACAAAATTTTAGGAGGAAAGCCATGAGTATTTTAAATGGTAAAAAAGTAATTATCATTGGCGATAGAGACGGCATTCCTGGAGAAGCTATCAAAGCATGCGTTGAAACAGTAAAAGACGCAGAAGTTTTGTTTGCTGCTACGGAGTGTTTTGTTTGAACAGCCGCAGGAGCGATGGATTTAGAGAACCAAAAGAGAATTAAAGAATTTGTTGAAAAATTTGGAGGAGAAAATATAGTAGTATTATTTGGAGCAGCAGAAGCAGAAGCTACTGGCTTAGCAGCTGAAACAGTAATGATAGGAGACCCTACTTATGCTGGAGCTTTGTCTGGAGTTGCATTAGGCTTAGCTGCTTATCACGCTGTAGAACCTGAATTCAAAGAAGCAGTTGATGCTGGTGTTTATGATGAACAGGTTGGTATGGCTGAAATGACATTAAATGTAGATGAAATCATCGCAGAAATCAAAAAAATGCGTGATGAAAACTGCAAATATAAGTAATACAAACTATATAAACTTTTAAAATTTGATAAAAAATAAATTCTCTAAAAAATAAAATCCATTGTAGTTAAAACCAGTTTGGTTTTTAAAAAATCCGGCAGCCTCGATTTGGGGTTGCCTAAATTAAAAAATTAGGAGGCTTAAATGCCACAATATAAAATAGTTCATTATATAAATCAGTTCTTCGCTAATATTGGTGGAGAAGAGAAAGCTGATATAGCTCCAGAAAAAAGAGATGGAGTTGTAGGTCCAGGTGCTGGATTACAAGGCGAATTAAAGAAATTAGGTATTGATGCTGAAGTAGTTGCTACAGTTATCTGCGGTGACTCTTACTTCAATGAAAATTTGGAAAAAGCTAAAAAAGAAGTTTTAGATATGATTAAAAGCTATAGTCCAAATTTGGTTATAGCAGGTCCTGCTTTCAATGCTGGACGTTATGGTACAGCTTGCGGTACAGTTGCTAAAATGGTTCAAGATGAATTAAAAATCCCAGCTGTTACTGGTATGTACATTGAAAACCCAGGTGCAGATATGTTTAAGAAAGATGTTTATATCGTTTCTACTAAAGATTCTGCTGCTGGTATGAGAGACGCTTTACCAGTTATAGCTAAATTAGCTTCTAAACTTCTTAAAAAAGAAGAAATTGGTGCTCCAGAAGCTGAAGGTTATATGCCTAGAGGCGTACGTGTTCCATTATTTAGAGATAAAGTTGGTGCTGAAAGAGCTGTTGATATGCTTGTTAGCAAACTTAAAGGCGAAGCATTTACTACAGAATATCCAATGCCAGACTTTGACAGAGTAACTCCTGGTGAAGCTATTAAAGATTTAAGCAAAGCTAAAATAGCATTAGTTACAAGTGGTGGTATAGTACCAGCTGGTAACCCAGACCATATTGAATCTTCTTCTGCTTCTAAATTCGGAAGATATTCTATAAATGATATGGCTGAGACAGCACATGGTGGTTATGACCCAACTTATGCTAACCAAGATCCTAACAGAGTATTACCAGTTGATGTATTGAAAGAAATACAAAAAGAAGGTAAGATAGGAGAACTTTATCCTTATTACTATACTACAGTTGGTAACGGTACATCAGTTAAAAATTCTAAAGCATTTGCTACTGAATTTGCTCAAACTTTAGTTAAAGATGGTGTTCAGGCTGTTATATTAACATCAACCTGAGGAACTTGTACTCGTTGCGGTGCAACGATGGTTAAAGCAATAGAAGCTACTGGAATACCTGTAGTTCATATTTGTACTATTGTTCCTATATCTTTAACAGTTGGTGCTAACAGAATAGTTCCAGCAGTTGCAATACCTCACCCATTAGGTAATCCAAATATGTCTAAAGAGGATGAGAAAAAACTTAGACGTGAATTAGTTGAGAGAGCATTAAAAGCTTTAACAACTCCTGTAGATTCACAAACAGTATTTGAAAAATAATAATTATATTGAAAAATAAAAATATTTATATATAATAATATATAAATATTTGTAAAAATTAAGGGGGAGTACAAATATTTAATTATACTTGTATATCCCCTTATTTTTATAAAAAAATAAAAAATGGAGATGTAAAAATGAGTTATGCTGTATTAAAAGCTGCTGCTTATGCCATAGTGCATGCACCTGATATGGTTATACACAATGGTACTACACAAACAGTTGAAAAGGAAGTTAATCCTAATTCTGAATATTTAAAGGAGATAAAAAACTACTTAAGACCTTTTGAAGATGTTGTAAATTATGCTCCTAACCAAACTTATATAGGTAATATGCATCCTGAGGAATTAAAAAAATTAGCTTCTCAATGCTCTGAAGAGGTAAAAAAAGCTGGCGGAAGTTGGATAGGTGTTCCTTGCAAAGGTGACAGAAACGGTAAATTTGGTGAAATTTTCCCAGAAGATGAATTTATATTTATGATGAAAATATGCGACGTTTTTGAATTAGTATATTTAGAAGCTGAATTTGAAAAGAAAATGAAAGACAATTACGTTGCAAGAGAATCTAAATTTAAAAGTGAAGATGAATTAAAAAAAGATTTAGAAAATGTTAAATGTGAAACTAAAATAGCTGATATCGAAAAATTAATTAAAGAAGAACATGCTGAACCTTTATATTTTAATGATAAAGTTATTGGATGTATAAAAAGAGCACATGATGTTGATATCAATTTAAGTGCACATGTTATGTTTGAAAATTTAGCAGTTAAAGCTTCTGGTGTTATGGCATTAAAAGAACTCATTAGAAAGAAAAATGTAGATCCTAAATGTGTAGATCTAGTTATAGAATGTTCTGAAGAGGCTTGCGGTGATATGAACCAAAGAGGCGGCGGTAACTTCGCTAAAAGTATTGCAGAAATAGCTGGAATACCTAATGCTACAGGATTTGATGTTAGAGGATTCTGTGCTGCTCCTTCACATGCTTTGGTAACAGCTGCTTCATTAGTAAAAGCTGGATCTTATAAAAACGTTGTAATAGTTGCAGGAGGTGCTACTGCAAAATTAGGTATGAATGGTAAAAGCCATGTAGGTAAAAAACTTCCTATTATTGAAGATATTTTAGGTGCTTTTGCTGTATTAATTAGTGAAAATGACGGAGAACATCCTGTTATAAGAACTGATGCACTTGGTACTCACACTGTTGCTACAGGTTCTGCTCCTCAGGCTGTTATGACTTCATTAATTGTTAATCCTTTAGAAAAAGCTAATTTAAAAGTTACTGATATAGATAAATATACAGTAGAAATGCAAAATCCTGATGTAACTAAACCTGCTGGTGCTGGTGATGTTCCAGAAGCTAACTACAAAATGATAGCTGCTATAGGTGTTAAAAAAGGTGATATAGATAGAAGTCAATTAGCTGAATTTGTTGAAAAACATGGTATGTCTGGTTGGGCTCCTACTCAAGGTCATATTCCATCTGGAGTACCTTATTTAGGTTTTGCTATAGATGATATTATGTCTGGTAAAATAAATCGTATAATGTTAGTAGGTAAAGGTTCATTATTCTTGGGAAGAATGACTAACCTTTTTGATGGTATATCAGTTATTATAGAAAAAAATAGCGGAGATAAGAGTTCAAGCGAAGGCGTTTCAAAAGAAGAAGTTAACAAACTTATTGCTAATGCTATGAGAGATTTCGCTAAATCTATGTTAGGTGAGTAAGGGGGTATTAGATGAGTGATGCTTCTAATTCAGCTATAAAATCTATGATAGGAGAGACTTTTCTCTCATTAGCTAATGCTTTAGAAACTGGCCAGTTTGGTAAAAAAGTAAGAGTTGGTATTACAAACAGAGGTTCTGAGCATGGTGCAGAGGCAGTATCTCTTGGCGGCGTTATAGCTATGAGCAGAAACAAAAATGTTGAGGTTGTTTTAATCGGTGAGAAAAATTCTACTGGTTTACAAACAATAGAAACTGATTGTGATGAAAAAGCTCATAAGATAATGGAAGAAATGCTTGCTAAAGGGGAATTAGATGCTTGTGTTACTATGCATTATCCTTTCCCTATAGGAGTATCTACTGTTGGAAGAGTTATTTCTCAGGCTAATGGTAAAGAGGCTTTTATTGCTACAACTACAGGTACTTCAGCTACTGTAAGAGATCAGGCTATGTTTAAAAATGCAATATATGGTATTATTACTGCTAAAGCATGCGGTATTAAAGAACCAACTGTTGGTATATTAAATATAGATTCTGCTAGAACTGTAGAAAGAGCTTTAAAAGAATTAGCATCTAACGGCTATAACATCAAATTTGGTGCTTCTAACCGTGCTGACGGAGGAGCAGTATTAAGAGGTAATGACCTTATTACTGGTGCTGTTGATGTTGTAGTTTGTGATTCTCTTACTGGAAACATTCTTATAAAAATGTTCTCTTCATTTAATAGTGGCGGAAGCTATGAAGCTATAGGTTATGGTTATGGTCCTGGAATAGGTTTTGGATTTAAGACTCCTATATTCATTATTTCTAGAGCTTCTGGTTCTAATGTTATTGCTGGTGCTATTGAATATGCATATCAATGTATTAGTGGTAACTTAATAGACGTTATGAATAAAGAGGAACAAGAAGTGAAAAAATATGGTTTTGATGCTATATTAGATAGTTTAAAACCTAAAGCCGCTGCTGCTGGCAGTGGAGAGAAGGCTAAACCTACAGTAGCAAAAGAAGTTGTAACTGCTCAAATACCTGGTGTAGAAGTTATGGATTTAGATGCAGCTGTAGAATTAGTTATGGAAAATGGTATATATGCTGAGTCTGGTATGGGTTGTACTGGGCCTATCATATTAGTGAGTGAAAAGAATAAAGAAAATGCAGAATCTATTTTGAAAAAAGGCGGATTTATATCTTAGTTTAAGATTATCCATCATAAAGACTAATTACAATTATAGTAATCTCTTTTACTAGTTTTGCAAATTATGGGAACATTAGTTATTAAAAATAATATCTAGTGTTTCCATTTTTTTTATTTTCATTAAAAAATATTAAAATTATAGGAGTTTATTATGCTTGTACTTTATCATGCAGCTTATCCAATATAACTATTCATTGGTATTTCTGATTTTTATTAGAAATTAGTTATTGGTTTAAGTTTGGGCTATTCATTTTTTTGTCTATTTTAGACATTCAATGAAGTTTTGTTTATTAAAAAATCTAAGAATTAAGAGGTAAAAGTTATGACATTTGAACAATTTAATGATCAATTATTAGTAATAGTTAATAAGGTTGCCGGGTTTTTATGGGATCCTTTACTAATTATATTATTAGTAGGTACAGGTCTATTTCTTACTTTTAGATTAAAATTTGTTCAAGTAAGAGAGTTTGTTTATAGTGCTAAACGCAGTTTCACAAAAACATCAAAAAAATCAGGTACAGAAGAAGGAAAAATCAGTTCTTTCCAATCATTAGCTACTTCTATAGCTGGTCAGGTTGGTACAGGTAACTTAACAGGTACAGCTACTGCTTTATTAGCAGGCGGTCCTGGTGCGGTATTCTGGCTATGGGTATCTTCATTTTTGGGTATGGCTACTATATTTGCTGAAGCTAGTTTAGCTATTCATTTTAGAGAAAAAACTAAAGAAGGTAAATGGATAGGTGGTCCTTCATATTATATAAGACAGGCATTTAAAAATAGTTTTGGTAAATTTTTAGCAGGATTATTTTCTATATTGATAATTCTTGCTTTAGGATTTATGGGTAATATGGTTCAGTCAAACTCTATAGGTGTTGCTTTCAATAACGCTTTTGGTGTTAATAAAGTGATAATCGGTATAGTAGTTGCTGTACTTGCAGGATTCATATTCTTAGGAGGTATAGGAAGAATAGCTAAGACTACAGAAAAAATAGTTCCTATAATGGGTGTATTATACATATTAGGTGCTCTTGCTTTCTTAATTCTTAATATAGGTAAAATACCTGAGGCTTTCAGAATGATATTTGTAGGTGCTTTTGATCCTCAGGCTGTAGTAGGCGGTACTATAGGTATTGCTGTAATGAATGCTGTACGTTTAGGTATCGCAAGAGGTTTATTCTCTAACGAAGCTGGTATGGGTTCTACTCCTCACGCTCACGCTTTAGCTGACGTTGAACATCCATGTGAACAAGGTGCTGTTGCTATAATGGGTGTATTTGCTGTATTCCTAGTAGTAACTTTAACTGCTTTAGTAATGCTTACTTCTGGAGTTTTAGATCAAGTATATAATAGTAATGTAACTCAAGCTACTATTCCTGAAACACTTAAAGGTATAGGTTTAGCACAGGAATCTTTCAAAACTAAATTTGGAAGCATAGGTGTTATGTTTGTAGCTATATCTTTATTCTTCTTTGCATTTTCTACAATCATTGCTTGGTATTTCTTCGGTGAACAGAACATTAGATATTTATTTGGTGAAAAAGCTGTAAGAGTTTATTCTATTCTTGCTATAATATTTATATTTATTGGTTCTACTTTAAAAGTTGATTTAGTATGGTCTTTATCTGACTGTTTTAACGCTATGATGGTTATTCCTAACATTATAGGTGTATTGGCTTTAAGTGGTACAGTTGCTGTTTTATCTAAAGGTTATCAGGACTTTAAGAAAGAAAGAGATAGTAAAGAAAAATAAATATATAATTTATAGTTTCTGAATATAGAGGGCTTATATATTTTTATATAAGCCCTTTTATTTTATTAAAAATATTTTGTTTTGTATAATATATATTTTTACTTATTATATTTATGAGTAGTGAAAAATAGAATCTTTACTTGCTTAGAATTGATTTATATAATATTAATGTTCTATTATTTCCTATTAAATTCTTAACTATATCATCAAAACCAAAATAAGATGCCATCATTAAAGCATTTTATTTTTATAAAAAACCGTATTATTTATATTTAATGTTTCACTGGTAGAGTTATTTATACTAAGTTCATTTATTAGTTTTATAATGTTTTCTTTATTTTCCATAATAATCTCCTAATAAAATTTATTTTTTAGGTTTGAATATTAATGATATAGAGTTTACACAATGTCTTATATTTTTTTCTGTAAGATGTTCTCCTTGAAATACATGTCCCAAATGCCCGCCGCAGTTATTGCATGTAATTTCTATCCTGTATCCGTCTTCATCTAATGAGCGCCTTACTGCACCTTTTATTTCATCATCAAAACTAGGCCATCCGCAATGAGATTTGAATTTGTCTTCAGAGCGGTATAATTCTGCCCCGCATTGTTTGCAGCAATATATACCTTCCTCAAAAAAATCATTGTATTCACCTATAAAAGGGTATTCTGTGCCTTTGAAAATAATGACATTTCTTTCTTCTTCTGTAAGTTCTCTTTTTTCCATTTATTATATACCTCTAACTTTTATTTATAATATTATAATGCTATTTATATTTTTTACAAATTTATTTAAAACATTATTAACTTTTATATATGATGACGGCTGTATTGGAGAACTTTTCCATAATAGTAAAATGTTTTTAAATTATTCTTAATGTCAAGATAATTGAATATTTATTGTACTTGTAATATAATGAGTTTATGTTTTTTATTATTTTTATAATTATATTATTTTCATTGTCCGCAATATTGCATATTGTTCAAAAGAGTATTAAAGATGATAGTATAAATAAAAAAATAATTCTATATATTAAACGTATATTATTCATATTAGCTTTAATCAATACATTTATAATAATAATCAGTATTGTATTGTTAATTGTATTAGCAGGTGAGTAATATACAATTATTTTATAGTTTTATAAAGTTATTATGGTAAATATAAAATCTAATTTACTTTAATAAAAAATAATTGACATTTTTTTTATTATATGATAGTATATTATACACCGATTATATTGGTAAACTTTTCCATAATAGCAAAACGTTCTTAATTATTCATTATAAATTTTGAATATAGAAAAGACGTTGTTACTTAAATTAGTAATCAAAGCATTATGATTTTTTATACTATTAATGTTTTAAAATAATGTCTGGAATTTATGGATAGGGTGCCGTAGTCGGTACTCTATTTTTATTTTAAAGGATATGATTATGTCATTACCAGTTATGAAAGACCTTTTAGAGGCAGGCGTACATTTCGGACACCCAACTAGAAAATGGGATCCTAGAATGAAGCCTTTTATTTTCCAAGAGAGAAATGATATTTATATCATTGACCTTATGAAAACTTTAACTTATGTTAAAAAAGCTTATGATGCTGTTAAAGAAATGGCTAGAAACGGCGGAAATGTTCTTTTCGTTGGAACTAAAAAACAAGCATCACAAAGCATCAAAGAAGCTGCTGAGAAATGCGATATGTACTATGTTAATAATCGCTGGCTTGGAGGTATGCTTACAAATTTTGCTACTATCAAAAAAAGTATTGCAAGACTTAAAAGAATAGAAAAAGAAGAGGTTGATGGTACATTTGATAAACTTCCTAAAAAAGAGGTTATACTTCTTCTTAAAGAAAAAGAAAGATTAGAGAAAAACTTTGCTGGTATTAAAGATATGGAAAATTTACCAGATATGCTTTTTGTAATAGATCCGATGCAGGAAGCCATTGCTGTAAGTGAAGCTAGAAAATTAGGAATACCAGTTGTTGCTGTTGTTGATACTAACTGTAACCCTGAAGTTATAGATCATCCTATACCTGGTAACGATGATGCTATTAGAGCTATCAGCTTATTTGCAGGTGTTGTTGCTTCTGCTGTTATAGAAGGACAAAATGAAGCAGGTAAAGAAACATTAGCTAAAACAGATTCTTCTTCTGAGATAGTTGAAGAAGTTTATGATAATAGTGCTACAGAAGCTGCTGAGGCTATTGCTGAACAGTATGGTGTTTCTCAGGAAGATGATGATTAATTTGCAAACTATAAATAAAATATTTTAATATAAAGGATAAAATTAATGGCAAATATTAGTATGGATACTATCAAGGAACTTAGAGAGCGTACTGGTGTAGGTATAATGGACTGCAAAAAAGCTCTTCAAGAAACTGATGGTGATATGGATAAGGCAATTCGCCTTCTTAAAGAAAAAGGTGCGGCTGTTGCTGCTAAAAAAAATGAACGTACAGTTAAAGAGGGTTCTATAGGTTTTTGTGTTAATGATGATAAAACTAAAGTTGCTTGTATAGAACTTCAATGTGAAACAGATTTCGTTGCTAAAAATGAATTATTCATAAATTTAGCTAAAGCAATTTCAAATACAGCTATGGAGCTTTCTGATGTTTCTGTAGATGCACTTTTAAATGCTAAAGGTCCTAACGGAGATACTATTCAAGGCATGATAAATGAAGGTATACAGAAATGGGGTGAAAAAACTGTTCTTGCAGATGTAAAAGTTATGAAAACAGACGGTTTCTTCGGTACTTATGCTCACTTTAACAATAAACTAGTTGCTGTAGTTGAATTTGATGTTAAGCCTAAAGGAAAATGTCAAGAAATAGCTGATCAAATTGCTATGCATGTTGCTAGTGAAAAACCTTTAGCTTTGAATAGAGAAGGTGTTGATGCAAATGCTGTTAAAGAGCAAAAAGAAATCTTTGAAAAACAAGTTAGAGATGCTGGAAAACCAGAAAATATGGTAGAAAAAATAGTTGAAGGTAAAATGAGTTCTTGGTATTCTGAGTCTGTTCTTATAGACCAAAAATTATTTACTGATAACAAAATATCTATTAAAAGTTTGATAGATGAAATATCTAAAGAAGCAGGTGCTACTGCAAACATTAAAAACTTTGTAATAGTTTCTTTAGGTTTAAATTAATAATAGAGATTTTAATTAAACTTAAAAAAGGTTATGATAAAAATATTATCATAACCTTTTTTATTAATAGAGTATAATAAATGAGCTAATCTTACTTACATTAATCACTAAATGATATAACACCTTCAATAATAGCTTCAAATCTTTCTGGTTCAATAATCATTACTGTATCATCAATTTTTAGGTTAGGTGCAAAGTCACCTATACTTATTAGGAATGAGTGAGCACTCTTATATACTCTTGCATATTCCATAAATTGATCTACAGTTTCCTGTCTCATAGGATATCCGGAAGTATCTAAAGCAAATGTACTCTTATATGATTGTCCCTCAGAACCAAATTTCTTTATAGTAACGAAAAATACTAATGTATCTGATTTCTTAGTATGATCTGTAACTACATAACCATTTAATGTTAATATTCTGTAGAAATACTTTTCCAAATATTCTATAATATCCATTTCCAAAGCAGTTCTGAATGCATTATTAGCAATGATAGAACTATATGTTTTTAATTTCTGATCAACGTCTAAGTATATATTTCTAATTGATTTTATTATTTCCCATTGTTTTACTGCAGCTTCAAATTGTTTATTTTTAACTAAAGTTTCTGCATATCTATATCTTTCATCTACTACTTTTTCATTAGGTACATTTTCTTTATTTAATACCTGTCCATAATATTCTCTTGCCTTACTATAATTTCCAAGTTCATAATATGAATTAGCAAGATTTAAAGATATACTATCTTTATCTGATATCTCATTACTGTCATAAGCAATTTCTAATTCTTTAATAGCATTTTGGAAGTCTCTGCTTGAAGATAATATTTCACCAAGTAATAGGTGATACTGAGCATTTGTAGAATCCAATGCTATAGCTTTTTCTATGTTTTGCTGGGCAGCATGGTATGAACGGATTTTATAAAAACAGTATGCCAACATATATAATAACTGAGGGTTACTGTCATTATGTCCTACAGCTAATGATAAATATTTTTGAGCTTGTACCCATTCTCCATATTGATAACAAACATTACCTGCTTTAAATAGAGAATCATAATCATTATCTCTTATTTTTGTAATCATATCATATTCATCTATTGCTTTTTTAGTATTGCCTGTTTGTTCATATATTTTTGCTAGGAATTCTCTTACAGTTAATTCTGTTAATTCTTTAGAAAAATATGCACCATCTATCATATTCTGCAATGCTGCCATAGCCAGTATATACTGCTGCTGCTTATAATATATATTAGCACTCATCCATAATATATTTGCATCTTTTTTATACTTAGGGTCTAAATTATTTATTTCTCTCATGGCTACATCATAATTTTGATCATTATAAGCCTGAACAATTTTTTTTAGTTTTATAGGATATGACCCACTTTTTATAACATAATTGGTTGCGAAACCCAATAAAACTATTAGCACTAATATTATAATTAATGAAGCTTCCACGATTCTTTTCCCTTTTTATTATTCATAATATATAACTGGACTTCCAGTTTCTTCTGATTCATTTAAAGCGTCTTTAATTTTCTTCATTAAATTTTCCTTGATGACATAAACTGACATCTTGTTCGATTTATTACTTGAAAAATCAAATCCGCTTACGGCCATAGATATATTAATATCTACACTTTCGCCATTATATTCAAAGTTATAATTTTTTAATGCTTTATAATATCTTTTTGTAGCTTTCCAAGATTCCTCTTCATTAGCATATATTATTGAATATATAACATTTTCATTAACCAAGCATTGATTTTCACCTATTCTAGCATTTTTCTTTATTGCCTTAATAAGTTCATCTTTAATTTTGTTATATCCATCAACTCCAAAATCTTCTATTATAGATTTATTATTTGATATGCCAAAGGCTATTATTCCAACAGCATGCTTATATCTTTGTGAAAATGCTATAACATTTTTTATAGTATTAGAAAATATTTCATATTCTGCATTTCTAATTTTTATAGTACTGTAGTTTTCATCATTTTCATCTTCATTATCTGAATCTAATATTTCATCTTCTATACTATATCCTAAATTATATAATATAGTTTTATACATAAATATAATTAATTTCTTTATACTATATGCTAATTGTATTGATATGAAAAATAATCCTATAGCTAATATACTGCTGTAAAATGTATAATCTTTTTTATATAAAAGTTTTTGTATTTCTGGTACATAACTAAGAGATAGTATAATTATCAATGAAGTAACTATAAAGAAAAGTAAATTTTCTATGCTTTTACTTAATGAACTATATGCTTTAGTAGGCTGCATTAATACTATTATAAATGCATATAATATAGATATACCAATCCATATCCATACCCATACATCAAGAGCATACAATAAATATACCATGAAATTTTGCTGATTTGATGATATTAGCAGTATGTAAATAGGTATAATAACGGCACTGTATATCAATGTACTTATCATAGCGGCAAAGAAACCGTATATATATGATTTTGACATGTTTATTTGTTTAGCTTCCATAATAGTTACCTAATTTTGTGCTAATTAATATTTAATATAATTAACATCGCCTGTTTGTCCAAATAGCTTTATCATCTTTTCTAATTTATCTCTATTTGAATATAATAAATATTCAAGTCCCTTTCTTCCTTTTCCTATAATAGAAATAAAACTTTCTTCAGTAACACAAACAGCATTTGTTCCCAATACTAAATATTTAAATACATCAACTCCATATCTAGGAGATTCTGCAAGTATATTAAAGTGTTGATTTGAATTAAAATCCACTTTATCAACAGTATCGGCAACTTTTTCCATACCTTTTAATGCATACTTATTATTATTTGAAAGATAAACATTATTTATATGAGATAATTTTATATTATCCAAATCTCTATTACTAGATATCCCTTTTATGATTAAAGGTATATCTAATTGCTTAACTATTTTTGCTAAATCTTTTTCAGATTTAAAATGTATCTTATTTAATTCATTTATATTATAGCAGTAAGAAAAATCTATACCAACAGCGCAAGCACCATTTTTTTCTGCTAATTGTAATTTTTGTGTTACTATTTCTAAGGTATTATTGGCATCTATCATAATAATGCCTCTTTTTCTTCCACTTATAGTTTTTAATGATAGTTCAAATATTTCATTGTCATTAAAGTCATTAAATATGGCAAGTACTTCACAATTAGAGGCCACATCTATAATTGTTTCATAATATTCTTTTATATCCATAATGCCGTTTATTGCTTCTTTTAAATTGTGAATTGTATCTATTATAGTAGGCTGAGATAAATGCATATTAAATAGATTGGTTTCTATATTTGCCTCTGGTTCTTTATGAATTACACTAGGGCTGAAATTATATTCAGAAAGTCCTGTTTTATCTTCAGTATCCTCTGCAAATAAATATGAAACATTTGAATTAGATGATAGTTTTTCTTTAGCGACTTTTTTGATTTCATCTATAGTAATACTTTTTTCATCTGTTAATTTGAAATGTACACAGCTCATAGCTTTATTTGCTATTGCTATAGCTTCATCTCTTGTATCTCCTACAGCTATTATATTACCTGCTTTTTCTAAATTGTTTGTAGGTGTAACTAATATATCTCCAGATTTTGTTTTAATAAATACTTCTTTAATACCTTCTATTTTTTTAGCATTTTCAACACCATCAATGGATTCTATTATTCCTGTACCTGGAAGAAATGCTTTTTCTACTGATACTTTATCCCATTTTGGTTTTAAATCGCTTGGAGGATTTCCTAAAGCTATTTCTATGGCATTTTTTATTAAATTTACACCAGTAGCAAGAGGGTAGGTATAGGCACTCATAAATCCACCTGAAAGTCTAGCAGCAATTTCACCAACCATAGCACCATTTTTTGTTACTTTTATATCACCTTTAGCAGCCCCGATTTTTAGATTTAATGCTTTTATACCTGCTTTCATTACATTAATAGCGTCATCTAGTTTTTCTTTTTCTAAAGCAGAAGGCATAATATGTCCTGTTTCTATAAAAAATGGAGGAAATTCTATTATTCTATCAGCAACTCCAGTAACATATATTTCATCATTATATATAAGCATATCAATAGAAAGTTCCGGACCATCCATAAATTCTTCTATTATAACTTCTCCAGAAGGTGATGCACTTTTTGCTCTGTTAAAAGCAGCTAATATATCATTTTCATTTGATACTTTCATTACACCACGGGCTCCCATATTATCAGCAGGTTTAACAACAACCGGTGTATTTAAGTGTTTGTATGCTTCCATTGCTTCTTCATAATTCCATACAGGAAAAAAATTTGGTTGAGGGACATTATTTTTCTTAAATCTTTCACGCATTCTAATTTTATTGGATGCAGCATAAGCATCTTCAAATCTATTTCCTGGAAGTCCCAAAGCATTTGCAACAGCAGCAACAGTTGTAGAAGCGTCAGTACCTACTGTAATAACCCCATGTATTTCCATTTTTTGACTCAAATCTCTTGCTGCCCTTACACTTCCATCAACATCTCTAGTTGACATTATCATAGGATAATCTGCTATCTTCATACCTGGAGCATCTTTATTATAATCAAAAACTATTGTATATAGTTCCATTTCCTGTGCGATTTGTATGGCTGGAACCTGCAATAGCCCAGCTCCTATTATTATTATACGTTTGCCTTTCATTAAATATTGCCTTTTTATTTAATTTAAAATATTCCTTAATAGTGTTACTAATATCGAAATTTTAATACTAAACTAAAGAACTTTATATTTTTATATAATTGACAATTTTTTAATATACAAATAAAATATTATAAATAGTTTTGTTTTGGAGTTTATAATGGAAATAGAAGATAAAAAAGAAGAATGCAGTTTTGATAACTTTATGGCACTTGATATCAGAACAGGTACTATAATAGAAGCTGATGATTTTCCTAAAGCTAAAAGACCTGCATATAAATTAAAAATTGATTTTGGAGCATTGGGAGTTAAAGTATCATCTGCTCAGATAACTAAATTATATAAAAAAGAAGATTTAATAGGAAGACGCATAATAGCTGTTGTTAATTTTCCAAAAAAGCAAATAGCTAACTTTTTTTCTGAATGCTTAGTACTAGGTGCAGTTAAAGATAATGGAGAAGTGGTACTATTAACAACAAAAGAAGAATGCGAAAATGGAATATCAATAGGGTAGTTTTACAAGGCTATATAATCTAATTTTTTAATTATTGAATTCCAATTCCTCAAATGAATCTTTATCAAGAAGTTCATAGTGATAACCTTGTTCTGTAAGGAATAATTGTCTTTTATGTGCAAAATCCTCTTCTTTGGTATCAGTTGTAATTATAGAAAAGAAGTAACTTTTATTTTCACCTTTTTTAGGGCGAAGTACTCTTCCAAGTCTTTGTGCTTCTTCTTGTCTAGAACCAAATGTACCGGAAATTTGTATTAGAACATTGGCATCAGGCAAATCCACAGCTAAATTAGCAACTTTACTTACTATAAGAGTTGTAATTTCACCTGTTTTAAATTTTTTATATATAACATCTCTCTCGCTTTGAGGTGTTTTTCCAGTAATTATTGTATATCCGGTTCTATTTTTCATTTCATCCAATTGATCTAAATACTGGCCTATAATAAGTATATTTTTACCTTTTAGTTTTTCTATAATCTTTTTTACTATAGTATATTTTAATACATTTTCACTAGCTATTCTAAATTTTACCTTATCACTGGATATAACATAATCTGATCTATGGCTGTCATCTAATGGTATTCTTATATCATAACAATATGCCTCTGCAATAAATTTCTTTTCCTCTAATTCACGCCAAGGTATATCAAATTTTTTAGGACCTATAAGACAGAATACATCTTTTTCAAGTCCGTCTTCTCTTACCAAAGTAGCAGTAAGCCCTAATCTTCTCATACTTTGAATTTCACTTGTAAGTTTAATAATAGGAGCTGGCAACAAATGCACCTCATCATATATTATTAATCCCCAATTATATTGGAAGAATAACTCAAAATGTACAAATGGAGATTCTTTATTTTTTCTATAAGTGAGAATTTTATATGTTGCTATTGTTATTGGCTTTATTTCTTTGTTTAAACCATTATATTCACCTATATCTTCAGGAGGAATATCAGTTTTATCTAAAATTTCATCTCTCCACTGTCTGCATGCTGTAACACCTGTAACTATTATCAGTGTTTTTGTTTGTGTTTTATGCATAGCAACAATACCTACAACAGTTTTACCGGTACCGCATGGCAAAGCTATTACTCCAGCACCGCCTTCTGGTTTTCCATCGGCATAAAATGCTTCTACAGAGTTCTTTTGATAATCTCTTAAAGCAAATTCATCTCCGCTTGATGCTAGGTTTTTTCTTAAATTAAAATTATATGTTTCTCCTGTTTTATATCCTGCTAAATCTTGAACAGGGTATCCTATATTAATAAGTGCTAATTTTATATGACCTCGGTATGTAGGATCTATTTCTAATTTATTTTCATTAATTTCTGATTTTATGTATTTTATCATGGCTTTATAGTGAAGTATTTCATCTATAATGTTTTTATCTTCACTTATTAAATAATATTTATCATTTTCTCTTATTATTTTAATTCTGCCATATTTTTCTATACTTGTTTCTATTTGCTTTATTATATTTTTTGGTATTTCATAAGATGTATATTTTTTTAAAAAACTTATTATTTGTTCTGAGGTATAATTTAAACTAGCAGCATTCCATAATGATACCAATGTTATTCTATAAGTATGTATGTACTCAGGGCTTTTTACAAGTTCTGCAAATACCAGCATAAAATTTCTAATTTCTTCAAAATGTTTTGTGCTAACATCTAAAAGAATAGTACCATCACCCTGAACTATGAGCGGAGCATTTTTATTCAATTTTTTTTTCCTTAAATATAGTATATAATTATTTTATAGATTAAAATTAATTAACAATCAATAAATATTATTTTCTATAAGAGTTATGGTTTCTCTAAATTTATTCAAATATTCAGTATTATTTGTATTTTGACTCATCCATGTTTTAAGTACATTTATTGATTTTGTTTTATCATTTTGAGCTAAATAAACATCGGATAATGTTAAAGCTGCCTGAGGTATTAAATAGCTTTTAGGGTATGCTTTCATGAAGTTTTCTAAAGTATTAGCAGCTTGAGTATAATTACTTAAATCTATTTGTGTATTAGCTAAATTATATATTGCACTTTCCTGTAAATAGAATCCTCTAGAGTTGGCAACTTCTTGATAGTATTTTTCTGCTTCTTTAAAGTTTTCTACATCATAATATACTGAACCTAATGCATAAGCACTTCTTAATTTTAGATTTTTTCCTTTAGCAGCAGAATATACTTTTTGAAATCTGCTTGTTATATCTATTATCAAACCTGGATTGTTTAATTGATCATCTGGTAATTGTGAATTTTGATACACATTATATAATGCTAATGCAGATTCAAAGTCTATATTAATTTTTTCATCCTGGCTTTCTATATTCATTCTATATACTAAAATACCAGCTATTATCACTATTATAAGTACAAAAGCTGAAATAAATATTAATCTATTGTTGTAAATATATGCAAGTATTAACTCAGCATTTTTCTGCATTTTGCTCATAAAGCCCTCTTATATTTAAGAAATTATTTTGAATAGTCAATTATAATAATTAAAATAAAAAAAATCAAGTGCTTATTTAATATATAATTAATTTTTACACTTGTTTATTATCTTAAACTATGATATAATAATTAACTATATAATAGATAAAATTAATTTTTATATAGGTATTGGCTTTATGGCATCTCAAAAAATAAATACAGAAAAAGAAGTTTTAGCTATAAGAATATCAGCAGAATATAGTGATTTGGATAAATATATTTATATGGTATTTTTTATAGATAAATTTTATAGTAAACTTATAGATATGACTTTTGTTATCTCAGGTGATCATAAGCTATTGAAATTTTTAAACTCATATACTGATTTATTAGAATTATATAAACATATAGAAATATATAATAAACTTAATACTGTAGGCAGTTCATATTTCAATAAATTTAAAGAATCAGTTAATAATATTTTATCAGAAGATAGAAATATAAATAATATTATTGTATATCATAATAATAATAATATTATATCTATTATAGATATGTTTTCAAGTGCAATGAATAGATTTATGGATTTTCATATAGGTACATTTGATATAGTTCATAATGTAATAAGCATAGATGATGTTAATTTAGCTATGGAAAATTTACATAAAGAACTAGAAAATATGTCTAATCCTCAATCAACAGGAAATTCTGAAAATAAGAATGAAGCTTCATCAAAAGCAACTGAAAATTCTACACCTAATTATAAACTTATAAATGCTTCATTTATAGTTGATCCTGTAGCAGGAAAATCTATTAATGATATACAGCCTGGAGATAAAGTTATTGTAAGTATTAACTCTAATACAGTTGAAGAGAATATAATATATCTTGAACTTAATGGAAAGCAGGATAAATATTCTAAATATTTAGTTCCAGCAGAAGTTTTAGAGAAGAATGTTGAAGAAAAATCAATAAAAATTTTATTAAAATTGATAGAGGGATATTGTTGTTTAATAGAAGAATCTGAGCCTATTAAACTAAAAATATTTAATCCTAGTAAAGATGTATATACTATGCCGGAAAAAGATGATGAAAAATTTTCTTCTAGCAAAAATGAGTCTTTTATTAAAAAGCTACTTCCTAAAATGGATACATTTAAAATAGCAATGCTTGGACTTGGTGCTGTTATAATAATTGTTTTCATTTCTATAGTTTATGTGTTCTTTTTCCAAACTTGATTTTATAAGTTTGGGATGTTGGTATTTTTTAGTTTCTAAGTCATAATAATTCATATTTATGAAATTTCTGTAAAGGTGTAATTATGAAAATAGTTGTATATTCTGTTTTTGATGATGAAATAGAATCTTTTAAACTTATGGAAGAAAAGTATAATATAGAGTTAGATTTACATAAATATTATTTAAATATAAATAATGTAGAAGAAACTAAAGGGTATGATGCAGTATTATTCAATGCTAGAGATGAGATAACAGATAAAGTTATTGACAAACTTATAGAATATGGTATTAAATACATGAGTACAAGGGCAGTTGGATTTGATAATGTAGATATTAATCATGCTAAAAAAGTTGGTATGAGAATTGCAAATGTTCCTTCATATTCTCCTAATTCTGTGAGTGAATTTACAATACTTTCATTACTTTCTCTTATTAGACATTATAATAATTTACTTATTAATGGGGCTAATAGAAATTATGTACGTAATGGATTAATAGGTAAAGAAATTAGAAATTTGAGTATTGGAGTTATAGGAACTGGAAGAATAGGAACATTAACTATTAAACATTTAAAAGGATTTTACCCTAAAAATATATTTGTATATTCAAGAACTCAAAAAGATGAAATAAAAAATTATGCTGAATATGTTTCGTTGGATACATTATATGCAAATAGTGATGTTATAATATATCATGTTCCAGCAACAAAGGAAACTAATGAAATGCTTTGTAAAGATGCTATAAAAAAAATGAAAAAAGGTGTTTATATTATTAATGTAAGTAGAGGAGCTATAGTTAATAATATTGATTTACTTAAGGCTCTTAAAAATAAGCATATAGCAGGTGCGGCATTAGATGTTTATACAAATGAAATTCTTTATGCAAATAAAAATATTGAGGATAAGATTTTAGAAGATAATATAATAGAAGAATTATTCAAAATGGATAATGTTATAATAACTCCTCATGCTGCTTTTTATACAGATGAAGCAGTATCCAATATGGTAAGCATTTCCATAAAAAATATAATTGATTTTTATAATATGAATGAATGTAAAAATGAAATATAATAAGGCATATAATATTTACATATTTTTTTATTTTTTGTTGACTAACATTTTTAAATTATATAAACTATTAATTAACAATTATGAAAATAGTTTAATATAAAGGGGTTTTATTATGAAAAGTATTAGAATTGTTTTATCATATATTATTGGTATATATCTTGTATTTTTTATGTCTTTTTTTTCTTTATCATGTTCTAAGAATAATGATGAAGATAATAGAGGAATAATAGTAAATTTAAGTGTTGAGCCTAAAACTATAGATCCAAGTTTAAATGCTCAAATATATGGTGTTATTTATATATCTCATGTTTTTGAAGGATTAACGATAAGGGATAGAAATAATAAAATAGTACCAGGAGTTGCTGAAAGCTGGGATATTAGTGATGACGGAAAAGTATATACATTTTATTTGAGAACTAATTCTACATGGTCAGACGGAAAACCGGTAGTTGCAGGAGATTTTGTATATAGTTGGAGAAGACAGGTTGATCCTAAAGTAGCCAGTGAATATAGTTATCAGCATGAGCCAGTTAAAAATGCTATGGCTATTACCAGAGGAGAATTACCTGTTGAGGCATTAGGAATTAAAGCCATTGATGATCATACATTAGTTGTTGAATTAGAAGCTCCTACAGCATACTTTTTAGAGGTTATAGCTTTCCCTACATTTTCACCTTTGAGAGAAGATATAATAAGCAAATATGGCGATGATTGGACTTTAAAACCTGAAACATATATAGGAAATGGTCCTTATGTTATGTCTGAACGTAATATAGATGAAAATATAGTAATGGTAAAAAATGATAAATATTGGAATGCTGATGAGATAGTTGCAAATAAAATAACTTTTGTATTTATGCAAAATGGTGCAGCAGCTGTAGCTGGTATAAAAGATGGAACATTAGATATGGCTTATGAACCACCTCAGCAGGATATTCCTACTCTTACAACTGAAGGATTAATACAAATTAAGCCTCTTATAGCTACATATTATTATCCTATTAATGTAACTAATAAATATTTAAAAGATCCTAGAGTGAGAAAGGCGTTATCTCTTGCTATAGACAGAAACTATATAGTAGAAAATGTTACAAAGGGAGGACAGAAACCAGCAGGTGGCTGGGTTCCTTATGAAGTAGGAGATATTGATGGCGATTTTAGAATAAACGGTGGAAATTTATATGATATATCAAAAGAAGGATATGCTAAAAATATAGAATTGGCTAAACAGTTGCTAGCCGAAGCAGGTTATCCTAATGGAGAAGGTTTCCCTGTTTTAGAATTCAAAACAGATCCTGGTAATCATGTAGGTATATTTGAAGCCGTTCAGCAAATGTGGAAAGAACATCTTAATATAGATTGTACTATTACACAAATAGACAATGCTTTGCTTGGACAGACTTTATTAGATAAAAATTTTATGATAGGAAGGCTTTATTGGTCTGCTGATTATTCTGATCCTATGTCTATGATGAGTTTATTTACTAGTTATAATACTCAAAATAATGGCGGATACAGTAATAAAAGATATGATGATTTAATAGGTCAGGCTATGTCTACAGATGATAATAATATAAGAATGAAAGCTATGCATGAAGCTGAAAAAATTCTTATAGAAGAAGATATGGGAGCTATACCGCTTTATTTCTTTACTGAACCTTTACTTGTTACTCCTAAACTAAAAGATGTAGTTTATAATCCATTAGGATTCCATAAATTCTTCTATGCATATTTAGAAAAATAATTATCAAATATAATAAAGAGATGGTATTTTCCATCTCTTTTTTATTGCATAGGTATTAAACTATTAGTCATAATATCCGATTTTAACAATATAAACAGCTTGCAAATCTTTAAATAATACTGTTTAATATATTAAAATAAAAATGGGCGGGTAATCTTATTAAAAGAGTAAAAAAAGTTATAGTAATTATTTTCCTTATAATAATGATGTTGTTTGTCAATTCTTGTGATACATTTGATATGTATATAAGAAAGGCATTAGAAGGTGCTAATCTGTATGAGCTTAGTGTATTTGGAGAATCTTTAGGACGCGATATCAAAGTAGTAGAACTGAGAGGATTTGATGTAAATAATTTTAGAAGCGATAGAGTTTCATATTATATTAGTAAATATCAAGGCAGCTGGAAGCCTTATATGCAGACCATAATTGATAGAGCTCAAATATATTTACCTTATATAAAAGAGGTTTTTAAAGAAAAAGGAGTTCCAGAAGATTTAGTTTATCTTCCTATTATTGAAAGCAGTTTTAATCCTCAGGCTATATCTCATGCAGGAGCAGCCGGATTATGGCAGTTTATGCCTATGACAGGTGCTATATATAATCTTAAAGTTAATTATTGGTCTGATGACAGATTCGATCCGGAACGTTCAACAAAAGCAGCAGCAGATCATTTAGTGAGGCTTGATAAAAATTTCAAATCTTGGGTTATAGCTTTAATTGCTTATAATGCAGGAGGAGGAAGAATATCAAAGGCTATAAGAGAAGTTAAAAGCAATGACTTTGAGGATTTGTTGAATGCAGGAGTTTTACCTAAAGAAACACAGGAATATATACCAAAATACGTTGCTGCTGTTATAATAGCTAAAAATCCTGAGAAATTTGGTTTTCAAATAAATAAGCCTAAAGTTGTATTTCCTCAGGGAGATTTAGTTTATGTTGATGATGCAGCTGATTTATCTATTATTGCTAAAATGATAGAGGTTGATACTGCAGATTTGAAGGCTTTGAATCCTCATTTAGCAAGGGGAGTAACACCTCCAGGTATGGTTAGATATCCTTTAAGAATACCAGAGGGTAAAGAAAAATTATTTTATGATACATTCGGTAAAATAAAACCTGAGGAGAGAGTAACATTTAGAAGACATGAAGTAAAAATGAATGAAACTCTTTCTCATTTGGCAAGATTTTATAATGTACCTATGAATGCTATAGTTGAAATTAATAAATTGAAATCAAGAAATTTAAATATAGGTCAGCAGGTAATGATTCCTATTCAGGGATTAGATAATGCTAAACAGGTTGATTTAGCACAGTATGAAGAGGAGCAGGAGAGAATAAGAGAGGGAAGATTTGTATATTTTGAATCTTTACCGCCGCCTGATTATGAGTATAAAGATATAATGTATCATGTAAGAGCAGGCGATACACTTTGGATTATTGCAAGAAAATTTAAAATAGATATTTCTGAGATAAAGGCATGGAATAAATTAGAGAGCAATGTACTTTCTATTGGTATGGAAATATTTTTAAGAATACCAATTAACCGTTAAATTAGTTTTTCATTAATAAGTGTTTCTAATTTATTTAAAATTTTGATTCTTCTTTCCCAAAGATAGTCTATCATAGAATCATATATTTTTATTTGTTTTTGAAATGAATCAAATAATTTATCATCTTTATTTAATTTATCTATCTCTTTTATTAATTCTTTATTATCTTCATCTTTTTTGAAAAACAGTAATGCATTTTTATTAACTAAATCTGACTCTATATTTTCATCTCCATTATATATAGGTATGCTTCCAGATTTGAATGCATCAAAAAGTTTTTCAGTTACATATCCTTCACTAATAGTATTTTCAGGACATATATTGAATTTAAAATCTTTTAAATATTCTATTTTATTATTATTAAAATCCTTTTTTAATGTATTATCATTGTGAAATAATCTGCTTGGACATGATATAGTATCTATTTTATAAATTTGCTTATACATTTGATTTCTTATTCCAGATACATCATGGCTTGCCACTAATGAGGCAAATTTATTTTTTTTTGATCTAGCATTATTTATATCATCTATAACTTTTCTTATATTATCTTTAGTGTAGTTTTTATTATCCAGTAATCCGTGAAAATGATAAAATATCCAAATAGGGAAGCGTACATAATTTGTATATTTATTTTCATCGAGTTTATCAAATCCAAGTGATAAATCTACATCATTAATACAATTGTCAGAATATTGAGACCATATTTTATTTATAGTACTTTTTGATACGCATTCCCCAGTATAAAATATTTTAATTTTTGCATTAGATTTTTCTAAAAAATACCTTTTACCAACAGGTGCAAAAAATTCTATATCCGGATTATAGCTAATTTCTAAATCATTAATATAATTATTTTTTATAAGATTGTAGAAATAGTTATTTAAAAAGTCTTTTTCATTTACATCCCAATCATTTCTAATAAAGAAAGTTTTTTTATCTTTAATACTTTCTTTATAATGATTATAATTTATTTTATAACCCAAATCTTTTAAATAGATAGAGTTAATTCTTATGCTATTTCTAATACTTTTAATTGGAATAAGCCATACTAGATATTCTATCAAATTCTTTTTTAAAATTAATTTTTTACCCATGAATTTTTTAACTTTTGAATTTATCCAAGCTTAATCCTACATTTTTTAAATCATATTCAAGCATTATTTTTACTAATTCTTTAAATGTTGTCTTTGGTGTCCATCCTAGTTTTTCTTTAGCTTTAGCAGGATTTCCTAATAATAAATCAACCTCAGCAGGTCTGTAATATCTAGGGTCTATTTCAACATATTTTTTCCAATCAAGTCCAACAAGTCCAAAAGCCTCATCAAGAAATTCTCTTACAGAATGAGTTTCTCCAGTAGCTATAACATAATCATCAGCTTTTTCCTGCTGAAGCATAAGCCACATTGCTTCGACATAATCCTTAGCATATCCCCAGTCTCTTTTTGAGTCTAAATTTCCTAAATATAATTTATCTTGTTCTTTATTGAGTATTTTAGCTATTGCATGTGTGATTTTTTTAGTTACGAAAGTTTCTCCTCTTCTAGGGCTTTCATGATTAAATAGTATACCATTGCATGCATACATATCATAACTTTCTCTATAATTAACAGTAATCCAATAAGAGTATAATTTAGCACAAGAATAAGGACTTCTAGGGTAGAAAGGAGTTTTTTCCGTTTGAGGAGTTTCAACAACTTTACCATATAATTCGCTTGTTGATGCTTGATAGAATTTTGTTTTTATTTGAGTTTCTTTTATTGCATCTAATATTCTTATTGTACCAAGTCCTACAACATCAGCTGTATATTCAGGCATATCAAAACTAACCCTAACATGGCTTTGGGCTGCTAAGTTATATATTTCATCTGGTTCTATTTTTTCTAATAATCTTGAAAGATTAGAACTATCTGATAAATCTCCATAATGAAGAAACATTCTTACATCATTAATATGTGGATCTTTATATAAATGATCTATTCTTTCTGTATTAAAAGAAGAACTTCTTCTAATTATTCCATGTATTTCATAACCTTTTTCTAATAAAAGTTCTGCTAAATAAGAACCATCTTGTCCTGTAATTCCTGTAATAAGTGCTTTTTTCATTTAGTATTCCTTATAATTTTATTATTTTTTATTGTAGTTATTTAAAAAATCATTATATGCTATTTTTAATCCATCTTCTAATTCTGTTTTATATTTCCAGCCTAAAGAATTAATTTTTGAAACATCAAGCAATTTTCTCATAGTGCCGTCAGGTTTAGAACTGTCTAACTTTATTTCTCCTTCAAATCCTATAACTTTTTTTATTAATTCTGCTAATTGTTTAATAGTTACTTCTTTACCTGAACCTATATTTATAAATTTTCCTATATCATTGGCATTTTTATTTTCCATTAAATAAAGACAAGCCTCTGCTAAATCATCAGAAAACATAAATTCTCTTAAAGGAGTTCCGCTTCCCCAAATAACTGTTTCTTTTAAATTATTCATTTTTGCTTCATGGAAACGTCTAATGAGCATTGGTATTACATGAGCATTTTCTTCATGGTAATTATCATTTATTCCATAAAGATTGCAAGGCATAACAGCAATGTAATTTGTATTGTATTGTCTATTGTATGCGTCACATAGTTCTATTCCAGCAATTTTGGCTAATGCATAAGGTCTGTTTGTGCTTTCTAAATATCCAGAAAGTAAATACTCCTCTTTGATAGGCTGAGGGCATTCTTTAGGATATATGCAGCTTGAACCTAAAAACATTAATTTTTCCACATTGTTTTCATAAGATGCTTCTATTATATTATTTTGAATTTGCAAATTATAAAGCAAAAAATCAACCGGGTATTTATTATTAGCGTATATTCCGCCTACTTTAGCGGCAGATAAAAATACCCAATCTGGCTTTTCTTTTTTGAAGAAGTTAAAAACATCTTCTCTGTTTCTTAAATCCAATTCTGAATGTGTTTTTCTTATTATGTTTGTATAACCATTTTTTGTAAGCATTCTATCTATTGAACTGCCTACTAAACCTTTATGGCCAGCTATATATACTTTTTTCAAAATATTATCCTTTTTAAATTTTATTTATCTTTTCCTGTTAGAGCTTCTACTATATTAACAAGATTAGAGATAGATCTGTTGAAATAAACTAATACATCTCCATATAAATGGGCATTCAAAGCAGGTATTAATGATTTATCAACATTATCATAATGTCTTTGTCTTGCTTCATAATAAAATCCCTTTATTTCATGGTATTTCTGCATAGCTTCTTCATAAGTTTTTTCTTTATTTAATGAATAGTATTCTAATATTAAGCTAGACAAATAATCTATAAATTTCATATTATTATCAAGCATTTTTAATATATCATTTTTTTGAGTTTCATTAAATAAAGTCTTTTTTTCATTTCCTTTAATTATTGCTTTTGCTAAATCTTTTAAATTATCTCCCAAATTTTCATAATATGTACTTATATTAATTAATGAGGCAATATCAGCAGAATTTAATGTATTTTTTCCAAGTAATTTAAGCAAGAATGTATGTATTTCATTATCTGTATTATCAAGCATTTTTTCATGATCTCTTATTTTGTTTAAGATCCTTTCACTTGGATTATCAAATAACTGCTGTATTCTAGCAAGCATTTTTTTAGCAATATCTCCCATATATGCTACTTCTTTTCTAACTTCTATTTCAGCCGATATAGGCATATTTAAAAGTCTGTCTACGAGAACACTTATATGTTTTTCAGAATCTTTATCTTTTATAATGAAACATACAATCTTTTCTAATTTTTCAGTTAAGAAATAGAATACTATAACGTTTACTATATTGAAAATTGTATGTGCCGCAGCAATATAAAATGATATATTAACATACTTATTATCTACAATTAGATCAGGTGATCCTATGTTCATAAATCCTACTACTGTATTAACTAATTTGATGTAGTATGGGAATAGGAAGAACATATATATAACACCTATGATATTAAATAAACAGTGAACTAGGGCTGCTCTTTTGGCATTGGTAGATGCTCCTAATGTTGCAAGTACAGCTGTTATAGTAGTACCTATGTTTTGTCCAAGTATTAATGCAACAGCAGTAGGGTAATCTATTAAACCAACGGTTGCAAGAGATATTGTAACACCTAATGCAGCACTACTTGATTGTATTATAGCTGTAACAACCATACCAATGATTACGCATAGGAATCTTCCATACATAGTATCAGCATTTGCCATTAAAAATACTTTTTCAAAATCTTCAGAACCTCTTACTCCTTCAAAAGCCATTTTCATAAGTATAAGTCCATAGAAAATCATACCAAAACCCATTAGTATTTCACCAAAGAATCTTAGCTTTCTATTTTCAGAACCAAATATTACTATGATTGAACCTATACCAAGAGAAGGTAATGCAAGAACATCTATATTTAATGATATTATCCATCCTGTAACTGTAGTACCTATATTAGCACCAAGTATTATATTGATAGCTTGAGAGAGTGTAAGTATATTTGCATTTACGAAACTTACAGCCATAACTGTAACAGCACTACTTGATTGTACTATAGCTGTTATCAAAAAACCTAAAGCTATTCCAAATACTTTATTTTGAGTTACTTTATGTAAAATTTCTTTTAAAGCATTTTCTGTGCTTTCCTGTAAACCATCCGAAAATACTTTCAGACCATACATGAAAAGTCCAAAACCGCCTATTAATGAGAAAGTTAAGTCTAGAAACATATATTTATCCGAAGTTAGTTTAATAATTTAATTTATGAGATATCACTATAGTATTAAAAAGTCAGTAAAATTATTTTCTTAACTTTCTGCCTTCTTTATCAGTGAATTTATCTAATAGTATCATTACAATATCTATTATATACCATATTCCACATCCTCCAGCTGTAAGCCAGAATAGTATTCCAGTCCATATTTTACCAACATAAAATCTGTGAAAAGGTAAGAATATAGCTAAAAGTAATGTAACAATCCAACTTCTATCTGATACTTCCATAAAGACCTCTTTTATTATTTTTTTACTAATTATATATTATATTACAAAAAAATAAAGTTATTATTTATTTGTATATGTAAATATGCTAATATTTTATTTTTTTTACTAATATTTTTTTTAATAAAAAGGTTTTTTATTGAAAAATATTTTATTTTGATTAAAATATTATTTAATAAGGGGAAATTATATGTTTAAAAAGATAAGTTTACAATTTAAAATAACTGTTGCTATATTAGTACCAATATTAATAATGATAATTATATCAAATGTTTTTATTATTTCTTATGTTAATAAAGTTACCAAAAATCTTTCGTATAAAATATTGCGTGATACAGCCAAATATGAGGCTAATGATATGAATAATAGGATAGAAACAAGTTTACATAATATAATAGGATTAAAAATTGTTCTTGAAAATTTATATAAAGATGGAATAAGAGATAGAAAAGCTTATGAGAAACATACATATAATTTTTTTAATGCTCTTTCAGATCATATAAGTGCACTTTCTATTGCTTTTGAACCTAATATAATTGATAATGATGCAAACTATGTTAACTCAGATGAATACGGTGTTAATAATGGAAAATTTACTTACTATGTATCAAAGAATGGAGTTGCTTATCTACCAGCTAATAGTTATAATTTAGATTATTATACTGAGCCTAAAAGAACTGGTAATAATTATATGACTGGAATATATGAATCTGCTGTTACTGAGGGTGCGATCCTATTTACATGGTGTATTCCTATAAAAGATGATAATAATAAATTTATAGGAGTTATTTTAGCAGATATTTTTGTTGATTCTATAAGTGTATTATTGAAAGATGTTAAACCTTTTGAAGGTACAGAGATTGCTCTATATGATGATGGAGGAGATACTATTTATGATGGTCAAAACGAAGCTAATATATTCAAAAATATTTATGATGTATACCCTTATTATAAAGATTATAATGTTTTAGACAATGTAAAATCCGGTAATAATGTAATGCTTCAGGCATATAGTGAAAAATTGAAAAAAGATGTAACATATATATTTGCTCCTATAGAAATAATGGAAGGAAAATATTGGATTTTAAAAATATTGGTTCCTAATGATATACTATTTAGAGATAGTTATATATTAAGAAATATCGTAATTGCAGTATTGATTATAATATTGATTATAGCTTCCATAATGACTCCTCTTATTATTAGAAATAGAGTATCAAAAATAATAGTATTGCTATCTAAAGATATATTAGGTATGGCAGATGGAGATTTAACTATAGAGATACCTAAAGGATTCAGAAATAGAAAAGATGAATGGGGAGATATAGCTCGCGGATGGGAAAGAGCTATGAATAATTTTAATAATATTATTAATACAGTAAGAAATTCGGCTGAAATGGTATCTAATGCTGCAAATGAAGTTTTATTAGGTAATAATGATTTATCAGTTAGAACAGAGTCTCAGGCATCAAGTTTAGAAGAAACAGCTGCTTCTATGAATGAAATGGCTAGTGCTATAAAAGAATCTGCTGATGGAGTTTCTCAAAGTACTTCTATGGTTTCTGATGCTAAATCATATTTAGATAAAGCGGGAACTATTGTTGAAGATAGTGTTAATAAGATGAATGATGTTTATGAGTCAAGTAAAAAGATAATGGATATTACAAAAATTATAGAAGATATTGCTTTTCAAACTAACATACTTGCTTTGAATGCTTCTGTTGAGGCAGCACGTGCTGGAGAACAGGGAAAGGGATTTGCTGTTGTTGCTTCTGAGGTAAGAAACTTAGCACAAAATACTCAGGAATCTGTTAAAAGTATTACTTCATTAATAACAGATAGTAATGAAAAAATACATTTAGCTGCTAAAAGTGTACAGGAATCTAAGGATATATTTATTGAAATTTCTGAAAAAATGGATAGTGCATCAAGTATAATGGATAAAATAAATGTGGCATCTCAGCAGCATGAAAAAGGTATAGAACAAGTTAATATGGCTATAAACAATATGGATGCTTCATTACAGAAAAATGCAACGCTAGTTACAGAAGCTACTTCTGCATCTGAGGCTTTATTAAATGAATCTAAAGAATTAATTAAAGCTATAGATTATTTTAAATTGAAATCTTAAATTAACGTTATTTAAAAATTATTTTTATCTTAAATCTAGTATGTGATTAACATATACTAGATTTTTTATTATGGAGATTATATAAAATTTTGAAATATTTAAAAATTATGAGTGTATGAGTTATAGGTTTTTGTAATACAGTTTATGCGAACAATTTTTATTAACAACAATAATAAATTATAATTTGTAATTGATTTTTGATATTATGAACAATATTTACATTTTTATTATATATGTTAAAATATATATAATGTTATATTTTGGGTATTGTAAATGGGATTATTACACAGTGAAGATATTGAAATTTTAAAATCTTTTAAAACAGATAAAGGCGGATATTTTTATAAAATGTTATCCTATTTAGAAGATTTTATTGAAAAAGGTATAAAAGAAAATAGATTTACATTAGAAGAAGCACAAGAAGATTTAGATATAGCATTATGGTATTCTTATGCTTGTAATAATATAGGTGATTATGAGCATTATTATATGTCAAAAGAATTTATGAAATACTCTGAAAAAAATGCTAAAGGCTGCGGAACTTGGTATTACAGATATACATGTTCTCTTATATATTGCGGTAAATTAGAAGAGGCTTTGAAGTATTCTGAAAAAGGAGTTATTGAAGAACCTGACTATCCTTGGGGATGGCTTGAACTTGCTAGATTAAGATTGCATTTTGGTGATAAACAAGGAGCTGTAGAGGCTAATAATAAGGGATTAGAATTAGTTCCTGGAGATTATGAGTTTTCAAGGCAAGCTGAGGAATTAGAAAATTATTATTCTATAGAGGCTTTACATTATCATTATATCAATGAAGATAGTGATAAAAAATTATTAGAAGGTCTTGATTATGGAGAGGATAAATTAAAATCTATAGCTTATATATTATGTGATGAAGAAAAATTACAAGCTATTAAAGATATTATTAAACCTATAGATTGGGAAGCTGATAATCCTTATTGTTCTTTTAAATTTTACATTGATGATAAATTGATAAATGGTATGTTTATTATGAATGAGGCAGCCATATCTAAATTTGATAAAGAATTAATAAAAAATTCTTTAGAAGAATTAAGAGAAGTAAGTACCGTAATAAAAGAAAATGAAAATTTAGAATTAATATTTGTAAGATTTAATATAGATTATACTATTGAAGCAGAATTTGAAAATAAAGAAACAGGAGAAAGCAGTATTATTAAAAAGAAATTTAATTCTGATTCTGAATATAAAAAAGTTGCTGATGACATTTTTGATTCTTATGGTATGCCATTAGATCCTTATTTGGAAGAATTGCCTAACATAGTTACTCTATATAAAAAAGAAGATGATTATTGGTATTATGCTGAATGCTGGATAGATAATGATAATACCATAATAAAACATACGGGTATAGTTGGGAATACTGGTAAAGTTGAAGAATATGAATGTGATAATGCAAGGGAGTATAAAAATTTTTTAGATGAGTTTTATAAAGAATATGAAGATTATGAAAAAATTTTTAATGAAGATTGCTCTTATTTGATTTTACAGTTTGAGATAGAACCTTTTGAAAATGAATTACCAGAGAAATATAATAATGTGATAGAAAATATAGTAAATATTTTAAATTCTGTTTTAAATTGGAATGGTGTTGGAGTTTTTTATAATTGGAATGCTGGAGAGACTGAAAATATAAAAGGAAAATATGTTATTAATCTATTATCAATAGTGGTTAATACTGATATTGCATTTAGGCTTATCTTAAATGAAGTTATAGATAAAATAAAAGATAATATAGATTGCAGTCATTTTAAGATAGCTTCTATACCTTATGACGGTGATATATATACATTGCATTATTCGGAGGATTCTAGTACAGATTTTTCTATTTAATATTTATAGTGTACTTAATTTGAAATATATAAAATAATAATTTATTATAGTTAAGAATATAAAAGCGATACGAAGCCAGTCTACAGGGTACAGACGTGCAAATAAATTTATTTGCTAATTATATGTGAAGGTGGGCATAGCAATAATAATAATTTTTATATTTTATTTTTTCCTAATTTAATTAGTAATTTATCTATAAAATATTCTATATATCCTAATACGGTGAAAAATAATGTAATAAAAAATACATTTCTCATTACAATTTTTAAACCATATTTATCTATATCTACAAAAAAATAAGGATAATAACTTCCATCTGAAAAAGGTTTTCCTATTTTTGCTTTTATTAATATAAAAGCAAAATATATAATAGGTATTAAAAGCCAAAGAATAGGATCTATTATTTTATAAATACCCTTAATGTCAAATATAATATAGTCTAAAATCGTCATAATAGGTACTATATAATGAACCATTAAATTTCTTACATAATCTAATCCATTTAATTCTCCTGATGTAGGGCTTAATAGGAAATGATATACCAAAAATGTAACAGTTATTGACATTGTAACAGCACCCTTAAATCTTGGATAAAATGTTTCTTTATTCTTTATAATATTAATTACATCTATTAAAAAATAAATTATTACAAGTATATTGCTTTGATAAGTAAAATAATACAAAGTTTCTATATTAAATTTAAAATTATTATTATCATAAAAAATCCCAAGAAATACAGCAAAAGTTCCAATTATAATTATTATCAACTTATACAAAATAGAAAAATTATTCTTTGTCATACAATCCCCATACTAATTAATTCAAAAAATTATTGCAAATTGAAATTATAAGCTCTTTATTAATTAGAGTATTTATCCATTCATTTGGAATATTATCTATACCGTAATATAATCCGGCAAGTCCTCCGACAACAGCAGCAGTTGTATCTGTATCATAACCTAAATTTACAGATTTTAATACAGCATCTTTATAATTTAAAGTATTTAATAATATCCATATAGAAGCCTCTAATGTATGCACAACATATCCTCCGCTTTCTATTTTTTCTTCATTGATATTTTTAAAATCTGGCTCAAATATTCTGCCGTAATGATTGAGTTCTTTTTCATTTTTATAATAATTATAAGAATCTTTTAGAGCTTTATTAATAGCTTCTTCAATATTCATATTATTTATTAAATTTAAAGCTATTGCGGTATATATAACACATGCTATTAAACTTCTTTTATGTCCATGAGTCAATGAAGAAATATTGTATATGATGTTTATAATTTCATTGTTTTCAAATAATTGGCTATTAAAATATTTTTTTATATAAAATGCTATAGGCAGTATTCTCATAAGAGAACCATTACCGTTGCTATATTCATCTGTTAATCCTGATTTTAAAGGAGATTTGCCATTTTTATAATTATTTATAGCATCACTTGTTGTTATTCCTATATCAAATGTAATTCCGTCTGCAGTATAAAATCCTTTATCATACCATAATACAAATTTATCCATAATGTTATTGTAATCTATATTTTTATTATGAATGCTGTCAAGAAGACATAATGTTAAACTAGTATCATCTGACCATGTTCCAGCATCTTTATTATGAGTACCGTTTCCTATCATATCATAAGCAGGTTTTGATTTCATTTTTGTTCTTGGTATAAACTCATAAGGTACGCCTACAGCATCACCAACAGCAAGTCCAAGTATTGAGGATTTTAATTTATCTTCTAAATTCATTTGATGTCTGCTCCTATTTTTGTATAAAAGATTAAATCAATTCAAATTATATTTAGTATAAAAAATTTTCCAATCTATTATATCATAATTTTTATATACTCTTTTTATTTCATATCTTGCTTCCATTAAAGCGAAACCTAATAAATTTTTTCCTTTCCAGCAGAATGGATTTTCTATATTTTCATCATCATATTTCATCTTTATTCCCCATACTTTATCATAAGGGCTAGCCTCAGCTAATACTTTATTTTTTGTGTTTAATAAAAAATTTCTTAAATCGGTGTTTTGTGAGAATTTATAATAATTACCTGTAAATACTATTTTGTATTTCATTTTATCCCACAATTCATCATTGAAATTTTTAACTTTTCTTCCAAGTTCTTTTATAGCTTTTGGCTGGTTACTATTTAAAATTTCTTGAGCTATGTCTTTATCATCAAATAATAATGCCTTATTATACATCATATACTTTTCCATACAATTAAATGTTAAATCATTCTCTTTAAAATCTTTAATATACCATTGACTTAATGATGATTTAGTAATTTCTTTTTTATCAGAAGTATGCCCGTAGAAAAATAAAAAGTCTATTTTTTTACCTTTATTAAAATCTTTTTGAAGTTTATCCAAAGAATATTTTTGTTTTTTGTTATTTAAAAATATATTATTAGTTATTAAATTAGTATCATAAAAACCTTTAAATATTATAGGCTCTTCAAAGAGTTTTTTATACTCCTCTTTATCATCATTTGAAAGTTTATTAAAATAATTACTAAACACCTTATTATAAGAACTACTATTTACAAACCATATAGGAGGCATTATATTTTGCATAAAAAATCCTTGTAAAACTTTTATAAGAGTATATCATTAAATTATTAAAACATCAAAATTATAAAATTAGGAATAAAAATGAAGGGTTTAGTATATTTAGGAAATAAGAAAATAGAATTAAAAGAAATAGAAAATCCAAAAATAACAGATGCTAAAGATGCAATAGTAAAAGTTACATTATCCAGCATATGTACAAGTGATTTTCATATAATAAACGGAGCAGTACCAAGAGCAAAAGAAAATATTGTACTTGGACATGAATTTGTAGGTGAGATTGTAGAAATTGGAAGTGAAGTCAAGAAATTAAAGAAAGGCGACAGAGTATCAGGAAACTGCATAACTTTCTGCGGAGAATGTTATTATTGTAAAAATGGATTTATTAATAATTGTGAAAAAGGCGGCTGGGAAATAGGATGCCGTATTAATGGATGTCAGGCTGAATATGTAAGAGTGCCTTATGCGGATATGTCATTGAATATACTTCCGGAAAATGTAACTTATGATAATGCATTATTTGTAGGTGATATTTTAGCAAGCGGATATTTCGGTGCTGAGCTTTGCGAAATAAAAAATGATGATACTGTTACTATAATAGGATCAGGACCTGTAGGACTTTGTGCTATGATGAGTGCAAGAGTTTTTGGTGCTAAAAAAATAATAGCCATTGATATAGATGAAGACAGATTAAATATTGCAAAAGAAAATAAATTAGCAGACTTTTTTCTAAATCCTAATAAAGTTAATAATATAAAAGAATATATAAAAGATATAAATAACGGCAGACTTTCTGACGGAACTATAGAAGCAGCAGGCGGAGAAAATACATTTGAATTAGCTTGGAAGATAGCAAGACCTAATTCTGTAGTAGCATTAGTGGCAATGTATGAAAAACCTCAATCACTTCCTTTAAATATTATGTATGGAAAAAATTTAATATTCAAAACAGGCGGAGTTGATGCTGTTCATAGTGATAGAATTTTGAAGTTAATATCTGAAGGTAAAATAAATACAGATTTGCTTATTACTCATAGGGTAAGATTGGATGATATACTAAAAGGTTATGAGATATTTGATAAAAAAGAAGACAATTGTATAAAAGTAGCTGTTGAAAATTTATAATATAATAATATTGTGTAATAAATATTATCTGACAATATATTAATAATATTTTTAATATATTGTTTTATAAATAAAATGTGAAAGCAATATAAATTTTACAATACATTTAATACAAGTAGTATTGTTTTTTATTAAAAAATTAGAATATACTAACATTTTAATAAAAAATACTGTAATTTAAATTTGTAATATTACTTTATTCATTGTATAATAAATACATTAAAATTTGAAAATTAAAATTTAAGAGGAAAATTACAAATATGGCTGCTGCAGAAAAAACATATAGCTCGAAGAATATTCAAGTTTTGGAAGGACTAGACCCTGTTAGAAAGCGTCCAGGTATGTACATTGGTTCTACAGGTGCTCAAGGTTTGCATCACTTAGTATATGAGGTTGTAGACAATAGTATAGATGAAGCTATGGCAGGATATTGTAAGAATATAACTGTTACTATAAAGAAAGGCAATATAATACAAGTAGAAGATGACGGAAGAGGAATACCGGTTGATATGCATCCGAAGTTGAAAATATCAGCTTTGGAAGTTGTTATGACTAAACTACATGCCGGCGGTAAATTTGATAATGAAACATATAAAGTATCAGGTGGTTTGCATGGTGTTGGGGTATCAGTAGTTAATGCTTTAAGTACAGAATTAATAGCTGAAGTTAATAAAGATGGTAAATTATATAGACAAGTTTATCATAGAGGAATTCCTGAGGAGCCTGTAAAAGAAGTAGGAACAAGCAAAAAAACAGGAACTACTGTAACATTTAAAGCTGATGATGAGATATTTGAAACAACAGTATATGACTATAAAATATTAGCTAACAGGCTTAGAGAATTAGCTTTCTTAAATAGAGGTATAAGGATTACTCTTATAGATGAAAGAGAATCAGAAGTTATAAGCAATGAATTTTATTATGAGGGCGGTATTGAAATGTTTATTACTCACCTCAATGAAAATAAAAAAGCATTGCATGATAAGCCTATATACCTTCATAAAAATGAAGATAAAACAGATGTAGAAGTGGCTATGCAGTATGTTGATGCATATAATGAAAATATATTCACATATTGTAATAATATTAATACTACTGAAGGCGGTACTCATTTAGTAGGATTTAGAACTGCTTTAACAAGAGTTTATACTGATTTCGCTAAAAAACTTGAATTGGATAAGAAAAATAAAATAACATTTATGGGTGAAGATACAAGAGAAGGTTTAGTTGCTGTAGTATCTGTAAAAATACCTAACCCTCAATTTGAAGGACAGACAAAAACTAAATTAGGTAATACAGAAGTTCGTGCTGTTACAGAAAAGTTAGTAGTAGAAGGATTAAATGACTATTTTTCACAAAACCCTAAGGTTATAAAAGCTATATTAGAAAAAATCATATCTGCGGCACAGGCTAGAGAAGCTGCTAGAAAGGCAAGAGATTTAGCTAGAAGAAAAAATGCATTAGAAAGTGATTCATTACCTGGAAAATTAGCTGACTGTTCAGAGCAGGAAGTAGATAAATGCGAAGTATATCTTGTAGAGGGAGACTCTGCAGGCGGTACTGCTAAAGGCGGAAGGGATAGACATTTCCAAGCTATTTTACCACTTAGAGGTAAGGTTTTGAATGTTGAAAAGGCTAGACTTGATAAAATAATAGATAATGAAAGTTTAAAGCCTATTATTGCAGCATTAGGATGCGGGGTAGGAGCTTCATTTGATATATCTAAAATAAGATACGGAAGAGTTATCATAATGGCCGATGCCGATATTGACGGATCTCACATAAGAACTTTGCTTTTGACATTCTTCTTTAGATATATGCGTCCTTTAATAGATTTGGGACATATATTTATAGCTGTTCCTCCTCTATATAAGATAAGTTTTGATAAGAAAAACTTTGTGTATGCATATACTGATGAACAGAGAGATAAAATACTAGCAGAAAATAAAGATAGAAAATATGATATACAAAGATATAAAGGTCTTGGTGAAATGAATGCGGATCAATTATGGGAAACTACTATGAATCCAGAAACCAGACTTATGTATCAGGTATTGACAGAAGATGCTGAAAAAGCAGATCAATTATTCTCTATGCTTATGGGTGATGAAGTTAAGCCTAGACGTAATTTTATTGAATCTAATGCTAGATATGTTAAGAATTTAGATGTTTAATTTATAATTTTCAATTTTTTAATATAGTATTTTTCTTATAATATTATTAATTTTTATAATACAATATAATTGTATACTTTATAAAAAAGGAGGAAAAAATTATGGATAATAAATATGATTTAATTATAGTAGGCGGAGGTCCAGGAGGTATAGCATCTGCAGTTGAGGCTGCTATATTAGAAATGAAAAAAGTTCTTTTAATAGAAAAAGGAGATAATCACTCTACTACTATAAGAAAATTTTATAAAGATGATAAAAGAGTAGACAAAGATTATAAAGGAGAAAGTTTAGACTTAAGGGGAAATATTAAATTTGAGACAGCTACTAAAGGCGATGTTTTAGATTTATTTAGCCAATGTTTATTTGGAAACTATATAGAAGCTATGTTCAATACAGAAGTAGAATCTATTAAAAAGAATGGGGAGTATTTGGAAGTAAATACAGCAGACAATAAAAAATATATTTCTAAATATGTAGTAGCTTCTATAGGTAAAATGGGAAGACCTAATAAACCTGATTATGCTATACCTGCAAGTTTGAATAATGTTGTAAATTTTAATATTTATAAATGTAAAGAAAATGAAAAGGTATTGGTAGTAGGAGGAGGAAACTCTGCTGTTGAATATGCTTACTTGCTAGGAAAAGATAATGATGTAACTATTAATTATAGAAAATCCGAGTTTACAAGACCTAATGAAAAAAACCTTGAAACTATAAAGGAAGATATCGCAAGCGGAAAAGTAAAAGCTAAACTAGGTATTGATATTACATCTATAGAAGATAAAGGTGGAAAAGTATTAGTACATTATACAGACGGTACAGAGGATACTTATGATAGAGTAATATATGCTTTAGGCGGTGTTGCTCCTATAGATTTCTTGAAAAGATGTGATATAAATCTTGATGAACATGGTGTGCCTATAGTAAAAAATAATCATGAAAGTTCGGTTGAAAATCTTTATATTGCTGGAGATATATTATATAAATCAGGCGGTTCTATTGCTAAGGCTTTGAATGCTGGTTTTGATATAGTAAAGCATATTTATGAATTGATGAATAAATAATAATTAAATGGGAGTAATAATAATGTTGAAAGTATTAATTGTTTGTGCCAATGGAACAGGTACTAGTTTAATGATGCAAGAAAAAGCTCAAATGGCTTTAATAAAATTAGGAATAGAAAATTTAAAAATAGATCATTCCGATTTAAGTATAGGTGAAACAGAAGATTATGATTTAATTTTCTGTCCTGTAACTTTTGTTGATAATTTTAAATATGCAGATAAAAAAGGAATAAAAGTTATAGGTATAAAAAATATTCTTTCTGAAGAAGAGTTCAAACAAAAACTTGAATCTTCTGGATATCTAGAAGAATTAAAAAGCAAGTAATAAATTAAAAAATGATTTAATAACAGGCTGCCATATATTTAGCCTGTTATTAACATCCTTCTAATAAATTGGTATTTAATATAGTACCAAGTTCATATCTGTCATTATCTTTACTGTAATTATAAATATAAAAATTTAAATGATCATATTCATAACTTGCTATCTTCTTTCCAAGATATAAAAGTCCATTTGCTGGTATTGAACTTAGTATATGAACTTCTTTTAATTTTTTGTATTTTAAAATATCTTCAAATATTTCATCTATTTTTTTTGTGAATAAATAATAACAATGTTTATTAAGCAAACTTTTATGAGAATGTTCTTCTAATATTAATTGATGAGTTATAGTTATTATATTGCTGTAAGAATAATCAAATCCTTTATTTATTATTAAATTTTTATCATCTTTATAAACTTGCTCTATATTATCTATATTGGATTTTCCGGAAAGTATTATTCCTATAGGCTGATTTATATTATCTATTCTTAAAACATTCGATTTACTATCTATAAAACTTTTTAATTCAGGTTCATCTATTTCAATATCTTTGAATCCCCAAGATGCAGAATCTTTAGGTTTAGGAAGAAAATTGAAATGGTACTGATGTTTTTCCAATATATAAGCAATGGATACTAATATGCTGTTAGGGGCTATTGCGTATAATACTATATTATCTTTTGTGGTAATATTTTTTTCTTTTAATTTTGATAATAATATATTATTTAGTTTTTTTATAACATTATCTAATTCATTGTCTTTTTCATTTTTATAGTCTTTATATTCTTTATCAAGGTCTATTTCTAAATCCATTTCTGGAAGTTCTCCAAAACTTTGAGATACACCTCTTATAGAATGAGATATTTTTATTCTCTTTATATTATCATTCTCACTAATATAGTCAAATATCTTATTATTATCCAGCATATATTATTTAATCTCTCTTTAAACTATTTACAAATATCTTAAAAAAATATATATTTGTATAAACATTTTCGTAATAATTTTAATGTTTATTTAATATAATAAATTATAACTGGAGAAAATAATGAAAATATTAGCTATAGATACTTCATGCGATGATACATCAGTTGCAATAGTAGAGAATGGAGATAATGTTTTATCATCAGTATTGAGTTCATCAATAGATGCTCATAAAGATTTTCAAGGAGTGGTACCGGAAATAGCAGCAAGAAAGCATTTAGAGGCTATTATTTATGTAATAGATAAGGCATTAAATGATTCTAATCTTACATTTAATGATATAGATTTATTTGCTGTAACTAATAGACCAGGACTTTTAGGTTCATTGCTTGTAGGTGTATGTGCAGCAAAATCTTTGGCATTTTCATTAAATAAGCCATTAATAGCATTGGATCATATAGCAGCACATATATATTCACCTCATCTTACAAATAAAATAGAGTTTCCATATATAGCATTGGTTGTATCAGGAGGGCATACTATAATAACTGAAGTTTATGATCATGGAGAATATAAAGTTGTAGGTACTACATTAGATGATGCTGTAGGTGAGGCTTATGATAAGGTAGCAAAGTTTTTAAATTTAGGATATCCTGGCGGACCTATAATAGATAAAATGGCAAAAGAAGGGGATAAAGATGCTATAAAGTATCCTATTGTGCTTTTAAATGGAATGGATGAATTTAATTTTTCATACAGCGGACTTAAAACTGCATGTGTATATTCAACAAAAAAATATTTAAAAAATGGGTATGAAGCTACAAATGAAAATATAGCAGCAGCATTTCAAATAAGTGCTATAGAACCATTATATATAAAGACTTTAAAATATGTTGAGAAAACAGGAATAAAAAGAGTTACACTTTCAGGCGGAGTAGCATGTAATAGTTATTTACGTGAAAGATTTGGAAATTCTACAGATTTTGAATGCTATTTGCCTGCATTAAAATATACCACAGATAATGCTGCTATGGTTGGAGGTCTTGCTTATTATATGAAAGATAAACAAGATTTTGCTGATTACAGTTTAGATTGTGCTTCAAGAGTTCTAAACAAAAAGTATAATAAGAAAAAGTAAATTATAAAAATTAATTTTTCAATTTAAAATACTCTATAGATTTAATCAATTCATTAGCTTCATTTAGTAATGATTCTGATGCTGCAGTAGCTTCTGATACTAAAGAAGCATTCTTCTGTACGGAAGCATCCATATTATTAATGGCAGTATTAATCTGTTCAATTCCTTTTTCCTGCTCCTGAGCTGCTATATTTATCTTTTCCATTAAATTAGAAGCATTATCCATTTTATCTGATATTTCAATAAATATTTCTTTAGACTCTTTTACACTTTTAGCTGCTAAATTAATTTTTTCATTGCTATCAGTTATTAATGATGTAATATTTTTTACAGATTCTTGAGTATTTTGAGCTAAGTTTCTTACTTCGCTAGCTACAACAGCAAATCCTCTTCCTTGATCTCCAGCACGTGCTGCTTCTACTGAAGCATTTAAAGCTAATATATTAGTTTGAAAAGCTATATTTTCTATCAATTTGGTGATATCCATAATTTTATTACTAGCATCATAAACAGCATCCATTTTACTTACACTATCTTCTACTATATCACCTGCTTTATTTAAATATTCTTTAGCTTCTGCAACCATAACAGTACTTGTAGCTACATTTTCTGCTGATTCTTTTATAGCACTAGCCATTTGATTCATGGATGCTGCTGTTTCCTCTAAACTAGATGCTTGTGATTCTGTTCTTTGAGATAAATCATTATTTCCAATAAGAACTTCATTTGCTGCTGTAGAAACTTGTTCTGCTGAATTTTTAACAGTATTAATTACTTTATTAAAATTATTCATTGCTTTATCCCAGCCTCTAGCAATATCACCCCATTCGTCTTTTCTATTATTAAAATTGGCAGGTATTTCTCTAGTTAAATCTCCGTCTGATAAAGCAACAATATCTTTTGATAAATCACTTATTATATTAGATACCTTACCGCTTATAATAAATGGAATGAGTAAGCAAAGCAATACTATAATTACAATTAATATGATGATTAATACATTTCTCATAATATTGGTATCTCTTAATATTTCATTTTTAGGAGTTGAGATAGCTAATCCCCAATGTACACCTTTAACTATTTCTATAGAAGAAAAAGCGTAAGTATAATCCATTTTAGCTACTTCTCCATAAACTTCCATTATTAAAAATTTACCTGACTGCATATTTTCAAAAACATTGTATTGTTTATAATGAGGATATGCTTCATAAATGTTTTTTGAAATATTTTTTACATTATAACTATCATATACTACATTTCCATGTTGATCATATAATTCAATTGTTGTGCCTTCAAATAATTTATTATCGTTTAATAAAGAAGTGATAGAGTCTGCGAAAATATCAACATATATAACACCTATAAATTTATTATCAGGTTTAATTGGAATACATAAAGTAAACAGTATAGTATCATTATTAACGGTTGAGTTGTACATGCCTGATACATATACTTCACCTGTTCTTTTAGGTTCTGTATAATAATCAACATTAAAAGTATCTATAGATAAATATGATTCTCCATTTCTTGATATATAATAATTAAATCTTCCATTGGCTGATTTATAATTATCTGAATTAATGTAATTAGCATCATCATCAATAATATTAGGTTCAAAAGCTACTGAAAGTCCATTTATAGATTTTGGGAGATTATCAAAAAATACAGATGTTACTTGTTTATAAATTTCTCTGTCTTTTATACCTGAATTATAAAGATTCTCTATATTTACCTTTAATCCCATTACATTATATAAATGTTTTTGTATATTATATTTTATACCATCAGCTTCTTTAAAAGAGCTTTCTTCTAATATTTTATAAGATAAATCTTTACTTATTTTACTAGTATACAATTGTATAAATAAGTTAGATATAACTACAATTAATATAATAGGAAGTAATATTGCAATTGTAATTTGAAATTTCAAACTTACTTTTTTAAACATATAAGACTCCATTAAATTTATTTTAATGATAATATTTATGGCAATAAAAATGTATCATATACTAATGATCATCACGATACTATATCTGCACAGAAACCCCTAACTATTAAATAATATCATAAAAATTAAAAATGTAAACATTTTATGTTGGTATATCTATACTTAATAATTATAAATTTAGAAAATTTTGTATATTTAAAGATTATTATTTATTATATTTATATATTTTTTACTTATGCTTCTTACTTTTATTTTATCTTTGTAGTTTTTTTTATTTTTCATCTCTTTTACATAGTAAGTTTTAAGAAGTCTGTTATTTTCTACAAATAGCATTTTTGTTTTTTTATTATTACTTTTTATATAATGTTCAATACTGAGAGCAATATTAACATTATCGACTTCCCAAGCAGATAAAAATTTCAAAGGTTTACGAAATTTTGTGTAATTAGCACCTTTTCCTTTTTTATGCTTATTAAATCTATTAATTAAATTATTAGTAATTCCTGTATAATAAGAATTATCTTCACAAAGTATTATATAAATATAATATTTACTTTTATTATCTGCCATTTCTTATATCACTTATTATAGTATCAACATCTATATATATATCATTATTGTATTTTTTAAATATAGAGCATACATTATTGTAATCTTCTATGGTATCAACTGTTGTTCTTAGTTCAGGCATAGCAAAATCATTATTTACTTTAGGATTTTCTATTTTAAACTTATCTGGATTTCTATAATGGTACTGAGTAATATGTTCATGTTCAAAATTATCATTAGAATTATCATTAGCATATTTCAAAACATCATAATTTATAACCTCAACTCCGCTGCCGTAAGGAAGTAAATCATAATGGCTTAAATCAGCATTTTTTTCTATATGATAATCTATAATCATATCCAATGCTTTTATGCTTACTAATGGATTATCCCCTGTAGCACGTACAACAATATCGGCATTGAATTTAGAAGCTGCTTTTGTATATCTGTCTAATACATCATCTTCACTTCCCACAAAATAATTGCATTTAAGATTATCAAATATGTTTTTAAAAGCATTTAATGATTTTTTTTCTGTGGCTACAATTACATCATCTGCTTTTTTTGAGCTTCTTAATCTTTTTATAATAAGTTCAAGCATGCTTCCGCAGTCTGCCATAGGTTTTAATGCTTTCTCTGGAAGTCTGGTTGAACCTATTCTTGATGCTAATATAATAACTATTTTTTTCATCATAATACCTATATTTTTAATTAAAAGTTTTTTTATTATAATAGAATAATTAGTATTGTCAATTTGCAAAAAATTACTTTTTTAAAATATTTTAAAAATTACATATTGATATTGGAGTTAACTCAAATGATATAATTCCTTAAAAATCTTTAAGGAGAATATTTCTTATGAAAAAAAGTAATAATCTTTTAGTATTAGTATTGGCATTTGCTATATTTGCAATATTGAATACAGAAATAGGAATAGTAGGGGTACTTCCTATAATTTCTGATACATTTAATATAACAATAGATAAAGCAGGCATATTAGTCAGTGCTTTTGCATTTACTATAGCTATATCTGGTATAATAATGCCCTTGCTATTTTCTGGTATTAATAAAAAAATATCTATGTTAATAGTAATTGCAGTATTTATAATAAGTAATATAGTATCAGCATTTACTAATAGTTTTAATATACTTTTGATATTTAGAATAATACCAGCTATTTTCCATCCTATTTACTGTTCAATGTCATTTACTATTGCTTCAGAAACAGTTGAGGAAAAAGATATACCAAAAGTAGTTGCTATAATAATGATGGGATGTTCTGCTGGTATAGTAATAGGAACGCCTGCTTCGAATTTTATTGCTGAAATGTATTCTTATAGAGCTTCAATGCTGTTTGCGGCTTCTTTAAATATAATATCATTTATTAGTATATTATTTTTAGTTCCTTCAATGCCTGTAACTAAAAAACTTTCTTATGGTTCACAGCTTGCTGTATTAAAACTTCCTATTACTTGGGTGTCATTATCAACTGTAGCTTTGGTTGCAGCATCTATGGCATCTGTTTATAGTTATTTTGCTCAATATATTAGAACTATATCAAATATTACCGGCAGATATTCTAGTATAATATTATTTTTGTTTGGAATATCAAGCATAATAGGTAATTTTTTAGCAGGTAAATTTTTGGCCAAAAATGCATTAAAATTTGTGACTATTTATCCTTTTATATTTATAGCAATATATATTTTAGTGTTTATAACAGGAGAAATATTTTATATAATGTTTGCTATTGCATTTATATGGGGAATGGTGTATGGAATGGGTAATAACATACAACAGTATTGGATTACATCTGCTCTTCCTCAAGCTCCTGAATTTTCAAATGGTCTTTTTATATCATTTGGTAATTTAGGTATTACTATTGGTACTTCTGTAGGAGGATTATTTATTTCAAATATAGGAATAAAAAATATCACATTATGCGGAATAATGTTTTTGATATTAACATTTATATCTGTAATAATAAGATTAGCAATGAGTAAAACCAATGTTGATAAAAATGTTTTAGCTTAATAGTTAATAGTTCATTAGATTAAAAGTGTTGTAATTTTTTGCTATTGAAGTTTTTTGTATTTTTATTATACTTTATTGAATGAATAGGACTAATCAGTTTTTTGATAAAATTTTGCAGAATTTCGATAAAGTTTCTGACATAGAAAAGAAAAAAGTATTTAAAAGGCTTACAACACTTTTATATTCTCAAAATATGATTATAGAAAATCTTGAAGAGGGTATAATTGCAATAGATAATAAAGGTATAATACAAGAAATTAATAAAAAGGCTTGTTTTTTATTTTCAATACCTAGAAATTCAGAAGGTAAATTGCTTTCAAAATATATGCATAATAATGATATAGGTAAAAGCATATTAGAATTTATAAGTATAAATGATTCAGAAACAAAATTATTAAAAGATAATTATAATGAAAGAATATTGCAGATAACTATACTGCCAATAGGTGATAGCGGAAGAATAATAGGAACTCTTATAAAAGCATTTGATATAACAAAAACTTATGAAAGTACTCAAAAACTAAAAAGAGCAGAACAATTAGCTTCCCTTACTACATTGGCTGCCGGAGTGGCACATGAAATAAAAAATCCGCTTGGATCTATTTCAATATATGTTCAGCTTATAGAAAAGATAATAAAAAAGAATATGGATAATGATTGTCAATGCTATAAGGATTTTAAAGAATATTCTGATATAATAAAAGAAGAAATAGGCAGATTGGAAGAAACTATTAATTCATTTTTATTTTCAGTACGTAAATTGGAATTGGATATTGAAGATGTTAATATCAATGAGTTAATTTTGTCTACAGTGTCATTTTTAAAATATGAGATAGAACAAAACAATATTAATATAGATATAAAATTTGATAAAGATAATTTAATATTAAAATTGGATGCTAAATACATAAAGCAGTCATTAATTAATATAATACAAAATGCAATAGATGCTATGACAGATAATGCAGATGATAAGAAGAAAGAGATTTATATAAAGTTAAAGACTATGGATAATTATGCTGTTATAAGCATAAAAGATACTGGTATTGGAATGAATGATGAAACTTTAAATAAAATATTTGAACCATATTTTACTACAAAAAGACATGGTACAGGATTAGGTCTTACAAATGTAGTGCGTATAATAGAAGCTCATAATGGTAATGTTTCAATAGAAAGTGAATACGGCAAAGGAAGCGAGTTTATAATAAAACTCCCATTGCAGCAGGAAAATCAAAAATTTTTAGAAACGGATTTATAAATTATGCCTAAGATATTAGTAATAGATGATGAGAAAAATATAAGAGACGGAATTAAAAAGTCATTGGAGTTCGAGGGTTACGAGGTAGTAACTGCAGAAAATGGAGAAAAAGGTATAGAAACTGTTTATAAAGGCGGGATTGATTTAGTTATAACAGATTTAAAAATGCCTGAAAAAACAGGTGAGGAATTTTTAAAAGAGATTTTAGAATTTGATAAACATATACCTGTAATAGTTTTAACTGGTCATGGTAATGTAGAAACAGCGGTTGAGATGATGAGGCTTGGAGCTTATGATTTTATGACAAAGCCTTTTAATCTTGATAAAATGCTTTTAATAATAGCTAGAGCATTAGAAAGTAAGAATATTAAAAAAACTAATGAAACTTTAGAAAAACGTGTAGATTATCATGAAAGTTTTTATGGAATGATAGGCCATAGTCCTAAGATATTGAAGGTATATGAGGCTATAAAACAGGTAGCTAGAACTAAAGCTACTGTATTGATAGAAGGAGAAAGCGGAACAGGTAAGGAATTAGTTGCAAGTGCTATTCATCAAATATCAGATAGAGCAAAACAGCCTTACATAACTGTAAACTGTGCTGCACTTTCTGAAGGGGTGCTTGAAAGTGAATTATTCGGACATGAAAAAGGATCTTTTACAGGGGCTATTGATAAAAAGATAGGAAGATTTGAGGCTGCCAATAAAGGTACTATATTTTTGGATGAAATAGGAGAAATTAATCAGGCTGTTCAGGTTAAACTTTTAAGGGTGCTTGAAGAGAGGGTAATTGAAAGGGTAGGTTCCAATACTCCTATAGATGTTGATATACGAGTTATTGCTGCTACAAATAAAAAATTATCAGAAGAAATTAAAGAGGGTAAGTTTAGAGAAGATTTATATTACAGACTTAACGTTATAAAGATAGAAATGCCTCCTCTTAGAGAAAGAAGAGAGGATATACCTCTTTTAATAGATAATTTTATAAAAGAATTTTCAAAGGTGCATTCTATAGAAATAACTTCTGTTGATAAAAAAGTGTACAAAATATTATCATCTCTTCAATGGGAAGGAAACGTAAGAGAATTGAGAAATACTATTGAAACTATGGTTGTTCTCAGTAAAGACGGAAAGATTGATGAAAATAATATACCGGATTGGGCATTGAAAAATAACAATGAGGATAATTTTGTAGTAGATGGAAATGTTACTTTAGAAGAACTTGAAAGGATGTATATAAATCATTTACTTAGCCGAAATAATTTTAATAAAGCGCAGGTGGCTAAAATACTAGGTATAGAAAGAGCCACTCTTTACAGGAAATTAAAAGAAGATATTAAAGATTAATTATTTAATTATTAAAAAAGAGGGATTTTAGCCCCTCTTTTTTATTTATAAAATTTATTTTGTAGCAGTCATTATAACATCGCCTACAGATACAGTTCTAGGTTCTGTTTTATCTAATGATTTTAATTCAGAAAAATTAGGTATTATTATTGGAGAAGTAATATCATATTCTTTTTCTACACCCTCTTTATCAAATTCTATTAATAAAGTACCTATTTTTACTTTATCTCCTTCCTTAACATGAGCTTTGAAATGTTTACCTTCTAATTTTACAGTATCCATACCTATGTGTATAAGTATTTCTATACCTTTAGATGATAAACCTATTGCATGATTAGTATCTACCATTGTAACAACTTCACCGTCTACAGGAGAGTAAATTTTTCCATCACTTGGAATAATAGCCATTCCATCTCCTAATGCTTTGCTTGAAAAAGCTTCATCTTTTACTTCTGTAACATCTACTAATTTTCCATTTATCGGACTTTTTATTTCTACTTTTTTAGAGAATAAACCCATATATGCCTCCAATATTCTTTGTTTTATGATTTTAACATAAAGATTTATAAAGTAAATAACTTTGTATGTTAAAAATTTAATTAATTATGTTTATTTTTTATATTTGTAAATAAAATTTTGTATGCATAAAAAAACATTTGTACTACATATAATACTTAATTATATATATTAAATTGTTTAATAATTAAAAGTTGTTAATTTTATATCAAAAATATAATATAATTTAATCTTTATGTCACAAAAATATAAAAAATATTTTTTATAAATCGTATAATACTTGATTATAAAAAAATAAGTAATATACTTATATTATAGAAAGAAAATTTTTTTAGAATTTTTATGGAGGATATATGTTTAATTATCTACAAAGAATAGGTAAATCCTTAATGGTTCCAGTTGCTGTATTACCTGCAGCAGCTATTCTTTTGGGTATTGGTTATTGGATAGACCCTAATGGTTGGGGCGGTGGAAGTCCAGTTGCAGCTTTCTTCATTAAGGCAGGCGGATCCATTATAGATAATATGCCTATACTTTTTGCTATTGGTGTTGCTTTCGGTATGTCTAAAGATAGAAATGGTGCTGCTGCTTTAGCTGGTTTAGTTGCTTTTCTTGTGGTTACAACTCTTTTAGCTCCTGCTACAGTTGCTATGATACAGAGTAAGCCTGTTGATCAAGTACCTGCTGGTTTTGCTAAAATTAATAACCAATTTATAGGAATACTTTGTGGTGTTATAGCTGGCGGTTTATATAATAAATTTGCTGAGATAAAATTACCAGAATTTTTAGCATTCTTTAGCGGAAGAAGATTTGTACCAATAATTACATCTGTTGTAATGATGGTAGTTTCTTTTGTATTAATGGTTATTTGGCCTGCAATTTATGGCGGTTTGGTATCATTTGGTGAAGCTATTATAAGTCTTGGCCCTATAGGTGCTGGTATATACGGATTCTTTAACAGACTTTTAATTCCTGTTGGTTTGCACCATGCTCTTAACTCTGTATTCTGGTTTGACGTTGCTGGTATTAATGATATACCTAATTTCTTAGGCGGTCAGGCTTCTATAGATGCAGGTACAGCTACAGTGGGTGTTACTGGTATGTATCAAGCAGGTTTCTTCCCTATAATGATGTTTGGACTTGTTGGTGCTTGTTTAGCCTTCATTAAAAATGCTAAACCTGAAAATAAAAACAAAATTAAATCTATAATGCTTGCAGCTGCTTTTGCTAGTTTCTTTACTGGTGTTACTGAACCAATAGAGTTTTCATTTATGTTTGTAGCTCCTGTACTATATTTGATACACGCTTTATTAACTTGTATATCTTTGATAATATCTGCAAGCTTCAAATGGATGGCTGGTTTCGGATTCTCTGCTGGTTTTATTGATTTGCTTTTATCTACTAAAAACCCATTAGCTACTCATTGGTATATGCTTATTTTACAAGGTATAGTATTTTTTGCTTTGTATTTTGTTATATTCGACTTTGCTATTAGAAAATTCAATCTTAAAACACCTGGAAGAGAAGAAGATGATACAGATGATGGAGAAGTATCTGTAGGTGCTTCTAATAAATCTTATGCTGATAAAGCTATACTTTTACTTCCTTTATTGGGAGGAATTGAAAATATAGTTGATATAGATAACTGTGCTACTAGATTAAGATTAGAAGTTAAAGATAATACTATAATTAATGATGCAGAAATAAAGAAAAGTTTCCCTGGTGTATTAAAACCTGGTAAAACTTCTGTTCAGGTTATAGTTGGTACAGATGTTCAATTCTTGGCTGATGAATTTAAAAAGTTAGTAAAAAAAGAATAGTATAATTGATTAATAATTAAAGGCTTGCAGTATTTATTGCAGGCCTTTTTATATTTAGTTTTTTATTATATTATCCAATATTCTAAATAATTCTTCTTTACTTTCACATTTCATAAGTTCTATTTTGTTTTCCATTCTATAGCCTGTTAGGTATTTCATAATAAATTTACGCATAAAATGTATTCCGCTTACTTCTCCATAAAGTTCACAGCATCCATTTACATGTTCTTTTATGATATTTATTAAATTGTCATTTTCATTAATTTTATTGTCATAGTTATTGTTATCATCAAATATTGTATTAAGTTCTCTAAATATCCAAGGATTTCCAATAGCACCTCTTCCTACCATTATTCCATCTACATTTGATGTTTCAAAAGCTTTTACAGCGTTTTCTTTATTTTTTATATCTCCATTTCCTATTAATATATAATCTTTACCTAATGCCTCTTTAACTTTTGCTATAGCTTCCCAATCTGCAGTTCCTCTGTATAAATCGCTTGCATATCTTCCATGCAAAGTAAGAAAGCAAGCCCCATTTTCTTTTAATGCTAATGCTCTTTCTATTTCACCGCCTTCTCCTCTTTTAAGCCCAAGTCTTATTTTTACACTTACAGGAAGTTTTGAAACGCTTTTTACAGCTTTTAATATAGATACCATTTTATCAGTATCAGATAACAATCCAGCTCCTCCATTATTTTTTACTACTTTTTTGGTAGGACATCCCATATTAATATCTATAAATGAAAAACCAGTTAAATCTGTTATTTCTATTGCTTTTTTATAATCATCTTCATTTGCTCCGAATAATTGAAGCGATACGGGGTATTCATCATCTTTATGCTCCATGTATCTGTATGTTTTTTTCACCATTCTAGCTAAAGCAGCAGCACTTACCAATTCTGTTATAAGAAGTCCTGCGCCAAATCTTCTTGATAATCTTCTAAATACATAGTCAGTGTATCCTGCCATTGGAGCTAAAAAGAATCTTGAAGGTATATTTACACCCTCTATTATTATATTTCTATTCATATTTCCTTCCCGTTAATTTGTCCGATATGATATAATAATTAATAAAAAACTTCAATAACATAATATACTTCCTACAAACTAAATTAACAAATTTAAAATTATGTTTAGAATTATACAGCTAATTTTGCCAAGTAGTTCTGAAACAAGTTCGATAACACAAGTTTTGAGGGAAACTCTTATATATGAAAATAATTAACTGTTTTGTTTATTTTTATTAAATAATTTTTGTATTTTGCTTAATATATTTTCTTTGATTAATTTTTTTAAATTATTTTTTGCAAATATGAATTTAGGATCTAATTCTAAAGATTTTGAGTAAGCATTTTTAGCTTCTTCTATTTTTCCAAGACATTCTAATGCATATCCATAATCATTCCACATCATAGCATTAGTTTCGATTATATGTATGAATTTCTCATAAGTTTCTGCTGCCTTTTCAAATTTTTTATCTCTTAAATAAGCCTCTGCTAAAAAATTTTGTAATGGCGGAATCCGAACACTTTCTATATCATAATTGTTTATTAATTCTTCTAATTCTTTTATGGCTTTAGTATTAAAACCAAGCATTAAATTGCTTATAGCTGATGGATATAGAAATAAAATATCATTGATATTAGTAAATTTATCTTTTATATTAAAAATATTTTCTTTGATGTATATAATATCATTATAACGCTGTAAATAAAAAAGTTTATCAACTGTAATTGTGCATAATTTTAGAAAATTATCAGTATCATTTTCTTTCAAATCAGCATTTTTAAATATTTTTGTAATTTCTTTTAAAGATTTAGTGCATACAGCATTATCATTTTTTGAGTTTTCTATTTCTTTTATTAATTCTTCAATTTCATTCATAATTGTTAATTAAGTTAAAATAAATAATATAAAAATTGTGCATATTTTTAACATAATTTTTTTTATTGTCAACTAATTTTGTAGTATAAAACGTATTATAATTCTTTATAAAGAAATATAATTAATTTTTTAAGCTATATAATTTGTTATTTTTTACTTGAACTATTTAAAAATATGTATACTATATATTAATATAATGCTAGAATTGAAATTAAGGATTAAATTTAAATTAATTTGATACTGTATTAAAGTCAATGTTTAGGATATTTATATGAATTATGAAAAATCTAAAGAAGTAGTTGAACTTTTGATAAAAAGAGGACTTAAAATAACATCAGCAGAATCATGTACTGGAGGATTATTTGCAGCCTCTATTATATCAGTCAGTGGTTCATCAGAATGTTTTGAAGGTTCTTTTGTAACTTACTCTAATGAAATAAAGCATAAGATGATAAATGTCAGCGAAAATACATTAGAAAAGTATGGAGCGGTAAGTGAAGAGTGTGTACTTGAGATGGCTGAAAACAGCAGAAAAATAATGAATAGTGATATTTCTATATCAATAAGCGGTATTGCAGGACCTTCCGGAGGCACTGAAGATAAGCCTGTAGGTTTGGTTTGGATATGTTTAGCAGCAGATGGATATATAAAAGCATATAAAAATGTCTTCACAGGAAACAGAGATGAAGTTAGAGAAAAAAGTGTATGCTTCGCTTTGGATTTAGTTCTAAATTTCATAAAAAAATGTTAGCGTTTACTAACAAGTGCTTAAAAATATTGAATTTAATAAAAAAATCTAAAAAGTCAATTAATAATATCGAAAATATTATGTTTACTTCTTGACAAAAATAATTATGTAAACTAATATTCATAAAAAAGATAAATTAATTATGTAACCTTTATATAAACATAATTTTTTTATAAAGTAAACATAACTATAACCGATAAATTCTAAAGATAACTTTTATTAGGTGGTATTCTAATGCAGGACTTTATAAATAAATTGACAAGTCAAATAAAAAATATTTTTTCTAAAACAACAACATTGCAAAAAGCAATTTTGATTGGTGTTTTAGTAATAGGGCTTGGTGCAATAGTAGCTACAATAATGCTAACATCAAGAAGAACAGGTACTCTATTATTTCAAAATGCTTTGACTCAAGAGGATGCTAGAAATGTTATAGCTGTTTTAGATGCTAATAACATAAAATATCAGTACAGAAATGGTTTTATCACTCTTAATAATCAAAATGACAAAGCAAAAGCAGAGTTAGAGTTAGTAAAAGAGGGAAGAATGCCTACAGGAGTTGATGGATGGGAATTATTTGATGCTCCTCGTATAGGTATAACAGATGTTGAACTTGATATTAACAAAAGAAGATCATTAACTAAAGCTATTACACAGCTTTTAACTAAATTAGATTTTGTTCAGGAAGCTACAGTAGATTTAGCCTTTCCTAAAAAGGAATATTTAACAGATATAGATTCACCTGTTACAGCTTCAGTAGTTATTAGAGCTCAGCCTTTTAAAGAAGAAATTTTAAGAGACCCAAAAACTGTTAGAGGATTACAGCAGTTAATAGCTATGGGTGTTGATAAATTAAAGCCTGAGTTTGTAACAATTACAGATAGTACAGGATATGTATTAACTGATTTTACAGATGAAGCTGCTAATTTAAAATTAAAAGTAGCTCAGGAAGAGTTAAAAATAGTTGATAGAGAAAGAAAAAAGATAGAAAATAAAATAAGACAAACATTAGGAAGAATATATACTAACAGAGTAGAAACAACAATAGCATTAGAACTTATATGGGACGAAGTTAGTGTAACAAATAATTTAGTTCTTCCAATAATATTAAAAGAAGATGATCCTACAACACCTTATGATGACAGTCAGTTTACTAATAAAGTTCAGGTTTCAAGCCGTACAGTAACAGAAGACTGGAAAGGACAGCAATTTATACCTCAAGGTGCTGCTGGAGCAGAAGAAAATGTACCTCCTGGATATAAAGATAAAAGTGACAGATGGCAGACTTATACAAAAACTGATTCTCAAGACAATTATGAATTGAGTAAAAGATATGAAGCTATTAAGAAAGGAAGTTATCAAATAGGAAAAATATCTGCAGCAGTTGCTTTAGATGGAAGATGGACAAAGGTTTATGATGTTAATGGAGATCCTGTAATTACTAATGGAAATAGTTATGTAAGAGAGTATCATCCAGTAACAACAGAAGAAATAAATAATGTTACAGCTTTAGTACAAGCAGCTATTGGTTATGATTTGAAAAGAGGAGACCAAGTAAGTGTAACACATATTCAGTTTGACCATTGGGATAGATTCAATGCTGAAGATGCTAAACTTATGCGTGATAGATTTATAAAGAAAACATTAATAATAACAATGATTTCTTTACTCATATTATTTGTATTGGCATTAGCAATAAGAGCTATACAGAAAGAGCTTGCTAGAAGACGCAGACTTAGAGAAGAAGAGCTTGAACGTAAACAAATGGAAATGCGCAGACAGGCTATGATGAATGCTAATGAAGAGCCTATAAGCGAGATGAGTTTAGAAGATGCAGCACGTAAGAAACTTATGGATGAAGTTATACGTGTAAGCCATGAAAGACCTGAAGATGTAGCTCAGTTGCTTCGTACTTGGATGGCTGATGATAAGAGTTAAAAATAAATTGAGTTATAAAATAAAATATTAGGAGAAAAATTATGCCTGCAGAGAAAGAAAAAGATAAAAAGCAACGTGTTTTAAGCGGACGTCAAAAAGTTGCTATATTTCTAGTATCACTTGGTATGGAAACATCAAGTGAGATATTTAAACACTTGAGGGAAGAGGAAATAGAGCAGATTACATTTGATATTGCTAGACTTGAAAACATAGAAGCAGCGGATAAGGATGCTGTATTTAGAGAATTCCAAGAGATGATGATAGCTCAGGATTTTATAACTCAAGGTGGTATAGATTATGCTAGAGACTTACTTGAAAGATCTGTGGGTAGTCAGAAGGCAAGCGATATAATCAATAGATTAACATCTTCATTACAGGTTAGACCTTTTGATTTTATACGCCGTACAGACCCAGCTCACTTATTGAACTTCATACAAGGTGAACACCCTCAGACTATAGCACTTATTTTGGCGTATTTGGAAGCTCAAAAAGCAGCTAGCATATTGGGAGCTTTGCCTACAGAGATTCAGCCTGATGTAGCTAAACGTATTGCTATAATGGACAGAACTTCTCCAGAGGTTTTAAGAGAGGTTGAAAGGGTACTTGAAAGAAAACTTTCTACTCTTGCCAGTGAAGACTTTACTTCAGCCGGTGGTATCGATTCTATAGTAGAAATCATTAACAGTGTTGATAGATCTACTGAGAAAAGTATTATCGAAAGTTTGGAGGAAGACGATCCGGAACTTGCAGAAGAGATCAAGAAACGTATGTTTGTATTCGAAGATATTGTATTGCTTGATGACAGAGCTATACAGAAAGTACTTCGTGAGGTTGATTCAAGTGATTTGGCTAAAGCACTTAAGAGTGTTGATACAGATGCTCAGGATAAAGTTTATAGAAACATGTCCAAACGTGCTGCTGCATTGCTTAAAGAGGATATGGACTTTATGGGACCTGTTCGTCTTAAAGATGTTGAAGAAGCTCAGCAAAAAATCGTTAATATCATACGTAAACTTGAAGAACAAGGTGATATCGTTGTTGCTCGTGCTGGCGAAGACGAAATGGTTGTTTGATGTTAATTATATATGTTTTGATTATTAATTAGGAGTTTTAATATGCCGGAAAAGGTTTTTAAATCCAAAAGTATTGTAGAACTTACTCAAAAAGTAAATATTGCTGTACCTCATCATAAATCTCAGGAAGAATTAGATTATGAAGAGGCACAGGAAGAATATAGAGGTCCTTCTATTGAGGAAATTGAGGCAGAGATTGCCGGACTTAGAGCTCAATGGGAAGATGATTTAAGAGACATGAGAAGAAAGGCTGTTGATGAAGCTGAGAGAATTATTGAAGATGCTAAAACACAGGCTTTTGAAATATTTAAATCAAAACAAAATGAGGCACATGTTATTTCTGAGCAGGCTAAAGTTGATGCTTCAAGAATAATACAGGATGCTAATGCAGAGAAAGAAAAAATACAAAGTGAATCTGAATCTATAAAAGATGCTGCTTATAAAGAAGGTTATGCAAAAGGATATGATGAAGGTTTTGAAAAATCTTTTTCTGACAGCAATAATGATTTGATTAAATTAACAGAAAAAATGAAAAAAATACTTGCTGAAACTATTAATAAGAGAAATGAAATAATAGATGCGGCAGAAGCTCAAGTGATTGAAGTAGCTGTACTTATAGCTAAGCGTGTTGTAAAAATGCTTACAGAAAGAGATAAAGGTATAGTTATAAGAAATATTCAAGAGGCTTTGAGGAGAATCAAAGGCAGAACAAAAATCACTATAAGAGTTAATATTGATGATTTGGAAGTTTCTGCTAGACACAAAGATGAATTCTATCAAATGCTTGATAAAATTGAAGGTGTAACAGTATTGGAAGACCCTAATGTTGATGTTGGCGGATGTATGATAGAAACTGATTTCGGCGATATTGATGCTAGAATAAATACTCAATTGAATGAAATAGAAACTGCAATTAAAGAAGTAGAACCTATAAAAGGTTTTTAATATTGATAGGGTTGGTTTATGATAAAAGAAGAAAATGTAGATTTTAATAAAGAAGTAAAAAAAACATTTGATAAATACAGAAAAGTTGTAGATGATATTGCTTTGTTAAAATCTTATGGGAAAGTTAAAGAGGTTATAGGATCATTAGTAATTAGTGAAGGACCTTTCTGTAAACTTGGAGATATGTGCCGTATATACATGAATGATAATTCTTATGTTGATGCGGAGGCTATAGGTTTTAGAAATCAGGATATACTTTTAGCTACTTACGGACCAGTAAATGGTATAACTTTCGGAAACATGGTGTATTCTTTTGATAAGCCTTTATCAGTTATGTGCTGTGATGAAATATTAGGAACAGTACTTGATGCAAGAGGTAAGCCTTTAGCAGGTGGAGGACATAATTTTTATGAAACACCAATACCGGTTTCGCATTCCTCTGTAAATCCTATGAATAGGCCTAGAATAAAAAAACATATACAAACTGGTGTAAGAGCCATTGATGGGCTTTTAACAGTTGGACAAGGTCAGCGTATGGCTATAATGAGTGGTACAGGTGTTGGTAAGTCTACACTTTTATCTATGATAGCAAGAAATACTAATGCTGATGTTAACGTTATAGCATTAATTGGTGAGAGAAGAAGAGAGGTAAGGGATTTTATAGAAAGAGACCTTGGAGAAGAAGGATTAAAAAGAAGTATAATAGTAGTTGCTACAAGTGATGATGCGCCGCTTTTGAGAGTTCGTGCTGCTTATACTGCTACTACTATAGCTGAATATTTTAGAGATAAAGGCAAAAATGTTATGTTTATGGTTGACTCTGTAACACGTTTTGCTTTAGCTCAAAGGGAGATAGGGCTTTCAAGAGGTGAGCCTCCTACTACAAGAGGTTATACTCCTAGCGTATTTTCCGAACTTGCTAAACTTTTAGAAAGAACAGGTACATCAACAAAAGGAACTATTACAGCATTTTATAATGTATTGGTTGAGGGGGATGATTTGGATGAACCTATTACAGATACTGTAAGAGGTATATTAGATGGACATATAGTTTTATCTAGAGATTTAGCTAATAGAGGACATTTCCCTGCTATTGATGTTAATAAAAGTATATCTAGAATTATGAGTGAAGTAGTTTCTAGTATGCATAAAAAAGCAGCCATAAAGTTTTTAAAAATGAGTGCTGATTATAATGAGGCTAAAGAACTTATAATGATAGGAGGTTATGCTAAAGGAAGCATGCCTGATGTTGATAGAGCTATTGATTATAAACCTATGATGGATAGATATTTGCAGCAAGATGTTTATGAGGTCTCAAGTTTTGCTGACAGTAAAGAAGCTCTTTTATCTATGTTCTATTCTCAGGAGGAGATAGAAGAGGATTTAGTAAACAGCGGAGATGTAAAAAAAGCAGATGATAGAAAAGATATTTCCGACAATGTAGAATATGCGGGTAATGATGTTGTTATATTGTAGATAATTTGATTTTTGTTGGATTTATTTTTTATGAAGAGATTTAATTTTAATTTGGAGCCTTTATATAAACTTAGAAAAAATATAGAAAAAAAAAGGCAGGCTGAAGTGGCTGAAGTTTCGGCGGAATATAATAAAGAGCGTGATGGTAAAGATAGCTGCTTATTAAAAATAGATGATGGTATTAAATATGTTGATAGCATAGAGAATAACGATGAAATGCTTTCAATGAGTATATATTTAGGAGAATATATAAATGCCCTTAATTGTCAAATATCTATACATGAAGATAATATGGCAGAAATTAGTATAGAGCTTAGAAAGAGACAGGAAATTTTGCAGGAGGCTTCAAGACAGAGAAGGGCAGTTGAATTATTAAAAGAGAAGAAATTGTTAGAATATAAGAAAATGATGAATAAAGAAGAACAGGCTAAACTGGATGAATGGAAGAAAGAATATGTCTCCAGTGATGCTTATGAATATTAATTTAGTATAAAAAGAGGATATTATTTATGATAGAATCTATACAAAAAATACAAGTTAGAATAGGAGAGATTCAAGATAGTTTTGGTAAGTTAGGATTTGCTCCTTTAAATACTAAGCTTCCTGTAAAGCCTTTTGCTGAACATTTAAATGAGGCTATGGCAAGCAGTGAAAATAACAAAGTTGATAACCTTAATGCGGATGGTTCTATTATTAATGATACTAATAAAAAATTAAATAATGGTAAAGTTATAGATGCTGAAGGGTTTAACGGTAAAATTTCATTTGGAGTATATGATGATTCTACAAACAATTTTGCTAAAGCTCTTAGTGCATATAAAAAGGCTTCTGTTGCCAATTTCCCTACTAAGTATGATGATATAATAAAAGAAGCAGCAGAGAAATATTCTTTACCAGAAAATTTGATTAAAGCTGTTATAAAACAGGAATCAAATTATGCACCTGATGCTGTTAGTCATAAAGGTGCGGTTGGTTTGATGCAGATAATGCCTCAAACTGGTGTAGGATTAGGCATAACAGATGAAGAAATGTTAAAAGATCCATATACTAATATTATGGCTGGAAGCAGATATTTATCTCAAATGCTTAATAGATATGATGGAAGACTTGATTTGTCATTATCAGCTTATAATGCAGGACCTGCTTTGGTTGATAGACTTCAAAGAATTCCAAATATTGAAGAGACAAAAAATTACGTTAAAAACATTATAGGATATATAAAATAAAGTTAACATAATAAAATCTTTATATGTTTGCTTGACTTTTTTATTCTGTAATTTTATAATATTTTGCAAATTGCCCACTTAGCTCAGCAGGTAGAGCATCACCATGGTAAGGTGAGGGTCATCGGTTCAATCCCGATAGTGGGCTTTGTTCGCAAAAAATATCATATTTTATAAAGAGGATTTATGAGAATAAAACTTCTAGCGATTATGGTATCATTTTTAATGACCGTATCGCTTTCATACACTTTCGATAAAACTCCGTATTATGTAAACACAGAAACTTATGACTCATACAGAGAGTTATTAAGAGGGGTGCACTATTATAATCAAGAACGTTATGATGCTGCTATAGCTAGTTTTAGAAACTCTCTTAATACAAATCCTACTGATAAGTTTATAAGATATTGGTACAGCAAATCTTTATATAAAGCTGGTTATATGTCTTTAGCTGTTAATGAATGGCTTAATATTGCTAGAATGGGTTATGAGGATCCTATTGTACTTTCTAAAATTAATAAATATGATTCTGCTAATATAACAGAAACTAAAGATGAAGTACTTAGCAATTTTATTTATTTAAAAGCGTTTTCTACAAATGCTAATTTTCTAAAAAATATAAATCAGCCTATACAGGTAGAGGTTATGCCTGATGGAAGTTTGTATGTATTGGATTACAGCGACTCTTCTTTAAAGAAATTTGATATAAATGGTAATTTGATTAGCAAAATTTCTTATGGTAAAAGATTAGAAACTCCTCAGAGAAGCTGGTGGAGAAAAGCTTTGCAGTTTGTAGCAAGAGTTTATCCTTATGAAAAACTTGAAAATCCTAGAGGCTTCACTATTGATAAAAATGGAAATATTTATATAGCAAATACTAAAAAAGATAAAATATTTAAATATGACTCTAATGGTAATTATATTACTAATATAGGTGTATCTGGAGTTAGTAATGGTCAGATTCTTGGACCTTCTTCTGTTGTAGTTGATAATGATGGTAATTTATATGTTTCTGATACTGGAAATAATAGAGTGGTTGTATTTGATATTGATGGTAATTTTTTATATAATTTTGGAAGACTTGGAGAGAATGAGGGAGAATTTTTTGCACCTGCTGGCATTGTAGTTAATAATGAAAATATATATGTTGCTGATATGGGTAACAAAAGAATACAGAAATTTGATTTAAGCGGAAATTATATAGAAACTATAAAACATGAAATGTTTAATGAACCTAGAGGACTTTCATTTTCTTCTGATGGAAATTTATATATAGCAGATGGAAATAAAGTTTTTTATTATGATATAAATTCTAAAAATTTCACACTGTTTAATAACTCTGAAAGATACACAGTAACACCTACTTCTGTATCTGAAGGACCTAATGGGGCTATATATCTTACAGATTTCATGTCTGGAAGAGTAGATGTTTATACAAGAAAAGAAGAGTATTATGCTAACTTAGATGTATTTGTAGACAGAGAATATTTAAATAAATTCCCTGTTGTTGTAGCTTCTGTTACTGTTAGAGATAGACTTACTAATCCTGTAGTAGGATTAACAGCTGAGAATTTCTATGTTAAAGAAAATGGAACAGTTGATTTGAAAGTTGGATTATATGATGCTCCTGAGCTTCATGAATATAGATTTATATATTTAATAGAAGATAGCGAGGCTGCAAGACCTTATGAATCAAGAATTAAAGAAGAGATTAGCAACTTTACTAGAAGTTTAACTAATAATGATGAAGTTCTTGTTATGCATTATAATGATCAAGTTTATAAAGCTGATAATTATGATGCTAGGAATTTAAGAATACTTGAAAATGCCAATGCCTTCCATTTTACAGGCGGTATATCTGCTTTAGATGATGCTTATTATGAGGCTATAAGGCTTTCTGGAAATAGCTTTAAGAAAACTGCTATTATACATTTTACTGTAAGCAGTCCAGATGACAGAGTATTTGATATGATGAATTTTGGAGATATTGCAAGTTTTGCTAAAAATAATGCTGTATCATTGAATCAAGTATATATTGGTACTAATAAGTCTAATTACTTCTTGGATTTGATGACTCAGAATACTTATGGGTATACTATAAATGCTGATCTATCTATAGATTATACAGGAGAACTTAACAAAATGAAGAATATTGATTTTGGAAGATATTTCATATATTATAATAGTTTTAGAAATATATCTCAATCAGGTCAGTTTAGAGCATTGAATATAAGAGTTCAATACAGATACATGTATGGAGAAGAAGAATCAGGTTATGTGATACCATAATAAAAGTTTATAATAAAATAAAAAGGCTTTTCATAATAGTATGAGAAGCCTTTTTTATTGTTAATTGAATATCATTTTCTTTTTTTGGATTTCTTTGATTTTTTCTTTTCTTTATTTTTACTTTTAGATGATTTAGATTTTTTTGAATCTTTTTTCTTTTTCTTTAAAAAATCTCTGCTGTCTATTATATCCCTGTCATCAAAACTATTATCAAATTCGCTTGCTGGTATGAAGTCAATGAACAATTCTTTTACATCAACTTTATAAACTACTATTCTTATTCTGTCGCCTAATGTGTACCATTTACCATCTTCCTCACTGTATGCTGCCTGTTCGTTTTCATCATAACGATAATGTGATTTTAAAGTGGCATATCTTATTAAGCCTTCTATTCCTCTGTCTTCTATTTCAACGAATATTCCAAAATTTGTGACACCACTTACTATTCCATTATATTCATTTCCTACTTTGTCTTTCATAAATCTAGCAGCTTTTACTTTATCCAAACTTCTCTCGCATTCAACTGCTATCCTTTCTGTTCTTGAACACCATTGAGCTGAATTTGTATAAAATTGCTGCATAGTAGGTTTTAAATTATTTATTCTTTCTAATGACTGTTTTAAAAGTTTATGAGTAAGTAAGTCTGTATATCTTCTTATAGGCGAAGTAAAATGAGTATAATATTCAAAACCTAATCCGAAGTGACCTATATTATTAACATCGTATATAGCTTGCTTCATAGAACGTAAGAGTAGGGTAAGAAGTAATTTTTCGTCGGGCTTCCCCATTATAGATTCTATAAATGAATGAAAATCCAAATTACCGTCTGCATCTCTTGTAACTCTGTAGCCTCTGTTAAATGCTATTCTTGTGAATGTATCGAGTTTTTCCTGATCTGGACTGTCATGTACTCTGTATATAGAACCTTTTATATTTTTTAATCTCTTAGCTACTTCACAGTTAGCAATAAGCATTAATTCTTCTATTATTTTATGGGTTTCTTTTCTCTCGCCAATGAAAAAGTCTTTAGGATTTCCGCCTTTATCCAATATTATCTGTGTTTCATTAAGATTAAACTCTATACTTCCATTATCTATTCTTTTTTGAAGAAGTATTTTTTTTACATCATCAGCATTTTTCAATAATTCTACAAGCCAATCTTCATCTTCTTCTATGCCGTCTAAAACATCCTGAGCATAATCATAAGTTAATCTTCTGCTTGATTTTATAACGCTTTTATGAAAAGTACTTTCTTTTACATTTCCTTTATTGTCTATAGTTACAAATACCGTCATTGTAAATCTGCTTACACCTTCATTTAAAGAACATATCCCATTTGAAAGCTCATGCGGAAACATAGGATAAACAGTATCAATTAAATAAACACTGTTTCCTCTCTTTCTAGCCTCTCTGTCTAAAGCACTTCCCATAACTACAAAATGACTGACATCAGCAATATGAATGCCTAATTTATAACCATCATTTAATTTTTCTATACTTATAGCATCGTCAAAATCTTTTGAATCTGCTCCATCTATTGTTACAGTTCTTATATCTCTTAAATCTATTCTGTCGAATTCTAATTCTACATTTTCCATGCTGTTAGGAAGTAGTTTAGCTTCTTCCAAACATTTTTTTGGGAATTCTATTGGTACATTATAGGCTTTTGCTATTATCTCAGCATCTTTCTTTGCATTATTAATATCTATTTTTATTTCTGGTTTTGGTATGCTTGTTTTTTTACCGCCTTTATCACTTTTTTTATCTTTCGATTTTCCTTTTGCTTCTTTTGATATATCTTTTTCTTTTATTTGTTTTAATTCTCTATCTAAATATATTTTTCCTTCATTAGTGAGTTTTAAAGTATTAGATTTCTTCATTACCAGTCCCATATAAACTGCCTTTTGAAGCATTTTTTCAAAACGAAGCTTATCCTTTTTAGTTTCTATATATTCTCTTTTATATACAGATATATCCAATTCTTTTGCTTTATCTATTCTCTTCAATAATTTTAATATTTTCATAATTTTAAGTTAACCTTAATACAGTATTAAAAAATAAAATTTTATTTATTATAAATAGTAATTTTATTATAGCAATATTATTTATAATGTCAAATTACTTTATTTTACAAGTTAATTTGTAAATGGTTTTTTATTTTAAGAAAGCATTTATTTATTAGCCCCCCAAAATGGGGGGATACACAGTTTAATTAAATGAAGGTTATAAAATATATTGTACCCAGAGATACAAAGAATTGACAATTTGTTCAGGTTTCTTAACCTTTGTTAGTGTATTCTAACATATTTTTAATATATGTCAATATATAATTATAATTATTTAACATTTTTTCTATTTAACCATTCATTTTTTACATTATTTGAATTGAGCATTAAACTTTTTAATGCTTCTCTGTCTTTGCTGTCTAAAGCATCTTTAAAGTCATTTAAACATTGTATATATTTACCAAGAGAATCAGACAAATACTCACTATTAAACATGAATAATTCACTCCACATATTAGCATCTATTGTACCAACTCTTGTATGATCTCCCAAACTATTTCCTTCATAACCTAAAGATTCTAAAAAACTTTTATGATTTACTATTGAGCATGCAACTATATGCATAAGCTGACTAGTAAAAGCTATCATTTCATCATGCTTTTTAGCTGTTGAAACTATTACTTTATAACAGCCTATATCTTTTGCTAAATTTTCTATTATTTTTATATCATTTTCATTTGCATTTTCATTATGTGTTATAATGGCATTTGAATTTTTAAATAAGTTTTCAGAGGAGTTTAAATATCCTCCTTTTTCTTTTCCAGCCATTGTATGAAGTCCTACATATTTTTTATCTTTTGTATTATTAAAAATATCAGTTTTTACTCCGCAGAAATCAGAAAGTATTTTATTATTATCAATTAAACTTTTATATTTATTTATTATATCTAATGCTATAGACGGCAAAGTGCATATCATAATAATATCAGACCATTTTAGAGCATCTTCTATATTATTATAGTTATATTCTCCTTTTACAATATAATTATCTTTTAATGCACAATCTATATTTTCTTTATTTGTATCTATAGCCCATACATTATAATTTTTACCGCTCGCTTTTAATGCTTTGATTAAAGAACCTCCCATTAATCCCATTCCTATAACAGTTATATTTGACATGCTTTTTCCTTATAAATAAATTTAGATTATTTTATTTTATTCATATGCTATATTTTCAAGCATTTCAAGTGTTTTATTTTTATCTTTTATAATGAAGCTGTTTCCTTTGTTGGTTAATTCAATAGGGATATCTTTTTTTATTATATAATCTATAAATTTGCTAGGTCTTTTAAATTTAGTATGTTTCATTACACTAGAACCATTGCCTATATTAAATTTCTTGTTTATTTCATTCATAGTGTTAGCCAATGGTATATTTTTATTTTCTTCGCAATTATTTAATATATCTTTAAATGATAATAGTAAATCTTTTTTGCTTATATCATAACTGCTCAAATTTAAAATATTGCCCATTATATTTTTGAATACATCAATATCATTTATATAGAAATCATCTCCATCTATTTTAGTTTCTATACCATTATTATTTAAATATTTAAGAACATTTTTCATTTTTTTAAATTGTGTTTGTTCTATTGCACTTTTACCTTTCTTGAGATTGAAATCTTCATTTAATTTATTGCATATATCCGAAATAGATATTTTTATAGTTTCAGTACTGCTGATGCCATTATAAATTTCAGTTATTTTATTATAAAAACATAATAGAAAGTCATTTTTTTCTATTTTATTTTCTGTTTTTATTTCTTTTTCTTCTTTTTCATTTATTTTGTAATCTTCTATTTTAAATATATGATTGCATGAATTTTTAAATATATCTCTTTTAGCATTATCAAATATTGTAACCATTGCAGTTATAGCACCATATCGGCTTAATCTTTCAACAACTACACTGTAATCAACATCTCTTGTAACAAAGATAGCTATATCTATTTTTTTATATATAACAAAATCTTCAAATGCATCTATTGAAGAAATCATATCCGCCATATTTTTAGCTTTATTTACAGGTACAGAATAGATTACATCAATATGTAAATCCCTTAGCTTTTTGGAATATTTTTTTATTGACTTTGCATCCCCATAAGCTTTTTTAACAGAGTAGCAAATATCCTTATCTTTTAAATTATTCTTATAGAATAAAAACATATTATTAAGCATTGATTCAAAATTTACATCGTAGCTTAAATGACTTACATTTTCCAAATCTATATATATACCTATTCTTTTCATAATATTATCACTATATTTTTTATTTATATTTTATAAATAAATTGATAAAAATACAAGAAATAATAATTCAAGATAATTCATGTATTACAGCTTCTTCATATCCTTTTATTATATCTCTTATGAAAATATCTTTTGTAAATATTGCCACAGGAATTTGATATTTTTTGGAATATTCTTTTATGAATGATAATGCCTCTTTAGTTCTCTTATTGTCAAATGTTATAAAAGGATCATCTAATAATATTAACCTTCCAGCTTCATGTATTTTTGTCAGTATAGAAAGACGCATAGCTATATAAACAGCATCTTTTGTAGCTGAGGAAAGAAGCTCAACATTTCTGCTTTCATTCTGTTTATCTTTAACCATTATTTTATTTTTATCAAATCCTGACATCATTATGCCGTTATCGGATAAATCTTTTCCTGTTATATGATTGTATAATACTTTAGCTTCATTAGAAAGGGATTCAAATATATCATCATTTTTTCTATTGATTTTAGAAAGCATATTTTCTAATAATTCTAAAGCATTTCTTCTCTTGTTTAATTCTATAATTTCCTCATCATTCTTCTTTAATTCACTTTCAAGTTCTACTATATTATTATGAACATCATCTGCACTATTAAGTTCTCCTTTTATGTAGGATATATTGGAAAGTATTTTATTCATATTGTTTTCTATATATTTTATTTCTTTTTCGAGCTCTTTTAATCTGTTTTCAAGACTTCTTAATTCCATTTCATTAAAATTATCCGGATTTATACCTTTTTCATCAAGTTCTTTTAAAACTCTAAAACAATCAGCTTCCAATGTTGGTATATCTTTAAATCCAAGTTTTTTTGCTTCCATCATTAATTTCGAAAATATTTCTTCTGTGTTTTTATAAATTGAATCATAATCGCTCTTGATTTCATAATAATTTTCTTTATCTCTTACATTTAACTTTTTAAAAAAAATTGATAATTCTTTATTGTAAATATCTAAGTTCTGCATATTAGATTCAAGTTCTTTTATATAATTATTCAATTCTTCATCATCATTTTTAGAAAGTATTAATTCTATTTTCGCCAATTCTTTTGTCAGTATATCTTTTAGTGATGAAAGTTCTAAATTACTGCTTCTTATACTCAGTTCAGGAAGTGTATCTAAAATATCATTTATAGTTTTATCATTATTTCCTTCTTTTATAAACATGAAAGGTATTGAAGGCAATATTATCAAAAACCAATATGGGTTTTTAAAATATAAACTAAGAAATGAAGCTATTACAACAACAATAGATAAAAAAACAGCTTTTGGTATTTTGTGATTCTTTTTCATTAAGTCGTCTATTTTTTTTATTGCTCTGTCTATTCTTATTTTTCTGCTTTCATAATCAGTATTATTTTTTTCTTCTACAGACTTCTTTATTGTTTCTATTTTTCCATTTAAATATGATATATTATTTTGAGAATCATCTATTTTTTTACTTATCTCATTTATTTTAGGAGAATGATCTTCTTTCAAATATATATTTTCGCTTAAGAATTTATCTTTTTTATTAAAGTCATTTATTAATTTTATTAGTTCAAGTTTGATATTCTTTAATTCAGAATTCTTTTGAGAATGTATAGTTTCATTGAGTTTTCCATATTCTGCTATTTTTTCTTTTATTAAAATATCATTTTTGTTTAATTCTTCATTTAATTCTTTTAAATTATCTTTTTTATTAACTTCTGTATTTGCTTTATTATACAATTCATTCAATTCATCTTTAATTTCTTCTTTTCTGTATTTAAGATTTTTTAATAAAGAAGGTATTGAAGTTTGAGATTTTCCTGAGTATTCTGCCTTTATTTCGGATATTATTTTACCTATATCAATATCTGAAGAAAATAATTTTTTCTTTATTTCGCTTTCCCAATCTTTAGAATCTTTTTTACTGTCAGACATTTCAAATATTATTTCACTTTGTCTTATAGCATATAGATTGCTGTATGACTGAGGATGTATTTTTTTTGAAGGTTCTATTTCCGGTTCAAGATAAATATCTATATCATCTCCGTATCTTGATTTTATTTGTTTGGCAAATGAAGAAGTTTTTTTGTTTTCTGATAGAAGAAGCATGAGAGAATCAAATATTGTAGTTTTACCTGATTCATTTTCTCCATAAAACAGAGTAATACCATCTGATATTTCAAATGATCTATTTTTAAACTTTCCAAATTTATTTAAATTTAAAATCATAAAATTATTCCCATATTTAATTTATTATCTTTTTTTATTGGATAATGCAGCAGATATTTTTTCTATTCCCAAACGTTTGGCAAGTTCAACTATTTCTAAATCTTCTTCATTATTAGTTTCAAATTCGTATTCAGTAGCTATATCTATAAACTCTTTTATTATGCTCTCATTGTATGCATTTTCTAATAAAAATAATTCATTAATTTTTATGTTTATATCACGTGCATATTTAGAATATTTGTTTTTTATAATGCTTTTCTTTTCTTCCACTTCATTTTCATCTTCAGCTATTCCGTATATATTAATATCTATAATATCATTAGCATTCCATTTTTTAGCAGCTTCATCCAATTTAGAATCTATGCCGTGAATATTATATTCGTAGACTCTATATTCTCCTGCAGATTTAATATCAATAAAAGTTTTATTTATTGAAGAGCCTTGTATATCAAGTGCTAAACATCTTCTTACACCCATTTCTGATTTGCTTCTTCTCCAAATTCTTGCCGAGCCAGTATATATTATTTCTGTATTTTCAATATTAACTTCCATTTGTTTATGTATATGTCCTATTACAGCTATATTAGGTTCTATTTTTTTTATAATGTCTATTGGTATAATCGCAAGCTCTTCATTTTCTTCTATAGCCCATAATGTTCCTTCTACTATTCCATGCCCTATAACTATTCTGATGTCAGCATTTAAATTTTCTATTTTATTGTTTAATTCGTTATCTATTATGTATTTTTCATTATAAGGCAATGCTATAATATCTAAATTATCAACATTGAAAAATGATATGTTTTCTATTACTATTACATTATTTGGGAATTTTAACTTATCTAATGTAATACCTTTTGATTTTAGGTTCTCATGGTTTCCTTTAAGAAGCAATACATTTTTTTGATAATTTTCTAATTTTTGTGAGAAAATATCTTTAAGTTCCTGCAAGTCTTCAAAAGTATTGAAAGTGTCTCCAAGAAGAAGCAAAGCATCATAATTCTCAGCATGCTTTATTATCTCGTCTAATACAGAAAGCGAATATTCTTTTTCTTGCATGCTTAGATGAAGATCGCTTGATATTAATAATTTAGGCATAATTAAATTCTCTTTAAAATAAAAGCTGTATTTTTGTATTATAAATTAAATATATTAATTAATCAATATTTGTAATTATAGATTGAAATTTAATTTATATAGTAGTATTATCGATATAATTTTCAATATTTTATAAAGGTTAAAACTATGGATAAAGAATATGCTAAACATTTAATGGGTATATATAAAGATAAAGTATTGCATGAGAGGATGAAAAGAAGACTTGAATATTTTGAGAGAGTTTATAAAAGAGATAATGATAAAAGACTTTTTGCAGAGCTTGCATTTTGTATATGTACTCCTCAAACTAAGGCTAGAAGCGGTGCTGCTGCTATAGTTGATTTATATAATCATAATTTGCTTTTTAAAGGAAGTGCTGAGAAAGTGGCATCTATTTTGATTAAGCATGTTAGATTTCATAATATGAAGGCTGAGAATATAGTATTGGCAAGACAATTATATTTTCCTAAAGAGAAGTTTATTTTAAAAGATAGAATAAATGAAGCTGTAAAAAATGATACTATGGTTGAATTAAGAAATGAACTTGCTAAAGAGGTTAAAGGATACGGACTTAAAGAGGCTAGTCATTTTCTTAGAAATATAGGTTTTGGGCAGAAGATTGGAATATTAGACAGACATATAATGAGGGTAATGGATAAATTAAGTATTCTTCCAGAAGGAATGACTCCTAAAACAAGTCTTACAAAGAATAATTATCTTAAATGCGAGGAAAATTTGGTAAAGTATTCAAAAGATGAAAAGATACCAATGGAATATTTAGATTTTGTATTTTGGTATGATGCTACAAATGATATATTTAAATAATATTATATAATATTGACTTTCTTATTTTTAATGTATATTTTATAATAATTTTATATATAAAACTTAGGAATACTTTATGAAAATAAAAAGAATCATTTTATCTTTAATATTTATTTTTAGTTTAGCATCAGCATCATTATTTTCTCAAAACATAGGAGAGCCTACCGGAAATAAATTTTTAGACTATATGCATGGAAGAAATTTATTTGGTATTAACTTTGGACCTACTCTGTATGCAGGGTTATTAAATATAGGTATAGGTATTGCTGAGCCTACTATTCAAAGCACTATTAATGATATGACTCAAGGTATGGCGGATAATTATATTGATACTAAACTTAAACATTATGCTTTTGGTTTGGGATTCAGTTATGATTTTGCTCCTATTAATTTTATGACAGTAGGTCTTGATATAGTATTTTCTGTAGGGCAGATAAAAATGGATAGATATGATATCAGTTTTAGTACAGTTCCATGGTCTTTGAATGTTAAATTCTTCTTCGGTAAAAAAGCACCTTTCGGATTTTTCTTATCTCCTAGAATCGGAGGTACAGCAGTTTCTATAAGCGGTAGTGCTTTAAGAGAGGCAGCAATATCTGATATATATATATTCTCATGGAGGACTTTATTTATCTCTTGAACTCGGATGGAGAATACAATTATTTCCAAAAAGAGGTGCTAATTGGCCGGTACAGGTAGGTTTAGATATTTCTTTATTTGATATAGGTTATTATGTTGCTCCTTGGTCATCTTCTATATTTAATATTCCTGAATTTGCACAGTTTAAACAGTATCAAACTTATGCTAATATAAGAGCTTTATTATTGCCTAGAATAGGTATAACATTAAGATTCTAATATTAAAATTATAATATAAATAATGTCCGTGTATATTTTTGTATATGCGGACTTTTTTATACCGAAAATTATTTTATACTGATTATAAGGTTTTTATATGAAAATAAATATATTAGATGAAAATGTTATATTTGAAGATATTAATTCATATCCAGCATTTCCAAGTATTATTAAATTAGATAGTAAAAGGTTTTTGGTAAGTTTTAGAACAGCTCCTAGAATAAAAAAAAATTATTCTCATCTGCATTCTTTAAGCAAATCAATGCTTGCCATTATAAATAAAAATAGAGTAGAGAAGGTTTTTGAATTTGCTGAATATGATTCTGCAGCAAAACAGGATGCTCAGCTTTTTAGAGCAGATGAAAAAACTATAATAGCATATTATTTTAGATATACATTTCATCCAATGAATGAAAAAGAATTATTTAATGATTATACATTCATAGAATATAATAATACTATAGCATTGCTTGACGGAATAGGAGTATGTATAAGTTATGATAATGGAGAGACTTTTTCAAAACCTTATGTTATAAAAATAAAAAATAGTGATAATGTTATTATGAAAAATTTTGCCATTAGAGGAAGTATGTGCAAAATTGGAAATGAAATATTTGCATCAATATATGCCTATAAAAAAAATATTAATAAAAAAGACTGTAAATATCAATGCTATATTATTTCAAGCAAGGATTTAATAGATTGGAAATTAAAAAGTTTTTTGTGCGAAACTGAGTTTAAAAAAATTAATGGAAAAAAAGCTAGGATAGAATATGTAGAGCCTTCATTACTAGCTTATAAAAATAATATAATATCATTCATACGTACTCATGTTAATAATGAATATGGATTAACTTCTATAAGCTATTCAAAAGATAAAGGAAAAACTTTTTCCAAACCGGTATTTACAGATATAAAAGGATATCCTTTAAATCCATTTATTTTAGAAGATGGTAAAGTTATTTTAACTTATGGATATAGATTAAAACCTTATGGAATAAGAGCTATTGTATTTGATATTGTAGATGAATTATTTGATATAGAAAAAATTAATTATAAGGTTAATAATGAAGAAATTATAATAGATAATTCAATGAAAAGTACAGACTGCGGTTATCCTTGGTGTATTGAAAATAATGGCATTATATCATCTGTATATTATGGTTATAAAGAAAAAAATAAAATTAGAAAAATATTTTTAAAAAGGTTTACTTTAAATTAAAAATATAGTATAAAGTAAATATAACTAAATAATAATTAGTATCAATAATAATTTTGGAGGGTTTTATATGGATGATAAGGATATAATGGATCCTAGCGTTTATCAGATAAAAGGTAATGAATGGGAAATTATAGACAGCGGTAATATTATTACTTACAGATTATTAGCTTATAAATTATCATCTTGGAGTGAGGATACATATTTAACTATTAAAGTTAATAAAGAAAATAAAAATAAAGAAGTAATAATAGATTGGAACAGTAAAGATTTTGTATTCAGCACTCATAAAGCCTTTTTCAGATTTGATGATGATTTGCCTGATAATTTAGAATGCAAAGCCAGTGAAGATAGGCTAAGTTCTATTGTTTTAGACTCTAATTATGTTTATGATAATTTAATTGATTCTAATATGCTTATAATACGTGCTTCGCTTGAAAAGAGTAAAACAACTAGAATGTTTGATATTTCCAAATTTAGAGAAGTTATAAAAAATTAATATTATATACTTTTTATACAATTCTGTTAATAATTTTTTAATAATTAACATAATTAAATTAACATAATAAGTCTTTACAATTTTAATTCTTTTTAGTATAATGGTACGAAAGGATTGTATTATGTTTACTTATTTTGTGATTAAACGCATATTGAAAGGCATAATCATGTTTATTATACTTATGTTTATGTCATCTGCTATATTTAATACTGTTAGTGAAAAAACTCTAAAATCACAGATAGAAGAAACCATTAATGCTGAAGTTAGAGGCTTAAGCAATATGCGTACTGAAGATGTTGAAAATTTTATAAAAGAAAGAAGAGCATACTATTATGATATATACTGGCTTAATAGAAGCATAGGCGAGAGAATATTTATAAGAGCTATAAATACAATAACATTTCAATTTGGTAAGTCTGCAATTATGATGGATTCAAATGGAAATAGAGATGTTATAAAAATAATAGGAGAGGCACTCCCTCGTTCTATAATACTTTTTACAACAGCATCAGTTATACAAATGATAATAGGTTTAATAATAGGTCTCATAAAGGCAAGAAAGGCAGGCGGATTATTCGATAGAACTACAAGTATAATTACAATGATAGTTTACGGTATGCCTACTTGGTGGCTTTCAATGATACTAATAATGGTATTGGTTTATAAATTTAATTTGTTTCCTTCGGGAGGCGTTCATTCAATACCAACACTCACTGGAATAATGTATTATTTGGATATGTTATGGCATATGTCTTTGCCTTTAATTACATTAACATTAATAGGTTTTTGGGGACTTTCATTTGTTGTTAGAAATATAGTATTATCTACATTGCAGGAAGATTATATAATGGCAGCACGTGCCAGAGGTATATCAGAAAAATCTGTATTGTTAGGACATACATTAAGAAGTTCGGCTCCTCCAATAGTAACTATAACTTTATTGGGGCTTCTTGGTTCTATTGCAGGATCAATAATATTTGAAGGTATATTCTCTTGGCCTGGTTTGGGTAATCTATATTGGATATCAGTTCAGCAAAATGATATACCTGTGCTTATGGGAAACTTGGCAATAACTACAGCACTTTATCAATTTGGATTAGTTGTTCTTGATATATCTTATGGATTCTTAGATCCTAGAATAAAAGTTGGAGGCAAGCTGTAATGCATAATATTAGTAAAAAACTTGCTCCATTAATAGAATTTTTTAATGAGTTTAAAAAAGATAAAACAGGTGTTGTAGGATTATGCATATTATTTTTGGCAATACTTATTTCGTTATTTGAACCTTTAATTTTAACATATAAAGAGGCACCAAAAAGATGGAGAGATATAACTTATTGGCAGGATAATCCGGCTTCTGCATCTCCTGAATGGCTTAACTTTTTTCAAAAGGAAAAGTCAGCAATTACAACTGATATTAAGCCTATAAGTATTGAAACTAATTATACAGATGATAAATTAACTTATAAAGCAATATTTGAATATGATTATAAATTTGACAAATCACCTGTAGATTTAATTTTTCATGCTAACGTCAATAGTTCAACAGGTTTAATTTGGAATGTAACAAGACCGGACGGAGTTGTAATTACACTTTCTGATAGTTTACATAATATAAACGGCGATTTAAGAATATCAGCTTTCAATGATTCAAAAAATAGAATATTTAGGTTTTATAGAGATTCTGTGCCTAGAATACTAGCAAGACAAATTGATACTCTTACAACTAATCCTATGAAGATACTTTTTAATACTAAAAAAGATGATATGGCTAAAAATTTTAAAGCATTGAAAGGTATTTATAAATTTGAAGTTACAGCAGTATTTTCTGAAGATAATTCTGTTTTTGAAGAACCTTATATGGTATTGGTTGGTTCTATGTCCGGAATAATGGGTACTGACAATATGAAGCGTGATATATTTTCTGGTTTGGTATCAGGACTTAAATGGGCATTGTTTATAGGTATAGCTACGAGTTTCATATCTGTTATAATTGGTGTAATGTACGGAATAGTATCTGCATATTTCGGAGGGTTTGTTGATAATGTTATGCAGTTTATTTATCAAATATTTATAGGGATTCCTGTTCTACCTGTAATGATAGTTATGAGTGCAATATTCAAGCCTAGTATATGGACTATGATAAGCATGATGATATTTTTCTCTTGGACTGGATCTGTTATGACGGTTCGTTCAATGGCTATGCAGCTTAAAGAAGAAACATATATTGAGGCAGCACGCACTATTGGAGCAGGGCATTTTAGAATAATATTTAATCATTTAGCACCTTTGCTTCTTCCATTTTCATTTGCTTCCATGGCTTTAGCTGTGCCTTCTGCTATAGTTTATGAATCTTCATTATCTTTACTTGGACTTGGAGATGCTTCTATAGTTACTTGGGGACAGATTCTTCATGATGCTATGAAAGGTTCTGCTGTATTATCAGGGCTTTGGTGGTGGATAATACCTCCAGGAATTTTGATTGCAATTTTAGGTATGTCATTTGCATTTTTGGGTTTTGCTTTGGATAAAATACTTCATCCTAAATTAAGAAGCAGATAATTGATTTTTTGATTAAATATTGTTAATATATTTTTAATAATTCTTAATACAAGGATAATTATGCATATTATAAAATTAGTATTTGTAATTTTATTTGTTATTGTATCATGTTCTAATAATGATAGAAAAATTGAAGTTGTTCCTGTTGATTCAACCAAATCTTTTTCTGTATTGGGTTATTGTGTGCCTGCTCCTGAAAACTCTCTAAATGTTAAATATGCTATTGTTAATAAAACCATAGCAGAAGCAAATTTTGATTATAATAACATTAATTATTATTATAGAGCTTCAAAGAATTTAGATGAACTATTATCTTTTTACAGCAATCTTAAAGAATATAGAAAAAATATTGACGAAGAAACAGATGTAGAAATAAATATAGAAACTAATGATAAAAAAGAGTATATTGCATATTGGAATGTTAATGATATATATTATTCTCTATTTACTGAAAATGAAAATGGTATTGATGATTTATCTTTAATTCTTATGAGAAACAAGGCTATAAAGTAGTAATTATATATAATTTCATTCTTAATTTTTCTTTAAATCTTTTAAATTCTTTTCAAGCATAATGAATTTATTATCAAAGAATTTAAACATTCCTATATAATCATCATCTGTCTGCATAGTGTTGCCGTCTTCAAGATTCAAATTATTTTCTATAATGCTCCTTGATAATATCATAAGTACTCTGATTATGCTGTCAGCCTCTCTTACAGTTTTATAAGCCATAATCTCATATTTACCAAAATTTTTAAGTCCTTCAGTATAAGCATGATTGCCGTTGCCGTCAGAAAAAATATCAACTCTTACCCATAAACAAGTTGGAAAGTAGTTATTATTTTTTATATATTCATTCATTTCAAATAAATATGTATCTTTAGAAATAAGCAGATTTATTTCTCCTATTAAAACAGCGGATACGTTATTTTGATTTATTATAGAGTAACAAACTTTACTAAAAGTTAAAGCCATATCTCTGAACTTTGTATTTGAAGAATTAACTTTAATAGATAAAAAGGATTTATGATTTAATATTTTTTGCTTAGTTTCTTCTCTAATATCATTATAATTTATTAATATTTCTGCTTCCTTATCAGGCACATTGAAAGGGGCAAGTTCATATTCAAAATCTATATTATCTATTGTAAATGTGTTTTTATTATTATGGGAAACTACCGTTATATCTATATTCCAATCTTTGTTTAACTGTGATGAAAAGTCATTAACATATTTATCATCTAACAATATGAAGGCTATTATATAATTATTTTGTATTAATTTGTTCATATTTAGGCCTTTATATATCTTTTATATTATCTATTATAACCGCAAACCCCATACCTAATGAAGCCTTTATTAACATCGCTGTATCATCTTGCAAAAACTCTTTTACTTTTTCTAAGGTACTTTGAGCATTGTCAAAATGATATTTCTCACAATTAATGGTATCATAAATATCTTTTGAATGCTTTCCTACTGCTATAACAACATCTATATTTTTTAATTCATTTATAACATTTCCTATATTTTTATGATAAGAAGAGTTTTCAGTTTCAGTTTCAAGCATATCGCCTATTACAGCAATCTTTTTTGATTCGCTTCTTTGGGATAAAAACTTAAGCATATTTTTTAATGCAGCAGGATTTGAATTGTAACAATCATTTATTACATTGCATCCTTTTATATTAGTTATTTGCATCCTGTTTTTTTGAGATTCATAGGTTATCAATATATCCGCACATTTTTGCAAGTCAACATCATAAAGTTCAGCTACTTTTAATGCTGATAATACATTATGCAAATTAAAATCTCCAATTAGATTATGTTTAAAAGTTATTCCTTTATATTCAAATGTATTATCATCTTTTTTTATTATTTCTTTTATATCAGCTTCTATTATATTTTTTATATTGTTTCTTTCTGCTTCTTTTTTTAATATATCAACACAATTAGTGTTCTTATTTATTACAGTATTAGCATTTTCTCTAGTATGATTAAAAAGTTCTGATTTAGCATAAGCAATATTTTCTATAGAACCTAAATGTGCAATATGTACAGGCTCTACATTATTTATTATAACTGTATTAGCTTCTATCGCCTCAGATATTCTTAATAATTCATTTTTATGATTCATACCAGCTTCAATAACTGCTATTTCATAACCGCTATCTAAATTAAATATTGTTTTAGGAACTCCTATTTCATTATTTAAATTGCCTTCTGTTTTTAATGCTTTATATTTTGTAGATAAAAAGAGATGAGTTAATTCTTTTGTAGTAGTTTTTCCGCAGCTTCCTGTTATTGATATCATAGGTATATTGAATCTTCTTCTGTATTCTCTAGCGAGTTTTATAAAGAAAAGTATGGTGTCGTTTGTATAAAAAGCTGCTGCATCATCAGGAAGTTTTATGCTTTCATCGCTTAAAATAAAATATCTGCATCCTTTATTATAAGTTTCTAATGCAAATTTATTTCCGTCAAACTTATCACCCTTTATTGCCAAAAATAATTTACCGCTGTCAAAATCATCTCTGCTGTCAGTGGATATTTCTAATTCTTTATTTAAATCTAGTTCTTCTATATTTTTAGAACATTTAGAATTTAATTCTTTTGCTATTGTAATTATATCTTTTAATGAAGTTTTACCCATAATAATATTTCCAATTTAATTATATTGTTAACATAATTAAACCATATAAATAAAAAATTGTAAATAAGTATAATTTATTATTAGATTTGTTTCAAAACTACTTGGTAAAATTAGCTACATCATTATAAATATGATTTAAGTTATAATATAATGTTTTATATGTTGTGTAATAATTGATTTTAATGTATAAAGTTGCTGTCTCTTTGCTTCTCACTGCAGGGGTACTTCGTATGCACCTGACAGTATCCAAAAGAAGTTGAGTTACCATATGGGTATGCAGAGTGTGGAAATCCTCAATTATAAAATTTAAAATACTAAAAATAAAAATAGTATAAATATTTATTGATTTACTTTTGAAACAAGTTTGATATGTAATTTTATTTATATATGAATATGAAAAAATATTAATTGACATATTAGTATTTAGTGTTAGAATAATAATGTTTGGTGTGAAATAGTGATTTACAGAGTTTAGTCTCAATACCCTGTTGCTTATAGCTTAAAGAGCGGTTTTAATAAACTGTTTCTGGATATACAGGAAAGTGGGATTAATGGCTCTGTTGGTATTAAAAGCTTGGCAGAGTTTTTTATATTTTGATTGTAATTTTTTATATGATATATTAGAGGTTAATCACAAACGAATTTTATTAATATTTATTTTAAATGGATTATATCTAAATATAGATAACTTTTTTGATAATATTTAAAATACAAAAATAACATTTATAAATATATTAGTTTTAATTGAAAAAATTTAAGCAATTTTAATTTTCAAAGCGTTGGCTAAATTATCTAATTTTTCACTATTAAATTTATATTGCATGTAAAACATAATTACTATGATTTAATAGTAATTTTTATATTCTACTTTCGCCTGCTGAAGGCACGCTTTACAATGGTTCTTTTACGAAGTTAGCCTATAGCGGTGCGGTTGAAAACAATAAAAAAATTGACAAACTTAAAAATTTTCAGTATATAAAAATGTGGTTCTCTTATGCGGGCATAGTTTTATGTTTTTTTACAAATGGAACTGTCTTTATACGTGTAAAAAAATTAATCATGTATATGTGGAAAAGCCATATTATAAAATTTAAATATTAGAATAAAAAACATTATAAATATTTATTGATTACTTTTGAAACAAGTATGTTGTACAATTATTTTTATAATATAAATACCGATTATAAAGTAGTTGAAATATATATTGAAGATGATTAGATGGAAAATATAAAACAATATTGGGATGATTTTTTAGATATTATAAATGAAGATAATGAGTTTACAGCTGTTGCTTTGTTAAAGGGAAGTGTATTTATAGTTGATGATGAAAATAAAGCTTCTATAATATGTTCCGGTGATTTTGCTTCTACACATATAAAAAAAGATTTTTTGCCTAGAATAAAAGAATTCATATCAAATAAAGCTGGAATTGATGTTGATATAGATGTAAAAGTTGATGCAGAACTTGTAAAAGACTATATTGATAAAATTGACAGTATAAATATTTTAAATAATGAAAATGAATATTCAGAGAAAATTGATAAAAAAGAAGTTTTTTCTGAAACAGCTACAGATAATAGAATAAAATCAAATTTGAATGAATATTTTAAATTTGATAATTTTATTCAAGGCAATAATAACAGATATGTATTTGAAGCAGCTAAATATGTATCATCAAATCCCGGAAAAGAATATAACCCTCTTTATATATACGGAAGTGTTGGAATAGGAAAGACGCATTTACTTCAGGCAATAGGAAATAGTTATATAGATTCTAATCCAAGCTCAAGAGTTTTTTATATAGACGGCAGCGGTTTTAGAGATGAATATGTATATAGTCTTCAAAATAAGAAACCAGAAGTTTTTAAAAGAAAATATAAATCTTTGGATATGCTTTTATTGGATGATTTGCAGCTGCTTGAAAGTGCTCAGGAAACATCAAAAGAATTATTTGAAATTTTCCAAGCATTGGATAGTGCAGGAAAGCAGATGGTGTTTGTAAGTGATAAGCCTCCTAAAGAATTAAGGAATATAGAAGCCAGATTGAAAAATAGATTTGAAAAGAGTCTTATTCTTTCAATAGAACCTCCTCAATATGAAACAAGACTTGCCATTATAGAAAGGAAATTAATAGATTTGCATACTTCTATGGATGATGAAGTTATGAAATATATGGCAGAAAATATAACTACAGATGTTAGAAAGATTGAAGGTGCTATAAGGGCATATTTATCTGTAAGAGATATAATGAAAATAACCCTGGATGTTGAGCAATGCGACAAAATGGGTATATTTAAAGATTATTTTACTAATAAGCCTAAATTAAAAAATGCTACTGTCAAAGAAATAAAGAAATTAGTTTCAGATTATTATGGAATAGAAATGTCTTTGTTTGAAAGTAAAGATAGAACTAAATTTATATCAAAGGCTAGACATGTGGCTATATATTTAGCATGCGAATATTCAAAAAAGTCTGTTACAGAAATAGGGCTTGAATTTAATAGAGATCATGCATCTATAATACATGCCAGAGATAAAGTAAAAGATGAATTAAAAAGCGGATCTCATATATATTCAGAAATTAATGAAATTATATCATCTATTTCATAAGTTCATATAAATAAAAATAAAAAAAAATTATTGACTTTTATGTGATTTTTTATATAATTTAATAGTATTGTTAAATTAATACAATTTTTCATAAACCTCCTTATCACCCTGCAGTGTTTTCTCAGGGTGATGCTTTTTTTAAACATTTTTTATTGAAATATGTTGAATATAATGATATTTATATATAAGTCTTAATTAATTGTATTAAAATAATACAAAATCTATAATAGTGTGTGTATAAAAAATATACAAATTAATTCTATTTAATATGCCTAATGATTATAGTTATATAATGTTGAACATATAAAAATTATTAATTTCCTGTAATCACTCTTACATATTGACTTTCATTTAATTTAATATAATACTTTATATATGAATATTAAGTAAATATATTGTATATATATATGCTAAAAATGTAATTGTCTTACATATTAAACAAAATATATTTATAATGTTATTAATAGTTTTGATAGCATTTGTTTTAGATTTTAGTATGTAATAATTTTAATATTTTTGAAATATATATTATATTTGAGTGTTATTGGCACGTTTTTTGCATATATATAAGTGTGCGATAAAATAAATATCCTTAGAAGGAGATTAAATGGAAGAAGAAATAAAAGAAACTAATGATGATATTGAAAAAGATTCTGAAACAGAAGAAATAGAAAATAATAATTCTGAGGAAGGCTGTGTAGAAGAAAATAATAATAATGCAGAAGAAGATGAAGTAGCTGTTTTGAAAAAAAGAATAGAAGAGTTAGAAAATGAATCTGCTGATATGAAAAATAAATATATGTATGCAATGGCAGAGGTGGAAAATGTTAGAAAGAGAACTGCCAAAGAAAAAGCAGATGGTATTAAAAGAGCTAATAAAGATTTATTATTGTCACTTTTGAATTTTATGGATAATTTTGAAAGGGCTTTAAAATCTTTGGAAAAAGATTCAAATATTCAGGGAAGCGAATATTTTAAAGGAATAGAATTAATACATAAACAATTTATAGACTTTATACATGATAATGGGGTTTTTGAAATAGAATTAAAAGAGGGCGATGAATTTGATCCTAATGTACATGAAGCATTAACTATGATAGAAGTTCCTAATATTGATAAAGAACAAGTTGTGGAAGTATATGCTAAAGGCTATAAATTGAATGATGAACTTTTGAGAACAGCGAAGGTAGTAGTCGGAAAACCGCAGGCTGCCTCTAATTAATAAATAAATTAACTAGGAGATTTTATGGCACATATTCAACTTTTTAGAGCTTATTATGAACCAAAGGGTGATAAAAAAGCAAATATACAGCATATAAATGGTGTACTGCAGGATTTAAGTGATGCAATAAATAATCACATTAAAGACAAAGAAGTGATAAATGTTGACCTTACTACTTCTCATTTAGGTAATGGTCATACTGAGTATGTTGTTAGTGTTCTGACAAAAGACTAATAACAATAAATAAATAATTTTTATAATAGTATTAATTTTTAATATTAAAAACAACTAAATAATTTAAAGGAGAAATTTATAATGAGTAAAATAATTGGAATAGATTTAGGAACAACAAATTCATGCGTATCAGTAATGGAAGGCGGCAAACCTGTAGTAATAACAAATGCAGAAGGAAACAGAACAACACCTTCTATAGTAGCATTTACAAATAAAGGCGAAATATTAGTAGGTCAGCCTGCTAAAAACCAAATGGTAACTAACCCAGAAAATACAATCTTCTCTATTAAAAGATTTATGGGTAATACTTATGCTGAAGTATCAGAAGAGCGTTCAAGAATGCCTTATACAGTTTTAGAAGACGGCGGAAAAGTAAAAATAAAAACTTTAGAAGGAAACTTCACTCCTCAGGAAATAAGTGCAAGAATACTTCAAAAGATGAAGCAAACAGCAGAAGAATATTTAGGTGAAACTGTAACTGATGCTATTATTACAGTACCTGCATACTTTAATGATAGCCAAAGACAGTCTACTAAAGATGCTGGACGTATTGCCGGACTTAATGTATTGAGAATTATAAACGAACCTACTGCTGCAGCTTTAGCTTATGGTATGGAGAAAAAGAAAGATGAGAAAATAGCAGTTTATGACTTGGGCGGCGGTACTTTCGATATATCTATACTTGAATTAGCTGACGGAGTATTTGAAGTAAAAAGTACAAATGGTGATACTCACTTGGGCGGTGATGACTTCGACCAAGCTATTATTGATTGGTTAATAGATGAGTTTAAAAAGGATACAGGTGTTGACTTGAATAATGATAAAATGGCTTTACAGAGATTAAAAGAAGCAGGCGAGAAAGCTAAAAAAGAACTTTCAAGCTCATTACAAACTGATATTAATTTGCCATACTTGACAGCTGATGCTTCAGGTCCTAAACACTTGAATGTATCTTTAACAAGAGCAAAATTTGAGGATTTAATTAGAGACTTAGTAGAGAAAACACGCATACCATGTGAAAAAGCATTGAAAGATGCAGGACTTTCTACTAGCGATATAGATGAAGTTATACTTGTAGGCGGTTCAACAAGAGTTCCTATGGTACAGGAAATAGTTAAAAACATCTTTGGAAAAGAACCAAATAAGAGTGTAAACCCAGATGAAGCAGTAGCAATGGGAGCTGCAGTACAAGGCGGTATCATTAAAGGTGATGTTAAAGATGTACTTCTTCTTGACGTTACTCCGCTTTCACTTGGTATTGAAACAGAAGGTTCAGTAATGACTGTTTTAATCAACAGAAACACTACTATACCTACAAACAAAAAACAAGTATTCTCTACAGCAGCAGACAATCAATCATCTGTAACTATTAGAGTATTACAGGGTGAGAGAAAAATGGCTAATGACAACAGAGAGCTTGGAAGATTTGATTTAGTAGGAATACCTCCTGCACCAAGAGGAGTACCTCAAATTGAAGTATCATTTGACATAGACGCTAACGGTATCGTACATGTTACAGCTAAAGATTTAGGTACTGGTAAAGAGCAGAAAATAAGAATAGAATCTTCAAGCGGATTAAGCGAGGATGAAATAAATAAAATGGTTCAGGATGCTGAAAAACATGCTGAGGAAGATAAAAAGAAAAAAGAAGAAGTTGAAGCTAAAAACAATGCTGACCACATGATTTATCAAACAGAAAAATTGTTGAAAGAAAACGGCGATAAATTACAGCCTTCTGATAAATCAGAGATTGAGTCAAAAATGAATGCATTAAAATCAGCAGTAGAATCTAATAATACAGATAGTATTAAAAGAGCTACAGATGATTTACAGGCAGCATGGAGCAAAGCTTCAGAGGCACTTTATAAACAAGCAGGAGCACAGCCTGATGCAGGCAGTCAATCATCATCAGGCGGAGAATCATCAGGCAGAAAAGATGACGGCGTAGTTGATGCTGATTATGAAGTTGTTGATGATAATAAATAATAGATAAAAAGTAAAAGTTGAATATATAAAGTCTAATGGGCGGTTGGAAGTTAATTTTTAAGTTTTGATTTTCAGCCGCCTATATTTTTAATATTTATAGGGGGATTATTAATGAAAAGAAATATAGAATTAGTAAAAGCAGCCAGACTTGGAGATTTAGAGAAAGTAAAAAACATATTAGAAACAACAGAAAAGTTTGAACATAATGAACTTAATATAGCGTTAGAATATGCATTATTAAAAGGTCATAGAGATATAGTAAAAGAGCTTATTATAACTGGTGCTTCTAATGCAGAAACTAAATTAAAATTAGATTATAATAATGTTTTATTTTATTATAGCGTAAATGATGTACAATGCATATATAGATTAATGATAATTTATTATTCTTATATTGGAGATTTTGAAATGGTTGAGCTTTTAATAGATTCAGGGGCTAATGATTTAAACACAGCTATGATGGCTGCTTTAAAAAATGGGCATTCAGAAATAGTTGAATTTTTAAAAGCTAATGGAGCAGTATGAAAAAAGATGTTGAGTTAATAGAAGTTATTAAAAAGAACGATTTTGATAGAATAAAATTTTTAATATCAAATGGTGCTGATATCAATATAAAAAATAGATATGGTAATACTCCTTTAAATACAGCTTCAGGATTTGGTTATTTTGAAATTGTTAAATATTTGATAGAGCATAATGCTGAAAATACTGATGCTTTGATTATGGCTTCTATGAACGGACATGAAAAAATAGTGAAATATTTAATAGAGCAGGGAGCAGATGTTGATATTCAAGATGAAAGAGGCGAAACGGCTTTAATGAATGCATCACAAAATGGACATTACAATATTGTAAAATGTTTAATTGATAATGGGGCTAAAATTGATATAAAAGACAATGGATATCAAACGGCTTTAATGTATGCAGCAAATAATGGTTATTTGGAAATTGTTAAGTATTTAATCGACAAAGGTGCAGATATTGATAATGAAAATAGAGACGGAGATACTGCTTTAGTATATGCTTCGGAGAATGGGCATTTTGATGTAGTAAAATATTTAATAGAAAAAGGAAGTGATTTAATAAAACATAGTAATTCTTTATGGTATGCCTCAAAAAATTGTCATATAAAAATAGTTAAGTTGTTAATAGATTCTGGTGCAGATATTAATTTAAAAAATATAGCAGATGTTACTGTTTTGATATTTGCTTCAATGAATAATCATTTAGAAATAGTAAAATTATTAGTAGATTCAGGAGCGGATATAAATGTTAAGGATGAAAAGGGTAGAACTGCTTTGAGATATGCTGTGAAAAATGGGCATTCAGAAGTAGCAGAATTTTTAAAATCAAAAGGGGCTATAGAATAAAATATATTTTAAATTTTTGTTCTTTGACAATTTACTGTAATGTTAGTATAATACTATTATGAAAGATTTAAAAAAATTAGAACAAATATTAAATGAACCTATAACTATAAATAATTTAAATAGAATTAATGATCTATTTTTAAGGTATTTATTTTCCTATTCTGGAAATGAAAATATAGCTTTGAATTTTATTAATTCAGTATTTAAAGATTCAGATTTTGAAATTTTTAAAGAAATAGAAATACTTAATCCGTTTAATATTGCAGAAAACTACGATGAAAAAGAATCTATTGTTGATATAAAAGCTATAACAGAAACAGGCATCGTTGTTTTAATAGAAATTCAGGCTAGAGGAAATGAAGATTTTATAAAAAGAGCTTTATATTATTGGGCTTATAATTACAGCAGCAGCTTGAATAGAGGTTCTGAATATGAGGAATTAAAAGTTGTTGCTAGTATTAATATTACCAATTTGATTTTATCTTATGAAAATAAACTTCATACTTGTTATGTTTTAAAAGAATTAAATAATAATAGAATTTTAACTGATCATTGTCAGATTCATTTTATAGAATTGCCAAAATTTAATTTGGATAATATTCCACAAATTGAAGACTTTGATAAATTGAATAAGGAATTTGTTTCTTGGATAAAATTTTTTAAAGGAGAAGATATGTCTGTTTTAATAAAAGAAAATACAATATTTGAAGAAGTAGAAAAAAAATGTAATACTTTTGTTAATAATAGTCCTGTAATTGATAAGTATAAAAAAAGAGAAATAGATGCATACTTCTTTGATAAAAGTATTAAATTAGATTTACAAAAAGCTGAAGAAAAAGGCATGTCAAAAGGTATTGAAAAAGAAAAATATAATTTAGCTAAAAATATGAAGAATGAAAATCTTGATATAAATTTGATAAGTAAAATAACGGGTTTAAGTACGGAAGAAATTTCTAAGTTGTAATTTTATAATTAGTTCTTATTTTTTATTATGAATACGAAATTATTAGAAGCCATTAAAAATAATGATTTTGAAAAAGTAAAATTTTTAATATCATCTGGATATGATGTCAATACAGAAGATGACTATTATAAAACTCCTTTGATGTATGCTTTAGAAAACGGATATTTAGAAATAGTGAATTATTTATTGGATAAAGGGTATGATGTTTCAAATGATAGACATGCTTTAAGTTCTGCTTCTAAGAATGGTTATTTAGAAATTGTAAAACTGCTTATAGATAAAGGAGCAGAATTCAAAAATGACAGGCATGCTTTGATGTATGCTTCAGAAAATGGATATTTTGATATAGTTAAATATTTAATAGAATTAGGAACAGATGTTAATATGAGAGATTATTCCTACAGAACTGCTTTGCTGTACTCTGCAGGAAGCGGACATTTAAATATAGTAAAATATCTAGTTTCACAGGGAGCAGATATAAATATAATAGGTGATAAATATGGAATAACACCTCTAAGCAATGCTGCAAAGAATGGACATTTAGAGGTTGTTAAATATTTAATAGATAAAGGTGCTGATATAAAAAATGATAGGCATGCTTTGAGTGATGCTTCAAAAAATGGGCATTTAGAAATAGTTAATCTTTTGAAAAATTATTGATAATTAAATTTTTGGAAATATATATGGAATTATTAGAGGCAGCAAAAAACGGAGATTTGGTCAAAGTAAAATATTTAATAGAATCCGGATGCGATATTAATTATGAGGATAAAGATGGGTATACAGCTTTAATTTTTGCTTCTTTTAATGGGCATTTAGAAATAGTTAAATTGTTAATAGAAAAAGGTGCTGATATAAATAGAGAAGACAGAGACAGCAGAATGGCTTTGGATTATGCTTCTTTAAATGGACATTTAGATGTATTAAAACTTTTGATAGATAACGGAGCTTTTATTAAAGATAATTATGCTTTAGTTTATGCTTCAGAGAATGGGCATTTAGAAATAGTTAAATTATTAATAGAAAAAGGTGCTGATATAAAAGATAGTTATGTTTTAAGTTATGCTTCATTGGGCGGACATTTAGATATAGTTAAATATTTAGTAGAACAAGGAGCCGATGTTAAAAATACTTATGCTTTAATATCTGCTTCACAGAATGGCAATTTAGATATAATTAAATATTTAGTAGAAAGAGGAGCTGATATTGATAAAGAGGATACATCTTCCAGAACAGCTTTAATATATGCTTGTGCAAATGGTAATTTAGATGCTGCCAAATATTTAATAGAAAGAGGTGCTAATATTAATAAAGCAAATACAGACGGAAGAACAGCCTTGATGTATGCTTGTGCGAATGGTTATTTAGAAGTTGTAAAATATTTGCTAGATAAAGGAGTTAATATTAATAAAAAGGATGTAGATAATAAAACAGCTTTTAATTATGCTTTGGAGTTTGGAAACAGTGAAATTGCTGAATTATTAAAATCTAATGGAGATGAATAATTAAAAATATATTTTAAATTTGCTCTTTTATTATTTGATTATTTTTTATATAATAGATGTACAATTATTTTTTAATAAGTAAGATAAAAATTTGTATATACAATTTTCTATGCTAATATAGAGAAGATACTAAATTATAAATTTATATAAGCTAAAATATATTATAATATTTCTAAAAATGTATTTTTGTGTTATAATATTTAGCAATAATAAATGGGTTAAAAAGTGAAAAATAGTATAATTGCTTTTATAAAAAGAAAAAATGAATCGATGCATACAACTGAAACTATATATGTAGCTTCAATACTTACTTTAGTTGGCGGTTTTGTTGATGCTTATACTTATATTACCAGAGATGGAGTATTTGGTTATGCTCAAACTGGAAATATGATATTTTTTGCTATGCATTTTGCAAAGAAAGAATTTATGGATACTATGCATTACTTAATACCTATTTCCGTTTTTATTGTTGGTATTTGGACTGCTTTATATATAAAAAAAGTTTTAAATAAAAAGAAGTTAATGGAATTGGAATATGTTATTATACTAATGTCTGCTATTATACTTTTTATAGTTGGTTTTTTACATAAAGGTGTTTCAAATATTATAGTTGTTAGTGTTATATCATTTATGTCAGCAACTTTGATGATAACTTTCAATAAGGTTGAAGGGCTTGCTTATGTTACTAATATGTGTACAGGTAATTTAAAATCGGCTTCGGATAATTTATTTAGATTTTTATTTAATAGAGATAAGACTGGTTTAAAAAATGGACTTATATATTTAACAATTCTTTTTTCATTTACTTTTGGTGCTTTTTTAGGAAGTTTTTTTACTAATATGTTTGGTATTAGGTCTATATGGATTGCTTCCGGATTATTATTAGTTGTTGAAAGTTTGATGTTTTTTGATTAAGAGGTATATTTATGAATAATAAAAAAGATTATTATAAAATACTTAATGTTAATATATTTTCTAATATTGAAAGTATAAAAAAATCTTATAGAGAATTAGCTATGAAATATCATCCGGATAGAAATTCTGGTAATATAGATGCAGAAGAAAAATTTAAAGATATAACTGAGGCTTATGAAATATTATCTGATGAAAAAAAGCGTATGGAATATAATTTAAAATATTTAGCTAATAGTAAATATTTTATTGGAGGTTTGGCCGTACTTGGTCTTGGTTTAGGTTTAATTTTCACTAAAAGCAAAAAATAAATTATTGAGAATATTTTATATATTTTCATTTTGTATAGAGTAAATTTATATGAGGATATAATAAATGGCAGAAAAAAGAGATTATTACGAAGTTTTGGGAGTTGCAAAAACAGCTACTAGTGATGAAATAAAGAAAGCATATAGAAAATTAGCTATGCAGTACCATCCGGATAGGAATCCTGGTAATAAAGAGGCGGAAGAGAAATTCAAAGAGGCTACAGAAGCCTATGAAATATTATCTGATGAAAAGAAACGTGCTCAGTATGATCAATTTGGTTTCCAAGGAGTTCATAGTGATTTTGCTGATGCTTATGGAAGAGGAGGTTTTGACTTTTCATCAATGTTTGGCGGAAGTGGCGGATTTGGAGATTTGGATGATATATTCAGTTCATTCTTTGGAGGCGGATTTTCAGGCAGAGGTTCAAGATCTCAAAGACGCGGCAATGATTTAAGACATGATGTAACACTTTCATTGGAAGATGCTGTATTTGGCAAAAAAATGGAAATAAAGCTGGATAAAAAAGATATTTGCGATGTTTGTCATGGAACAGGAGCAGAACCAGGAACTAAAACTCAAACTTGTCCTACTTGCGGAGGAAGCGGAGAGGTTAGAATGGCACAAGGATTTTTTAGTGTTAGAAGAACTTGCAGCAGATGTAATGGCAGCGGTTCTATAGTAACTACTCCTTGTAAAAATTGTAAAGGTACTGGTACAGTTAAAAAGAATAAAACAATATCTGTTAATATACCTAAAGGAATTGATGATAATACTCAGCTTAGAATCAGCGGAGAGGGTGAGGCAATAGGCGGAGGTGTTTCAGGAGATTTATATTTATATATACATGTTTCTCCGCATCAATATTTTGTTAGAGATGGTATAGATTTAATAACAGAGGTTGGTATAAACATTGTTCAGGCTGCGTTGGGTACTGACATTTATATACAGACATTGGATAAAAAGAAAGTTAAAATAAAAATACCAGCAGGTACAAATAGCGGACAAGTATTTAAGTTAAAGGGAAGCGGTGCTACTCATATTAACAGATCCGGCAGAGGAGATTTATTTGTTGTTGTTAATATTGATGTTCCTGATAAATTATCTTCTGAGGAGAAAAGATTATTTAATGAACTTAAAAAGGTTATGCCTAATAATGACGAACCTGTTTTAAGAAAACCAAATAAAAATAATTGGTAAATAATTAATTGCTGCTTAATGAATAATTATTTATCAATTCTAATATTTCATTAGAGTTTTGATTATAATTGGCTGATGACATAAATACTTCATAAGTTTTTTTGTTTTCGGCCATTTTTTTTATTTTTGATATTATTGAAATTGGATTCTTTGAATTATATATTAAAGCATTCTTTCCATCATCAGCAATTTCAGCAGATGAACTTTTTTCATCTATTATAGGCAATGTTTTATAATGCCAAGCAGAAACTAATTCGGTATAAAAAGAATCATTAGTATCATGTATTATTATAGCTTTTGAATTTTCTATTTCATTTGCTATTTTTGAATTATCATCTTCTTCTATAAAGTCAACATATTGTTCTATATTCAATTTCTTTATATTTTTTATTATATCTTTATTGTAGCCTACAATTTTTAATCTATATACCTCATCGCTTTCTTTTAAATATTGAGCATAAGCAGATGTACATTTAAATATACTTTCTTCATTATTGTAAAAAATAATAATATTTTTTTCTTTTTCTTTATGCTGCTTATTATTAAAAAATATATACGGTGAAAAATATGGATATATAACTTCTATGTTTTTTATATTTTTATGCAGATACAATATTTTCTCTTTTACTTTATTACTTCCGCATATTATAATATCTATATTTGATGTATGTTCATAATCTAATTTTCTTAAAACTTTATCAGTTAATTTATTTTGCTCTATATTATTATCATAAAAATATAAATGGTTTTGGAACTTCAATGCATACCAAACTATTATAGGTACTTTTCCTCTATTTTTTTTTATCAATATATTTTTAGTCATAGATGCTATTATATTCATTGGAAAATCAACGGCTATAATTGCATCTGCATTTTCAGACATTTTTGCAATATCATTTGCTGATTTTTTTAATAATATTGTAGATAAATGTTTTCTAGTTATATATGCAGGAAAATTTTTAGAAAATGATTTGGAAAATACAGTAACTTTTATATTTGATTTATAAAAATATTCAATTATATTTAAAATAAATTGATTTGATTTATTTTTTATATTTCCTATATTAGATGCTAAAATAATAATTTCTTTCACTTTTACATACTCTTTACATTTTTAATTATTACAAGTAAAATATAGCAAATCCAATTCCGATATTATTCTTAATAAGAAAGGATTTATTATGAAATTAATAAAAGTATTACTTATAATTTTTACATTATATGTTTCGGCATATTCCAGAGATATTTTACAATATCATAAAGTGATGTCAGATAGAAATTTAAATATATCTTTAGATAGTATAAATATACAAGAAAATAAAATAAATATTGATGAGGAAACAAAATTTGTATTAAATAAAGAATTAGATAAAGCTAAAAAATTAATAGAAGAAGGTAAATTTTTTGATGCTGTAATTTTATGCAATGATTTAGAAAATAATTATTCAAATTATTATGATATATATTATACAAGAGGATTAGCTTATTATAAAAATGCGGATTTATATTATGCTTCATTAGATTTTACTAAATTATTAACATTACATGTAGATAAAGATAGTTATGACAGAGTTTATGGTTTAGCTGGAAATTTTTTTGAGACTATTAATGAATATGAAGAAACTTTAAAAACTTATGTAACAGCATATAAAATTTCAAATAATCCTAGATGGCTTTTTTTAGCTGGTAATGCTGCTTTAATCAATGGAGATATAAAAAGTGGAAATTATTATTTTGATTTATGTAAAAAATCAGGCTATGGTTATGAAGGACTAGGAGACATAGATTTAATTAATAATCAATATAATAATGCTATAGCCAACTATAATAATGCCAGATATTCAAATCAAGAGGATTTAGCTAGAATACAAAGTAAAATATCAAATGCCAACATAAAAAAAGAAATATATGCATGGAATTTGAGTATAGAAGAAAAAGATTATACCAATGCTTTAAATATTTTAAATAAAATATCATCTTATTCATTGCAGTATCCTGAAATATCAGTAGCTTTAGGTAAAACATATTTTAACATGGGAGATTATGCAAAAGCAAAATCCATATTAACAAAACTAATTTCTATAGAGAAAGATTTTGATGAAGCTTATGCTATTTTGGCACAAATATATTTATATGAGAATAATGAAACAGCAGCTGTAAAGACTTTGGAAACAGGATTAGAATATTCATATTATAAACCTAGACTTTATGAAACTTTTGCTGTTATGCTTTATGAAGCAGGATATAGTTATTATCCGGATAAAATAATATCTCAAATAGTAGATATGTATAATATTTCAGCTGAGAATAAACTTTATTATAGTAAAAACTTAATATTTAAAAAGGAATATGATAAAGCTGAAAAGTTGTTAAAAGGAGTTACTTTATATGAAGCTGAGGCAGAGGAATTAATTAAAAGCATAGAATATAATAAGATATTAGATAAGGTTTATGAATTAAAATCTAAAAATTATTATGTTGATATTATGCAGTTATTGTCTTTAAGAACATTTACAGGAGATGAAGAGCAGTTAAGAATAGGATATATAGCTGATGCCTATTATCAATTAGGTTCTATTGACAAAGCTATAGAAATATTAAAAGAGCCTTTTAATGCTAATGAGATAAGTATTAATAATGTTTTACTTTTAAGAAAATTATTAGAAATTAGAGCATCTAGTAAGCAAACATCTCAATATCAAAAAGAGATAGATTTTATAGACATAAAAGCAACAGAGTATTGGGAAGAAGAATTAAAACTTCATACAGAATTAATTACTGATAGAATATATGAGTTTGCAAGATTTAATCAATATGATGAAGCTTTAGCTTATGTATCCGATTTAAGAAATAAAAATTATGATGTAGCATATATTAAAAAAATAGAATCTATAACTTACGGACTTTATGCTGCTTATTTATATAAGAACAATGAATATGATAGCGCTAGTAAAACAGTTGGATTAGCAGTGAGAAGAAATAGAAATAATTATGATGCTGTTGCAATAAGAAAAGAAATGGAGATAGATTCATATTTAAATTCTATTGGTTATTATGATAATACAAGTGCTTATATAGAATTGTCAAGTACAATGAAAGAGATTATAAGAATTGCTCCTGCTTATATTGAAAATAGAATTAAGTTGGCAGAAAGCTATATTAAAGAATATAATATAGATGGATTTAATATAATTAATAATATTTGCAAATATATTAATGTTAACGGAGGAAAGGATTTATTATTAGGAAGAATATATAATAAATCTTCTTTGTATGCTTATTCTTTATTATCTTATAATAGAGCTTCAAAATATTTAAAAGTTAATCCTATATATAAAGCAGAAAGTGAAATTAATTTGAATAAGAATATATCTGCTGATGAGCCTGCCAATTGGGTTAATGATAATATTAAATATCCTGATGGACTTTATGCAGCAGCAAAATTATATACTAAAATTGGAAATTATGATGAAGCAATAAATGTAATAAATAATGCTATAGCTCTTGATAAAAATATTAATTATATTTATCAGAGAGGATATATAAATGAACTTATGGGAAAAACAAGAGATGCATTAAATACTTATGAATATATAATAAAAATAAGAAAAAATTATGCTGCGGCAAATTATAGAGCTGCTTTAGTTTATTTTAATAATTTTAAAGATGATAAAAATGCTGAAATTTATGCTTTAAATTATTTGGAACTAGTTACAGATGACTGCAGCGGATATAAATTATTAGGTGATATTTATAAATTTAGAGCAGAGAGTTATATAGATCAAAACACTAATAATTTACTTAAAGAAGCTTTGAATTATTATCAAACAGCATTATCTAAGGCAGTATGGGGAAAAGATTTAAATACTAGAAAAGAATTAATAACAAATATAGAATATATACAGAATAAATTTTTAGAATAAAAAATAGTTTTTAAAGTAAACTCAATCTTTTTTCTATTGAGATTCCGTATAGTCTGTCATCATTATCTTTAACAGAAGCATATACTGAATCGTATAAAAATTTAGTGGCTTTTTTAAGAGAATCTTCTATTTTGTTTCCTTGTAAAATATATCCAAGTAATGAAGAACCAAAAGCATCTCCTGTACCTGGTATGCTTATATTAATTTTGGGATAATAACTTGTAATTATATTGTTATTTTCAAAACATAAACATCCTATTTTATCATCTTTTGTAACACTTGTAACTATTACAATTTTAGGCCCCATTTTAGAAAGTTCTTCAGCCATTTCTTTAACTTCTTCTTCACTATATGTTTTGGAAGGATCTTTATCCAATAAAACCGACAATTCTGTAATATTAGGTGTTACTATATCTGCATATTTAATTATATTCTTCATAGAGTTCACATGTTCATATGACATAGAAGGATACAGCTTTCCATTATCTCCAAGTATTGGATCTATCAAAATAGTATTAATATCAAAACTTTTTATTATGTCTATTACAATATCAGGCTGTTTTCCAGAAGCGATCCATCCTACATAGAAAGCATCAAATTTAGGATTTCTTATTTTTAATTCTTCTACGATTTTTTCTAATTGTTCAGTTAAATTAAATGCACAAAATGATTCAAATGCTGTATGATTAGAAAGAAGTACACTAATAAGAGGAGAAACTTTAATTCCAAAATATGATAGTATAGGAATATTTACGGTAAGTGATGCCTTACCATAAGAACATAAATCATTTAAAAGCAATACATTTAAGTCTTTTTTCATTTGATATATTCTTTTTATTTAAATATTATAAGAGATTTGCTGTCAGCAAGAACTTTATAACCAGCTATTCTAGCGAAATATGAAAACTCATCAAGAGAAATATCATATCTATCTTCTATTTCTTCTTTAGTTACTTTCATTTTCTTACTCCCAGTCATGAAAGATTGAAGCTCAAATCCGGAAGTACCATATTTTCTCTCAATTTCTTTTTGAAATGGATTTTTTTTAACTTTTTTCATTTATTTCTCCAAAAAGAATTTTACCCTACCTAGTAATAATTTATAACATATAATCGATTTTTTTTCAATTATTTTAATAAAAATATTAAATCAGCAAATACTATACAATATTAATATATACTTATTTTTTAGTCAATACAGATTTGCTTCCATCTGGAGTTGTATATGTTACAGTTTGTTTATCTGCAGAAAATACAAATTTATGCTCTTTTGTAGGATATCTTGAAGAATATTGATATACAATTAAAGTATTTCCAGACATAACAGGTGTTCCGGAAGTTACTCCTGTTATTGTTACTTTAGAAGAAGATACTGTTAAAGTTGTGCTTCCTTCTGAATATGTGCCGTTATATGGAGTGAATATATCATATTTTTTCAATTTTTCATATTGTAATTGATTATTAATCCATGTATTACCAAATATTAATTTATCATTATAGAAATGTAAATCTTGTTTACTTGTAGTTCCGCCTGATTGAGTATATGATATTGTTAATACATTTCCATTATAATAATCTTTTGAATATGTAATATTAAAATTATTGTCAATATAAACCTGTCCTGCTCCATCAATAAGTATATAATATTTTTTTGTATCATCATAATCATAATAATAGTAGTTTCCGGTTTCAGCTATCAAACCATTTATAGGTTCTCCTATTTTGTTTGTATATCCCTTTTGGGAAGAATATGTGTCTTTATGAAAGATAGCATTGGCAAAAAGATATATATTTCCATCAGGACCAAAATTAAAAGTAAACATTTCATCATTCATTTCATATCCTGCTCCAGTTCCGCTAGATTTGCCTTCTATGTATATTTGGAGTTTAGTTCCAAATAATGTTCTAATAGCATTGATTTGAGTACCATATCCGCTGTATATTTCAGTACCTTCAATTCTGTATCTCATATCAAGACTTCCATCTTCATAGGTGGCATAGTAAATACCATTACGCTGTTCTAAAAATCTATTTATTGTTGCTTGATCTGTAATAGCTATATCTGGATGTATAAGACTTCCATCTCCAATATTTAATTCACTTGGATCTGTTATTGATGCTGAACAACTTAATATAAACAATATAGCAGATATGATTATTGAATTCTTAACCATTAGTTTTCTCCTAACTAATTATTGTTTCTGTCTCAAAATATATTGTTTGTTAGGAAATTATAGGAATTGCTACATATATACAGCATACAATAATTACCTTAATTTATTGTTTTATATAAAAATGATATATTAAGAGTATAAAAAATCAATACAATATATATACTTTTTTAGAATTATATTACACTAATAAGGAAATTTAGTACATTATTATATATTTTTTTACATTGGAAGTTTTTTTATAAAATAAAAATATTTTTTCTTGACATTATTTTTACTATATGTTATTATACACCACGTAATAAAGTTCATAATCAAATACTCATGAGGGAGTAGTTGACGTAATTTATTTTACGTGGCAAAGTCAACATCGCAGCTCTTGAATTATTAGAGTTTGGCTAGCCTTAATTAATGAGACTCAAGTATAAATAAACTTTTAAAGTATTTTAATGCTTTGATAGTTTATTTATGCATGAGTCTTTTTTTATGCACTTTTTATAAAATAATTAAATGAGAGGTAAATAATGAACAGTTTTTTAGGAAGCAAAAATGACATTATAAAAGAACTTAATGTTGACCCTAAAATCGGTTTAACCAAGGAAGGGCAAAAATTGAGTTTGGAAAAATATGGAGCTAATAGTTTTACCAAAGAAAAAGGTGCTACTTTAATTCAGAAAATATTAGAGTCATTAAAAGAACCTATGATATTAATGCTGATATTTGCAGGTATTATTGCTATTGGTGTTAATACAGTTGCTTATTTTAATGGAGGTCATGCTGATTTTTTAGAGTGCTTAGGTATATTTTTGGCTATAAGTTTATCTATAACAATTACCATAGTTATGGAAGGTAAAAGTGCTAAGGCATTTGAAGCATTAAATAGTATTAACGAAGATATTAAAGTTAAGGTTATAAGAGAAGGGCAGGTAGAAATAATAAATCAAAAAGATTTACTTGTAGGAGATATTGCTTTTATAGAAACAGGTAACAAACTTCCAGCTGACGGAAGGTTGCTTGAAACAGTATCTCTTAATATTGATGAATCTGCTTTAACAGGTGAAAGCGAACCAGTTGAAAAAGATGCTGAAATGGTATTGACTGATGAAAAAACTCCAGTTGCTGAAAGAGTAAATATGGCTTATTCCGGATCATTTGTTACAACAGGAAACGGAAAAATGATAGTTACATCAGTTGGAGATGCAACCGAATTTGGTAAGATAGCAAGAGAGTTATCTAAGACTAAAACTACTACAACACCTTTGCAGGAAAAATTAGCTCAGTTAGGTAAAAGAATAGCTATGTTCGGTATTACTGCTGCAGCTATAGTATTTATAATTCAAGTAATTAATTTTATTAGAACAGGTAATGCTAATTTTACAACTATTTCAGAGGCATTTATTACAAGTATAGTTTTGATAGTTGCTTCTGTACCGGAAGGTTTGCCTACAATAGTTGCTGTTTCTCTTTCTATTAATATTATAAAAATGGCCAGACAGAATGCATTAGTAAAGAAAATGGTTGCTTGTGAGACTATAGGAAGCGTTAATGTTATTTGTTCTGATAAAACAGGTACTCTTACAGAAAACAAAATGACATTAAATAAATTATTTGCTAATGGTGAATATATAGAGCCTGAAAATATAAAGAATGAAAAAATTATAAAAAACTTTGCTATAAACTCTACTGCTGATGTTGATTATAAAGACGGACAAGCTAAGTTTTTAGGTAATCCTACAGAATGTGCATTGCTTGTTGCTGCAAGTAAGTCTAATTATAATTATAAAGAAATAAGAGAAAAATCAAAAACTATATATGAATATCCTTTCTCATCAGATACTAAAAACATGACAACTGTTGCTAAAATAGATAATGAAACTATTGTATTTACTAAAGGAAGTCCGGAAAAAATAATGGCTATGTGTAGTATAAGTGCTGATGAAAAAAAAGGCATAGAAGAAGCAATAGAAAAATTTCAAAATGAAGCTAAGCGAGTAATAGCATTTGCTCATAAAATAGTTGATGATAATGTTGAAAATGTCAGAGAAAAATTAGAAAGCAATATGATATATGACGGATTTGTTGCTATATCAGACCCAGTAAGAAAAGAGGTTTATGATGCTGTTGAGCAATGCAGAAGTGCAGGAATAAATATAAAAATGCTTACAGGTGATAATATTGTTACTGCTACAGCAATAGCCAGGGAATTAAAAATACTTAATGAAAACAGCATTGTACTTGAAGCAAAAGATATAGATGCTATGGATGATAATACATTGAAGCAGAATCTAAGTAAAATATCAGTTATAGCAAGAAGTACTCCTACAGTAAAAATGCGTGTTGTTAATGCTATAAAAGAAATGGGTAATGTTGTTGCTGTTACAGGTGATGGTATAAATGATGCTCCTGCTATTAAGAATGCGGATGTGGGTGTTGCTATGGGTATAACAGGTACAGAAGTTTCAAAAGAGGCTAGTGATATAGTTCTTCTTGATGACTCTTTTGCTACTATAGTTAAAGCTGTTCAATGGGGTAGAGGAATATATGACAATTTCCAAAGATTTATACAGTTCCAGCTTACAGTTAACTTAGCTTCTGTAGTAGTAGTTCTTATATCTACATTGACAGGATTTAAATCTCCATTTTCTGCAATACAGTTATTATGGATAAATATCATTATGGATGGACCTCCTGCTATTGCTTTGGGACTTGAGCCTATAAGAGATAATTTAATGAAAAGAATGCCTACAAAAAGAAATGCAAGCATTGTAACTAAAAAGATGATATTTAAAATAGTATTTTCAGCTACTATTATGATTATATTATTCATGCTTCAAAGCAAATTGAATATACTTAAAGTTGCAGAAGCAGAACAGTCTACAGTTTTATTTGCTATGTTTGTAATGTTCCAGATATTTAATTCATTTAATAGCAGAGAATTAGGATTCGACAGTGTATTTAAGTATTTCTTAAATAATAAATTAATGCTTTTAAGTATGGGCGGAACTTTTATATTACAAATATTGGTAACTCAGTATGCCGGAGGATTTTTCAATACTGTTCCTTTAAGTTTTAATACATGGATAAAGATTATTGGAATTTCTTTAATAGTTATATTAGCTGCTGAGATTTTTAAAATATTTGTAAGATTAATAGCAAGAAAATAAACTATAAAAAATTATTTTAATTTATTGAAAATAATTCCGAATTTATATATAGTATATTAAATTAAGAGTTAAAGAATAGAGTATGAATAATATTTACATTATAGTATTTTTATGTGTATTTGTGACACTGTTATTAATTGTTAAAAAGTTTTTATTTGGAGCTTTGAATAAGAAAGGTTCGGATATGGACAAGGTTAATAAATTTTTATCTGAAGGTAAAAATGATTTAGCCTTGTTAAAACTTAAAGATATATTATCAAAAGATAAGGCCGGTATCAAGAGAGCTAAACTCCATACTATGATAGGTAATTGTTATGCCAATATGGAAGAATATTCTTTTGCAATAGTAGAATACAGACATGCCATAGATGATGGAGATGATTCTCCTGAAACCGTATTATCATTAGCTAGAGCATTAAATAAAATAGATAGAAAAGGAGAGGCTTTAGCACAATATCTTACATTATTAAAGCTTGATGAATATAAATTAATAGTATCATCTGAGATAGGTATTATTTATTATGAAAATAGACAGTATGATACAGCAATAAAATATTTTGATGAGGCTTTAGATATTCAATCTAATGATCCGGAAGCTTTAAAATACAAAGCTTTTTGTTTTGTTAATATTGGTAATTATAATGATGCTATATCTATAATGAATAATATCTTAAAAAAGAATCAGGATGATGTACTGCTAAATTATAATTTGGGAAGAGCTTATAAAGGAAGAGAAGATTATAAAAATGCCATTAGATATTATACTATTTCATCTAAGGATAAGGAATATGCTGTTAAATCCTTATATGAGATTGGTTTATGCTATATAAAATTAAATAATATGGAAATGGCTATAAGCACTTTAGAAAATGCTATAAATCATGAGAGTTATGATAAAGATTTGAATTTATCTATACTTTATACTTTATCAGAATGCTATGATACTGTAGGTAATGTTAACAAATCTATAGAAATATTGGAAGGTATTATAGTAATAGATCCTAATTATAAGGATGCCAATGAAAAATTAAATACTTACAAAGAATCTAAATATAGTGAGAATATTAAAAAGTTCTTTAAATTAGAGGGAGATGAATTTGTCAATTATGCTTTAAAAATAGTATCATCTTTGGGTCTTATACCATATTCTGTTAAGATTACAGATAAAAAATACCTGATAGTATTTTCTAAAGAAGGAAAAGGCGTGCATTCTCCTAAGAAGATAGTATATTTTAGAACTTTATACAGTCCTATATTTAATGATGAGCTTGTTCAATTATATGAATATGGAGCTCATGCTAATATACCAAATTGTATTTTAATTACATGTGCTATGGTGAGTCCGGATGCTATAAGATATGCTGCTATGTCAAGAATAGATATAGTTGGTATAAAAAGATTAGAGAATTTGGTTGAAAAAGCAGCTCTTACTAATTTACCTGTAGGAGTAACAAAGACAGAAGAAAAACTTAATTGGGTATTGTAAAATAATATAAATTATTTATTATTATTTTGTTTTATAGCAATAGATAATTATTCTATTGCTTTTTTAATATTTTAAATAGGAATATTTTATAATTAGATGAAAAAAGTACAAGATTTTTATTTTAAGAAAGCTAAAGAGGAAAATTATAAAGCTAGGAGTGTATTTAAATTAGAAGAAGCACAGAATAAATTTAAGTTTATAAAATCATCTGATAGAGTATTGGATGTGGGATGTTCTCCTGGGTCTTTCAGCCAATATATGCTTAATAAAATATTAAAAAGTGGTTCGGTTGTAGGAGTTGATATACTTCCCAATTCTTTTTCACATCAGAAGTTTACATTCATACTTGGCGATATAAAGGATATGGATTCTTCAACTTTTAATGATATTGAATTTGATGTTGTTGTGAGCGATGCTATGCCTAATACAACTTCAGACAGAGAAACAAATCATTTTAGATCTATTTCTCTATGTAAGGTTATATTTAATTTGGCTAAAGATGTATTAAAGAATGAAGGTAATTTTTTTATAAAAGTATTTGACGGTAAGGATTTAAATGAGTTTAAAAAAGAACTTAGTGAATATTTTGAATCCGTCAATGTATTTAAACCTAAGAGTTCAAGAGATGAGAGCAGGGAAGTATTTTTATTTTGTAAGAATTTTAGGAAGTTAAATTATTGAGGTATATATTGTTATGAAAAGAGAATTTGCTTTAGTTTTAGAAACATATAATGGTAATATAGCAAAGGTTGAGCTTCAAAGAAGTGCAAGCTGTGATGGGTGTACTATATGTTCTAAGGGAAAACCTATTGTATTAAGAGCTTTTAACAATATAAATGCAAGAAAAGGTGATAGTGTTGTTATAGAAGTTGAGGATTTAAAAAAAGGCACTAATTTTTTTGTATATATTATACCTTTAATTTGTCTTATAATAGGATACTTTATTGGAGAATATATTTCAAAATTTGCTGGTATTAATCATAATTTAGGTCCTATATTTTCATTTATAGTATTTTTTATATATGTTATATTAGGTATTAGGAAACTTAAAAAAGATGATAAAATAATAGCAAGCATTATTTGTAAAAATGAAGTTATAGAAAATTTTGAGAATAAAGAGTAAAATATGAAAAAAATAGTAATAACTTTAATAATAATTATTATTTCTGCAGTAATAACATATACTGTTATTTCTAAAAATAAACCTTATGATGAATTGTATAGTATAGGTAATGATTCTATATCTTCGGTTTATAAGATTACAGGATTAAAAATTCATCCAAGAATAGATGAATTAGAAGAAGGTGAAATTAAAATATTAACATTTGATAATGTTGATGATGTTTTAACGCATAGTGTAAAATATGCTAATTATTTGTGGAAAAATGAAGGGTATTATATAACTACTAATTATAATTTTGGAAAAGAAGCTGATGGAAGAGTAGAGCTTGCAAAAAACTCATCTCAATCAGGCAGAGTTATTAGAATAAATGTTGATTGCTACACCAACAATTCATTTACAGTAATATTAAGCCTAATTAACGGCAGCTTGATAATGAAAAATACTAATGAACAAAATTAAAAAAATTATATATTATCCATATTAAAATTAAGCCAATATCCAAGTTCTTTGAAGAGATTTTTTTCTTCTTCATTAAACTTAATATTTCCTGATTTATATTTTAATAATATTTTGTAGAATATATTTTCAAAAGTATTTCTATCTATAGGCATATCATTATTAGATAGAAATTTTATATCTCTAAGAAGATCATATATTATTTTTGCATTTCCTGTTTCGTATAAATCATTCAATGCATTTTTTATATTATCTCCGATTAAGCTAGATATACCGCTGTTTGATATAAATATTCCGGCATTTCTTGCATCTTTTAAATTTTCAGAAACTTCATCATAAGCATCTCTGCCATTATTTATTATTTTTTCTCTAAGTATAGGAGAAGCCATAGCACCCATTATTCTTCTATAATCATAATCTGGGGTTATATTATTTAAATTAAAGTATGTAAATAGTTTTCTGTATTCCGGATATATTTGATGCATTAAATTATCAAGATTTTTAATATCATCTTTAAATAGACGGTCTGCTAATTTATCTCTTATATCCGAAGTTAAATCTTTTAAATACATTGTATAGATAGTGCTTTTATCTAAATTTTCATAAACTTCAGATATTTGAATTTGATTTTTAAACTCATGGTTTTCCTGCAGAATATTTACTTTGAAATATATATCAGGCGCTATATTATCTATTAGTACTCCTTCCACATAATTATTTTCTATTTTTGTTGCTTTAATTTCATGTTTAAAAATATTTATATTTATTTCTCTATATTCACTAGCTATAAGATTAAATATAAAGTGATTTATTACATATATTTTAGTGAAGGCATCAACTTTAGCTTCCTTCTCATAAAAGTATCTTGCAGTATGATGTTCTGGTTTATTACTTATTGATTTTTCAAGTGCTTCTAAAAATTCTTTATGAGCCTCATCAACAAATGTAACATTCTTATCTTTTACAAGCATTCTTGCATAATGGAATGACTGCTCTGCATACTGCATATTTTTAATAGGTTCAAGTCTTGATACATCTTCAAAGAACCATCCGCATGAAGTATAAGAGAATAAAGAATATTTATAAGATTCCATTAAGAATATAAATTCTTTAAATGATATATATTTCCTGCATATTTCATATAAATCTTTGGCATCAAAATCATTGTATATAGCACGTACATATTCTTCTCTTAAAGAATTTTTTGTTTCATCTGTAAAGTCCAAGAAGGTTTTAAATAATTTATCCTGCATTTTTCTCAATATATCAAATGCATCTCTTAAAGGACCTCTCCAAGATAAATCACATCCATCCCATCCTCCGCATCCGCAATTGCTTCTCCATCTTTCCACACCATGTGAACAACTCCAAGAAGTACCTCTTCCTCCTGTACCTTCATGAAGTATAACTTCTTCTGTAGGAGGAAACATATTTAAATAATATTCATAATTTATAGGAGTAATTCCGTCATAGATAACATTTTCTTTGAAGTATCTTGCCAAACACATATCAGCAAAAGGTTCATGGTGTCCATAGCTTTCACCATCTGTAGCTATATTCACAAGTCTTCTTTCTCCATAAGCATTTCTTATTCTCTCAGCAAGTTTATCTGAGGATGTAAGCAAATGCTGGAATGCTATATCATTTGATATATAAGGATCATAGAAAAATACAATTACTCTTTTTCCATTATGTCCGTATAGCCAATAAGGTTTGGAAGTATCTATTTTACCCCCGGAAACATCTAAAGTTTGTATATTTTTAACATAATGTGCTTGATAAGGGGATAATATTGTGAATTTTACTCCGCAGTCACATAAAGCATCAACAACATCTAAATTAATAGCTGTTTCTGATAGCCATATTCCGCTGGATTTTCTTCCAAAATATTTTTCAAAGTTGTATAAACCCCATTTTATTTGCACTCTCATATCTTCTTTTTTTGCAAGAGGAAGTATTATATGATTATAAACTTGTGCAATAGCGTTACCGTATCCAAGTCTTTGTATGCTTTTTTTATCTGCTTCTATTATACGTTCTAATAAATCTTTTCTTGTTTTAGCTATATAATCTAATAGAGTAGGTCCAAAATTAAAACTAAGATATTCATAGTTATTTGACATATCTACAATTCTTCCATATCCGTCTAATATTCTGGAATATGCATTAGGACTGTAGCATTCATTTGTTATTCTTTCATTCCAATCATGAGATGGTGCTGCACTTGCTTCCTTTTGTATTTCTCCTAAAAATGGATTTTCTCTTGGAGGTTGATAGAAATGTCCATGCAGTATTAAGTATCTCATAATTATACTTCCTAAAACTAAAATATTCTATGATTATAAATAATTTATTTTTATTTGCAAGGATTTTTTACATTATAGGTATGTTTTTTAATGCTTGACTTTTAATTACAGTCTAATATAATATATCATATTGTTTTTTTAAGGAGTCTCTTATTATGAAGAGAGTGGTATTAATAGCATTATCATTTTTATTGATATTGAGCAATTTTATTTATGCTGTAGATAAAAAATATATACCTAGTAATGTTGACAGTGTTATTTCTTTTAATGCCAATACTTTAGCAGAGAAAGCAGAGGTTAATTTACAAAAAGTATTAAATAACTTTTTTATGCAAGGATATGCAGATAAATATTTGGAATATAGAAATGATCCTTTCGTTGCTGAGGTTATGACAAATAGATTAAATGATTATATAGATTTTTCCAAAACTTCAAGAATAGTTTTCTTTAATGGTTATCAGCAAATGTCTATAATATTAGATGTTAAAAATATTACTGAATTAGATAAATTAATGATAAAGATGGCTAGTCAAGAAGATAAACTTGTATCTGTTTCTGATAAAGCTGTTTATAAGTATTTAGCTTTAGATGATTATAATTTAATTTCATGGAATAATGATATATTTACAATTACTGTAAAATTGAAAGATACATATTGGTATGATGAAGAATTAGATAAAGAATATATTACTTCTGTAGCAAATTATATATTTTTAAATAATACACCTCTAGAAGATGAAAAATTCATTTCTTTAGAAAAAGAAAATAATGATTGTCATATTTGGGATAATTTATCTTTATTATCTGATGATAACAGCGATTTTGCTAAATTCCTTCTTGGAAGAAGTTATAATAGTATATCAAGAGATGGTTATAAAGATGCTATATTAACTGCAAAAATCAATTTTAATAAAGGAAATGCTGATGTTGTAATTGACACTTACACTCCTAATTATCCTTATGATACTTCTTTATTGAAAAAGCAATTAGCTGATAATATATACTCTTTTGTTAATGGCGAAAATAATTATGGATTCTTTTCATTAGCATTTAATAGTAAAGAATTATCAAATTACCTTAAAAATGTTATGGGAGATATTAATAATTTACCTATTGTAGAAGAATTTTATGAATTAGAGGAATATGGAATAGATATCTATAAATTCATAGAACTTTTAGCAGGAGATATATTTGTGTCTGTTTGGGATATGCCTTCTTCAGATGTTGATCAAACACCTGCTGTATTTTTTTCTGCTTCTATAACTGATAATGATGCGGTAAAAACTATATTAGAAGCTTTAGCTGAAGATTCTACCAATGATATATATACTATAGGAGGATATTTCTGTCTTATAAAGGATTCTATTTTTTATATGAGTAACAATGATGAAGTTGTTAATTCTATAGTTAATGGAGAGCCTCCTGCTAAATCTTTGGGCAATGATAAAGCAAATATTGCTAAACAAAATGAGATGGCATTATATTTTGAATTCAGCCAAGATTTAGATTTATATGGAATAGATGAGTATTCTGAATCTTTAGAGTCAGTATATTTAACTTCTAATATTTTAGCAAATAATCATACTCAGGTAGTATTTAAAGTAAATACAAGAGATAAACAAAAAAATGCTCTTACAGTTATTAAATCTTTTATAAATTTAGAATGAGATTAGATGAATATGTACATATTAATGGGTATACAGAAAGCAGGTCTAAAGCACAAGATATAATACTTGCAGGATGTGTATTTGTAAATGGTGTTAAAGTAACTTCTAAAGCACAAAAGATAAAAGATACAGATATTATAGAAGTTGTTTTAAATAGAAAATATGTATCTAGGGCTGGTGATAAACTAGATAAGGCTTTTTCATCTTTTAATATATCTGTAGAGAATAAAATATGTTTGGATATAGGAGCATCTACCGGAGGATTTACTGATTGTCTGCTTCAGCATGGGGCTAAAAAAGTTTATGCATTAGATGTAGGGCATAATCAGCTTGTTTATAAACTTAGAAATGATAATAGGGTAGTATCCATAGAAGATTTTAATGCTAAAGATATTAAAAGAGAAATGTTTAATGATGAAATACCAAGTGTTATTGTAAGTGATGTTTCCTTTATTTCCATATCTAAAATTGCTCCAATTATATATAAAGAATTATATGATTTAGAATTTTGGGTTAGTTTAATAAAACCTCAGTTTGAGGCTGAAAAAGGAGATGTTTCAAAAGGTGGGATAATTAAAGATGATAATTTGAGAGAGAAAATTCTAAACAATGCAATAGAAAGAATAATAAAATGCGGATTTAAAGAAATTAATAGAACAGTATCTCCAATAAAAGGCTCAAAAGGAAATATAGAATATTTAGCACATTTTATTATATAATATTTATTTATTATCTAATTTATATGTACTTCTTTGTTTATATATATCATATTCTTTATAAAATTCTTCTATATCAGTAACTATTAAATATCCGTCATTTGATATATCCAATGCTTTTATCTTCTTTATATCATCATCAATATCGCTTGAATATTTTACTCCAATCATACTGCATATATCATTTATATTATATGGAAAAGTTATTCTATCAAGATTTTTAAATAGAAGTTCTGTTTTTACTAATGCCTCTATTATAATAACAAATCTAGTAATTGTATTATTAGAGTTAAATGCTCTTATTCTTGATATAGTACCATATACTCTCATGCTCATCATTTTAACAAAATATAGTCTTAGAGTTCTATCATTTACAACTAAATCCATTAATTCTTCTTTTTTCGCTAATTGTATTATTGAATCTTTAAGAACGATAGCTGTTGTATATAATTGCTGTTCCTTTAATATAGGCTTATATCCATTTAAAATATCATTATCAGATAATATTCTTCTTGTAACCTGCTTAGAGTCAAATATATTATATACTCCAATTTCACCATTTTTTATAATATATAAATAATCATTGCTTTGAAGTTCTGTATACAAACAAAAACCTTTTTTATATTTGTAAATATTTTCATCTAATTTTTCTGGCATTTCTAAAGGCTTTATATCTTTTAATAATGTTGAAACTTCATCTATAGTATTTTCATCTCCATTATTTAATTCTATGTATTTTTGATATAGTTTATAAGCAGCATCAAAAAATCCATTATTAGAGTATATTTTTCCCATCTCTATAATGTTTAGTTTTTTCTTTCTATTATTATGGTTATTGTATTCGTTATTAGATTTATGTAAAAAATAATAATATCTATTAAGCCATCTCTCAATGTTTATAATAAGATAGTTATATATTTTATTTATAAGATTTTTATCATTTATTTTTTCTATTTCATAAATACTCATTTCCATAACTTCAAGGTCTTCTACCGCTTTGACAGTTGCAAAGTATGGTTCATTTAATACAGCATTAAATAAACCTATTATTTCACCTTCTTTGTATTCTACATTATAATTATCAGCAAAATAATTATATACTATTACACTTCCTTTTTTAATAATAAAGAAAGTATATTTAGGTTCCTGACCTTCTACAAATATTGTTGATGATTTACTAAATTTAATACTTTTATAACTTAACATATATTTAACCCATTTTTATTATATTAATAGTTATTTTTTTGGAACTCATAATATTCCCTAAAAAAATTATCTATATTTGTAACACTTATATATTTATTTTTTATTATTTCTATAGAGTTTATTTTTTTAAATTCATTAAATATATTATCTGTTTCTAAGTTTATAGAATTCATAATATCTTCTACAGTATGTGATAATATTATGCTGTTTGCTTCTTCAAATAGTATTTCTATTTTTAAAATAGATGATATTATTATAAATAGTTTTAAAGTTATATTTTTTTCTTCCATAGCTCTTATTTTTAATAGAGTGTTTACAACTTTTATAGACATCATTTTTATATTATATGTTCTTAATTGTGAGTCTTTTATTGTCATCTCTAAAAAATCTTCTCTGCTTAATAATTTTATGTATGAATCTTCTAAAGCAATTGCAGTTGTAGCTAATGGTTTATAATCAAGGTTAGATGGATAGCCGCTTAATATGTAATTTTTTGTATATATTTCCCTTATTAACAGTTTCCCATTTAAAATATTATATACTCCTACTTTGCCGGACATTATTATATATAAATGATCACTCTGCCTATTTTCAGTGTATATGCAAGCCCCTTTTTTATATAAATGCACATTATCAAGAAATTTAACAGGTTCTCCAACAGGTTTTATTTTCTCTATTTCCTTTTTTGCTGTCTTTACATTATCATCATAAGAAAAATCTTCGATATATTCACTATATAATTTGTAAGCTACATCAGTAAATCCATTTTCTTTATATATATCCGCCATAGTAAATAAACTTTCTTTATAGTATAAATCTACTTTATTTTTCACTAAATTAATGTAATATTTTGACAGCCATGTTTCAAGTGTTAATGTGAGATAGTTATATATTTTCTTTATTAAATCGCTATTACTAATATTTCTTATATCAGACATGTGAAGTTCTAAAACTTCTACATCTTCTACTGCCTCCATATTGACAAAATAAGGCTCATTTATTGAAAGATTAACTAAACCTATTATAATTCCTACATTATATTCATTATTATATTTATCTGAATTATTTGCATAAGATACTACTTTTCCTTTTGTTATGATATAAAAGGCATCATTTGGATAATTGCCTTCTTCATATATCAAAGATGATTTAGGAAATTTTAGTGTTTTATAATCATTCATTGTCAAAAAAATTATAATATTACTTACATTTGTTATAATTATAATTCCTTTTTCTAAAAATACAACTTATTTAATGATTTTTTATTAATTTATTTTATGTAATTTTCATACTCTTTTATATATTTTATAGTATTGGTTACATCTATTGTATCAGAATTTTTATTAAATTTGATATATTTTATTGTTTTTAATTCAGTGTATATTTCATCTAAATCAATTTCTAAATTGAGCATATTCTTAATATTATCTATATTATAAGATAGGGTTATAGATGTGGAATCATTAAATAATTGTTCTATTTTTATGATAGAATATATAATTATTATTAATTTAGATTTTATATCTTTTGCGTTTATTGCTTTTATTTTTAAAACGGCATTATTAATTTTTATGGAAATAATTTTAATAAGGTTTAGTCTTAAATTTTTATCCATATCCAATTTTGTCAATAATTCTTCTTTATTCATAATTTCTATTACAGAATCTTCAAGCACTATTGCTGTAGTAAGTAGGGGGGCATATTCTAAGATAGGTTTATATCCGTTTATAAAATAGTTACTTGAATAAATAATTCTCATTGTTTGTTTAGAATTTACTATACTGTATATAGCTACTTTTCCTGATTTAACCATATATATTAAATCGCTTGTATTAAGTTCAGAGTATAAACAATATCCCTTTTTAAATTTATATACATTTTTATCTATTAATTGTGGTTCTTCTATAGGTTTTATATCTTTTAATAATTTTTTTGCTTCTTCTATATCCTTATTTTCTGGAAATAATTGTATATAGTCTCTGCATATTTTGTATGCAGCATCTTGGAAACCATTATTGAGATAAATATTAGCTATAATTAATATACTATCTTTATTATACAAATCTACTTTATTTTTAGCTAATATAGTATAATATTTACTTAGCCATGTTTCTAAAACCAAATATAAATGTTTGTATATTTTATTTATTAAATTTTTATTATTTATATTTACAATACTGTCTATATTAATTTTTATTACTTCAGTATCTTCAACTGCTTCTATGGTTTCAAAGTGTGCTTCTTTTATAACAGCAGATACTAATCCTATAATATATCCCTTCTTGGAATAAAATTTGTATTGCTCGTAAAAATTATTATACGATACAACTTTACCTTCAGTAATGATATAAAAATAGTTTTCAGGTTTATCACCTGATTTTAATATTAAATCTTTCTGCTTAAATTCTATTGACATACTTTACCATTTTACAATTTTTAATCGCTAGCATTATAATATATAGAATAATTATGTCAATGTTAATAGATCATTCATATTCATTTTTATTTGAATTTCTTTAAATATGAGAACATATTTCGATTAGTATTGTCAAAAATGTTTTTATTTTATTGGCTTATATTTGCTGTAGAATTTCTCTTTCTATATAATTCATATTCTTCAAAAAAGTTTTCTAAATTTGGTATAATTATTTTTCCTGTTCTTGAAAATACCATAACATTAGTTTTTTGTACTTCTTTCTTTACATAGTCTCTATCTTCGATTCCAACCATTACACATATATCATGTGCTGTATAAGGCAGCTCAAGAAATTCTTTATTGTTTTTAAATAATAATTCTGTTTTAGCAAGTGAATATACCATGCTGTAAAATTTTCCTACCACACTTTTTATACTGATACTATATGCTTTTATTACAGTATTATATATTCTTCTTGACATGATATTTACAAGATGATATTCTATTTTAGAGTTATTTAATGCTAATTTAAGAAAATCTTGCTTATTTATAACTTGCAATACAGTATCTTCCAATATTATACATGTTGTGAGAAGTAATTTATTTCCAAGTATTGGCTTGTATCCGATAATATTTCCTGAATCAAATATTATTCTTGTTATCAATCTTCCATTAAATACACTATAAACACCAACTTTTCCATCTCTAATAACATATAAGTCTGTATTACTTTCAAGTTCTGAAAAAATGCAGCTTCCTTTTCTATATTCATATAAATTATAGTTTATCTGTAAAGGAGGTTCTATATTTTCTTTTTTTTCTATTTCTAAAATTCTATTATTTATTTCTGTATGATCATTGTTAGGGAACATTTCTATGATTTTTTTATACATATATAAAGCAGCAGGAGTATATCCTTGTTCTTCATATATTTTAGCTATTTCCAAAGCATCATTTTCTTTATATGATGTAATATTTAAACTTTCTGCTAATTTATGAAAATATTTTCCAAGCCATATTTCCATAAATTTTACTAAATATTTATATATATTTTCTATTATTTTAGTATCTTCAATGTTATAAATATCATTAACTTTTATTTCTATTAATTTTACATCATCTGCAGCAATAGCTGTAGAATAATAAGGCTCTCTTAATATACCAGAAACAAGCCCTAAAATATCACCTACAGTAAATTCAAAATTAGTATTCTCTATAACATAATTTTTATCTATAACAGTACCTTCTTTTATTATATAAAATACATCTTGTGGATTTTGTCCTGCTACATATATTGCTGAATCTTTTTTAAACTCAATGATATTAAAATTAGTCATAAAATACACCTTTAATAAACATTATTTTTTAATTCAAATGTTTTTTTATTTATCATATCTTCTACTGTTATGAGATTATTATCTTTAAAATAAGCTTTATAATTCATATCTAAATTATGATTGTATTTTTTTAAAACTATGTCTCTAATATCCAATAATTTAATAGTATTTACTTCCTTATTCAATATATCATCTGAAAAATCGAATAATAAATATGTAAAAACTCTTTTGAAAGCCCCATTTTCTGTTTTTGATAGATAGAATATATAAAATAATATTTGATTATTTAAATATTCACAATCTATAAAAACTAATATTCCATTTGCAGAGTTATCTATATCATTATTAATTATTTTATTATTATAAAAATTAAATTCTCTATTTTTATTATTTAAGTCAATTATTGAGAATCCTGATAAATCTCTATTAAAAATAAAATATTCATTATCATTATTATAGTTGATAATTTTAAATATTTTTGAATCATCACTTTTATAATTAAAAATTAATGAATTATTATCTGTTTTGTAAAGAGTTCTATCATAACCTATAATGTCTTTTTCATGAATGTGGCCAAAATATTTTTTATGCATAATATAATAATTACTATTTAATATAGTTTTCTTTTCTTTTTCAAAGTATTTATCTGAAAATAGAATACCATATTTAGCCCAATGGTTTTTATAGTAATCAGTATAATAAAAATTTTCTAACACCATATATTAATAGTATATTTCAAGAATTGCATTTGTCAAATATTATACAGGTATTTTTTATTAATTTAGTCATTTATTATTGTTAAATAATCACTTTCATTATGTATTCTGTCTAAAGCAGTTACATAATATATATATGTATTTTTAGAATTAATAGTTTTATCCTTATAAGTTACTTTTGAATTTGTATTGAAATTGGTTCTTCTAATTTTATCTATTAATTCTATTCCAGGATTTCCTATAGTTTCTCTATATATAGCATAGTATGTAGATGTTGATTGTATAGGAGTATTATATTTATCGAGTTTATACTCATTTGGATCTGTAAAAGATATTTCTATACCTCCAAAACCTTTTTTTATAGTTGGATTTTCTAATTTTAGAGGAGGTTTCCTCATATCTTTCATTGTATTCATTGTTGGTACTATTGCTTTAAATATATAATTATTTTCTTTCATATATTTTACAGCCTCATTTCCATAATCTCCGCTATCTCTATCATTTTTGTACATGCTATGCATTGTAAAAAATGAAGAACCTTTTATATATCCACTGCCTATTTTTCTAATATAATCTATTTGTTCAGATATTAATTCTTTATTTTTCCATGGTTCAATATTTGTTCCGCTTCCCATTTTGTATAGAGCATGTCCAATATATATGTCCGCAATATTTCCATTTCTTGATTTCTTTGCCTCTTTAACCCACCATTTAACTATTGTATCAAAAGGAACTGTTTTGTGGTATGAACTCCAATATACTTGAGGTATTACAGCATCTATATACATTCTATTTAATCCATCTTTTCTTGTGGCATTATTAAGACTAGATGTTTTTTCTCCGTTAAGCATCCATAAAAGAACATCGGCATGCAAAGCATCAAAATTTGGATTATATGATTTCGTATCGCTTCCATATTTACTTCCCGCATATTCTGATAATTTTTCTTTATTTCTCCAAACACCAGCAGGTGATATAGTCCATTTTACATAAGGTTTTCTTGATTTTATTTCTTTGTATAATCTATTTACTAATCTGTTTATATTGTCGCGTCTCCAAGCATAAAGACCATTGACTCCGTAATTATCGTAAGAAGTATCCTTTACATTATATCCTAATTTTGGACCATATCTATTTGCACTTGAAGAATCAGGCCAATCTTTATATGTTTTTCCTCTGGCTGCATTCTGGTAAAAATAATCATCAAAATGTATTCCATCTACATCATAATTTTCAACAACTTCAATAACTGAGTTTACTATATATTCTGCACTTAATGGTTCTCCAGGGTCCAAATATAGCCTTTTATCATACCAATATACAGGTTTTAGATTATTTGATACATATGTATGTATAAAATTTTTTTTGGAAAATTGTTTACTGTAGCTTTCATTTGGATTGTATGTTGCAGATATTCTATATGGATTAAACCAAGCATGCACTTCTATATTTCTTTTATGCGCTTCATCTATTATAAATTTCAACATATCTGTTTTAAAAGGATAATCATCTCTTTCATCACTTGATTTTGATCCGAAGAAGTATCTTGTAGTAGGATTTATTTTTGATGGAAATATTACACCTGCATCTGGTTTAACTTGCACAAATACAGCATTGAAATTATTTTTATATAAAGTATCTAGATGTTTTATAATAAGTTTTTTTTGTTCTGATTCGCTTCCTCCTTTTACAGGCCAATCTATATTTGCAATTGTTGAAAACCATGCTGCTCTGAATTCTCTGTACATAGGGTTTAAACTTCTGTCTTCTTTCATATTTTTTATCAGCATGCTTTTTAGTTTATCAGGTACTGATATATTTAATGTTTGACATGATGATACTAATAAAATTGACAATGATATTAATATAATAATTTTCTTCATAGTTTTTTTATTTAAGTATTGATATAAGTTTTATAGATTATATATTTAATGAAGTTAACAGTCAATATATAAAAAAGAGGTATTATTATGTTTATTGATATTAAAGAAAATATTTTTTATTCAAAAGATATATCTATGATGATGTCAGAGGCTTTTGGAAATACTTATAGTGAAAGTACTGCAATTGATATTATAAATAATTCATTTATTTCTATTGGATATATTGAAAATGATGTATTAATAGGGTATGCAGGACTTTTGAAAATGTATTCTTATATAACATTAGAACTGCATCCTTTAGTTATAAAAGAAGGTTACAGAAATATGGGTATAGGAACAAAGCTGCTTAAAGAGGCTGAAAGAATGGCTAAAGAAAAAAATGCATTAAATATTATGCTTGGTTCTGATGATGAATACTGTAAAACTAATCTGCATGAATTTGATTTTAATAATACATATATAGGAGATATAATTAAAAACATAAAAAATATTAACAATCATCCTTATGAGTTTTATCAAAAGAATGGATATAAAATAGTTGGAATTTTTCCAAATGCTAATGGAATAGGAAAACCTGATGTTTGGTTATGGAAGCAATTATAGATATTAATTAAAAAAGGGACTTAAAAAAGTCCCTTTATTTCAAAAATAATAATCAATATTATAGCATACTATCTACCATAGCTTTAATGTTTTCAATAGTAGCTTCTTCTTTAGTAACTTCTTTAACTTTAGCACCATCTTTGTAGATAGCAATAGTAGGAAGTCCTAAAATTTTCTCACGAATAGCTAATCTTCTAGCTTTAGAAGTGTTGAAAGAATAGAATGGAACTTTACCTTCATATTGTTTAGCTAATTCATGTACATGAGGCATTAATGCTTTACAAGGCTCACAAGTATCGCCGAAATAGTCAACTAAGCATAATTCTTTAGAATTTATTACTTTTTCATCAAAATTATCTTTATCTAATTCTTGCATTATAAAACTCCATAAATATATTTTTATAATATACATTATATAAAAAATATGTCGTTAGTCAAGTAAAAATATGATTAATTTTTAAATAAATCCTTATTATAATGATATTATACTTGAAAATATTTAATTTTTTATATATATTAAGCGGATGCTCAGTGAAATATTTATAGATATTAAAAAAAACAAGAAAGAATGGCTGAAAAGCAAAGAGGGGAATGAATTTGAAGACAGATTTGAAACCTCTTTGAAACGTCATGGATTTAATAGACGTATGCATGATGATAAGGATATGAAAAATATACTTTCGTCTATAAAGAGTGATATTTTAGATAAAAGTTCTGATAAAGTAATTGATAATATTTATGTTTTAGAAGATAAGAGTATGGAGAACTGCTTTATATGCCAGCCTTATGGCAGTCAGAATTTTCCAGATTTTCTAATATTTACAGCTAAAAAAATTATAGCTATAGAAATAAAATACAGCAGCGGTAAATCATCTAGTCCTATGTGGAATAGCAATCTTCCTAAATCTAATGCTATTTATATATTTGGTTCTTACGGCAGGGGAGATGTTACTTTCTTTATAGGAGATGATGTGCTTCCTATGAATGAGAGAAATGAATTAATATCGTTTTTTGAAGAGATAAAGAAACTAGAAGATAATTTTAAAAATAAAATGAAAAAAGAAAGCAAGAATAATTTATTTGCATATAAATTTGATAGAGGATTTAATGTTTATGTTAGACGTGCTTATGAACAGAATAAAACTATAAATGAAAATGCAAAAATAGATTATTTTTTACATGAAGATAGAATAAAATGTGAAAATAATGTAATAGATTTTTGTGCTACTTTGGATTAAGAGAATTATATATGTTAGAAGACTATACTAAAGAAAGTATTGACTATTTAAAAAATACTGATATAGAAAAAAGAAAAAAATTAGGGCAATACTTCACGCCTAAAACTATAAGAGATTTGCTTTTAAAAGAATTAACATCTATTTCAGAAAAAAAAGATAATGCTAAAATACTTGATCCAGCATGCGGAAGCGGAGAGTTTCTTTTGTCATGTAATGAATATTTTGAAAATCCTAAATTATACGGTTTTGATATTGATGAGAGTTTAGTTGCTATATCCAAAAAATTGATAAATAATGCTAATATAAAATGCTTGGATACTTTGAAGCTTGATACTGATAAATCTATTAGATATGATTATGTTATTGGAAATCCTCCATATTTTGAATTCAAGCCCGATAAAGAATTAAAGAAAAAACATTCTGATATAATAAGCGGAAGAGTTAACATATTTTCTATATTTATAAAATTAGGTTTAGATCTTTTAGAAGACGGAGGATATTTAGCTTATGTCGTGCCTCCTTCTATGAATAATGGAGCTTTTTTCAGCAAGTTAAGAGAATATATAATGAATCATGGCAGTATTGAATATTTGAATATTGTTGAAGGTTCTGATAATTTTTATATGGCTAATCAAAAGGTTATGCTTTTAATACTCAAAAAAACTAATACTCATAAAAATAAAAAATATATATTCTCAAAAAATGATATTACAATATTTACAGAGGATAAAGCATTTTTAAATAAAGCATATAAAGATACTATAAGTTTAAAAGAAATAGGCTATGAGGTAAAAACAGGAAGCATTGCTTGGAATAAATATAGAGAAAATCTAACAGACGATAAAAATAATGCTATACCTCTTATATATTCATCTAATATAGTTGATGGAAAAATAGTTATACCAAATAAAAGAAAACTTCAGTATATAAAAAATATTTCAAAAGATTTAATAATAAAAAACAATGTTATAGCTGTTAATAGAATAACAGGCTCCCATAAAAACATTAATATAAAAGCAGCTATAGTAAAAGAAAAAGAATTTGTATGCGAGAACCATGTTAATATAATATATCCTCTAAGCAGTTATAATAAAAATTACACATTGGAATATATTTATAATGCCTTAAATGATGAAAATAATATAAAGGTATTGAGTCTTATAACAGGCAATACTCAAATATCAAAAACAGAATTAGAAAGACTGCTTCCTATAAAGATTATTTAAATGTAATCTATATATTTTTTATTTATCAAATATATATTGTATCTTGACAATAATAATTCTAAAACATAAAATTGATTTTATGTAAAATATTAAGAGGCAGTAATGGAAAATCATTTTGTTAAAAACATATCTTTTGAAAATTTTAAATGCTTTAAAAAATTAGAATTTGATGGTTTTAAAAGAGTTAATTTAATAGGCGGACAGAACAATGTAGGAAAAACTTCTTTTATGGAAGGAGTTAATCTTTCAGTATATTCAGAAGATGCTTTGAAGCTTCATATTAATATGAGACAAATGATTAAAAGCAGACAAAATAATGATATTGATATAGATTTTTTTTATAATGATGAATATATTATCAATATTAAAACTAATAATAAAAATGTAAAAATAATATATATAAAAGATCCTTCAAAAGAAAACAGAATGATTACTACTCCTTATTTTAATTTAATTGTTGGTTATAGTGAATTTGAATTAGATATATACGATTTTTGTAATGATAAAATTATAATTAAAGATGATTATCATTTTATACATTCTTTTAAAGCTGATGAAGAATATATTGCATCTTTATATGGTCAATTAACTAATTTAGGTAAAGAAGATTATATTGATAATTCATTAAAAATATTTGATGAAAATATTATTGGTATTAGACAAATTTTTAATAATAATAAAGTAACATTGAAATTAAAATTAAAAGACAGAGAGAAGCCTGTTTTATTATCTTCATTTGGTGAGGGTATAAATAGATATATTGCTATAATTTGTGCTATATGGGCTAGTAAGGACGGATATTTATTTATTGATGAAATAGAAAACGGCATACATTATACAAATTATCCTAAGTTATGGAAATTAATTTTTGATATATCCAAAGAGGCTAATTGTCAGGTATTTGCAGCTACTCATTCAAAGGAATGTATAGAGGCTTTTAATAAAGAAAACAAAGACAATGATGGATTATATTTAGAGTTTTATAGAAACAAAAAAACAGGTCTTATCAATATAAAAGACAGAGATAATGAGCAGCTGGGATATGCACTTCTCAATAATGGAGAGTTTAGGGGTGAATAATTTAATAATAGTTGAAAGTAAGAATGATAAATTTTTTATAGAAAGATTAATTGAATATTATAATATTAATAATGTGAATGTTCAATGTATTTGTGAATTTGAATGTTTAGAAGGCATAAACAACCTTAATAAAAAACTAAAAGATATAAAATTTGATAAATACGATAGAATAGGCATTATTTTAGATGCTGACAGAGAAGGCATAGATAAAAGAATTGAGTTTATAAATAATGCTTTAAAAAAAGTATGTGATGATGTGGAGCTTACATCAATAAATAAATTAGAAAAATCTTCTAAACTCGATGTTGATTTTGCATGTTATATTATGAATGTAAATGGATATGGTGAATTAGAAACAGTATTAAAATCAATAAAAAAATCTGACTCTGTTTTTGCTGACTGTTTAGAGAGTTGGAGAGAATGTTTAAAAGTCCATAATAAAAATATAAGCGATAAAGATTTTGATAAGTTCTATATAAATAATTATATTAGATTTGATACTTGTAATAAATATGAACAGAAACAATCTAGTAAATACTGCAGTTTTGAGTATGCTATGAAAAAAGATATATGGGATTTAGATAATAATATTTAAATGATTTAAAAGAATTTTTATATATTTTAAACAATTAGCTGAAATAAATATTTAATTTATTTTTCATCATTAATTCTTAGATTATCTATAGCATCATGTAGTTTGTCTTTTAATTGTTTATTTCTTATTTTATTATTAAGTTCATCTTTATACATTCTGCTGTTGTTTTCCATTATTTCCAGCTGAGTTTTTCCCATCGCAGATACTTGCTCTAATAATTTTTTTGCATCATTATATCCCTCTTCAAGACGCATTCTAGCGCCTTCAAGAGAAAAATCCATAGCACCGCTAAAAAAGTCTCCTATATCTTTACTAGGCACTATTTCATAAACTTTGAAATTTTTATTTTTTTCTATAGCAGCATCTTTATATAAATTAATAGCTATTATTTCATCACAATCTTCATTATATAGGGGTGTTATAGGCAGATTATTACCATGTAGTATTTCAACTCCTCCGTCTATATAATTTGTTCCGCCTATGTTTTGTCTTCCAAATATTAAAGGTATTGCACTTGTTGCCATCATAATTTCTTTTATTTCTTTATGACTTTTACCATTCAATTTAAAATATTCAATATTTATTTTTTTTAAATTTACTGCAGCAGCATATATGGAATGTTTGTAATTTGAAATAATATCTATATTTAAATATTTCTCAATTATTTCTATTAAACCTTCTCTTGTAAATATACCATGAGAGGATATAAAATTATTATTTTTATCTATTTTCTTTTTGGAAAGTATTTTATCTTCTATTTCATTAGTCCAAATATATTCTGCTATATCATAATTATTTTGAGCGATTAAGCAGGCATTGAGTACTCCTACAGAGGTACCTGAAATTACAGTAATCATTTCATCTACTTTATATTCTCTTAAAGCTTTCCAAACGCCAATTTGATAGCTTCCAAGTCCTCCTCCTCCTCCTAAAACTAAACCTATTTTTTTCATAGAAAAGCTCCTATATTTTACTTAAATATACTCCCCAAAAATCATTTATAAAATCTAAATATTCTTTTTTATTTTTATCAGGTGTTTTTTCTAATTTTTTCTCTATCTTATCTTTATACTGTTTAATTTTTTGGTATTGATATTTTAATTTTTGCTTATATTTATATATTTCTTTATTTGATGAATAGGAGTCAAAATATTTATTTAAATATTTTAATGTATTCTCATAATCCTTTCTTATTAGATATATTTTTGCTATTTCTTTATAACATATTGGAGCATCATATTTTTTAGTTTGTATTATTAGAAGTTTATACATACTTTCTATTTTTATTTCATTTGCTTTTTTATTATTTCCTTTTGAAAGTATTATGTCGCATTCTCTTATTGATTTTTTATATTTTTTTTCTTTTAAATATTTTTCAGCAAGCTCTAGTCTGTCATTTATGTTAATTGCTATAGTGTTTATTGGAAGCTGAGTCTTTTTAGATGTTAATTTTAGTTCATTCATTATAAGAATTATAAGTTCATAATTATTTATTTCAGAATTATAATCAAAATTTGATATATTGATTCCATATTCACTTATTAAGTTTAATTTTATATCATTGATATTATCATTATATTTGCTTAAGGCATTAATAATATATTTTTCTTCATTATCTAATTTATATATCTTTTTAGCACCGCTTAATATTGGTATTACATATTCTGGAATTTCAATTTCATTTGTATTTTCCATAAGTTTATTTATAAATATTGGCTTCTCTATTAATTTTTTATATATATATATTATTTTTGTATTTTGATTTATATTTATATTAAAATCTGTAAGTATAGCCTTTATCATATAAATATGTTCTCTTGATATTGCATCCTCATTACTATTTGAATAACATATTTTTGAAAACATATCATTACTTAGACAGATAATTTTTTCTATACAGTCCATATCTGTATATTTTATTTCATTGAATTCTAATATATTTGCTGAGGCTTTGAATTCTAATAGTTGTATTTTTCTTTCTAAAGAGTCTATTCTGTTTGATTCATTGTTTATTTTATTTAATATATAATTGAAAGACTCTCTTACATTTATGCATATACTTAGAAGTTCCTCTTCTATATTTTTTTCTATATTATTTAATTTATTATTAATATATATAAGACCTTCATAGGTTATCTTATTCTGTTTAGCCAAATAGTCTATCATTTTTAAAGATGCATTTTTTACTATAGCATAATTATAGTCAATTTCACCTCTTATTTTTCTATTTTGTCCTGTTATAGAATTGAATATATTTTTAAAAAATCCCTGATTAGCTAAAAATTCTGTTCTAGATTTTCCGGCACTTAAAGATGATACCGCTTCTATTGTTAATTCCGTTAATTTTGCTGAGTTATATTCATATTCTTTTATATTGTTTAGTATAAATTCTTCTATTATTGTTTTATCTTTTTCATCTATTTCATTTTCATAAGGTATCATTAAACTCATAATAACTCCAATTAACATAAATGATAAAGTGAACTACTGTATTATACAATTTATTTTATTTTTATACAATTAGATTATTATAGACAGGTTATTCATTTTTCTAATTGATTTTATTTGTTAATGTGATATAATACCTTACAAATTTTATAATAAGGGTTAAAAAATGAAACTTAATAGTTTAACATTTAAAATACCGCTTATTATGGGACTTTCTATTACATTATCAATATTGGTAATAACTATTATAATGTTTCTAATATCATTGAAGTCTGTTGATATAGCGGCTCAAAATGGATTTGAATCAACAGCTGTTGCTTATGAAAGTGCAGCTAATCTATGGATAGAACAACAACAATCTATAGTAGATACTTTTTCTACTAATGACAGTGTGGTAAATTATTTGCTAAATCCAAATGAGGAGAATACAATATTAGCAAGAAATGCTTTGGTATCATTTAAAAATTATAGAAAGTCATCTCTTCACTTTGTTATATTAAATACAGAAGGTAAGGCTTTATTAGATTCTGATAATGATTCATTAATCAATTACAATCAAGGAATAGATCCTGATTTTTATATGTATAATGAAAATTTGAAGAATGAGAAAATGGGAGTATCAAAATCATATATAACAGGAAAACCAGTATTTAAAATGTATTCTGATATAAATGATGCTAATGGAAATATAATAGGAATTTTGTCTTATCATATAGATTTGGCAGATTTTATGCGTCATTCAATAGCTAATTATAATATAGGCAAAACTGGAAATATTATGATAGTAGATGAAGATAAGAATATTATTGCACATATTGATGAAACTAAAATATTAACTAATATAAAAGATTTTAAACCGCTTGATAATATGACTGAATTAAAGACAGGAATAAAGCATTTTAGAGGTGATGATGGATATCTTTATATGATGTATTTTAATCCTATTATTTATCCTCATTGGTATATTGTAGTTACAATAGGGGAAAGAGAGCTTTATGCTCCTGTAAAATTTATGCTTATACTTCCTTTAATAGTAAGTGTTATTTTGATAGTGTTTTCTATAGTTATAGTTTGGTTATTTTCCAACAGTTTAATAAAACCATTAAATATTGTTGTAAAAGAAGCAGAATTAATAGCTAACGGTAATCTTACAAATGTTATAATGGATAAATATTTAAATAGAAAAGATGAAATAGGAGACATTTTAAATAGTTTCAGTAAAATGAAAATAGTTATAAAAGATATTATTAAAGTTGTCAATTCTAATATATCTCATACAAAGAGAACAGCATATACTCTTTACTATTCTAATAAAGATCTGTCTGACAGAACAACATCTCAGGCAATTGATATAAATCAGACAAGTGTTTCTATGAAAAATATATCATCAGCTATAGAAGAATCAACAAGCAATATAAAATCAATAAGCGATAGTATGATAAATGCTAGAAATGATATATCAGATGCAGGTTCTATTATAAATGATACAGCTAGAAATACATCTCTCGTTTTTGAATCTAGTAAAAAAATAGGAGATATAATTAAAATAATAGAAGATATAGCATTTCAAACTAATATACTTGCTTTAAATGCTTCTGTTGAGGCAGCACGTGCTGGAGAGCAGGGAAGAGGTTTTGCTGTTGTAGCTTCAGAGGTTAGAAACTTGGCTCAAAGTACTTCTGAATCTGCTAAAAACATTACTTCTTTAATAGAAGATAGTAATGATAAAATTAGAAAAGCAACAGATTCTGCTAATATGTCTCAGAAATTATTTTCTGATATAGAAAAAAAGATAGAGAGTACAACTGCTATTATGGAAAATATGGTTAATACAATGCATAAACAAGAAGAGGATGTACATAAAATAAATACATCTATGCTTAATATAGATTCTAAAACTAGAGAAAATGCTCATCTTGTAGATTTGATGAAAACTTCTTCGAGTGAACTTGAAAAACAGACTAATGATTTTTTCAGTGCTATGAGCTTTTTTAAAACTGGTGTGAGACGTTTAGAATGGTCTGATCATTATAATACAAATAACTCTTATATTGATGAACAGCATATGAATTTAGTAAATTTTATTAATGATATATATTCAGCTATATATGAGGATGATTTTGAAAGAGTAAAGAATGTTTTTAATATGACTTTAGATTATACTAAATATCATTTTTCTGATGAGGAAAAATTTCAAGAAGAAAATTCTGATAAATATAAAAAGATAAAGGAGCATTTTGAGCAGCATAGAAATTTTGAATCTTTGGTGACAGCAAAACTAAAGGAACTTGATTCAACAAATGATTGGAAAGTTACTGCATCTGATATGGCTGATATATTAAGTAAATGGCTTATTCAACATATTGGTGTATGGGATAAAGAGTTTGTAAAGATTGCTGGAATATATGACAAATAATTTATATCATAGTCTAAATTGTATTATATCTTATACTTTTATATATTATTTTATTAAAAACTATTAAGTTTTAGCAATTTTTTTTGAATTTTTTAAAAGTTTTGTTATTATTATTACGTAAAATAATAAATTTTTTTTATGACAATGTTTTTTACTAATTATTATATTTAAATAATATTTATTACTTATAAGCTATAATTATTATATTGAAATTATTTTTATAAGTGATATTATTTATAATATAATAGTATTACGGGGATAAGAAATGAAAATATATAGTCTAAGGTTTAAAATACCTTTTTTATTCATTACTACAATAATATTGTCTATATTTTTAAGTATTTCCATTGTATTATTTTTTAGCATGAGATCTATTGACAATGCCGTTAATAATGGTTTTGAATCTACATCTATTTCATATAAAAATCTTATTACATTATGGTTGGAAGATAATAACTCATCTATGGCTAATTTTGTTACATCCGAATCATTAATAACTTTTCTTCAAAATCCAGGAGATACTAATTTAAGATTAAGAGCAGAAGAAGCTTTAAAGTATTTTAAAAGTTCAAGAGATTCATTTGTTAATTTTATAGTATTGGATTTAAATGGAAGAGCCATAATAGATTCTGAAAATGGAATTTTAAATAATGTTTATATGGATCAAAATGATGAAGGATGGAAAAAATTTGTTTCATCAGGATATAATTCCGGAGGAGAAAATAGCATAGCAAAATCTGTAGCTACTGGAAATCCTACTTATAGAATATGGAGAGGTGTAAAAGATAGTACAGGTAAAACTATAGGTGTATTGACTGGAAATGTAGATTGGGGTTATTTAATAGATAGATTTATAGTTAATACTAAAATAGGTACAAGTGGAAAACTATCTATTATAGATAGTTCAAAAAAGATTTTAGCAGATCAGGATAAAACAAAATTATTGACTACTTCTGATGAAGCAATTTATGATGAAGTTATAAAAAACAAGAATGGAATCACTCATTACAAATCAGAAGATAAGCAAAAGTATTTAATATCATATTATAATATAGATAATACAGAATGGTATATTATAATAACTATGTTAGAAAAAGAATTGTATTCTTCTTTATCTGCTACATTTTTATTTTCAATATTATTTTGTATAGTTATAATATTGATTGTCACTACCATTATAGTTTTATTTACTAGAAGATTGACATCTCCATTAAAAGAAGCATTAAGAGTTGCTAATTTAATTTCTACAGGTGATTTAACTTTTAGTATTAATGATAAATATTTCAAGAGAAGAGATGAAGTAGGAGAACTTATAAAAAGTTTTGATAATATGAAAAGCTCTATAAGAGATATTATAGATGTTGCCAATTCTAATGTCGCTTTGACAAAAAGAACTGCTTATTCTCTTTCTTATTCAAATAAGGATTTGGCAAGTAGAACATTAAGTCAGGCAGCTGATTTGGAAAAGACAGCAGAAGCTACAGAGGAAATTTCTAGTACAATAAGAAAAACAGCAGATAATGCATCTATAATTAATGATATGATGATAAATGCTAGAAATGCTGTTGAGGAAGCTGGAAGTATAATTGCTGAGACTGCACAAAATACAAGTCAGGCTTTTGAATATAGCCAGAAAATAAGCGGTTTGGTAAAGTTTATTGAAGATATAGCATTTCAAACTAATATACTTGCTTTAAATGCTTCTGTTGAGGCAGCTCGTGCTGGGGAACAAGGAAGAGGTTTTGCAGTTGTAGCTTCGGAAGTTAGAAATTTGGCACAGACAACACAAAGCTCTGTTAATAATATTACATCTTTTATTTCTGAAAGTAATGAGAAAGTGAAAAAAGCAACTGACTCAGCTAATATGTCCAGAACTTTATTTGAAGATATTGAGAATAAAATAGAAGAGACTACAAGAGTTATTGCTGATATGGCTAATACTACAAAAGAGCAGTTAATAGGTATAGATAGTATAAATAATGCTATGTCTAATATGGATGCACAAACTCAAGGTAATAGTTCATTGGTTTCATCAATGCATGAATCTTCTAAAGAACTTGAACAGCAAATGGAAGAATTATCTAATGCTATGAGTTTCTTCAAATTGGGGGCTAGAAAATTAGAATGGCTTGATCAATATTATACTCACAATAAAGTTATAGATGGACAACATGTTCAAATAATAGAGTATGCTAATAAAGTGCATTCCGCGTTATATAATGGTGTTAAAGAAGATGTTGATGAGGCATTTAAGGGTGCTATTAATTATACAAAATACCATTTTTCTGAAGAACAAAAGATACAAATGGAACATAAGGATAAATACCATAAGATAAAAGAACATTTTGAAGAGCATAGAAAATTTGAAAAAGCTATAGATGATCAATATAAAGCATTTAAATCTAGCAATGATTGGCATAAAGTGGCCATTGATTTTGCTGAACTTTTAGCAAAACTTTTGATAGAGCATATTGGTGTATGGGATAAAGAGTTTGTAAAAATTGCTGGAATAAAAGATTCATAATTATGCTTTAATTGTTCCAGTTAGAACCAAATGGAGAGCTTTCTATAAGTCTATTATAGAACAGCTCTCTTATTTTATTTAAAAAAGTTTTAGTTTCATTACTTGAATAATCAGCATAAGTCCATTCTAATTCTGTATATCCTTTTTTCTTTTTGTATATTAGAGTTAAATCTGCAAACACTCCATCTTTCAAATATATTCTATGTGTAAAATTTTTATTGGTTACTAGAATAAAATTTTCTAATGTCAATATTGCTGGGTCGATATTAATTCTGCGGTTTTTATAATTATCTAAATACTCTTTTTCTATATTATCCGTAATTCTTTTTACATTACTTATATAATCTCTTTCTATCATGTTATTGAATACTATAAATCTTTTGTTTAAAGATTCTCCCATTTCTTCTTTGTAGTAAATGGAATGTGAGAATAAGTATTCATCGCTAATAACTTCGATATTTCCAAAATTATTTATAAGTTTTTCTAATGCCGAATTATACACATTAATATCATTATACATTAATGCCATAACAAGCACAGCTTTAGATTGTTTTAATACTTTACTCATGTTATTATATTACATTATTTTCATTTATATTCAATATCTATTTACTTGATATAAACTATATTATGCTTATAATGTAAAAAAAAATAATTTAATTGAAAGGAGATTTGAAGTATGTCTACACCTCATATAGGAGCGAATAAGGGTGATATTGCAGAAACTATACTTTTACCTGGTGATCCTCTAAGAGCTAAATTTATAGCTGAAAATTTTTTAGAAAATGTTAGTCAATATAATCCAGTTAGAAATATGTTTGGATTTACTGGCACATATAAAGGAAAAAAAGTTTCTGTTCAAGGTACTGGAATGGGTATGCCGTCATGCGGTATTTATACTTATGAGCTTATACACTTTTATGGATGTAAAAATTTGATACGTATTGGTACAGCTGGTGCTATATCTGATAAACTTCATATTGGAGATTTAGTTATTGGTATGGGAGCATGCACTGATTCTAATTATGCATCTCAATATGAACTTCCTGGTACTTATGCTCCAATAGCTAGTTATGAATTGCTTAGAAAGGCAGTTAATAAAGCTGATGAAATGAAAATAAATTATCATGTAGGAAATATAGTTTCATCTGATGTATTTTATGGAGCAAACAATGCAACATCTAAATGGGCTAAAATGGGAGTACTAGCTGTTGAAATGGAAGCTGCAGCTTTGTATATGAATGCTGCTTATGCAGGAGTTAATGCTCTTTGTATAGTAACTATTTCTGACTCTTTAGTTACTGGAGAAGCTACTACTGCTGAACAAAGAGAGAAAACTTTTACTAATATGATGGAAGTTGCTTTATCTTTAGCTTAAATTATAGTTATTATAAAAATAAGTATATAAAATATTTAATATATACTTATTTTTTATAATAATATTTTGCTTATAAAAATCAATTATATATAATTATAAATTATTGCTTTTTAAATTAAAAAAATAAAATATCATTTGACTTTTTTATTTTTTAATATAGAATTAAAATTATGAAAGGTAATTTATTTTCAAATAATTTTAAAAGCATCTACGCTTATTACTTCTTCTATTATGGCGTTTAAGACGCCAGAGTATCTATTTTTCTATTTTAAAACAAACATACATTTTTAATTTAATCAATATTAATTATCTACTATTAATCACTTAAGGAGAATTATATTATGATAGTTGTGATGAAACCAAATGCTAAAGAGGAGCATGTAAATAACATTGTAAAAAGACTAGAGACTGCAGGTCTTGGAATACATAAAAGTATCGGTGTTGATTATACAATAATAGGAATGGTAGGCGATACTTCTAAAATAGATAGAGATTTAATATCATCTTTACCTGGAGTATCAAAAGTATTAAAAGTTCAAGAACCATTTAAAAGAGCAAATAGAGCTTTTAAAAAAGAAGATACCATAGTTGATGTAAGCGGAGTAAAAATAGGTGAGGGAAGACCTACAATTATTGCTGGTCCTTGTTCTGTTGAAAGTGAAGAACAATTAATAAGTATAGCTAAGAGTGTTAAAGCAGCAGGAGCTTCAATACTTAGAGGAGGGGCTTTCAAACCAAGAACATCTCCTTATGCTTTTCAAGGATTAGCACTTGACGGATTAAAAATATTGAAACTTGCAAAAGAAGAAGTTTTAATACCTATAGTTAGTGAAATAGTATCTATAAGACATTTAGAAGAATTTGATAATACTGTGGATATGATTCAAATTGGTGCAAGAAACATGCAGAATTTTGAACTTTTAAAGGAGGTAGGAAAATTAAAAAAACCAGTTCTATTAAAAAGAGGTTTGGCAAATACAATAGAAGAATGGCTCATGAGTGCTGAATATATACTTAATCAAGGAAATGAAAATGTAGTATTATGCGAACGCGGTATAAGAACTTTTGAAACTTATACTAGAAATACTTTTGATGTTTCAGCTATACCTGCTATAAAGCGTTTAAGTCATTTACCTGTTATAGGAGATCCTTCTCATGCAAGCGGCAAATCGTGGATGGCGCTTCCTCTAACTTTGGCTGCTATTTCTGCAGGTGCTGATGGTATGATAATAGAAGTGCATAATGATCCTGAACATGCTTTATGTGATGGTGCTCAGTCTATAAAGCCTGATATTTTTCAAGATATAATGGAATCTGTTAATATGATATCTGATACAGTTGATAAGATTAAAGAAAAGCATAACGGAAGAGTTTACACTAAATAATATTTTACTTAATTATATATTCTAATCAATATCACAATAGATAAATGATTTTATTTATCTATTGTGATTATATTTTTTATGTATATTTGACATTTTTATATATTAGAATTATAATAAATAGATGAATAGTATAACAGCAAACAGCAAACAGCAAACAGCAAACAGCAAACAG
>NZ_JADF01000008.1:30497-152032 GCF_000518245.1 Brachyspira alvinipulli ATCC 51933 | reverse complement strand
AACAGCAAACAGCAAACAGCAAACAGCAAACAGCAAACAGATTTAGAGATATTATCTCATCATGTAAAAAATATTACAAACTCCAAAAAAGTAATTTGGAGGTATTGTGATGTTTTTTGATGTTCTCTATAATATTACAATATATCCTTTTCAATTTTTAATAGAAATAATATTTTATTTTATAAAATTTAAAGCAGATATTTTATATTCACTTGCCATATTATACTTGAATATAATAATAAATATTATACTTTTGCCAATTTATAATATAGCAGAAAAATTGCAAAATGAAGAAAAAAAAATTCAAGATAAAATGAAACCCATGATAAATAATATCAAAGCTGTATATAAAGGTGATCAGCAATATTTACTTATAAGAGCATGTCAAAAAATAAATGGCTATAAAACGATATATGCTTTTAGAGGAACTTTTGGATTGCTTATACAAATACCTATATTTATAGCAGCTTATAATTTTATTGATACTATAAATCCTGAGAGCTTGGATTATTTATTTAAAGTAATTCCTCTATATAAACCCGATGAATTTTTAAAAATAGGAAATGTTACGATTAATCTGTTGCCTTTTTTAATGTTTACATTTAGTATGATTTCAAGCTTTTTTTATAATGATAAATTAACCTTAAAAGAAAGAATACCTTTAATTGCAATTAATGTTTTTTTTCTAGTTTTTCTTTATAATTCCAATGCTGTGTTTGTATATTATTGGACTTTAAATAGCTTATTTTCTCTATTAAAAAATATATTCATTAAATATAAATTAAATTTAAATAAATCTCTTAAAAAAATATATATTAATTTTTCTATTGTTGTTTATGTTATATTAATTATATTTATTATACTTGGTAAAATAGGTCATAAAGGATATATAGATGATTTTTCTATATATCGTAAAGCAAATGATAAAGAATATTTTTATACATTAAAAATAAAAACAACTAGCAAGATTTTTACAAATACAGATATTTACCAAATAGATAAGATTGTTAAAATAAATTCTAATGGTATAAATGGTATAGTTAATAACGGTAGTTTTTTATATGATAAATTAATAGAAAATGATTTTCGTGTCGATGCTATTTATACGCTTAATGTCAGACCACGGATATATCTTTTTATAATAGTATTGACATTACCATTTTTATTATTTATTTTATATAAATCAATTTCTATTTTTAAATTGAAAATATCAGATGATTTTAATACTAGAAAATTATTAATTTTATCATGTATTTCTATAAGTATTTTGATTGGCCTTTTTATATCTTCTTCACTAGTGCATTCTTCTCCAACAGAGTTTAAAAATCCAATCGATATAATATTTGATAATTTATTCAAAGCTATTGGTATATTTTTTGTATATCCTATTTTTATATATTTTTTATTTGATGATAAAATTAAGCAATTAGTATCTTTTATTATGTATATTTTAGTGCCGATAAGTATTGTAAATGTATTTATTATGGCTGGTGATTATGGTTTTATCAATACTGATTTTGTTTTCAATAATCCAGACTTATTATTATCAAGCCTAAATCAGAACATACTAAACATATTTTTAATTATTTTATCTATTGTATTAGTACTTTTTTTGATAAACAAATTAAAATATAATTTTTTATCGAATATATATATGCTAATATCAATAGTTCTAATTATTGTTTCCATATATAATTTCAATTATATTAGAAAAGAATTGGATATTTTTAATACAATAAATACAAATGATATTAGTTTAGATAATAAATATTTAAATATTTCCAGAAATGGTACTAATGTATTTGTATTTCTTTTGGATGCTGCAACTTCATCTAGTTGGAATACAGCTTTTAAAAGAAATGAAGAGTTCAGAAAAGCTATGGATGGTTTTATATTCTATACTAATACTGTTTCACCTGGTGCAAATACAATAACTGGAACTCCTGCCTTATATGGCGGATATGAATATATGCCATATGATATAAGTACAAATGGAACTTATAATATAACTAATGTACAAAATGAAGCTTTATTAATGATTCCTCTTTTATTAAAAGAATATGGATATAGTTCAGTTAGTATAGCTCCTCCTTATGCTAATATATCAGGAGATTTATCTATATTTAATACTAATGAAAATATAAAAGCATTTAACAGTTTTAATATAGAAAAAGAATTAAATAATTATTTATCATCTGTGTCGGATGGTAAAAAATTGTATTCAGAATCTTATAAAGATATATTTATAAGATTTTCCATATTTAAGGCTCTTCCAATTATTTTTAGACATTATTTTTATTCAAATGGTGATTGGTTTTATCCATTTAAGTTCTTTATAAATGGTACTATAATTCCATATATAGAATTATCATCTGTAACAAATAATATCAATTTTAATGATAATGGTAATTATTATAATATAATGGAAAATTTAACCACACATAATATAGATTATTTTGATTCTAATTATATGCCTCAGCTTAATCAATCTATACCCAATACTTATGATTTAACAGTATTTGGTGATAATGTTAGTTCTAGGGTATATTATGCTAATGTAGCGGCAATAAAGCTTATAATAAATTTTATAAATTATCTTAAAGAAAATAATGTTTATGATAATACAAAAATCATACTGGTTTCGGATCATGGGTATTTTGTGTCTCATAATACGGAAGATTTTTATGGGGATATTAAATTTATAAATACTTATAATTCTATTTTATTGTATAAAGATTTTAACAGTAACGGTGAGTTAATTATGAGTAGTAATTTTATGACAGTAGCTGATACTCCATATCTAACTGTTAATCACATAAGAAATGCTATTAATCCATTTACAAAAAAGAATATAACAAGTGATCTCAAAACAAATGGTGTTTATATGCTTGAATTGAATGATCTTAATTTTAATTTCTATGAAAAAAGATATCATTTCAATAATTATTATTATGTTAAAGATAATATATTTGATACAAATAATTGGAAAAAATTTAATATTGATTGGTCTAGTAAAAAAGTAAAGGAATTAAATATTAGAGATAATAATTAAATTTGATTTTTATAAGCTTAGCAGTATAAGTATAATTATTTTTTAGTGAGTATATATGGGATAGATTAAAAATACTTAAGTTACATTTTAATTGATTTTATATTAAAATTAATGTAAAATATAATATATTATATTTTAAGGGATTATTTAATGATTTTATCAATATTGGTATTATTTATTATTTTTCAATCTAATGTATTTGGATATATAGATCCAGGTACAGGAAGTTTGCTTTTTTCTGCTCTTTTTGGCATTATAGGAACACTTTTCTTTTTATCTAAAGCTTTAATAATAAAATTGAAAACTATGTCTTTTTCTAAAAATAAATCTATAGAAACAGAAGCTAGTAAAAAAGCTAGAATAATAATTTATGGTGAGGATAAAAGATATTATAATGTATTTAAACCTATAATAGAAGAATTGATAAAATTAGAAATACCAGTAATATATTACAGCTCAAGTGAAGATGATCCAATATTTGAAATAAAAAATGATTTACTTCATAGTGAGTTTATAGGTGTAGGTAATAAGGCTTATGCAAAATTAAATTTTATAGAAGCAGATATTTGCTTAATGACAACACCTAATTTAGATGTTTTCCAATTAAAACGTTCTAAAGGAGTAAAAAAGTATGTACATATATTTCATGCTCCTAGTGAAGCAGCATTGTACTGTTTATATTCTTTAGATTTTTTTGATGCTGTACTTTTGAGTGGAGAAAATCAGGTTCCAGATATTAGAGAATTAGAAAATACTAGAGGAACTAAAGTAAAAGATTTAGAAATTATTGGAAGCACTTATTTGGATGAACTTAATAAGAAAAAAGAAGAGGCTTTAAAATCTATTGAAAATAAAAGTAATAAAAGAACTGTTTTAATAGCACCTTCTTGGGGTATGAATGGACTTTTAACAAGATTTGGTGATAAATTAATAGACCCTATATTGAATAACGGATATCATATTATAGTTCGCCCGCATCCTCAATCATTAATAGTAGAAAAAGATATAATAGAAAAATTAAAAAATAAATATAAGGATAATAGTGATTTAGAATGGGATTCTAACAGAGATAATATTTATTCTTTGTCAAAAGCAGATGTTATGCTGTCTGATTTTTCAGGCGTGATATTTGACTATGCTTTTCTTTTTGAAAAACCTACTATTATACCTAGTTTTACTTTTGATAAAAGAGGATATGATGCTATAGAATTAAAAGATGAAACTTGGACTTTAAAAACGTTGCCAAATATTTCTGTTTCTATAGATGAAAATAATTTTTCAAATATTTCTGCAATAGTTGAAGATACAATTAATAATGACAGATTAAAAGAAAATATTTTAAAAGTAAAAGATGAAGCTTATATGTATAGAGGAGAAGCTGGAAGAAGGGGAGCTATTGTTTTAAAGTCATATCTAGAATCTATTTGAGGAATTATTTATAATGATTAAAGCATATAATTTTTTAAAGTTATTAAATGAATATAATATTAATTTTTTTACAGGAGTTCCTGATTCTAAACTGCAAAGTTTCTGTGATAAATTAATGGAAGAATATTCTATATCAGATTCTCATATAATAGCTGCCAATGAAGGTAATGCCGTAGCAATAGCAGCAGGATATAATTTAGCCACAGGAAATTATCCATGTGTATATTTGCAAAATAGCGGAATTGGAAATATTGTTAATCCTACTGCATCTCTTATTAATGAAAAGATATATTCAATACCAGTATTATTTATTATAGGATGGAGAGGGGAGCCTAATGTTAAAGATGAGCCTCAGCATGCATTTCAAGGCGAGATAACATTAAAATTATTGGAAGATTTAAATATAGAATATGTTGTATTAGATAGTGAAGTTAATTATGATATACTAAAAGATGCATTGAATAAGTTTAAATCGATATTGGATAATGGAAGGCAGGCAGCATTTGTTATTAGAGATGGAGTTTTTGAGAAAGAAAAATTATTTGATTATAAAAATAATAATGATTTAATTAGAGAAAAAGCTATAGAGAAAATAGTTGAATACTCAAAAGATGATATTATTGTATCAACTACAGGTAAAATTTCAAGAGAATTATTTGAAATTAGAGAAAATAATAAATTAGGTCATGAAAAAGATTTTTTAACAGTAGGTTCTATGGGACATAGTTCTATGATAGCATTTTCAATAGCATTGCAAAAAAAAGACAGAAGAATTTGGTGTTTAGATGGAGACGGAGCTTTACTTATGCATTTAGGAGCTTTAGCTATAATAGGCAGCAGAAAACCTAATAATTTTATTCATATAGTTTTAAATAATGAGGCGCATGAATCAGTTGGAGGAATGCCTACAGTAGTAGATAAAATAAATTTGATAGAGATTGCCAAAAATATGGGGTATGAATTTGTTAAAAGTGTTAATAGCTTGGAAGAATTGGATAATGTATTAAAAAGATTAACTAATGTATTAACATTTATAGAAATAAAAGTTTCAATATTTTCAAGAAAAGATTTAATGAGACCTAATATAAGTCCATTGGATAATAAAAATAATTTCATTAAGTTTTTAAGGTAATTTGTATATAGGATAAATTTATGAAGGCTCTTATTTTAAAATCTAATTTCTATTCTTTTATAATTAATAATGACGAAGATTTATTAAGCAGACAATTAAGATTATTAACCAAGTTTGGAATTAAAGATTTATATTTTTTATATAATACTGACAATATAGAAAAATATAAAAAAGATTATGATTTTAATTATACTATAATAAATGATTTTAATAAAAATTTAGAAGATGATGTTATAATAATAAATGGGGATAGTGTATTTTCAGAGGCTATTTTAAATGATATATTAGAATTAAATAGTAATTCATCAGTGATAAACACTTATGAGTCTTTTTCAGGTATAACTATAGATGATAATAATATATTAAAAAGTGTTGATAAAAATGTGTTGGAAAAATTATTTAATTATTTCCCTATAGTAAAAATTAATAAACTTCAAAATATAAATAATTTAGATAAAATATTTGAATCATATGATATAAAATTAATAGATAACAGTAATGAAATTTGTTTGATATTTGATGGTGATGCAAAAAAGAAAGAATATATAAATAATTATTTTAAAGATGAAAAGATAGTTTATTTAGCGTTCAGTACAGATATAATACATGGCGGACATATAAGAATATTAAAAAGAGCAAAGGAATTAGGAAAAGTTATAGTTGGTGTAATGAGCGATCAGGCAGTTGCAAGTTTTAAGAGATATCCTGTACTTGATTATGTGCATAGATATGAGATTATAAAGAATATAAAATATGTTGATGAAACTATAGAGCAGAAAACTTTAAGCTATACTGATAATTTAATAAAAATAAAGCCGGATTATGTAGTTCATGGTGATGAGTGGAGATATGATAGCTTAAAATATATTAGAGAAGATACATTAAAAACTTTAAAAAAGATTGGCGGTAAATTGATAGAATATCCTTTTTCAACAGATAGAGAATTTAGTGTTTTAGAGTTTAAATCTGCAGAATATTTATCCATACCTGAAGTTAGAAGAGGAAGATTAAAAAAAATACTTTCTTATAAACCAGTTGTCTCAATTATAGAAGCTCATAATGGTTTAACAGGATTAATAGCAGAAAAAACAACAGTTGTAAAAGATGGTAAGTACTATCAATTTGATGGAATGTGGGTTTCTAGTTTATGTGATTCTACATCGAGAGGAAAACCGGATATAGAATTAGTTGATTTATCTTCGAGGCTTCAAACTATTGATGAAATAATGGAAGTTACAACTAAGCCTATAATATTGGATGCTGACACAGGCGGACTTATAGAACATTTTGTATACAATGTTAAAACTTTAGAACGTATAGGAGTTTCTGCTGTTATTATAGAGGATAAGATAGGGTTAAAGAAAAATTCTCTTTTTGGTACAGAAGTGGAGCAGCATCAGGACACTATAGAAAATTTTTGCAATAAGATTAGTGCTGGTAAACAGGTACTTAAAACAAAAGATTTTATGATAATTGCAAGAATTGAAAGTCTTATATTAGAACAGGGAATGGATGATGCTTTAAAAAGAGCATTTGCTTATTCAGAAGCTGGTGCTGATGGAATAATGATTCATTCGAGGAGAAAAGAGCCTGATGAAATATTTGAATTTTGTTCTAAATTTAGAGAAAAAAATGAGAAGAGTTATTTAGTTGTTGTACCTACTACTTTTAATACTGTTACTGAAGATGAATTTGCCGATATAGGCGTTAATATAGTTATATATGCTAATCAGCTTACAAGGAGTGCTTTTCCTGCTATGAAAAAAACAGCAGAAACTATTCTTTATAATAGAAGAGCAAAAGAAGCTGATGATATGTGTATGTCTATAAAAGATATACTTACTTTAATACCAGAAGAATAATTATTGGAGAATAGAATTATGAATATAAAAAGAAATATATTATTAAATCCAGGTCCAGCCACTACTACAGACACAGTAAAAATGGCTCAAGTTGTAAGTGATATTTGCCCTAGAGAAAAAGAATTCGGTGAAGTTATGGAGTTCATTACAGAAGAGCTTACTAACTTTGCGGCTAATAATAAAGATTATACTACAGTTCTATTTGGGGGGTCGGGTACAGCTGGAGTTGAAGCAGTTCTATCATCTATATGCAATGGTAAAAAAATTCTAGTAATAAATAATGGTTCTTATAGTAAGAGAATGATAGAAATATTATCTACTTACGATGCCGACTTTTATAATTATGAAAGCGATTTAATAAAACCTATAAACTATAATAAATTGGAAGAGGTTATTAAAAATAATAAATTTGATTATATATGTGCGGTTCATAATGAAACAGGTACAGGACTTATAAATGATATAGAACGTATTGGTTTATTAGCTAAAAAATATAATATTGAATTTGTTGTTGATGCTATAAGTTCTTATGCTGCTATACCTATAGATATGGAAAAAATGAATATACATTTTTTGATTGCTAGTTCTAATAAAAATATTCAAGGTATGGCTGGAGTTGTTTTTATAATATGCAATAAAGTTTCATTAGAAAAATTAAAAAATATAAAATCAAAAAGTTATTATTTAGATTTGTACGCACAATACGCTAATTTTATTAAAACTAAACAAACTAGATTTACTCCGCCAGTACAGACATTGTATGCATTGAAGCAGGCCATTATAGAAACAAAAGAAGAAACTATAGAAGGAAGAAATAAGAGATATACAGAATCTTTTGAAACATTGATATCAGGATTAAAAAAATTAAATTTAAAACTTTTATTAGATTATGAATGTCAGTCAAAAATTATAACAGCTATATTTGAACCAGAATGCAAAGAATATAATTTTGACGCTATGCATGATTATTTATATGAAAGAGGGTTTACAATTTATCCTGGAAAAGTATCTAGTTATAATACTTTTAGGGTAGCTAATATTGGAGCTATAGATAAGAATGATATATCTAATTTTTTAGCAGTTTTGGAAGAATATTTGAAAAACATTAAATATATATAGGAAATTAATTTGTTATGAGAGGAATAATACTTGCAGCCGGAAAAGGCACTAGACTTTATCCATTTACTTTAAAAGAGCCAAAGCCTTTATTTAAAGTAAATGGAAAAACACTTCTTGAAAGAAATATTGAATTTTTTCATTCAAATAATATACATGATATTACAATAGTTACGGGATACATGAATGAAGCTTTTGATATGTATGTGGAAAAATATAATTTGAAAAAGGTTGTATCTGATGTATATGATAAAAAGAATAGCAGCAGTTCTCTCAATTTGGTTAGAGATATACTTGATGATGCCTTAATTATTAATGGAGATATTTATATAAGAGAAAATGTTTTTCCATATATAAAACCTAATGTATCACAGATAGTGTCAAAACAAATTGTAAAGGGTGAGGAGGACGGATATTTATCAAGAGATTCAGATGATAGAGTTATAAAAATATTGAGAAAATCTACTTCTGGATATGGTGATACAGGAATGATGTATTTAGTTGGAGATATGGCTAAAGCCGTATCAGAAAAATTGCCATTTGCTAAAGATGAAGAATTTTGGGAGGATATAGTTTATAGTTTGATAGATGATTATCCTTTATATTTAACTAAAATTCCTAATATAATAGTAGAAATAGATTCTGCCAAAGATGCTATATTGGAAGGTATAATGACTAAAGAAGACATAATTAAATTATGTGATAATGATAGTGATTTATTAGAAAAAATAGAAGAAGTATTAAAATATTAATTCATATTATTTCTTTTTATTTGTCTTAATAAAATATTTGATATTATTATTCCAAGTATAGAAAAGCATGCCATTATTACGAATATAAGAGTATATCCTCTCATACCCTGATTCTTATCTAGTATATATCCATATAAAGTATATATGAAACTTCTTGGGAAATATCCTATCATACATGCAATTGACATGGCTGTACCTGTTATTTCTTTTGGTACATTTATTTCATTTATTGGAGCAAAATATATAGCTCTCATTGAAAATATTATTATTCCATAACTTAATGTTAATATCATACCTACATAGAAGTATTTATTCATATATTCATGAGGAAGTAAAATAAAAATTATTATTGTAATTGCAGATAGTATAAATGCCAATCTTATATATTTAGTTGGAGATTTAAAAAGTTTATCAGAACATATACCTCCAAGAGGACTTCCTATTATTTTTAATCCATATTGATTTATTATTCCATAATAACCTAATAATTCTACTGGTACTCCATATATATCTTTTAAAAATGGTATAAAGTATGTTATACCACAATATACAGAATATACAGAGAATATAGTTAAAGAAGCGAGCCATATTTCTTTGCTTTTTAATGCTTTTATAATGCCATTGAATACGGCTCTATCTTTAGATATTTTATTACCATGTTCATCTTCAAGTTTTATTGTATCATTTTCTAATAGGAAATATGAAACAATACCAGCTATCATAACTGTTATTGAAAAAAACATTATAGTACTTCTTAATGCCAATGCATTTGAACCTAGAAATATAAATATTCTGAGTCCTATAAAAGCCACAGAAACATCTACTATTCCTCTTCCAAGTTCTAAAAAGCTAAATAATCTTCCTTGCTCATTATCTCTTCCTAATAATCTAATAGATTTTAGGATTACAGGCCAAGATATGACTTCAGCAAATAAAGAAAAAAGTCCCCAAGATATTAGTATTCCTAAATAGTTTGGAAATGTTGTAAGATAAAAGCCTGTTATTGCTACACCTAAAAGTCCAAATGGTACTAAAATTTTTTTTGAAAATCTATCCGATATATAAATTGATAATGAATTTCCAAAGGCTTGTACTAAACCATATACAGACATTGCAAGACCTATTTGGGTATGTGTTACATTCATATATTCTTGCATTGGAATGTAAAAGGCATCTTTTAAATAAGCAGTTTTAGTAAATGTACCAGCACCTAGTACTAATATAGAAAATGTTATCCATTTTTTAAAATTAAATTTTTTCAATGTAATTTACCCATAAAATTTAATATAGTTCTCTTAGCATAATAATTTGTGGTGCTAGGCATAAATACTCTCAATTAATTTAAAAATAAGTATATATGTAATTTTATTTTTGTCAATTATGAAAATATTATATCTCATAAGATAAATCAATATTTTTAGTTTATATCAGTATTTTAGAAATTTAAAACTAAAAATTATTTTATTGACATTTTTATAATATATAATACACTTAATGTAGGAGAATATATGGTCAACAGTCAACAGTCAACAGTCAACAGTCAACAGTCAACAGTCAACAGTCAACAGTCAACAGTCCATAACTTTTATATTTTACTATATAGAAAAAACATATCATTTGTTTATCAAAAAAATCATAAACTTAAAGAATCTAATTTCTTGGGAGTATTATGATGTTTTTTGATATCCTCTATAATATTTTAATATATCCTATAGAATTTATAATAGAAATATTATTCTATTTATTTAATAGTGTATTTCAGTCTAGTTATGGTGTAAGTTTATTTTTACTCAGTTTATGTATAAATTTTTTATCTCTTCCATTATATAATATAGCTGAATCTTGGCAGGCTAAAGAAAGAGCTATTCAAGATAAGATGAAACCTATGATAGATAATATCAAATCTGTATATAAAGGCGATCAAAGATATTTATTAATTAGAACTTGTCAGAGAATTAATGGTTATAAAACAATATATGCTTTTAGAGGTACTTTAGGGCTTTTAATACAGATACCTTTTTTTATTGCTGCATATAATTTTATTCATAGTTTATCATCATTAAATGGAATTAATTTTTTATTTATTAAAGATCTATCAAAACCAGATGCTTTAATTCATATTGGAAATATTAGTATAAATTTATTGCCGTTTTTAATGACTTTATTTAGTTTGCTTGCTGGATTTGTTTATGCAAAAAAATTAAAATTTAAAGAGAGTTTGCCATTATACATAGTATCATTTATATTTTTGATATTACTATATAATTCTCCATCTGGACTTTTATTTTATTGGACTATTAATTGCTTATTTTCATTAATTAAAAATATTGTTATAGAATATAAACTTTATAATGTATTTGTAGTTAATAAATATAAACTATTAAAAAGTTATAATATATTTTTCATTATTGTTTCAGTTTTATTCATATTATTAATTTCTTTATCTGGTATAGAAAGAAAAGGATATCTATCAGATTTTGAATTTATAAATGATAGGAATGGATATTTTTATAGTGCTAAAGTAAAATATTATAGTAAGATTTTTATTACTAGTGATATTTTTTCTTTTGTAGGAAATAAAAATAAAATAGATGATAATATAATTAATATTGAATATTTTGGAGATAGCACAATAACATCTACTTTAAGTTTAAAGGATAAAGTAGATAATATAAGAGATGATATTATTATATATTATAAGCTTTCTCTTAGGAATTACTCAATTAATATATATTTATTTTTAATGTTTATAGCTATAATGGTTAATATTCCATATATATATAAATTTATATTTAATAAAATTTATTTAAAAGAATCTTTTGAAAAGAATAGATATAAATTAATGATATCTTCTTGTTTAGCTATTACTGTACTATCAGGACTTTTTATATTATCATCAATTATATCAGATTCTCCACAAGAATTTTCATCACCTTTTTATTTGATTATAAATAATTTTTCTATGAGTGTTGGATTGTTTTTATTTTATCCTATTTTTATTTATATTTTATTTTCAGAAAAAATTAAAAATTATTTAACATTAATAGCATTGTTTTTTACAATATTTGTTATTATAAATACTTTTATAATGACTGGAAATTATATTAATATAACTAATGAATTTTTGTTTGATAATGCAGATTTATTAAAATTTTCTTTTAAAGAGTTATTCTTAAATTTTTCATTGACAATTATATTTAGTTTAGTTTTAATTTTTATTTTAAGATTTAATAAAAGTATATTTCTTATTAATATAAATTGTATTGTATTGGCTGTATTACTTATAATTTCATTATTAAATATCTCAAATATATATAACTCTCATATTAAACTTAAAGATATTAAAAAAAATTCAAAACAATTATCAAATATTAAAATATTTAATTTATCAAAGACAGGTAATAATATAATAGTTTTGTTTTTAGATAAAGCAATACCATCATATTGGATGGATGCTTTTGAAAGATTTACAGAGTATAAAAAAGAATTAGACGGATTTACAATATATCCTAACACAGTTTCTTTTAGCCAATCAACTATAACTTCAGCATCTTTATATGGTGGATATGATTATCTTCCTTATGAATTAAGTACAAATGGAAAATATCTTTTAAAAGAAAAACAAAATGAAGCTTTACTTACTGTACCATTATTATTAAACAAATATGGATATGAATCTATTTTATTGGATCCTGCTTATGCTAATTTTTCAGATACTCCAGATTTAAGTATATTTGAAAAATATACTAATATTCATGCTTATCTATCAGATTCTATTCAAAATTATGGTTTAAATATTTATTTTGGAGGAACAAATTATAATTTTGAAAAAACGGTGGAAACAGATCAAAAAAATAAAGCTATAAGATTCTCTTTATTTAGAATGATGCCTATTAATCTAAGATATGATTTTTATGCTAATACAGGATGGTTTTTAACAAGTTCATCTTTTATGAGATTTAATTCAAGTATAAGATATTATAGTATTTTAGATTCTATATATTCTTTGATGAATATTAGAGAAAACGGCAATTATTATAACATGATATATAATCTAACTACACATGAACCATATTATTTTGCTAAAGATTTTTTACCTCATACAATTCTTGAAGATGTTGATATTAAAGATTTAGAAATATATGGGAATGAAATGAGTACTAGATTCTTTTATGCTAATGTTGCTGCTATTAATTCTTTAATAAAAATTATAAGATATTTAAAAGATAATAATGTTTATGATAATACAAAAATAATAGTTGTTTCAGATCATGGAGCATTTGTAAACAATCGTTATTTTAATTCTAATAATTTATCTTTTGTAACCAGTATTAATGCTTTACTAATGCTTAAAGACTTTAATAGTAATGGAAATATCAAAATTGATACTAACTTTATGACTATAGCAGATACACCTTATTTATCAATTAAACATATAAAAGATGCTTCAAATACATTTAATGATAAAATAATTAAAAATAATGGAGTCAATATAGTTAGCATAGATTCTTGGCAAGTTGATAGACAATTAAGTAATTCATTTAATTTTAATAATTACTATTATGTTAAAGATAATATATTTGATATAAACAATTGGAAAAAATTTGAAATAGATTGGAAAACCAAAGAATCAAAAGAAATAGAATTAAAATAAATAAAGTAATTGTTTTAACTACCGATAATTTTGACGAACAAGTTTATATATTGCAAGGAGGCATTATAATTATGGGAGTCAAAAAGTATTTATTTTTATTGCTAGCATTGTTGGTAGTAAATAGTATAAATGCATTTGCAAATCAAAATATAATTAGAGTACAATTAACCGATGTAAAGGCACCATATACTATTAATATTAAAGGTCCTTATAAAGCTTACAACTATAAGTATGAAAGTGAAATTATTTCCGGTCTCACTAATGAAAAAGTTATGGTTGTTGAAAACAGATTAGGATTAAAAGTTAATGATGTTGGAGTTTATAAAGAGGGTATAGTATTTGAAACAGAGGATGGATTCACTTTGAATGGAGTTGAATATTATGGTTCTTTAATGTTCATTCCATATAATGATACTATGATAGTAGTTAATGAGATTAATATCGAAGACTATGTAAAAGGTGTATTGCCTCATGAGATGTCTCCAGATTGGCCTATGGAAGCTTTAAAAGCTCAGGCAGTAGCTGCTAGAACTTATGCTATGTTCCACGTATTAAAAAATGCTAATAAACTTCCTTTTGATGTTGATAATACTACAAAATATCAAGTTTATAATGGTAAAGAAAAAATGAATTGGGCTGTTGAACAGGCAGTTGACAGAACAAGATATGAAATAGCTGTTTATAAAGGTAAAGTTATAGCTACATACTTTAGTGCTTTATGCGGCGGACATACAGATAGTGCTCAAAATGTATTTGGTGTTTCTGTTCCATATTTGGAAGGAGTATCTTGTCCATATTGTAATGCTCAAATTAAACCTTGGACAAATGCTTTAAGCTATAATGAACTTAATAATGATTTGGCAAACTACTCTGTACATGCAACTGAGAAATCATCTATAGGAATAAGTACTGACCCTAAATCAGGTAAAGCTACAAATATTAAAATAGATAATAGCGATATTACATCAAGAGATTTTAGAAGTACACTTTCTCCTAGATTAGTACCTTCACTTAATTTCACTATTAAAAAAGTTGATAATGGTATTATAATTACTGGTAAAGGAAGCGGACATGGTGTAGGTATGTGCCAATGGGGTGCTTATGGTATGGCTCAGGTTAAAAAAGATTATAAAGAGATTTTGAAATTCTATTATAATGGAGTTGATATTGTAGATTATAATAGAGTTAATAAAGAGTTTGAACCAGATGTTTGGGGCAATTAATAATTAAATTATAATAAAAATAAAAGGCTTATATTTATATTCAATATAAGCCTTTTTTATTATTGGATATTGTATTTATTTCTTTGTAAGGTTGTATAAAAATTTTAATGATTTTATATTTTTTTCATAAGGAGGATATCTAGTATCAACTTCAAAACCATATCCTTTATTTAAAATAGTTGTCTTTTTTGAAAAGCATTCAAAACTATAATATCCATGATACTGTCCTATTCCGCTATTTCCAACACCGCCAAATGGTGCATTAGGGTTTAATATATGACTTATGGTATCATTTACAGAACATCCACCATAACTTATTTTTTCTATAAAATAATAATTAAAATCAATGTTTTCAGAAAATATATACATAGCAAGAGGATTAGGACATATTTTTTCTATTATTTCTTTTGCTTCTTCTTTTGTTTTATAATAAAGTATAGGGAATATGCTTCCAAATATTTCGTCTTTTATTATATTAGTTTCCAAATCTTTAGGCTCTATTAAAGTTATTGAAATGTGCAAGTTATTATCATCGTATTCCCCGCCGTAAATAATTTTTCCATCATTTAAATATGATTTTAATCTATTATAATGATTTTGATTTATTATTCTATGAAGTTTTTTTTCATCATTAAATAATTTTATCTCTTTATTAAATGCATTTAAGAATTTATCTTTCAAATCTTCCCTAATAAGTATATAATCTGGAGATACGCATGTTTGTCCCGAGTTTATAAATTTACCCCATATAATTCTTTTTACAGCCTTATTAAAGTTATTATTATTGACATCACCAATTATAACGGGGGATTTTCCTCCAAGTTCTAATGTTACCGAAGTAAGGAATTCTGATGCATTAGACATTATAATTTTTCCAACTCTAGGAGAGCCTGTAAAAAATATTTTATCATATTCTATTTTTGTTATGCTTTCAGGAGGGATATTTTTATCTATAACAGAAATGTATTCTTCATCAAATGTATTTTTTATAGAATTTGATATGACATCATAAACAGTAGGAGTCAGCTGAGAAGGTGCTATTATAACTGTATTTCCTGCGCCTATTGCTCCTACAAGAGGAAGAAACGTCAATTGTATAGGGTAGTTCCAAGGAGATATTATTAATGATACACCAAATGGTTTATTTATTATATTTGTTTGAGAATCTATAGTTATCATATTTCTTTTTACTTTCTTATTATGCATCCATTTTTTTAGATTCTTGATAAATAAATTAATTTCTTCCATTACCATATATAATTCAGTTGCTATAGCCTCAAATTCTGATTTCTGCATATCTTTATATAAAGCATCTACCAAATCTTTTTCATATTTTATTATCATTGCTTTTAATTTTTTTAATTGCTCTATTCTAAAACTATATGATAACGTTTTTGAAGTTTTAAAAAATTTTTTTTGTTTATCTCTTAATTCTGTTAAATTCATTTTATATATTTCTCCATAATTTGTTTATTGTTAATATACAAAAATATTGATAAATTACCATTATTTTTTATGATTAATATATTGAATTAATTTGCAAAAAATTATAAAAATAATAAAATAAAATTTATATATTAAAAATTATATTTGGATTTTGTGTAAATGGGAAATAAAGTTACTAATATTTTTAATAAAAGATTTTTACTTTTGTTTTTTTCTTTTGCTATTATTGCTGCTGTGATCGCTTCTATGTTGACAGCACAAGATATTTCATTAAAGAAAAAAATAACTTCAAAGAATAAAGTTAATTATGGTACTGCATTAGAATTACATAATAGAGAAAAGTATTTAGAAGCATATAAACAATTTACAAATATAATCAATAGGGATGAAGACTCAATTATAAAAGATTATATTATATATTATGGTGCTAAAAGTGCTTTAAATGCTAATATGTATGATGAAGCTATAGATTTATATACTTTATTAATGAAAGAATATGCAAATTCTCCATTATATCCTTATGCTGAGCAGTATAAAGCATTGGCAGAGTTTTATAGAGATGATTATCCTATTAGTAACTTTTTTAATAGTAAGAAACAAAATTGGATTAAAGAATTTGTAGGAATAAGAGCATTAAGAAATACTGATGATACTAATAAAGCTAAGATGATAGCTTATGAACTTATAACTAAATTATCAAACAGTGAAGCTATTATTTATTATAATGATAATTATGAAGATGAAATATCTTTATTTGATAATAATTTAAAATATAAGGTAGCTTCTGTATTATATAATGCTGGATTTAAAAAATCTTCATTAAAACATTTTCAATATTTATACTCTAATAATTCCTATAAGGGAAATTCTACTTATTATATTGCTAGGATAAATGAATCAGAGGGAAATAGAGAAGAAGCAGCTAAATTCTATGATGAATATTTATCTAATGCAAATAATAAAGCATACAGAAAAATGAGTCTTTATTATTCTGCTGGTAATTATGCTAAATTGACAAATAATACTAAATCAATGGAATTATATAACACTTTTTTGAAAGAATATCCAAAAGATGATTATGTTCCAAGGATATATAATAATTTTGTTAATACAAGTTTGAATAAAGATAATTTAGTTCAGGCAAAAACTTATTTAACTAATGTTATGAAAAAATTTCCAAATAGCTGGCAAACTGAATTAGCGTTAAAATCATATTTAAGAAAAGCTTTTAAATTACAAAATAAAACAGAAACATATTTTGCTACTAAAGCATTAGAAAAAAGATATACCACGTTTAGACATGATTTTCCATTATCTTGGAATATGTGGACTGCTTCAGAATTTGGAGATACTGAAAAAAGAGATGAATATATAATGAAGACTCTTCTTACAAGTAAAAATCATTATTTTGTTAATGGGGCTTTGAGTTTAGCAAATGATGAAATGATAAAAAATGTTGAAATCAGCAATACTTATTATTTTGATGAGGCTAAAAAATATTATACTGATTCAAATTATACTAAGTCTATGCAGATGCTTGATAAGGTGCAATTTTTAAATTATATCGCTACTGGAAAAGAAGATGATTTTATGAAATCAGTTAGAGATATGGCTAAAGATATTCTTATGCAAAATGAATTTGTAAAAGAATTATATTCTAATAAAAGTGATTATGATCTATTTAATGAATTATCATTGCAAACTACCAATGAAGTTGATAGATCTATATTATTATATTGTTATGGAGATTATGATAATGCATATACAGAATATGATAAAATATTTAAGAAATCAGAAAAAGTAACATATCCATTGTTTTATTTTGCTGAAAAGATTTTTAAAGATTCAGGCAATACTAAAAGGCTTATGCAAATATCTGTTAATATAGGGAAGTATTTTGATTATCCTTATAATAATAATGTAGACTTGCTTCCGGATGAATTTAGAAAGAGAGTTTATCCAAGATATTTTGATGAATATGTTCTACAAGAGGCAAAACATTATAAGATAGATCCTTTATTTGTATATGCTATAATGCGTGAGGAAAGTACATTTGATCCAAAAGCTAAATCTTGGGTTGGAGCTATGGGACTCATGCAGTTAATGCCGGCAACAGCTGCAGAGCAAAATAGAAATCCTAGATATAGATATGATCCTTTAGATTTAACCGATCCAAAACAAAACATTAATATAGGTATTGGACATTTAAGCTGGTTATTTAAAAATGAAAATGCAAGTAACTATATAATAGTAGCTGCAAGCTATAATGCTGGTTCAGGCCGTGGAAAAAGGTGGAAATCGGAATATGGAACTAATAACATGTATCGTACAGGAAGATTTATTGATATTGAAGAAACTGAATATTATGTAGAGAAAGTTATTAATAGTTATGAACATTATAGTAAATATTATAAAGATTAAAATATAGTTATTTTTATAATTATATTTAAAATGTAAATAAAATGTAAAATTTATTTGCAAAAAATCAAAAAAGTAATACAATAATAATTACTATATAAAAATTGTTTTGGAATGAGAATAAATGAAGAAAAAAATTTTTAAAATATTTAATAAGAGAGTTTTATTATTTGCTATTACTTTTGAAATGATAATTATAATAATGACTTCTATGCTTGGAGCTGAAGATATATCATTAAAAGAAAATATTATATCTAAAAATGCAATTAACTATGGTACAGCATTAGAGCTCCATAATAGAGGAAAATATTTAGAGGCTTATAATCAATTTACAAATATAATAAGCACAGAAGAAGATCTGCTTATAAAAGATTATGTAATATATTACGGAGCAAAAAGTGCATTTCTTATAGAGATGTATGATGAAGCCATAAGCTTATATGATTTACTTATAAAAGAATATCCTCGTTCATCATTGTACTCTTATGCAGAGCAGTATAAAGCACTTGCAGAATTTTATAGAGATGATTATCCTGTAAGCAATTTTTTTAATGGGAATACTCAAAAATGGATTAAGGAGTTTGTTGGAATAAGAGCTTTAAGAAATACTGATGATACCAATAAAAAGAAAATGATAGCTTATGAACTTCTTACCAAATTTTTAAATAGAGAAGCAGCTATTTATTATAATAATAATTATCCGAATGAAATTATGCAACTTGATAATAATATGAAATTTAAGATAGCTGAGGAACTTTATAATGCAGGCTATAGAAAGTCATCATTAAAATATTTTGAAAATTTGTATAATAATAATTCTCATAAGGCAAATTCTACATATTATATGGCAAGAATTAATCAGCTTTCTGGAAATAGGGCAGAGGCTTCAAAATTATTTGATGAATATTTAGCCAATAACAATAATAAAACTCATAGAAGATTAGGACTTTATTATTCAGCTGATAATTATAATAGATTAAAAAATTCTGAAAAATCAATGCAGCTTTATAATACATTTTTGAAAGAATATCCAAAAGATGATTATGTTCCAAGAATATATAATAATTTTGTTAAAGTTAGTTTGAATAATAATAATTTAGTTCAGGCAAAAACTTATTTAACTAATATTTTGAAAAGATTTCCGAAAAGCCGTCAAACAGAATTGGCATTAAAATCATATTTAAGATCAGCATTCAAATTGGAAAATAAAACAGAGACATATTTTGCTACTAAAGCTTTAGAAGATAAATACCAAACTTTCAGACATGATTTTGCATTGTCTTGGAATATGTGGACTGCTGAAGAATTTGGAGATACTGAAAGAAGAGATGAATATATAATGAAAACTCTTCTTACAAGCAAAAGTCACTATTTTCTAAAAGGGGCATTGAGCCTTGCAAATGATGAAATGGTTCATAATGTTGAGCTTAGCAATGATTATTATTTAAATGAAGCTAAAAAGTATTATGACAATTCTAATTTTGACAGAGCCATGAAAATGCTTAATAATATACAGTTCTTAACTTATGCTGCTACTGGAAAAGAAGATGATGTTGCAAAAGAAGCAAGGTCTATGGCGAAAGATATACTTATGAGAAATAAATTCGTTAAAGAGATGTATGCTGGAAAAACAGAAAGTGAATTGTTTAATGAATTATCGCTTCAAACTAGAAGAGAAGTTAACAAATCAATAGTTTTATATTATTATGGTGATTATGATAATGCATATACAGAGTTTGATAAAATATTTAAAAAGACTCAGGTAACTTATCCTTTATTCTATTTTGCTGAGAAAATATTTATAGATTCACAAAATACAAAAAGGTTAATACAGGTATCATCTAAGATAGGTAAATATTTTGGTTATCCATACAATGATAATGTAGACTTACTTCCGGATGAACTCAGAAAAAGAGTTTATCCTAGATATTTTGATAAATATGTTGTTCCTGAAGCTAAATATTATAAAATAGAGCCAGCATTTGTATATGCTATAATGCGTGAGGAGAGTTTATTCGATCCTAAGGCTAGATCTTGGGTTGGAGCTATGGGACTTATGCAGTTAATGCCTGCAACAGCTGCTGCCGAGAATAGAAAGGCAAGATATAGATATAAGCCTTTAAATTTAACAGACCCTAAACAGAATATCAATTTAGGTGTTTCACATTTAGCTTGGTTGTTCAGCAGTCAAAAAGCAAGTAATTACATATTAGTTGCTGCAAGCTACAATGCAGGTTCAGGACGCGGAAGAAGATGGAAAAAAGAATATGGAACTAATAATATGTACCGTATAGGAAGATTCATTGATATTGAAGAGACAGAATATTATGTAGAGCGTGTTATCAAAAGTTATGAATATTATAGTAAATATTATAAAGATAAATGATCATTATAAGTTATTATATATTATCTAATATAAGAGTTAAATCTTTTTTATCTATTATAATACTAGCTTCTTTTTTGAGTATTTCTTTAGCACAGAATGCAGCTTTATTTTTGGCATATTTAAACATGCTTAAATCATTGGCACCATCTCCGACAACAAGAGTATCATCATAAGATATATTTAAAAGTTTTTGAAGAGTCAATAACATTTTTCCTTTGCTGTCAGAAAACATCATTTCACCTCCGACTTTTCCTGTTAAAATATCATCTTTTGTATGAAATATATTTGAGAACTCAGCATCCAAATTAAGTTTTTCAGTAAATAGAATGGTAGCATTTTTGAATCCTCCAGAAAAGCATACACATTTATATCCTCTTTTGTGAAGCTCTTCTATGGTTTCTTTTGCACCATTCATTACAGGAAGAGAATTGCAAATTTCATTAACAGTTTTTAATTTTATTCCTTTAAGAAGCGATACCCTCATTTGCAGACTTTCAAAAAAATCTAATTCTCCTCTCATTCCCATTGCTGTAATATCTGCAATTTCTTTGGCAAAATTAGTTTCTTTGGCAATGATGTCAAGAGTTTCACCATCCATTAATGTGGAATCAAAATCAAAAACTGCTAATTTCATTTTTATTTATCCTATAATTATAAAGTATATTCTGCTGTAAGTCTTACATATTTAGGATCATGTACTCCATCTATATTTGAAATCTTAGTTATAACATCATTTCCTATAACTCTATCAACGTTAATAGCCATTATAGACATATTGCTTCCTTTTATATTTTCTGATACACTCATTGAACCAATATTTATAGAATCTGTAGAAAGAACTGTTGCAACTTTAGCCACCATAGCAGGCTGGTTTATATGAGGTACAACTAATATATGAGGCTGAGGTTTTATTATAACATCATAATCATTAAGCTTAACTATTCTTGCAATATTTTTTGCTATTAGAGATACTGATACGCTTGTTGTATCTTTATCTGTTATCAATTTTACTTTAAGTATTCCTGTAAAAGTGGAAGGAGCTTCTGATTTTATAGTTTTTACTTCTATTCCTCTTTGCTTAGCTAAATAAGGAGCATTTACATAATTAACATCTTGGAACATATATGATAATGCACCTTTTAATATTGCAACTTCAAGCGGCTGAATATCTAAATTAATTAAATCTCCTTGTGCTGTTATTTCAAGCGATTTTATTTTACCATTGGCAAGCTGCATTATCATTTCTCCAGCATTTTCAGCTATTTTCATATAATCTTTAACTGGTTCTAATTTCTCCGGATTAAGAGAAGGTATATTAACAGCTGATTCTGTGTATCCTCCGGATAATACCTGTTTTATCTGTTTTGCCACATCTATTGCAACATTAATTTGAGCTTCTTTTGTACTAGCGCCAAGATGAGGAGTAAGTATCAAATTATCTTTTTTATATTCTATTAATGGACAAGTTTCTATTTTAGGTTCATTTACAAAAACATCTATAGCAGCAGCAGCTATAGTTCCGTTTTCCAATGCATTTTTTAAATCTTCTTCATTAACAAGTCCGCCTCTTGAACAGTTAATAATTATTGCTGTATTTTTCATTTTACATAAATTATCTTTATTTATAATATTATTAGTTTCAGGAGTTTTAGGTATATGAAGAGATAAATAATCTAATTTAGGCAAAAACTCATCTAAAGAAGTTTCATAAACAGCTCCGCTTTTTTGTACAATTTCTTCAGTTGCAAAAGGATCATAAACTATAACTTTCATTCCAATAGCTAAAGCAATATTTACAACTTTTCTTCCTATTCTTCCAAATCCCATAACTCCTAAAGTTTTACCTAAAAGCTCATTTCCGGTAAATTTATCTCTGTTCCATTTAGCTTCTTTAGTAGAAACAACAGCAGGTACAATATTTCTTGATACTGCAAGCATCAAAGCTATAGTATGTTCAGATGCCGCTATAGTATTTCCGTCTGGAGAATTTACAACTATTACACCTTTTTCTGTAGCAGCTTCTACATCAATATTATCAACTCCAACACCTGCCCGTCCTACTATTTTTAAATTTTTACCAGCTTCTATAATATTTTTTGTAACTTTAGTCTGACTTCTTACCATTAAAGCATCATATTCACCTATAACTTTTATAAGTTCTTCTTCGCTCATTGTAGGAAGAAATACTGCATCAGCAACAGATGTTATTATATCTTTAACACATTCATTTATATTATCAGTTATTAAAACTTTCATTTTTTATCTCCTTTTGTTGCTATACTCGAAAAAGCCTATAAGTTCCTCGATAATGAATTATCGAGGAGGCTTTTTCTCGCTTTTTTATTGCTATGTTAGCCACCTTTAAAGGTGGCTAATTGGTTTTCCTATAATTAGCAAATAAATAAATTTATTTGTACAGCTACTACTTTTTTATTATTACTAATAAAAAATAAAATATTCTAATATAAATATATTAGAATATTTAGAAATATATATAATTGTTATTTATTTAATTCTTCTATTATTTTTTTTACTCCTATTCCTAATTCAAATTTATATCCCAACTTCAAAAGGCTAGCTTCCAAAGCTCCTACTGCCATTATTAGATCACGTTCGCAAACAAATCCAAGAGTTCCAATTCTAAATATTTTATTTTCCAAAGATCCCTGACCATTTGCTACTATTATATCATAATCTTCTTTCAAAGTTTTTCTTATATCAGGTACAGTTATTCCTTCAGGAGGAAGTATTGAAGTTATTGCGTGGCTAGCATTTTTATCATCTTCAACAAGTAATTTTAATCCAATGCTTCTAATAGCACTTCTCAATGCCATAGTTAGTTTCCTATGTCTTAAATTAACATTTTCAATACCTTCTTCTTTTATCATCTTTAAAGAAGTATTAAGAGATGTTATCAAATTAACAGCAGGTGTGAAAGGAGTAGTGTCCTTAGCTAAAGATTTTTTATGTTCAGTCCAGTTAAAATAAAAACTAGGATACTTACATTTTTCATGCATTTTAAAAGCATTTTCACTAGCAGTTAAAAATGACAAACCAGGAGCAATCATAAATCCTTTTTGAGAACCCGATATTGCAACATCTATTCCCCATTCATCTGTTTTAAACTCCATAGCACATAAACTTGTTATACCATCAACAACAGATACAGCACCATATTTTTTTATAATAGAACATAATGTTTTTATATCATTAGCAGCACCTGTCGAAGTTTCACTGTGTGTAAGAGTTACTATTTTTATTTCTTTATATTTATTCAAAGCCTCTTCAAGCATTTCAGGACTTATAACCTTACCAGCTTCAACTTCAATTTTTGTAACTGCCGCCCCTCTGCTTGCAGCAATTTTAGCCCATCTTGAACCAAAATTTCCAATAGATAGGCATAATACTTTATCACCTTCATTAATAAGATTTTCTAAAGCTGCACACATAGCCCCTGTTCCGCTTGCCGTAAATAAAAATACATCATTTTTTGTTTGAAATACATATTTTAAATTTTCATAAACTTCTTTTAATATATTTGAAAATTCTTTACTTCTATGGGCCATAGGGTGTTTGGCCATTTCTATCAATGCCGATTCCGGTACAGGTGTAGGTCCGGGTATCATCAAAAATGTTTTATCTTTCATCGTAAAATTCTCCTTAAATATTTTAAATACAGCTTAACGGATTGTACTATTATATAATATTTATACATTTTTAACAATACTATATTTAGTAATATTAATATAAAACTATTTATTTATATACAAAAAGTTTGATTTTTTATATATAATCCATAAAATTTTTTAATAAAAAAATTCCTTGACAATACATAATCTTTTATATATTATTTATTATCTAAAAAATTATGATAACAAAATCAGATATTAATCAAAGGAATTATAAAATAATGAAATCATTAAAAAAAGAGATCATATATCCTATTATATTTATATTGCTTTCTATATTATTTTTCTACAGCAATTTAACATTTTCATATCTTCAAATGGGAGATGTTATTCTTTGGGATATAAAGAATATTAAGGATGCAATATTCAGCGGTAATTTATATTTTTGGAATAATGCGTATTTCACAATAGCAACATCATCAGCAGTTCCAATTCACCCTAAATCATTACTTATAGCATTACTTCCTAATGATATATATCCGCAAGTAAGTATAATATTTCATATATCAATAATGGGATACGGATTATTTTTATTCTTAAGAGAGAAAAAACTATCTATAAAAGCATCTATATTTGGAGCTATTGCTTTGATGTTTTCTAATGCAATGATAACATTAATACTTCCTGGACACTTAGGTAAATTTGAAACTTACTGTTATTTCCCTTTTGTATTATATTTTCTTTCCAAAGCTATGAATAGTGAAAAATGGATTCATTTCTTTTTTACAGGAGCATTTTTAGGTATAGCTTTTTTAGGCGGTGCTTTAGATGTCGCTATGTATTTTGCTTTATTTTTGTCATGTTATTTCTTATATTTATTATATTCTAAAAAGAATGAACTTAAATTAATAGATTTTATAAAAAATGATTTTAAAAGAATAATACTTTTATGTTTGAAATTTGTATTGGTTGCCGTATTTTCATTTTTGATGTCAATACAGATAATAATGATCACAAGAAATACTCAAGATATGGGGGCTGCCGGAGTTGAGAATAAAGATCAATTATGGCAATGGGCTACAAGATGGTCATATCCTCCAGAAGAAATACTAGGATTTTTTATGCCTGGATTTTTCGGATACTATTCTGGAAGTGAAACGCATCCTTATTGGGGAAGAATAGCAAATATGGAAGGAGAGCCTAAAACTTCAAATTTTTCTCTAACTTCTGCCAATATTGGATACATAACTTTTATTTTTATAATATTTGCAGTATTTATAAGTAGAAAAAAATACAGTGAAAAATATTTTTGGATTGGTACGGCTTTATTCTTTTTAATAGCAAGTTTCGGAAGATATTTTCCTATTATATATGGAGCTTTATTTCAGATACCAATATTTAGAGATGCTAGAAATCCGAACAAATTTATAGAAATTATACCTATTCCATTTGCAATTATATCTTCATTTGCTGCTGATTATATATTTAAGGCAATAGATGCAAGAAAAGATGAAAAGTTACTAGAGTATTTAGAAGATGAATATAAGTATATATCTATTGCCCAAAAGATAATGTATATAATAGCTATTGCATCAGTTATATGTGCTTTAATAACAATATTTGCAAACGGTGTTATATACAGCAGTTTTGTAGCAGATTGGAAAGAACAAAATGCTTCTTTAATAGCTAAAAATATTTCTATGTCATTTGTAAGATTAATGCTTATGTCTGCAACTACTTTACTTTTAATTACTAATGCTATTTCTCTAAAAGAAATAACTATAAGAGATAAATTTGCTGTAATAGTTCCATTTATAGGGTTTATATTATTTTCAGTATATGATTCCGGAGATATAGGATTTCTTATAATAGGATGTATAACAGCATTTCTTTATATCATAATTGCAAACAAAGAAAATTTATTTTATAAATGCCTGCCTTATATGTTTATGGCCGTATTATTTTTAGATTTAACTCAAAGCGGAAATATATTTATAGTAAAATCTAATTATAATCAGATGTATAATTCCACTCCTATAGTTGATCATATATTAAAAGAAGGTGATAATGAAACAACAATGCCTATATTAATTCCATATTTGTATAGGTATACAACTCATACTATGCCTTATTATAATATACCATTGACAGAACCTCCTGCTGCAAGCAGATTATCTAAAGATATAACAGATACTTTCTCTGCTTTTAGAATAAACGATTATGTGGGATATCAGCCTAGACTTATGGATTTACTTGGAGTAAGATATATATTGAGTCCTACATATTTGGATCAATCTGTTCTTTCTAATGATGTTGTAAAGATTACTGAATATCAAGATCAATTTTCTGCTGCTGTATTATATGAACTTAAGGGTTATAGAAATAAGTACGAATTTGTTAATAATGCTTATAATGCCAGAGATTTTAACGATGGTTTAGGAAGACTTACAATGCCTAATTTTAATTTGGCAAATGAAGTTGTATTATTAAATAATTCTAATAACAATATAAGTTTAAATAATCCAGATTCAATACATAGTGTAGAACTTATTGAAGAAACTGATAATAAAATAGTATTCAATGTCAAAACTCCTGATTCTGGAGTACTTGTTTCAAAAGAAAGATATAATAAAGATTGGTCTGTAACTGTTAATGGTGAAAAGAAAGAGCTACTAAATGCTAATCTTTTATTTAGGGGAGTGTATGTTGAAGCTGGAGATAGTAATGTAGTATTTGAGTTCACACCTGACATGAAATATTTATATAGTACTGTCATATGTTGGATTATATTTATATTAATATCTATTATTAATTCAATCCTTTACTTAAGAAAAAATACAAAATAATACTTTTAATAAAGATTATCATAAAAATCTCTAAATATGTTCATATATTTAGAGATTTTTTATATTTATGGTTGTAAATAAGAAGTAAAATATTTGTAAAAAATATTGACAAAAAATATAAAATATGATATACTATAAATATAAGGAGAAAGGGAGGTTATTTATGAAAATACTAAAAATCATAATTATAATAACAATAATCTCCTGTAGTAATTTATTTGCAGATTGGGTGGTACCTGCAGAATCATTGCCTGAAAAAGCAAGACAATTCATTGCTCAGAATTTTTCAGATTCACAGATTTGGTATGTTGAAAATGATGATGGAAAATTTGAAGTGGAATTATCAAATGGTATAAAAATAGATTTTTTATACAACGGCGATTGGAATGAAATAGATGCTGAATATGTTGGAATACCATATAATGTATTTCCGCCTAATGTGGCAAACACAATAAGAAATACTTATCCACAGACTGTTATTATTAGTGCTGAAAAAAAATGGGGTACTTATGAAATAAAGCTAAATAATATGATGGAGCTTTATATATCAGCTGACGGACAATTAATAGGACAGAAATTTGACGATTGATTTACTTTCCATCCCATATACAAATGCAGGATATTAAGGTGATTCTTAATATCCTGTAATTTTTTATAAAAATAGTATAAATTATTATCTGTCTGACATGCTTATAAATTCCTGAGGTTCTATAACATTTTTATAAGCAGGTCTTATAATTCTTCTATCATCAAAGTTAAGTTCTTCTATTCTATGTGCACACCATCCAACAATTCTTGACATTGCAAATAATGGAGTATAAATTTCTTTAGGTATTCCAAGCATATCATATATAAAGCCAGAATAAAGGTCAACATTAGCACAAACTCTCTTTTTATCACCTTTAACTCTAATGAAACATTCTATAGCTCTCTCTTCTATAAGCTCTAAAAATTCAAGTTCGCACTCTTTTTTCTTTTCTTTAGCAAGCTGACGTGCTAAATCTTTTAATATAACAGCTCTAGGATCTGATAGTGTATAAACAGCATGTCCCATACCATAAATTAATCCGCTGTTATCATAAGCTTCTTTATTAAGCATTTTGATTAAATAATCATCTATTTCATTTATATCTTCCCAATCATCTATTGCCTCTTTCAAATGAGTAAACATATCCATTACTTTAGCATTGGCACCTCCATGTAAATCTCCTTTAAGAGAACCTATACCAGCAGATATACTTGAATATGTATCTGTTCTTGCTGAACTTGTTACTCTTACTGTAAATGTAGAGTTGTTACCACCACCATGGTCTGCATGAAGTATCAATAGTAAGTCAAGCATTCTAGCTTCTAATGGAGTAAATTCTTGTTTTAACATATATAAAAAGTTTTCTGCAATAGAATATTTTGGTTTAGGTAATGTTATAGTTAAATATTTTTGTGATACACTATATTTGTACATATTATAAGCATAAGCAATAACTGCAGGAAATCTCGCTATTAATTGTATAGATTGAAGCATTAAGTTTTCTAATGATAAATCTTCCGGATTAGGATCATGAATATACATTTCAAGTACACATCTTGACAATATATTCATTATATTTTGACCTTCTAAATCTATTATATTCATAATAGTTTTTTTATCCAAATACATATTATCTGATATAAGTTCTTTAAAAGAAGTAAGTCTTTCCTCATCAGGTAGTTTTCCAGAAAGAAGAAGATAACATACCTCTTCATAGCCTAAACGCTTATTTTTCAATATATCATCTGCTATATCGTTTATACTGTATCCTCTGTAATACAATTTTCCGTCTATAGGATGAACATTACCTTCAGGGTCTTTTTCATATCCTACAACATCCCCAACATTTGTAAGCCCTACTAATACTCCGCTACCATCTTCATTTCTTAGGCCTTTTTTTACATTATATTTTTGAAAAAGCTCACTATCTATCTTTATACGTTTACTAGAATGATCGTACAGCTTATAAAGTAAATATTCTTTTCTCATTAATAAACTCCTTTAAAATTATTTTTTAGTTTATAAAATATAATGTTATTCAATTAATAATTATAATAGAGAAACTAATTTTTCTCCAAACTCTTTAGTGCCAAGCGATACACCATCATTCATAAATACAGCTAAGTCTTCAGTGGCATATCCGCTTTCAAAAGATCTTTCTAATACATTGATTATTAAATTAGAAGCCTCATTCATATTTAAATATTCTAATGCCATAACAGAAGAAAGTATTAATGAACATGGATTAGCCTTATTTTTTCTAGCTATATCAGGTGCAGTTCCATGTGTAGCCTCGAAAATTGCATGCCCTGTTTTGTAGTTAATATTTCCTCCTGGTGCTATTCCAATTCCTCCAACCATAGCCGCCAATTGATCTGATATATAATCTCCATTTAAATTTAAAGTAGCTATTACAGAATAGTCTTCAGGTTTTAATAATGTATTTTGTAAGAATGCATCGGCTATATTATCTTTTATTATTATTTTACCATTGTCTTTAGATTCTTTTAATTTTGCTTTTGCTTTATCTTCACCGAACTCTTTTTTTATTTCAGCATATTCTTCCATAGTGAAAGTTTTATCGGCAAATTCTTTTCTAGCAAGTTCATATCCGTATTTTTTGAATCCGCCTTCTGTGAATTTCATTATATTACCTTTATGCACTAATGTAACAGAAGGAAGTTTATTTTCAATAGCATATTCAATGGCTGATGCTATTAATCTTTTAGAGCCTTCTTCAGATACTGGTTTTACTCCAAAAGATGAAGTTTCTGGAAATCTTACTTTATTTACTCCCATTTCATTTTTTAAGAAGTTATAAAATTTTTTAGCTTCTTCAGATCCTGTTTTCCATTCTATACCTGCATATATATCTTCAGTATTTTCTCTGAATACTACCATATTTACTTTATTAGGTTCTTTTATAGGTGAAGAAGTACCTTTAAACCATCTTACAGGTCTCAAACAAACATAAAGGTCTAAAGTTTGTCTAAGTGTTACATTAAGAGAACGCATACCTTCTCCAACAGGAGTAGTTAAAGGTCCTTTTATTCCTATTAAATATTCTTCAAAGATTTTTATAGTTTCATCGGGTAAAGGAGTTCCTAATTCTTTTTGAGCTTTATCTCCTGCAAGAACTTCTTTCCATTCAATAGATTTTTTTCCATTATATGCTTTTTTTACAGCTTCATTTACCACCATTTGTGAAACTGGTGTAATCTCTGCACCAACTCCGTCACCTTCTATAAAAGGAATTGTAACTGTATCAGGTATCGATAATTTACCATTTTTCATTTCTATTTTGCTCATAATAACTCCTATTATTGCTATGTTCGCCTTCGCAATTATAAGCCAATAACTAAAGTTACCGGCTGCTTCGGCTCACTTTGTATTATTGCTATGTCACCCGTAAAGGCGTCTACCCGGTTGCCTTTGTAATTATAAGCCAGTAACTTAGACTTGTAATCTGCTTCCGATAATTTTCTATTATTGCTAGTAAAAATTGTTTAGCTTCTTTGCTTATTTTTAATTAATAGTTTTTATATAAATTAATTTTTCATTAAAGTATTCAAAGCACCGCCATTCTTAAACCATTCAATTTGTGCTTCATTATAAGTATGTACCGCTTCAAATGTATCTTCACTTCCATTTTCATGAATAACTTTAATTGTAAGATTTTGTTTAGGTTTGAAATTATCAAGTCCTAATATAGTTATTTTATCTTTTTCTTGTATTTTGTTATAATCTTCTTTATCTTTAAATGTTATAGCAAGCATACCCTGTTTTTTCAAATTAGTTTCATGTATCCTAGCAAAACTTTTAGCTAGTACTGCTTTAACATTCAAAAATCTTGGCTCCATTGCAGCATGCTCTCTGCTTGAACCTTCACCGTAATTTTCTTCTGCTACAACTATAGAAGATATATTTTTATTTTTATATTCTTTTGCTGTTTTTGAAACTTCTTCATAATTGTTATTTAATTGATTGAATACACAGTTTGTTTTATCATTAAAGAAATTAACAGCACCCATTAACATATTGTCTGAAATATTTTCCAAATGACCTCTGAACTTTAGCCAAGGTCCAGCCATTGATATATGGTCAGTTGTACATTTACCTTTAACTTTTATAAGCAGAGGCATATTATTAAAATCATTATTATTAAATTTATCAAAAGGCTTCAATAATTGCAAGCGTTTTGAATCTTTATCTATTATTATTTCAACTGTACTATCAGGACTGCTTTGTCTCTTTTTATTTTCTGTACTTAATCCGTCTTTAGGCAAAGCTATTCCAATAGGTTCATCAAGTTTTACTTCTTTTCCTTCTTCATTTATAAGAGTATCTTTAAGAGGATTGAATCTTAAATCTCCTGCTATACTTAAAGCCATTACAGTTTCAGGAGAAGCAACGAATGCATGAGTATTAGGGTTGCCGTCTGCACGTTTAGCAAAGTTTCTATTGAAAGATGTTACGATTGAATTTGCTCTTGTATTATCAGGCTCTTGTCTGTTCCATTGTCCTATACAAGGTCCGCATGCATTAGTCATTATAACAGCCCCGATTTTTTTGAAGTCATCTATAATACCATCTCTTAAAGCAGCCTTGTATGAAGCCTCAGAACCTGGATTAATTATTATTTTTGCTTTAACTTTTAATTTTTTTTCTATAACCTGACGTGCAAGAGATGCTGCCTTACTTAAATCATGATAAGAAGAATTAGTACATGAACCTATTAATCCAACTTCCATAGCTGTAGGATATTTATTTTCTTCTACTTTTTTAGCAAACTCACTTATAGTGCATGCAGCATCCGGAGTGAATGGTCCGTTTAAGTATGGTTCTAATTCGGACAAATTAATTTCTATTATTTTATCATAATATTTTTCAGGATTATTATATACTTCCTCATCAGCTTTAAGATTACTTATATTTTCATCAGCAAGTTTAGCAATTTCTTCGCGTCCTGTAGAAATCAAATATTCTTTTATATTATTATCATAAGGGAATATTGAGGTAGTAGCTCCAACTTCAGCACCCATATTACATATTGAAGCCTTACCAGCAGCGGATAGGGTAGAAGCACCTTCTCCAAAATATTCTATAATAGAGTTAGTACCGCCTTTAACTGTTAAAATGCCTGCTAATTTTAATATAACATCTTTAGCACTTGCCCAGCCATTTAAAGAACCAGTCAATTTTACTCCTATTATATTAGGTATTTTTAATTCCCATTCCATACCAGTCATAACATCAACTGCATCGGCTCCGCCTACACCTATAGCAAGCATTCCAAGTCCTCCGGCATTAGGTGTATGAGAATCTGTACCTATCATCATTCCAGCAGGAAAAGCATAATTTTCTAATACTATTTGGTGAATTATTCCAGAACCTGCTTCCCAAAAACCAAGTCCGTATTTTTTAGCAACACTTTCTAAAAAATTATAAACTTCTTTATTTGTATTAAGTGCATTTTTTAAATCTTCTTCGGCACCTTTACAAGCCTCTATTAAATGGTCGCAGTGTATTGTAGCAGGTACTGCAGAAGAAGTTTTCCCGGCATTCATAAATTGAAGCAATGCCATTTGGGCTGTAGCATCCTGCATGGCAACTCTATCCGGTCTAAAATCTGCATAATCTTCAGATCTTTTAAAATCTTTAATATCATTTTCATTGTATAGATGAGAATATAAAATCTTTTCTGATAATGTTAATGCTTTATTTAGCTTTTTTCTAATATTATTAACCTTATCAGAATAGCTTGAATAAAATTTTCTTATCATTTCTATATCATAAATTTCCATAAAATAGTACCTTTTATAAATATTGCTATAAAGTATTACTATATAGTAATATTATTTTTTTATCAATACTTTTATATTTTTTTTATTTTTATAGGAACTTTTATTTATATTATTCGTCTAATATAGCGAATAAAAATAAAAACAATTAATAATTAAAATATAGGAGATATATCAATGAAAATGAAATTATTATTAACAACACTTATAGCATCATTATTAGTTTCTTCAGCAGTTTTTGCTCAGGTTCCACCTCCTCCGCCAGATCCTGCATACGATGTTCCTCCAAGAGCAAGAGAACCTAGACATCGTCCAGGACCAAAAGGTGATTTATACAGAATGTGCAGAAATGCTGGCGTATATTTATCAGAAGAACAGCTTACAGAAATGAGTACTATAGATTATGAATATGAACTAAAAATTAATGAGTTAGAATATCAAAAAAGAAATATAGATTACAAATTTAAAATTGAAAGAGAAAAAATAGATATAGATTTGAATCTATTAAAAGATTTAATAAATCAGAAAAAAGATTTAGAAAAAGAAATTGATTATTTGAGAATAGAAAAAGATGTATCTATATTAGGTGTTCTAACAGATGAGCAATTACAGCAGTTAAATACTTATAGAATGAGATATTATTATTACAGATAAAGCAAATTTATAAAATAAATATACGATTTCTTATAAAGAGGTAGTATAAAATACTGCCTCTTTTTTATTTTTTAATATATAATTAAATAAAAATAAAAATGGGATTTTATTATGATTAATGAGTTTAAAAAGTTTATTATGCGCGGAAATATATTGGATATGTCTATAGGTATTATAATAGGAGCATCATTCAATAGTATAGTTAATTCATTTGTTCAAGATATTTTAATGCCTCCTATAGGTTTAATACTCAGCGGTATAGATTTTTCTAATATGTTTATAGTAATAAAAAATGGTGCTGATAATATAGGACATTATAATTCTATAGAAGCGGCTAAACAAGCTGGTGCTGTAGTTATTGGAATAGGGACATTTATTAATAGCATAATTAGTTTTCTCATAACTGCTTTTTCTATTTTTATAATTATAAAACTATTCAATAAAATGCAGGAAAAAATAGTTAAAAAAGAACAAGAAGACAAAGCAGCAAGTGAAAAAATTTGTCCTTACTGCTGTTCATCAATAAATGTAAATGCTGTAAAATGTCCTAATTGCACATCTGATTTGAACTGAGTATTTAGTTATTAGAGAAAACATCTTTCATAAGAGATTCAATAATATTTGGAAACTCTTCTAATAAACTTTTTTTATTAACTCTTTCTGTTACTCTATGCAAATCCTTTCCCCAAGGTCCGAAAATTATAGTAGGTATATTTATATCTTCTATAGAATTAAAATCTATGCTGTATTCATTACCCCAAACTATCATATTTTCTGAAAATATTTTATAGTCATATTTTGTATTTACAGCACTATAACTTGCATCTGATATTCCAGTCATATAATTATTACATATTATATCTATGTTATATAATTTTTTATATTCTTCTTCTATAACTTTAAAATATTTACTTCCATATTTTTCCTTACCGCATATAAAATCACTATGAACTGCAGGATAATAAGGAGGTGAAAAAGATATTAAAACAAATGGATATTGAAAATTAGCATAATCAAGTATTTTTTCCATTGCAAATATTGTAGTATTTGGATAGGTTTCTTTTTCTTCTCTTATTTTTATAGATATTTCTTTCTTTAAATTTTGATAGAATGATTCAAAATCTTTTCTTGATTTTAATTTATCTATCAATTCAGATAAAGTGTATACTTCAGCTTTATAATCTTCTTCTAATTCTTTATTATTGTATTCTTTATAATCTTTAATAAATTTATTTAAAAATTTATTAAATGATTCTACGCTTATTTTTTTTACTTCATTTATTATTTCTTCAGGTGTTCTGCTGAAATGTAAAACTGTAAAATAACCGGCAGCTCTGAATGGTATTGATACATCATATTCATATTTTAAATCTTTAAAATATGACCATAATGGAGGAGGAGTTTTTTCATTTTTATACGAATCTACTAATTTTAATGAACCTTCTGTTTCTTCAAATATACCGCTTAATATTGACAATGGATTTAAACCATTATAATAAGACATTATATGAGCCTTTACTCCCTGAACCATTATAGTAGGCATACATTTTCCTACTGTTCCTATATGAAGAGTATGTTTATTGCTTTCTCTATCATTAGGCTCCGGTATAATCATAAGTTTATAATTTAAATTATATTTGTTTTTTAAATTACTAAGAAGTTTAGCAGATTCTCTCATACCTATAGAATAAGTTTCCTCTTCCGGAACTGCTAAAAATATTAAATTTCCATCTTTATTTTCTTGTTTAGAATATTCCTCTAATATAGCCATTGAAGCAGAAAGTCCGCCTTTCATATCGCAGCTTCCTCTTCCATATATCCATTCTTTGGAGTATAAATCCTTTTTATTATTTTCGCTTAAATCTAAAGTTTTTAAATTATCTTCTATTTTATTTATATCAAAAGCATTATCTTTAAAATCTCCAAATTCTTCTATTCCTACAACATCAAAATGACCGCTTAATATTAAAGTATTATCACTATTTCCTTTTACAACAGCACATATTATTTCTCTGTTATAAACATCATTTTCTATTTTATATCTTATTAAATATTCTTTATTATCTTGAAAATATTTTATTTTACTTAAATAATCATATATAAATTCTGATGCTTCATTTTCTGCTTTAGAATATGAAAGACTTCTTGTTTTCATTAAATTTTCTAATATATATAAAATTTTATTTTTTAAATCGTACATAATCAGCTCTCTTTAAATTTATGTTGTATATGAGTTATAATATATTTATTATATACAATTAAATTATATATAATAAATATACTTTTTCAAGAAACAAATGTTTAGATTTTGTAAAAAATAAATATTTAATTAAATATTCTTTATATATAGACATTATTTGTAAACAATATTTAAAAGTTATATTCTTGTTATATTTGTAGTGTAAATTTTTTTAAAAACAAAAATAAATACAATTAATAATTAAGTAATATTCTAAAAATACCCTTTACTATTTACATATCGTTATTTTTGTATATAGTATATTATATATACAAAAATTAGGAGAATACATGGAAAAAAAGTTTAAACTTGGATTAGTACCTAGACTAATCATAGGAATTTTGCTTGGTATATTTTTCGGTCAGCATTTTATACCAGAAGTAATATCCAGAATTATTGTTACAGCTTCTGGAATATTCAGTTCTTATCTAAAATTTGTAATACCTTTAATGATAGTATCTTATGTATCTATGGGTATAGCTGATTTAAAAGAAGGCTCGGGATTCTTGCTGTTAGTTACTTGTATACTTGCTTATGGTTCTACATTAATAGCAGGTTCAGCATCATTCTTAGTAGCATACAATTTATTCCCTAGCTTTATGAGTGCTGATGATATTCAAAAAATTGCTGCTGCTGCTGGAAATTCTGTTTCCCCTTATTTATCAATAACTGTAACACCTCTTTTAGATACTTTGGCTGCAGTTTTATTTGCATTCATAATAGGACTTGGAATTTCTACTATGAGAGGTAAAGAAATAGGTGAGTATTTATATAATGTTTTCAAAGAATTATCAACTATAATAGACAAAGTTTTACGCGTATCTATAATACCTCTTTTGCCTTTATATATATGTGGAACTTTTGTTGATATGACTAGATCTGGAAAAACTTTTGTAATATTAGGAATATTATGGAAAGTATTTATAGTTGTAATAATTATGCATTTAATATATTTGGTAATAGCATTCTTTGTATCCGGAACAATAGGAAAGAAAAATCCTTTCATGCTTATGAAAAACCAAATAGCAGGATATGCAACTGCTTTAGGTACTCAGTCATCAGCTGCTACTATACCAGTTAATTTACAATGTGCAGAAAAAGATGGTATATCTGAGCAGATAAGAAATTTCGTAGTGCCTCTTTGTGCTAATATTCACATGGCTGGTTCTATGATAACGATTACTGCCTGTGCTACAGCAGTATGTTTAATGAATCAGATACCTATAACTTACAGCACAGTACTTCCATTCATTGCTATGCTTGGTATAGCTATGATAGCTTCTCCTGGTGCTCCTGGCGGTTCAATAATGACAGCTTTGCCATTCCTTTACATGGTTGGTCTTGGCGGTCCGGATAGTCCTTTAAGTGCTATAATGGTTGCTTTATACATCACTCAAGACTCATTCGGTACAGCTTGTAACGTATCCGGTGATAATGCTTTGGGTGTTATAGTTGATACAATTTATAAGAAAAAAATAGTAAAAACTGAAGTATAATTAAAAAATATAATATTAAAATATCGGCCGTCTATTTATTAGGCGGCTTTTTATTATTTAGTCTAATTCCAAATCTATAACTATATCAATTTCTGTAATAGAGCAATTCAATTTTTTAGCAATTTCTTCTTTGCTTAAACCTTCTTTATATAGAGATATAATATTTTGATTCCTATCAGAACTTTCTTCATCTTGTATTTTATTTGTTTTTTTAGAAGTATCTTTATCAGGCATAGGAATGTTATTTTTTATAGTTTTATCTAATTTACTTCTCAATTTTTCAATAACTTCTTTTTTAGCTTTATCATCAATAGCCTTTATAGCAGTATCTATATTATTTTTTTTAGGTTTCTCTTTTTTTGTATCCTTTATCTCTTCTTTATTCACCTTATCTTCTTTATTTTCTTTTTTTATATCTTTATCCAATTTTATATCTTTATCTAAATTATTACTTTCAACCTTATTAGAAATTTTAGTGTCTATACTATTTTCATTACTTTCATCTTCTATTCTTATGTCTAATGTACTGCCTTGATTTTTTGATTCTGAATTTTTATTATCATTTTCTGTAAGAACAATATCAATTTGATTATCTTCGTTTGATTTTTCTTTTATAGGTTCTTTATAATTTTTACCATTTAATTCGCTTGAAAGTCTATTTGCTCTAACTATAGCATCTTCTAATATTGATATTCTTGATAATGCTATATTATTAAATTCCTTTACTAAGGCTTCTATTTCTTCTCTGGCTTTTGACATAGTTTCTTTTTCTAATCTTTCCCTAGCTTTAGAAACTATATAAACATAAAAAAGCGGTAAAACTACTGCCAATAAAACTATATTTATTATTACGCTTACTAAAATTTGCATATTAGAATTATTAATTAAACCTTATCCCAAAGTATCTATTTTAGAACCTTTAGTTTGTTCAGTTGATGAAACTTCTTCTACTCCTATAATAGAATTATTTTCATCATTATTTGTATTTCCATTTGCAATTATTCTTTTATTTTTCTTTCTATAGGACATATAACCTTGATCTTTCTGACGCTGCTGTTCATCCTTTTTTTCTTTTACTTTAGTTTCATCAGATACATTTTCAGATTTTACAACAGTTGAGTCTTTTATATAAGAATCTCTATGTATATCTCTGTCCTCGGACTGCATAGCTATGGTTTTAGCCGCCATTCTAGTATGCTCCATCCTTCCTATATGCGACTGCTGCATATACAATTGTTGTAAATCCAAAGGTGCTATAGGCATTTTTCTATCTCCATATAATATGCCTTAAATTTCATATCCTATATATATTAATATATACTTTTTTTCCATTATTGCAAGTTAAAAAATAAATATATATACATTATATATAACAATATTAAATCATTTTTGATAAAATTTTATATGATATTATTATTTATAAATTGAATATGCATATGATATTATTGCTGAAGCGGCAGATACATTTAATGAATCAAAATTAGTGCAGGAATTTATTATAATGCTTCCATCAGAATTTTTTTTCAAAATATCTCTAACTCCGCTATGTTCATTTCCAAGTATAATTGCAGTAGGGGAGTCAAACTTAAAATTTTCAAGAGATATTTCACCTTTTTCACTTGCATAGTATATCCAAAATCCTTTATCTTTCATCAATTCTATAACCCTATTAAGATTTGTTTCTATAGATATAGGGATATGATAGGCAGCACCTGATGATATTTCATATACTTTTTCATTAATAGGGGCAGAATTATCTTTAGGAATTATTATTCCAGCTATATCAAAAAAGTAAGCATTTCTAATTATAGCCCCTAAATTATGTACATCTGTTATAGAATCTAATATAAATATTAAGGGGGTTTGTCTTTTTTCTAATGCTTTTTCTAAGAAACTTTCTATGCCTATTTCTGCATTTCCCTTTATATCTGCAGCTATTGAATATATTTTCCCTACTATTTTTTCCATTTCTTTTTTATCAACAGTTTTTATAGGTACTTTATTTTTTTCTGCTAATTTTATTATTTCTTTTTCTCTTTTTGATATTGGAAACTTAATATATAAAGTTTCAACTAATTGTTTTGATATAGCTTCAACTATTGCATTTTTAGATGTAATGAACATCGCTTAATCCCAAAAAATAATTATCCAAGTTTTTGATAAAGATTTTCTATATCATCTTTATATTCTTCCATAATATTTGCTCTTTTCATTTTTAATGATTGAGTTAAAAGTCCATTTTCTATAGTAAATTCTCTGTCTGTAATTATTATTTTAGATACAGTTTCATAAGGTCTGAATCCATTATGATAATTAATCAAATCATCTAATTCTGATTTTATTAATCTATATACATCTTTTGAATTAACTAAATCATCTGAATCCAACTTATACTTTGCAAGATATTCTTTAACATTTTCTTTATCGATTACTATAATGGCGCCAGTTGCATTTTTATCCTGTCCTACAAGCATTATCTGAGAAATATATTTAGATTCTAATGCTTTATTTTCTATAGGCTGAGGCTCTACATTTTCACCAGTTAAAAGAACTATTGTTTCTTTAGCTCTTCCTGTTAATACAATTTCTCCTTCCTGAGTATAGGTTCCCAAATCGCCTGAATCAAAAAATCCATCAACTTTAGCTTTTGCTGTTAATTCTTTATCTTTATAATATTCTTTAAATATGTTTGGACCTTTTATATAACAAACTCCCATCTCTCCGTCTTTACATACTCTGCCTTCATGATCTCTAATTTCAATTTCTACTTCAGGTATAGGAGAACCGCATGTTCCTCTATAATTTTTAAAAGGTGATCTTAAAGTTACAACAGGAGAAGTTTCTGTTATTCCCCATCCTACAACTAAATTAATTCCAGCAGCCTCAACAAAATCTTCTATATACATAGGTAAAGCTCCGCCTCCTGATATTGTGAGACGCATTTTACCGCCTGTTAATCCTATTATTTTTTTATAAACTATTTTTTTCACAATAGAATGAAAAATTGGATCAAATATTCCTATATGATATTCTGTGTTTTTATGCTCTTTTTTTTCGTCTCCTAATAAATATACAAGTCCATTTTGATATCTTAGATTTCTTATATATCTCATAGAACGTTTTATCATTCCTTTTATTATACTGCTTACAAAAGCACATTTTTTATCGATATTTTTCATTACTGTATTATAAATATTAAGCCAAATAGCAGGAACTGAAATAAATATATTAGGAGCCTCTTCCGTAAAATCTGTTTTTAAATCTCTTTTATTTGTAATAGCTGTAAAACATCCTATTATAGCTGTTACATAAGATATTGTTCTTTCATATATATGCCATATAGGAAGTATAGTTAATAATTTTTCTCCAGGCTGTAATTTTATTATATCTGGTAAAACTCTAACATTATGTAATATATTTCCATGAGTAAGTACAACTCCTTTAGGTTTTCCTGTTGTACCTGAAGTGTATATAATTGTTGCTACAGTATCATTATTTAATTTTGCAGCCATATTTATAGCATAATTTTCATCATTATTTAATGCTTTCTCTCCAATTTCAAGAAGTTTGTCAAAAGCAAAAATATTTTTATCAGGATCATGTATAGAACTGTCTAAAAGGACTATTAATGATAAATCCTTATGATGTTTTTCTATTTTTTTAAAAACATATTCATTTTCAACTAAAGCGGCTTTTGCTTCACTATGTTCTATTATATAATTCAATTCATCTGGTGTAGAATCATTTCCTCTTGGAACATCTGGAGAACCTAATGTCAGCAATGCCATATCTGATATAAACCATTCTATTCTATTTTCAGAAAATATTGCTACATTTTTTCTTTTAAGTCCTTTTGTTTCAAATGCTTTAGCTATTGCATTTACTTTATTGTATAATTTTTTATATGTTAATGTTTGCTTATTGTTTTCATTATCTCTAAATCTATATGCTGGACTTTGAGGCATATTTTGTACTGTTTGAAAAAAGGCACTAGGTATAGATGTGTAATTTTTCATAAATCCCTCACATAATTAATTATTACTATTTAAAAAGATAGTTAATTATAACCATAAAAATAATATATTACAAGTTGTTTTCTATATATTTTAATACTTCTGATGTATATGTTTCTACTGTAAAAGTTTTTAGTATAGATTTTGATTTATATAATAAACTTTCTTTTAAATTATTATTATATACATATATAATTTTTTCTGCTATTTCCTCAATATTATCCATATTGCAGCTTATAGAATAATCTTTAACAGTTTCATATACTCCAGACTTATTTGATATTATAGATATGCATGAAGAGTAAAGAGCCTCTATTACTGTAAGTCCAAAAGGTTCATTTATAGCAGGCATTATAAGTGCATAACTTCTATTAAGCAAATCATTTTTTTCATCATCAGATATAAATCCTTTAAATATAATATTATTATCCATATTTATGCTATGAACCAATTCTTTTAATTTAGTTTCATGGCGTCCTTTACCTGCTATTATAAATTTTAATTCTTTATCATCTATTTGTTCTAATGCATTTTTAAAGGCATATATAGCATTCTCTAAATTTTTAGGTTTTTCTATTCTGCCTATATATACAAAGTGTTCACTACTGCTTATAGGCATTATATTATTTGAATCTATCTGAGTAATGCAAGGATATATAACTTCAGCATCTCTTTTATAAACTCTTTTAACATTTTCTTTCGTTCTAATACTGTTTGACATTATATAATCTATTTTACCTACACCAAGTCTATCAAGATGCATTGTATATCTTGCAATTATATCCCAAGTTTTTTGAAGTCTTTTATAACTTTCGTCATCATATCCGTAAAGACGTACGCTTGGTTCGTGGCAGTACCAAAAACTTTTAGGAAGTTTAATATTATTTTTTTCAGCACAGTTATATGCTAGTCCGAAAAATATTGTTGCAGGAAAATTATGTATTAAAACAGCATCATAATTTTTTAATTCATTAGCTAGGAATTTAGCTGCTTTATTAAATAAAAATGGATTTAATGTTATATCTGTTTTGAATTGCTTTATATAACTTGGAATATTGTCTCTTAGTCTATAAGTATAGATATTAGTTTCTATTCCTATTTTATGCCAGCTTTCTATTGTTGCCAATATTACATTCTCTGCACCGCCATTATATCCGAATGTAGGATGCAGTATAGCTATTTTCTTTATATTTTTATTTTTTAAATGACTCATCATATTATAATAATTTATTTTAATTAAACTTACAAGTAATATTTTTATATATTGATTTTTTATATTTTTGCTTTATAAATATATACAATATATATAAGGAGTTATAATGAGAAACATATTAATTATATTAAGTTTTTTATTTATATTTATTTCATGCAATAATGCTAAAATTCCCGCTGATAATAATTTTACAATAGCAACTAATGAAGACGGAAGTATAGAATTTGAACAAACCAATACAGTTTTCAGTATAAATTATATTCCAAATGTGGTATATAAAAATAAAGATGGCATGGATTTAACTCTTCAAATATTAGTACCAAGATTAATCCAAACTGATACTAATGCCAGATATCCATTAATTGTTTATATACAAGGTTCTGCATGGAAGAAACAGAATGTATATAGGAACTTAGTAACACTTGGGGATTTTGCTAGAAGAGGATATGTTCTTGCAATAGTAGAATACAGACCAAGCGATACTGCTGTTTTTCCTGCACAAATAGAGGATACAAGAGATGCAATTAAATTTATGCTTGATAATGCTGATAAATATAATGCTGACACTAATAATTTATTTGTATGGGGTGATTCCTCAGGAGGACATACTTCATTATTTACAGCTATACCATTAAGTGATAATGATAATACAATACCAAATATAAATGCAATAATATCTTATTATCCTCCTACAGATTTACTTGAAATGAGAAATGATCCTTTAGGTTCAACTACAGGCGATGCTAACAGTCCTGAAGGTATTTTAATTGGAAGAAAAAATGTTTATGATTTTCCAGATGAAGCTAAAAGAATAAGCCCATATTATGAAATATCTAAAGCTGCTAATTTACCTCCTATATTTTTAGCGCATGGAACAGCTGATACTGTAGTGCCTTTTAGTCAAAGCAAGATTTTAGCTGATAAATTAAAAGAAGAAAACAGAGTTTATGAATTCTACGTTATAAAAGATGCTGATCATGGCGATTGGCAATTTTGGACTAAAGATATGTTTGATTTAGTTGAGAATTTTATAAACAAATATAAGAAGTAATATCATATAATGTTAACTATACTGCAAGTTTATTATTTTTGCAGTATAGTTAACATTATATTGACAAATTTTATAAATAAAATATAATACTATCATTATGAAACAAAAACTCAAAACTCAAAACTCAAAACTCAAAACTCAAAACTCAAAACTCAAAACTCAAAACTCAAAACTCATTAATTTACTATAAAATATATTCTGTTTTTTATAATACAAAGCCTCTATTGGCGTTGCAAGACTTTTTTCTATCTGGTCTTATAATAAAAATATATCTTATTAATTCAATATATTATTTAATTATTAAAAATAAAATCATATAAAATTAAAGGAGTTTTTATGAACTTAGCACCTGTAGGACTAGTTGTATATAATAGAATGGAACATACAAAAAAAGTAATAGAAGCATTAAAAAAAAATACTTTGGCAATTGATACGGATTTATATATATTTTCAGATGCTCCGAGTAAAGAAGAAGATGAAAAGTCAGTTTCTGAACTTAGAGAGTATCTTAAAACTGTAAAAGATGGTTTTAAAAATGTATACATATATGAAGCTGAACAAAATTTAGGTATAAAAGATTCTACTGTAAAAGCAGTAAATACCATATTTGAAAATCATGAATATTTTATAGGTTTAGAGGATGATATAGAAACGAATAAATATTTTCTTGAGTTTATGAATAATGCTTTAAATTATTATAAAAATGATGAAGATGTTATTGCTGTAACTGCATTTTCACATAAGCATGCAACTAAAGGACATAAGCATGATGTTATATTTAGTTATGCTTTTCATAGCTGGGGATGGGGTACTTGGAAAAATAAATGGAATGATATAAATTGGGATACTTGCAATACTTCTTGGTATAATAAAAGTATTAGACACCAAATATTAGGAGGGGTATATTCATGGTTTCATTTATTGGCTATTAGAAAAGCTGTAAAAGATGATTTTTATATTAAAAATAATTTATGGGATATTTATTATTCATTTTATATGTACAAAAGAAAAAAATTATGTGTTTGGCCTTCAAAAAAATCTTTCACGAACAATATAGGATTTGACGGAACAGGTTATCATAAATTCAATTTTTATAATAAATATTTTGAAAATAATTTAGATGATGAATTTATAGATATAAATTTTTCTAATTATAAAAAAATGAATTTTATTAATTATTTAATTATTTCTATAAAAATAGGAATATTCAGTTGGGCTAATGGATTTATAACTATGTTTTTTAGTAAATTTTTAAAAAGATAAAAAATAATTATTTACACAAAAAGTGCTGATAAAAACTATATTGGCACTTTTTATTTTGTATTTTATTTAATCCATTTTTCTATTTTTATAACCCAAACATTAGTTTTATTATCAGCTTTAAGTCCCACTTCGCTGTCTTCAAATATAATGCTTTCTTTTTCTTTTATATTGAAATGATTAAAACATTTTAAAAATATTTCCGGATGAGGTTTTTTATTTTCCACATCATTTCCTGTTAAAATTAAATCGAATAATGGTTCTAATTTAAATTCTTTTAATATTCCATAAACTCCGTTTGGAGATGCTGTTGTAGCTAATGCTGTAAATTTTTTATTTTCTTTTTTATTATAATTATCAGTTAAAATTTCAAGTAAAAATGGGTGTACATTTATTAAATTTAGATTATTCAAATATATTTCTTCTTTTATTTTATGTATTTTTTCTATAATTTCATTAAACTCATCATATTTAACATATTTGTTATTTAACTTTAATATATTAGTTACAAATATTTTATAATGAAGTCCGAAGCATTTATTGTAATAATAATCTTTATCAAGCTCTATATTAAATTCTTTGAATGCATTATAGTATGAATAATAATTCAAATATGCACTATCAATCAAGGTTCCGTCCATGTCAAATATGAGAAGTTTTATTTTATCAGAGTTTAACATTTTTTATTCCATTTCTATTTTTGAAAATTATATCATATAAAAATAAAGAATTCCAATTTATATTAAAAATGATATAATAACTATAGCTTACTATTAAAAGTAAATATTGAGAGATAATATATTATGAAAAATACTAAATCAAGAATGAAAAAAATAATTAACTTACTCTCAGAAGGACTCTATGAAAGGGAAGATATAGTATCATTAACACTGCTTAGTGCAATAGCAGGAAAGCCTATATTCTTATATGGTCCTCCTGGTACAGCAAAAAGTTTCATAGCTAAAAGAATTTCATCAGCATTTAAGGATTCTAAATATTTTGGATATTTAATGCAAAGATTCAGTACTCCGGAAGATATATTCGGTCCTATTAGTTTGGAAGAATTAAAAAATGATAAATATGTAAGAAAAATAAATGGTTATTTGCCTGATTGCGATTTTGCTTTTTTAGATGAAATTTGGAAAAGTACTCCTGCAATACTTAATACACTCTTAACCATAATAAATGAAAGAGTTTTTAAAAATGGTTATAAAGAGATAAAAGTGCCATTGAAGGCATTGATTTCTGCAAGTAATGAAACGCCTCCGGAAGGACAAGGACTTGAAGCATTATATGACAGATTTATTATGCGTTTAACGGTTAGTCCAATGAAAAGCAGAGATAGTTTTGAAAAGATACTTCAAAATACTGAGCTTGATTCATATATAAAAATTGATGATGCTCTAAAGATTTCTACTGATGAATGGATAAAAATACGGGAAGAGGCTAATAATATAAAACTTTCAAAAACTGTTATTGATATAATTCATAATATAAAATTATCTATAGAAAAATTTAATGAAGATAACAGAGAAATAGCTATTTATGTATCTGACAGAAGATGGCAGCATATTTCTTACTTATTAAAAATGTCATCGTATTTAAATGATAAGGATGAAGTTGATATTTATGAAACTTTTTTAATTGATAACTGTTTATGGAGTTTGGAAGAGCATATTGACGTTGTAAAAACAATTGTAGAAAATGCTGTTAAATCATCCTGTAATTTTAATAATGAAAATATTAATGAATGGAGATTAAGCTTTAAAAATCTTCAAGAGAAAATTGATAATGAATTTTATAATTTAGAGAAAACTTATGATACAGAAAATATAGATGATAAGCAGTATATAGCTAAAACATTAACTATAAACATGGATGAATATGGAAATATCGGAGAGACAATAATTTATATACCTTTAAAACAATTAGGTAAAAAAGGGTATTTTTATCCTTTAGATATTGGAAGAAATCAAACAAAAAAATTCAGATGCAATTTTAATGGAGAGGATAAATATACTATAGAAATAAATTCAGCTATTTCAGTTAATGGTTTAGTGTGTAATAGGCTTTCTAAAAATTATGATTTTTTAATTGAAGCAGAACCTGAATTTTATATGAATAAGGTTAGTGCTAAAAAAGTATCAAAAGAAAAAAAAGAAGAATATATAAAACTTATTAATTCTCTTGTATCTAGTATTGATAATATAATTATAGATTTAAAAAATGGTTTTGATAAAAATAAAGAAATTTCCAAAAGTGTATTTATATCGGAAGATAAATTCAATACTTTTATAGATATGTTTAATTCTTATATAGAAAATCTTGAAAGTGAAAAATTAGATGCAGAAAGATTAAAAAGTGAAATAGAAAATCATGATACAATTTGATAATAATTCTTACAAAAAAGAAGTTACCAAAACTGAATCAATGGCTAGAGGAGTTTTTCATGGCTCTTTTAATAATATGAATGACAGCAGATTGGAAGAGGAGCTTGAAGTAAAAATAACTAAATGGAAAAAAGATTTAAATACTTTTATAAATGAAAATAATCCGTATGATGAAAATAAAACAGAATTAGATATTGCTTATAAAAAAATAAAAAATAAAAAAATAACTAGAGAAGATATAATAAATGATTTAAATAGTTTCAGTATTTTATCAAATGATATTGATATAAAATTTTGGAGAGAAAAATTAGAAAGCAATGATTACAGTAATTTAAATATTATAAAAAATAATATAATTTCAAAATGGAATCAAACGTATAATAAAAAAAATAATGATTGGATTGTATCAACTGTTAAAGAGAGAAGAGATAAGTTTATTACAGATTTAGAATCTTGGATAAGTTCATTGAAGAAACTAAAATATATGTCAAATATTTTAAGAATAAAAACCGGAGTATTATGGGATTTTAGAGTAGGGGAGCTTGAAGAAAATGATATATCACTTTTAAATAGATGGGTTGATTTTATAAGCCAATATAAAGATATAGAAATAATATGTGACTCTATGGGAAAAAGAATAGATTTAGAAAAAGCTATAAAAAATGTTGAATTTAAAAATACTTATTCATATACGAATAAAAAGATAAGTTCAAAAGAAGAAATTGTAGGCATATATTTTTCTAAAGATATAGAAAATGTTATTCCAGAGGAGCTTTCTTTATTATGCAATGTAGATAGCGAAAAACTATTTAAATTAAAATATATAGAGAATAGGCTTATGTGTTTCGATAAGAGTGCTTATGTATTCAATGAAATAGAAAAGAATAAAACTATGGCAAGTCATAAAGACGGCAAAGGTGATATGATTATATGCATAGATACAAGCGGTTCTATGAAAGGTATAAATGAGTATATTGCTAAAGCCATTATGCTAAAAATGGTTATGCAAGCTTTATCTGAAAATAGGAATGCTTATCTCATTAATTTTAGTACAGAAATATATACTTGTAAATTTACAAAAAAAGAAGGAATTCAAGATTTGATAAAATTTTTAAAGCTAAGTTATCATGGAGGTTCTGATATATATAAGGCACTTTATGAAGCATGCAATATAATGCATACTTCTGACTTTAAGAATGCAGATGTATTAGTTCTTTCTGATTTTATAATGGAAGATATGCCTGATAATTTAGTGAAAATGTGCAATAATCAAAAAAATAAAGGGAATAAATTTTTTGCAGTATCTATAGGTAAATTCCCATTCGGATATTCATATAAAAAAGTATTTAATAAACATTGGATATTTGATACTAATAATGGAATTAAATATGTATATTAATCAATTAATCATAAATTTAATTTGTATACTTTAATATTTAAATTACAAATTTAAATGTTTGATATTATATGAATTATATATTTCTTTTGGAAGAAGCATATTAATTAATACTTCAACTTTTTCTATATTTCCTGTTGAATATATATTTATCTCCGATTTATTCGATTTATCTTTATTTAATAAATTATTTTCTTCTAAATATTTTTTTATTGATGATGAAGTATTTAATGCAGGATCTATTATATTTTTTACAGAATTATTATTCTTTTCATTCAATACTTTTTTTATATCTTCTAATATAAGAGGATAATGAGTACATCCTAATATGAGGGTATCCGAATCAGAATCTATTTTTTCTAAATATCCTCTTAAAACATCAAATCTATTACTATGACTGTACCAATCACTTTCTATCATAGGGCATAAATCTCTGCATGCTATTTGGGTTATTTTTATATTTTCATTATATTGATTTATTTTTTCTATATATGCATTAGAATGCACAGTAAATTCTGTAGCCATTATTGATATATTATTATTTTTAGTTTTATTAATTGCATCATTTACACCATTAGATATTACTTCTATTACAGGTGTATCATATTTTTCTTTTAATATATCATATGTACATGCAGTTATTGTATTGCATGCTATAATAATTATCTTTGATTTTTTTTCTACCAAAAAATCAACTATTTTTAATGTAAGATTTATTATTTCTTCTTTAGATTTGCTACCGTAAGGAATATTTGCATTATCTCCAACATATATGTAATTTTCATTAGGCAATATTTTTAACAACTGTTTCAATACAGTTATTCCGCCAAATCCGGAATCAAAAATTGCTATAGGCATTGAATTAATATTCATAAATATAATTGTCCTAAATAGTTATTAATTTATAATATATACTAATTTATATAATGTCAACATTATAAATAATTCTATATATAGTATTTCTACATACTTTATTATATTGTGATATATATGTTTTATTTTGTAATAAATGTGCTTGTATTAAGAAAATAATAGTGTATAATATATTATCAAAAATTTATGTAACTAGGAGTTATTTTATGAATAGCAGCATTATAGAAGCTTTACAAATAATGCTCATAGGAATGGGCGTAGTTGTATTGTTTTTAATTATATTAGTTTTTGTTATGAAATTAGTTAGCTCTGTTGTAGCTAAACTAGATGAATTGATGCCTCCGCCTAAAGAAGAAATAGCTTCTTCTCCAGCTGTGGCAGTTCAGTCAACAAATAACGACAAAATGGTAGCTATAGCAATAGCTTTAGCTCATGTACATAGTAGTAAGTCAAAATAAATAATTATTAGTTGTATTTAAGAGGAGAAATAATAATGGCTAAAAAAGAAATAAAATTTATGCTAACAGCATTCAGAGACGGTTTCCAATCTGTTTATGGTGCTAGAGTATTATCTAAAGATTTTATGCCGGCTGTAGAAGCATTCGTTAATGCCGGTGTTACATATTTTGAATCAGGTGGCGGTGCAACATTCCAAAGTGCATTCTTCTATAATAATGAAAATGCCTTTGATGTAATGGATACTTTTAGAAAAACTGTAGGTCCAAATGTAAACTTACAAACTTTAGCAAGAGGAGTTAACGTTGTAGGTTTGGAATCACAGCCTAGAGAAATGATTAAACTACATGCTGATTTATTCAAAAAACATGGTATTACAACAATTAGAAACTTTGATGCATTGAACGATGTTAATAACCTTATTTTCAGCGGAAAATGTATTAAAGAAGCTGGTTTAAAACACCAAGTATGTGTTAGTATGATGGCACTTCCTCCAGGATGTGAAGGTGCACATGATGCTGCATTCTATGGAAAAGTATTAACTCAAATCAAAGATAAAGTAGATTTTGATTCTGTATGTTTCAAAGATGCTTCAGGTACTGCAACACCTCAAGTTGTTTATGATACTATTAAAGAAGCTAGAAAAATATTAGGTAAAGATGTACATATACAAATGCATAGCCATGAAACTGCAGGTATAGGTGCTGTTCAATACAGAGCTGCTTTAGATGCTGGTGCTGATTGTATAGATCTTTCAGCTGCTCCTGTATCAGGCGGTACTTGCCAAACAGATGTAATAGTTATGTGGCATGCTTTAAGAGGAACTGAATACGCATTGAATATTGACATAGACAAAATAAGAGAAGCAGAAGAAGTATTTAAAGAATGTATGAAAGATTACTTCTTACCACCTGAAAGTAGAACTGTAGAACCTATGATTCCATTTGCTCCAATGCCTGGTGGTGCATTAACAGCTAATACTCAGATGATGAGAGATATTAATGTTATGAACAGATTCCCAGAAGTTATCAGAGCTATGACCGAAGTTGTTAAAAAAGGCGGTTTCGGTACTTCTGTAACTCCTGTATCTCAGTTCTATTTCCAACAAGCATTTAGTAATGTAATGCAAGGTGATTGGAAGAAAATAGCTGATGGTTATGGTAAAATGGTATTAGGTTATTTTGGTAAAACTCCTTCTACTCCAGACCCAGAAATAGTAAAAATAGCAAGCGAACAATTGAATTTACAGCCTACAACAGAACTTCCTATGGATATAGATGATAAAAATCCTAAAAAAGGAAGAAAAGCTGCTGAACAGGCTTTAAAAGATGCTGGTATAACAGATCTTTCGGATGAAAATGTATTTATAGCTGCTGCTTGTAAAGAAAAAGGTATTCAATTCCTTAAAGGCGAAGCAAAACTTGGTATTAGAAAGAATGCAGGTGCTGCTTCTGAAGGCGTTAAAGCTACAAGCAATGAAGTAACTGTTACTGTAGGCGGTTCAAGCTATGGTATAAAAATAGAAAATGGAAAAGCTATAGTTGATGGTGTAAGCTATGATTATACTATTAAAGATGGTATAGTTGCTGGTGCTTCTCAAGCTGCTGCTCCTGCTTCATCAGGTTCTGCTACACCTGTTACTGCTGGTTTGCCTGGAACTGTATTAAAAATAGTTGCTCCTGTTGGTACTCAAGTTAAAGATGGTACTACTATACTAATAGTAGAAGCTATGAAAATGGAAGTTGAAATTAAATCTTCTTCTAACGGAGTAGTAAAAGAAATTAAAGTTAAACCAGGTGATGCTGTTGTTGCTGGTCAGGAACTAGCTATAATTGGTTAATAGTGATGCTGGTTTTAAGGAGATAAAAGAATGAAAAAAATATTTTTAGTATTTGCACTTATCTTTATAACAGCATCCGTAGTTATGCCACAAGAAAGTGCAGATAAACCTCTTAATATAAAAGATTCGCTTATTTCTTTGGCAAGAAATACAGCTTTCGGAGGATTGTTTCCTAGAACTGAAGAGGAAATAGCAGATGCTCAGGCTAAAGCTGAAAAAAATAAACAGGAAAAATATCAAACTAAATTAAACGATATAAAAGTTAAGTCTGTACCTTTATGGCAGAATGCTATAATGATATGTGTTGGATTACTTTTAATTTATCTTGCTATATCAAAAGGTTTTGAACCTTTACTTCTTATTCCTATAGGTATGGGAGGAATATTAGCTAATATCCCTATAGCTAATATTGCTGCATTACCTGTTGTAGAAGTTATTAATGGCTTACCTGTTACATTAAGCAGCGGAGGATTTTTAGGTCAGATATATAATTTCGGTATAGAATCTGGTTTATTCCCATTATTCATATTTATAGGCGTTGGATCAATGACCGATTTCGGACCTCTTATAGCAAATCCTAAAACTGCTTTATTAGGTGCTGCAGCTCAAATAGGTATATTTGGTACATTATTAGGTGCTATGCTTATATCTACTTATATACCTGTTATTTCATTCACATTAAAAGATGCTGCTTCTATAGGTATTATAGGCGGTGCTGATGGTCCTACTGCTATATTTACAGCTTCAAGATTAGCTCCTCATCTATTAGGTGCTATTGCTGTTGCTGCTTATTCTTATATGGCTTTAGTACCTATAATACAGCCTCCTATTATGAAATTGCTTACTACTGAAAATGAAAGAAAAATTGAAATGAAACAGCTTCGTCCTGTAAGCAAAAGAGAAAAAATTATTTTCCCTCTTAGCGTTATAATTCTTGTTGCTTTACTTTTACCAGATGCTGCTCCTCTTATTGGTGCTTTAATGTTTGGTAATTTGATTAAAGAATCTGGAGTTACTGACAGACTTTCTAAAACTGCTCAGAATGAGTTAATTAATATTGTTACAATAATGTTAGGATTATCTGTTGGAAGTAAATTAGCTGCTGATAAATTCTTACGTTTTGAAACTATTGGTATATTAGTTTTAGGTTTAGTAGCATTTTCTATGGGTACTGCAGGCGGAGTACTTCTTGCTAAATTGATGAATGCTATTAGCAAAGAGAAAATTAATCCTCTTATAGGAGCTGCTGGAGTATCTGCTGTTCCTATGGCTGCAAGAGTTGCTAATAAAGTTGGACAAGAGGCTAACCCTCATAACTTCTTATTAATGCATGCTATGGGTCCTAATGTTGCTGGAGTTATTGGTTCAGCAGTTGCAGCAGGAGTATTACTTGCTATATTAGGATAATATAAAAAATTAATATATAAATAATAACAATTATTAAAAAAGGAAGTTCAAATAAAAATGAGCTTCCTTTTTTATTAATATTGAAATTTAAAATATATAGTTTATAATATCATAAAATTATTAGTAGGATATTTTAATGTCAAACAGCAAACAGCAAACAGCAAACAGCAAACAGCAAACAGCAAACAGCAAACAGCAAACAGCAAACAGCAAAATTCTAAATTAATAAACTATAATCAACTATCATACCCATATCTTTTAATTAACATTCCTTTTCTTTTTTCGTTGCAAAAAATTATAAATCTAAATTCCAATATAAAATACCTCATTATTGCTATAATAAAATCAAAAAAACAAACATCATCAAAAACGTTTTCATCCTCATAAAATCACTTTAATTTTCTAACACATAAAAATAAAAAACACATCTTAGTTTATTGGATTTAACAATGAAAAAAATTCTAGATAACAAATTTTTTTTAATATCATTTATATTTATAATTACATTATATATATTTAAAATAATATTATTAACGTTTACTACATTAATAGATGATGAAGCGTATTATGCCTTATGGACAAAACATTTACCAATTGGATTTTTTGACCATGGTGCCGGAATTGCTTTTTTTATGAAGGCTAGTATTTTAGTATTTGGTTATAACGGTTTTGGAGTGAGGATTGGAAGTATAATTTTTAGTATATTAGTTTCTATTGTTTTATTTATTTTTTTAAAAAAAGAAAAAGATGAAAATACTGCTATAATATCTGTTATACTTTTTAATACCATACCATTTTTTGCAGGTCTTTCTCTTATTGTGACTATAGATACTCCAATGTTTTATTTTATGATTCTTGCAATTATATATTTTTATAAGTCTATATATTATGATAAAAAATATTTCTATTTATCTGGTTTTTTATTTGGTTTTGCTCTATTATCTAAAATTAATGCATTAATTATAATAATAACAATATTAATATTCTTCTTTTTTATAAAAAATAAAAAAGAATTTTTTTATTCAAAAGAATTTTATATATTTGGTATTATAGTATTTATTACTTATTTGCCTTTTGTAATTTATGTATTCCAAACAGATTTTTCTCCAATTATATATATAATAACTAGATTAGGTAAAACAGGAAGTATTAATAGAAATTTAGATTTTTGGGGAGCACAAATAGGATTATATAGTCCATTATTTTTTATATTGTTTTGTTATTTAATTGTAAAAGTATTTATAGATTTTTTTAAAAAAAAAGAGACAGAAAAAGATTTCTATTTTGCTTTCATATCATTACTGCCATTTATTTACATACTGTTTAAATCTTTCAAAAATAAACTAGAAGCAAATTGGGGATTATTTGTATATGCTGGAGGATTATTTTTAGTATCATACTATATATCAAAGAATTGGAATAAAAAATATATTAGAAATTTATTTTTTGCCAATATTTTATTTTGTAATACAGCTATATTTATAATAATACTTCAATATTTTATTCCTATTATACCAATAAAAGGAGATCCTACCGACAGATATTATAAATATAATGCCATAAGATATGATTTAAAAGAGTATTATAATTCTCATATGGATAAAGATATAAGAATATTTGGCTTGAATTATCAAATACCTTCAATGATTAATTTTTACATACAACCCGAAAAAGAATCTGTTTGTTTAAATTGGGGAACATATCACCCTACAGTATTTGATTTTTGGTATAATGATAAAGATTTTATATCTAATGATTTTTATCATATAAGCACATCTTCAGATACAAATTTACTTTATAAATATTTTGATAGTATTGAATATATTACAAACTTTCAATCATATAGAAAATTATTAAATAATAATATTAGAAAATTAGATAATTTTTATATTTTCTTATGCAAAAATTATAAAGGAAGGCAAATGGATTATATATATAAAAGCGATAAAATGAAATTTTAAAAATTTATTTTGAAATTTTTAATATAGTTTAGTATAATTTAAATATGCTTAAAGATATACCCAAATATATAAAATACAGAATAGATAGAATGCTCAATAAAGGTTTATTCTATCAATTAATGCTTTTGGTTTTTGCAATCATAATTTTGCTTTTAATAGTTTCTATTTTCATAATTATAGTATTTCAGTATCCGGCAAAGCGAGCATTTTGGGATAGTTTAATGCAGTTTATAGATACCGGAAATATATCTTCGGTTGAAGGAAGTTTTGGACTTGTTATAACTTTTTTAATGGTTACTTTCATTGGTGTTTGCGGATGGGGTTCTTTAATAGCTATGATTAATAAGGCTTTGCAAGATAGAATTAATAATCTCAGCAAAGGTAATGCTTTCATAATGGAAAAAAATCATGCAATAATATTAGGGTATGGAGAAGAGGCTTTAACTATAGTAGAAGAATTTATTATGGCTAAAGTAAAAACTATCATTATACTTTCTGAACATAATGTTGATGTCATAAGAAAAAGAATATCTTTTATAAAAGGTTATAAAAAAACTAATATTATAATAAGAGAGGGAACCAGCAGCAGAATAGAGAATATTAAACTGCTTAATATATCAAAATCATCCAGTATATCAATCATAAATAATGATGATACAGAATCTTTAAATATACTTCTTGCTTTAAAAAAAATTATATCAGAATATGAACTTGAGAATAAAATTAATATATGCGTACTTGTACATGAAGAGGATACTATTGAAATTATAAAGTCAATTGAGGATAAAAACTTTGTCATACATATAATTTATAAATATGAAATCCTTTATAAACTTATAGCGCAAAGCATTATTTATACTGGTTTAAGTAATGTATATGAAGATTTATTTTCTAATGATGGTAATGTTTTTTATATAGAAACGGATCATGATTTTGATAATCATACATTTGAAGATGCTGCTTTAAAGTATCTTGATAAAGGTATGATACTTCTTGGAATAACTAAAGAAGATAGAAGTCAATTATTAATACCAAAGCATGATAATATCTTAAAAAAAGAAAACAGATTGGTAGTACTATCTAGAAATAACAATGATGATTCTATAAAAGAATATCCTGATATAAAACCGAATATAATAAAATATAAAAATAATATTTTATTAATATGCGAAGAAAAAAGATATGAAGAAATAATAAAAGAAATTTCTGAATATATGGAAAATCACAATATAAGAATGCTTAGTTATGACTTAATAAAATCTCAAAAAAATAAATATAAATTCATGTTGGAAAAATTGAAAAAAGAAGAAATAACAAAAATAGTTTTGATATCGGAAGATAATATTACAGATGTAAAAAGTATCAATATACTTTTAATAATAAGACAAATAATAAGAAAAGAAAATTTAAATATAGCAATATTATCATTACTTAATTCAATACAAAAAAGAAACTTAATATACTCAGATGATGTGAGAGATTTTATAGTAAGCGGTAAACTTATAGGAATGCTTATGGCACAGGCTTCTCTAAGTTCAAATATATTGTATATTTTTTATGGTCTTCTAAGCAAAAACGGAAAAGATATAATAATGTCTCCATATTCTGATTATTTTAAAGAACCAAAGACATTCAAAGAAGTTTATTTATCTTTATTAAATAAAAAAATAATATTGATAGGGGTAAAAAGATATAATGATGTCATATTAAATCCTAATAATGAATGCTTATTAGATAATAAAGATGAAATTATAATTATAACAAATTATATTTTAGCTGAAGAAAGCGAGGAGTTAATATTTTATGATATTTAAAAGCATACATAAATATATTAAATACAGAATAGACAGACTTTTTAATAAGGGCTTAGTATATCAATTAATCATATTAGTTTTGGGTATTTTATGTATGCTTTTGGTAACTTCCATATTTATGCGTTTTTTATTTAACTACCCATTAGAAAAAGCATTTTGGGAAGTAGTTAATCAATTTATTGCTACTGGAAATATATCAGCAGTTGATGGACATTTTGGTATTGTAATAATATTTTTAATTATTAATTTCGTTGGTGTATGTGTATGGGGTCTTTTAATTGCAATGATTAACAATTCATTGCAATTAAGAATATATAATTTAAGTAAAGGAAATTCTTTTATAATGGAACGTAATCATTCTATTATATTAGGATATGGTGAAGAGGCTTTAACTATTATAGAAGAATTTATTATAGGAAGAGCTAAAAAGATAGTTCTTCTATCTGAACATGATGCTGACAGTATAAAAAAGAGAATAGTATTTATAAAAAAACATGGTAAAGCTGACATTATCATAAGAGAAGGCAATCCTAACATAATAGAAAATCTCAAATTATTAAATATAGAAAAATCACATAGTATATCAATTATAAATGATAATGATACAGAATCATTAAAAATATTATTATCTCTTAAAAAAATTTCAGATGAATCTGATAATAGACATAATACTATGAATATTTGTGTTCTCCTCAATAATATGGAAAGTATAGAAATAATAAAATCTATAGAAGATAAAATATTTAAAATACATGCTGTGTACAAATATGAAATACTTTTATAAACTTATAGTTCAAAGTATAGTATATACTGGTTTAAGCAGCGTTTATGAAGAACTTTTTTCTTATAATGGAAATGATATAAAAATAGAAAAAGACTATAATCTTGAAAATATGAAATTTATAGATGCCAGCAGAAAAATGTTAAATAAAAATGAAATATTATTAGGATTTATTGATAACAAAGATAAAACTTTATTTAGTCCAGGATATAATAGTCTAATTAAAAATAAAGATGATTTAATTATATTATACAAAAATAAAGGAAAAGAAAATATACATATTAGTTCACATGTAGGCATAGAACCTAAATACAAACATAAAGTATTATTAATATGTAATAATATTATAAGTTCTGAAATCATGGAAATAATATCAATATATAATAATGATAGTGAAATTATACAATTAGATTACAGCGACATAGATAATGTTAAAATTAAATATGAATATTTATTAAAAAATATAAATGAAAATCATATAACTAAAATTATAATTATATCTGAAAATATAGATACAGATGTGAGAGCAATCAATATACTTCTTATTATTAGACAAATTATTAGAAAAAATGATTATCATATACCTATATTATCACTGATTAATTCTATAGAAAATAGAGATTTAATATATTCGTATGATATTAGAGATTTTATAGTAAGCGGTAAACTTATAGGGATGCTTATGGCACATGCTTCACTTAATCCTGATATATTGTCTGTATTTAATGGGTTGTTTAGTAAAAATGGTAAGGATATAATTATGCAAAAATATTCAGATCATTTCAATGAACCTAAAGAATTTATGGATGTACATTTAGAACTGTTAAAAAAAGGTATTATTGTTATTGGAATTAAAAGTATTTCTAAAATAGTATTAAATCCTATGGCTAATGTTATAATTAATACTACAGATGAAATAGTTGTTATTACTAATTACGATCTTATGAAAAATAATTAATTTGGAGATTATGTTATGTTTTTTTATAGAATTTTAAAATATATAAGATACAGAATAGATAGAATATTTAATAAAGGGCTATTGCATCAATTAGTAGTATTAATCATTATAATATTATCAATACTTTTTATTATATCATTGTTTATGAATCTAGCATTTAACTATCCTATTTTTGATGCATTCTGGGACAGTTTGATGCAGTTTATAGATACCGGTAATATATCAGCAGCTGAATCAGAAAGAGGGTTTAATGGTGTTGTCATAACTTTTTTAGCTGTAACTTTTTTTGGAGTTTGCGGATGGGGTTTACTTATTGCAATGATAAATAACTCATTGCAGGAAAGGATAAAAAATCTTACAGAAGGCAATGCTTTTATAATGGAGCGTAATCACTCAATAATATTAGGTTACGGAGAAGAGGTTTTAACTATAATAGATGAGTTTATAAAGGGAAGGGCTAAAAAAATAGTTCTTCTTTCAGAATATGATCATAATACAATAAAGAAAAGAATATCATTTTTAAAAAACTATAAAAAAAGCAATATTATAATAAGACAGGGAAATCCAAGTATATATGAAAATTTACTACTGCTTAATATAGAAAAAGCTACAAGTATTTCTATAGTTAATAATAATGATACAGAATCATTAAAAATACTTCTTTCTCTTAAAAGAATAATGGAAGATAGTAATTATAAACATAAAGTAAAAATAGATATATGTGTATTAGTAAATAAGAAAGAAAGCATAGAAATTATATCATCTATAAATGATACTAATTTCTTTAATATACATATAATTTATAAATATGAAATTCTATATAAACTTATAGGTCAAAGCATTATCTATACAGGCTTAAGTAGTATTTATGAGGAACTATTTGATATAAAAGGTATAGATATAGAAATAAATTATAATCATAATATTGATAATATGAGTTTTAAAGAACTTTCTCTAAAGTATATAGATAAAAATAAAATATTATTAGGATTAGTAAAAAAAGAGTCTGAACTTAGAAGTTTATATATACCAGATGTAGACTATAGAATAAAAAAAGAGGATAAACTTGTTGTTTTATTTAGAAATGGTGATGATGATGATATTATAGACATAACTAATCATATTGATAATAATATATCTTACAATCATAATGTTTTGCTTATACTAGAAAAAAATAAAGAAAATGAAATAATGAAAGAAATACATGAATATGTAGAAGAAAAAAATATAATAAAAATATATTATTCTGATATTATAGAACAGGAATACAAAAAAGAGTTTATAGAGAAAAAAATAGAAGATAATAAAATAACAAAAATTGTATTAATATCAGAAACTATGGAAACAGATATTGAAGCTATTAATTTATTAGTAATAATAAGACGTATAGTGAAAGATAAATATAATATACCAATATTATCATTAATAAATTCTATAGAAAATAGAAATTTAGTATATTCAGATGATATTAGAGATTTTATAGTAAGCGGTAAATTAATAGGTACTCTAATGGAACATCATCAAAAGACTCTAATTTGCTTTATATATTTAATGATCTATTAACTAAAAATGTAAGCGATATTATAATGATACCTTATAATAAATACTTTGATAAAAATAGCGAAATAACTTTTTTAGATATATATAACTATTTATTAGATAAGAAGAAAATAGCAATAGGATTAAAAGAACAGTCAACAGTAATATTAAATCCTCATTCAAATAAAAAGATAAATAATTCTCATGAAATAATAATTATTACAGATGAATAATATATTATTGTATCAACTTTACTATATCAGGATAATTTTTTTGTTTAGCATAAAATAGGGCATTATTTCCATATTTATTTACTATTGATTTATCAGCATTGGCTTCAACTAATAGTTTAACAACTTTAATATGTCCTTCCATACTTGCTAATATTAATGCTGTATTTCCAACATCATCCTGAATATTTATATTAATATTTTTTTTAAGTATTTTTTCTATAACATCCTCATCGCCGAATATAGCAGCATCCAAAAAAGTCTCTTCATCTTGAGTAAGAGAGTATGCGGTATTTAAAGGAATTAATATTAAAGATATTACAATTAATGCTATTAATGATTTTTTTATCATAAAGAATCTCCTTTAAAAGTTAATAAAATAAAACGATTCCCAAATATCATAATTTAGAAATCGTTTATTAAAACTGTGGAGGTTATGGGGATCGAACCCACGACCTACTGCGTGCAAGGCAGTCGCTCTCCCAAACTGAGCTAAACCCCCGTATTATATATTAAAGAACCTGAGCGTGTGGGCCTGGGAGGAATTGAACCACCGACCTTTCGATTATCAGTCGAACGCTCTAGCCATCTGAGCTACAGGCCCTTTTAATCATCAACGATATGAACTAGAGTATATCATACTACAAAAAAAATATCAAGTCTTTTTTGGTTAAAAATAATATTTTTTCTAATTTTTCTTTTATGATATTGTAAAAAATATGTTTCTACTATATTATTAAAAACTATTAATAACTTTATAAAGATAATATAATATGATGGACAATAATAAAAATAGTTTTTTCAAAAAAGAAAAAAACGGACATATATTAAACCATAATAAAATATTAATAAACGGCGGAGAAATATTATTAGTTATAAGTGTATCTTCTGCTTTTTTTTATTTTTGTTTCTTAATAAGAAATATTATTAACCCAATTATATTATATATAATTTTAATATCTGCAATAATTCCATTTTGGAGATATATATGGGCTAAAACTATGGTATGCCTAGTATCTTTTTTATTTATGTTATGGGTTATAAAAGAGGCTGGATATTTAGTAGCTCCTTTTCTATGGGGTATATTTTTAGCATATATGTTTGATCCTTTGATTACAAAAATGGAAAAAAAAATTCCTAGAATAATAGGAGTTTTATTAATATTCATACCACTGGTTATATTAGCCATAATATTTTTTATGTTTATTCTGCCTAGGACTATTGAAGAAATGGATGTTATATTAAGAAATTTACCTCAATATGTTGATAAGATATATAATTCTATTTCTTCATTGCTTATATATATATCTGAACGATTGAATAGAACTGTTGGAAAAAGTTTTAATATAGATATGGCTATAGATTCTGATTCCATAAAAGATTTTCTATTTGGAAGCAATGGTATGCTCACTTTATTATATAAAAGAGTTACAGATTTAAAATTCCAGAATATCAATAGTATTACAACAATATTCAGCATAATATTTTCATATTTTGTTATATTGCCATTTGTTACTTTTTATTTGATGCTTGATTTTCAAAATATAAAATCTAAAATTATTAAACTTCTTCCTATGAGATGGCAGACATCAATCAGTGATATAATAATTAAATCAAATGATATTATTAACAGCTATATAAGAGGAATGACTATACTTGCTGTATCATTTTTTATTATAAGCTACATACTGCTGTCTATAACATCTACTAAATATGCATTTATGCTTGCATTACTTAGAGGGCTTTTAAATTATATACCATTTATAGGACCTTTCATAGCATTTTTAGCAGCTATGTTTGTAGGTGTTATTACCGAACCTATATGGTGGCATGGTGCCTTAAAAATGATTATAATATACGGAGTTATACAAATACTAGATTCAGGTTTAATGGCACCTAAAATATTAGGAAAATCCGTACAGATACATCCTATAGCAGTAATGTTCAGCACTATAATAGGCGGGGTATTATTTGGTATACTTGGTGTATTATTTGCAGTTCCTTTTTGCGGTATAATACTCATTATATCTAGGAATTTTTTCAATAAATATTATCATTCTAAATTTTATACTTTAATAAAAAAAGGACAATAGAAATGTTATTTTATTTAGTTCCAGTATTTATAATCTTACCTTTATTTTTAATGGGTATTATGATATTGCTTCCTACATCAATAGGTAAAAAAATGCCTCCTTCTTTTTCTAAAGAGAAAACAGAAATATTGGATATACCAAGAAATGAATTATATAGTTTATTAAAGGATTATGATAATTATCCTATATGGCTAAAATATATATCTGTAGTTAATACCCAGAGATTAGAAGGCGATAAATTAAAAGTAATGCAAACTTATACTAATAGAAGAACATATCAGGAATTCGTAGAAGTTAGAAGGGTTGAAAATAGTGAAATATCAATAGTAAAAATGGAAAATGAATTTACTGTTTTATGGACTTATATACTAGAAGATGCAGATAATAATAAAACAAAAATGACTATAAAAGAAACTTTATATGTTTATCATCCTTATTTAAGATTTATGCTTAAATATATTCTTATAGATGAAAATGGAAAGTCTGACTTCTTAAAAAATATAAAAAAGTTTATTAAAAACAGCAAAAAATAATTTTTTATTATTTAATAGTTTGGATTAATAAAATTATTTTTTATTTTTTTCACCCCAAATACATATAGCATCTAATATAGGTATAAGAGATTTTCCTCTTTTCGATAAACTGTATTCAACTTTTGGCGGTATTTGAGGATATTCTTTTCTTACTATTAAATCATCTTTCTCTAATTCTTTTAAAGATAAGCTCAACGTTTTATGAGATATATTTGATATTATTCTTTTTAATTCATTATATCTTACAACTTTTAATTCTGATAATATATATAATATTATCATCTTATATTTACCTGATATTAATGACATAGTATAAGCAAAACCTGTATCTTCCATGTATTTTTCTTTTAATTTATTTTTTTCCATAATTTTATACTCCTAATACTTTACTTATAGTTAGTATATAACATTTTTGTACGTACTTGTTATTAATAATATATAATACTATAATAATAATATCAATAATAATTTATAATATAGGAGTAATAAAATGAAAAAAATATTAATATTAAATGGAAGTCCTAGAATGAATGGAAATACTTATGCATTAATAGAAGAATTCACAAAAGGAGCAAGAGATAAAGGGCATAATGTAATAAGATTTGACTTAGATAAAATGAATATTCATTGCTGTAAAGGATGTTTGAAAGGAGGAAAAGATAAAGAAAGTCCATGCTCTCAAAAAGATGATATGTTAAAAATATATCCATATTATAAAGAAGCTGATATATTGGTATTAGCTTCACCTATGTATTATTGGGCTTTTTCTGCTCAATTAAAAATGGCTATAGATAGGTTATTTGCAGTAACTGAAATAGATCCTAATTATAAAACACCTTATAAAGAATGTTTTATGTTAATGGCTGCTGAAGGAAATGATGAAAATAATTCTAAGCCTGTTATAGAATATTATCAATGTTTATTAAATTATCTTGGATGGAAAGATTTAGGATATTTAATAGCAGGTGGAGTATTTAATATTGGAGATATAAAAGGCAAAGAAGAATTAAAAAATGTTTTTGAAATGGGAAAATCTATAATGTAATATTTACATTAATTATTTTTAATATATAATATATGGTCAACAATTAATAAAATTATATGATATCTAAAATATAATTAAGGATTTTATATGCTAAATTTTGAACCAATAACATTAGAAAAACAAGAACTTTATCATAAATATTTTTCTATAACACCTCAGCAGTCAGCAGATTATACATTTATGAACTTATTTGGTCTTAAAGATATTTATATGCTTGAATGGGCTTTTACTGAAAAATTGGTTTGGATAAGGCAAAAATCCCCGTATACTATTTATTGGGCTCCTATTGGTGATTGGTTTAATAGTAATTTTTGCAATGATATGAGCCCATGTGAAATATCAGGAGAAAGCATAATAAGAATTCCTAAAGAACTTGCATTATTCTGGGAAAAAACAACAAAAATAAAAGTAAAAGAATCCAGAGATGAATGGGAATATATATATGATTTAGATGAACTTAAAAACTTATCAGGAAAAAAATTTCATAAAAAGAAAAATTTATATAATCAATTCATAAAAAATGATTTTGAATACAAACATATAGATAGTTCTATGGTAAATAAAATATTTGATTTTGAAAGTAAATGGGAGATAGATGAATTAAATAATAATGCTGAGAATATCAATAATAATGATGAAGCTATAGAATCATGCGAAGCTTTTGAAACATCAAAATTAATATCACATGAAATAAGAGCCGAAGCGGATATTGCAATGATAAAAACATTATTAGATAATTGGGATAATATAAACCATATATCAGGAGGTGTTATATATATAAATAAAAAAATTGCTGCATATACTATAGCTGATTTAAGTATGAGAGATACTATAGTAGTTCATTCAGAAAGAGGAGATAGGGACTATAAAGGAAGCTACCAGGCTATTAATAGATTATTTTTAGAAAATTTAATTGATAGTGATAATAGATTTAAATTTGTAAACCGCGAACAGGATGTTGGAGATTTAGGACTTAGAAAAGCTAAGATGTCATATAACCCTATAGGATATGTTGAAAAATATCAAGGCTTTTGCACAGATTTTTAAATATACATTTTATAATAATCACTTATTTTTATAATTTATTTTTATAAGTTTCAAATCTGCTGATATCATAAATAGACAAGGCAAAAGCACTAATGTCAAAAGGGCAGCAAATAAAAGTCCATAAGCCATAGCCATAACCATAGGTACTATCAAATCAGCACGTCCTCCTATACCATAAACTGTAGGAAGAAGTCCGAATATTGTAGTAACTGTTGTTAAGAATATTGCTCTGAATCTGTCTCCGGCACCTTCTACAACTGCATTAAGTACATCTTCTTTTGTATGTATGTTTCCTTGCTCAAGTATTCTATTTATCAAGTCTACCATTATAATACCATTATTTACAACTACACCTGCAAGCCCAACTATACCAACAGCACCAACAAATGACATAGGCATTCTGTGTGCAGCAAATCCAAGTATAACTCCTATTATTCCAAATGGTATTATACCTAAAATCATGAAAGGCTGAACGAATTTATTAAATTGAAGAAGAAGTATTACATATATTGCAATTAAAGCAATAACATATCCCCAAGCAATACCGATTATAGATCCTCTAGTTTCTTTTACCTCTCCTGCAAACTCTACGCTTATATTTGGATATTCTTTTGATATTGAATTAAAATAATCCTGCATTGCATAGGTTACCTGTATAGCAGTATTTTTTCCTTGTTCAATATCTGCTGTCATAGTTATAGATTTTTTACCATTATAATGTCTTATGCTTGATTGATTATTTGTAATATATATGTCTGCTATATCTTTTAATTGTATTAGTCTGTAATATGTATTTGGTATATAAAGATTATTAAGCACATTTGTGTCATAAGTATATTTTTTATCTAATCTTACTCTGAAGTCTAATTTATTTTCAAATTGCTGAATTGAAGTAGCTACTATTCCAGCATAAGCTGCTCTTAATTCTCTTGCTGCATAAGCAACATTCACTCCAAGTTCTGACATTCTGTCATAATCGAATATTACTCTTAATTCTTCTTGTCCGATTTTATCATCATCATCATAGTTTATTATTCCATCTAAACTTAAAAGATGTTCTTTCATTTTATCTTTTACTTCTTTAACCATAGCAGTATCATTTCCTATTATTTTTATATCAACTGCTTTACCAGGGTTTATAGGAAGTTTGGTATTTACTGTTATTAATTCTAATTCATTTTTAATTCCGCTTTTTTCTATTGCTAAATTTAAATCATCAACTATATCATAAGCAATTTTTTTTCTGTTATTAGCAGGAACTAAATATATCATAGTACCCGCAAGATTATCCATTTCTTCGGATACTTCAACAGTATTTTTATCTAATTGCTTTCCTAATAAACTGTATACTGCTATTATATCATTAGTATCTATTGTATTATAAATAATATTTTCTACCTGCTGAAGATATTTTTCAGTTTTATATAATGAGCTTCCAACACCTGTATCTATATTAACAACTATAACATCAGCACTGGTATCATAAACTAAAGTAAACTTTGCAAATATTATTTTTGCTATTGCTAAAGTGATGAGCAATGTAATTACAAAAAAGATAAATACAATATATCTAAATCTTAATGTAAATCTCAAAAATTTAACAAAAGGTATTTTTAATTTATTGAATAATTTATCTTTATCAAAATCAAGAGGATTTTTGAAATTAAATCTTTTTCTTTTATGTTCTCCTGTAAGTTCTTCTTTAGTTATTAAATTATTAGGAAGAAGTAAAACAGCCTGAAATATACTTACAATCAAGGCAACAATTACAACTCTAGGATATTGATTGATTAATCTTCCCATAGTTCCAGTAACAAATATTATAGGAGCAAAAGATGCAACAGTGGTGAGAGTAGAAACAAGCATAGGCATAAATACTTCGCCTACAGCACTTTTTGTAGCATTAAGTCCTTTGATTCCTCTTTGATGATAATTAAAAATATTTTCTGAAACTACTATTGAGTTGTCAACTATCATACCTAAAACCGTTATAATTCCTCCTAAAGAAATTATATTGAAAGTTATTCCTGAATATGTCATATAAATAAGAGAAACAGAAATAACTATAAGCATTCCAAGCGAAGTAAATATTGCACTTTTGAAATCTAAAAATATTATAAGTATTATAAATATTATAATAAATCCTGTAATAATATTTGAAGAAACTGCATTAAGTAAATCATTAATCGTTCTTGAGTTATCAGCCATAGGTACTATTTCTATATTATTTGGTATGGACGCTTTATTATTTTCAAAATATTTATTAACATTGTCTATAGTTTTCAATATATCCGCATCTTCTTTTTTTATAATGTTTATTGAATATCCATGCTGACTATTAACCCTCATATATACGCTTTTATCAACGAATAATTCTTCAACTCTTGCCACATCTCCGATTCTTACTGGCTGACCATTGAATATAGAACGTATAATAACATTTGTAATAGATAATGGATCTTGAAATTGTCCTGTAGTTACAAGAAGTTTATTTTTTTCTTCTAAATCAGCATTTTCATCAGGCTTCATACTTCCGCTTGTAGAACGTATATTTCTTAAAGATAATGCCTGCACAATTTCTGATAATGAAGTATAGTATTCGCTTAATTTATTAGGATCTGCCAGTATTTGAATTTCTGGATCTGTTCTTCCATAAACTTCAATATTTGCAACTCCGTCTACATATTTCAATTCTTTTTCAAATTTTTTGGATATATCATAAAGTTCTTTTTCACTTCCTTCCATTCCTTTTTTGAATCTTATGCCTAAATTGTATATGGGAAGTCTGTTTGCATTAGCTTCAAAAATTTTTATTTCTGAAACATCTTTTGATACATTAGGAGCATTCTGAAGTCGTCTGAATATTTCATCTTTCACAGGTCTTGAATCCTTAAGATTCATATCTATTCTTATAGTGAGTATTCCTGCATTTTCTATTATTATAGAATAAAACTCATCAATTCCTGCTATAGTCTGGAGTTCATCTTCTATTGGAATCATAGCATACTGCTCAACATCTTCAGGAGAAGCACCTGGATATATAACTTGAACTATCATAACATCAAAGTTAGTTGATGGGAAAGCTTCTTTTTTTATATTAAGATAAGAGTATATTCCTACAGCTAAAGTAACCAAAATAATAACATTAACTAATAATCTGTTTTTGGCAAATAATTCTATTATTCTATCCATATTTTCAATTCCAATAAAAATATTAATTCTAATTATTAAGCAGTACCAGAGAATTATAATCCATAACAGTAGTTATGATGAGATACTGTAAATTAAGAAGTTCTGCCCTTGCCTGAGCTAAATCAAGTCTTGCATTTATTATTTCATCTGTAGGTAGCCTTCCTTGTCTGAATTTGGCATTTTGTGTATTTATCCTTGATACTATAGCATTAACTTCTAATTTTTTATTTTCAAGCATTTTTTTGTAGGCCTCAAACTCATCATAGTAAGTACCTATCTGCACATCGAAATCTCTATTAACTCTGTCAAAATCAGCAGTAACAGCATTTAAAGCAGCATAAGCATCTTCCATTTTAGCTTTAGCATCTCTTCCGCCTATAGGGTAGGAAAACATAAGCCCTACAAAATAATCAACATTAGTCATAGTAGAAAAAGATTTAAAATATCCGCTGTCATCTAAACTTGATAATGATACGCTTCCTACTATAGATAGATCAGGCAATGCATTATTTTTCATTATAGAAATAGCGTATTCGCTTCTTAATTTTAATTGATAAGCCATTTGTCCTTGAGCACTTTCTAAAAATGGTACTATATTTATTTCTGCATTTATAGATGTTTCTAATGTCTGATTCCAATCATCTTCATTAGGTATTATATTTTCTTCTGGTATAAAAAATTGTATATTTCTAATAACTTTTTTAAGCATTAATTCTGATTTATCTCTAGCTTCTATATATTTTAATGTTTGTCTTCTAGCATTTTGATATGAATCATTATCTATCACTCCGCTTTTATATCTTTTATAAACTTGATTTTCAAAACTTCTTGCTTCTCTTATCATTTCATTATATAAAGCTATTAATTTTCTTGACATTATCCATTGATAGTACATTTTTTGATATGATATCAATACACTTTGATCATCTATTATTCTTTTTAATTTAGCTATAGTAAGCTGATATTCTGCATCTTTTATTGGGTATCTATCAAGTTTACCAAAAAAATCTCTAAGTATAGGCTGAGCTATTTGTATTTTAATACTAGGATAATAGTATTTAAAATTATTAGTACCTAAATTAGGAAGTTTTCCATTTATTGTACCAATAGGAGTATCTACAGGAAGTATAATATCTCCTGTATTAAAATCACCAAAAAAACTGTCATGTTTTATTTCCACAGACCATCTGGTTCCAGAGTAGGGTACAAGTCCGCTGAATCCTGCTCCTATTCTAAAACCATTATAATTAAAGTCTGATGTTGGTAAAAAATTGTATTCATCAAAATGGCTTTGCTTTCCTATAGCACCTGCCTGCAAATCAAATTTTAAATCTCCAGAACTTTTTGCTTTTGTTAAATTATTTGCAGCATTACTTTCTTGAGATGCTGTTAATTTCATTTCTGGTATTAATAATTTTATTCTCTCCATATATTGTGTGTATGGAAGCACTACCGTATTTGTGTTGTTAGTTTGAGCAAAAACAAAAATACTTAAAAAAATTGAATGTAAAAAAATAATATATGCAAATTTCTTAAACACTTTATAACACCCTATTAAAAATATTTTTGTATTTTATTATTTTTGCATTTTTTATCAAGTACAAGAAAATTACTATTGTATGATAAGCTACATTTTTTTATTTTTGTAAATTATTTTTTATATTATAATTTTTATAAAATTATATTTTATTAGTACTATTTAATTTTATTATGATGTATATACTATCAAGTAATAGAGCAAATAATATGCAAATTAAACAAAATGGTTGAAAATTATTAAATATTTTAAAAGAGATTGAATTTACTGCCGCTAATTTGATTAATGCATTTGTAAAATCAATATTAATTATATCATATAATAAAAGCCATAATGAAGCAGCAATAGCAGATACTATATCAATTCCAATAAATAAGCTAACAGTTTTTCTATTATATCTATTTCCAATTAATTTGATAATTTCTCTTGATACAAGCATTAAAATAAATACTACAGGAAATAAAAAACTTTTATTTATAATATCAGTATTAAAAAATTCCAAATATTCATTGTTTATTTTAAATGAAAATATTTTAGGAGATAATAATAAAAGTAATAAAAATATAATTGATGCTGCTATTGTAATGATTGATTTATATATATTTGCTTTTTCATTAGGAGGTTTTGGAAGATTATCAAAGTCTATAAGATTAGAAATATTAATATTTCTCTTTGAAATAAATAAAAATATTAATGTTACAAAAGAGAATGCTAATAACATTGAAGTACAAATATCGCTTACTATATTAATCAAATTCAAATATTCATTATTTATAAATATATTAATTATTGATGAAACTATTACACCTAGCAATGTTGAAGATAATACAATTTTTAATATAAGTTTATAATATATGTAATACGGATATTCTATTAAGCATTTATTGTAATCGGTATCATATTTATGAGCAAGTTCATAAGGGTTTCCAATTTCCATTAATATATTTTTAATGTCTTTTATTTCATAAGATGAGTTAGAAAATCTTTCTTTGATTATATCATCAATTAAAGTTCTTATTTCATTTGAAACATCTTCTCTAATTTTATAAGGCATTGATTTTGTAACAGCATAAATATATCTTTCAATAATATCTTCTATTTTTTTATTTTCATTCATATAAACTCCTAATATATTATTCATTAATAATTTTATTAATATTGGATGAAAATTCCTTCCAATGATTAACAGCCTTTTTTAAAAATTTATTTCCATCTTCTGTTATTAAATAATATTTTCTAGGCTTATCTTCTTTAGTGTTCCATTCACTTTTTAAAAGTCCTTGATTTTCCAATCTTCTCAAAAGAGGGTATAAAGTATTGGCTTCAACAGTAATACCATGTTCTTTTAATTTAGCTATCAAATTATATCCGTACTCTTCTTTTTTTAATTGACTAAGCACAACTATTATCAATGTTCCCCTTCTTAATTCCTGCATCAAATTTGATATTATATCATCATAATTCAACATTAATTCCTTTAATATATTATATAATACATTATACTGTGTAATACACAATATATCAATATCTAAAATAAATTTTCTTTGACAAACTTTATTTTTGTTGTAATATTATTTAAATAATTTTTTGATAAAATATGTTTTTATTTATGAAAAAAGAAAAAAAAGATTTAAGAATATTAAAAACTGAAAAACTGCTGAAAGAATCATTACTTGGGCTTTTAAAAACTAATTCTCTTAAAGACATAAGTGTAACAGAAATATGCGATAATGCTATGATAAATAGAGTTACATTTTATGATCATTTTAATAATAAAGAAGAATTATTAAATTCAATCATTGAAGATATAAAACAGGATATTATAAAAGAATTAAAAAAAGATAATTCAATATATGATTTTAGAAAAAATTACAGAAAGATTTTAGAGAAAGTTATAAACTATTTTAATGATAACAAGCACTATTTTAATGTTTCTTTAATAGATTATAACAATACATCATTATTTGTATCATCATTATATAAAATATTTACAGAATATTTATACGAAACTATGAAATGCGATAATATTGAAAATACTAAAATAATGTCTCAATTTTTTTCTGGAGCCTTAGTATCTGTTATATTTTGCTGGGTTAAAGATGATGATAAAATAAAAAAAGAAGACTTACTTAATAATATATGCATCTTATTAGAAAAATCATTAAAATAAAAATTATGCATTAATTTTTTAAGTTTACATAATATTTTTACTATTCTGACTTGATAATAGTTATTTTTTATATATACTATAATTTATAAAAATATAATGAGGGGTTTATGTCAAATATCGGTATTATTGGTGCTGGCGGATGGGGTCTTGCTCTTGCAAACATATTTTCAGAAAAGCATAATGTAAAAGTATGGGTACATAGTGAACAAAGCTATAAGTTATTAAGTACAACCCATGAAAATGACAATTATTTAGAAAATATAAAACTAAATGAAAATATAGAATTTACAACAGAAGTTGGAGAAGCAGTAAATGATAAAGAAATAGTTATAATAGTAACTCCATCATTTGCATTTTCTCAAGCCTGCGAAAATATAGAACCATATATAAGCAATGAACAAATACTTGTATCGGCCACAAAAGGTCTTGATAGAAAAACTGGTAAAACGATGAGTGAAGTTGCTAGAAGTATAATATCAGGAGATTTATCAATACTTACTCTTTCCGGTCCTTCTCATGCCGAGGAAGTTGCTAGAGGAACACCTACTGCAGTTGTAATAGGTGGCGAAAAAGGCGTTTCTGAATATGTTAGAGATACATTAACTGTTCCTCCAAAATTTAGAATATACAATTCAACAGATCAAAAAGGTGTTGAAATAGGAGGAGCATTAAAAAATATTATAGCCATTGCAGGCGGTATAGTTGATGGTCTTCATCTTGGAGATAATACAAAAGCTGCACTAATAACAAGAGGTTTACATGAAATAGTAAGGTTTGCCTTAAGCAAAGGTGCAAGAATAGATACAATGTACGGACTTTCAGGTATAGGAGATTTAATAGTTACATGTTCTAGCGGACTTAGTAGAAATAATAGACTTGGAAGAGAACTTGCCAAAGGAAAAAAATATCAGGATGTAATAGCTGAAAATCACGGTCAGGTTGCAGAAGGGGTATATGCTACTACTGCAGCTTATGAATATGCACAAAAAAATAATATTTATATGCCTATAACAGAAGCAATATATAATATACTTTTTAATAATGCAAATATACAAGATACTTTAACAGAACTTATGAGTAAAGATGCTAAAAGTGAAGGATTCTTTTAAAATTAAATTTTTGTCATATCTAAAGACTGCTGAACAACATCTTTTAATATTATAGAAGCCTTAGCATTGTTTAAATCTTTAAACTCTAATATAACATAAGTAACATTATCAATATCTAGTCTAAATTTCGTTGCTTCGGATGAAGGGTCTCCTACTTTTACCACTCCTCTATAAACCATCCATCCCTTTAATACAACATTAGCATATCCATTTTCTTTCAAATCAATATTAAATGTGAAATAAGGGCTTTTACTCTTATAATAACCAGCTCTGTCTTTTAATTTAATCACTTTAACTGTTACTACTTCTTCTTTATTATGATATTCTAGCGATGATACTGTCTGTGTATTTGTGCTTTTACATGATATAAAAGAAATGCTAATAAAAAATAAAATAATAAATAAAGATTTCATACATATATAATATATGATTTTTTTTTGACAATTTCAAGATTTTTTTATGCTTGAAAGAATATGATATTTATTATATTATATATCTACTTTAATATTAAAATTTAAATATATAAGGATATTTATTGAATGAATAGAAAACTAGATGAAAATAGAATAAAAGAAGGCGTAGGAGGGCAGGCTGTTATAGAAGGCATAATGCTTAGAAATAAAAGTCATTATGTAGTTGCTATAAGAAAGCCTGATAAACAGATTGATTTTATAAAACAAAGCATACCTGAGAATAAAAATAAATTAAGCAAAATGCCTTTTTTCAGAGGTATTGTTAATTTTATAGATATGATGAAATTAGGATACAAAACTTTAGTATTTTCTGCTAATACTGCTGGAATTGAAGAAGAAAAAAAGGATACCAAAAAAACTAAAGAAAAATCAGAAAAAAATGATAATATTGCTATGACATTAAGCATGTTAGTATCATTAGCTTTTGCTGTAGGTCTTTTTATAGCATTGCCATATTTTATTACAACTCTCATAGGTATAAATGAAAAAGAAAATTTTGTTATTTTTAATTTAGCAAGAGGTGGTATTAAATTAGCAATATTTGTTTTGTATTTGCTTATTATATCATTTTTTAAAGATATAAAAAGAGTATTTGAATATCATGGAGCAGAACATATGGTGGTTAATGCTTATGAGCATGGACTTGATCCGGATACAGGAAATATAAGAGATTATACTACTATACATCCAAGATGCGGTACTACATTTATGTTTTTAGTATTAACAGTTTCTATTTTGCTTTATATGTTTACAAGTTATTTTGTTTATACATATATTTATGCTTCTTATACTCCTCCTAAAATAATTGGAAATTTAACAGTACTTGCTATTAATATAATACTATTTCCTATAGTTTCTGGAATTTCTTATGAAATATTAAAATTAGGTTTCAAGTTTTATAATTTCCCTCTTATGAGACTTGCTATATTACCTGGTTTATTGCTTCAGAAAATTACTACAAGAAGGCCTCAAGATGATGAAATAGAAGTGGCTTTATTTGCATTAAGTAAGCTGTTAGATAGTTCTGTAGCAAATAGAACGGAAGAAGATGTGCAAAATGATATTAAAAAAGCTGAAAATCAATCAAATTTAGAAGAAAAGTTATGCGTATAAAAAAACGTCTTATAGAAAAAGATGATTATTATGAATATTCTGCTAGTTATATAAAAAAGTATATTCTAATAGTATCTATAATTTTACTTATAGCAATATCTATATTTCTTTTTATATATATTAACTATAAAGTTATACCAAATAAATCATACAGCAGAAATGATTTACCAACTTTGGATAGTACTATAACTTCTATTACAAATGCTAGAGGAATATATTATACTGGTACTTTTTCTGAGGTACCTAAATCTATACAAATAAATGATAATATGGTTGAAAATTTATATTTATATTTATTTCATGATAATCATATAATATTTTGGAAATTATACAAAAAAGGATTAAAAAGATATTTTTCATATAATGCATTTAATATATTAGATGGAGATTCTCAAAATTTTATTATAAAAGAAGATGAAAAAGATTTTTTAGACTTTTATGACAATTTTATACGCTCTCAATTTAGAAAGAATGTAGGAGAATTAAATTTAGAAATACCAAATTTTTATAATACTAAAATATCTTTAAAAACATCAATAACCAATTTAATAGATACTGAATTTTCATTTAAATTTACTAACTTTAATGCTTCTATGGTAAACTGGGCAAGAAATAGAGCATTATATACATCATTTTATTATGGAATTCCTGCAGGGTATTTAGTTGTACCAGGAAGTGAGAATGTTATATCCGACACAAGTTCCATTTTGGCAATTAATACAGTAGGAAGAATTCCATCAAGATATACTCATAATATTATAGCTGCTTTAGTATATACATCATATACAACAGAACCTATACCAGTATTTATTTATGATCCAAAACCTGAATCTCAGAATTCTAAAATTATAAAATTTTTATATAAAGGAAAATGGTATATGTATAAAAATTTTGAGTCGCATGAATATAAAGATGTGATAGATTATTATTCTAAAGAAGATGGATTTAGTTTCGTATTCAATGCTACTGGAAGATATTTATATGATTCATTTGGCAATTTTAGAAAAATGGATCTTGAAATAGTTAATGGGGTATTAGATGGATACTTTACTATAAACGATGAACAATTTAAAATAAATGGAAATGCCGTAAAAGAATTCATTCATAGTGTTTTTTAGGAGATTATATATGACTGAAAAGAAAAAATTTGAAAGATTATTTGAACTTTATAGTTCGCTTCTAATTGATGGATTTATTCCTAAAAACAAAATTATGAATTCAAATAATATGTCAACAAGGACAGCTCAACGCGATATTGAAGATATACAAAAATATTTAAAAATAAAATTAAATTCAGATAATGACAAATATTATGTAGAAAAAGAAGATTTAAAAAAATTAAGAAAAGGAGTTAATTTAGACAATCAAAATTTAAAAGAAAATTTTGATAAATTATTTTCTGTATTTATAAAAAAAATAAGCAGTAATTTATCATTAATACCTCATTCTACAATATCTAAATTATTACCTCAAAATGTTGATAATGAATATTATGACGTTATTATAATAGCAAATAATGATATAAATAATATATCTATGGATAATGATATTTTGGATAAATTAATATGCTATATAAAAGATTTAAATGATATAAGTTTTGATTATTATCTTCAAAGTGAAGATGTTGTTTATAGAGTCAATGCTGTAGCGTATTTATTATATTATTTTCAAGGTATATGGTATTTGGTAGCAAATGATAATAAACATAATAAGATTAAAACCTATATAATAAGTAATATATCTAATATACAAATGCATAAACAATTAAAATTTCATTCGCAAAAAGAAAAAGAAGAATATGATAATGAATACAATAAAAGATTAAAGAAGCGTGAAGAATTAATAGATTTAATAGAAAGTAAAAGAAGTATATACTGGAGCGATGATAAATTAATAAAAACAGTAATTAATTTCAATTCTGATGTTGCACATTTCTTCAAAAACAGATACTATGGATTTAATCAAAAAGTAAAAAAAGAATTAGATGATGGCTCTATTGAAGTTTCATTTAACTTTTCATCGTTTACAGAACTTAGAATATTTTTAAGTCCTTGGATTGGATACTTTAGAATCATATCACCAGAAGAATTCCGCACAGAGTTTATAGATTATCTTAATAAGGCATTAAATATTATGAATAAAAAATAATGGGAATAAATATAATAAATATCTATTCCCATTAAAACAATTTATGAAAGACTATAAAGCATATCTCCATAAGTAGGAAGTTTCCAATACTTTTTGGATACTGTTTTTTCTAGTTCATCTATTGTAATTCTCATATCTTCTAAACATGTAAAAATTTTATCTCTATAAAATTTTGCTGATTTAGATATATCATTAATTTTTTTACCCTCTACTATATAACCTTCTAATTTATTCAATTTGTAGTCTAATAATTTTATTAATTCATTAAGTTTAGTAATTAAATCTTTTTCAACATCAAATTTAAGTTTTAGATTTCTTTTCTTATCCGCTATATCAGCTAATTCACCAGTATATTCTATAGAATAAGGCAATATTTGTTTATGCACCATATCTATCAATGTTAAAGCTTCTATATTAATTACTTTAACATATTCTTCCATACTTATTTCATATCTTGAATGTATTTCAGTTTCTGTTAATACTTTATGCTTAGTTAAAACATCTATATTCTTTTTTGATATAAAATGAGGCAAAGCATCTGGAGTAGTTTTTAAATTAAATAATCCTCTTTTAGCTGCTTCTTTAACCCATTCTTCAGAATAATTATTTCCATTATAAATTATTCTCTTATGTTTTTTTATTGTATCTATTATTAGATTATCTAAATCTTTTTCAAAACTTGTTGATTTCTCAAGTATATCAGCAAATTGTGATAATGCTTCAGCTACTATAGTATTCATTATTATATTAGGACCAGAAACTGAAAGGCTAGAACCTACCATTCTAAATTCAAATTTATTTCCTGTAAAGGCTAGAGGAGAAGTTCTATTTCTATCTGTTGTATCTTTAGTAAGTCTTGCCAAAGAATTAACACCCATTTCCATTTCAACTTTTGCTTTACCTTTATAATTTTTAGAATTTTCCATAGATTCTAGTATGTCAGTTAATTCATCACCTAAAAATATAGAGATAATAGCAGGAGGAGCTTCAGCAGCACCAAGTCTATGATCATTACTTGCACTTGCTGTTGTAACTCTAAGTAAATCTTGATATTCATCAACGGCCTTTATTATAGCAATTAAAAATAAAAGAAATTGTTTGTTTTGTGAAGGATTATCACCAGGATCTAATAAATTCATACCTGTATCCGTTGCCATAGACCAGTTATTATGTTTTCCGCTTCCATTAACACCAGTAAATGGTTTTTCATGTAAAATACAAGCTAAATCATGTTTCTCGGCAATTACTTTCATAAGCTCCATAGTAAGCTGATTTTGATCTGTAGCCATATTAGTAACTGTAAACTCAGGAGCCAATTCATACTGACCAGGTGCTGCTTCATTATGTTCTGTTTTAGCAACTATTCCAAGTTTCCAAAGCTCATTGTCTAGTTCTTTCATAAATGCAAGTACTCTAGGCTTTATTGCACCAAAATAATGATCCTCTAATTCCTGACCTTTAGGAGGACAAGCACCAAAAAGAGTTCTTTTACAATATCTTAAATCTGCTCTTTGCAAATATAGTTCTCTATCTATTAAAAAATATTCTTGTTCAGCTCCAACAGTTGTAAATACTCTGCTTATATTTGTATGTCCGAATAACTTTAATATTCTTTTTGCTTCCTTTTCAATTACCTCCATAGAGCGGAGTAGGGGAGTCTTCTTATCTAATGATTCCCCGCTGTATGAACAAAATGCACTAGGTATACATAAAGTATCATCTTTTATAAAAGCATAAGAAGTAGGATCCCAAGCAGTATAACCTCTGGCTTCAAATGTAGCTCTAAGACCTCCAGAAGGAAAGCTGGATGCATCTGGTTCGCCTTGTACTAGTTCTTTACCTGTAAATTCCATACGTATAGAACCATCATCAGTTTGAGTTATAAAGCTTGTATGTTTTTCTGCTGTTATTCCTGTCATAGGCTGAAACCAATGAGTAAAATGAGTAGCTCCCTTTTCAATAGCCCATTCTTTCATAGCATGAGCAACAACATTGGCAACTTCCAAATTTAAACGCTCTCCATTTTTTATGGTCTTTATTAATTTTTTATAAATGTCTTTAGGAAGTTTATCCTTCATAACATTATCATTAAAAACCATACTACCAAAAATTTCTGGTATCTTTTTCATTTTAGTATTTTCTCCTAAAAAAAATTATAATATAAATTTTTCTATTATATCACTACTTAGAATTAATGCAATATTACTATTAGTAGTTATTGAAAAAAATTAAGAAAAAATAAATTTTTTAAATATTTTTATGAATAAAATCCTTAATTTCGTACAAAGCTTTTAGAATTTCTTTTCTATGAAGATTATTTCTTGTTGAAAATAAAACCTTAATATCATTAATTTCAGAAAGAGACATATAATCATCACTAGCTATAACATCGTATATATAATCTATAGCATTAACTATTCCTTCATCATAATCTTTAAATTTAAAATAATCATCAGGTAAATTCCAAATTAATGCCTCTATAATATTTGGTGAAAGTTCATTTATAGCTTTAACTTCAGATGAAAAAGTAGAAAATATATACTTGAAGATTTTAACTAAATTAATAAAATTCTTTCCGCAATCATGTTCTTTCTTATCAAAATTTTTATTATCTAATTTAGGATAATCCATATCATTAAGAGCATCAACAGATGTAATCAGCACACCCTCAACCTTATTTTCCTCAACTACCTTAAAACATGGAAACAAAGCTATCTTTTCATTGTCATAATCAAGTATTAAAGAATTTGATATTTCAATAATTTTATTAGAATAATTATCATTTTTCTTAATAAGTTCAAGTATAGAATTTTTAAATTTTCTAGTATCATTTCCATTAGAAATATCATCTAAAATTATATAGATATTTAAATATTCCATATAACTTATATTTGTTCCATTTCTTTTTGCACCTGTAGCTATTAGAGAAATATTATTAAAAGATTTATGAGAAGATATTAATTGTGATACAGCATCAAGCTGTTTATCAATTTTATATGATGGGTAGATAGCAGTACCATCTACCCATTTATTTACATATTGATATAAATCTATATTTGAATCCATTTTGACTTATACTCTTTTTAAAGCAGCAGCAAGAATTTTATCTAATGGTAAAACTTCATCAACTCCGCCTCTAGCTATTGCTTCTCTAGGCATACCAAATACAGTACAAGTTTCTTCATTTTGGGCTATATTATATGCACCTGCATCCTTCATTTCCTTCATACCATTAGCACCATCATCACCCATACCAGTTAATATTATACCTATAGCCTTATTCTTAGCATAAACAGCACCGCTTCTAAATAATACATCTACAGAAGGCTTATGCCTAGTTACAGGTTCTCCATCTTTTACTTCAACATAATATTTACCGCCTCTAACTTTAATCATAGTATGCTTACCACCACGTGCTAATATAGCCTGTCCTCTTCCAACAGACATACCATCTTCAGATTCAAATACTTCTATTTTTAATAAACTATTTAATCTTTTAGCAAAAGAAGTGGTGAAATGTTCAGGCATGTGCTGAGTTATAACAATAGGAGGCGCTGAAGGTGTAACATTTTTTAAACATTCTATCAAAGCCTCTGTACCTCCAGTAGAAGAACCTATTAGAATAATTTTATCCATAGGTGTTTCTCTAGAAGGAGTAAGAGGAAGTATAATATCTGCTGAATTTTTCTGATACACTTTAAATCCAGAAGTCTTAGGAGCTTCTAAATTTAATGGTGTTCTTTCTGTAGCAGATGCAGGAGATTCTGCTGGAACACTAACTCCATGTTTTCTATAGAATTTTGCTCTATTAGCATAAGCATTTTTTATTTTTTCCACTAAATCTGTAGCTAATTCCTCAACACCATCTCTAACATTTGCAGATGGCTTTATAACATAATCAAAAGCACCTATATTCAAAGCATCAAGAGCTAATTCTCTATGTTTATCCAATAAAGAACTGAACATTATTACTGGAATAGGATTATTAAGCATAAGCTTTTTTAGGTAGGTAATTCCATCCATTTCTGGCATTTCTATATCCAAAGTAATAATATCAGGTTTAAGATTTTTAACCTTACTTTCTGCTAAAATAGGATTTGCTGCTGTTCCAACCATTTCCAATGCAGGATCTGAATTTACTATTTTAGTGAGTAATTGTCTAATTAATGCGCTATCATCAATAGCTAATACTTTAATTTTTGTAGCCATAAAAATCCTTCCTAATTATTAATATATTAAAACAGTGTGATATCTGATTTTTCCTCAAGTTTATGCTGCAAGTTTTTAGAATATTTAAGCTCTTGTTCAGCTGAGAATTCTTTAGTTTTGCCTTCTAGTTTTTTCATAAGAACTCTATTTTCTGTATTAAAGAAAAAAACTTTTCTAGGCCAAGATCCACCTATATCCTCACTTACTATGGGTATTTTTTCATCAGCCAAAAATTTTTTAGCAAATTGAATATTTTTATCAGGAACTTGAAGAATATTACTTGTCATACCAGATAAAACATGTCCACCTCCAAATATTTTAGCTGTTAGATTTTCTTTTTTGCCGCCTAATTTTATAATTTCATTTATCAAAACTTCCATAGCGAAAACACCATATCTTGTATTATTATAGTCTTCCGCAGGATTTTCCCATTCTCTCATTTCTGGAAGCATAAAATGGTTCATACCGCCAAATTTTAACTTATTTTCAAAGAGACAAACTGATATACAACTACCTAAAACAGTTTTAATAACAGCTGGCTCTTTAGAGGCATAGTAACCGCCTATATAAATAGTTATTCTCTTAAAATTACTATTGGCTGCTGCTGGAAAATCAATCATTATTATTACCCCTAATTTTTAAATCTTTTTATAAATATTGCTTGTTACATATTTAAACTTATCTGATACTCCAAATAAAGTTTCAGAATGCCCAATAAATACAAGACTGTCTTCCTTTAGATATCTATGAAACTTATTAAACAATTCTTTTTGGAATTCTTTATCAAAATAAATTATAACATTTCTACAAAATATTAAATCAAATTGAGTATGTATATCAAAATCTTCATCTTTAAAATTTAACTGTCTAAAAAACAAATTCTTTTTCAAAATATCTTTTACTTTATAAAGACCTTCCTTATCGCCAGTACCTTTCAAAAAATATTTTCTTAAAATATTATCTTGTATAGGTTCAACTGATTCTTCTCTATAAATACCAGCTCTCCCATGAGCAAGCACATTAGTATCTATATCGCTAGCTAATACTTTGATATCATATCTGTCATAATTAGCTCCGAAATATTCATGCAATGTCATCTGTATGGTGTAAGGTTCTTCACCTGTAGAACAAGCCGCTGACCAAATTCTAAGATTTTTAACCTTTCCATCTTTAAAATTCTTCTCCCAATCTGGAAGAAAAGTACTTTTCATATACTCAAAATGTTTGTTTTCTCTAAAGAAATCAGTTTTATTAGTAGTTACAGCATTTACAAAATTTGTTAACTCTTCATCTTTAGCATTTTTTACAAAATCTATGTATTCTCTGAAAGAATCCATATGTAAGGCTCTAAGCCTTTTACTTAATCTAGATGTAACCAAAGCTCTTTTATGATTAGACATCTGTATACGAGTTTTATCATAAATAATCTTAACTAATTCTGCAAACTCAGAATCACTTAAGGCTGGCATATTGGCATTTAAATCATCCATTGTTATTCCTTAAATAAAATCATAAATTTTTAGTTTCTTCGTTACCAGATTTAATAATTTCTTCTATAGGAAGAACCATTATAATTTTATTTTCTAATCTAATAACGTTAGAAATTTGAAGTCCTCTCATATTATCTATAGGAGTTTCTGTCATTTGACTCTCATAAACTGTAATAACATCACTCACCATATCAGCTAATATTCCAAATTTTCTATTTGTAGTTGCTATTACAATAATAACATCATCTTCTATAGAATGATCATCTCTTCTAGCTAATCCAAATCTTATTCTAATATCAACGATATGAAGAATATTACCTCTCAAATTCATTAAACCTCTCATGTATTTAGGACTTCCTGGTACAGGAGTTATATTAGTAACTCCAACTATACCATCTATACTTAAAACATCAAGGGCATATTCCTCATTATCAATTTTAAATACTAAAAACTGCTGACTTGGTTCTGTAGAAATATTATCTTCATGATCTAAAGATGGTCCTCCAACTTGAGGTATACTATCAGCATTTATTTTTTGATTATCTAACATATTTCAATCCTTTATTTTACGCCGTTGTTTATTTTTCCTTGTAAGGACATATTAACCAATCCTTGTATATCAATGATAAGAGCTATCTTACCATCTCCAAGTATAGTACCACCAGCTATTCCTGCATGTTTACTAAATGCAGAATCCAAAGATTTTATAACTACCTGCTGCTGATCTAAAAGCTCATCAACAAATATAGCACATCTTCTATATCCAGCTTCTACCACTACAACAATACCATCTTCTATATTTTCAACTTGTGTATCTATTTCAAAAACCTTATGCAATCTAATTAAAGGTAAATATTCATCTCTTATTTTTATCATTTCACCTTTACCTTCAAAAGGTTTTACTTGTTCATTCTTTACTTTTATTTGTTCAATAATAGATATAAGAGGCATTATATATATTTGCTTTCCTAAAGCAAATGTAATACCTTCAATAATTGCTAATGTTAAAGGAAGTTTTACTATGAATGTACTGCCTTGACCTTCTACAGATTTAATCTCTATTTTACCTTTCATCTTTTCAACATTAGCTCTAACAACGTCCATACCAACACCTCTTCCTGAGATATCAGTAATTTTCTCAGCAGTTGAAACACCAGGATAGAATATAGTTCTGTATATTTCTCCATCTGAGTATTTGCCATCTTTTGAAAGCAAACCTTTCTCAATAGCTTTACTTAATATTTTTTCTTTATTTAATCCATTACCATCATCTGCAACTTCTATAACAACATGTCCTTCTTGGTGCGCTGCTGACATTGTTATTGTACCGTATTCAGGTTTACCTCTAGCAATTCTTTCTTCTTTAGTCTTTTCTATTCCATGGTCCATAGAATTTCTTATCATGTGTTTTAGAGGGTCAGATAATTGCTCCAACATGTTTTTATCTATTTCTGTTGTTTCTCCCTTCAACACCAACTTAACTTCTTTATTTAATTCCAAGTTAAGGTCTCTAACATATCTATGGAATTGGTTAAATATAGGGCCAATAGGCATCATCCTAATATTCATAACTTCTTCTTGTATTTGTCTAGAAGTTCTATCCATAGAACTAACAGCTTCTTTCAAACCATTATCTATATCTAAACTTTGTGTAAGCTGCATTATTCTTGATTGAGCAATTACAAGCTCTCCTATAAGGTTCATTAAACTATCAAGTTTCCTTGTATCAACCCTAACTGTAGAAGGAGCTTGAACTTTTGCTGCAGTTTTTTGAGGAGCTGCTGCTGGAGATTTTGAAGATTCTGTAGTATGTGAAGTATCCTGATGTGAAGCTTCATTCTGGCTTGCATCAGCTTTAGTATTTTCTTCTTCTGCTACTGCTGCTTCAGGAGCTTTTTCTTCCTCTTTTGCTTGTTCTTCACCATCTTTTATTTCAGCTTTAGTATTTATTATGTTAATATCATTATCATCTATAACAAATAAGAAAATATTTTGAACTTGATCTTCAGGAGCATTAGTATCAAAATCTAATGAAAATTGTGTATAACAAACATAAGGATCTTCAAGATTTAAAATACTTGGCAAACTATTACATTCTATTTTCAAATTACTAATAGTACCAATAGCCCTAAGGTCATTTAAAAACATAAGAGGGTCTATACCATTATCAAAAATAGTAGCTTTGAATCCCATTTCAATATGAAAAGAATTAGAACCGGATTCAGCACCTTCTTTTACCTCTTCCTTTTTTTCCTCATCTGCTGCTTTTTCAACTTTAGGCTCTTCTTTTTTAGCCTCTGAAGCAGGTGCTGCTTTTGATGGAGCAGGTGCTGCAGTACTTACATCATTTCCATCAGCTATAGCTTTAATTTTAGCTTTCAAAGATTCTATATTAGTAACACCGTCAGTTTCACTTTTACCATCAACAATATTTTGAAGCATTAATTTAACAGTATCTAAAAACTCCAAAAGAACGGTAATCATTTGCGGAGTAACATCTAATTTACCGCTTCTTACCTTTTCTAATAAGTTTTCTGCAACGTGATTTAATTCACTCATAGTTGTAAAACCAACTGTACCAGCAGATGATTTTAAAGTATGAGCACTTCTAAATATTTTATTTAAAAGGTCTTCATCACTTTTATTATCCTCTAAAAGCACTAAATCATTTTCCAGACCTTCTACTATCTCATTAGCTTCACTTAAAAATATCGAAATAAATTCATCACTATCAAACATATATTAAACCTCTACCTTTTAATAAAATCCTTATTAATATATGAATATAATAAGGTTTTTTCTACAAAACATCAACTTAAAAAACGTTTTACTACATCTAAAAGCTGAGTTGGGTTAAATGGCTTTACTAGCCAGCCGCTTGCTCCAGCAGCTTTACCCTCCATCTTCTTCTCATCTTGAGATTCTGTTGTAAGCATAAGAATAGGGGTATATTTATGTTGATCTACCTGTCTTACATGCTTAATAAACTCTATACCATCCATTTTAGGCATGTTAAGGTCAGTTATTATCATATCAACATTTGGAGTTTTACCTAGAACCTCTAATCCTGTAGTACCATCATCTGCAGATACTACACTATAACTGCCCTTCTTCAAGGTATATTCAACAGATGCTCTAGCTGTATTTGAATCGTCTACAATTAGTATTGTTTTAGCCATACATTTAACCTCTTATATCATTAATTATTTTTATCATTAATTATTTTTAAATATTCTACAAACAAGTTATCCATACCTTCTACTATAAGGTTTTTTTGATTTTTAGCAAGCTCTTTTTTTATAGCATATAAAATTTGTAAACCTGCCAAATCAACATGTGCATCACCTTCAGTATTAAATTTGATTGTCATATCCTCATTATAATCAGCACTTTTTATGACATTCTTAAAATACTTACTCATAGTTCTTATATTAAGATTATCATTAATTTCTAAAACTGCCATGCTATAACACCTCCATTACTTTTATTAAAACATAGTAAAATCTCCGCTATCAGCACCTACATCTATACTTATATCGACATTTGGCGCTTCCTCGCCGGATAAAATACTATTAGCAATAGCTCTTTCTTTCTTTATAGTATAAGAATTAACTATTTCTAAATATTTATTACTTTCTATTTTCCAATTATCAATACCTAATGAACTATAATATTCATTCTTTTTATCTCTTATAACATTTCTCATACTGTTAAAGATTTCTATAATCTCATTAATTTTTGTAAGCAATGTACTCAAAGAACTCAAATCTATTAAAGTTTTATCTATAAGTCCAAATAATTCCTTGGCATAACTTTCTAATCTTTTTATGTTGTTATTAATAATAAATTTTGATTCATCTAAACGTTTACTTACACTATCAGTCATAGATTCTATAAAAGTATGTTCACTTGACTGATGATTAATATTTGACTTAAATTTATTAATAGAACTAAATATAGCAGATTTAATATTATGGAATTGCTCCAAACATCCATCAACTGTATCAGTAATATTTGTAGCTATAGCTTCTACACTTTCAATAGAAAAAGTCTGAGAATTATTAAATATATTACTATTTTTCTCTAGTTCTATTTTAGCCAAAAAGTTAATTGAGTTAAATGTCTTAGCTATATTTTTTGTCTCTAAAAACATACTTTCTAGTTCTTCAATAGAGTCAATTATAGCAATGTTACTATCTGATATTCTATATTTATTTGTTAAAAATAATTTAAAATTCTCTAAATAAAGTTTAATAAATCCCATATATTCTTTAAATAAAGATTCTGATACAGTAAATGGAAATTCTGATTTACCGCTTTCACCACCTATCATATATTCTACAATAGTTGTTCTATCAGAAGCAATATCAAATAGTGCATCTTTCAAACCCTTTAAACTTTTATATATATCAGAATTTGTTAAACTAATTTCTTCATGTATAGATTTAAAATTCTCAATAATAAGAGTTAGAACAAGATCATCAAATGTTAATAAATCTAATAGTTTATGTTCCAAATTTTCATTTTCAGATTTTTCCAAATCTTCAGCATTCATATTATCAACTTCTTTGCCATAAGAATTAATAAAGTTTCTATTTTCATAAACTATAGAATTAATAGATTCTATAATATGTTCTGTCTGTTGTCTTACAATATCCTCTCTAGGAAGAACCATCATTATTTCAAATATATAATCATAAGTATTATCAACTCTTGATATTATATCTGATATAATATTTGAAAACACAGCAAAAGAATTAACCATATTGTTATGCTCTTTATCAAGCTGTTCTCTCATTATGGTAAAATTCTGTCTTTGAAGTTCATTTGCCTTAAGGATTTCTGTTTTAAATGACTCAAATCTTACAAACAACTCTTTACCAATTCTATTCATTTGGTCTGCCTGTTCGTTAGAAGTCTCAGACATTTTAATAATGTTCTTAGATATTTCTCCGAAAGCCTTACCGCCTGCACCATATTTAGAAGATATAATGATAGCATTTAATGAATAAACTTTAATTTGATCCGCAAGCATCCTTATTTGCTCAATGGAATCCATTATATTACTTGTTTTACCAACGTCTTCTACTAAAGAATCTGAAAGTTCATTATCCTGATTAATAAACCCTTGCATTCTTTCAAATGATCTAAAAAAGTCTTCCTGATTTTCTTCTAAATCATTTGAGAAATTCTTATTACCTTTTTCTTTATCTGTAAAATACGACAACAAACCATTTGCTTTTTCATTTTCGTTTTTCATTTCCTGTTCAATAATAGGAAACTTCTCACCTATAAAGCTATATACTCTTCCAACCTCATCCAAAAAAGAATGTATATCTTTTACGGTTGTTTCAAGTATTGCCGAATAATCAAGTATGTCTTGATGTATGTTGTTATCTATAACAGTAGATATTCCCACTTATATATTATCCTAACATTTTATTGTATTTAAATAAATTACAAACTAAATATAACATTTATTATTGCTTTTTGCAAGTAAAATATTTGATTAGTTTGTAGTTTTATAATAAATTTTTACATAAATATTACTTTTGTTTTCCGTTCAGTATTTCACTTTTTAAATATAAATAATTTGAAGTATAATAAACTCTGTTTTGTGCCTCTCTGTTTCCAAATCCGAAACTTCTTCTACTTACAGCAAGTATTGGAGGAGACTGTATTCTTTTTGAAATAGCCATACCCATATATTGACACCACCATTTCTCCAAATCATCTATAAAATCTATATCAGTTTTAAAATATTCTTTTATTATACCTTTTTTGCATCCGATTTTTTCTTCTAAAACACCTTCAATATACCATCCTAAAACATCCTCTAATATAGGTCTGTTCCAAGATTCAATTAAAGTTTTAAACAAATAATCATGATAATCATACTTTATAGGATCACCTTTACCTTCATCTACAGCCTGAGCAGTTGAAAGTTCTGCACTTGGAACAATATTTATAGTACCTTCAGGAATAATTTCCTTTTTAAATACTTCTTTGTTAACATAATTAGAAAGTCCGTATATTTGATACTTCCATAAATCAGCAAGACATGCAAAGAATCCAGCTCCATCACCATACATAGTAGAATATCCTACCATAGTTTCTGTCTTATTAGCGTTGCATGTAAATACACCTCCAAAACTTGCAGCAATAGAAGCTAAAACTCTTGAAGATCTATCCCTTGCTTGTATGTTTTCTATAACAAAAGATGATACTGTTAAATTACTTTCTTTTCCGTCTTTTATAATAGGGGAAGTTTCTAATTGTTTTACCGTATAATCTACCGATTCCTGTATAGGAGCTACCATATATGCACAGCCTAAATTATCAGCTAATGTTTTGGCAAGATTTTTTGTAGTATTAGAATTAAATTTACTTGGCATATTTACCAAAAGAACATTATCTTTACCAATAGCATTTACATACATAGCTGATGATAATGCAGAATCAATCCCCCCTGATACACCTATAACTACTTTACTGATCCCTATAGACTTCATGAATTTTCTTATACCATAAATAACTGTATCGTATATTAATTTATATTCATTTTCCTCTTTTATTTCTATAGGATTTGGGAATATTTTATTTTTTACATCTATATCTACATAATACAAATTATCTTCATATCTATCAGCACTTATTAATAATTCGCCATTATTGTTATAAACAGAACTTCCGCCATCAAAAGTATAAACTGTTTTTCCATTATTTTGAATTCCTACATTATTAACGTATATTAAAGGAATATTATGTTTACTTGCTATATCTCCATACATTTTATGACGCTTAGTGTCTTTTACCAAAGTATATGGAGAACTTGATATATTAACAAATAGATCAACATCTTTATTGCTATTTATTATATCCATAGGAGAAAATGAATAGTTACTGCTCCAAGCATCTTCACATATTGTCAAACCAAGTTTAATTTTATCGCCATTGCATTCTATTTCTAATGGCTTCAAATATTCTTTTATATCAGCATTATTTTCAAAAGCCAAATCCTTTAAACTGAAAAAATGCCTTGGATCTTCAAATTCCTTATAATTAGGAAGTAAAGATTTTATTATAAAAGGGTAGGAAGTGGAATTATTATGTATTAACTTTCCATCTTTTGCTACGAATAAGGCATTATATTTTCTTATTCTTCCATCAAAGTTTTTCTTAGTTCTATCTGATGCTACATTTCCAAAAATAACATATATACCATTAGAAGTCTTGACAATTTCTTCACCAAGTTCCTCGCATTCTCTTATAAATCCTTCACTTTCCCACATATCTCCAAGCATATATCCAGATACAGCTAATTCAGGAAATATTACTATATCAGCATTATTTTTTTTAGCAGAACTTATAGCACTTATAATTCTAACTGTATTATCACAAGGTATTGATGGTATTATTTCAATTTGAGCAATAGCTATTTTCACAATAAAATCTCCAAATATGTTTTATTACAATCAATAACTATAATAATATAATTAAAGAAAAAACACAATAAACCGTTATATAATATATATTATTTTTTATTACTGTATGTCAAATATAAATAGGGAAATGGAATGAGAAGGAAAGATTTTATATTTGAAAATATGAATGAAATAGAAACCATGCTAAATAATATAGAATTTGGCGTTATGGCTTTACCAGATACTATACCTTATGCTGTACCAATTAGTTTTTGTTACAAAGATAATAAAATATATTTTCATGGTGCTAAGTCTGGAAGAAAATACGAAATTTTAAAAAATAATCCTAATATTTCTTTCACAGCTTCAAAAGTATATTCATATATACCATCTACATTTATGAACAATAAAATGATACCTACTCAATTTTTCTTTTCTGTGTTTATTGAAGGTCAATTTGAAACTATACAAGATACAGAAGAAAGAAGAAGTATTTTGTACGAATTGGTAAAAAAATATGAACCCAATAATAATAATTTATCAATAGACGATAAAATGTTTAATTATGCTCAAAATAACATGTTAATAGGTATTATAAATATAAAAAACATCACAGCAAAAGCTAAATTTGGTCAAAATATGTTTGATGATGAAATAAAAATTATAATTAATGACCTAAAAACAAGAGGAACAAAACTTGATATAGAAACAGTAGACATGATAAATAAAACAAGAAAATAGAAAAAATAACTTGAAAAAAGTATTATAAGTGATAGAATAAAAGTTAAGGTAAAAAACCATCTCTTTTATTCTAAAATATATTAATTAGAATAAATATTAATTGAGGACAAATTAAATGCAAACAAGAGTATATAAAGCAGGCTCTATAGTATACTTTACTGGGGATACTTCTGATAGAGTTTACATATTAAAACAAGGTCAGGCTCAAAGCATATTTTTGTCAGAAGAAACAGGCTATGAAACTAGAGAACTTATAAATATTGGTGAGTTTTTTGGCGTAAAAAGTATACTGGGAACATATCCGCAAGAAGATACTGTTCAATGTTTGACAGATTGTGTTGTTATTATTATTACTTATGAAGAATTTGAAAGTCTGATTGAAAAAAATAAACCTATCATTATAAAAATGTTAAAAGTTTTTTCTACCCAGCTTAGAAGGATAAATAAGAGAGTTAGAGAATTAGTTGAAAACGATACAAGTGAAGATACTATTGATACTTTAGAAGGTTTGTATGGTATTGGAGAGTTTTATTTCAAAAATAAAAAATATAGAAATGCTTTATATGCCTATAAAAGATACATACAATATGCTGATGAAGACTCATCATTCTATAATACTGCTAAAGAAAAGATAGAAGAATGTAAGGAAGAATTAGATATAACTGATGACAGTGATATAGCTCCTCCTACTTCTGCGCCTATTTCATCAAGTGCTAAACCTGATGCAAAATCTCAGAATGTTACTATTAATGATCCAAATTACAATAAAGCAGTAGATTTATATAATAATAATGATTATATTAATTCTATCAAAATATTTAATAGTTTATTAAAGAGTACAAATGCTATTGTAGCTGAGAATGCTATTTTCTATATGGGAAAATGTTATTACAATATAAATAAATATGATAATGCTTCTACAGTGCTTCTTTCTGCTATAAAGAAATATCCTAAATCTTCAAATGTAAAAGAAGCTATACTCTTTTTAGCTAAAACTTGTGAAGCTAAAGGTGATAAAACTAAAGCCAAAGCATATTATCAAAAAGTTATTTCTATACCTCCTATGGATAATTTCTCTAAAGAGGCTTATGCTAATGCTTCTAGGTTATAATTTTAATTAAGGAAAATTGATATGGATAATAATTTATCTTCTCATACAAAAAAATACAATACTGATGATGTTATATTCTTGGAATATGAAAAAGGCGATAAATTCTACATGGTTCAAAGCGGTTCTGTAAAGATTACTAAAGTTATTAAAGATGTTGAAAAATTATTAGACATAGTTTATCCAGGTGATTTTTTTGGTGAAATGGCCATACTTGAAGACACTACTAGAAGTGCATCTGCAATAGCTAATGAACCTACTGTTTTATTAGAATTAAGAAAGGAAAATTTCCAAAATATATTAGCAAATAATACAGCAATGGCTCTTAAACTTTCAAAAATGTTTGCTAAAAGAATATTCGATGCCAAAAGAAGACTTTTAATATTACAGTTAAATGAAACAGATTTAAGAATTTATGACTGTTTGCTTTTACTTGCTGAACTTCAAAACATTCCTAGAGATCATTATTATGAACCTCAGGAATTAAATGCTACTATAAATGATATTGCCAACTGGTGCGGTGTTAAAGTAGTTGATGTTCAAAAAGTATTAAATAACTTGGTAAAAACAGGTAAAATTGATATTAAAACTAATACAATTTATGTAAAAAATTTAAAAGAAATTCAAAGACAAATTGACTTAAAAAGAAAGAAATCATAATAAAAAATTATTTCTTTCTATAAACTTGATAAAAAAGCTGATGACTGATTATTTCGGTTATCAGCTTTTATTTTATTAACAACATTATAATCATGTAAAAAATATTTATTTTTCATTAATTATTCAACTATATTCACTTAAAAACACATATTAATAACATGATAATTCATAATATTAGAATATTAATATATATAATACAGAATTTTATTGTTGATAATAAAATATTCATATTGACAAAATAATATAATTAATATATCTTTTTTGTAAAATATTTTTAAAAAGAGGTTTATATGAAAAAAATTGTATTAATGGCAGTATTGTATACTTTATTTAGTTTTAATGCACTGTATCCAGAAAAAGCTGAAAATGAAGCACTATTCTTATCGTATATAGCATCTGGTGATATTGAAGAAGTTTCAAATTTTATAGATAATAAGAAAATTAATATAAATGCTATAATAGAAGATAGTGCAACCCCATTAATATTTTCTATTATTTTTAAGCAAGATGAAATAGCAAAAATGCTTATAGAAAAAGGTGCAAATCTTAATAGAAAAGACAAAGCAGGATTAACAGCTTTAATACATTCTATAATGTATAATAGAACAGAAGTATCAAAACTACTTATAGAAAAAAAAGCTGATGTAAATACAAAAGTATCATTAAATGAAAATGGAGTACATATAAAAAATTTTACTCCTTTAATAGTTAATGAAAATAAAGAAGTAGCGCAATCATTAATAAATGCTGGTGCTAAAATTAATATAAAATTTACTGCAAAATATCCTGGACGAAATATAAAATTAGAAAATGCTACACCTTTAATGTGGTTTATTTTGAATGATAATACTGAAATAGCTCAGTTATTAATAGAATCAGGAGCTGATATCAATACTAAAGATAAAATCGGAAAAACAGCATTAGATTATGCGAAAGAAAAAAACAATACTAAAATAGAACAGCTGCTTATATCAAAAGGTGCTAAATAATAAAAAATATAAAGTTTTCAGTTAATTGTTTATATATTTAAAATTATAATAACTATAAAAAGTTAAATATGCAAATATTACGAATATACATAAAATAGCATAAGTAATTAAATGTGAACATCATAAAATTGTATACTCTAATGAAGTACATAATTGACAAAACAATATAATCAGTATATATTTTGTATAGAATATTTAAGAAGAGGTTTATATGAAAAAAATTGTATTAATGGCAGTATTGTGTGCTTTATTTAGTTTTCAAGCTTTGTATCCAGAGCCTAGTAAAGATGAAAAAGAATTTGCATCGTATATAGCGAATGGTGATAAAGAAGAGGTTTTGGATTATTTAAATAATAAAAAAGCTGATATAAATGTAAATTTCATGGATGGTATTACCCCTTTAATCTTATCTATTATTTATAAGCAAGATGAAATAGCAAAGATTCTAATAGAAAAAGGTGCTGATCTTAATAAAAAAGAGAAAGAAAGCGGTGCTACACCTTTAATCTTATCTATTATCTATGAGCGATATGAAATAACAAAAATTCTAATAGAAAAAGGGGCTAATGTTAATATAAAAGATAAGGCAGGATTTACAGCTTTAGTACATGCTATACAACGTGAGAAAACAGACATATCAAAAATGCTTATAAAAAGAAAAGCTAATGTAAATACAAAAATCACATTCAAGACAGATGGATTATATTTAAAAGATTTTACTCCTTTGACATTTAATGTAGATAAAGAAGTAGCAAAATTATTAATAGAGCATGGAGCTAAAATTAATACTAGATTATCTATAAAAGATGATTCAAGAGATATACAATTAGAAAATATTACTCCTTTAATGTGGGTAATTTTTGATTATAATACAGAATTAGCTGAGTTATTGATAGAAGCTGGAGCTGATCTTAATGCTAAAGATAAAGATGGAAACACAGCATTATACTATGCATTTACTAGAAATAATAGGAAAATAACGAAGCTAATTTCTGAAAAAGGAGGTAGATTCTAAAAGTAATTTTTATAACTAGCTTTATAATATTAAAAAATTATAACTTTAGTTTTTCATTAGTTTTTAATATTATTCTATGTATTAATATAATTAAAATATTATATATAAGTAATGCTATAAAAAATATTTTCATTATGAACATAAAATTTTCAAAGCTTCTAAGTCCGTTTCTTAATGAGAAATATACATAAGCAAATATAATCAAGTATCCGTAAAATGGAGCAAATAGTTTATAAGCAAGCCCATAATTAAATGTAAGTACTGTAAAAGCTAGAGAAAAACCAAATATTACAGCCTGCGGAATTAATGGGATGATAGCCTCATATCTGCTTGTAAATTGTATTAATACTATCTGCTTAGCAAATACAATTAAAAATATTGATAGAAAAAGTGAAGCTAATACCAAAAGAGCTATAGAATAATAAACTACCTTTTTTTCTTTGCTTTTATTATTTTCTCTCATAGCTATTAATATATAAGAAAACATTACTGAAGCTATAGGAGTGCCAATATAGAAAAACATTTTTATTATCAATGATATAGTAGAGTAGTAGCCTGCACTTGTTTTATCCAAATATCTGTTTGCCATTAAAACATCGCTTAATGATATCCAATTAAATATAAAGTTTATAACAACTATATTAATTATATATCTTAATAGTACAGATAAATTTGGAGAGGTAAAATATTTTTTTATATTTTTAAAAGATGTATAATAGGGTAGATTAACTTTCTTTAATTCTATCAAATTTATAATAAGATATAAAACGCAAAATAATGATACTGATATAATTGATTTTTCTAATGTCAATCCTGTTATAATAAAATATGCCAAGAGTAATATTTTAGCTATGAATATTGCTGTCAGACTTGCCATATAATCATAAGCTATATAATTATTAATCTTTAATATAGACTGTGAAACTATAACCAAAATTGAAGCAAATATTCCAATGGACATTATAAAAAGCGAACTGTAACTTTTAATATTGAATAATATATCCATGAGCGGTATTGATAAGATATATGCTATAAATATTATAATTGCAATTATATATCCATAAGCCCAATAAGCTTTTGCATCTTCATCATCTTTATAGTGATGCATTATATAATAACTAAAACTAGAAACTGTTAAAACTATTATGGAATATATATTAATTATACCATTATAATGAGCAAAATCAGATATTGATAAACTTCTATTAGTATAAATAGAAGATACATAATTTAATACACTTGCTATACCATTGATAAATACTAATGAAGCATAGTTAATATAATATGAATATTTTTTATATAATTCTTTAATATTATTCATATTATATTAACTTAATAACCTTCATTATAGTAATATTATCTTCTTCTTAAGAACCAAATTAGTATACCTAATATACCAAATAAACAAGGCAATCCAATTTGAGCAACATATCTAATAAAATTAGTTTGTGTTGTAGTAAGAGTAAGATTTTTAATGCTTGCTTCTTTTGGTCTTATAGTAATTTTTTGTCTTGCTTCCAAAAGATAAGCAACTGTATTCATAAATAAATCTTTATTTCCAGCAAAAGCAATATCAACAGACTGACCTTGTTCTGGATTAATATATGCATTCAAAGCAAATGTAGCATCTCCAAATACTACTATTCTTGCTGGTTCTTTTCTTCCTTCTATTTCATAAGTACCGCTTATAGCTAGAGGCACTGGACCTGAAATATCTGTTTTAGGATTAAATCTAGCTCTTGACAAATCAAAAGTAGCTTCTTCTTTTCCATATCCTTGAGGAGTAGTAGTGATTATATTTTCAAAGCTGCCATTATATTGATTTTCTCCGCTTAATATACTTCTTGCAACAACTAAACAAGCAAATACATTTCCTTCTTTAAGAGTTTGTGTTATAGGATGAGAAGTATATTGAGGAACTATATTAACTGGTATAACAACACTTGAAGCTGTATCTATTATATAGTCATTTTTAGTTTTAAATCCCCAAGCTGATAAGAAATCACCTAAATTAGTATTAAATTTACTTCTATCTAAGAAACTATCATATAGAACAAGAAGTTTTCCGCCTGTTTTTACATAATTATTTAATTTATCTATTTCAAAATCACTGAATGTTTCAACTGGAGCTGCTATTACTATTAATGATGCATCAGTAGGTATATTTTCAAGTATAATATTTAATTCTTTTACTTTATAATTTTCATTTTCCAAATAAGTTTTAACATAAGATAAACCTTCTCCGCCTCTGTCTTGTATTTGTCTTTCACCATGTCCTACTGTGAAATATATAGTATAAGATTCTGAATCAAGTAATGTATATATAGATTGAGTAAATTTTTCTTCTCCAACAAATAAAGGATCAGAAGTTACTTTAGATTGAGTAGTTAAATCTTTTCTATATACTCTAACTTGTTTTCCTTGTCCATAAGTAAATACTATTTCACCAACCTGAGTCATTTGATATTTACTTTTAGCAGAAGGTTTTTCTATAGGGTTTATATATTCAACAGTTATATGTTTATTTATTCTTTCATACTGTTCTAACAACAAATCAGCTTTCCAGTCTGCTGAAGTAGGATCTGTACTAGGAGATCTTAATACTACTATAGAAAGAGGGCTATCTATTCTTGAAAGTACATCCATAGTTTGCTGCGATACAGTATATGATTTATTTTGAGTCAAATCGAATCTTATAGGGAAGTTTATACTTATTATATAAAGCCCTACAAGTATAGCTAATATTATAACAAGAGATAATATTCCAAAAAATGCTTTATGTACAAATCTCATTTTTAATAGAGATATAATATTTTTTCTATCTATTATCAATGTTGTAATAGTTAAAATAGAAGATAATGCAAGTACCACCCAAAAAACGGGGGTACGTGTTTGAGTTACAGCGTAAAAGAAAATCCAAGCGAAAAATAATAATACCCAAGATGCTATTGTAGCAATTTTTAAATTAAATTTTTTATTTGACATCAGTTAATAATCCATTTTATAAATTAATTTGAATAAATATTATATATAAACCAATATAAATTTCAATAGTTATGTTTAGTTATACTTATTTATCACAAATTATCGACAGTTTATATACTTACTTTATTTATTTTATTTCTCGGGCATTCTTAGTATTCCAATCAATTTCAAATTTTTTCCAATTATTTATATCAAATATATCATTTTGTATTGTATAAAATATATCAAAACCATATCTATTATCATTTCTAATAAAATCTCTTATATCTATAGCATGTACTACATTAGTATAATTATTGCTTATCAAATTACCCGTAAAATAATTTTGAATATTTGTAATATGCTTTGTAGCTAAATAAGGCATATCTGCTATTGTAGAAAGATTCGTATTAATTTCTAATTTGCCTCTGGAACTAAAATCTTTATACATTAATAATGCATTAAATGGAGATATTTGCCCAATACCATCTAAATTTTTGTAAAGATATGTAGACTGTATTTCAACTCCATGATCAGATACTAATATAATTTTAGTATTATCATATATTTCATTTTCTTTTAAGAATTCTATAAAATGAGTAAGTTCTCTTAAAGATATTGCATTTGCATAAAAGAATCTTGTCGAATAATCACTTTTATATATATCTAAATCTCTTTTATCAACTTCTTTAGCCTCATAACCTGCAGTATAATCAGAATTAAAAAAATATGGTTCATGAGTAGTACCGTTATAAAACAAATTATAGTAATTATCATCACTATCATTTATATTAATAAAATATTTTAAATTTGATAATATAGCATAATTATAAATTGTAGAATTAACTCCAGCAATAGAATAAATAAACCAATTTTTATTATCATAAAAATTATATCTAAAATTTATCGGCATCATTCTAAACATAGAAAATCTAACCATTTTATTCTTTTGATACTCCAAAGAATAATCATCTATATTTGTATTTGTAACACCAAGATATTTTTGTAAAGAATAAATATATAATTGACTGGAATCATATACTGATATATTAGTATATTCTTCAAAAATACTTAAATCAGTATAAGATTTTAAATTTACATAAACTGGTTCAAAAATAGAAGATTTATACCCATATTTTTCTAGTGACATAGGAAGCATTAGTATAGATTCATTATGTTTATCCTTTATATTATAGTTACCATTTATACTTAATTCATAAGGTAAATATTCATATCCACCATACAAAGAAGATATGGTCATAGTATTAACACCAAAAGAAGAATTATTTTTAAAAAACACAAAACCATCTAATTTTTCTTTATACTCAGGAAATCTCTCAAAGGCATCTAACCAATATAAACCCAAAGCTTTATCTAATACAATAACAAAAATATTATCACCTTTTTTTGATAAATTAAATATTTTTATATTATTATGGTCATTGTTCCTAGATATACTAATTAATTTATTATGCTCTTTAACTATATTAACAATATTGAAAATAGAAATAGAGAATAGAGTAATAATTATTACAAAATATACATTTATTATTAAATTCATTTTATTTTTCCTAAAAAATAAAATTAGAATTAATATAACCAATAAAAATAATACTATACTTATAACTATTTCTTTAGATGAAGCTTTAAGTAAATCAGTATTATCAAACACAAAATCAGAATTTATATTTAAATAACTACCTTTCATAATAAAAGTATTTACTAATATTATAGAAACAAGAAAAATAAATATCAATGTAATATAGTTTTTGATATTTTCAGGAAGTATTAAATATATAAAAAGAGGATATATTAAAAACAACCCAATACTCATTGATAAATCATTAAATATCAAATAAAACGGATATTTAAATTCATGAGGAGATGCTCCTATTAATGAGCTAGGTATAAAAGCTCCTGATAATATCGTAATAACAAAACAGCTAATTAACATCAATTTATATCTATTTTTCAAATAAAAATTCAATGCTGTATTATTATTAAAAATTAAATTAAATATTTTTCCAATATTTAATAGTATAAATAAAATTAATATCAAGTAAAAAATATTTATAGCATAATCTTTTAAATACAATCTATAATATACATTTATAGTTTCATCAATATTTTCTATAGTTTTATCGAATGATATTTTTACATATTTAGTGTTTATACCACTGTCAACGAATAATAAACCCTTTATACTATCTGACAAAAAAATATCTGTATTCAATTTTATTTCAAATATATCACTACTTTTAAATATTTTACTATAATATTTTATAGTAGCATCATATACATATACTTCACCATCTTTATAAGATAATTTAAAATCATCCAAATAACATTTTCTTTCTATATTTGATAAAAATATAATTAATACAAATAATACCGCAATAACCATAAAAACTATATTGTAAATTTTTAATAGCTTATGTTTATTTATAATAAATATATTATAAAGTTTATACTCTATTATAATGTTTTTAATTAATGAAAATAAGCAATTAATAGTCCAATAGAATAAAAGTCCGGATGGTGAATTATATAATATCAATAAAAATATTAATGAAACTATATATAATGGCAAACTCTCTTTAAATTTTAATTTTCTAGCATAAACAAAACCAGCTAATAAACTAAATAAAGTCATCAAAAATGGAAGTAAATTTATACTAAAACTACCAATATGAATTAAAGCATCTGGTTTAGATAAATCCTTAATAATAAAAAAAGAAACACCGCTTAATCCTGACAAATTATGAACAAAATTATATGCTGCCATAAAAAATGGTATCTGTATCAAAAGACCTAAAGTACCTCTAAAAGCATATATTGTTTTGTAACCATTAATTCTCTGGCAAGTTCTAATTAATAAATATCTTTGATCACCTTTATATACCGATTTTATATTATCTATCATCGGCTTCATTTTATCTTGAATAGCTCTTTCTTTAGCCTGCCAAGATTCAGCTATATTGTATAATGGAAGAGATAAAAAATTTATACATAAACTAAGAAAAAATAAGCTTACACCATAACTTGATTTAAATACAACATTAAATAAATAAAACAATGTTTCTATAATAAATTCTATTGGGTATATTGTAATATTATAGAGAATATCAAAAAACATCATAATACTCCCAAGAAATTAGATTCTTTGAGTTTATGATTTTTTTGATAAACAAATGATATGTTTTTTCTATATAGTAAAATATAAAAGTTATGGACTGTTGACTGTTGACTGTTGACTGTTGACTGTTGACTGTTGACTGTTGACTGTTGACTGTTGACTGTTGACCATGAGTTCCCTTAAGCTATCAATTATCGTAAAAATTATAACAATAATTAATAAATATTGCAATTAGTGAAATTTATATTTATTGAAATTTATATAAACCATAATTATTTTTTATGTTGAAATAATTTAAAAATAAATCTATCATTTAGCAAATATTTTTTTATTGAGTTGTAACATGAAAAAAAGAATTCTTCTATTAGGTGCTACAGGTTCTATAGGCACAAATACATGCTCTGTTGTAAGAGAGTTTAATAATGACTTTGAAATTGTTGGTATGTCAACAAATAGCAAAATAGATATACTAAATACTTTATGTACAGAGTTCAAACCTAGAATTGTTAATATATCTGATAAGAATGCAGAGAATATTTTTAAAGACTATGATTGCGCTAAAGATATAAATATTTATGAAGGAACTATTGCAGATTTTGTAAAGCATACAGACTTTGATATATTAGTTAATGCCCTTACGGGTTATGCGGGATTTCTACCTACAATAGAGGCAATAAAAAAAGGAAAAACCATCGCATTAGCAAATAAGGAGACATTAGTTGTAGGCGGAGATATAATAAATCAATTATTAAAAGAACATAATGCGAGCTTAATACCTATAGATAGTGAACATTCTGCAATATTTCAAATGCTAAGGCATTTTCCAAAAACTTCATTACATAAAGTTATAATAACAGCATCAGGAGGACCATTTTTTAGAACACCTAAAGAAGAATTAAAAAATGTTACAGTAGAAATGGCATTGAAACATCCTACTTGGTCTATGGGAAGCAAAATAACAATAGATAGTGCAACTATGATGAATAAAGGCTTTGAAGTTATAGAAGCACATCATTTATTTAATTTGGATTATGATAAAATAGAAACGATAATTCACCCTCAAAGTTTAATACACTCTATGATTGAAATGAATGACGGAGAGATTTATGCACAGATTGGTAAAAATGACATGCGTCTTCCTATACAGCATGCTTTAACTTATCCAGAAATTAGAAGTACTCCTTTTGAAAAATTAAAATTATATGAACATCCTGAAATAAATTTCTACAAAATGGATTTAGATAAATTCATAATGCTTAGATTAGCATATGAATGCGGTATGAAAGGAGGACTTTATCCTTGTGTATTGAATGCCGCTAATGAAATATGTGTCTATTCATTTTTAGAAAAAAGAATAAAATTCACAAATATATTTGATATAGTATCAAAAATATGTGATAGAAATATCAATATTCCATTAACTATAGATAATATTATTAATATGGATAGCGAAATAAGAAAAGAAACAGCTTGGATAATTAATAATATTTAAATATTATATTAATTTATTGTCACAATATAATTTCTACATATTGAAAAATAATAAAAAATATTTATAATGGTAGAATTTGTTGTATGAAAATTATAATTCAATATAAGGATCAGTATCATGAAAATAACATCCATTAAAACTAAAAAAGTAGAATTGGAATTAAAAGAACCATTTGTAACAGCTGCTTTATCAAGAACTAGTCAGCCTACTATATTAGTAAAGATAGAAACAGATGAAGGAATAATTGGATACGGTGAAAGTGTACCAACTAGACATATAGTTGGAGAATCACCTGATTCTATAGAAATCATAATAAAAGAAATTGAAAATAAAATAAAAGGTGAAAACCCTTTAGATATTGAAAGAATACATAGAACTATGGATAAATTTATAGTTGGAAATAATGGAGCAAAAGCAGGTATTGATATAGCATTATACGATATAAAAGGCAAATTAATGAATCAGCCATTATACAAAGTTCTAGGAGGTTTCTCAAATCAAATAGAATCAGATGTAACATTGTCTATAAATAAGAAAGAAGAAATGGTTGAATCAGCTATTAAATATGTAAAAGCAGGTTTCAGAATATTAAAAGTAAAAATAGGACTTGAACCAAAAAAAGATATAGAAACTATAAAAATGATAAGAGAAGCCGTTGGAAATGATATCATCATCAAAGCAGATGCCAATCAAGGTTATACAGTTGCAGAAGCTGTTAATGTTTTCAATGAACTATTGAAATATGATGTTCACGGTATAGAGCAACCGGTTCCATACTGGGATATAAATAATATGGCAGAAGTAAGAAAAAAAACATCTATGGAAATAGTTGCTGATGAATCTGTAAAAGATCATCATGATGCAATGAAATTTATCAGAGCAGGAGCTTGTGATAAAGTTAATATAAAACTTACAAAATCTTCAGGAATATTTAAAGCAGAAAAAATAAATGCTGTATGCGAAGCTGCAGGCATACATTGTATGGTTGGATGTATGGTTGAAAGCAGAGTAGCAATAACAGCTGGTGCTCATTTTGCTGCAAGCAAAGCAAATATATTAGATGCTGATTTAGACGGATATGTTCTAACAAAAGAATTGCCATTTGTAAGCGGAGGTTTTACAGCAGAAAATGGTCTTATAACACTTTTAGATAAACCAGGACTTGGTTTAGATATAGAATTTTAATTTTAATAATTTGGGGGAAAGTAATGGAAAAAACATCTCTAATAACATCTGTCCCAGGTGTTACCGCAGGTATAATCTTAATTGCCACAATGAGTTTATATCTAATTAAATTCAGATTTTTTAAATCTTTAGGACCGGCATTAATATGTATATTAGCAGGTTTATTATTATCAAATATACGTGTTATGCCTTTTTCTTCACCGGTATATTCATATATATCTGGAGAAGTAATCATGTTAGGTATTGCTGTTATGTTGTTAAACGTTGATTTAAAAGGTTTAATAAAATTATCTAAAGAACCTCTTGTGGCTATGGCATTAGCAGTAATTACTGTATGTGTAGTTGTATTTGCTTTATCATTTATATTTGTACCTATAATTCCAGAAGGTTGGAAATTAGCTGGTATGTTAGTTGGTACATATACAGGAGGAAGTCCAAATTTAAATGCTATAGCTGTTGGATTGAATGCATCTGAAGATTTAATAGCCGCTGCAAATGCTGCTGACTATGCTGCTTATCCATTTTATATAGTTTTAGTAATGTATTTAGCTTCAAATCTTAGAAGATTTAAATGGTTTGAAAAAATATGGCCATACAGACTTGAAGAAGATGAATTGCTTTTAAAAGGCGGAAGCACATTCTTAAAACCAAAAGAATGGAGTATACATGATATAGCATGGATATTAACTTTAGGGTATTGTATAGTTGCTGCTAGCGGATTTATATCCGGTTTATTTCCAAGTTCATTACAAAGCACAATGAAAATTATTATATTAACTACTATATCTATAATTGTTGCACAATTTAAAAAAGTACAGGATTTAAAAGGTACTATGGATATAGGTTTATTTTTATCATTATTCTTTTTAGCTAGAATAGGTTTAACAATAAATATAATGGAATTCTTAAAATCTGCTATATTATCAAGTTTATTCTGTGCTTCAGTAATGTTTATAACTTTAACAGTACATGCTATATTATGCAGACTGTTCAAAATAAAATATCAATATGTATTAGTTGCTGTGCAATCAGCTATAGGTTCATCTTCAAGCTCAACAGTATTGGCGGCTTCTGCTGGATGGGAAAGCTTAATAAGTGTAGCTGTTATACTTGGTGTTTTAGGCGGAGCTGTAGGAAATTACGTTGGAATAGGCATGGCATATTTAATTAAATTTATATTTAAATACTAATATAAATTCTGGAGAATATTATTATGAGAATATTTAATTTATATCAATCCGGCATATTAATATCTAAATTTCATTTTGATAATTCATTTAAATATTTAGAAGAGCTGGATTTTTTTAATTTATCTTTCAAAGAAAAAAGAGAAATAAACAAAGAAGACATAAAAAGATATATATTTCTATATTATATGGATTTGGAATTAGCTGATAAAATTTTGAATATTAAAGATAATGATTTTTCTAAAGATGAGATAAATATTAATAATATATTATATAAAAAACATTCAGACTTTAATAATATATATGCAGCTATGAGCGGTAAAAATCCTCTTGATATAATTGTTGCAGAAAATTCTGTAAAAGGTTTCATAATAGCATCTAGGGATAGTAATTCTATTTTTATAGAAGAAGGTTATGAAGATAATACTTTTATAAAAGAATGGAAAAAACAAATTCCTAATGAAAAACTAAACAGTATAAAAGAGCAAAAAACAGTTTATATACCAATGAGAGATGGAGTAAAACTTGCAACAGAGGTTTTAATTCCAAATGTAAAAGAAAAAGTACCTACTATACTCGTTAGAACTCCTTATAACAGATTAAATAAAATAGAAACTTATTATAGATATGTTTTAAGAGGATATGCAGTATGCGTTCAGGATGTAAGAGGAAGAGGGGATTCTGACGGAGAATGGATACCAAAATATCATGAAGTTGATGACGGTGATGATACTATCAATTTTATAGCTAATGAACAATGGTGTAATGGTTCAGTTGGTATGATAGGCGGCTCATATTTGGGATGTGTACAATGGTCAGCTGCAGGAAGCGGCAATGAACATTTAAAAGCATTAATAAGTATAGTTACATCAGGAAACCCATTTGTAGATTTACCTAGAAAAAATGGTACCTTTTCATCCGGAGTATTAGCTTGGGCTTTTTCTGTTAAAGATAAAGTTCATGATAAAAACAATATGCAAAGAACGGATTGGGATGAAGTAATAAATATAAGACCTATTAAAGACATACCTATTAAAGCATTAGGACATAATATAGGTTTTTGGGATAAATGGTGCAGTCATGAAGTATATGATGAATTTTGGGCTCATTGTAACTGGTATGAAAAAAGAGATAATATAAAAACTCCTGCATTAATAGTATCCGGATGGTATGATGACAATGGAGATGCTACAAGTTTAGCTATTGATGTAGTAAGTAAATATAAAAATGACAGCGATAAAAAAATAATATTAGGTGCTTGGATGCATGATGGTAATTCTACAAGAAATATAAATTCTTTGCAATTAGGAACAAATGCATTAAGATATGATATAGATTTAATATTTTTAAAATGGTTCGATAAGAAACTAAAAAATATTAATAATGATATAGAAAATAGACCTAATGTTGAATATTATGCTGTTGGTAAAAATGAATGGAAACAAGCAAATAAATGGTATCCTGAATATTCAAAACCTGTAAACTATTATCTATCAGCAAATAACAAATTATCATTAAATGTACCTGAAACTGACGTTGAAGAAAAATATATATTCAATCCTAAAGATGCTCCGGAACATTTAATAGATATATCCCAAAATGAAATATGTGTTCCTGCAGATTATCAGGAAATAGAAAAAAGAGATGATGTTATAATATTTACAACAGAAGAGTTTGAAAAAGAAACCACAATAGTTGGAAGTGCTAAAATAACATTTTATGCAAAAAGTTCTGCTAAAGATACAGATTTCGTCGTTAGATTAACAGAAGTAGATTCTAAAGGAAGATCTATGAGATTATGTGACGGTTTCATAAGAGCAAAATTCAGAGAAGGTGTAGATAAAATATCTCTCTTAGAACCTGGAAAAATATATAAATACGAAATAGTAACCACGAAAATAGCAAATACTTTCTTAAAAGGAACAAAACTAAGATTGCAGGTAATGTCAGGAGCTAAAAATTATATATTCCCAAATCAAAATACAGGAAACAATATCTTTGAAGATACAGAATTTATAAATGCTGAACAAACAATTATAAGTTCTAAAGAATATCCTTCATTTGTAGAACTATATACTTTTTAATTAATTATTACAAAAAAGACTTACTATATAAAATAAATATAGTAAGTCTTTTTTATATAGTTGATAATTTTACTTTTATAGTATATCATTTATATAAAATTTTAAATCTTTATAAGGAAATATTATGCGTTTATCAAAAATGTTTATTCCAACATTAAAAGAAGCACCTAGCGATGCTATAATAGCTTCAAATAAATTAATGTTGAGAGCAGGACTTGCAAGAAAAATATCTAATGGACTTTATTCATACTTGCCGCTTGGTGTTAGAGTATTAAATAAAATATCAAATATAATACGTGAAGAAATGGATGCTATAGATTCAAATGAATGCATAATGCCGATACTTGTTTCAAAAGAATTATTAACTCCGTCAGGAAGATGGGAAAGATTTAAAAAAGAACTATTCAGATTAAAAGACAGAAATAATGTTGATATGGCTATGGGACCTACACATGAAGAGGCTTTCACCATAACAGCACAAAATGAGATACAATCATATAAAGATTTTCCGCTTACTTTATATCAAATACATACAAAATTTAGAGATGAAATACGTCCAAGATTCGGAGTTATACGCTCAAAAGAGTTTATAATGAAAGATGCTTATTCATTTCACATAACAAAAGAATGTTTAGATAAAACTTATAATGATATGAGCAGAGTATATACAAAAATCTTTAAAAGAATGGGACTTGATACTGTAAGCGTAAAAGCAGACAGCGGTGCCATGGGCGGAGAAGGCAGTGAAGAGTTTATGGTTTTAAGCGAAGTAGGTGAGGAAACAATAATTTTCTGTTCTAAATGCAGTTATAGAGCGAATGTAGAAAAGGCAAATGTAAAAAATGAAGAACCTGCAAATACATACACAGATAAACCATTAGAAGAAATACATACTCCAGATATAAGAACTATTAATGATTTGGAAAAGTTTTTCAATACAACTGCCGATCATTTCATAAAAAGTATAATATACAAAACAGAAGAGGGAGAAGTTATACTTGTTGTAATTAGAGGTGATTTAGAAATTAATGAAACTAAACTATGCAATGCTTTAGGCGGACTAGAAATAGAACTTGCTGATGAAAATATTGTAAAAGAAGTTACAGGAGCTAGAGTAGGTTTTGCTTCTCCAATAGGATTAAAAAAGAAAATTAGAATTTTTGCTGATCATACAATAAAATCTGTATCAGATGCTATAGTAGGTGGAAATAAAGATGATACGCATATAAAAAATGTTAATATAAACAGAGATTTTAATATTGATGTTTGGGGAGATTTTAGAGCAGCAAAAGAAGGGGATAGATGTCCTGAATGCGGTGAAGTTCTTTATCAAAAGAAAGGATTAGAATTAGGACATATTTTTAAACTTGGAGATAAGTATACTGAAGCATTTAATTTTAAGGTTTTAGATGAAAATAATAAAGAAATAATACCTATAATGGGATGCTATGGTATCGGAGTTACTAGGGCTTTTGCTTCTGTTATAGAACAAAACTATGATGATAAAGGAATTATATTTCCTATAAGTGTAGCTCCTTATGAAGCTATTGTAGTTGCTATTGATAAAAAAACTGAAGACTCATTCAAAAAAGCTGAAGAAATATATAAGTCTCTTAATAGTCTTGGAATTGAAACTATTTTTGATGATAGAGAAGAGAGACTTGGAGTAAAACTTAATGACTGTGATTTAATAGGAATACCTATGAGAATAATGGTTGGAAAAAAATCTCTTCAAAGAGGTGTAGTAGAATTTAAACTAAGAAATTCATCTGAGAGTATAGAAGTAAAAGTTGAAGAAATAGTAGATTTTATAAAAAATAAAAAACAGGAATTATTTGCTGCAATAAACAGCAAATTATAATATATAAAAAAATGAATAGGGAAGTTTATCTTTCTTATTCATTTTTATTTTTAACATTTTCAATTATGAAAAATATAGAAATCATCAATAGTTATAATAGCGATATAATAGATTCTATTTATTCTATAGCTTCTAAAAGTGAATATACAATTTTATCTAAAGATTATATAAAACATTATATAGAAGATAAATTCCATAATGTCATTATAATCAAAGTTCAAGAACAAATTGTTGGATTTCTGATATATTTTTTATTATCTCCTGAAATAGATATAATATTTATAGCTTCATATCCTAATAATAAAGGATACGGAAAACAATTATTATCATATTTATTTGATGACGCTGCAAAAAATAATATTAATAGCATAAAGTTAGATTTGCATGAAAATAATACTGTTGCTAAAAACTTCTATATAAAAAATGGTTTTAAAAAAATATCAATTAGAAACAAATATTATAACAATCAATTTGACGCTATTATAATGGAAAAACGCATTGATAATATTAATGGAATTTCTTAAAAGCCAATATACATAGTATACCAAATATTATATTAGGCATCCAAGCAGCAATAAAAGCATTCATATTTCCTGCTTCACCCATAGATCTGAATATCATAACAATAGAATAATAGAATAATGCAACTAATATAACTAATACCAAACTTACAACTAATACACTTTGTGTAGAAAATTTAGAAAACAAAGACGCTAATAAAACTATAATAAATCCAGAAAAACAGTATGATATTCTATAATGCAAATCCGTTTCTAATTTTGATGTATTCATATTTACTTCTTTTTGTAATCTTATAATACGTACTTCCTCAGTTAGACTCATAGAATCTAATAAAGGACGTCCGTAAAAATGTTCCGGCCTTTCTAAAACGTCCAATTTATAATTTGTTATCTCTTGAACAGTTATTTCTTTACTATCACTAAATGTAGTTAATATACCGCTGGATACATACCATTTTCTATCATTATTATTCCATTGAATATAAGGACTTGATATTCTCATTTTTATAGAACCATCATCATTCAATTTTAATACTATTGTATTTGTCATATATTGTTCTTCATAAAAATAAGTATCTATAAAATAAATATAATTATTTCCTCCAAACAATTGCCAAGGTCCACTTTCAGTAGCCTGTCCATAACCATTTATTGTATCATTGGCTATAAAAGCTTTTTTATTAAATGGGGCTGCCACAAATTGCCAAAAAAATACAAGAAATAAACATAGAAAAATAACTATTACAAATATTGGGCTTGAAAATTGAAATAAACTTATACCCGAATTTTCTACTGCAATCATTTCTTTATTTTTTACAAAAGTTCCTAACACATATGTGGAAGAAAACATCAATGCTACAGGGAAAATATAATATATATTATGCGGTATTCTAAAGGTGTGATAAGTAATAAAATATTTCATCAACTCTATATGCTGAGTATAATGAGATAATCTTGCACTTATTTCTGCTATTGTAACTAAAATAACAAATAAAAATAATGATCCAAAGAAAAAAGAAAGGAACTCTTTTAATAAATACAGATTTAACTTCTTCATTAACTCACATCTATACCATATTCTTCATTAAGATGATTCAATTCTTCAGTTATATTATTATGCAATTCTTTTATTTTTTCAAGCAATGCTGATGGTTTAGATTTGCTTGTTTTACCAGAACCGAATACTTTACTTATCTTTCTTTTAGCTTGAACTAAAGTTTCTGCTTTAACTTTAGGATCCGGTATAAATTTAGAAGCATCCATACCAAGCAATGCCCCCATATAAAGCATACCTTCATAGCCAAAATTATTATCTATATCAGGTCCGAAAGACTTTAATTTCTCAAAATTCTCTTTTCCATTTTGCATACATTCTATAGAAGCAGAATATAACTCACTTGCTTTATATTGGAAAAATGGTATAAGTCTATCATAATTTTCATTAGGATAAGCTGTAGCTAAATCTTCTAATGTCCAGCTTAATCTTAAAGAACATAATGCCTTTTTTAAAGTAGGGGCTGTATCCTTACCATGATAATGATAACCATCCAATGCTAAAAAATAACTTGCCGCACCCTCTAATAATGTTCTATTTCTTGTAAAATCTACATCATCTCCAAAAAACTCTTTCATATATCTAGCTCTTTGAGCAGCTGAATCAGATGCTATATTTTTTTTCTTAGGATCTATCAATTGAAAATCTTCCTGAAAAGCGGCATATAAGCAATTTGGACAAACTACAACCACATATATTAATGGATATACTGTTCCATATCTCTTACTCTTTTCATAAGTCCTTCTTAAATCATCTCTTAATTTTCCTGCTATTAATCTTCCGCCGCCACTAAGAAGCATCTCATGATAAAATTCTCCTTTGCATACCGGACATGTTCTTGGATTTTTTTCTATAAAAGACACTTTTGGTTGTTCATCACTCATAAAAACATCCTATTTTTTACAATTATTTAATTAAACATTTTAAATATAAAAACGTCAAATAAATTATCGGTTTATTTTAATTTTTCAACATCACTTATATTTATCTTAGTTACCCTCAATTCTTGAAATATATCATTATAATATAAAAGATAAAAATAAGGATACTGTGCCGCAGCAACTTTTACATTCCCTTTACTAGTTCCTAATACCGATAAATCTATTATTCTGCCATCCATAAATAAACTTTTATTTCCATCCTCTTTAAGATATAAAGCAGTTACCTCAAAACCATAATTTAATTTGGCATCTAAAGAAATAATATTTTTATCATCTTCTACTAGAATACCATTACTAAAACTTCCATGATAGAATCTCATATAACGTATTGTATTTTTATTATCTTTTGTTGTATAAAGTACATTAAATCTATTATGCTCTTCATGAATTACACTATAAATATCAGAATTAGTTACTATTGCTTTATCATCAAAGAATCTAAAGGCTGTATTAGTTTTCCTTGAACCATAAAATATATTTCCTGTTTGATAATCTCGTATAAATAAAGCATATCCATCTTTTTCTGCTACAGGATAAACACTATCAACTATATTATTTGTATATACAAAATCAGTAAAAAAATTATCTCTGTAGAATCTTGATACAGATAAAACTCCTTTACTATTTATAAAAAATAATGTAGGATAATAGAATGCTGATATAACCAATTTCAAATCTATTATTTTTTTATTTTCTGTTAAATCCATAGCATAATTATTAAAAGAACCGCCATTATTATTAGCGTATAATAATCTATTACCTCTGTTATATGCTGTATGAATATTATTCTCATTGGTTGCTAGGCTAATAAATCCGCCTATATCTCTATTATCATCAAGCAAAGTTCTGCTGAATTTTCCATCTTTTCCTGTAACATAAACAGCAGTATTTAATATGTTATCATAATATGCAAAGTGTATGCTATTTTTAGCATCAACATATAAATCAGTAATATAAGGATCTTCCCTTAAAGAAGCAATAGACCATGTTAAAAGCGTTTCAACTCCGCTCATTCTAATATAATGCTCTGTAATAGGAGGAGCATCGTTTCTTAAATCTTTTTGATACTGAGCAGTTAAACTAGCACATAAAAAAATAATTAATACTGCTATTATCAATAATATACTATTTTTTCTTAGCTTTTTTACCATCATCTATTTTACTTACAGATTCTAAACCTTCCTCTTTAGGTCTTATAAATCTGCATTTAATTACATTTCCTTTATCATCAAGCAATGCCTTTATATGCGAATAATAGAATATACAATGCTCTATATATGCATTATCATCAACTATAGAACCATATAAATAACTAACACCTTTAATAAGTACATTACTTCCTATATTTACAGGGTGATTATCACTTCCTGTAACATTTACGCCTCTTTCTAGTATTGTATTCTTACCTATATACACATTTCCTTTAATCTGATTTCCAGAATATATTTGAACATTATCATCAATTATAAGCTTTTGATTATCTAAACATGAAAGAAGTGCATTATCTCCTATATAGGTATGCTCTCCAAGATAAACATTTCCTTCTAACTTAGCTCCATGCGATATAGTAACACCATAATTTATTTTTACACCTTTACCAATATATGCACCTTTTCCAACATATATATCTAATGGTTTTTCATCTTTATCTATTTCTAATATTTGATCAACAACACTGTCATCTATAAAGAAATCTTCTCCATCATATATAGTAATAATATTCTTCAATTTATCATAAACATTAGATCTAGCAATAGATTCCATTTCTTTAAGAACTGTTTTATCATTAAATCCTAAAACAACTCTGCTGTCTTTAGGCATATATGTAGAAATTGATAAATTATTATTAAAGAAAATTTCTATTAAATCAGTTAAATATAATTCATTTTGGGCATTATTTGCCTGTAATGTTTGTATCAACTCTTCTAAAGGCTTCATTTTGAAACCATATATACCTGCCACATATTCATTAAAATTATCTAAAAGTTCATCTTTTTCATAAGAGAACTTCTCATCTTTATAAGTTTTATATAATTTCTCATCATCTTTCATAGCAAGTATATCTTTATATTCTATAACTCCCAATACATTGCCTTGAGATTTTTGCTTATATTTACTTACTTTACGATCATAAGTTAATCCTCTGCTTCTAAGTATCCTTCCATAATAATTGCTTCCTTTAGGTCCGTCATACAAAGCAGTCATAACTATCATATCAGTTTTTGATTTAATAAACTCTTCATGAAATTCTTTCATAGTTTCAGAATCTATAAGTCCCATATCAGCATATATTACATAACAATATTTAATATTTTTTAAATCACTCTTTTCAAGCCCAACTTTAACAGCATGTCCTGTACCTCTTTGCTCTTCCTGATAAGCAAAATTTGTATTTGCTTGTTTTCCAACTGCATTTGCAACATCTAAGGCTTTTATTCCAACAACTATAGTAATATTACTTTTAGGCATACCATTTCTAACTGCAAGTCTAACTCTTTCTATACTAGGTACTCCCCAAATAGTATGGAGCATCTTTGAAGTGGAACTTCTTATTCTTTTACCATGACCAGCAGCCAATATAATAACCAAAGTATCATTTTTTGAAAATTTTGATGATAATGAAGCGAGAGCATTTTCAATTTCTACTACATTTTTTTCCATAAAGAGAACTCCTAATTTTGTGTTTAATAGTTTTTATTTTTTATTTTGTTTATTTTTGTATATTTGTTCAAAAACAGGTTTTTTAATATTGGGTGCCTTATAATATTCTTCAGTTTTTTCTTCTATTTTATCTTTTGCCTTTAAAATATCCTCTAAACTATTTTTTTCATAATTAACAGGAAGTATCGCATTTTTACTGTCTAATTCTAATTTATCACTCTTCTTTTCTTCAAAAGTTTCATCTTCTTTTAGCCACTTCCTCAAAACTTTAACTACAGATTCTGATAATTTATCTAATTTTTGTTTAGCTCTTACATTACCTCCTAAGTTTGAGTCTTCTTTTAGAATAAATTTATATAATTGCATGGCTTTTATAACATTTTTCTTTTCAAAATTATAATAGTCAGCTATCTTTTCGATACCTCCAAAATATGAAGCTGTCAAATAACAACGGTAAGCTCCATCTATATCTTTTTGATTAAAAAGCTCATTTCCTTTTCTAATCAAAGCACTTCTTGTAGAATCTTTTATTTCCATATTTCTCTATTATATACTTATAATATTAAAGTTCAAGCATTAATTTAAAGTATTGACCTAAATAAAAAACAAACTATATCAATAAATATAACAATTTATAATATATTATGTTAAACTATTTAATATAGTTTTTAGTGTCTGATTTCATTTCTTTTATTATGCTATATCCAAGAGGTATTGATAGCAAAAAAGTAAGAATATCTGCAACAGGCTGTGCAGTTTCTATGCCAGTTAATCCAAAAAATTTAGGAAGTAAAAATATTACAGGGATTAAAAACAACCCTTGTTTAGATATAGCAAGTAAAGAAGCTCTAAATGTTTTTCTTGTTGTTTGAAGTATCATACTTGATAATGTTATCACTCCCCATAATGGAATAGTTAATGCTTGATATCTTAATGCTCTTTCTGCTATATCTACAAGTACAGGATCTTTTTCATTAAAAGACATAGATATGTTAAAAGCATTTATAAATATGATAGTAGAAAATATCAAAAGTATAATCGTTGATATTCTTATACAGAAATAATATGCTCTAATTACTCTATCATACTTTTTAGCACCATAATTAAAACCACATACAGGTTGAAATCCCTGACCAAAACCTATAACAGCAGAATTTGTAAACATAGCAACTCTGTTAACTATTGATATTGCCGCAATAGCAGCATCTCCAAAAGGTCCGGCAGCTATATTTAAAAGCATAGTTGATACACTTGCAATTCCCTGCCTGCAAAGACTTGGAAGACCTCCTGCTATAATAGCTTTATATTTTTGAAAACTAGGGGAGAAATCTTTTATTTTTATAGGAAGAGTACCCCAAACATTAGTACCAACTAAAAGTATGCAAAAACCTATAAATTGGCTTATTATAGTTCCTATTGCGGCTCCTTTTATACCCATTGAAAAAGTGAATATAAGTATAGGATCTAATATTATATTGGTTATGGCTCCTGTTATAAGTCCAACCATAGCAAAAATAGCATTACCCTGCAGTCTCAATTGATTATTTAATACTAAAGATGCTGTCATATACGGGGCCCCAATTAAAATATATTTCATATACTCTATAGAATAGGGCAATATAGTTTCCGTTGAACCTAGAATATAAGCAAGAGGTTTTATAAATATTATCCCAAATACTAGTATAAGAAAACCCATCATAATAGATGATACAAAACCTGTGGCCGCCATTTTAGATGCTTCCGAAGTATCCTTAGAACCTAATTTTATAGAAATATATGTTCCGGAACCATGTCCAAAGAAAAATCCTACAGCCTGTATTATTGCCATCATAGAAAATACTATACCTACAGCTGCTGTTGATTGAGTATTTATTTTACTCACAAAAAAAGTATCTGCCATATTATAAAATGAAGTTGTAAGCATACTTATTATTGTTGGAACTGCCATTTTAGCTACAAGTTTCTCTACTGGTTTTTCTGTTAATTCTTTATATTTCAATTCTTGTCTTTTAGAATCATTATTAATTATTTCATCTCCCATATCAAACACCAATCAATAAAAATATATTCCAAGCGATATATAAAGTATATAACTTTTTTATATAACTTCAATATTATTTTTTATTTGACTTTTTTTATTTTTCTAGTACGATATAAGTAAACATAATAATATACGGGTAAAATAATGAATAACAGCATAGAAAATTTTATTTCTACTTTATTAAATAAAGATGAATATACTTTTACATTAGAAATATCTCCTCAGGCAAAATATGATTTAGGATATATTGAAGACAAAATAAATCAATCAAAAATCGATGAATATATTAATGCTTTTGTTGTAACTGATTCTCCATTTGCAAATTTAAAAATATCATCAATACTTGCAGCATTGCAACTACAGCAAAGATTGAATAATGTAAAACCTTTTATAACAACACAAACTATGAGAGATAAAAATTCAATAGCTATACAAAATGATTTAATAGGAGCAAATTATTTTGATATAAGAATGGTGCTTGCTGTTACAGGAGATGCTGTTGCCAATGGAAATCAAAAACAAGCAAAAGGTGTATTTGAAGGAAATTCAGAACTATTGATAAAAATAATTAATAATTTAAATAATTCAAAAAGTTTAGGAGATTTCACTTTTAAAGAACCATTGAAACCTATATATCCGTTTTGTGTTATTAATAGTTATGCAAAAAATAATGAAAGTTTAAAAGTAAGACTAGCCAAAAAAGCAAATTCAGGAGTTAAAGCTATATTTACTCAGCCTATATATGAAGTTGAAAGATTAGAGATTTTATTAAAATGGATAGATGAGCTTCCATTAAAAGAAAAACCTATGTTAATACCAGGATTTTTCCCAATACTAACTTATAAAACAGCTTATTTCATATACTATAAATTACCAGGAGCTTATATACCGGAAACATGGCTTAATAAATTAAAAGAGGCTAGCGATAAATCTCCAGAAGAAGAAAAAAAGATTGCCGAAGAATTATCTATTAATCTATTTAATGATATGATCAAAGTTCATAAAAAGATGCATATAATGAGTATGAACAATTATGACTTTGTTGTTAATTTATTAAAAAATATAAATTAATTGGCAAAATAATATGCATCCTCACAGAATGAAACTATCGCACAAGTACTAAGTTCAGGATACATCATATAGCTTTCTGTAAGCGTAACATTAAATTCTTCAGGTTTTAATTTGTCAAATATGATTCTATTTCCATACATATTTTTAAGCGCTTTATAACCAAAAGAATATCTGCATCCAACATGCTTTCTTTTACCATTATTTTTTAATTTTAGTAAATTATCCATATGACTTTGAAGTATATCAACATAATTTTCTATAATATGTATTCCTATGGCATTATAGAAATAATAATCTTTATAATCATCATTATCATATAAAGTTTTCAAAAAGTCAGCAAATTTTACTCCAAGACTTACAAGAGTGAAGCCTATAGTATCTTCTTCTTTATCAAAAAAATCAGCTATAGAATTATAAGGTTCATTTTCCATACGCTCTAAAGGAAGTTCTATTTTTTCATCTTTTAATTCATTGGTATTAAAATCAACATCATATATATATAATTTATCATTTTCTGTAATAGTTTTATAAAATCCGTAAATCATTACAGGTTCCATTAAATTATTTTCTATAATATTATTTTTCATTTCTTCGTATTTAGGCTCAACTTTAGTTTTAATCATTTCATTATATTTTTCCATATCTTGATTCTTTGTAGAATAACCAAATCCAACTCTGAAAAGTCTAACCTTGTCAATCATATCAAAAGCTTCTTTTTCTATTTGCTTATTAAACTCAAAAACTTTCCTTCCATAGAATGGAGGTTTATTTATATAATGTTCATGATTTTTATGATTTATCTCCGGCATATTCATTCCTTTATTATTATGTTGCTTCAGGCTAAAATAAGCTATCTAATAAACTCACTAGCTGCTACCTACTTGGTCGGTTCACTTTTTTAATTATTGTTATTCTCTCCAAATAGTTTCAAGCAAACAAATTTACTTAAAATCTCGTTCTAGCTTTTATTTATTGATACGTTACGCATAAGTGTGACTATTCGCTTGCATAAGTCTGCAATTTGTTTAGCTAATAAGAATTATTATTTTTCTTTATCTCTATCAGCTATTATTTCTTTTATTGCTAAAATATCATCGAATCCGTCTTTACAGTAAAAAATTTTACCACTATCTCCATAAACTTTTTTACAATCATTTTCTACAAATTCTTTTGTTAAAGCAGCTCCTCCCAAAAGAATAGGTATCTTTAATCCTTTATCTCTAATATAAGCTAGATTTTCTTTCATAACCTCAGTAGACTTTACCAAAAGTCCTGACATTCCTATACAGTCTGCATTATGTTCATGATATGCTTCTAAAAATTTTTCTATAGGCACTTTAGTACCAATATTAACCGTTTCAAATCCGTTATTTTTTATTATAATTTCAACTAAATTCTTACCAACATCATGTACATCGCCAGCAACTGTACCAAGTATTATTTTAGCAGTTTTTTCCTGTTTCTTTTTCTCTAAAAATTCAGATAAAAAATCAACGCTCTTTTTCATTACTTCAGCAGAACCTAAAACAAAAGGAAGCTGTATTGTACCTTCTCCAAATTTCACTCCAATATCCGCCATTGTTGGAAGAAGTATTTCATCAATTATAGCCTGTGCAAATTTCTTTTCTCCGCCGAATTCTTCACTATTTTCTTTTACCTCATTTAGAAGTTTTTGCATATCTTTCCACTCGCCATCAATCATAGCATCCCTTATAGCTTCTCTTATAGGCTTTTTAATATTTTCTTCATTACTTAATTCTTTTTTTTCTTTCTTGTCAGAGAAATGATTTATATAATTTATAAGAGGTTCTTTAGTATTGTTTTTGTTATATATTAATTCTCTTGCTAACTCTATTTCTTTTTCATCTATCTTTGAAAGAGGAAGTATCTGAGCTACATTAACAATAGCAGTAGTAAGACCATGGTTAATAGCTTCATATAAGAATACAGAATTCATTATTTTTCTTGCTTCTTCTTTAAGTCCGAAAGATATATTTGATACACCTAAACTTATAGAGGCTTCAGGATATCTTTTTGATAGTTCTTTTATAGCATTTAAAGTTTCAACACCTGCCATAAAACTATTTTCATCTCCGCTTGCAAGTGTAAATGTAAGAGGGTCGAATATTATATCATGCGGAAGTATTTTATGAGTATTCACAGCTCTTTCATACATTCTTTCAGCCATTCTTAATTTATCTTCGCAAGTTAATGCCATTGATTTTTCATCTATTGTTAAAAGCATTACAGAAGCACCATATTTTTTAGCTAAAGAACATATAGCATCGAATTTTTCTTCTCCTTGTTCCATATTAGCAGAATTTATTACTGGTTTTCCTCCGTATATTTTTAAAGCTGCCTCTATAACATTTGGTTTTATAGCATCAATAACTAAAGGTAAAGAAATTTGCTTAACATAAGCAGCAATAATTTTTGTAATATCTTCTATTTCATCACGTCCAGCCCAAGCAGCATTAACATCTATCGCATGACTTCCTGCTTTTACCTGTTTTATACCAACATCAAGCATGCCATCCATATCGCCAGCAATCATAAGCTCTCTAAATATCTTACTTCCTGTAGCATTACTTCTTTCACCGATCATTAAAGGGGCAGGTTCTTGTTTAATGCTAACTACATTAAAAAGACTTGCTATATAAGGTCTTGGTTTTTCTAATGCAGTTTTTTTAGGCATAACTCCTTTAACTTTTTTTGATAACGCCTCTATATGAAGAGGGGTAGTGCCGCAGCATCCTCCTATAAAAGCAAGTCCATCTAAATTAAAAAACTCACTATTAATATTAGCAAATTCTTCAGGCGTCATACTGTAATATGCTTTTCCGCCTCTATTTTCTGGAAGTCCAGCATTACTATGTATTGATATTGGAAGGCATGATATTTCTGAAAGTTTTTTTATATGACGCATTGCCATATCAGGTCCTGTACCGCAATTCATACCTATAGAAAATATATCTAAATTAGAAAGTATTGTATAGGCAGTTTTTATATCTGTACCTAAAAGCATTGTACCTTCTTTTTCTATAGTTACAGAAACCATTATTGGAATTTCTTTATTTAATTTTTTAGATGTATCATTAACGGCTAATATTGCTGCCTTTAATTGCAAAACATCCTGAGCAGTTTCAAGAAGTATTATGTCAACTCCTCCATCTATTAAACCTTTTGCAGCTTCTGTATACCCATTATACATTTCATCAAAACTAATTTGACCCAAACTTGGAAGTTTTACCCCAGGACCTAAACTTCCAGCAATAAATATATCTCTATTTAAACCTCCTTTTGAATCAGTATTTTTTAAATATTCTTCCCTTGCTTCATTGGCTATTAATGCTGCACTTTTTGCTAGTTCATAAGTTTTATCTGCGATATCATATTCACTCAAAACCCAAGGTATTGCACCGAAACTATTAGTCTTTGTTATATTAGCATTAGCATTTAAATAATCTATATGTATTTCTTTCATTATATTTGGAGCGGTTATATTAAGTATTTCATTACAGCCTTCTATATTATTTCCATTAATAATCCAAGACTCTTTTTTTATTTCTTTCTTTTGAAGTTCTGTACCTGTGGCACCATCTATTATTAAATACTGTTTTTTTATAAGTTCTTTCAATTTTTCTTTAGTATTGTTCATTATTTAAGCTCCAATTTTTTATATAAAACTGCATTTTTACTATTCTAATATAAAAACATAAATATAACAAGTTTATCTATTAATCTATATCCATCAGAAAAAATAGTGATAATAATATTAAAAAATTAAATACAAACAAAATATTTATATTGACAAAAAAACTAACTATAGTATACTATTAACATGCGTAATAAATCTAACTATCGACTATCGACTATCGACTATCGACTATCGACTAT
>NZ_JADF01000008.1:0-30487 GCF_000518245.1 Brachyspira alvinipulli ATCC 51933 | reverse complement strand
ACTATCGACTATCGACTATCGACTATCGACTATCGACTATAATTTAAAATTTTTAAATATATTTTTTCTTAATATTAATTTTTACACCTGTAAAATATCTTATTTTCATAATAAATTCATGTCCCGTATTATAGAGATATTCTAAAACAAAAAATCACTAAAACCCTAATTTCATTTGTTTTAGAAAATTCCTGACAAATAATCTATAATACGGGGCGTCTTAAATAACTTGACATATTAATAAATACATACGATATTTATTATTGACTGACTAAGTTAGTCAATAAATTAATGAAAAAAATATCAATATACCAGAAGATAAAAAACAAGCTGTCATAAATGAATTCTCAAAACATGAATACAAACATGCCATATTGGAAAATATAGCCAACAATGCCAATATATCAAAATATTTGCTTTTACATCATTTTAATAACAAGAAGAATTTATATGCATATATTTATGATTATGTTTCTGAATATTTAGAAAACATGGTTGCAGATTCAGATTTTTATAAAATAACAGATTTTTTTGAACTTATGGAATATTCTTTCTTATAAAAAAGTAAAAAAAATAAAGTATTTAAAACAAAAAATGATGCTGTAAAATTTAATACTGAATTCTATTAAAAATAGAATATAAAAACATAGATAATAAATAATAATGAAAATAGTTATATAGTAAAAACAGTTTTGTATAATGATATAAAAGAATTATCAAATTATGATATTTTAGATATTAAATCTGTAAATCAGACATTAGAAGAATTATTTATGCATTTTTACTATTAAGAAGTAAATGGAGGAATTTATGATTAACTTTACTTTGTTAAAAAAAGAATTTAAATCAAATATTAATAATATTTATGAGCATATTATCAATGTTTGATCCTAAACTTGGAAAAAGTTTAAAGCTAATGTCTGAAATGTTTGCTTTATTTGGAATGAACAATTTTTCTTCTAATTTAATGGATTTCCTTATCAATTATTTATACTCATTTCTACTTATTGTACTACCATTAGTTTTTATAATAATTCTGGTGCACAGACTCATTATAAAATATATTGATATAGGAATAATAGTATATTTATTAGCAACTCCTAATTAAAGAATAAAAATAATATCAACTCAAATATTAAACGGCATATTGGAAATATTTTTATTAAATATATACATAACTATTTTATATATAATTATAAGCGAAGCAATATTTAAAGGAGAACTTGATATAATAAAACTTATAATAATTAATATAGGACTTTTTAGTTTATGGTTTGCATTTTTAGGAATATGCTTTTTAAGTTCTGTAATTTTTAATTCTTCATCTGTTTCTTTATGGGCAGGTTCAGCTTTTTATATGATTTCTATATTACTGCAAATGATATCAAGAGTAGGCGATAAAGCAGAAATATTTAAATATTTTAGTTTAATAACATTATTCAGTCCTTCATAAATACAGTACAGATTTTAATTTGTTTTTACTAGGAAGTATTTATTTATTTGTAATAGGAATCATTACATGCATACTCACAATATTTATTTTAAATAGAAGATATATCTGTATAAAATATTTTACATTAGAATGTAGTTTTTGTTATATTATAAGTATATTTTGGGAAGTAGTATAAATTTTAAAGAGGGTAAAAATGAAATCATTATTTTTAACGGCATTATGTAGTTTATTAATTTTTGTTTCATGCAGTAATTCAAATAATACTACACAAGAAACAGCAACTAACGCTAATACTGCAGATGTAACTACATTACAGCTTAGCGAAAATGAAAAAGCAAATAATTATGAAGTTGTATATTTAGTGGCTGATACTGGAGAATATATTAACTCTGAAATAGCACAGAATGAAAGCGGCAATTTCGGAGTAGTATATTACAGAGACATCAATCAAAATCTAAACACATTCAATGTTACAAAAGCAGGGGAGCTTGATGAGGGAAGTATTTCAGCAACTTCTTATGACAATAAAACATTAGAAGGAAATTTCCCAAGTACTGCATATCCTTTCACTGCCAAAATAGATGGAAAAGAAATGACTTTCAAAGCAGCAAAAACTCCTGTAACTGGTGCTAGAATAATTGAGTACACTTATTCAAATGTTTCTCCTGAATCATCAACTAATGGTCAAAGATTCTTCCAATTCAAAACAGCAATATTTGCTTTAAATAATGACAGCAAATCAGCTAACATAGATAAAATTAATTTAGACATAAATAAAGATTTTGGAATTACTGATGCAAGCACTTTCAATGATTTAACAAAATTATTAACAGCTCAAAGTTTAATAAGCAATAAAATGACTCCTATTTATGATGAATGGGTAAAGTCTGATTATATATCTCATATAGAAAATTATTCTTCTCAATTTGGTATAGACTATTTAAGCGAAAAAGTTGTATCTATAAATAAATTAGTTTATGAATACACAGGCGGTGCACATGGAAACTATGCTACAATAAATAGTGTATATTCATTGGAAACAGGAAATCAATTAAAAATAGCAGATTTAATAACAGACTTAAAAAATGCTGATTTACTTAATTTAATAAAAGATAAACTTGTAAAAATAGAAGGCAGAGATGCTAATTCTTATTTCGGATTAGATGAACTCACATTAGAAAACAACAATTTCTATTTGACATCAAAAGGTTTAGTATTTACTTGGGGAATATATGAAATCGGACCTTATGCAATAGGTGAAACTAGAGTATTAATACCAACAGAAGAAATCAAACCTTATTTAAAAGACGAATACAAAACAATATTTGAATAATAAAAATATTTATTTATAAAGTGTATAATATAGTAGTTATTATATAATTACTCTATTATATTTTTTATATAATCCTACAGTATTGTTTTTTTCAATAAATCCTTTAATCTTTAAAATTATTCTTTGAATGACTTTGATAAATTCTCAACCTTTTCTTTAATGCTTATAAAAGTTTATAAAAACCTTTATAAACTTTAACATTATAGTACAATGAATCTTCTATTTATATATAAAGTTAAATTTAGTAATCATTAATTTAATATTATAAATTTTATATAATTTGACTTTTTTAATAAATATAATATAATTAAAATTATGGTAATGATATTTAATTTTAAAAAGCAAGCAAGCAAGCAAGCAAGCAAGCAAGCAAGCAAGCAAGCAAGCAAGCAAGCAAGCAAGCAAGCAAGCATTCTATCATTAATTATAAATATAGGAAATCAAATCCTAACATATCTAATAATGATATGTTAGGATTTTTTATTTTAAATTTTCAGGATAAAATTATGGTACATAGAAAAACATTTAATTTTTTTATATTGATTTTATTTATTTGCTTATTGAATGTCAATGAATTACATCCCTATATAAATAAAGGTTCTGGAAGCGATTTTTTTCAATTATTTTTAGCATTTTTTGTTGCTATAGGAAATTTCTTTAAAAACATATTCTCAAAAAACAAAAAATCTGGTGATAAATATGAATAAGCATAAATCTTCATACAGAGATCCTAGCGGATTTATTTTTACAAAAGATAATATTATTTTTAGAGCAATAAATAATATATATAGAGAAAATTATATTTATTTTATGGAATCTGGTCTTTATAAAGAATTATGTTCTAAAAACTATATAATACCTCATGAAGAAACTGAAGAATTAAATAATATAATATCAGATGAAAATATATTCAAAATAATAAAACCTACAAAAATACCATTTATAACTTATCCTTATGAATGGTGTTTTTCTCAATTAAAAGATGCAGCTATACTAACATTAAAAATACAAAAAATTGCTCTAAAATATAATATGATACTAAAAGATGCCAGTGCTTATAATATACAATTCCTTGATGGCAAACCTATTTTTATAGATACTTTATCATTTGAAATGTATAATGGTGATAGTACTTGGATAGCATTCAACCAATTTACAAAACATTTTATAGTGCCATTAATATTAATGTCATATAAAGATATTAGATTAAATCAATTATTAATTTCAAATATAGATGGTATTCCTGTAGATCTAGCAAATAATATATTGCCAATTTCATCTAAATTAAATCAATTTGTATTTATGAATATAAAAATGCAAACTAAATTTCAAAAAAAATATGAAAATAAAGATCAAAATGTTGTTGAAAATAAAGATATTAATAATAATAAGGATAAATTAATTAATTTAAATATATATTTACAAGACAATTTAAATAAACTTAAATTGAAATTAAAAAATACAGAATGGGGAGAATATTATAGTGCTACAAATTATGATGATATATCGTTTCAGCATAAAAAAACTATTGTAGAGGATTTTATAAATATATCTAATCCAACTAGTTTATGGGACTTTGGTGCAAATAATGGGCTTTTTACAAGAATAGCAAGTAATAAAAACATAAATTCTTTGGCATTTGATATAGATCCTTTAGCATGTGAATTTAATTATAATAAAATAAAGGAGAATAATGAAAAAAATATATTACCTGTTCTTTTTGATCTGACAAATCCTAGTCCATCCATAGGTTGGGCAAACGAGGAAAGGGATTCCATATCTTCTAGAGATAAGCCTGATATTATAATGGCATTAGCTTTAATACATCATCTGGCCATATCTAATAATTTAAATTTTGACAAAATAGCAAATTATTTTTCTTCATTATCTAAAAAATTAATAATAGAATTCGTACCAAAAGAAGATTCACAGGTTCAAAAATTATTATTAACTAGAAAAGATATATACGAAGAATATAATATTGAACATTTTGAAACTTCATTCTCAAAATATTACAAAATAATAAACAAAAAAAATATTAATAATTCTAAAAGAACTATGTATCTTATGGAGAAATTATGACATTAATATATATATTATATCCATTTTTATTTTCTATAATCCCAATATTATTTTTATACCATCAAAATATAGTAGAAATAAGTAATAAATCATTAACAAGTATTCTAATAGGAATATCAATATTATATGCCGTACTATATTTAATACTTATAAATTTTTTTGAAATACATTTTACAAGTATAATTGTATTTAATTTTTTTATATATTTTTATAGCATAAAAAAAATAATATGGAAATCAATCATAGAACCTATAAAGAAAAAAGGTAGGGTATCTTTTTTTCATTGGTTATATTATTCATTAATATTGGTATTTACATATTTTTCTCTTTTTTACAAATTTAATTATAATATAATATCTATATTTTCAAAAATAATGCTTTTAGTATTCACATTTATTAATGTTGTGCTTATTTTTAATATAATAGCAGCCATAAAAAAATTACAAAAATATAATAATAATTTAAATTCAGAAACCAACTTCTTAAATGATAGCATTAATAATAATACATATCCAAATATATTTTTAATAATACCTGATTCATATCCTGGCAATGAATCTCTAAAAGAATATATTAATTTTGATAATATAGATTTTTTGAACTACTTAAAAGAAAAAAAATTTAATGTTTTTGATAAATCGTTATCTAATTATTGGTTTACACATTTTTCTGTTCCTTCAACATTAAATATGGATTATTTACATAATTGTTGTAATATCTCGGAAGATGGATTTATTAAACTAACTCCTGATGTAAAAAATGTATTTGAAAACAATAAAATTTTTGCATATTTAAAAAATAAAGGATATAAAATAATATCAATAGTATCCGAATGGGAAAATAATCAAGAATTAATAAAAACTAATTCTGAGCAATTATATTTTGGAAATAATACAAATTACAGCTTTCTTGTAACTTTATTTGATAATAGTTTATTATCATATTTATTTAAAATTTTAAAATATAAAAATAGAATAGAAGAAATTAATAATATTGTTAAATTTTTTCAATCTAAAAAAACAAATAAACAGCCAGAATTTATTTTTGTTCATATGTTAATGCCCCATCCGCCATTTATAATAAATAAAAATTTAAAATTAGATTATAAAAAAACTATATTATCCCAGAATTTCCAAGAAAGTTTTAAATCTTTATTAAAAAAAGAAAAACCAGAAGACATAATAAATCAAATAAAATATACAAATAAAATATTAGAATCTATAATAGAAAGTATTTTAGAAAAAGATAAAGATTCAATTATAGTAATACAATCTGATCACGGAAATCATATGTCTGAATTTTTTGGAAAAAAAGATAATTTTGAATATGAATATGACATAACATTTTTTAATATATTAAAATCAATATATTACAAAGGTGAAAAAATAGAATTTAATTCATTAACTTCTGTTAATACATTTAGAAATATATTTAATTTATGCTTTAATGATAATTTTGAAATTTTAGAAGATAAATTACAAATAAATGATCCTTCTAGCTGTACAGATACTCGTGTAGGTATAGGTATGAATATGAAATTCAATGAAATAGATGTAAAAGATGCAAATTTTTTTAACTAAAACTATAATGCATAATTTAATAATATAAATTATGCATTATGGATATACTTCCAAGTGTAGCCTTTTTTCATTTCCAAAATTTCTTCAACAGTACCTTTGGCAATGATTTCTCCTCCATTAGTACCGCCTTCTAATCCTAAATCAATTATGTAGTCGGCAGCTTTTATAACATCAGGATTATGCTCTATTATTATAACGCTATGTCCTTTCTCTACTAATTTATTTAATGCTATAAGGAGTTTATTAACATCATCAAAATGAAGACCTGTTGTAGGTTCATCTAATATGTATACTATATGCTCATCGCCTTGTTTTTTAGCTAACTCGGTTGCAAGCTTCAAACGCTGTAATTCACCACCTGAGAACGTATCAAGCCTTTGAGAAAGTTTTATATAACCAAGTCCAACCTCGCTCATTATAGAAAGTGTTTTAGTTACTGATTTGTCGAAGTCAAAAAACTCTATTGCCTCATCAACTGTAAGTTCTAATACTTCGGCTATGTTTAAAGATTTAAATCTTACGGATAAAGTTTCATCATTGTATCTTTTACCTCCGCAAGCCTCGCAAACAATTTCCATGTCGGATAAGAAGTGCATTGCAATTTTTCTTATTCCTTTACCTTCGCATATATTGCATCTTCCTTCTTTGCCGTTATATGAGAATCTACCTGGTGCGAATGCCTTTGCTTTTGCAGTTGGAGTTTTAGCAAATATATTTCTTATTTTATCAAACACTTTACTATAGCTTACTAATGTACTTCTAATAGAACCAACTATTGAAATTTGATCAACTAATATAGTATCCGAAACAATCTCAGGTATTTCAACACTTTCAAATTTTGAATATTGATTTAGTCTGCGTTTTTTTAGAGCAGGGTAGAGAGTGTCTATTATTAATGATGACTTACCGCTTCCAGATACTCCAGTAACAACTACTATCTTTTTTAATGGTATATCAACATCAATATTTTTCAAATTGTTTGTTGAAACGTTTTTTAATTTTATGCATTCAGTTTCTTCATTTCTTACAGCAGTTTTTTCAAATACTTTTTTTCTCTCGCTTAAATAATTTCCTGTAAGTGAATTATTATCTTTTAATATATCATCGTATTTACCTTGGAAAATTACTTCTCCACCGAAAGCACCAGCATAAGGCCCCATATCTACAATATTATCAGCAGCCTTCATCGTATCTCTGTCATGCTCTACTATTACGAGAGTATTTTTTAAATCTCTTAATTCTTTTAAAGTATCAAGCAAATGATTTGTATCTCTTGGATGAAGTCCTACAGTAGGTTCATCTAATACATAAAGTACACCTGTAAGTTTAGAACCCAATTGACTAGCAAGTCTTATTCTCTGTGCTTCACCACCTGAAAGTGTTGCATATTTTCTGCTTAAAAATAAATATCCAAGTCCTACTTTATCTAAGAAACTTAATCTTGTTCTTATTTCTTTTATAGCTTCTTTTGATATAGTGTTTTCTCTTTCTGTCAAAAGATTTGGAAGCTCATCAAAGAAATGAATATTTTCTTCAACTGTCATAGCACATACTTGGCTTATGTTTTTATTTTGTATAGTGTAAGATCTTATTATTTCGTTTAATCTTTCTCCATGACAAGAACTGCATTCTTCATCAATAAAGAATTTACCAAGAGATTGATCCTTCCATTCAGAATAATCTTCGCTTGTAACATCGTTATTAGAATGCCATGCAGTTATTACATTACCTATACAATAATCGCCTCCAAAAAATACTGTGTCTATAACTTTTTTATCTAATTCATTAAAAGGAGTTTCATATAAATCTTTTTTTGTTATTCCGCTTCTTCTCAAAAATCTAAATAAAGAATCTGTATAATGCTTTCCCTGAGTAGAAAACATATTATGAATGGCTGTATCTAATGCCCCATCAAATAAAGGTTTTGTGCTGTCCTTTATTGCTAAGTATATGCTGAATGTGGGTTTGCTTCCAAGTCCTTTACATTCTTCACAATATCCCCAATGCGAATTAAATGAAAAATGTCTTGGTGTAACTTCAAAATCAAATAAAATTCCATGAAGCAAACAAGCAGGAAATTTTGTATGGAAACTTTCTTTTACTATTATTCCATGAGAAGCTTTTATATGTGCTACTCCGTTTGATAAATCCATTGCTCTATCAATAGCATCCGCAATTCTAGCTCTTTTATCTTTTCCAACAACAATCCTATCAATTACTATACCTACAGAATATATTTCTTCTTTAGATAATTCTTTAATATCTTCTTCTGTAATATCATCTATAACATAATCATTGTTATTGATCTGCATTCTTACATATCCAGCTTCTCTGGTTTTTTCTATAATCTTTTTAATATCTTTTGCATCATTATCATCGAAAGTAAATCTATGATTAAATGAGCTATGATACAAAGGGGATATTATAACAAGTTTATGCTGCTCCATAGTATCAACAATTTCAGTTGCAAGTATAGAAGGAGTTTCAGCTTTTAAAGTATCTTTATCATTACAATGCGGACAATGAGGTTTAGCGAGTCTTGCAAAAATTAGTCTGAAATAGTCGTAAATCTCTGTAACAGTAGCAACTGTAGAACGAGGATTCCTGCTTACATTCTTCTGATCAATTGCAATTGCAGGAGCCAATCCTTCTATTTTTTCAACATTAGCATCTTCAAATCTTCCTAAAAATCTTCTTGCATAAGTAGAAAGTGATTCAACAAATCTTCTTTGACCTTCTTTAAATATAGTATCAAATGCTAGAGAAGTTTTTCCGCTTCCTGATACTCCTGTAATAACATTTATTTTGTTTTTTGGAAGTGTCAAGCTTATATTTTTAAGATTATGTTTATTGGCACCTTTTATTATTAATGAAGTATTTTCCTCTTTTTTTGTCTCTTCTGTTTTGATATTCTCTTTTTTCTTTTTTGAAGGCTTTAATATTTCTTTAAGTTCTTTTGCTGTGAGAGATTCTTTTACATTTATTATATCTTCGGGCTTACCCTCAGCAACAACTCTTCCTCCCTTATCTCCGCTTAAAGGTCCCATATCTATAATATAATCAGCACATTTAATAACGTCCAAATTATGCTCTACAACTAAAACAGTATTTCCTTTCTCAACAAGTCCATCTAACGCTTTTAATAATTTCTTTATATCCTCGAAATGAAGTCCTGTAGTTGGTTCATCTAATATATATAAAGTGTTTCCCGTAGATATTTTATGAAGTTCGCTTGCAAGTTTTATTCTTTGAGCTTCACCTCCTGAAAGCGTAGTGGAAGGCTGACCTAATTTAATATATCCAAGTCCAATATCTTCCATTATTTTTAATATTCTTGTAATAGAAGTTATACCATCAAAAAAAGCAATCGCTTCTGATACACTCATTTCAAGAACATCATAAATAGTTTTATCTTTATATTTAACATCTAAAGTTTCTGCATTAAATCTCTTTCCGCCGCATTCCTCGCAAGGCACTAATACATTAGAAAGAAACTGCATTTCTAATTCTATAACTCCAGCCCCTTCACAAGTAGGACATCTTCCAGTTTTCACATTGAATGAAAATCTTCCTTTATCGTATCCTCTCATTTTAGCAAGTTTAGTAGCTGCAAATAAATCCCTTATAGGAGATAAAACTTTTGTATAAGTTGCAGGGTTGCTTCTTGGTGTTCTTCCTATAGGAGACTGATCAACTTCTATAACTTTGTCAATATTTTCAAGTCCTTCTATTCTTTCATGGCTTCCCGGAGTTAGAGTCTTACCATAAAAATGATTATGCAAAGCACGCATTAAAATATTTTCAACTAAAGTAGATTTACCGCTTCCTGAAAGTCCTGTAACTACAATAAATAATCCCAAAGGAAATTGAACATCTATATTCTTAAGATTAAATTGATTAGCTCCTATTACCTTTAAAAACTTTCCGTTTCCTTCACGTCTTTGTTTAGGAATTTCTATATCATCATCACCGCGTAAATATTTAGCAGTGTATGATCTATCCGATTTTATAAACTCTTCATAATCACCAATGCCAACAACCTCACCTCCATTAACTCCGGCATTAGGACCTATATCGATTAAATAATCTGATTCCTCCATAGTTTCTTTATCATGCTCTACAACTATGACAGTATTATTTTTATCTCTTAATGTTTTTAATGATTCAATTAATTTTTTATTATCTGATTGATGCAAACCTATTGAAGGCTCGTCAAGTACATATAATACGCCTTCAAGTCCGCTTCCTATTTGTGATGCAAGTCTTATCCTTTGAGATTCTCCTCCTGAAAGAGTAGGAGAGGATCTCTCTACTGTTAAATAAGTTAATCCCACTTTAACTAAGAATGTTAATCTGTAAATAATTTCTTTTACTATAGGAGCACCTATCACTTCTTCATTTGGCTTCAATTTTAATTTAGTGAAATAATCATATAAATCTTCTATAGTCATTGAAGAAAAATCAGCTATAGTTTTTCCATTGAATTTTACTGACAAAGCATCTTCATTAATTCTTTTACCCTTACATTTAGGGCATTCTACTTCGTCCATAAAATTAGCATAATAGCTATTTTTATAAGTTTCATAATCGTATTTTAATCTGTCTAAAATTCCTGGTACTCTTTCTTCAACAAGTTTGCTATGATACCAAAATCTTTTTCTCCATTTTACTTCTTTATCAGTACCATAAAGTAAATATTTTCTTTCTGTTTTAGTTAAATCTTTCCAAGGCTTTTTTAAATCTATTTTATAAGTCTTTGCTATAACTTCAAGTTCATCAGTACCATATTCCATATCAAAACCAATATGATCATCTACGAAACAGGATAAAGCCCCTTCATAAATATTTAAATTTTCATCTTTTACAATATGTTTTTCAGTAAATACATGCTCAACTCCAAGTCCACCGCAAACTGTACATGCTCCCATAGGGTTATTAAATGAAAACAAATTAGGCTCAATATCAGCAATAGAGTGTCCGCAATTTGCACAAGATCTTTCAGTTGTGTACAATTTATAATATTTATCTATTTCAAACTGCTTACTCATTTTTATTTTTTTCTTTTTTGTTTTTGTATCTTCTTCAGCATTTTCTGGAGTTTCTGTTTCTAATACTTCCTCACTTTTTTCATGTTCTTCATAGAATGCCACTAAACCTTTTGTTATTCTTATGGCCCTTTCTATATCATCAGTAATTCTTGACAAGTATTTATCTTCAACTTTTATTCTATCAATAACTATCTCTAAAGTGTGCTTCTCATATCTTTTTAATTCTGGAATTTCATCTTCATCGAATTTATAAACTATATTATCGATTCTTATTCTAGGATATCCTGCAAGTTTTACTTCTTCAATTTCTTTTCTATACTCTCCCTTTCTATCTCTTACAATAGGGGCAAGAACAAGAATTCTTTTTTCTGCGAACTCTCTTAATACGCTTTGTGCGATTTGGTCTTCGCTTTGCTTAGAAATTTTATGTCCACATTTAGAGCAGTAAGGAACTCCAAGTCTTGCAAATAATAATCTAAAAAAGTCATAGATTTCTGTAACGGTACCTACAGTAGAACGAGGATTTTTATTTACGCTTTTTTGGTCTATAGAAATAGTAGGGGATAATCCTTCAATATGTTCAACATCAGCCTTAGCCATAACACCTAAAAACTGTCTTGCATAAGCCGACAATGATTCTAAATATCTTCTCTGTCCCTCTTTAAAAATAGTATCAAATGCAAGAGAGCTTTTTCCACTTCCTGATACTCCTGTCAATGTAGTTAGGGTTTTATGAGGTATTGAAAGCGATACATTTTTAAGGTTATGCTCTTTAGCACCTCTTATTTCTATAGAATTATTAGACATAAAAAATCCTTACAAAAAAGTTAAAATATTATAACATAAATTCTATATAAAAAAAGAGCTTATCGATATCAAATATTAATAGATAATTTTTATTATACATCCCACCCTTTAATATTTACTGCTTAAATTTGAACATAAAATTCTCTTATTCATTGAGGCCAAAAAAGAAAAAGCATGCCCGCCCAAGTGATTTTTAGATTTAAAATTATTACTAGAAAATAAAATTTAAAAATTTATTCACCGCACGCAGAGTCAAATAAAAAACAAGTATTATTTATAATTCAAATTTCACAAAATATAATAATAAGTTAACCGTGCGTTAAGAAGATTATAAATTTAATAAAAACTAGGGCGGGTATTCATATTTCTATTTAAATAAAAAATACAATTTATATTATAAGGCTAAAATAAAATTATAATACATATAGGTTAGTGTATATAAATAAAATACTATCAATAATCTACTTTTTAAAAAATGATATAGCCTCTTCTATATTAGAAGTATTTTGCTGCAAAGAATTAGATAAATTATTTAATGAATGTATAAACTCACCATTATTTTTAGTACCTTGTTCTATGTGAGCCATATTTTCATTTATTTTATTTATTCCTAATTCCTGTTCTTTTAAAGCTATTGAAAATTCATTAACAATTACAGACATTTCATCTATTTTATTTTTTATATCTTCAAATAATTTTTTAGATTCCATAGATGATTTTTCAGATTTTTTAATTTTTTCATTACTTTCATTAATTAGTTCTATAATGGATTTTACAGATACAGAAGAAGTTTGTGATAAAGCTCTAACCTCAGAAGCAACAACTGCAAAACCTTTACCCTGATCTCCAGCACGTGCTGCTTCCACAGATGCATTTAAAGCCAAAAGACCTGTCTGCATTGCTATATCTTCTATAGACTTAGTTATATTTCCTATTTTAGAAGAAACTTCAGATACTAGTTTAGCTGTCTCTGCTGTTTCTATTATACTCTCATATGCTTTATCAACCATATCTTTAGATTCTTTCATCATACTATCTATTTGAATTGAATTCATGCTTGTCTGCAGTATTGTAGAACTTATCTCTTCGGTTGAACTTGCTACAGACGCTATATCAATAATATTTTCCTCTGTTCTAGCAGATAATGTTGAGCCTCCCAATACTAATTCATTAACATTATCTCTTGTTTCATTAATACTTTTTTCTGCTATATCAATTATATCTCTAATTGCTCTTTTCATCTCTCTGAAAGTTTTTACTAATTCTCCTATCTCATCTTTCCTTAAATATTTATCAGGAATAGTACCAATAATAATATTTCCATTCGCTATTTTTTTAGCTTCATTAACTAATAAATTAAGAGGAGAAAGCATAGTCTTACTGTAAAAGAATAAAAATAAAGTAATAATTAATATTAGAACAATGGATACAATAATACTTATTATAATTAATGTATTGACATCTTTGAAAATTTCATTATTAGTATAACTTACAATCAAATACCAAGATGTATTTTTAATTGGTTTAAAAGAACATATATATTTAACTCCATCATCATTAACATACTTATAAGTACCATCTTTCTGTTCAAGTATATATTTTAAAAAAGAATCCTCTTTTGGTTTTCTAGTATCTTCTCTTCTCACATAAGAAGAATTATCAATCACATCACTTTGCAGCATATACAATCTATTGGTATCTGTATGTGCTATTATATTTCTATTTTTATCTATTATACATAATGTTCCATTATCTCCTATCTTTTTACCAGCTATATACTCCCTCAAAAATTTTCCCCAATTTATAGATGAATTTAATACTCCTAAAACTTTACCATTTTCATCTTTAATACCTTTCCAAATAACATATATAGGATTATTAATATCATAAAATGACGGCTGCACAAAATCTCTTCCAGCAAAATCATAACCTGTATTTGCAAATCTTTTCCAATCTTCCGAATCTTTCCCATAGTTTATATTTGAAAGTTTTCCCCCTACAGAATCTAAAAATATTTGAGCATTAAAATTTACTAATGAATAATTATAAAAAACTTCTGTATCTTTCACTTCTTCGGTAAATCTCTTTAATGAATTCTCAGCTAACAATTTATTTTCATCTGTTGGATTTTTTAAGAAATTTATTATATTAGTGTCTTTAGAATATATATCCATTACAAGATTTTTTTCTTCAAAATAAAGATTAATCATATCATTATATGATGATAAACTTGTATGAAGCGTTTTTATTGCTGTATTTTCTATAGAACTTACAGAAAATTTAATTATTATAGTTATTAATATTATTTCAACAATTATTAATAATATAGTTATAACAAATGGTATTTTAAATGATAGATTGTTAAATTTCATACCTAATTATTCCGCCATAATTTCTTAAAGATAATTTTTATTATATAGTATAAATTATTATATAATACTTTTTTATTATATCAATACCTAATAATATAAATATATATAGATTTAGACATTTATATACTAAAAATATACATTTTAAATATTTTAATTTTTTATTTTGTATAATTTTATCTCAATTTAAAATTACACAAAACTATTCTTACAATTCATACAAATTATAACATACAATAAAAAATATAATATATTAACAAGTTTCTATTTATATATTTTTATTAATTTATCATAAAAATAATGCAGTAAAAAACAATTTAATATTTTTACAAATTAAACATATATAACCAATTAATAGTTAAATAATCTTATATTCCTATAGATATACAAATGCTTACTATTGTAGTATATTTTTTATATTGAAAAATATAAAAAAATATACTATAATAAGTATATATTAAAAGCATAGGATAATTAATGACATTAACAAATGTAGTTACAATCAAAAGCAAAAATGGAATGCATCTAAGACCAGCTGGAGTTTTATCTCAAATTTCAAGTAAAAGTGATTATTCAAACATAGGTATATTTCTATTATATAATGGTGTTAGAGCCGATGCTAAAAGTGTATTCAATATAATGGGACTTGGAGCATTTCAAGGTGCAAATCTCATATTAGAAATTGAATATGAAGAAGGAATGTTAGAAATAGCAAAAGAAGCAGAAAAAGAACTAGTAGATTTTTTTGAAGAAGGCTATATTCACGCAGAAGTTCCTGAAGAAGATTAATTCAAAATAATCAAAAATTTAATTAATATTCATCATATTTATAAAAAGGATATACAATGATTAGTTATTTTGTAATAGCTATGCTTGCCATATCTATAATCGTAGTAATGGTTTTAACTATAAAATTTAAAGTTCACCCATTTATTGCCATGCTGCTTGTTGCTATATTTTTAGCATTTACTTTGCATATTCCAACTAATAAAGAAACAAATTATATAACTGAAATATCTGCTTCAATTGGTAAAGGCTTTGGTTATGCTTTAGCTAATGTAGGTATAATAATTGTACTTGGTAGTATTATAGGTAATATATTAGAAATGTCTGGTGCTGCTTTAAAACTTGGAGAAATAGTAATAAGAATAGTTGGGAAATCTCATCCAGCATTAGCAATGAACATATTAGGTTTTATAGTTTCAATACCAGTATTTTGTGATTCCGGATATTTAATACTTACACCATTAAGAAAAGCAGTTTATAAAAAAAGCGGTGCTTCGCCAGTAGCATTATCTGTAGCTTTATCAACTGGACTTTATGCTTCTCATGCTTTAATACCTCCTACACCAGGACCTGCTGCTGTTGTTAATCTTTTTGGTTTAGAAGCACATTTGCTTACAGTAATTATTATAGGTTTAATAGTAGCAATACCAACTTCTTTAGTTGGAGCAATTTATGGAATATTTATATCAAAATACATAAAAAAACCTAATTATCCAGATAAATCTCCTACTTATGAAACATTAATTAGTGATATTGGAGGGCTTCCTCCAGCATGGAAATCATTAGCACCTATATTTGTACCACTTATACTAATGGCTATAGGTACTATTGTAAGATTTGATTCTTTCAAACTTGGAGATAGTTTAATAAGAAATATTTTTATATTTTTAGGCGAACCTAGCATGGCGCTATTCATAGGTTTTCTATTTTCATTATTATTAACACATAAATTTAATAAAGAAGAAATATCTATGTGGATAGGCGATGGTATAAGGGCATCTGGAAGCATATTAGCAATAGTTGGAGCAAGTGGTGCTTTTGCTGAAGTATTAAAATCTACTGAACTTGCAAATATAATACCTGAATTAGGAGACATATTTGTATCTTTAAACATAGGATTATTATTACCATTTATAATGGCTTCTGCGTTAAAAATAATGCTGGGTTCTTCTACAATAGCAGTTGTTACTGTAGCTACTCTTTTTGCACCTCTATTAAATACATTGGGATTTACAACTCCTATATCCCAGGTGTTAGTATTAATGTCTATAGGTGCTGGTTCTATGATAGCTTCTCATGCAAATGACAGCTATTTTTGGATTGTTGTAGAATTATCCGGATTAAGTGTTAAAGATGCATATAAAGCTAGAACATTAGCTACTTTTGTTCAAGGTATTACAGCACTTATAATAATAATGATACTTTCTTTTTTATTTAGATAATTCAAATCATAAAATTAATCAAAATTAATAGGAGAAAATAATGTTAAATATAAAAATAATAAATAAATCAAAAAATCCATTACCAAAATACCAAACAGCTGGATCATCAGGATTGGATTTACATGCTAATATAGAAGAACCTATAACATTAAATAAGAACGATATAGTATTGGTACCCACAGGTCTTTATATAGAAATTCCAGAAGGATATGAAGCACAGATAAGAAGCAGAAGTTCATTAGCTTTAAAAAATGGAATATTCTGCCTTAACTCTCCTGCTACTATAGATAGTGATTATAGAGGAGAATTAAAAATTATATTGGCATCTTTAACTGATAAGCCTTTCACTATAAATCATGGAGATAGAATAGCTCAGATGGTATTTGCTAAAGTTGAAAAAATAAATTTTGAAGAAGTAGATTCTCTTTCAGATACAAAAAGAGGTGAGGGAGGATTTGGAAGTACCAATAAATAAATTATGTATTGATTATTTTTATAATTATTTGTATAATATAAAAATGAGAAATGTATTAAAAGTATTTTTACTTCTATTATTAATATTAGCAACCATTTCATGCGGATTGCCAGATGTTACAGGAATAACTTTAGAATTAAACCAACCATATATAACTAAAATTATACCAGGTGATAATCAATTAACTGTAGAATTTGAGGCACAGAATAATGAACCTTCATTTAGCGGATATAATATATATTTTGGGGACAGCACAGACCCTAGAAAGTATAAGTTATATAGTCCTCAAAAATATTTGCCTACAATAACAGAAAAACCATTTACAACTGTTAAGAAATACAGTCACACAATAAAAATAGGAGATTACTATTCTACAAGCGGTTCAGAAATAGATACATTAACAAGTTATGAATTAAATAATGGCATACCTATATATGTATGGGTTTCATCATATCAGATAACACCCCAATTAGAAAGTTATTACTATTATGATAATTTTGTAAAAATGGGAACTCCAAGACCTGAAATACTTAATAGAACTGTAAATGCAGGTGAAACTATAAATGGTACTGGAAGAGCAATAGCCACATTAGCAGTAAATGGAGGACAATTAGTTTTTCAAAATGTAAGCGGAGGAAGTATGATGAGAGTTGCAGGTACCTCTTTAACTGATGTTGTAGTTCCTCCAGAAAATGGGTATGGTACTGCTGATTTACAAGTATCAGCTAACAGACTTTATTTAATAAAAATAACAGAAGGCGGAAATTCCTATTATGGAAAAATATATGTAAGGAGTGTTAATGGTACAGCAAGTGCTGTAATAGACTATTGTCATCAGCCTAGTGCCAATATATTAAGTTATTAACTATGAAAAAAATTTTTATATTTATAATATCATCAATTTTTTTATTTACATCTTGTAATGAAGAACTTATCACAATAGTAGATGAATATAATGCACCTTACGACATAAAAGCAATACCTGGTAATAATACCGTTTATATAAGCTTTTGGTCTGGAATTATTGCATCAGATTTTGCAGGATTTAATTTATATGCAGGAACTGCAAATTCTTTTACTCAGCCTACAGATGCTATAAAAAATGCATCAGGAGGTAATCCTACAATAGCATCATCCAATCATACTAGAACAAATTTTGTAATACAAATCCCTACATACACATTCGCTAATGGAACATTATATTACATAGCTGTTTCTGCTTATGGAACTAACGATCTAGTAGATAAAAAATATATAGAAACTCCAATAAGCACAATACTTCCTGTAGTTCCTAGACCAGAAGGTACAGGTAATGGAAATGCACTAACTGCTGGAGCTGGGGGAAATGTAGGCAATATAAATGGAAGTACTATTACAGCTAATGGTGCTTGGAAAGTTCAATATTTCGGATATCAGACTAATTTCAATGCTGTAGTTATTGTTACTAATAATAATGATGCTGCCTTTGATACTGATGCTGTATATGCTGTCAATGGACTTTATATATTCAAAAACGGTAATTCTTTGGCCAAAATATGGATAACAGGAGCCAATGCTTACAGATGGGCTTATCAAGCAGATGCTTCTCAGTGGTGGGGAATTTAACACACATAAAAAAATATATATAATATTCCAGCCAAATCATATATAAATAATAAGAATCTATAATTTATAATTAAGCATAATTAAAACATCAAAATAAAAGGTTCCGATATATATTAAAAAAATTAATGTATATACTAATCCATTTTTAATTATAACCTTATATGTAGTTTTTATATGCATATCCAATGGGGCTAATAACCTTTTATTATTAATACCAGTGTTTTTTTCTATTTAATTGAATAATATAATTATTATAACTAAAATAACAAAAATAAAAGGTTAGGGTATAAGTATTTTTTAATTAATATGAAACTTATTATAATAATTTATTTAACTATAACTTTTAGAAACATTTTATACATATCAATAGAGGCTATAACTTTTTCAAGTCATAGCCTCTATCTTTATATACTATATCCCACTTGTCTCAATTATAATCTGGACTGCTTATTCTTCCAAGCTTTTATAGTTTTTTCTACTTCATCCCTTGAATATGAAGTATTCTTAACTATTTCCTCTAATTTCCAGCCTTGTTGATACATCTTAATTATAAACTCTTCTTTCTTAGTGTCTACTTTAGATGCTTTCTTAGCAGTCCCTTTAGCTCCATTGTCTGACATATATTTATCAGCATTATCAAGTAAAGTTTCCAAATATCTAACAAAATATTCGGCTCTTTCCAAATTCTTAACTATATTCTTATCATAGTCATCATATTGGTTCTTCATGCGTGTGAGGTTTTCTCTCTGGTTCTGTATAACTTCTATGATAACATTAAGTTCTTCTAACTTAGAGATAAACAATTGAACTTTCTTATCATTTTTCTCTATTTTAGCCATATCTCTCTCTAAAGAGTAAACCTTATCCATGAAATTCTTTCTAGTATCTTCAACATCAACCATAATAGCCTTTATACTATCAACTCTTTCAAGTATGGTTTCTGTTTCTATCTCTGCTTTTCTTATCTGTTCTAATATATCATCAGCATATTCTTCCTTATCTTTAATGAATGAAAGTTTATTCTCTATTTGAGATGCTATATCAATAACAACCTGTATGCCTTCTTCTGTATGTTCAAGCATAGAATTATTTTCAGCTATTTTAACAAATCTATCTTGAATATCACTTGACATTTCCATAAGCATATTTACTTTATTCTGAGTATCTTTCAAGCTGTCTTTTTCTTTTTTGATATTTTTAGCATACTCTAATATTTCATGATGCATTTTCTTCAAGTTTTCAAATTCAGACATAGTTTTAGTCATATCAGCTGTTGTAGCTTTAGTATCTTCAACTAAACCATTTAATCTTTGAACATCATCTTTTATAGATTCTGCCATTTCTTTAGCATTATCAAATACTTTTACAGTATTCATATACTTTTCAATATTAGCACCTATATCATCTATTTTTGCCTTCATAGAATCATATTCTAAAGAAATATCATTAGTTTTAACCTCAAGCATTTTATCAATAGATTCAACAGCATCATTTAATTTTAATCTTAAATCCTCTGTTCTATTATCAAAATCTTTAAGTATAACATTTGTTTTTTCATCATAACTTAAATTAATGCTTTCAAGTCTAGCATCTATCTCACTCGAATATTTAGCAACATCCTCCTCCAATGCAGAAACAATATCTTTCATACTTGTAATTCTCTGATCATACTCATCTAAATTATCACTATGAGATTTTATTATTTCTTCCTTAGCAGCACGTATATGCTCTTTAGCATCGTTCATAAGAAGAGATAATGTCTGCTCTAAGTTAGAATTAAGTCTAGCAATATATTTTTCATATTTTTCATTTGCTGCTTCTTCTATAGTTTGAACATTCTCTTCTATAATATTGTTTGCTTCAGCAATTCTAACATTAATAGCTTCAGATATAGTGTCTTTTAATGCTGTTAATGATTCAGAAAGTCCTTCATAATGAGCTTTCAAAGCCTCAAATTGAGAATTCTTTTCTTCTAATAGATCATTCATTTTACTTGAAACATTATCTATTATAGTGTCAAACTCTACAACTTTATTTTCTATTGTAGATTTGGCAGCCTCAGATAATTCTTCTAATCTAGCATTGAATTTTTCACCTTGAGCTTCTATATCTTCAGAATATATATTTATCTTATCTTGTAATTCCAAAGCCTTTTCTTCTATAATATTTTTTAATCTTTCTATAGAAGGAGCGAACTCATTTTGTAAATTATTCATTTGCTCTTCAACTTCTTCAAGTTTTTCTTTATTATTTTCTACAGAAGTAATAAATTCGTCTTTTATACTCAAAGCCTGTTTCAAATCAGCAACTACATCTTCAACAGAAGTACTTATTTGAATTTTAGTATCATCCAACTCAGCATGTAAAGCTTCTATCTTCTCATTATATTCTTTATAAGCCTCTTCAAATAATTTTGAGAAATCTTCATGGTTTTTCTCTTGTCTATTAGTATAGAATTTCTCAGTAGTTAAGTACATCTCTTTTAACTTAGAAACTTCTTCTTCATGCATTGATTTTATTTCATCAATAGCTTTTTCACCCTCTACACCAATAGACATTTTCAATTCGCTCATAAACTCTTCTTGATATGTATCTATTTTCTTTTTAAAGCTGCTTATATTATCCTCAAGCTCTTTATTCATATTATTGAAGGCATCAGTAATTTTATTATTAATATCATTTTCAATACCTTCTATAGCACTTCTAACATCTGAGAACTTTTCAAACTTCTTCATCTCATTCTCAATAAAGTCTTGTACTGTAGCTAATATATGAGGACTTAAATTATCTGTTTCTTTTACTACAGATTCATTAAATGAAGCAACCAAGTTATCAATAGACTCTTTAGCTTTACTTAAAGTATTATTATTTTCAGTTATTATTCTATTTTCTAATGAGCCTATATATTCTTCAGCTTCTTTTACTTTACTACTAAATGCAGCTTCTTTCTCAGCTATTTTATTAGCAGCAATATTCGCAGCTTCAACAACAGCACTTGTCAAGCTGTCAATTTTATTACGTATGTTAATATCAGAATTTTTAACCATATCCATTAAGGCTTCTCTTTCTCTGCGTACAGTTTCTACCTCTTGAGATATATGTTTCTGAGACTGACTTAACATTCTAAGTTCATTTTCTTGCTCTTTGATGCTTGCTTTTATAGTATTAACTAAAGAGTTAATATCATTTTCTGCATCATCTATTCTGTTTATTATACCTTTAACTTTATCATTTTCTAATGATTCTATTTCTCCTTTTGTAATTTCTACTTTTTTATTAATATCTAAAAGCATATTAACAGCTTCATTTCTCAAGCTATCAACTTCAGAAACTATAGCATCTTTATAGAATTCTTTTATTCTATCAGGAGAAGCATAAGCATCTTCAAAATGTTCTATTCTAGCTTCAATGCGTTTTCTAAACTCATCATTAGATTCTTCGAATACTTTTATTATATCATCTCTAAACGAATCTGTAAGATATCTTAAATCTGTATCCATAGAATCATTTTGTATGCTTTCAAACATTTCTACTATCTGTCTTCTCTCATCTTCAATCATAGAAACAACTTCATCTCTATTTATCATATCAAATGAGATTCTATTTTTAAGTGATTCTATACTATCAAGCATATTTGTTTTTTCTTGATTAAATCTGCTCATAGTTTCATCTTGTTCTTTTATGAGTTCAACTATAGATTTTCTAAAGTTCATAAACTCATTAATAAGTCTGTTTTTATCACCTTCAATAGAATTTAGAGCCTCATCAGAATATATACTTCCTGATTCATATTTAAGCTTAATATCATCTATTTCAGCCATTAATCTGTTTCTTTCAGCTTGTAAAATCTCAGCTAATTCTTTGATATTTACCATTCTGTCATTGAATTCATTTCTAAATTCTGTCATCTCTCCGGATATATTCTCTTTATATCTCTTAATACTTTCTGAGAAATCCTGCTCTAAAATTTGGAAATCATCTTTAATTCTTGCACTATACTGTTGTGCCATATTTGCCAAATCATTATGAGTAGGTACAGAACCTAATATCTCATTTCTCAAAGATTCAAATTCTTCTTTTAATTCATCTTTAAGAGTTTCTTTTTCTTCTAAGAATATTTGTCCTACATTCTCTATAGTAGGCATATCTCTTAGAATTTCCTCTTTCATTTCTAAAAGCTTACTCTCAACAGATTCCTGCTCTTTAGAAAGAACTTCAGCAACAGCATCTATAGTAGAGTAATTCTCTTCTATATTTTTCTTAAATGATTCTAAAGCTTCATTAACTCTAGCTCTCTCATCTTCTATCAATTTTTCTACATAAGAAGAATTAACTTTTCCAGCTTCAATATTTTCAGCAACTTCTTCTTTTGTATTTTCTATAGAAGTACTTATATTCTCTTTATAAGTTTCTATAAGTTTTTCTATCTCCTCTTTCGATAAAGACTCATCTTTCAAATTAGCTATCTCTTTTCTTATCTCATCAAATGAAGATTGTAAATTAGATTTTTCTGTATCTAAAAGATTATTCAAATTATCTAAATAGTCTTTCTTAACAGCATTAAATCTTTCTTCAGCAGATATATATTCAACTCTAACTGCAGATTTGAAATGATCTAACTCTTCTATCAATTTTGCTTTTTCTTCTTCAAACATTTTAGCAAAATTCTTATTATCTACTTGATTATTAAATAGCTCATTTTTAAACTCTTCAAATTCATTATCTCTTTCTGCTTTTTCAGCTACAAATAAATCTGCTATCTCATCTATATTTGGAACAGAATTAATTATCTTATTCTTAAACTCTTCAAAGTCATTTATAAGCTGCAAGTCTTTTTGAGATACCTCTTTTGATATTCTATCATAAACTTCTTTCTTTAATTCATCTATAGTATCAAGAAGCTCTCTCTTATCTTTAGCCAATTCATTAGAAAGTTTTAATGTATTAGTATTAAGTTCATTATTTATCCTACTTATGTAAGATTCTAATGCTTTTATTTTTACATCAACACCTTTATTAGAACTGTCTATGTCATCTTTAATAGAATTAATATTATCTTCTATATATCCTAAAGTCTGTTTTTCTTCAGTTTTTAATGCATCATGAAGATTTATAACCTTAGATTTAACTTTATCTTCATAATCATTTAATATAGAATCCAATTTATCTTTATATCTAACAATATCAGAACTTAAAGAACTATGACCGCTTTCTAAGTCTTTTATTCTATCTTCAAAAGTATTAAGGTGTATTGAAATATTAGCTATTTCTTCCTCTAATTTAGAATCAAGTTCTGATTCTTTATTAACTATATCTTCTTTTAAAGCTTCTATCATAGAGATAATATCAGAATAATTTGAATTATCCACTATAGATTCTTTAGCTTTTTCTAAAGTATCGTTTATAGAATCAAGATTTACATCTTTCCAAGAATTCAAATCTTTCTCCATAGAATCAATTTTGTTTTTAACTTCTATGAATGAACCATTAAATTGAGATTCTAATTCTTGTTTTAATATTCCTAAACTTTCAGCGATAGTATCCCCGTATAGTTCTGTAAATTTATCCTCTTTAGACCAAGTATCTTCAAAGAATTCTACACGTTTTTCAAGTCTGTCTTTAAATTCTTTTGTATCATTTTCTATGCTTGATGTTAAATCATTCTTAATAGATATTATACTATCATTGAAATTATTAAATATATGATCTAATTTGTTTTCTAATTTAACAATCTCATCCTTACTAGCATAAGAATTAGATAAAGAATTCATTATGTCATTTATCTCTTTATAAATATCATTCTTACTATCATTTATCTTATCTTCCAATTTATCTAAATGAGATAATTGAGGTATAACAGTTTCTTTAAATGATTCAAAACTTTCATTTAAATCTTTAAAGTCATTATATATGTCTAATATAGCTTCCTGAGTTATAGTATCATCATTAGAATTATTCATATTATTAAATGTATTCTTGAACTCTTCCAACTCTTCAGAAAGTCTTATAACCTCATCATTCAAACTTGTATCAACATTTTTGAACTTATCTTTTATAGAAGTTATATCATTTTCTAAATCCTCTATTTTAGAGAAATCATCTCTAAGATTATTAAATGATTCTTCTAATCTGTTTCTTTCCTCAATTAAATCATCATAATTATGGTTATCTCTAATAGAAGCAATTTCATCTTTAAATTCATCTATTCTATCAGATATCATTGATTTATATTCTAATAAAGAAGATTCTAAATTAGATAAACCATCTTCATTATTATTGATTTTAGCTGTCAATGTCTCTAACACATCATCTATAGCAGATTGTATATGAGATTTTTCATTATCAATAAGATTAGATACATTTTCTGAAGCAGAATTTAATATATCATCTTTTAATGAAGCAAAGGAAATTTTTAATCCATCAACTTCTTTTAAAAGCAATTCTTTTTCATTAATATGATATTGCATTATATTATTTCTATCTAATACAGCATCTTTTATCTCATCTATTGACTTATCAAAATCTTTAGTAATACTTAAATATTTATCATCTATCTCTTCTTTTACTTTATTTATTTCATCTATAAGAGATACTTTAACATTCTCTATATCTTCTAATATATTTGTTACAGAAGATATTTTTTCGCTGTACTCACCAAATAATGATAATATATGTTCATTATTAGATATAAAATCGCTCACTTGAGATTTGAATCTTTCATCTATATTAGATTTGAAATCTTCAAATTCTGCTGATAATTTAGATATAGAATTGTTAAGCTCTTCTTTATCTAAATCTATTCTATCAAAAATATTTTTAGCTTTATTTTCTAACTGAGTATTTACTTCTTCTAAAGAATTTTCTATAGAATTAAGTCTATTAGAAATATCTGCTAAACCATCAGCATCCACATTTTCTCTAAATGAATCATATAAACCTAATAATTCATTTCTTATCTCATCAAATGAAACTTCTTGTTTATCTTTAAGTTCTGTTTCATAAGATGTTATTCTTGAAACAATCTCCTCTTCTTTGTTAGCTATTAAATCATTAATTTGAGCTTCCAAACTATCTACAACATCTCTAAATTTAGAATCAGATTCTTCTATCATCTTAGATACAGCATTTGTTATGCTTTGATTCAAATTATTGAATGAATCATTTATCATAATATCCAAGTTGTATTTATTTTTCTCAAGCTCTTCAAGTCTTTCTTTTATGTCAGCATCAACTTTAGAAGAATATTCATTTAGATAATCATCTATATAGCTCTTATTAGTGTCAACTCTTGCTTTCTCTATTTCTATTTTCAAGTTATTTGAATACTCATCTAATGCATCTCTGTTGCTTTCATAAACAGAATCGAGCATTTTAGAATAATTTTCATAATTATATATTATGTTTCTGCCTATATTCTCTAAACTCTTTATTATAGATTCATTCTCTTCCAATCTATAAGATTCTATATATTTAACTTCTTCTTCATATTTATTAACAGCATCAGCTATCATATTATTAAATCTATTAACATCGGCTGTCAATCTTTCTTCTAAATCAGAAAGTCTATCATTAACAGAGAATAATTTTTCCTCAAGACGAGTATTTATTTCACTTTCTTTTCCAAGTATCTCCTCTTTAATAGAAGCTATCATTTTAGCTATAATACCATTCTTTTTATCTTTAGAACTTTCTATAAAGCTATCAATATTTTCTCTAGCTTCTTTTAACTGATTTAATAGAAGAGATAAATTGTCATCTTTCCAAACAGACAAGTTACTTTCTATATCATCTACTTTACTTTGAATGTTAGAAAGAAGATCAGACTTAAATTTATCAACCTCTGGTCTTATAGCATTTTCATAAAGTTTTAAAGCTTTATTAGGATCAGCCCAAGTATCTTCGAAATGAGAAACTCTCTTATCTATTAATTCTTTAAAGTCTTTATTTCCTGCTTCTAATTCATCATATAAAGAGTACAATTTTTCTCTGTCATCATCAAACAAGTCTCTTGAAACTGTATTATCTTCAAGTGTATCTAATTTATCCTCTAAATTATATTTAAATTCGGATAACTCTTCAAATAATTTGTCAACATCATTTCTTAGAGAAACATCAACTCCATCTAAATTACTTTTTAATGTATAAACTTCATTTTCTAAATCATAAAGTCTTTCAAAATCTTCTTTGAATGAATTAAATGTTTCATCTAATCTATTTTTCTCTTCCTCTAAAGCCTCTAAAATATCATTATTTTTAAGTTCATCCAATTCATATCTGATTGTTTCCATATTTTCTAATATAGAATTCTTTTCATCAGTTATAGCATTTTTGAACTCTTCTAAACTAGAATTAGAGCTTTCAAATTTTTCCAAGATATCATTTGTAAATGTATTAAATGACTCTTCAAATTTTTCTTTTTCTTTTTCAAATATAGAAGGTATATCCTCTCTATTTGCTTTTAATATATCATCTTTGAAAGTAATGAAATCATCTCTCAATTTTTGAAGCTGTTCATTATTTAATACAACACTTTCAATATTAACAAGTTTATCATCAAAAGATTTTCTTAAAGAATCATATCTTTCATTAACACTTGATATTCTTGAATCTATTTTTTCATGTAAATCTCTTATCTTATCTTCAAGTCTGTCTAAATAATGATTATTTTCTAATTCATATATTTTTTTCTCTAATATATCATACTTATCTTCAACACTAAGCAATTTAGTATCTATTCTGCCATAGAAATCTTTAACTTTATCTTCTATTTTGTATATATAATTTTCTCCATAAACTACCTCATCAACTTTTTTCTCTAAAGATTCTATAGTATCATACATTCTTTGATTTGCTGTATCTTCAAACTTAGATATTGATTCATTGAATTTATTTTCAAAATTCTCAAATGAATCTTTAACCATACTATCTAATTCTGTTCTAACCTCATCTAATACATTGATCTTATCAGATACTTGAGACTCTAATTTAGATGAATGCTCTTTGAAATACTCATCTATAGCTGTCTTAGATTCACTTAATCTATTTTCTAAATTCTCAAATGAATCTTTAAGCATATTATCTAATTGTATTTTAGCTTCATCAAGTACATTCATCTTATCAGATACTTGAGATTCTAATTTATCTGAATAATCTTTTAAGTATTCATCTATGCGGTTTTTCTCACTAGATAAATGTCTCTCTTCAGACTCTTCTCTAGCATGCTCTATTTCATCTTTTATAGAATTAGAATATTCTTTCAATGAATTAAGCGAATTATCATAAACTTCATTTATAAGTTTAGAGTAATTTTCATAAGAAGCTTTTATATCTTTACCTACATTGTCAATATCATCTAATAATCTGTTGTTTTCATCTAATCTGTAATGCTCTATATTTTTGATTTCTTCGTCATATTTAGCTACAGCATCATTTACCATATTATAAAGGTTTTCTAAATTAATGCTTATATCATCATTTAATTTAGAACCTATAATAGATAATCTCTCCTCAATATCTTTTATTTTATTGTCTATAGTTTCGTAAACATATTTTTCTTTTTCGTCTATTTTTGATAATAAGTTATTTACTATCTCTTCTCCTTTAATTTCTGAATCATTCAAATAATTAGATATGCTTTCTCTAGCTTCTTCTAACTGTCTAACTAATTCATCAAGATGTCCATCTTTCCAAGAAGATAAACTATTATCTATAGATTCAATTTTATCTTTCAAATAATTAATAGAGTTTTCAAATTTGATTTCATTGTCATTTCGTATATTATCTAATTGTTCTCTTATGTCAGTAGAGAATATATTTTTCAATTTACTACTATCTGACCAAGTATCTTCAAAATATGCTATACGTTTTTCCAATCTGTATCTAAATTCTTTATTATCTCCTTTTATCTCATTGAAAAGTTTTGTTAATTTATCTTTTTCTTTATTGAAAAGATTTTCTATAACTTCATTGTTTTTAGTATTTGATGTTAACTCATCTTTAATTGAAGAAAGTCTGCTTTCTAATTCATTTTTCTCATTAGAAATTGTATTTTCTAATTCTGAAGATTTAGTAATAGTATCTTCTATCTGATTTTTAACATCATCTATACTTGAACTTAATTTATTAACATTAGTAGTAAGTATATTCAATTCAACAGAATATTCATCTAAATCCCTAACTATATCATCTTTTATTCTATTTTCAAAATCAGATAATCTATCAGATAATGCTTTTACCTCATCTTTCAATATTACATCAACATCAGACATGTTTTCTTTCAATTGATATAAATTGCTTTCCAAACTTTCTAATTTAGCAAAATCTGCTTTTATAGCATTAAATGAATCTTCCAATGCTTTTTTCTCTAAAGATAACTGTTCAATAGTATTATCTTTTTTAGCAGCTTCCATTTCAGCTTCTAAATTATCTATCTTCTTTAATAAGTCTAATTTATCAGAAGAAATTATATCTTTTAATCTATTAACTTCCTCATCAGAAATATCAACTCTCTCAACAATAGCACTTGTAAATTCTTCAAATACTTTCTCTATTTCATTTTTCTTTTCTTCAAATAGAGTAGGTACATTATCATTAAATTCTAAGACAGAATCTTTGAAAGATTCAAAATCATTTTTCATGCTTTCCAATCTTTCTATTAAAGATTTTTTCTCTTCGTTATGTAATGATATAAGCTCATCTCTATCTATTATAGAATTTTTGATAATATCAATAGCATCATCAAAATCATTGCTCAAATTATTATGCTTTTCTTTTACAGAATTAAGCTCTGATTCTAATTTATCATTTACTACTTTTATTTGTTCATCTAAAGCCTTCATATACTTTTTGAACAATACAGATTCTGTTTCTTTTTCTAATCTTTCTATAGCTTCAAGAACTTTATCGCTAGTTTCATTCTCAAATCTGCTTACAGCATCATTAAAGCTAGTTTCTAAATTATCAAAAGAAGCCTTTACCATATTATCAAGTTCTTCTTTCGCTTCATTGAGTACATTAATCTTTTCTGATAACTTCTCTTCCAACTTATTAGAATAATCTTTTAAGTATTCATCTATATAGTTTTTCTCATTAGATAAATGTTTCTGCTCTGATTCTTCTCTTGCTTTTTCTATCTCTTCCTGTACTAATTTTGAATAATCTGTCAAAGAATTCAATGAATTATTATAAACTTCACTAATCAATGAAGAGTAATGTTCATAACCTGACTTTATATCATTTATTAGTTTTTCTGAATCTTCAAACAATTTGCTGTTTTCACCCAATCTGTAGCTTTCTATATTTTTTATCTCTTCATTGTATCTTGCTACTGCATCATTTAGCATATTGTGAAGATTATCTAAATTGGAAGTGATATCATTAGTAAGTCTAGAATCTACAGATGACAATTTATTTTCTATATCATAGATTTTACTGTCTATTTTCTCATAGATAGAGTTTTCTTTCTCTTCTATTTTAGAAAGTATATCTGACAATATCTCTTCTTTCTT
>NZ_KI912404.1:47896-372698 GCF_000518245.1 Brachyspira alvinipulli ATCC 51933 | reverse complement strand
ATATTTAGCATTTTTCTATCAAAAAGTTTCAAAACCAGATAAAAGCATACATATTTATGAAGAGCTTATAAAAATATATGAAGAAAATATAACAGATGATGAAGATAGTATATTTTATTTAGAATCCATTGCAGAGCTTTATATAAAATTAAATCAAAAAGATAATGCTTTAAAAACATATAAAAGGATTTTAGAAGTAGATAAAGATAATAATGAAGCAAAAGAAAACATAAAAGATATAGAATCAGGAAAGGAAGTAAAAACAGTATGTATATTCGGATTATCGTATAATAGATACAAATAGCATTGTAAAACAGTATTTAAATAATAAAATATTGCTGAAAATGAATTATATAAACAAAATAAAAGCCTAATATGTTTTTATCATACTAGGCTTTATTATTAAATTAATTTCTAATTAATTTATTTCTTTTTATTCTTTTTTCCTTCTTTTGTATTTACTTCAAGTACAGGATTATAATTTTTTCTTCTATAAATATAAACAAGCATAACAATTCCTATTATAAACATAGGAACAGAATAAATAGCACCTGCTGTGATTGGCCCTACTGTCCATTCTGTAATGTCCCTTGCAAATTGTTCTATTAAAGTTCTGAAAAGTCCGTAAAGTAAAATCCAAACCCAAAGTCTAGTACCTGGTCTTATTTTTTTATTTTTTTCACTTAAATATCCTATTAAAAAAGAAACTAAAGCAAGAACCAAACCTTCAAGTAATGCCTCATATATCTGAGAAGGATGTCTTGGTTCTGTATATGGTCTTATAGCAGGAAGCATAGCTGCCCATCTTTCATATCCGCCTACTGCATCATATAAAGGAAATTTCATTGCCAAAAAAGAATCTGTAACACGTCCGTAAAGCTCAGCATTCATAAAATTTCCAATTCTTCCAAAAAATAAACATAAACTGCATGGAAGCGTAGCATTATCAGTAATGGTATAAAAATCATATTTGTATTTCTTGCTGAATATAAATAATGATATAAACATTCCTATAAATCCGCCGTGAAATGACATGCCGGCAAAACCTGTAAACGTAAAACCATTATCAAGATTGATTCCTAATATCTCCCAAGGCGTTAAAAAACTCTGAGGTGAGTAAAAAAGAAAATAACCTATTCTAGCCCATACTATAGCACCAACAGCAGCATAAAATACCATATCATATATACCGCCGTTTTTTTCATCAAGATTGAATTTTATCCAGCCTCTTTTCTTTACAAAATATAAAATAATACAAGATGATATAATCCCCACTATATACATAAGTCCATACCACCTAATAGCACCTAATATAGGTATGCTAGGCGGAAATACAAATGGAGTAAAAAATTCCGGATAAATCATATATTTTCCTTAAATTAAAATTTATTAATTATGAATTATTTTTATTAGTTTTTTAGTATAAAATAATACATTGAAATTATTAATCTATCAAGTGTTTATATGTTATATAATTTCTATTTAATTTTTTTGTTTAGTATAGATAAAGACCTTTTAGCCTCTAATGATAAAATATCTTTATTATCATTATTTAGAAAACTTTTTAATATATATTTGCTTTTTTCTAAATTAAATGCTGATAAACAAGTTATGCATTTCCAAACAACAAGTTTATTATCTTTATATTTATCCATTAAGTTGATTATATAATTGAGGTTTTTATCATTAGATAAATTGTTATTATAAAAAACCATAAATCCGAAAGCATCTATAACTTCATAAACTTTCATTAAATCATCACTTTCCAAAACCTCTATTAAAATAGGAAATGTGTCTATACTCATTTTTGATAATGTTCTAGCTATTATATCTCTTGGCATTGGATAAGTCTTTTTTAATGATACTTTTTCTGGTAATTTTTTATATTGATTATCTCCAATCTTACCAATATACTCAGTCATTTTTCTTGCAGTATCAATATTACCATTTTGTAGAGTTTCACATATTGCTATTTTAGTATACAAACTTTTCTCTTTAGATAATTGTGATAATAAACTACTGCACACTTTACTTTTATTTATATATTGTTTTAAATTTATGGCTGCAGATGTTCTTATTATAGCGTCATCATCATTCAAACATTTAATAAGTTCTTTTAATGATTTATTTTCTAATAACTTAACATCTTCTTCTAAAGGCATGCCTCTATTTTTTAGTCTTTCCAAATCAGATTTCAAATTATGTTTCATGTACAATATATACTAAAAAATTTGAGTTTTGTCAAAATTTATTTTGATTTTTTTATAAAAAATGTACTATTTGTACAATATAAGTATACTTATATATAAAAAAGCTCCAAAAGAAACTAATTCTTAAGGAGCTTTTAATTTTTATTAAAAATATTTTTTATCTTAAATTAACAGCATTGCGGTATAAGAAATTCTTTCTATCATTAGCATACTGAGCTTTAGAAGAAGTAGGATACTCAGTTAAATACTGATTGTAAGTTTGATAAGCTTTATCAAAATCTCTTACATTATTATCACCTTTTTCATATATTTCAGCAAGAAGTAATATAGCATCTCCGCGTTTAGAGAATTTTTTATTTCCGTCTAAAGATTTTTCTAATATAGAAGCACCATCAGACATTCTTCCAAGCTGTTTTAAACTATCAGCAACTTCATAAGCAGCATTTCCATATACTGAACTTTTAGAATATTTAGTCATAACATCATTGAAATAAGCAATAGCTTCATCGTGTTTATTTTCTAATTTTTTTATTACACCCATAGAATATATAGCAGCTGCTTTTTCATCATTATTAGCACCTTTCAAAGAAGATGCTTTTTGATACATATCAAAGGCATTTGTATAATCCTTATTATAATTATATATATCACCTATTCTAAAATGGCTGTATACAGAATATTTAGAATCAGGATATTCGCTTATAACTTTATTATATGTATTAACTGCATTTTTATAATCTTTTATATTTCTAAGGTCTTCAGCAGAATTAAATAAAGCTACTGTTTCAGGATTAGCCTCTGCAGGAGTTTTAGCATTTTCTTTTTTTACTGAAGCCTGAGTATTAGCTTGATCAGTATTTGCATTATTATTAACTGCTGTATTGTTTGCAACTGTATTATCAGTATTAACAATATTATTAGCTGCTCTATTTGTAGCTGTATTATTAGTAGCAGTATTGTTTGTAGCAGCATTATTTATTGTATTAGTAGCAGTATTGTTTGTAGCAGCGTTATTTATTCTATTAGTTGCTGTATTATTAGTAGCAGCATTATTAGTATTAATCATATTAGTTGCAGACATATCATTTGTAGAGTCTGTGTCTAATACAGTATTAGTTTCCATAACTGCCATTCCTTGAGCATTTGTAACATTAATAGTGTAAAAATATTTTCTTATTATGTTTTCTTCATTATCAACTTGGAAGTCAAGTTTGCCCACACCTGCAGTCAATGTTCTAAAAGTAATAAAAGCATTAGTTTTATCTCTAGTAAATCTTACAAAATCTAAATTTGTAGAATAGCTTGTTATACGTATATATCTGTCAAAATTAGTAGCATTTAATTTAATAGAAAACAAAGTATTCTCTGCCAAATCTACAGATTTTACTAAGTCCTTTTCCATAGGACCGCCTTTTATACGGGTGGCTACTGTATTAGTTACTACTTTATCATCAGGCTGAACAGTTATAGTTCCCTGAGCGAAAAGCGAGCTAAATACAGTAAACATAACTAATGTACAAGAATATAAAAAAACACGCATGATTCTCTCCTAAATTTATTATTTTTTTCGGTTTTCTGTATAATTTCTTGAGTATTCTAATTCCTCAAAAGTCAAATTGTCCTTAGTAGAAAGCATTTCTCCTTTTATAATTTTTTCTTCATCTTCTTTCATATTATTAATGGCTTTGGAATTTTCCTCTTCCGGCGTTAATGGTATAACTTTAGGCTTAGAGCAAGAGCCTATAATAACACCTAAACTCACTGTTAATAATAACCATAAAATTATTATTAAGAAAAATAATTTTTTTTTAGTATTGTAAAAATTTTTAATTTTTTCTACCATAAGTTGATACCTCTACAGTATAATTATAGAATATACTAAAAAATTTGCAATAATTATAATCAAAAATAAAAATTATCTATCATTATACCCTTTAGGATGGTTTTTATGCCAATTCCAAGCAGTTTGTACTATAGTTTCTAATGAATCTATAGTAGGAGTCCAGCCTAAAATCTCTCTAGCTCTATTACTGCTTGCAATGAGTTCTGATGAATCCCCAGCTCTTCTAGGGCAAACTTCTGCTGGTATAGGGTGTCCTGTTACTTTTCTAGCTACTTCAATAACTTCTTTTACACTAAATCCATTTCCATTTCCTAAATTGCATGAAATACTTTTTCCGCCATTTTTTAGATAATTCATAGCTGCAATATGTGCCAAAGCTAAATCACATACATGAATATAATCTCTTAAACAAGTTCCGTCAGGTGTAGGATAATCATCACCAAATATCTTTATAGATTCTCTTTTGCCAAGTGGCACTTGAAGTATTAATGGTATTAAATGTGATTCAGGATTATGATCTTCTCCTATATGTCCGTCCGGATGAGCACCTGATGCATTAAAATATCTCAAAGCCACATAATTAAAATCATAAGCTTTACTATACCATGAAAGTATTTTCTCTAATGCCAATTTACTATCTCCATAAGGATTAGTAGGTTCTTTTCTGCAGTCCTCTTCCAAAGGTATTTTCTCAGGTTCTCCATATACTGCTGCTGTAGAAGAAAATATAAAATTCTTCACTTTTGCTTTAAGCATTGCATTAAGAAGGTTAATAGAATTAGATACATTGTTATGATAATATTTAGCAGGATTTTGTACACTTTCTCCAACTTCTATATAAGCACATAAATGCATAACTGAATCTATATCATGTTTTTTAAAAATTTCATCAAGAAGGACACTATCTCCAATATTTCCATGATAAAAATTCTTACATTCTTTAATAGCCTCTTTATGCCCATACTCCAAAGAATCAATTACAATAGTTTCTATATTCTGCTTTAAAAGTTCATTAACTACGTGAGAGCCTATATAACCAGCTCCTCCACATACTAAAACAGCCATATTAATACTCCAATTTAAATTAATAATAAAAAAAGTATAATTTAATTACTAAAAAAGTCAAAACAATATTTTATAATATTATTAACTACAACATATAATAAAATTAAAAAATATATTGAAATTAATCTAATTATTAAATATATTTAAAGTATGGAGTTGTTTATGCCAAAAAAAATATTGCTTCTGCTTTTTATATTATATTTAAATATATTTTCCCAATCATATAATATAGATTTAGTAAAATATGGAAACTTTAATAATTACCCTAATGTTAATATAAATGAAATTGTAAATACAATATTTGATAATGTAATATGGGAAGATATAGAAGGCGTAGATGGTAATAGATATGTTAATATGATAACTGATACTCCTTCTCAAAAATTTATACTGCAATTTAGAATTCTTAATAATAGATGGTATATAAATGCCGCTGAACTTAATGATGAACCTTATAATATATCAAACATAGAGGAAGAATTATATAATTTATATCAAGAGTATATTGGCAAACAAAATCAAAATAATTATAATCAAAACCTTAATCTAAGCGATAGTCAATTTATAAGCCTTGTAAAAGATAATTACTTCTCATCACATAGAGATGTAAAAGTTGGCGATATAATGACAGCAATATTTGATAATGTAAGATGGGAAAAAATAAGAGGTGTAGATGGTAATGACTATGTTAATATGAATGCATATTCTGATAATGAAAAAGTTACCATACAATTTAAAATAATAGATTTATACTCTTGGGAATTAAATGCTCTTGAAATAGATGGTATTGCTTATAGCACTGAGAATATAGATGATAAATTATACGATATATATAAAAAGCATAATGATAATAATTATTATAGTGACAATTCTTATAATACTTATAATAATCAAAACAACAATAATTATTATAAACCAAATAATAATCAAAATCTTAATAATAATAATTTAAACAACAATAATAATTTTAATAATAATAACGATTTTAATAATATTCCAGATATAAAAAATAATAATTTAAGCTATAGAGTTAATATTGTAAGAAATAATTATTTTCTTCCGCATAGAGATGCCACTATAGGAGAAATAATCGACACTGTATTTTCTAAACTTGGGTATGATGTAAAATGGGAAGATAGTAATGATTATGTTACAGTTAATATATCATCTGCTAATAATAAATGGAAATCTGTTTTAAAATTTCAAATAGAAAATAATAATTCAAAATTAATAGATGCACGAATTAATGGTGAAAAATATAATGTTGAAACGATAAAAAATGATTTATACAGCTCTTACATAGAAACAAAAAAACAATATGGACAGCTTATAAAAGATTAGGATTTTCATCAATTTTTATTAATATGTAAACTAATACTCGAGTTATGTAAACTAAAATTACAAAAAAAATATATTTTTTATTGATTTAAATTCATAAAACTATCATAATATATATAGTAAGAGTTAAACGGAGTTACCTTATGAAAAAAATGATTTTTATTATTATTGTTTTAGCAATATCGTCAATACTATATTCACAATACTGCGATATAGGAAAATGGAATATAGTTGAAAAAATAGATCCTATTACCGATGAAAAAGAAATATCTCTATATATTAAAGCACAGGAACAAAACAGTTTAAATTACAATACTTTATATATTAATATAACTAAAGATAGTATTAACATCAATATGTATACACCATCTCTTCTATTTAAAGAAAGATTTAATGATGAGGACAAAATAGATTTAATTTATAGATTAGATAAAAATGAACCTAGAAATATGATATTAAATAAATATGGTGAATCTGAAGTATATTCATTAACTAATAGTGAAATTGTTAGTGGAAGAAGCATTGTCTTTTTAAAAGAACTTCTTTCATCTGATTTATTAGCAATAAGGGCTTTAGAGCAAATAGGAAGTGCAAAACATACATATACTTATGTATATGATTTAAAACAATTAAGGGAGCTACTTCTTGGAGCTAATTTTGATAATACTATGATTAAAAGTTATGAATCAGAAATTACTACAATAATACTTCAAAAACAAGAATCAGGTGAAGTACCTATTTCAGAAGAAAATAATCCAAAAGAAGAAACAGAAAAACAAAGAACAAACCGTAATGATAATATCTATATGATTGATGATATTTAATATAAATCATTATTTCTTATATTAGTTTTACTATGAAACTAATATAAGAATTTTTTATATAGATTGAATTATATAAAAAGCATAATTAAAGATTATATTTTTATATAAATTAAAATAATTTTTATTTAAGAATTCTATTTCTTGAAGCATGTGCCAAAGCAATAGCAACAGCATCCGCAGTATCATCTTGAATAATATTAGATCCAGTAAAAAGATTAACCATTTTCATCATAGCATCTTTATTGGCATTTCCATTTCCTGTTATTTGGGATTTTACTTCTTTAGGTTTATATTCGGTAAAATCAATATTATTGAGAGTGAGTGCCAATATTATAACGCCTCTTGCCTCAGCTACCTTTAAAGCTGTTGTTGTATTTTTAGAAAAAAATAACTCTTCTATAGCAGCATCATTAGGGTTATATTTGTTTATTAGAGTATTTAATTCTGTATATATCGTTGAAAGTCTTTTATTGTATGGTTGATTCGAAAATGTTTCAATAAGCCCAGAATTTACTATTTTATATGCGGAGTTTTTAGCTTCTATAAAAGCATACCCGCATCTAGCAAATCCTGGGTCTATTCCTAAAGTTATCATAAAGTATATAATTGCTTTTATTTTATGATAAAATATTATTCTTCTATTAAATTATCAGTAATTTCTAAGTTAGTAGCAACAGCAGAAACATCATCATGATCTTCAAAAAGACCTATGATTTTCATAACTTTTTTAGCATCACTTTCAGCTATAGTCATAGTATTATCAGCAACACGTACTATTTCAGCACTTTCAGGCTCAATTCCTTTAGCTTTCAAAGCATCAACTATAGAAGATAAAGATTCCATAGGACCAGTAATAGTAAATACTTCTCCATCTTCCTCTATATCCTCAGCTCCTGCATCAAGAACTATATCCATTAATCCTTCCTCAGTGTTGCCAGCAGCAGGAATCATTACTACAGCTTTTTTCTTAAACTGCCAAGAAACAGCACCATTCTCTGCTAAGTTTCCGCCATTTTTACTAAATATAGATCTTATTTCGGCAGCAGTTCTATTTTTATTATCAGTAGCAACATCTACAATAATAGCAACTCCTCCTGGAGCATAACCCTCATAAGACATTTCTTCAATATTAGCACCTTCTCCAGCACCTGAACCTCTTTTTATAGCTCTATCTATATTGTCATTAGGCATGTTAGTACCTTTAGCTTTAACTATAACCATTCTTAATCTAGCATTTTGATCTGGATCTGGGCTTCCGCCTTCTTTTACTGCAATTGTTATTTCTTTAGCTATTTTAGACCAAATTTTACCTTTTTTTGAGTCGTTTGCGGCTTTTTTATGTTTAATACTAGCCCACTTGGAGTGTCCTGACATATTACACCTCTATTTATTAGATTTTTTTAGATATCATTATATTTTGCCTACATTATATATCAAAAACTAACTATTGTCAACTTTTATAATTATAAATTAAATTTATTATAACATCTTTTTATTTTGTATAACATAAAAATCAAATTATTATTATTAATCTTCATCATGTTTAGCATTTAAATAATTATAAATTGTAAACCTTGAAATGCCTAAAAAATCAGCCAATCTTTCAACAGATTTTTTTATTAAAAATGCACCTTTTTTATCTAAATATGCCACAACAGCTATCTTATCTTCTTTGTTTAATTCCTCTAATTTTTTTCCTGTATTATTTACAGCTTCTTTTATTATTGTATCAAGAAGTTCATCTATATTACTTGTGAATATTTCTTTTGAATCTTCTTTAATAACAGGCTCCACAAATTTATTTATATATTTTTGTATTTCCAACAAATTAGTTATATCAATATTAATACATATACTTCCGACAACTTTTCCGTTTTCATCTTTAAAATATTTACTGGAAGATCTAAGTATTTTACCATCTTTAGTAGTATTTAGATAATTATATTTATCCTTAACTTCTACACTTCCTCTCAATATTTCTAAACCAGTATTAGTTCCTGATCCGCCAACCTTTCTTCCTGTAACATGACCATTCCATATGGCTACTATTGTATTATCATATTCTCTAGTTAAATCATGTATAACAACTTCACAATCATCTCCAAAATGATTTACAATTAACTCTGCAAAAATGGAAAACAGTCCTAAATTATCAGTTATATAACTCATTATATATTTAAAAACTCTTCTTTTAATAATACATATAATAATACATAATTATTAATAATTTTCAATAGTATTATACAAAAAACTATACAGCATATTTTATAATAAAGTATGCTGTATAGTAAATATTTATATCGAATTAAAAATTATTTTTTATGTATTTATCAAGTTCATCCACATTGCATTCTATGCCTTTAGGAATATTTGTATTTTTTTCAATAAGATTAAGCTCTTTCATACCATTGCCTGAAATAACACAAACAACCTTATCTGTATCTTTTACAATACCCTTAGCAACCATTTTTTTCAAAACTGCTACTGTGGAAGAACTTGCTGTTTCTGCTAAAATTCCTTCTGTCTTTCCTATAATAGATTGAGCATTTAGAATTTCATCTGTTGTAGCATCATCAGAATATCCATCTGTAGCATATATAGCATTAAGTGCAGTTCTTCCATCTAAAGGAAATGCATCGGCTATAGCTACAGCTATTGCAGTAGCATTTTTTACTCTTTCTATATTTTCAGGGGATTTTTTCTCTTTAAATGCTCTTGATAAAGGGTTGCATCCTGCATCTTGTGCTCCAACCATTTTTGGAATTTTATTTATCATTCCTAATTCTTTTAATTCTTTAAATCCCTTATACACTCCTGACAATATTCCGCCTCCTCCTATAGGAGTTATAACATAATCAGGTACATCCCATTCAAATTGTTTTGCCAATTCATAAGCTATAGCTTTTTCTGAATCTGCCTGAAATGGATTATAATGAGATGCAGTAGTAACATTATGCCAGCCGTATTTTTTATAAACTTTACTAATAAGTTCTATACAATCTGTAACATTTCCATCTATAGGTATGACATTAGCACCATAATGCATAATCAATGCTAATCTTTGTGCTGGTGTAAAAGAGGGAACCATAACATAACATGGCAAATTGGCTCTTGATGAATATGCTGCTGCAGATGCTGCTGCATTTCCTGCTGAACCTATTACTATAGCAGAAGCACCTAATTCTAAAGCTTTACTTATAGATATACTCATACATCTATCTTTAAATGTTCCTGTAGGATTTAAAGCTTCATTTTTCAAATACAATTCTTTCAATCCTATCTCTTTGGCTAAATTAGATGCTTTAACTAAAGGAGTACTGCCTTCTCCCATAGTAATAATATTGCTTGACAAATCAAGACTAAAAAATTTATGATAATCCCAATAAGATTTAGCTTCTTTTAATGACTTTATCAAATCTTCTTTATTTGACAAATCATATTCTAAATGCAAAGTTCCTCCACATTTAGTACATTGGTATATATCCTCTGTATATACTTCTTTACAATCACTACATATTAACTTATATTTTTTCATTGTTAAATCCTTTATTTTTATTATTTTATTTTATCCATATATAACCTTCAGGTCCTAAAGGTATATTTAATAATATCCATATAACTAACATAATTATCCAAGTTATCAAAAATGAAATTGAATATGGAAGCATTAATGTAAATGCTGTTCCTATACCTGCATCTTTATTATATTTCTTTAAATAACTTAATATTATAGGGAAAAATTGGAATAATGGACTTATAGGGTTAGTTACAGAATCCCCTATTCTATAAAGAACTTGAGTCAATGCAGGCTCAAAACCCAATAACATTAGCATAGGTACAAAAACGCTTGAAACTAAAGCCCATTTAGCTACCTGACTGCCCATAAAAATATTGATTACAGCACATAATAGTACAACACATACTGCTAATGGTATTGATGTTAATCCTATACTTTTTAAAAATTCTGCTCCGTTTATAGCTATAAATATACCTAAGTTACTCCATCCAAACCAAGATATAAATTGTGATGCTACAAATGCCAATACCAAAAAACTAGATATACTTGATATACCGTTTGCCGCCATACGTACAGCATCTGAATCTTTTTTAATATTTCCAACTGTTTTACCATAAACAACACTTGGTATTAAAAAAAGGATTGTAACAAAAAATACTGTACCATTTATTAAAGGAGAAGGTATTATTGTACCTGAAGGATCCCTTAAAACTCCGTTTGGCAATATACCTATTATAATAATGGCCAATAAAATTATAAATGCTATACCAGCTCTTTTTAAACCTTTTATTTCTAAATCACTAAGTTCTTCTAATCTTTCATCACCAAGTTCTATATTACTCATATCTTTATATCTAGGAATAATAAACTTATTAGTTACAAATGTACCTACTAAAGTTAAAGGAAAACAAGAAATAGCCATAAAATAATAATTTACAGCTGGGTTAATAGTAATATCCTTATCTATAATACGTGCTGCTGTTTCTGTTATACCTGCTAGTAGAACATCACCCGTACATAAAAATATACTAGCATTAAAACCAGCTGCTACAGCAGCATATACAGCTGCTATACCAATAAATGGATGCTGTCCCATAGATATAAAAATCAATGCTGCTAATGGAGGTAAAATTATAAATCCAGAATCAGAAGCAATATTTGAATTTATACCTATAAATATTAATGCAACTATAACTATATTTCTAGGTAATTTGCTTACACTGATAGTTAAAAGTGCTTTCAACATACCAGTACCTTCTGCTACACCAATACCTATCATTATAGTAATTACAGAAGCTATAGGTGAAAACCCTAAAAGATTTGTTAACATTTTATTTATAATATCTCTAATACCGCTATATGATAATAAATTTACAACTCTTACAGTTTCTCCTGTAGCTGGATTTACTACACTCCATCCTAAACTACCGCCTATAAATGACAAAATCAAAATAAATATTCCCATTATTATAAATAATACAGCAGGATCTGGTAGCTTATTTCCTATAATTTCTAATTTTTCAAGATATGAATTTTTTTTAACCATTAATTTTCCTCCTTAGATTAACTTAAAACTGATTTTGCAAACTCATAAAAAAACTTAGTACTTTCATATAAAGAATCAGTTGTAACAAATTCATCTACTGTATGCGCTTGATTCAGATCGCCAGGACCGTATATAATTGTTGGTATGCCTGCTTCTATTAAAAAATTTTGCTCATTGCAAGCAGCAAAATAATTAGCTACAGCCTCTCTATTAAAAATATTTTTATATACTTTAGAACATTCATTAACTATTTCACTATTTTTGCTTATATAGCCTGCTTTGAGATATATATATGGTTTTATTTCATAATTAAAACCATTAACACTATTTTTTAAACTTGAAAAAGAATCTTCTATCTCTTTCATACAAGTATATTGGTCTTCATCAGGCAATGTTCTTCTATCAACATTTATTCTTACAACATCAGGTAATACATTATCTTTTGTTCCACCATTTATTATTGTTGGTACTAAAGTTGGAGGCGGAAGAATTTCATGTTTTTTTAATGAAAGTTTATTATTTAATTCATCCAATTTAATTACAGCATGCGAAGCATTGACTATGGCATTTATACCATTTGCAGGTACTCCAGCATGACAACTTACCCCTTTAATAGATATTTCATATCTAGCAACTCCTCTATGAGCGATACAAAACTCCCCATTAGTAGGTTCTGAAATAATAGCATAATCAGCTTTCACAAATTCAGAAGATTTAAGATAATGTTTCATTCCCAAATTATTAAGTTCTTCATCAGCAACAAAAACTAAAATAAGTTCTCCATTATCAAAATTAAAACCATCTTCTACAAGCTGTAAAGCAGCACTAACCATAGATGCTATTCCGCCTTTCATATCACATGTTCCTCTTCCATATATTTTATTATCTTTTAAAGTAATATTAAATGGAGAGGTTTTCCAATTATCTCCAGGAGGCACGACATCTAAATGTCCATTATACATTAATTTTTTACCAAACTTACTGCCTATAGAAGCAACTAAATTAGCTCTATTAGGATATCCATCAATAATTTGTACTGATGTTGTAAATCCAAAAGATTTTAGCACATTTTCTAAATATAAAGCGCATTCTTTTTCATTACCAACTGGATTGGAAGTATCAAATTTTATTAGCTCATCTAATAATTCAATAGTTTTTTTAAGTTCTTTATTCATATTCAATCCTAAAACACAAATTAATTTCAACTTTTTGTTTAAAAACAGTCTAATAAAAATTAAACAAATTGTCAAGTAAATAATGATTTTTTTATATTTTTTAAACAAATTGTAAAAAAATATACTTTTAATGATAAAAAATATTGATTTTATGAATATTTATGTTATTATAAAAATATAAATATTCAACTTTTTGTTTAAAATAAATTATAAAGGAATAAAAATGGATGTATATAAAAAACTTGAAGAACTAAAAATAACTTTACCAAATCCTCCAAGCAAAGGAGGTGTTTATTCTCAGGTAGTATTTTTTGGGGATAAATTTTGTTACTGTTCTGGATGCGGCCCTATATTAGATGATGAAACTAAAAACATTAATCTTATAGGAAAGCTAGGAGATAATTTGTCTATAGAAGATGGTCAAAGAGCATCATATAATTGTATGTTAAACATATTGGCTGTTTTAAATAGAGAATTAGGAGATTTAAATAAAATTAAAAAATTTGTCAAAATATTAGCTTTTGTAAACTCAACAGACGATTTTTCAGAACAACCTAAAATAATAAATGAAGCATCTAATTTACTAATTAGTATTTTTGGTGAAGAAATAGGATTAAGTGCAAGAAGTGCTATAGGTACAAATTCATTGCCAGGAAAAATATCTTGTGAAATAGAAGTTCTATTAGAAATAAAATAAAAAATATAATTTAAATGTTAAATCGAGAATGTTCTCATTTAACATTTAAATTAATTTATAAAAAAATAAATCATCAATTTTCATTTTTTATAATTTTTCAATTGCTATTAATATTAATATTTCATTTTCTTTTTTATAATTTTTATTAGTATAACACATACCAATATAGCGATAATAAAAGGTATAGCAAAAATAAAAGAAACACTTGGAGGAGCAGAAGCACCAGCAAATTTGACAGCATAAAACATATATCCGTAATTGAAAGCAACTACAGTAACCATCATATAAGAAAATATATATGCTATAAGTTTAATAATCTTTATAATTCTTTCTTTGCTATTCATAAAACTCTCTTCTTAAAAGAAAAATATTTTATTATTTGCACAATATGTACAAATAACTGTTATAATATCATTTATTTGCTAGTCAATTTAAAATCGATCTGAATTAATAATAAAATTAATATGTATAAACAATTATAAATATAAAAAATCCCAACAGAAATCAATCTATTGGGATAAAATATATAATATATACCCGGCAACGTTCTACTCTCCCGTAAAGCTACCCTTACAGTACCATCGACGATGAAAGGCTTAACTGCCGTGTTCGGAATGGGAACGGGTGTATCACTTTCTCTATGGTCACCGAAATAATATTAGCAAATTAAAGAACTAAGTTTTAAGTTATCTTTGCCAGATATATAGAAGCGTAGATTTGTCTCATTCTGCCTAATTATGATTTCTTTTTATATTTAAGAATGTAAGAAGAAAACGATAATATGGTCAAGCCATTGGTCTGATTAGTGCTGCTCAGCTGAACAGGTATTTCTTCCCTGCTTACACTTGCAGTCTATCAACGTCGTAGTCTCCAACGAAACTCATAGGGAAAGTTAATCTTGAAGGAGGCTTCCCACTTAGATGCTTTCAGCGGTTATCCCGTCCGCACATAGCTACTCTGCGATGCTCTTGGCAGAACAACAGATACACCAGCGGTGCGTTCATTTCGGTCCTCTCGTACTAAAAATGACTCTTCTCAACTTTCCAACGCCCACAACGGATAGGGACCAAACTGTCTCACGACGTTCTGAACCCAGCTCGCGTACCGCTTTAATTGGCGAACAGCCAAACCCTTGGGACCTGCTCCAGCCCCAGGATGCGATGAGCCGACATCGAGGTGCCAAACCTCCCCGTCGATATGAACTCTTGGGGGAGATAAGCCTGTTATCCCCGGAGTACCTTTTGTCCGTTTAGCGATGGCCCTTCCACTCGGGACCACCGGATCACTAAGACCTACTTTCGTACCTGCTCGAGATGTCTCTCTCGCAGTCAAGCCACCTTATGCCTTTATACTCTACTACCGATTTCTATTCGGTTTGAGGTGACCTTTGCACGCCTCCGTTACTCTTTAGGAGGCGACCGCCCCAGTCAAACTACCCGCCTGACAATGTCCGACTGCCGGATAACGGCTAATCGTTAGAATCCCATTTTGCGAAGGATGGTATTTCAAAGATGGCTCCATGAAAGCTGGCGCTCCCACTTCAAAGCCTCCCATCTATTCTACACATCACAAAACAAAACTCAATGTCAAGTTATAGTAAAGGTTCACGGGGTCTTTCCGTCCTGTTGCGGGTAATCAGCATCTTCACTGATAATTCAATTTCACCGAGTTCTTCCCCGAGACAGTGCCCGGATCGTTACACCATTCGTGCAGGTCGGAACTTACCCGACAAGGAATTTCGCTACCTTAGGACCGTCATAGTTACGGCCGCCGTTTACTGGGGCTTCAATTCGAAGCTTCGCTTACGCTAACCTCTCCTTTTAACCTTCCAGCACTGGGCAGGTGTCAATCCCTATACATCCATTTACATGTTTGCAGAGATCTGTGTTTTTGTTAAACAGTCGGCCAGGCCTTTTCACTGCGACTCTCCTCCTAATATTGCTATCAAGATTCAAGCGTCTCTTTTTCCGAAGTTACAAGACTAATTTGCAGAGTTCCTTAGGGAAGATTATCTCGAGCGCCTTAGAATACTCATCTCACCCACCTGTGTCGGTTTACGGTACGATTATGACATGCCTAACCTTAGAAATTATTTCTCGACAGCCTAGCTCACGCAACTTCCTGAACCCGAAAGCCCAGTCACTATCCAGTCTCAACCTTAAAGCAGCAAGCATTTGACTCGCTACAAGTCTAAACTGTTCGACGTTATCTACCAACCTAACGCGTACGCAAACAATCTGTGTCATTCCATCGAAACATATCATAGTACAGGAATATTCACCTGTTTCCCATCGACTACGCTTTTCAGCCTCATCTTAGGGGTCGACTAACCCTAGGCAGATTAGCTTTACCTAGGAAACCTTGGGTTTGCGGCGAACGGGTTTCTCACCCGTTTTCTCGTTACTCATGCCTGCATCCTCACTTCTTATACCTCCAGCCCACCTCACGATGAACCTTCAACGGCTTAAAGAACGCTCTCCTACCAATTATAGATTAACTCTATAATTCCCTAGCTTCGGTACTATGTTTGAGCCCCGTTACATTTTCGGCGCAAGAACACTCGACCAGTGAGCTGTTACGCACTCTTTAAAGGAATGGCTGCTTCTAAGCCAACCTCCTGGCTGTTTAAGTATTCTCACATCCTTTCCCACTTAACATAGATTTTGGGACCTTAGCTGAGGATCTGGGCTGTTTCCCTTTTGACAATGACGCTTATCCGCCGCTGTCTAACTGCCATGCTCTAAACTTACGGTATTCGGAGTTTAGTTGGGTTTGGTACCCGGTTAAGGGCCCTAGTCCATTTAGTGCTCTACCCCCGCAAGTAAACGCATAACGCTGCCCCTAAAGACATTTCGGAGAGAACCAGCTATCTCCAAGTTTGATTAGCCTTTCACTCCTACCCACAAGTCATCCAAAGCCTTTTCACGGCCACTGGTTCGTACCTCCATTCGATGTTACTCGAGTTTCGCACTGCTCATAGGTAGATCACTTGGCTTCGGGTCGTATAGCACGCAACTAATTTCGCCCTATTAAGGCTCGCTTTCACTACGACTACAAGGCTATTACCTCTTAATCTTGCTACGTACTATAAGTCGCAGGCTCATTCTACAAAAGGCACGCCATCAGGCCTTCTACTATTGCTAGCAGGGTACCCTCTGACTACTTGTAAGCTTAAGGTTTCAGGTTCTATTTAATAACCCTCAACGGGAGACTTTTCACCTTTCCCTCACGGTACTCTACACTATTGGTCACTGGTTAGTATTTTGCCTTGGATAGTGGTCTACCCAGATTCAAACAGGGTTTCACGTGCCCCGCCCTACTCAGGAACGGCAAAACCTTGTCTATATGATTTCGTGTACAGGACTATCACCCACTATGGTCTGCTTTTCCAAAACAGTTCCACTATCATATAAAGCAAAGTCGATGCATGTAAGTACATCACTCACCGCCCTACAACACCGCAATAACAACGCCTTACAACTTGACATTATTACGGTTTAGGCTCTTCCCCTTTCGCTCGCCACTACTTAGGGAATCTCAATTTTGATTACTTTTCCTCCAGGTACTTAGATGTTTCAGTTCCCTGGGTGTCGCCTCATACACCTATGGATTCAGTGTATGATATAGAAGGTTTACTTCTATAGGTTTTCCCATTCGGTGATCTACGGATCATAGAATATTTGCTTCTCTCCGTAGCTTATCGCAGCTTGTCACGACCTTCATCGCCTTCCAGTGCCTAGGCATCCACCTTAAGCCCTTACTTACTTGACCATATTATCCTTTTCTTCTTTAATTAAAGAAAGAGTTTAATATATCATGAATGAGACTTAGCTAATTAAAGCTGTTTCTTATCTAATTCTTTAGTAACGCTCCGCTTAATTGTTTCTACTCTAAGACACACAATCTAATTGTGTTTTCTTTATCTAGTGAAGATTTTTATCAATGCTGATTTCCGTCTTTATGTTGGAAATTACTTTCTAAAAATCTACGCTCTTATATATCTGTCAAAGAACCTTTGTGTTTCTCATTGATGTTTTTTATTTATCATCAATGTTTTATTAGTATAGCATGAAGCTAAAAAAACGCAATACCTGTAAAGCTAATTTTATAAAAAAAATATATATTTTCTTAGTTTCAATATAATTATAACACGTTTTATACAAAAAAATAAAAACTATTAATTTCGAGCTTAAAAAAACATGTTTTTGACGCCAAAAAAGATGAGATTTAATCAAAAAAACCTTGAAAAAACTAAAAAACTAGTATATTTTTTAAAAATAATATATAATTTTGATAATATTATTATAAAAAATATAGTGAGTAATTAATTATGAGTGTAAATATTGAAGAAAATGGAAATTTAAAATTAAAACCAAACAGCATATTATTTCATGAAGGGCAGACAGTACAAAATATTTCAATTATTACTAATGGAGATATTGATGTTTACATATCATCAAAGGAAATTCTTGGTATAGAAGATGAAAGCGAAATTATGAGGTACAGCTGCAAACTATTTACAATACCTAAAAATATTATTATTGGTATTGGAAGTTATAAAACAAACTCAAAATATATGTTTTCTTTTAAATCAAAAGAAAATACCGAGGCATACGTTGTAAAAACACCTAATAAAGAACAAGTTAAAACTTTTTTTGATACTAATAAAGCTTATCTTACAAATTTATATCATTCTATAGCATATTTAATCTTGAGATGTTATGATGAATACATAAAAATAAAAAAAATAAACGAAGAAGTTAAAATAAATTCTTCAAACCTTGCTGTTATATACTTCAATCTGCAGCAAGGAAAAACAAAACCTGTAAAATCTGAGTTATTTAAAAATTATAAAGAAATATACGAAGATTCTATAAATTCAGGATTTAATTTTCCTACTTCTTTCGATGTTGACTTTATAAGAACAGATCATAGTGAAATATATATGCATAATAAAAATCAATTAATAGAAAATTATGAAAAATTAGAATTTGAAATTGATTATGTTAGAAGATTTTTAACTATGCCAAAAAATATCAAAGCCCAATTTTTCACTTATGATACCAATATGAGTTTAGATGCTTCTCATATGCTTTATGAAAGTCTTAAAAAAATGGTATCATTATTAAAAACAGAAATTGTAGAAGGAATAGAAAATATATTATTTTTATATTCAAATGAATCTGAATCTTTATTCAATGAATATACTAAAATAGCTATGGATTTAGATAAACAAGGTAAAGATAATGAAGTGTGGGTAAAATATTCTAAATATATGTCAAATATTATAAAAGATATATATCAAAAAATTAAAGCAGAATATGATTATGATCTAAATATAGACATAGAAGAAATTGACTCAATAATAAAAAGAATATCTAAAAATTTAGTCTTGTCTCCAGATGAACAAAATGCTATGAATGAGTCAGCTGACAACATAAAAGTTACTTTAGGATTCGAGGCATTACCTGAAGAAGTAAAAAATCCTACAAAAAAATTAATAGAAATGTCATCTATTGATGAAGATAAAGCTAGAAACTTTATGAAATCTTTACAGGCATTTAGAAAATTAAGAGATAAATTCAGCACTGAAGATGATGTAAGAAAAATAAGAAGAGGTGTTACAAACGTATTTTTTGAAATATATAAAGAAGTGGCAAAAAGAGTCATAATAGACGGAGAAAGTAATAAACTTGTAAAAATGTTTTTAAATTTTGGATACATGGATGATCAGCTACTTACACCAAATCAAATAATGGATCTTTATGAAATAAAAGATAGGAGTAAGTCTAAAAAAATTAATATATTTTATATAGATGAGTGGCTTAAAAAAATATATGACAGAGATGAACCTCCTTCTGTTAATGGATTTGGACAGGATTATAGAGAAGCATTAAGAGAATTAAAAAAACGTGGTACTATAAATGACAAACAACTTGAAGAGCATTGGGAAAGTTCTTCAAAAAGATTAGAATACGAAGTAGAAAATATGATTGAAACCACTCACAGATTATGTTACGGACAAGTAAGTATATATTTCCCTATACTTCATAAAGATATGATAACAAAAGACTTTGAGAAAGCATTAATACGAAGAGATTTCATGGAAAAATCTATAAAAGAAATAATAGATATAGATTTTTCAGCTTTCTATAGAGAAGTATTATACAAAAATAAAGAGCTAAACATAGAAAAAGAACTTGTTATGCAAGAAGTATTGCCTAATATAATACTTATGCCTACATTCGGTTCAAGAGCTATAATGTGGGAAGAACTTTCAAGCAGACAAAAAAATAGTACCGGAAGATTCTTATTCCCTATCTTTACTTCTGAAGATATAGATACTTTATTAATACCTACTATAGGGGCATTTAGATGGGAATTATGTAAAACTATGTTAGGACCTGCTTGGAATGATATTACTCAAATGTCTATAACTTCTGAATATAGTGATTATGTTCAGTTCTACAGAAAGAATAGAAACTTATCAGATGAAGCTAAAGAGAAATTAAAAATACAAATTAAAAAGTGTAGAAACAATTTAAGAGAAGTATTTGTTTCAGATTATAATTTATGGATAAGGTATGAAAGCAAAGGTATTATGAGACTTAACAGAGTTGCTAGAGGAATATTGTATAGACAAGTACCTTTTGCTAAAAACATAAGAGAAGAGCTTTCAAAACAACCTATGTTTACTGAAATAGCAAACAGATTTAAAAACATTAGAGCAAAAAGAGCTACAGAATTAGAAAATAGATATTTCAAATTTACAAAAACTGGAAATCCTTTACCTGATGAATTACAGCGTCATATAGATTTCTATAAAGAAATGTAAAATAATTACTGGTTTTTTAGATAATAAAAAGAGTTTGAAAATATTCACAATTATTTTCAAGCTCTTTTTTTATTCCCTAATAAAATTACAATACTGATATATAAAAAATATTTCTTTTTATTATTTTTTATAAAACTCTATACAAAAAATTAAGAATTAGTATTTAAAATTACATAACTAAATATAAAACTAATCATTTTTTAAATTTTCCCAATATGGTGTAAAATACATAATATAATAGTCATATTAGATTTTATTAATAAAAATTGTTATATTACTGATATTATATCAATTATCATAAGTTTTATTTGTTGCTTAAAATAGATATCTAACATAAAAATATTACAAGAAACACCAAATAAAATATTGTAATAAAGTAAATTATTTTTTTTTCGATATTTAAGGTAAGCATCTTAATACTTCTTTTATAAGTATACTTGCAAAAAAAGTGATAAATTGTTAGAATATACGCAAGTAATTAGTATATAAAAAGAGTATAAAAATGAGACTTGACTATATAAGACCATTTACAGATGCATCTAATGAAATACTAGCAAATTATATAAAAGATGGTATAAAAACAAGTGACATAACATTAAAAGGAGACTTTTTAAATACATCTGGATTAATAGCCATAGTAGCTTTATCAAAAGATATAATTGGTCACTTTTTAATTGATATGGAAGAGGAAACAGCAAAAAAAATGGTTTCCTTAATGAATGATAGAGAAATAAAAGATATTGATAAATTATCACTATCTACATTACAAGAATTGGTAAACTTGATAGCAGGTCTTTCAGTTACTAAATTAGAAGCTGACGGGTATGATGTTGATATATCTCCGCCGGTTATTATGAAAAGCAAGAATTTAGAAGTTTCGATAAGTGATTCGGAATTTCTGCATATAAAACTAGATACCTCTATTGGCGATTTTAATATATTAGTTGCCGTAGAATCAGAAAAGGAGTAATTAAATATGTCTGATATTAATACAAAAGAAGCTGATGGTATAAATGAATTTGGAAAACCATTCAAAGTTCTAATAGTAGATGACTCTGCATTTGTAGTTAAACAGTTACAACAAATTTTTGTATCAGAACAATATAATGTAGTTGGTACTGCTGAAAATGGTGAGGAAGGCGTACTTATGTATAAAGAATACAAACCTGACCTAGTAACTATGGATATTACAATGCCTAAAATGGATGGTATTACAGCTTTAACTAAGATAATAGAATATGATAAAAACGCCAAAGTTGTTATGGTTAGTGCTTTAGGTAAAGAGGATATGGTAAAAAAAGCTCTTTTAGCTGGTGCTAAAAACTATATTACTAAACCTTTAGATAGAAAAAAAGTACTTGAACGTATTAAAATGGTTCTTACAAAAAAGTAAGATAATTTATATAATGTTCATTAATTTATTTGGAATAATTTATTTTGAATGAACTAAAACTAACAGAAAGACAATTTGATCTATTTAAAGATTTTGTATATAGAGAAAGCGGGATTTGTTTTAGTGTTATAAATAAAGTTATATTAGAGTCCAGAATAGCTTCTTCTATGAAAGAGAAAAATATAGAACAAGTAGAGGACTTTTATAAACTTGTATCTTCTGACAAAGAAGAATTAAAAAAATTTTTAGATAACATTACAACAAATCTAACTAAATTCTTTAGAAATGAACCTAATTTTAATTTGTTAAAAACTTATGTTTTACCAGAAGTTTTAAAATACAAAAAAACAGGCGAACAGATAAGAATTTGGAGTGCCGGATGTTCTACAGGAGAAGAACCATACTCTATAGCAATTACTTGTTTGGAAACTCCCGGGCTAAGAGAGTCGGATATAAAGATTTTTGCTAGCGATTTATCATTGAACTCTCTTGTTGCCGCCAAAGAAGGAAGATATGAGGCACATAAAGTAGAAAATGTACCAGAAGAATACTTAAAAAAATATTTTGATAAGCTAGCTTCTGGTGAATATTCTGTTAAAAATAACATAAAAAAACTTATTACTTTTGACTATCATAATTTGAGACATAGAGGAAGTCAGTCTAATATGGATGTTATTTTTTGTAGGAATGTGCTTATATATTTTGATAATGAATCTGTTAAACTTACAGTTAACAGATTTTATGATATATTAAATGATCATGGTTTTTTATTTATAGGACACAGTGAATCGTTGTTTGGGCTTGATACAAAATTCAAATTTAATAATATAAATAATTCCATAGTATATACTAAAAATTAGGAGTTTAGTTAATGTTTAATAGAAAAAATGAAAATGCAGAGTCTAACTCTATTATAGGTGAAGGCTCATATTTTAAAGGCGAATTTACATTAAACGGAACTTTAAGAGTAGATGGCTGCTATGAGGGTGAAAAGCTTGAAGTTGATAATGTATTTGTAGGTCAAACTGGTAAAGTTAAATCTAACATAAAAACAGCATCAGCTGTAATAGAGGGTATAATAATTGGAAACATAGAGGCTAAAAATAGAGTTATGCTTATGCCTACTAGCAGAGTATTAGGAGAAATCAGAACACCTGAACTTATAATACAAAATGGTGTAATATTAGAAGGTTTATGCATAGTATCTCCGGATCCTCTAACTAATCCTAAAGAAACAATACTCTCTTTATACAATAATAATACTACTAATAATGTTGAAAATAATAATTAATTATTAAATGGATAGTATAATAAATAATGCCTTATCTATATAATGTTGAAAAAAGAATTAGTTTACATATTATTGTAATAACATTAATAGCTGTCCTTAGCTTTGTTACACTTACTTATCTATTTATAAATAACTATATACAAAAAAAACGTTTAAAATATGTATATGATTATATGGCTTTAGAAGATTATAACAATGCATCTTTTATTTTTAATGAACTATATGGAAAAAGTCCTTTAGATAAAAACATACTTACTACTGGAATAGATTTATATTATGATATACTTATAAGGGCTGATAAAGATGATATTATCAAATCTTCAAGCGAAAATATAATACGCTATGCAAAACAATTATTATTAACAGGAAATTTTATTAAAAATAAATATGCTATATATCAAAGATTAGGATACGGATATAAAAGTTTAGGAAAATCATATTATATTGACTCATACAATTCTTATATAGAAGCTATAAATAATGGAGACAGCAGAACATCAACTACTATAGAACTTTCTAAAATTTGTTATGAAATAGGATTATATGAAGATGCAATTAAATATTTGGAAGATTCTATAGACAGAGAGATAAATGTAAGTGATGGAAAGTTTATTAATCCCGAACTATATTATGAACTTGCAAATGCCTATGAAGGAAATAAAGACTATACTAAAGCTATACAAATATTATCATCAATGGATGGAAAATTTAATGATAATAAGGTTTTAGAAGTAAAAAGCTATTCAAAATTAGGAAATTTATACTTCAGACAAGGTCTTTTTAAAGAAAGTGAATTTTTTTATAAAAAGGCATTAGAGATAGATGACAAAAATCCAGATTTATATTATAGTATAGGAACATTATATAGAGAAACTAATAGAAAAACTGAAGCTATAAAAATGTTTAGAGAAGCTATAAAAATAGATAATTCTTATAAACCAGCGATGGAAGCATTAAGGAGATTATAACAATATGTTTAATTGGTTATATAATATGTTCTCAAGTGATATGGGAATTGATTTAGGAACAGCAAATACTTTAGTATATGTAAAAGGAGAAGGTATAGTTTTAGCAGAACCTTCAGTAGTTGCTATAGAAAAAAGCACTGGAAATGTCATAGCGGTTGGTAATGACGCTAAAAAAATGTTAGGTAAAGTTCCTAACTCTATAGCAGCAATAAGACCTATGAGAGATGGAGTTATTGCTGATTTTGAAACTGTAGAAAAAATGATAAGATACTTTATTAATAAAGTGCATAATAAAAGAACTTTAGTTAAACCTAGAATAGCTATAGGTATTCCTACAGGTATTACAGAAGTAGAAAGACGTGCGGTTAGAGAAAGCTGCGAGCAGGCTGGAGCTAGAACAATATTTTTGATAGAACAGGCAAGAGCAGCAGCTATTGGGGCCGATATGCCTATTAATGAACCTCATGGAAATATGATTATAGAAATAGGAGGAGGTACTACAGAGGTAGCTGTACTTTCACTTGGAAGTATGGTAAGAAGTGCGTCTATACGTGTAGGCGGCGATGAGCTTGATGATGCTATTATAAAATACATGCAAAGAACTCACAACTTATATATAGGTGAAAAAACTGCTGAAGAAATAAAAATTAATATAGGACATGCTTACAAAGGCGATATATCTAAAACTATGGACATTAGAGGAAGAGACTCTGTATCAGGACTTCCTAAAACATTAACAATAAATAGTGCTGAAATAAAAGATGCTATATCTGATATATTGTTAGAGATATTAGAGGCGGTTAAATCTGTACTTAATCAAACTCCGCCTGAAATTTCTGCTGATATAGTAGAACGCGGTATTGTTATGAGCGGCGGTACTTCACTGCTTCCAGGTTTTACAGATTTAATATCCATGGAAACTGGAGTGCCTGTAATTCTTGCTGAGAGCCCTCTTACTTGCGTAGCTATAGGATGCGGAAAATTTATAGAAGAAACTAAAAATTTAAAGAATTATAGAAGATATTCATAATCGGAAAAAATATTAAAATTTTATTAATATATCCGATACTCATAATGTGAAAACTTTTATAAAACATAAAATTCTTATATTATATATAACGCTGAATCTAGTAGCAGCGATGTTTATGGTGCTTAATAGAAGTAATTTTGTATTTGATATAAAATCTATTTATGCTCTTGGAGTATATCCAATACAAAGTGCCACAAAAAGTATTTCAAGGGCTTTTGTATATCTTTATACAAGCATTACTGATATATTTACACTACAAAGTCAGGTGCAAATATTGAAAGACAGAATAGCAGAATTAAGCGGTGCTGCATTAGAATATGAACAATTAAGTGCTGAAAATGAAAGGCTTAGAGGATTACTTAATGAAGCTCCTACAGATGAATATCCTTTAGAATACGCTGAAATAGTTTCAAAAGACCCTCAAAACTTCTATACTACAATAGTTATAAATAAGGGAAGTGCCCATGGAATAGTTGTAGGAATGCCTGTTATATCATATCAAAATGGTTATAAAGGACTTGTTGGAAAAGTTGTTGAAGTAAGAAGATATAACAGCAGAATACTATCTCTTGTTGACCAAAGATCCCAAATATCCGTTATGTTGGAAAGTTCAAGAACTACTGGTATTATGGTTGGTCAAAGCCCTAAATCTACACAAACACACTTGCAATATATTGATTTACAAATGGATGTTGAAGAAGGAGAAAGAGTAGTTACAAGCGGTATGGGCGGAGTATTCCCAAAAGGTATATTAGTAGGTACAATATTCAAAGTTGAAAAAAAGAATTATGGTCTTTTCCATGATCTTTATGTTGAACCTTCTGTTGACTTTTCAACTTTAGAAAATGTTTATGTAATAAAGAAAATACCAGATCAAGAAATTATTATGCTTGCTAATGAAGAAAATGAAGATGAACAATATACTAATGAGCAGAATAATCAATAGGAGTTTATGAATGAAAAGAGCTATTACTGTTATTATAACTTCGCTTATTTTGCTTTTAATACAATCATCTCCTGCTTATGATTTGATAAGAATATCTCTTGGTGCAAAACCGGACTTACTTTTAATTTTCTTATCTTTTATAGCTTTTAGATACGGTTCTTTTGATGGAATGATTTATGGATTTGTAATAGGTTTACTTCAGGATATAGTATCTAGTGCAACATTTGGTTCTTATGCTATGATCTTTTTAAATATTGGTTTCTTTGTAGGATTTTTCAACAGCAGAATATTTATAAAACAAATAGCAGCAGGAATATTTGTAACTTTAATTGGATATTTAATAAAAGTTATAGCATTATTTTTAGTAAGTTCAATATATTCTGATCTTTCAAATGTTGCTGTATTAATAAGAGCCGAATTGCTTGTAGGGCTTCCATTAACAGTTATATTATCATCACCATTATTTATAGTATTTGAAAAGGTTGCTCCATTAATCTATGATAAACAAAAAATACATGTTGATGACAGTACTAAAACTTTTAGTGAGTAATTTTATTTTGACAATTTTTTAATTTTCTTGTATATTAAAACAATGGGTAATGCGGAAATAGAAATAAAAGCTTATGTAAAAGATTTTGATTCTGTACTAAATTTTTTGTATCAAAATGCAAAATTCAAAAAAAAATATTTTAAAAAAGATATATACTATGCCAAAGAAAGCAGTATAAAAAGTGGAAATATCAAAACAAGCGAATGCATAAGACTTAGAGTAGAACATGGAAAATATACTTTTTGTTCAAAAGATAGAAAATTAATTGATGGTGTTGAAGTTAATGATGAAATAGAAATAAAAGTAACAAAGAAAAAAGCAAGATTTATAATTAATTTTTTATCACAGCTACAAAAATATAAAGAGTATGTACGAAAAGAAAAAAAAGGCTATGCTTTTATATATAAAAATGCTTTAGTAGAAGTATCAAAAATAAAAAAACTAGATAATTTTATAGAAATAGAATTCTTAAATTCAAATGAAACAATAGATAATCAAGTATATCAATTAAAATGCATCTTGAATGATATAGGCATATCAGAAAATGATATAGAAACAGAAGCCTATATAAACCTTCTTTCAAAGAAAATATAAACTGTATTGAAAATATCATTATTTCATATTAAAATAATATAAACATATATAAATAAAAACATATTGGATAAAAAATGAAACAAATCTTTTTTTTAGTATTTATAATACTCCTATGCAATATACATTTATATTCTCAAAATAATAATGATTCATTAGAAAATAAAATGAATACCTACAAAAAAAGGTAAAAATAAAATGGCAATATAATCCTCTTAGAATATATGAAACCGATAAATATTTTTCACCATGGGTAGATCCAGAAAATTATAATACTAGTTTCTGGTTTGGAGATATTATTAACATAAAAAATCTGTATCCAAATCCCAATTTTAATTTAAATAATGTAGTCTTATATTTTAACCCAAAACTTGCTGTAGATTTGGCACCTATTGCATTTAATTTAAACGGAGATAAACACAGGTTTAGAATAGGTGTAGCTTATTCATTAAAATTATTTTTCAGCAGCTATGGAAAAGGAGAAGATCAATTATATGGAGCAACTTTTCTACATGGAACATATATGCAGGTAAAAGCATATTTTGACTATATATTTGATAATAAATTAAAAATTAGATTTTCTCCTTTAAGACATATATGCTCACAAATAAGCGGAGATATACTTGGAGATGAAACACTTTATGATAAAAAGAAAGAAGAATTTAGAGATGTTGGATTTGAACAGATACATTTATCTGCATATTATAGATGGGGCTGGTTTAGTTTTTTTGGAGGAACATCTTTTGCTATAACAGGATATAAAAAATCAAATATAGTTAACGTATTTAATATTTTTACTGGAACCGAGGCTAGATTTCCTATATGGGGAGAAATTAGTTTGATAACAGGTGTATATATAGGTGCTTTCCTAGATGAATTAAGTGAGATAAAAAGAGATAAAAAAGGGGTAGGTTACCCAATACATGAAACACATCAAGAATGGACTCCTTCTATAAGCGTAGGCTTAGGATTTGAAATTTACAGATTCGTAATCGGAGTAAAATACGAATATGCAAGATCAAAACAATTATATTCATATAGACAAATAGAAAGCAGAATTGGTTTAGATGCAAGTTTAATATTTTAAAAGTTGTTATTGACATAAAAAAATATAAATGTATTATGTCCTGATATCTATTAAGGAATAAGGTTTATGATTTTTGTGTTAAAAACAATAATAATATTAATACTGTATAGTATTACTGTATATTCACAGAATACGAATAACAATACATTAAAAGAAAAAATGGATAATTATACAGAAACTGTTAAAACTCAATGGGAATTTAATCCCCTGAAAAATTATAAAACAGACAGATATTTTTCAGGTTGGACTGATCCAAATTCGTACAGCACTAGATTTTGGATAGGAGAAGTGTTAAATGCAAAAGAAATGTATCCAAATCCAAATTTCAATTTTGACAAAATTGATTTTTTTTATAACCCTACCCTTGCAACGGAAGTAACTCCTATAGCATTTAAATATAAAGATAAACACAGATTTAAAATAGGTGTTGGGTATTTAACTCATTTCTTTCTTTCAAAGTATAAAAAAGGTTATTATCAATATTATGGACAAAGTTTGATGTATGGAACATATATGCAAGTGGAAGTGTTCTTTGATTATATATATAATAATCAATTTAAATTAAGGTTTACTCCATTAAGACATATATGTTCACATATAAGCGGAGATATACTTGGAGATTCGTCTTTATATGATAAAGAAAAAGAAGATTTTATGGATTCCGGTTTTGAGCAAATGCATGCTTCAGCATATTATAAATATGGATGGTTCACATTTTATGGAGGAGTTACTTTTGCTATAACTGGGTTTGATAAATCTAATATTGTAAATTTATTTAATATATTTGCTGGTACAGATTTCAGAGTACCTATATGGGGAGAAATTAGTTTTATAACTGGATTATATTTTGGATTGAATTATGACAAAATAAATGATGTAGTTAGAAATATGTATGATGGAAGTTACACTATAAAAAATAGCTATAATAGAGTTAGTCCATCTATATCTGTAGGTATTGGATTTGAAATATATAGAATTATAATAGGATTAAAATATGATTATTATGCTTCAAAACAATTATATTCCTATAAAAAAATGGAAAGTAAAATAGGAATGGATATAAGTTTATATTTATAATTATTGACTTATTAATTTAGAAATATATACTTATTTATAAATAAAATAATGTAATTAAATAAAAATTATGAAACATATATTAATTATATTTATAATTATATCATCATCATTATATTCTTATGAATTAAGGCTTCATTTTTTAAGAGGATATATATATGATGATATTTTATATGCTGATGTTTATACAGAACTAAATAATTCCCTATATGAGAATATAGAAAAATATATAGACAATGGTATTATAGTATTTTTTAATTTCAGAGTAGATTTGGTAAAGAAAAATTTATTAATCAATGAAAACGTAAAAGAGATTTATCTATATAGAAAGATATATTATGATTTTTTCACAAAGGAATATGTAGTACTAAATTCAGAAACAATGCGTGAAACAAGGAATACAAATCTTAATAATTTAATGAAAAATATTTATCACATAAATAAAATAGAAATAGTCAATGCCAATAGGCTAAATGATAATAATAAATATATATTTAAAACTAGATTATCTATACAGTTTCAAAATGCCTATCCTTATTTATCTGTATTCTTTAATATAATAACTCCAATACAATATAGAATAAAATGGCTTAAATCAAAAGAATTCAGTATAAAAGAATTATATTATAATAACATGTAACTATTATTTATAATTAAAAATCCGATTTATATTAAAAATTGATTTTATGAAATCTTGGAGGTCATATAATGCGTTTTTATATTGCCGTTTTATTTATAATATTATTATCATTTTCACAGCAGTTATTCCCTAAAGCAAATACAAGAGATGAAGTAGTAAAATGGGCTAACTTTTATATGAATAAACACTATAAATATAATCAAAGCGATACAATTACTAATCCATTTACAAAAGAAAAAAAGAAAGTTAATTTTGACTGTTCTGGTTTTGTAGCAGCAGTTTATTGGACATCTTTTAAAAATCCAACTATAAAATTAAGCGGTTCAACTGAAAACATATACTACATATTATCTAAACAAAACAGAACATATAAAAATACTCTTCCAAATATAGGGGATATAATATTTTTTGACGGAACTACTAATCCAAATAAAAAACTTACTCATTCTGGTATAATAATAGATATTGATGAAAATGAAACTATTACATATGCACATGCCACTACAAGCAAAGGTACTATACTTGGATATATGAATTTAAAATATCCTGATTTAGCAAGTAAAGACGGTAAGATAATAAACAGTTATTTAAGAAGAGGAAGCGGTAAAGATTCGCTTGCATCATACTGTTTTAATAGTTACGGTACTCTTTTTGAAAAGCCAAATTAATAAAATAAGAATATTGTAAATCGTCTTGACTTTTTGCTGATATCTTATAAAATAATTTTCTATTGTAAGAGTGTTTTATGCGTTTTTGTATTACTATATTATTAACAATATTTACATCTTCATTTATATTTGCCCAAACTTATGGATATGACAAGGAATATCAATCAAAATTAAGAGAAAGCGGAGTTGAAATAACAGATAGACAGAAAAAACAAGTTCGAAAAGATATAATAAAATGGGCTAATTTTTATTTGGATAAGCAATACAAATACAATGAAAAAGTTACATTAACTCATCCTATTTCAAAGGAGAAAAAAATTTTTAAGTTTGACTGTTCTGGATTTATAGCTGCTGTTTATTGGACTTCTAATATAGCTGTATTTGAAAAACAAGCTGTTATGGATTCAGGAGGTGTAAAAATTATATATGCAACTTTATCTAAATATAAAAAGGTGTATAATGAAACATTGCCGAATGTTGGCGATATTATTATGTTTGACAGAACTACATCAGATAGTAAAAAACTTACACATGCTGGTATAGTTGTAGACATTGATAAAGAAGATGATACTATAACCTATATTCATTCTTCTACAAGTAAAGGACTTATATTAGGTTATATGAATTTAAAATATCCTAATGTAGCAAAAAAAGACGGTAAAATAATAAATAGCTATTTAAAAAGAGGAGGAGGAGTCAATGCTCTTGCTTCTCAATGTTTTAATAGTTATGGAACTATTTTAGATATACCTAAAAATTAACAAATAAAATAAAGACAATTTAAAATTTGGAGAATAGCATTATATGAGTAAAAAAGGTAAAAATAATAGAAAATCATCAATGCCGCAGTCAAGCGGAGGCGGGGTTGGAAATCAGATAATAATAATACTGCTTTTAGTTATGGTTGTATTCATGGCTATAATGTATTTCCAAAAATCACCGCAAGTAAAGGCACAGGAATGGGATTATTCTACTGTAGTACAAAAAGTTAAAGAAGGTATAGTAAAAGAAGTAACTATTGTAGATCAAAATATAAAAGATGGTATAGCTAGAGAAGTTGTTAATGGTAAAGAAACAATAATAAACTTCTATTCTTATATTCCATTTACAGCAACAGGATTTGTTAATTTCCTTATAGATAATAATGTTACTGTAAGAGGAGAAGCAGAAAAGCCTAGTTATTTTAGTATAATACTTGTTAATTTACTTCCTATACTTTTAATAGGCTTCTTACTTTGGTTTTTCATGTTCAGACAAGTTCAAGGTTCTAATAACAGAGCTATGAGTTTTGGAAAAAGCAGAGCAAGACTTTTAACCAAAGAAGATGTAAAAGTAACATTTAAAGATATTGAAGGATGTAAAGAAGCCAAAGAAGAATTACAGGAAGTTGTACAATTCTTAAAAGATGCAAGCAAATTTACAAAACTTGGTGCTAAAATACCTAAAGGTGTATTATTAGTAGGCCCTCCTGGTACTGGTAAAACTTTACTTGCTAAGGCTGTTGCCGGAGAGGCTAATGTACCTTTCTTTAGTATGTCAGGTTCTGAGTTTGTTGAAATGTTTGTAGGTGTTGGTGCTTCAAGAGTAAGAGACTTGTTTGAACAGGGAAAAAGATCTGCTCCTTGTATCATATTTATAGATGAGCTTGATGCTGTTGGTAGAACTAGAGGTGCTGGATACGGCGGCGGACATGATGAAAGAGAGCAAACTTTAAACCAAATGCTTGTTGAAATGGACGGTTTTAATACTGATACTAGAATTATAATATTCGCTGCTACTAACAGACCAGATGTATTAGACCCTGCCCTACTTCGTCCTGGAAGATTCGACAGACAAGTTGTAGTTGATTTGCCTGATGTTAAAGGAAGAGAGGGGATATTTAAAGTTCATGTTTCTAAAATACAGCATGATCCTTCTATAGATTTGTACCATTTAGCAAGAGCTACTCCTGGTTTCTCTGGAGCTGATATTGCTAATATGGTTAATGAAGCTGCTTTAATAGCTGCTAGAAATGATAAATCAAGAGTTGAACTTTCTGATTTTGAAGAAGCCCGTGATAAGGTTATGATGGGGCCTGAAAGAAGAAGCATATTAATAAGTGAAAAAGAAAAACTTAATACTGCATATCATGAGGCAGGCCATACTTTAATGGCTGTACTTCTTCAAAATACTGATGCCTTACATAAGGTAACTATAGTTCCTAGAGGAAGAAGTTTAGGTGCTACTTGGACTTTGCCTTCTGACGGAAGATATACACTTCAAAGAAAAAAGGCCATTGATGAAATGTCTTTGCTTCTTGGAGGACGTGTTGCGGAAGAGTTTAAATTCGGAGAAGATTCTGTTACTACAGGTGCTTCTAATGATATAGAAAGAGTTACAGAACTTGCTAGAAGAATGGTATGCGAATGGGGAATGAGCAGACTAGGACCTATATCTTTTGGACAAAAAGAACAGCCTATTTTCTTAGGAAAAGAGATTGCAAGACATAAAGATTATAGTGAAGAAACAGCTCAGAAGATAGATGAAGAAGTTCATAAATTCGTAATGAAAGCATATGCAAGAACTCAAAAATTAATAGCTGAGAATGCTGATAAATTTGAGGCTTTATCAAGAGAATTATTTGAAAAAGAATCTCTTGATATAGAAGATATTGAAAGAATATGCGAAGTTAAATTAGATAAAGTTAAAGATAAATTAGTTTACGCTGGTAAAGATCCTAAAAGAGGTACTGATGAACTTGAAGATCCTTCAGCTTATCAAGAAGGCGAAGTAAAAAGTGTTAAAGAAGAAGTATTTAATACTCCTATTAAGCCTCTTAAAAAAGAATTTAATCTAAAAGATGATACAAATAATGAGGAAGAAGAAAAAACAAGCAAAAAGAATGCTGTAAAAAAATCTGCTTCTCCTAGAAAAAGAAAAAATACAGAAGAATAAAAAATAATATTTATAAAAAGTAAATGCTGCAGTGTTTATCTATACTGCAGCATTTTTATTTTTAAATAAATTAATATTTTGACAAACGAATATTATTTTACTATAATTTATAGTACATACTCTTTGTAAGGAATCTATTATGGATGAGAAAAAAAGATCTAAAAATATGATAGGTGAATATTTAACTTATCCTAGTATAGCAATAAATTTTCTTAAAGCCGATAAAAATATAAAACCTGAAAAAACTAAATATGGAAAATTTAAAGGACAGTATATATTGTTTTTTCCTAAAAAAACGGAACTATCAAAAGATATAATAGTTTATATACATGGAGGAGGCTGGAAAGAAGGTAATGCAGATTTATACAGATTTGTAGGAAGACGTATAGCAAAAGAAGGTTTTAACTGTATATCTTTAGGTTATAGACTAGCTCCAAAATATAAATATCCATGCCAAATAGAAGATGTATTTGAAGGTTTTAGTAAGGGATTAAATGCATTAAAAGAAAAAAATATTAATTATTCAAATATTATAGTAATGGGTTCATCTGCTGGTGCTCATTTAGGGGCTTTATTAGTATATAATAAAGAAATGCATAAAAAGTATAATATAGATTCAAATATATTCAAAGGATATGTATCTTTAGGCGGACCTATAGACTTAAATGTATGCACTAATAAAAGAATATCTCCTATGCTTGATAAATTATTTGAACAAGACTATAACAGAGAATTGGCTAACCCCTATTGGCATGTTGATGGAACAGAAAAAACAAAAGTATTATGTGTGCATTCTGAAATCGATCCTGTATGTGAAGTAGAAAATGCTATTAATTTCTCTAATAAAATTAATAGTTTCAATAACAATTTAGCACAATGTATCATTTTCCATAATAAAAAAATATATCATAATGATTTAGTTAATGGTATATTCTTTGAGGATATGGACAGTGAGAATATACTGCAGCGAGTATTTGAATGGATCGAAAAATTAGATTCTGATAAAATTAATTAGATAAAACATTATTATATATAATAAAAAAATACATCTTTCATAAAAGTAATAATTTATAATTAAATATACATGTAAATAAAAAAGTATAATTATAGCTTTATGAAAAAAATAAAGTGTATTGACAAAATGATTAATGACGATAATAAATAGAGAAAATTAGTATGGAATATTTATTATGAAAAAATATTTTTATCTTTTATTATCTGTAATGTTTATTTTTTTAATTAACATTGAAGTTAATGCTCAAACTGACTATAAAACAATGGTTCAATCTATGCAAATAGATGATATAGGCGACTTATCTATATCAGACGATAATTCTACTATGACTTTTATGCAATTAGCAGAAAATTATGCAAAAATAGTTACAGATAAAAATGCTACACCGGAACAGTTGGAAGCACTTGGAAATATTATTAAAATGTGGATGGATACTTTATCATCAAATTTTAGTAATGATCAAATATTCAATGAATACAGTAAAGTAACCTCTACCCTATCATGCATGTCTATTCATTTAGTATTAAGAATAGCAATAAAAGACAATAATATACCTACAGAAAAAGAACAAAAAAATATATATGAATCTATTTACAATAAATTTATACCATCTTTCGCACAATTTAAAAACGACGGATGGAAAACTGAATTTAACTTCTATGTTATTAACATGTCAGCTGCTGTTTGCAAATGGTATGAAGATAAATCCCAAAAGCTGGACTATCCTGACTTTAAAGTATGGAGAGACGGCGACTTCTAACATTATTCATTATTCAAGGAGGAATTAAATAATGGCAAAAACAGAAGAAAAGGAGAAAAAAGACCTGAAAAGCTTAATATCTAAATATAAAAGTCAGGCTACTGTTGTAATAAGAAAAAATAAAAATATATAATTTTTTTATTATTAAGTATTATATTTAGAAAATAATTTTATTTTAAAATCCCTCTTTAATTTAAGAGGGATTTTCATTTTTTATATGTACAAAAAATACATATTCAATCTTGACAAATAAAGTCTTTTAAGTAAAATGTTAATAATATTTTAAGGAATAATTTTATATATGAAAGAGATAATATTTTATAATTCATTAACTAGAGAAAAAGAAGTATTTAAACCTATTAATTCTAATGAAGTTGGTATGTATTCATGCGGACCTACTGTATATAATTATGCACATATAGGAAACTTTAGAGCTTATGTATTTAGCGATTTACTTAGAAGAGTATTAGAAGATTACGGATACAATGTTAAATTGATAATGAATTTAACTGACGTTGATGATAAAACTATAAAAAATTCTAAAGAAAATAATATTTCATTAAATGAATATACTAAAAAATATAAAGAGGCTTTTTTTGAAGATATACAAAAATTGGGTATAAAAAAAGCAACTGTTAATCCTGCTGCTACAGATCATATAAAAGAAATGATTGATATTATAGAATTATTAAAAAAGAATGGTCATACTTATGAAGCTGACGGTTCTGTTTATTTCAAGATAAGTACTTTTCCTCAATACGGAGAGCTTGCCAATTTAGATAAACAGGAATTGTTGGAAGGAGCTTCAGGACGCGTTTTAAATGATGAGTATGATAAAGAAAATGCAAGCGATTTTGTACTTTGGAAAGCATATACAGAAGGTGACGGTGATGTATATTGGGATTCTCCTTTTGGTAAAGGAAGACCTGGATGGCATATAGAATGTTCTGCTATGAGCTGCAAATATTTAGGAAAACATTTCGATATACATACAGGAGGAGTTGATAATAAATTCCCTCATCATGAAAATGAAATTGCACAAAATGAAGCTGCTTTTAATGAAAAATTTGTTAATTATTGGCTTCATTGTGAACATTTAATAGTTGATGGTGAAAAGATGTCTAAATCTAAAGGAAATTTCTATACTTTAAGAGATTTACTTGATAAAGGACTTTCTCCAGAGGCTATAAGATATTCGCTTATAAACTCTCATTATAGAAAACAATTAAATTTCACAATAGAAGGTATTAAACAATCTCAAAGTGCTATTGACAGAGTTAATGATTTAATATTCAGATTGAAAGATATAAATAATACTCAGTCAAATGAAATTAATGATAATGTATTAAAAGAAGTAGAAAATGCTAATGAAAAGTTTTCAGAATCTATTTATAATGATTTGAATATATCAGAAGCATTGGGAGTATTATTTACTCTTGTAAAAACTGTAAACACATCTTTCGATTCTATAAACAATGATACTAGAGATACGATATTGAAATTTATAGAAAGAGTAAACAATATAATAAATTGTTTTAAAATGAATGATAATAAAAATGAAGATGAAGATAAAATAAACAAATTAATAGAAGAACGCACACTTGCGAAAAAAGAAAAAAACTATCAAAAGGCTGATGAAATAAGAAATGAATTATTATCTATGGGAATAGAGATAATGGATACTCCGCAAGGTGTAAAATGGAAAAGAAAATAATAGTATAAATAAAGCAAAAACATTAAAGGTAATTATGTGGATTTATTAAAAATAACATATCAGCATATAGAAGGAATTGGCCCAAAAAAAGAAAGTTTATTATGGGAAGAAGGTGCTGTAGACTGGGAAGATACATTACAAAATATAGATTATTATGCAATGCCTAAAAGTATAAGAGATGCTTTAAAAGATGAATTGCCTAGATCTATTTATAATTATAAATCTAAAAACTACAGTTATTTTTTAAAAAGATTTCCTGCATCTATATTGTATAGATTATATCCCTTCTTTATGGATAAAACTGTATTTTTAGACATAGAAACAACAGGAATAAAACCGTCTAAAGCAAATATTACAGTAATAGGATGCTATGACGGAAAAGAAGTTAAAGTATTTGTACATGGAAGAAATGAGAATGATTTTTTAGATTATATAAAAAATTATTCTATAGTTGTTACATTTAATGGATCTTGTTTTGATATACCATTTTTAGAAAGGTATTTTGCCACAACAATAAAATGTGCCCAAATAGATTTACGTTTTTTGCTCAAAGATTTAGGATATACGGGCGGATTAAAAAAAATAGAACAAGATGTTGGAATTTCACGCGGAGATGACATGGAAGGTGTTACAGGATATACTGCTGTTTTATTATGGAATTATTATTTAGATACTAAAGATGAAACAGCAATAGATTCGCTTATACATTATAATCTGCTTGATACTATCAATTTGGAACATTTATTACGCTTAGCATATAATAAATATGCTGAAAACTATAACTCCCCTCTTTTACCGTATAAAACACTTCCTACTATAACAGATTACAAGCCTAATAAAAAGCTCATAGATGCATTACATAAGAATCCCTATAAATATGCCCCAAAAAGCGAAAATTAATATGCCTGCTCTAATATAGTCATAATAGAATCATGGTTCATTGCTCTAGGAAGTTTATCCATACCTTGATATTGCAATGCCAATTCTGCAACTTTATCAAATTTACTTCTATCAACATTTATTTCATTCAATCTTGTAGGTAAATTAATATTATGTAGGAATTTCTTTATATACTGAGCACTTTGGCTTGCTATCTCAAAAGGTGTCATTTCTGGGTCTATACCTTCTATAAAGTTAGCTAGTACAGTATATTTATCTGCCGCAACCGTAATATAATACTCCATTATATGAGGAAGCAGTATTGAACATATCATTGATTTATTAACAGCATATACGCTATTAACAGCTATAGATAAAGATCTTATAGCTCCTAAATTACTATGACAAGCAGATACTCCGCATAACATATTAGCATTGGCTAAAATACTTATATTATCTATATTATTACTATCTGCTATGAGTTTATTCAAACCCTGCATACTTGTTTTCATAGAATGAATTATCAAAGGTTCTGTTATTCCTGTAAGCGTACTACTCATATATATATCAAAAGATAAAGCAAATACAGATAATGCACTGCTTATAGTATATTTTACAGGAACAGTAGCATAAAGACTAGGATCTATTATACAATTTGTAGTATATACATTAGGCTCATTATTCTGTTTATTAACCTCATCATATTTATCATACAAACACATACCAGTAGATATTTCTGATAAAGAACCCAAAATTGTAGGTATAGCTATAACAGGCAAAGGTTTATGATATACAGGCTGTCCGTTTATATAATCAGAAGCCTCTCCGCTATTAGTTACAACTACAGCAGCACCTTTAGCAGTATTTTGTATTTTGAAACCTCCAACAGCCACTATTGATTCTGCTTTGCTATATCTAACTAAATTAGCGATAATATCCGCAGCATCGCTTGTACTTGTTGAATTTATATCAGAATAGACCATTACATTAATAAAATTATCATTTAATTTATTAACTATTTGATCTACCAATCCCGTTTGATTGAATGAACCTCCATCCGTAACTAATACAGTTCTTCCACCGTATTTTTTCACTGTGTCAGCCAAACAATCAAGAGAATCGACTCCGAATGTTATTTTTGTTGGTATGTTAAATTCTATTATAGCCATATTATTCTTCTAATAATAAATTTTTATATGTATTTATATATTCGGAATATAAAGGTTTAATTTTTAATTAGTATAGTAAAAATATTTTGACAATTTAATACAGTTCGGTATAATAAAATACAAATTATATGGATAAAGAATACTATTTAACTAAAGCAGAAGAATTTTATAAAAGTAAAGACTATCAAAGCCTTTTTGAAGTATATATAAAATTAATAGAAATAGAAGAAAATTCAAAATACTATTTCAGAGCAGGAATTTCTTTATATATGCTCGAAAAATATGAAGAAGCTATTAAATATTTTGAAGAAGCATTTAATATAGCTATAAAAAATAAAACAGATATACATTATTATTATTTCTTCTATTTAGGAGCCTCTTATCATAATTTAGGACAATATAATAATGCGATAAAATATCTAAAAATGGCATTGGAATTATCCCCAGCTAATCATAATATACATAGATGGATTGCTTTTTCTTATTATAATCTATTTGAATATCAAAAAGCATTGAAATATTTTTTAAATGCTTTGAATATAAATAGCGAGGATTCTGAAAATCTAAAATTAGCAGGAATATGTTTAAATAAATTAGGCAAATATGAAGAATCTATAGAATATTTAGAAAAATCAATAGAATTAAACAATAATGATTATTATTCAAAGCTATGGCTTGGAATATCGTATTACAGAATATTTAAATATAAAGATGCATTAAAAAATCTTATAGAAGCAAAAGAAGTAAATAAAAAAGATACTGATATATATTATTATCTTGGACTTTCATATATGTCTGTAAAAGATTATTTTAATGCTATAGAAAATTTTAATGCCCAGATAAATATATCAAAAGAACCTTTTATAAACACCTTATGCTGCTTATCTATTTGCTATTATGAATTAAAAGATTATAGCAATTATTATTATACAATAAAGCAAATAAGGAAACTGCAGAAATTGAAAATCTCTGATAATTCATTTAAATGTTTATAATATTATTCTAATATATATAAATATTCATCTTTTATGAATGGTCTAATTTGATTAAAGCTCAAAACTATTTCTGTTTCACCTAAAACATAAGGAGTTATAGTATATATAGGCCATACAAAATGAACCCCATCAGCATAGATGTAAAAAGATGTATCAGCTAAAGTTATTTCATCTAATGGAACTAAATAATCTTCTTCTGTTCTATTATCTATTGATAAAAGCCAACCTCCTACAATACTTTTTAATTCACCATCATCAAAATCTTTTATCAAATTAGTAACTTCTATTTTTTCACCTGTTTCTAATGAATATACTGAATTATGATTATTGTATACTCCATGTGCTCCTCCTAGATATAGAGATGAAGTTGTTCTTATTGATATAGTCTTTTCATTAAAATAAGTTATGCTGATAGATTTACTTGATTCATAACTGTTAACTGAATTTGTTACCCACTCTTCATAAGGTTCAGTCATATTATTTTCAAATAATTTTGATATGCTCCCCTTTTTATCCTCAAATTCTAAATTTTCATTTCTTTTTATATTATTTAGATTGAAACCTTCATTTATATCAAAAGAAATTTTATCATATACTTCTAATTTATTTGTATCATCAGGTATAATCAAAAATATAGAATCTTTATATGAGAATGTTGATGCACTTCCATATTCATTAGTTTCAGAAACATCTGAATATGCATAGTTATATACTGCTGCTTTTAATGATGAAGTTGTATTTATATCTTTTGATGAACTATTTAATGATTTGGAAGTCATTTTAAATGATGTAATATTTGAATATGTACTTTCTATACTATCACCATTTTGAGCTTCTGCATATATTCTATTATTTGTTATATCAAGAATGCTGTTTTTATCATAAAATTGATTTATATCATTTAAATTTTTATAATTAAAAGCTGCCTTTACTTTTTCATAATTCGGCATTAATTCAGAATCGCTATTTATATAATCAGGCCATCTATCATTTAAATATACAGAAAAGAAATCTCCTTCATAGTTTTTTATATAATAGTGATGAGATATCCATTCTGCACTTTTAGACACATTTGATATAGATTCATTTTTAATTGTTTCTGTTTCATTAGTTTGATTTTCTATTAAATCAGTATTTGTCTGTGTATTTTCAGTATTATTATTTTCTTTATTTGAACATGATATCGTTATAAATATTATTAATACTATTGATAATATGTTTTTTTTCATCATAAACCATTTCCTTGAATCTAAAAATCATCAAGTAAACATAATATATTATTTTTGCTTTTTGTCAACATGTAAAAAATTGTGTAATTATATTACTATATAAAGAATTATTTTATTGACACAAAAAAAAATATAATATAATATGAAAATAAAATTATATAAAAAGGAAGCAGCAATATGAAAAGATTATTAATTATTCTATCTGCGGCTATATTGATGATAATATCATGCGGTAAAATGACAACTGATACCGTAGAAAATTCATCAATATATGTAAATTTAGGACCAGAACCTAAAACAATAGATCCAACATTAAATTCTCTAAATATTGCATCATGTTATATACACCATGCTTTTGAAGGTCTTACAAAAATAGATTCTAATAATAATGTAAAAGCAGGCATGGCAGAAAGTTGGACTATTTCAGATGACGGACTTACTTATACTTTTAGTATAAGAAAAAATACTAAATGGTCTGATGGAAAACCAGTAACAGCTCATGATTTTGAATATGCATGGAAAAGAGCGGTTAATCCTGAAACAGCTGCTGAATATTCTTATATGATGGAAATTGTAAAAAATGCAAAAGAAATAAACAGAGGCACTATGAATTATGATAGCTTAGCTGTTAAAGCAATTAATGATTACACATTTGAAGTAACATTAGCTAATCCGGCAAATTACTTTTTAGACTTTATAGCTTCTACCGGAGTATTTTTTCCTGTTAGAAAAGATATCATAGAAAAATACGGAGATGATTGGACTTTAAAACCAGAAACTTACATTGGAAATGGTGCTTATAAAATGAAAGAAAGATTAACAGATGAAAGAATAGTTTTTGATGTTAATACTAATTATTATGCTAAAAATGAACAAGTTGCTAAAGAAATTAATTTTATAATTATGGGAGATCCTAACACTGCTATTGCAGGAATAAGAGGAGGTAATATAAATTTCTCTGCTTTAGAACCTCCTTCTGCTGAAATAGAAACACTAAAAGAAGGCGGATATATCACTAATAATAATGCCATAGGTACTTTTTATATAGAAATAAATATTACAAATGAAGCATTTAAAGATAAAAGAGTTAGACAGGCATTAGCACTTGCAATAGACAGAAAATACATAGTAGATAATGTTACAAAAGGCGGACAGATACCTGCCGGTGCTTTTGTACCTCCTGCTGTTAAAGGTGAAGAAAAAAGCTTTAGAGAAGAAAGTAAAAACTATATAGATATTGACAATTATGCTGCTAATGTGGAAAAAGCAAAAGCATTAATGGCTGAAGCAGGTTACAGCAACGGACAAAATTACCCTGTAATAGAATTAAAAGTTTCACCTGGTATTTATGTTTTAGTTGGAGAGGCAATACAGCAAATGTGGAAAGAAAATTTAAATGTTAATGTATCATTAGTTCAAGAAGAATTCCCTATAACATTGCAGTCTTTAATAGAAAAAGATTATCAAATGGCTAGAATGGGATGGACTGGAGATTATAATGATCCTATGACTATGCTTGATGTAATGATAAGTTACGGCGGGGTAAATCATACAGGATTCCACAATGCTAAATATGATAATTTAATTTTATCTGCAAAACAAAATAAAGATAACCATCTTAGAATGAATTATATGAAAGAGGCAGAAGCCATACTTTTGGATGAAATGCCTATTATACCTCTTTATTACAGAACAGACTCTTTTGTTAAAGATCCTAAATTAAAAGGTGTGGTATTAAATCCATTAGGAAGACATAGATTTAATTATGCTTATATAGAAAAATAAAAATATATAAAATAAAGTATTAGGAGTACATTATGAAAAAAATAACAGCTATATTACTAATTATTTTATCAGCGTTTTTTATGTCATGCGGTAAAAAAACATCTGACGGTATAATTATTAATATGGGAGCAGAACCAAGGACTATAGATCCTAGCTTAAACACATTGAATGTTGTATCAGCTATGCTTTTCCATGCTTTTGAAAGTTTAACTACTATAGGTCCTGACGGAAAATTAACTGCTGGAATGGCAGAAAGTTGGGATGTTTCTGAAGATGGTAAAGTATATACTTTCCATTTAAGAACAAATGCATTATGGTCAGACGGCAAACCTGTAACTGCACATGATTTTGAATATGGATGGAAAAGAGTTGTTAATCCAGCAACAGCTGCTCAGTATGCTTCTTTATTAGAGATAATAAAAAATGCTAAAGAAATTAATGCAGGACAAATGGACTACAATGAACTTGGAGTAAAAGCAATAGATGATTATACTTTTGAAGTTACTTTAGTAGATCCTGCTGCCTATTTCTTGGAATTTATGGCTACTGTTGGAGTATTCTCTCCTATAAGACAGGATATTATAGAAAAATACGGAGATGATTGGACTTTATCTCCTGAAACTTTTATAGGAAATGGTCCTTATCAAATGACTGAAAGAGTAATGGATCAATACATAGTATTTGAGGCAAGAACAAATTATTATAAAGCAGATGAAACAGTTGCTAAAAAATTAACTTTCCTATCTATGAGTGATCCTAATACTGCTATTGCAGGAATAAGAGGAGGCACTATACATTTCTCTGCATTAGAACCGCCTTCTAGTGAAATAGCAAAATTGAAAGAAGAAAATTATATTGTACTCAAAGATGGTGTAGGTACTTTTTATTTATCGCTTAACATCACAAACAATGCTTTAAAAGACAAAAGAGTAAGACATGCATTATCACTTGCAATAGATAGAAACTACATAGTATCAAATGTTACTATGGGAGGACAAGCACCTGCTCAAGGTTTTGTTCCGCCTACTATTGACGGTATTAATGATTCCTATAGAGCTGAAGCCGGAATATTAATAGATACTGATAATTACAAAGATAATGTTGAAAAAGCTAAAGCATTAATGGCTGAAGCAGGATATACTAATGGAGAAGGTTTCCCTGTATTAGAAATAAGAGTTTCACCTGGACTTCATATAATAGTTGCTGAAGCTATACAGCAAATGTGGAAAGCAAATTTAAATATTGATGTAACATTGAAAAATGATGAATATCCTTTAGTTTTACAATATTTAGTAGAAAAGAATTTTGATATGGGTTCTATGGCTTGGAATGCTGATTATAGAGATCCTATGACTATGCTTGATATAATGCTTACAGGAAATTCATTTAATTATGGCTTATACTCAAATCCAAGTTACGATTTATTAGTAAACAATGCTAAAAAAACTGCTGATGCTGCTGTTAGAATGAATTATATGATAGATGCTGAAAAAATATTAATAGATGATATGCCTTTCATTCCTTTATATCATAGATCATTTACTTTGATGGTTAGTCCGAAATTAAAAGGTATTGTATATAATGCTTTAGGAAAACATAAGTTTAATTATTGCTATGTAGAATAATATATAATACTAAAAAACATATAAAGAGGGGCTTAATTAAAGCCTCTCTTTTTTTATTTAATTTATTGACAAATATTCATATTGTATATATAAATTAAATGTTAACATAATAATTTTATAACGGATAAGTGTATGAAAAAAATAATCTATTTATTACTAATAACTATCGTATTAATATCTTGCGGAAATAAGAAGTCAAATGACAGTATAATAGTTAGTATAGGAGCAGAACCTCAAAGCATAGACCCTTCATTTTTATCTGCTATTGACAGTATGATTTATGCTGTGCATGTATTTGAAGGACTTACTACAAAGGATAAAGATAATAATATTGTAGGAGGAGCTGCTGAAAGCTGGGAAATATCGGAAGACGGACTTAGTATTACTTTTCATATTAGAGATAATGCCAAATGGTCTGACGGTAAGAATGTAGAAGCAAAAGAATTTGTATATTCATTTAGAAGACTTGCAGATCCTAAAACAGCATCTTCATATAGTTTTTTAATTACTCCTATAAAGAATGCAAGTAAAATAATGAAAGGAGAACTTCCAATAGAAGAATTAGGAGTTGAAGCTATTGATGAAAAAACATTAATTGTTAATTTTGAAGCACCTACTGCATATTTTTTAGAATTAGCATCTATACCTATATTTTCACCTTTGCGTGAAGAGTTTATAAGTGATAATTGGACTTTTTCTCCTGATACATATATAGGCAATGGGCCTTATAAAATGACTGATAGAAAACCTGATGAAATTATATCATTAGAAATAAATACAAACTATTGGGATAAAGATGCTATAGTAGCAAAAAAAATAGACTTTGTAATGTTTTCTGATGTATCTACAGCCTATGCGGCATTAAAAGAAGGTTCAATATTATATTCATATAGAATACCAAATGCTGATATGGAGCTTTTAAAAGAAGAAGGATATTTAGTTATTACACCTTCTCTTGGAACTGCTTATTATGCTTTAAATAATACAAATCAAGTCTTAAAAGATAAAAGAGTAAGAAGAGCTTTAGCATTAGCAATAGATAGAAATTATATTGTAGAAAAAATTACAAAGGGAGGAGAAATACCAGCAGCTGCATTTATACCTTATGGATTAAAAGATGTTGAAGGTGATTTTAGAGAAAATGGCGGCGGATATTATAGTATAAAGAAGGAAGACTATGCTTCAAATATAGAAGAGGCAAAAAAACTTTTATCTGAAGCAGGATACAGTAATGGAAATAATTTTCCTGTATTAGAGTTTAAAACTAATCCCGGTGCCGGAATAACAATAGCAGAAGCTATTCAGCAGATGTGGAAAGAAAATTTGAATATAGACATGACTATTACTCAAGAGGAATGGTCTGTATTCCAGAAAAATAGACAAACAAAGCAATATGTAATTTGCAGAGCCGATTGGATAGGAGATTATCTTGACCCTATGACTTTTGCTGAAATTTTTGCAAGCAGCAGTGCAGGAAACAGAGTTGGATATAATAATCCTAATTATGACAAACTTATATCAGAAGCTAAAAATACTATGGACAACAATATAAGAATGAGCAATATGCATAAAGCTGAGGATATGCTTATAGGGGAAGATATGGCTTTTATACCAATCTATCATTATACTTCTCCTTCTATGCAAAATCCTAAACTTAAAGATGTTGCTGTTGATACTTTAGAAATAAGAAGATTTTTCTATTCATATGTAGAATAAAAAATATAAAAGCTAGTATTTAATTTTATGAATACTAGCTTTTAACTATTTTTTAGAGCCATAGCCAACTGACTATAACCTGCATTCTTTAAATTATAAATTTTTAAAAATCCGTTTTTATCCATATACATAGCAAGAAGTCCGGATCTCTCTCCGCTTGCACAATAAAGTAAATATTTTTTTTCTTTATCCAATTTTAATATTATTTCATCAAAATTAGAATTATTTACTATATCTACTACTATGCTTCCATCTATAGTGCCTGTCATTTCTACTTCCATGTCGCTTCTTGTATCTAATAATTGAATATCATCATTAGATTTTATCAATTCCATAGCTTCTTTAAGGTTAACTGATTTCAACATTTGAATTTATCCTTTATTTGTATATGTGACTGAGGATTATATCACAATAAAAATAAATATCAATAAAATTATTGGAATCTTCCGAAAGGCATATTCTCTATAGCACCTTCTGCACCTATGGTTTCATTTAGCTGTCCATTTATTAAAAATATAACATTATCTATATCTTTAAATTGAGTAGCAGTGTATACAAATTGATAAATCTGCACCATAGTACCGTCATTGCCTAAAGGATTAAATTCAAAATCTTCATTAAAGTTTAAATACACGGTATTTCCTTCTACAAATATATCCAATAATTCAGTACCTTTAGGTATGCAGCTTATAATATTTCTTCTATTTTCATCATCAGTAGCACCATTAAGCAGTTCTCTTATAGCCTCTTCAATAGATGAACTATTATTAAATTTTCTCTCTCTAAATATCAATGTTATAGAACCTGTATTCTCATTATATTCAACTAAATATATTCCTTCATCATTAGATTTTAATTCTCTTTCGTTTAAATCTCTAGTTATGCTATTATTGGCTTTTCTTATATTATAATTGTATATATCATTTTGAGCCTTCTGCATAATATCTTTTTTATCTACATTATTTATTATTCTAGTATTTTCTTTTACTAAATTATTATTATTATCTTCACGTTTTATATTATTTACCTTTGATGAAGGATTAACCATATCGTTTATTACTCTGTCATAATCAATATTAGATTTATCCAAAGAATTTGTAATAGTATAAACAGAACCTTGAATTACTTGTTTTCTATCACTTACTACATTATTATTATCACTTCTTTTAACCTGATTATTTATTACTCTTTCTGTAGTATTTTCTTTCAAATAATCGTTTATATTAAAATCATATTCTTTACTATTATCATTTTCTTTATAATCATTTTGTTTATCTGTATTTATATAACTTGGAGGTTTACTGCTATAAGTAGTGGTTGAAGAAGGCTTCATTGTTGTAACTTCTCTTTTAGTATTCTGCTTTGGCTTTAAAATATCACTAAATATTCTATTTTCTTTTTGTGTATTATTAGAAACATCTGCAGTATTTTCTGTATTATTTTTTTTATCTTCGGCACTTCTATTTTCTAATATCATCTGTTCTAAATAATTCTGGGGTTTAGTATATTCATTATTAGTTGCTTTATCATCAGCATTATTGCTATTTGAAAACAAAACTGAATCATGATTATCACCATAATCTATATAATCGCTGTCATACAAAATAGAATTATTACTTCCGCTATTATTAAAGAATGGAAGCAGAGATTCTCTAGTTATTATATTTGAATTAGTAGGAATACTACTATCTAAATTATCTAATGCAGCTTCTATTTTTGAATTAGTTTCATAAGTCATAATAGATAAAGTTTCATTGGTATCAGTTTTTATAAAAAAGTTAAATAAAGGTATTTTATTTAAAAAAGTCATTTTATCAGTATCTTCCTGCATACCGTCGCTTTCTAAAGCTAAAGCTTCCCTGTGATTAATGCTGAAAAAATCTTTTACAGCTATATTAACCATAGGAGAATATTTTTTTACAACAGAAAATATAACAGCTACTACAACAATAAAAGCAATAGAAATAATTAATGGTTTTTTTAAATTTATTTCTTTACTTTCATTTCTTATTTGTCTTGTATACGTTATACCTTTAGATTTAGCTTTTAACTGCTCGTATCTTGGCACTTTATCACACTCCAAAGAATTATGTACTATTTATTATTATCGATAAAAAAGAGAATGCTATTAGAGAATTTATTTCTTACAAAAAAAGGAGGCTTTGTGCAGCCTCCTTAAAAATATTATTTTTTACACATATTATCTATTTTTATAATATGATGATTTATGATATCCGCCTCTGTCATTATATCTTTTATTATATCCGCCTTTTCTTTTTGAATAAACTTTTACACTTCTATATGGAGGCTCTCCGTCGCTTTTAGTTTCAACATCCTGATCATTTTGTAATTCTAGATGTATAATTCTTCTTTCATAAGGAGACATTGGATCTAAAGCAACAACTCTTCTAGTTTTTTTAGCCTGCTGAGCAGCCTGACGTGCTATATGCTTTAAAGTCTCTTCTCTTCTCTCTCTATAACCATCAACATCTAATATAATATGTCTTTCATTATCATCGCTGAATTTTTTTGAAGCTATTAATGATATAATAAATTGTAAAGCCTCTAAAGTAGCACCTTTTTTACCTATTAATACGCCAGAATCTTCTGTAGAAATATTGATATATATTCTTTTTTCACTTTCTTCCTTAGCAGTAACTTCTGCATCAACACCAATATATTTTAATATATTAGATACTATAGACTGAAACTCACCTAAATTTGTAGAAATCTCTTCATAATAAACACGTATAATAGTAGGTGATTCCTCACCTAATCCAAATAAATTACGCTTACCCTTATCTATTACCTCAATTCTAACCTGATCCTCTGTAAGATTAAGTTCTTCAAGTGCCTTACTAATAGCTTCTTTTTCTGATTTACCGCTAAACTCTTTTACTAACATAGTATAACTCCTTATCTATATGATAGAATAATATTTTCATATTATTCTTAATTTGTTAAAAATCATTTCTTTTTTCTTTTTTTCTTTTTCACATTCACTTTTACTTCCTCTTCAACTGTATTATTAGCTTTAGTTTTATCCAATTTGGATGTTATAAACTGCTGAATAACACCGAATATATTTTGTGCTGTCCAATATAATGCAAGTCCGCTTGCAAAGTTATAGAACATAAACAACATCATAAGAGGAAAAATAGTTGTCATCATTTTCATCTGGGTAGCAGCAGCTCCTGTAGTTCCTGATGAAGATGAAGGCTGAAGTTTCATACTTAAATAACTTGTTACAGCCATAACTATAGGGAATAGGTTAAAGTTAAATCCTCCCAATATAGGTATGCTTGCTGGAAATACGAATAATTTATCCGGGGAAGAAAGGTCTGTTATCCATAAAAACGGAGTATTCCTCAATTCCACCATAGACTGCATGAGATAGAAAAATGCTATAAGAAGAGGGAATGGTAAAAGCATAGGAAGACATCCACCTAATGGATTTATTTTCTCTTTTTTGTATATAGCCATTATCTCCGCATTTAGTTTTTCCGGATTATCTTTATACTGCTCTCTTATATGCTCTATCTTCGGATTAACCAATTGCATTTTTTTCATAGATTTATAAGAAGCATTGTTTAATGGGAAAGTTACTATCTTAAATATCAATGTAAATAATATTATAGCCCAAGCATAATTATTAGTTACATGGTATAAAGCATTCAAAATAATATTCAATACATATATAAATGGTCTTAAAATATATTCACCAAATATTGACTCATAAGATTCAGCAGCATAATAATCAGAAAAAATACTTCTAACCTTAGGTCCCATATACACAGAATACTCATCTGTTATAGAAGAACCTTTTTGAATATTATGCTTAGAAACTAAATTAGCTAGATGAAAATCATTTCTATATTCATTACTAGAAGGCTTAGAAAAAGTCATAGTTTCAAAAACTGTATTATTAGAATCTGCTGGAGATGAAATTATAGCAAAATATCTGTTATTTAATGCTACCCATTTATCTTCACCCTCATATACATTGTATCGCATTTGATTAGTTTTAATTCCCCTGCTTGAAGAACCGAATAATCTTGTAAAAATATTATCTTTTACTATATCGCCTGTAAGAAGTATTTTAGCTTTTCCATTTCCTTTTATTAAATACTGAGCTCTGGTAGCATCTTCTCTAATAGAATTTTTATCTGTTCTATATGGACCTATACCTGTACCCAAAAAGTATGAATAAAACATATTCAAATCTTTTTCACCAATATTTTCTATTTTTACAGAATTTTTTAATTGATAAGGATCTTCTCCAAAATTAAAAGTTTTAGTAATTCTAACAGCAGTACCATCAATAATAGTTTCAGCAGCATAGCTAACAGATTTATCATTTTCAGAAACTAATTCATATCTCAAATTTTCTGGTACAGCAATAGAATTAGAAAGATTTTGGAATGTTACAGTAAAAGGATATATATCTTCATAAACCTGTTCAACCATATCAATAATTTCATTAGTATAATCTCTTCCTAAATCCTGAGGATAATAATTTTTCAATTTATAAGAATATAATGAACCATTTTCAAAAGTTGCTATAACATATTCATTTTCTAAAACTTTTTTTGTATCTGATATAGCATTTGTATTTTCTATTTGAACAACTTTCTGCATTTGGTCAGTATTTAACAATGGATTTACATTATTAGCCGTATTTGTATTATTCACAGCATTTGAATTCGTATTAGCATTTGAATTATATACAGGCTTAATTGTCTTAGCCTGATAGAACATGTATAGAAACAATATTATAGCCGAAAGCCCTATTGCTATAACCATTCTTTTATTATTGCTCATAAACTATTTAAGCTCCTTAATCAATTATAAAATACAATAACTCCATAATAAGCAATTAAAAAATGAATATGGCTAGCATATAAAAAAATCATGGCACAGGGTCATAGATTTTTTTTGCTAGAGGATTACATCTAAGTACTCTGGCAACCGCAAGAAAACTGCCTTTTATAGCTCCGTGTTTTATAACCGCTTGTTTAGCATATTCCGAACATGAAGGTATAAATCTGCAAGAAGGCCTTAAATAAGGAGAAATAGCCTTTTGATAGATAAAAATTAAGAATAAAAGAACACTTTTCATAATTTAAACCTTCTGAAAGAGTTTAAGTAAACCCCTTCTGCAATTATTAAATGAATAGGAATGACTGTCATCAAATCTATTTATAATAATAAAATAATCATATCCAACTGGAATTTTACTCTTTTCTAATCTGTATACTTCTCTTACAATTCTTTTAGCTTTATTTCTATACACAGCATTAGCTTTATTCTTTTTAATGGTCACAGCAAATCTAGAATATGAACGATTATTCTTTAATAGAAAAATAGTATAATAGAAATTACTTAATCTCCTAATACTATATTTTTTATTAAAGAATACTGATATATCATTTCTAAGTTTTAATCGTTCTTTATTATATAATTTTAATGAGTATTCCTTATCACAGTTTTCCATAAGTACTGCTTGTCATTGCTTAATTATTTTACTCATCGGCAGCGGTTAAGCGATATCTGCCTTTTCTTCTTCTGCGTTTCAAGACATCACGTCCATGTTTAGTTGCCATACGTTTGAAAAATCCGAATTTTCTTGCACGAAGCAACTTACTTGGCTGATAAGTTCGTTTCATTTTGTCTCCTTAAAGATTTGTATTTTATCTTTATTAAAAAAATTTTAAATGCAAATGTATTGTTTTCATTGTACTTCATAATAATTCTTTTGTCAAGTACATAATAAACTTAGTATTTATTAGTAAACTATTATTTTATATATTTTTACATATAAAACTGATTAATACTAAGCAAGATAAAATTATAAATTTGATATTATATCATTATAATGATATAATACTAGAAAAATTTTAGGTAAAATTGTGAAAGAATATATTCTTAAAAATAGATTAGAAGATATACCTCCTATCATAGAAAATATATGCCATGAAATAAAAAAATATATTAAAAATGATGAAATAGACCTATTTGCCGCAGCACTATATGAAGTTATAATGAATGCAATAGAGCACGGGAATTTAAATATATTATATGAAATGAAAAAGGAATGGTTAAAAAAAAATATATACAATAAAAAATTAAAAGAACTTTTAAAAACAGATAGAGCAAAACAAACACATGTAGAAATTTCATTAGAAATTGCTAAAAATGAAATAATCATAAATGTAAAAGATCAAGGTTGCGGTTTCAAACCTAAAAAAGAAATGAAAAAAATAAGTAATGAAGGATTTGCCAGAGAAAACGGAAGAGGAATGATGATGGTTAAATCATATTTTGATGCTGTTAAATATAATAAAAAAGGCAATTCTGTAACATTAACAAAATATCTAAAAAACGAATAAGAGTCTATATTATGGATAACAATGACAATAAAAATCTTAAAAAGAATACCAAAACTGTAAAAGATACAAAATTTTTCCATAAATCCCCTCCAATTAAATTGGATACGGGATTTGTTAATTTAGAAAGATTTGTTGCTATAAATGAATACGATGACGGCAGTTTTTCAAGAGAATATAATTGCGATATAATTAATAGAAAAGGCCGTGACGCTGTAATAATAGTACCGTATGCATATATAGATAATCAAATACATGTACTTATGATTAGCACATTCAGACCCGTTGTTTATTATAGAGAAAAGGTAATGACAGAAAAAAATCCTGAGGATATAGATGAGCATATAATGAAATTCTTAGAGTTTCCTGCAGGAATGCTTGAAGAAGAAGAAATGAATGATAAAAATCAAAATCAAGGCATAAAAAAATGTGCTCAAAGAGAACTTGAGGAAGAAACTGGATATTCTGTGCCTTTAAAAAATATTAATGTACTTGGGCATAGATATTATAGTTCATCAGGAATCATCACAGAGAGAATAAATATTGCCACATGTGATATAACAGGCATAGTTCCAAAAAAACATATAAAAACTGACGGTTCTGTTATGGAAGAGACTATAGAATCTTTTTTTGTTCCTTTTAATAAAGCTATAGAATGGTGCAAAGAAGGTATAATAAAAAATGCTGGAACTGAAATAGGACTTAATAGGCTTTATTTTTCAATACTATATGAACATCAAAAAAATCACAATTTAATACTTCAAAAAAGGCTTCATACGCTTTTAAATGAAATTAACTCACTTAAAAAAAGTGCTGAACATTATAATAAACTTATAAGAGAATTTAAAGCTACTGTTTCGCATGAACTTAGACATCCTTTTACTGAAATTATGGGATACATTAATTTATTAAAAAAGAATAATATAACAGAAGAAAGAAGAGAAGAGGCTTTTAACATTGTTTCAAGAAGTGTAAAAAAATTGTATGATACTAATAATAACTTAATACAAATTGCACTTAAAGATGATGAAAATTCAAAATATGTATCAGAATTTAATGTAGAAGATGAAATTAATATAATAGTTGAAGGATACAAATTCATATATCCTAAAGACATCAAAATTGAAATAAATGTAGAAAAAAATTGTTCTGTTCTAATAGGATACCATGAAAGATTTAGACTTATCATGGAAGGTATTATATCAAATGCATTTAAATTCACAAAATCAGGTACTATATCTATTAATGTTAGAACTCTTGACACAATAGAAAAAAAGGCTTTGGATTTCTCTCCAGATTTATTTAACTATCATACAATGCAAAACATCATACCAAATGAAATAGAAATAATGGTAAAAGATACCGGAAAAGGAATAAAACAAAGCCAATTAAAAAAGATATTTATACCATTTTATCAAGGTGATTCAAGATTTGAAAGAGAGTATGGCGGTATAGGAATAGGACTTTCTGTTGTAAAAGATTTGCTTGATACTATGCAAGGGGCTATAAATATAGATAGTTCTGAAGGTGCAGGTACTATAGTAAAATTAAGAATGCCTTTCGGAATACCTGCAAAAAATTAATTTTATATTAAAATTATACTAGCCGCTTACAATTTTATAAGCGGCTAGTTTTTTATACAAGAACAAAGTAAAATCAAATATTATTCTTCTCTGTCTTTTAATCCCTCAACCATATCCAATTTATTGATATAATGCGAACTCATAATAGACACCAATAATATTACAGTAATCAATAAAATTATAGCAAGAGCATAACTTGATTCATATACATGAGGAACAAATGAGAATAATTTACTAGAAAATGGTCCTTTTACTAAATATAATATTCCATATCCAGCAGCTATTCCTAAAGGTATGGCTACTATAACCTGAGTAATAGTTTCTTTCAATGAAGCTATCATTATTTCTTTTGTAGTATATCCCATAACCTTAAGCAATGTGAACTCGTATCTTCTTGTTGCAAGCGTAATTACACCTACACCGTAAAGAGATGTAGCACCTAATAAAAATGCTATGAATATAAGTATTTGTACAAGAAGGTATATTGTCGCTATTTGATTCTTATATGCCTCATATTCATCATTTCTAAAACTATAATAAGATACTTCTTTGCTCTCATCTAATATATCTTTTAAATTTGAAATAGGAGTATTATTTGTTGTTGTAAGGAATAAAGTATTATAAACATCATTAATATCAAATGTTTCCTCAGCAAAATCTTTATTCATATAAACATAGAACATACCCTGCTGATCCACAAATTTACTTACTTTAACACGTCTTGATATGCTGTTTCCAAGAGTATATAATTCTACACCTATATAATCATTTTCTTTAACTTTCAATTTATCAGCTAAATATTTAGGAAGCATAACAGAATCTTCCATATTCTCATTATTAGGTATATCAAGAGAAGAAAAACTGTCTTTATATATAAGAGTAGGTATATACAAACTATCAGCATCATCTCTAAATGCAGGGTAAATTCTAGATTGATAAATAGCAGCCTTATCAAAATATTGTATGCAGCGGTTTGTCACTATATCAGAACTATTTTCCCATTTAACAGGATTTACCGTTGCTGTAGCATCATATAAAGCAAATTTTTCATAAAGAGTATATAAAAAATAATCAAAAGAATTATTAAACCCTTGTGCAAACACTGTCATACTAATGGCAGCAAACATTCCCCAAAGAGAAGCTAAATATCTAGTTTTGCTCCTTGAAGCATTTTTAATAGCATATCTTGTATTAAAAGAAAATTTATTCCATATTTTTAATTTCTCTATTAATGTTTTTCCACCGCCTTTAGGAGGTTCTCCTCTCATAGACTGAGCAGGATTAAGCTTCAATATTGATAAAGCAGCTAAAAGATTTGAGAATATACATACAAACAATATTATTATAGTAGCTATAATCCACAAATCTATATAAACATTATATTTGAAATTAGGCATATCAAATATATTTCCAAGAGCTTTAAATATAGGAGGTAAAAGAAACTTACTTGCTATAAAAGCTAAAAGTATACCAAAAAAAGACACTAAAAAAGAATATTTTATATACATAAACATTATAGAAAAATCTGTAAGTCCTATAGCCTTCATTATACCGATTTGTTTTCTTTCAACTGCAACATTTCTTCTTTGAATTATATAAAGTAAAAGTATAGCCATAAATAAAAGTATTGAAGGACATATATAAGAAAAAGAATCTATTTGAAGCAATGTCTGTTCATAATTCACATAATTAACAGACTGTTCTCTATCTGTGAAGAAGAATATTTTTTGTTTTAACTTAGTTCTTATTAAGTTTTCAACATTGCTTTTATCAGCATCTTCCTTGTATTTTATATACACAGAATTATAAGGTATATAATTAAAATTATCCTCATTAATTTCTATAACAGCAAAATCTTTAGCCTCAGAAGCAGTACTTGCACCATCTTTAAAAAGAAATACATAATTAGGATAAGATACTAATGCAGCTATAATAAAAGAATTAGTCTTATCATTATACACTAATTCAACAGTATCCCCAAGTTTTAAAGAATTAGCAATAGCAAAATTTTTATTTATAGCTATTTCATTAGTTTTTAATTCAGTACTTCCTTCATATACAAAAGGCTTATTTATTCTATTATCACTGTTGTCTGTTCCATAAATAATAGCATCAATATTATTTATTTTTCCTTGGAATCTATGCTTAGCCTCTACTTTAGCAATACCGTTTATTTCTTCTAATGTATCTATATCATTAGTATTAAACATTCCAAATAAAACTAAATCATCAAGTATATTATTTTCAAAATAATTTTCTGCTGATAATTTAAAATCTCTATACACTGTCTTTACAGCAACAAAGAAAAGAACTGCAAGTGTTACTATAAACACAGCCGACATAAATATAGCTAATTGCTTATTAATTTTTCTGAATAAAAGTTTAGTTTTTATATTTACCATTATTTATCATCTTATCCATTATTTAATTATTATTACCACTCTATATCTTCCGGATTTAGAGGATTTTCAACATCATATCTATCAATAACTTCTCCGCTTAGTATTTTTACAACAGTATCAGCCATTTTAGCTATTTCCTTACTATGAGTTATTAATACAATACTAGTTCCTAAATTTATATTCAAATCTCTAAGTATTTTTAAAGCCATAACACCTGTTTTATTATCCAATGCTCCCGTAGGCTCATCGCATAAAACAACTTTAGGCTTCTTAGCTATAGCACGTGCAATACTTACCCTCTGCTGTTCACCTCCTGATAATTCTGTAGGATAATGTTTTACCCTATTCTCAAGACCTAATAATTTCAAAGCCTCCGCAGCATTATCACGTGAAAGCCCTGTTATCTCTGTTGAAAACTCTACATTTTCTATAGCAGTTAAATTCGGAAGCAAATTATAGCTTTGAAAAACAAAACCTATATTTTCCCTTCTGAACTTAGCTAACTCTTTATTGCTATAATGAGAGATATCCTCTCCTAAAAACAATACTTGTCCGCTGCTTGGCTTATCCAAAGCGCCCAATATATTAAGCAAAGTACTCTTACCTGAACCGCTAGGTCCTAGTATAGCTGTAAGTTTTCCTTCTTCTATTGTAAGATTAACTGATTTCAATGCCTGAGTGGCACCGCCTCCATGTCCGTAAACCTTACTAATTTCTTTTATTTCATAAAGATAACTCATCAATCAAACCCGCCATTAAAAATTCTTTTTTATACTATATATTATAGCTGTTTTTTCTTCCATTCATCAACAGCAATACTTACTATCTCTTTTGCACATTCTTTTTTACTTAAAACAGGAAAGTTTTTACATCTTCCGTCTTTAAAAATAATAGTTATTTTATTTGTATCCTTCCCTATAGCATCATTTATATTATTGGCAACTATCATATCAGCACCCTTTCTATTCATCTTATCAACAGCATAATTTTTTAACTCCTCTTCATTTTCTGCAGTTTCAGCAGCAAAAGAAACTATTAATGTATTTTTTCTTTTTTTATCAATAGTAGATGCAAGTATATCATCATTAGCAATTAATTCTATATTATTGATATTTTGTTTTTTTACTTTTTTATCATAAACTGCAGATGGTCTGAAATCCAAAGGAGCTGCTGCCATAAGAAGTATATCTGTATTAGGAAGTTCATTTAATACATTGTCTTGCAAATCTTTTGTAGTTTCAACTTTTATTTTTTTATCTTTAGATGATACCGATAAATAATTATCTACTTCACCCTCTATATATGTAGATACTCCCCCATGCATATATATCTCTTCATATAAAGAAGCTCCCATTTTACCACTTGAATTGTTAGTTATATATCTTATAGGATCTATCCATTCTTTAGTAGCACCGGAAGTTATTGTAAATCTTATATTATCATATTCATTAGAAGTATTTGTTATCTTTTTTATTATTGTTTCTATATTTGCTAGTCTCCCTACTCCGTCATCCTTGCATGCCATACTTCCTTTTTCAGGTTCTATCAATTCATACCCTAAATCTTCTATCATATATTTTACATTTTTTTGTGTCGCTTTATTAAGCCACATATACGGATTCATAGCAGGAGCAAAATATTTTTTATTTGTATATGCTAAAGCTATAGTGCTAATACTATCATCGCATATACCATTAGCTATTTTACCTATCATATTGGCATCTGCCGGTGCTATAAGCATAATATCTGTTTTTTTATTTATATTTATATGTACAAGAACATCATCATCTTTCCATAAGTCTGTTATGACATGATTGCCACTCATAGTTTCTAAAGCCTTTACCCCAACCATATTCTCAGCATTTTTTGTAACAGCACAAATAACTTCATGTCCTTGTTTCTTTAACATACTGACTAACATTGGAGTTTTATATGCGGATATAGAACTAGTTATTGCAAGCAAGATTCTCATAATAGTATAATTTTAATAATATCCTTAATTGAACTTTATAATTAAACAATTATATACTACTATAAATAAAAAAAATAGTCTATATATTTTTATAATTTTTTTATTTTTTATTTTTACATATACAAATCATAAAAATATAAAATTATTTAATTTTCAATAAAAAAGAGCAAAGATTATATAATAATCAATGCTCTCTATTACGTATTATAATAAAAATCTGTTTAATTATTCTTTATAAGCATAAGTAAATTTATGCATAGATAAAGCATCATAATAAACATCTTTTAGTTTAGGTGAAACTAGCAATGGCTCTGTATAAAAATACATAGGAACTACAGCAAAACTATTCACAAGAAGTTCTTCTGCTTTATGCATAGCTTCCATTCTCACTTTTTGATCGCCTGTAGTCAAAGCTGTTTGAATATAAGCATCATACTGAGCATTACTATAAGAACTATAATTATTTGGAGAATAACTTGTATATAAAGCTAAGAAGTTTACAGGATCATTAAAATCACCAAACCATCCTCCGCGGCACATAGTTAAATTTTTATCATATCTTGTCTGCAAAAATACAGCCCATTCTTCTTGAACTATTTTAGTATCTATTCCTAAATGTTCTTTCCACATCTGCTGTACTGCTTCAAATATAGAAATATGGAATCCTGGATCTGCTTTAAACTCAAAAACAGGGAAACCTTTTCCATCAGGATATCCGGCTTCTGCCATTAATTTTTTAGCTTCTTCTACATTTTTTTGATAATTTTCAGGACTTATATCAAAAAATCCGCCGCCGTTCTCTCTAAAACTTCCTTCAGCATCATTTACACCATAAGGTACAAAAGCATTAGCAGGAGTTTCTCCGCCTTTAGTAACCTGTTCCACTATATAATTTCTATCTATTGCTAAAGCTAAAGCCTTACGAACTCTAACATCTTTTAATACTTCATTTGTAGTATTGAAACAATAGAAATATGATGCAAGCATAGGTTTAATTTGCAATAATCCTTCTTCTTTTAAAGTAGGAATATCTTGTGTAGGCAATATTTTAGAAAAATCTATAGAACCTTCTTTTATTCCTGCAACAGAAGCTGTTTCATTTTGCATAAGAACAAATTTTAACTGTTCTGGAACAACTTCAGCAGCATTCCAATAATTTGTATTCTTTACCATTATAATGCTTTCATCCTGATTAATTTCAGTTGTAACAAATGGACCATTACCTATATAAGTTTCAGCTTTCAAACTCCAGCTGTCTCCATATTGATCAACTATATCTTTTCTTACAGGATAAAATGTAGGAAAAGCAACCAAATCTAAAAAATAAGCTGTAGGTGCCTCTAAAGTTACTTCTAATGTATAATCATCAATAGCTTTAATACCTAAAGAATCAACAGGCATTTCTCCTGCTGTTATTGCCTTAGCATTCTTTACAGGTTCATGCTGAAAACTATACTGACTTCCAACAGCAGGATCTACAACTCTCTGCCAGCTGTAAACAAAATCCTCAGCAACTACAGGTTTGCCGTCAGACCATTTAGCATTTGTTCTTAAATGGAATATATATCTGGCTCCATTATCAAACTCTTCCCAGCTTTCTGCCGCACCTCCTACTATTTTCCCATCTTTAGATTTTGTAGTCAAACCTTCAAATGCATGCATTACATAATAACATGCATCTAAAGCTGTATTTAAGCTAGGATCTATTGTCTTAGGCTGAGGTCCTGCATTTATAGTAATAACATTTTTATTATCTTTGCTGCTGCTTCCGCCACAAGATATGATAATAAATGACATTACTATAAAAAATAGTATAAATATACGCTTATTCATTTTGTATACTCCAATTATTATAGTTATTGCTATTATATAATACAAATAATCACTGTCAATAATATTTACACATTTTAACAGTAATACTATTTGAAAAAATATCAAAAATTTCATAATAAAATTTAATTATTAAAAATATTATATTTTTTCTTGTATATATTGACAATACATATAATTTTGTATACTATTATAGATATAAAATTTATACTTAATATTAAAGAGGATGAAATAAAATTAATAAAAAAATTTTAGATAACAAAGTTAAATTTAAAGATAATGAGTCTTTTATTTCAATATGCGGTATTAATGATAAAAATCTTGAAATATTAGAGGAAAAATTTAATGTTTCAATATTCCCCAAAGGAAATGAATTAACTATAGAAGGCGATTCAAATAAAATAGAAGATACTTTAAAAGTTTTATATACTCTAAAAGACTTATATAATTCATCTGCAGAAATAACAGAGCAAAAAGTAGCAAGTATAGCAGATAATATACATAAAGATAAAGAAAATCAATTAATCTCAATGCGTATAAAATTGCCTTATCTAGGCAGAAATATAGAAATGAAAACTATATCGCAGGGAGAATATCTATATAAAATGCAGAGAAATGATATAGTATTTTCCACTGGGGCTGCTGGAACTGGTAAAACTTTTCTTTCTGTTGCTTATGCTATAAATTTATTGGCCGAAGGAAAAATAGAAAGAATAATCATAACAAGACCTGTTGTAGAAGCTGGAGAAAGTTTAGGTTATTTGCCTGGAGATTTTAAAGAAAAAATTTCTCCGTATATGCGTCCGATTTATGATTCTTTATACAGCCTTTTATCCAATGATATGATATCAAGATATACAGAAGAAGGAAAAATAGAAGTTGCACCGCTTGCATATATGAGAGGACGAACTTTAAGCAAGTCTTTCATAATTCTTGATGAAGCACAAAATACTACTATATCACAAATGAAAATGTTCTTAAGCAGAATTGGGGAAAAATCAAAAGCAATTATTACCGGAGATATTTCACAAAGCGATTTACCTAAAGATGTAGAATCAGGACTTAAACATGCCTTAAAAATATTAACTAATATCAAAGGTATCGGTTTCCATCATTTTGAAAAAAAAGATGTTATAAGACATTATTTAGTTTCTAAAATATTAGAAGCTTATGAAAATAATAATTAAGGGTATTTTTATTATGAATACAAATAAAAAAATAATGAAATCTGTTATAAATAAAACACCAAATATAGAAAGAATTTTGCAGGCAACAATAGCTGTATTAATGTATGCATTTACATTATTTTTGGTTTTTCCAAACTATATGCAAAAAGCAAATATACCTCCTGTTGGAAATATAGTTACTGAACCTTTAATAATAAAACGTAATGTAAGATATGAAAATAAAGCAGAAACAGAAAAAATAATATATTATGCTAAATCAGCTGTAACACCTATCTTTGATATGCCTAAGAATATAGAATATGAAACTATATCTAAGATAAGCAATATGTTTTCTTTTATTAGAATATCTCATGATAATAATGTTCCAATAGAAGATATGTACAATGAATTTTTAGCTAAATATAATGAACCTATAAATAAATCTGTATTCTCAAATGCTGCAATTAATGATCTTAATATAGGATATGAAAATAAAGTTATAGAAACAATAAAAGAACTATTTGATATAGGAATAATATCCAGAGAAAATTTGAATTCTGATACATTAAGCTTAATATTAGATAATGGAATATTTTTATATAGTTTTGATAATTATATAGTAGAAGAAAGAGTACTTCCAAAAAATAGAGTGTTCTTTTTAGAAGATTTAAGAATGGAATTGCCTTCCATAGTAGGTTCTAAATATAGAAATCTTAATATTAACCATATAAATACTATATCTTCTATAATTAATGCATTTTTAAGAGATAATTTAATATACAATTCTACAAAAACTAAAAAAAAAATGGATGAAGTTTCATCTTCAATACAGCCAGTATACAATACAATTAAAAAAGGATTTCCTATTTTAAAAGTAGGAGAAAAAGTGACAGAAGATAAATATGAACTTATAAGATCTCTATTTGGAAACAATTTTGAAAGCTACAATATATATATACTATTGGGTCAGGCTTTATTTATACTTCTAATATTTATATCACTTGGATGTATTATTTTTAAATATAAAATTCCTTTTTATATACATTTAAAAAATTATATATTATTCTCTATAGAATATGTATTAATTTTATCTATAACATATTTATTTCATAATCATATATCATATAGAATACATAATTATATACCATTCTATATATATACATTTATACCTATGTTTGCAATGATTAATTCGTTACTTGGAGCAAGAAAAGGAATATCTTCTTTAATAACATTATGTATAACTATATTAGCTGCAAATGTTGCTCAAGCAAATATATTTGAAACATCTGCTCTATTTATAATATCTATATGTGTATCAATACTATCTAAAAAAATTAATAGCAGAAATGCTGTTTTATGGATAGGATTTTATATAGGAATATATTTGAGTGTAATGTCTTTAATAGGAATGCTTTTAGACAGCAATGTAAATATAAATTATTTAACTTTTGTATTAGCATTTGCAAGCGGATTTACTCAGGCAATATTAGTTATGATATTTTTACCTATATGTGAATACATGCTTGAAACAGCAACTATATTCAGACTTCAGGAGTTAGCAGACTTAAATAATCCGCTTTTAAGACAATTACAAATGAATGCTCCTGGTACTTATCACCATTCTATTAGTATGGCAAATCTAGTTGAAACTATAGCGGAAGAAATAGGAGAAGATGCAAGACTTGCATGCGTATCAGCATATTACCATGATATAGGAAAAATGGAAAATCCATTATATTATATCGAAAATTCAAATGTAAATGACAATAGACATAAAAAACTAAAACCTACATTATCTGCTTCAATAGTAAAAGCACATATTCGTTTAGGTGTGGAAATAGCAAAAAAATATAGACTGCCTAAAGAAGTTATTGCAGCTATTAAAGAGCATCATGGTACAACTTTGATAAAATATTTTTATGTGGAAGCACTAAAAGAAAATCCTGAAGTTGATATAAATTTATTTACATATCCAGGTCCTCGCCCGCAGTCTAAAATCACTGCTATTTTAATGATATTAGACTCCATAGAAGCAGCAAGCAGAAGTTTAGATTCTCCAAAAAGAGAAGATTTAGAAATGATGATAGAGCATATTGTAGATGATAAGATAGCTCATGGGGAATTAAATGACAGCGGATTAACATTAAAAGATATAGAAATTATAAAAAGAATATCATTCCAAAAAATAATAGTTTCTCTACATGAAAGAATAAAATATCCTGAATTGCCGGATGAAAAAAACGAGAAAAATGAAAAAGAAGAGAAAGAAACTAAAGAAATAAAAGAAAATAAAGAAAACAAGGAACATAAAGAAAAGAAAAAACAAGCTGTAAAAGAAAATAAAAAAGATGAAGAAAAAATAAAAGAAAAAATTGCTAAAAAAATTCCAATAAAGCATAAAAATGAAAAAGAAGAATTAAAATATAATAATACTAAGGATACTGTAAAAAAATAATAACTATTTATGAAAGTCAATGTATTTAATGAAACTGATTATGATATAAATTTAAAATATTATAAATATTTTTTATACTGCTCATCAAAAGTAGCCGGTATTGATGGTGATGTTAATTTGGTTTTTTGCAATGATGAATACATAAAAATGCTTAATAATAATTTTAGAAATAAAAATAAAGCAACCGATGTATTAACTTTTCCTATGGGAGATATTAATGAAGGAGGCGATATAGTTATTTCTTATGAATGGGTAAAAGAAAGATATAAAGAAGAAAAAATAGAAAAAACTATATTGAAGCTTATTATTCATTCTATTTTGCATCTAAAAGGCATACATCATAATTACAGTAAAAAATCATTAATTGAAAATAATAAAAAAATGAAAGAATTATATTATGAAGTTATAAAATATATAAAGTCATACAAAAATAAATTAAGGGAATGATAAAAAATGCCTATAAAAAAAATAATGTCTAAAATAATAAAAAAGAAAGAACCTGAAAAAAATCAAAATGAATATGTAAATCTATCAACATTAAGTGCGGCAGAAAGAGAAATAATTACAAATACAATAGCATTAAAATCTAAAAATGTAAGAGAAATAATGGTTCCTAGAGTAGATGTATGCATGATACCAATAGAATCTTCTTATGATAAAGTGATAAAAACTTTTAATAAAGATAGAAATTCAAGAATACCTGTATATAAAGATGGAATAGATGATATAGTAGGTGTTTTATATGTCAAAGATTTAGTAGAAACAGATGAAAAAAATTTCAGCTTAAAAAAGATGCTTCATAAACCATTATTTGTTCCAATATCAATATCATTAATGGAATTATTAAAAAATTTCAGAGAAAAGCAAATTCATATTGCTATGGTAGTAGATGAATATGGAGGATTTTCTGGAATAGTATCTATGGAAGATGTTTTAGAGCAAATAATTGGTGATATAAGAGATGAATATGATGAAGAAGACGAAGAGGTAAAAAGTAATGATGACGGAACTTATTTGGTTGATGCTAGAACTAGGATAGATGACTTTAATAAATATGAAATACTTCCTCCTATACCTGATGATGAAGCGGATACTGTAGGAGGTTTTTTATTTTCATATTTGGGAAGACTTCCTAAAAGAAATGAAGCTATAGAATATAAAGATTATTCATTTACAGTAGTTGGAAAAAGCGGCAATATTGTTACTAAAATAAGAATAGAAAAATTAAAAAAAGATAATAAAGAAGAAAATACTGAAAATAACGATGAAGAATAATAAAAAATAAAAAGCCTCGTTTTATTTTGACGAGGCTTTATCATTTTTATAGTTTATTCTAAATATGCATAATGAAATTGAAACTCTAGTAATGGTGTTAATACATAATCTTTTAATCTTTTACTTACTAATAAAGGATTTGAAGGATTGTATATAGGTATTAATAAATTATCTTCAGCAATTAAAAGTTTTTCTGCCTCATGCATAGCATTCATTCTAACGTTTTGATCGGAAGTATTTCTAGCTGTTTCAATATATTTATCAAACTGAGCATTACTATAGCTTGAAGAATTTTGAGATCTGTAACTCAAGTAATTTTCTAAGAATGTCATAGGATCGCTGTAATCTCCAATCCATAATGTCCTTATAAGCTGATAATTCTTCTCACTTCTCATTTGCTGATAGGCTGCCCATTCCATAGAAGATATTTGCAAATCTACTCCTAAAGCTGATTTCCACATCTGCTGCACAGCTTCAGCAACCTGTATATAAATTAAATCAGAAGTAGTTTTATATTCTAATACAGGAAAACCTTCTCCATTAGTATATCCAGCCTCAGCCATTAATTGCTTAGCCATCTCTACATTATTAGAATAAGCATCTTTTGATAAATCTATATATTCTCCTCCATTTTCTCTAAAGTCCCCTTTTACATCATAAGCACCAACAGGTACCCAAGCACTTGTAGGACCTTTAGCAGTAGGTACAACATTTTCTACTATATAATTTCTGTCTATTGCCAAAGACAACGCCTTTCTTATTCTAACATCTTTCAATACTTCATTAGTAGCATTAATTCCGAAAGCAACTGTAGAAAAATAAGGGGCTATATAAACTATTCCGTCAGATTTTAATTTATCTAAATCCTGCTCTACAATATTCACAGAAAAATCTAAAGAACCATCTTTTATACCTGCCAATGCTAAAGTAGGATCTTTCATCATAACAAATGTAATTTTATCAGGTACTATGCTGTCTTTGTTCCAATAGTTAGTATTTTTAATCATTACTATCTTTTCATCAGGGTTTCTCTCTGTCATTATAAAAGCACCATTACCAATATAACTTTCAGGATTTAATGACCATTCATCTCCATATTTTTCTATAATATCTTTTCTAACAGGAGCAAATATCGGATATGTAAGTATATCCAAAAAATAACCAGTAGGAGATTCTAAAACAATTTCCAATGTATTATCATCAATAGCTCTCACAGCAAGCTGATCTGCTGAAAGTTCGCTAGCCATTATTTTAGATGCATTCTTTACATATTCTAAAAATGATGTATATTCAGCACCGCTATTAGGATTTACGCCTCTTTGAAGTGCATAAACAAAATCATTTGCTGTTACATTCTGACCGTCAGACCATTTAGCATTTGTTCTTAAATGGAATGTATATGTAAGTCCGTCTGCAGATATATCCCAACTTTCAGCAGCACCGCCTTGCAAACTTCCATCCTTGCCTTTAATAATTAAAGTTTCAAATGCATGTCTAGGATATACAAAATCATTTCCGGAAATAGTCGGATCTATAGTTTTAGGTTCTTCTCCTGCATTAATAAATAATTCTTTTGTACTGCGTTCTTTGCTGTTTGAAGAACATGAAATTAAAAAAACATAAATTAAAGCAGATATAATTAATAAAATTTTTCTAACCATAATTAAACCCTCTTAAATATTTTAGTTATCATAATACTATAATAGTAAATATAATGCAATAAAATAATATTTTTATTATTAATAATACTATTGAAAAACATATTATAAATATATATAATCTATAGCAAAAAAAATAAATAAATGGAAATAAAAATGAAGCTAATAAAACAGTTTGCGGTTATTTTTTCTGTATACTCTATAGCTGATATATTAAGCAAATCGCTAAAATTACCAATACCAGGAAACGTTATAGGAATGATACTTTTATTCATACTGCTTTTAACAGGAATAATAAAAGAAAATCATATAGATGAGGCAAGTGATATATTGATAAATAATATGGCTTTATTATTCATACCTGGAACATTAGCTATAATGGATGAATATAAATATGTTAAAGATGAAATTATACCATTTGTAATTATATGTGTATTTATGGTAGTAGTAATTATGGCATCTACCGGATTATCAGCACAATTTTTTGAAAAACTATTTTCAAAATTAAGGAAATCAAAATGAAAGATTTATTTATACAAAACCCAATAATACCAATAGTAATAACATTAATAGCCTATATTATATCGTATACTATTTATATAAAAACTAAATTTCCAGTTTTAACACCTTTGGTAACAAGTGTAATACTAGTTGGTTTTTCACTATACTTTATGCATGTGCCTTACAATGTTTATAATGAAAGCGGCGGAAAATTTATAAATGCTATGGTAGGGCCTGCAACAGTTGTTTTAGCGTTACCTATATATAGAAATTTGCCAATACTTAAAGCTAATCTTGCTGTTATATTAATAAGTATAGCAATAGGAAGCTCAATAGGAATAATAGGAATATTCATATCTGCTAAACTATTAGGTATATCTGAAGCATTGTTTCCATCACTTCTTACAAAATCTGTTACAACTGCAATTGCTGTAGATATAACTGCTAATATGGGCGGAATGAAGTCAATAACTGTTCTATCTGTTATAATATCAGGGGTTGTAGGAGCTATAGTTGCCCCATTTGTATGCAAAGTATTTAAAATAAAATCTCCGCTTGCTGTAGGGCTTTCAATAGGTACTTCTTCTCATGCTGTAGGTACAAGTAAAGCAATTGAGCTTGGAGAAACTGAAGGAGCTATGTCAGGACTTGCAATAGGAGTAGCAGGTGCATTAACTGTGGTTCTACTTCCTATCCTTTACAAATTGTTTCTAATGATATGGGCTTAAATATTATCTTATATCAGATTCGATAATATTAACTATATCATTATTAAAAAAATATACATTAAATGCGGTATCATCATCTCCGCATTCTATAACAGACTCTATACTGGAATCTTCATTAACTTTTATTAAAACTTTATATATATCTATAGAGTTATACCAATTATCATCTACATCTTTAAACATAAAATCGCCGTAAGCATTTTTTAAAGATTCTTTTGAATCAGATAATGTTTCAACATGCTCTTTCAATTTATCAATTATATCATCTAGTTTTAAAACCTTATGAACTCCTATATCAAACAATGATTCCAATTTTTGTCCAAAAACTTTCATAGGTTTGAAAACTTTATATAATTTCCAATCATCTTCTAATATATTTGCCTCTTCAACATCAAATAAATCTTCTTTACTTATCATAAAATCATCTCCATAAAATTTACTTAATTAAAGTTTTTTATTTATAAAATACAAACATGGCAAAGCAATACCAGAAAATAATATAACACTGTAAACTATTCCCTGTAAATCTATTTTATGACTATATACTATATCTATTGCTGTATTTTCTTTTCTAAAAGGGGTTGGCTTGCTGTCTCCGTCTGGACCTTTGCATTCCTGTTCAGAAAATAAAACTAAAAATATAAAAGGCAGCATCAATAAATATTTTTTCATAAAAAATAATCTCTTTTTTATTAATTTTCCATATGATTTTTAGTATATTAAAAAAAGTGAATAAGTCAATAGATTACTTTTGATAAAAAATATTGATTAGTTTGCGATAATTAATAAAAATAATTCTTAGAGTGGAAAAATGGAGAAAAAAATATTCTTTATACCAGCAACTATAATACAAATTCTTTTTATGATACTTGCATTCACATTACATATTTTATCTAAAAAGAAAATGGGGGTAATGAGACACTTTGTATACACAAATAATAAATTAAATAATATGCACAATATGGAAAATATTATAAATATAGCTTTGTTTATAGTTTTAGTAATTATAATATTTTCTATACTTCTATTTTTTAGAATGGTTTACAGCAGAAGAAGATTTAATATGCCTAGAATCTACTCAAGCAGATATTTGTATATATTAAATACTTCATTATTTTTATTCGGCATACTATTAATGATTTTTATTAAAGTATTTTCAGTAAATAAATTAATATCGTATTATTATATGTCTTTAATATTTTTTATAGTATATATAATTGAATTCATAAAAATATCCATTTACTTTTTAATAAAGAAGACAGATCTAAAAAATAACACAGTCACAAATATATAAAATAATAAGCGGGCAGTAAAAAACTTACTGCCCGCTTTAAAAATTAATAATATTAATTATTTGTATTTTCTCTAGGATCCCCTAATTGAACAGGCAATTCATGATTCATTTGCCACACATACCATCCGCCGTCAAAAAGTGTTACATTAGTCCATCCCTCCTGATAAGCTATTAAAAACGGTATAGCAGCTCTCCATCCTGTTCCGCAATAGAAAGATATTTCATTATCTTTTGTTACACCCCATTCATTCCATATTTTTTGTGCATCTTCTATACTAATAATTTTTCCATTATCATCAACATAATCAAATTCATCTTTTCCCCATACAGCACCTTTAGGCTCTCCTACTCTCTCAATATAGCTATAACCGCTTACTTTACCAATAAACTCACCCCAGCTTCTTATACTAACAAGTTTAAAATTAGGATCTTTCTGTTTTTCAATTATTTGTTCAGGCAATGATATAATATATTCAGGATGAGCAGGAACTGTAACTCCAACATTATCTATAGGCACAGCTTTTTCAGTATTGCTTGAAGTAGCATATCCCATATCTGTCCATGCTTTTAAATTACCATCCAATATATGAACTTCATCAACACCAGCCCATAAAAAAGTAACAGCAACTCTTGCTGCAGGAGAAGGCTCTCCATATATTATAACTGCAGTATCTTTTGATATGCCAAAATCTTTCATAACCTGTTCTATTTCTTCAGGAGTTCTTACATTCCAATAAGTAGGCTCTTCTATTAAATCAGTGTTAATATGCAAAGCACCAGGTATATGAGCCTTTTTATAATCAGCACTAGGATCTCCCCAAGATGCTTCCAAAATGACATAATTTGATGATTGAGATTGATTACCATCTATAACACTTTTAACCCAATCAGCATTTACATATACTCTATTCTTTTCTACAGGTGCTGCTGTCTGAACAGATGTTTCTGTTTGAGTTGATGATGTTTCAGTTTTACTGCATGAAATTATAAAGATAAAAAATAATATAAAAAGTAAAGATAACTTTTTCATTGTATTTCTCCCAAAAATTATTTGTATAATTAGGAATTATATTATTAATTAGAATATTCGTCAACTGTTTATATTATTCATAGCAAAATCATTTTCACTGTCTTTATCTTTTTTATCATAATCCTTAAGAGGTATTTTATTTCTTATAGCAGCATAAATTGTAGGTACTATTATTAAAGTAAACATAGTAGAAACAGAAAGACCTCCAAGCAATGCTATAGCAAGAGGCTTGTACATTTCATTTCCGCTTCCTATACCAAGAGCCATTGGAAGTATTCCCAATATAGTTGTAAGTGTTGTCATAAGAACAGGTCTTAATCTTCTTGTACCTGCAATTATAGCAGCTTCATCTCCGTTTATATGCTTCTCATGCATAAGCTGATTCATATAATCAATTAAAACTATTCCGTTATTAACTACAATACCAATCAAAACAATACATCCTATTGCACTATATGCACTCAATGTTGTATTACTAATGAATAAAGCAATAAGAGATCCTGCAAAACCAAAAGGTATTGCAAATGCTATAACAAAAGGTGCTATTAATGATTCAAATTGACTTGCCATTATAGCATAAACTAAAACCAATGCTAATATCAATGCCTGTATTAACTGCATGAAAGCCTCATTCATTTCTTCAAAATCTCCGCCATAATTAATAATAAGTCCGCTAGGTACAAATACATCTTTTTCTATATTTAATCTTACATCTGCTATTATTTCATTTAAAGGTCTTCCATAAGTATTTGCTATTACAACTGTAAATCTTTTCCTATCTTTTCTTTCTATCCTAGTTGGTCCATAGCTTTTTACTATATCAGCTATTGATGATAATGGTATTAATACTCCCTTTACAGGTATGCTTATTTTTTCAACATCTTCTATTGTAACTTTATCTATATTTTCTAATTGCACATTAACATCTATATCTGTATAATCTGAATTATCTGGAGTAATTGTAGTAGCAGTTCTTCCTGCAAAACTAGTATTTATTATTCTTGCCACATCATTAATTTTAAGACCCATTTTTGCTGCAATATTTCTATTAACATAAACTTGAAGTTCTCTGTTAGATTCATCTATATCGACCATAGCACCTCTGATTCCTTCTATGTTAGATATAGAAGATACTATTCTGTTTCCTAACTCCTCTGCCTGTACTATATCATCACCTAATATTTCAATCCTTATAGCCTCTCCTCCTGTAGAAGTTGATCTCGAACCTAATAGTCTGACATTTATTTTGGCAGGATATAACTGCAGTTTTGATCTAGTTCTTTCAACATAATCATTTATATCCCCTACTCTTCCTGAATTCTTTGCCTTTAATTGTATTCTTATATTAGCACTATTCGCTTCACTTCCTTTTCTTATTCTTGATTGAATTCTTTGTAGATCATCTTTAATAATTTCTTTTATATCATTTTCCATTAAACTAATAAATGATTGTGTCTGTTCATATTTAGTACCTATAGGCATAGTTACCTGCACCATAAACTGTCCTTCATCAGTTTTTGGAAAACCCTCTTTTCCTATAAATTTTAAGCCTATTATTATAACAACGAATACTAATATTATAGAAGGTATTAATACTGTTTTTTTTCTTTTAATGGAAAATGATAAAATCTTTGAGTATATTAAATTTATATTATTATGTATATATTTATTAGTTAAAATTTCTAATTTACCAAGTAATTTTAATCTTTTATTTGTAACAAGTCTAGCACCGAACATCGGTACAATCAAAAGGGCAACAAGTAAAGAAGCTATCATAGATATTGTAACTGTAATACATAGATCTCTAAAAATTTGGCTTGTCATTCCTTCAATATATAGAAAAGGCAAAAACACAGCTATTGTTGTAAAAGTAGAAGCAGATATTGCAAGAGATACTTTTGAAGTACCATTAATAGCAGATGAATATTTTCCAAAACCATTATTTCTATAATAAAATATATTCTCAAGCACTACAATAGAATTATCAACCATCATTCCTATTCCAAGAACTAACCCTGAAAGAGATATTACATTTAAAGTTATTTTCATAAAATACATAAGTGTAAAAGTAACTATTATAGAAAGCGGTATTGATATTGCTATTATTGATACTGTTCTAATATTCCACATATAAAGCATCAATACTATTACAGCAAAAAGTCCTCCCTGCCAAGCAGCTCCAAGAACTCCTTTTATAGCCTCATTTATACTGTCAGCAGTATTAAACATTATTTGATATTTTACCCCGTTTGGAAAATTATATTCTTCTAATTGTTTTATAACATTCTTTGAAACTTCAACTGTATTCGCCCCTGATTCTTTACTTACTGCTATTGATATGGAATTCTCTCCATTAACTCTTATTATATTAACATCATCATCATATCCTTCATAAACTTCTGCCAAATCTTGTACTTTAACTACAGTGCTGTTGTCTCCATCTGTTTTTAAAGCAATAGCCGTATTTTTTATATCATCAATACTTGTTATCTCTCCCATAGTTCTTATAGTATATTTATAAAAACCCTGATCTGCCTGACCTCCTACCAAGTTATTATTATCACATGAAAGAGCAGAAGCTATATCATTGATATTAATATTATATGCTTTTAATCTATTAAGATTAACATCTATTTTTATTTGAGTTTTTAATCCGCCTAATACCTCAGCCTGTGCTACTCCTTTAGCCTGTTTTATTTGAGGAGCTATTTGATTATCGGCTATATTATATAATGTAGTTTGATCATCTATACCGTAAATAGCAACTTCCATTAATGAAGTATCATCCATATTAAATTTTCTTACAGTTGGTTTATCCGAATTATCCGGAAGAGAATCAGATACTTGCTCTAATGCCTCTCTTATATCTTCAGTTGCCTCTGTTAAATCTACTCCCCAATTGAATTCTATTAATACATTTGAAGAATCCTCTCTTGATGTTGATGTGATATTTTTAATATTATTAACTGTAGCAACAGCTCCCTCTATAATTTTTGTAACGGATTTTTCTATCTCTTCAGGACCTGCGTTTTTATATCTTGTATATATGCTTACATAAGGAACCTGCATATTGGGCATAAAATCTATTGAAAGTCTTGATAAACTTATAAGCCCTAATATTAATATTGATACTATAACCATAAGTATAGTAACTGGTCTTTTTACTACTAATTCTATTATTCTATTCATAAATCATCGTTTTCTTAAAATTATTATTTTTGAATATGAAACGCTTTTATCAATTATAACATAAGCTAATTACATATTATATCATGTTAGACGAATAATATGTAAAAAAGTTTTAAATTTTCACCATTTAATACTGACAAAATGTAAAAAATATTTAAAAATAAAATTACTTCTATTAAACTTATAATCAATAATTAGAGTTTATTATTTTAAAGATATATTCATTATGAAAAAATAACATATAATAAAAATTATTTTTTTATTATATGTTACAAACAATGATACATAATAAATTTCTTATCTAGTAAATAGTTTTATAAATCTTTCTCTATATTTATAGGCTAATAATTTTTTATTATACAATTCTGCCAATCTCTTTATTTCAGTTTCATCCATATTATCAGTATCTATAGCATATATATAACTGTCTTCTTTAAATCCTTTTATCATAATGTTTATATAATTATCAAATTTTTTCATCAAGAAAAATCTAAAGAATAATATAGAACATGTTAATATTAATGAATTAACTATTACATATATCAATATAAACATATAATAAGGATAAGTGAACTCTTTTCCGCTTCCTATAAAGAAAAATCCATTTCCCTGCATAATTGCAGTTTCAAATAATAAATGCTTGCTTTCAAAATCTTCCCAATCATTGCTTCTGTATTTAAGCTCATTATCATAATAAAGAATAGCCATATTATAGCTCTTGGCAAATCCCTCATATTCTAATTCATCAATATTTCCCTCTTTTGAGAATGTAGTTTCTGCTGCATATATTATATCATTTTTTTTATTTGCGTAAGAAGTAACTATTTTATTATCAAAAACCCAGTTTATTATAGCATAGAGTACAACAAATATTATAGCTATAAGTACAGATACAACTATAATATAATGTGAGGTTATCAATGAGTAAAAAGTATTTTTATTTTCTACTGAAAAAAGATAAAAGAAATATATTATATGAGATATATAAAATATAAATAGTACATGATATCCTCTTGTAAGAAAAGAAGATATAATATTTTCTCTAAGAAATACCCTGTTTAGAGAAAAAAAGTTTGTTATATAAAAAAGTCCGAATATTGATAATATAAAAGGTATCAGATAAACTGTGAGATAAAAAAACATCTCAGTTCTTGAATATTTTTTCATCTTATAAAAAAACACAGAAACAAAATAGAAAGAACATAAAAATTCTATAAACATCAATATTCTCATAATTGCCGTATTTACATTAACTATCATATAAGCACACATTGATATTATAGTTAAAGATGATACAGCAGACACTATGAAAGTGATATTATATTTTGCTAGTTTCTCCACTTTATTTCTCCTGTTTTTGCTTTATCATATATTTCTTTAATCATCTTATAATCCAAACCCAAAAATGAAGCATTATTCACCAAATTATATATAGCACTTAAAAATATAGGCTGAGTATTTTCTATTATTTTTTCTGTATACGGATATGATGCCATTATTCTTGAAAGATTAAAAAGTATAGCTATCAATTTTGATGAACTTGAAAGCTCATCATTTGTTATAGAATAAGGCAATACACTTTTAGCAGCTATTGCTATAAATATTGGATTTATATGCTCCAATGTAGAAATATTTTCTATAGAATTATTTATCATATCTTTTGCTTTATCATAAAATTCTTTCTGATCATATTTATATTCATTAAATATTGGAAGGGAAGCAATATAGCTTGTATGCATTATATCCCTTAATATCAAAAGTACAGATATATAATTAACTAATTCATCATTTGTAAGCCCAAATTTATCATCGCTTATTATTTTTTCTTCTATTCCATTTGGCTTAGTCCATGATATAGAAATAACCTGTCTTATTATGTCATTTTCCAATATAGTGTATGTATATGCTATATAATCTAAAAAAGCTTCATTCTTATTAAGGCTTTTTATTAATCTTATTATAGACTGCCCTTGAGTTTCTGCATCATCATCAGAACCTGGTATATGGGATAAAAAACTAAAATTAATTTTTTCCTGTAAATGTATTAAAAACTGCTCATAAGCATCATTTCCAAAAAGCACTTTATAATATCCTAAAACAATAATTTTTGTATTATCTTCGGAAAATTTAAAAAATCACTAAATATTTTAAAAATTTTAATAGTTGATTTATTTAAATTTTATGATATTTTATTATAAATTATAAAATTGGACTCTTTTATATGGATAATGAAAAATACAATACTAATAATGAGACAGATGAATTAGAACCCAATAAATATAAAAAGAAGCTAAAAAAGAAACGAAGAAAAAAAATAAAAAAAATCATCAAAAGAAGAAGAAAGCAGAAAAGAATCAATTATATAAATAATTTACCTATAATAAAATTTATGTCAAAAATAGATGACAAGTTATTCCTAAAAATATTTAAAGATAATAGAAGAGGCCCTGTAAAAACATTTATGAAATTTATGAGCAGAATGGGAGATGGATATGTATGGGCTATTCTTTATTTAATATTTTATATGTTTAGAATAGATTATGCCGCTCTTTATTTTTCAAGGGCTATTTCAGCTGTATTTATATGCATATTTTTATTTCTTTATATAAAAAGTTTTTTCAGCAGAACTCGTCCATATAAAAAGTATGATAAAATACCTATAATGTACCCACCGGATAAACATTCTTTTCCATCAGGACATACTATGGTTGCATTTGCAATATCTTTTTGTATGGGAAGCTATAGTATAGGTTCTGCTTTTTTGTTTTACCCTATAGCATCTTTAATAGCTTTCAGCAGAGTATATGTAGGACTTCATTATCCGTTTGATGTAGTATTTGGTATTATATTTGGAACTATAATAGGATTTTTATCAAATCTTGCATTTTTTTATATAACTGGACTTCCTATATTAGGGCATTTATGATTTCTTATTATTTTTAATTTCTTTTTTTAATCTTTGCTTGATTTTATTCGAAGGAATATTATTACGCTTTTGAGAAATAAATATATAATATCCATTCTTATTTATTACTTTTACTCCACCAAAAATGGAAGTTAATTTATTTTTATACCAATCCAGACGCTTAGTCACCATAACAAATTTACCATTAAGTATAAGTTTATAAAAACCAGCCTATATAAAATGTTTAGGTACAGAGAAATCAGCATGATAAGGAGGATTTGAAAGTATTATAGAAAAATCGTTATGATGTATATTTTTCAAACCATCGCTTTTAAGTATATCTATATTAGGAACATCATTTAAAACAGCATTTTCCTTTGCAGTATTAATTGCATTATCATCTATATCGCACATAATGACTTTATCATCACCTATTATTTTAGCTGCAAGTATGCCTACAATTCCATATCCGCATCCTAAATCTAAAACTTTACTTTCCTAAACTAAAATCTATCTCTTCAAGCATAGACAAAGTTCCTATATCAGCATTTCTAGGAGAAAAAAGTTTATCATTAGTATTTAATTTTAAATCAATATTATTTATTGAAACGTTAATAGTCATATTCATATTTTACAAATGTTTATATAAATTGTCAATTTTTAATTTGCCATTATAAATTCAATAAAATCTATTTCCGATAATTAAGACATGTTTAAAGTAGATATAATATTAAAAGGAAGAGTTCAAGGCGTAGGCTTTAGATACTATGCAAAACAAATAGGCGATGAAATGAAAATAGGCGGAAAAGTATGGAACAATTATGACGGTTCTGTAGAGGTTATAGGATACTTGGAAACTAAAACTCATATTGAAGAATTTATAGAAAAAATTAAAAAGGGACCTGAAATGTCCAGTGTTAAAGAATCTGTAGTTACTGTTACGCCTGTTGATCCTCTTGTAGATGAAGTTTTTGAAATAGTAAACTAATGGCTTTTATATTGAACTGAAATAATAATTATGAAAAATGTTTTTAAATATGCATCAATTATAGGATGTACATTTGCTTCTGTTAATTTTGGGGCTAATTATATAGATTATAAAGTAAAAAACGGAGATACTTTATACGGTATAGCTTTTGCCCATGATATGAGTGCAAATGAATTTCTAAAAGTAAATAATATAGATGATCCTGATAAATACAATCTTAAAATAGGTGAAACTCTAAAAGTTAAAGAATCCGGATACAGTTTAGTATATGATTCTGAAAATAATGTATATGGAATAAAAGAAGATAAAGCATATAAAGATTATAAAGTAAAAAGCGGAGATACTTTATATGGTATAGCCTTTGCACATGGTATGACTGCAAATGAATTTTTGAATATAAATAATATAAAAGATGTAAATAAATATAATCTAAGAGTCGGAGAAATATTAAAAGTAGCTAATAATGATCAACAATCAAAAGATAATGTCAATATTTCCAATATAAATAATGATAGTGAAAAGAAATCTTATGATACGTATAAAGTAAAAAGCGGAGACACTTTATATGGAATAGCTTTTTCCCATGGTATGACAGCAAGTGAATTCTTAAAAATTAACAATATTGATGATCCTGATAAGTATAAACTATATGTAGGAAAAACAATGTATGTTGTAAATTCAAAAAAAGATAATGATACAAGCGAAAAACAAACATACACTGAATCAAAAGACATAGAATACTATACTGTAAAAAGAGGAGATACTTTATACGGCATAGCTTTTGAAAACGATATAAGTGTTAATGATTTTTTGAAAATTAATAATATTGAAGATCCTTTAAAATACAAATTAAGAATAGGAGAAAAATTAAAAATATATGCTAAAAATAATAATTCAAATTCTACAAGCAGAACTATAAAAACTTATAAAGTAAAAAATGGCGATACTCTTGGAGAAATAGCATTAAAAAACTCTATGTCATTAAAAGAGTTGCTTGAATTAAATAATTTGAATAATAATTATGTACTTAAAATCGGAGACACTTTAAAATTATATGATAATGTTAATATAAACACATCAAAACCTGAATACAGAACTTTAGAAAATTATAAAGTTAAAAATGGTGATACTTTAAGTGAAATTGCAGCAGCTAGAGGAATGGATTTAGTAGAGCTTTATTCCATAAATAATTTAAATAATAATTATGTACTTAAAATTGGAGACACTTTAAAAGTATATGCAAATCCTAAAAAAACAAGCACTTTAGTAACATCAACATATAAAATAAAAAGCGGAGACACTTTATATTCTATAGCTAGAAATCATAAAATGGATTTAAGAGATTTAATGAGACTTAACAATATAAAAAATGCTAATGAATATAAATTGTATATAGGAAACTCATTAAAAGTGCAAACATTAAAAATGATACCATATTCATTTAATGATGATAGTGTTCTCCCTGAAAGTTCTTTTATATGGCCATATAAAGGAATAATAATATCCGGATATGGTGTTACTTCTGATAAACTTGCAAACAGAGGTATAAATATATTAGGAGATGTTGGAGATAAAGTTGTAGCTGCTGATGATGGAATAGTTGAATATGTAGATAATATAAGAGGATTTGGTACTGTTATAATATTAAAACATAAAAATGGATATAATACTTCTTATGCCCATTTATCAAAAGCAAACGTTAAATTAGGAGATATAGTTTCTAAAGGTGAATATATAGGAAATATTGGAGATACAGGTATGATAAACAAAAGTGAATTATACTTTAAAATATCATATCAAGGAAGAGCAATAGATCCTTCAAAATTACTTCCTAAAGCTTAAATTATTGCTATTATTACTAATAAGCTATAAACTGATTGCATCAATTATTTGCTTTTAGTTTATAGCTTAAAATTATTATTTATTAGAACTGAATTTAAAGAAACTCAATTCATTTACTATATCCTCTGCCATTTTTGAAGTCTTTGCACTAGCATCTGAAGCTTCTTTTGAAAGTTCTTCATTTTTTATCATAATTTTATTTATTATTTCTATCTCATTATTAATGTTCTTTATTCTCTCTGTTTCCTCTCCGGATGAAGTTGCTATATCTACAAGTATAGAAGAAGTTTCTACAGATAGTTTTGATATTAAATTTAACACTTTAGAAGAACGGCTTACAGAATCACTTCCTGTATTTATCTTCTTCACAGCATCCTCTGCTATATCAGTTATATCTTTTGTTGCTTTACTTACTGTAGTTGCTAATTTTCTTATTTCACTCGCTACAACAGCCAAATCCTTTACCCTGATCCCCAGCACGTGCCGCCTCTACTGCTGCATTAAGGGCAAGTATATTAGTTTGCAAAGCAATAGATTCTATAGTTTTTGTTATTTCAAATATTTTTTTACTTGAATTTTGTATTTCATTCATATTAACTTCTATTTCTGAAATAGTTTGAACACCTGTTTTTGTTGTATCTTCCATTTTGTCCATAGAATCTTTTGCTGATGCTATACTCATAGATGAGGAGTTTATTGCAGTTGATATATCCTGCAAAGCTTCTTCTAATTTTTCCAAACTAACTGCCTGTATGTATGCTCTTTCTAATAATTTACTGCTGGAATTAGTTATCTCAACACCAACATTATTGATATCCTCAATAGCCTTTTTTATTCTATATACAAGCTTTCCAATATTAGCTTCCATCTCGTCTATAGCACGTGCTAAATCTCCAGCCCTATTATTTTTAGAAAGTATCTTTTTATCTATTCTATAATTAAAATTACCTTCAGACATATTATCAATAGCAGTAATTGCCATCTCTAAATAAGAAGATAAAGGAAGCAATACTATAGACGTTAAAAATATTCCCATAACTATTAAGAATATAAAAATAAATACAAATATTAAAAACATCTTTTTCAATATGGTATTATAATTAGATAAATCTCCTTTAACTGCCAAAGCCCAAGTAGTTCCAGCTATATTACGTACACAGCTCCAATTATTACCTTTAATTATAATAGGAGAATTAGCATTATTTACATACTCTTTTGAATCTTTAAAAATTTCATCATCATCAAATATTGTAATATCATCTTTAAGAATATAATTAGGATTGCTATGCATCATATAGGTGCCGTCAGATGTAATTAAAAATACATTCTCACATCTTATACTACTATTTACAATATTTACTACATTTATTTTAGAAAAATCTATACCTAAAACACCTTTTAACATACCATTAGTATAAACAGCCTTTGAAAAAGTTATTAGCAATTCCTTTGTATTAAAATCAATATAAGGATCTGAAATATATATTCCATTTGCAGACAATGCGCCCTTATACCATGGCCTTGAAGTTTGATCATAATTAGTTGGATACTGGTGAGTTACACTTAAAAATGTACCTCCATCAGAAAATGGTACAGTATTTCCATAGAGTATATCAAAAAACTCATTTCTTTTATTATATACATTTGTAATAGAAAGCCCCATCTCATAAGGAGTCAAATCTGCTATTGCATAAGAATCTAAAATATTTAATACTAAATTTATATTGTTAATATCCTTTCCTATGGCAGAAGTTATCCTATTAATATCTATATGTATCTTCTCCAAATGATAGTTTTTATAAAAATTAGCAAATATTATAAAAACAATACTTGTAACTAGCAGGATAAATACAGAATATGGTATTATTAATTTTAATAGAAGTTTTATATTATTTCTCATTTTAGACACCCCAATCAACGATCGCCGCCTCTAAATTTAAAGAAAGAAAGTTCATCCACTATATCATTAACTATTTTTGAAGCCCTTGTACTGGATTCAGCACTTTCTTGAGCAAATTTAGCATTACTTTTTGTTATATCATTAATTTTATCAACTATATTATTTATATTATTAATTCCGCTTCTTTTATCATTAGACATTTTATATATGCCAGATAATGAGTTTGAAGATTCCATAGCTGATGATTCAATACTATTAAGAACTTCTGATGATTTGCTTACAAATTCAGTTCCATATTCTATTTTTGATACAGCTCCCTGAACTATTTCTGTAATATTATCTGCTGAATCTGTTACTATCTGAGCAAGAGATCGTACTTCATTAGCAACTACTGCAAAGCCTCTGCCCTGATCTCCAGCACGTGCCGCTTCTACTGCTGCATTAAGTGCAAGTATATTAGTTTGAGATGCTATGGATTGTATGGTTTCTATTATATTATATATTTCATTACTAGACCTTGTAATTTCATGCATATTTTTTTCTATTTCATTAATCATTTCTACGCCGATTTTTGTATTATTAGAAGAGTCATCACTCATCTTTTTAGCTTCATCTGTTTTATTAGCAGCATATTCTATAGATAAAGATATAGATTTAATAGCCTGTACTAAACTCTCCAAAGCAACAGATTGTTCATTTGCTTTATTAGATAACTCCACACTGATATTTGCTATAGCTTCTCCATTTTTATTAACTTCCTCAACACCAGTTTTTATTTTATACATAGTTTTACCTATATTTTTCTGCATCTTATCTATAACTTTAGAAAGTCTTATGGTTCCGCTGCTTGCATTTTTATTTTCATTAATTCGTGAAGAGAAATTTCCATTAGACATGTTTTCTATACTTACTATCACATCATCAAGTCTGTCAGAAATTGGGATCAATGATATAGACACTATAATTATTTCTCCAATTACAAATAATAAGCCAAAGCCTATAAGAAAAATTATTAAATATCTTACTCTTTCATAATAAGATTTGGCATCGCCGCTTAATGCTATGTACCAAGGAGCATTATTTACCTTGTATAGTGCATACCAAGAGTCTTTTCCAATCTTTATAGAGTTATCATTCATATTATTTTTATATCCTGAAAATAGAGGATCTGAAAATAATAATACATTTTCATTCAATATGTTTTCAGTATTTTGATGTGTTATATACATACCATTTTCTGTAACAACATTGATATTCTCTATAAGATTATTGTTAGTATTTACTAAAGAATTTAAATTATCAAAATCTATGCCAGTATATCCAGCTAATCTATTATTAATAATTATTTTATAAAGAAATGTTACAACCAAATTTCCTGAAGTAAAATCAATGTACGGTGCTGTTATATATAAATCATTTTGAGATTTTGAAGCCTCTATATACTACCATTCTCTTGCTGTTTGATCATAATTATTAGGGTAAGTTATCCTTGAACTTACAAATATACCTCCTCTGTTATATGGAACAGTATTACAATAGAATACATCATAATAATTTCCAAATTTTCTTACATTAGTAATACTTTGCGATATATTATGGGTATTTATTCCAATAGAAGCATAAAAGCTTAAAAATCCAAGAGAATTTATAATGTCATCAACTTTATTTTCTATATTGCCTTTAACTGAATCTATATTTAGAGATATCCTATTATAATAAGAATTCCTATTAATTGGAATAAATATAGATACTAATACAACCCCCATTATTAGTATAAAAATAAAATATGGAATTGTAAAATTTAATATAAGTTTGATTCTATTCTTCATAAAATATAATTTCCAAAAATTGTATTATTATATAAATTAGGATATCAATTTTAATATAAAATTCAAGATATCTATATAAAAAAACTTATACAAATTTGAACTATAAAAATTTATTTTACCAAAATATAAAATATAATGTTTTTACAAATTGTTATGATATTTTAAATTAAAGTATTGACTATTTTATTATATATACTATAATTAGTTAAGTTCTTTGAAAGGGGATGCTCCGGCTTCGACTGCGATGGTTGGAACGTATTTTGCATAGCCGTGCTAGGTGTATGCACGTTAATATCATACTAAACAATAAGTGCAGACGAATACGCACTTGCAGCTTAATTGAAGTTGCCGCTGATTAGATGATTTGTCTATGGGTTATCTTTTCGGTGTTAAACCACATAGAACTTGTATTAGGTGCCGTGTGAGCCTGATATTACGTACACTCATGCTAGTCTTATAGTTTTTCTGCTTGTCTTCTACCTATAAGGCGAATTTCTCGAAGATAAGATATGCTATGTAGACGAATGCGGTACGCTTCGTAGGACGCGGGTTCGAGTCCCGCCATCTCCAATATTATATAATGAAAGTAGATTATTCTCTTATAAAAGATATATTGCAATTTCTTAATGATAAAGAAACCTGTATTATTAATGGATATGAATTATCAAGATATTTCAGCATACATGTTTTATATATTCCTAAAGGTTTATCAAAACCAACTCAGGAAGAATTAGAAAACAAAAAGAAATAAAGAAAAAAATTTCTTAAATAATATGATGCTTTTATGTGATCATAATTGTATATTTATAGACTATTACGCTGAGAATATTCAAAGTATTGATGAATCAGCCATTAAAATACTGCCGAAAGGATATGAATTATTATACATATTAAAAAATTTTGATATAAGCAAAGAAATAGAAAATGATATACCTTTATCAATAATTATTGAAATATACAAAAATAAAATACTACAAAATTATAAAAATTAAATACATTATACTTAATATAGAAATATAATATAAAATATACTATAATTTATAATATGAAGCCTGAAGAAAAAGCAAGAGAAGAAATAGATAAACTGCTAATCAGTGCAGGTTGGGAAGTTGTAAATAAAGAACAGCTTGATATAACATCTGATAAAGGTATTGCATTAAGAGAACTTGGAATGTCAGATAATGGAAGAGCTGATTATATACTCATATATAAAGGCAAAGCATTAGGAGTTATAGAAGCTAAAAAATATGGAACCAATTTAAGTATTGTAGAAGAGCAATCTAAAAGATATTCTAATAAATTACCTAGTTATATAAAATCTTACTCTGAAGAACTTCACTTTATATACGAAAGTAATGGTAAAGAAATATATTTTAGAGATACAAGAGATATTGATTACCGTTCAAGAAAAGTATTTGCATTCCATAAAGCAGAAACATTATTAAAATATATAAAAGACGGTTCTACTTTAAGAAACAGATTAAAAAATAATATGCCTGTATTAGAAATTGGAGATTTAAGAGAATGCCAATTTAATGCAATAAAAAGCATAGAAAAATCATTAAGTGAGAATAATCCTAGAATATTAGTACAAATGGCCACTGGAGCAGGTAAAACTATAATGGCTATTAATTTATTTTATAGGCTTATTAAATATGCTGATGCTAAAAGAATTTTATTTTTAGTTGATAGAAATAATTTAGGTGATCAGACAAAGAATTCATTTGATGATTTTTATATTGAAAATAGAAAATTCTCTGAATTATATGGAGTGAAACATTTAAAAAGTAATGTTATAAGTTATAAGAACAGCAGAATAGTAATAACAACAATACAAAGACTTTATTCTATTTTAAGAAATGAAGAAGAATATGATATTACAAATGAAGAAAAATCATCTTTTGAAAATGCTGACAGTGATATAATGCATGATGTTTCTTATAATCCAAATTTACCTATAGAGCTTTTTGATTTTATAGTAGTTGATGAATGTCATAGAAGCATATACGGAGAATGGCAGAAGGTTTTAAATTATTTTGATGCATTTGTTATAGGACTTACTGCCACACCTTCAGCAAATACTATAGCTTATTTCAATGGTAATTTAGTTTATGAATATCCTCTTGAACGTTCTATAATTGACGGTATCAATGTAGGTGAAAAAGTATTTAGAATAAAAACTGAAATAGGAGAGAATGGAGCAACGCTTAAAGAAAAAACTTATGTTCCTATTGTAGATAAGAAAACAAGACGGGAAATATACGAAACTCTTGAAGAAGATATTATTTATGAGAAAAAAGATTTAGATAGAAAAGTAGTATCAGTTAATCAGATAAGAACTGTACTTGAAGCTTATAAACAATCTTTATTTACCCAGCTTTATCCTGACAGAGAACCGACTTTTGTACCTAAAACTTTAATATTTGCTAAAGATGATAATCATGCTGAAAATATAGTAAGAATTGCAAGGGAAGTATTTAATAAAGGAAATGAGTTCTGTAAAAAAATAACCTACTCTTCAGATAATCCTCAAGGTTTAATAAAAGATTTCAAAAATGAGCCTAATTTCAGAATAGCAGTAAGTGTAGATATGATAGCCACAGGAACGGATATAAAACCTTTGGAAGTATTGATATTTATGAGGAATGTTTCTTCTTCCGTATATTATGAACAGATGAAAGGACGCGGAGTAAGAACTATAGATAATGAAACTTTAAAAACAGCTACACCAAATGCCAAGAGCAAAGATTTTTATTATTTAATAGATGCTATAGGAGTAACAGAAACAGAAAAAACAATTTCTCAGCCTTTAGAAAGAAAAATCAGTTTAAGCACAGAAAAAATTATAGAGATGGTAAAATACGGCGGAGATGTAGAAGAAGATGTTTTAACTACATTAGTATCAAGAATGACATCTCTTCAAAATAAAATAAAAGAAAGCGAACATAAAACATTAAAAGAACTTTCAGGCGGAAAAACTTTGCATGAAATATGCAGCGATATTTATAATACTGTTGATGCGGATATTATAAAAGATAAAACAGAAGAAGAAATTTCTGATATGCGTTATGAGGCATTAAAACCTTTTTATAAACCTGATTTTAGAAATGAATTGATAAAAGCCTTTAAAAATGCTTATCTTATAATTGATAATATAAATGTAGATAAAGTAATATTTACAGACTTTTCTGTAGAGAATGCTAATAAAACAATAAAAAGTTTTAAAGATTTTATAGAGATTAATAAGGACAGTATAGAAGCATTAAAAATAATATATTCAAGTGATGACAGAGCCTTAACTTATGAAATATTAAAAGATTTGAAAGAAAAACTTCTTTATAATATGCCTCCTTTAAAAACTTCTATGGTATGGGAAGCATATTATTTACTTGATAAAAAAAGAGTAAAAAGCAAAAAGCCTGAGGACATAATAACCAATTTAATTCAGTTAGTGCGTTTTGTGATAGGTAAATATGATGAATTAGAAGATTTTAGTATAACTGCAAATAGAAGATTTGAATTATGGAAAGGCAGACAGAAAAAAAATTATAATATAGAGTTCAGCGAAGAAGAGAATATTTTACTAAATATATTAAAGAATTATATTATAAGCAACGGCTATATATCGGATAAAAAAGAAATACATGAAGCATTGACAGATGAGAACCATAGCTATAAGGAAGCTAAACTCTTATTTGAAAAACTTTACTCTTCTAAACGCATCACTTTAGAAGAAATAGTATCAGATTTATCACTTAATTTGATATCATCTAAACTATCTTAAATAATCATGTATTAAGGGTTAAAAAATGTCAAATAAAAATAATAACAATCAAAGTAGTTTTTCAATAAATACAATAAGTATTATATATATATCAGTTTGCTTGGTATTTTTGATAGTATTTATATTTTTTTATAAATTTTATGTTGATAAAAATAATATGCTAATTGAAAAAAATATTGAGAGTTTTAAGCAGTTAAATGAAACGAATTTAAATAATTTTTATAATTCATTAAATAGTGTTACCAATATAAATAATGATAAAATAGAAGAGATAATATCTAAATCACTAGAAGCAAATATGTATTTGTTAAAAGATAGTTTAAAATCTAGTTATGATTTTGGCATTAATAGTGTCAGTTTCTGGCTTGCTTTTTTATCATTTGTTATGATAATTTTTACTATATTAGGTATATATGCCAATAATAAAATACTAGAATCAAATCAAAGACAATCAGAAATACATATAGAAAAAATAAAGATTAATTCAAAAAAAATATTGAATAAAATGAAAAAACAATTATTAAATGAAAATAAAAAGTTCATTAAAAAAGTACATAAAGATTTTGAAAATATAAGAGAAGAAACGATTAATGAGGCAAATAATATAAAATCAGAAATCAATACTATTAAAGAAGATACAATAAAAAGTAAAGAAGAAATAGAAAAGATAGAGATAAAATCTAAAGAAATTCTATCAAATATAGAAAAAGAGGGAGAAAAAACATTAAAAGATATAAGAAAGCAGCAGAAAATATTAATGTTATTTTATAGGGCATTTAATCAAGAGAGAGAAAATTCAAATGAAGCTATTAAACTTTATTCTGAAGTATTAAAAGTTGATGATAAACATATTCCATCTTTATGTAATAGGGCTAATATTTATACTAAAAAATATACTGATAGTAGAAAAGATAAATATTATTCTGCAGCTTTAGATGATTATAATAAAGCATTAGAAATAAATAATAAAGATCTTTTAACTATTTATAATAGAGGAGTTTTATTATATGAAAAATATAAAAATACAATGGATGAAGGATATTATAATCTATCTTTAGATGATTTTAATAGAGTTCTTGAAATTGATAGTAAGCATTATAGAAGTATGATATACATAGGGAATTTATATTTATCAAAATGTTCTGATTCTAAAAATGAAGAATATTATAATTTAGCTTTAGATAATTTTAATAAAGCACTTGAAATAGATAATGAAAATATTGATGCTTTAATGAATATAGGTCTTTTATATTCTTACAAATATATAAATATTAAAAAAGAAGAATATTATGACTTATCTTTAAAATATTATAATAAAGCATTAGAAATGGATGATAAAAATACTAAAGTTTTAACTAATATTGGTATTTTGTATTATTATAAATATATTAATAATTCTAAAGAAGAATATTTTAATTTATCATTAAATTATTATAATAAAACTTTATTCACTGACAGTAAAAATCTTTATGGACTTCATAATAGAGGATTATTGTATTTTAAAAGATATGGTTTTGATAAAGAAGAAAAATATTTGAATCTAGCTTTAGATGATTTTAATAATATATTGATGATAGACTCCAATAATATTACTGCTATAAGCAATATAGCTTTAATATATTTTCAAAAACATAAAATAAATAGAGATGAAGAGAGTTTAAAAAAGCATTATGAATATATAGAAAAACTACAAAAATTTAGAGATAATAGTATGTATAAGGAAAAAGAATGAATACAAAGAAGTCAGTCAAGAAACAATCTGAAATGAAAACAGAAGCAGAGATAAATTCAAATGAAATCCCTTTCAAAATCCCAGATAATTGGAAATGGGTAAGACTTTCATCATTAGCTGATATATATACAGGAAATAGTATTAATGAAGAAGAAAAAAAGAAAAAATATACAGGTTTATCTTCAGGGTATTATTATATTGCAACAAAAGATATAAGTTTTAATAATGAAATAAATTATGACAATGGAGTTCGAATACCTAATTCAAATACTAAATTTCGTATAGCACCTAAAAATAGTACCTTGCTTTGTATAGAGGGAGGAAGTGCTGGAAGAAAAATAGCTATTACAAATCAAGATGTTTGTTTTGTAAATAAATTATGTTGTTTTTCTCCATATGGAATAGATCATATATTTTTATACTATTATTTACAAACTCCAACCTTCTTTTTTATTTTTAAAAAAAATATAAATGGTATTATTGGAGGAGTAAGTGTTAATAAATTAAGAGATACTCTTTTCCCTCTACCTCCGCTAGAAGAACAAAAACTCATAGTAGAAAAAATAGAGAGCGAATTCCAAAAAATAGACAATGCCTTGAATAAATTAAATATAATAAAAGAGCAAATCAAACAGTATAAGCAGTCAGTTTTGAAATACGCATTCGATGAGAATAACAGCTTCGCTAAAGTCAGCAATTATGAACCTTATGAGTGGGAAAACAAAAAACTTGAAGATATATCTTATAAAATTACAGATGGTTCACATGCTCCACCTAAAAAACAGGAAAATGGAATACCTATGCTAAGTTGCCAAAATATAAAAAATGGTAAAATACTTTTTAATAATTTTAGATTTATTTCAGAAGATGATTATAAAAAAGAATGTAAAAGAATTAATATATCCACTAATGATGTATTATTAACTATAGTCGGTAGTATAGGTGAATCAGCTGTAGTACCTGATGGTATAGAAAGATTTTGTTTGCAAAGAAGTGTTGCTATTATAAAGCATAATATTAATTCTTTGTATTTAAAATATTTTTTCAATTCTATATATTCAATTAATTATTTTAAAGTTCATGTTAGAGGAACAGCTCAAAAAGGTATATATTTAAATTTGTTAAAAAATATGGATATAAAAGTTCCTAATATAGAATTGCAAAAAACTATAGCCGATAATATACAGAATATTTTTGATAAAGCAGATAATATAGAAAATAATATAAATGAAAATATTGATAAATTAAATGTTTTGAAGCAGGCTGTTTTGAAAAAGGCTTTTGAGGGGAAATTAATTTAATTTTATTGAACAATTATTACTTGTTAATTTTTTATGATTTATATAAAAAATTATAAACTGTTGTAAAATATTATAACTATAGAGTAAGGCTTAAATTGTAAAAATGCAGTCCTTTTGCTTCTTTGGGTCACCAAAAGAAGTAGGGGTTCGGGGACTAGTCCCCCGAAAATAATAAAATATAAAATGTTTTTAACAAACTTAAAAATTTTTAGTATATAAGGATTTATCATGAATGAAAGCAGTTTAGTTACTAAAGTGTGGAATTTTGCTGAGGTGTTAAGACAAAGCGGTATGGCTTATACCGATTATGTTTCTCAGCTTACTTATATGATTTTTCTTAAAATGGATTATCAGAAATTTGATGAAGGTTATGAAGAATCTATTATACCCGATGAATACAGATGGGACAAATTAATGTCAAAAGATGGTGAGGAATTGGAAAAACATTATGCAAGCACTTTAGAAAATCTTTCAAGGCAAAAGGGTATACTTGGAGTAATATTTTCAAAGGCTCAGAATAAGATTGATACTCCTGTTCATATTAGAAAAATGGTAACTCTTATAGACGGTATCGATTGGGTATCATTAAGCATTGATGTGAAAGGTTCTATATATGAGGGGCTTTTGGAGAGAAATGCCACAGAGTCCAAGGCTGGTGCTGGACAGTATTTTACGCCTAGGGCTTTGATTAAGGCTATTGTTGATGTGATGAGGCCTGATATAGATATGAATATAATTGATCCTGCCTGCGGTACTGGAGGATTTTTGATTGAGGCTTATGATTATATAAAAAAGCATATAGGAAAAGACAAGGATAAAACTAAAAAATTAAAAGAAAATACATTATTCGGTATAGATATTACTCATATAGTTGTGAGTTTATGTGCTATGAATTTATATTTGCATGGATTCGGCGGCTCTGAAGGAAATACCACAGTAAAACAGGGAGATTCTTTAGCTAAGAGAACAGATACATTATATAAAATGGTTCTTACAAATCCGCCTTTCGGCAAGAAAAGTGCTTTTAAGGTTTTTAGTGATGATGGTGAAGTCAAAACAGAAAAAGATGATTATATAAGAGACGATTTTTCTGTAACCACATCAAATAAACAGATAAATTTTTTACAGCATATAATGAGTATTTTAGCAATAGGAGGGAGAGCGGCAGTCGTTCTTCCTGATAATGTTTTATTTGAGGGCGGTGCCGGAGAGAAAGTAAGAAGAAAGTTATTAAACAGTTGTAATTTGCATACTATATTAAGACTTCCTACAGGTATTTTTTATGCTCAAGGTGTTAAGGCTAATGTTTTATTTTTTGATAAAGTTACTCCTGTAGAAGGTGTTGTAGCAACAAAAAATATTTGGATTTATGATTTTAGAACAAATATTAATTTTACTTTAGTTACTAATCCTTTAACTTTTGAAGATTTAGAAGATTTTATAAAATGCTATAATGCTGATGATATTAGCAAAAGAAAAGAAACTGAGAGATTTAAGAAATTTTCTTATGATGAAATAATAAAAAGAGATAAAGTAAATTTGGATATTTTCTGGATAAAAGATGAAACTTTAGAAGATTTAGATAATTTACCTCAGCCAGATGAATTATTAAAATCTATAAAGAAAAATTTTAAAGATACTATGGAGATAATTGATAGTATTGATATTTAAGCACGGGCTACAGTAAGCAGACCTATTTTATTTATACATTCTAGTTTCTTAATCTCTTTAGAAATTTCATTTAAAGTGCTTCCTGTGGTAAATACATCATCTATTATAAGAAGATTTATTTTATTAATATTATTATAGTTGGTATTTATCACAAAAGCATTTTTTATCATGCTTATTCTTTCTGTTTGACTATTTAATGAGCTTAATGCTTTGGTTTCTTTTTGTCTGAATATTATATCATCTATTAATGTTATATTTAATATTTTAGATATTGTTTGCGCTATAATTTCGCTTTGATTGTATCCTCTTTCTAAAAATCTTTTTTTACCTAGAGGAACAAAACTAACAGCATCATAACTTTTAATATAATCTTTATAGTAATAACTAAGCATAGCAGCAAAGTCTTTACATATCATATATCTATGGGAGAACTTCATTTTGTGAATCAAATCTATTGTATTGTTGTTATAATAAAGCATAGATTTGCATTCATCAAAATAAAGTTCTTCATCTTTGCAAATGCATATTGATTTTTCATTTTCTAAAACTTTACCGCATTTATTACATCTTATATATTCATCTTTATGTATATAATCCAAATTTTTATTTATGCAGTCAATACAAAGATAATTCATATTACCGCTTTGCATTAAATCTCCGCATATTATGCAATGATTAGGAAATATAATAGATATTAAATTTTTAAAAATATTTTTATGTAAGGTCATCTATTATTTTATTTGTATCATAGGAGTAACTCCAGAACCTGATACTTGAGGCATCTTACCGTCCCATTTTTCTATATACATTCTTTGAATAAGAAGAGGAGTTAAAGATTCCTGCATTATTCTGTTGGCTTCTGCTATACCTTTAGCCTTTGTAATTTCAGCTTCTGCTTCATATCTTACTTTCTCTAATGCATTCTGTGCTGTTAATGCGTCCTGAGAAGCTATTAATTTTCTCTCTATTGCCTGATAAAATTCATCTGAAAAATCATGTTCTATAATAGAGCATGCAGCAACTATGATGCCGTAATCTTCAAAATCAGTCATTACTTCTTTTAAAAGTTCTCCAGCCATTTCATTTCTTTTTGTTATGAATTCTTCTATAGTATATCTTGCAGAAACAGCATTCAAACTCTCTGATATTCTAGGATTAATAAGTTTGTTCTTATAATCAACTCCAAATTTACTATATAAATCTAATGCATCCCCGCCTATAGAATATTGAACATTTAATGTCATTGATATTGTCTGCATATCTTTTGATGATACAGAATAAGTCTTTTCAACTGTCTGTTCCCTAACTTCCATAATCTTTATAGTATCTATAAACGGTACTTTAAAATGAAGTCCCGGTTCTTCCTGTGATATTGCCTTTCCAAGTCTGCTTCTTATTCCTACCTCTCCAGTAGAAACAATAGTTACTCCTGAAAAAATTAAAAAGCCTACAACTAATACTATTGGAAGAAATACAAAAAGTATAGAATGTAATTTACTTGAATGAACGTTAATAATTTTCATAAACAACTCCTTTGAATTAAAGAATACAATATAAATAAGTTTTTTGCAAGATACCTAAAAACAGTATTTTACATAAACAAATTTCTTGCACATCTTAAAATAAACTTAATTATAGAAAAAATAGAAGTAAAAAAAGAAAGAATATAATTGTCAATGAACACATAAAGATAATCAACTATAAAAACACATACACTATAAGCAAAAACAAATACGCATATTATTAACATGATAATAATATCAACCAATAACTCTCTAAACTCTTCAAATAAAAACAATGTAATAATAGAAGATATAAGAATTATTAAAAGCATATAGGCAATACTCCTTATTATAAAATAATAATATGAGTATAAATAATTATGATGACAAAAAATGACATGTTTTAAAATTTTAATAAAAAATTTATTAATAAAACTATAATTAAAAAATATTGCAAAATTTACAATCTCATATATAGTATAGCTTTCATAACAAATTATATAATAAATTATGAAAAAGAATATTAAAGGATACATTTATGGAAAAATTTTTTAGGCTAAAAGAGCATGGTACTAATGTTAAAACAGAAATTATAGCTGGTTTTACAACATTTATGACTATGGCTTATATATTAGCTGTAAATCCAGATGTACTATCAAGTACTGGTATGGATAAAGGGGCTATATTCACTGCTACTGTTGTTTCAGCAATAATAGCAACATTAATAATGGCATTGTTTGCAAATTTACCATTTGCATTGGCTCCTGGAATGGGACTTAATGCTTTCTTTGCTTATACAGTTGTACTTGGAATGGGATATAGCTGGCAAACTGCTTTAACTGCTGTATTTGTAGAAGGTATTATATTTTTGGTATTAACGATATTTAATGTTAGGGAAGCAATAGTTAATAGCATACCTGTTAATATGAAAAGAGCTATTTCTGTTGGTATAGGATTATTTATTGCTTTTATTGGTTTGCAAAACTCAAAAATTATAATAAACAATGATGCTACATTGCTTGGTATAGGAAATATTACTTCAGGCAGTGCATTGCTTGCTATAATAGGACTTATAATAACAGCTGTTTTATTATCCTATAATGTAAGAGGTGCTATCTTATTAGGAATTCTAATTACAACAGTAATAGGAATACCTATGGGTTTAACAAAACTTTCTCCTCATGCTAGTTTTGTACCTCCTTCTTTAGAACCTATAGCTTTTAAACTTGATTTCAGTAATATATTAACTCCTAATATGTTTATAGTTCTGTTTACTTTCCTTTTTGTTGATATGTTTGATACAGTTGGAACATTGGTAGGAGTATGTACTAAAGCTAATATGCTTACAAGAGGAGGAGAAGTTCCTAGATGTAAACAGGCTTTATTTGCTGATGCTGTAGGTACAGTTGTAGGTGCATGCTTGGGTACTTCCACAGTTACAACTTATGTTGAAAGTGCTTCAGGTGTTGCTGAGGGAGGAAAAACAGGACTTACTGCTTTAGTTGTTGTTATACTATTTACTATATCATTATTCCTATCTCATATATTCTTAGCCATCCCTAGTGCTGCTACTGCTCCTGCTTTAATAATAGTTGGTCTATTTATGATGACTCCTATATTAGAGATAAATTTCGCAGATTATACTGAATCAATACCTGCATTTATATGTATAATATTTATGCCTTTTGCATACAGTATAGCTGAAGGAATAACTTTTGGTGTATTATCATTTACTATACTAAAATTAATATCTGGTAAAACAAAAGATATATCAATATTAACTTGGATATTATCAGCATTACTATTATTGAAAATATTTATGCCTTTAATACAGGCTAGTTTGGGATAATATTTATAGGGTGGAATCATAATAATGGTTTCACCCTTTATACAATTTAATCTTTTAGGAAATATATGATGAAAACAGGAGTTTCTATATTTGTAGCTACTATTGTACAAATTATATGGGGACTTTTGCCTATATACTGGAAAACTATAGACAATTTTAATGCTTCCTTCATATTGTCAATGAGAATAATAACAACTTTAATATTTACTTTTATTATAATATTACAAAATGGAAGTATTAAAAAATTATACAGAGGTAAAAAAGAATTAATTGCTATTTTATTTGCAGGATTGTTTATAGGTCTTAATTGGTATTTCTACATATATGCTGTAAATTCCAATAGGGTTTTAGAATCAGGATTAGCATATTATATATCTCCTATACTTTCAATACTAATAGGAATAATATTTTTTAAAGAAAAGAAAAATGCTTTGGAATATACTGCTATCGTTTTAATGATTATAGGAATATTATATCAAACTTACACAATAGGATATCCTCCTGTACTGTCATTAATAATGGCATCAACATTTTCAATATATACAGCATTAAAAAAAATTACATCATATTCAGCTTGGGAATCATTATTTTTAGAGTCATTATTTATATTAATACCTGCATTATTTTTGTTTAAAATATATTATCCTGCTCAGCCTCAGCCTATTAATACATGGATAATATTATTGATGGTAGGTTTTGTAACTGGACTACCTTTATATTTATTCTCTTTAGTTGTAAAAAATATACCAATATCAACATTAGGATGTCTGCAATTTATATGCCCTATATTAGAAACGATATTAGGCGCTTTAATATACAAAGAAGAATTAACTATTAGTAAGATTATTACATTTATAATAATAATATCTGCTGCTTCTTTATATGCATTTTCTTTAATTAAAAATGCTAAAAAATCAAATTAACATAATTATTTTAATTGACAAAACAATTTATATATAATACTATATTATAATAGTTTTATAATTTATAATATTTTTATCTAAAGGTTAATAATATACATGTTATATGAAATTTTTTATCCATTAAGAGAAACATTTTTTGGTTTTAATATATTCAGATATATTACATTCAGAACTGCAGGAGCTGTAGGAACTGCTTTAATACTTGTATTAGTATTTGCTCCTAACATAATAGAAAAATTAAGGAAACTTAATTTTGGTCAGGTAGTTAGAGATGATGGACCAGAAACTCATTTAGCAAAGACTGGAACTCCTACTATGGGAGGAATATTTATAGTAGGAAGCATAATAATAAGTATATTATTATGGGGTAAATTGGATAATTTAAAAATTATACTTCTTACCATTTCTTTAATAATACTTTCAATATCAGGATTTCTTGATGATTTTTTGAAAATAAAATATAAAAACTCTAAAGGACTTCCAGGAAAATATAAAATATTATTCCAAACTTTAGTAGGTTTAATAATAGGAATTTATCTATACTATTTTGATAAATCAACATTTTTAATGACATTTGAACTTAATCAAGGTATAGGAGTTCTTGAAGCTGTAAAAGTAGCACAAGTACCTTCTTCTACAGTATTTCTTCCATTTGCAAGCACAATATATATAGATTTAAAACTATTATATATACCATTTGCAACATTTGTAGTTGTAAGTATGAGTAATGCCGTAAATCTTACAGATGGTTTAGACGGATTAGCTATAGGATTATTAGTAATAATGTCAATGGCATTGGCTGTACTTTCTTATGTATCCGGTAATTCGCTTATAGCTACATATTTAAAAATACCATTTATAGCAGATGCTGGAGAAGTTACAGTTTTTGTAGGAGCTTTAATAGGTGCCGGCTTAGGATTTTTATGGTTTAATGCCCATCCTGCTCAGGTATTTATGGGTGATGTTGGAAGTTTATCTCTTGGCGGAGTACTTGGTATTATAGCATTATTCATTAAACATGAGCTTCTTCTCGTTATAATAGGGGCTGTTTATGTATCTGAAGCATTCAGTGTTGTTTTACAAGTGTTTTCATACAAATTATTTAAAAAGAGAGTGTTTAAAATGGCACCCCTTCACCACCATTTTGAAAAATCAGGTTGGAAAGAAACACAAGTTGTATTTAGATTTTATATTATAGGAATAATAGCAGCAATTATAGGAATAGCTACTTTAAAAATAAGATAATTTTATTATATTTATATAGAGGGTTGTATATGAATGGAAAATTAATAGTATTAGAAGGTATTGATGGTTCAGGAAAATCTACTCATGGAATAATGCTTACAGATATATTGAATAATGCCGGAATAAAATCTATATATACTTTTGAGCCTACTCATGCTTATTTTGGTGCTAAATTAAGGGAAAGTATGTTCTCAAAAGATTTAAAACCGGAAGAAGAACTATCTCTTTTTATAGCTGATAGGAAAGAACATATTAAGCATATGATAAAACCTGCAATTGCTGACGGATATATTATAGTATTAGACAGATATGTATATTCTTCTGTAGCATATCAAGGAGCTAAGGGAATAGACAGAGATCATATAATAAACTTACATAAAGACTTTATCATAGAACCTGATTTAGTATTTATTTTTCATTTACCTATAAAAAATGCTATAAGTAGAATTATGGAGAAAAGAGGATTTGTAGATAGATTTGAAAATGAAAACTATCTGCAAAAAGTTGATGAAATATTCAACTCTTTTAATGCTCCATATATACATCATATAGATTCAAATAGAGATGAAAAAATTATAAATAATGAGTTAATACAAATAATAAAAGATTCTAAAATACTTCCTGAAGACTTTCCTCTATAAAATCTGATACTATTTGATTATTAGCTATATTCTGACTATAAGCATTTCTTTCTAAAGATTTTTTATCCAAATTTTTTATATCCAATGCCAATATATAAATTGAAGTCTTTTTATTACCATCTTTAGAAACATAAGAATTCTGTCTTAATTCTCCATTAATAAGAACATGTCTTCCTTTAAATAAAATAACAGCTGCCTTATCTGCATTATATCCCCAAGCAACCAAATCGAAAAAATAAACCTCTTTTTGTAAAGTGCCATTTGTGTAATAATATCTATTATTGGCAATAGAAAATCTGCATAAAGATTTACCATTTTTGGTTTTCATATAAGTAGGATCTTTTGTTAATCTTCCCTCTATTACTATTATATTAGCATTTCCAGACATAATTATTATCTCCTTAAAATATTTATTTTGTATGCTAATAGTTAAACAAATTTTTTTTATTTTTAAGCCTAAAATTATAATTAATTTTTGTAGTATGTATAATTTTTTAATACAAAATTATTGATTGCATTAAAAAGAAAATATTATATAATTTCTCCAAACTTAATAATATTGCTGGAGTATTTTATGAAAACTATAAACAGGGTATTAATAATGGATGATGGGCACAGAATGTACACATACCTTTTTATTCCAGATTCAACCCCAAAAGCAATAGTACAAATAGTTCATGGACTTGGAGAACATGCAGGAAGATATGCTGAATTTGCATCAAAATTAACCGATGCTGGTTTTTTAGTTTGTGCTGATGATCACAGAGGTTTTGGAAGAAGCACTGTAAGTAAGGATCAAATAGGACATATAGCTGATAAGAATGGACATGAATTAATAATAGAAGATTTAAAGTATCTAATGGTAAATACTAAAGCAGATTATCCTAATATACCATATTTTATGTTAGGACATAGTATGGGATCTTTCTTAACAAGAGGATTTTTAATAAAATATCATCAGGACTTAAATGGTGCTGTAATAATGGGTACTAGAGGAAAACCTAAAGGAATTGAAAATTTTGGAAAAACTATAGCTAATATTCAAAAATCTATATTTGGAGGAAGAAAAAGAGCTTATTTACTTGATAAATTATCTGTAGGAGGATATGGTAAGAAATTTTTCCCTGAAGATAATTCTCTTCATGCTTGGCTTACTTCCGACAAAAATGAAATTGAAAAAGTATTAGAAGATGAATATTTTGCAGATAAGCCAGCAAGTATAGAAACATACATACAATTATTTGAACTTATAGACAAAATATCTGATAAAGATAATTATTCTTCAATGAACAAAAATTTTCCTATACTTTTAATTTCTGGTGATAGGGATCCTGTAGGAGATATGGGAAAAGGTGTTAAATGGGTACATGAAATGTATAAATCATTGGGGCTTAAAGATGTTAATATAAGTCTTTACAAAGATGGAAGGCATGAAATACTTAATGATGTTCAAAGAGATGAAGTTACAAAGGAAATTATACAGTGGCTTAATGATCATATAAAATAAAAATAATATTAATATATTATAGAGAAGTGCTTATATAAGCACTTCTCTTTTTTATTTAACACAATAAATGAATTTAGGGGCGGGTGGGCGGGCTAATTAGATTAATAAAAAAATAATATGCTTTTTATTAATTGTAGCCGTCACTTCTTCCGAAAGATATTCCTAAAACCAAGCCTATTGAAAGAGCAGAGAAATTATACTTATTATATACATTATGTCCTATATTATTATTAATAACATCCGTTTTATACTGCATACCAAAATTGTACATCATATATCCGCCTATATTAACAGCAAAATTAGGAAATAAATATAAAAATCCTTCAACAGTTAGTTTTACATAAGGCATTATAGGAGCTTTAAATAGATTTCTCATATCATTAACATTCCAATTATCTAAATCAGGTGCTGCCATAACACCACCATATTTACTTGAAGCAACCATAGCATATAAAGGTGCTATTATTCCTGTACCTAATCCTACAGACATTTTACTGAAATTTAATTTAACAGTGGCTCCAACAATCATAGAATAAAATCCAAGCATCTCTGTGTACTTTTTATTATTTTCTTTATAATCTGACATCAAAGCATTAACGCTAAAACCTATATCACCAAATAAACTCACACCTTTAATTAGGCTTGTATAATCATCTTCAAATAATTTAAAATAATTTCCAATTTGGAACAACAAAGTTCCTTCAAAACCTAAAGTACCGTCAGGACTATCATAAATAGTATTTTTATAGCCGTCATTTACCTTTATAGAATTAAAAGGAAAAGCAATTCCATAATGTCCTTGAAAATTAACCTCTAAACTTGCAAATGCATTGTATGTAATTGCTACAATCAAAATATTCACAAATAAAAAGTATTTTAATATTCTCATAAAATAATCCCTGTACTTATATTATGTTATATTAATTATATTATATATGAATCATTTGTCTAGTATTAATTTTAATTGCTAATTACATATAATGCATTAAAAAAGCTGCATAACTTTAATTAAAGTCATACAGCTTAACAAATTCATATTATTATTTATTGTTTGAAATTTTAAAGAACTCAATACTAGTTTCCAAGAATCTAGCCTTTTCAACTAAACTTTTTGATATTTCACTTGAAGTTTCAGCCAAAGCAGCATTTTGGGTAGTAGCAGATTCCATATTATTAACTTCAACACTTATTTGATTGGTACCTGATTCCTGTTCCAAAGCATTAGAAGTAATATCTTCCATCAATCTTGAAGTTTCAGATACTTTGTTTTGTAAATCAACAAATATTTCCTGAGACTGTTTAGCTGTTTTTGTAGCAACATCTATTTTTTGAGATGTGTTATCAACTAATGCTGTAATGTCTTTAACAGAAGCCTGAGTAGTTTGTGCAAGATTTCTAACCTCAGAAGCTACTACAGCAAAACCTTTACCTTGATCTCCAGCACGTGCTGCCTCTACAGAAGCATTAAGTGCAAGTATATTAGTTTGGAAAGCAATATCTTCAATAATCTTTGTAATATCTTTTATCTTCTCACTAGCCTGATAAACTTCTTCTATATTTAAAGCTGTTTGAGATATTATATTGGCTGCATTTTCAATAAACTCTATAGACTCAGACATCATATTTTTACCCTGCAGAGATTTTTCAGCAGAAGTTTTAATATTAGATACCATCTCCTCAATACTAGCCGCTGTCTCTTCCAAACTTGATGACTGAGAATCTGTTCTTGATGAAAGTTCTGTGCTGCTTTCCATCATATTTTCAGCCGCTGTAATTATTTCCATAGATGCATCATGTACATTTGAAACCACTTCAGCCAGCCTATTACCCATAGCATCAAATATTTTCTCTAATTCTCCAAATTCATCCTTTCTATAATTAGATTTACTTGTAACTTTTATATTTCCATTAGATATATTTGTAGCCTGTTCCATTAATATTTTAAGAGGGTGTGTAGCATTTTTAATATAAAGAAAAGCAAATATATTTATAAATACAATAGATAAAATACATATAACAACAGAAATTTTTATAGAATCATTATTTGCTTTATAAATTATCCTGTCATCCATAGCCATAATCAAATACCAATGTAAATTTTCGATTCTGCTGTAAACTGCTGTTCTAGGATCATGGCTTACAGAAGATATATAATTCATAACTCCTGATGGCTTCTTACCTGTTATTATTGAAGCATAAGCCTCATTAGCTTCTGTGTTAATCTCATTTTTTGTATCCAATACAACTGTATTATGATCATCTATCGCAAATATTCTGGTTCTTTCAGGTAATTTTAATTGCTGAAGTTTAGCAGATAAATCTTCCCAATCCAAAATCATATATACATTACCTAAATGTTCACCATTATGTTTTACTCCAGCAATAGCAGCTAATGACCATTTTTGATCCGCACTAGATTTTTGAACTGCATCGTCGAATGACGCTTCATTATTATTATTTTTAAGTATATTTAAAATATTAGGTCTTACTGTAGTAATATTTTCACCTATCTTAACATTATTAACATTATCTAAAATTATTCCGTTTGTATCTGTAACACCTATATCAAGTACATATTCATTTATACCTTCATATTCGGTGAGAGTTGGTCTAATATTAATATTTCTATCAAGTAAATAACTTTTTATAGTAGGAGATACAGAATAAGTTTTTATTAAATTTCTTTGATCATCAAGCCAAACATCCAACATATCTTTATAACCATTAACTGTATTATTAAATCCATCTAAAGTAGCTTCCTTAATAATGATATGCGATCTATATGAAATATAACAACTATTAAAACTAAAAATATAGTGCTTAAAATGCTTATTGCTATAGGCATTTTAACCCTTATAGAATGTCTTTTTTTCATATATTTTCTCCATAATGATAATTAATTTCATAGCCAATATAAGAAAAAAATTATACATTAAAACAATATCAATGTCAATAAAATATATTTTTTTTAATTAAAATGTAAAATTTATTTTATATATAGTATTTTTTTATAAAAATATATAAAAAAGACCGCTTAACTGAAATTAAGTCAAGCGGTCTATTATTTTATTTATATAATTTACTTAATAATTTGATCAGCAATACCTAATAAAGCCTGAATCTTTGGTGAGAAAGCTACTATAGCACCAGCAAATACAACACTTATCAAGCTCATTAATTTGATAAGAATATTGATTGAAGGTCCAGAAGTATCTTTGAATGGGTCACCAACAGTATCACCTATAACAGCAGCAGCATGGTTAGGGTTAGTAATTTTTTCACCTGTTTTTTCATCAATGATTTTCTTACCGCCTAAATTACCAGCTTCAATGTATTTTTTAGCATTATCCCAAGCACCGCCTGCATTAGACATCATAACAGCCATAGCAAAACCAGCAGTTAATCCTCCAACTAACATACCTATAACAGCAGGTACTCCGAATAAGAATCCAACTACAACAGGTACTATTATAGCTAATACAGAAGGAACAATCATCTCTTTTTGAGCAGAAAGAGTACAGATTTGAACAGCTTTTTCATAATCAGCTTTTACACCTTTATCTCCAGCTAATAAACCTTTAATCTCTCTAAACTGTCTTCTAACTTCTTCTACAACACCTGCAGCAGCACGTCCAACAGCTTTCATAGTTAAAGCACAGAAGAAGAATACTAACATGGCACCAATAAATATACCTATTAATACTTTAGGGTTCATTAAGTGAATATTGAAAGCATTCATAAACTCATTCATGCCTAAACTATAAACAACTTTGTCATATAATTCTTTAGCACTGTTAGCAGTGTATTGAACAGTACCTATATCTATAGAAGTTAAATTTCCTGTATTAATCATTCTTCCTAAAGAAGTTTTAATCTCTTCAATATAAGCAGCAATCAAAGCCATAGCAGTTAAAGCAGCAGAACAAATAGCGAAACCTTTACCAGTAGCAGCAGTAGTATTACCTAAAGAGTCTAAAGCATCAGTTCTTTCTCTAACACTTTCAGGAAGTCCTGACATTTCAGCATTACCGCCTGCATTGTCAGCTATAGGACCATAAGCATCTGTAGCTAATGTAATACCTAAAGTAGATAACATACCAACAGAAGCTAAAGCTATACCATATAATCCTTGAGAGAAAGCAGAAGGCTCAGCACCGAAACCGCCTGCAAAACCAAATGCTAACATTATAGAAATAACAACTGTAACAACAGGTACTAATGTAGATTGCATACCTACAGCAAGTCCGCCGATTATAACAGTAGCAGGACCTGTTTTAGATTGCTCAGCTACCCATTGAGTAGGTTTGTATTCAGCAGCAGTATAGTATTCTGTGAAGAAACCAACTACGTTACCAGCTATAAGTCCTACAATTATAGAAACAAATAATCCTAAATTGTTTGGAAGAAGTATTTTTACCAAGATAAAAGCAACTACTATAATAATAGCACTGCTTACATAAACACCAACTCTTAAAGACTTTAATAATTCTCCCATAGTAGCACCTTCTTTAGTTTTAACGAAGAATACTCCTATTATAGAAGATAAAGTACCTATAGCAGCAAGTATCATAGGAAGAGATACAGCAAATATAGGACTTACATCAGGGTTAATATATCCGAAAGCTGCAGAACCTAAACTCATAGCAGCAAGTATAGATCCAGCATAAGATTCATAAAGGTCAGCACCCATACCAGCAACGTCACCTACGTTATCACCTACGTTGTCAGCTATAACAGCAGGGTTTCTAGGGTCATCTTCTGGAATTCCAGCTTCAACTTTACCTACTAAGTCAGCACCAACGTCAGCAGCTTTAGTAAATATACCGCCTCCAACACGAGCAAATAAAGCTTGGAAAGAAGCACCTACACCAAAGCTAAGCATTGTAGTAGTTACAAAGTGCATTTTAGCAGCAGTATATTCAGCAGTTCCTTTAGCTATTCCTGTACCAGCTAAATTTAAGAAATCTGTACCGAATAAGCTGTTATCAAGCCATAAATTTAATACTATAAACCATAAAGAAATGTCAAGCAAAGCAAGACCTACAACTGTAAGTCCCATAACAGCACCAGAACGGAAAGCTATTGTTAAACCTTCATTTAAAGATTTACTAGCTGCATTTGCAGTTCTAGCTGATGCATAAGTAGCAGTTTTCATACCTAAGAAACCTGATAATGTAGAGAAGAAACCGCCTGTTAAGAAACCTATAGGAATAAAAGGATTTTGAACTTTCAAAGCATAAGAAAGAATAGCAAAAATAATGAAAGCTCCGGCAAAAAAGAAAGCTATAACTTTATACTGTTGTTTAAGATAAGCTATAGCACCGGAACGTACATGCGAAGCTATTTCTTTCATAGTTTCATTACCTTCATCTTGTTTACGCATCCATTTGTAAAAATAGAAGGCAAAGGCTAATGTTAAAATTGCCGCTGATATTGTAAAAAAGCGAGCATTTTCAGCTAATATTTCATAATTCATACATATACCCTATTTTTTGAAATTTTGTTAAAAATTTTACAGTTTTGGATTATATCATAAATTCATTATATTGTCAATCAATTTTATTAGTATTTTTAATACATACCATACCTATATAAAATTATTTCTACATATATAAAATATTATTGAAAAAAAATAAACTGCTATTATAATATTAATAATTATAAATCTGGAGAGTTCTTATGAAAATTTTATTTATACGTCATGGTCAGACTCAATTAAATGCTGAAGGAAGATGGCTAGGCTCTACCGATGCACCTTTATTTGAACCCGGAAAGGATTTTCTAATAAATAAAAAAGAAATAATCAATAAGTACAAACCCGTTCAAAAACTATATTGCAGTCCTATGAAAAGATGCTTAGAAACAGCTCAAATATACTTTGATGATATGTTTGATAATAAAGAAATTATAGATAATTTAAAAGAAAGATGTTTCGGAGATTTTGAGGGAAAAAACCATGATGAATTAAAAGATAATCCATACTATAAAGAATTCTTTAAAAGTAATTGGCAGAGTAATGTACCTAATGGAGAAACTTCAGAACAATTTTTTAAAAGAACAGAAAATGCATACTTTTACATAATAGATGATATGAAAAAAAATAACTTAGATTATACTGCTGTTGTTACACATGGAGGAGTTATTATGTCAATATTCAGCAGATATGACAGCAAAAAACTCGGATTTTATGAATATTTGCTAAAAAATGGAGGCGGATATTATACAGAAATAGATGACAGAAACAATATAAATATTATAGAAAACTTTTAATTTTACGATGATTATTAGTAATAACTTTTATTGGAATAAATATAATGAGAATACTATTAATATTACCTATATCTTTTCTTCTTAATATTTTTGTAGAAAAGTTCAAATTTGATCCTTTTGTTTTTATAAAAAGAATACATTTTATGACAGAAGATTTATTTAGAAAAAAAATAAATAATGATAATAAAATAATAGAATTTATTATAGGGGCTTTATCTTCTATAATAATAATGGCTGTAATTTTTTTAATACCATTTTTTATTCTTATGCTTTTATATAAAGTCCATTTTCTATTAGGTTTAGCAATAGAGTTAGTATTATCATATATCATAATAGGAATTAGAAAACCTTTAGAAATAAGTTCTCATATAAATAATAGTTTAATGGCTAATGATATGAAAAAGGTTAAATCTCTTCTACATGAAAATACTGAAATAGACACAGAAGATATAGAAGAAGAACAAGCTGTAAAAAACACTATAGAATATACAACTATAAGTATTGCTGAAGATTATATATATCCTGCAATATTTTTAACTTTGGGAGGAGCACCTTTATGTCTGCTTTACAAAGTTATTTATGTTTTATCAGAATGTTCATCCGATAGCGTGTATATAGATGAACCTAAAAGCAATAATATGTTCAGAATATTTAATATCAAATTATGCTATATAGTAAATATTATACCTTCTATACTTACTTCTTTAGTTTATATACTAGGCTCTGTTTTCTTTAGATATGAGTATAAAAATGCATTTTCTGCTTTCATAAAAGAAGGCAAAACTAATAAATCAAGATTAGAAGCTAGCATTGCTGGAGCATTAAATATAGAGTTAGGCGGCGAATATATGAAAGATGGTGAAATATATGACAGACCATTGGTAGGAGAATATTTAGAAGATTTAACTCCGCGTCATATAGAAAAAGCAAATAAGCTAATACTTACATCAGCTATATTTGCTTTATCTATAATGCTAATATTAAAGCTTTTATCTATGGCTTTTTTAGCTATTATTTTTTAATTACTCATTTTGATATATTATGCCATTTACAGCACTATACTTTTTATTTGTAATATAAAATATTACACTAAACAGCAATATTAAAATAAATTGTGCTGCAGGTATAGCAATCCATATACCATTAAGATTAAAGAATATAGGCAGAATAATTATACATAAAGGACTTACTAAAAAAGGGTCTATATATGTTAATATACTTGAATAAACACTTTCTCCTGATGAATAGAAATATGCTGTACCAAGTCTTACTATAGGCTGAAGTATAAATGCTATCGATATTATAGGAAGCCCTAAACTTATTATATCATTAGTTTCTATAGAAGCACCAAATAATATACCTAATCTATTTCTAAGTATAAATACCAAAACCATAAGTATAGAACCTAGCACACAATCAAATAAAAGTCCTTTCTTTAGTACTTTTTTCATAAGATCGTTTCGGCATGCTCCTTTGAAATAGCTTATCATAGGCTGACATCCTTCTGCAACGCCTTCAAATAAATATATAATAGATCCGTAAATATAATTAATAACAGAATAAGCTGTTGTTCCCAAATATCCGCCGTATTTTAAACATTGAAGATTATTAAATATTACTATCAAAGACGGAGCCATTACCATTCCAAAAGGAGATAAACCTATCTGCATTGCCCTTTTAGTCATAGATAAATCAAAGTCTGATAATTTTATTCTTGTTCTATTTTTCTTTCTTATAAACAAATAATAAATAGAAATTAAAGCAACTATTCCCTGTGCTGTTATTGTAGCAAGCGCTGCTCCGAACATTTCTAATTTAAAAACCATTAAAAATAAATAATCCAGTACAATATTTATAACAAGCCCTAACCCCATAAAACTCATAGCATGTACAGTTTTACCTAAATTTCTTATTATAGGCATAGAACCGAATGATATTATCTGAAGTCCTCCACCTACAATAATTGTTGTAATATAAGCGTCTGCATGATGAAAAACTTCACCTTTAGCACCAAGCATAACTATTAATTTATTTTTTAATAAAAAAAGAATTACTGTTAATATAATACTTGCCAAAATTAAACTTATAAATGTATTGTTCTTAGCTTTATTAAATCCGTCTATATTACCCTCTCCTAAATATATAGACATTATTACAGCTCCTCCCATACCAAGCATAACAGCAGAGGCATTAATTAAAGTACCTATAGGATATATCAAATTAATAGCTGTAAGTCCTATATCTCCCATTGAGTTTCCTACAAAAAAACCGTCTACTACTATATAAAGTCCTCCCAACATAGTAGACACTATAGCTGGTATAATATACTTGAAAAAAGACTTCTCCATAGTTTTTGTATTCATCATAATAAACTCCTTTAAAAATATAGTCTTATTTCGTACTATTGTAATGGAGTATTATATGCATATTTATTGTTTTGTCAATAGAAAAAGTATGATTTTTTACTTTTTTATATTATTGAAGTATTTTATCTTTAATTATATTATTATATAAAAGGATATAAAATTATGTTTAAAAATATAATATTATTAATTATTATATATATAACATCTGCTTCATTTATAGGATTTGACAATGAAGGAGGTATTGAATTTATACCTTACAGCTATCTTCCTGATAATGTTCAAGAATTTGTAAATACTTATTTTAAAGAATACAAAGTTTATAATGCAGCTATTGTATCATCATCTTATGTTGTTATTTTTAAAGGAGGCTCATCAATACATTTTAAAAGAAATGGTGAATGGCAAACTATAATAGGCAACAGGCAAATAATACCAATTAATATAGCCTCAAAATTTATAGACAGTAATATTATGAATATAGTTAAAGAAAGATATACAAGCATAAATAATATATACAAAAGAAGAAAAGGTTATGAGTTTAAAGTAGATGATAAAGAATATATTTATATAAGCTATGACGGAAATATAATAAAAATAAAAAAAAGCTTAAAATAAATGATATAAAAACTTATTAGATAAAAAGGGTAAATTATGGATATTATTTCATTCAAAAACTTGCCTCAAAAAGCAAGAAATTTTATAGAAACTTATTTCTCTGATTATTATTTATTTAAAGTAACATTTAATTCATCATATAGTGCCGTATTTAAAGGAGGAAGCTCAATCAATTTTAATACAAAAGGTGAATGGAATGCCATAATAGGAAATGGAAATGAAATAGCATTTAATATAATAGAAAAACTTGCAGAAGATAACATCATAGAAAAAGAAATCATAAATGCAATTAAAGAAAAATATGATAATTTTCATATATACAGAATATTAAAGAAAAATAACAAATATGAAATAGAAATAAATAATAATATTATTATAATAGACAATAAAGGCAGCATTATAAAAATAAAGAATAAATAAAAATCATTATAATATTAAAAGTGTATTTTTATCATTAACTATTATTTTTCTATCTTCTATTGTATGTTTTATATCATCAATATTTAAATCTGAAAGCATGGCATTATTAACATCATAATGCTTTAAAATATTTTTTGAATTGGCATAACAATATATGCATCCGTTTTGACATGTATTATATGAACCTATATCTATACTTTCTATGCAATTGCATAATTTTCTTTGGGATTTATCTTTTTTCTCTTTTATACTATAGCCTAATATTTTTTGTATTCTTTCTTTATCTATACATGATGCTTTTTCCACAATATCAAAATCCTGAGAACATGATTTTAATTTGATATTATTTTTATCTGCTATCTCTTTAAAACTATTTATTAGAAATACTTTATCATTATCATTTACAACTAGATTTTCAATATTATTTTTAATTTTGTTGTATATTTGAATGAAGCTAAATATGCATTCATCTGTATATTCTTTTAATTGACATGCAAAATTATTAAAATTATTTATATGATAATTAATATCAAATTTATCATTTAATATAATAGGATCATATCTCCAAACTATTTTTTCTCTTCCAAACAAATTACTTATATCAATAAATTTTTTTATCAATATAGTTTTATTTGGAAGATTTTTTTCTATACTTTTATCATAAGGTGTTATAGTAAAATGAATATAAAATTCATAACCTAAATCCCTTACATTTTTTAAGAAATCAATATTAGGATTTTTAGACCAAAAAAGTATTATATCTATAATATCTCTATTTAATGGTATTCTATAAAATTTATTTCTGTTTATAGGATTTTGAGTAATAACATAATTTTCTTTTAACCTATTTAAAAACCACTCTGTATGCAATGACGGAATATCAGTTCTTCTGCTTGCACTTATTATCATTATTTAAAATTCAAAAACTCCCATTTTCTTTCTTTGAGATAATTTAAATCCGTAAGATTCGTGTCCTGGATATAATAATGTATCATCATCTAATTTAAATATCTTTTCTTTTATACTGTTCTCTAATTCATTATAGTTGCCTGTAGCTAAATCTGTTCTTCCTATTCCATGAGCAAATATAGTATCTCCGCAAAATAAATGCCCCTCAGTATAGAAACAAACTCCTCCTCTAGTATGTCCAGGAGTATGTATAACTTTAAACTCTATATCTTTTAATTTGAAAGTATCTCCATCATTAAATTTCTCTTCAGGACTTTTGCATTTCAAAATATTTCCAAGATAAGCACTAACATTTAAATTAGGGTCCTGAAAAAAATCATAATCTAAACTATGAACACAATGAGGAGTATCAGGATATTCTTTTCTTATATCATCAGCACCGGATATATGATCAAAATGTCCATGAGTATATATTACTCTTACTAACTTTTTTCCTTCTAATAGTTTTTTATAATCATCATATCCGAATGATAAACTTGCTATATCTATAATCATAGCTTCATCATCAGCAGACACTATATAAGAATTCATGCCGTACATATTTATATTTATGCAGTCTACTTTTAATTCACTCATTATTATTTTCTCCTAATATATTTTTACTTTCTTTCAGTTTCTGTAAGAAAAACATCCATAGTATCAAGCATACCTGATAATGTATTATATTTTATTATTTTTCTAGTTTTATCTTCCTGCTCAATATAAGCTGTTATTTTAGGAAGAAATATAGAAAATGGTATGCCTTCTACTTTTATTTCCATTTCATAACATTGCTTATCTTCACCATTTATTTTTATCTTCTTAACCCCATTATTTAAAATTGAAACATTAATTTTATTATCTTTAGAAGCAGTAGGCATTATGATATTCATTTCATTAGTTATATCAATAGGAAAAGTTCTTGCTATCTGATATGCTCCGTACATAGAAAATATAGCTAAAGAACCCTCTTTGCTTGTATAATTTACTTTTCCTCTTATATCGAATGTATGCTCCATAGTTCCGAAGTCATAATAATCAATAGTCTTATTATAAACTGTACGCATATTCTCTAAATCTATTATTGAAAGCATCTCAGACTTTCTAATATTAGTCATCATACTCTCTTCTAATTGAAACGGATCTTTTATCTTACTATTTGTTACAAAACCTCTAACATAAGTTTCTTTTACATTCCAATATCCATTATCATCAACAGAAGTCTCAGTATATACTATAATAGCATTGTTTTTCTTGCCAGATATTCCTTTATGAACAAAATATTCACTCTTTTGAAAAGAAGGTATATTTGTATATGAGTAATATTGGGCTAATAAAAATGTGTTTAATACAAAAAAAATTATTAATATCTTCTTCATACTTATATAATAAACTTTAAAAATACAAATTTCAATACATATTAAAATCAAATTAATATTTTTTTTTGATAAAAATCAATAAATAATAAACAAAAATTTGACAAACGAATTTATATTTGTATACTTTGTTACATATAATAAAGTATACAACAGAATAGTTTTTTATGGAGGTATTTTTTATGAAAGCTATTTCTATAAATAATCCAGGCGAAGTTGTTATAAAAGAAATAGATATGCCTGTTAGAAAAAAAGGAGAGGCTTTACTTAAAGTATTATATGGCGGTATTTGCGGAAGCGATTTAGGCTCATATAGAGGTACATTTGCTTATGTTCAATATCCCCGTATACCAGGGCATGAATTTTCTGCTGAAATAGTAGAAATTGATGAAAATGAATATGGATTAAAAAAAGGAATGATAGTTACTGTAAATCCATACTATAACTGCGGACATTGTTATTCATGCAGTCATGGTATTGTTAATGCTTGTATGGATAATCAAACTTTAGGATGTCAAAGAGACGGTGCTTTTTGTGAATATGTATCAATTCCTCTTGAACGTATATATGATGGAAAAGGAATACCTGCTAAAGTGCTTGCTGCTATAGAACCATTTTGTATTAGTTATCATGGTGTAAGCCGTGCTAATGTAAAAAAAGGAGATAAAGTTCTTATAGTTGGAGCTGGTACAATAGGAATACTTGCTGCTATAGCTTCAAAATCTTTAGGAGCTGAAGTTTATATGTCTGATGTATCAGAAGGTAAATTAGAAATGTCAAAAGAATTTGGCGTAGATGGTGTAATTATAAACAGTTCAAATGATGCTTTTATAAACAAGGTAAACGAGATAACAAACAATAACGGATTTGATGTTACTATAGAAGCTGTAGGTCTTCCTTCTACATTTCAAAACTGTATAGATGCTGCATGTTTTGGCGGACGTATGGTTTTAATAGGAGTAGGCAAACAAAATTTAGACTTCAATTTCACATTGATTCAAAAAAAGGAATTGAGTGTATATGGTTCTAGAAATGCATTAAAAAAAGATTTTCTTGAATTAATAGACTTAGTAAAAAATGGTAATGTACTATTAGAAAAAATCATTACTAATACTTATCAATTTAATGATGCTGATAAAGCATTCAAAGATTTTGCAAACAATAAAGGTGATATGTTAAAAGTTTCTATAGACTTTTCAAATATAAAATAAATTAGGGAGAATACTATTATGAAAACATTTAAATTTTTTATTGTTCTATCAATATTAACATTATCTTTTATAAGCTGCTCAAATAAGAATAGTTCTAGTTCATCAAATGCAGCTTCTCAAGATGTTATAACACTTAACGTAGCTTTTGAAAACAATATATCAGAGCCTGTTGGAGTTGCTTGGACAAAAGCACAAGAAATTTTAAAAGAGAAGTCAGGCGGTACAATGGCTATACAAATTTACCCAGATTCTCAATTAGGCGATAAATCATCATTAATAGATTCTATGCTATTAGGAGAAAATGTATGTACTTTAGCAGACGGAGCTTTCTATGCTGATTATGGCGTTAAAGATATGGGAATATTATTCGGACCATTCTTATTTGATAATTGGGATCAATGCTGGAAATTAATATCTTCAGATTGGTATAAAGAAGAATCTAAAAAACTTGAAGAAAAAGGATTAAAATTACTTACTTCAAATTGGATATATGGAGACAGACATACTTTAACTACTACTCCAGTAAATACTGTTGATGATCTTGCTGGATTAAAAATACGTGTTCCTGCTAATGAAATACAATCTGTAGGTTTTGATTCATTAGGAGCAACATCTACAGGTATGGCTCTTAATGATGTATATCAGGCTTTGCAAACAAAAACTATAGATGGTGCTGAAAATCCTCTAGCTACATTATACGGTAGAAAACTTCATGAGGTAGCAAAATATTTAATTTTAGACGGACATGTTAAAAATTTTACTACTTGGGTATGTTCTGCTGATTGGTTTAATTCATTAACTGAAGAACAACAAAGATGGTTATTAGAAACTGCAGAAGAAGCTGGATTATACAACAATGAAATACAACAGGCAGCTGAAAAAGAATATTTAGAAAAAATGATAGCTGAAGGTGTAACAGTTGTAACTCCTACAGAAGATGTAATTGCAGGATTCAAAGCTAAAGCTCAATCTTTCTATGAACAAGGAAGCCGTTTCGGTTGGTCAGACGGATTATATGAGAAAGTTAAAGCTGCTATGAGCGCCACTAACTAATATAATAATATACATACATATATAAGGCAATTAATATTTAATTATTAATTGCCTTATTAAAATTATTAGGGGGAATACAAATGTCAGATAATAAAAAAGTAATTTGTAATATATTAAAAAACTTTGATTGCTATGTTGCCTCTTTAGTTCTTGTAATATTAGTTATTTTAACATTTTTAGGTGTAATTTGGAGATATTTGCTTCATTCTCCTTTTACTTGGCTAGAAGAGGTTCAAACTTCATGCATGGTTTGGATTGTATTTGCCGGAGCTGGGGCTGCTTTTAGATTCGGCAATCATGTAGCTATAGAAATGGTTGTAGATTTAATGCCTTTAAAAATACAAAAAATCATGAATATATTAATATCAGTAGTTGTAGTAGTAGTAATAGGTTATTTATTTTTTCAAAGCATTCATTTTATACAAATCTTTATTAGAAGCGGACGTTCTACAAGTATGCTAAAAATCCCATATTATTGGGTATACGGAATATCAATAATTGCATACATTGATATGATAATAAGCTATTTTTATGCACTATTTACTGGTGTAAAATCAGAAGTTAAGGAGGCTATAAGTACAGATGAGTAATATATTAATACTTGCAACTATAGTAATGTTATTGCTTTTATTTTTGAAAGTGCCTGTATATATATCTGTTTTAGGCGGCTCTATGGTATATTTTGCATTGAGTGAAGGTGTAAATCCTATTATTTTTGCTCAGCAAGCTATTGTTGGTACCGAAAAAATATCTTTGCTTGCTATACCTTTCTTTGTATGTGCAGGAATATTTATGAATTATACTGGAGTTACAAAACGTATAATGAGTTTCTGTGAAGTTATAACAGGAAATTTACCTGGAGGTTTGGCACAGGTAAATGTTTTACTTTCAACTATTATGGGAGGATTATCTGGTTCTAATATAGCTGATGCTGCTATGGAATCAAAAATGCTTGTTCCAGAAATGACAAAAAAAGGATTTTCTTTAGAGTTTTCAAGTGTTGTTACAGCAACTTCATCTATGATAACTCCTCTTATACCACCTGGAATAGCTATGATTTTATATGGAAGTATAGCAAATGTTTCAATTGGGAAATTATTTATATCTGGATTGGGTGTTGGAGCATTATTATGTATAACTATGATGATATTAGTAGGCATAATCTCAAAACGCAGAGGATATGGAGTCATAACAAAAGAAAAAATTACTCTAATGAAATTTATAAATGTATTGATACCTGCTATTTTACCGCTATTACTGCCAATTATTATTATAGGCGGAATTAGAATAGGAGTATTCACTGCAACAGAAGCCGGTGCTGTTGCTATAATATATGCTTTGATATTAGGTCTTATATATAGAGAAACCAAAATACAAGATCTATTAAAAGGATTGCAAGAAACAGTATCTACAACAGCATCAATCATGCTTATAGTTTCTTCTGCTACAGTTTTTTCTTGGATATTAACAAGAGAAAGAATACCTCAGCAATTAACAGAATGGATGCTTCAAACTATATCAAATAAATATATTTTCCTTATAGTTGTTAATATATTCCTTTTAATAGTTGGTATGTTTATAGAAGGTAATGCTTCTATGATTATTCTAGTTCCTTTGCTAGCTCCTATAGCTGATTCTTATGGAATCAATCAAATACAATTTGCTATGATATATATATTTAATAATGCTATAGGTGCTATATCTCCTCCTATGGGAACATTAATGTTTGTAACTTGTTCTATCACAAAGTGTAAAACAGCGGCATTCATTAAAGAAGCGGTGCCTTTCTATGTATTATTAATTATTAATTTATTATTATTAACATGGTTTGCACCATTTACTACATTTTTAGTAGATTTATTTTATTAATATATAGTTTTTAATTAGGATATTTATTATGAAAAATGTAAAAGATTTATATAATGTAACTGAACGTCCTATTAGAGTTATGCAATTTGGAGAAGGAAATTTTCTTAGAGCATTTACTGATTATGCTATAGATATTGCAAATGAAACTTTAGGATTTAATGGAAATATAGTTATAGTACTTCCTAGATCTGATAAAACAGCAAAATTTGATAATCAAAATTCTATTTACACTGTTGCTGTAAGAGGACGTAAAAACGGAAATATTTATGAAGAAAACAGAGTAATTACATCTATATCTAAAACGATAAGTGCTGTTAAAAATTATTCTGATTTTATGGAACTTTCACATATAGATAGTTTAGAATTTGTAGTTTCAAATACCACAGAGGCTGGAATTGTATTCAATAACTCTGATAAACTTGAAGATTCTCCTCCAAGTACATTTCCTGCTAAATTAACTAAATTTTTGTATGAACGCTATAATTTTTTTAATGGTTCTAATGATAAAGGATTAATAATGCTTCCTGCAGAACTCATAGAAAAAAATGGAGAAACTTTAAAAAAATGCGTAATAGATTACTGCACATTATGGAAACTATCTGAAGATTTTATTAAATGGGTTAATAATTCTTGTAAATTTGTATCTACTCTTGTAGACAGAATAGTTACAGGATACCCAAAAGATGAAGATATAATAGAAAAACTTGGTTATGAAGATGAATTATTAACAGCAGCTGAACCTTTTGGTTTATGGGTTATTGAAGATCCTAGCATATCTTCTAAATTTAATATTTCATCAGATAAATTAAATGTTGAATTTACAGATAATATAAATGTTTTTAAAGAAAGAAAAGTACGTATATTAAACGGAGCACATACTTCAATGGCATTAGGAGCATATCTTTACGGAATGGATTATGTTAAAGAATGTATGGATAATAAATCTATTAGAAAACAGCTTGAACAATGCGTATTTGAAGAAATTGTACCTACTGTGCATTTATCAGAGGAATTTGCTAATTCTGTATTTGAACGTTTTGAGAATCCTTTTGTAAAACATTCATTATTATCTATTTCTTTAAATTCTGTATCAAAATGGAAAGCAAGAGTACTTCCTACTTTAAAAGACAGTATATCAAATACTGGAAAATTTCCAAAATGGCTTTCTTTTTCATTTGCATCTTTGGCCGCTTTTTATAGAAGCACTGAGAAAGGAGATAACTGCCTAATCGGAAAAAGAGGAAATGATAATTATGAAATACATGATGACAGCAATGTCTTGGAATTCTTTGCTAATAATTCTAATTTAGATAATGATAAATTTGCAGATATATTAATGAAGCAAATAAATTTCTGGGGAGAGGATTTATCAGCAATACATGATTCTTCAGGAACTTCATTCAAAGATATCATAGTAAATCATTTGAACAAAATATCAGAAATTGGAATAAAAAAATACATAGATGAGTTAGTTTTATGAATATAGGAGAATAATATGCTGTCAGTTATAAAAATCAATGAAAATGATAATGTAGCTGTTGCTGTAAATAAAATCTCAAAAGGAGAAATTATTAATATCAACGGCGCAGAAATCAAAGCAGAAGATGATATACCAGCTGGTCACAAGATAGCAATTTATGATATAGAAAATGGAAAGGATATAATAAAATACGGTTTCCCTATAGGTGTTTCAAAAAATGATATAAAAAAAGGTCAATGGGTACATACCCATAATATAAGAACTAAATTGGACAAAGTACTAAATTATGATTATAAACCTAATTTTAAAGAGCCTATAAACAATAAAAAAGAATATAAATTTATGGGCTATAAACGCAACAACGGATCTGTAGGAATACGTAATGAAGTATGGATTATACCTACTGTAGGATGTGTAAATGCCATAGCGGATCAAATAGCTAGAAATTCTCAAAAATTTAAAACGGATAATATAGATGGTATATTTTCATATAGCCATCCTTATGGATGCTCACAGCTTGGAGATGATCAATTACATACTCAAAAAATATTAAGCGGATTAATAAAAAGTCCTAATGCAGGTGCTGTATTAGTAATAGGACTTGGATGCGAAAACAATCAAATATCTTTATTAAAAGAAGTTATAGGTTCATATGATGAAGAGCGGGTGAAGTTTTTAGTTTGCCAAGAATCTGAAAATGAAATAGAAGATGGAGTAAATATCATAGAACAATTATGTGCTTATGCTTCCAAATTTCATAGAGAAGAATGCGACATTTCTAATTTAGTTATAGGTTTGAAATGCGGCGGATCAGACGGTTTTTCCGGTATTACTGCAAATCCTCTTGTAGGAGAGATATCAAATAGAATTGTATCTCATGGAGGAACATCAATACTAACTGAAGTTCCTGAAATGTTTGGGGCTGAAACACTGCTTATGGCAAGATGCAGAAACGAAGAAGTATTTAAAAAAACTGTAGATCTTATTAATAATTTCAAGTCATATTTCATTAAATATGGAGAACATATTGATGAAAACCCATCTCCTGGAAACAAGGAAGGCGGTATAACTACACTTGAAGATAAATCTCTTGGATGCGTACAAAAAGGCGGAAATGCTGTAATAGAAGATGTACTTTTATATGGAGATATAGTATCTAAAAAAGGACTCATGCTTCTTCAATCTCCTGGAAATGACCTTATAGCTTCTAATGCACTCGCTGCAGCCGGTTCGCATATCATATTATTTACAACTGGAAGAGGAACTCCTTTTTCTTCTCCTGTGCCTACAATAAAAATATCAAGCAATTCAAATTTAGCTAAACATAAAAAAAATTGGATAGATTTTGATGCTGGCATATTGCTTACAGGAGAAACTATGGAAAGTGCAGCAGATAAATTAATTCAATATATTTTAGATGTTGCTTCTGGAAATATTCATGCAAAAAGTGAATCTTTAAATAAACAGGAAATTGCAATATTCAAAGACGGTGTAACATTATAATTTATGCAAGACATGGAATAATAAAAATATTTCATGTCTTGTGATATACTAGTATGATAATATATTGCAAATTATTTTAAACTCTTGTATATTATTAATATACTAATTATAGGCAATTATGAGTAAAGAAAGTTTAAAACAAATAGCATACAATACTATTAAAAATAAGATATTAACATGCGATTATAAACCAAATGCATTTTTGAATGAAGATATAATATGTGCTGATTTAAAAATGAGCAGAACACCTGTTAGAGATGCTTTAAGTAGAATTGAACAGGAAAACTTGATAAAAATATTCCCAAAAAAAGGATTTTTAGTATCATCATTTTCTATTAATGATGTAGAAATGATATTTGAAGCAAGATTATTATTAGAACCATATATTATATTAAATTACTGTCAAAATATTGAGTTAGAATTAATAAATGAGTTAAAAGAATTAAATGAAAAAATTAAGGCTACAATAGAATCAAACGGTACAGAATATTATATTTATGATAATGAATTTCATTTTAAATTAATGTCAAAATGTTCAAATTCTTATTTTTTACGTACATATAATGATATTGATAATCAAAATTCACGTTTAAGATTCTTAAGCGGAAGACATAATTCTAAAAGATTAGAAGAAACATATAATGAACATAAATGTATAATTGATGAACTAGAAAAAAATAATTTAGATAAAGCTTCTGATTTTATGAAAAAACATTTAGAAAAATCAAAAACTTCATATTATGAGGTATTAATTAATAATAATCAGTCTAATACATCTGTTATATACTAACAATCATATTCTTTCAAATAAAATTGCAGTTATATAAAAAATAATAATATTATGATATACTCTTATAATAAGATACTAATACGGTAATTTACATGCTGAAAGAAACAGAAGAATTTTTAATACACAATATAGATAATATAAAAGAAAAAACTTTAGCCGTTGCCTACTCCGGAGGTATAGACTCTCAGGTTATGCTTAATTTGGCATACAGACTAAAAGAAAAATTATCATTTAATTTGATTATAATACATGTTAATTATAATCTCAGAGGCGAAGATTCAACAAATGATGAATTATTTGCCTGCAGTATGGCTGAAAAATATAATATAAAAATATATGTTAAAGAAATAGAGCCTAATAGCTATGATGGAAAGAATGTACAGCTTGAAGCTAGAAATGACAGATATAATTTTTTTGAAGAGCTTTATAAACAAAATATATATGATTATTTATTAATAGCACATAATAAGGATGATTTAGTTGAAACTATAATATACAGAATGATCAAAGGTGCCGGAACCAATGTTTATAAAAGCCTTAGAGAAAAAAAGGGTTATGTTTTAAGACCTATACTTAATTTCTACAGAAAAGATATAGAAGAGTATGCAAAAAATAACGGCCTTGAACATAGAGAAGATTCTTCAAATAAAAAAAATTATTATGCAAGAAATAAAATAAGAAATTTAATAATACCAATGCTTGAAGAAATAAATACAAAAGCAAAAACAAATATTATAAGATTTGCCAAAAGAAGCTATGATGAAGCTGTAATATTAAGAAAAAAAACTGATCTTTTATACAAAAAAAATATTTCAAATAATAATAAAACTCTTAGCATAAAAAAAATAAAAAGTATGAATTATATTTTTACAAGCAGAATAATTATTAAGCTGTTAGCTAAAAATAATATAGAAATAAGTGAAAAAAGAGTTGCTGAAATAATAAATATAATAAAATCAAAAAATACAAATATAAAATTAAGACTTGATAATTTTTATTTAATAAAAGATTATGATTTTATTAATATAAAAAGTATGGAAGAAATATCTGATAAAAATATAGTTAATGACTATATAAAAATAGAAAAAGACGGAATATATAATTTTTTAGATAAAGAAGTTGAAATAAAAACTATTTTAAATAAAAATATTAATTATAGAGATAATATTTATATAAAAATAAAATACCCTATAATAATAAGAAAAAGAAGATACGGAGATATTTTATTTGCTTATCCTGATAATCATAAAAAAAGTTTAAGGAAGATTTTTATAGATTTAAAAATACCCAATAGCTTTAGAAAAAAAATACCAGTAATAACTTCTGAAGATGATAATAATATACTTGCTTTATATTTAGAGCCTTACGGATTAAACAGAATATCAAATGAAGCGGCATGCAGTAAAAAAGATGAATATATATTAGAAATAAAATTCAATAAAAAAGAGGATACAAAAAAATGGCATTTTCTACTAATGAAAGAATGATATTCGGCAAAGGTGTCGGATGTGTTGTTATAAAAGACGGTAAGGTATTGCTTGGACGCCATAATTACGGAAGAGGAAACGGACTTCTTATAATACCGGGAGGATTTATCAATGAAGGAGAACTGCCTGCTGAAGCTGCAGAACGTGAGGTATTGGAAGAAACCAATGTAAAAGTAAAGGCATTGGAAATAGTGTCTATGCGTTTTACTGCTGATGATTGGTATTTAGCATTCAGAGCAGAATATATTTCAGGAGAAGCTAAAGTTAATGATGAGGAGAACAGCGAGGTTATTTGGCTTGATGTAGAAGAAACGTTAAATAGAAGCGATGTTCCTCCTCTTACAAAAGAAGCTATAAAATCATGTTTGAGATTTATTAATTCAAAAGAAAAATATTCTATGAAATTAAAAGAAGATTATGATGCCTCAAGAGAAAGAGGAGTATATGCATATTATGAATAATTTGTTATAAATGTATTATACATACAAGAATATATCTGTAAATACAGTTAAAAATCACTATTATATAGCTTGCTATATTTTAATATATAGCATACAATATATATTAAAATAATAATAGGAGGTACAAACGTATGACAGATAAAAAAATAGAATTATTTGAAAATTATCCTGTACACAAAGCTCTAATTACGCTAGCACTTCCAACAATATTAGGAATGTTAGTAAATGTTTTTTATAATATGGTAGATACTTTCTTTGTAGGACAGACAGGAGATCCGAATCAGGTAGCCGCTGTATCATTATGTATGCCAATATATTTGCTTCTTATGGCTTTTGGTAATATATTCGGTATAGGCGGAGGTTCTTACATATCAAGAAAATTAGGTTCTAAAGATTATGAAAGTGTAAAAAAGATATCTGCTTTTGGTTTTTATGCTAGTATTATAGTAGGATTCATCTCAATGGCAGTATATTTAATATTTATGAAAGATATATTAAAGATATCAGGAGCAAGCCAAAACACTTATCAATTTTCTAAGGACTATTTAATAATAGTAGCATTAGGAGCTCCTTTCGTAGTAAATCAAATGGCTATGGGACAGATTGTACGTGCAGAAGGTTCTTCAAAAGAGGCTATGATAGGTATGATGATTGGTACTGTAGTAAATATTGTATTAGACCCTATTATGATACTTTATATGAATATGGGGGTTGCTGGTGCTGCTCTTGCTACAATAATAGGAAATGCTTGTTCTACTGTTTATTACATCTATCACATATTAAGAAAAAAATCTTTCCTATCAATACATTTTAAAGATTTTTCTATAAAATCAGATATACTTTCAAATGTATTTGCAATAGGAATACCTGTTTCAATTAACAATATACTTATGAGTGCTTCAAACATATTAATAAATAACTTAGCTGCAGGATATAGCGACAATGCTGTGGCAGGACTAGGAGTGGCTCAGAGAATATTTACTCTTGTTGTATTGGTATTTATCGGGCTTTCTCAAGGACTTCAGCCTTTTGTAGGATATAATTTCGCTTCAAAAAATTATAAAAGGATGAATGCTGCTATAAAAATATCATGTGTTGCAAGTGTTCTAATAGGATGTTTACTTTTATGTTTATCTTTAATATTAGGAAGAGCATCTGTTCAGCTATTTATTAATAATGAAGAGGTAATTGATTATGGAGTAAAATTCCTAGTAGCAAGTTACTCAATAGCACCTATAATAGGCTTCCAATTTGTATTTATGTCCACATTCCAAGCATTAGGAAAATCTATTCCTTCCCTAATACTTTCTATAAGCAGACAAGGTATAGCATTTGTGCCTACTATACTGATAGGTACAAAATTATTCGGTATCAAAGGTATTATATGGGCTCAGCCTATAGCTGATATAGTTACAGTAATAATGGCTTCAATTATGTATATCTATATATATAGAAAAATGAAAAGAAAAGCATTGGAAGAAGAAAATACAAATAACAGCAGCAGCGAAAATAGCAATGAGCCTGCTTATGCTAATGTATAATATGAATTCTAAATAATATACAATAATAAGGTGTGCATTTATATGCATGCCTTATTTATTATCAAAATTATAAAATTTGTTTCATTTATGCACTTGACATTTTTATCATAGCATGGTAATATATTTACACGTTTCAATGAAAGGGCGATTAGCTCAGCTGGGAGAGCGGGTGCCTTACAAGCACTAGGTCGGCGGTTCGAGCCCGTCATCGCCCAATCTTTCTTCTTCATTAAATCTATATAAATAAAATACTTTTTTGATAAATGTTACTATTAAGTATTTTATCGTTTTTAACGATAATTAATAATTGAATTAAATAAAAAAACATGTTATTATTATGTTAACTTTATAAAATAGAGAGATAATTAAATATAATTTATGGAAATTTTACAATATGTATTATTAATAGTTGTAATATTAGTTATAATGGCACTTATAAGCTTTATTTTGAAAGCAAGTTCCGGATTTAAATATAAACTTATAATCATAATATTAATAAGTGTAGTAGTGTCTTCAATAACAGCTGTTGGTGTTATATATATGAATAACACAGTGAGTATACTTCCTAATATAGCACTTGATATAGAACAGAAAAAAATAGAAGAAGAAAAAGCAAGAATAAGAAGAGATATGATAATAAGACCTGGTGCTATAGAAACTATATCATTGCATTTAGCCTATTCAAATAGAATATCTCCTCCTATGATAAAAAACCGTGAATTAGGGTTCTACTTAGATGGAATATGGTTCAATTGGGCTAATGGAAAATTATTAACAGATGAAGATATGACAAATCAAGACAATTATATACCTTTTGGTTTTTATTCATATCCAATAGACAGACTTCCGGAATTACAGCAGGAAACACCAGAAAGAACAAAAGAACTTGAAGATTATTATAAAAGAAGGGTAAACAATAGCAAATACATAAACAATAAATTTTTAGATACTTTATATGATGGTACAACTGAAAGAAATATGATTAAGCATATAAATACTGTAAGTATTTTAGGTCATAGAGTAAGAGTACATGACTACGTTTATGAGCCTCTTTCAAATGTAAGTATGGAAGTTAAACTTATTGCTCAAACAAATAAAGAGGTTGATGAGTTTTTGGATTCTCTAAAAATTGTGAGCGGATATGTATGGAAAATAATATCAAAAAGTGCAAGCAGAAGCTATCATAGTTATGGAGTTGCTTTTGATACTTTACCTAAAAAAAATTATGGTAAGCAAATATATTGGGTTTGGACTAGAGTTAATAATAAGGCTTGGTATGCTGTACCTTATGATAAAAGATGGCATCCTCCTAAAGAAGTTGTAAAAGTATTTGAAAAGTATGGATTTATATGGGGCGGAAAATGGCATAATTATGATACCATACATTTTGAATATAGGCCTGAATTAATTATATATAATAAACTCAAAGATGATGAAGATTCTATATATGAACTTATAGAAAAATATGGTATATTCTAATATACTAGAGCTATGGAAATGAACAATAATATTTTCAATGATAATATAAAAAAACTGCAGAAGAATAAGTATAACTTTAGAGCTGTAAATAAGTTAAAAGATTATACAAACAGCAGCGAAAAATATAAAATTAAATTAACAAAGAATAATTTAATAAGTATATTATTTAATAATAAACCATTAACATCAACCTATGCCCCTATTGATGAGGGCAAAAGATTAATAGAACAATTTATAAAAGATAATAATGCTCATATAGGAATATTTTTATCTATAGCTTCTTTTTATCATATAGAATATTTTTTATCTCTTAATGAAAACAATAAAGCTATAATAATAGAAAAAGATATTGAAATTGTTAAACTCATTTTAGAAAATATTGAAATTAAATATTCAGAAAATATAATAATAATTCTCAATGAGGATATAGAAAATATATTAGCATTCTTTAACTTTTATATGAATGATACTGATACAAAAAAAATAGTATATATAAGGCATGTAAGAGCTTCAAATATTGATAAAGAAACTTCAGAATATTATGATAATATTAATATATGCTTGGCAAATAGTATAAAAGAAAAATTAATGTCCCTCACATCAAATTACTATTTTGCCCCTATATGGTCACGTAATATATTATATAATATGCATTTCAATAGAGGATACTCTATAAAAACATATCATAATATACTAAAAAAAGAAGTGCCTATATTGCTGGTTTCAGCAGGTGCTTCTATAGATAATTATATAGATAAAATAAAAGAATTATCTAAAACACATTTTACTATTGTTTTATCTCATGCTTTTAATACATTAATAAACAATAATATAAAACCTGATGCTGTAGTTTCAACAGATGGAGGATTTTATTCCTCTATACATATAATGAATCTCACAAAAAAGGAAAATAAAGACATAAAAATATTTACAACACATAGTGCCTACCCTTTTCCTTTAACTGATATTGAAGATGAAAGAATATTTTATTTCTCACATGATGAAAGTTTAGAGAAAATTTTATATAACACAGAAGACAGTAATGAAAACAATAATATTTATTTCTATATGGAAGGAAGCGTAATAATGCCAGCATTAAGAATAGCTTATATGCTTAATCCCAAATATATACTTCTTGCTGGATGCGACTTCTGCCATTTGAATGATAAAAGCCATTCATTATATTCAAATGCTATAGCATTAGATTTAATTAATAGTAATAAAATAAAGACATTTGAAACTCTAAAATATAAACGTCTTAATGATAATCAGAAACAGGAATGTTATGATGGAATTTATAGAAATACATCTTCATCTTTAATGAGCTATAAAATGCATTTTGAATCTTTAGTACAAGAACTCATTAATACAATAGATATATTTACATTAACAAAAGAATCCGCTAAAATAAATAACGTTAAAATATATAATTTTGATTGTAATAATGAGTATAATAAAAATAATATAAAAATAGATAATCATATAATAGAAAATGTTAATAAAGAAGAGCTTATAAAAAAGATAGAAACATTTATCGAAAATGTTAAAAATGATAATTTAAACGAAATAAAAGAATTAGGAAATATGATCACTCCATGGCATATAGATGAAATGGAAAAACAAAGAATAAAGTATGAAGACTTTAAAAAATATATAATAAATTGGTATAATAGCATAAAAAAATTATTATATTAATACTTTGACAAAAACAAACTAAAAGTATATAATAATATGTATGATGAGGTTTACAAAATGAAGAAATTTATATTTATAATATTATTTATATTCAGCATGCAATTATTTCCAGCAGCAGTAACCAAATACTATGACAAATGGAAAGTAAGAACTATAACTTATGATAATACAACTGCAAAAACGGTTACAGTATCACTTGATGTTGATAAAAACCTTGAAATTTATATAGCTTCAAGAACTAATCAATTTAATATAACTTTAACATGGTATAAAGATGATATAGATGAGAATAAACCTATAGTACAGTATAAATTTAATGATTCAGATTATTATTCTGTAGAGCCTATAATGAGATCATCAAAAGATAATTTTGATATACTCTTTACTATTTCTCCTACATTCGGATTGGTTCAGGAAAAAGAAACTGTAGATTTTTTCAAGAAATTACTAAAAAGTACAAATATGACTATAAGACCGAATGATTACGGTGATGAATATAATATTGATTTATCAGGATTAAAAGAGGCTATAAAAAGCACAGATTTTTCAGGCACTTTATTTGAAAAATATAAGAGCAAAGTTTTATATTAAAAAAAAAATATATATATATTTAAAGTTATCAATTAAATTAATTGATAACTTTAAATTTTTTATAGTAAAAGTTAAAATCCTAATTCTTCATCTATAAATATTATATGTATTCTATCTTTTATATGACATTTATTAATTATAACAGTATAGGCACATAATCTTTTATCTATATCACAGTTATCATTGCAAATCATTTCATTAATACAGCAAGGATTATCCATTTTAAATCTTATAGAATTTTCAGCTGCCGCAACGTCTTTAGCCCTCTTCAAAGCATCCTTTTCATTATTACAAACTTTATTTCTTCCAACAACTAAAAATACTTTCTTAGGCCCGTAAATAATAGCAGCTACCCTATTTCCTGTACCATCTATAGCTATTATATCTCCATTTTTTGTTACAGCATTAGCAGAACATAAATAAACATCACTGCTGAAAGCCTTTAATTCGGCTTCCGCTTTTATATCTTTATTGTTTCTGTCAATAAAATTTTTATAGCTTTTTAAATCTTCAAGTATACCCATTTGATTAACAGATGTACTTCCTCCAAAAGTTATTACATCATCTTTTTTGATAAGTGACATAATAAACTTTTTAGCTTCATCCTTATTTGAAAAACTATCAAATGCAAAACCTTTATTATTAAACTTTTCTTTTAATATTTTGGATAAATTAGAAAAATATTCTTCTTGAATTGTCATATTAAAATCCTTCATTTATTAAAAAATTAAATTATTTTCTAGTATAGTACAAGTTATATTTTTTTCAATATCAACTATAAAAAAAGGAGCCTATTTTAAATTAGGACTCCTTTACAATTTCTATAAAAAATTATTATTATTTTTTTGTTGTTTTTCTAACACAAGGCTTTCTTGTAGTCTTTTTTGCTGATGAAGCTGTTTTTTTAGTATCTTTAACTTTTTTAGAATCTTTTGATTTTTCTTTTGCTTCTAATTCTTTTAATACTAATTCAGCTATTTGAACAGCATTTGTAGCAGCACCTTTTCTAACTTGGTCGCCTGCACACCAGAATGTTAAAGAGTTTTTAGCACTTATATCATCTCTGATTCTTCCTACAAATACTAAATCCTGATTTGAAGTATCTAAAGGCATAGGATATTTTTCTTTAAGAGGATTATCTACAACTTTAACTCCATCTGCTTTTTCTAATAATTCTCTTGCCTTTTTAGCAGAAATTTTCTTTTGTGTTTCTACTGTTATAGATTCACTATGACTTCTTTCAACAGGAACTCTTACACAAGTACAGCTTATAGCTATTTTAGGATCATGAAGCATTTTTCTTGTTTCATTAGTCATTTTCAATTCTTCTTTAGTATACCAATTTTTTTCATCAAAAGAATCTATACGAGGTATCAAATTGTATGCTATCTGATATGGGAATGTCTTTGAAGTTGGTTTTTTACCTTGACTAAGATCTTTAATCTGTTCTTTTAATTCATCCATACCTGCTTTGCCAGCACCTGAAACAGCCTGATAAGTAGAAGCTATAACACGAGTAATTTTTCCATACTTATGCAATGGAGCTAATACCACTAAAGCTATTATTGTAGAACAGTTAGGATTAGCTATTATTCCTTTTTTTCTATTAACTATATCTTCTGGATTTACTTCAGGAACTACTAAAGGGACATCTTTATCCATTCTAAAAGCACTGCTGTTATCTATAACTATACTTCCTGCTGCTGCTGCTAATGGAGAATATTTTTTACTCTCATCTGCACCAACTGCAACTAATGTAATATCCATATCTTTAAAAGAATCTTTAGAAACTTTTTCAATAGTATAATCCTGACCTTTAAAAGAAACTTTTTGACCTGCTGAACTGTTTCCCAATAATCTCAAGTTTTCAATAGGAAAATTTTTTTCTTCTAATACCTTAAGCATCTCTTGACCAACGGCACCGGAGGCACCTAATAAACATAAATTGATTTTTTTCATAATTTGTTACCATTTACTCTTAGATTTTTATTTTTGTTATTATATAATACTTAAATATTAAAAGCAACAATTTTATAAATTATGCTTGTAATTTTTATTAATATAAATTATGATTTCAAATTAAAATAAAAACTAAAATATAGAGAACAATAAAACATGATAAAATTTAATAAAGTATTAGAAGAAATCAAAGAAAAGAAAATATATTTTATAATAGCTGTATTGATATTTATAGCTGACACAATATCAAAATATTTTATAGATAAGTATTTGCAGGAAATTGTAATAAAGAGAGTTATAGGAGATATATTAATATTTATATATACAAGAAATTACGGCGTATCATTCGGATTTCTTAATAATGTACCTGAAACTATAAAGCATATAATACCTGAATTATTAAAAGTAGTTGTATTTGCTGCTATGATTATAGTTTTTTTTATAATGATTTCAATAAATGTAAAAAAACAGAGATTATCTATGATAGGTTTTACTATGGTTCTAGGAGGAGCTATGGGAAATCTAGTTGATAGAATTATGAGAGGATATGTAACAGATTTTATAAGCATGGGATTTAATGAAACTATTAGATTCCCTTATAATTATAATATAGCTGATGCTTCTATTACAATAGGTATATGTATAATAGCAATAGGAGTATTCATATTCAAAGAAGATTTCGATAAAAATAAAAAAACTAATATTGAAGAAAATAATTAAAAAATATGAATGATAACAATACTGCAAAGTCATTTATTATTACAGAAGAAGATACAGGTAAAAGATTGGATATATTTATAAGTGAGAAGATAAATATTACAAGAAGCCAAGTAAAAAATTACATGTCTTCTATAATGGTAAATGATTCTGAAAAAAAATTATCATATTCATTAAAACTTAATGATAAAATTACAATTAATTTAGATAATATTGATGATGATGAAACAGATATAGAAAGTCCTGCACCAGAGAATATTGATTTAGATATAGTTTATGAAGATAAACATCTTCTAGTAATAAATAAGCCTGCAAATATGAGTGTTCATTGCTCATCATCAGAGATGAATGGTACTTTGGTAAATGGCTTGCTTTATCATATAAAAGATTTTGTTTTTTTAGGAAATAAAAGCCGGGCAGGTATTATACATAGACTGGATAAGGATACTTCCGGACTTATGATTATTGGAAAGAATGCTGATATAGTTGCAAAAATACAAGAACAATTTAAAAACAGAACTATAAAAAAGATATATCATGCAGTAGTAATATCCGTATTAAAAGAAAATTTTTTAGAGATAAATTTACCTATAGGAAGACATCCTGTTTATAGGAAAAAAATGACTGTTAGAGAAGACGGTAAAGACGCCCTAACCTATATAAAAGTTATTAAAAGATTTAAAAATCATACCCTAATAGAAATAAATCTTAAAACAGGCAGAACTCATCAAATAAGAGTACATTCTTCATACAAAGGCTTTCCGGTTGCAGGAGATAAAATATATTCAAAAAGCTCTAATAGATACAATGGATTAATGCTTGTAGCCAAAGAAATAGAGTTTAAACATCCTATCAGCGGACAAATGATGAAATTTGAAATAGATTATCCGGATTATTTCAAAGAATTTTTATATTCTGATAATATTTAATCTTTTATATGTTATAATATACAAATAATAAAAAAATACAAATATTTATAAAAATATGTATTTTTACGTCATTTTTTGTCATAATTATATTTTAATATATCAATATATTAAAAGGTGTTTTATTATGAGCTTTAGTGATACGGATTTTAAAAAAATAATTAAATGGTCAATTGAAAAAGATGCTTATGATATATCAAATATGAGCAAAGATGAAATTTTTAACATTAAAGAAATTAATTTAAGCAATTTAGATATAGATTATATACCAAATGAATTTTTTAAACTTACAAATATAGAAAGTATGTATTTATCTTTAAATAATATTGAAAAGATACCAAAAGAAATTTCCAATTTGAAAAAATTAAAAAAACTTGATATTTCAGCCAATAGAATAAAAAAACTTCCAGCAGAAATTTATAATTTAAGTAATTTGGAATATTTAAATATTTCTAATAACTATATTCATAAAATAGATAAAAATATTTATAAACTTATCAAATTGAAAGAACTTGATATAAGCAGCTGTAATATTAATTATTTACCAAAAGAAATATTCTATTTATACAACCTTAGGTTCATAGACATATCATTCAATAAAATAAAAAAAATCAGTAAAGATATACAAAACCTGCAAAAGCTAGAAGAAATAACAATAAACAGCAATCAAATAAAATCAATACCAAAAGAAATTGAAAAACTAAATGCTATCAAAAAAATATAAAAAAATCATCTTTTTTTGCTAGTCTTTTTTATATTTTTATTAGTTATTTCAATTTTATTCTTTTTTGTTAATTTATCAGACTTTTTTTCTGTTGAAGATTTACCCTTATATGTTTTTAATTTACCCGAAGTTAATCTTTTTTTCTTAGGTTTTGCTTTTGCCCATTTTGACTTATCATGCTTTTTTACAGGCTTATCATCTTTAATTGTTATCTCTTCTTCAATATCAATTTCTTCTTCTGAAATATTATTATATTTTTCAACATCAGCAAATATATTTTCTATATCTTTTAATTTTTTATCTTTTTGTTTAAAAAAGAATGCTATTTCTTCTTCTGTTAAGTCCCTAATATGTCCGGCTTCTAATGTACCGGATATTTCATTATACTTGCTTACACATCCAACGGATATTCTCTCCAAATCAATAACTTTATAACCTAAATGATCAAAAATTTTCCTAATCTCTCTATTTTTACCTTCATTAATAGTAAGGCGTATCTTGCTTTGTATTCTTCCCTTAGAAAGTATTTTAAATTTAAAAGGAGAATAAGTTACATTCTTTATAGTAATACCTTTACTTGCCTCAAATAGCTTTTCAGAATCTATTTTTCCATTAACTGTAACATCATAAACTTTTAATATTTCATAAGAAGGATGTGTAATAATATTTGCAAACTCTCCGTCGTTTGTTATTATCATTATTCCTCTTGATTCTGAGTCAAGTCTTCCGGCATAAAATAATCTTTCATTTATACCCTTAAAAAATTCTGTAATTATTCTTCTTCCAGGTAAATACTTTGTAGTGCTTACAACACCTATAGGCTTATATAATGCCATATATCTTTTAGTTTGTCTGTTTATTAAATTTCTATCAATAGAAACACTATCTTCTTCTTTTACTCTATATGCAGGATCCAATATTACCTGATTATTCACTCTCACTCTGCCGGACATTATAGCCTTTTCGCAGTTTCTTCTGCTTGCAAAACCAGATTCAAGTATAACCTTTACAAGTCTTACAGCTTCTTCATTCTTTTCTTTTTTCATATAAAAATATATAACTCCGTAATTTTATAGCTGATATAATATACTAAAAATTTTATATTATGTCAAAAGTTAATCGATTATTTTTTACAAGAAACAGTATAATTATATTTTCTTATCATTTCCTCCGCTTCTGTAGGTGTATAAACAATCCATACATTACATTTATTAGTATCATAGTTTTTTATTGTTTTAACTTCGCCGCCTAACCATAATTTTGGGTTATATTCATCCCTAATAAAAAATATATTACCCTCTTTATTTTCAAAATATTTCATAATTAATTACCGCACGCAGAATAAAATTATAAATATATATTAATTAATAATCAAATTTTAACAATAAAAAACTATTAATTAAACGTACGTTAATTAGAACTATAAATTTAATTAAAACTTGGGCGGGTGACAACAAATTATAATTAAACTACAAATATAATTAATATTAAATTCAAAATAAAACAATAAACTTTAAAGGGCGGGGTATGTAAATAAAGTTTTAAAGTTATTTTTTATCAACTTTTCCCGCCGCAAAAGTTGCAAAAGTGCTAATTTTATATAAAATAATTTTATCAATCATTATTAAAATAAATTCTTAAATTTATTCAATACTTGGGAGCTAAAATTTCTAATTAAGCTATAAATATAATTAATATTAAATTCAAAATGAAGCATTAAATTTTAATGGGAGTATGTAAATAAAGCTTTAAAATTTATTTTCATTTGCCACCCTTTATTCTTTTTATTTTTATTTGCATTTATGATTTTTCTTTTCTTTTTTATTTTCTCTGTTATTTTTGCTGCCAACTCTCTAGACTTACTATTTTAATTTGCAATTATTGTTTTTCATTTCTTAGAAGTTTAAATAGAATTGTTAACGCCCACCCAAATTTTTTTTTAAATTTATAATGCATACACCGCACGCAGAGCAAAGTTATAAATATGGTTTTATAGTAATTTCAAATTTTATTATATTGTTAATTTTGCCCACCGTGCGTAAAGTTCATTTCAAACCATATTTATATTGAATATTTTCTAAACTATGCTATTATTCTTCAATTCTAAAGATCTTTTACAATCTTTAATTGCGTCTTCATATCGACATAAATTAAATTTACTGACACTTCTATTATTATAAATAGAGCTATTATTAGGATCCAACTCTATGGCTTTATTATAATCTTCAATAGATTCTTCATATTGTTTTGAATCTGCTTTAGAAATTCCTCTGTTGTAATAAGCTGTACTATCATTAGGATCTAATTCTATAGCTTTGTTATAATCTTCAATAGATTCTTTATATTGTTTTAAATAAGCCTTAGAATTTCCTCTATTGACATAAGCATGAGTATTATTAGGGTCTAATTCTATAGCTTTATCATAATCTTTGATAGCCTCTTCGTATTGTTTTAAATCTGATTTAGAGTTTCCTCTGTTATTATATACTGAACTATTGTTAGGATTTAACTCTATAGCTTTATCATAATCCTTAATAGCTTCTTCATATTCTTCTAAACTATTTTTAGATATGCCTCTAGCATTGTAATATCTTAATTGAGTATTATCAAGCTCTATTGCTTTATCAAAAGATTCTATAGCTTCTTTGTATTTTCCTTCCTCATGATAATTAATACCTTCTTCATAATATTCTTCTGATGATAACATATTTTACCTCAAATAATTTCTTATTATAAAAATAATATATTTCATTTTTTGGTATTTTCAAGTTGGTAGTTTTAATATTAATCAAAAATTTAGTTTTTGGCAGAAATGTATTAAATAAATTTTAAAACTAATAAACACTTGGGCGGGTACTGAATTTTATAATTATGAGTTTTAAAGTGATAAACGAGCAGCTGATAACTGACGAAGGAAGTTGTCAGCTATTTCTTAGCGAGTTTATCACTAGCAACAATAATAAATTAAATATACTTGCTAGCTTCCTTGATGCTGAGATTAGCCATATTTTCTTTATGTTTTTGTATAAAATTACGAACCCAATTAGGATTAGTTTTACTATAATCCCTTAAAGACCAGCCTATAGCTTTGTTTATAAAAAACTCTTTGCTGTTTAAATTGTTTATTATTATTTTTTCTAATAATTCAGTGTTAGTTTTATCTTTTCTTAAAAGCTGATGATCTATAGCAATTCTTCTAAGCCAAATGTTATCGGATAAAGACCACTCTAAAAGTATATCATTAACTGTTTCATCTCTTAAAGCAATATCACCGATTATCCTGTCTAAAAAATCTATACTATCCCACCAAGATTTTGTAAGAGCATATTCTTTTAATTTTTCTATATGATTTTTATTTAAATATTTATTTTTTAAGATTAGATAATCTACAGCAGCATACTGAAATTCTCTGTATTTATTATCATAGCATTTATTTGTAAAATTAAAATCAATAAACTCTTTTTGTTCTTTTGGAATTGTTTTAAATACTTTTTTCTCAGCTTCTTTTCTTTCCTTTGAATGAATACCTAAAAACTCAAAATTATTTTTCATGTACTTAGCCATTGGTACAGCTTCTTTTTCATTCTTTAATTTTTCAAATTCTTTTGAAAGAATATTGTATAAATCATTCATTTAATGATACCTAAAATTTATTTGTCAAAAATATATTTATAAACATGTTCAGATAAAGGTATTCCATTTTTTAAATAATCAAAAGAACAAGATTCTTTTCTCTCCCCCGGTACTGATATAGTTTCTCCTTCTTTTAAAGCAGGTTCTTTTCTTATATCATCAATAAATGACTGCACAGTATTTAAATAAGTATCCAAATCATTATAAACGGTAGGATCAATAACAAGTATAAATGTAGAAAGATTTCTTTTTTTATCCATATCGCCATACATTTTTACTAGATTATTGCAGTAAACTTGTCCTATTAAAAGCCCGGTAAAAGCTTCAACCATAGTCATTATTAAATATCCCTTAACTCCTCCAAAAGGCACAACATATTTTATTTCATGGGGATTTGAACTAGGATTGCCATTCTCATCAACTCCCCAATGCATAGGTACTGTTTCATTATTTTCTCTTGCTGTAAATATGCGTCCTAATGATACCTCACTTGTTGCCATATCCCCAAGTATAAAATCTTTTTTACCAGGAAAACCATAACTTATAGGATTAGTACCAAAAAAAGACCTCTTTCCTCCAAAAGGTATAACACAAGGATCAGTATTAACCATTATTAAAGAAACCTTATTTTGATATATAGCCATTTTATTATAATAGCCTAAAGCACCTGCATGACTATTATTTTTTATTCCTATTAAAGCAATACCCTGTTTTTCAACTGTTTCTAAAGCCCATTCCATAGCATACTGCGTTGCAACATGTCCAAATCCGCCGTCAGCATCCATCAATGCAAAAGAAGGCTTTTTTACTTCTATATTGAATTTTGAATTTAAATTTATTCCGCCCGCTTTTATTCTTTCTATATAATGTTCAACTCTTAAAACTCCATGAGAATGTATGCCTCTTAGATCAGCGTAAATTAATAAATCTGTTACAATAGAAGCCTGTTCATTTGATACTCCTGCTGCTTTGAATTTATCATATACTTTTTGCATTAAATCATTTACTTTCACTATAACCATTATACAAATACCTTCTCTAATTTAGTAAACATATTATAGTTTACATAATTATAAACATAATGTCAATAACTGTTATTCTATTTTTTAATAATTATATGATTAGTTAAATATAAAAAGGACAAGAAGATTTTTTATTTTTCTTCATGCCCTTTAAAGTTGAGTTTTTTATATGATTAAATCAATCATCGTATTCTCTGCCTAAAAAAGCACCAGAACCGCTTATATAAATTTCCATCATATTATTGAGTTTAAGTTCAAAACGTCCATTATCTCTTTCAGCTTTATATATTAAAGCATTAGGATAATATCTTTTAGCTGTTCTATAAACTGCAGGAGGAAATGCTGATGCTGGTATTCCATTATAGCTTTGTATTTCTTTCCAGTATCCTGCTGGATGATATTCTACTTGAGTACCATCTGATAAAGATACTTTTATCTCATCCCAGTCATCATATGCTACATAACTTACCTGTTTATTAGGAAAAGATTTTCTTATATTATTTTGTATTGCAGCTGGAAGAGAAGAAATAGCATCATAAGTATTTGCTGTATTATAGTCTGCTGCAGCTGCTGTATTATTATCTGCTGCATAAGGATCAGAATAAGTACTGTTATTGTTATAATAAGGATCGCTATTATAAGGATCATTATTATTGTATTGGTTATTATTATAATAAGGATCTCCATTATTATATGGGTCATTATTATAGTATGGATCATTATAATAAGGATCATTATTGTTATTATTAGGTCCGTTCACCTGATTAGAATTATTTAATAAATTAAGCTGTATAATATCTTTCATTATTCCTTTATAAGAACTATATGTATTTGTATTAGTAGTACTTGAATTATTAGCTTGAGAATTATTAGAAACTACTGATGATTGTACTACGCTATTATTACTTTGAACTGTTGTAGTTTCTGTATAATCAAAACCGCTTGCCACAGATGCAGTATCCGGAACATTAGCATTAGCTGTAGTATCCGCATTAAACAAACTTACTTGATTATTATTCATCATACTATTTATCATATTAAGATCATCTTCTGCTGTATATGTATCTGATGAATATGTTTCTGTGGTATCTGTTGTATTTTCATTCTGATTGCTTGGAGTAATACCAGCTATTGATTCTGGTTTTTCTGTAACATACTGTAAACCTTCGCCAAAAGGATCATAATACAAATCTCCTTGATTAGTTAATACAGTATCGAATGGCCTATTCTCTCCATACTCGCCGCCGAAAGGATTATAATAAACATTCTCTTCTACAGGCTTATGATCTTCATTTAATGTAGTATCATTAGTATTAAGAAGTTTAGATGTAAGATTCGTAAAATTAGTATATGCTGTAGAACTTTGATACCTAGCAACAATAATACTGCATACCAAAATAATTACTGATAATATTAATAAAATTTTTGATTTGTCCATAAATAACCTCTAAAATTGCTATTATAAGGTAAAGTCATAATCATTAATAACTTTACCTTATAAAAATAAATATATGAATAAAATTAATCAAAATCTTGACCTAATAAGTTACCAGCTTTATCAATGTACAATTCCATCATATTGCTCATTTTTACTTTATAAACATTATAATGTTCCATTTCTACTGCCCAAATCTGTGCTTGAGGATATGTTCTCCTAGCAGTAGATAAAACTGCCTGAGGAACCTGCTCTAAAGGTATATACCAATCAGCAAATAAAGCTGAAGAACCTATAACTGTTAAAGCTACTAATAAACAAAGTATTCTCTTCATAAAAAACTCCTTTTCAAATTATATTAATCGTCCCATTCTTGGCCTAATAAGTTACCAGCTTTATCAATGTACAATTCCATCATATTGCTCATTTTTACTTTATAAACATTATAATGTTCCATTTCTACTGCCCAAACTTGTGCCTGCGGATAAGTTTGTCTAGCTCTTGCTAAAACTGCCTGAGGAACTTGATTCAAAGGTACATACCAATCAGCAAATAAAGCTGAAGAACCTATAACTGTCAAAGCTACTAATAAACAAAGTATTTTTTTCATGATAAAATCCTCCTAATCTTTTTATTTTAATTACTTTATTTTTATTTTAATCAGTCATCCCACTGCTGACCTAATAATTGTCCATTGCTGTCTATATATAATTCCATCATATTATTTAATTTTACTTGGAATGTAGTAAATTGTTTTTCTATCTTTACTATAGCTGCATTAGGATAAGTTTTTTTAACTGTATTCATAACATTAGCAGGAAGTATACCATTTGGCATATTTCCATAGCATTTAACCTCTTTCCAATCACCATTAGGGAAGAAATCTACTTGAGTACCATTAGCTAAATAAACCTCTATATCCTCCCAATCTCTTTCTATAAAAGTTACTTCAATACCTGAAAAATGCTGTTTGATAAAGTTTTGTGCATTCTGAGGTATAGATGATAATTGCACACCATAACCGTATTGAGGATTAGCTCCTTGTTGTGGCTGTGCATAAGGGTTCTGTGCTGGTGGCTGTTGAGCATAAGAATCTTGATATCCACCTCCTTGCTGCTGATCATAATATCCATTATATTGGGCAAATAATGCACCTGAACATATAGCTAAAACAAAAACTATTGATAAACATCTTTTTATAGTTGTCATAAATAATCTCCTTATTAATTTTGTAAAAATAGCATATATAGAAGTAAATTATCTTTACATTTATATTATAGTACATTATACAATATATGTCAAATTTATTTACTCTTTTTTTACTCAAAATTTACAGATTTTTCGTATTTTTTTACAATTTTTCTGTAATTTGAATAATATTTTTAATTAAAGATATATTTTAACAAGATTCTGTAATTCTAATAAACAATAGAATGCCTAAATAACTATTTTTAATGATTTAAAAGATATATTATATATGTTATAATTATTAGAAATTATATGGAATTAATAAAATGCATGAATTCAAACTTATAAAAAAAATAAAAGAATTAACAAAAAATAATAATACAAGTAATAATTTAAATATAGGTGATGATTGTGCTGTAATAAAAAACATAAGCAATGATAAAGACATTCTTGTAACTACTGATATATTAGCAGAAAATATACATTTCTCTTTAAAATACTATTCCTTTTATGATATTGGATATAAATCTGCCCAAGCAAATATAAGCGATATTATATGTAAAGGAGCTTATCCAACAAATATATTTATTTCATTATCTATCCCTAAAAAAATAAATGATGAAAATATATTAGAATGGTATAAAGGATTTTTAGATGCATGTAATCCTTATAATATAGAAATATCCGGAGGAGATACTACAAGTTCAAATGATTCTTTTTTTATGTCCATAACTTTAATAGGTACAATAGAAAAGAATAAATCCATATTAAGAAGCAATGCTGAAGAAGGAGATAATGTTTATGTGCTTGGATTTGTAGGAGAAAGCGATATAGGACTAAAAAAACTTTTATCTGGAAATTATGATTATAATGATGAAAGTATTAAAACTCATTTAAAACCTAAACTTTTCTATGATAAATGGCAGGAAATTATAAATAAATATAAAATAAACTCTTCTATAGATATAAGCGACGGGCTTTTACAGGATGCTTCTCATATTGCTGAGGAATCAAACAAATCTATAGAAATATACGAATCTTCTAATTGGAATTTAGTTAATAGATTTTTTAATACAGACTGTCAAAATTATAAAGAAATATTAAAATCAATTCTTACGGGAGGTGAAGATTATGCTATTATTTTCAGCTCTAAAGATGAAATACAGGAAGAAAAGAATTTAATAAAAATAGGAAAAGTTAAAGAATTTTCAAACAGCTTCGTTAAATTTATAGATATAAACAATAAAGAAATTAACTTTGACTCATTAGGCTTTGTACATCATTAACTTTTTACTCTTAATATACTTGTAAAATTATTTTTTAATTACTATACTATAGTATGATATATTTAATTAGAAAATAATTTTATATTATTTAAGGAGAAAAGCTATGAAAGAAGTAGTTATAGCTAGTGCAGTTAGAACACCTGTAGGTAAATTTTTAGGTTCTTTTTCTAATATATCAGCTGTAGAATTAGGTACAATAGCAGTAAAAGAGGCGTTAAAGAGAGCAAATATAAAACCAGATCAAATCGATGAAACTTATTTCGGATGTGTTATACAATCAGCACTTCTTCCAAACGTTGCAAGGCAGGTTTCTATTAATGCAGGAATACCTGTAGATAAACCGGCATTAACTATAAATATCTTATGCGGTTCAGGACTTAGGGCGGTATCAATGGCAGCGCAAATAATTAGAGCAGGAGATGCTGATATAGTGGTTGCCGGTGGTACAGAAAATATGAGTATGGCTCCATATACCGCTTCTGCCATGAGAATGGGAGAAACTAAAATGCAGGATACTTTACTTAATGATGCTCTTATTTGTGCTTTTGAGCATTATCATATGGGAGTTACTGCTGAAAATATTGCTGAACAATGGAGAATAACAAGACAGGAGCAAGATGAGTTTGCATGCCGAAGTCAGAACAGAGCTGAAGCTGCAGTTAAAAGCGGAAGATTCAAAGATGAAATAGTACCTGTTACAATCAAAACTAAAAAAGGAGAAATAGTTATTGATACAGATGAGCACCCTACATTCGGCACTACTATGGAAACTTTGGCCAAATTAAAGCCGGCATTCAAGAAAGATGGTACTGTTACCGCAGGTAATGCTTCTGGTATAAATGATGCCGCTTCTGCTGTGATATTAATGTCTAAAGAAAAAGCTGATAAACTTGGAGTTAAACCTATGGCTAAAGTTTTAGGTTATGCTACTTGCGGTGTTGAACCTAGAATAATGGGGATAGGACCTATAGAAGCAAGCAGAAAGGCTTTGAAAATGGTTAATCTTACAGTTGAAGATATGGACTTAATAGAAAGTAATGAGGCTTTTGCTGCTCAGTCTATTGCTGTTGCGCGTGAATTAAAATTCGATATGGAAAAAGTTAATGTTAATGGAGGAGCTATTGCTATAGGACACCCTATAGGAGCTTCCGGAGCTAGAATACTTACTACACTGCTATATGAGATGAAAAAACGCGGTTCTAAAAAAGGTCTTGCTACACTTTGTATAGGCGGCGGTATGGGTACTGCTTTAGTTGTTGAGATGTAATTTATCTTTTATTAATGAAATGGGTAAAATTAATTATAAATTTTATCCATTTCATTTTTTTATTTACAAACTATTAGTTCATATTTGAATTTTTAGTCTTACTAAAAGCTAAGTTAAATATTTCTTTTAATAATTTTAAATTAGATGAAAATCCTTTTATTTTAGAAGGAACCTCATTCTTTGGATAAAATCTATTTGTAGGAACCTGACAAACTTTATAACCTAACTTTTTCACATGCACTAAAGGATAATAACAATATTCATAAGTATTAAATTCTTCTCTAAACCAATCCATTCTTTTATCTAGTATGTATTTTCTTGAAAACCCTTTATATCCATTGCATACATCATCATAATGAAAACCTGAAGTAAAACTAATTAATGGAGATGCTATAAATCTTATACCTATATTTCTTAAAAAAGGTGTATTTTCTTCTTTACCTCCTAATGTAAATCTAGTAGCCTGAACAACATCATATCCTTCACATAACTTTTCTAAAAATAACGGCAAACTTTCATGTACATTATCTTTATCATTACCATCAACCATAACAACACCATCATATTCTTCTTTCATAGCTTCATAAAAACCTTGTTTTAATTGAACACCCTGTCCAATTTTATCACTTATATTTATTATTAATCCTTTACATCCGTAACCTTTTATAAAATCAGGGTTTGAAGAATTATCTTTGCTTCCGCCGTCACATATATAAACATCACAAATATTAAATATATTGCTACCTTTCATTTTATTCATTTGAGATATAAATCTTTCTCCCTCATTTATAACAGGCATCAATAAAGCATATTTATTTTTCTTATTAAAAAAATTAAAAATATTATATTCGGGTACATTTTTGTTTAATATTTTCAAATATTCTTTATCAAACATTTAATACCTCTAATTTTTTGACCTTACTATATCATATATAAATGTAGTGAAGCTTATTAGAGATATAATACTTATTGGAACTACAGGATGTATATATCTATATATAACTGATGGGCTAAACAAAATTAATTATTAATGCTGTAGCAATTGCAGAGAAAGATGTAGAAAATGAAAATAATAATATAATATTGATAATTTTATTTTTAAAAATAATAAAATATAGAGATAATAAAAATATTATTGCTGACAGTACTATAAAAAATAATATATTAATATCTGGTAAATATTCATATAAAAAAGAGTATATACTATTTTTTATTGGAGTAAATGAAACATAATTATCATGCTTAAATAAATTATAAATATCTTTACTAAAATCCACCTCCATATTATTAATTTGAATGTCTTTTACATTAATTTTCCAAGTATTAATTGTATATAATTTAATAGCAAAATTAGATATATGTTTTATATAACTAAATGGATATTTTAATATATATTTTAACCATACTGATTTTAAATGCGGTAATTCCTTTCCTCTAATAAATGGAGCTTCTTTTGCCCAAGGTGCTCCAAGTACATCACCGTTACAAGGATCCAAATAGTATAATTTTTTAACATTATCAAAAGTTTTACCATCAGCATACCATTCTTTTGGTATCATACTATCATCATTAGATAAAACAGCACATGCAGAAATCTGCAATAAAAATAAATGATTTGTTGCATATTTTCCATAATTAGAAGTTTTAAATATTGCTGGAAATGATAAATATATTATTATAAGAGTTATAGCAAATATTATCATTAGTCTAATAAATGATAAAAGATAATTTTTTAAATCAAAATTAATATCTTTGAGAATAAGATATGAAAACATAATAAATATAGGATAAATTGTAACTATGGAATTATGTCTCCATAACATACCGACTATTAAAAAAATAATAGATAATATATTAATATATTTATTTTGTAATGGTATAATAATTGAAAAAAATATTAAACTACATAAACACCATATCCATAAACTTGATGTAACATCTTTTATATGATTTATATTCAGAAAAAATAAATTGGCAAGAAATCCTGTAAATAATAAAAGTACAAACAATTTGTTTTTATATTTTAAATATAAAGATATAGTTATTAAATATATCCCTATGTACCATAAAGATAAATTCAAAAATAGTATATAATAAGTATTGTATCCAAATAATTTATATAAAATATTTAAAAATAAACTAATAATTAAAGGATGCCAATTATCAAGATACAAAGTTATAGCTTCAGACATACTTGATAAAGAATCAGGATATTGAAAATATCCTGGGAATGACAACCAATATTGAAAAATAAATAGCAGAATACATATAAAAAAAGAAATAAGTAAAAAAAGTGTATCTTTTTTATTTATATGTATATTATAGTTATATTTTATATTTTCTTTAGATTTAAGTTTATATAAATGTAATATATATCTAATAAATATTATAAATAAAAATAATACTATTAGTATGTTAATAATTCTTTGTTTTAGTTTTAGTATATAATCAATATTATCTATTTTTTCAAAATCTATTTTTTCAATACTAACTAAATCACCAAACGGACTTCCATTTTCATTCATTATAATTTCTTTAATGAACGGATTATCTTTCAAAACTTTATTAGTATCTACATAAACACCATAAATATCACTATTCCTAAATACTTTATTATAATACTGCAATCTAAATCCATAGCTATAATTAGTAATATATTCATTTGTAAATATAAAATTTATTAAAGCTTCTTTATCTAGTTTTCCATCTACTTTATAATTTTCTTTTACATCTATTAATCCATTTAATTCTAAAGTACGATTTATATGATATTCATCAAATTTAAATTCTCCTAAATATCCTACTCTTGTTTTTTTCCTAAAATAGATATTATAAATAATGCTGCAATACAAATAATTAGAAAGGTAATATATATTTTAAAAAACAAATTCTTATTTTTCATATACTACCCCAAAAATACAAAGATCGTATTTATGTTTATAAATTTTTTTCTGCGATTAGTATAGAATAGATTATGAAAGTAAATTATGCTTGTTGCTTGATTTTAAATATACTCATAATACCATTATTATATCATAATAAGAAAAATAGTCAATCAATAAACTAATATAAAGATTTTCCTACTTTTTATTTCTTATAAAAAATATAAATGAAAAAATACTGGTTAAAATTTCCGCTGTAGGAAAAGAAAGCCATACTCCTGTCATATTAAAAATTGAAGATAAAATGAATATAGAAGGCATTATAATTACAAAACCTCTAAGCATTGATATTATAAATGAAGGTTTTGCCTTATCCATTGCACTGAAATACACGCATGTAATTATATTATATCCTACAAATATAAAAGCTGTAAAATATAAATAAAGCCCTTTAACTGCTATTTTTTGAAGTTCCATATCATTATCTTTATTAAATGCACTAGTTATCTCATTAGCAAATACAGTTGTTATTATATAAACTATAATTGCAATAAATGAAGATAAAATCAAAGCATACTTATATATTTTATTTATATTTTTAATGTTTCCAAAATTGCTGCTTATTATAGGCTGTATTCCCTGACCTGTTCCTGTAAATATAGCTATAATAACCAATGCAATATTAGCTATTATGCCGTAAGCTGCCACACCAATATTACCTGCAATATTAAGTATTACAATATTAAAAGCTATCATAACAAAACCCGAAGAAACTTCTGTTATTAAAAATGAAATACCTAATGAAACGGTTTCAAAAAATTTTTTAAAATTTATACTAGGCTTTACAATGCAAAAAGTATTTTCTTTTTTTATGAATAAAACTGATAAAACCAGCATACTTACAATAGGAGAAAAACCTGTAGCCAAAGCAGCTCCGAATATTCCCATATTTAAAGGAAAGATAAAAACATAATCAAATACTATATTAAACAAACTTCCCATAATCATGCCAAGCATTGCAAGTTTAGGATGATTATCATTTCTAATGAAACCAAGAAGCAAATTATTAAGCATAAACATAGGGGAAAAGAATAATACAACTTTTAAATATATATCAGTCATTGTATGGACATTGTCTCTTGCCCCAAGCATATAAGCTATTTTTCCTGTAAAAAAAGCAGCTGTTATAATGAAGAAAGCGGCAAATATAACAATATAAATTAAAGCATTTGAAAATATTACATTTGCCTCATGGTTTTTATTTTGAGTTTTTAATATAGCATATTTAGTAGCAGATCCCATACCAATCATAAGACCGATACCATTTATAAAATTATAAATAGGTATAGCAATATTTAAAGCAGCAAGTCCTTCAGAACCAGTACCTCTGGCAACAAAAAAAGTATCTGCAAGTATATAGCATGATAAACCTATCATTCCAAGTATGTTTAAAGATACATATTTAACAAATAAATTTAATATATTCATAAAAAATACCCCATAATAAAAAAACGTTTGCGTTCATACTTTCTAAGGCCTACGGTATGAATACAAACGTTTTAAAAAAATTTATCCGGCGACAAATTTTATCATTTCTATAAATTATTTAATAACATTATTATATAACAACAAATAATATAAGTCAATTTTTTTACTTGCCTAATTAATATTAATTAAGTATAATACATAAATGACAATAGATATTCTAACACTTTTCCCAAAATTTTATGAAAGTCCTATATCTGTAGGACTTATAGGCAGTGCTGTTAACGAAAATAAAATCAATTTAAACATTGTTAATATGAGAGATTACGGAGAAGGAAATTACAAAAGATGCGATGATTACCCTTACGGCGGCGGACCTGGAATGATAATGACTTATAATATTTTTAAAAAGTATTTTGACAATCATAATAAAGGCTATACCCTCTTTTTCTCACCATCTGGAAAAACTCTTACTCAAGAAAAAATAAAAGAATTATCAAATAAAGAACATATAACAATGATATTAGGACATTATGAAGGAATAGACTATAGAGTTGAGCATAAATATTCTGATGAAGCTGTAAGCATAGGAGATTATGTATTAAGCGGAGGAGAAATACCTGCTTTGCTAATTGTAGATGCCATTTCAAGATATAAAGGAATTTTAAATAATAATGAATCTGTACCTAGCGATACATTTGAAGAAAATTCTATGGGGTTATTAGAATACGAACAGTATACAAGACCAGTAGAAATAGATAATATGAAAGTGCCTGAAGTTTTAATATCCGGAAATCATAAAAATATTAATGAATACAGGAGAGAAAGAAGTTTAATAAAAACATTCGCAAACAGAGCTGATTTATTTTCAAAAATAGATTTAACTAAAAAAGATTTAAAAACTATATTCGATTATCTAAAAAACAGAAATGCAGCAGGAGTATAAATATATGCAAATAAGAAAAACAAAATATGAAGATATTGAAAAATTATTGGAAATATTCGATTATGCAAGAAAATTTATGGCAGCAAATAATAATCCAAATCAATGGACTAACGGATACCCTTCTGAATTAGATATAAAAGCAGATATAGATAAAGGACATAGTTATGTTTGCTTGGATGATGATAGCAATATAATATGCACTTTTTGTTTTTATATTGGAATAGATAATAATTATAATGAAATATATGACGGTGCTTGGCTTAACAATGATGAATATGCTGTTGTACATAGAATAGCATCATTACACGGCAGAAAAGGAGCTGCGTCTTTTTGTATGAATTATTGTTTCAATATTCATAATAATATAAGAATAGATACTCATAAAGATAATATACCTATGCAGAAATTTTTAGAAAAAGAAGGATTTATAAAATGCGGTAGAATTATACTGCATAGAAACAACGAAGATAGAATAGCTTTTCAAAAGGTTAAATAAAAATAAACACATAACATAAAATGCTATGTGTTTTATTAAGATATAAATATTCTATATTAAACTTGCTTATTTACTAATACTGATAATTTTCTATTAACAACATGTTCTTTACCTTTGTTGTTATAACCTACTTTTTTGCTTTCATGTAAAACTTCTTTCATGTTTGCAAATAAATCTAAAGCTTCATCAAAAAGTTTCGGAGCTAATTTATTTAAATGTTTTAAACGTGCCATTAATGTTACTAATTCAAGACGTAATGCTGATATTTTGGCAGTTTTATTTAAAGGTATTCTTCTAATAATGTCTGACAATGTTGCTGTCTCTGAAAGATGCGGAAATTTATTTAATACTATTAAATCTATAACACTTTCTCTCAATTTTCTAAGTTCATTAGCTTCAGTCATTTTCTCATTTTGATGATCACAATATAAATGTATATCCTGAAGTCTAGTATTGATTATGGAATTTACTTTTTTCTCTTCATCTTCTAATATAATTTTATAAACTTCTATTTCTTTAGAGAGAAGTATCTCTATTTTTGTAAGCTCTTCATATAAGTTAAACATAAAATACCACCTTTAAGTTAATAGTTACTTAACATTTAACAGTAACTACAATAAATTTTTCGGTATTTATTATGATTACTTTACATAATTTTTTTAAATATAAACTAAATAATTTTAAAATTATCTTCAGCACTCAAATATGTTGTCAGCTACAAATGAAATAATACTATTGTAACGATTATCAATATCATTATAATTACATTTGATATAATGATCATTTTTTATTGTGGAAATAATAATGTTACTTTCATCTTTTTTGATTTCTACAATACTACTGCAATTTACATAAATATTATTTATTAATATGTATTTGCTTTTTGTATTTTCATTTATAGTAGTTCCAGCACCTTTTATCATGCTAGCTAAATGTTCATTTTCTTTTTCTTTAACTTTTTGTTTATATTTTTCTATTTCTTTTGTAGCCATTTGCTGAAATATTACTACACTATCTTTTCCTATATCTTTTATTATTTCTGAATGTGCTCCGTGTACTATAGTAAGTTCTCCAAGTAAAAGTCCAGTATATGATTGAACACTATTAACCATATCCAATGGTATATCAAATTGCCTTCTTGAAATAAACATACCTTTATCTAAAAATATTATTCTTTTTGTAGTAAGTACTATAATCATAGTATTGTTATTAGATTTATGAAATCCTGATGTGAAGTATAAAATATCTTCATCTTCATGTATAACGTTAGGTAATTCATTCAATTCTTTTTTTGTAAATGATGTATCTGTTTTAGGCTTTATTTCTTCAATTTGTTTTTTTATTCTATCTTCATTTGGATTAGACATAATTTTACTCTCTAAATTATATTTAATATAAATAAAATTAATTTTCTATATCTATTGATTTTATAGCTTCCAAGCATGTATCTCTATTTTCTTTGCCTGTATATGTAAACCAAGCAAGCAATGCTAATTTTTTTGTAACAGCAGCAAGAGTTATCATATAATCATCTTGTTCAAGACTTTTTTCATATACTACACTTTCTATTTTATTGCTTTCTATCTTAACATCTATAGGATCACCCTTATATTCGCCTGCAATATCTATCTGTTTTAATACATACTCCATTATAACATCAAGCTCTTCATTAGCAAAAGAATAAACCTGCATAGCTATATATATATTGATATCTTTGAACTCTATCAAAGTTTTATCATTTTTAAATACATTCATACGCATAGGAAGTTTTATTGTAAAACCTGCAGCTATCGAATATCTTGCATGCTCGAGTCTGAATCCAATTCCTATATTAGGCTGATGAGGATTCTTCTTTGATTCTATAAATTTAACCATATTTTCATCATCTAAATAATTGGCTATATTTATAAGTATGTCCCAAGGATATTTTAAACTGCTGTCTTTTTTATATGCCTCTTGAAAAGAATACATAATCTTCTTATACATAGTCTTTTCGCTGTCATCTATAATCTCTCTAAATGGAAAGTAAAGCCAAATCATACTGATAAAACTTTTAAACCAAAAATTGGCATTCATCTCTTCAGTATTCCAAATAAAGAAATCTTCAGCTAATCTTAATCTGTCTTCTTCATTTGCCGCTATCAAATCTGTAAACCAGCTCTTGCCCCAGTATCCTAAGGATGAAAGTGCAAAATACTCTTTTTCTATCATAGGATAATTATAAGGCATTGATATCATAAAATTATTAAAGCCGTTATCATGATGAGTTATAAGCATTTCAGCATAGCTTGCCAAAGAATTTATAAAAAATTTTTGAAGAGAATTAAAATCTCTATCTCTAAAATATCCGCTTGGATCTTTATGAGCATCATCTTCTTTAAACTCAATATCCAATCTTCTAGCTATTCTATCCAAAACACCAACTATAAATTTATGATATCCGGCACCAAATGTTCCAGTACTTATAGTTATAAAAATAGTGTCATTTTTAAATTCAAAATATATAGGATCTGATGACGGATGAAAAGAATATGTTAATGTATTACCATCTTCTATTATAGAAAATTCTGACAGCATTACTAAAGGGTTTATATTAACTTCATTTAAAGAAGATACTATTGCTCTAAACAATCTCTCCTGTGTAGGAATAACCCTTCTATTATCAAATTTAGCCGAAAGTAAAAATTCTATATTCATATAAATTTATTCTATTTTTTTAGTATTTTACTAAAATATAATAACATTTTTTATTATTTTAGCAACATTTATTTTATGATAATTAAATTTAATTATGCCAATTTATACTATAAAAATATATTATTTTATATAATGTTATATATAAAGAGTTAATAATAAATTGCTTAATATAATTTTAGTTTTATCGAAAATATAAATTCCAAATGTTTCTGCACCATTGAAAAAAGTTTTATATATGTTATAATAACAAATATAAAATAAAAAAGGATTTTGATTAATATTATGGATGATATAAAAGAAACTGCAGAAAATGTTGAAACTGAAGAGAAAGAAGTTAATACAGCTGAAAAAAGTACTTTAGAAATAGATGAAGCTATTTTATCAAATAAAGAAGAACTTGAAAAAGTTATGGAAGCTGTAATATATGTAGAAGGAAGTATAGATATAGCTAGATTAAGAAATCTTTTTAAATGTGAAAATTCTGATATAAGAAATTATATAGAAAATATAAATAACAAATATAGAAATGCAGGAAGTGCTATAGAAATTCTTGAAGTTGGAAATTCTATTATTATGACTATAATACCTTCAACTTTCGGTACTTTATCTGCTATTTATGATAAAAAACGTAAGAAAAAAATATCTAAAGCAATGCTTCAGACATTGTCAATCATAGCATATAAACAACCTCTAACTAAAGCAGAAATAGATGATATAAGACAAAGCGACAGCGGATATCATTTAAAAGCTCTTATGGAAGACGGTTTTATTGCTTGGAAAGGAAGAAAAAATTATTTGGATAAAAGACAAACTTATGGTACAACAGATAAATTCCTTATGCATTTTGGTATAAACAGTTTGGATGACCTTCCAAAATTAAGAGAATTAAAAGATTTAGAATTCAATAAAAATGAATAGTTATTAAGTATAAAAATAATTATTATATTTCAATAATCAAAAAAACATTAATAACAATTTTTATAGCTATAATCAATTGATAAATTATAGTTATAAAAATTGTTATATCAATTTATAAAAACAAATAATACAATGGAGAATCTTCTCTTACATAAGGCTTTAGCTCATCAAAACTAAAACTTATCTCGGTTACACCTGTAGAATAAGGTGCTATATCATAAGTTTGCCATATAAAATTAATAGAATTAGGGAGTATTCTAAATGTAGAGTTTTCTAACGTTATATCATCAAAATTGAAATAATCTTCTTTTGTACTTCCTGTTTTAAGTATTTTATCTCTCATTACAGATATTAAATCATTATTATTAAAATCTGAAATTAAATCTCTTATTGTAATTAAGTTTGAACTCTCTAAAGAAAATACTTCCTGAATATTTGCTTTTTCCCCATGTGCTCCTGCAGTATATACATAAGAATAATTATCAAGTGCTATTACTCTATTGTCTATATAACCAACATTTACAGTATAATCTATTTCATAGGAAGCATTAGAATTAACACCATCAGCTATAAGAGTTTTCCATTCATTATAATAATTTTCACATTCTTCTTTAGCATAATTTAAAGAAGATTCCATATCCATTGAGCTAATCTCATTGTTTTTAGTAAATAAAAGCAAAGTTTTATGATATGAAAATATAGCATTTCCTATATTGTCATTTTTATAATAATCAACTATATCAGCATAATATACTGGAATATTTCTATTTAAAGAAAATTCCATATCCTTAACTTCATTAACCTCTTCATATCTTATCTCAGCATTAAAATTTATATTTTCATCTAAACCCCCAACTATATTGGCATGTATATTATTATTTTGATCAATCTCTTGTAAATTAATTTTTTTATTATTTATTTTTCCAGTAATCATTGCTTTTTTATTTTTTGTATAATAATATCCGCTTATAGTATTCTTTTTTTCATTAACATATAAATACATTGATGCTTCTTCACCTGATATATTTCCGGTAAGAAGATAAAATTTTGATTCTTCCATATCTGAAGTATTTTTATTTTTTGATGATGTATTAGTATTATTACCGCATGAAATGATGATAAACAATGCTAAAAAACATATAAATTTATTAGCCATATATAGTCCCCTGATTTATTATGATATTAATATATAGAATTAATATAAAAAATCAATAGCAATTTAAAAAATTAACTATTTATTAAAATATTTTTGAAGATTTTTCTCATCTATATTAATAGAAATAAGTTTTTTGCTGCTTTTCTCGCCCTTTAATATTTCAACATCTCTTTTTTTGATATTAAGTTCATCAGCCAAAAAATCAATTATAGCCTTATTAGCTTTACCGTCTATAGCCTTAGCCATAATACGAATGGAATAGGCCCCATTCTCGAATTTAAAACTGTTGGATTTAGCTCCCGCTGTTACTTTAACTTCTATGTTCATTGTTATTTATATATTTATTAATTCTAATAAATATTCATCATTTATAAATTCATCGTAAAATTTAATATAAGGCTGTGCCCCTCTAACATTCCAACATATATTATAAGTTTGGAAAAGAAATTTGTTATTAAATGGAGACTTATCTTTTTCTCCTTTTTTATCTTCTGGAATAGCGTAATACCCTTCGCTACCTTCTAGTACACCAAAATGTTTAGTGTATCTTTGAAAAAGACATTCTTTCTTCATATCATATAATAAATATATTATATATAATTGTTTTATTGGAGATTCAATATCTTTTATTTTATTTATGTCTTTTAATTCTCCAATCATAGCATCTAAATTATTTTTTCTATTATCATGCAAGAAATTATCTATAGTAAGTGTTTCATTACTTTTATTATTTATATAATATATATGATATAGATATACCAAATATAAAAATCCGCAATCTTCTTGTACTTCAAGTTTTACCATATGCATATGTTCATCATAAATATATATATTTTCATCTAATAAAAGTTCACCCCATATTTGATTTTTTATATCATATATTTCTCTATACTGTTTTAGTAAATTATCAAATAAGTTTAATTTTGTTTCACAAATTATATTTCCTTTTAATTTTAATTTATCCTCTTTTTTATCAAAAAATATTTCTTTAAAAAATTTTGTTTGAAGGTTGTAATTATTAATAAACTTTTTATTATTTTCTGAATTTTCTGAATATGCTAGCAAAAATATATTTTTAATTCTTCCTTTAAATAAAACGTCATTTTCAATTTTCAATATAGTATCTTTATGTTTAGGATATTGTTTGAAAATCTCTAGTTTGAAAATCTCTAGTTTCAAAGCTTCTTCGTATCTTTGTTCATTATTTATATAAGTAATTTCTTTATTGTTGTTTAATAATTCGTTAGGAAAATCAGATATTGTTTTGCCAAAGTTAGACAATACTTTTAATGATTCTAATACATTTTGTAAATTATTAGAATTAATATCAGAATTTTGTATTAAATTTCTAAATACTCTTGTTTTTTCTAAAATTTCATCATTTTCATTTATTTTTAAGTATTTATCTTCAATACTATTAATACTTTCAACATTTTCTATATTATATTTACTTTTTACTAAATATAATAATCCGTAAAATAAAGCTCTTTGTCCATTACCCAATTTATAACTTTCTTTCTCACCTCCTGCAATTATTGTATCTATATCAATGACTTTATTTTCATAATCAAATTGACATTTTTTTTGAAATAAATCCTTATTTTCATTTTTATTAATTATTTTTAATGCTGGAATAATCCAATCAAATATTTTTAATAATATATCTTTATAATTCTCTCCTTTATCATTCTTTCCTTTGATATTCATTAAATCAAAATCAAAATTTATTTTCTTATTATCATCATTTTTTTTATTTATATTATTATCCTTTTCTTTGTAAATATTGTTTTCTATTACAAAAATATCTCTAGCCCAGTATAAAACAGCATTCCAAATATTATCTGTATTATAAACATTATCTCCTTTACATTCCCATAAAATATCCTGCCAATCCTTTTCCCATTTTTTAAGATATTTATATTTTTCATTTTCATTTTTCATATTTTCAACTAATATAGCTTTCAATTTTTCTGATTCCTCAAGTACTACTCCTCTGTCATTTAATAATATATATTCTTTTTCAAGTCCTCTGTCATCATTAGTAATACATGTAAAAATAATCTTATTTTCTATATTATTTTTTATATATTCTTTATTTTCTGTAATTTTATTAAATTCATTCTCTATAATATCAAGAGCTTTAAGCATTGATTTTACTGTAGGGTCATTATCCCATATACTTAAGTACCATATACAGTTTTTTATTTTTTCAGATATGCTTCCTCCATTTATTGCTTCTATATTTGATATATTTTCTTCAAGTAGTTTTTCTAAAAAATTATTGCAGTTTTCTCTTACTTTGAATTTAAACTTTTTTATATAATCTTTACCTATACCTAAATACCAATAAAGTAATACTAATGTAGTTATTCTCTGCTGTCCGTCTATAAGAGCATATATTTTTTCATTTTGATAAACTTTATATGCGTAAAAAAATCCTATATCTAATACTTTTTTATTTTCTTTCATTAATAATATTATTAAATATATTTTTTAAAAACCTTCTCAATACTATTTCATTATTGCCCCAAACATAATCTCTTTGTATTTCTGGTATTATTAATTCATTTTTTAATAATTCGCTTAATTTCATTTTTTGTCCTTACTTATTTTTATAAATCTAATAATTGTTCTAATTTATTTTTTTGATATTCAAGATATGCCTCAAAATCATTAGGAGTCCAATATGCTTTTGTTCTCTCTGATCCGTCAAAATTTTTAGAGAATATTTTTAAAGTTAAAGGCGGAACAAAAATATTTTCTTCAGATATTTTTTTTAGCAATATAGTTCTCTTTTCTTCAAAAATATAATTTTGCAAAGATGAGTTTATATTTTTTGAAAGTAAAGCTAAATTGCCTATTTTTTGTATATCAAATACTATATTATTACTAATTTTATTAATTTCATTAATTTTATTAATATCAATGTATTCTTTTTCATCATCATTCTCTTTTTTTTCATCAATAGTTTTTTTAAGTTTTTCTATAATTAAATTTTTTAGTTCCTCTATATTTTCATTATTATTATTGACAATACCTAATATACCACAAATATTTTTTAATTCTTCTTTATTTTCTTCTTTATTTTCTTCAAACAAACATATTAAATCTAAAATATATGATTTATAATTTTCTTTTGTAGCATTTTGAGGGAATATATGCTCTATAGACCACTGTTCTTTATTATGCAAATCGAATCTGTATCTGAATCCTTTATTGAATGTTTTATTATTAAAATTATAACCTTCCAAACAATTTAATAAAAGCATTATTTTTTCTATATCTTTACTATTATTTTGGTAACTTAATTTTTCGTATTGAGTTTCTTTTATTTTAATAGAATCAGTATCATATATTTTTAATTCTTCGATAATTGACTGAATGATTTCATTTTTCAATTCCTTTTTATTTTTTAATTTATCTTTGCTGTCTACTATTATTTCAAATAATCTATTAATTGATAAGCCTATATTTACAGCAATACCAACCAAATGATACATGTCATTATCATAATACCAATCTTTTATAGTGTAATAATAATCTTTTATTTTATTTAGTATATCATTACTTGTTTTATTATTTTCTTTAATACATTTTTTATAGTCGCTAAAAGTTTTTATATTTATTAAATCAAATAATAAAGATAATTTATTTGCAATTTTATTATTTGCAGCTATCCAATACCATACTTCATCTTGAGCTAAAAAACTTTCCATTTCGTCCCATAATCTTCCTATATTGCTTCTTATTTCATTTAAAAGTATGTCATTTTTTAATGATTTATTTTTTTCTTCACTTATATTTATTATCAAATCAGCTTTTATTAATTCTATATCTGTGAGAGGCACTCTTCCGCTGTTTAAGTTGGCAAATACAGTTTCACCTTTAATACCTGTTAATTCATGCTTATAGAAATATACATTTTGAAGATTATCATATATTTCATTATCTGTATTATCTGTAAACCATTGATGCATACAAAATAAGGCATCGCAAATAAAGTAAATATCCTGTTTATTATATGAGCTTTTTTCAATTGCATCATCTTCTTTTTTTATATCTATTTCCGTATCTTTTACACTATTAAAAATAGCTATACAACTATCATAATTAGATATATCATTAATAATTGTTTCTAGCTTATTATTAATGAAATGTTTTGTTTCTTCTCTTATTTGATAATCTAAATTATATATTTCTTCGGAACCTAAATATTTCAAAAGCAGGTATATTGTTGTAAGTCTTTGCTGTCCGTCAACTACTTCATATTTATTTTCATTTTTATCTTCGTTTTCAACTGTTAAATTATACAAAGAATGTTCTTTATTAATTTCTATGATAGTTAAATTATGCAGACAATAATCTTTTTTATTATCTTTACCTATAGAATTAATATCATTAAGTAAATCTTCTATGTTCTTTTTACTCCATTTATATCCTCTTTGATAGTTTGGAATATAAAAGGAATAATTTTTTAAATAATACTTATTTTTTTCATTTCCTAATATATAAATTTGCTCTACATTACTCATATATAAAAACCTTTGATATAATATGTTAAGTATAGTAAATTTCTAATTTGCAGTCAATATTTTTATGCTTTATTTATTAATTTTACATATATTTGTAAACCCTGCAGTAGGAACTCCCAAAGACCTTATAAGCCTTGCCCAATAATTAACCTGTGCCGCAGTAGAAGCTAATATTAATATTGCACGCTCTGAATACTCTTTTTTTACTTCTGTGATTAATTCTTCGGATATTATTACAGGCGTTTTTGTTATGGCTGAAATATATTTTAAAGCAATCTTTTCCTTATTTGACATAGTCGGGCAGAAATCTATATCCTTATTTTGTAAATATTTTATTTCTTCTTCTGTTACACTGTCTTTATCATATTCAAAACTATTCATATCTATACAAAACGGACATGCAACATCTATTGAAATTTGTATCCTTATGAGTTTCAATAGCCTTTTATGTACTTCTTTATCATCATGAATTATGAGTGCCTCCATTACACCTGAACTTATTGCAGTTTTAGGATTCCAAGCCAAAATCTTTGGAAGCTGTAAATCTTTTTTCACTTTCTTTTTTGCTATCCACATAGGAAGTTTTAAAAAGAAAGGTATTTTCTTTGGAGGTTTTATATATGCTTCTTCTGAACTTTTGAAGTAATTATCTTTAGTGCTTTGTATATCAAAATTTATATTGTCCATTTAATTATCCTTTTTAATTTTTTTATATAGTTATTACTTTTAAGTTAGTCTATGGCTAAAAATAATAAATTTCTTTTACTAGTACATAAATACTTCAAAAATGTTAGATTATTCATTATTTTTTACTATGCTTAAAATATAACATTTTGTAAAAATTATTTTAATCTATTTATAAAACATACAATATGGTTGTAATTTCAATAAAAAATTGTATATTATAAAAAACGATAAAATTTTATAGGTTTAAATTTCTTAATAATCATTTATAATAAGTGGATTATGAAAAATATAAACAGATATCTTCAAGAAATAGATGAATATATAAATGATAAAAATTATGATGATGCATTTACCTTATGCAATAATGTATTAGATAATATCGATTCTAATAATATAGAGGCCATATTCAAAGCGGGATACTGCAGCTATAAATTGCAAAAATATGATATTGCAATGATGAATTTTACAAAGGTACTATATTTAGAAAAAAATCCTAGAAACAAAGCTATATATAAATACTATATGGGAAGATGCTATGATGTATTTCATTCATATAAAGAGGCTTTGGAATGTTTTGTAGATGCTTATAATTTAGATTCATCAAACAAATATTATACATTATGGCTAGGTATTAGTTATGCCAAGAAAAACGATTATAATAATGCTTTAATATATTTATCTATGTCATTAGGTTCAGAAGATTATCTAGTGTACGGATATCTTGGATACTGTCACATAAAACTAAAAAATTATGATACCGCTATTATGCATTTGGAGAAATCTATATCATTAAAAGATGATGATTATCTTATAAGATACTATGCAGGATCAACATATTTTCTGCTTCAAATATACGATAAGGCATTAAATCATTTAAATGAATCTATAAGATTAAAAGATGATGAATTTGATACTTGGTTTACTATAGGAGAATTATATCAAGTTATAGAAGATGATTCATTATCAAAAGAATGTTTTGAAAAAGCTAGAAATATTGCCATAGAATATAAAGATATAGAAAAAGCATCTGAATGTTTTATAAGACTTACAGAAGTTCAAAGCAATGAATATTTAAATCATTTATACCTTGGAATTTGTTATGCTAGATTAGAAAGCTATAAAAATGCCGTACATCATCTGTTGGAATCTATAGATATAAATGAAAAAAATAATAATGATAATAACTACTTAGCATTTTACTGGATTGGATATATTAATTATATAGACAGTGAATATGATGAAGCTATAAAATATTTAGAAAAATCAATAAAATTAAATAATGATAAAGATAATTATTTAAATAGATTATGGCTAGGCAACTCATATTTCAAGATAGGAAATCATAAAAAAGCTTTATTTAATTTGAATAGATCTATAGACTTAAAATATAATGAAGCAGAACCCTATAAATCAATAGCACAACTGTATATGAGTATTGGACAAAAAGATAAATATTATGAATATATGAATATATATAAAAAATTATTAAAACAGGAAAAGAAAAATAAAAAGATTCCAAATGATACAGCAGAATCACAAAATGACATAATATTTAATAATGAAGCTATAGAAGAAACAATGCTTAATAATAACTATAATATCTATTATAAATCATCATCTATCAATAATATTCCATTTAATAAAATAAAAAAGGAAGACATAGAACATTTTATAAATTTTTTATTTCAAAATATAGAAAATTCTGATTTATATAATTTATATTCCTCCAATACAGAAAAAAAGAACTATATAGGTTTTGATAATTTCAATATAGATAATTTTATATCATATCAAAATATAATAGAAAATGTTCTAAAAGAAAATTTTGTAAATGACAATAAGATAACAATTGTAAAAAATATAACACCAAATTTTTATGATGATAATGAAATAAAATTAAATGAAGAAAACATAAAAAAAATGATATGTAATATAGAAGATCTATTTTCATGCATTTCAGATAGTATACTACATTCAATGCTAAACTATTATGAGCAATATGATATAGAACTATATTATATACTAATAAATTTAATAAAAAAATATATTTAAACTAATAAAAATTTATTTGTTTGATTTACCTAATTTCTTTAATAAAACTATAAGCTCTTCACTTTCTTTCTCTGTCAAAGGATTTAATTTTTCTAAAAAGCTTGAATGTATTGGAAAAAGTTCTTGCATAATTTTTTTACCAGACTTAGTTAAAGAAATCTCTACAAACCTCTTATCAAATGAACCTTCTTTTTTGGAGATATATCCTCTTTTTATAAGTTTCTCTATAGTATATGCTGTGGTTGCTGTTGTAAGCAATATTTTCTCAGATAATTCTTGTACACTCACAACACTTTTTTTATTGTATAAATATTCCAAAGCCCCAAATTCACTTCCAGAAAAACCTAAAGATTTTATATTTGCCTTAACCTTTTTTATATATGCATTATGAGCTTTTGATAAAACAACCACAAGCTTTAAACTATTATTGTCCATATATAAAAATTCCTCAAAATTATTATGAATTCATTATACTAATAAATAATTAAATTGTCAAAATAATTTTTAAAATTTTAATTTTTATTGACAAGAATATTTTTTTTGACTATATTATATACAAATCAATTAGAATTCTAATCGATTTAATAATATATTCGAGGCTCTACTATGATATGCGGTAAATCTTTTTGGAATGATGATATCAAAAAAGGAATGGAATATATAAAAATTGCTGATAAAAACATATACACATACAAAGATGAAGCAAACAGCATGTATGATATTCTATTGGAAAGTGCCAAATCTTTCAAAGATAAATTAGCTATTATAGACAGCAATGAAAAAGAATATTCATATAGCAATTTATTAAAATTAACAGATGAATTCGCATATTATTTAGAAAAAGAAATAGGAATAAAAAAAGGAGATAAAGTAGGCATATTAATATCTAATTCTATAGAATTTTGTATTACACTTATGTCTATATCAAAATTATCTGCAATTGCCGTTATATTTCCATCAAAATATAAAGAATCAGAAATAATATCATTATACAGTAAATTGGATATAGCATGTGTAGTTGCCGGAAATAAATATATAGATTATTTTAGAAATGAAAAAAATCTAAAAACAATAAAATGCGATAATGAAGCAAATAATTATGGTTTCAGCAGTATATACTCTTCAAATTTGAATTTCAATAATATAGCTGATAATAAAGAAAGAAAATTAGAAGAAAATGCTATAATTATGTTCACATCAGGCACAACATCAAAAAGCAAAGCCGTATTATTAAAAAACTATAATCTAGTACATGCAATAATATCATACAAAAGAATTTTAAATATTGATGATAAAGATATTTCAATCATAGCAACTCCTATTTATCATATAACAGGAATAATAGCTTTATTTGGATTATTTATATATGCAGGAGGTCTTTTATTTTTGAAAAAGACATTTAATGCTAAAGAGGTATTAGAATGTGTATTAAAAAACAATATAACATTTATTCATGCCTCTCCTACAGTATTTTCTCTTTTGATAGAAATAAAAGATGATTTTCCTAATCTTCCAAGTTTAAAAAGTTTTGCATGTGGAAGCAGCAACATGGCACCAAAAAACATTTTAACAATAAAAAAATGGCTTCCTCATGCAGATTTTCATACAGTTTATGGATTAACAGAAACATCATCTCCAGGAACAATTTTTCCAATAGGAGCTGCTGACAGTAAATATATAGGATCATCTGGAATTCCTATACCTGGATTCAATGTAAAAATAATGGACGAAGAAGGAAAAGAATGCGGATATGGAGAGAAGGGAGAAATATACGTAAGCGGATCTGTTGTATTGGAGAATTATTATAATTTAGAATCAAACAATATAATAGATGGATGGCTTAAAACTGGAGATATAGGATATTTGAATGAAGACGGATACTTGTATGTAGTTGATAGAAAAAAAGATATGATTAATAGAGGCGGTGAAAAGATATGCAGTTTTGATGTTGAAAATGAAATATACAAAATAGAAGGAATATTAGAAACTGCAGTAGTAGCTAAAATTGATGAAAAATATGGAGAAGTTCCTGTTGCTATGGTGAAATTAAATGACGGTTATTCTTATAGTTATGAAGATTTACACAATATACTAGCAAATAATCTAGCAAAATACAAAATTCCTGTTGAGATTGAATTTGTAAATGATTTGCCAAAAACAATAAATGGAAAAATAGATAAAAATGCAATAAAAAATTTTTTTAATAATAAAAAAACAGAATAAAAAGGAAAGTGATATGCTAAAAAACAATTTTATAACAGCACAAGAGGCCGCGGAATTATTTGAAGATAATAAAACAGTGTGTCCAGTAGGTATGACATTAGTAAGTGCTTCTGAATCTGTACTTAAAGCTTTAGAAAAAAGATTTTTAGAAACTAAACATCCTAGTAATCTTACTTTACTGCATTCTTGCGGACAAAGTGACAGAAAAGATGGTATACAACATTTTGCCCATGAGGGTTTTGTTACAAGAATTATAGGTTCTCACTGGGGATTACAACCTAGATGGATGGAAATGATTGCAAATAATAAAGTAGAGGCTTTTTGTATGCCACAAGGACAAATAGCTCAGCTTTATAGAAGTATGGCTTGTGGACTTCCAGGAAAAATTTCAAAAGTAGGTTTAAAAACATTCGTTGATCCTAGAATAGAAGGCGGAAAAATGAATGATAGAACTAAAAAATTGGATGAAAATACATCAGAAATCATAATGATAGATAATCAGGAATATATATTATATAAATCAATACCTATAGATTACTGTTTAATAAGAGGAACAGTATGCGATGAAATGGGTAATTTGACTACTGATGAAGAAGCAATGAAATTGGAAGTATTGCCTGCTGTACTTGCTACTAAAAGATTTGGAGGAAAAGTTATAGCACAAGTTAAAAATGTAGCTGCTACAGGAACATTAAATCCAAAAAGTGTTACTGTACCTGGTGTGTTCATAGACTATGTTGTTGTTTGTGATAATCCTTTTGAAGATCATAGACAAACTTCATCTTGGTATTTTGACCCTTCATATTCAGGACAATTAAGAAGCCCTCAAAGCAATATAGAGCCTTTAGAATTCAGTGTTAGAAAATTCATAGGACGCAGAGCATGTATGGAAATAGCTGAAGGCAATATAATAAATTTAGGAACAGGAATACCAAATGATGTTGTAGGAAAAATATGTAATGAAGAAGGTGTTTCTGATGATATTATGATCACAGTTGAATCAGGAATATACGGAGGAGTTCAGGCAAGCGGAATAGATTTTGGTATAGGTAAAAACTTATATGCTATGATAACTCACCATGAACAAATGGATTATTATAATGGTGCTGGAGTGGATGTTACATTTATGGGGGCTGGGGAATTAGACCAATATGGAAATGTTAATTCTACTAAAATGGGAGACAGATGCACAGGTGCAGGCGGATTTATAGATATAACACAGAATGCTAAAAAAGTTGTATTCTGTGCTACTTTTACTGCTTCTGAATGTGAATACTCATTTGAAAATAATAAATTAACAATAGTCAAAGAAGGAAAAATCAGAAAGATGGTTGCCAATGTAGGTCAAATATCTTTTAACGGCGAGATTGCAAGAGCAAAAGGTCAGAAAGTTGTTTTTGTAACTGAGAGAGCTGTATTTGAAGTTGTAAAAGAAGGTGTTGTTCTTATAGAAATTGCCCCTGGTATGGATTTACAAAAAGATATATTAGATCAAATGGATTTCAAACCTATTATTTCTAAAGATTTAAAAACTATGGATTTGGATTTATTTAATAAGGGTAAATTCAATTTAAAAGATAAAATGAAAAAATAATCAAGGAGAAAAATATATGAGTAAAATTTTAGACGGAAAAGTTGCAATAGTAACAGGTGCCGGAAGAGGATTAGGTAAAGGAATTGCTAAAAAGCTTGCTGAAAAAGGAGCTAAAGTTGTAGTTACAGATGTTATTCTTGACAATGCCAAAGAATGCGTAGAAGAAATAAAAAAAGAGGGCGGAGAAGCATTATGCCTTATAGGTAATATTGCTAAGCTAGAAGATGTAAACAATATATTCCAAACTACAATTAAAGAATATGGTAAAGTTGATATAGTTGTTAATAATGCCGGAATTAATAAAGACAGCATGCTTCATAAAATGACTGATGAACAATGGGATAATGTAATAGCTGTTAATTTAACAGGAACTTTCTACATGACAAGAGAAGCTGCTAAAATAATGAGAGAAAAAGAATACGGCAGAATCATTAATATTTCTTCTATGAGCTGGCTAGGTAATATTGGTCAGTCTAACTATGCTGCATCAAAAGCTGGTGTTATTGGAGTTACAAAAACTGCAGCTAGAGAATTAGCAAAAAAAGGAATAACTTGCAATGCTATATGCCCTGGATTTATAGAAACAGACATGACACGTTCTGTTCCTGAAAAAGTATGGGATATAATGATTAGCAAAATACCTGCAGGAAGAGCTGGAACACCTGAAGATGTAGGCAATATGGTTGCATTTTTATCCTCCGATGAAGCTTCTTATATAAACGGACAGATAATAGAAGTTAGCGGCGGAATGATATTATAAAGGAGTTTTATATGAGTAAAAAAATAGTATTAATCAGCGGTGTAAGAACTGCTATAGGTGAATTTATGGGAGGACTTAGCTCTATAAATCAAATAGATTTAGGCGGAATAGTAATTAAAGAAGCTGTTAATAGAGCTAAAATAGCAAAAGAAAAAGTAGATGAAGTTATAGTTGGTAATGTAGGTCAAATAGCTGACAGCGGATTTATAGCAAGAGCTGCTATGTTTAAAGCAGGATTAGAAAAAGAAACAACTGCATACAGCGTTAATAGGCAATGCGGAAGCGGTTTACAGGCTATAGTAGACGGTTCTTTAGAAATTCTAACAGGAAATTCTGAAGTTGTAGTTGCATGCGGTACAGAAAATATGTCCAGACTTCCTTATTATGTAACTAATGTAAGAAATGGATACAGAATGGGACATCAGCAATTAGAGGATGGTTTATTGGATATATTAACTTGGCCTTTAGGACCTTATCATAATGGTATGACAGCAGAAAATGTTGCTGATAAATATAATATAAGCAGAGAAGATCAGGATAAATTTGCATTATCAAGCCAAGAAAAAATGATAAAAGCGCAGGATGAAGGAAAGTTCAAAGAAGAAATCATACCAGTAGAAGTAGTTAACAAAAAAGAAACTGTTATTATAGATACAGATGAACATCCTAAAAGAGGTCTTACTTTAGAAAAACTTGCTAAATTAAAACCTGCTTTCAAAACAGGTGGTTCTGTAACAGCAGGAAACTCTTCAGGTATTAATGATGGCGCTGCTGCTGTAGTTATGACAACAGAAGAAAAAGCTAAAGAATTAGGTGCAAAACCTTTAATGGAATTCGTAGGATATGCTGTTGCTGGTAATGAAGCAGAATTAATGGGTTTCGGACCTGCTTTATCTACTAAAAAATTATTAAAAAAACTTAATATGGATGTAAAAGACTTGGATTTAGTAGAATTAAACGAAGCATTTGCATCTCAAAGTTTAGCTGTTATAAGAGATCTTGGATTGGATGAGAGCATAGTAAATGTTAATGGTGGAGCTATATCACATGGACACCCTGTAGGAGCTACTGGATGTATATTAACAGTTAAAATGATGCATGAAATGAAAAGAAGAAATGCTAAACTTGGTTTGATTACTATGTGTATAGGCGGAGGTCAAGGAATTTCTGCTATATTTAGAAATCTTCAATAATTTAAGGAGAATTTAAATTATGGAAAAAGTGATTACTGTAATAGGTTCTGGTCTAATGGGAAGCGGTATAGCCCAAGTATGTGCTTACAGCGGTTTTAATACCATTCTTATAGATATCAAAAAAGAACTAGTTGAAAATGCATACAAGAAAATAGAATCACAATTAATCCGTATGGTAGAAAAAAATAAATGCTCTAATGAAGAAAAAGATAAAACTTTATCAAGAATAAAAATTAGTGTTAATTATGAAGATGCTAAAGACAGCGATTTGGTTATAGAGGCAGTTAATGAAAACATTGAGATAAAAAAATCAGTATTTAAAGAGCTTGATAAAATATGTGATAAAAAAACCATATTAGCTTCTAATACTTCTACATTATCAATAACTTCTTTAGCTTCTGTAACAAATAGACCAGATAAAGTAATAGGCATGCATTTTTTCATTCCAGCTCCGGTAATGAAATTAGTTGAGATTATTCCAGGTATTAATACATCATCAGAAACATTTAATTTTGTTAAAGATGTATCAGATAAATTGAATAAAATTTCTGTAACTGCTAAAGATTTTCCAGGATTTATTGTTAATAGAATTTTTGTTCCAATGTGGAATGAGGCTATGTTTTTGGTTATGGAGGGAGTTGAACCTAAAGATATTGATAATGCTATGAAATATGGTGCTAATCTTCCTATGGGACCTTTAGAACTTGCTGATTTTGCTGGATTGGATACTGTTCTTTCTGTTATGAATACTTTATATGACGGATTTAAAGACTCTAAATTCAGACCATGCCCTCTTCTAGTAAAAAAAGTAGAAGCTGGAGATTTGGGAAGAAAAACTGGAAAAGGATTTTATGACTATAAATAAAAATGGAGGATATACAATATGAAAAAAAGTATCAAAATATTGTTTGTATTATTTAATATATGTTACTTTTTATTTGATTATGTAATAGTAACAATGATACCAAATCCTATATTATTCGGATGGCTTCCGCTGCAGCTTTGTGTTTTATTATTTTTGCCAGTGCCTGCATCTGTAGTATGGGGATTATATTTTAATGCTTTCTTCAAAACACAAAAACACGTTGATTATTCAAAAAAATAGTTGATTAGGAGTATAATATTATGATAAATTCAGTTCTCATTTCTATAGGTATATTAATATACTCTATATTTATAGTTTTTCATGGATTTAAAACTTTTAAAACTACAAGTAAATCATCTGAAAGTTTTTTTACTGCCAATAGAGGTTTAAATCCATTTATATTATTGTGTACAACATCTATATCCGTATTTTCTGCTTTAGCATTTTACGGTGCGCCTGCAGGTATTTATAAGGATGGTATAGGATTCTATTCTAATACAGGCGGTATGGTTGCTGGTTTGATGTTTGTAATACTAGGTTATAGATTATGGTTATTAGGTAAAGAATATGGATTTAGTACACCTGTTGATTTCTTAAGATCAAGATTCTATTCTGAATTTTACGGAATTTTAATAGCTTTAGTATTAATCATATTCATTGTTCCTTATGTTGCTATGCAGCTTATAGCTATAGGTGATGCAGTAGTAGTAACAACTAATAGTTTAGTTCCTTATGTTATAGCTGTTGCTGTTGGAACTATAGTTGTATCTCTTCACATTATCGGTGGCGGTATGGGAGGAGTAGCTTGGATGGATACATTCCACATGATACTTGGATTCGGTACTTTAATAGTATTAATTTCATATCTTACTATTAAACATTTCCCAGATGGAGGATTTGCTCAAGCTGTAGAAATAATAATGCAGAATCCTGAAACTGCTCCTATTTTATCTATGCCTGGACCTAGAGGAGCATTTGACTGGAAAGGAATGATAGGTAATGCACTTACAGGAGCTATAGCAACTGTAGTATGGCCTCATATATTTATGAGAACATTCGTAGCAGCAAATAAAGATAATTTTAGACAAATGTCTTGGGCTATGCCTATATCTTATGTTTTAGTTTATACTCCTATAGTATTAATAGGTGCTATATTGGCTCCAGCTATATTGGGACCTAATTTCCCTAAACCAGATAATGTAGTTGCTGTATTATCAACACAGTATGCACCTCCTATAGTAGCATTTATTTCTTTATTATGTTTGTTTGCTTTTGGTGTATCTACTGCGGACTCTCTATTATTGTCAGCATCTGCTATAGCTTCAAGAGATATTTATTTACATAAATTTAAAAATGATGCAGCTTCTTCTTCAAAAGACGTTGTAACATTCGGAAGAATAGTATTATTCTGCTTGATGATAATAACTTTGGTAATAGTAGCTATAAGACCTGCTTCAATTACAGATTATGCATATAAATTGTCATCACCATTTTTTGCTCAGATATTGCCTGAAACTATAGGCGGATTATTCTGGAAAAGAAGTACAAAAGAAGGTGCTATAATCGGTACTATAGCAGGATTAATAACAGCTATAGTGTTTACTTTCTTTGTAGCTCCTCCTTTGGGTTTCTCAGCTCTTATATGGGCATTAGTAGTTAATTCTATATTGTTTGTATTAGTAAGTCTTGTTACAAAATGTCCTCAGGAAGTAGTAGCAAAATTCCATACTAGAATAGACTCTATAATATATTCTGGTGCTGAAACTTCTTCTGTTATGGAAGATTCTATATCAAATATGGTAAATAATAAATAAAATATATAAATAAAAAAACAGATGCAATTAAAATAAAAATTGCATCTGTTTAATATAAATTGGCAAATAACTATGGAAAACATTATTGAAAGAAATAACACAATAGAAAATACATCTGTTTTTAGTGTATACGGCATAACAATACTTCACCCAAATAATTGGCAAATATTTATTAATAATCAAATACCATTTAAATTTGAAAATGGCTTTGTAAAAATAGATGCCTCTTCAATTTCAAATACCAAAAAAACTGATACTAGTATGACATTGAGATGGATAAAAAGTAAAGAAATAAATTCAGTTGCCGATTATATAAACGAATTTCAAAATCAATTCAATATAAAAAATAAAAAATATAAAATGGACTCTTATAAAATAATAGAATTAGAAAAATTAAATGATAATGCTTATTTAATATGGTCAAGAGTAACGGCCAATCATAGTATTTTTAGAATATTAAAGGATAATGAAACTTTCGATTCATTACAGCTGTCTACTTTCGGAAAAAATTCAAATAGATTGGTTATACAAACTATTACAGCAGCAACGGATAATATTGAACAAAATTTTGAATATTATAAAAATATTTTATCACAATTACAATGTGAATAATTAATTATTAGGATGATAATATAATGAAAAAAATAATAATAATACCAGATTCTTTCAAGGGAAGTGCAAGCAGTTTAGAAGTATGCAATTGTATAGAAAAAGGAGTATTAAAGGTATTTAAAGATGCAAAAATAAAAAAAATACCAGTTGCTGACGGAGGCGAAGGAACAGTTGATTCTATACTTTATGCTGCAGGCGGTAATACAAAAAAAGTTAATGTAAAAAACCCAGAAGGTAAAGTAATAGAAGCAAAATATGGTCTTATTAATAAAGATAAAGCTGTAATAGAAATGGCAGAAGCATCCGGAATTACTTTAGTTGATGATAAAAAAAGAAATCCTTTGAAATATTCTACATATGGAACTGGAGAGCTTATAAAAGATGCTTTGAATAATAATATAAAAGAAATATTAATAGGTATTGGAGGAAGTGCTACTAATGACTGCGGCATAGGTATGGCTAATGCATTAGGATATAAGTTTTTAGATAAAGATAATAATGAACTTGAAGCTATTGCTGAAAATATGATAAAAGTTGCTGATATAGATGACAGTAATGTAGATAAAAGAATATTCGATATAAAAATAAGCGTGGCATGCGATGTTAAAAATCCGCTTTATGGAGAAAACGGAGCTACAGCAGTATATGGTAAGCAGAAAGGTGTTACCGAAGAAAGTTTTGATATACTTGATAACGGACTTAAGAACATAGCAAAAATTGTGAAAACTAAATTTAACAAAGAAATAGATTATTTGGAAGGAGCCGGTGCTGCAGGAGGACTTGGAGGAGGATTGGTTGCATTCTGCAATGCTGAGTTAAAAAGAGGAATAGATGCTGTACTTGATATAATAGATTTTGAAAATGAAATAAAAGAAGCTTCATTAATTATAACAGGAGAAGGAGCTATTGACGGGCAAACTAAGGAAGGAAAAGTTCCTGTAGGTGTAGCTAGAAGAGCTAATAATATACCTGTAATTGCTGTAGTTGGCTCTATGTTGGAAAATGCTGAAGAAGTATATGAATTTGGCATACGTTCTATAATGCCTGTATTTAAAAAGTCTATTACAATTGAAGAAGCTATTAATAATGCCAAAACTTTAATAGAAGATGCAGCAGAAAGAGCATGCAGATTTATTTCCATAAATATATAATTGACAAAATATATTTTATAATATAATTTGTTTTATAATCAATTTTCTTTTTAAGGATATTTTTATGGAAAATAAACCATTAAGTGCATTAAGCTCACCTAGATTCTGTAATACAGGAAATTTTATGAGACTTCCTAAAGTTTCAGATTTATCCAGTTTGGATTTTGCTATAGTAGGCATACCATTTGATACAGCTTGTTCATATAGAACCGGTGCAAGATTCGGACCTAGTGCTATTAGACAAATATCAGCAATGATTAAGCCTAATAATGTTATATTTGAAGTTAATGTATTAAAAGAATTAAATGGTGCTGATTACGGAGATATTAATATAATTCCGGGATATATTTTAGAAACTTACAAAAATATAGAATCCGAAATGGATGAAATATTAAAGAATGATGTTATACCAATTTCATTTGGAGGAGATCATTGTATAACATTAGCAGAATTAAGATCCATAGCTAAAAAACATGGCCCTGTATCATTAATACATTTTGATTCACATGCTGATATAAATGATTTGGTATTCGGACAGAAATATAATCATGGAACACCTTTCAGACGTGCTATTGAAGAAAATTTAATAGATCCTAATAAATCTATACAAATAGGAATGCGTGGTTCTTTATATGATCCTGATGAGTTTAAAAAAGCTGCTGAGCTTGGTTTAAAACTTATACCTGCACATAAAGTAAGAGAAATGGGTTTTGAAAAACTAAATGAAGAAATATTAAACAGAGTTGGAAATAATAAAACTTTCTTAACATTTGATATAGACTTTGTTGATCCTGCTTATGCTCCTGGAACTGGAACTCCTGAAGTTGGCGGATTTACTTCTTATGAAACTTTAACTATGATTAGAGCTTTATCTAATGTTAATTATGTTGGATTTGATATAGTTGAGGTTGCTCCTTGTTATGATAGTTCTGAAATCACTTCTTATTTAGCTGCTAATATAGCTTTTGAGTTTATTTCTATACTCGCTTTAAAGAAAAAAAACAAATCTTAATATTTTATTACTTATAAAAGGCTGGTAACTATAATAAGTTATCAGCTTATTTTTTTAAATTATCTGTGAAGCCATATATATTAAAGTATCTAACTTCAATATCTTCTATATCATCATTTATGTTTTTTAATTTAAATTTTAAATTAAGTCCCATTAAGTAATTATTATTCAAAGCTATATATCTTTCCATTTTTCCGTCATTTTTACTTGAATAATCATATATAATCATATTAACATCTATATGAACATCAGAAATAACATAACCATCTTCAAAAATTTCTGTTGTAATAAGAGTATATTCGCTTAAATATTCATACTCAGAATTTGCTGTATCTGAATATAACTGCTTCATTATAGAATCTAAATAATTTTCAACTCCATTTTTAATAGCATTTTCTATATTTTTATCTTTATGAACTTTATCCCTCACCTGCTCTTTAGTCATCTTATTATTAGAATCATTTAAATTATGAACATTAAAATTTTCTAAAGTCCCCATAATTAACTCCTATATAATAATTATATATCAAATCTATAAAAGTTTTTTAAAGATATTGAAAAAAATTAAAAGCATTATTATTATAATATAAAATAATATTTAGGAGATTAAAAAATATGAGAACTTCAGCTATAGAAAGAAACACTAATGAGACAAAAATAAAAATACAATTAAATATAGATGGAACTGGTAAATACACTAATAACACTAATATTGGATTTTTTAATCATATGCTTGATTTATTTGCACGTCATGGAAGATTCGATTTAAATACAGAATGTATTGGCGATATAGATGTTGATTATCATCATTCAGTTGAAGATGTAGGTATAGTTTTGGGAAAATGTTTCTTTGAAGCTTTGGGAGATATGAAGGGAATAAAAAGATACGGTAATTTCTGTATGCCCATGTGTGAGGCTTTAACATTGGTAGCAGTTGATATATGCGGAAGAAGCCATTTAGTTTTTGACAGCGATTTAAAACATGAAAAAGTAGGAGATTTCGATACAGAACTTGTAAAAGAATTTTTTACTGCATTTACAAATTCTATGAATATAACTTTGCATATAAAAACTTTTCATGGTGAAAATACCCATCATATAATAGAATCCATTTTTAAAGGCGTAGCACGTGCTTTATCTCAAGCCTGCGAAATAGATGAAAAATATAAAAATGAAGTATTATCTACAAAGGGAATGATTGAAAATAATCAATAGTATTTTGACTTTTATATTTTATTTCAGTATAATAACCTAAATAATTTTTATTAATCAATAACTAGGATATTAATATGACAGCTATAATAGATTACGGAGTAGGCAATTTATTTTCTTTAATGTCATCTCTTGATTATGTAGGAATAGATACAAAGCTTACAGATGATGAAAAAATCATAAAGAATGCTGATGCAATTATATTACCGGGAGTAGGTGCTTTCAGAGATGCTATAGCAAAATTAGAAAAAATAAATAACGGAATACTCAAAAATACTATAATAGAGGAAGCCAAAAAAGGAAAATTAATTCTAGGTATATGTTTGGGTATGCAGATGTTCTTTGATAAAAGCTATGAATACGGAGAATATAATGGACTTGGATTAATAAAAGGAAGTATATGCCCTATAGTTAAAGATTTAAAAAATAAAGATTTAAAAGTTCCACATATGGGTTGGAATAATCTAAATATAAAAAAAGAAGATAAAATATTTAAATATATTAACAATATGGAATATGTATATTTTGTACATTCTTATTATGGAAAAAACTGTGAAGAAAGCATAATCGCAGACAGTGAATATGAAATAAATATACCAGCTGTAGTAAAAAATGATAATGTATATGGAATACAATTTCATCCGGAAAAAAGCGGAAGCACTGGACTTAATATATTAAAAGGTTTTAAAGATTTAATATAATTATAAAAAGAGCAGAACTTAATATTTATAGTCCTGCTCTTTTATATATTAAAATAATGAAATTCTAGCTCTTTTTATTTCTGTTCTGTATCTCTTTATTTCCCATTCAACCTTTTCTTTATTCCATCCTAAAACATTAGCCATCTCTTCTGCAATATGCTCTGCAATCAATGTTCCGCAGTCATTCTCAGTTAGAATAAATCTTAATCTTCTCATCATAATATCATCTAAATGCAAAGCATGTTCAACTTCTATAAAATATTTTATTAATCCTCTATTGATTCTATAATCGAGTCCAACTTCAACAAGCAAAGAAGAGTCATCCTTACAAAAATCATTAAGCCTCAAAACTAAATCAACAGAACCATAATAATCTATTAAGAATTTCACCATACCTTCATTTAATACCCATTCAATATTCTTTTCTAATTTATTTGTCATTATTTTTTGATTACTAAACCATTTATAAGGTTTTCCATACATCTTTATTAAAGCCTTAATAGCAACCAAAGATGATGTAGTGAAATTTCCTCCTTCAACCATAAATAGTCTGTAATTAGGATGTGCATGTATTTTTATATTTGATGGGTTTACAGGCATCATCCCAGATTGAGTTGTTACTATATGATTCTTATTAACTATAGAACTAAAATATGTATTATAAACATCAAGCAAATATTCTGCCTCATCACTGGTTGAATATATACAGTCTAAATCAGAATTATATTTTTTTATTGTAGGTCCTATTATAGTGGCATTTTTCCAACGCATTAAAAATATATTGGGTCTTGATTTTATTTTAGGAAGTACAACGGCCTTATTAATATGAATAGAATCGCTGTTAATAACTAAATGAGTACCTTTAACATAAGAAACCCTATTCTCAAAATATCCGTTTGGAACTAAAGAACTTATACTGTTTCCCCAAGCTCCTGCTGCTATTAATATTGTCTTAGCTGAAGCACTATAAATTTTTCTAGTAATATTATCGCTGAATATAACACTTTGTATTTCTTTTTGATTATATTCAAAAGCTTTTACCTCAGCATAATTTAATATATCAGCACCATAACTCTCAGCCTTTAAAAGTATTTCCATTACATATCTAGAATCATCTAATAAACCTTCATAATATTCTATAGAAGCTATTACATCATTATTTATTAAATCAGGCAAACATTCTAATGTTGCATTTCTACTATGGGATACATGCCTTTTAGTTTTTCCAAACAAAGATAAAATATCATACAATGAAGCTTTTATTTCTTCCCTAAATATACCACTTCCGCCATGATCATATATAGGATTAATGATCCCAAATGAATCGAAAGAGCTTTTATACATTAGATTATTTCTTTCCTTCACTTTAAAAGCAGTAGATATTATATTTCTGCTGTTCATATCATTAAATCCGCCTGAAAGCATCTTTGAGGTACGGGAAGAAGCACCATAAGAAAAGTCATGTTTTTCTAAAAGAAGAGTTGAAATTCCTACACGTGATGTCTTTAATGCTATTGTTGCACCTATAACACCTCCGCCTACAATAATGATATCGTAATTTTTATCATTATGGAGTATATCAGCCCTTGTTTTTGCCATAAAAAATCTCCTTTTATATAATAAAAACAAAATAAAATTTAAGCTAATATATCAGTAAACCTCCTAATATATAGTATAGAACAAAATTTTCATAAATACAAATATTTTAACAAATCTCTTAAATTTAATCTGTTTTTATTACTTTTCAAAAAAGATGACATTTCTTTTTTCTTACCATGTTTATCTATATAATGTCCACTGAACTCTCCAAGACCAGATATAGGAAAGGCTAAATATGCATTATAAGACAATACAGAAAAACATGGACTAAATACTATATAATTTCCTTTATTTTTCTTGGAAAAAGATATTATTTCATCATTAATATCATCAATGGCATCTCCAAGTATTATGAATTTATTAAAATTATTATCATTAAAATCAAAATTATAATTATATTCTTTATTTTTTAATTCTTTAATAGAATGATTATTAATATTCGTATAATTATCTCTTATAACTTCTGAATTAGTAGACATTGTATTTTTTTTTATTACAGTATTTATTATACCTGTAGAATAAATAAGTTCATCAAAAGCATTTATATCTTCTATTGGGTACATGCTTGAATATATAGCTAAACATGAATTAACATCTATATTCGACATAAATTCATAATACATATTTTTTGCATTTTTAAAATCGCATTGAATTCCATTATTTAAAGGTAATTCAAATGTATTATTGGAATAGTAATCCATTTTTCTGCCATAATCACATAAAGCATATTTCTTTTTTGAAGGAGAATTAATATCTTTTATACTACTGCTAATATATACATAATCTGCATCGCATAAATAATTGCATCCTATACAAAAACTTCTTATACTTTTAGTTTTACTTATATCTTCTTTAATTTTATCGTCTATAGCCCTCTCTGTAGAAAATACATGTGTAGGACAAAAATCAACTATCATAGAAGAATATCCATTTATAGTTTTATAATCTTCACATATTCCGCAATTAATACATCTTTCATAATCTGCTTTAATATATTTAGGTAAATTTATTTCTTTTACAATTTTTTTTATATCTTCTACATTATTATCATTAGAGGCATCATTTGAAGGTTCTATAGAAACATTATAAATATCTAAATATTTTTTTAATTTGCAAATATAATCAGCATTACAGCTTTCACATATAGGTTTATGCATATAAAGTATAGCATTTAATAACGCTATTCTATATTTTATTATATCTTCATCATTATTTAGAACACTCATGCCGTTTTCTACTATTTCATCACAGGCATATTTTATATTATAAGTTTCCTCATTTTTTTTCTTAACTTTAACAGCACATAATCTGCATCTTAGCAAATTATCTTCTTTATCAAAAGTACTTGTACTGTTCATTTTGTATGAGCATAAATGAGGTATATCAATATTTACATATGATAAGGCTTGCAATATTGTATATCCTCTTTGGGCGGAAACTGTTTTACCATCTACAGTGAATTTTATTATCATAATAAAATCTCTCAAATAATGATTTTTTATATAAAACTATATAAGGTTATCTTATTTTCTACGGCATAAAGAAATTCATCTTTAAACATTTCTATAGTTGATAATATACAATAAGCCAAAGATTTTATATATAAACAAGATGCTAAATTATATATCATATTAACAGTATCTTTCAAATTTGAATAATCACTGAAAATAGATTTCCCTAAAAGTATTCTATTAATATAATATTCGCATAAATCAAAACCATAATTACAAGGCATGCATTTTTTACATGATATAGTTTTAGCAAATTTAACTATTTTTAATACAACTCTTATTATGCATCTGTCTTCACGTATAAAACATATGCCTCCGTTTCCAAGTGTAATATCATAATCCAAGTTCATTTTTAAAAAAGTATCAATATCCATAGGCGGATTTAAAAAACCATTAGTAAATACACATTTTATACTATAATCTTTATCGAAATTTCCGGCAGCTTTTACTATATCTTTAAATGGTTTTCCTATCTCAAATTCATATATGTTAGGATATATAATATCCCCAGACAAAGACAATATATAAGTTCCTTTAATATTTGAAGAACCATAATTTTTGAAACTTAAATCTCCTATATGTGCTAAATATGTAAATTGGGCTATGGTTTCTAAATCAAATACATATTTTTTATTCTCTAAATAAGAAGGAGTTATTCTAATTTTGTTTTCCTGATAATATAATTCTTCATCATATAGAGAAATTTTTATTTCATTTGCAAATTTTGAATCTTCAAATTCTACAATAGCTTTCAATAATATATCTTTCTCTTCTAAATAATAGTCTTTCAATACTATATCTATATTTTTTATTCCAAGTATTTTAGCTATAAAAACAGAACCATCTAAAATAAGATGAGGATTATTTTTTATTAGAAACTTATCTTTAAAAACTAAATAATCAAATGAACAGGCATTTATTAGAATATTATTTTCTTTATTGCTATTATTTTCTGTTAGGATTTCATATAAAGAATGCTGAAAAATATCTCTAGTAAGAATAGGATAATTATAAAGCTCTTTTAATATACTTTCAGCAAGTACTTCATTTATTAAATAATCCCCAAAACTATCTTTGTATAACTTAATATTATTTATACAATTTTGGCTATGCAACACAAATTCTTTCATCTTTTTCTTACATGTACAGCTTCTATGTACTTTATAATACTTTTAAAAGACGACTTTGTACATTCCATACCATTAATAAGTACAGGCACAGCATTATGGCAATCATGCATACACTCCATCTCTCTAAGCAGCATACCATCAGCAGATGGTACACCTATCTGTAAGTCATAATGAGAACGAATAGCCTCTAAAAGAGCATAACTACCATTCATAGAGCAATGAAGCCCTACACATACTTCTATAAGAGTATTTACATTGGTTGACATACTATTCTTTCCCAATAAATAACTATAAATTAAAGAGATGAAAACATTATATTGAGTATAATGTTATTATATATTATTTCTTTTTATGCCTATTTTTGCGTAAACGTTTTTTACGTTTATGCGTAGCCATCTTTTGACGAAGTCTTTTTCTTCCTGAAGGCATATTCACTCCCATTTTTTATAATTTGAACATTTATTATACCATGTTATGTAAATAATTTCAAGTTTAAATAAAAAAATAATCATAGCATTTTTTATTATACTATGATTATTTTTTATTTATTAATCAAATATTAAAATTATCAAAACTTTTCTATATCAACAAGTTTTTCAACTGTTTTAGCAAGAAGATAAACCCCTACTCCTGTACCGCCTTTAGTTATATATTTACTATCTGTATTGCTGTAAGAAGTGCATGCTATATCCAAATGAGCCCATTTTGAACCTTCTGTAAAATAAGAAAGGAATTGTGCTGCAGTAATTGTTCCGGCTTCTCTTCCGCCTGTATTTTTTATATCTGCTATATCAGATTTTATTTGTTCTTTATATTCATCAAACATTGGAAGTTCCCATACTCTTTCATAAGTATCATTTCCGGCTTCTTTAATTACATCAGATAAAAGTTTATCATTAGACATTAAACCTGTAGCATGTTTACCTAAAGCTATAGAACAAGCACCTGTTAAAGTAGCTATATCTATAACATAATCCGGATTATATTTCTTTATTCCATAAGCTAAAGCATCAGCAAGTATTAATCTTCCCTCAGCATCAGTATTTACAACCTCTACTGTAACACCATTATGCATTTTTAATACATCTCCTGGATTTATTGCTCCGCTTCCTGTTTTATTATCTGTTAAAGGACATATTACAGTAACATTGGCATCCAATCCCATATCAGATATTAAAAATAATGCTCCGCATACAGCAGCTGCTCCTGACATATCATCTTTCATTCCATACATACTATCAGCTGGTTTTAATGACATTCCGCCTGTATCAAAAGTTATTCCTTTTCCAACTAATAAAATACTTCTCTTAGCTTTGGCTTTTTTATATTGTGCTATAAATACTCTAGGAGGATTTTTACTTCCTGCATTAACGCCTAGTATTCCATTCATATTAGCTGCTTTTAATTCTTTTTCAGTTAATACTGTAGTTGTAATCTTTCTGCTTTCAGCCTGTTTTTTAGCTCTGTCTGTAAATGTTAATGAATTTATAACATTACTTGGTTCATTAATCATATCTCTAGCCCAGAATATACTGTCTGCTATCTGACTCGCCTTTAATATAGCATTTTCTGTATCTTTTTTATGTTCTGAAACCAAAAGAATATTTTTTATAACTGCTTGTTCTTTTAATCTTTTATCTCCCAAATAATTATCAAATCTATATGAAGAAAGTATGATCCCTAAACAAAACTGTATATAAGATTCTTCAGATGCTATTTCTGAAAATAATTCTGCCATATCAACTTCTATATCATCAATATGCAAATCTTTCATTATCTTTATTAAAGAAGCTCCAGCATTTTTCCAAGTTTCATACATATAATTTTTTACTTCTTTATAGGTAATAAAAATAACTCTAGTATTACTTGCGAAAGCAAATGCAAATGGTGTAGAAGTTGTATAATATTTATCTTTAACTAAATTATTGAATAATTTTATGTATTCTTCATTAAAAGTACATACTTTAGGCTCTTCTTTTTCAACTTTCACAAAAATAGCTACTGTATGTTTTTTAATGAAATTTATTGTATGTTTGAGTTTCATTTTAGATCCTTGATTTTATTTAGAAATATTAAGTAATAATTATATATAATGTTTATTTTATGTCAATTATAATCTTAAAATTTCTAATAATGTATATTGAAATATACTATTAAATATATATAATTTTCATAATTAAGATATTAAATTTATAATTAGAATATATTATCATGGAGGCATTTATTATGATAAAAAAAATACTAATTATAATGCTTGCTGCTTCATTATTTATAATTTCATGCGGAACCAGTATCCGTGGAAATAAACCGGAAGGATGGGTCAATAATGACATATTTAGAGTAATGGGAAAAGGTTCTCCTTCAAAGGGTATATCAGATAAATTTGAAAGAGAAGTCAATGCAAGACTAGCTGCGGAATTAGATGGAAAAAATAAAATAGTTGCTAAAATAGTAGGTCCTTATATAGAAGCATTGAATTCAACAGAAAAAGATATGATAGATGAAAATGTTATGCAAGAAAGAGTTGCAGAGAGAGTAATAGGATTATCCGTTATAGAAAGCAAATGGGATTTTCAGCAAAACTGCACTGTTGTTATGGAATTATATGGAAAAGGACTTAAAAATAAAATGGATAATTTAGTCAGTGAATATCTAAATGAAGTTGGAATGCAGTATACAGCAGAGGATATTTCCAGAATGGTAAATTAATAATATAAATTTTATTTGTTTTTATTATATTTCCGATATGTTAACACTATTGCAATATAATTTTAAAAATGTATAATTAATTTATAGAGAGAAGAAAAGGAGGGAATCTATGAAAAAATATTCAAAATACTATATTATTGCATTGATGCTGTCTCTATTTGTAATATCCTGCGGAACAGGTGTAAGCAGAAGCAATCCGGAAGGTTGGATTAATGATGATACATTTAGAGTAATGGGAATGGGTTCTCCATCTCCAGACATAGACTCTTCTGATAAATTTAGAAGAGAATTAGCTGCAAAACAAGCTGCAGAATTAGATGCAAAAAATAAAATAGTTGCTAAAATAGTAGGCTCCTATGTAGAATCATTGAGTTCAACAGAAAAAGGTATGATAGATGAATATGTAATACAAGAGAGAGTTGGCGGAAGAATAAGAGGTGCATCTGTTGTAGAAAGCAAATGGGATTCTCAGCAAAATTGTACCGTAGTTATGGAGCTTTATTCTAAAGGTTTGAAAAAACAAATGGATGCTTTAGTAACTAAATACCTTAATGAAGTTGGTATGCAATATACTGCTCAAGATGTAGCTGGTATGGTCAGAACTAGAGAATAATAAATTGTTATGTAATTAATTAGGGAGTATATTTATACAATATACTCCCTTTATTTTTAATAAATAATAGCATACAAAAAAATATTTTTTATATGCTATTGCAATATAGTATTCAAAATATATAATTAAAAATAAAAATTTGGGAGTCATTAATGTATATAGAAAATATCAGCGGAAGATTAGCATTTATTTCAGGAGCAAGTGCAGGTATTGGAGAGGCTGTAGCAAAAATGCTTGCTTCTAATGGTGTTAATCTTATTTTAACTGCTAGAAGAATAGATAAACTTAATGAATTAAAATCATCATTTGAAAAAAATTATAATATAAAAGTAAAAGTAATAAAAATTGACTATTCAAAAACTGATGAAATAATTAATGCTATAAATAATCTTGAAGATGAATGGAAAAATATAGATATACTTATAAATAATGCAGGTTTAGCTTTAGGCAAAGATGTATATTACAATAATAATCTAGAAGATGTATTACAGATGGTTAGAGTTAATTGTGAAGGACTAATAGTATTAACTAGATTAATACTTCCTCTTATATTAAAGAGCAAATATGGACATATAGTAAATTTATCATCTACTGCTGCCGATGAAGGATATAACGGAGGTGCTGTATATTGTGCTACAAAATCATTTGTTGAGATGTTTGGAGATAGTATAAGAATCGAATTAATAGATAAGCCTATAAAAGTAACAAATATTAAACCTGGTGCCGTTAATACAGAATTTTCTACTGTAAGATTTAAAGGAGATAAAGAAAAAGCAGATAATGTATATAAAGGATTTAATCCTTTATATGCTGAAGATATAGCCGATAATATAGAGTATGTATTAACTCGTAAAAGTCATGTACAAATATCAAGCATGACTATTATGGCAGAAAATCAAGGCACTGCTACTATAATACATAGAGAAAAATAAAATATAATTTTTAATAAGGGAGCTATTTTTCTATGGGTGAAATAGACAACACTAGAGACAGATTAAAATTAGATAATCTTGAACAAAATACAAGGAAAGACTTGTTTAATAAGTTTGTTGATGCTGGCGGAGAGGTAATAGCAGAAAAAAAGAAGCCGAATACAGGAGTAATTGGAGGATCAAGAAGAAGTAATACCTTAGTTGGAGGTTCATCATCAGATTCTAAAGGAAGATCTGATGCTTCATCAAGTAAATCTTCATCTTATGATAATAAATCAAAATCAAAAACATCAGCTTCTAGCAGCAATACTGTTACCTTAAAAAAAGATAATGGCATATTTTTCAATGTTAAATTATGGTTTAATGCTCTTAGTGCTGGTGTTATAACTTTTGTAGGCGGAAATGTTAATCCGAAATTCTTAAATTTCATCGATAAAAATGTAATAGCTGCTTTACTTGAAATGGATACTCTTATTTTTAATGCATTAAATCCTGTAGAATCTTCAAATGTAGATTCCAAAATAAAACATGAAAAAATAATATCACAATTTGCTAAAGATTTAGATGATTTAGAACTTTTAGAAAGAATAAAAGATCAATATGATGAAAAACTATATAAAGATTTTTTAAGACCATTTAAAGAATTAAATACTAATGTTGCTGCTGAAAGCTATGTTAAAGAGATAAAAGCAATGTTTAGACCTTTATATGTTCTTCATGCATATTCTTCAAGAATGAAACTAGCTGGTGAAAAAGCTATGTTTGCATATGCTATGGTTGATAATATAAGTAAAGGAATAGTTAATTCAAGGATTTCAGCATTTAAAAGAGCCGTAGAACTTGTATATTCAAAATATTATCCTAAATTGTTTGCTTTATTACAATATGCTTCAAAAGAAAGGCTTGAAACTATAAATGATTTTAACCGCTATTTAAATATTACTGATGTTGATATATTGGGATATTATACAAAACTCAAAAAAGATAAAGAAAAAATGAAAGAGATAAAAATAGAGGAAGCAAAGGAGAATATAGGAAAGAATAAAGAAAATTCTGAAGAAGATAAACTAAGCAAAGTTGAATCTATAGGTGTTAAACTTATAAATAAATGCGTATCATTCAAAAAAGAAGATAATGGTATAGAATATGAAGCAGATCCTTTTTTCATTGTTTCAACTAAAGACAAAATATACAGAATAAAAGTTTTAATAGATTTCTTAGATAGGGAATATTCAGCTGTATTTGTATCTAATAAAGTAAGATATAATTTAGTTTATGATAATCAAGTTAGAACAGATTATAAAAATGATTTTAATAATATATTCTTATCATTATCAGATACTAATTCAAGATTAAATGAATACAGTGAGCTTTGCAAAACTATAGAGAAAGTAGAAGCAGATAAAACTATGCGTTTTGAACAGAGAGTATCAATGCTTTCAGATAAGAATGGTCAGCGTTCATACTTAGCTAAGAATTTAAGAAATACTTTTGTTTCTATAATCACACCATTTAAAAGAAAATTAGATAAACTTTTATTAGATAAAGAAGAAAGAGAAAGAATAATAGAAAATCCGAATGACATATTAACTTTTTCTGCTGAAATAGGAAAAACTAAAAAAAGAATACAAGGATACAATGTAATGAAAGCATTAACAGAAGCTTATTACTTTGTAGCGGGTTTTAATTATTTGATTACTCAAGGGGAATTATCTGGTGCTGGAATCTTAATTGAAGGCGGAGATGAAGTAGAACAGCCTATAGTAGAAGAAGCTGCTGTAAATGAAAGTACTGTAAAAGAAGAGAATGCTGCATCAGTTGAAAATAATGAAAGTAATATAAATGATAATGATGTAAATAATGATGATAGCGAAAATGTTGAAACAGAAAATAATGCTGAAGATTTGAACATAGAAGAAAATGAAGATGTTTCTGAAAGTGAAGAGCAGGAAGAGAATAATTCTGAAGATGATGAATTTGAAGAATCTGCAGAAGATGAAGATTTGTTTGATGATACAGAAGAAGAGAAAAAATAGTGTGAGGTTTCATTTTGGCTTATAAATCACCTAAAGTTGTTATGCTTGAATATATTCCATTACGTATACTAATGGAAATAATATCATTTATGCCCTATATTGCTGTTGTACTTTTTGCAAAATTAATGGGTATTTTGATGTATATATTTGCTTTTAAAAGCAGAAAAGTAGCTTTAATAAATTTGAAGCAGGCTTTTCCAGAAAAAAGTTTTCATGAAAGAAAAAAAATTGCAAAACGTTCTATAGAATCAATGCTTATGACTTTTGCAGAATTTATAAAAGCATCAAGAATGTCCAATGAACAAATTTTGAAAAGAATAACAATAGAAGGTCAGGATATTTTTGATAAGGCTATGCATGAAAAAAATAGAGGAATAATAGCTATAACCGGGCATATAGGAAATTGGGAATATATAGCTTTCTATTTTGCCATAAAAGGTTATGATCCTAGCGTTATAGTAAGACCTCTTGATAATCCTAAATTAGATGTATATATGAAATCTTGGAGAGAAAAGAGAGGGATGACATGTATATCAAGATGGGGCGATTTAAGAGATATATTCCATGCTTTAAATAAAAATACTCCTGTAGCATTTTTATCAGATCAAAATTACACACAAGGTATATTTGTAGACTTTTTTGGATATCCATGCGCCACAGCCGTAGGTCCTGTTGCAATAGCTATGAAAACAAAACTTCCTATGGCAATACTTTATGATTTGCCTGATAGATACGGACATCATAAAATCATAGTATATGATATTATGTACATAGAGGAAAAGGAAACAAAAGAAGAGACATTAAGACATAATGTTCAAAGATACACAAAAAAACTAGAAGAGATAATTGCTAAACATCCTGAAAACTGGCTTTGGGTTCATACTAGATGGAATACAAGACCTAAAGGCGAACCTGAAATATTTTATGATAATAATGATTATAAATAATCTTTTTTACTTTATTTTTTTGTTGGTGGTTTATATTGTATACTAAAATTAGTATTGAATTTTCTTAAAGGATTTACATTTCATATAATTTTATTTTATAATATCAGTTTTTAACTGTTATAAATTTGACAAATCATATAATTTTTAGTAATTTAAAAAAGGTTAACAAATATTTTATCGAAGGAGGTTATGCATATATGGAGCAAAAAAAACGTTCTTTTATGTTCTTTTTAAATCTTGGACTTACATTCACTTTAGTTGGTATAATTATTTCATTTTTCATTTTTTCATATGAAAAAAATTATAAAAAAGATGAATTTTTGGTTCATGCTCAGGCAGCACCAGAAAAAACAGCTTTTTCTGGTTCATTAGACGGTGCTTTAGCTGTTGAAGGTGCTATAAGGGAAGTAGTTGATAAAAACATGCCTGCTGTTGTTAATATATCCACAGAAATTGAAGCAGGACAAACTGAAGAAGACAGATATGCTGATGAATTCTTTAGATTTTTCTTTGGGGATCAGATGCCTAGACAAAGAAGAAGTCAAAAATCATTAGGAAGCGGATTCATAATTAATGAAGAAGGTTATGTACTTTCCAATTACCATGTAGTTAAAGGTGCTACTAAGATAATGATAACTCTTTATGGAGAAGATGGAGAGCTTCCTGCTAAATTAATAGGATATGATGAAGCTTATGATTTGGCTTTATTAAAAATAGATTCTAATGATAGAACTTTCCCTTATGTTGCTTTAGGAGACAGTGATGCTATAGAACCTGGTGAGTTTGCCATTGCTATAGGAAACCCTTACGGACTTAATAATACTGTAACTTTCGGTATTGTAAGTGCTAAAGGTAGAAGCGATGTAGGAGCCAATAAATATCAAAGATATATACAAACTGATGTTGCTATAAACCCTGGTAACTCAGGAGGACCTTTATTCAATATTCATGGTCAGGTTATAGGTATTAATACTTTAATATACTCTACTTCTGGCGGAAGCATTGGTATAGGTTTTGCTACACCTATTAATCTTGCTACTTCTGTAATGACTGACTTAAAAGAGAACGGAAAAGTTACAAGAGGATATTTAGGTATATATTTACAAGATATTGATGAAAATCTATCAAGAGGTCTTAATGTTAAACAGAACAGCGGTGTTTATGTAAGTGAAGTTATACCTGACTCCCCTGCTTCTAAAGGCGGTTTACAGGACGGAGATATAATTACAGAGTTTGATGGCGAAAAAATGACCAAATCAGGAGATTTATTCAACAAGGTAGCAACTACAAAAGTAGGAAAAGAAGTTACTGTTAAATATTTAAGAAATGGAAGAGAAGGAACTACTAAAGTTACAATCCAAGCTAGAGTTGACGATGAAGAAGTTGTTCCAAACAGAACTTTACCAAATAATGGACAAAGTAATACTCGTTCTTGGATGGGATTAGATGTTTCTAATATTACTCCTGAAATATCTCAAAGACTTCAAATTAGAAGCAATGAAAGAGGTGTTGTTGTACTTAATATGACTCAAAACTCTAAAGCATATCAATCAGGACTTAGACCTGGAGATGTTATAAAGGCTATAAATGGAATAACTATCTCTAATACAGATGATTATAATGAGTTTGTTAAGTCTTATGGAAATGATAAGTCTTTCACAATAACAATTAAACGTGCTAGAATGACTTATGTAATAATAATAGAATAGTAAGTTACAAAAGAACAAGTCAGAGGCTGCATAAAATCATTAAATGCGGCCTCTTTTTTATACCAATCATCTTTAGTTATGTTAACTATTTTTGTGTTTTTACTTGCATTCATAATTAATTTAGTATATCATTAATAAAACATATACTTATGATTATAACAATATTAATGTGATTTAATAGATAATTTATATATGGAGATTAGAATATGACACATTTGGAATTAAGAGAAAAATTTAAAGAGTTTTTTAAAAGTAAAAAACATGCTATAGAAAAATCATCATCACTTATACCAATAGATGACCCTAGCCTTTTATTTACAACTGCTGGTATGCTTCAATTCAAACCATATTATGCTGGAATAAAAAAAGCACCATATTCAAGAGTTGCATCTATACAAAAATGCTTCAGACTTTCTGATTTAGAAAATATAGGAAAAACAGCAAGACATCATACATTTTTTGAAATGTTTGGTAATTTCTGCTTTATGGGCGATTATTTTAAAAAAGAGGCTATAGAATTTGCTTGGGAATTTTCTACTCAGGTGATTAAACTTCCCGTTGAAAAAATATATGTTTCTATATATGAAAAAGATGACGATGCTTTTAAGATTTGGAATGAACATATTGGAATACCTAAAGAAAAGATAGTAAGACTTGGTAAAAAAGACAATTTCTGGGGACCTGCTGGAGATTCCGGAGCTTGCGGACCTTGCAGTGAGCTTTATATTGATATGGGTGAAGAGAAAGGATGCGGCAAACCTGATTGTTATGTTGGATGCGATTGTGAAAGATATTTAGAGTTTTGGAATTTAGTATTCAATGAATTCTTCCAAGATACTGACGGTAATTTATCTCCTCTTCCTAATGTTGGTATAGATACAGGAATGGGACTTGAAAGATTATGCTATATTACTCAAGGTGTAGAAAGCAATTATCAAACTGATGTAATGAAGCCTATAGTTGATGCTATAGCAAAAAAGTTAAATGTAAAATATGAAGATAAAAATAAAACTAAAATAAATTTAATAGCAGATCACTTAAGAGCATTGGTATTTGTAATATCTGAAGGCTGTACTCCTTCTAATGAGGGAAGAGGATATGTACTTAGAAGACTTTTAAGAAGAGCATTAAAAACTGCAAGCGATTTAGGACATAAAGGTGCTTTCTTAAATGAAATTACATCTTCTGTAGTTAATGTATATAAAGAAATATATGATTATCTTCCTAAAGAAGAAGAAAATGTAAAAAGAATATTAAAAGATGAAGAAAATAAATTCATAAACACAATATCAGCAGGTATGAATAAACTTTATGCTGTAATGGAAGAAAATAAAGAAAGTAAAGTAATATCAGGTAAAGATGCATTTATGTTATTTGATACTTACGGACTTCCTATTGATATAACAGAAGAGGAAGCTAATGATCACGGATTTACAGTTGATAAGGCTGGATTTGAAGAGGCTATGGAAGAGCAGAAAAAAAGAAGCCGAGGAGCCGGAGAAGATAAAAAATCAAAATTCGGATATGTTGAAAATTATGAAACTAAATATGTAGGTGAAGAAACTGATAATCTTATAAACGGCGTAAATGCTAAAATTATTGCTGTATATGAAGATAATGCCAAAAAAGATAAAACTTCATCTTCAAATGCTGTTATAATCACAGATGTTTCACCTTTCTATGGAGAAATGGGAGGACAGATTGGGGATAATGGATATATAGAAAACAGCAAAAAAGAAATAATAAAAATTATAGATACTCAAAAGAAAGAAAATACTATTATACATATAGCAGACTGCAGCAGTCATTTTTTAAGCGTAGGCGAAGAAATAAAATTATTTGTTAATTTCGACAGAAGATGTGCTATAAGAAAAAATCATACAGCTACACATATACTTCAAAAGGTATTAGAGCTTACATTAGGAAGCCATGTTAATCAGGCTGGAAGTTTTGTAAATGATGAATATTTGAGATTCGACTTCACCCACCCTGATTCAATTTCTGAAGATACATTAATAAGTATAGAAAATCAGGTTAATGAGGTTGTATTTAAGTCAATGCCTGCTGTAATAAAATACATGCCTAAAGAAGAAGCTATAGCATGCGGAGCAAAAGCATTATTCGGAGAAAAATATCCCGATACTGTAAGAATACTAGATATAGGAAATGGTTTTTCTGTAGAACTTTGCGGAGGAAGCCATTTGACAAATACATCGGAAGTTGGTTATTTCCATATAGTGAGTGAAGGTTCTGTAGCTAGCGGTGTAAGACGTATAGAAGCTATCACAGGATTAAAAGCTGCTCATGAAGCTAGTAAATTATTCAGTAAAGTGAAAAATTTAGCACATATACTTAATGCTTCAAAAACAGATGAACTTACTGTAAGAGCAGAAAATCTTCAAAATGAAGTAAAAAAACTGCAGAAAGAAATTAAACAGCTTAAAACTTCAGGTGCTTCTGCTGTTTCATTTATGGATAATTTTGAAGATTTAAATGGAATTAGATTCTATAATTTAGAGTTTAATGAAGATATAAAAGATGTTAGACTTTATGCTGACACTATAAAAGAGAGAGTAAAAGATGGTATTAGTATAATGATAAGTAAAACCGAATCATCTAACTCTATACTTGTACAAGTGACAGGAAGTGCTTTAAAAGAAAAAAAGATATCAGCAAATAATATAATAAAAGATATTATTGCTGCTGCAGGAGGACGTGGAGGCGGAAAAGAGACATTTGCACAAGGCTCTATAGAAAATGTAGAAAAAGCTAAAGAAGAAATTAATAAAATCAAAAACAAGTGGTTGTAATAAATGATTATAAACAGAAATATAAATATTTTAATTTTTATAATAATTTCTTTATTATTTTTATCATGTTCTGAAAAGGATGTTACTTTACGCAGACTTGATGATGTACATAAAGCAGAAAAAGAACTTGCTAAAAATCCGGATAATGAAGAGGTTATATTAGAAGTTATAAATGCTGCACAAAATGGCGGCAGAGAAGTAAGAGCTGAGGCTGTATGGCTTCTTGGAAATATAGAGGCGGAAATTGCCTATAGTGATTTTTTACGTGCGAGTGTAGAAGATCCTGATTTCAATGTACGCTGTTTAGCGGTTCTTGGTCTTGGAAAACTAGATGCTAAAAATGCTGAAGCTATAGACAGAATAAAAAGAGCCATTTCTGACACAGATTTACAAGTTCAAATAGAAGGATTAAAAGTTGCTGGACGTCTTCAAGCTAAAGAACTTTTAAACCCTATACTTGAAAGTTTATCTAGTAAAAATAAATGGGTAAGAATGGCTGCTATAGAGGCTTTAAAGGATTATGATGACGGCAGAGTAGATAGATCTCTTAATCTGCTTTCTTCCACTGATTCGGATATAGCTGTAAGAGCTCTAATAAAACAAGTTGTAAGTTATAGAGAAGAAAATATACAAAATAATGTAAAAGAAACAGAAGAATAGGAAATATATTGGAAAATGAAAATTAAAATTTATATATTAGCCATAATAGTTTTATTTATATTTATTTCATGTGCAAGTAAATATTCGTATGTAAGAGTTGATGAAGTTATAAGCAAACCTAGAACTATTGCTGTTGCTTCATTTACATTCCCTAAAAGCATGACAAATCAGTACTATGACAGACTTAAATATTTGAATACAGAGATTTACACAGACTTTGTATTAAACAGTTTTATCAGTAATTTTAATTCTCAAAATGAAATGATTAAACTTGTAACATTAAAAGAGGCCATAGGAGATAGTGAATTTTCTGCCCTTCCTAGTGAGTATCATTACGTATTAGGGGCTGATTATGTAGCTGCTACAGGTACGCTTGCAGTTGATGGTGATGTTTTTTCTATATTAAGAGATAAAAATATTGATGGATTAATGTATGCTCATGCCTCTATGTCTTTTTGGTCTCAAAAGGTTAATATAGATTTTGAGATTTATGATAATGAAGGCAGTTATTTATGGATAGACTCTTTGGATGGTAATTCATATCATATTATAGGTGATACAGGAGCTCCTACAAGACAAACTGCTTATGAAATAGTTATTGCCGATGTTATGAAATATCAACAAAGACATGCTGAAGAACTTTATATCATTATAGATCAAGCTATATCAAATGGTGTAGGTAAACTTAAAGGCAGAACACCATATGCTTTCAATACCAATGATATTATATTCACACAAAAAACATTTAGTTTAACAAATGAAGATTATGCAAAAAAGGCAGGTATAAATTAATGGCACAGAAACAAAAAGTAGAATTAAATTTCAGCAATGTAGATGACTTTCATTTTAAGGCTCCTTTAAAAGGCTATTTAACCAAAATAGCAGATGATCATTTTGTTATTAATAATGATGATTTAGCTATAAAAGGTACTGGTAAAACACCAAAAGAAGCAGCAGAGATGATAAAAGAGCAATTTATAGTACTTGCTAATGATGTTATGTACAAATCAAAATATGCTCCTTTAAGCGAAAGGGAGAGAAAAAAAGTTAATATTATAAAATCTATATGTGATATTTTATAATTATTTTTTATTATATATAATATAATTTCATTTTTATAATTAATATTGTCGAAAATTCTAGAATTAGTGTATAATAATAATCAATAATTTTATATGGTAACAATATGGTAAAAAGAATAACACTTAAAAACGGCACAAGACTTGTACTTGAAAGAATGCCTATGCTTGATACTGTATCAATAGGATTTGTATTTTTAACAGGAAGTGCTAATGAAACTAAAGAAGAAAACGGATATACCCATTTTATAGAACATATGCTATTTAAAGGCACTCATGATCTTACAGCAAAAGATATAATACGCTATATAGAAGGTGTAGGCGGAATATTTAATGCATTTACTTCAAGACATTTAACAACATTTTATATAAATATAATATCTAAATATTTTGACAGGGCAATAGACACTTTAGAAAATGTTATAATGAATTCAGCATTTAGAGAAGATGATATAGAAAAAGAAAAAAAAGTAATTATAGAAGAATTAAAAATGTCAAATGATGCTCCTGAAGAAATAACAGCTAATCAGTTTTTTGCAGCAGCATACAAAGGAACATCCATGAGTTTTCCTATAGGAGGAAATATAAGCAATATAAAAAAAATAAGTAGGGATAAAATATTCAATTATTTTAAAGAACATTTTAATTCTAATAATTTAATAATATCAATAGCAGGTAATTTTGATGCAGAATATGCTGTAAAAAGATTATCGAATATGAAATTAGAAAAAAAATCTAAAACTGTTAATGGAGATTTGCCTTTTTATTACAAAACAATAAGCAAAGAAAAAAAAGAACTTCATCAAGTTTATTTCTCATTAGTAAAACCATCATACAATGCATGCGATAACAAAAAAAGATATGCTATGAATATAGTAAGTGATATATTCGGTGGAAGTGCTTATTCTAGGCTGTTTCAGGCTATAAGAGAAAATAAAGGTCTCTGCTACAGTATATACAGTTATAATTCAAGTTTTATAAATGGTGGTACTTTTGAAATACATGGCTCTACTAGTTTAGACAGATATAAAGAAACAATAGAAAGTATATATTATGAAATGGAAAAACTTCTTAAAGAAAGGATATCAGAAGAAGAACTTGAAGAAGCTAAAGAAAGTTATAAAAGTTCAATGGCTTTCAGTAAATTTAATGCTGAGTCCATAATGAATAAAAATGCAAGAAATGAATTATATTCTTCTAAATACCTTTCATTAAAGGATATTTATAAATATATAGACAGTGTAGATTTGAAATTGATAAATGAAGTTATAGATGAAAAATTATCGGATAAAAAATTCTTTTTAACATCTGTAGGAGAATCAGGAACTAAAAGTATAAGTAATAAATTAACTAAAAAATTAAAGCTTAATTAAGCATGATTAACTATATAAATGGTTTTATTTATTCAACAATAAAAAATATAATATTATTTAGTTATATATAAATTTATTTAATAATATTGAATCCATATTCTTTGAATATATTAAGACTTTTTTCCAAACATAAATACTCTACAAACTCTCTTGATATTTTTTCTTTTGAGGAGTTTTTTAATACAGCAAGACTGTAAACTACATCTGTATAATCTTCAGCTTCATCAACTATTTTTAAATCATTATCATTTAATACAGCTTCTGTTTTATAAACTATTCCGCAGTCTATTTTATCATTTTTTATTAAATCAATTATCTCCTTAGCATCTTTTCCCAAAATAAATTTATCTGCAATCTTATTGTATATACCCAAATTATTTAATATATCCTCTGTATAACGTCCTATTGAAGAAGTCATTGACTCCCCTATTGCTATTTTTTTTACCGAATCATTAGTCAAATCTAAAAAAGAATTAATATTTATATTCAAATCTTTAGGCATAACCAAAACTATTTTATTGCTAAATAAATTAATTATAGTATCATTATGCAAACGTTCTATATCCTTTAATATGTTCATATCATTAATAGAAGAAGAAATATATATATCTGCATAATCATCATTTTGTATTTGTTGTCTTAATCTTCCTGATGAATCAAATATACATTCTATTTTATTTTTTGTTTCTGCTTGATAATTATTACATATTTTTACTAATGGATTTCTTAGGCTAGTAGTTGAAAATATAATAATATTTTCTTTACCATTATCATTTGAACATGACAATAAAAATATTAATATAGTTAAACATAAAATTAATTTTATTGTTTTTGTATTCATTAAAATTTCCATTAATAAAACATGTGATTATTTAATTATATACAATTTGTAAAATTAGTCTATATTTTTATTACAATTTTTCAATTTTTATAGGAACAAAATTTAATAATTTAAGAAATAATAAATTAAGTGATACATGTGGCTATCAATTTTAAATTTATATATGTTTCTCAATCCATTCATAACGTTTTTTAAGCTCACGTTCTTCGCCTATATCTACAGGCTCATAATAATTTTTCTTTATACCTTTCTCTAAATAATCCTGCTTTGCTATATGATAAGGAAAGTCATGCGGATATTTATACTCTTCATTACTCTTTCTATCAAATGATGCTGAATTATTATCTTTTAAATAATTAGGAATGGAATATAATTCTCCATTTCTTATATCCTTTATTGCTTTGTTAATAGCGTTGTATGCCGAATTTGATTTAGGACATAATGCTAAATATATTGTAACTTCTGCTAATGGAATTCTTCCTTCCGGCATACCTATAAAATCAATAATGCTTACAAGAGAAGCAGCAATATTCATAGCATTAGGTTCTGCAAGTCCTATATCTTCTGAAGCCAATATGCATAATCTTCTTGCTATATATCTAGGGTCTTCACCAGATTCAAGCATTCTAGCCAAATAATAAACAGCAGCATTAACATCACTTCCGCGTACACTTTTTATAAAAGCACTTATTGTATTATAATGCTCATCTTCATCAAAAGTTATAGACTGTTTGCTTGTAACATCTTTTACTATTTCTTCTGTAATTGTAAGTTTTTCTTTAGTTTCATCTATTTGAGTTGCCAAATATGAAGCTTCAAGATAAGTAAAAGCCTTCCTAACATCCCCATGCGAATAACGAACTATTAAATTAACAGCCTCATCTTCAACATCAACATCTGCCTCCCCTAGCCCTCTTTTATCTTCGATAGCTTTTTCTATAGCTTCTCTAATGTCATTATCATCTAAATTCTTAAACTCAAAAAGCATTATACGTGAAAGTAAAGCATTATTAAGATAAAAATATGGGTTTTGCGTAGTGCTTCCTATAAGTATTACACCGCCATTTTCTACTGCTGGAAGAAGGGCATCCTGCTGACTTTTATTGAATCTATGTATTTCATCTATAAAAAGAATAGTCTTTTTTCTATTTTCTAAATTTTTCTCTGCTTTTTTGATAGCTTCTCTTATTTCAGAAACATTTGAAAGTACAGCATTAAGTTTGATATATTCACTTTTAGTTTTTTTTGCTATTATTGATGCTACAGTTGATTTTCCTACACCTGGAGGACCGAAAAAAACCATAGATGTTATTTTATCTTTATCTATCATTTTTCTCAAAGTTTTATCTTCAGCTAATATATGCTTCTGACCGAAAACTTCTTCTATTGAAAGAGGACGCATTCTCTCAGCCATAGGCTTAAAAGAATTATCACTCTCTCCAAAATCAAACATTGAGTTTTTCAATATGTTCCTCTACAAGCGGTATATAATTCATAATATTTTCTATCCTTTCTTTTATCTCATATTCTAATAAATCTGCTATTGATATATAGTCTTCATTAGCAAATGCTTCTAAAACATTATTCATCATTTCATTAAAATCATTAATAGCATCGGAAAGAGGTACTAAATTCAATGTGATTTGAGAATAATCTATAGAATATAGTGAAGCTACATTTGAAAGTATGCTGAATGAAAAACTTACTATGCGTGAAAATTTTTCTGCATATATAAATGCATCTTTATCATTTCCTGACTGCAATTTATTAACAATAGATTCTAATATATCCAATATTAAAGGTAAAAATTTAGGCAAACTTCCTATTTTGTATAAAGCATTACTGCTTGTTATATTATTTGCAAATAAAGCTATAGTATTTATTTTAGCTTCTTCTATAACAAGCTCCATAGCAGGCATCATTTTTTCTGCCAAAAAAGGTTTAAAATCATCTTTAAAGAACTCTATACTCTTTTCTAAATTATCGCTCAAAGAATTCAATCTCTCTAACTTAACTTCAAGCATTTTTAATATATGTATGATACCATAAGAATCCAAGCTCATATTAAATAAAAATATAGCTCTAGGTATTGAATCAAGTATCCAAGATATTCCATCTTTTAAAGCCTCAATATCTTTCTGACTTAAAGATTCTGGAACAGTATTATATACTTTTTCAAGATATTCCATTATTGACATAATAGAATAAAGAGAATATTCAGCATGACTCAATGCTTCAACTTCTATTTTGTTTATTGTATCTATTGGTATAGTTTCATACTCTTCATCTATATAAGGCTGAAGCTCTCTGTCATTTATAATAACTTTATTAATGAGAAAATCATTAGAATTACACCATTCTTCTATAGGTTTTAATACTTCATAAGCATTTTCTTCATTTTCTAACATTACTGATAATTCTTTACCGTTTATAAATATTTTCATTTTAGTACCATAAAATTAAAATTTTGTATCATAAATATTTTTCGGATTTTTTTTACTTATCAATAATTATTTTTATTTTCCATATATTTTTACATATTGCAATTATTTAACAATTAATTTTACTAATATATTAATATCGTATATTTTCTTCACAAAACCAATTTTTAACTTTACAATTGTATGAAATTATAAAAAAAATAATTGAAAATAAAAAAATAATTATTAAATTATTTGTTGTACATATTGTTAGACTTATACATTGGAGTGGATTGAATTATGAAACATTTTAACAGCCTAGCGGTTAAAGTCCCAGTTATTTTATGTATTGTTACAACTATATTAATAACAATACTTCTAATTATATCACTTACAATAGCTGGAAATGGCATATCTAAAAGCAGATTCGAAGGATTTGAAACAACAGTAATGGGATATTCATCAGTATTTGATGCTTGGTTTAGAACGCAATCTTATATACTTGAAACTTATGCATCTATACCTATAGTAGAAGAGTACCTTGTGAATCAAGACCCAACTAGAATAGATAGAGTTAAAACAACATTAAAAACTTTTAGAGAAAAAAATGCTTGTGCTATACATATAGGAATGGTTGATAAAAATGGTATAATTATAGCAGACAGTGACTATGATAAATGGGTTGGTTCAAAATTTACAGATAGTAATATTAATGTTTGGAATAAATTAAAAAATAAAGAATATGGATATGGAAGCGTAAGCTATGGAAACGGACTTGCTCCTTCTGTAGTTAATGGGGAATTATCATTTATTTTTGCAACTCCTGTAAAGAACGGTTCTGAAGAAGTAGGTTATTTATATACTGTTTTTAACTGGAGAGAATTTTATAAAAATTATATAGAAGGAATAAAATTAGGAAAAACAGGAGGATTAGATGTAATATCTCCTGATTTAAAAGTATTAATGAACACAGACTATAATAAAGTTAATAGCGATGCTCCTTCCGTTTATAAAGAAGCATTCGATAAAAAATTATCCAAAGGTGTAGTTACTTATACAGCTAATAATCATAAAATGATGGGGTCTTATACTAGAATGAAATATGTTCCTTGGATTACTTCTATGACTATGACTTCTGAAGAAATATTTGCAGAAAATAGAAAAGCTATTATAAGCGGTATTGTATTTGGAATAATAACAATAATGTCTATAGCTGTATTCATCAATATATTTATACGTTCTATAACAAAACCTTTATCTATTGTCGTTGAAGAAGCACAAAGAATAGAAAGAGGAGATTTAACTTCAAGCGGAAACAAAATAAAAAAGAGAAAAGATGAAATAGGTATATTATCAAATTCATTTATGAATATGAGAAATAAGTTAGTAGAAACTATAAAAGAAGTTAATGATGCTTCTATATGTATTATGAATGCTTCAGAAAAATTAGCTAAAGGAAATGTGGAATTGTCAAGAAGAACGGAAGCTCAGGCAGCAAGTTTACAGCAAACAGCAGCTTCTATGGAGCAAATGGCTTCTACAATAAAATCATCTACAGAATATTCATTAACTGGAAATGATATGATGATATCTTCAAAAACTTCTATAGATGAAGCAGGAGATATTATAATACAAACAACAAGCAATATAGAAGAAGTTTATGAAGCAAGCACAAAAATAAGAAATATTACTAAAATTATAGAAAATATAGCTTTCCAAACTAATATACTTGCTCTTAATGCCTCAGTAGAAGCAGCACGTGCCGGAGAACAAGGAAAAGGATTTGCTGTTGTTGCAAGCGAAGTAAGAAACTTAGCTCAAACCACTCAGTCATCCGTTAAAGACATTACAGATTTAGTTGATAATGCTTATGATAAAATAAATAAGGCTACAGAAACTGCACATAAATCACAAGAAATATTTGATGATCTAAGAGCAAAAATAGATGAAACTGCTAATATAATGAAAGGTATAAGTTCAGCAGCAGTGGAACAGCAGGCTGGAGTTGAACAAGTTAATAGAGCAGTATCAGAAATGGATGGTGCTACTCAAATGAATAATGCCTTAGTAGGAGATGCTGAAAGTGCTTCAAGGGATTTAGTAAATCAAGCTAATTCATTACAAGAAGCTATGAAGTTCTTTAAGTTTTAATTATAATAATATTATTTTAGAGGATATATAATACTAATTTATTATATATCCTCTATTTTTTATAATACAAAAATATTTATATATAAAGTTCTATATTTTATATTACTATTATTTATTTATGTGAAAAAAAATTCTATAAAAAGTATTGCTATTTTATGCTTTTTCATATATTATACAAAATTAACATATAGAAAATCAATAAAAAGGAGAAAGGAAAGATGAGTCATCATCATCACAGAGGACAGTGGGGTACAAGGGCAGGTTTTATATTAGCTGCTATTGGTTCTGCTGTTGGTTTAGGTAATATATGGCGTTTCCCGTATATGGTAGCATCTAATGGTGGTGGAGCTTTCATGATAGTGTTTCTTCTAGCTATGCTTACAGCTGGAATACCTATAATGATATTAGAATTCTCTATAGGTCATAAAACACATAAAAGTGCTCCAGGTGCTTTAAAGGCTTTAAATCCTTCTTGGGAATGGTTAGGCTGGCTGCAGGTATTTACATGTTTTGCAATAGTTATTTATTATTCTGTTATTATTGCTTGGTCATTATCTTACGGATTATTTTCTATTCAGGGTTTAAAATGGGGAACTGATACTGCTGGATTTTTTACTAATGAATATTTAAAACTTCAATCCGGCTTTTCACTTAGTAATTTTAATTTTGGAGTAGCTATACCATTAATTATAGTATGGATTATTATATTAGTTTCAGTTATTGGCGGTGTTAAAGATGGTATAGAAAAAGCTAATAAAATATTTATGCCTTTATTAGCTGTATTGGTGGTAATTATTCTTGTAAGAGGTATTAGTTTACCTGGTGCTTTATCTGGTCTTGATTATATGTTTAAACCAGATTTTTCTAAACTTACTAATCCTAAAATTTGGATAGATGCTTATGGTCAGGTATTTTATAGTATGTCTGTAGCTTTTGGTATAATGATAACTTATTCAAGCTATTTGCCTGATGATTCTGATATAGCAAATAATGCATTTATGACAGGCTTTGCTGATACAAGTTTCAGTTTATTTGCTGGTATAACAGTATTTAGTATAATAGGATATATGGCTCATTCACAAGGAAAAGAAGTAGCTGAAGTAGCTGGAAGCGGCGGTATAGGTTTAGCATTTATGGTATTCCCAGAAGCTATTAATTCTTTACCTGGTTTGAATGGATTATTTGGACTTGTATTCTTCTTGGTACTTGCATTTGCAGGACTTACTTCTGCTATATCTCTTGCTGAAGTTGTTATATCTTCGTTTATAGATAAATTCCATTTCAACAGAAAAAAAGTAAGTATTGTTATTATTATAATACAAGGTGCTATATCTATGGTATATGCTACAGGAAGCGGACTTTCAATACTTGATATAGTTGATGCCTTCATAAATAACTATAATATTGTAGTAAGCGGTTTGATAGAAATTATATTAATAGCTTGGGTATATAAACTAGGTTCATTTAAAGAAAGTATCAATACTGTAAGTGAATTTAGAGTTGGTATATGGTGGGATTTCTGCTTAAAATTCTTGACACCAGTATTTTTGGCTGTAATGTTATCATTGAAATTAATAAATGATTTCAAAACTCCTTATGGTAATTATCCAATTTGGGCTTTAGTATCTTTAGGATGGTCAATGCCTGTTATTGCATTTATAGTTGGAATATTACTTGCTAAATTTAAAGACAGACAACCTAATATACCACAAGGTAAATAAAATTATTATTAAACATAAAGGAGATAAATTATGGGATTTGATTCTGCTATATTTATGGTACTTAGTTTATTAGCTATATGGGGAGGTTTTGCCTTCTTTCTCAGTATAGCTCTTAGAAAAATGTAATTAGGAATAATATTTTGTATATAAAATTGGTATAAACTTTTATAAAGTTTATACCAATTTTTGTACTTGATTTTTTGGTTTGTTGATATATAATGTATGGAGGTATATTATTATATTTTTTTAGAATAAAGAATTTGACTTAATTTTAAAGGCTATTATGTATAAAATAAATACTTATGTGGTATATCCTATGTATGGAATATGTAAAGTTATAGGTATATCTGATAATAAAGTAAATTCGAACCTAGTAGAATGTTATGTTTTAGAATGTGAAGGAGAAAATATAACATTAAAAGTACCTATAAATAGAGTCAAAGAATATCGTATACGCAAGATAATATCAAAGGCTGAAGCTGAAAATCTTTTAAACGTTTTGCAGACGAAAATACATGATATAGAAAATAATTGGAAAATAAGATATCAGGAAAATGAAGAGAAGCTTAGGAGCGGAGATATTAAAGATACGATAGAAGTTGCTAGAAGTTTATTCACAAGAAATAAGTTAAAAGAGCTGTCTGCTAGTGAAAAACGTTTATATGAAAAAGCTTATATGTTTATTGTTAATGAAATTAGTATAGCACTTAAAAAAGATAAAGATGAAATTGAAGATATAGTATCTAATGCTTTAGAAAAATCTGCTAAAAAATTTAAAACTAAACCTTTAGAAAAGGAAAAAATAGTAAAAGAAAATATTAAAAATAATAAAAAAAAGAAGAAGGATACTACTGAAGAATAATTTTTTATATTCATCTTATTAGTTTATTCCATTAAAAAATAATATATATCACAATATATAAATTAGGGGAAAATTATGTGGAGAATAGCGTACTTTGCAGTATCTTTTTTAATTGCTTTAATAGATTACTTTCAATTTAAATCTTTTAATTATAGAACTCTATTAATATTTTTAGTTAGTTCTATTTTAGTATTTTTATTTGAATTCTTATTTATTAGAAAGAAATCATCTAAAATAGCATTAGCTTTTTTTATATCGTTTTTTTTAACCATAGTAACTGTAATATTAACTTTAACAGCTATAAATATAATAGGAATATCATTATCATTAAATGAAAAACTTATTATTCTTTTTATAGAAGGTTATTTAACATTTGGTATTATTTCGGCATTTATACCGAATATATCAAATATGCTTAAATTAACAAAGCCTGATAAAACAAAAACTGCAAAAATATTAGATACATCTGTTATAGTTGATGGAAGAATATATGATATAGCTGAGAAAAAATTTTTTGATGGACTTCTTATACTACCTGAATTCGTTATAAAAGAAGTTCAATTTTTAAGCGATGCAAGAGATCCTCAAAAAAGAATAAGAGGAAGAAGAGCTTTAGAAATATTAAATAAAATGAAATCTTCTAAAAATATACTGCTTTCAATAACAGATATAGATTTTCCAAATATAAAAGAAGTTGATCTAAAACTTATAGAACTTGCTAAAAAAATGGATGCTAAAGTTATCACAAATGATTTTAACTTAATGAAAGTAGCATCTATACATGAAGTTGATATATTAAATATCAATGATTTAGCTAACTCTTTGCATGTAGTTGTTTTACCGGGTGAAACTATAAAAATAGATCTTATAAGAGAAGGTAAAGATAAGCAGGCACTTGGATATTTGGAAGACGGCACTATGATTGTTGTTGATAATGCAAAACATTTAATAGGAAAAAATGTTGATATAGAAATAGATAATGTACTTCCTAAAGAAGCAGGAAGAGTAATATTTGCCTCTCTTGCTGGATCCAATAAAAACAGCAATACAGGAAATAAAAAAAGACATGATCATAGTAATAAATAGGAGGAAGTTATGATTATAGATTTTTCTACTACAATATACAATAAAATTCCATCTTATCCTGGTAATCCTGAAGTAATGGTAAAAAATACAGATTCTATAGCAGAAGCTGGATTTTATGTAACTAATATTTCAATGAGTGTGCATACAGCAACCCATGTTGATACACCTTTACATTGCATTAATGGCAAACCAAGCACTGAAAATATTGATCTTACTCATTATGTGGGAAAAGCATACTGTGTAGATGTACCTACAAATAAAAAAGAAACAATTAAGTTCCCTTCTGATTTTGATTTTAATAAATTAAAAGGAAATGATATTATTATTTTTAGAACCGGATGGGAAAATAAGATGGGTACAGATGAATATTTTGATTTATGGCCTTATATAGATGAAGAATTAGCATTAAAATTAGTAGATTTAAAAATAAAAACTGTTGGACTTGATACTCCTTCCGTTGATTCTTTGGAAACTAACAATTTAACTCATAAAATTTTATTTTCAAATAATATATGCGTTATAGAATCATTAGTAAATTTGGATAAAGTAAAAAATAAAAGTTTCTTCTTTAGTGCTGCACCTTTAAAAATAAAAAATGGAGAGGGTTCTCCTGTTAGAGCTTACGGAATAATAGATTAATATTTTTATAAAAATAAAAAACCATGCTAAATAATTTAAGCATGTTTTTTTTATTATTAATTTTTATTAAAATCTTATTCCAATTTGTCCGCCTACATCAAGTCCGCCGAAACTTACTTTAGGAATAGAATCTTTATACTCCATTAATGGGAAATCATAAGAAAGATAAACACCTAAAGTAATATTATATAATAAAAGAAAATCTATACTTGCTTTAAGATATGGTATATAAAGATTATAAAATTGATTTTGCAGTTCTTTTAAATTATATGAATATCTTTGCTCTCCTCCGCTGTTTTCTTTAGAATAACTGCTTCCGCCAAGAGGGAATTTAACACCCGCACCTACACCTATAGACATAAATAAAATATCTATTTTAGGCATAAGTCCTAAACTTAAACTATCGAATGTAAGATTTCCTTTATTTAAATCAGATTTAAATGCAAATACATCTCTTTGATATCCTAAATCCAATGATATACCCAAAGATAAAATACTTAAATCAAAATAATAATTAGGCTTTAAATAAACCCCAAATTCAAATCCTGCATCTGGTTTAATTATTTCACTTTGCTTTCCCTCTTCAAGATAAAAACCAATACCAGCACCTAAAGGAACAGATAAATCAACACCCCATCCGCTTTTAGCCATAAGACTTCCGCTGATTGTTGTTATAAATAATATAATCATTAATATAGTTTTTTTCATTTTTACTCCTGTGTACCTTTAAACAAAATTTATTTATTTAAATATACAAAAAATTGATTTTTTAGCAAATATATTTCAAAATTTAATAACAATAATTAATATCTATAAATTAACATTATTATTAAATAAACTATGTAATTTAACTAATTATTATATATAAATATACCCTATATTATAAAAACCTGAATTCTAATTTTTTGTAAATATATAATTAATTACTTTTTAGTTAAAATTTTTTATAGACTTTAACTTTTAAGAAAGCAAATTTTTAACGGCATCTCTTACAGTATTATAAGTACCTTTTAATTACTTGGAAGAAACTCTTTCTTACATTCTCCAAATACTTTTAAAAATGCCTTCTATACATTATCAAATGATACTAGATTATGAACTGTAAGCAAAGCACCAAGCATAACAATATTAGCAGATATTGGATTTCATGTATCACCTGCTATTTTATTAGCTTCAATATAAGCCGCTTTTACATCATCTCTTGAAGCTTTTTTCTATTAAAGATGAGTTTATAAAAAATATACCATTAGGCAAACATCCTTTTCAAAGTTAGTTAAAGAAATAATAAATAATAAAACTTTTAGAAAATTATTAAATTATTTCAATTTTTATAATAACGTCAATTTTTGTCATTGATATATTATGTAATATTAATTATAATAAATAATATTTATAGGGGTGTTTTATGCCTGAATTTTATTATGCTAATATCAATATTATAATATTTGCTAAATTATTATTAATTATTATATTAATACGTATTGCTCTATTTATAAACAGCAATTTTTATAATTATCGTAATGATTTTTTTAACTATTGTTATCATCATAAAAAACCTTTTTTTAGAAGTGAAAAAAAACACCATGAGAGAGAGTTAGGTGTATTTAATTCTTATTATAAACCTAAAATGGTAAAAATTAAGAAAATATTTGAAACTGTACTAATTGTCTTATTTGCTTGTATATTTAGTTTAGCTTTTGATTTTCTTATTTTAATAAAAGATATTATTATAACTTTATTTTCTAAATTTAATATAGATTTTATAAATAATATCATTTCTAATAGTAAAACAATGTTTATAGTTTTTATTGTATATCATGCTGTAATAGCTGTTTATGGAATAATAAGAATAATAATTATTTATAATACTGATTATTAAATTATTATAATAAATTAAATGAACAGCAATAATTAATTTTCATTAAAAAGTCTTGAATATATTTTATAATACTCAAGACTATTTTTTATTTATATGTAAAAAATATAAAAATGTCTGGTAAGTAAAAAAACACCAGACACTTATGATTTTTTATTAAAAATTAAATTTTATTCTTAATTAGAATATAAATTTCAAGATACTAAATCTTTCACAGCATCTCTTCCTGCATTCAAAGCTTTTTCATTGGATGGCAAAAACTCTTTCTTTCTTTCACCAAATACTTTCAAAAATGCCTGCTGTACACTGTCAAATGATACTATATTATGAAGTGTAAGTAAAGCACCAAGCATAACCATATTAGCAGATTTTGGATTTCCTATATCACCTGCTATTTTATTAGCTTCAACATAAGCTACTTTTACATCATCTCTAGAAGCTTTCTTTTCTATTAAAGATGAGTTTATAAGAAGTATACCATTAGGCAAAACATCCTTTTCAAACTTAGTTAAAGAAGGAAGATTCATTATAACAGCAGCAGAAGCATCATGAGAAATCAAAGGAGAACCAACAAGCTCATCGCTTACAACTACAGAACAATTAGCTGTACCTCCTCTCATTTCCGGTCCATAAGAAGGACACCAAGTAACATGTTTATTTTCTATCATTCCGGCATAAGCTATCATCTGTCCCATAGACATAACTCCCTGTCCGCCAAATCCTGCAAAAATTATTCTTTCTGTACTCATATAATATCTCCTTTTTTAACCGTCATTTCTAAAATTACCTAGAGGATAATGAGGAATCATATAATCTCTTATCCATTTATGCGATTCTGTAGGAGCTATTCCCCAGTTAGTTGTACAGCTTGTAAGCATCTCAACTATAGAAAAACCCTTTCCTGCAATCTGATTTTCAAAAGCCTTTTTAACAGCCATTTTAGCCTTTCTAATATTTGCAGGACTATCTAATGCAACTCTCTCAACAAAAGTAGCTCCTTCTAAAGTAGCAAGCATTTCACATACCCTTATAGGTTTTCCGGCTCTGTGAAAATCTCTTCCAGACTGAGTGGTTGTTGTTCTTTGTCCTTCTAATGTAGTAGGTGCCATTTGTCCGCCTGTCATACCATAAATAGCATTATTCAAAAATATTACTGTAATATTTTCTCCTCTAGCAGCAGCATGTATTATTTCTGCAGTACCAATAGCTGCTAAATCTCCGTCTCCTTGAAGAGTAAATACAATACTATCCGGAACTGCTCTTTTAACTCCTGTAGCAACTGCAGGTGCTCTTCCATGTGCTGCCTGCTGCATATCACATGAAAAATATTTATAAGCAAGTACAGAACATCCAACAGAAGCTACACCAACTGTTCTATCTAATACATTAAGTTCTTCCAAACATTCAGCTACTATTCTCTGAGAAGTTCCATGCATACATCCTGGGCAATAATGTGTTCTTGCATCAGTTAATCCTTTAGATTTTTCAAATACTATCATATAATACCTCCGGCAAAATTTCTAACATTATCTATTATTTCATGTGCAGAAGGCACTATTCCTCCAGCTTTTCCATAAAACTTAACAGGAACTTTGCATTCAGATGCAAGTCTTATATCATCAAGCATCTGTCCCATACTCATTTCTATACTTACATACATTTTGCAATTAAGATTATTAAATGCTGCAACTGGGAAAGGCCATAAAGTTAAAGGACGTATCATACCTACCCTTTTGCCTTCTTCTCTAAGTTTATCAACAACTCCTCTTACAACTCTTGACATAGTGCCGTAAGAAACAAATATAAGTTCAGCATCTTCTGTATTATATTTTTCAGCTCTAGCCTCTTTTTCTTTTATTTGTGCATACTTTTTCTGCAAATGTACATTATGCTCATGAAGAAGTTCAGGCTCTAAATAAAGAGAATTTATTATATTATTTTTTTCTCTTCTTCCTCTTTTTCCGCATGCTGCCCAAGTTTTTTCTTCTATCTTATATTTCGGCTTATATACTATATCTACAGGTTCCATCATCTGTCCTATAAATCCATCTGCAGCAACATAAACAGGCGTTCTATAATAATCAGCCATGTCAAATGCTTCCATTATCATATCAGCAGCCTCCTGCAAATTAGCAGGTGCAAGAACAGGACAATTATAATCACCATCACCGCCGCCTTTAGTCATCATAAGATAATCACTTTGAGCAGGCTGTATACTTCCAAGTCCAGGACCTCCGCGCATAACATTAAGTATAACAGCAGGTACTTCCGCACCAGCTAAATAAGATATACCCTCCTGTTTTAATGCTATACCTGGAGAAGAAGAAGAAGTCATAGCTCTAACCCCAGCTCCTCCTGCACCATAAACCATATTAATAGCAGCAACTTCACTTTCTGCCTGTACAAATGCTCCGCCGGATTCATACATAGCTTTAGACATAAACTCTGGTATCTCATTTTGCGGAGTAATAGGATACCCAAAAAAACATTTACATCCTGCAGCAATAGCAGCACTAGCCATAGCCTCATTTCCTTTCATTAATGTTCTAGCCATTATTTACCCTCCTCTTTGTCCAATCTTTCAACTTTTATACATATATCCGGACACATCATAGCACAATTAGCACAGCCTATACATTTTTCCATATCAGTAACAGCCGCTGGGTAATATCCCCATGAATTCATATTTTCTTTATCTAAATATAATATTTTAGTTGGACAAACAGATATGCAATTTGAACAGCCTTTGCATGCTTCAGAATCTATTGTAACTCGGCCTTTTCCTGCCATAAAAACCCTCCTTAAAAACACAAATCCTACAGTTATAAATTATATTTAAAAAAATCTCTTTGTCAAATATATTTATTATTTATATTAAAAAATAAAAAAGTTCAATGAATAATACTAACTATAACATTATAATATCATAGTAATAACTATCTAAATTTATTATAAAACAATAAAATTCATATTATATATAGTAATTATTATTATTTTTATATATAATAAAAACAATAAATGAACTGTATTAAAGAGAGATAATATTTTATGAATAATAGTGAAAATATGAAAGATATTGAAATGTTATTTAATTTAGCACATGAGGCTTTCAATAATAATGACTATAAAAAAGCTATATCATATTTAGATGAAATTATAGATATTTATAATAAAGATATTATCGCATATTCGGATAATGAATTTATTATATATAGCGGTCCATATGAAAACAATAATGAAGATGAAGAAGAAAGAAATATAGACGATGAAGAAATTAACAGCACTCATAATACTTTAGTTGATGCTTATTATAATAGAGCAATATCAAAATATAATCTCAAAAATTATGAAGGAGCTATTGAAGACCTTGATAAAGTAATCGAACTTTCACCTGAAAAAACAAATGCTTATTATAATAGAGGACATTCTAAATCATATTTGGGCAGATATGAAGAAGGAATTGAAGATTTTAAAAAGGTTTTGGAATTTAATGAAAATGATGTAGAAGCAAGATATTATGTAGGGTTAGGATATTTTTATTTAGAAAACTATGAAGAGGCTATAAAAAATTTTGATAAAACCTTATTGCTGGATGATGAAATTTATGATGCATATTATTATAGAGGTATTTGTAAAAGTAATTTAGAATTATATAATGAAGCTAAAGAAGATTATCAAAAAGCTTTAGAATGCGAACCTGAAAATATAGTAAATATTTATAATGATTTTGGACTTCTTGAATATAAATTAGGAAATTATAAAAATGCTATAGATTATTATAATAAAATAATAGAAACTGATGACAGTGTTTATTATGTTTACTATAATAAGGCGTTGGCAGAAGAAGCTTTAGAATTATATGATGAAGCATTAAAAGACTATGACAAATCAATAGAATTAAACCCAAATGATACTTACTCTTATAATAACAGAGGACTTATAAAAAATGAAAAGCAAATGTATGATGAGGCTTTAGAAGATTATAATAAAGCTATAGAATTAGAACCAAATGATGCTTATATATATAATAATAGAGCTTTATTAAAAGGGAGAATGCATTTATATGAAGAGGCTTTAAAAGATTTTAATAAGGCTATAGAATTATATGACAAAGAAAGTGAATTTTTTTATTTTAGAGGTATTACATATTCTTATTTGAATGAGTATTTAGAAGCTATAAAAGATTTTGACAAAGCTATTGATTTAGATAATGAGTATATTGATGCTTATAATGAAAGAGGATTGATATATTACAAACTTCAAAATTATGAATCAGCTATAAATAATTTTAAAAAAGTAACAGAAATAGATAATGAAAATATATATGCTTATTATTATATAGCTTTATCCTATGATGCTATAGAAGAATATGAGAATGCTATTAAATATTATTCAAAAGTTATTGAGATAAATCCATCTTATTCTGATGCTTATTATAATAGAGCTTTATCATCAATGGAAATAGATTTATATAATAAAGCTATAGATGATTTCACTAAAACATCAAATTTAGATCCTAATAATCCGGACTCTTATTTTAATATAGCAATATGTTATGACTCTTTAAAAGAATACAAAAAAGCTATTGATTATTATACAAAAGTTATTGATATTGATAATTCCTCACTCGATGCATATTATAACAGAGGATTGAGTAAAGTAGGATTAAAACTTTATGATGAAGCATTTGAGGATTATAAAAATGCATTAAAAATAAATCCGCAATATTTAAATGCCTATAATGGAATAGGATTTTCAAAAACTAAACATTCCAACAATGAATTTAAAAAAGGAAATACTGATAAAGCTACAGAACTGCTCAATGAAGCCTTGAAATATTATCAAAAAGGATTGGATTTAAATATAAATGATGATTTAACTAATGCTTCAATATATGACAGTATGGGCTATACCATTACAAAATTAGCTAATATATATTTTACTCTTAATGATAAAGAAAATGCTTCACAATATTATAATAAAGCAAGAGAATGTTTTTATAATTCTATAAAATTAAATAACAATCATGCATTGGCACATAATAGTTTGGCATATATAGATATACAATTTGATAAAATGGATAATGTTTATAATAAATTCAATGAAGAGGCTTATAATTATTTTGAAAAAGCTTATTCATTTGCTGGAAAAGAAGATAAAAAATTAATAATAAAATGTCTTATATCATTATCAAAAGAAAATATTGAAACAGCTAAAATATTCTGCTCAAAAAACAATATTAATTATGAAAATATTTAAAAAAGAAAAGACTTATAAAAAATATAAGTCTTTTCTGTAAACTTCAATTTATAAAAACAAATTAATAATCTTCACCATAAGGTCTAAATCTTAATGAGAACTGAAGACCGAAATCTATACTGTCAATTCCAGAACTACCTTGTCTAAGTCCTATATCATAACCTAAGTATAATCCTAAGTCAGCTGATGATTTAGCTGTATTAAACATAGTATAATCAAAAGTTAATTTAATATAAGGAATTACACTTAGAGATGAATAATTATTTTGTAAATCTCTTAAGAACATTCTAGTTGTTTCTGTAGTACTTATTAAAGCACCTGTAGTACCATCTAATCTTCTTGAATATCTGCTTCCGCCCAATGGAAGTTTTACACCCAAACCAAGACCTATAGAGTATTTATCATATATATTTACTTTAGGTAAAAATCCAACTTTAAGACTGTGTAAATTCAAACCATCTATCTGTCTTATATCAGTACCTTGAGGAGCTCCAGCCATTCTGAAAGTATCATAGCTGTATCCTAAATCAGCATAGAAACTCATTCCAACAGCTTCGCTAAATATTGCTCTGTATCCAATTAAAACATCAAATCCACCTTCCAATCCGAAAGAATTATTTTTATCTGATTGTCCCATAGGCATACCAGTTGAAAGTCCAAAAGGTACAGAAACACCAAATTCAAAGAAACCTTCAGCAAAAACAGATAAACTTGTAAATATAAAAATAGAAATTATTAAGAATACTTTTTTTATAGTAGTCTACCAATATATTATTGAATTTATGCATATTATAAAATATAATATAAAAAATTCAATATATTTTTACAAATAATATTATTTTTGTATATATATCATTATATTTTAATGTAATTATATACATTAAATATACAAATATAACATATATGTAAAAAAGGCTTATAAAACGAATTAACATTTTACAAGCCTAATTTATTATATATAACTATAACTTAATTATTCATTCTTAAATAAACTTACAGCTTCATCTTTAGCACTATTAACCGCTGTCACAACAGAAGTAGATGATATTGTAGCTCCGCTTATTGCTGCTATCTCATATTCTCCAGCTTCTTCAGGTTTTATACCTTTTGTAACAGTCAAAGGCACTATAGTACTTTTACCTTTAAATTGATCTCTAAAGCTAACTTCAGTAATTTTAGCACCAAGTCCTGGAGTTTCAGCCTGTTCTGTTACAACTATACCAGTGATCACTTCAGCATTAGCATCAAAACCAACTAAAACCTTATTCTGTCCGTTATATCCTCCTGCAGAAGCAAGCATTGCATAACCAACTACTGTACCATCAGATTTTTTACCAATATAATAATCATAAGAAGAATTTTCTTTTAAAGGTCCTTCCAATTCATCAGCACCTTCTATAACAGCTTTAACACCATTTAATACAGTCTTTTCATTATTTGCCAATATATCTTTCTCAAAAGAAGAATATACAAAAGAAAGTAAAAAGCCTGCTAATAATGCTGTAATAGTAACAGAAATAACTGCAGTATAACCAACTTCTTTTTTCATTATTATTTTCCTCCTTCTTTTTGGAGATTAGCTTTATTTATAGCAATTAACTCTTTTTTACCTACAGGCATAGGACGAGTAAGTATAGAAATTAAAGGCATAAACATATTTCCTATAAGTATAGAATACATCATATATTCAGGAGATGATCCGAAAGCTCTTAATATCGCAAGCACAGCACCTATTAAAAGAGCATATATCCAAGCACCTAAATGGCTTGAAGGACATGTAACCATATCTGTAGCCATAAAAAAAGCACCTAAAGCAAAACCGCCTGCTAGTACATGATATATAGGAGATGGGAATCTGCCAGGCATACCCAAACAAAGAATTAAACTAACAACTACTAATGATATAAACATTCCTAAAGGAATTCTCCAATCTATAGTCTTAGTAACAAGCAGGAATATTCCGCCTATTAAAAGAAGCAAGAAAGAAGTTTCTCCTATAGCTCCGGCAGTACTTCCTAATAACATTTGTAAATAGTAATGAGATTCAAATCCTATTTGCTCAGCTAATGAAGTACTTATATTAGCATTATAAGTAAATTTCATAAATGTTAATGGAGTAGCTTGAGTTAAGGCATTCATCATATCTATAGTTTGTGTACCGCCCGTAACTGTATTTACTAAATTATGCAAACCTTCTGAAAATAAATCAAAAAAAGGAACTCTTGTAGGAGCTGCATAGATAGTCATTTGAGCAGGAAAAGCAACCTGTAAAAATGCTCTTCCAACCAAAGCAGGGTTAAATATATTAGAACCTAAACCTCCAAAAACTTCTTTAGCAAATACTATAGCAACAACACTTCCTATAACTACCATAGTTACTGTAGATGAAGGAGGAAGAGTCATAACTAAAAGTATAGCTGTAATAATTACTGCATAATCAGGAAGTAAAGGTTTTTTTCTTATCTTTTTTACTATTACAGTTGAAAGTATACATGTAATAATAGATGCTAAATATAAAACTATAACTTTAGCTCCGAATAACACAATACTATATATAACAGCAGGTAAAAGAGCTATAATAACTCTTAACATTATCTTATTAGTAGTATCTCCATCTTTTATATGCGGAGAAGATTCTGTATAAAATTTCATCATTATCTCCTTAAATCATCTTCTTAATAAATCTTTACCAAATCTAATCCACTGAGTTAAAGGTATTTTTGAAGGACATATATAAGAACAGCATCCGCATTCAAAACAAGTTGCTATATCTAAATCATTCAATTTATCTTTAACTTTGGCTTTAGCAGTATGAGCTATCTCAGTAGGAGATAATTTAAGCGGACAAGCATGGGCACATCTTCCGCATTTAATACATGGATATTCTACTTCTTTAGGCATTTTATCCTTATTTAAGAAAAGCAAAGAGTTGGTCCCCTTATTAACACATTGATCTAAGCTAGGAACACTTGCACCCATCATAGGACCGCCTGCAAGTACAAGTACATTTTCTTCTGTAATTCCTCCACATTCCTCAACAACATGAGAAATAGGAGTACCTAAAGGAAGCCATAAATTTTTATGTTCTTTTATAGCATCTCCTGAAACTGTAACAAGTCTTTCTATAAGAGGTTTATCCTTAGCAACCGCCTCATATATAGCATAAAGTGTAGCTATATTAACTACTAAAACTCCAACATCCATAGGTAATTTACTAACAGGAACAGTTCTTCCTGTTGCTGCATCTATAAGCATTTTTTCAGCACCTTGAGGATATCTTAATCTTAAAGCCATAACCTCTACATTGCAGGTTTTTCCAATTTTAGTCATCTCTTCTATAGCTAAAGGCTTATTTGCTTCTATTCCGATTACAGTTCTTTTAACAGAAGGTATAATCTTTCTTAAAATTTCAATACCTTTAAACAATTCCTGCGTATATTCAACCATAAGTCTATAGTCACTTGTGATATATGGTTCGCATTCAACACCATTAATAATTAAAGTATCGCATCCGCCCTTAGCAGCACCATCAACTTTAACATGTGCTGGGAAAGTAGCACCTCCCATACCAACTATACCGGCTTTTTGAATTTTTTTGGACATTTCTTCGGATGATAAAGACATATAATTAGTATCTTCAGAATAAGCCAAATTAACAGCATTAGCATCAACATTAATAAGTAAAGCATTAGCCCCCCTTCCAAGAGGAGGAGCAGCTATCTCTGCTGAAGCTACTGTACCAGTCACAGATGAATAAACATTACCAGATACATATCCGCTAGCTTCTCCAATAAGTTCACCTCTTTCTATCTTATCACCTTTATTTTTTAGCATTTTAGCAGGTGCACCTATATGCTGTGCCATAGATATTAATACTGTTTTAGATGATTGTGAAAGATTTGATGAAACAATATTAGCAGTATCTTTACTATCATGCGGATGAACTCCACCAAAACGAAATTTACCTAATTTCATGTTATTAATCCTTCATTTAATAAAATTAATGTAAATTACTACACTATTATAAATTAATTTATAGAAATAACAGCTACAGATCTAGTATAACCGCTTCCATAACTGCATAAAGCAACTTTACTATTTTTCTTTATAGCACCATCTTCTAAAGCCATAGATAATGCTACTCCAGATGAAGCACTTAAAGATGAATGAGCATTTTCCATTTTAGAATAAACCATATCCTTATTCACAGCCAAAGCATCAACAAAAACATTGTAAGCATTTTGAGTAGAATAAGATGGTATATATATATTTGGTTCTATACCATTTGTTGAAAGAACATCTTTAACATATAATGCTGCTTTTTTAGCTTCATCTTCAAAAACTGTATTGTTTTTTATAGATATAAAATGTTCTTTATTTAAGACACCTTCTTTTGTATAAGGCTTAGCTGTTCCGCCCATAGGTATATAGCAATTTTCTAGGGCATTTCCATCTGTTACAGAATCAATAAAATCTATTTGAATGTCTGTTTTTTCATTAGTAATAAGTGCTGCCACGCTAGCATCATCAAATCTATTTTCATCATCACATATATAAAATGACTCTGTAGCAACAACTAAAATATTTTTATATCTGCTGCTTTTTATAAAGGCATAAGCTAATCTCAATGCCGATAAAAAACCAGTAAAATCGCTTTCTATATCAAAACAAAAAGCATTACTAGCTTTAATTTTTCCAGCTAGTATGCATGCTGTTGAAGGATAAACATAATCTTTAGTAACTGTAGCACATATAATAGCATCTATTTTATCAGTATCAAATCCGTTTATTACCTCATTTATTGAAATCAAAGCTAAATCTGATGCTGCCATATTAGTCTTTTGATTTTTATAAGTGCCTTTACAAGATTTTATGTATACCATTATAAAATTCCTTTAATTAAAAAAATTAGATATAAATTATTATATCTATATATTAAAATATTCTTCTTTTCACTCCTGAATCATAAAGTTCTTTAGATATTTTTTCATTAATTTTAGCATCTAAAAATCTATACATATTAAGTACAGCATTTTTTACGCCTATACCGCTAGTTTTTCCGTGACCTACAAATGCTCCGCCATTCAAACCTAATAGTATAGCAGAACCATAAGAATCAGAACTTAATTTAGTTTTTAAATTATTAAATACAGGCTTCATCATAAGTCCGCCCATAACACTAACAGGATTTTTCTTTATTTCATTTTTTAATACATTTACAACCAAAGATGCTGTGCCTTCTATAGTTTTTAAAACTATATTTCCATCAAATCCATCTGCTATAACAACATCCACTGCATCCGACTTAAGCATATCATTAGGCTCTATATTACCTATAAAATTGATTTTTTTCATTTTTTGCAAACGTTCAAAATTTTTTTTACTAGCAGCATTTCCTTTAGAATCTTCTTCACCTATATTAAGTAAACCTACTCTAGGATTATTTATACGTAAATATCGCTTAGCAAATACACGTCCCATAACAGCAAACTGTACTATATAATCAGGTGTACAATCAACATTTGCTCCCATATCAAGCATACAGAATTCACCGCCTAATTTAGGCAAAGTTGATACAAGAGGAGGACGCATAACCCCTTTTAAACGTCCAATTTCTGTCAATGCAGCTGCCAAAGTAGCGCCAGTATTTCCGGGAGAGAAAAAACCATGGGCTAATTTATCAGAAACTAAACGTGCCGCTAACAAAACTGAAGCATTTTTCTTATGCTTTATTCCATTAGCAGGGCTTTCATTCATATCTATAATCTCATCTGTATGTTTAATATCAACACGATGATGATCATATTTAGCTTCTGATAATGCCTTTACTATATATCTTTCATTTCCAACTAGTATCAAATTAATATCATTATTTTCCGGCAAAGCATTAATAGCGCCTAATACTAGTTCTTCAATTGATTTTTCTCCACTGGCTACATCTATGGCTAAATTCATAATATTTCCTAATTATCCTGCATTTTGAGTTTTTGGTGCCTTTACTACTCTATCTTTATAGAATCCGCATTCAGGACATATTCTATGAGGCATTCTTTCTGCTCCGCATTGAGGGCATATTGATAAAGAACCTAAAAATCTTTTATCATTAGCTGCTTGTCTTGATCTTTTTTTAGCTTTCGACTTTCTATGCTTTGGTACTGCCATTTTATTTTCTCCTTAAAAATTTATTAAAGACAATTAATAAAAATTAATATAATTGTCGCTATTATACAATATAAAGTTTAAATATAATACTATAAAGCATCAATTTTGTCAAGTAAAATTAACATAATACAATTTTATCTTCTCATAATATTACCATTACTTATTATAATAGAACTGTTTTTTAACAAATCCTCTGTAAAATTTACATTACGAGACCTAGCAACATCTTTATTAAGAAGTAATACATGAGAATCTTCTGCTTTCACAAAATCAATGCCATCTGTACTTCCAGAATTATCAATAACTTCAGTCAAAAGTAAAGCTAATTGTCTGCCTAAATAATAATAATTAAAATCTAAAGAAAATAATATATCTACATTAAATGCATATTCTAAATCTGTATTTATAATTGGAATTGAATATTTATCACATATAATATCTAAATTATATATATTATCACTTATATATTTTTCTCTAGCTAAATATAAATAATCTATATTTTTTGAAGCGATTATTCTTTCTATATCATTAATATCATAATCTTCTTCAATTATTAACGGATAATAATTAATATTGTTTTCAGAGCAATAATCCATAAGTTCTTCAGATACATGGGCAGAAATCCTAGAATGTCTTGAATATAAATATCCAAGGTTTCTAAGTCCTTCTGTAGATATTATATTCAAATATTTAGTAATATCCAAAACACCATAAACACCTGTTATATTATTATTTTGAATCTTACTCCTCTTTATAGATTCTAATGATATATAGTCAAAACATCCTGCAAATATAATTGACTGCGGAACTATAACATTCATAGATACTAAAGTGGCATTTTCCCCTATTACTATGGCTATAGTTGAATTATCATCCCTTACCTTATTAGCAATCTCTATAGCAGATGTATCGCTACCATCCGATGTATAAAAGTTTATATGAACATCTAATTTATCTAAATTTATCTGATCAAGCAAGCCTTTTTCTATAGAATTAAAATTTCTTGTATTGCTTTCTTTTATTATGCTTACTATAACTTTATTATTATACGATTCTTCATTATTACATGATGCAAATAATATGAATGAAAACAAACAAAATATTACTTTAATAAACATATTCATCAAAATTAAACCTAAAAAATATTTTTATACTCTATAATATTTTTTATTATTTCTTACAATGGGCAAAGAAATATATATTATGCCCAATAGCTCTCATTTTCTCTTCATACAAAGCAACCCCATATCCATCCAATTTATGAACATAGTCATTATCTAAAATATTATTAAAATTACTAGCCTCTTTATATATTGGATTCATTATTTCTAGAGCATAATTATCATCATCTGTAACAGAATAGAATATACCATCATCTTTAAGTAAAGGATACATTTTATTTAAAAAGTCCTTTGTAAAAATTCTCCTATGGGAATGTTTTTTCTTAGGCCATGGATCTGGAAAGTTTAAATATATCTTATCAAAAAAATACTTATCCTTTAAATATTCATCTATTACTTTATTGGCTTCTCCAAATATAATAGTAAGATTTTTTATATTTCTTTTATATGCTTTTGATACAGCTTTTTTTGCTGCCTTATATGAATACTCAATTCCTAAAAAATATTTATCTTTATTATTCATAGCAAGCTCAACTATAAACTTACCATTGCCGCATCCTATTTCTAATTCTCTCACATCATATTCAGATAATCTTTTTTGCAATTCATTTCTTATTATAGAACTATCTTCTGTATTAAAATCATCAAGCAAATATTCATGCAATATTTCATCATCAAGATTTAAATTTCTCAATTATTATTCCCCATTACTAATATTTTATTTGAATGATATATTACTTAATTTTTATGTCAATACATCAAATATTTTTTATTTAAATTGATTTATTTAACGCACGGTTAACTAAATTTAAATATAATAAAAATGCATTAATAATCAGTTTTATATTTTTAGTTTTGTTTAGCGTGCGGTTTAATACACTATAAATTTTTAAAACACTTTGGCGGGTGCTATAATTTCTAATCAAACAGTAAGTAAATACAAAACAAAAATAACAAAATAAAATTATAAACCTAGAGGGCGGGCAAATGTAATTTTAATTATTTTTTATAATATCTTTTAATTTAATTATCAACTTTTTTGTGCCGATTTCGTCAAAGTTGCAAAAAAGACATATTTTTAACTTTTAATCTATTGTATGTATAATAAAATATCAAATACTAATTAAATAGTATTTACAGTTATTTCACTATGTGTACGGTTAATACTTTGATACAGTTACACTTAAAATTATAAATCAATATAGCAGGTAGATGTAATTAAGTTTTGAATTTTATTTACATACCCCGCCCTTTAAAATTTTTAACTTTAATTATAAATTTCTGTCTATATAATTTTTTCTATCGTAAAAGAAAAGCACACCCGCCCTAGTGATTATTAGATTTAAAATCTATTTAACGCACGATTAAAATTATTTTCTAATGAAATAAAACTATAATAATAATTTATATATATTAGAAATTTTATTAACCGTGCGATTATAATAAAATTAAAATACAGCTTTCATGGCAATATAATATCTTCCGTCAGTAGAACCTTGAAAACCAAAATATACAGGATCAAATTTAACATAAGCACTGTATTCCAAACAGAATAAATCCCTGCTCTTGTCAAATTGTCTGCCGTAATGTCTGTCATCATCATAATCAACAGGTATATAAAATAGAGGTCTAATAGCAAGATTAAGCATCTTCCATTCAACACCAAGCTCAAATCTTAAATAATGAGCATCATTGTCTCTCCAAGTATATTCACCAAGCATATTAACCCATAATTGTCTGTCAAGCAAAGGAAGTCTACCCATAGCTGATAATTGAACTAAATGATGAGTATAATCATTATAGTAGAAGTTTTCGTATTTTTCAGGAGAAAGAGAATTGTTTTTATTGTATTGATATAAAAACTGTGCTCTAAAATAATCACCGTTTATCTTTAATAAAACAGCTAAAGGATTTGAATCTTCTGAATACCCTTGAGAATATGATATCTCATAATAGTACCCTATAAATCCTGCCCTAAAACCCATCTCATTCTTTACCCTAGGCAAATACCAATGCGGAGCAAATGCAGCTGACTCACTGTCTACAACAGAAGGAAGAAGCATAAATGTGTTTCCATTTATATCATTAACAGCCTTCATCCTAAATGATAATAGTATTCTAGTTAATGTTACAGTTTCTATACCTGCATCATATAATCCAATACTTCCTGTAGCATGATCTTTACTAAATACATCAAATTTAGAAGTCATAGTTACAAATGGAGTAGCTGAAAACATCCAATCAAAATGAAAACTTTTACCAAGAGATAAATACATATTAGGCATGCTGAAATGACCGCTTTTTAAATTTACCCCTATTAAAGTATTCATGTGCAATTCTATAGTAGAAAGTTCATATAAAAGTCTTGATGAATATGCTGTTTTTACTACGCTTTCTCTTTTATGGCTCTCATGTATATAATCAAAAGGCATATAACTTTCTGTAGGTCTTACAGGTTCTAAACCTATATAAGGCCAAATGGTTACTATGTTCTTTAACATTTTCTGTTCTTTTTCCGTGTATGGAGATTGGGCATATATGTTTATACAAAAACATATAAAAAATAATATTATAAAAATCTTCTTCATATCATTTAATATTTATCATTGTTTTATTATTAATATTACAATTCTATCATATAAATAAAAAATTGACAATTGATTTTATATGTGATATAATTTTAAATAGCATTTTTTTGGAGTATAAAATTGAAAGAGTTTGCTATTTTAGAAGAAAAAATTAAAGATTTTTTAGATGAATACCAAACAGTATCATCAGATAATAAAGAATTATTACAAATAATAGACAAATTAACAAAAGAAAAAGAACAAGCTATTAATGAATTAAATCAAATAAAAGAAAATCTCTCTTCTATAAAAGAAGAAAAAACAATACTTGAAGCTGATAAAAGAAATGTAACTGATAATTATAACTCTATAAAAGAAGAAAAAGATAATCTAATAAAACAGTTGGAAGCAACTAGAATAGAAAGAGATTCTTTAAAATCTAATTTGGAAAGCATTGAAAAGGATTCTGAAACATTAATAGAAGAAAATGATAATATAAAAAAAGCATTAGAAAATGCCAATAAAGCTATAGAAACTCTTACAAAAGAAAATGAACAGTTAAAAGAAAATCTAAGCATTCTTATAGAAAAAATAGATAGTGTAAGAAAATCAAATAATACACAAAAAACTCATAATCAAATAAAAGAAGCTGAAGTTAAAAAAGAAGAAATAAATAATATTAAAGAAGAAGTAAAAGTAATAGAAAAAGAAGTAAATAAAGAAGTTAATGTTGTAGAAAATATAGAAGAAGATATGGATCCATTTAGCGACAATGACAGTGATATATTTGATAATGAATATGAAGAATATAAAGAAAACTCTTCCGAAATATCTGAAGTAAAAGAAGTAAAAAAGCATGAAACAGTAAAAGAAGTCAAAGTAGCATCAAATGTTAAAGTAACAGAAGATGAAGATCCATTTTCTAATGCATCAGATTCAAGCTGGGATGATGATATAAAGAAAGATGAACATAAAGCAGCAAAAGAAATAAAAGAAGAAAATCAAGAATCTGAAGAATCAAATGAGAACAAAGAAGATAGTTATGAATTTGATATAAATGAAGATGATCAATATATGTTTGGTGACGATGATGAAGAAGACTTCTTTTTCGATAATGAATCAAAATAATATAAAAACAGGTAAATAATTATGGATAATTCTTTAGAGGTTACAATATACGGCAGAACTTTAAATATCAAATCTAATGAAGAAAATATAGAATATTTAAAAGAAATTGCAGATTTCGTAAATGAAAGTATGAACGATATAGCAGAACATTACGGCAGTGGTTATCCAAGAGATACTATAGCAATATTAGCATGCCTTAATATAGCAGACCTTCTAAAAAGAGAGATAGCCAATAGTAAAGCAGGAAAAGATACTCTATCAGCATTAAAAGAAAGCATAGCCTCAAGAAGCAATGAACTTATAAAACTCATAGACGAAACTAAAGAAAATAAATAAAGTTTTATCAAAATATCTATATAAAAAACTATAAATAAAGGGTAATAAAATGAAGTATAATATAGCATTAACCGGTGCTACAGGAAATATGGGGCTTGAAACTTTAAAACAATTAATGGAAATAGAAGATGTTGAAGTTGTAAAGGTTCTAATTAGAAAAGAAAGTGAAAAAGCCGCATACAAATTTAAAAAACAATATGGTAAAAGAATAGAAATTATAATTGGATATATATATGAGAAAGATGACTGCGAAAAATTAATTAAAGATTGTCATTATGTTCTTAATCTGGCAGCAGTTATTCCTCCTAAATCAGATAGTTTTCCAAAGCTGGCACATTTAACAAATTATGTAGGAGTAATGCATTTAGTTGATTTAATTGAATCAATGCCTAAAGAAAAACGCCCTAAACTTGTTCATATATCAACAGTGGCTCTTTATGGAAACCGCAATGAAAAACATCCTTGGGGAAGAGTTGGAGATCCTTTACTAATAAGCCCTTATGATGCATATTCTTTTTCTAAATTAAAGGGTGAAAGATATGTTCTTGATTCATCATTAGAACATAGAGCTATAATAAGACAAACAGCAATGCTTCACAGCAGAATGCTTACTGATAATATGAGCGATGGTTTAATGTTCCATACTTGCTATAATGCACCGCTTGAATGGGCAACTGCAAGAGACAGCGGTTTATTAATGAAAAGAATCATTGAAGAAGATATAAAAGGAAATTTAAATGATTATTTCTGGAAAGGCTGCTTCAATTTAGGAAGCAAGGCTGAAAATAGATTAGTTGGTTATGATACATTTAATGATGGATTTAAATTAATAGGCGGATCCACAAAAAAATACATGAAACCTAATTGGAATGCTACAAGAAATTTCCATGGACTTTGGTATTATGACGGATACAAACTTGAAGAATTATTTTCTTATCAAAAAGAATCAGTTATAGATTATTGGAATGAAATAGGTAAAACACATTGGTATTATGCATTCGGTAAATTAGTACCAGCAGGAATAATATCATTCTTCGCTATACAAAGACTATTATCGCACCCTAATTCGCCTATATATTGGAGAAAAAACGGAGAGGACGGTAAGATTATAGCTACATTTGGAAGTTTAGAAAATTTTGATAATTTGCCAAAAAAATGGGAAGATTTTAATTTATTATTTGAAAATAAAGACTTTGAAGGAAATTATATAGATTATAAAGCTTTGCTTGATATAAATAATGCTAAACTTCTTAATCATGGTTATGATGAAAGCAAAAAAGACAGTGAGATTGATATAGAAGATCTTAAAAAAGCTGCCGAGTTCAGAGGGGGAAAACTTTTAAGTACTAGCATGATTAAAGGCGACTTACATACAAAATTAAAATGGGCTTGTGCTGAAGGACATGAATTTGAAGCTTCACCATTTACAGTTATAAAGGCTGGTCATTGGTGTATGGAATGTATGCCTGATTATCAATGGAACTTTGATATGCTTGCGAAAAAGAATCCTTATTTTGCTCAAGTTTGGTATGATTCACATAAGGAAGATGAGAATATGCTTTATTATTTCGATGAGGATTTTAAAGCACATTATAAAAAAATAAATAATTAAATATATTAAAAAGTATATAAAAATGCTATAAGTGAAAAAACTAAAAGAATTGAAATATTTTTTTTATTTTGAAAATTTTAATTAACTATTTAATATAATATTTTATATTTTATATTATATATTGTCAGTTTTTGAGTCTGGCATTAAATAAAACTCGTTTGAAGGCAGTGAATATGCTGCTGGGTATCGGGCTTGTGGGCTGCCCCTGGAGAGGGAACCCTCATTTTTATTATATATTTCTGAACTTAAAACTTATTCCAATAGAAACGCATCTGTTTAATTAGTTGATTTTATAAAATATATAAATAAACTATAAAATTCTGCTGGTAAACTAAAAATAAAATTTTGACAAAATATATTCACTTTAGTATAATTAGTGTATAAAATTTAATAGGTTAATAAAATGAGTATTTATGAAAATAAAAGGCTGATTAATTTTATGTATAATAATACCTTTATGCCATTTAATAATATTGAATCTTACAATATAAAAGACTTAAGTTCTATTCCTTTAGATTATTCTTGGTCTTTTTCTGATAAAACTATAAAAGATACAGCATATATTACACATAATTATTACACATATCCTGCTAAATTTATCCCTCAATTAGTTTCAAGATTAATTAATACATATACAAAAGAAAAAGAAGTTGTTGTTGATCCTTTTATGGGTAGCGGTACTACTATTGTTGAAAGTCTTGTTAATAAAAGATATGCATGTGGAGTTGATATAAATGAAATAGCATATCTTATATCAAAAGTAAAAACTACTCCGCTTGATATTGAATTATTAAAAAAAGAATATCTAAAATTAGAAGAAAAATTGACAAACTATAGTATCTTTGCTGAAGAAGATATTTTAATAAAAGCAAAAAATATTGTTCCTAATAATGATAGAATAGATTATTGGTTTAAACCTAAACAAAAAAAAGAATTATCCTTAATTTTTTATTCTATATTTGAAATAGAAAATATAGATATAAGAGATTTTTATCTTTTAGCATTTGCGCAAATATTAAAAACAGCTTCTATATGGCTTCAAAAAAGCATAAAGCCTACAAGAGATATGAAGAAAAAAGAACAGGATTCTTATAATTTATTTTTAAGTCAAGCAAAAAGAATGATAAAAAGGCATGAAATGTATAATACTATGCTTGATAAAAGTTTTATTTCAGATATAAATAAATATAGAAAAATAAAATGTTCTGATTCCAGATTTATTCCTTTAGAAGATGAAAAAGCTGATTTTATTGTAACAAGTCCCCCCTATGTAACAAGTTATGAATATGCAGATTTACATCAACTTCCATCTTTATGGTTGGGATATTTAAATACTTTACCTGAGTTTAGAGAAAAATTTATAGGCAGTGGATATAAAAATAGAGTTGATATTGATGCAGTAGATTTAAAAAGTAGTATAGTTATTGAAACTATACACAAATTTTCAAATAATAAAAAAAAGATAAGAGAGATAAAAAATTATTATGCTGATATGCTTGAAAGTTTTATTGAAATGAAAAGAATATTAAAATATAAAGGAAAAGCAGCAATTGTAATAGGTAATACCCAGTTTAAAAATGTAGATATATTAAATGCTGAGATATTTTGTGAACAAATGATAAATATAGGTTTTAAAGTTTGTAATATTATACATAGAGAAATTCCATCGAAAATGCTTCCTTCTACTAGAGATTCTATTACAGGAAGATTTGCTAAAACTTCCTCTACAGATAAATTAGTTTATCCTACAGAATATATTTTAATTATGGAGAAATTATGAAATTTGAAGATTTAATAACTATTTATAAAGATAAGAAAAAAGTCTATGGTGATAAAGTTTATAGACATATTTCAGAAATTTTGATGGACGCTGAAGAAAATCATAAGCAAGATGCTTTAAAAAATGGTATAAAAGATACTGAACAGTCTTGGAGAGCTTTCAAAGGTAAAAATCTTGAAAAAATTATTGAATATATTATTGCTGATGAAATTAAAAAATTAGGATTGTCTATAATTAATGGAAATAAATTAGAAAAAAAGAAAAATATTAAAGATAAGACTTTAGACTTATTAAAAAGGAATCTGTGTATAGATTATGGGGAATATGGACTACATTTACCAGATGTTGATATCATAATTTATGATAATAAAGATAGTAAAATAATTGCTGTACTGTCTATAAAAGTCACTTTAAGAGAAAGAATAGCTCAAACTGGTTATTGGAAATTAAAGCTTATGCAATCTTCTGTTACAAAAGATATAAAAGTTCTGTTTATTACCCTTGATGAAGATGATACTTTATCTATAAAAAAGCCTACTAAAAAAGGTCGTGCTATTGCTGAAGTTGATACAGATGGTTGTTATATATTAACAGAAAGTGATGTTCAAGAAAGTAAAAAAGTAAAATTATTTTCTAACTTTATCACAGATTTAACTAAAATGATTAAATAATTTTTATTATGGATAATAAAATGAGTATTTATGAAAATAAAAAAGCTGTAATATATTGTTTTTCAGGAACTGGAAACACTGAGAAGGCAGCTAGAGAATATAAAAAAATATTTGAAGAAAACGGTGTTGAAACTTTACTTTATAATGTAGGCGATAATTTTGATAATATGCCTAATCCTAAAGATTATGATTATGTAGGTCTTGCTTATCCTATACATGGATTCAATGCACCTTATCCTATTTTTGATTTAATAAAATTATTTCCAAAACTAGATAATAAAAAAATATTTATTATAAAAACTTCAGGAGAGCCTTTAACAATTAATAATATTTCTTCAGAGCCTTTAATAGCAAGATTAAAACCAAAGGGTTATATACTTACTAATGAATATCATTATATAATGCCTTATAATATAATATTCAGACATACCGATGAGTTTGCCGCTAAGATGTGGAAAACTGTTAAGGCTTTATGTGTTATAGAGGCTAATGAAGTTTTAGATGGTAAAGAGCATTTATTAAATAAATTCCCATTCGGAAGATTAATAGCATTTTTATTTAGAATAGAACACCCTGCTATGAAAGTTAATGGTAATTTATTCAAAGTAAAAAAAGTTTGTACTCATTGTAATTTATGCGTTAAAAAGTGTCCTGTTAACAACATTTATAATGATGAAAAAGGAAACATCAAATTCAAAAATAAATGTGTAATGTGTACTAGCTGTGCTTTCAGATGTCCTGTTGATGCTATTAGTATAGGGATATTAAATTTCTGGAGGGTTAATGGAGTTTACAAGTTTGAGAATCCTCCTACTGGAATAAAATCTAAGCATGACAATTACTGTAAAAAGGCTTATGACAGATATTTTGCTGATGCTGACAAAAAAATAAACAATTATATAGATAATGTTTCAGATGAATATAAACAAAAAAATTATTATAAAAATATAGAAAATTATAAATAATTGATATTTTTATATACCTATTATAAATAATACCAATAATAATGTTCTAACGCTTTTTTAGTATTTTCCGACAAATTAGACAACAATATAAAAAATAGTTGGAGCAAACAATGTTAAAGAAGTGTTTAGTAGTTTTTATAATGATTTTATCAGTTTTTGTACTTTCATGTCAAAAGCCAAGTGAGCAAAACAGTAATTTAGAAGAAGATTATATTAATGAAATAGAAAAAGAGTATCAAAACTCATCTAGTAATGATGTAATAGTAGAAACTAATAACGGTACTCAGACTACTACTCCTACAGATGATATGTATATGCCTGAAGATAATAATATTCAAATAGATAATAATACTCAAGCAAATAACAGTTCAAGTTCTAAGCCTTCTAAAGGAAATAGCGGCAGCAGTACTGATAAACAGCCTAGCAAAAGAAGACCTTTAAAAGCTACTATATACAATTTCTATAGCCCTTGGACTTCTAATGATGACCCTTTGATGATTAGAGAAATAAGAGTTATGATCGCTAATAAAGAATATACTCAGGCTTTGAACTATATAAATAAATTGGATTTTAATAATTTACCTGAAGATGTTGATGTAGGTCATTTATATCAATTTAAAGGAATCGTTCATTATTTCTTAGCAAAAGAAGGAAAATCAAACAATGTTGTAGCTAAAAATCATATTGTTGAAGCTAATGAATGTTTCAAGAAAGTTGCTGGTTTAACTTCTATAGAAAAATTCAAACCTCTTTCATTATTATGGAATGGTATGCTTTATCAAACTTATTCTACAGATGAAAATCAGCTTAAAGAAGCTATATCTTTATTTGACAGAGTAATAACAGAATATCCTAGAACAAGATTCGCTAATGATGCAGTATTCTATAAAGCTGTAACTATGAAAAAATTAGGTATGCCTGAAAGTGAATATAATGATTTATTCTTATCAATAGAGAGAGGCGGATTCGTTGATACTTTGGTATTCTCACAAATTATTAATGACTATGTTCCTGCAAATGAGTTAGTTAATAGAGAAATGTTAAAATAATATTTAAATAAAGTGAGTTAAATATAAAAAAACAGCAATGGCAAAACTAATGCTATTGCTGTTTTTTTATCACAATTAAAGATTTTCATCTTTAAGTAAATTATTAAATTGATTTCTAGAATAAACTGTTATTTTATCATTATGAGAAGCATAACTTTTAGCACTATTGCTTAATTTTACTGGTACTATTAAAATACCGTTTTTAGCACCGGATTCATTAACCATCATAAGAAAATCTCTAATCATTAATTCTCCAATCTCTACTTTTTTCCAACGTTTGAATGATATTAATGTAAGATCTTTTTTATTACCTTTAACATGATAAGTTAAATAATTCACCTCATCTCCATAATTACTGCTAGCAACATTATCAGTATATTCCTGCACTATAGAATAAGCCAATCTTGAACGTATTAAATTTTGGCATAATTTTTTGAAATCTACTTTATTTAAATTATATATTTTATCAACCTTTTTTATTATTTTTAAATCCATTTCATTGCTTGGATTACTATCTATTTTTAATTCCTCTAATATTTTTTCTATATCAATGGTTTTCTCTACAGCCATTAATGATAATATATAATCTATATCTATAAATGATCCTTCCCACAAATCAATAGATTTTTCCCAATTCTCAATATCCTCTTTTTCTACATATCTTTCATAATTGTCATTTTTTGAATTATCCAATTTCATTACACTTCTAAGTTTATTAAGCTGAGAAGTTGCCCTGTCTATATCTGACAAATATTTTAATATGCCATTAATATTATAAACTTTAAGCTCTGGCAAATTAAAACTATTTATAGCTTCAAATGATTTTATGGCAAATGTCATGTCTTTCAAAAAGTATGAATAAAAACAATAATCCAATATTAAACTATAATAATTTTTATTATAATCTTTAATCTTGTATTTAATATACATTTTATCATACAATTCCTTAAACTTCTCATTTTCAACTAATTTATACAATATATATAAATACATTTTATCAATAAAATATAAATGACTTTCATTATTGTTTTCTATAAGAACCTGCTCAATAAAATTTCTAGCTATATTAAGTTCATCAGATAGTATATACATTGATATCAAACTTCTTTGCAAATTATTTAATTCATCACTTCCAATGTTATTTTTATCTTTAGCCATTCTCTTATAAAGCTCTTCTAAAAATACAATACATTTTTTATACTCTTTTATCTTAAAGAAAGAAAAAACTGCAATCTTGATACTTTCTATATCAAATTCACCTTTTGAAAGAAGCGCTCTATTGAAATAATCACAAGCTAATAAATAACTACCCTCTTTTCCAAGTATAGATGCAACTTTTATTGAATAATAAATATTATTAGGGTCAAGCTTAGTAATCTTTATAGCATATTTAAATGACATCTCTTTATTTTCTATTTTATCATAATAGCCCTCGACCTTTTTACAGAAATCAATTTCCTCTTTACCTTGAAAAAAAGAAACATTCAAAAGTTCCTCATATTTTTTTAAAGCATTAGCATCATCACCTATCTCATCCTCAAGCAATGCCAATTGATACATAGATACATAGTCTTTGGGATTTTCTGATAAAGCCGCTTTTAATTTTTCAATTTTCTTTTTAATATTTCCTGAAACTTTTTTAGAAGATTTATTACTTAGAATTTTTTTTATAAGTAAAAAAGAAATCAGCAACAATATGAATGCAGCTGCAATAACAATATAAATGTAACTCATTTCTACTATCCTTACTATTAAATCAATAATATGTATATAAAATATAACAAAATAAATGTTAAAATCTACTGTCTCTTAACATATAATTAAATTGGTTTCTAGTATAAACTTTTATCTTATTATTGTGTAAAGCATAGCTTCTAGCAGTGCTTGTAAGCTCTACAGGCAATATTAATATACCATTATTAGCACCAGCTTCATCAATAAGCATTAGAAAGTCTCTTATATCAATTCTCCAACTTCAGTATTTCTCCAGCGTTTAAAAGATATTAATGTTAAATCTTTCTTATTTTTATTTGAAGCAAAAGCTAAATAATTAACTTCATCACCATAATCATAACTTATTGAATTTTCATTATATTCCTGCACAGCAGAATATAATAATTTATTTTGTACTATATCAAAACATATACTCTTAAATGATGCTAAAGTTATATCATATATTCTATCAACTTTTTTAACAGTTTTATTTTCTACAGAAGATGTATTCTCATCTATATTGCATTCTGATAATATTTTTGCAATATCCATAGTTCCTTCTATTTCTACTAATTGAAATATATAATCAATATTATTAAAAGAACTTTCCCATAATTTAACACTCTCTTCCCAAATATCAATATATGCTTTACTAACATATTTTTCATAATTCTCATGTTTAAACTTTTCATCATTATTTAACTGCATTGAAGCTCTTGATTTTTTTAATTGTTCATTAGCCTTTGATATTTCTAATAAATATTTTAGAATATTATTAAAATCATAAGAAGCAAATTCAGGTGCTTCAAATAATCTTAAATGCTCAAAATAATGAATAGCACTGTTAATATCTTTTATGAAGTAGCTGTAAAAAGAGAAATCCAAAATAATATTGGTTTTTTCTTTTTCAATATCACTTATTTTATATTCATTTGAAAGTTTATTATACAGCTCTTCAAAAGCAGCATTATCATCTGATTTATATAATATATACAAATACATTCTATTAATAAAAAATTTATAAGACTTATCATTATTAATACTTCTTAAAGACAAAATATGCTCTGCCAAATTTCTAGCTGTATTTATTTCATCTGTAGCTATATATAATGACAATAGTATTTTTTCTACTAATACCATTTCCTCATAATCTTCTTCAATATTGCTTATATTTCTGCTTAATCTTTTATGCAGCTCTTCAAGCAAAGTAATCATTTTTTTATACTCATGACCTACAAAATAGCATAATGAACCTATTTTTAATTCATCTATTTCAAAATCGCTTTTATTATTAAGAACCCTATTAAAATATTTACAAGCTAAACTATAAGCTCCCTCTTTTCCTAAGATGGTGGCTGTCTTTAATGAATAATAATTATCTTTATCATCTAATTGAGATACTTTTAGAACATACTTGAAACTTTCTTCTTCATTACCTAACCTTCTATGTATATCCTCTAATTTTTTATATATATTTACTTCTTCTCCTTCAAAATAGTCAACTTCTATTAATTTTTCATATTTACTTAAAGCATTTTCTAAAAAATTATGCTGTTCTTCAAGTTTGGCTAACTCATAAAGAGAATTATAATCGGATGGATTTTCTTTAATTTTTTTCTCAAGATCATCCATTTTTTTCTTTATATTTTTAGGTTTATAATAATCATTTTTTTTTAACACAGAATTAAAAAATATGATAATACCTATTACTAATATAATAGATACAGGTACTATAAAAATATAAGTATAAGCGTCCATCATATAAAACTTATCCCCAAATTATACGAATTTAGTCTTTAAAAAAGAATTAAACTGACTTCTGGAATAAACTGTTATCTTATCATTATGCAATGCATAGCTTTTAGCACTATTTGATAATCTAACTGGAAGAACTAATATTCCGCTCTTTGCCCCTGACTCATTAACCATAAGCATAAAATCTCTTAAAATTAATTCTCCAATTTCAGTATTTTTCCAACGTTTGAAAGATATTAAAGTCAAATCTTTCTTACCTTTATTAATATGATAAGCTAAAAAATTAACTTCATCTCCATATTCATAATTGATAACATTATCAGAATATTCCTGTAATATAGAATAAGATAATTTTGTTTGCACTATATTCTGGCATAATTTTTTAAAATTAGTATAAGTTAATTTATATATCTTATCTATTTCATTTATATTTCCTGTTTTTGCATTATCATAAGAACTCTTATTAGCGTCAAAATCTAATAATATCTTATCAATATCCATAGTTTTTTCTATTTCTGTTAATGAAGTTATATAATCAAGATTCAAAAAAGAAGCTTCCCATAAACCTAAAACTTTTTCCCAAGTAGCCATAGCTTCTTTGTCTACATATTTATCATATCTTTCATTTTTATATTTTTCATCATTTAATCCCATTGCACTTCTTAATTTACTTAACTGACCATATGCTTTATTTACTTCTGTTAAATAGTTTAATACTTGATCTAAATAATACACGCTAAATTCAAGCATATTAAATGATTTTAATATACTAAAATATTTTATAGATGTTTCAATATCTTTTAAAAAATATGCATAAAATCCGAAATCGAATATAATACTTGCATATTTTCTATTTCCTTTATCTAGTTGATAAACAGATATCAATTCATTATATAATTTATTAAATTTTTCAGTATCAGATAATTTATATAGCATAAACATATAAATCTTATTCACATATATTTTATGCACATCACTCATGAAATCATCAGCTAATATCTTTTCAGCAAATGAAATACCATTATTAAGTTCATCAGCAGATATATACATAGATAATAATAATTTCTCTAAATTATTAATATTGCTTCTATCTTTATTTTTATCATTTTTAAATGCATTAAAAGACTTTTTATATAGTTCCTCCAAAAATAAAATAGATTTTTTATAATCTTTAACCATAAAAAAAGATAAACTCGCTATTTTTAGTTCATCTATTTCAAATTCATTTTTAGAAACTAACGCCTTATTGAAATAATCACATGCTCTTTGATAATTACCTTCTTTACCTAAAATACTTGCTATCTTAATTGAATAATAAATATTATTAGGTTCTAATTTTGATATTATCAGCATATATTTCAAAACTTTTTCTTTGTTATTTAATTGACTATATCCGCTTTCAAGTTTTTTATATATCTCTATTTCATCTGCAGTATCATCAGAAAAATATCTGGCATCTATAAGAGCTTCATATTCTTCTAAAGCTGTTTGTAAATCACCATATTCTTCTTCTAATGAAGCAAGTTCATATAAAGAATCCAAGTCTTTCACATTAGATGAAACTTTCTCTCTAAGCTCTTCCATTCTTTTTTTTACATTTTTTGAAGTTTTTTTTAGAGAATTATTTTCTTTTTTAGAGAATATATTTTTGATCATAAAAATAGTAGCAAATAATATCACTAAAAATATGCATGCAATTACAATGTATAGAATATGATTATTCATAACAACAATCCGCAACACTATTATGGTTAAATATATAATATTATAAAGCATATACAAAAAAATTAAAAGTTCAACAAAATATTAATATTAATTTTAATTTAATTATCTAATTACTTGACTTTAATAACTAATATAGTATATTTTTCTATCATTACAAAATAGGAGTAAATAAATGAAAAAAATTATTGCTTTATTAATTGCCATCTCACTGACAGCAATTTTTATTGTTTCTTGCCAAACCCAAGAAACATCATCTGAAAATTCAATAACAGTAATGGTACCAGATTGGGCAGTACCTTCTGATGAAATGCTTAATGCTTTCAAAGAAGAAACAGGAATTACTGTTAATATGAATGTTATAGCTTGGGAAAATATAAGAGATAAAATATCAATTGCCGCTGCTGGCGGAACTGCTGCTGCTGACGTTGTAGAAGTTGATTGGTCTTGGGTAGGAGAATTCAACAGTGCTGATTGGCTTGAACCTATAGAATTAACACAAGAAGAAATTGATGCTATGCCTTCAATACAGCCTTTCATAATAGATGGAAAAGTTCTTGCTCTTCCTTATGCTAATGATTTCCGCTTAGCTTATTATAATAAAAAACATTTTGAAGCTGCCGGCATTGCTGAAGCTCCAAAATCTTGGGATGATGTTTATACTGCTTTAAAAGCTATAAAAGCTGCTGGTGTAAGTAAATATCCTTTTTCTATGCCTTTAAATGCTGATGAATCTTGTACTACTTCATTAATATGGATGGCTTATTCAAAATACGGTATAGTATTTAATGAAGATGGTACTTTAAATAAAGATGCTGTACTTGGTGCTTTACAATTTATTAATCAAATGGTAAATGTTGATAATTTAATAGACCCTGCTTGTAAAACTTCTACAGGTATGGATGCTTACAGAAGAATAAATTCCGGAGAGGCTAGCTTTATAGTAGGACCTACTTCATTTGTAAGCAGAGTACAAGATACAAACGAATCTCAAGTTGTAGGAGATGTTATACCAATATTGCTTCCAGGTGCTACAGGACCTTCTCCAAAAACTTTTGCTCTTCCTGAAGGAGTAGGAGTTATAAAATTATCCAAAAATAAAGAAGCTGCTATGAAATTTGTAAAATGGTTTAATTCTCCGGAAATACAAAAACAATTAAACTATGTACAAAACACTATGCCTACAAGAACTTCTGTTATGGAAGAACTTATCAATGAAGGCAAACTTAAAAATACAGGTGCTTTACTTGAAGAATCTACTTTAATATCAAGTCCATTCCCAAAAGGCGTTCCTAGCTACTATTCAGAAATGACTACAGCTATATTTAATGCTGTTAATGAAATGGTTTTAGGAACAAAAACTCCGGAACAAGCATTTGATGCAATGGATGCAAAAATAAAAGAATTAGTTGCTAGATAATTTCATAAATGTAATTTTAATAGGGTATTACTTTTTAGTAGTACCCTTTTTTATTATTTTATTAACTATCAAAGAATTATTGATTTGACAAATTTTAATAGTTTAAGTATATTTGTATAAAAATTACAAAATATTTTTGGATTATGAAAAAGAGTAAAGTTTTACCATATATATTAATATTACCGGCATTTATAATAATGTCTGTTTTTGTATTATATCCTATAATAGTAACATTCTTTTATAGTTTAAGAAAAATGAAATTAACAGCACCAAAGGATACAGCATTTATAGGATTTGATAATTATATTGCAACTTTAAAATCATTTGATTTTTGGTATTCTCTACAAAACAGTATAATGATAATGATTATAGTTATAATTATATGTGTATTGTTCGGACTTTTATCTGCATTAATTTTAGATGTTGACAGTAAACTAAAAAATATACTAATGGCTATAGCTGTTATACCTTGGGCATTGCCTCCTGTAGTAAATGGCATACTTTGGAAATGGATATTTTATCCTGGTTACGGATTTTTAAACAAAATTTTGTATAATCTTAACCTTATAGAAGAACCAATACAATATTTATCAAATCGATATTCTTTAATGCTTATTGTAGGAATAGTTATAGCATGGCGTAATATACCATTTTGCACTATAGTTTTATTATCATCAATAAGAGCCATACCAGATTCAGTATATGATGCTGCTAGTATAGACGGAGCTAATAGATTTCAAATGTTTACAAGAATAACATTACCTCTTTTAATGCCAGCATTAGGAATAATATTAACTTTTACATCCATATCTGCTATTAATGTATTCGATGAAGTTATATCAATATCCGGTTACAGTAATTTAGGAAAAACTATATTGCTGGAAAACTATATGATAACTTTTTCATTTTTGGATTTCGGACGCGGAAGTTCTTTAACATATTTAGTTATGATTACAGCAGGTGTTTTAGGTATGCTTTATATAAGAGCTATGTCTAAAAAAATTGAATATATATAAAAAAATAAAAGTGAATAAACAATGAAAATAAAAAAGAAAAGAGTAAATTTATTGTACTATATATCTGTAATATTTTTTGTAATAATAGTATTAGGTCCTATTATATGGGCTATAATTGTAAGTTTTACTCCAGAATATGAAATGTTTAAAAACACATCAACTTTTCTGCCGAAAGAACCTACAATAGATAATTATGTCAAACTATTTACTGCATCTGACAGACAATCAAAAATGTTTTTTGTAGGCATAATTAACTCAATCAAAACTGCTTTCATAACAATATTTTTATGTTTGCCTTGTTCAATACTATGTGCTTATGCAATATCAAAAATGAAATTTAAAGGCAGAAAGGTTATAAAAACAATAATACTTATATCTATGGCTATTCCTGCATTTACAACTATCATACCTCTTTATAGAATGTTCTCATTGATGTCACTGCTTGATAATTTATTTTCTCTATCACTTATATATGTAACATCATTTTTACCTATAAATACTTGGATGATTTCAAACTATTTTGACACAATACCTTCAGATATAGAAGAAGCGGCATATATAGACGGATGCAATGAATTAGATGTATTATTTAGAATAATGCTTCCAATATCTGCTCCGATTATTATGTCTGCCTTTTTGCTTGTTTTTTTAATGTCTTGGGGGCAATTTCAAATACCTCTTATATTAGCAAGCTCTGCCGCAACAAAACCGATATCAATAGTTGCGTCTGAATTTGTGTCAAAAGATAGCATACAATATGGAATAACAACAGCAGCCGGACTTTTAGCAATATTTCCTCCTGCTTTATTAGCAATAATATTTAGAAAATTCTTAGTACGCGGAATGACAGGCGGTGCTACAAAATAGCATAAATTTGATACATAATACAAACTTAATTTTGAAAATATTGACTTTTTAAATATATTGTGTATAATATGGTTTGGAAATAATATATTTAAGGTTATTTTTTTATTGTGTTTGGTAATTTAACAAAATCTATATCCGGCGTATTCTCTAAAATACGCGATAAAAAAGTTTTGTCTGATAAAGATATAACAGACAGCCTTATAACTATTAAAGAAGCACTTTTATCTGCCGATGTATCCTTAGAAGCTGCTAATAAATTCCTAGAAGAAGCTACTAATAGAGCTATAGGAAAAGAAAAATTAGAAGGTGTAGATCCTGCTAATCAATTCATAGCAGATGTACATGATACATTAGTCAATATGATAGGCGAAGGCGAAAGCGGGTTAAAACTAGAGCCTGTTGAAAAAACTACTATCACACTCCTTTTCGGTTTACAAGGTTCTGGTAAAACTACAACTTCTGCCAAATTAGCTAAATATTATAAAGATAAAAGACGTGTTATGCTTGTAGGTCTTGATATTCACAGACCAGCAGCTATGGAACAGCTTGCAGTTTTAGCCAAAGAGGTGGGAGTTCCATATCATATAGACACTAAAGAGAAAAAAGCATATAAAATACTCAAAAAAGCTCTTGCTATAGCCAAAAAAGAGCAGTACAACATGATACTTGTTGATACAGCCGGACGTTTGGAAATAGACGATGAAATGATGCTTGAACTTAGACGTGTTGTAAACTCTGCTAATGTTACAGAAAAGTTATTGGTTGTTGACTCTACAGCAGGTCAAAGTGTTTATGATGTTGCAAAAAATTTCCAAAGTAACATAGGAATAGATGGGGTAATACTCACCAAATTTGACTCAGGTACAAGAGGCGGTGCTGCATTATCTCTTAGATATGCAACAGGTTCATCTGTAAAATTTGTGGGAACAGGTGAGCATTTAGAAGATATAGATGTATTTGATCCTAAAAGAGTAGCAGGTCAGATACTTGGTATGGGAGATATAGTAAAATTAGTAGAAAAAGCCCGTGCCGCTATAAGCGAAAAAGAAGCACAGGAAATGCTTCAAAAAGTTATAGAAAATAATTTTGATTATAACGATTTCCTAAAACAGATAGAAGCTACTGCCAAAATGGGCGGTATAAGTAAAATGACTTCTATGCTTCCTGGAATGGCAAATATAGATACAGAACTATTAAACCGTGAGGAAGAAAAATTTAAAAAGTATAAGGCTATTATACAGTCAATGACTAAAAAAGAAAGACTAGCCCTATTTCCTTTAAATAATTCAAGAAAGATGAGAATATCTAAAGGAAGCGGTCAAAGTGTTTATGATGTAAATCAGTTGATAAAACAATTTACTATGATGAAAAACATGATGGGCAGCACTAAAAAGATGGATAAGCTCGCAAAATCCTTAGAGGGTATGGGTATGTCTATAGATGATTTAAATAAATTAATGTAATAAACTTGGAGGAAAAAAAAGGTGGTAAAGTTAAGATTAAAACGTATAGGTCGCAAACATGAGCCTCATTATCGTATTGTAGCAGCAGATGCTCGTTTTCCACGCGATGGTCGTTTTATTGAAGAGTTAGGTTGGTTTAACCCTAAAGCTAAAGATGTCCTATATAAGTTAAATGTTGATAGTGTAAAAAAATGGCTTTCTAACGGAGCACAGCCGACTTATGTAGTAAAAAGTATTCTTGTAAAAGAAGGTTTGATGGAGAAAGATAAAGGTGCTCCTCTTGAACGCAAAAAGAGAAAAGCATTGAAAAATCCTGAAAAAAGACGCAAACATCGTAAACAAGCTAAGCCTGAATCAAGCGAGGCTTAATTTACGTCTTATAATATATAAAGGAGTGTGCTATGACGGAAGAAAAAGAGCTTATTGAGTATTTGGCTAAAAAGTTGGTAGATGAGCCTGAAGGTGTAAGTGTTAAAGTTATTGAGGGTGAGAAGAGTACGATTCTGGAATTGAAAGTAAACCAAAGCGACATAGGTAAAATTATAGGTAAAAGAGGTCGTATTGCTCATGCATTACGCACTATTCTTTTTGCAGCTTCCATGAAAAGTGGTAAACGTGTAATGCTTGAGATTATTGACAATTGATTATTTTTTATGCAAGAATCACAGGTATACATGGTTTAAAAGGAGAGGTTGAAATAGCTTTTGCTGATAAAAGTTATTTCACCTCTCTTCCTGTTTTAAACAAAAATATACCTATTATTATTAATAATGAAACATTTAATCTTCTAAATGTTAAAAAGAAAAATAAAGCTTTTGTTTTGGCTATTGAAAATATAGACTCTATAGAAAAAGCAAAAGAAATGATAGGATTAGATATATTTGTAGATTCTTCATATCTTCCGGAACTTGATGATGATACATTTTATGAGGCAGAAATTATAGGATATAAAGTCATAGATCTAGATAATAATTTATATGGAGAAATCGTTGATGTTTATAGTCTGCCTTCCAATTATGTATTTGATATCAAATTAAAAGAAAATGGAAATGTGGTATCCATTCCTTATGTACATGCTTATTTTGGAAAAGCAGACAAATTAAACAAAACAATAGAAATCATCGAAAAACCTATATTTGATGATGAATAATAATATTAAAATTCACTTAAATATTTTATAGCCCATTCACTCATCAAAACGGAAGGCTGATACAATTTAGATTCATCTACTTCAAATTTACTATTATGATGAGCTATATTTTTTTCTGTCATTGTAGAAAAGAATATAAATGAACCTTTAATTGTTTCAAGATAATCAGCAAAATCTTCTCCCGCCATAGATAAAACATGATTATTATGTTTTCTAAATCCTAATTCATCACAAACTTCATTTAATTGTTTTACTATTTTTACATCGTTAATAACAGGCGCTCCTCTGCGTTTTATTACAACTTCTGCTTTAGCTCTGTTAGAAACAGCAATAGATTCTGCTATTTCTTTTATTCTTTCTGTTATATATGATCTATTTTGTTCACTAAAAGTTCTGAAAGTTCCTTCTATATTTACTTCTGAAGGTATTATATTATACTGACTTCCGCCATGAACCATGCATATCGAAATAATTATAGGATCTGTTGCCAATATTTCTCTGCTTTTTATATTATATATTGCCTGTATTATTTGACTTGCAGTTAATATTGGATCTGCAGATAAATGAGGATAAGCACCATGAGAGCCTTTTCCTATAACTTTAATAAATATCCTATCATTAGAAGCCATTAAAGCCCCATCCTGAATCACAAACTCTCCGCTAGGAACATTTGATGCTAAAGTACCTACATGTGTTCCTATTATGGCATTAACTCCGTCTAATAATTTGGAATTAAGCATATTATGTGCCCCTCTTGCTAATTCCTCAAATCAATCTTACTCTACCCTTTAATCTTGACTTATTTTCAAGTAAATAATATGCTGCTCCTAAAAGACAGGCTGTATGCACATCATGTCCGCAAGCATGCATATTTCCGTTCTTAGATGCATATTCAAAATCTGTTTCCTCCTTTATAGGCAATGCATCCATATCAGCCCTTATAGCAGCTATATTATTACTGTTCAAATCTCCTATATCGCATACAAGCCCTGAATCTATTGATGACTCTTTATAATCAATACCTAATTCTTTTAATTTATTTATTACATATTCTTTTGTTTGAGGAAGATCTGTTCCTACTTCTGGTATTTTATGCAAATCTCTTCTCATAGAGACTATGATATCATTTAATTTTTTATAATCCATATTTTTATACCTTATAATGAGATACTATTAAAATTATATCATACAATAATATTATAACAAAATATCATTTGTAATAAAAAAATAATATATAAGTCATTAAATTATATCGAAATTTCATAATTATAAAATTTGACAAATTATAAATATTCTATATCATATAATAGTATGAGGTATATAAAATGAATAATATAAGTAAATTAATCGATCATACCATGTTAAAACCAGAAGCAACAATAGAAGAAATAAGAAAGTTATGTATAGAAGCAAAGGAATACGGATTTCATTCTGTATGTGTAAACTCTGCTTATGTTAATGTAGCTTATAATTTTTTAATTCATTCTAATGTAAAAGTTTGTTCTGTAGTAGGATTTCCGCTTGGTGCTATGATGAAAGAAGCAAAGGCTTATGAGGCCAAATTTGCTGTAGACAGTGGGGCTGATGAAATAGATATGGTTATGAATATTGGATTTTTAAAAAGCAAAAAAATAGATTTATTTGAACGTGATATAAAAAAAGTACGCGATGCATGTTCTGCAAGTGTTTTAAAAGTTATTATAGAAACATCTCTTCTTACAGATGAAGAAAAAGTTTTAGCATGTAAAATAGCCAAAGAATGCGGAGCAAATTTTGTTAAAACTTCCACTGGATTTTTTAATGGAGGTGCTACAGAACATGACATAAAACTTATGCATGGTGCTGTAGGCAAAGAAGTAAAAATTAAAGCATCAGGCGGAATAAAAACTTATGAGGATGCTTTAAAAATGATTGATGCTGGTGCAAGCAGAATCGGAACAAGCAGCGGAATTGCCATAGTAAAATCGCAGAAACAATAAAATAACTGAATTAAAAGTTAATTATATTATTTGTTAGGAGTTATAGAAACTATGGAAGAAGTCAAAGATCCAATGCCATTTTATGATGAAGACGCTTTTCAAAAAGGACTTCTTAAGTATCACACTAAATTAAAAAAAGGTGATGTTGCCAAATATGTACTTTTCTTCCAGGAGATCCTAAAAGAGTAAAATATATAGCAGAATTTTTAAATGATGTTGAATTAAAAGCTGATTACAGAGAATATGTTACAGCAACAGGCAAATATAAAAATGTTGATGTATCTGTAACTTCTACAGGAATAGGAGGACCTTCTGCCTCAATAGCTGTAGAAGAACTTATAGAAGTAGGTGCTGACACATTTATACATGTAGGTACTGCCGGAGGACTTAGCTTAAAAGTAAAACCTAATGATTTAGCTATAGCACAGGCTGCCATAAGAGATGAAGGAACTTCAAAAGAATATATACCTATAGAATATCCTGCAATTGCTAATACAGATATAGTATTTGCTTTAAGAGATGCCGCAAAAAAGAGAAAGCATAATTATCATATAGGCGTAGTTCATAGTAAAGATTGTTTTTACGGAGAACTTGAACCTCAAAATTCATTTTTCAGAGAAAAGTTTGAAAACAACCTTAAATATTATACATTATGCGGAGCAATAGCATCAGAAATGGAATGTGCTTCCATATTTGCATGTGCTTCTTTAAGAAAAGTTAGAGCTGGAGGAATAATGCATATTGTCGAAAATACAATGATAGATAGAATGGATACACGTTTACAATACAGCGACAATATAGAAAATATGATATTAACAGCATTAGAAGCTGTAGTATTATTAAATGAAAAAGATAATAAAAGATGATTAATAATAGAGGATAAATAATGTTTCCAAAGGCTTATTATCAAGAAAATTATAATCTTGTTCATCATTTAAAATTAAAAAAAGGAGATGTAGGTAAATATGTTATAATGCCTGGGGATCCTAAAAGATGTGTTCTAATAGCAAACAAATTAAATAATGCAAAATTAATGGCTGATTATAGAGAATACGTAACTTATACCGGATATATAAATGATATAAAAGTTTCTGTAGTTTCTCATGGTATTGGAGGCCCTTCTACCGCTATAGCCTTAGAAGAACTTATCAAAATTGGAGCAGATACGTTTATAAGAATTGGTACCTGCGGAGGAATGAATAGTGATGTAAATGCTGGAGACATTATTGTAGTTAATGGTGCTGTAAAAATGGGCGGCACTATGGATAATTATATACCTAAAGAATTTCCATGCGTACCTAATATTGACGTATTGGAAGCTATGATAGAATCCACTAAGAAAACTAAATTAAAAACACATATAGGTGTTGTTCAATGTAAGGATGCTCTTTATGCTCAGCATAATCCTGAAAATATGGCTGTAGACAAAGAATTAATATATAAATATGAAAGCTATATAAAAACAGGATGTTTAGCTTCAGAAATGGAATCTGCAACATTTTTTGCTGTAGGGGCTGCTAAAAATGTACGTACTGGTGCTGCTATGTTTGTTCTTCATAATCATGAACATAAAAAAAATAATAACGAAAATACAATTGAAGATGCTATAAATTTTGTTATTGAATCTGTTAAAATTTTAATAAATAATGATAAAATATATAAATATAATAAGTAGGGGTAAAAAATGTATAACAAAATTATTATTTTATTTATTATTGCAGCAGCTTCAATATTTTTATTTTCTTGCGGAAATAATAAGAATGAAGCACCAACAGGTTTTGAAATAGGAGTTTTAATAGATTTAGGTCCTCTAAATGATAAATCCTTTAATCAAAGTTCTTGGGAAGGTGTCAAAGAATATGCAGAAAAAAACGGCATAACTCATAAATACTACAGAGTACCTGATAAAGATTTTAATTCTTATATGAATACAGTAGAACTTGCGGTTGCAGGAGGTGCTAAATTAATAGTAACACCAGGATATATGTTTGAATCTGTTGTTTATAAAGCACAGGATATATATACTAATGTGCATTTTATATTAATAGACGGTACTCCTCAGGACGGAACTTATACAAATTATAAAACCGGAGAAAACTCAATTGCTATTCTTTATGCTGAAGAAGAAGCAGGTTTTTTAGCAGGATATGCTGTTGTAAAAGAAGGTTATACTAATTTAGGCGTTATGGGAGGAGTTGATCATCCTGCAGTTATAAGATTCGGATATGGATTTATTCAAGGTGCTGATTATGCTGCTAAAGAATTAGAAATTCCAAAAGGCTCGCTAAATATAAAATATACATATACTGGCAATTATGATGATACACCAGCAAACCAAGATTTGGCTGCTTCTTGGTATCAAAGTGGCGTAAAGGTTATATTTGCTCCGGCAGGTGCTGCAACTCATTCTGTTATGCGTGCTGCTGAAAGCAACAATGGTTTAGTTGTAGGAGTGGATGTTGACCAAAGTTTTGAATCACCTACAGTTATTACTTCTGCTATGAAGATGATAAGAGAATCTGTTTATAATGCTGTTGCTTCATATTATAATAATAATTTTTATGGTGGACAAAACATAATATTAGATGCAAAAGTTAATGGAATAGGCTTACCTATGAAAACTTCAAAATTTAATGTTTTTACAGAAGATAATTATAATTATATATATAATCAGCTTGTAGGAGATAAAATAAAAATTTTAACAGGTGAAGATGTTACAAATATAAATGAACTTCCTCTTGATATTGTAAAAGTAGAATATATTGAATAATTAATAAAAATAAATAATTAATTTAAATAAAGGAGATAACATGAAAAAAAATCTTATTTTAACTGCTATTTTAATAATATTTATTATTTCATGCGGCGGAAAAAATAGAAAGTCTGGAGGATATGAACTGGCATTAATTACAGATGTTAGTACTATAGATGACAGAGCATTCAATCAAGGTTCATGGGAAGGCTTAACTAAATATGCACTAGAAAAAAATATATCGCATAAATATTATCAGCCTGCTCAAAAAAACACAGATGCATACATTGATGCTATAGATTTAGCAGTTGCTGCTGGAGCAAAATTAATAGTAACACCTGGTTATTTATTTGAACCTGCTGTTTATAAGGCTCAAGATACTCATCCTGATGTAAATTTTGTACTTTTAGACGGTACACCTCAAGATGGTACTTACAGTGATTTTAGAATAGAAACAAATGTTTATTCTGTACTTTATGCTGAAGAGCAGGCAGGATTTTTAGCTGGATATGCTATAGTAAAAGAAGGATTTACTAATTTAGGTGTTATGGCTGGTATGGCTGTTCCTGCTGTTATGAGATTTGGATACGGTTTTTTACAAGGTGCAAATTATGCTGCTAAAGAGTTAAATTTACCTCTTGGAGGAATAGTAGCAAATTATACTTATTTAGGAAACTTCGACCCTACTCCTGAAAATCAGACTTTAGCTAATTCTTGGTATCAAAGCGGTGTTCAAGTAATATTCGCTCCTGCAGGTGGTGCTGGAAACGCTGTTATGAGTGCTGCTGAGCAAAATAATGCTTATGTTGTAGGAGTAGATATAGATCAAAGTACTGAATCTTCTACTGTTATTACTTCTGCTATGAAAATGCTTGGAGATTCTGTTTATAATGCTATAGATGACTTTTATAATGGAAAATTCCCTGGAGGAAAATCTGTAATACTTGATGCAAAAGTTCATGGTGTAGGACTTCCTATGGCAACTTCAAGATTTCAAAAATTTACTCAAGATGATTATGATATAATTTATAATAAACTTGTAAGCGGTGAAATAGAAGTTCTTACAGAAAAAACAATTAAGGATGTTACTTATCTGCCTTTGGATGTGGTAAAAGTTAACTTTATACAATAATATTTGTTATATATAGAGATACTGCTTTTGACAGTATCTCTATTTTTTTATAGGACTTCTAAATATGGAAAATCAATTATCAGAATATGTTGTTGAAATGCTTAATATAACTAAACGTTTTAAGGGAATAGTAGCAAATGATAATATAACTATTCAATTAAAACGTGGAGAAATACATGCATTGCTTGGAGAAAATGGAGCTGGAAAATCTACTTTAATGAGTGTACTTTTTGGATTATACAAACAGGAAGAAGGTATTATTAAAGTTAATGGAAAAGAAGTAAATATTGATAATCCTAATACTGCTAATGCTTTAGGTATTGGTATGGTGCATCAGCATTTTAAGCTTGTTCATAATTTTACTGCTTTGGAAAATATAATGCTTGGAGTTGAAACTGTAAAAAATGGAATACTTCAAGTTGATGATGCAAGAAAAAGGGTAATGGAATTAAGTAAAACTTACGGGCTTGAAATTTACCCTGATGCTTTGATAAGCGATTTAACTGTAGGCATGCAGCAAAGGGTAGAAATTTTAAAAATGCTTTATAGAAATAATAATATACTTATTTTTGATGAACCTACTGCTGTACTTACACCTAAAGAAATTGAAGAACTTATAAAAATAATGAAATCATTAGTAAAAGAAGGCAAATCTATTCTTTTTATTACACATAAATTAAATGAAATTAAAGAAGCTGCTGACAGATGTTCTGTACTTCGCAAAGGAAAATATATAGGCACCATTGATGTTAAAAGCACTACTAAAGAAGAAATGTCAGAAATGATGGTTGGAAGAAAAGTATCTTTAGTTGTAGAAAAAACTGAAGCTAATCCTAAAGATATAATACTTTCTGTAAAAAATTTGAATGTTAAATCTGTTCATAATAAAAGTGAAAAAAATATAGTTAAAAATGTTTCTTTTGATGTGCATGCCGGAGAGATAGTATGTATTGCCGGTATTGATGGAAACGGACAAAGTGAACTTATATATGCTTTAACAGGTTTAATGGATATGTCAAGCGGAACTATTACATTAAATGGTAAAGATATTACTAATCTATCTATAAGAAAAAAAACATTAAGCGGTATAGGACATATTCCGGAAGACAGACATAAACATGGGCTTGTTCTCGATTATACTTTAGGTGAAAATACTATATTGCAAACATATTTTACAGAAAGATTCCAAAATAAAGGATTTTTAAAATTTAAAGAAATTGAAAATTATGCAAATGAATTAATAAAAAGATTTGATATAAGAAGTGCAGAAGGAGCAAAAACTATAGCAAGAAGCATGTCAGGAGGAAATCAGCAAAAAGTTATAATAGCTAGAGAAATAGACAGAAACCCTGATTTACTCATAGCTGTTCAGCCTACTAGAGGATTAGATGTAGGAGCTATAGAATATATACATAAAGAATTGATAAAGCAGCGTGATAATGGAAAAGCTGTTTTACTTGTTTCTTTGGAGCTTGATGAGGTTATGAATTTAAGCGATAGAATACTTGTTATGTATGAAGGTGAAATTGTAGCTAATGTTAATAATAAAGATTTGACTATTAATGAATTAGGTTTATACATGGCAGGTTCTAAAAGAAGTGCATAAATTAAAGTGAGTTTATAATAAACTTGATATCTGCTAAATATAAAAAGCATACTAATTAAATAAAATTACTAGTGTATTAAATAATAAATTTTTTTATTTTGTATATGGTTCGAATATAACATTTTAAAATTTTAATTATTAATAATGTATTGTTATAAAAGGAGTACTTAATGGATTTCAAAAACAAATTGGCTGGTATTTTAGAGAAAGAAGGATTTGTTAATATATTTTCTTCTTTTCTTGCTATTGTTATAGGGCTGCTTCTGGGACTTATAATACTTCTTATAAGTAATGTTCATGATGCTTTTCCCGCTTTTATGACAATACTTTCAGGAGGATTTTCCGGAGGAACTAGAGGAATGGGACAGGTTGTATACACTGCCACACCTTTAATACTTACAGGACTTTCTGTAGGATTTGCTTTTAAAAATGGACTTTTTAATATAGGAGCTTCGGGACAATTTATAGTAGGTGCTTATGCTGCAGTATTAGTTGCTGTAAAATGTACATTTCTTCCTCCTGTTCTTCATTGGGTTATAGCTTTGATTGCATCATTTATAGCAGGAGGTATTTGGGCTTATTTGACAGGATTTTTAAAAGCTCATTTCAATGTTAATGAAGTTATTTCAAGCATTATGATGAATTATATAGGTATGTATTTAGTTAATTATCTTGTTACACTTACAGTTTATGATATGCTTAAAAATCAATCTCAGAATATACCTGAATCTGCAATCATTCCTGTAATGGGACTAAACATGATATTTAAAGGCTCAAATGCCAACGGAGGATTTATAATTGCTGTAATAGCAGTTATAATTATGTATATAATACTTTCAAAAACTACATTCGGATTCGAGCTTAAAGCATGCGGATTCAATAAAGATGCTGGTAAATATGCCGGTATAAACGAAAAAAGAAACATTATTCTTTCTATGGTTATAGCAGGAGCTTTAGCTGGACTTGGCGGAGGACTTTTATATCTTTCAACTATGGGTAAACATATAGAAGTTGTTGATATATTGGCAGAGGAAGGATTTATGGGGATCCCTATTGCTTTACTTGGACTTTCACACCCTATAGGAATATTAATTGCTGGTCTTTTTATAGCACATATTACTGTAGGCGGATTTTATATGCAGATATATGATTTTACTCCGGAAGTTATAGAGATGATAATTTCTGCTATTATATATTTCAGTGCTTTTGCTTTGCTTTTTAAATCTATAGTTAGTTTTTTGCATAAAAAACTTAATAATGGTAAAGAAAAAAATGCTAATGAGTAATTAATTATACAGGGAGAATTTGATGAACACAATTTATTTTCTAGTACAACAGACAATGTTTTTTTCTATACCTCTTTTACTTGTAGCTTTAGGAGGGATGTTTTCAGAAAGAAGTGGGGTTGTTAATATTGCCCTTGAAGGCATTATGATAATGGGAGCTTTCACAAGTATATTTTTTATAAGCAGACTCGGAAGTTATTTTCCTCCAACTATTACATTATTTATAGCTATGATCATTGCAGCTTTATCAGGTATGATATTTTCTCTTCTTCATGCTTATGCTTCTATAAGTATGGGAGCAGATCAAGTTATAAGCGGTACAGCTTTAAATATATTTGCTCCTGCATTTGCTATATATATTACAAGAGCTATTCAAGTAGTTCAGCAAATAAGTTTTGTAAATAATTTCAGAATAAGTTCTGTTCCTATATTAGGGGATATACCAATAATAGGAAGTTTGTTATTCAAAAATACTTATATAACAACATATATAGGATTTATAATACTTGCTTTATCTTGGCTTTTATTATATAAAACAAGGTTCGGACTTAGACTTAGAAGCTGCGGAGAGCACCCTCAAGCTGCAGATTCAGTAGGCATCAATGTTTACAAAATGCGTTATATTGGTGTTGCTATATCCGGTGCTTTAGGAGGTTTAGGCGGATTAGTATTTGTTATTCCTACTTCTACAAACTTTAATGCCACTGTAGCAGGTTACGGATTTTTAGCTTTGGCTGTACTTATATTTGGACAATGGAAGCCTATAAGAATACTTTATGCTGCTTTCTTTTTCGGACTTATGAAAACTTTAGCATCAGCATATTCAGGAATACCTATACTTGCTAATTTACCTATACCTAATAGTATATATAAAATGATACCTTATATAACAACTATAATAGTACTTGCATTTACATCTAAAAATTCACAGGCTCCTAAAGCTTCAGGAATACCTTATGATAAAAGTATGCGTTAATTTTAATTTATTTGGATTTTTTTATGCTTAAATACGACTCAAAAGAAATATTAGATTATATAGTAAAATGCAGAAGATATTTGCACACTATACCGGAATTAGGCGGAGATTTACCTAAGACAAGAGAATTTGTAATAAATGAACTGAATAATTTTAAAAATATAAAATATACAACAAATAAAAAAGATTCTGGTATAATAGCTTATATTAATAATGATAATAAAAAAGATAATATAAAAACTGTAGCTTTAAGAGCGGATATGGATGCTTTGCCTATAAAAGAAGAAACAGATTTTGAATATAAATCATGCAATAACAATATGCATGCCTGCGGACATGATGCACATACAGCCATACTTTTAGGTGCATGCAAAATACTTAATGACAATATAGATAAAATTTCAGGAAATATAAGGTTTTTATTTCAGGCGGGAGAAGAAATAGGAACTGGTGCAAAAATAATGATAGAAGAGAATGCAGTTAAAGATGCTGATGCCATATTCGGAGTGCATGTAGGAAGTTTTGCTCCTAATACGCCAAGCGGAGTTTTTATAATACAAGAAGGTCCTATAATGGCTTCTACCGATAAAATAATAATAAGAGTAAAGGGAAAAGGAACTCATGGAGCATATCCTCAGTCAGGCATTGATCCTATAGTTATGTCTGCTGAAATAATAAACGGTTTACAGTCAATAATTACCAGGGAAATAGATGCAGGAGATACTGTTATATTATCTCTTTGCAAAATACAAGGAGGAAATGCTTTTAATATTATACCTGATGAAGTTGAAATAGAAGGAACTATAAGAGCATTCGATAATAATATAAGAGATTTTTTTATTGATAGAATAAAAGAAAAATCTAAACTTATTGCTGAATCAATGAGAGGAGAATGCGAAATTGAAATAACAGAATATGCATGCGTAACATTTAATGATAGGGATATAACCAACAGCGTAAGAAATACCGCTGAGAATATATTTTCAAAAGATTCTGTTTGGGATAAATATTATAAGCCTAGTATGGGTGGAGAAGATTTTTCTTATTATCTAAAAGAAGTTAAAGGATGTTTTGCCGTATTTTCTACTGTAACAGATAAAAAAATTCCTAATCATAACAGTAAATTCGAAATTGATGAAAGCTTCCTTAATATGCCTTCAGAACTTATGGCTAATTGGGCAGTTAATTTTCTACGTAATTAAATTTGTTAATACAATAATATATTTATTTTTGTATTAACATATAAAAAATATTTTATTACATAAAATTATTAAAAGCCAATACAATATTTTAAGTATGATATAATTAAATATAAATAATGATAAAATAGCAGTATCATTATAAAAATAGAATTTAATTTTTTATAAATCCTCTTAAAAATCCCTTTATAAAGAAAACTCCGTAAGTCAGATGGGATAAAAATATTCCTACAGCTTTGCAAAAACCTCTTATGGGAGAAAGTGTACTAACCCAGCTTCCCAAAAGACATAAAGCATAAAAACTATGTGGAAACAATAATAAAGCTAGAAATATATTTTTATTTATACTAGGAATATAATTATTTAATATTTGAGGTAAATTAAAATACAATGCAAAAGGTACGAAAATAGTATAAAGTAAAAACATAGACGGTATAAAATATGATAAACTTAAAGAGTTTCCCCCAAATCTTTTAACGAAATATCCTCTATGCCAAGCATAATTTTTTAACTGTTTGAAATGTCCAAAAAATAAATCCCTTCTATGATGATAAACCAATGCTTCCGGAGTATATAATATTTTTTCATTCGCTTTCATTATATTATTACAAAGTATAGTGTCCTCTCCTGGCCAATACTCACTATCAAATCCACCTACCCTATCATAAAGCTCCCTTGTTATTATAAAATTGCAGCTTGGATAATCATTAACATACTGAACTTTATCAGGTATATATCTTGCTTTATGCTTTCCGCTCATAAGTGTTGAACTGTAAATAAGGCCGCTTATCTGTTTTGAAAAATTATCTTTTGGTGTATTAACAGCAGGTCCTCCTAAAGCATTAACTTTACTACTTTCAATAGCTCTCAATGCATTCAAAAGCCAATCTTTTTCCGGATATGTATCATCATCCAAAAAAGCAAGTATAGTACCCGAAGATTTTTTTACGCCCATAGACCTCTTTATAGCTGGAGGAAGCTCTCCTGTTTGTATTATTTTTATTCTTTCATCTTTAAATAATTCTATGTTTATTTCATCTTCAGTATATTTATCCGGCAATATTATAACTTCAAAATTTGTGTATATCTGTTCAAGCAAATATTCTGTTTCTTCTTTTACATAATCATTAATCTTTTTTAAAGGTATTATAATACTTACTAATGGCTTTTCTTTTAATTCAGAAAATAAATCTTTATAAAAATGAACAATATTAAGTCTGTAAAATATAGCTAATGTATCGATAAATGTTCTCCAAAGAATAGGAAACTTAATAAATCCGAAATGTCTGTTAGGATTAACTATTACAGGAGCAGATACTATTTTTTTTCCATTTGAATTGCATGCTACTAACACTTCCAAATCATAAGCAAATGCTTTAACTAATATTCTTGGGAAAATATTGATTATAGCATCTCTTTTAAAAAGTTTTAATCCAGTTTGAGTATCCTGTATTGGAAGATGAAAAAATATTTTTACAAACATGAAATATATAAAAGATATTAATTTTCTTATATTAGAATAATTAACCACAGAATCTTTATGTCTTTTAGAGCCTATAACAACATCAGCATTTTCTTTTTGCATAATAACAAAAAAATTTTCTAATTGAGAAGGATCTATTTCCATATCTCCGTCACAGAATATTATATACTCTCCATTAGAAACTTCGCATGCTCTTTTTAAAGCATGTCCTTTACCCTGATTTTCTCTTGCAAAAACACCTATTATATTTTTCAAATTTTTATTTGTATTATTATTCTGAAAGTTTAAACATATTTTTTTTATTTCTTCTTTTGAATTATCGCTGCTTCCATCATCAGAAATAATTATTTCAAAATTCATAAAAAAAGGAGAAACTTTTTCTATTAAAATATTTATGTTTTTTTCTATTGTTTTTTCTATGTTATATACTGGAACTAATATAGATACCAATTCATTTATTATCATAATTTACCGCTTTAATAACAAAATACTATTTTATTTTTTATAAAGATGATAAGAATTCAAGTTTTCTTTCACTTTGCTCATTGTCTCCGCCCTCATGTCCGTTAAATGTATAAACATTAATAGATTTATCACCCGCATAATTATTATAAGCAGCGAATACAGTAGAAGGAGGACATATAAAATCCATCAATCCTACAGAGAATAAAGCTTTAACTTTAGCTCTCTTGGCAAATAATGCCCCATCAAAATATGATAAAGTTTCAAAAGCTTTTTTTTCATGCATTCTATTAGTTCTGCAAAACCTTGCTATCTCATTATAAGGAAGAGTATCTGTGATGGTGCATGCTCTTTTATAATCACATAAAAAAGGAACATCTATCATAGCAGCTTCAATATTTTCTTTAGTAAGAGAAGAAAGTCCTAAAACAGCAAGTGCTATACCGCCGCCCTGACTTGTACCATTTACAGCAATTTTTGAAGTAAGTTCATGTTGTTTTGCAGCTTCAATAGATTTAACAGCATCAATAAAAACTCTTTTATAATAGTAATCATTTTTATCTAATATACCCATTGTAAGAAATCCGTCAGCATGTGGTGTAGAACCTATAGGATCTGGAGTAGTAGCTCCGTTTCCGCCCTCCGCTCCTTGACCTCTTACCTCCATTACAAATATGCTGTATCCAGCAGAGGGAAAAAGCAAATGCTTATTAGGATAATCTCTTCCTCCGCCGTATCCTGGATAATGCATTATACATGTTAACTTTTCTTTTTTTTCTCTTGCATACTTTGGTGCTATATACCATCCGTTTATTCTATGTTTTGCAAATCCGCTGAAACTTACACTCCATACATCAAATAATTTTAAATGTGTATCTATTAAAGTATATTGTGCTTCAGCATCATGTTTGTTTTCTTTTAAATTATTTTCCCAAAACTCATCAAAATCTTTAGGTTCTTCAGTACTGCCTTTATATTTATAAAGTTCTTCTAAACTTAAATCAAAAAAAGCCATAATTAATTTCCTTAAAATAATAAAGATGTTTTTAGTATATTATAATTTTCTTTTTTTTCAATTATAATATATAAACTAAATTTTGAAAAAATCAAATATATTAATTTGCTTTTCCATTTTTAATTTAAAAGGTATAGGAGATAAACGATAGACAATATCAACTTTTACATAAGGGTCTTTATTATACAATGATGCTGTTAAAAATGATAATAATTCCTTATTGTACAAAATTAAATCTAAAATTATCATAGTATTGCTTTTGGCATTAACCACTATATCGCTGGAATTAATGTACCCAAATATTTTCTGTTTTTTTTCTGTTTTTATCATTAATAATATTAACTTTTAGTTCCTTTATCTTAATTTTAAAAAAATTATCATTTTTAATATCTAAAGTAACCTGCAAATTTGGACATTCCCAATCAAAATTTTTTAAATCAACCTTCTTCAAACTAGGCGTTATACTAAACTTCATAATTTCATCCTTAATAATTAGATATTAAGATTATCATATAATTTTTAATTTTCAATACAAAAAAATTGATAACTACCTTAATTTTAGTTAAATAAAAAAGTTATAACCTATTCTTTAGAATAGATTATAACTTTTTAAAATAAATTAATATTTATTTAAATTAGCTTAATTTCAAATTACATTCATGCTCTTCTTTCTTGTACATAGCCTGTCTTTTCATAAGAAGATCAAAATCTATTAAATGACCATCAAATTCAGGACCTTCAACGCATGCAAATTTAGTTTGATCTCCTACTTTTACTCTACAGCATCCGCACATACCAGTACCATCAATCATAATAGGGTTCAAACTAACAACAGTAGGAAGATTATATTTTTTAGTAAGTATAGTAACAAATTTCATCATGATAGCAGGACCAATAGCTATAACTTCAGATATTTTATCTCCTCTTTCATATATTCTAGTAATCATATCAGTTACAAGGCCTTTTTCACCATAACTTCCATTATCAGTACAAATAAGAACTTCATCTGAGATTTTTCTCATCATATCTTCCATAATAATAAGTGATTTATCTCTTGCACCTAAAATAGAAATAACCTTATTTCCTGCACTATGATGTGCCTCAACTATAGGATGTAAAGGAGCAATACCAACACCGCCGCCGACACCTAATACTATACCATCTTTTTTCTCAATATGAGTAGGCTGTCCTAATGGCCCTATAACGTCCATTATTTCATCACCAACTTTAAGTCCCATAAGTTTAGTAGTAGAGTATCCAATACTTTGAGTTACTATAGTAATAGTTCCTGCCTCTGGATCAGCATCTGCTATAGTAAGAGGTACTCTCTCACCTTTTTCATCTAATCTAAAAATAATAAAATTACCTGCTTTACGATGCTTAGCTATATCCGGAGCTACAACTTTCATCATAAAGACTTTTTCTGACCATTGCTCTTTGGCAACTATTTTATAACCCATAAATTTCTCCTTTAATAATTAAAAAATTCAATAAATATTTATTAAAAAATATTATTCTTCTGAAGAACTACTTACTTCTGTTTTACTTTCTTCAGCAGTATTTTTAATCAAATCTGAATGTTTAGGGATTTTAACTCCTAATCTTTCTACTAAGCGTGCTTTCTTACCTACTTTATTTCTCAAATAATACAACTTAGCTCTTCTTACTTTAGCTTTACGTATGATATCAACATGATCTATTCTAGGAGAATTCAATAAAAATATTCTTTCAACTCCTACTCCATAAGATATTTTTCTTACTATGAAACTTTTGCTAATTCCTTTACCGCGTATAGATATAACAGTACCTTCATAAGCCTGTAATCTTTCTCTGTCACCTTCTATGATTTTAACCCATACTTTTACTGTATCACCTATTTCAAAAGGCAAAATAGCTTCTTTTTTATGTTTTGCTTCTACTAATCTTATCTGTTGGTCCATTGTGGCAATCTCCTAATTTTTATTTATCTTAATTTTAATTAATTTCATTTATACTTGAAAAATAAACAAATATAACATTATAAAATATTAATTGCATTATTCTATCATAATATGTTAATTTTATCAAGTGAATTTTATAATTATAATAAATTTTCTAAGAATATTATTTTAGAATCTGAAACTTTCCAATTAGCCTCTATATTGTTTTTATAAATCATTTCAAACATAATCTTGCCGGCATTATACCCTTCTAAAAAAACCTCTTCCATAACTGTAAAAGATATTATACCAGATTTTATTAAAGATTTTATACTACTTGCCATACCATGAGACACTATCTTTTTATTTTTTAATACATCTTTATCTATAATATCAAATATTTCTTGAGCATATCTGTTTATATATATACCTTTTATATCTTCTTTAGAACAAATTTCTTTTATCGTATGAACACTATCTTCTATATTTCCGCAGAATATAGGACCTACAATTTCTAAATTATATTCCATTATTTTTTTTAAAAACCCTTCTAAATACATTCCAGAAGATATTTTATCATCTCCATTATCTATTACAAGAATCTTTTCACTATCTCTCAAAAGATTAGATAATATACCAGCAACTATCATACCTTGCTTTATATGATCCGGACCAACATGAGGTATATTTTCACTTAACCTATTGCCTATTGATATTATATTTATTTTATTAAAATAAGGTTTCAGAATGTCGTATATAATTTCTCTATTTAAAGGAGTAATGATCAATCCATCTATATTATCATCATTTTTTAATATATCATTTAATACATCTACCTGCTTGTTAGGGGAATGTATTTCTGTTGCTATTATTTTTAAATTATAGTTGTACATGTGGTATTCTTTGGATACCTCATTCAAGCCTCTTATTATTTCACTTGTATAAAACTCATTAAATGAATCGGCAACCAAACAATATACTATTTTTTCTTTTTTATTGGCTAAAGAACTTCCTATATAATTTTTTTCATAATTTAATTGAGATGCTAACTCCAATATTTTTGTTTTAGTTTCCTCTTTAATAAATTCACTTCCATTGATAGCACGGGCAACTGTTGTTCTGCTTATTCCAAGTCTTTTTGCTATTTCTTTTTGTGTAACTCTTTTTATATTTTCTAAATCTTTAATATTATTTTCCATGATATTTTACATAGTCCTTTCAAATCAACAATGGTAAAACTTATTATTCTTATTGAAAAATATGTGCTGTTTGAGATATAATATTTGTACCAGTTTCAAATATTAAAAAAGGAAACTTTCCCATTATACCAGCTACTATACTAGAAGGCGGAGTGGTAGTTAATTTATTATATTCAATAACATAATCATTATATAATGCGATGGCTTTTTTTTCATCTTCTATTATAGGCTTCATTTCATTTAAAGCAGATACATAGTTTTCATTTGTTCTAAGTACAGGATAATTTCTTGCTGTATAATTTATTTTATTTATATTTTCTGTTATTCTAGCTTGAATGTACTGATATTCCTGAAAAGTTAATGGCTTTTCTATTAATGTAGAATCTGATTCTATAGTTTTTATCCTTTCTATATAATTACTTAAAGCATGCAATGTATATATATCTATTCTAGGTATGACAGAAACAGCATTATAATAGTTTTGAGATGCCATATTTTTTCTATAATATATTTCTATTATATTATTCAATGACTCCCTAGATAATCTTTCTTCTTCTAGTATAGATTCTCTTATGGATTTAGTAGATACTATCATAAATATGCTGATAGCTATTAAATTAATAATTATAAATATTATTGCTACCGCAGAACCTTTCATTAGCACTCCTATAAACTATTAACATAAATATCAATAATTAAGTAAAAATTATATATTATGTACCATATTTTGTTAATATACAAATTGAATATTTTTATAATAATTATTATCAAATAAAAATCATTTGTTTTTAAATCTAGTTTAAGTATTATAAAAATAATCTATATATCTTTATCTTGACTTTTTTCAATTATTATATAGAATAGAAGGAACATAAAAATTATATTTTTTTGTATTGTAATTGTACAAAACTGGGTGAATAATATGTTTAAAAATAATTTTATTAAAGTACTTATAGCAGCATCGATTATTATTTTAGCAGTTATAGGATGTCAAAAAAAGCAAGCAGAAAAGAATAAATTATACATAGGTACAAATGCAGAATTTGAACCTTTTGAATATAGAGAAGGAGACAAAATAGTAGGTTTCGATGTTGATTTAATCACAGAAATATCTAAATTGATAGGTGTTGAAATAGAATTTGTAGATATGAAATTTGACGGTTTATTGCCTGCATTAGAATCAAAAAAAATAGACATAATAGTAGCTGGAATGACTGCAACTGATGAAAGAAGAAAATTTGTTAATTTCTCAGATCCTTATTATAATTCTAAACAAGCTATGTTAGTTTACAGCAATAATCAAGATATTACTTATTTTACTAATTTATCTGGAAAAAAAGTAGGAGTTGTATTAGGTTATACTGGAGATCTTTTAGTAAGCGAACTTCCTAACGTAGATATTCAAAAATTTAATGCTGCTTCAGAAACAGTTATAGCATTAAAAGCTCAAAAAGTTGATGCTGTTGTTTTAGATTATGAGCCTGCTAAAAATTATGCTGCTCAAAACCCAGAATTAAAATTAGTTGAAACAGATTCTGCTACAGAAGAATATGCTATAGCTATGAAAAAAGATGATAATGAGTTATTAGCAAAAGTTAATGAGGCTTTGAAAACTTTAAAAGATAATGGAACTTATGATGCCCTATTAGAAAAATATTTTTAATATAGAATAATTTTTAATATCATATATAATAATATCTTCTTTTTGTATTTAAGAATATGAAAAGAAGATATTATATTTTTTTGTATATAGGGATTTTATAATAGAGGGATTTTATGCTGGAATATTTAGAACTTCTTAAAGAAATATTTATATCTAACGGTAGATATATTTATATGATAAAGGGGTTAATATTTTCTGTAGGAACCACAGCTTTTTCGGCTATTATTGGTATTGTACTAGGAATTTTTATAGCTTTAATGGAACTTTCATCATTCCATCCTTTTAAAAATATAAAGAAATTATCTAATTTTAATCCTATATGAAGACTTGCATTTGCCTATGTTCATATTATTAGAGGAACTCCGGTAGTTGTGCAGCTTATGATATGGGCAAATGTTGTTTTTATTGATAGCTTAAGAGATACTCCTATACTTATTATAGCGGGTATTGCTTTTGGTATAAATTCCGGTGCTTATGTAGCTGAAATTATAAGAGCAGGTATACAGAGTTTGGATAAGGGACAAATGGAGGCAGCAAGAGCTTTAGGTATGAGTTATTCTATGTCTATGAAAGAAATAATAATACCTCAGGCTGTAAAAAAATACTTCCTCCTCTTGTAAGCGAATTTATAGCATTGCTTAAAGAAACTTCAATAGTTGGTTTTATAGGCGGTATCGATTTATTAAGATCTGCTAATATTATTACAAGTCAAACATACAGAGGTGTTGAGCCTTTAATTGCTGTTGGTATCATATATCTAATATTAACTTCTGCATTTGCTATGTTTATGAGAAAAGTAGAAAAGGGGTTAAGAGAAAGTGATTAAAATAAAAAATTTACACAAACAATTTGGAAAATTAAAAGTTCTTAAAGGTATAGATGTTAATGTTTCAAGAGGTGAAATAATCGCTATAATAGGACCTTCCGGAAGCGGAAAATCTACTTTTTTAAGATGTATTAATAGATTGGAAGAGCCTACAGAAGGTGATATTCTAATTAATGGAAAGAGTATTATGGATAAATCTACTGATATTAACTTGATGAGACAAGAATTAGGTATGGTTTTCCAGCATTTTAATCTATTTCCGCATAAAACAGTTATGGAAAATATCACTTTAGCACCTATGAAATTAAAAAAAATACCTAAAGAAAAGCTGAGAAAAAAGCTATAGAACTTCTTGATAAAGTGGGGCTTGTAGATAAACAGAATGCATATCCGAATCAGCTTTCCGGAGGACAGAAGCAAAGAATAGCAATAGCTAGAGCTTTGGCTATGGAGCCGGAAATAATGCTTTTTGATGAGCCTACATCATCTTTGGACCCAGAAATGATTAAAGAAGTTTTGGATGTTATGATAGATTTGGCTAAAGATGGTATGACTATGCTTATAGTTACACATGAGATGGGGTTTGCTAAAAATGTTGCTACTAGAATACTTTTTATGAATGATGGTAAAATATTAGAAGATGAAGAACCTATAGAATTTTTTGCTCATCCTAAACATGATAGAATTAAAGAATTTTTGTATAAAGTTTTAAATAAATAATAATTTCTTATTATTTGTTAGCGATAAACTTGCTTAAAAATATCAGTGCTTGTTTATCGCTTTCAAATTTCATTATAAAAATCTAATAAATAAAATTTAATCAATTATAAAATTATATTTTAAAAATTTTCATTAGTTACTATATATAATTCACCTTCAGGAGTTACTATATACGCTTCTTTATATCTAAATGCCTCATTTGTAAAAAAGTTAGTTCCCATTAAAAATGCAGTTGTTGATAAGGCATCTGCTTCTTCGGCATTTGTATGAACTATTGTAGCAGATATACTATTATATGTAGGATATCCGACTTCAGCATCTATTATATGATGATAATTAGTCCCATCTTGAGTAAAATATCTCTCATAATCACCGCTTGTAACTATAGTAGTATTTGTTGATTCCAATAATCCTAAATAACCATCAGCATCATTTCTAGGATTTCTTATAGCTATTACCCAAGGCTTTCCTCTGCTATTAACTCCATTAGCATAAGTATCTCCGCCATAATCTATTAAATAATTATTTATATTATGTTCTTTAAATATACTTTTTAATTTTTCTATTATATAACCTTTACCATAAGAACCGAAATCAAATGTTAATGGTTTTGATAATTTTAATATTTTTTTATTGTCATTATTAGTTATCAAACTTACAGATGAATAATCTATATTACTCAAAGCTTTATCTATTTCAGATTTCAAAGGAACTGTTTGATTTTCTTTTACCCCAAATCCCCAAAGCTCTATTAATGGTCTTACACTGATATCAAATGACGGATTAATTTTTGAATATCTTAAACCCGTTTCAAATATATGTGCCATTTCATCTGATATTTCAATTTCTGTTTTACCTTTTAAACTTTCTGAATTAATTTTAGCTATTTCACTGGAAGTATTATATGGATTTAATATATTATCTATTCTATTAATCTCATTTGTTATATCCTGAGTCAATATATCTATATCTTTTCCTGATGTTTGTGCTGTTACATTTAATATTGTATCGCTTATAACTATAGTTGCTGTTATATATTTTTCTCTGCTTCTATAAAAAGATACTGCTATTATTAATGCTACAGCTATTATTGGTATTGATAAGTAAATTTTCTTTTTCATTTTTCTAACACTAACTTCTTTTATTTTTTTTACTATTAAAACGAAAATAAAAAACAATTGTAAAAATAAAATTTTATATAAAATATTTTTAGTATATATTCAAATAAAGATAATCTATCCATTTCAAATTATCATATTAATAACATATTTTACGCCCTAGTAATTTTTAATTTATTATGAAAAAAATGAATAATTTAGACTATACAAAAAAAGTTATGTTGTATAGGTTTTATTAAACTGTACAAATACCAATATTTTGTAAAAAAATTGTAAAAATAAAGTAAATTCTATTGACATTAATTGTTTTTCTGCTATACTCATAATTGTAAAGATAATTTACATGAGATTATTTATGAAAAAATAAATTAAGGAGATTAACTATGACAAAAAAAATATTTGCTTTATTAATATCATTAACTATCATTTCTACTTCAAGCCTTTTTGCTGATTGGGTAGTTCCTGTTTCATCATTACCTCAAAAAGCAAGAAGTTTTATACAGAGAGTTTATCCTGGTGTGCAAATATGGAAAGTTGAAAGAGATGATGGAAAATTTGACGTTAAATTATCAAATGGTGCTACTATAGATTTTTTACCTAACGGAAACTGGGTTAATATAGACGGAGAATATAATGGAGTTCCTTTAAGCGTATTGCCTCAAGCTGTAGCTAATACAGTAAGAAGAACTCATCCTCAAGCTATGATGATAGATGTAGAAAAAGAATGGGGAAATTACAAAATAAAACTTAATAATATGATGGAATTGTTTATATCTTCTGACGGACAATTAGTAGGACAGAAATGGGATGACTAATGGATGAAATATAAAAGGTTTATGAAAAAATAAAAAGAGGTTCTATTAGAACCTCTTTTTATTTGACTGTTTACTAATATTAATGTTTTAAATAAAAAGAAATAAGGATAAATATCATGTCAAAAAAAATCTTAATACCATTATTTTCAATTATTAGTTTGTCAATTTTCATAATATCATGTGAAACTTTACAATCAAGTGCAAGAGAAATAACAAGAAGTTATATCGAAGAAAACAAACCAGATATAAAGGTAAAAAGTGCTTCTATTTCTGAAATAACATTAAAAGATATAAGCTTAAATGTTACTTTAGAAGTAAAAAATAATCTGTCATTTGAAGTTCCTGTAGATAAACTGCAAGTTGATTTGGTAAATACTTCCGGAAAAGTTTTTGCAAGTGGAAATACAGTAGAAACTTTAAAAATACCTTCTAAACAAACAAAAGATGTAAATTTAAAATTCAAAGCTAATTACGCAGATGTATTTACAACTGCATTTGATGCTCTTAAAAATAAAAGTTTCAAATGTAAAGCTAATATGAATATAACTTTCACTGTATATGGAATGAGCTTCAAATTCCCTTACACTAAAGAATTAAATTTTACAGAACAATAAACAAACAATAAAAGATAATTATGGTTAAAATACTATAATTATCTTTTATATTTTCATTATATCTCTTATTGTATTAGCTCTAATTTCATCTATATTTCTATAATGATTATTTTTTTTATGTAATTGCTTCAAATGATTATTTTTACCCAAGAAAAACATATAGTATAAAGAATCCAATTCTATATCATCAAACATTCCATAATAAAGCCCTACCCTAAGCCATAAACTATGATTTATTAATTCTCTATATTTTAATGTTCTTGCCGCTGATAATATAGCTCTGCTTCTATATACTCTGTCTTCTATTTTCACACTATCTATTTTTTTTATTCTATTTCTAATTTTTTTCTCTTTTTCTGATATTTCTTTGACTTTATTAATAATACTATCAAGTATAAACTTTTCTGTAACTCCAAGCATAATATTATTCTTAATATTAATCAAACCATTTTTTATAGTAACATCAAAACCTAATTTATAGCATTCATTAGTCAAATGTTCTATATTGTCAGGAGTTTTCCATATAATGCAAGGAACGGCCATACATACATCCAAATTCATAGATATTCCTATTATATTAGGAGAACTTGTCAAATATCCGAATTTTTTATCATAAGCAAAGTCTACTTTTTTATCAAGCATGTTTTCTATTTTATAAGCCGAATCAAAACATCTTTCTAATTCAAGACCTCTTGCAATAGTTTGGATTTCCAAATGTTGATTGGAGTTAATCAATATTGAAATATAACCATTAATATCTGTATATAAAGAAGCATTTAATAGATTTCTTTCTTTTGGAACTGTAAGATTTTCTATTAATATTCGTATATCTAATGCTGAAAGATCTAGTATTCTAGAATATGTCAATCCCAAATTAATATCATTTATATTTGGCTTAAGTATAGTATTTACTTTTTCAAAATCATCCTTATCCATATTATAAAAAAATCTCATATTATCGATATTTCTATAAATGGATACTTTTGAATATAAGACTATATTATCATCAGTACCTTTTTCATATATCCAATTTGCTATATTATTAATGGACATCTTTTTTTTCGCTCTTGTTTTTTTTAGATATTAAATCTTTTTGCAGATTCTCAAGTTTATCTCTTATCAAAGCAGCTTCTTCATATTTCTCTATTTTTATTAATAATTCTATCTCTTCTCTATATTTTTCTATTTTTATTTCTATATCTCTATATGTAAGGTTTTTATTAGATACTCTTCCAATATGCTTATTTTCTTTATGTATTTTCTTTACAACCTTATTAATATCAGATTTCAGATGTTCATAACATTTAGGACATGAAAGTACTCCTGTCTTTATGAAATCATCTAAAGAATATCCGCATACTTTGCATAATTTATTAGAGCTAGATACTTTCTTCCTTTTCTTTTTAGAAGGTATAGATTTATAATTTGGGAATATGGTATCGATATTATTAAACTCAAGTTCAAGACATTTTTCTATAATATTACCATTAACTTCGCAATTTTTGCATATATGTATTTGATAGCTATTATTACCTATCTTTTCATTAATATGCAACACAGCGTTTTCCTTACCGCATATATCACACAACATAAGAACCCCTAATAAATTATTTAGAAAATTTTACCATTTAATAAAAAAAAAAGCAAATTATAACTTTAATTTAATAAAAATATTTAAATCTTCTTTATTAGTAATCTTTATATTATTAGAAGAACATTCAACTATTCTCACATCTCCAAAATATTTGCTGTATATTTCAGCATCATCAGTAGCTAAACTCTTATTTTTATCATTCATATATTTTTCTATGGCATTCATATAATTTTCAAATTTAAAAGCCTGAGGAGTAGCAGCTCTGTAAAGATAAGTTCTATCTATAGTTGATACTATTTTCTTATCATCATCGGCCTTTTTTATAGTATCAACAACTTTAGAAGCAAGTATAGCCGCATCAAACTCTAAAACAGATTCATATAAAGACTTAATTTCTTTTTTGCTTACAAGAGGCCTAACACCGTCATGTATAAACACATAATCTGTTTTTATATCTTCTATAGAGTTATTTAAAAATTTCATTGCTTCATATACAGAATAAACCCTTTCACTTCCTCCTGATATATAATAAATATTCTTTTTCACAGAGCTTTTTATATCATTGCAATTTTTTATTATTTTTTTTATATTATTAATTTCATCTTCAGAACTTACTAATACTATATTCTTAAAATTAAATTTAAGCATTGAACAAAGAGTATGTATAAAAATAGGCTTATTATCAACTTTTATGAACTGCTTTTTTACTTTTCCTCCAAATCTTTTTGAACTTCCTGCTATAAGCATTATTAAAGTTGTATTCATAATCTTATCCATTACTATCCTGATTATTTTTATTATTCTTCTTATTTTTAAGTTCTTCTTTTCTCTTTTCTTTCTCTCTTTTTCTCTCTTCTCTAAGTCTATGTCTAGCTTCTCTTCTCTCCTGAACCTGAGCTTTTACTTTTATTCTATGAGCTTCTTTTTCTTTTCTTCTTTCTTCTCTGTATTCTTCATATTCTTTATTCATCTTTTCTCTTCTTTCTTTTATCTCTTCTAACTGCATTCTCCACTCAGCTCTCTCTAATCTTTTCATTTCTTCTTTTTTCTTTTCTTTCTCTTCTCGTTCTTTCATTTTTTCTATTTTTTCAAACTCTTTTTCTCTAAATAATACAAGCTGTACAGGATCTTTAATTTTACTTAACTTATTTCTCATTTTTTGAATATAATCTTTTCTCTTACCAATATTATGAGGAAAAAGTTTTGCACCCAACTCATCTATAAATAGTCTAGTTCTTAAAATAATACTGTTTTGAGTTCTTATATTAATAACAGAACGCCAAGGGGTTTTTGATATTATAATCAAGGCTATTATTCCAGCCATTGTATTTGAAAATAAATTGCCCCAAAATACAGCCCAATATGATAAATATTTCGTAGTTACTATTATAAATATAAATCTCAAAAACCATATTCTAAGTATACTAATTAAAAGAGGCACCCTAGTCCTTCCAAGTCCTATTAAAGCTCCCTGCACTACCATAGTAACCCCAAAACCTAATACTCCTAATGCGAATATAGGTAAAGAACCATTAGCAACCCTTAAATCCTCTGCCTCCCTTGTAAAAAGAACAGTTATATAAGGAGTAAGCGGAATAACAACAGCTATAAGTATAATAGCCGTAATAGCACTCATCAATATTCCGGTATAGCATGATTTTCTTGCTTTATCAGCATATTTTGCCCCTATATTCATACTAACCATAGTAGTCACAGCTGAACCGAATGCCGCAGGCAAATTAAAACATACTGTTGTAATATTATTTGCTATTCCTTGTCCGTTTAATATAGCAGCACCATATCTTTCAACTTCTGTATTAATTAGGAAAAAGCCTAAATTGCTTAAAAAAGTTGTAAGCATTGAAGGCACTCCTATTAACATAAGCTCTTTTAAAATAGTAACATCAAATTTAAAATCTTTTAATGATAATTTATCATCACTATCTTTAATAAATAAATCATAATACATCCAAGCTGTAACTATTGTATAAGTTGAAAATGAAGCAAGAACACTTCCAACAATCTTTAAATGCATAAAATAAACATATATAAAATTAAATACTATTTTTAAAAGCAATAATATTACACTTCTTATAAAAGTAGCTTCTGGTTTACCATTGGCATTTTTTATACCATTATACAAAGCTGCCAAAAATGTCATAGGCATAACGAAACTATATAATGACAAATATTGAAATACATTTTCTTTAACACCAGGCTGCAAATTCATAGATACCAATATGCTTACAAGGTAAAGAGTAGGTCCCATAGCAATACCGAATAAAACACCTGTTACAACTATTTGAGTAGCTATTTTTTTGGCATTTTTAAAATCCCCAAGACCATTATACTGTCCAACTATAGCCATAGCAGCAACACCAAGCCCCTGAGATAATGCTGTCATCATATTAATTATAGGCTCAGAAAAATTAACACTGCTTGCTATAACAGTACCTGTAACATTATTTAAAAATAACCCATCCATTAAAGGTATTAATGACTGAACTAAACTCATCATTAAAGTTGGAATGGACAGCATTATAAGAGTATTTGTAATAGAACCATGAAGTATTAAGTCACGTCTTGCTTCTGTAGATTGGCTTTTAAAAAAATTAACCATGCTGCTCCCTTGAATATAAAAAAATATCCCTCAACTATATTGATATAATAAAACAATAATATTATTAATAAGATAAAATATTATATCAATAATAATAAACTTTTTAAATATCATTTTTTATAAAATAAAAAAATTAGAAGCATAATTTCATAATAAAATAATAAAAAATTAATTTCTTATATTGCCTAAACTAGGATCATTTATCTCTTCATCTTGAAGTAAATATATATTATTATTGCCGTCATTATTATTTTGAGTAGTATTGTTTTCTACTTCCTCATCTAAAGGAGTATAATAAAGTTTTTCCTCTTCTTCTGTAATAATATCGTTTGTCTCTAATTCTCTTCTTGTAGTACCGCTTCTTATATGATCTATAGGACATTGAGAAGATAAATCTACATTTCCTCCAAAAGTCAAAGGCTTTGTATTAACACATGTATGATTTCTAGGAAGTCCTGAATCTTCACATATCTCTACAATAAGTACATCTTCCGGTATAGGCCAGTTAAATTCTCTCTTTGAAGCAGGAGTTATAGCATTAAGATATTGAAATGTAGCTAAAGCAGTTGTAGCTCCTCCTGTAACATTATTAGGAAGTACATCATTTCTATCACTTCCTATCCAAGTTATAGTAACTATTTCATCATTATAAGCAGCAAACCAGTTGTCTCTATGCTCACTTGTAGTACCTGTCTTAGCAGAATATGAAGGATAATTAAATCCGTAAGTATTAGCACTTCTATATGCTGTTCCTCCAGGAGCTATAACTTTTTGTAGTGTTGTATTTAAAAAGTAATATGATGAAGGGGATGTTGAACTTATTTTATGAGGTGTTCTATCAACTAAAGCTGTTACGCTAAGTTCATTACCATCCATATCTATAACTTTATCCACTATATAGGCATCGTATTTTATACCATCATTAGCTAAAGCTGCATAAGCTGATGCTAAATTAAGCGGACTCATTTCTATAGTACCCAATCCTATAGATAATGCATTAGGTATATAGGCATCTTCTCCAAAAAACTCTCTGGAATGCTCTATAAAATATGATAATCCTATATCATTTAAAAGCTTAACGGCTATTGTATTTATTGATTTTGATAAAGCAGTTTCTAAAGTAATTTCTCCTCTGTATCTCCTGTCAAAATTTCTAGGAGAATAAGCAGGTTTTCCAGGTCCCTGAGGATAACTGTAATTTGTATCCATCATAGATGAAAAAGGCTGAGCACCTCCTTCAAAAGCATACAAATATATAAAAGGCTTTATAACACTGCCTATTTGTCTTTTTGCCTGAACTGCTCTATTAAACTGATTTTGTAAAGTATATCCGTCACCGCCTATCATAACAAGTATTCCGCCTGTTTTAGGATCTATTGATACCATAGCACCCTGATAACTGCGGTTGGATGTAGTTGTTTGCAAATTTCTTATTTTTTCTTTCATTACAGCATCAGCTTCTCTGTAATATCTTTCATTAACAGTTGTATATATTTTTAATCCAGATAAAGCCAATTCATCTTTATTAAAATAATTTAAAAGCTCCTGTCTTACATATTCATTAACATAAGGAGTTCTGTTTACAGTCATTTTCCATTGAGCACCTTTAACCTGACCGCTTATGCTTGTATATTGTTTATCAAATAATTCAAGCTCTTCTTTCATAGTATTTTTATCTATAATATTATTTTTAACAAGTCTTGATAAAATCTGCTCAACTTTTCTTCTGCTGTTGTCTGGATTATTTACTATAGAATAATATGTAGGATTAGGAAGCATTCCTACAAGTATAGCATATTCAAGAAGTCTGCATTGTCTTAAAGGTTTATTAAAATAATACTGAGATGCTGCCTCAAAACCGTAGTTCCCATCACCAAGATAAACAGTATTAAAATACATGGCAAGAATTTCTTTTTTGGTATACTTATCCTCTATCTCTCTTGCCGCAAACATTTCAAACAGTTTCCTTTCAACAGTTCTTTCACTCTTTGTAAACAGCAATTTAGCAAGCTGCTGCGTAAGTGTAGAACCTCCTCCAACTATTTTTCTAGTTATTACGGTTTGAATAGCCAAATATACAGTTCTGAAATAGTTTATACCATGATGCGAATAAAATTTCTGATCTTCCATCAAAAGCAAAGTCTGTTCTAAAAGAGGGTTAATATCATCAACATTAACAACCTCATAGGCAGGAGGCATATATTCCCCTATTAATATATTGTTTCTATCATATATTTTTGTAGGAGGAGAATCACCGAAAGGATTTAACGGATTAAAATACCTTATTCTTTTCTCATTTCCTCTAATAACTATTATATTATAATATTCCTCAAGCATAGCCATACTTTGAGTTCTTCTTGATACCCAATCTTTATATACCCCTCCAACGAAGTATATTCCTACTATACCTACTGCTGATATAACAAGAAGTGAAATAATTAAAATAGTTACTATAAATCTTTTTAATTTAGATTTCTTTTTTATGCCGTTATTTTCTTGATTTTTTTTCTTTTTATTAAACATTTAAAAACAAACACCGTATTTACATAATATTATAGTTATATGATACTATGATATAAATAACATTGCAAGCGAAATTTATATTTATAAATTAAACTTTAAATATTTTAATTTATAAATATTTGACTTTTTATAAAATTAATAATATCATTAAAAACTACAAATATAATTTTTAATTTTAGAGGTAAAAATGGAAAAAGTGCAAATAGAAAATGTCGAGCTAACATTATCCCATCCTGATAATTTAAATATAAAATGGACTGGACAGAATGATTTAGTAAGACAAATAATGGCTTCTTGGAATGTAATATCCGATGATGATATACCTCTAAACCCTAGAATTGTAGGAAAGCCTGGTGCTGGAAAAACTACACTTTCATATTATGTAGCTAAAGAACTCCTTAAAAGAGATGTTTATATATTTCAATGTACAGTAGATACAAGACCGGAAGATTTAATTATTATACCTGTAATATCAGAAAATAATAAAATAAGTTATCATGCTTCAAGTTTAGTTACAGCTATGATTAAAGGCGGAGTAGCAATACTAGATGAAGGAAACAGAATGAGTGAGAAAACTTGGGCTTCTCTTGCTCCTCTTCTTGATGACAGAAGATATGTAGAAAGTGTTATAGCGGGAATAAAAATAAAAGCTCATCCTGATTTTAGAGTAATAGTTACTATGAATGATGATGCCAGCACTTTTGAACTTCCAGAATATATACATTCACGTCTTCAGCCTACTATAGAATTGCCTTTCCCTGATGTAAAAGAAGAGTATGATATATTAAAAATGAATCTTCCTTTCGCTGATGATGAAATATTAAAAATAACTGTAGGATTCTTGCAAAAATCTCATATACATAATGCATCATTTTCTGTAAGAGATGGTATCAATATGGCAAGATATGCAATGAAATTATACAAAACAAATATTGCAAGCAGTAAAGATACATCATTTCTAATAGCATTAAAATCTGTTCTTGGAAGCGAAGGACTTAGAATATTAAGTCTTAATATGGATGATGATAATATGCATAATACAAAGTAATCAATAATTATGAAACTTTATATTTCCATTTTCAAGCATAAAGCCGTAAATGGAATTATCAAACATATGTATTCCTCTAAGTTTATTAAAACCGTCTATTCCTAAATACTCTTTACTATAATTTTGAGATAAAAAAGGATTTGTACGTATAAAAAAATACATACCATTATCCATACCTGTATAAGTTACTCTTCCATTATTTGCCATACCTACAGCAAGAGAATTATCCCTACATGGGACTTTATAAGATTCTTTCAATTTAAAATCATCTAATTTTGATGTATATATAATATCTTCCTGATGCTTTCCATTGACTATATTCATAGTAAGTATCGCTAATACTTCCTTATCAATTATATAAACACAATCAACTATTTCCCTATATGACATATTATCTGCATCAATATATTCAACTTCTGATAAAGAATATCTATTTTCCATTTTTCCTGTATGCATATCGTATATATCAAGTATAGGAATTCTCTCTTTATTTCTTTTTAATACAGCAAATTTATTATTGGTTAATGTAAGAAGTTTTACTACAGATTCATATTCATTATCTATTATACTGTCTATAGTATATAATGTATTTCCATTAGAGGATATTTTATTCAAAGAAACTAAACCAACTTTCGTATAATTAGTATTAGTTACCGTAATAGTATACGTTTCTATATGAGGAGTATCATCTCCTATACTTGAAGGCTCTTCTGAAGGTAAAGACATCATAGCATTACTTACAACAACATCTCCAATATATCTTAAATCATATCCTGTTATATAAATATTAGCATTAGAATCTATTAGCGATATTTTTGAAGTTTCAAGATTAGTATACTCCAATGGAAAGCTATTAACATTACTTCCAGAAGCTATGATCATTTTTGAATTTGATACATCCAAAGCATATACCACATCATCTTTTACATGATAGAAATCTCCAAAATAATAATCATTATTAACTTTATATATTTTAGGACTATCTAAATTGACAAATTCATTATCATAAACAGCTATATCTTTTCCTAATGAAAGTTCAGTAACAATCTTTGCAGGAACTATTAAAGGTCTTGGAAGACATGAAACCATAACAAACATCATAATTAATAGTATAATTTTTATCTTCATAAAACATATTCCATTTTAAAGTACATTAATTAATTCTTTTAAAGTTAAAGTTGAAGTTCCTCTCTTACCCACAACTACACCGGCAGCAGCATTTGCTATTTCTGATGACTCTTTAAAAGAAATACCAACTGACAAACACATAGCAAGAACAGATATAACAGTATCACCGGCTCCTGAAACATCAAATACACTTTTGGCTTTGGTAGGTATTATATAAGGGCTTTTTTTGTCTTTAAGTTTTATATCCTTATCAAATAAAGCCATACCATTTGCACCTAATGTTATCATAAGTTTTGATAAATTTAACTTTCTTATTATACTGTTGCCCAATATATTTATAGCGTTTTTATCAAATTCATAGAATGGGAACTTACTATCCATTCCTTCTGTAGCTTCTTTCAAATTAGGTGTCATCAATGTAGCTCTTTTATAGAATGAAAAATGTTTTATAGCAGGGTCAACAAGAACTAATTTATTTTTTTTATTGCATGTATCTATTATCTTTTTTGCTAATGGTTTAGTAACAACGCCTTTATTATAATCACTTATAATAACAACATTATAATCATCAATATTATCCAAAAAAACCTTTTCTATTTTTTTCATTATTATATTTGAAAAAGGTTTCGTATCTTCTTCATCTATTCTAACTATCTGCTGAGTACCTGCAACTATTCTAGTTTTTGTTATAGTATATCTGCTGTCATCGATAACTATACCTGAAGTTGATATATTAGAATAATTCATACTCTCTGTTATAATATCTGCAGATTTATCTTTACCTATAACTCCTATTAGAAACATATTCTCATTACTATTCTTTCCTATTAATGCGGATATATTTCTTGCAACGTTTCCAGCTCCGCCTAGATAATTCTCTTCATGGTTTACATGCAAAACCGGAACAGGAGCTTCGGGAGATATTCTTATAACATCTCCGTAAGTAAATCTGTCAAGCATTAAATCGCCTATAACTAGAACTTTTGATTCTGTAATTTTCTGAGCTTTATTTTTTAAATCCATACTGTATTCTGTCTTCTACATTAAAATTAATTCGTATAAAATTATAACATAAATAATAAAAAATTGTAAATTTGAAATATTCTAAATAACTTTATAAACACTCATAATAAGAATCTTTTTCTTTATTCATCTTATATAGCTTTATATCATTATTGTTTATTATTCGTCTTATTATTTCTATATTGGAATCATCAAAATCATTACTGAAATATATGCTTTTTATTTTGAAAACTGAATCATCATTTAATACAGCCCTATAATAATCATCATAATTTGAATCATAAGACTTATATGCAAACATAGAAACAATAGAATCATAACTGTCTGTTTCATCTTTAATCAAAAATTTAGCATTCTTTCCATAAATACTATCTTTATTATAATATTTACTATCTAAAACAACAGCATTATCGCTTGAACTTTGATATTCTATGCATAAAGTATTATTATCTAATATTGAATTATTATATAAACTGAACGTAGATATTTTTATTTTATCAATTATAGTTTTTATTGATTTTAATTTATTATGCTCCATTAAATTTACTAGCATATTATATAAATTATGAGATTCAATTTTACTTTCAAATATTAATTTTAATGAATTTGTATCATAAGTCATATATTTGTATAAACTTCTTCCATAATATTTGTTATGAATATTATAATGTTCAATACTTTTATTTAATGATTTTTCAAATAAACTTAAAAAATCATCATAACTTATAATATTTTTCTTAAGTAAAGTATATGATAGAAGAAACACATTATAACTTGCAAAATTATCATTATTCAAATCAAAATTATCTATATATCTGCTGTAAGTATTCAAAAGCAAGTCATAATCTTTTTTTAAATAATAAATAATAGCTAAATTATTATATAAATAGAAAGAAGATTTCTCAATTTCTATTAGCTTATTATAATAAAGGCAGGCATTATCATAATCTTTCAAATGATAATAAGACACTGCAAGCATATTATAAACATCAGCAGATTTATTTTGTATTTTATGAGAATACTCTATTACTTTATCATATTTAGAATTATTAAAGCATATAGTAATTAATTTATCATAATGCTTAAATGAGTTAGGCTTTAACTGCAAAATTTTATCAGCTAAATATAGAGCATTATCATATTCTTCCAAATCAAAATATATATTGAACAATGTTTCATAAGCATTATTATATGAAGGATCAAGCTCTAATACTTTATTTAAATATATCAAAGCTTTTTCTTTTTCTCCTAAATAATAATAAGATAATCCTATTCCATTATATGAATCTATATTCCCTCTGTTTATCTCTAAAGATTTATTAAAATTTTCTATAGCCATTTCATAATTTTTTAAATTATAATATGCCAATGCCAAATTATTATAAGCCTTATAATATCTGTCATTAATCTCTATAGACTTCTTAAAAAACTCTACAGACTTGCTGTACTCTTCATTAGATGAATAGCATACGCCTATAAAATTATAAGCCTTATATGCATTGCTGTTTTTTTCTATAACCTTTTCAAAACATTCTATAGCTTCATAATAATATTTTTTTGAATAGAAACTTATTCCCAATTTATTATAATCACTAAATGTATTAGGATCTAATTTTCTTGCCTTATCAAAATAAAAAGCGGCTTTATCAAAAATTTTTCTATTAAAATAAACTAAAGCCAAATTATTATAAGCACTGGCATATTTAGGATTAATATCTATTGATATATTGAAATATTTTACAGCATTATCATAATCTTTCAAAAATGAATAAATAGCACCTAAAGTATTTGATATTTTATATGATTTATTAGAATTAAGAAATTTAACAAAACATTCTATTGCTTTTTCATAATTAGATACCTTATAATAACTCATTCCAAGCATATCATAAGCCTTAAAAACCATTTCATCTAAAGATTTAGAATGCTCAAAAAACTCTATTGCTTCATTATATTTTTTATTTTTATAGTAAAACAAGGCCAAATTATTATAAGCCTTATCATATTTTGGATTAATCTCTATGGACTTGTTAAAATTTTCTATAGCCTTTACATAATCTTTTTTTTCAAAATAACTTATTCCAAGCAGATTATAAGCCTTGTAAGAATTAGGGGTAATTTTTAAAGTCTCATTGAAACATTCTATAGCTTTATCATACTGCTTTATAGCATGATAGCTTATTCCAAGTAAATTATATGATTTGAAAGTTTTTATATCTACTTTTCTGGCTTCTTCAAAATACTTAATAGCATCTTCATACTCCTTCATCTCAACGCATACTTGTCCCTTATATAGGTTTGCTCTATAATTTTTAGGAACTTTTTTTAATATAACATCGAGTATTTCAAGAGTTTGATCATAATCTTCATTGCTTAAACGGTATGAAGCTTCATTTAAAAGATAATCCATTTTAGTATTATACATAAAAACCCCATATACATTATATAATTATTTTACAATGAATATATATATTATGTCAACAATAAATTATGATTTTTTAATTGTATATTATTAATAATGAATTATACTTAAATTAATAATAGGAGAAATAAAATATGAAAGAATTTCAAGCTAAATCATTATTAATTGTAAGTATTTTATCTTTAGTAACATGCGGAATATACTTAATTTATTGGATATACATTACTACAAACGATGTTAACACTTATATGGAAAAAGAATATATGAGCCCTGCATTAGCAGCTATTTTGTTAATAGCAACATGCGGATTATTTACTATATATTGGTTCTATAAATACGGAACTGTTGTTTTTAATGAAATGAGCAAAAAGGCAGAATTGGATAGTTACGGAGAAAGTGCTGTTGTATTAGCGATACTTATTCTAGTGCCATTCGGATATATTTATTCTGTTGTTACTTTACAATCTAAATTAAATTTTATTTATGATAAAATTAATAAAAAATAATTAATTTGAAAAAATTCTAGTTTTTATAGGACATTATTTTACAATGTAAGCCATCAATACATAATGTCAGAGTATTTAAATATTTATTATTTTTATATAAAAATAAGCTTACTATAAAACTATATTTATTAATATTTCAAAATTATTTATAATATCAATACTATAAGAATATTCCTATATACAATTAATTATTTATTTTTTTTAATAATTCATCTAGCTTTTTTGTAATATTTTTAGCTTCACTTTTACTAATATTTATATTTTTAAAACTATCTCTAAATTCCAATCTTAATATAGCAAATCCGCTTTTTATACCTTCAATATCTTTATCTGTTAAAATAACCTCAAATTGAACAGCCTGTAATCAGCTGGTTGTGTAACTAAAACTTTTATTAAGATCAGATACTTTATCAATAATACTATTTGGTTTTATTTCTATAATATGATTATTCTCACATCTTATTAAAGCTTTATCTAATGAAAAAACAGAAGAAGGCAAATAAATTATAGCTGCACTCATAATAATTGTATTATTATCACCATTTGCTGTTCTAAATCTAATTTGTGCACACCAATCAAGTCCGGATTTAGCATAATTTATATTTACATGATCTATTTGATAATATTCTGTACCATAAAATTCATCTTTTATTACCTTTACTTTTGCAAAAGATATTGATGTTATAAAAAACAATAAAATAATAGCTAATATTTTTTTCATAAAAAATCCAAATTAGTTTTATACTATTATGTTATATAATAATATACATGTTTTTTCAATAAATGTATATTATTTAAAGTTTTATTAAAATAATTTTTAGTTTATATTAATAATACTTATTTTTAATTAAATGAGCCAAAAGGCAGAATTAGATAGTTATGGAGGAAGTGCTGTTGTATTAGCCATACTTATTCTAGTGCCATTTGGATATATTTATTCTATTGTTGCATTACAATCTAAGTTAAATATTATTTTCACAAAAATAACAACTAATATATAGTTAAAAATTTAGAAAAAACTTGGGTGGGTATGCTATTTCTAATCAGGCAATAAATATAATTTTAATTATTATTTAAAAATTAAGCTATATAAAATAAAGGGCGGGGTATGTAAAAAAATTCAATATTTTATCCTAAATATTATACTTATCACCAAAAATTCCAATTTGTTTCTAATTTTCATAGTAAAATCATAGATTTATAGCCAATTTTCAAATATTTGTAAATATATTTTACAATAATTCTTGAAACATACTTTATTTATGTATTATATGTGTTATTAAATACATAATACACATATCTTTTGTAAATTTGTTGTAAATTATTTGTAAACAAATATTGCTTAATTTTTACAATCTGCTATAATTATAAATATAAAGAGATTTTACAATACCTGTTAAGGAGATACAACATGACTAATTCATTAAACCTTTTCATTAAAATTACACCTAGCCAATTACCAGAAAACATTAGAAGATTCATAGCTTCTAATTATAGAAATGTTAAAATTGTTTATATAGACAAAATTAAAGACGAATATGAAATCAAATTAAGCAATGGTACTTATATAAATTTTGATAAAAATGGAACTTGGAATTATATAAGCAGCGATGATAAACTATCTGAAAATATACTTCCAAAAACAATAGCTAATAAAATTAAAAACATAATGAAAAAATACAATAATGCTTATATATTTGAAATCAATAAAAGAATAGAATTCTACAGAGTAAAATTAACTAACTCTTTAGAAGTATGTATAAGAAATAACGGCGAATTAATAATGGCATAATTTTTAAGTTGTATCTCTTTAAAAAATTAATTAATATATAAGGCTTGAATCTGAAAAAGATTTAAGCCTTTTATTTTAGAAAATCAAATAAAGGTATATAGGGTATTGACAAAAAACTATTATATAATAAAATGATAAAAACTAAGAGAATATATAAAAAAAGTAAATAGAAATGCAATCGCTTTAATTCTAAGTGATTGCATTTTTGTTTTATATATTTTACGCACACTAAAAAAATCATAAATATAAACTGATTATCAATCAAATTCAAATTATATATCAAATTCAGTTAAACGTACGTTGTATAAATTTTTAAATATAATCACAACTTGGGCGGGTGCTGAAATTTCTAATTAGGCAAAAGCCTCAAATAAAATTTTAATTGCAAAATAAGTTTATAAAGAATAAAAGGCGGGGTATGTAAATAAAGCTTTAAAACTCAAATTACATATGCCCACCCTTTATACTTTTTTAAAATCACTGTTATTTTTGTGTTATATTTCTTTTTAGTTTTTATCTGTTATTTTAACACCCATCCTAGATTTATTTAAGTTTAAAAATATATTCACCGCACGAATAATGAAATTATAAATATTTGATTATTTTTTTAATTATAATTTTAATTATGTATAAGAATTTTCACACCGTGCGTAACTCAATAAAAAACTAATTACATAGATATTATTATTTTTCCATCTGTATGTTTTTGTAAAACGCATTTTAAAGCCTCTGAAGCATTATCCATATTAAATACTGTAGAATATATTTTAGGTTTTATATTTTTATCTTCTACAATTTTTGTAATTTTACGAAGCTGTTCTCCGTCAGCACGTACAAACATAAAACGATATTCTTTTTGCTCATTCATTGCTTTTTTATCATACTTATAACCTGCAAGAGAAAATAATAATTTTTTGAAAAAAGGAAGTTTATTATCTTCAGCAAACTTTTTATTAGGGCTAGTTCTCAAGCTCAAAAGACGTCCTCCTTTCTTTAATACTGATAATTCTCTGTCAAATTCATTCGCCCCAAGAGTATCTATAACATAATCAACATTTGAAACTAATTCTGAGTAATTTTCTTTATTGTAACTAATATATTTATCAGCCCCTAAATTGATGAAATGTTCTTTTAATCTTTCATTTCCAGAAAGTATAATATTTAAACCTAAGTATTTTCCAATTGGAACGGCAAGCTCCCCAAAACTTCCAGAACCTCCAGTTATTAAAACAGTTTCACCAGATTTAACCTCTAATTCTTCTGTAAATGCTTGATATGCAGTAAGAGCAGTTAAAGGTATTGCAGCAGATGTAATAAAATCATAATCCTTAGGAATAAGAGATATAAATTTACTATCTACTGCAACATATTCAGCAAAAGCCCCTATTTTTGATATAGTCAAACGAGTATAAACTTTATCTCCTGCTTTGAAATCGGTTACATTTTTTCCTACACTTTCAACTACACCAGAACATTCATTACCTAATGTTAAAGGCATTTTATAATCTTGTATAAGTCTTACAGCACCTGTTAATATTAATATCTCAAGAGGATTTACTGCCGCTGCCTTTACCTTAATTAATACATCATTATCAGAGATTTCAGGTATTGGAATATCGGCAATATTTATATCTATATCTTTTAAATATTTTTTTATTTGAATAGCTTTCATAATATCTCCATTTATTATTTTTTATAAAAATAAATTTATGTAGTATATAAATCAATATGAAAGTTTTAAGTATTTATTGTTACTAATGCAGTAACAATAATGTTTACATATATTGCAATACATATAAAACATATATTGTAGTTCATAAAATAAATGTATTTTAGATATTAAATTATATTGTTTTAATTTGATATTATTATTTTAACTTACACAGTAATTTTTTAAATCATAATGCATACTACCGCACGCTAAACTAGACTTATAAAAAAGCTAATTTATAAATATTATTTTGATTATTTATATAAATACATTACCGTGCGTAATTTAATAAACATATATACCGTATTGACAAAAAACCTATATACATTAGAATTGAAAAACTATATATGATAAAAAATAATTTTAATTAAAGAGTAGTTAAATAAAAATGAAAATTAAAAAGAAAAAAATGATGGCAAAGATAATGTAATAGCTTTAATAATATATCTCTTCTTATCTTTAATTATACCATCTACTGCAATATCATTTTTTGCTATGGCTGATAAAAATATAAAAGAAAAAAAGAAATAATAGATAATAATAAACAAACTAATGCAGCAAATTTTGACAAAGAAGAAGTACTTCAAAAAATAATAACATCATTATTATTAAAAGGAACTTCATCATCTAAATATAGCGGCTCAAAAGTGGATTTGAAAATTCTTGGTATAAGAGTATTAATTGTATATGGACTGACTTATATATTATCGCTTGCAATTACCGCAATTATAGCCCAAAAATATTATCATGAAGATATAAAAAATAAAAGAAGATATTAGAGAGACTATAGAAACAATATTAGTAGGGTTGATTACTCTGGCATTAATGGCATTCGTTTTAATAGTAACAGTAATAAATATGGAAAGTAATAGAGAATATTTAGCTTTCAGCGGAGTGATTTTCGGTTTTATAGCCTATGTTATCATTAGGAAAATAACATAAATTTATTAGTATTCTAAAAATATATACTGAAACGATTTCATTTTTCCGACTACCGCATATTATATAATTATTATCAACTTTTTTTGCCAAAAAAGTTGCAAAAAGACTAATAAAATAATTATATTGACAGTTTCGTTTAATGTACAGTGGTAAAATAATAATAAAAAAATTGACAAAGTTAAAAATTTTTTGCTTAATAGTTTAATTTTACGCTTACAATAAGCTAACTCAATTTATAATTCAATAAACATATATGCCGTATTGACAAAAAAAACATATGTAATAAAATATATTTAGGATTATGAAAAATAAAATGCTACTTAATTAGACATTTATTAATTTACACAATACAGTTTTATTGCCTATATAAAAAGTCTATTTTATAATAAAAAAGTATTGTCTTTATATTTTTCTAATCATAATATATATAAAGGCTTAAAATGGATAAAAAAGAATCTGCAAAATCTATAATAATTTTTGCAATATTTTTGTTTTCACCTATTATAATACCTCCTGCTCTTATAATTATATTTTCTTACAGAGATACAAATATAGGATTTGCAAAAGAAGTAGAAATAAATATAAAAAATTATTTAGAAACAACTTATTTAAAAAATATATCAAAAGAAGAAAAGAAAGTGGAATTGACAACACATATAAAAAATAGTTTATTTATAAAATATTATACGGCAAAAGCTTTTTTTAATACTATATTTATGAGAGTTTCTTTGTTATATGCTATATTGGCTATATTTACAGGTATTATACCAAATACAAAGAATGAAATTAAAGAATTCTACAGAACAATGAAAGAGGATAAAAAAAGTTTGCTATTCACACTTTTTTTATTTGCAAATGTTATTACTATAACAGTTTTATGCGTTATTAATGCTAAAAGTAAAATAGAATATTTAGCATTTAGTGCAATAATTTTTAGAAAATACTAGATACTTTCTTAGAAAGATATTCATAGTAAAAATATAAGGCAGTTATGATAAGAAAGAGAAAACATAAAGAAGAAAATATTTATATAAGAGCCATTCTTTTTATTGTACCTACTTTAACAATTAATAAAATAAAAAAAGAAGGATTAAAAAATAAAAAGGAGGCAATAATTAATTTTCTTCCATTTACTATGGATTGCAATTACTATATTTGCTTTCTTTATGTTAAAGGATAATATTATAACTGCCAAAGAATATTTAAGTATAGCAGCAGGAATTACTACTCGCAAATATATTAAGCATTAAGGATATATAAAATATTTATGAAAGATATTATTTTTAATTTAATATACAAAATCAATATACCAGAAAATGATTTATTTAGAATGTCAGCATTATTTTTATGCTCTTTTATAATAGTGTTTTTAATACTAGTTTTAATTAAAGGAGATTTTAGCTTTGATGAGTTCATTGGTGATAGTAATGGTATAGGTTTGGGTATAATTATAATATTAATAATAGCTTTTTTTGGAGTATCAGTTTTTTTTATAATAAAATACACTGAAAATACTTATGAATATATATTTATAGCAATTGGTATTATAACGGCATTATTTAATATAAATGAAGATAATATAAAAAAGACATTAATTGTTGCTTTAATATTTTTTCTTATACTTTTATATGCATCATTTTTTAATGCCCCATCCACTATAAATGATACAGCTATCAATAATCAAAACATTACAAATAATTATACTAATGATTTGAAATCTACCTTATCAACTCAGAGAAATATTGCTGACTTATTATTAGGATACAACAATCTTTTTAATTCGGTTTTATTCGAGGATATTACATTAAAAGAGTATCTAATTATAGGATTAATTTTAATTTTATCTGTAATTTTAATTATTTATATAATTAAAAGAATTGAAAAGAGAAAATCAAAATAAGATATATTAATAATTTTAATTTTTCTATTTTTTATAATAGATTCAAAATGAGAAAATTTACAATTTTTCTATTTCTTTAATATCTAATCCTGTTAATTCAGCTATAAGTTCAATGTCCATATTTTTATTTTTCATATTTTTAGCTACTAATATTTGATTTTTTTTAATACCCTTTTCTATACCTTGTTCTATGCCTTGTTCTATACCCTCTTTTATACCTTCTTCTCTTTCCCTTTTTAACATTAAATTTTGACCGTATAGAAATGCATCTCTAGCATTATAAACTTCCATTTCTTCTTTACTTGATATGAATCTTTCATATTTATCTATTACTTTAGGCATAATATTATTGACCTCCTTCAATTTTTCTTTAACTTTATCTAAATCTTTAACCGTAAAAAACTCTATCCAAGATAATATTTTATTTTTCTTAATATCATCCATGTTTGAATTATTAAGAATTTTTATAAATCTTGGTATTTCAACTATATGCATCTGCATCATATCTAATGACACATTATGATTTTCAGTATCTATTAATTTAAAACATCTATGCGGCTTACCTTCATCATAAAAGTCCATATTAAAGTTAACAAAATTAATACTTATTATCTGAATAATAGTATTATAAGGTTCATTTTCATTAATTTCGCTTACCACATTTTTAGATATATAATAAAATATTCTTTTTACAAAATCAATATTTCCAGATAATTGTATCTCTATAATGATTTTTTTATTATCTTTTGTTCTAGCTTTCACATCAAGAACAGATTCTTTGAGATTAATATTTTCAGGAAGATTATGCGGATTTATAATTTCCAAATCATGTACTTCATCAAATTTTGAATCTCTAAGTACGCAATTGACTATATTTTCTAGTATATCTTCATTACCAAGAGAGCCTAAAAGATAACGCACAAAGTAATCGTTCATTCTGTTAATATTTCTCATATAAAAATTATAACAAAAAGACAATAAAAGTAAATGTTGTTGTTATACTAAAAATTTTAGTTTTTCAATTTATATATACAACAAATACTTTTTACATTATAATCCAGCCTATTTTTATAATTTTTTTATGCATACACAAAAACAAATTTATAAAAAGTTTATGCATCAATCATACAAGCATTAAATCTTTATAATTATTCATTATTTTTTTTATTATCCTTAGTTTTAAGGTATTTACTAATTGACAATGCTATAAAAGATAGTATACCGCCACAAAAGAAAGCTGATAATTCTATTATGCTCTCTATACTTCCAGCCATATTAAAAATAGCTAAGTTTTCATGTATTTTATAAATAATAACCGAACTTATTACGAGAATTACAGCAAGTACAATAATATAAAATTTATAAGAGTAGTTTCTAAAAAAGATTATCTCCATCAAAACGCCTATAATAGCACATCCTACCATAAATATTATTACTAATCTCACATATAAATCTTTTGAATCCTCTTCAAAATCCAAGTTAGGATGCTCTCTATCTCTCCATCTTCTGCGTTTAATTTCTTTAGTTTCTATATTATTATTAAAATCATAACTATTTTCTAAAATAATATCATTATCACTTACTATATAGTTTCCATTATAAATGCTGATTTCTTCATTTTCTATATTATATACATTATAATTATATTTTATCATTTCATTATAGAATACAAAAGAAATAATAATTAATACAGCCGCTAATATACTAATCTTCATATAAACCTCTTAAAAAACCGCTTACCGAAATTAATACATATTTATCATAAATTGATTCTTATTTCAAGTACCTACATAATGTATTAATAAAAAATAAGAATTAATTTAACGCACGCAGAACTAAATAAAACTTGGGCGGGTGCTAAAAAGATAATATAAACCTTTAAATCTAAATGAAATTTGATAGCAAAACAGATTAACAATTCTTAAAGGGCGGGGAATTAGAAATAAGTTTTAAAATTTAATTACATTTGCCCACCCTTTAGGCTTTTTATTATCACTGTCATTTTTGTATTATCTTTCTTTAATTAACCTTATTTGTTATTTTAGCCGCCCACCCAAGATTTTTTTAAATTTGCTGCATATTTCAACGCACGCAGAATAAAACTAAAAATATAAATTTAATTATAATTCAAATCTAATTATATCATAAATTTTATTCACCGTGCGCTTAGTAAATTTTTTAATTCTAAATAAAGCTTGGGCGGGTGCCAAAAATTCTAATTCGATTCTAAATATAATTAATACTGAAATTCAAAATAAAACAATAAATTTTAAAGGGCGGGGAATTAGAATAAAATTAAAAACCGCCATGATATATTCACTATCATAACGGTTTTTATCAAATATCAAATTATTCTAAAGCTCTAAAAGAAACACCCAATGTAAACCCAAAATCCAAATTGGAATAATCATATTTATGATATATATCACCTTTAAAAAGTCCTATAGTAGGAGGTATAGTTTGCTGTGGTGTATATTCATTTAATATAGAAACATCATACTGCATACCAAAATTATAATTCAAATACACACCAAGTACAAAATCCATTTCAGCATTATCAATTTTATAAGGCTTGAATGCATACTCGGCAGTTATCTTTATATATGGGGCAACAGGAACTTTAAATAGTCTTTTTATATCATAGTAACTTAATTTATTTTTTGATGGAATAACTAATGAATTATTATCATATTCTATATTATTAGAAGTACCTAAGCCTGCTATAGGAATCAGTAATCCTCCTCCTATTCCTATAGAGAAGTTATTAAAAACTATTTTTTCTAATACTCCTAAAACTAAACTATAAAGAATAACTCTATCAGTATAAATATAGTTATTAATTCCGCTTTTACCTTCATATTTTGTGCTTATTATATAAGGACTATATCCTATTTCTAAAAGGGAAGTTAAGCCAGTAACAATATTATTATTAATATTATATTTTGCACCTAATTGCAAAACAGCTTCAAAATCTAAAAAGATATCGCCTTTTTATAGTATCATAATATGCACTGTATATTCCAAATTGATAATAAGATTTATCTGATTTTTTTAATCCCACATCTGTTTCAGTAAAAATTTTAGAACCTCCTATATTCATAAATATGCCGATTTCAGGAGAAAAACTTATTGAATATAAAATATTAATATTAAACAATAAAATAGTTATGATGATGGTTAAGAGTAACTTTATTTTCATAATATAATTTCCTAATTTATTTGAATTTTAAATTCTTTTCCAATTTTACCAAATATTTTTACATTATTTGTAAATACAAATTTTAAAATTAAATTATACCATAGCAACAGATATATTATTTTGTTCATCAGTTATTATAGCTGTATATTCATTTTCTCCTGTTTTTTTTTGAGATTAAAGAAAAATTTTTTGCTATATCTTTTGTCCTCATTAATATATTATCAGTTTTATTGTTTACAATTTGATACTGATCATCTAAATATGAAAATGAAACTTCTGTTTTTTTAATACTTGCATAAGGAGCTGTAACATTATTGTTTTTAGCACATCCCCAAAAATTAACAATGGTTAAAAACACCATAAATAAATAATTTTTTTCATTTTTATACCTCTTAAATGACATTATGTAAAAAAGTAATATAAAAGTTAAATTTTGTCAATATTTATTTACAAAAAAATATAAAAACATATTTTAATAATTTTATTTTTCTATATATAGTTACTTTTTTGTTGTTATTTATGAAATGGTATTTTATATTTAGCTGAAAGATTAATTATAATATATATTAGGCTTTGATTAGATTTAACACACGGTAAATGAAATTTAAAGAATGATAAAATTTGAATTATATTTTTAGTTTAATTCTGCGTGCGGTAATAGAATAATAAATTTAAAAAAATTGGTGGGGTAAAATTATAAATGTAACTTTTAAACATAGATGAAGATTATTAACAAAAAATAGACTTACAAATCTTAAAGGGCGGGAATTAAAATAAGTTTTAAAACTTAATTACACTCGCCCACCCTTTAGGCTTTCTGTTTTTATTAGTCATTTCTGCCTTATTTTTCTTTTTTATCTTAACTGTTATTTCAGCTGCCCACCCAAGATTTTTTTAAATTTGCTGCATATTTCAACGCACGCAGAATAAAACTAAAAATATAAATTTAATTATAATTCAAATCTAATTATATCATAAATTTTATTCACCGTGCGCTTAGTAAATTTTTTAATTCTAAATAAAGCTTGGGCGGGTGATAAAAATATAATATAAACTTTTAAATCTAAATAAAGTTTAATAAAAAATAGATTAACAATTCTTAAAGGGAGGGGATTAGAATAAGGTTTAATTAAGTAAATATATTATTTTTACTTAAATATTAATCTTCCCAATACAAAGCCTATTATAAAGCCTATAGGTGAAGATAAATACTCCAATATGTTTTTTATATTCTCATAATTTATAAAAATAATTAGCCCTGTAATTATAACAGATACAATGAGTATTATTTTGGCAGCAATTAATTCTTTTTTAGGTAAGCTATTTTTTGATAATAATATAAAACTAAATAAAAAACCTATAATCAGGGAGCCTATAAACATAATAAATACTCTATCTTCTTCAAGGTCAAGATCACTTTTGTATCTTCTTCTTATGTTTTGATATTTAATATCAGAGTCTGTGTTATAATTATCTTCTATTATACAGTTATCTTCTACTATTATATAATTTAAATTATAAATGTTAATTTCTTTATTGTTATTATTTTTTATCAAATCATTATAAAATATGTAAGAAATTATAATAAATATTAGTATAATAGTTACTCTATTTGTTTTTAAGAAGTTCATTTTATTTCCTGAATATAACTAATAAATATAATTTTACTATAATTTAAAACAAGTTTTATTTCAATATAAAATCTATTTTACATTCTTGAATAATAAGCGATTTTATTATATAATAATCTACTATAGCTAATTTTTGCAGGGCTTTGCCCCGCACCCCACTTCTTTTGGTGACCCAAAGAAGCAAAAGGACTGCATTTTTTAACTAAATATTACTTGTTAAAAAATATTTCTTTTAATTCTTAAAATTATTTATTTAAAATGTCACTATTAGGATAGATATATAATTTTTTTATTTTAATAAAGAGGAAATAACTAAATGGCTAAACTTTCTCATCTGGAAAAAGAGTATATCAAAGCTAATTATAAAAATAAAAGCATTGATGAGCTTACAAAAAAATTAGAAAAAGACAGAGGGTTAATAGAAGAATATATTAACAACCTCCAAAATAATCAAAAAAACAATACAAAAAATAATAATAAAAAAGAAAAAACTAGTAAAGAAAACGGCGGAAATATACTTTCTAAATTCTTTTCTAAAAATGACAATCAGGAGCCTATTTATAAAAGATATGAGATAAAGCCTTATCATCTTTCAAAAATAGATGCAATATTCGCATCTGCTGCTTTTCTTTTCACATTCTTTTTGTATTTGTTTACATTAACACCTTCGCTATCAGCAGGAGATAACGGAGAACTTACAACTGCCGCTTATTTTTTGGGTGTAGGACATGCTCCGGGATATCCTTTCTATACATTGATGTCTAAGTTATTTACTTATATACCTATTGGAAATATTGCTTGGAGAACAAATTTATTCTCTGGTACTTGTGCAGCATTTTCAATGATTTTCTTTTATCTTATTATGGTAAAAGTATTAGGACAAAACAGAATCGAAAGAGGATTTTCTCCAATAGTACAAATACCAGCATTACTTGCAAGTGTAGCATTTGCTATATCTGATAATATGTGGGCACAGGCTACTATGGCAGAAGTTTACAGCTTAAATATACTTCAAATAGCTTCTATGCTTTTAATACTAGTTTATTGGTTTGAAAATGTATGGAAGCATGCAAGCGATGAAATTCCTTATTATGGAAGCAAGCATTTAATGGCATTTGGTTTTCTTTATGGTGTAGCACTTGCCAATCACCATGTAACTTTGCCTTTTGCTTTTGCTCCTCTTTTGTTCATAGCAGTTGTATTATTCTTAGTTCATAAAGACAGATACATTAATAATATAGAAACTTCTTTTATATCAATATTTGTATTTTTAGTATTATTATTTATAGGCGGATTTGGATATTACAGATTTATTATGAATTATGAAGCTTATTTATATTTCCCTCCTGGAGTAGCTTCTAATGATTCAATATTTTCTATAATATTTAAACCATTTTCTGATATGAATATATTAAGCGATATATTTACAGCATTGGCTAATGGTTCATATTTAAGACCTGATATGTTAGGAAATTTAAAAGCACCAACCTACCCTACACTTTATAAAGGAATGTTCCTAGTATTTTGGCCTTTATTCTTAGTGCTTGTATGGTGCTTGGTTTATAGATATTTCTTATGCAAAATAGACAAATTCAATAATGATAATGACTTTATAACAGGAATATCAATAGTTTATTATAAAATGCTTTTAATGCTTGCAGTGGGAGTTATGATATATGCCTACATGCCTATAAGAGCAAGAGCTTTACCTCCTCTAAACTGGGGACAATTAAATGAGCCTTCAGGATGGGAAAATTTAAGCTATTTATTCAGTATGATACATAGAAAACAGTACGGAACTTCAGGAAATGATGTTGCTGCTGCTTTCATACTGCATCCGGAACAGGTTAGTGCATTAATAAATATATTCAAAACTCAATTAACTGTATTAGGTGTTCTTTTCTTAATACCGGGATTATTCCAAATATTTAAGAAAAACAGATTTATGGGAATATTCTCAGTATTCGGACTCTTAAGTTTTGCAGTATCATTAATGGCATATACTAATCCTCCTCCAAGTGTAAGAACTTTATCATTCGTTGAAGTATTTTTCTTGCCGGCAACTTTGTATATGCTTGTAATAATAGGTTTCGGTATTCAATGGTATATGGAATATTTTAATACTAATATTAAAAATGTATTAAAACCTGCTTTAGAGGAAACAGCAGATACAAAATTAAAACCTTATCATGCAATATCACTCATAGCAATATTTGCAATAATGATTCCTATATTCGTTATGAATTTCAGCCGTAATAATAACTCAAAAGATTACAGCAACCATGACTATTCATACAATATGATGAACTCTCTTCCTGATAATGCTATATTTGCAACAGAGGGAGGAGACAACCAAGTATTCGGACTTGTATATTATACTATGGTTGAAAGAAGAAGACCAGATTTAAAAATATATGACCAAAAAGGTAATGTATTTGAAAGAATATATGGTAACCTTATGAAAACTGATGGCAGATGGCTTGGAGATATTAGTGATGCTGTAGATAAAGACTTCATAGATTCAGGAAGACCTTATTACATGGCTTGGAGACGTGACGGACTTCATAGACTTGGGGATTACTATTTTAAGGCTTACGGACTTGTATTTAAAGTGCAGCCTATAAAATATGCTTTAGTTGATGAATTGGAGTTCTTTAAAGTTCTTACTGTAAATGACTATAAAAATATAGCATTGCTTAATTTAAAAAGAGATTATGAGAATGAAAAAGTTGCTGCTGATTTAAATGCTTTATTAGATGAAGGTTTAATATCCGTTGAAAGAAAAAATACATATAACGGCAATGAAGAAATAACTTTTGTAAAAATGTATGAGCTTCCTTTCCCTCAATATAAAACTGAAGAGGATTATTGGAACAGCTATACTATGCAGGGAACACCGGAAGAGATTTCTCATTATGACTTCTTAACAAGAGAAATATTTGTTAGTTCTTATTCTCTTGCTAAAATAGATATGTATAACAGAAAAATAAAATTATATCAGAAATTACTTGACTTTATGGGTAATGAGGATGTTGCTAAAAATGGAATGACTAGAGCAGAAGCTAATCAAAAAATAGAAGAGTACAAAAACTTAAAGAGAGCAGAAGAAGATAAAATGCTTACAATAGGTTTTGATATGTCTAATGTATATTTTGCTGTTGGAAATCAGGCTATTTTAGACAATGATTATGAAAGAGCTGCTGTAATGTTTGAGGAGCTTATAAAATTAGAAAAACTTATTTATCCTGCATACTTTAATTTAGCTGCTTCTTATGAATATTTAGCACGTTCAAAAGATACGCCTTATGATAAAGAGGCAGAATATTTAAACAAAGCTAAAGATGTACTTGCAAGAGCTGAAAAAACTTTCCATAGAGGCAAAGATATGGGAGATGCTGCTAGAGAACAAAATCAAACTTATCAGCAAATAAAACAATTTATGGCTAGAATAGATGCACAGCTAAAAACTACAAGACAGCAGACAGATAGTTTAAAAGAACAGGCTATGAAAGAAGATTCTTTTGAAAGTTATTCTTCTTATGCTAATTATGTATATCAAAACAGACAAGATATTGATGAAACTTTATGGGCTAAACTTGAGGCTAGAAAAAGAGCAAGAAGCAGAGAACAGTTAGTTAATGTTAATAAAGATATATCTATACTTTATGCTAATATAGGAGATACAGACAGTTCTATAAATACATTAAATGAAACTCTAAAAATGCCGGATCTCACCAAAGAAGAGAGAACAGGTTTAGAATTTGATTTAGCTAATATTTATCTAAACAATAAAATGTATGATGAGGCTATATACACATATTCAAAATACACCAATGATTTAACACAAGATGGTGCTTTTGCTTTATATGCTATAGGTCATATATATATAGAACAGAACAAAATTATAGAAGCCTTAAATATTTACAATGACTTTAGAAAAAGAATGTCTCCTTTAGCTGCCAATAATGAAGTGATAGCTAATTTAGACAAAGATGTTGAAAGCAGAAGACTTCAGATAATGCAGTATATAGGAACTACAGGCGGAGTACAATAAATAATTAAAAATAAAAAAGGCTTACTAATTCTAGTTAGTAAGCCTTTTATTTTGCTTAATTTGTAAATATCTGTACCCAATATAAATTATTATTATATTCAAATACTCCAACACCTATTTTCCCAAATTTACCATTTAATATATTTGCCCTGTGTCCTGGGGAATTAAGCCAAGACTTCATTACATCATCTGCATCTACTTGTCCATTAGCAATATTTTCACCAGCAGTATTATATGTAACATTATATTCTTTTAAAACTGTTAAAAATTGAGTACCATCCGGTCTAGTATGAGAAAATAATTTTATCAATTCTTCAGCTCTCTTCTGTGCTGCTTCAGTTAATGTAGGATCAAGAATCAAAGGAGAAGATGTACCATTGTCTTTTCTAGCAGCATTAGCAAGCTCAACAACTCTTTTTCTCTCTTTATCTGCATTTAATTTATCTCTTGTTATATCATTATTTCTTGATGCTACATAAAGCATAACCCAATATTTTCTGCCGTTACTTTCATAAACTCCTACAGCTGCATGGGTAAATGTTTTATTTAAAATAAGATTTTTACTGCTTTTTAATATTTGATTGAATATATCATTTACACTCATATTAGCTATTATAGAATTTTCAGAATATGAAGAAAATTGTATATTATTATCCTTCAAAGCTGTAGATTTACTTATTCCTCCTGCTATTTCTCTTACTCTCTGATTAGCTGCCTTTTTCAACTGTTCTTCTGTTTTATATTCAGTAAGCCCTGACTTTTTTCTCTCTTCATTTATAAGCCTTAATATCTCATCAGCTTCACTATTATTTTGTGAAAAAACTGGATGAATAAAAACTGCTAAACAGAATAATATTAATAATATTGATTTGTACAGATTCATTTTTAATACCTCCATTAAATAATCTAACACTTTATATCATTTAAAACTATTTTTATTAACGCGCAGTAAATAAAATTTCTAATTTCACTAACATGCAAATATGCTTTTTTTACTTTATTTCTGCATACATTAAACAAATCAAGTAATTTAAAACTGATACAAAATTCATTTATAATACATTTACATCGAAAGATTTTATTAAAGTAATAAAAATGATTAATTATAATATAGACTAAAATTATTTTTTAATATATTATATAGCATCGTATATATACAAAAATTTTGGGCTGGGAATCATGGAAAACGAAGAATACAAAATTTCATTTATAACTATTTTAATAATTTGCTCATACATAGCATGTCAAATGATATCAAACATAGCAAGCGTAAAAATAGCAAATGTACTTACTCTTGCAGTTGATGGCGGAACATTTTTATATCCATTAGCATTTACAATAAGAGATATGGCGCATAAAACTATAGGAAAGAAAAATACTCAAAAACTTATAATAGTTTCTGCTATAATAAATATTTTCTCTCCTATTTATTTTTATATAATATCTCAAATACCTGCCGATGCAAGCTGGGAATTTAATGAGGCTTTTCAATTAACATTAAGTCCTGTTTTAAGAATAGCAATAGCTTCTATTGTAGGATCAACTTTATCAGAATTAGTTGATACAGAGATATATCATTTCTTTGTTACAAAAATAACGAAAAAACATCAATGGCTTAGAGTATTAATAAGCAATGCATTCAGTATACCAGTAGATAATTTAGTTTTTGTTGCAATAGCATTCTGGGGTGCATTGCCTTTTGATGCTTTAGTTGGTATATTTATATTTAACTTTGTAGTAAAATATGCTGTTACTATTATAAGCGTACCTATGATTTATTTAGTAAAAGAGAAAAATTAATACTAAAAAAACAGTATTGACATAAAATGATATAATTGTTATCTTTTGACATTAATACAATAAAATAAATAAACTTGAGAGTGAAAATAACATGAAAGCTAATATTAAATATTTATCATCGTATCTACCGGAAAATATAATAACAAATTATGATTTAGAAAAAACATTGGATACAAATAATGATTGGATAGTAAGCAGAACAGGTATAGAAGAGAGAAGAATTGCTGATAAAACAGAAAGTTCAGGAGACATGGCTATTAAAGCTGTGAATAAGTTAAAAGAGAAAGGAGCTTTTATAGATGACTGCGACGCTATAATTGTAGCAACTTCTACAAAATCATACACATTTCCTTCAACAGCAGGAGTTATTCAAAAAGCATTTAATATAAAAAATTCATGCCTTGCATTTGATATATCTGCTGCATGTTCTGGATATATATATGCTCTAAATACTGCAGCATCATTGATAGAAAGTAAAGAATGTAAAAAAGTTTTAATAGTAGCAGCAGAAAAATGTTCTGATATAGTAAATTGGCAAGATAGAAGCACTGCAATACTTTTTGGAGACGGGGTGAGTGCTGCTTTATTAGAAGCTGAAGAAGGAGATAAAGGCATTATTTCTACTGACATAGGGGCTGAAGCTAATGATGAAATACTTATAGTAAAAGGAGGAGGAAGTGCATCTCCTATAACTGAAGAAAATGTTGAGGATAAAACCAATACTATATATATGGCTGGTACAGAAGTATTTAAAAAGGCTGTAAAAACATTCGATGACACTATAAACAAAACAGTAAAAAATGCCAATTTGGAATTAAAAGATTTATCATTAATAATAACACATCAAGCTAATACTAGAATAATGAATGCTGTTGCTAAAAATTTAGGATTAAGTGATGATAAATTCTATGTTAATATACAAAAGTACGGCAACACATCAGCAGCAAGCGTAGGTATAGCTTTTACAGAGGCTTTTGAATCTGGAAATATCAAAAATGGAGACTATGTACTTCTAACTGCATTTGGTGCTGGTCTTACTTGGGGCTCTACTTTAATTAAATTTTAAAGGTTTTTATTATGACATTATATGAATATCTGTATTCAGGATTCGGCAAAGCAGAAGATTTGAATTGTGCTGAAAAAATGCTCTATGGTGCAAATGATATATACAATTTAGGAATCAATAGAGATGATTTAAAGCTAGCTGCCGGATTTGGAGGAGGAATGGCTGTAGGTATTACATGCGGTATATTAACAGGCGGTATAATGGCTTTATCTAAGGCTTTCATAAGAGAAAAAGGACATGAAGGAACACTTTTAAAAGAGATAGAATCAGAATTCATAAACACATTTAATGAAAAAATGAATGCTATTGACTGTGCAACTTTGGTAGAAAAATACAGAGATCCCGAAAACGGATGCCGCTATTTAATACTTGAAGCAGCTAAAATATTTGATTATTTAATGGAAAAATATAAAGATTATAGAATAAATTAAAAACTATTTGGAGAGTAATTATGAAATCATACAGAAAAGTATTAGAGATTAATTATCCAAAAAGAAGAGGTTATATAAACATAACGCCAGAAGTTCAAAAATGCTTAGAGGAAAGTGGTATAAAAGAAGGATTAATATTATGCAATGCTATGAATATCACAGCAAGCGTATTTATAAATGATGATGAAAACGGACTTCATAATGATTTTGAAGTTTGGCTTGAAAAACTTGCACCTGAAAAACCTCATAGTCAGTATAAGCATAACGGATATGAAGATAATGCCGATGCACATCTTAAAAGACAATTAATGGGAAGAGAAGTTGTTGTTGCTGTTACAGACGGCAAACTTGATTTCGGTACTTGGGAGCAAATATTTTATGGAGAATATGACGGAAAGAGATTAAAAAGGGTATTGATAAAAATAATTGGCGAATAATTTTTTCTTTAAATATAAATTAAAAACAATGGGATAATAGAACACTACCCCATTGTTTTTTTATATTAATCAAATAAAAGATAAATATTTCTTGAATTGTACTGTGATTCTTCTGTATATATAGCCCAATCTGTAAGCCTTTCTATACTATGCATTCCTCTATCGCCTTCATGCATACCCAAATCTTTATAAGGCTCATTAATCAAAGTAGCATCAAAATATCCGTCATTAGTAAAATCATGAACATCAAACCATAAATGCTCTAAATCATTAGGGTTTTCTTCTGTCTCTCCATATCCTAATTTTACCAAGAAAGAAGTTTTTTCATCACCTTTATTCTTATCCAATAATTCTAAGAAATATTCTAATTTTTCAAAAGCAGCCTCTCTCATAAGAGAAGTTTCAAAGTAACTCATCATAAACATAGGATTATCTGTAAGCTCATTTTTATAATAATCAAGTGTATGATAATTTCCATCCTTATCTACAGCAACAAGAATTCCTGAAGGAGTATTATGCACTCCATCATTTCTATCTTTAGCACTTCCTGGAACATCATCTGCGATATTAAGTTTTTTCAAAGCTTCTTCCCAAGGAAGCCAGCATACATAAACATTATATGCAGGATTAAATTTAAATCCTGGTTCTGGTACTCCTCTTTCTATAAACATTTTAGCACATGTATTTAACAATTGTCCGTAAGCAGCATTTGAATCTTCCACTCCAACTATCTCCAATTCAATAGATCCTACTCTGTAAAGTCCATGCGTATGGAACCAATATTCAACTTTATTAGGGTCTTTATCATCATCATAAACAGCATGTATAGTATAAAGATAATCCAAAGATGAAGGCAAAGCAAAAGTAGAAGTATATGATAGCCAATCTCCGGAATGTGCTGTATAACATGACATATCCAAAAATATAGATGCTTCCGGAACTAAACTATCTAATAATTTTAATTGTCTTTGATAATCTGTAAGCTGAAAATTATCAAATGTTGTAGAAACATGTACAGCATATCTGCATCCGCATGCTTCATTATAATCTTCTTCTCTTACAGTATTCACAGAAAATATTTCTGGTACATTCTCAGTAACAGTAGAAGCATCAACTAATGCAATATAAAAACTTAGTTCATCTTTATTTTCTTCTTCATTTTCATTATTTTCTTCATTGCTATGGCATTTGCATCCGCCTTCGGAATGACTGCATCCTCCTCCGCATTCATGCTCTTCTTCATCCATAACCATAGGCAAATACTGAAGTTTTACAGCCACTTCCCATTTAGATTTATCTCTTATAAAATTAGATTTTTCTATTTCTTCTAAATCAACTATCAAATACTCATCGGACTCAGACAGTATATCTCTAAGTTCATCTATAGTCATATTATGATCATACTCTTTAGTAAATACTGCAGCCATCCATGATTCTAATCTTTGTTCGCCGCTTGAAAATACATTATATAATTTTTCATTGTAATCCATTAGTATTTGCACCTCTGATATAAACTTTTTCTTATTATACATTAAATAACAATAATTTTATATAGCATTTTTTATATTTTTTATGTTTACCGCACGCTAAATAAAATTAAAAATATACATTTACATATGATTCTAATTTTTATTATACTAGAAATTTAGTTTAACGTGCGTTAATAAAAACTAGGGCGGGTGTGCTTTTTATAAAAAAATTTTTAATACATATAAAGTCAATATTTAAAATAATATTAATAAATTTATAGGGCGGGGTATGTAAATTAAATAAAAATTCATTATAAGTTATTAAAAAATGTATCTAATATCTTTTTATGCTTCTTCCATTCAGGCATATAAATACTTACAACATTATAAAACTTCTTACTATGATTTGCCTCTATAAGATGAGCCAACTCATGGATAACTATGTATTCTATTGATTGTATTGGATATTTCATAAGTTCAAGATTTAAAGTAATATGTTTTTTCTTAACATCGCATGAACCCCATTTGCTTTTTAATTTTTTTACACTAAATGTATCAATTTCCAATCCCATAATAGAGCTGTATTTTTTTATTAATGAATCAAATAATTTCAATGCCTCTTTTTTGTACCAATTATCAAGAAGTATCTGCTTTATTTTTGCATCATCGTTCTCATCGTCTTTTATATCAGCATACATATACATAATTCTGCCTGCAATAATTATATTTTCTTTTTGGCATTTTAATACTTTTAATATATAGCTTTTACCAAGATAAAATATTTCATTGCCACTTTTTAATTTTTTTCTGTTTGTATCATAAATATTTTTCTTTTTAATTTCTTCTTTTTTATCTTCTATCCAATCTTTCCTTTTTTCTAAAAGTTCGTATATATATTTTTTAGTAACCCTTTTAGGTGCTGTTACATATATGTTTAAATCTGGTTTTACTCTTATGTATATGTTTTTTATTCTTTTATATTTTATTATTACTTCGCTCATATACTGACTTACCGTTAAAATATTAAAGCCCTATATAAGGGCTCTAACATTTGTATGTATATTAAAAATTGCAAAATTAGTGGAAAAATGTCAAAAGTATACCCATTGTAATAGCTCCGGATATAATACCAGATATATTTACAGCCATAGCATGAAGAAGAAGACAGTTAGAAGAACTATTTTCTTGTCCGTAAATATGTGCTCCCCAAGCAGGTACAGGGAAAGCACTCAAGCTGGCAGAACCTATTATAGGATTAACCTTTCCGCCTGAAATTATATTAATAAGCTTAGCAGTTATAACACCTATAGTTGTACTTAAAACTAATGAAAATAAACCGAAAGCAAATATTAAAACTGTATCAAGCGTCATAAAATATTCGGCTGAAGCAGAAGAACCTATTGCTATTCCTATAAGCATTGTAAGTATTCCAGTAATAGATTTCTGCAATGTAACAGAAAAGTTTTTTATTATATCAGATTCTCTTAAAATACTTCCAAATAAAAGTGCAGCTATTAAAGGAAATGAATTAGCTAAAAATATACCGCAAAGTCCCATAGCTATAACAGCAAATATTATTTTCTCTCCTCTTGATACATATCTTAAATACTCCATAGATATTTTTCTCTCTTTTGAAGTAGTTAAAACTTTAGTAAGACCAGATTGAAGAAGAGGAAGAAGCTCCATATAAATATATGCTGACATAACAATAGCAGCAAAGTATTTAGGCTCTGTAATCAAAGAAGCCATATACATAGCTAAAGTTCCGTCAGCAGCTCCTATAATAGAAGTAGCTGCAGATAATCCTTCACTTATATTTAAAGAACTCATAATAAAAAATATCAAAAATATTCCAATCTGTGAACTAGCACCTATAAAGAAATTTTTAGGATCGGCAAGCACAAGCCCTAAATCTATCATAGTACCAACAGCAAAAAATACTAAAACAGGATAAACTCCGCTGTCTGCCCCACTATGTATTAAACCTAAAAATCCAGTTACAACATCTTCAGTCATTTTAGGAAGAGGCATATTAGCAGCTAATATCGCAACTCCCATAGGAAGAAGAAGTAAAGGTTTTCTTTTATAATAAATGGACATATATATAAGATATGCCCCCAAAAGTATCATAATAATTTGGGCAAAAGACGGCGGATAAAAACCTGTAAGTAAATTGTTAAAATCCAAACCTAAAGCATTATTCATATATACCCCTTAGCTAATCTGTAATATAACCTGACCTTCAACAACAGAAGAACCCTTTTCTACATGTATAGATTTAATAACTCCAGAAGCGGGTGCTGTAACTTCATTCTCCATTTTCATAGCTTCTAATATTGCTACAACCTGACCCTCAGAAACTTTATCCCCTACTGCCACACTGAATGACACTATAGTACCAGGCATTGTAGCTTTTACTGATACAGCATTCTCATCTATAGGTGCAGAAGGAGTTTGAACTGCTGCAGGTGCTGATGTTTTAACAGCTGGTGCTGATGCTTGAACTACAGGTGCTGCAGTCTGAACTACTTGTGCTGGCTGCTGTACTTTTTCACTTTTTACCTCTTCTACTAATACATCGTAAATTTTTCCATTAACTGTTATTTTATATTGTTTATTCATAATTTCTCCCAAATATTTTATTTAAGTTTATTTACTCTATCTGCCATACCCCATATAGGAGTTTTATATTCTTGTATAGATTTAATTATAAATTTATTATTAGACATGCCTGTATAAGATGATATCGCAGCAGTAATTACAGCAACAAGCTCAGTATCATCAATCAAGTCCTCTTCTTTAGTTTTACTCTCTTCTACTACCTTGCTTATTTCTTCTTCTTTTTTGATATTTCTAGCCTTGAAAATAATAGCTAAAATCACAGATAATATATAGAAAACCAAAGCGGTAATCAAAACAGACATTATGCCGAATATGGCAATAGCTGCATTATGTTCCATTCTTACAACTCCTTCAAACTTATAGAGGTATATTGCCGTGTTTTCTAGGCATTCTTGTTTCTCTTTTGCTTGCTAAAAGATGTAATGCATTTATAAGATAGCTTCTAGTATATTCCGGCTCTATTACATCATCAACATAACCTCTTACAGCAGCTCTGTAAGGATTAGCAAATTCTTTTTTGTATTCTTCTATTTTTTCAGCTCTTACCTTTTTAGGGTCTTCAGCTTTATCTATATCTTTTTTGAATATTATATTAGCAGCACCATCAGGTCCCATAACAGCAATCTCAGCAGAAGGCCAAGCATAAACCATATCAGCACCTAAATGCTTTGAACACATAGCAATATAAGCTCCTCCATAAGATTTTCTTATAATAAGAGTAATTTTTGGTGCAGTAGCTTCTGAGTAAGCATATAAAAGTTTAGCCCCATGTCTTATAACTCCATTGTGCTCCTGTCCTACTCCAGGCAAATATCCTGCAGTATCAACTAATGTAACTAATGGAATATTAAAGCTGTCGCAGAAACGTATAAATCTTGCTGCTTTATCTGCTGCATTTATATCAAGTACTCCTGCCATAGAATTAGGCTGATTTGCTATTATGCCAACTGATTTACCATCAAGACGTGCAAAACATATAACTATATTAGTAGCAAATAAAGGCTGAAGCTCGAAAAACTCACCATTATCAACCACTCTTTTAATAATCTCTTTAACATCATAAGGCTTATTAGGACTATCTGGAAGTATATTTGATAACTCTTCATCATTTCTGTTAGGATCATCATTAGTTTTTTCTAAAGGAACATCCTCTAAATTATTTTGAGGTATATAAGAAAGCAGTTTCTTAACACCTTCCAAAGTAGATATTTCATCAGGGAACATCAAAGAAGCAACACCGGAAGTTTTGCTATGGACAAAAGCTCCTCCAAGCTCCTCAGCAGAAACCTGTTCTCCTGTTACAGCTTTTACAACTTGAGGACCAGTAATAAACATATTAGCAGTTTTATCAGTCATAAGTATGAAGTCCATCAAAGCAGGTGAATAAACAGCACCTCCTGCACAAGGTCCCATTATTACACATATTTGAGGTATAACTCCTGAAGCCTGAACATTTCTATAGAATATATCTCCGTATCCTCTTAATGAATCGATACCTTCCTGTATTCTAGCTCCGCCTGAATCATTAATACCTATACAAGGACATCCTAATTTTATAGCCATATCCTGAACTTTACAAATTTTAGCGGCATGCATTTGTCCTAAAGAACCGCCTATAACAGTAAAGTCCTGAGCATATATACATACTTGTCTTCCGTTTATTTTTCCGTATCCAGTAACAACACCCTCGCCTGCTATTTTATTCTTTTCCATTCCGAAATCGCTGCATCTATGCTCTATAAAAGCATCAATCTCACAGAAAGTATTTTCATCCAAAAGATGCAGTATACGCTCTCTAGCAGTTAATTTTCCTTTTGCATGGCGTTCTTCTATTTTATCTTTTCCGCCAGCTTCCTCTATTTTTTCTTTTCTTTTTCTAAGTTCATTGATTTTTTCTTGCATATTTCTTTAAGTCCTTATTAGATTTTTTATCTAACTATTAGATTATAAACAAAAATTTTAATGACTAGTTAAAGAACATATAATTATTTTTTATTTATTGCAATCGTATTTTATGACTTTTGTACCTTTTAACAAATTAGTCGAATGTTTAATTTATGAAAAAAATATAAAAAAAATAGAATTATATATTGTTTTTAACTATTGATTTTTTATATTTATATATAGATAATTACAATATACAAATAATTATTATAATTTTTATTTTAAGGAGAAAACAATGAAAAAGATAATAATAATATCTTTTATGTTAGCTATAATTATAAGTGGAAATTTAATGGCTAAAACAGGAGCTAGTTTAGGTTTGATGATTCCTCTTGGAGCAAGTTTCAGCAGTTTCAGCGGAAATGATGCTGCTGCTATAAAATCTGACAAAGCATTTGAATTCGGAATACATTTTCAACCAGCATATTACTTCGGATTTAAATATTTATCATTTGGACTAGGTTTGGATTTAGGATACAACAGAGATGTATTTGCCTTCAAATCATCATTGGATCAAAACTCTAGAGGTGGAATAACTTTTGATAGCTTAATGATAGGTGTATTGCCTAAGATAGATATTTCATTTGTATCTATAGGTGTAGGTGCTGGAATAAAAATACCTTTAGCAGCAAGTACATATTTCAAAGAAAGTGACGGCGGATATAATGCAGAAGGATATAATCTAAAAAAGCTAAAAAATAATTTTAAAAATCCTTATATACCTTATGTAAAAGCAACTTTCGACTTCTTACTCCCTCTAAATTTTGTTATTGGTATGTATGTTTCATATGATATACCATTGATAGAATACAAAGATCCTAACAACAATATAAAAATGTCAGCATTTGATATAGGCGGACAAATTGGATTAAGATTCTAATATTTTTTAATATAATATTTTTAAGGAATGCATTTTCTATGCATTCCTTTTTTATTTAATATAATAACTTTTAATTAATATTTCATATTATTTAAATTCATATACTACATAACTATAGTAATTTTTTAATATTATACTTAACTATTTTACCGAACATATAATACAAAACAATTTTAAGGATAAAAAATGAAAAAAATAATAGTAGTTGCAAGTTTATTAATTATTGCATTAAGCGGAAATTTAATGGCGAAAACAGGATTTGAAGTTAATGTTCTATTTCCTTTCGGAGTGAGTTTGGGTACATACACAGGTTCATCAGCTAAATACACAAAATCTGATGCTGGATTTGAATTTGGTATTCATGTTATACCTGGATATTATTTTGGCATAAGTAATGTGGATTTAGGTATAGGACTTGATATAGGATATCAAAAAGATGTATTCGCATTCGGATTAAAAGATCAAAAAGGAAGATATGGTGCTTCTTTTGATAGTTTCAATCTTGGACTTATTCCTAGAATAGATGTAGGATTTATTTCTGTAGGTATTGGAGGAGGATTTAAATTCCCTATAGCAGGACTTATGTATAGCAAAGAAAGCAGCACATCTATAGGTCAAGCTAGTATGTATGACACTAAAACTATATATCAAGAATTCAATAAGCCTTTCATACCTTATGTTAAAGTAATGCTTGATTTTATACTTCCACTTAATTTAACTGCTGGTATTTATGTTTCTTATGATATTCCTTTTATGGAAAGTAAAAGTTATGATTTCAAATTGTCTAGTGTAGATTTAGGTGCTCAGATTGGAATAAGATTCTAAATTATAATAAAATATTTTAGGAATGCATTTACAAAAAATGCATTCCTTTTTTTAAAAAATAATATTCTTTTTATTGACTTTTACGATATTATTGTATATAATAATACTATCAATAATCTTAAATAAGGAGTTTGGAATGTATATTTCGTCAAGACTCAATGCAACCCAAAGTGCTGCATGCACATCCAATAATTCAAACATTTATTTTCAGCTTTCTAAATTCTATAAATCTTTCAAACGTAACTTATCTAAATCTAAGAAGTAATTCTTTAAAATAAAACCAATTTCCAAATTAAAATAATATTAATTAATACATAACTTTTATATTAATAAGATATAACTGTTTTTAAAACAAGGCATATAATATAATGAATAATAATTTTATAATATCAGATGATGTACTCTTGTCCATGAAAGAGTTTTTAATAGATTTAAGAAGAGATTTGCATATGCATCCGGAGTTAGGCTTTGAAGAGTTTAGAACTATGGAAAAAATATCATCTATACTTAAATCATTTAATGTAAACCATAAAACACAAATAGCAAAAACCGGCATAGTAGCTGATATTGAAGGAGAAGATCAAAATTTTACCATAGCTTTTAGAGCTGATATGGATGCTTTACCTATGGAGGACAAAAAAAACTGTTCTTACGCTTCTCAAAATAAAGGAAAATGCCATTCATGCGGACATGATGTTCATACAACTATATTAACAGGTATAGCAAAATATTTTTCTGAAATAAAGCCACCATGCAATATAAGATTAATATATCAGCCTGCAGAAGAGACAACAGGTGGTGCTTTGCCTATGATAGAAGAAGGAGCCTTAAATAATGTTAATGTTATTTACGGACTTCATGTGAGACCAGAAATAAATGTAGGACAGATTAGTTTTACTTATGGAGCAATGTATGCTAGTTCTAATATGTTTGAAGTACATGTACATGGCAAATCTGCTCATGGAGCTAAATCATATTATGGTATAGACTCTATAATTGTTGCTTCTCATATAATAACTCAGCTTCATAGTTTTGTTTCTGCATTTACTGATGGAAGTATGAGACTTCATATAGGAACAATTAATGGAGGTACAGCAAATAACATAGTAGCTGATAATGTAAAAATGGAAGGTATTATTAGAATGCTTTGCGATGATGAAACAAGGGAATTCAGATTAAATATGATAAAAAATATCGTTACCAATACTGCAAAAAATTTTGGTGCTGAATGTGAGTTTATAGATATACCATCTTATCCTGCATTAATTAATAATGATAATGCTGTTAATATTATTATAGAATCTGGAAATATGTTTTTAGGAAAAGAAAACTGTATAAAAGAAAATGCCAACATGACTACAGAAGATTTTAGTTATTATCTTCAAAGAGTAAAAGGTTCTTTTTTCAGTTTAGGAGTTTCTAATGATAAGATAAAAGCACCTATTCATAATGCTTTATTTGATATTGATGAAGATGCTATAAACATAGGTGTGAAAATGCAGGTTTTGAATGTTTATAATACTTATAAAAATAAAGAGTTGTTTTTATAATTGTAATAATATATAATTAAAGGAGATTAATATGTCATTATTTGAGGGAGCTGGTGTAGCTTTAATAACACCATTTACTAACGATTATAGGGTTAATTACGAGAAATTAGAAGAACTTATAGAGTTTCAAATAGCAAATAAAGCTGATGCTATAGTTGCTGCTGGTACAACAGCAGAAAGTGCAACACTTAGTGCAGAAGAGAGAATGGAAATTATCAAATTCTGCATAGAGAGAACTAAAAAAAGAACATTAGTTATTGCAGGCACTGGAACCAATAACACAAGTTTAGCTGTAGAGTTTAGTAAAAAATCTTATGAATATGGTGCCGATATTGTAATGGCTGTAACCCCATATTATAATAAAGGAAATGAAAGCGGATTAATTGATTATTTTACTCAAATAGCAAATAGCGTAAAATGTCCTGTTATAATGTATAATGTTCCTTCAAGAACAGGAGTAAAATTATCTTTAAACGTTATAAAAACATTAGCTGCCATTTCTAATATTAAAGGTATAAAAGAAGCTAGCGGTGATATTAGTTATGTAGCTGATATTGCTAATATTGCACCTGATTTGGATATATATTCCGGAAATGATGATATGGTAACACCTATACTTGCTTTGGGAGGAAAAGGAGTTATATCTGTTACAAGTAATATCATACCAAAAGAAAATCATGATATGGTTATGAACTATCTTCATGGAAATACTGCTGAAGCAGTTAAAGCACAAATTAAATATATAGATTTAGTTAGAGCAATGTTTATAGAAGTTAATCCTGTACCTGTAAAAGAGGCTATGAATATTATGGGATTTGATGTAGGCCCTTGCCGTTCTCCTTTGGGACCTTTAAGCGACAAAAATAGAGAACATGTAAGAGAAATAATAAACAGATATGGTATAAAAAAATAATTTTTATAATATAAATAAAGATTTGGAGTTAGAAATGAAAGTAATAATACATGGAACTGGAGTTATGAGCTCTATGTTAAAAGAAGTCATTGAAAAAGAAGGCGAATTAGAAATTAGCGGTTTTGCTGATGATTTAACCAATGAGAAAGGCGATGTTATTATAGATTTTTCTCATTTTTCAAGAATTCCTTCTATGTTGGATTATGGAGTAAAAAATAATATACCTATGGTTATTTGTACTACAGGATACGATGAAAGTATATTATCTAAAATTCTTGAAGCATCAGCACATGTTCCTATAGTATTATCTTCTAATACATGTATAGGTATAAATTTGATGAATGAAATAGTAGCTAGAATAGCTCCTAAATTAACTGATTTTAATATTGAAATCATAGAAACGCATCATAATAGAAAAGTTGACTCTCCAAGCGGTACAGCTAAAACTCTTTTCAATGTAATTAATGATGCTTTAGATAATCAAATGCTTGCTGTTAATGGAAGAAGCGGACTTCATGCAAGAGATAAAAAAGAAATCGGTATACATTCTATAAGAGGCGGTTCGGTAGTTGGTGAACATAGTGTTATATTCTATGGAGATGATGAGATAATAGAAATAAAGCATACATCAACTTCAAGAAGAATTTTTGCAAAAGGTTCTATTAAAGCTGCACAATTTATCGTGGGCAAAAAACCAGGCCTTTACAGAATGAGAGAAGTATTAGCATAATTTATTTTGAGGAGAATAATTTAAATGGACATGTTAGAAAAGTCGGAAGATATAATTGCGTATATTAAAAATTCTAAAAAGAAGACACCTGTTAAAATATATATAAAAGGAAATATCGATAATATAAAAACTACAGCAAAGGTATTTTCTTCTGGTAATTTTCATTTTATAGTAGGAGATTATGAAGAAATTAAAACTATTTTGGATGAGTATAAGGACAGCATAGAAGATTATTATTTAGAAAATGACAGAAGAAATTCAGGCGTGCCTACTTTAAATTATTTTAATGTAAATGCCAGAATAGAGCCTGGTGCTATAATTAGAGATAAAGTAAAAATTGGTGATAATGCTGTTATAATGATGGGGGCTATAATCAATATAGGAGCTGAGGTAGGCGAAGGAACTATGATAGACATGGGAGCTGTTTTAGGAGGACGTGCTATTGTTGGAAAAAACTGCCATGTTGGTGCTGGTACAGTTATTGCCGGAGTAATTGAACCGCCTTCTGCTAAACCTGTAATCATAGAAGACAATGTTGTTATAGGAGCTAATGCTGTAATTATAGAAGGTGTACATGTTGGTAAAAATGCAGTTATTGGTGCCGGTGCTGTTGTTATAGAGGATGTATTAGATAATCAAGTTGTTGTTGGAAATCCTGCTAAAGTAATAAAAGAAAAAGATGATAAAACTTCCGACAAAACTAAATTAGTTGATGATTTGAGAAAATAATTAAAAGCCTCTATATAGTCTATATATAGAGGCTTTTCTAATTTGACAATATATAAAAAAAATAAATTAAATGGAGAATCTATCATGGAGCTTAATAAAAATATAGTTACTGTGCCTTATTCTATAATAAGGGAATTTACTGAAAAAGCTCAAAAAAAAGGAAATGCTATAATGCTTACTATAGGAGAGCCTGATTTGCAGCCTCCTAAAGAATTTATTGATTATGCCTATGAGTATGCTAAAACTCATGCATTAGGTTATACTCAAGCCGGAGGTTCTAATGAATTAAGAGAACTTGTAGCAAAACATTATAATAAATATTACGGTTCTGATGTTAATGCTAATAATATTTTAATGCATATAGGTTCTATGGAAGGAATTTCATCAATATTCAGAACTATATTAAATATTGATGATGAGGTTATACTTCCTACTCCATACTTTTCACCTTATGAATGGGCTATAAAATTAGCTTATGGTAAAATTGTTTATTTGGATACTAGCGAAGATAAATTCGTATTAAAACCAGAAACTATAGAAAAAGTTGTTACAAATAAGACAAAAGCAATACTTTTCAGCAATCCAGGAAACCCATCCGGATATATGCTTAAAAAAGAAGAAATGGATGAGCTTGTTAAATACTTTGAGAAAAAAGATATATTTATTATAGCTGATGAAATATATTCTGCTATATCATTTTATCCTTTTACATCATTTACATCTTATCCTTCTATAAAAGATAAAGTTATAGCTTTCAATGGTTTTTCTAAATCTCATTCTATGACAGGATGGAGAATAGGATACAGTATATCTCCGGAATATGTTAGAAAATGCTTTATCAATGCAAGTTTTAATAATGTAGGAAGTATGGTTGCTCTTTCATGTGCTATTGCTGAGTATGCTTTAAAAAATTATCCTTTTATTGAAAGTTTTAGAGATACTTATAAAGAACGTGCTATGATTATGGCTAAGGGATTATCAGATTTAGGTTTTGATGTTATAGAGCCTAGAGGAGCATTTTATTTATTTGTAGGATACAGTAAATTCTCTAAAGAAAATTCTATTGATTTTTGTATGAAACTTTTAGAGGAAACTTCAGTTGCAGTAGTACCTGGAATTGCTTTCGGAAGTGAGAATTATTTTAGAATAGCTTTAACTCAGGATATACCTTTATTAAAAGAAGCTGTAGAGAGAATAAAGAAATTCGTAAACAAATAATAATATATATTAATATGTTTAGTATATGAATAGATTTATATGCTAAACATATTAATCTTCAAAAAATATATTTATAACAGCATTAACATTTATTATACTTATAGGTCTAATATAATATTTTGTTTTTTCTAATAATATAAATCTGTCTTTATCAATATCAGAGTTTTTATAATTCATTATATATTTAATACCGTTTGAATGAATAGAATTATATTTAATACTTAAAGTTAATCTTTCTTCCCCGTCATTATTTACTATATCAAAATAAAGTATCTGCTGTATTTTATCAAAGTCCACATTCTCTATAGCTTGAAACTTAGCTACTATAACTTTAACTCTATTTGATCTATTAAAATAATCGTACTCGAAACCCATATTAAATATATCATCATAACTTTCAGCAAATAATTCTTCATTGTTTTTAGATATTCTTATTTCTTCTAATAATTTAGAATCTACTCTATCATTTAATATTACAGAACTATACTTGCTCGATGATATTCGCTCTTCACTGTTAATTTTATAACTTATAAATTTTAACTTATATTTTGAAACTTCTTCTATAGATAAATTATTTTCAAAATGCATTTTCTTTCTGTAATTGCTTCTTACATCATCATAAGAAATTTTTGAATCATCATAAAATGTAGGTATCATGTATGAAAAGAAAGAAACATTTTTAGAATTCAAATTATACAAATATGCACTTACACCCAAATATCCTGTAGAAGTAATCCAAGGATAAGCACCTAAACCTAAAAAATCACCGTTTCTTCTATCTACATATTTGCTTCTAATTTCTCCTGTTAATAATTTTACAGTTCTATTATCATTTTCTTTTTTTGCTTTTTCTATTAAATTTATTGTATTATACAGTCTTGATAAAGTAGCAAAGCAAAACAATTTATTAAAAGAAGCTCTTTTATTAAGCATAGAATCAATACCGTCTGCAATACTTCTAAACATCTTTGAAAGCTCAGGCATTATTTTCATTTGAAGTTTAATACTAAGCTGTTCTGCTGTATCAAAATCTTTTTCACTGCATGAATATAAACCTTTTTCAAATATGCTTTCCGTAAATTTTTTCGAGAATTTTAAAATATTTTCATCTATTTCTTTATCCTCTTCTTTGATTTCTTCTAAAGTACCATACATTTCCTTATATTTAAGTATTGCAATTATTTTATGAGAACATAAAGAAGAATCCCTGCATGAACATATAGAATTTTTTATGCTATCTTTTTTAGGGAAATAAATGCTTATATCATCTTCCGGTATATATATCTCAAGCATTACATCTTCTTTTATATTAACTTCTACATTATCATAAAATCTATCCAATGCATATTCAAAATTCTTTTTTGTACTTAATTTTTTTATATTATCAAAACTAATATTTTTTAATTCGTCAAATGAATTATTTTCTTCTTCTGCTGCATCATTTTCATTATTTGAATTATTATTAAAATCATTTTCTATTTCTTCTTTTTTTTCATTGTCATTTACAGTATTGGCATCATCTATATATTTTATATAAAGAAGAGCCATTATTATATGTTTGCAAACATCTTTTGAAGGGCATGTACATTTACTTAATTTTATATTTTCATCATTTAAAACAACTTCTATTTTTTCTCCTGACATATCAAATATCACTTTTATTTTATCGTCAATCTCTTCAATACTTATTTGATTGATATTATTATTATTTATTATAGCATCCATATCTTTTACAGATCTGTTATATATACCTTTGCTTGTTAAAGTAAGAAGAAAATTTTCGTTTATATATTGTTTTAAATTATTTATTTTTTCAGTCATTAAAATATTCCATTTACCGCTTGATAAAAAAATGATATACTAAAACATATATATTGTCAAAATTATAGTATTAAAAATTCTTGTATAATAAATAAAAAAACTATATACTATTACTCAATATTTAAATTATATCTTGGGAATTAAAAATAAATGAATAAAAAAAATATAGTTATAATCGGAGCTGGTAATGCTGGAGAAACACTTGCTTCTGAAATATTAACTTCTGATGAAAACAATGAATATAATGTACTTTGCTTTTTAGATGATGATGAAAATAAAAAAGAATTAAAATTAGAAAATCACTCCATAGAAGTAAAAGGTAAAATCAAAGATATAGAAAAAATAATAAAAGAATATAAAAATAATGATGTAGATATAGAAGAAATAATAATTGCTATACCTACTCTTAAGCAAAAAGAACTTCTTGAAATATTAGATATTATATATCCTACAGGAATAAAATATAAAATACTTCCTTGTTTTTTTGAAATAATAAAAGGAAATGCGTCAATAAAAGATATTAGAAATGTAGAGCCTTCCGATTTGCTTGGAAGAGAAGAGATTGGATTTGATGAAAAGGAAATTGCTGCATACTATAAAGACAAAGTTATACTTGTAACAGGCGGAGGCGGTTCTATAGGAAGCGAACTTGTAAGACAATTAATTACACTTCCTGTTAAAAAAGTTATGGCATTAGATAATTCAGAAAGTGCTATTCACTCGCTTATAATGTCTTTAAATGATTCTAAAAATGAAAAAAATAAACATAAATTTAAATATATAATTTCTAATGTAAGAGATTATGTAAAGGTTGACAAAATATTAAAAGAAGAAAATCCTGACATAATTTTCCATGCAGCAGCTCATAAACATTTACCTTTTATGGAAGCTTATCCGGAAGAAGCTATTAAAAATAATATTTTAGCTACGGAAAATGTTGCAACTTTGGCAATTAAAAATAATATTAAAAATTTTGTATTCATATCAACAGATAAAGCAGTTCGCCCTACTTCATTAATGGGAGCAAGTAAAAGAATATGCGAAAGAATGATAATGTCTTTATCGCATGAACAAAATATTACAGCATTTAAAATAACAAGATTTGGTAATGTACTAGGAAGCAGCGGAAGTGTTATACCTGTATTTGAAAAACAGATCAGAGAAGGGAAAGCATTGACTGTTACGCATCCTGAGATGGTAAGATTCTTTATGTCTATAAGAGAGGCGGCAAGACTTGTTATAAAAGCATGCACTTTAAATGATGGTATAATATTTACTTTAGATATGGGAAAGCCGGTTAAAATTTTAGACTTGGCAAAGAATATGCTAAAAATGTACGGACTTACAGAAAAAGATATTCCTATAATTTTTACCGGCATAAGAGAGGGAGAAAAACTTTATGAAGAGATTTTAATGGATGATGAAACATTAATACCTTCTCAGTATAAAAAATTATTCATAGCTAAGGACACTGTAAAATGCTTAACTCCTGAAGAGAGAAAAGTTATGATAGATGCTTTTGATATTGCTTCGCTTGATGCTGATAAAGAAACAATCAAAATGCTTATGAGAAAATATATAGAAGAGTATACAGGATAATTTATATATTAATTGAGCAGAAGGTATATAAACTATATGACCTTCTGCATATTTTTATAATTAAGATAATACTTTCTTTACAGCTTCTATAACAATGTCCTGTTCTTCTCTTAAAATATCATTATCTATAGGCAAAGCTATATTGTGTTTTGAAGCATATTCTGACACCGGCATGTCGCCTTCTTTATAGCCTAATTTTTTTACAAGTATAGGAGCTAAATGTATAGGATGAGGATAATAAAGTGCTGTAGGAATACCTAATTCATTTAATTTATTTCTTATCTCATCTCTATTATCTTTAACTTGTATAACATATTGAGCATGTACACTTTGAGTATAGGAAGCTACTTCAGGAACTTTTACAATATCTTTTAATTTTTCATTATAATATTCTGCTGCTTGTCTTCTATGATTCATATCATCATCAAAACCTTTGAATTTTTCTAACAAAATACCAGCCTGCATATTATCTAATCTTCCAGTAGTGCCCAATTTAACATGTATCATACCGCCTTCATCACCATGATGACGAAGCTGTTTTAAATTTTTATAAAGCTCCTCATTATTAGTAAATACCATTCCTCCATCACCAAAACATCCTAAAGGCTTAGCTGGAAAGAATGAAGTAACAGCAATATCACCTAATTTTCCAGAGCATGATTTTATATTTTTATAACTAGCCCCAAAAGACTGGCATGCATCTTCTATAACAAATATATTATGTTTCTTAGCTATATCAAGTATAACATCAAAATTAGCACATTGTCCGAATAAATTAACAGGTATAATAGCAGCAGTATTTTTATTTATAAGAGATTCCAGCTTTTTTACATCCATATTAAAATATTCATCTATATCGCATACTCTAACTTTCATACCTAAAAATGCCGGAGCTTCAGCAGTAGAGAAGAAAGTCATTGCAGGAACTATAACTTCTTTATCAGAATGATCCTCTCCCGCATTGAATCCTAATGCCAAAAGAGCAAGTACAAGACCAACATGTCCTGATGACACTCCTACAGCATATTTAGCCCCTGTATAATTAGATAATTCTTTTTCCAATTCATCCAATTCCTGACCAAATATAAATTGGCTTCTCTCTATAATAGAAAATATTTTTTTATCTATTGCATCTTTTCTCTTCTCATATCCTCTATAAAGGTTCATATATTTCATAAAATAGTCCTTAAAAAATAATTATGTTTAATTGTATTCATATTATAATTATTGTCAATATTATTTTGATAAATATTACAACATAAGTAGTTAATGTTTTACAAAAGAACAAAAAAACGCATTATAAATATAAAAAAACTTGACAATGCATCTTATTTTACTATACTATATAGTAATGAATAACTGAATACAGTAATATAATAGAATTGAGACGAATGATTGTGAATATGTGTGTGAAAGATTTAACAAAAGAAACGACTTTATCAATGAAAATACCTAGTGATAAATCATATATACCAAAGGTTTCTAGTGACTTTTTAATGTTTTTACGGAATAATGGAATAAAAGAATGCGATGCCTTTCAAATAGCTTTTGAGGAGGCTTTGACTAATGCTATAGTTCATGGCAACGGAAATGATTTAAATAAAAAAGTTAATATAGAATTTAATATAATTAATGATTATGTTGAAGTTATTATAGAAGATGAAGGAAATGGATTTGATTATATAATGGCTATGATAGGATTAACTGAATCTCAGGAGAATATATATAAAGACAGCGGAAGAGGTATTTTTTTAATATCACTTTATGCTGATGATTTCTATTTTGAAAATAATGGCAGCAAAATAGTTATGATTAAATACATTAATTAAAACTATATTTTAAACTTTATTCCTTTAACAATATCAAAATTACAGTTTCATTAAAAAAATATATAGTTATCACTTTTAATAGTTTAATTTTATTTTGAAATTCACTTGTTTTTGAGTTTTTTTATGATAATATATTATTTATGGATAATATAAGAAATATAAAACTTGTAGCAACTGATTTGGATGGAACTTTATTAAACGATTATAGCGAAATAAGTGATTATAATAAAAAAGTTTTCCAAAATTTAATGGATAAAGGAATAGAAGTAATACTCTCTACAGGAAGACCTCTTAATGGAATGATACGCTATAAAAATATTTTAAATAATAATAATCATTCTATAGTTTTTAATGGTGCTGTAGTTGCTGATAATGATGGTAATTTTATTTATAATAAACCTATAGATAAAAACACAGCTATGAATATTATAGATATTTATAATAAATATAAAAGCAAAGACATATATTTGCATGTTTACAGCGGAAATAAATATATAGTATCTGAAGAAGATTTTTATTTTAGAAGATATGCACAGAAAGAAAATATTTCTGATATTTTTATAGGATTGGACAATATAGAAAATTTTGAGTTCAGCAAAATGCTTTTTATAGGTGATAGAGATATACTTGAAAAGATACAGCATGATATAAATAAAAACATAAATGCTGATACATCATTTTCACATACAAATTTTTTGGAAATACTTGCTAGCGGAATTAATAAGGGAAGTGCTTTAAAGTGGCTTTGTGAGCAAAAATGTATAAAAAGAGATGAAATAATAGCCTTCGGAGATAATTATAATGATATAAAAATGATTGAATTTGCAGGAATTGGTGTGGCAGTTTCAAATGCAGAAGATGAATTGAAGAAAAAAGCTGATTATATATGTTTAAGCAATGATAAAAACGGAGTTGGTAAATTTTTAGAAGATTTTTTATCAATTTAAGTATTGACATTTTTGTTTCATTATGTTATATTATTTGACATGTCTATGCGGGAATAACTCAGTTGGTAGAGTTTCTGCTTGCCATGCAGACTGTCGCGGGTTCGAGTCCCGTTTCCCGCTCATATTAAATCCCCAATAGATTTCTCTGTTGGGGTATTTTTTTATTATTTTTTAAAGGTTTTTTAAATATGGATATTAAAGATTTAAATTTCGAAACTTCAACAGATGAAAAAGATTTAGTTACACTCAAACTAACAATTTCAAAAGATGCTTACAAAAAAGAATTAGAAAAACAAATTGAATATTATAAACCTAGAGTTAATGTTAAAGGCTTTAGAGTAGGACATGCTCCTAATAATATTATACTTTCAAGATACAGAGAAGCTTTAGAAGGTGCTACTAATGAAGTTTTAATAGATGATGCTTGGAATACTTATCATGATGAAAAAAATGTTAAGGCTTTAGGTACTCCTAAATTGCTTAACTTGGAAAATAAAGATGATGGGCTTCATCTTACTTATGAATATTATCCTATACCTGAATTTAATTTGCCTGATTTGGCTTCTATAAATGTAGAAAAAAACAAATATACTGTTGATGACAGTGTTGTTGAAGAAGCTTATAAACTTTCTCTTCATAGATTTTCTCATTTTGAAGAAAGTGAATTAAAATCTGAAATCGGAGACAGAGTTAACGTAAAAATAGAATTTGATGATGATATAAATAAAAAATATGACAAAGAACTTACAGTAGTTGCAAGCAATGATGAAAATGAAAGTATATTTGCTAAAAATGCTATAGGCGTTAAAAAAGATGATAAAAAACTTCTTAAAACTTATGTTGATGGAAGAGAAGCTACTTTAATAATGAATATAGTAAAAGTAGAAAAACCAGATATGAAAGATGATTCCAAAGAAGAAGACAGACAAAAAGTTAAAGAATCTTTAAAAGAACATTTAGTAAAAAGAGCTGAAGATAGAGCTAACAGTGAACTTGTAAATGATACATTATTTAATAAATTAATAGAATTAGTTAATATGACTCTTCCTAAAGGTTATTATGAAGAGCAATTAGAAATATCATTAAATGAATTTGAAAGATCTATGTCAAGCAGAGGAATGAGTAAAACTGATTTCTTAATTTCTGTTGCTAAAACAGATGAAGACATTAAAAAAGAGTATGAAGAAAATGTTAGAAAACAAATAACTTTTGATATGATTATGGCTAAATTAGCTGAAACATATAAAGATTCTATTACAGTAAACGAAGAAAAAGCAAAAGAATATGCTAATAGAATGTATCAATATCAAAGTTACATGGGGCTTTCTAAACTCCCTAAAGAAGAACAGCAGAACATTATAAACTACATAATGAGAGATGCACAAAACAGAGCTACTTCTGAAGCTATTTTAGATTATGTTAAAGAACATGTAAATGTTGCTGAGAAAGATGCGGGCAAATTCAAACCGGAAGAAAGCGATATTTGGGGCGGATATTAATTTATAAAATAAGGGGTTAATATAAAAGATGGAGAGAAATTACATGACTATACCTTATGTTATAGAGCAAACAAGCAGAGGTGAACGTTCTTATGATATATATTCTAGACTTTTAAAAGATAGAATTATATTTCTAGGCGGAGAAATAAATGATGATGTTGCTAATGTAGTTATAGCACAGCTTTTATTCTTGGAATCAGCTGATCCTGAAAAAGATATATCATTATATATAAATAGTCCTGGAGGAGTTGTAACTGCTGCTTTAGGTATGTATGACACTATGCAATATGTTAAGCCTGATGTTGCTACTTTATGTGTAGGACAGGCTGCTTCTGCAGGTGCTTTGCTTTTGGCAGGAGGTGCTAAAGGTAAAAGATTTGCCACTGCAAATTCAAGAATAATGATTCACCAGCCTTCAGGTGGTTCTAGAGGTATGGTTACTGACATGGAAATACAATTAAGAGAAACTATACGTTTAAAAAGCATACTTAATAATATTATGGCTAATCATACAGGACAGGATATTAAAAAACTTGAAGCTGATATGGACAGAGATTACTTTATGAGCGCTGAAGAGGCAAAAGATTATGGTATAATAGATAAAGTTTTCTCAAGCAGAGAATCATAATATAAAATTGAATATTAATTAATAAGGGGCTTATTAAAGCCCCTTATTTTTTTATAAATATAACTTTTTATTTTTTTTATTATTGAAATACTTTTATTTTGATATAAAATATATAAACTTAATTATAGTTTTTTATATGGAGAAATATGTCTAAAAAAAATAGCGATAAAAAAGAAGTTTGTTCTTTATGCGGAAGAGAATTAAAAGAATTAAACAGATATATAGAAGGAAATGAAGGATATTTATGTTCAGATTGTTCTGCAATAGCTAATGATTATTTCAATATGCATTCACAAAGCAAAATGAAGTCCAAATCAAAAGAACATGAAATAACTGTGCTTCCTCCTAAAAAAATAAAAGCATTACTTGATGAATATGTTATAGGACAAGATTATGCCAAAAAAGTTTTATCTGTTTCTGTTTATAATCATTATAAAAGAATAACTCAAAATATTGAAGATAAAAATGAAGTTGAAATAGAAAAATCAAATGTACTTTTAATAGGACCTACTGGAAGCGGTAAAACATTATTGGCTCGTACTTTAGCTAAGGCGTTAAATGTTCCTTTTGCTATTGCTGATGCTACCACTGTAACAGAAGCTGGTTATGTTGGAGATGATGTTGAAAATATACTACTTAGACTCATACAGAATGCAGATGGTGATATTAAACTTGCTGAGAAAGGCATCATATACATTGATGAAATAGATAAAATTTCACGCAAAAGTGAATCACGCTCTATAACAAGAGACGTATCTGGAGAAGGAGTACAGCAGGCATTATTAAAGATAGTAGAAGGTACTATTGCAACAGTCCCTCCTCATGGCGGAAGAAAACATCCGCATCAGGATAATTTACATATAGATACATCTAATATTCTATTTATATGCGGAGGTGCTTTCATTGATATAGAAAAATCTATTGCTGAAAGAACTTCTAAAAAAGGTTTAGGATTTGCTGCTGAAGTTAATTCTATGGATAATCTTAATTATGATGAAATAATGAAAAATATTTCTACTGAAGATTTAGTTAAATATGGACTTATACCTGAACTTATAGGAAGACTTCCTGTAATAGCTACTTTAGAGGAACTTAAAGAAGAAGAGCTTTTAAAAATATTAAAAGAACCTAAGAATGCTTTAACTAAACAGTATCAGAAATTATTTTCTTATGATAATATAGAATTAAAAATTGATGATGAAGCATTAAAATCTATAGTAAAAAAAACTATGGAAGAGCATACAGGAGCAAGAGGTTTGAGAGCTTTGTTTGAACGTGTTATGCTTGATGCTATGTATGATATGCCTTCCGATGATAAAGAGAAAAAAGTTTTTGAATTAAATAAAGATTATGTTTGTTCAAAACTTTCAATAACAGAAGAATAAAACATAAAAAAGAGCAGGATAACCTGCGCTTTTTTATGTTATTAATTTTTATAAGATAATAAAAAATCTACATCCTCACCTGTTATATAATGCTTTGGAACAATAATTGCTGACATATCATCAACATAAAGGAAAACTGACTTATTACTATTTTCTATATTTTTTATATCTTCTTTATTAAAAGAACTTGTTCCTCTCTCCTCATGAAATACTACCCTATCATCATAAACTTCAAGCTCTTTATCACCTAAAACTTTATCTAATTTACCTGACCTTACATACTCTTTTACTTTCTTAATGATTTTCTTTTCAAGACGTTTTCTATATGTAAATATTTGTAATATTGAAAATGCTGATACTAAAACTGCTATTATTAATATTAAAAAAGCATTGCTTCTAAAATAAATAGCCATTGCTGCAAAAATAACAACATAAAGAGATATTAATATTATAATAGTTCTTTTTACAGATTTAGTCATTTTCGAATTCATTTTCAAATAATAAAGCTGAAAATCTATAAAGTCATCTTCTGACAATTTATACTTATATTCTTTTTTCATTTATACTCCAATATTTATATTGTTTTTTAGTATAAATATAAGTAATATTTTTTTCAAGTATCGTAAACTTGCATTATATTCAAAATATAATATAATCCTTAATATGAGTATTTATAATTTTAAGATTAATTCTGACTTAATCTCAAGTCAAGTCAAGTCAAGTCAAGTCAAGTCAAGTCAAGTCAAGTCAAGTCAAGTCAAGTCAAGTCAAGTGGTGTAATTTAAAAAATTTTAAATATTTAGTATCCATCTTAAAAAAGACTTTTTACATTTATCTATTTTCTTTGATAGGATTAGAAAATTTTGCATTTTATAAAATATTTGGAGTTAATTCATTATGAAAGAAAAAATTAATATTTGTATGGTTTCAAACGGACATGTATTTGCTATAAATTTAGGAATATTAATCACTTCTATATTAGTTAATTCAAATAAGGAAGATGAATTTTATTTTCATATAATAACAGATAATATGTCAAATGAAGATAAGAATAAACTAATTCAATTAAAAGAAATAAAAAATTTCGATATAAAATTTTATACTCCTGATATTAATAGAATTGCTAAATATAAAAAATGGGCTAAAACATTTTGTGTACAAGAATTTTGGGGATATAGTATATATTTTAAACTAGAAGTTATTCATTTATTAACACATTTAGATAAAGTTATATTTTTAGATGTTGATCAAATGGTTTTAAAAAGTTTAAGCGAAATATATTACACCAATTTAGATAGTTATTATATTATAGCAGCAGATCATCAATTTGACATCCGATTATATAGAAATGAGACTTATAAACTTTTGAATATTAAATCAATTGAAGAATATGATAATAATAGAATAAAAAATGAAAAATCAATATATCAGCATTATAAAAATCTTCAAATAGATTATAAAAAAACTCATATACCTTTTTGTAGTGGTTTTATGTGCATGAATTTAAAATTGCTAAGAAATGAAATGAAAGAAGAATTCATAAATGATTATGTAGAAACGTGTATAAACAATAATGTTAAAGTATATGAACAGGATATTCTTATTTATTTTATAAAAAAAGATAAAATCAAATTTGTAGATCCTAAATATAATATACCAATGGCTATATGGCTAAAGGAAGAAAGTTGTGATGTATATATAGCTCATTTTTCATGTGGAAAAATATTTGAAATATCTCATGATGCTGTTCCAGCTCCAAAAGAAAAGAATAGATTATTACTTCAAGGATGGAAATATTTATCTATGACTGCCTGGTTTAAAGAAGATCCAATATATTTTATGGATAGATTTAATCAATATGATAGAACATGCTTAGAAAGAAAAATTGATAAAGTTATTAACTTTATTTTATGGATAATTCCAATAAAAGCAATTAGAGATAACATCAGAAAATTTTTTTTAGATTATTAAATAATATAATTATTGATTTATCACAAACATAATCAAATTAATATGATATTAAAAGTTATTTAGCATTTGCGTTATATTATAAATATAATATTTATGTATATTTACTCTTACTTTTTAATAATTAGTTATAACTTAATCCTAAAAAACTAATCCACAAAAGGTTTTTACATCTATCTATTTTTTATATGGATTAGACATTTTGAATTTTTTAGTATGTAAAAATATAACTTAAAAACAGATTTGTAAGGTTTTGAACCTCAATTATTGGAAGGTGCTATAAATACAATAAAAAACATAAGCCTGTTTTAATAATAAGCATATATCATAATTACCATGATTTTTTGAGATAAAACCTATGATAGATAGTTGGAATTTAGTATATAAATTTAAAATAATTAAACTTGTGCAAAAGAAACAATTATAGTTGGAATAATATTATTTACACAAGTACATTAATTTATAACTAAGGCTTGATTTATATTCAAAATACAATATAATATTAAACATGAAAATATTTAATTTTATTAAATCAGACTTAATTGTCAAGTCAAGTCAAGTCAAGTCAAGTCAAGTCAAGTCAAGTCAAGTCAAGTCAAGTCAAGTCAAGTCAAGTCAAGTCAAGTCAAGTCAAGTGGTGTAATTTAAAAAATTTTAAATATTTAGTATCTATCTTAAAAAAGACTTTTTACATTTACCTATTTTCTTTGATAGGGTTAGAAAATTTTGCATTTTATGAAATATTTGGAGTTAATTCATTATGAAAGAAGTTATAAATATATGTTTAATATCAAACGGGCATGTTTATGCTATAAATACAGGTATTCTAATTGTATCTATATTAATGAATTCAGATCAAGACGATAAATTCTATTTTCATATTATAACTAATGACATGTCAGATGAGGATAAAAATAAATTAATTCAATTAAAAGAAATAAAGGATTTTAATATAAAATTTTACACCCCAGATTTAAATGTATTGGAAAAATATAAAGAATTTGTTAATAAAACTAAAATACCATTTTATTGGGGATATAGTCCTTTTTTAAGACTTGAAATAATGAATATATTAAAAGATGTTGATAAAGTAATTAGTATGGATGTTGATTTGGTAGTTTTAAAAAATTTGAAAGAACTATTTTATGCTGATATTAGTAATTATGATATTTTATCTATAAAATATGAAAAAGACAGATCAAAATCACTTAGATTTGAAGAATTCAATTTTTTATATGGAGAAAAAGAAAAAAAGAAAGAAAAAATAGAGAATGATGATTTTTATAATAAAATGTTAAAAATGGGTATTGTAAATAAAAACCCAGAAGATTTGATTTTTGTAGGTGTCATGTATATGAACTTGAAATCATTAAGAAATATTATTTCTCATGAAAAAGTTTGTAAATATTTCAATAAATTAATTGATTCAAAAATTTATGGTGCCGGAGAAGGATATTTTTTTGATTATTTCATTCCAAAAGAAAGAATTTTAATGCTTGATGAAAAATATCAAACAGATATGGCTATATGGCGTAAGGAAGAATATTGTGATGATGTATATATTGCCCATTATTCTTGTGGTAAAGTATTTGAACCATCCTGCTATTTTATACCAAAAGAAAAAAATAGTCTGTTATTAAAAGGTTGGAAATATTTAATTATGACACCATGGTTTAAAGAAGATCCAATATATTTTATGAATATATTTAACCAGTATGATAATATTCGTTTAGAAAGAAAAATTAATAAAATTGTGGATATTATAGTTTGGTTAATACCTCTAAAAACTGTTAGAGATAAAATTAGAAAAATGTTTTTATATTAATTTGTGGAAGGTTATAAATGAGTATATTTGAAAAATATAAATTATCTTTATATATACCAATAAAAAAATATAGAGAAATATATAGAAATAATATTATTAATAAATGGAACAAGTTAGAAAAATTAAGTGTACTTGAAATACATATAGCGGATCATTGTAATTTTTCTTGTTATAGCTGTATGCATTATTCTCAATTATCTGAAGAAAAATATTATGATATTGATATATTTGAAAAAGATATTAAAAGAATGAGTTATTTAACTAATTCTGCTATAAAGGAAATTCGTATTATGGGGGGAGAACCTCTATTAAATAAAAGGTGTAAAGATTACTTAACTATAACAAGAAAATATTTTCCATTTACTGGCATTATTCTTGTTACCAATGGAATTCTTTTAATAAAGCAAAATGAGGATTTTTGGAAGTCTATGCATAATAATAATGTATACTTAAATCCTACAAAATATCCTATTAACATAAATATAGATAAAATATTAGAGTTATGTAAAGAATATGATGTTAATATTAATTTTTATGGTGAAGGTAATAAAGATGATTATGTAAAATACAGTTATTGTTCTTCTTTTGATATTGACGGAAAACAGAATGCAGAAGATAGTTTTAAAAAATGTTATCCATCATGTTTTCATTTAAGAGACGGTAAATTTTATATTTGTCCTCAAGCAGCTTATATCAATATATTTAATAAATATTTTAATGTTAATTTAGAAATTACAAGTAAAGATTATTTAGATATATATAAATGTTCAAAAGATGATATTTTTACTTATATAAATAATCCTATTCCATTTTGCAGATATTGTGTTAGACCAATAAAGATTGCAGGTGAATGGAGACCTTCGAAAAAAATAATTGATGAGTATATATATATAAAAAATATTTAATAAGTATTTTATTAATTAATAATATTTATTTTATGTCAAAAGGAAATAAATTTATACATTTAAAAAAAATTAAAAGATTTAGATATTTATTTTATAAACACGATATAAAATATGACATGTAATATATATTAAATATCTATACCCAAAAATTGCTTAACTAAAAGTCCTACTAAAAAGCTAATACCGGCAACAGTTAAGCTAATTCCTGCCATTTCAATAAATCTCTTTTTAAATGGAAGACTTTTAGCAACAGATACATAGTAAGTAAAGAAAAATATTATAAATACTACTATACAAAGCATTGTAATTAATGCATATAAATAATGATTATTAGGATATACTAAATAAGGCAATATCAAAAGACTCACAGTTATTAAATACATTATTCCTGTATATAAACATGACTTCAAGGCATTTTTATCACCATCCGCTTTAGCTGATAAATATTCTGAAGAAGCCATAGAAAGAGTGGCAGATATCCCTGTTATAATACCTGATAATGCAACAAGTTTATTATCCTGTAAGGCAAAACTAAGACCTGCCAATGTGCCGCTAATTTCAACTAATGCATCGCTTAAACCTAAAACCATAGAACCTACATATTTTAATCTGTCTTCATCTAAAATAGATATAAGTTTATTTTCATGCTCTTCTTCATCGAATGCTATCTTTTTAGCATCGGGTACTTCAGCAACTATTTTTGAATATATATACTCAGCATTTTTCTCCCCGCCTTCCATTATTTTTATAACAAAAGTATACCCAAAAATTATACTTAATATAAAAAATTTAAATACTTTAAACTTCTGAGGTTTTAATTTCTTTTTAGTATATTTTTCAAGTATTTTTGCATGAGCATATTCTTCTTTGCCTATACTTATAAGAACATTTTTATCATCTTCTTTTTTTACGAATTTTGCCAAATTTAAATAAACAGCATGCTCAGTAACTTCATTTTGCTGCAATTCTAATAAGAATTTTAGAGTTTCTTTTGAAATAGTATTATCCATTATAGTTTATCCAATATAGTTTTATATATAGTACAATGAAATATTATTAATTTCTAGCATTTTTTATATTACATAAAAAATTATTATATTAAAGATAAATATAGTATTTTTTATAATTATATTTGCATTTTATTATATCTATGTTATTATGAAACATATTATGTAGTATTGATTGGGGGTTTTAATGATTAATCTAAGCATTTTAATACGTTCATCTATAAATATTGTACAGGTTATAAGCTATGAAACCATGAGAATAGAGGGAGAGATTTCAAGAACTGCTGCAGAGTTAAAAAGAGACTGGTATAAATGGGGAATTGCATCTGGGCTTAAAAAAATGTTAAATAATGGAAAAAATTATGAAGAAATAGATGGAAAAGATGATGCATTATTTATACTTGATTGGTATCAAAGCGATGAGGCAAAAAATTCTATATTAATGCTTCAGGACTATGAATTGCATATAGATAGCCCTAGATTAATAAGCAAAATAAAAGATATAAGCTACAGTAATTACAGCGACAGAACTTTAATACTTCTTCAAACAAAAAGAAGTCTTCCATCTGAATTAGAAAAAGATGTATATATTGTAGAAGAAGATTTGCCGGATAGAAGCGATTTAACAGTAATGTTTGAACATACATGCAAACAATACAATATAACCCCAATGGGAAATAAAGAAAAAATAGTTGATTCTGCATTAGGATTAACTATAATGGAAGCTAAAAGAGCATTTTCCAAAGCAATAGTACAGGCAGGAAAATTAACAGAAGAAGAGATACCAATAATAATATCCGAGAAAGAAACTATCATAAAAAACAGCGGACATTTAGAATATTATCATCATAATGAAACATTAGATGATATAGGCGGACTTGATGTTTTAAAAAATTGGCTTAGAAGAAGAGGAAGAGCATTTGAACAAGGTGCTAAAGATTATGGACTTGAAACTCCTAGAGGAATACTTTTATTAGGAATACCAGGAACAGGAAAGAGCTTATGTGCTAAAGCAGTAGGTGCAGCTTGGCAGTTTCCTATTATCAAACTAGATATGGGTAAAGTTTTTGCAGGACATGTTGGAGAATCTGAAAGTAATATTAGAAAAGCATTGAAAATAGCAGAAGCAGTATCACCTTCTATTCTTTGGATAGATGAGATAGAAAAAGGACTTTCAGGTATGCAGTCATCAGGCTCTACGGACGGAGGTACTACTTCAAGAGTATTGGGAACATTTTTAACTTGGATGCAGGAAAAGAAAAAACCAGTATTTGTAGTAGCTACTGCTAATGATATAAGAGGACTTCCTCCTGAGCTTTTAAGAAAGGGACGTTTCGATGAAAACTTTTTTGTGGATTTACCTATGAAGCCGGACAGAGAAGAGATAATCAAAATACATTTAGCTAAATTTAAAAGAGATTATAAAAATTTCGATGTTTCAAAAATTGCAAATGAATGCGAATTGTTCTCAGGAGCAGAAATAGAAGAAGCTATTAAAGAAGCATTATTTAATGCATTTGATGAAGACAAGGAAGTTACTACAGAGCATATAATAGATGCTATGAAAAGAACATACCCTATATCAAAAACATTTGAAGATTTGGAAGGCATGAGAAGATGGGCAAGAGCAAGAGCGGTACTAGCTTCATCTAATACTTGGGCAGAGGATGCAGACTCTAAAAATAAACCTATACCTAAATTAAAGCAGGAGCAGTATAATCCTTTTATTCAGTAATGTATTAGTAAACAATAATAAATTGTATTAATGAATAGTTTTTATTATTTTTTGTTAGATTAGGATTAGATTATAAAAAATAATTATTTTAAACTTATAATATTAATTGAATATGTTTTTAATTTTCGTACTATTAATATATATATAAGAATAAATAGGAGATAAAATATAAATGGGAAAATACGGTTCAAGGTATAATATAGATTTGGATTATACTTCTATAGATGAAAATGTTTTTATAAATACTATGCGTAGTATTGGATTTAGTGCTTATAAAAGAGGAAATACTAAACAAATATTTTGTGATTATGAAGATATAGAATTTAATATAATTTATAAAGATAAAAAATCTCTTATATGGATAAAAAGCAGTGCCAGTGCTTTAGCTTCATTCTTGGTAGATAAAAAAGTTTTAAAATATGATGATATGTATACAAAAGCTGGTTACTTTAGAGATAATCCTATAATATATAATGTTATTTGCGAACATATAGTAAATATGTCATGTCTTGGTGCTGCTCCTGCCATAAGCAGAGGAGATGCACATTGGTCTTATGAATTTTTACTTCATCATTTTTTTAATTATATAACTATAGAATATGAAAAGAAATTAGGTACATATAAACCAAGCGATACTATAACCATAGGGTTAAGTGAAAAATTAATAAAAAAATTATTATCTTCAAACGAAGAAAAAAATAAATTTTTTGAATATACTAAAATAACAGATGAAGCTAAAAATATATTTTTAAATGATTTAGAAAAAATCCCATTAAGTAAAAGAAGTTCATCATCATCATTATTTTATCCGCTTACAAAAATGATAAGTAATTCAAATTATTCAGATTATATATTTACTTTACAATCATATTTCTATAATAATGGTCAAAACATACAAAAAAATAATTCTTCAGAAAAACAAAGTAATTCAGAGTCAAAAGAAGATATTAAAACTGATAATTCAGAAAATATAATCAAAGAAGAGATAATTAATTATATTCCAAAGTGTAAAGATAAATTAAAAGAAATAAAAGAATTATCTAAAGATTTTGAATATGCTATAAAAAATGATTATTATAAAGACTGCGATGATATAGAAAGCAAATTAAATAACGGTATTGATAATAAAAATGAACTTAATAAAATTATAGATGAGATTAATAATTTATATAGAAATGCTTATAATAAAAAACATAATAAATCTTCGCTTGCTTATATAATGGATGTTGAAGAAAATATAGACTTGTTAGAGCATATTTAATTTTTTAAAGAAGTTAGTAGAAATAAAAATTGTGAGTATCTGACATTTGCAAAAATGTCAGAGTTTAAATGCGAACAATTTTTATTTATATATAGAAGAAAATATAGACTTGTTAGAACATATTTAATTTTTTAAAAAGGTTAGTAAAAATAAAATATAAACTTAATAATTTATATTAAAAATTTTTAAGTTTGTCAAAAATCAGTTTTTATGTTTTTATTATTTTCGGGGACTAGCCCCCGAACCCCCACTTCTTTTGGTGACCCAAAGAAGCAAAAAGACTGCATTTTAGCTTAAATTTAATAATTTATCCTACATATAAAATATAATTAGTACTGTTTAATACTAATTTTACATTTGCACTTTTTGGTTCTTTTTGCGGCGGGAAAAAGTTGACTAAAAAAATGACAAACTTAAAAATTCTTAGTATATATAAAAAAACTTGATTATAGAATATATTAATGAGGAAATATTTTCCTGCTATAATGATACATTATTCATCAAATATAATTAATACTATTTTTTATAAATAATTTTTCCATGATTTTTTATATCATTTATTAATTCTTGATTTTCTATATCATTATAAGAAATAACATCAAATTTTAAAAGAGTAGGAAGCTCTGATAATTCTTCTTTTAGTCTTTCGCAAAATAGTAAATCAAACTTTCCTATTACAGCCAAATCTATATCCGAATTATATTTTTCTTTATCAATTGCCCTAGAACCAAACAGTATAACATGTTCTATATTCTCATAAGAACTGCATATATTTTTTATACCTTCTTTTATCTTTTCATCAAGCATTAATATTTACCCTTTAATTATTTATTCTTTACAAAAAGAAATTATATAATTCATTAAGTATTTTCAAATAATGATTTTCTATCTTGATAATAATTTCTTTGAATTTAATAAAATCATAAGTATGTGAAAGTAAATTACGGCTAAGCATCATATCAATAAAATCATCTTGACTTTTGATAATCTTTGCTGAATATGCTTCTTTAAAAATATTTCTTGGAGATATATCTATATTGTTTAAACTTCCATTGTATTCTAAATAATCTTTCAAGGTTTTACAAGCTAATTCATAAGTATATTCAAATCTTTGAATAACACCTTCCTGTTCTAATAATGATAATTCATTTATTTCTCTTTCTTCAAATACACTTTTTAATAAGTTAAATGCTTTTTCAAAATTGTTAAATCTCTGTTTCCAGCGAATATTCTCTGACATAATATTTCCAATAATTTTTAATTGCAATTATATAATTTAGACTATATTTATCAAGCTTTAATTTTTTCCCATAAGTAAGTAAAACGCACGCTAAACAAAATTATAAATATAGAATAATTATAAATTAAAATTTAAACTACAAATAAAATTCAGTTCACCGTGCGTTAAATAAATTATCAAGTTAGGCGGGCATACTTTTTATAAATTAAGCAAAAAAGTTAATGAAAGCTTTATTTTTAGTACAAAATAAAAAAGCATAGATGGCTGGAATAGTAAAAAAAATTAAAAATATAAAATTTTATAAATCTAAGACTCTATATTATTTAAATTTTATCTTGGTATATTTTATAAAAGTTTCAAAAATTAATACCCCAATCCATTTCATCGCATATTTCTATTGCTGCTTTATTATTTTGTTTAGCTAATTTAACAATTCTTTGTTTGTACTCATTTTTAGATATATAGCCTGCTAAATCATAACCTTTTATAAAATCATTATAAGCTTCTTCATTATGTCCTAAATAAGAGTTAGATATACCTTTATTATAATAATACATAAAATTATTTGGATTCAGTTCTATGGCTTTATTAAAATCTGTAATGGCTTCTTTATATTGTTTTAAATTATTTTTAGCACTGCCTCTATTATTATAAGCTTCTGAATTACTAGGATTTAATTCTATGGCTTTATTATAATCTTTAATAGCTTCTTCATATTGGTTTAA
>NZ_KI912404.1:27946-47636 GCF_000518245.1 Brachyspira alvinipulli ATCC 51933 | reverse complement strand
ATAATCTTTAATAGCTTCTTCATATTGTTTTAAATCATTTTTAGAAATACCTCTATTATAATAAGCTATAGAACAATTATTTTTATATTTTGCATATTCTTTATTGTTTTCATCATATACTTCTAATAAATTTTCTACAATTTTTATAAATTCATTATAATAATTTATAGATTCATTATATTCTTTATTATAATAAGCCTGATATGCCGAATTAAATAAATTTGATATTTGTATATTTATATTATTTTTTTCTATTAGTTTTTTAGTTTCTTCTTCTGCTTTATCTTTTATTGATTTTATTAATTGTTCGCTTTCTTTTTGTGCTTGTTCTTTTATATCTGATATCATTTGATTTGATTTTTCTTGAATAGAGTTAATGGAATCATTAAATTCTATTTTTAATTTATCTATTGAATTTAAAGTTTCGCTATTTTTTTCATTTATTTCTTTCAAAAATTGATTTGAGCTTTTTTCTAATTCAAATATTTTTCTTTGTGTTTCTGTATCAATTTTCAAATGCAAATTTTTACTCTCAAGTTCATAATGTTGTATTTTATCTTTGTAGTTTTCAATATCTTTTTTTAGACTTTCTATATATTCCAGATTGTCTTTGCTTTCGGATAAAATATTATTATTGATAAAAATACCTGCAAATGTAAATACTATCATTATTACAGACAAAAAAGCAAACCAGAAACTTAAAACATCGTTTGAGTTTTTCATTATTTCGGACATTGATGATTCTAATATTTTTGTATCTAAGTTAATCACTGTATTAGTATTATTAGTTATAATAGATTGTAAATGATTAGTATAATTTTCTAATATTTTATCGAATCTTCTCTCAACATTTTTGGCATGTACAAAATATATTAATGCAAACAAAAATATTGATGTTAAAAATAAACTTATAATTGTAGATTTGATTTCTCTGTCTTTCATAAATAAACCTCAAATGATTTGCTATATTATACAGCATTAGCAAAATTATTAATAATGTTTTATCAATTATACCTAAAATTATAATATATACTCAAGTTTGTATATATGTTTTTTGTTTTTACTTTTTGCTTATTTTTAATTTTATAGATTATTTAAATCTTTATTGCAGCATTTGTATATTTTTTAATTTTAATGAATCAATCTTTATTATTGTATTTAACTTACGATGAATATATAAACAAAATGGCATTTACCATGCCATTTTGTAAAAAAGAAATTATATAATTTAAAATTTTTTATAGTGCTTTCTAAAATTAAATACAAACTTTATTTTTTATAATACGTTGGCAGCAAGTTCTGCAAGCTGTGAACGCTCGCCTTTTTCAAGTGTTACAGTACCGCTTAAAACTTCTCCTTTTGTTCTGTCTATTAAATAAGTAAGTCCATTGTTTCTTTCATCCAAATAAGGAGTGTCTATCTGATGAATATCGCCTGTGAAAACTATTTTTGTTCCTTCGCCTGCCCTTGTTATAATAGTCTTTATTTCATGAGGAGTAAGGTTCTGTGCCTCATCTACTATAAAATAAATTTTGTTCAAACTTCTTCCTCTAATATATGCTAAAGGAGAAATAACTATTTTTTCATTTTCAAGCATTTTCTTTATATTCTTACTTTCATCGCTGTCATCAGAATGAATATGTTGTATTACTGAAAGGTTATCAAATAAAGGCTGCATATAAGGATCCAATTTACTATTAACATCACCAGGAAGGAAACCTAAATCTTTATTGGAAAGTGCTACTACAGGACGGGCTAAAAGTATTTGTCTGTACTCTCTCCTTTTTGCTAAGGCAGCAGCTAATGCTAAAAGCGTCTTTCCTGTTCCAGCTTTACCCATTATAGTAACTAAAGGTATATTATTGTCAAGTAAAACATCTAATGCCATAGCCTGTTCTTCATTTCTAGGTTTTATTCCATAAGCATCTATATTGGTATCAACATGAACTATAGTATTAGTATCTTCTTTATATTTTCCTATTACAGCCTCATCATCTTCTTTTACTCTGTAGCAGAAATATGTATTAGGATAAATTGAATGCTCACCTTTAACTTCTATTTCTTTATTTTCGCTAAGTTCTTTTATATAGATTTTGGCATTATCTCCTGAAATGCTTTCTATTCCTGTAAACAATGAAGATAATTTTTCTATCTTGTCAGTATTATAATCCTGAGTATCTATACCTAAACTTCTTGCCTTCATTCTCATATTAATATCTTTTGTTATGAGAATTACCCTTTGATTTTCACATTTTATATTATAAGCACATGATAGTATTTTATGATCCGGTATATTACCTGAGAATATTTTTCTAAAATCATCCCTCTCTTCATTATTAACATCTATAAATACTTTACTTTTATTATCAAGCAAAGCACCTTTTTTAAATATATCTTTTACTCCTTGAAGCTCCTCATTTTTTTCTACAATAACATCAAGCTCTCGTATAAACTCTCTGGCATTGAAATTGATTGTATCGCTTCCTTTTTTGAACTTATCAACCTCTTCCAAAACAGTAATAGGTATAACAATATTTGTCTCCTCAAAAGAAAATATTGATTTAAAATCATGTAATATAACATTAGTATCAAATACAAATACTTTTTTATTAGGTATAAAATTTTCTGTCATCGCAAATCCTTTTGTTGATTTTTACAGCATAATTTTTAAATACTATATAATAAGTATTATACAAAAGAAAGAAAAAAGCAAATGATGAATGCTTCTATTTTTGAAAACTTAATATTTAAAACTTGACAATATAATTAAATATCATATCATTTATAAAAAATGTATATTAGGAGAAACATATGAGTAAAGATTTCAAAGAACAATTTGATAAAGTTAAGCATTTACTTATTCCTGCTTTTGATTTGGATAAAGCATTTAGAGATAAAGAATTTAATAATATAAAATTAGATGTTCTAGATATAGGAGAAGTTAATCTTACAAGCGGAAAGATAATAGCATGCGATCCTTTAGCATATTTATATGAAGATGATATATCTCCTTTTATACAAACAGTAAAGCCTAATAAATATAAAGTGTCGCTTCTTATTATAGAGGATGAAGAAAGAATCGCTATGGCAAAAATTTCTTTCTCAAATAAAGAACCTAAAAGATACGAACTTGCTGTAACCGGAGAAGAAGATTTATCAGAAGTAGAGGAAGGAGAATTTTTCGGATATCCTGTAGATGCTGGTATGGGATGCATATGCGATGAAGAAACAGCAAAAAAATATTTAAGTTATGAACAAGATTTAGAAGAAAACAATAAAGATTTTGATAATAGATATGATGATTTATTTGCAGACTTATTAGAAGAAAATGCAAAGAAATATCCTAAATATCAATCTGAATACGGTGACTGGCTTAATTGGAATATACCGAATTCTGATTCAAATATAGTATTATTTTCAAGCGGTTATGGAGATGGATATTATCCTTCATACTTCGCTTATGATGAAAATGATGAAATATGTGCATTCTATACTATATTTATAGATTTAGATGACAATGAAGAAGATGAGGACTAAATTATAAACTTATAATTAAAGTTCCTGCTGTAATCATCAAGGTACCTATTATCACCTTTAATGTTAAGGCTTCTTTTAGGAATACTGCCGCTAATATTATAGTAAATACTAAAGAAAGTTTATCTATTACAACAACTTTATTAACCTCACCTATTTGCAATGCTTTAAAATAAAACAGCCATGATAATCCTGTTGCTATTCCTGATAATATTATAAATAGAAGAGTTTTTTTATCTATATTCTTTACAGCTTCTATAGTATTAATGGAGTTAGATGAATTAACATAAAAAACTACTATCCAAGACATTATTAGAATTACTATTGTTCTAATTGCTGTTGCTAAATTTGAATTTATATTTGAAAGACCAATTTTTACCAATATTGCTGTCATACTTGCAAATATTGATGATAAGAATGCATACAATAAATACATAAAAGTGTTAAATCCTTTAATTATAATTTTTTAAATAGTGTAATTATATTATATATAAAACTTAAAAAAATGAAAATTATAATATTTTTCTTGATTTTTTAATGAAAATGTTATAGCCTATTATATGTTAAGAAAATATAGGAGTAAGTACTTATGAATAAAAAAATTCCTATTATAATCGCAGCTGCAGCAGTAATAACAATATCAAGTACAATAATACTACTAAAAAAAAGAAATAAAAGTACTCTTCATCTTAAAAGCTATGACGGAAAATTTAGTATAGAGTTTCCAAATGGCTGGAAATCTTCAAAAATCAAAAATGAATTAAATGAAAATTCCAATTTAGAGGCAATTAATAATAAAAATGGAATATGCTTCATAATGTTTTCAAAACCTAAAAATGAATTAGACAATATAAGTTTAGATGAATATAATGAAACTATTTTAAATAGCGTAAAAGAAGAAAATATAATATCCAGCGATAAAATAAATATTAATAATAGAACAATTCACATAACAGAGTTTAATTCATATTATGAGAATATGCTTATACATTATATTTTATATACATTAGAAACAGAAAATTATTTCCATCAGGTAATGGCTGCACTTATAAATAATAATTTACAAATAAAAAGAGATAAAAAACAATTTAATACAATAAATAATATTTTATTGACATTGAAAGAGATTTAAAATTTAATGAAAAAAAATACTTTAATAATAATATTATTATTTTTGTTATCTGCTTTAATAGTATATGGAGAGCAGAAAATTTTTATATCTACAAAATTAAAGGGAAATGATTTACGCAAAGAATTAATTAAATGGGTAAAAAATGAAGCTGATAATAATAAATTTAGAAGCTATGATAATGGACTTGTTTATTTATTTTATGTATCGAATAAAGTTATAGATAATAATTCATTATGCTTTGATATAAATTTTCATATAGAATACGATAAATTTATAGTAGATTTTTCAAATATAAAATTATTAAACAATAAAACAGGCGAGTCAGAAGATTTAAAATTCAGCACATGGTCTACACTTACAAACAGCGGATGGTTCAAAGAATATAATGATACTATAACAATGATAGTAGAAGAATTAGAAAATATTATTAATGAGTAATGGAAATATATGCAAGAATTAATTTTATTCCCAAATAATAAAGCTAAAAATAATTATTTAAGAGATAAATATAATTATTATACAATGGATATAAGCAATTATAAAACTCTTCATCAATTTTATAAAATTCATTTTGATGCATTTCAATCAAATTATAATAGAGAAAATTCTAAAAAATATGCCGATGCCTCAATAGCTGTGATTAATCTCCATACAGCATTAAATGAATATGTAAAACAGAATAAAAACTCTTTAATTTCAAAACAGAATATCACTTATGAACTTGCAGATACTTTATATAAAACTATGGAAGAGATTACATTTGCTGAACTTATATCAAATAATGATAAATTATGTTATGAATATGATAATCTAAAAGAAATAAAAGAGATAATATCCATATACAAAAATATAAATAATGAAAATGATTTATTGGATCAATTTGATACTTTTAAACTTTTTATAAATGCAATACAAAATAAAGAAATAATTTCTTTTAATGAATATAACAAAATAATCATATATAATTTTGAAAAAATACCTCCTATACATACTATATTCTTAGAAAATATATCAAAGCATTATAATATAAATATAGAAGCTGTAATGCCTTATGATATGCGTAATTATTTCAATCATTATAAAATGTTTTTTAATTCTATAGACAATCTAAAAGTAAACAATATATCAAATTTTTCAAATGCATTAATAGAAAAAAAGAATTTAAATAAATATAAAGACAGCATTAAATTTATAGCAGGTTTCGGAGCCAAGCAGGAAGCAGATACAGTTGTTGATGAGATAATTAAATTGATAAATAACGGAACACCTTTATACGATATAGGAATAGTTTTTTCAAATATACAAAAATATAATGATGCTGTTTCAAGTAAATTAAGAGAATGCTCAATTAAATTCAATGAAAGAAGAGCAAGCTTTTTATGGAAGGTACCTATTATACCGGTATTAACTTCTATATTTTTAATATTAGATAGTTATGATGGTGAAATAAATGTAGATATGCTTATAAAAATATTATCATCATCTTATATACAGAATATAAAAGGAATAAATCCTTATAATATAAGAGATTTAATTTATGCTCCTAATTCAGAAGAAATATTTTCAAAGATGTCTTTAAATGAATTGAAAATAAAAATATTAAAAAAATTCTCTAATAATAAAGAGTCGGCGGATTCTATAATAGAGTTTTTAAATCTTTTAAACAAATTGGTATCAAAAAAAACTTATAAAGAAATAGGATTAACTTATATTAATATATTAAAGTTTTTAAAAATTGATTCTATATTTACAGAAGATGAAAATAATACTAATATATTTAATAATTTCTACAAATCAAAAGATGAATATTTTTATAGGGATAATCAGGCATTAGCTTTATTTTTAGATTTTGTATTAAAAATATCTAATACAGAAAATAAAGAGAAAATAAATCATTTAGATTTTTATACAGCTTTGAATGTACTTCTTAGAGATAAATCACTTATGCTTTCAGATAATAGAGAAACTTCTATAACTGTAAGCAATATGTATGATGCTAGAGGATTAAGATTTAAATATTTATTTATACTTGGTATGAATAATGACTTTTTAGTAAGAAGACCTAATACATTTTTTATAAGCGGAAAATTAAGAGATGCTGTAAATAAAAAATATTCCAAATATATTTTTAACACTCCGGAATTGCTTGCCGATAGTTCTTATGCTTTATTTTTAAATATAATATCTTCATGTTTTGAAAATACCAATATTTATTTTTCATTCAGACTTAAAGATGATGATGCAAATCCTGAGCTTCCTTTTTATTATATTGAAGATTTATATTCAGAGCTTTATAATGATGATTTTAAATTTGAAACTCTTCAAAAAAATGGGCTTATATATAGAAAAGATTATATACCAAGAGGAGAAAATATACATACAAAAAAAGAAAATATTATGAGCTTGTTCTTCTACAATGAAGTGGAAGATGATATTGAGGATTTAGAAGATATAGTAAAAATAGTAGAACATAAATCTCAAAAAAACGGATATAACAATTTTGAAGATAAGCATGAAGAGATAAAAGACTTCTTTAATAATATTTTTAAAAACAGCGTATCTGTAACTACTTTGCAGGCTATTATGGAATGCCCTGCTAAATTTTTTCACTCTAATTTATTTGAAAAAAAATCTGTTATTTCAAATGTTCAGGGTATAAGCTATATGGAAAAAGGTATTACATATCATAATATTTTTCAAAACTTTTACCAAAAAGTTCAAGAACAAAATGATTCATTGGACTGCTCTCTTAAAGAAAGCGAGTTTAATAATTATAATGATATAGCAAAACAGGCAATAGAAACCGAAATAGAAAGACTTAATAAATTATATTCAGAAAAAGATTTAAATGATAGGTATTTTATAGAATTTCAATTAGATCAGAATGTTATAAGAGAAGAAGCTTTAAATGTTATGAATTCTTTTATAAAAAAAGAGATAAGAGAAAACATCATAAAAGATGAAGAGATGGGATATCATTATATACCTTACAGATTTGAAGAACATATAGGAAGTACAAATTACGAGGATAAAAATGCTATTATATATTCAAATGGAGATTTCACACTCAAAATAAATGGAAGAATAGATAGAATAGATTTTAGTTATGAGGATAAAAACTTAAAAAAAATAAATGGAATTAGAATAGTTGATTATAAATCAAGCTATACATCAGAAAAGAAAAAAAAGATTGATGATGAGATAGAATTAAAAAAAGATATTATAAACACATATTTTCAGCCTATTTTATATTTAAAATATATATTATCCAAATATATAAAAGATGATGTATCTGACAGAATAAAAAACTGCGAGGTTGTATTTACTATATATAAAGAAAAGGATGTTGTTGATAAAAATACTAATATAAATAAAGTATATAATGACAGAGATTTGCTTCTTTCTATATGCGGATACATTGACAGCAATTATAATTTAAATGATTATTTTGATGAAGTATTCAATGAAATATTAAACGGCAAACTTGTTTATAAGCCAAGCGATAAGGCATGCTCTGCTTGTTTTAACAGTCAGTATTGCGATTTCTATAACGGTGCTGTTTCAGAAGAAGAATCATAAAAATTTTATATTAACAACTCAAATTTCGTATATTTTTTGACTTTTTGATTTAAAATTATATACTATATAGTATACAAAAAACAAAAAGGAGTATAAAAATGAAAGGGTTTGCTATGAAAAAAATAGGTGAAACAGGCTGGGTAGAAAAAGATATACCTGCTTGCGGACCTCTTGATGCCATCGTAAAACCTTTAGCTGTAGCAATATGTACTTCTGATATACATACTATTGCTGGTGCTATAGGCGAAAGAAAAGACATGATTTTAGGCCATGAAGTATGTGCTGAAGTTCATGAAGTTGGTTCTTTGGTAAAAGATTTTAAAAAGGGTGACAGAGTATTAGTTACTGCTATAACTCCTGATTGGAGTACAGTAGAAGCTCAAGGCGGTTATTCTATGCACTCCGGCGGAATGCTTAACGGATGGAAATTCTCTAACGTAAAAGACGGAGTATTTTCTGAATATTTCCATGTAAATGATGCTGATGGAAACCTTGCTTTACTTCCTGAAGGCATGGATCCTATAGATGCTTGTATGATTTCTGATATGGTTCCTACTGGTTTCCATGGTGCTGAATTAGCTGATATACAATATGGAGACAGCGTACTTGTTATAGGTATAGGCCCTGTTGGACTTATGGGTGTTGCAGGTGCTGCTTTAAGAGGAGCTTCAAGAATCATTGCTGTTGGTACTAGACCTAAATGCGTTGAAGTTGCTAAAATATATGGTGCTAATGAATTTATAAGCTATAAAAATGGTCCTATAGATGAACAAGTATTAAAAATGACTAATGGAAAAGGTGTAGATAAAGTTATTATAGCTGGAGGCGGTGTTGAAACTTTCTCTGAAGCTGTTAAATCTTTAAAACCTGGCGGAAAAATTGGTAATGTTAACTATTTAGGTTCAGGAGACAATGTATTGATACCTAGACTTGAATGGGGTGTTGGTATGGGTCATAAAGCTATATTCGGCGGACTTATGCCTGGCGGAAGATTAAGAGCTGAAAAACTAGGTTCTTTGGTTTCTTCTGGAAGATTAAATGTTAGACACTTAATCACTCATGTATATGAAGGATGGGATCAGCTTCCTGAAGCTGTAAGAATTATGGGTGAAAAACCTGCTGACTTGATTAAACCTGTAGTAAGAATTCAAAAATAATAATCAAATATATAATTAAAAGATGCCTGTATAATTTTTTATTCCGGCATTTTTTATATTTTAAAGCTCTATATTCCAATTAGCAGATTGTATCATAATATCTATTTCACTGTATGCTTTTGAAAGTTTATCTATTTCTTTTTGAATATCTTTAACATTTACTAAAGTAGTCATTTTTATTTCATTCTTAGATGTTCTATAATCTTTATTATAAACTTCCTGCAAAATATCTTTATAAATTTGCATATCTCTAAGCAGCTTATCTCTAATACTTAATGCTTCTGCCATTGATATACCTGTATCTAATATGCTTTCATGGTTTTTAATATTTATTTTTTTTGTGATATCATGAAGTTCATTGTTAGTCTTTATATAGTCTTTAATCAAATAATGAGCATTCTCATCCGGTTCATCATTTTCCTGAACTCTTACATTATTTTTTGCCCTTTCTTTCAAATTTTCAAGTCTTTTTATATATTCATCCCTTTTTATTAACGCTTCTCCTAATTTCATAAATATTCTCCTTTTTATTTATTACTATATTATAATATAGTTAAACGATTTTATTTTGTCAATTAATTTTATATGAGTTAATAAATATATTTTATTTTTTTACTGATAATATGTTTTAATATGTACTATGAGAAATATTTTTTATTTATGTTTATTTTTAATAATAATCAGCGTAAGCTGCAATATGTATGTAAATGATAATATAGGAATATTAGTATTTGATGAGGATATAAAAGGTAATAAAATAACCAATGAAAAATTAGAGTTTGTATTGGTAAAACGTGAAAATACTAATAGTTTTAATAAACTTACATACTTTGCAGGCAATATAGATAATAAAAATGGATATCAGACTATAAATGATATCAGAGAGGCTATGTATATAGAAGATATAAATGATACTAACAGCATTACACATATAAATACTAATAATTATAAAATGATGATAGATTATAATAAAGAAAATATACTATTTAAAGATAATGACGGCAAAGAGTATGTTCTTCCATTAAATAATGATGAAAATACTTGGTTTTACAAACTGCTTCAAAATAATACGAATTTGTAGTATATCATACTTTATAAATGGCATAATATTATCCATTTCATTATACTTGTTTCAAAACTACCTAACAAAATTAATTCCTAAATTATCAACATAATTTTAATTAAAAAATAATGTTATATAATAACTAATTTCAATGTATAAAACGCAGTCTTTTTGTTTCTCCCGCAGCCACACCAAAGACTGAACATAGTCCAAAAGAACTAGTGTTTTGGATAAAGACTCAATTATAAAAAATATTTATTGATTTACTATTGAAATAAGCCTATTAACATATAAAAAATAAACTTAGTTTATATTTAAAATAACTATACCGAAAATTTACACGGATAATGATATCTAAAAAAGCTATAAATTTACAGTATTTTTATATATTGTGGATTAAATTTAATTGATTATTTTTTAATAGAATTGTATAATTAAATAATATAAATTAGTAGGAAAAGAGATGTATATAAAGAATCTTAATTTGCATGGATTCAAATCATTTGCTATAGAAACAAATATAGAATTTAATGAAGGAGTTACAGTAGTTCTTGGACCTAATGGTATAGGAAAAAGCAATATTGTAGAAGCCTTTTTATGGGTTATGGGAGAACAATCCGCAAGCAGATTAAGAATAGATAGTGCCAAAGGTTTGGAAAGTGTTATATTTCATGGTACAGACACTAGAAAGCCATCCTCTTTAGCTCAGGTTGCCCTTACATTGGACAATAAATCCAGATGGATAAAAAAATATGATATTGATGAGGTTATAGTAACACGCAAATACTATAGAAAGGGATTATCTGAGTATTATATCAATGATGAACAGGTAAGATTAAAAGATATTGTTGATATGTTTTTAGATACAGGTTTGGGTAAGAACGCCTATTCTGTTATTAAGCAGGGTACTGTTTCTGAAATTGCCAAGCAGAAACCGGAAGAGAGAAGAAGCATAATTGAAAATGCTGCCGGAATAAGCAAATATCTTGAAAGAAGAAGAGAGGCTACAAAAAAACTTGAAGAGTCTGAAAAAAATCTTGATAATGTAAAAATACAGATTAAAGAGGCTGAAAAACATTATAAATCTTTGAAAGATCAGGCAGCAAGAACTGAAAAGTATTATTCATTAAAAGACGAGCAGAAAAAAATAAATATAAGCATTAATGTAAATCAAGTAAAAAAATTAAGAATTACTTTAGAAGAACAGACTAAAAGTTTAGAAGATCATAATAATAAAAAACAGGAATTAGAAAAAGAGCTTGAAGATTTAGATAATCAAAAACAGCAGGAATTATTAAAATTTGAAGAAACTAGAACATTGTCAATAGAACTTGATAAACAGGTATCATTGATTATGACCGAACTTACTCATATAGAGAAGATGGCCAATCAATTAAAAAATCAGCTAGATAATGCAAGTAAAGAAAAAGAAGAAACTATAAATAGAAAAAACATTTTATTAAAAAGACTTGAAGAAGATAAAAATAAAATAGCAGAACTTGAAGAGGATGTAAAAACTATAGCTGAAAACATAGAAAGATCATTGAAGGAACAGGAAATAGAAGAAAGCAATATTGCAAATGAACAGAATAAAATAGCAAGTTTGAATGATCAAATTTCTATGATAACTCAGGAAAATCAAAATGCCACATTAAAAATTGCGGATGCAAGAGAAAGACAATTAGAAGTTATAAATAAAATCATAACTGAGATAGATGAAAAGAAAAAAGATGTTATGGGAAACAGCTTTTATCAGAATATAGGAAAGCATGAAAGCGATATTGATATAGGTTTTAATAATCTTCTTAATTCTATTAATACAAAGATGAACACCATAAGAGATTTTGAAGATGACGGAGTATTATCAAATTTAAATGAACTTAATTTTAATTCTATTTCAAGTTTTATTAGGAATTTAGGTGAAAGTTTAGATACAGAAAAAAAAGATGCTTTATTTTTGCAAGGAATATTTAAAGAGTATACTAAAATAAAAGACCCTTTTGTTGATTTGCTCTTTGATAAAGAAGGTACTTATATGCAAAAAGAAGCAATTGATAAAGAAATATCAGATTTGGAAGGATTTATAAAAGCTAATATAGAAAAAATGGAAGAATTAAATAATGAAATAAGACTTTCAACAGAAAATATAAATAAATCCAATTCTATTCTTACAACTCTTACTATAGAAAGAGCAAAATACGAAACAAATAGAAAAGCATCTGAAGAGAGAAAAGATTTAATATTAAAAAGCATGAAGCTGGTTGAAGATGAATTTGCATCTCTAAATGAAAAAATAAACAGACTCGAAGAAGATTATAAAAATCTTAATGAAGAATATAAGGAAAACTCAATTACTTATAAAGAACTTGAAAAGAAAAAATCCAAAACAGAAAGCGAATCAAGACATAAAGCAAATGAAATAAAAAAGGCAGAATCTGCATTATCAAATTTTGAATCAAGTTTGGCAAAGCGTGTAAGAAAATTAAATGAAATAAATGAAAACATTACAAGAGTCGGAGAGAGAATAAATCAGAGCAAAGATAAAATTAACGATATATATACTCATTTCTATGAGAATTATGCACTTAATTTAAAAGAGTTTGAAGATAATACTCAAAACTTAATAGATGAAGAAACTTTTAGAAATAAATTGAATACTGTTAATGAAAAAATCAAAAATTTAGGTCATATAAATGAAATGGCTTTAGATGAATATCAGGAAGCTAAAAACAGATTTGATTTTTTAAGCAAGCAGAAAGAAGATTTAGAAAAATCTAAAGAAGAGATATTAAAAATAATAGTAGATGCCAATAAAAAAGCAGGAGAAGATTTCTTAAAAACATTCAATGAGATAAATAAAAAATTCTCAGAAACTTTTAAAATATTATTCGGCGGCGGTAATGCAGGATTAAAAATACAAAATGAAGAGGATTTATTAAACAGTCCTATAGATATATTCGCACAGCCTCCTGGCAAAAAAATGGAAAATATAGTTTCTTACTCCGGAGGAGAACTAACAATGACAGGGCTTGCCTTAGTATTCGCAATATTCTTATACAGACCTAGTCCTTTCTGTATACTTGATGAGGTTGATGCCGCACTTGACGGAGCTAATATTATAAGATACAAGAATATGGTTAAAAATCTTTCTGATAAAACTCAATTCTTAATCATTACGCATGATGAAGTTTCGGCTACTATTGCTGATGCTTATTACGGAATAACAGCAGAAGAGAAAGGCGTATCAAAAATATTTACTGTTAAAGTAGATAAAGACGGTACTGTAAATGGAAGTCAGGAAAAGTTGGTAACTCAGGAATAATTTTTAATTTACATATAACTTTATATATAATAAAGCTATATGTAAATATATAAAAATTAATTTACTTTTGAAAGCTGTCCATTGCTTGTAGTATTATCGGTATTTTCTATTGTTAATGTCATATAACCATCATTAAAAACAAATGAATATCTCTTTCCATTTTTGGATGCAGTATATGAATTATCAGAAGTTTGTATTAATTCTTCTTCTGATATATTCGTTACTCCCTCATATCCATTATCTCCTTCTATAGTAATTTCTATAGAACCAAATTCATCAACTATTACAGTGCATTTATTCGTTATAAGCTGTCTTGTATTGTTAGTGGTATTTAAAACACCTTCATATCTGCTTTCATTTTTTACAGGATTGCTGCAGCTTAAAATAAAAAATATAGAAATAGATAATATTATAATTTTAGAAAAATCTTTCATAAAAACCCCAAATAAATAATTTAATTTTTATAGATAATAATACTTTTTATAAATTTGTAAATAGTAATTTATTAAATTATTTTTTTATCATAGTATTATCAATAATTATATCTTCGGCTCCGTAGTTCATACTTCCTTTTATAGTGCAATTTGTAATGCTTTCAAAAGTTATAGCTTCCATTACCCCGTCTGTTTCCGGTTTGAATGAATAATCTTCTATTATATATTGATTATTTTTTACTTGAATTACGGGACTGCTTCCTATAGGCAAAGAAACAGATTATCATCATTAACAGTCATTGCCATTCCTATTATATTGCCTAAATCCCCTACCCAAACGCCAGCATATTTATTTGTATTAGATTTACTATAGCTTATAAACAAAATTAATAATAAAAATGCCAAAAATATTTTTTTCATTTTTATTTTTCCTTTTTAGCAAAACTATTCTCTTCGCCTTTAAGCATTCTTTTATAGTTTGGTATATGTTTTACTATTATGAATATGGCTAAAAGTATAGCAATTGGAAGAAGTACTATAAAGTTTATATTGAAAAATATTCTGTATAAGAAATTAACCTTGAAATATAATAAACTCAAAACTATAGGAAAAGCAACAGCTCCGAAAGTAGAACCTATAGCAACAGTTTTTTTAGATAAGAATAAACCTATAAAGAAAAATACCATAGTAATAATTAAACTTATAGGCGCAAGCATAAACATTGAACCTGCACTTGTTGCTACTCCCTTACCACCTTTAAAACCTAAAAATATAGAAAATACATGACCTAATATAGAAGCAACAGCACAAGCAACTAAAATATAACTATGATTTGAAATTATATCAGAGAGAATAAAAGAAGGAACAACAACAGCTATCATCCCCTTTCCTATATCGCAAATATAAGCAGCAATTCCAGCCTTTTTGCCGCATACTCTAAGTACATTGCTTGCACCTGGATTACAGCTTCCTTCCTTTCTAACATCATGCCCATTTATTTTACCTATTATAAAAGAAAATGGTATAGCCCCAATTATATAGGATATTAATATGCTTATTACTATTTTAATTATCATCTTTTTTACCCCTCTTTCTGAAATTAAGTATTATAGGTGTTCCTCTGAAATCAAACATCTCTCTAAATCTATTTTCTAAATATCTTTTATAATGCGAATTTAATTTATGCGGATGATTGCAAAATACAGCGAATGCAGGAGGATTTACCCCAGTTTGAGTAACATAAAAAATCTTGAAAGGGCTCCTTCCAGCTGTAATAGTATATTCTCTTGTGGCACGAACCATAGTTTCTGTTAGTGCATGAGTTTCAAATCTTTGAAGTCTTGTTTTAGCAACTCTTACTGCAAGCGATAAAAGTTTTTCCGCATCATTTTTTCTTGTAGCACATACTCTTGCATAAAAAGCATAATTAAGAACAGGAAAAGTCTCTTTCATATAAGCTTCATAATCATTCCAAGTTGTTCCTTTATCTCTTATATCCCATTTATTTGCAGCTATTACTATTCCTTTTCTTCTTTCTATTATAAGATTGGCTATTGTTTTATCCTGATCCGTAAGACCTTCAAAAACATCAAGCATTAATATGCATACATCTGAAGATTCTATAGCCTTTATAGCTCTGTTTACACTGTAATATTCAACATCCGTATTAACATTTTTTTTCTTTCTTATTCCAGCTGTATCAACTAAACAAATATCATCACCTTTAAAATTAAAAGTTTCATCTATTGCATCTCTTGTAGTTCCCGCAATATCTGAAACTATGCTTCTGTCTTTTCCTATTAATGTATTTAGTAAAGTAGATTTTCCTGCATTAGGTTTTCCAACTATTGCTATATTGATTGTTTTCTTTTGTGATATATATTCATCAAGTCTATATTGTTTTGATTTTTCTTTTTTATTATAATTTTCTTCTTCATCTTCTTCGTCTAAATCATCATCATAATATTCAAAATCTTCAACACTATTTTCAATTTCTATTATATCATCATTATTAGAATTATTATTTTTAGAGATTTCTCTTTCAGCTTCTAAATCAATTCCTATTCTTTCAAGAATTTCTAATATTTTTTCTCTTAAATCATCAATACCGTTATTATGTTCAGCACTTATTGGTACTATATCTTTTATACCCAAAGAATAAAATTCATTTATTAAATCTGTATGTGAATCAGCATCCACTTTATTAACAACAAGTATAATAGGTTTTCCTGATTTTCTTATAGTATTTATAAAATGTCTGTCATCCGGATGAGTTTGATGGGCATCAACGAGAAATAAAAGTATATCAGCCTCTTCCATAGCTGTTTTTAATGCTTTTTCTCTTACCTTTTCATTTAGAACATCATCGCTTATATCAAGAAGTCCGCCTGTATCAAATACATTAAATGCTATATCATCAATATAAGTGCATGCCATACTTATATCTCTTGTTACTCCGGCCATAGGATCAACTATAGACTTTCTCCTTCCAACAAATCTATTAAAAAGCGTAGATTTTCCAACATTAGGTCTTCCAAGTATGGCAATATTTTTCATTCATTAAACCCTTAATACAATAATAGTGTACAAGTTAAAATAATATCATAATTTTTAATATATTGCCATTATATTTTTATCTTATAAGAATTATAAAATATACAGCAATTCTACAATATTTTCGGTATTTTTTTATTTTGAAATATTTAGTTATATATTCTTAATTATATCTAAAATACCATATATACCTATATTGACATTTTTATTTTTATAATATATATTATTAAGCGAGGTTTTATTTTTATGAAAAGTTGTATTATGTCATTAATTGCATATTCAAACACAACATCATAAATAATATTAAAAATAAATAATAAAGCTAATTACCAAATTAGTAAGTAAGTGCACATACTTATAAAAATATAAACAATAATGGAGGTGTATAATGAAAAAACTAATTTTAATTCTATCATTTTTATTTAGTATCTTTGCTATATCTTGTTCAAATAATAATAACAATATATTTAATGCTATAGTAAATAATGATTTAGAAGGTCTCAAAAAATTAATAAACAAAGAAAATATTAATACTGGAATAACCATAAAAGATGAGGTTTCTATATTAGATAGATCTTATGAGATTAATAAAGAAACTCCTATCATATTAGCTGTACTTAGTAGAAATAAAGATATGATAAGATATCTGCTTGATAATGGTGCTGATCCTTCTATTTATGACGGCAGAGAGAGAAATGCTTTTCTTTGGGCTTGCGGTGCAGGTAATGTTGAAATTATACAGATGTTAGTTGAACATGATCCTAATTTAGTTAATTCAAGAACTGGCAATAATGCTAATGGAATTATTATAGCAGCGGATTTTCGTAATATAGATGTATTTGAATATTTAGTAAAAGATTTAGGTCTTGATGTAAATCACATGGATGATTTAGGAGTAACTGCTCTGCTTTTATCTCGTAAAAAAGAGGCTAAAGAAAAATTAATAGAACTTGGTGCAAAAAGATAAGAATAATAACAAGCAGCCAGTAACTTTAGTTGCTGGCTTATATTGGCCATGCTGTAGGTAAGGAGCCTTATGGTTGGCATAGTAACAATAAAATATAATTTATAAAAATTGTGAGCCTCCAGCAAATTTATTTGCTGGAGTTTGATCAGCGAACAATTTTTATTAGTAATAATAGGAATTCAAATGGTAAAAAAATATATTGTGTTAATTATTGTTGGAGTAGTTTTTATGGTAAATGCTTCTTATGGTATATCTCAAGATGAAAAGAATTTTCTGCATGCATGCCGTTATGGGCAAATGTATGTAATTGAAGAATTAATTGATAAAGTTAATATTAATGTTCAAGATGAAGAAGGATATACTCCTTTAATGAATGCTATAACAGAAGGAGAAATAGAGGTTGTTAAAATTTTATTAGAGCATAACGCAGATGTTACTAAAATAAAAGATAATAACGGAAGAAATGCATTTTTCTGGGCTGCTGTTTTAGATGAACTTGAAATGTTAAAACTATTTGAAAAATATAATCCTGATTTTAATGTGTCAGATAATTATGGTTCTAATGCTTTGTTTTTTACTAGAAAAGCAGAAACAGTTAATTATTTACTTAAAAATGGTGCAGATATAAATAAAAAAAATAAATCCGGAAGAACTCCTTTAATACAGCATTCTTTAGCTTATGAAAATCAAGATCATGTTAAGTTCTTACTTGAAAAAGGTGCAGATATTAATGCTCAGGATAATGAAGGCGTAACAACATTGATGTTTGCAGTTCAAACTGATAAAACAAAAATAATAGATATATGTTTATCAGAAAAGGCAGATATCAATATGAAAGATAAAGAAGGAAAAACAGCTTTATTTCATACAATATCATCTTTTGGTATTTTAGAAAATGTTAAGGCAATGACAGAGAATATGTTTGGAGATCATGCCAAAACAGATTATATAAAAAATTATATGAATCAAAAGAAAATGGAAGAGACAGATACAGCTATAAGACTTATAAAGTTATTAGTATCTAATGGTGCGGATATTAATGCCCAAGATAATAAAGGAAACACTTTATTAATGTATGCCATAGCACTTCGCAATGAGCCTCTTATAAATGAGATATTAAAATTAAATCCTGATGTGAATATAAAAAATAAAGAAGGTAAAACAGCTAATGATATGGCAAAGGAGTACGGTTATAAAATAGTAAAATAGTGAATGTTTTATAAAAAGGATAATAAAAAATTAAAACTATATAGAACTAATAAAAAACTTGTGAATGTAGTAAAAAATAAGTTTTTTATATATAATAAAAAAAGCAGCAAGATACACTTGTAGGGGGTATAACAGTAAAATGAAAAATTACAAGATTTTGAAAATTATATTAATAAAAAGTGAGCCGACCAACACTCTGTGTGCTGGACGAAGTCCACCTCGCGAAGCGTGCCGACGAAGTCCACCTATGGTGTCGGCAGGTGTCGGCAAGGCACCCTTCGGGTGACACAACAACAAAATAAAAAATTACAAGATTTTGAAAACTACATATAATAAAAAAGTGAGCCGAAGCAGCCAGTAACTTTAGTTGCTGGCTTATATTAGCGTAGGCGACCGGGTAGGCACCCTTTGGGTGACATAATAATAATAGGAGTTATTACAATGAAAAAAATTATTTTATTTCTTTTAAGTATTAATTTTTTATGGGCATTTCCACCTACTGAAGCGTATTTTTCTGAACTTTTAAGCGATAATGGTAAAGTGACAAAAAATACACTTAAAGCCTATAATGTAGAAAGTTATGGTATAGTTTATTTTGGTGGAGAGATTACATTAACAGGAGTTCTTGAAAGATCTGATAATTATGATATGGGAAATAATTATACTGCTTTAAGATTTTATCCTGATAATAATGTAGATCTTCCTTTTTTATATGCTTCATCTGAAATGGATTTGAAAAA
>NZ_KI912404.1:0-26471 GCF_000518245.1 Brachyspira alvinipulli ATCC 51933 | reverse complement strand
AAACTTGAAAACGGAGGCTATTAAAAGAGCATAGCAACAGAATAAAAAATTACGAGCCTCTAGCAACTGACAAAGGAAGTTGCTAGAGCTTATTGCCAAAGGCACGCAAAGCGAGCGAGTAATTTTTTATATATATTAACAGGAGTTATTCAATGAAAAAAATTATTTTATTTCTTTTAAGCATTAATTTATTATGGGCATATGAGCATGATAAGGCATATTTTTCTGAACTTTTAAGGGATAATGGTAAAGTAACAAAAAATACACTTAAAGTTAAAAATATTGACGACACTTATTCTGTTTCCAAAATTTATTTTAGCGGTGAAATTACATTAACAGGAGTGTTGGAAAGAACTGATAATTGTGATGGTTGGGTTATTTATAGTGGTTTAAGATTTCATCCTGATAATAATATTGGGCTGCCTTTTTTATTTAGTACATATTGTCTAGAGTATTTAGATGATGATGTAGAATTTGGAAGATGGAATTTCGGTGTTTTATTAGAAAATATTAAAGTAAAATTACCAGAACCTTTAAAAAATAAAAGATTTTTAGGTGCTGCTGCTGTAAGAGCTGAAGTTACAATTAGAAATTATCATTTTTACGGAGCCGGTGAAGCAGGAGGAGAGGCTTATGGAGAGCTTGTAAATTTTAAACTATTAGGAGATATTAAAACAGAGTATTTTACTAAAGATAATTATAATAATAGAAATTATTATGGTACTCTTGAATATAATTCTAAAGATGATTATGTGAATATAAGAGATAAAGCAAATGGAAAAATAATAGGTAAAATTTTGAAAAACGATATGATTAATAATGGCGGACTTTTATTGGAAGCTGATGTTCACGGTAAATTCAGTGATTGGGAAAAAAACTGGATTGAAGTATATTATATGCCTCCAAATGCTAAAGACGGAAAAGATGCAATTTATGGCTTTGTGCATGGTTCACAGATAAAACTTGAAAACAGAGGCTATTAAAAGAGAATAGCAATAACAAAAAATTACGAGCCTCTAGCAACTGACAAAGGAAGTTGCTAGAGCTTATTGGTGAGTAATTTTTTATATACCTAAAGAAATATACTTTGTCAAAAAATAAAGTTATATTTTTGTTTTAATATCTGGGGCTTTGCCCCAAGCCCCCACTTCTTTTGGTGACCCAAAGAAGCAAAAAGACTGCATTTTAGCTTAAATTTAATAATTTATCCTACATATAAAATATAATTAGTACTGTTTAATACTAATTTTACATTTGCACTTTTTGGTTCTTTTTGCAGCGGGAAAAAGAACAACAAAAAAATTAGTAAACTTAAAAATTTTTAGTATATATAAGAGTAATAGGAGATAAAATATAAATGGGAAAATATGATTCAAGATATAATATAGATTTAGATTATACTGATATAAATGAAAATGTTTTTTTAGATACTATGCATAAATTAGATTTTAATGCTTATAAAAAAGAAAACACTAAACAGATATTTTGCAGTTATAAAAATATAGAGTTCAATATCACTTATGAAAATCAAAAAACAATTATTTGTATAAACACAAAAGCAAGTGCTTTTGCTTCATTTTTGGTAGAACAAAAAGTTTTTAACTATAATGATATGTATACAAGATATGGTTATTTCAGAGATAATCCAAGCATATATAATGTTATTTGCATGCATATAGTAAATTTAACCTGTATTGAGTTAGAGCCTTCTATCCGCAAACTAAGCGATACGCATTGGTCTTATGAATTTTTACTTCATCATTTTATTGATTATATAACTATAGAATACGAAAAAAATCTTGGCATATATAAACCAAGCAATACAATTACTATAGGCTTAAATGAAAAAGCTATAAAAAAATTATTATCTTATGAAGAAGAAAGAAAAAAATTTTTTACATATATTAAAATAACAGATGAATCTAAAAAAATATTTTTCAATGATTTAGAAAAAATACCATTAACTCAAAGCGATACTGCAGCTAGTGAAATGAACATCAAATCAAAATATATATTTACTTTGGAATCTTATTTTTACAACAATGGTCAAATACAAGTATTTGATTAAAAAATATAAAAAATAAAAAACTGCGTCATTTTTTGTCATAGATATTTATTATAATAGTATTATAAATTAAATATATTGAGGTATTTTTATGAGCATTTTTGACATTATTGTTGATGCTGTTGATGGCTTTGATGAAAAGTTTGAAGATACTTTGCAGTTTTTAAATGAAAAAATAGAAAAACCAGAAAACAAGAGAAATAATAAAGTAAATAGGGTATCGGATAGAGTATATAGAAGGAAACGAACATCATCAAAAAATATTAATAATGCACCAGAAAAAATAAACAAAAATAATGTACTAAAAGAGAAGGATAAAAAAGAAGAAAAAGAAATAAAACAAAACAAAGAAATAAAAACAGATATAAGTATTGATATTATTAATAAATGCAAAAATAAAATTAAAGAGATAAGAGAATTAATAGAAAACTTTGACTATACCTCAAGAAAAAGTTACGAATATTCTTGTACTGATTTAGAAAAAAGTTTAGAATATGTAAAGAATGCTGATGAGTTAAATAAAATTATAGAGTATGTAAATAATCTATATAAAAGCGCTTATTATAAAAAGCATAATAAATCATCATTAAGCTTTATAATGGATGATGATGAAAATCTTGATTATATAAAATTGGGAGGCATTAATGAGTGATAATACTTCTTTTGATAAAGTAATTAATGATTTAAAAGATAAGTTTAACAGTTTCAGCAATACTAACAGAAGTACCTACTATAATTTTATGGAGTTTATTGATAATATTGAAGAGCTTGCCAATACAGTAGCAGATAATTTAAATAGTATAGCTGATGATATAGACGATATAACCAATGATATTATGTACGGAGATTCAACTATTGATTATAATGATATTGTAAATCACAATGAAACAAATGAAGAAGTAAAAAAAGATGAAGGTAAAAAAGAAACTGTAGATATAGAAAGATTTAAAGAAAAAATAAATTCTTCAGCAGATGAATGCAGATTAAAATTAGAGGAAATAGCAAATATAATAAAAGATTTTGATTATGCTTCAAGAAAGAGTTATGAAGACTCATACTTGGATTTAAAAAGAAGTTTGGAAGAAGATTTTAATACGATGAAAGGCACAAAAAGTTTAAATGAATTTACAGAAAAATTTAACAAGGTTATAGATTATATTAATAATCTTTATAAAAGTGCATACTATAAAAAAAATAATAAATCATCTCTTGCATTTATAATCGATGATGAAGAAGATATTATTTATATAGAGAAAATAAATGCTAATGAGTTTATTAAACAATTTGAGTTATAAAGTCTTATTATATATAATAAAAAATATTTATTTTGGAGTTCTTTAATATGGCTTTTTATGAGGATATGTATTACAGCTTGCCAGAAACCGAGAGAGAAACTTTTATAAATACTCTCTCAGAAGAAGATAAAAATGCATTAATGCTTGTTTTGAAAAAAAAAGATATTTATTCAAATATGCTAGACAATCATAAAGAAAGATTTGAAAGTATATACAATGAATTAAAAAGTAAAAAAAATAAAATTGAATTTTTAAATATTTTAAAATATTTAGATGATAATAAAAGAGAGAAATTATTAGACATTATTTTTAATAATATTAATTCTGAAGAAATATTATATGATTATTCAGATTTTGATAAAATAAAAAATATACTTCCTCAATATAATGATAAATTAGATAAATTTTCTGAATGGAGAAGATTTAAAAGAATATTAAGATATTTTATAGATAAAAAAATAATTGAGCTTTTAGCAATAGTTTCTGAAGTAATTTTTGAAATAAAAGATAATGCTATTTTACGAATTACTACATTATATAAATATAATTTTAACAATAAGAATAATGAAAAACTTCTTAACATGCTTTATAAACTTCCTGAAGAAAAAAGAATATATTTTTTTGAAGAGTTTGAAAAGAATGAAGAGTTTAAAGATATTGAGTTTATAAAAATGCTTAGAGTAATATTAAATATGAATAGAGAGTCATTTTTATACATTTTTACCGAAAAAGAAATAGGTTATGATATTACAAACTATATAGATTATCATCATATGGGTTATCCTTCAAATGAAATTTATAATAAATTAACCTCTCAAATAGAAAAATATGTATTCCTAAAAATATTAGAATGTATTATGGCTTTTCAAATTGAATATCTTATTAAGATATTTAATAATTTAGATGAAAATATGCAAAACAGTGTAAATTGGATTTCACTATGTGTAGGATTAGAAAGATTAGAGAAGATTATATAATTTTATTTTCGAATATTCCAGATAAATCAGAAAAAAATGAAAGTATAAAAGAAATGCAAATTAATCAAGTTAATAATGACGAACAGTATTATAATACTAGTACAAATATAGATGATGATACATACACTGAATATTTAAGTAAATGTAAAGCAAAATTAACAGAAATATTATTGCTTGTAGAAAATTTTGAGCATGCTATTAAAGAAGATTATGAAAAATCATGCAAAGAGATTGATGCTATTCTTAACAGCACAATTGAAAATAAAGAAAAGTTTAATAAAATCATAGAACATATTAATAATATATATAGAAATGCCTATTATAAAAAGCATAATAAATCTTCTTTAGCTTTTATAATGGGTGATGATGAGGATATTAAATATATCGAATACATTAATTAATAAATTAATGTTATAAATAATTTTTAAGTTATAAACGGATAATTTAAAGCGAGTTTATAGCTAGCAATAATAGGAGTAACTTTATGAGAGAAGAAAGAATAACAATAACTATCAATGAGGACGGAAGCCTCAATGTAAAAACTGACGGTATAAAGGGAGAGGCTTGTTTAGATGAGGTTAATGCCTTATTAGACGAACTTTCCAACATAAAAGAAATTAAAAAAACAGATGAATTTAATCAAAAAATTAACATTCAGCAGAAAAATACATTAAAAGGAGGCATTCAATGAGCTGTTTAGTAAAGACTACTACACCTTTTATCAATGAAGAAATACTTTTAGAAGCACTTAAAAACTGCGGATATCAATATGAATTAAAAAACGATAAAATTTATATTCCTTCTTTGCATAAATATAGAAATAGATATTTTAAATTAGTTAATGGCAAATATGTATTAAACTATGACAGTTATAATAATGAAATATCTTCATTTCTGCAAAAATTAGAAGTATCCTACAATAATGTTTATGAAAGAAAGCTTCAGGAAGAAAAAGAGAGACTTGAGAGAGAAAGACTAGAGTTTATAGAATCACAGAAAAAAGCTATTATGGAAAAGGCAAAATTAAAAGGCTACAGAGTAATGGAAGTAAAAAAAGAAAATAAAATACAGCTTACTTTGGTTAGAGAAGTAAGATAATATGCGTATAGCACATATTAATAATAATTCAAGCATTTATGGATTTGGAAACAGTTTTGTTATATGGACACAAGGGTGCAAATTAAGATGCAAAGGATGCTGGAATTATTCTATGCATAGCTTTGAAGGCGGAGAAGAAATAAGCATAGAAAAAATAATTGAACAAATAAAAGAATCAATAATTAAATATAACATTAATAATGTTACTATACTTGGAGGCGAGCCTTTAGATCAGCTTGAAGAAACTATCAAATTACTGCATTTAATAAAAGAATTAAATATAGGCATTATTCTCTATACAGGCTATGAGAAAGAAGAAATTGAAAATAGCAGTAAAAAAAGTGTAATGTCCTATGCTGATATACTAATATCAGGAAGATATATTGAAGAGAAAAGAAATATCAATAATCATCTTTACGGTTCTGATAATCAAATGATGGAGTTTTTAACAGACAGATATAAAAAAGAAGATATAGTAAATGGAACTTATGTTGAAATAGAAATTGATGAAAATGGAAAAGTAAATATGTACGGATATCCGGATGATTTCTTTGATATATTAAAATAATGCATGACTTTTCAATTAATCATGCATTATTTTTTATTTTTAAGAATGATATTTACTATGAAGATAAAGCAAATTATCTAAAAGCATTGCCACAGTAACGCTTCCAACACCATTTGGTACAGGAGTAATTGCTGAAGCTATTTTTGAAGCCTCTTCAAAATTAACATCTCCTTTTAAAGAACCGTCTTCTAGTACATTTATTCCTATATCTATAACTACAGCATTTTCTTTTATATATTCTCCAGTTATAAATTCTGCTTTTCCAATAGATACGCATAATATATCAGCATTTCTGCAAATCTCTTTTAAGTTTTTAGTCTTTGAATGCGCTATAGTAACAGTAGCAGATCTTTGAAGCAGAAGATGAGCAAGAGGTTTTCCTACAATCTCGCTTCTTCCCACAACAACAGCATTAGCACCTTCTATTTTTACTCCTGATTTTTCTATTAATGCAATAGAACTTTTAGCAGTGCATGGTGAAAGTACAGTTTCTCCCATAAATATTCTTCCCAAATTAATATGAGATATAGCATCAACATCCTTTTCAGGAGATATTGTTTCATAAACTTTCTTTTTACTTATATGCTTAGGCAAAGGCATTTGAACTATTATTCCGCTTGTTTCTTTTTCTTTATTTAAATATTCTATTAATGTTAAAAAATCAGCCTCTGTTGTATTCTCTTGAAGATTATGAAGAGATGCTGTCATTCCTACACTTTCTGCCTGCTTTTTTGCTCTTGTAAAATATACTTCTGTAGATTTATCATTTTCAAAATATAAAAAATCTATCCTTGGCTTTTTATCAAGCTCTTCTACCCTCTTCTTAATATTTTCTTTAATTCCTTTTGACAACTCTCTTCCGTCTAAGATCATAATTATAATCTCCATATAATAAATTTTTACTAATAATATAATGTTAATAAATAAAATACAAGATTAGATAAATATTTATATAGATTTTTAAAGATTTATATTGTATATTATTTACCTATGATAAAAAAGATTTTGATAGTATTTATTATATTCTATATTTCAGCATTCTCTCAAAAAAGAATAATTATTTTTGAAACAGATTATTCTGCAAATTATATGCTGTATGCTGTAAATGACTTATTAAAAAAAAATATATTCTTATATTTCAATATTGATATACTGCCTAATAAATTTATAAAAGAAAACGATTATAAAACTATAAAATCAAGGATAAAAGAATTAACATTAAATAATAGTGCTGATATATCAATTACTTATGATATTTATCAATACCAAAATGGATTTATAATTAATTATGTAATTTTTAATAAAGAAAAGCCAAGAGAATGGCTTGAAAGAAATGTATTTGCAAAAGAAGAAAATTTATTTGAAGCTGTTAATCAAATACTTAAAGATATATATGATTATTCTTCTGTATCAGCAAGTTTAAAAACTATAGAAGAAAATGAATATACCTCTCTTATAGGATATTACACTCAAAAAGTAAATAATATAATTAATGATTATCAATCAGATGATGCTAAACTATATGAGGTATTTTTTAATTTTTATAAGGACAATATTTATTTTAATATAGATTATTTAGAGTATTTAATGATCAAAGGAGATGACTTAAAAAGCATAAACACTGTTGTTGATAATATAAATAAATACTTAAGTAAAAATAATCATTATTCTTTATATGCTCTTGGATGTTTATATTATACTAAATATAAAGTTAATGCTTCCGAAGAGGATATAGATTCAAGTATAAAAAATTATTATAAAGCAGCTGAATTAAAAAATAATTACTATTACTATTATAAACTTGCTGATGCATACATATTAAAAAATGATTATAAAAATGCTTCAAAATACTATGAAACGTCTATAAATATTTATGATAAAGATACAGATGTAATAAAGGATGCTGTTTATTTATTGAAAAGAGATATGAATAAAAACGGAAATATAGTAATAGAATATTTAGAAAAAATTATTAATATTGATAAAAATGATGATGAAGTATTAGAAGAATTGGCTGAAATATATAATAATTTAGGTGATAAATATAACGCTCAAATTTATTATACAAAATTATTTGATGCTGTTAATTATAAACTATACATCATTAACAATATTAAACCTGATGCTGTTATGTATGATAAATACATAAAAAAACGTAATGAAGTAAAAAAAATATTAGAAAGTTTTAATTAATAAAATAAAAATATAATTTAAAAAAATAAATATTATTGTATAATGACAATTAAAAATAAATAAAAACAGGATAAGTATAATGAAAATTATTAATCTAATAATTAACACAACAAATGGGGTAATGTATGGGTATTTGCTGTTAGCAGTATTTTTTGCGGTTTCAATTTTTTTCACATTAAGATTAAGAGGTATACAAGTTTCACATTCAATACATGCATTAAAACTTTTATTATCAACCCATGAAAAAGGAGATGGTGTTTCAGGATTTGCTAGTTTTTGTATAAGCACAGCTTCAAGAGTAGGAACAGGAAATATTACAGGAGTTATGGCTGCAGTTTCTGCAGGAGGACCTGGTGCTTTATTTTGGATGTGGATAATGGCTGTACTTGGCGGAAGTTTAGCATTTACAGAAAGTACATTAGCACAGCTTTATAAAGAGAAAGATTCATCAGGCAAATTTATAGGAGGAGCTTCTTTCTATATTAAAAGCAGATTAAAAAAACCAATTTTAGCAGCTTTATTTGCTATATGTATGATATTTACTTATACAACATTTAATGGAGTTCAAGCTAATACTATATCAAATGCTTTATCAAAATATAATATTCCTTATTTATATACAGCTATAGCATTGATAGTTATTACTGGATTAATATTATTTTCTAAAAAAAGAGATACTATAACTCATGCATGCGTATTTATAGTTCCTGTTATGGCTATACCTTATATACTTATAGGTCTTTATATATTTTTTACTAATATTACATCTGTACCTTCTGTATTTCAAAGTATATTTGTACAAGCATTCAAACCATCAGCATTCTTTGGAGGTGCTATAGGAACAACTATTTCTAATGGATTAAAAAGAGGATTATTCTCTAATGAAGCAGGTATGGGAGGTGCTCCTCATGCTGCAGCTGCCGCTCATTCTTCTCATCCATGTAAACAGGGACTTATACAAATGTTCTCTGTATTTACTGACACTTTATTAATATGTTCAATTTCAGGATTTATACTTTTATTATCTCCGGAAGCTATGAAGGTAGTAAAAGATATTGAAGGTATTAATTTATTTCAATATGCTATGGAATCACATTTAGGAAAGTTTGGCTCTTACTTTATTACAGTATGTATATTATTTTTCTCATATAGTTCTATACTTGGTAATTTCTTCTATATCAAAACAGGTGCTTTTGCTTTAAAAGATAATACAATTTCTTATATAATAGTAGGACTTATGACAATAGCCATGGTATTCGCTGGATCATTAGCTGATTTCAAAACTATATGGGGAGCAGGAGATATGTTTATGGGATTTATGGCATTGCTTAACATAATAATTATAGTAATACTTAATAAGCCTGTTTATTTGCTTGCAAGACATTATGTTAGTAAATTAAAAGAACATAGGGAACCTACATTTAATAAAAACTCTATAGCAGAATTATCTAATGATGATGCTATAACTCAATGGAATGAAAATAATTAATATAATTTATTAATAATAAAAAAGGGGCTCAAATTATTGAGTCCCTTTATATTTTGAATATTTTTTATTATTCATCAAGCCACATTCTTTCTATTTTAGATATTCCTATTATGTCAAAACATATTCCTAATACCTTTTTAACTGCCTTAACTAAGGTTAATCGCTCCTGTCTTATAGCCTCATTTTCTTCTAATACTATATTATCATAATAGAACTTATGCAAAGCACTTGCCACATCATAAGTATAATTAAGAATAGTATAAACTTCTAAAGACTTTGAAGATTCATAAATCTCATCTGGAAATCTAAGAAGTATTTTAGCTAATTTTAAAGAACTTTCATTCGCTATTTTTTCTATATCGAAACCTTTAGATTCATTATAGGAAAGATTTTTTTCTTTAAGTTTGAAAAATATATTACAAACTCTAGCATAAGCATATTGAACATAATAAACCGGATTATCATTGTCCTTCTTTTTAGCAAGCTCCAAATCAAAATCTAAAGAACTAGAATAGGAACGCATAAGAAGGAAGTATCTTGTAGGATCAACTCCTATCTCATCTATTACATCCTCTAAACTTATCATATCTCCTGTTCTCTTACTCATTCTTACAATCTCATTCCCTCTGTAAAGCCTTACCAACTGACCTAATATAACTTTTAAGCTAGCAGTATCTTTACTTACCGCTCTAACTGCCGCAGTAATTCTAGGAACATAACCATGATGATCAGCACCCAATATATCTATTAAAGTTTTATATCCTCTATCTATTTTGTTTTTATGATAAGTTATATCTGGAGCAAAATATGTATATGTTCCATTACTTTTTTTAACTACTCTGTCCTTATCATCACCATATTTTGTACTTCTAAACCAAGAAGCATTATCTTCCTCAAATAATAATCCTTCTTCTTTTAAGAAATCCATAGTTTTTTCTAATTCGCCGCTTTCACGTATAGCAAGTTCGGAAGCATAATTATCCATATAAGTTCCAAATCTTTCTAATAGTCTTTTTTGATCTTCTAATATTAAATCTTTAGGATTTCCCTCTTTCTTTGCTAACTCATATATATATGAACCATGGTATCCGTCTTCTGGAATTTCTCTGCCTTCTCTTACAGCCTGAACACTTTCATTCAATTTGGTAATCTGTTCTCCAGCATCATTAACATAAAATTCCTGATAAACTTCATGTCCTACATATTTAAGAATATTTGATAAAGCACTTCCAATGGCAGCCCATCTTCCATGACCTATATGCAAAGGACCTGTAGGATTTGCACTTACATATTCAACCATTATTTTCTTTTTTTCTTCTACTGTGTTTCTGCCGTAATTATCATTATTTATTAAATCATTTATACAATCATTTATATATTCATAAGATAATGTCATATTTATAAATCCAGGCTTAGCAATTTCTACCCTTTCAAAAAATCTTTTATCAATTTTTTCTACTATAGATTCTGCAATTTCCATAGGATTTTTCTTTAATATTTTAGACAAACGCATAGCAACAGGACAAGCATAATCACCAAACCTGTTGTCTGAGGCATACCCAATCTCTATATAAGAATCAACTTCTTTTATATCTGTACCCTTCAAATAATCAATTAATGCTTCCTTTAAGATATTTGAGACAACTTTCTTTAGCATATACTCTCCATTTCATAAATTTTAATATAGTAAAGTATATCAAAGATTAAAACTTCTGCAAGCATAATTTATAATAAATTTATCATACAATTATAACATTATGATAAATATTGATATATCATATACTTATTTCATAATTAAAAATATCATATTTTAATAAAAAATGTTTTATATGTCGCGATTTTTACACATTAATATATAAACATCCATTATTTCATATAATTTATTATCACAAAAAAATAAAAATATTTGTAAATATATGATATAGTTTTTCTAAAAGTCATATTATATAAAAATAAATTTGACATATTATAAAAAAAATATATATTAAATATAAGGATAAACATTATGTCAAAATATATCTTACCGCAAGAGGAACTTTCAAGATCGTCTAATTGGATAAGCAATTTTTTAATGCGTGAAGGATATCACACTGATTATACATTAAAAAGCTTATTAGAAATAGACAAATTTTTTCAAGAAAAACTAAGATTAGTATTAGAAAATGATAATAACAGAAATTTTATATTTTCTATAAGTGCCTATATAGGTGAAGTAATAAGAATGAACTTTAATGGAAATTGGGTTGTTTCAAGAGGAATAGATTTAGATGATGAATCTATAGGAATAAGTTTTAAAAAATATAATACAATATACCCTTTAAATATTACTTTAGAACTTATACAAAAAAAATATACTATGAAAGAATATTTAAAAAATAACTTTAATGTTGAGGTTTAATATTTAATTAAAAGAAGGCAATATATGATTTCATTAAATGAGGTAACAAAATATATAGATAAATCCTATGTAATTTTAGATTTAAAAGCAACTAATAAAGATGAAGCTATTAGCGAAATGTTAATATATGCTGAGTCTAATGGATTAAGAATAAACATAGCACAAACTATAGAAGCTATGTATAAAAAAGAAGATATAATAAGCAGCGGATTGGGATATGGAGTTGCTTTTCCGCATGTAAGAACTAACGAAGTGGAAGATAATGATATTATATTTGCTATTTCAAAAAAGGGACTTAATTATTCTTCTCTTGATAAAAAACCGGTACACTTGCTTATTATGTTTTTAACTAACAAAAACAGCAATGATAAATATCTTAATCTTCTTTCATTGTTTACCAAAATATCAAGAATGACTATGTATCCTGTTGTATTATTAGAATCAAAAAATATAGAAGAATTTAAATCGAAATTAAAAGATATATCAGCAGATACATTAGGAGGCAAATAATATGTCAAATAAAGTTGTTGCCATAATACCAGCAAGATATGGTTCTACAAGATTTCCTAGAAAATTAACTTATGAACTATTAGGAAAACCTATAATAATAGATGTTTATGATAATGTAAAATCCGTTAAAAAAATTGATGATTGTATAATAGCTACAGATTCAAAAGAAATAATGGATATATGCGAAAAAAATAATGCCAAGGCAGTAATGACTTCTTCAGAACATACTTCTGGAACTTCAAGAATAACTGAAGTAGCTAAAAAGATAGACTGCGATATAGTAATTAATGTGCAGGGTGATGAACCTTTAATAGATGAAACTATATTAAATCCTATTATAGATTCTTTTGAAGATAAAAATGTTGATATAGCTACTATAAAATCTAAAATTGATGATGAAAGCCCTTTAATAAAAGATGAAAACGCTGTTAAAGTAGTTTGCGATATAAATAATTATGCTATGTATTTTTCACGTGCTACTATACCGCATAAAAGATTTGATCAAAATATAGAGGTTAAATATTATAAGCATATTGGAGTTTATGCTTTTAGAAAAGATGTACTTCTAAAAATAGAAAATTTACCAGAATGCGAATACGAAAATATAGAAAGATTAGAACAGCTTAGATGGCTTTATAATGGAATGAAAATAAAGGTGCTTGAAACAAAAAAATTCATACACGGCATAGATACTATGGAAGATTTAGAAATAGTACAAAGCTATTTAAGAAATTTTGCTTCAAGCGAATTAAAAAATGAAAATTTATATAAATAATATTTAATCTGCTTTTTTCCAAATATTATTAAGTTTATCCTGCATTATAAGAGATGATATATTTACTGAATATATTAACCCTAAAGGAAGCAGCCTAAAATAATTACCTAAAAGTCCCATATAATCTGATACTGATTCAACATGAGAATAAGCTATAAGAATAGCAGCAGAATTAAATATCAAATTAAAAAAGTAAATCAAAAAAACTGCAATATCTATAATTACAAGAGCTAAAGTTTTATCTTCTGTATTATTCATTCCAACTTTCAAAGGCATTTCTTTATAAACTATTTTTCCATATTTATAATACCAATACTTGAAATAAAGCCCGCATGTAACTATTCCTAAAAGTACATCTATAATTGGATACAAATTATCTTTTTCTGTAAAACGTTTTATTTCATAAGAAGTCTGATATATCCAATAAATATAATATAATCCGCATGTTACAACATTCAAAGCAAGAAGCATCGGTATTGATCTTATAGTTCCTTTTCCCTGCATATTTAATCCTTGCTTATTACTCAAATAAATTGAATAATCCTATAGCACTTATATTATCATTGCTTGCTTCTGATAATTTTTTTAATTTATTTAAAGCTTCTTCTGTATTTGAAGAATTCATTATATCATTAATTCCAGCTTCAGCATTTTCGTACTTTTCTGATAAAAGATCAATCATAGAATTAGAAGCTATAAAGTAATTATGTCTTCTATTTCTTCTAGCTCCTTCAATAGTAATATAATGTCCGCCTCCGGCACATGCACAATTTTCTAAAGCGTTTCCTACAATATGATCTCTGCTTATTTGAATAACTCTTTTATTATCTGAAGCAAAAACTTTTGAATCCCCTGCATTAAATACAAATGCTCCTGCAAATTTATGATATAAAACTCCGGCAATAGAAGCACCTGCCATAGATTTTTCCTTATCATTTGCAGATTCTCTTGAAGCTGTAACTTCTAATTTAATAAAGTTATGTATTATCCAATTCATAACTTCTTGCTCGCCTACAAGTTCAAGCAAATCTAAAAAATTTTCATTATATATATTAACTGCCAACTTTGAAGCAAATGTATCTCCAAGTCCGTCTGATAAAAGAGAAACCGCAATACCTTCTATACCATTTAAAAAATGAGAATAATTATTCTGTTCGCTAATTATAATAGGATTTCCTGATATTGCCTCGCTGTTAAACAAAATAGTATCTGTATTTATTTTTGTGTTAGCACCTTTATTTGTAAAAGTAAATATATTCATAAATTATACTTCATTCTCCTTAAATAATAATGTGTGTGCAATAATAAGGTAGTTGCGGAATTTTATCAAGCAATTTAAGAAAAAATAATCAATCTACAAAATTTACAAGCTCCCCTATTTCATCAATAAAGCATGTTATTTTATCTCCATGCTTCATATATTTAGGAGGATCAAAAGACATTCCTACACCTCCAGGAGTGCCTGTTGCAATTATATCCCCAGCCTCCAATGTCATACCTTTTGATATATCAGAAATTAAATAATTTATATCATGTATCATATATTCTGTATTTGAAGACTGTCTTACTTCATCATTTAAAATGCTTTTAACATTTAGTTTTAAAGGAAGTTTTAAATCATCTTTATAAACTATACATGGTCCCATAGACGAATATGAATCTAAACTTTTACCTTTATACCATTGCGAATGATCTTTTTGTATATTTCTTGAAGATATATCATTAAATATAGAATATCCAAATATATAATCCTGTACTTTATCAGGTTCTATGTCTTTTGCTGTTTTTCCTATGATAACTGCAAGCTCAACCTCATAATCAAGGCATTCATCTAAATCAAATCTTGCTTTAATTTTATCTCCAAGTCCTATAATCTCTAAAGCTCTTTTAGAAAAATAAACAGGAGCTTTAACTTCTTTAAAATCCTTCATATCTTTTTTTATCTCTCCTAAATGATCGCTATAATTAACACCTACGCATATAATATCATGTATAGGTTTTCTTATAGGAGAAAGTATTTGAACATTTTCTATAGAATAAGCATGAGTAAAATTTTCTTCTGCATGCTTTAATTTATTAAGTATATCATCATTCATCATTTTAATTAACTGAATCATTGGATTTTCGGATACTTTAAAATCCTGTATTATTTCACTTATAGCTATTACTTTGCTGCCGTCTTTACTTAAGATACCTACAGATTCGGTATTATTCCATTCAACGAAAGATACGAATTTCATTTTAATGTCTCCATAGTATTTTATAATATCAGAAAATGATATTAAGTTTTTTAATTAATAGTGTTCTTTATATTATAATCAATTTATCGATGTTTTTCAATATGACATTCTACTTCCCTTGAATAATATTTCTTTCAAGCATTCTTTTTGTTATAAGATTAAGTATTTCACCTTTAGATTTTTTCCATTTTGGTGCTATTAAAGTATCTCCCAAACTATCGCCTACCAAACGTGCAATTATTATATCATTTCTAATTATTGATAATGCTTCCGACATAAGTTCTATATAAAAATCTTCTTCTATAGTTGGAAAAGTGTATTCATTATAAAGTTTTTCAAAATAAGAACCTCTCACTATATCAAGCTGATGGAATTTAACAGCATCTACTTTAAGAATAGATATATCTTTAACTGTTTTAAGCATATCATCTTTAGTTTCAAGTTCTATAAGTTTTTTATCTTCAATCAACCTTTTTGGAAGACCGAATATTACATGTGTGCATATTATTAGATTCGGATAAACTGTTTTTATATGATTAACCATTTCAGCAAAAGAGTTATAATCATGTCCTCTATTTATAAATTTTGAAGTTTCTTCATTAGATGACTGAAGCCCCATTTCAAGCCAAATCTCTTTATTGAATGAAACAGATAAATCATTGAGTTCTTTCAATACATTCTCTTCAATCATATCACTTCTAGCCCCAAACATAAGACCTACACAGTCTTCAAAATGAATAAGTTTATTTGCATACATTAATGATTCTTTTGAGGCTAATGGAGATAATGGAGTTCCTAACTGAAAATATGCATAAAATTTCTGATATCTATTTCTATAATTTTTTACCCCATTAATCCATTGGCTATCAATATTTTCTTCTATCACATAAGGAGGTTTATAACTATTTAAATTACAGAATCTGCATCCTCCGTTATTTGCTTTATGTGCACATCCGAAATCTGTATCTATAGAAATTTTACCTACTTTAACTCCGAATTTATTTTTTACATAATCTGAAAAAGAATAATAAGTCTTTTTGTTTTCCATATACATTTCTTTATTAATTTTTTTATTTTTAGTATATCATAAAAAATATAAAATTCTAATATATAAATTAAAACTAGATTTAATAAATAAACTATTATATAATAAAAGTATAATGGTTATTAGGAGCATATCAAATGAAAATACTTATAGTTTCCGGATTCTTAGGAGCAGGAAAAACTACTCTAATAAAAGAAATGGCTAATAAGACAAAAAGAGATTTTGTTGTAATGGAAAATGAATACGGAGATGTTGATATAGATTCTAATATGCTTAAAGATGAAGGAATGAATATTTGGGAGCTTACAGAAGGATGTGTATGCTGCACAATGAAAAAAGATTTTGCAAGTTCTATTTTAACTATAGCAAACTCTTTAGATCCTGAGTATTTGATAGTTGAGCCTACAGGTGTTGCTAAACTTAGTAATATAATAAACAATATAAAGCAGATTGAATATGACAGAATTATGCTTCTTAAACCTATAACTATTATAGATGGAAATGCTTTTGATTCTTTTGTTAACTCTTATGATGATATTTATGTTGATCAAATTTTAAATACTTCAAAAATAATAATTTCAAAAATGGAGTCTAAAGAAAAATATGAAACAGAAGAGCTTATAAAAAAAATACAATTCTTAATCAAAAAAAACAATGTATCGTTAGAAAATATAGAAATATTGGATGAACATTATTCCAATAAAAGTAAAGATTGGTGGGAGAGTATTTTAAAATCTTTTTTAGATGAAAAGTATGCTGTAAAAGAATTAGAAAATTCTAAAAATGAAGAAATGCCTGATTCTATAAGCATGAAAGGATGTTCTGTTGTAAATGAAAATAAATTTATGACTTTGCTTGAAGATATTGTACATGGAAGATTCGGATTTGTTGCCAGATCTAAAGGCTTTATTAAATGCGGAAATAATTATTTAAGATATGATATTGTTGGTGATAGGTATGCTGTTACCGGAGCTAATGAAAATGATGAACTTGAAATAGTGTTTATTGGTAAAGATTTAAATAGAAAACTTTTAAGAGAAGAGTTTCAGCCTGTTTACAGAGATAATATAAAGCATAAAGAAGAACATCATCATCACCATAATAATGAATGCCATCATAATTGATAATTAAGAACTATATATTGTTTATTATATCTTACAATAAAATATAATTTTTTCTTCAAAAAAAAGAATAAATATTTACACTATATTTTTTTATAAAAAATTCTAATTTTCATTGACAATAGTATCTCTTTTTACTATATTATTTAAATATAACTACATATCTTTATACAGTATAAGGACATTCTATGCGTATAAATCTTAATTTTGAATTAGAAAGCAATATTATAAACAAAGAATACAGATTAACAATTATAAGCTTTATTAAACATGCATTAGAAAAAAATTATAAAAGTACTTATGATAACATTTATAATAAAAATGCAAAAATGAAGGCATTTACATTCGGAGTATTTTTACCTGATGCTAAAATCAATGATAATAACATAGAAATTGCAAAAAATGATAATGATAAAACATATATAGATGTAACATTATCAATATTTGATAATAAAATTTTCATTGAACTTTATAACTCTTTCAACAGCATGCTTAATAAAAAATATCCTAAGGATGAAAACACAAAAAGCGGTATTGTAATGACATTAAGAAAAATAACAATGCAAAATGAGAAAGTTATCAACAAAAATAAAATATTAATAAAATTTTTAAGCCCTCTAATACTGAGAAATCATAACAGAGAAACAAATAAAGATACTTACTTAACGTTCAAAGATGAAAAATTTAATTCACTATTAAATCAGTCAGTAGAAAGAATTGCTAAAGAGTTTAATTTTGAAAGCTCTGAAATAAAATTAACTCCTGTAAGAATGATTGACAGTGATGGCAATATTATACAGGAAGAATCAAAAACAACGGTAGTTCCATTCAAAGAAAATTTAATAAGTGCCTCTTTTGGAAAATTCTGTTTGGAAGGCGACATCACTCTGCTAAACAATCTATACAAAACAGGAATAGGAAGCAGACGAAGCGAGGGTTTCGGATTATTTGAGGTTTTATGATTTTTAACATTTAAGGAATTTTTATTATGGCAAAAACAAAAGAATCTAATCAGCTTGAACTAAATTTAGAAGACAACCAAAACAATAAACTTGAAAACGAATATTTTGAAATTAATCTTGATACTTTTCTTTTCAATGCTGGAGTTGTTGGATTTATTGAAGTGCTGGAAGAATCAAAAGCTAAAAAAGGCGAAAGTTTAGAAGACAAAAAAGATTACTATTTTGAAGGTCAAACTCTATATGTTAATAAACAATTTTTATTAGATTTAGATTTTCCAAAATACTATTTAAAAACTATTTATAATAAATTTTATAAGAATACTACTTTATATCAAATATTAAATACAAATAAAACAGATTCAGAAAGTTTAAAAAAATATGATAATTTTTTAAAAAGAACAACTTTGATTACTATAGCCGATACACTAGAAGATAATAAAATAAAAGAATTATTATCAAATTATCAATCCAATAAAAACAATAAAGAAAATAACTTTAAAGAAATAGTTTTATATATAAATAGTAATGAAAAGTTAAGATATTATCTATATATATCCAATATATTTTATGATAAATTTAGTCTAATATTTAGCAATATATATTTTTTAAGATATAACCCTTCTATTAATGGACATTACATACAAAAAAATACAGATTTGATAAAACCAATAAATGACTATTATATTAAAATTAAAGAATATGTAATCCAATTAAATAACAAAAACAATTATAATGATAAATGTATAATATGCAATTTAAATACTAATAGAGATTTAGATATGGCTTTTTTAATAGATATTGGAATTGCAAAAGAAAGGAAAAGTTCTGTTTATTGGAATTGCAATTCTGATGTATTCATTTGTCCGATATGCTATATGATTTACTCATGTGCCCCTATAGGATTTATAAATATAAAAAATATAATGGCATTTATAAATGATAATGACAGCATAGATTCCATAATATCTATGAACAGTCCTTTAAAAGCAGAGGAAGAATCAGATAATAATACTGCTAATTACGTTGCATATAATACAATGATTAATAGAGCTTTAGAACTAAAAACTAAAGAACTTGATTCTATACAAGTAATAATAAGAGATAGTACAAAATATTCATTTAATACAATTTCAAAAGATACATTAAAAATTATAAAAAATTCTGATAAATATTTAAATAAAATATCAAAAAGTTATCTTAAATACGGCAAAGATGAGTCATTAAATATTTATAAAGAGTGTATAGAAAATATTTTAAATAATAGAAATCAATATAATTTAATATTAACATTGCTAAAAAATATTGATAACAAGCAAGAAGGAAATAATAATAAAATATTTTATTCTATAAATACAATATTTAACATATTAAAAATACAAATAGCAAAAGAAACTTTAAAGGAGAATAATATGAGTGAAAAAACTAATTATGCACACATAGCCTGTAAATCAGGGTATGATGTTAGAAAAGAGATAATTAAGAAAAATAGTAATATTGAAACCGATGATAAAAAAAATAATGAAGAAGCTGATAATAAATTAAGAGGATTAGTATATAAGTTAATAAATGCTGTAAGTACATCAAATGTAAATTTATTTTCTACTAATATAGCAAGACTTTATACTGGTCTTAATTTACCAATACCAAATATATTAAGCAGAATTTTTATAAGTGATGAAGATTTCAAAAATATAGGCAATGCTTATATTTTCGGTCTTAAAGGTGCTTTTTATGATAAAACAGAAAATCAAGAAAATAACAATGAAGGAGAAGAATAATGGAAAATAAAGGATTAACATTAAGTATTATTTTTGATGCACAAAGTGCAAATTATGGAGAAGGAGCTAATAACTTTTCAGCATTAAAAAGATTAAGCAGAGGAGATGGAAACAGTTACAGTTATATATCAAGACAGGCATTAAGATATAACATAATAGAACAGTTAAAATGGGACAATACAAAAGTTTCTAATGCTGATAAAGTTGTACAATTTGAAATGAATACATCTATAAAAGAAAGTCCAGAAATAGATTTATTTGGATATATGAAAACTGGAAAGAATAGTGTGAATGGTTCTTCAAATACTAGAAATGCAGTTGTTAGATTAAGTAATGCGGTTGCTTTAGAAAGTTACAATTCTGATTTAGATTTTCTCAATAATATGGGAATTGCTAAAAAAAGAGGAGCTGATTTTGATAATGCCTTAGTTCAAAATGAAATACATAGATCATATTACACCTATACTGTAACTATAGATTTAGATAAAGTTGGTATTGATAAAGTAGTAAAAAAAATTAATAAAGGGAAAGAACCAGATATAGAAGAAATAGCAATAGATAATAAAGAAAAAGCAAAAAGAATCAAAGATTTATTAAATGTATTAAAGTTCTTATACAGAGATATAAGAGGAAGGAGAGAAAATTTAAGTCCTATATTCATAATAGGAGGAGTTTATAATATAAAAAATCCTTTCTTTGAAAACAGATTAAAAGTTAATAAAAATAATTTGGAAATAAAAACTATAAAAGATGTTTTAAAACTTGATGAAGAAATAAAAAATAAAACGAAATGTGGAATAATAGATTCAATATTTTCAAATACTGAAGAAATAAAAACAGAATTAAATGCCGTAAGTGTATCTGATGTAATTGACTATTTATGCCAAGAGGTAGATAAATACTATGAGCAATAAACTTAAAGCCATTAAATTTGAATGTTATCAAAATATGCCTAATTATAGACGTCCTGCTAGTTTCGATTTCAAAGAAACTTTTAAACTTCCTCCATATTCCAGTGTAATAGGTATGATACATAAAATTTGTAATTGTCAAAATGGTGAATATATGCCTATGAAATTAAGTATTCAGGGAATAAGTGAAAGTATTAATACTGATTTATATACAAGATATTTTTTTACTCCTGATAAATGTGAAAGCGATAGAGATTATTTCGCTATTCTAAATAAGAATGAAAATAAACAAACTGGATTAATTAGAGGTACAGGAGTATCAGAACTACTGATAGATGTTAATTTACTTATTCACATAGTACCAGAAAATGATGATTTATTTGATACTATATTAAACGGATTAAAAAGACCTTATGTATATCCTGCTTTAGGTCGTCATGAAGATATTTTATGTATTCATACAAATACAATCAAATTTATTGATATAGAAGAAACAAACATTACAAATATTAAATACGATGCCTATATACCTTTAGAATATTTTAGAGAAGAAGATAACACAACAGGAACAGTATATTTACTTAATAAAGTATTTGATACTTCATCTGGCACAAGAAAATGGAAAGAAAAAGTAAAAGTAAAATACATAAAAAAAAGAGCCAACAAAATAAGATTTGCTAAAAATGTATATAAAGATCCTGAAGAAAATACAGGAGTATTTTTAGCATAATTTTCTGGGATTAAAATATATGAACAAAAATAAATATTTAGCTAAATCTTCTAAAAAAAATTACTATAATGCTGAATCCTTAGAAGTACATACAAAAAGATTAATAGATTTATTTGAAGATTTCCTATCAAAGTATAAAAATAAATTTGAACAAAAAGAAATTGATTTAATAAAAGTTGCTTGTGAAATGCATGATTTAGGAAAAGTTAATTATAGATTTCAAAAAGATATGTATAAAAAAAGCAATATGCATTTTGAAGAAAATAAAAATCTTGAAAAATTTTATAAAGAATATAAAAACATAAAAAACATTCCACATGGTATACTAAGCTGCTGTTTTATAAATGAGGATGAATTGAGTAAAAAATACAACTTTGATTATCATGATTTAGAAATACTCACAACTTCAATATACAATCATCATAATAGAGAATTCGATTTAGAAGATAGCGAAATATTTGAAAGAATAATAGAAAGTGATTTAAAAATTAATGGTAAAAATTATGGAATAGAATACTGTTCATCTGATGGCACTATAAATAACAAAATAATAAATAATATATTTCAATTAAAACCAAAATATGTATATGATTTCTGGCTGAAATTTATTGTTGTGAAAGGAATGTTAAACAAGCTTGATTATGCCGCAAGTACTTATTTGTATAATAAAAAACAAATGGGGATTGATGCTTTAGAGCTTGAGCCTTTTGATCCTAAAGAAAATATTGAAAATAAAATTAAAGAGTTTTATTCTAATATCAATGAATGCCAAAAATATATGCTAGATAATCAGGATAAAAATGTTATTGTCATAGCTTCTACTGGAATAGGCAAGACTGAAGGGGCTTTGCTTTGGGCTGGTAAGTCAAAAACTTTTTATACGCTTCCTCTTAAAGTATCAATTAATGCTATTTATGAGAGAATAAAAAATAATTATTATGAAAAAAATAAAATAAGTTTTCTTCACTCTGATTCTAAAATGATGATGAAAAAAGAAAAAGAAGATGATTATAATACTAAATATATAGAAACAAGACATTTTGTTTATCCTATGATTATATGCACAGTGGATCAGCTTTTTTATTTTGTGTTTAAATCTTTAGGTACAGAAAAATTTCCGGCTACTTTGAAATACAGCAAATTAATTATTGATGAAATACAGTCATACAGTCCCGATATTATAGCATTTTTAATTTTTGGCCTTAAAGTTGTAAATGATTTGGGAGGTAAATTTTTAATAATGACAGCAACTCTTCCTCCAATAGTAAGTCATTTTTTAGAAAAAACTATAGGAAAAGAAAATTTAGCAGAAATAAAAACTTTTTATAAAAAAGACAGAGAAGGAAATACAATCAAAAGACATTTTATAAAGCTTATCGATGAAAAAGAATTTGATTATGAGAAAATATTAAAAAGTGCAAAAAATAAAAAAGTTTTAGTTATATGCAATACGGTAAAACAATCTCAAACGGTTTATAAAAAATTAGAAAACTTAATTAAAGAAGAAAATAAAAATATTGAAATTGATCTCCTTCATTCAAGATTTATAATGAAAGAGAGAAAAGAAAAAGAGGAGAAAATAAAAAAATTCGCTCCTAATGATATTAATAAAAGAGAAGAAATTTACGGAATATGGATATCAACTCAAATAGTGGAGGCAAGTTTGGATATAGATTTTGATGAGCTTCATACTGATATGTCATCAGCTGACAGTCTGCTTCAGAGAATGGGGAGAGTTTACAGAGACAGAATATATAATAAAAATGAACCTAATATATTTATTTATAATACCAAAATAGGTGTTCCTCATGTATATGAAAGTCAAATATATAAATATTCTGTTGAAAGTATAAAAGAATATGATAATAAAATATTTTTAGAAGAGGATAAGCAAAAATATATTAATGAAGTTTATGATGTAGATAAATTAAAACAAGATGAAAGCAATTATTATAAAACTATAGAAGAAAATATTAATACACTTACCAATTTTCCAATTAACGGATTAAAGCAGGAAGAAGCAAGAGAACAGTTTAGAAATATTAACAGCATAACTGTAATGCCTCAAAAATTTTACAGAGAATTAGAAAAAAATAAAATATTTGAAGAATATGATAATAGTTTCGGTGAAGATAAATTAAATATTTTAGAAGATATAATGCAATACACTATGGGTGTTCATTATTATTTTAATAAATACTGCAACATCAAAATTTCAAATGACAAACTAGACCATATTTATATAACACAGTTAAAATATGATAATGATATGGGCTTGTCAAATGATATAGATGATGAGGCTGATATTGACAGCAGGTTTTTATAAATTATGAATAATGAAAATATAAATTATGTTACAGGTACAATTTATTCTTATAGTTTTTTATGTATGAGAAAAGTATGGCTTTCTTATCATAACTTATCTTTTGAATCTGAAAGCGAGCTTGTACAGATTGGAAAGTTTATTGATGAAAATACTTATACAAATCAAAAGCATAATTTTATGATAGATAATAAAGTAAATATTGATTTTTTAAAAGATAATATTGTGCATGAAATAAAAAAATCAGATAAAGAAAAACAAATGGCCATTAATCAAATTAAATATTATTTATTCATATTAAAGCAGCGTGGATTTGAAGATATAAAAGGAGAATTAAATATTCCTTCAAAAAGATACAAAGAGGAAGTTTTACTTGAAGAAGATGATAATAAAAATATTTTAGAGCGGATTGAACTTATAAACAAAATTATAAAAAGTAATGATATTCCAGAAACTATAAATATAAGAGCATGTAAAAAATGTGCTTATTATGAGTTTTGCTACATATAGGAGGAATTATTTTTATGAGTAAATCTTATTATTTATTTTCAAGCGGAGAGCTTAAAAGAAAAGACAATACTTTGCAGTTTGTAAAATCAAGCGGAGAAAAAAGAGATTTGCCTATAGAAGTGATTTATGATATTTATGTTTTTTCTGAAGTAACAATAAATACTAAACTGCTTAATTTTTTATCACAAATGGGTATATGTGTTCATTTTTTTAATTATTATGAATTTTATGCTGGAAGTTTTTATCCTAGAGAAAAATTAGTTTCTGGAGATTTACTTGTTCAGCAGGTTATGCATTATAGTGATTATGATAAAAGAAGTTTATTAGCTAAAAAATTTGTTTATGGGGCTGCTGATAATATATTAAGGAATTTAAAATATTATGATAATAGAGGACGTGATTTAAAAGAAGAAATTGAAAGTATAGAAAAATTAAAACTAAATTTAAAAAATTATTATAATATTAATGAAATAATGGGTATTGAAGGAAATATTCATAAAGTTTATTATAGTTCTTGGAAAAAAATAATTAATCAGGAAATAGATTTTGAAAAGCGAGTAAAACGTCCTCCAGATAATATGGTAAATTCTCTTATAAGTTTTCTAAACTCTGTACTTTATACAAAAGTATTATCTGAAATTTATAAAACACAATTGAATCCAACTATAAGTTATTTACATGAACCATCAGTAAAAAGATTTTCTTTATCGCTTGATGTTTCTGAAATTTTTAAACCATTAATAGTTGACAGACTTATATTTTCATTATTAAATAAAAATATGATAAATGAAAATGATTTTGATAAAGAAAGTAATTTTTTAAGGCTTAAAGATAAAGCATTAAAAACTATAATGGATGAATTAGAAAACAGATTAAAAACCACAATAAAACATAGAAGTTTAAATAAAGATGTATCATATAAGCATTTGATTAGATTGGAATTATATAAAATATCAAAACATTTGCTTAATGAAAAAGAATATAAACCTTTTGCAATATGGTGGTAAATATGTATTTAATATTAGTTTATGATATACAAACAGACGATGAAGATGGTGCTAAAGTTGCAAGAACAGTTTTTAAAACTTGCAAGGCATATCTTAATCATATACAAAAATCTGTATTTGAGGGAGAACTCTCAAAGGTACAGTATTTGGAATTAAAAAATAAGCTCTTTGACATATTAAGAAAAGAAAAAGATTCTTGTATAGTTTTTAAAAGCCGTAATGAAAAGTGGCTTGATAAAGAATTTTTAGTAGAAGAAAGTATTGACAATACATCTAATTTTATATAGAATATGTTTATCGTCGATATACTATTATTACAAAATAAAGCTTTATCGACAGATGATTTTGAGCAAAAATATGTTTATTAGCTGTTTTATCATTATGCTTTGCTGCATATTAGCAATTTAACAGTATAAATTATAAAATAGTAATAAATTTACGGGTTTCTAATCTATCCATACTGGAATGTAAAAATA
>NZ_KI912403.1:258599-563111 GCF_000518245.1 Brachyspira alvinipulli ATCC 51933 | reverse complement strand
CCATTCTAACGAATGTCAGGTACTCACAAGTTTTTTATTTCTTCTATATTCAATCCTGTTAATTCGCTAATAAGATTAATATCCATATTTTTATTTTTCATATTTTTAGCTGTTAATATTTGATTTTCTTTAATACCTTCTTTAATACCTTCTTCTCTCTCTCTTTTAAGCATTAAACTTTGACCATATAAAAAAGCATCTCTGGCATTATAAACTTCCATTTCTTCCTCACTTGATATAAATCTCTCATATTTATCTATTACTTTAGGCATAATGTGGTTAACCTCCTTTAATTTTTTCTTTAACATTTTCTAAATCTTTAATAGTGAAAAACTCTATCCAAGATAATATTTGATTTCTTTTAATATCATCTGTATTTGAATTATTTAGTATTGTTATAAATCTTGGTATTTCTATTATATGCATTTGAATGATATCTAATGCAACATTATTATTTTGTGTATCTATTAATTTAAAACACCTATGAGCTTTACCTTCATCTCCAAAGTCCATATTAAAATTAACAAAATTGATGCTTATTACCTGACTAATAATATCATAAGACTCATTTTCATTTAATTCACTAACAATATTTTTTGATATATAATAGTATATTCTTTTGACAAAATCTATATTTCCAGATAATTGTATTTCTATAATAATTTTTTTCTTATCTTTAGTAATTGCTTTAACATCAAGAACCGACTCTTTTAAATTAATGTTTTCAGGCAGATTATGTGGATTAATTATTTCTAAATTATAAACTTCTTCGAAACCAGAATCTCTGAGAACGCAATTAACTATATTTTCTAGTATGTCTTCATTACCTATGGAGCCTAAAAGATAACGCACAAAGTAATCGTTCATTCTGTTAATATTTCTCATAAGAAAATTATAACAAAAAGAAAATAAAAGTAAATATTTGTTGTTTTTATAGAAAGAGGCTATCGCTTATAATTTAATAATGGCTGCAAAATATTAAAAAAGTGCATACATATATAATGCATGCACTTTGTATTTTATTATTTTTTATATAGTAAGATAGTATTCTAAATCGTCAGGATTATTTAAATGATAAAGCGTTGCTTTGTCATCTTTTTCTATAACAATATCCATAGCTGTTTTTCCTTCTTTGTTTTTAATGTTATAATCAGCACCCATATTTATAAGAACTCCTAACATACCATAACTTAAAATAAAATTTTGTACGGAAACTATTAATGGAGTATCTCCGTTATTATTTTTTTTATTTACATCAGCACCATTTTTTATCAAATAATAACAAATATCTGATCCAAATTTCACTTTATCTACTAAATATGTTAAAGGAGTATCTCCTGTTGCTGAACATATAGCATTTAAATCCGGCTTCAAATCAATAATATCTTTAACTAAACCAATATTACGATACTTCATTGCTATTATTAAAGGAGTATATCCGTATCCGTCTTCTAAATTTATATCAGCACCCTTTTCTACTAAGAATTTAACCATCTCTTTATCATTTCTAGCAGCAGCTAAACCAAGAGGAGTTATCTTATCATATTGTTTATTTAAATCAGTATCATCTTTTATAAGTTTTTCTAATGCTTTCATATCGCCTTTAGATATAGCATTCATTAATTCATCATATCCGTCTATATTATTTGAATCTTCGCTTGATAATAATTTTTCTATTTCATAATATTTGCCCTCTTGTACTAATTTTATAGCTTGTTCTCTAGTTGTATTAGTATTAAGATTAAAAACATCATTATCTACTAATAATTTAGTTATATCATAATTATTATATGCATAAAGCATATAATCATCAGCTGAGTTTAAATTTGCTCCTTCATCAATTAAAAATTTAGCCATTTCTACATAGCCGTTTTCAGCAGCTACTTTCAAAGGAGAATCAACCCAAAAACCGTCAAAAAATATTTGTGCATCTATATCTTGTCCTATAGATAATAAATATTTAACCATTTCTATGTTATTTCCTCTTACTGCATAAGGAATTAAAGTTTCTTTTGAATCTCCTCTTTTTACAAGAAGTTTAAGTATATCAAGATTGTTGTTGCCGATAGCAATATCTGTCAAATAAGTAGAATATTCATAACCATAATCTCTATTTTTATCAAGTCCTTTATCAATTAAGATTTTAGTCATTTCAGGATTATTATTTCTAACAGCATAGTAAAGCATATCAAGACCGCCTTCTGTTTCTGTTTCCATACCGCTTGCTCTGGCATTAACATCAGCACCTTCTTTTATAAGCTCTTTTGCTAAATCATTATATCCGAATTGTACTGCCAAAAACAAAGAAGTAGAATCTTTATATATGTATTTATCACCAAAATTTGTCATTTCAGTAATTTTTCCTTCTAGTCCTTCCTCTGCTAATAATTTTGATATTTCGTATATTGGTGCTTTATATTTATATTCATTAAGTATTTCATCTATTTTGCTATATCCTGTAGGTATAGGATCCATTTCTGTACCTTTAATATATTCATTGGTATATTTAGTTGTATCAAAGTTAATATCAATATCTGTATTATTATTGTTTGTAGTTGTTGGATTAATATATACTTGATTAGTTTCTGTTTGATTAGTTTGAGTATTTTCTGCTGTTTCTTTGTTTCCGCCACCGCAGGAAATTATAGCAATCATTAAAATAAAAATAGAAATAAGAGAAAGAACTGCCTTCATTTTTTACCCTCTTTATGTATATTATTTTTTATAATAAATTAAAACTACTTAAATATCAATTACAACAAGGTAAAATTATTGTAAAATATTGTAAAAAATACTTGCTTTAAATTTATATATAATATATTCTTTTTTTCGCAAATTAATAAAGAATAGGATTGTAATAGTTTATGAATTTAACTGGAATGATGAATTATATATATACTTCTATTAAAGGTTTTATTATAGGAGCTTCAATGTTGGTGCCAGGATTCAGCGGCGGTACTATGGCAATGATACTTGGAATATATGATAAATTAATTGCTTCTTTAAGCGGGATTTTAAGTTTCTCAAAGAATGAGAATTATTTTTCTAAAAATAAAATTAACTTTTTATTTTTAATGTTTTTTTGCGTAGGCTCTGTTTTGGGAATGGTTATAGTTTCAAAGCCTTTATCTAACATAATAGAAAAATATTATACGGTTTCTTCATTCTTTTTTATGGGAGCTGCTTTAGGAGGATTTAATACAGTTTATAATAAAACAAAATCTTATAAATTTGATTTCTTAAGTATTATATACATTCTTCTAGGTGCCGGCATAGTATATTTAATATCAATAATACCGGAAGGCTTTTTCAGCAGTTCAGGAGATAGAAGCGAAGTGTTTATGTATTTTATACTTATAATTGCTGGTCTTATTGTGGCTATTGCGATGATACTGCCTGGTATAAGTGTTTCATATATGTTTCTGTTTTTGGGTATATATAGGGAAACTATTGATGCTGTTCATAATTTATATTTCCCATACTTGATTCCTTTGGCTGTAGGCTCTATTTTAGGTGTTGTTCTTACTACTAAAATTTTAGAATATTGGATGGAGCATTATGTAAAATCTTCTTATTTAATAATATCCGGTTTTGTATTGGGTTCTATTATTCAAGTTTTTCCAGGACTTCCAAAAGGCATAGAATGGGTATTATGTCCTATAATGTTTTTAGCAGCTTATTTACTTATAAGACTATTGCAGAAATTCGATCCTGATAATAGATGAAATAAATAATATATAGTTAAGATAAATAAAATATATTACTCATAAATTATTTTTATATTATAAATATTAAAATAATAAGGATATCTGCTGAAAAGTTCTATATCAAAAATTTTTGTATTGTTATTTATTGCTTTAAAATTTTTTATTTTTTTGCTGCCATTTAAATAAAAATCCATTTTTAAAAATGAGCTTATATTTCTTTCATTTATTTCATCAAAAATATTTTTATTTATTTTTATTGTAAATGATTTATGTTCTTTTAAAGCTTTATAATTATTGTACCCGTCTGTAATTTCTACATTAAATAGAGTAGGGTATATATTCATTTTATATGTATTTAATATTCTGCCTGATTTAATTATATTTATTTCTAGTATTTGTATATTATATTTTTGATTTTGTTTTGTATTGATTTTTAATTCTATATTTGCATCTCTGTCAAATGTTTTTATATATAAATTATTTGTATTAAAATTATTATCTTCTAAAAATAAATTATAATTATACTCATCTTTATGAAAACCGATTATATTCTATTTTTTTCTGTATATATCATAGCCTTTATATTTTAAATCATTTAATTTATATATATCATCATTCATTATAGAAAATGCATTTATGTAAAAAATGAATATTATAAAATATTTAAACATTATTGATCAACAGTGAATATAACAGCTCTGTTTGCCTCAGCAGCATTTTTCCAAAACTCTATACTTCTATAAAAATAATCCCAAGTGTATTCAAAATCTTCATTTCCTAATGGATACTCATAACCTTTTTCATCAATTTTAAAATACTTTTCTTTGAATTGTTCTTTTGTTATTGTTTCTATTTTTGCAGCAATATCTTTAACTACATTTGATTTTTTTAATGTGATAATATAATCTTCCTCATCATCTCCATTTCCGTATAAGACATCTCCTCCCATTATAATGGAACCTAAAGGATAATTATCATCACCGAATATTAAAAGTCCATCACTGGAAAGACATCTATGCATAGCATCCCAAGATTTATCAAGTTCATAAATATATTTTGTATGTTTTTCAAAATAAATTTCTTCTAAATCTTCGGAAATAAAATCAGGTCTTTCAAACCTTGAAGTTTTTAATAATTTATTTAAATCCTTATCGCTTAAAGCAAAGAATACACCAAGACAACCCATATTACACCTCTATAGTAATCAATTATATTAAATAATACCTATTATTTTTATGAATAATAGGTATTCCCAAGTTTTTTACTTTTTCAAATTATTCACTTTTAGCCTATTTCAATTAGACTTAAAATACGCTCATAATTTTTTTATTTCTTCTAAACTTAAACCTGTAATTTTACTTATATCTTCATTACTCATATTCATGTTTTTTAAATTTAATGCTATGTCTTTTGCTTTGTTTATTTTGCCTTGTTCTATACCTTTCTCTATTCCTTGTTCTATACCTTTCTCAATACCTTCTTTTATGCCTTCTTCCTTTCCCAATCTTCTTTCTTCATCAAGCATTATCTGATTACCATATAGATATGCTTCTTTCTTCTCATATTCCATCATCATTAATTTACTTTTTACAAAATTATTATATTTTTTTTTGAACCTCTTCCATTATAGGTTTTTCTTTTACTATTTCAGACATAGAAGCCTCCAAATTTTTGCTTGTAAACATTTTTAACCAACAATTTAAATCTTTAGTTAATATGTTTTTCTTGAATTTTTTTAACTCTATTATATGTATTTGTAAATGATCTGTAAGAAGTTTTTTATTATTCATCTCATAAAGCATATAGCAGGAATGTATATTTTTAGTTTTATCTAAATTGAAATTTAGTAAATTAATACTTATAACAGGAGTAAGTTCATCATATCTTTCACCATATTTTAATAATTTGCTGTAATTAGCAGCCCAATAATAAAGTATTCTTTCAGGAAATCTTGAATTACCTTGTAATTGTATTTCTATTATAACTACGGATCCATTTTGTGTGATGCACTTTACGTCAACTATGGTTTCTTTTAAATTTCTATTCTTTTTTAAATTAAGGCGACTGCCCGCCTTCGGCGAAGGAGTAAGAATTTCTACAGAACGAAAAGTTTTCATATTAGCATTAAGCATTATAGAATTGATAAAATCTAAAAGTATAGATTCACTGCTTCCTTTATCTGTGAAAAGATATCTTATAAAATAATCATTCAAAGGATTAAAATTTTTTATAATATTGAATTTTTTACTCATATACATATTATACTAATAAAGAATGTATTTGTCAAAATTTATGATTTTTGCATATTGTTTTATTTGAGTATAAAATATTTATAAAAAATAATTGGCAGCAAATATAATTATTGCTAGAATTATACTGTATATTAAAGACATTTTTATTTTTATAGTTTTTAAAAAATATAGAACTAAGAATAAAGCAAAAATTAATGCTGCAATAAAATAGTATCTTTTAATTCCATTGTTTACTATAATTAAACTGATGGAAGCTACTAAATTACTAATCATAACTATTCTTGTTAGTATAAGCTGCATTGTTATGGCAAGAATATCATCTTTATTTGGTTCTTGTTCCATTATAAAGCCTTTATATGTAGGTTAATTCTAATTATACATATAAAGGCTTAAAAATCAAATATATTTATGATTAATAAATTTAAATAATTATTTAAAAAACTCAGAGAATGGATTTTTAAAATTAAATTTAAATTTACTTTTTTCATTTTGCTTTTTATGAGAAGGTATATTAACCTGAGTAGCCTCATCTAAACTCATCATAAGTATTCCTATAACTGCAGAATAAGCAGGATTATTTGAAATATCTTTTATACCTTCTATTTTATCAGGTACTCCGATTCTAGCAGTAATAGGTGCAGCACCTTTAACCGCTGTTTGATAAGCCTTAGCTAGTTCAACAAGTCCAGGAAGCAAAGCACCGCCTCCAGTGAATACCATACCGGCAGAAAGAGAATCAATATACTTCATCTTACTTAATTCTTTTCCGCATAAGCTAAATATTTCTTCTACTCTAGGCTGTATTATTTCTGTTAATACCCTTTTAGGCAAAGTTTTCAATTGTCCACTTGCAGTAGGAACTTCAATAATTTCTTTCTCTCCAACCATATCTATAAAAGCAAATCCATGATCTCTTTTTAATTTTTCTGCAGAAGGTATAGTTATTCTTAATCCCTCTGCTATATCATTAGTTATATGCTGACTTCCTACAGGTATTACAGCAGTATGCCAAACAGAACCTTCTAAGTATACCATCATAGAAGTAGTTGAATGTCCTATATCAAATACTACAACTCCAAGTTCTTTTTCATCTTCTGTAAGACATGCTTCTGCACTTCCGCGTATATTTACTATAAAATCTTTTCCGGAAAAACGCATTTTATTTAAAGTTTTTCTTAAATGCTCACTTACATGTTTAAGTCCGGTTATTATATGTACTTTAGTTTCTAATCTTGTTCCAGACATTCCTATTGGATTTTTTATTTCATCTTGTCCGTCTAATGAATATTCTTGTTCTATGGCCTCTATGATTTCTCTGTCAGCAGGTATTAATATATTCTTAGCACTGTCTAAAACTCTATCAACTTCAGCTATCGTAACTTCTTTATCTTTTGTATTAACACCTATTACACCTTTACTGTTTAGACCTTTTATATGATCTCCGCCTATAGCTGCAATTATATCAGGAGCTTGCAAACCAGCCATGTGTTCAGCTTCATTTATAGATTTTTCTATAGCATTAGCAGCAGCATCTATATTAATGATTACTCCTTTTTTGATGCCTTCACTTTCGCTTTCACCTATTCCTATAACATCTAATTTATCATCATTAACACGGGCGATGATAGTTTTTATTGATGCACTTCCTGCATCTAGTCCAGCGATAATTGGCTCTTTCAAGATAAACTCCTAAAAAATAATAATGATATTATTATGTTAATATTCTCGGAAAAAAATATGGTATTATTAATAGTTATTTATTTATTGTTTTAAGCATTATAAAATATATATTATAATACAACCCATTTATTATCTTCATAAGACATTACAAAAGTTTGTCTAGCTTTTGATGTAGTATCTTCAACCCTATCATATACAGAAGAATCAACATCTATATATGCTTTTTTACCATCTAATTTTATACCATAAACTTTATCTATTGTGGTTTCAAATTCAAAATCAAGTGAAGGATCGCTTTGTACATATTCATCAGCATTTTTTATATTTCTAGTTTTTCTTAAAATTTCTTTATAGTTAGTTGAATAAAATTTTTCATAGGCAATACGAACACTTTCTTCATTATAAGGTAAAGCATAAAATTCTTTAAGAGATGATAGAGCTAATTTTTTTAGTTTATCTTCATTATAATCTTTGATCTCTATATTTTCTTTATCTTCTTCATTATCTTTTAAAATTATTTCTACTCTTTTTACATTTGCGCCTTTATCATTTCCGCTGCATGATATCAATGGTAAAATTAATAATGATATTAACAATATATATTTATGCATTTATTATAATCCTTCTAATATGGATTTTCTTGTATTTTGAGGAGGAGCTTCCTCTTTTTCTTTTATTCTAACATCTGAAGTTGTTGTAACATTATTCATATTTATATATTTAACAACACTTGGTCTTTCTAGTATTATTCTTATATCTCCATTCTGCCAAGCTACAGTATTGGCATCTAAAAAAGCACCTTTCGTATATTTGGCATTTAAAGCTGATAGCAATTCTAAAAAATCAACCTGATTAGGCTGGAAATTTATAGTTATGGAATATAAAGCATCATCTTTGAATATAAAATATCCGCTTTTATAAAACTTATTCTCTTCTAGAGCAATAAATGTTGCACTTTCTTCAGCTGATAAATCTACGGTTCCAGTCATATATTGTTTAGGCAAAGTCATTGTATTATCGCTTAATATAGCATCTATTGTATCTTGTCTGCTTGCACCTAATGTTATATTTTTAAATCCTGTTATAGGAGTAGTTATAACTGCAGGTTTTCTTCCCATTACAGCATCATTAGTTATATATTCATTATTGTTTTGATTATTTTCTTCTGTTGTAGTTGTGTTATTGTTATTATTGTTGTTATTATTATTTGGAACATATGCGTCATTAGTTGCATATTGTGCGAATATACAAGAGGTATATAAAACCATCAAAATAAATATATATTTTTTCATTTCTTATTCCTAAAACAATTATTCTATACTCAATTAAAAAATACAATCTTATTATATAATATCGACTATATTTTTATTTTCAAGTATAAAAAATTATTTTTTGTATTATTTGATATATTAAATTTGACATTATAAAAAATAATATTTATAATTCTAAAATTAATTTAAGTAAAAAAATTGAAAAAAGTGTAAAATATATTATATTATTAAATATAAGGTGTGAAATTAGGGAATGACTTTTTATGGATTATAACAGAGTAACAATAATATGCGGCCATTATGGAGCGGGTAAAACTTCTTTTTCTATAAATTATAGTCTTTATATTAGAAGCCTAACTGAAGAACCTATTTATATAGCCGATTTAGATGTTGTTAATCCATATTTCAGATCAAGAGAGCATGCAGAATATTTAGAAAATGATAATATAAAAGTTATAGGAAGCTATTTGCCTCAATCAGGGTCTGATTTGCCTGCTGTATCTGCTGAAGTTTATTCTATTTTTAATAGAAAAGATATTGTTGGTATAATTGATATGGGAGGTAATTTTGTAGGAAGTCTGCCTTTTGCTACTTTTAGGGATAAAGTTGACATTAATGAAACAGATGTGTTATTTGTATTAAATGCTAACAGAAAAGAAAATTCTACTTTTGATTATGCTTTAGGACATTTAATATCTATAGAGAATGCTCTTGGGTTAAAAATAACCGGTATAATTAATAATACTCATTTGATGTATGATACTTCTATGGAAGATGTAAACATAGGTGAGAATATAGCATCTGAAATTTCAAAGGAAATAAATGTTCCTGTTAAGTTTACTTGTGTAAGCAGGGATTTTTTGAATAAAAACGGTGGAGTGGATAGTAAATATAGGCTATTTATAATGGATTATGATATAAAAAGTATAGGAAATGTTATATAGTTTTTGATTTATGGATTATAATAATGTGAAATTATATGAGATAGCATCTATGTTGTCGCCTAGTGTATATGAAACTATATTTTATAGTCAATATCAAGGACGTTCGGATAAAGATGCTATTATATTAGATGATGAAACATTTGAAAGATGTTATGTATCTGATAATGTGTATAAAAATTTTTTATTTTCTAATTCTATAAGATTAGGCAGAAGCATTGATTATATAGGACTTAGTCAAATGCATAGTGCTGTAATAAAAGAGATAAGTATATCAAATAATCAAGTTAAAGTTAAACTATTAGATACAGCTTTGACTAATTTAGCTAATACATTAATAAGCATGAAGCCTATGGATGTTAAGCTGCCTGCTTTTTATCTTCACATAATATTTAATGATGTAAATTATTATTCTAATAATTATATAGATGAAAATGAAAAATTGATACCTACAGATGAAAGTGTTATTAATTCTATATATATTCAGGATCAATTAACTTTTGTAAATGATAAATATATTGATATGGTTATTTCTTCTCAAAATAGCCAAAATAAATTATTGAGATATATGATATTTAATTGCGGCAGTATAGATGTTATTGATGATTCTAAAGATTCGTGGAAAAATACTTTTAAAAATGATTTTTCTATGCTTTATGAATATTTTATCAATGTTAGAAAATCTAATAATTTAATAATGGAAGGAAGTGCTTATAAAAATATAATAAACGGTTATGAAAAATTTATGAATGATTTTATAGATTTAGATGACTTGTAGTTTTATGTTTTTATATTATTTTATTTTATGGATAATATACGAAATTTGCTTATACATTCGCCTAATTGGCTTGGAGATATTGTTATGTCTATGCCGGCAATTTCTCTAATAAAGGAAAAATACAAAGATATTAAAATAACCGCAATGGCTAAAAAATCAATGTACGGTATACTTACAGTAAGCGATTTAGTAGATGAATGTATAGAAACTAAAAATTTCCAAAACTTAAGAAAATATAATTTCGATGCTGCTTTGATTTTTCCTAATTCATTTGAGAGTGCTTTTAGAATTTTCGGACATGGTATAAAAAGACGTATAGGATATAAGGCAGATTATAGAAATTTTATGTTAACTGATGCTGTTGATAGAAAAGATATAAGATGGGCACATACAGCAGATTATTATGTTAATTTACTTAAAGCTATTGATATAGATAAAAAAAGACCTACAATAAAATTAAATATAAAAGATGAAATAGTTAATAAAGCAAAAGAATACATAAAAGAAGTGAATCCAGATAATAAAATTGTATTTGCTTATGGTATAGGTGCTACTAATAGTGTTGGAAAGATTTGGAAGGAAGAATATTTTGCTGAGGTTGCAAATTATCTATCAAATAAATATGATGCTTTGACATTATTCGTTACAACTCCTAATGAAAAAGAGATTTCAGATAAAATTTCAGCAATGCTTCTTAAAGATCCTATAATACCGTATATGTCTCTTGATATGATAGCGGCTATTTTGAGTTTATGCAAAGGATTTATAGGTAATGATTCAGGAGCTATGCATGTTGCTTCTATAGTGGGTATACCAACTTTGGCTTTATATTTTGCAACACCTTCAGATCAAAATTCTCCTATAGGTATTAATAGTTATGTTATAGAGAAGAAACCTGATAATTCAGCTTGTATATGCGGCGGTAAGAAATGCAAGATTAATACTTTTGAATGTAGAGAAGTTATAAAACCAAAAGAAGTAATAGATATATTTGAAAAAATAATAAGCCGACTATAAGATATAATAAAAAATATTTGTTTCTTATTTCTGCTTTTGTAATTATAAAACATTTAATACGTTAAAATAGTGATGTATTTATAAATTTATTTTAAATAATAATCTAGAAAGCTAAAAATTTTTAATGTATTCTTAATTCATTAATTCTATTTTTTTATATTGAATAATTTTTTATTTAATAATCAAGTTTTAATATGATATATAAAAAATTTATTTTAAATATATTTCCAATTCTTTTAATATATTTTCTAATGAAATAGGGCAGAAATTATGTATATTGCATGAGGTATTAAAGGCTAATTTATTATAAAATATTTTTTTATGTATATGCCCGTGTATATGCAATGTACCTCTATGCATTCCATCCCATTCATATATTGGATAATGGCATAATGCTATATCTATAGTTTTAGAATTTTTATTTTTTATGTTAGTGTGAAGTAAATAATAATCTTTTATAAAAATAAATAAATCTCTGTTAAAATTTTTATTTTTTAAAAAATTATCATTATTGCCTATTAACAAATATTTTTTGCCATTAAGTTTAGACAATATACTTTCTGTTTTTATATATCCTTTTTCATTAGAGAAGTCTCCTAATATATAAACTTCATCATCGTTTGATATATTATTATTCCAATTATTGATTAAAACAGTATGCATATCATCTAAACTTTTAAAACATTTTCTAGTTTTTAATATGCTGCATGAATTAAAATGAGTATCTGAAATAAAGTAAATCATAGTGATTATCTTATATGGAATATGCTTTTCTTTTGTTTTCCTTTTGTGATAGTATTTTTTATCCAAGAGCTGTTGTCATTCATCGGAATCCATCTTCTTTCCTCAACTCTGTAATGCCAATCTTTATCTTCTTGATAGTATATTTGTATTCCAGTACCTTCATGTATATTTAATATTTCATTGTCATGGTAATTGAGTTCATCATAATCTGTGCATGATTTCTGTCCCATTTCTGAATAATATTCATTTAATGACATTAAAGAATCATTAAGTTTATTATCCATATCTTTTACATTAAGTCCCAATTTTTGAGCTTCCTTTATTGTTATAGGGTAGCTATGAGAAGGATATTCTGAATTAAGTGAATTCGATATGCTTTCTATTAATTTTTGATCTTTCATGTGATATGATAAAATATCTTTGCATAGCTTTACTGATAAACTGGATGCTCTATCAACTGCTCCTAAAACTAAAGGGTGTATGTATTTATATATATGTTCATAAGGGTTATTATCATTTGTTGAAGACTGCTCTTTCCACAATTTTATTACTCTGGATAATTCATCTTGACTTACATAAACCATGGTATTGTTTTTATTTACAGGTGAAAGTTCATGCTGCAATGATGTATCTACAGCAGTTATATAAGCCAAAGGTCCCATTTGTATTTCATCAGCCCCAAGGCATAACATAGTAGCAGCACTTGCAGCTTCTAAAGGCAATAATGCTATTACTTTTTTAAAAGACTGTCTAAGTAAATGTACTATTCTAAGAGAAGCCTGTCCGCTTCCGCCTGAACTTTTTATAAAGAAGTATATTTTATCGCATTTATCAATATATTTTAGTATATCTGAAAGCACAATTACATCATTTTGGCATACGCTTCCGCCATTGGAGTTCCAATAAGCTAGTAAAGGAGCATCAAGCTGTTTAGTTATTTTACTAATAAGTTCCTGAGTTTTTGAAAATAAAATAGGCGGTTTTATAGTTTTTGCTTTATTTTGTGTTTTTTCTGAAGACATAATTTATCCTTTTTCTTTTCAATTAATTTACATAATTACATTTTTGATTAAGATTATATATTAATAATAGATAATATCAAATAATGAATTATTTTTTTACTCAAATTTGCTTGACAAATTAAGGAATTTAGTGTATAAAAGTTATATTATTATGCTTATTAATTAGTACAAGGAGTGCAATAAATTATGAAAAAGTTATTCGTAGTATTAACTTCCATTTTTATCGCTGCATCTGCTTACGGTTTAACAAACTCAACTTTGATTGATTTTGCTTTAACAGGTAACGCTGACAACTTACAAGCTGGAGAAGGTGATACAAATGAATTAGTGCCAGTTGCTGACAACATTTATAATGATAACTGGGTTGTATGGTTGAATGAATCTGCTAGATTAACAGAAAACCGCAGAAATTCTTATGTTACTAACGTAGACAGCAAAGGTAACAATGGTGCATGGGAAGCTGGTAAAGTTCTTGGTGTAAGAGTACATTTCCCATTACCAGATTGGAACAGCTATGCTTTAGTAAAACCAGTATACGAACTTGAAATGTATGGCGGTGCTGATGGTACTAAATATACAGAAGGTAAAGGCGTTATACATAACGTTGGAGAAATCAAATCTATTAGTTCATGGGTTTATGGTCGTAACTATTTAGTTAGCTACTTTGTAAACTTACAAAATGAATTCGGTGAATTAAAATCTTATCCAATGGGTAATATATACTTCAATGGTTGGAGACAAGTAAGATGGGAAAATAGAGAGTATTTACCTAATGTTCGCGACAGAGTATTAGTAAGAGAACCTCTTTATCCTAGAATGATTCCTTCTGTTAAATTAGATTCTTTAGGATTCTACAGAACTAAAGATACTAAAGGCGGAGATTTCATTACTTATGTTAAAGATGTAACTGTTGAGTATGATGTAGTAGTTGTTGACTTCGAAGAAGATATCGACGATGAAGGTACTTGGCAGATCTTAAAAACAGAAAATGATAGAAAACAAGCTATAGAAGCTGCTAGAATACGTGAACAAGCTGACTTAAGAGAGCTTGAACAAAGACGTATCGGTGATGGTACTGCTACAGAAGATAATGGAGCTACTACTACAGACACAGGTGCTGCTGAAGAACAAGCTCAATAATAACTTGTTTTAGCATAAAATCAGTTTAGAATCTTAAGGGGGAAACAAAAATTATTGTTTCTCCTTTTTTTTATTTGTAGATTTTTTTTAAATTATTGTTATAATTTAAAAAAATTGAGGAGTTATTATGAAAGTAATGAATAAACCTATCTTGGATAAAGAAGATTCTTTATATATATGCATAGACTTACAGAAAAAATTAATGCCTGCTATGCATGGGGTAGATGAATTAATAAAAAATACAAATATTTTATTAAAAACAGCTAATATATATAATATTCCCGTTTTAGTAACTGAACAGTATCCTAAAGGGCTTGGAGGAACTGATGAAAGAATAGAGCTGCCTAAAAATCATAAATTATTTGCAAAAGATTACTTTAGTGTTTTTGGTACAGAAGATTTTGTTAAAGAATTTAATTCTCTTGATAAGAAAAATATTATTTTATTTGGTATTGAAACTCATGTTTGTGTTTATTACAGTGTTCTTCATTTAATTGAAAATGGATATAATGTTTGTGTTGTAGGAGATGCTGTATCTTCAAGAAAAGAAGAAAATAAAAGAATTGCTTTGGAACAAATGGGAAAAATTGGTGCCAATATTATAAACACTGAGATGGCTCTTTTCTGGCATATAAAAGGTTCCAAAACTGAAAATTTCAAGGAGTTAAGTAAATTAATAAAATAAATTTAAGGAGATAGAATATGGCTAGAAGAAAACTTATAGCTGGTAACTGGAAAATGAACAATTCTAATAAAGAAGCATTAGAATTAGTTAATCAATTAAAAAATTTAGTTAAAGATGTAAAAGATAGAGATATAATGATAGCTCCAACTTTTACTTGTTTGAGTGACGTTAATAATGCTATTAAAGGAAGTAATATTAAATTAGGTGCTCAGAATTTATATTTTGAAGAGAAGGGGGCTTTTACAGGACAAATTTCTGCTGATATGTTATTAGCTGTGGGATGTGAGTATGTTATTATAGGACACTCTGAATGCCGTGATATTTTCGGTGAGAAAGATGAACTTATTAATAAAAAGGTAAAAAGAGCTTTAGATAAAAACCTTATACCTGTTTTATGTGTAGGAGAACATTTAGAAGAGAGAGAAAAAGGAATTACAGCTAATGTAGTAAGCGGACAAACTAAAGCAGCATTTAATGGTTTAAGTGAGGCAGAGGCAAAAAAGGTTGTTATAGCTTATGAACCTGTTTGGGCTATAGGTACTGGAAAAACTGCTACTCCTCAAGATGCTGATGATGTGCATAAAACAATTAGAGAAACTTTAAAATCTCTTTACAATGATTCTGTTGCTGATGGTATGATAATACTTTACGGCGGAAGTGTTAATGAAAAGAATGCTGATGATTTACTTAATATGCCTAATATTGATGGTGCTTTAGTAGGCGGTGCTTCATTAGTTGCAGATAAATTTGCTAGAATAGTTAATTATATTGCTAAATAATTATTTTAGTATTTATTATGAGTACGTCATTTATAATGATGTACTCATTTTATATATGGTCAATATATTAAAAAATTATATCTTGTTTTATTTTTATTAAAATATATAATAATATGAAATTAATAAATGGAAGTTATATATTGAAAATATTATTTACAAAAATTATATTAATATTTATATTCTTTACAAGTATTTTATCTGCTCAAACTCCTGAGATATTAAAAAAGAATTTCTTTTTCTGTGAGGGTAATATAGGAGATGTTAAGATATATGTTTATTTGTATTTGGACGAGAAAAATATATCAGGAAAATATTATTATGATACAATAAGGCAATTCATTAACATAGAAGGTAAAATTTCAGGAAATAGCTTTAATATTAAAGAGTCAGTAAATAATCGTGTAACAGGATATTTTGAAGGAACTATCTCTGATGATTTGGTGTTTGTAGGAGAATGGTCATCTAATGACGGTAATAATAAATATGATTTTAAATTTTCAAGAAAAACATCTTTCCCTATAAATAATATAGAGATTATAACTTCTATATTAAAAACAGATACAAAGGAAGCTAATTACTTTGAATCTAGTAAAGATGCAATTATTATCAAAAATACTAAAAATTTAAATGCAATAGATAAAATTTCTTTAGATGTTGATGGAATAAAATCATTGAATGAAAATAGAATACATTTTTTGCTTAATAGTGCTATTATAGATGAATATGGAAGCTGGAAAGAAGGCTTAAATGATAACATGGATTTTTATATAAAAAGAGAAATAAATGTTTCTTTTTTAGATAATAAAATAATATCTTTTTCTATATATAATTATTCCTATGCTGGTGGGATGCACGGAATATATAATTCTGTACCAGCTATATATTTAATTTCTACAGGAGCTAGGATAGGCAATAATATATCAGAATTGATAGAAAATAAGAATGACAGAGATTTAATTAACTTAATGAGAAGCAAACTTCTTAGAAATTTTACAGAGAAAGATTTTTTTGATTTTTATTCAATAGAATTGAGTGATACTTTTGATATAACGCCTACAGGTATTAAGTTTATATGGCCTGTTTATAAAATAGCAGGATATGCTCAAGGTATTATTGAAGTTGATTTAACATATTCTGAATTAAAGCCTTTTATAAAAAGGGATTCTGTATTTTGGTATTTATTTGAAAAGTAATATTGAGGATTGATATTTTTTATGAATGACAATGATATACACCCTATAATGAAAGAACTTACTAAGGTTACAAAAGAAATGCCTATGCCTGTGGTTACTGAAATAAAGATTTTAACTAATAGGGATGCATATAAAATTTTAATATCTACAATGCTTTCTCTTAGAACTAAAGATCCTACAACTAGAGACGCCTCTATGAGATTATTTGAAAAAGCAGGAAATCCAAAAGATATGCTTAAATTATCAGAAGAGGAAATAGCTAAATTAATATATCCTGTTGGTTTTTATAAAGTAAAGGCAAAAAATATATTAGAAGTTTCTCAAATGATTATAGATGATTTTAAAGGCAATGTTCCCGATGAGATTGATGAGCTTTTAAAACTTAAAGGGGTAGGCAGAAAGGTTGCAAATTTAGTTGTTACAGAAGCATTTGATAAAGATGGTATATGTGTTGATACTCATGTGCATAGAATATCAAACAGATTTGGATATGTTAATACAAAAACACCTGAAGAAACAGAATTTGCTTTGAGAGATAAATTGCCTAAAGAATATTGGAGAGTTTATAATGATACTTTAGTTGTATATGGACAGAATCTATGCAAACCTATATCTCCATTATGCAATAAATGTACTGTATCACAATATTGCGATTATTTTAAAAATGAATATAAAGAAAATAAAGTATCTAAAAAAAGTAGAAAAAAATCTAATGATTAGTAACTTCTTTTTTCTTATTAAAGATATCCTTTTCTGAAATAATTACTCCAGATAATATCAATAAAATACCTAAAATTGCTAGTGGTGTTATATTTTCATTTAAAACTATTTTTGAAGTTGCTGCAGTTACTATAGGGATAAGATATATATATGTATTATTTTTTACAGCCCCTAATATTCTAGTAGAGTATGCCCATGTTATGAAGCATAAAGTACATGCTACAAATGATAAGAATAAAATATTAATTATGTTAACAGGTTTGATATAATCATTAATATTAACATCAAATTTCATAAAAAATAATATAGGCAGCATAAATATTAAGCCGTATATAAAAGTTTTTTTAGTTATACATACAGAGTCATATCCTAAATCTCCTACAGCTTTAACTAATACAGAATATACACCCCACATAACAGCGGCAAGTAAAGCGAACATATCTCCTATTGGATTTAATTTTAAAATAAATTTTCCATTAAATGTTATAACAGCAATTCCAATAATTGAAAATATAAATCCTATAAAAAAATTAAATTTTAATTTTTCTTTCAAAAATATTGATGCAAAAATTCCTGTAAATAATGGTCCTATTGCTACTAATATGCCGACATTTGATGCCAAAGAATAATTTAATGCTATATTTTCAAAGAGATAATATAAAGTTACACCACTTAATCCAGTTAAAGCAAATAAAAATTCATCTTTTTTGGGATATATTTTGTTGTTTTTAGGGTATATTATCATTAATAATATGAACCCTAGCAAAAATCTAGTAAAAAGTATTTCTATAGGTGTAAAATCATTAAGTAATATTTTTGTTGATATGAATGTTATACCCCATATAAATATGCTGAAAAATGTAGCAAAGTATGCCTTTATATTCATTTTTGTATCCATTTATTTTGAAGAGTCTTTTACTATATTTTGTATATATTCATCATCTTTCATAACATTAACATTATTTTTGTCATCAGTTTTTTCGGTATCTTTATCGGAACAAGATAATAATATCATAATTAGAATTAATAAACAACACACTTTTTTAACATTAGTACAATCCTGCAATTATATAATTATTCTCTATACTATATAAAACATAATAAGATTAAAAATATAAAATTGTAATTTTATTATTAAAATTATTTGACAAAATATAGAAATATAATATTATTAATTAACATAATATATTTAAGGAATATTTAAGTATGAAAAAGTATTTATTGTATTTTAGTATTATTATGATATTTTTATTCATAATTCTTTCATGTTCTAAGAAGGCTTATAATAATATTAATATTAAAAAAGCATTAGATATTATGAGTAAGTCAACAAATCTAGTTTTATTAGATGTAAGAACTCCTAAGGAATATATGTCTGGAAGTGTTCCTAATTCAATTAATATCGATGTTATGGACACAGATTTTAAAACAAAAATAGATATTTTAGACAAAAATAAAGAATATATTGTTTACTGCAGAAGCGGAAATAGATCTACAATAGCTTCAAGTATAATGGCTACAAATGGTTTTTTACGTGTATATAATTTAGCTAATATAAATTATTCGGATTTTGTAAATGCCGTATTAACGAATGAGCGATAGTATATTTATATGATAGAAAAAGTTTTTTTACAAAAGCAAGAGGGATTTATAATTCCTTCTTGCTTTTCTTATTTATATTATGCTGTAAGTTCTTTTATAGCAGCATATATATTATCTGATATATATATTTTTTTATGAGCTTCACATGATTTTATAGACCATTTTGCATACTCATTTAATCCAGTTATTATGATTTTTCCATTTCTGAATTCAAGTACTTTTTGAACCTCTAATATTAAATATATAGCATTTGAAATAATATACTTTATATTTTTAAAGTATATTATTATATTTTTAACATTATTCTCAAGTAATCTATTTAATATATTAAATAAACTATTATACATTGTTATATTAACATCTTTGTATATAACTAGTATAGCGTCTTTATTTGAATTAATTTTATATTCCTTTATATATTTATAATCTTTATTATTCATAAATTTCAAACCTCCAATTTTTAAATTAGGCTATAATAAATTTCCTTCATTTCTAAATTTATCAAGTTTTTCTTTTAATGTATCATACAAACGAAGGAAGCTAGGTAAAGATAAATATACAGATGTCTCTACATCCACAACATTTTCTTTTCGCATTTCATTGCCCAATAATAGTACTATTTCTTCATCATTTTGTATAATAGCACTCCTATTACTGTATAAAGTTCTTGATTTTGATAAATCATAATATGTATTGTTTATTTTTTTCATTTTCATTTTATTCCTCCTTAAATATTACAATTATGGTTCAATAATTGATAATAATTTTTGTATTTAAAATATAACTTATATTTTAAATTTTTCATTAATGTGAAGTAATATATAGTTCCTATAATGTTGTAATAGTATATATAAAGTATAAAAAATTCAATTTTATAATCGTTTTTTACAAAAAATGATTATGAACTATTTTTTGCTAATTTTTGGTATATAGTTATTAAATAAAAAATAAAATACTTGTTTTTTATAATTTTTTATTATATTATATAAAATTAGTAGAAAATTATTTTAGTATATTTTATATTAGGGAAGAGAAATTAATTATTATGAAGAAAGTTATATTATTTATAAGTTTTATATTTTTATCAACACAAGCATACTCTCAAATAATGACTCCTGAAAAAGTTGTTAGCATGATATCTAATAGATTCTCAAATATTCAAGGGTTTGCCGCAAATTTTGTTGAGCGTAATGGCAGTTCAATATCTTATGGAAATGTTTTAACTAAGAACCCTAATCTTTTTAGAATGCTTTATACTAAAGGCGGTAATGGACAATCTATATACTGTAATGGGCAAACATTATGGATAATATTTCCAAGAAATAATGTAGTGGCTGAGCAGAAATTAAATTATGGTGATGTAGGAGCTATTTATACTGCTGCAGGAATATCTAGATTAACTTCTAAATTTAATATAGATTTTTATAATGAGAGAGATTTAATATCTGTTAATAGTTTTAAAGATTCTGAATTAGGTATTGCAAAATATGATAGTTCATCTTATGCAGGAAATGATACTAGATCTGCTTATCATATGCTTTTAACATCAAAACAAACAAGTGTAGATAGAACGGGTTTTACAAAGATACATTTATGGGTAGATAAAGACGGAATGATAATAAGAATTTTGGGAATAACTCCAACTAATGTTCCTGTTGAGTATTTATTTACTGATATAAGCTATAATCCAAAATATGATAATGCAAATAAGGATTTTGAGCCTGAAATACCAGAAGAGATGCAGGTATTAAAAGATGGTTTAGCACCTTCTAATTAATTTATTTTTGTTAAGGATTTATATGGAAACTATAGGTCAAATATTAAAGAATGCCAGAGAGAAAAAAGGTCTTAGTATAGAAGAGCTTGAGGCTAGTACGCATATAGTTGCTAGATTTATAAAAGCACTTGAAAATGAGGAATTTGATGCTTTGCCTGGTGAAATATATGTTAAAGGTTTTATTAAAAACTTAAGTGATAAACTTTCATTAGATGCTGAAATGGTGCTAGAAAGATATAATCTTCAAAGAAATGGAGCAAATTCTGAACAAACTTTAATTAAGAATCAAAAAAATATAAAAAAAATAAAAGAACCTGCAATAGTTAATAAAGATGAAACACAAAAAGAAAATGATACAACGAATAAAGAAACTGTAATAAAAGATAATACAAAAAATGAAGAAAAAACTATAAAAGAAACTAACAAAAAAAATAAAAATATAAATTTAAATAGCAATGCTGAAACTGATTTATTATTCATGGCTAAAAGAGACTTGAATAAATTGAGAAATAATAATAGATCTATAATGCCTAATATTATTATTGTATTAGCTATTATTGTCGTTATAGCTGTTATAGTTGTAAATAGAGATAATATATTAGGTTTATTCTCAAGAAATAAAAAGCAGAATAGAAATGATGTCGAAATAGCAAGAAATATAGTTGATAGTAAGGCTAAGCAGAATGTTAAAGTTGGAGATGTTATATACTTTAAACCTCTTGGTATATCTGCTACTATCAAATTTAATACTATAGGAAACGTGGTTCATATAAATATTAATGGTCAGGATTTATCTTTTTCTAAGAGCAGCCCTATAATATTAGATTTAAATGGAAATGGAATTAATGATTTTAGAATTAGTGTTATTGAAGTTTATGATGATTTAGCTACAGTTGAAATGGAAAAATTAGAAGAAAATCAAATGGTTAATACGGGATATAGTAATGAGATTCAAACTCCGGATATAACTAATGAAATGTATGATGATACAGTTTCAACTAATTTGTTAGTTATTAATGGAGAAACATATATAGAACAGGATACAGAAAAAATCGATATTAGAATAGAGATAACTGCTAAACATTTTGTATATGTAAGATATTTTATAGACTCCAATAGACCTGCTACTACAAACCTGTTAAGCGGCAAGACTTTATATTTAGAAGCTAAAGATGTTGTTATGCTTACTATTGGTAATGCGGGAGAGGTTGTTGTTAAAGTTAATGGTAAGATTATAAATGTTGGAGCCTCTGGAGAGACAGTTAATAAGACTGTAAAATGGGTTAAGAATTTGAATGATTCTACTAGATATAACTTGATTATGTCTGATACAAAATAAATTATTATGAGATTATTATTCTATGGAAGATAATTTAGAAAATTTTTTAAATAAATATGAAATAATAGAAATTACGAAGTCTAAAAAAAATTTTTTTGAGATTTCTGGATTTCCTCACTATGAAATAGTTTTTAATAATGTACTTGCTTTTTTTATGAATAGTGATGAATGTCATAATTTTGGCAATTTAGTTTTTACATCATTATTAGAAATTTTAAAAGAAAAAGAAAAAAATATTATTAATATTATTGATGATTATACACAATATATTATTAGAGAAGAATCGACAATAAATGGTAAGCTAATAGATATACTTATAAAAAGCGAACATTATATAATTGGAATTGAGACAAAAATAGAGGCAATTTTAAATAATGATTTAGAAGAATATCATAATCATATAAAATCATTGTCTACACAAGAAAATAAAAAAGGTATATTGATAGTTCTTTCTAAAACTAATAAATATAATAATAATGTTATTAATATTTCTCACAAAGAATTAGCGGATAAAATTTTATTTAATTTGAAAAAATATAAAAAATCTTTAATCCATAATAAATATTATTATTTTCTATATGATTTTTTGGATAATATTTTATTTATTAGCAGAGGAGGAAATATGAATAAAGATTTTTTGGAACTTTTAAAAGATGAAAATAAATATAGTAAGATTGAAAATATTTTTTCTAATATTTGTGAAGTTAGGAAATTGTTTGAGTATAAGGCTAATGAATTAAAAAGTGATTTGAATTTAAATATTTTTAAATCTTATATTAAAAAACCTGAATGACAATAGCTATATGTTTGAGTTTAGAAAGATATTTTTATGATAATGAAAATGAGTTAGTTATTGAAATTTATATTAATAATACAGATGATGAATATAATGTTTTTATATATTTTAGAAAAAAAGGAAATGTTATAAAAATTAGTGATAAATTAAATATTTTTTTACAAAAAATATTATATAATTATAATGATTTTGATAAAAATTATCATAATGATTATGATGAGTTAAATTTAGTTTTTAAAAAAGATGATTTAATTAATTTAGTTAAAAATATAGAAATGAAATGCCAACAGTATAAATAGTAAATATACCTATTGTATAAATATGCAGTTTTTTTGCTTCTTTGTAACAACAAAAGAAGTGGGGGTATGGGGGCTAGCCCCCATAAATTAAAAATTATTACTTTTTATTTAATATAATAATTGACATTTTAATTATTTTACTTAATATATAAGAATGTTTATAAAGAGGATAATTGATTGCAAAATATATATTTACATAGTTTAGGATGTGAAAAAAATACGGTTGATGGAGAACACATACTAGCCATATTAGAAAAAAAAGGCTTTAATATAACTAATAATCCTGAAGAAGCTGATATTATTATTATAAATACATGTGCTTTTATAGAGGATTCAAAAAAAGAGTCTATTGACGCTATATTTGATCATTCTATATATAAGAAATATGGAAAATGCAAAAGGTTGATAGTATCCGGATGCATGAGTGAAAGATATAAAGATAATTTTCTTGATATGTTTAAGGAAGTTGATTCTGCTATAGGTATATATGATTTAGAGAATATATTAAAAGCTATAGAAGAAGATGGTTTTCATGATGCAAAAGAAAATACTGAATATAAAGAGTATGGTGATAGAGTAAATACTGGTACTAAGTATAGTGTTTATATAAGAATAAGTGACGGATGCCATGCTAATTGTAGTTTTTGTGCTATACCTAGTATTAGAGGTGAGCATAGAAGCAGAAAGATTGAAGATATAGTAAAAGAAGCTGAAAATTATGCTAAAAATGGTGCTAAAGAGATTAATTTAATAGCACAGGAGACAACATTTTACGGATATGATATATATAAAAAATTAGCCTTGCCGGATTTACTTAAAGCACTTTCAAAAGTTGAAGGCATAGAATGGATAAGAGTTTTATATCAAAATCCTGTAGTTTTAAATGATGAAATAATAGAGGCGTTTTTTAATATAGATAAAGTTTTGCCTTATTTTGATATACCTTTGCAGCATGTTGATAAATCAATATTAAAAGATATGAACAGAGGTTCAAGAGGCTATAAATTTTATAGAGAGATGATTAAAAAGATTAGAAGTTATGATAATAATGCTGTTATAAGAACTTCGTTAATAGTAGGTTTTCCTGGAGAAACAAAAGAGTCTTTTAATAAATTAATAAAGTTTGTTAGAAATGCGGAATTAGACAGAGTTGGAGTATTTACATATTCTGAGGAAGAAAATACCAAAGCATTAAATATAGATAAACCAAAAATAAGCAAAAGAAAAAAAATGCTTCTTAGAGAAAAACTTATGAGAGTTGCTATAGAAGTATCTGAAAAAAGATTAGAAAGATTAGTAGGCAGTACAATAGATGTTTTGGTGGAAAGAGAAGAGGATAATAAGTTTATAGGAAGAAGTATTTATGATGCTCCGGAAGTTGACGGGTATGTTGAGATATATAATGAAAAGAACTATGATATTAAGGTTGGAGATATAGTTAAAGTTAATATAACTCATAATACAGAATATGATTTAATAGGTAATTTGGAGCTAGGAGAAAATTAATGAAAAAAAGAACTAATAAAAATATAAACAATGATGATAGGGAAGAGGCGTTTAAAAATTATTTTGAAATAGTTACAAAAATAGTTTATACATTGAATTTAATTTCAGATAGAAATGATATGACTAGAAGACTATCAAGTAACATTGATAGAGCTTTAGGTTATGATGATGAAATGATATCCAATAATGAAAAAACTGTTAATAGTGCTAATGAAGTAGAATTACTTATTAATTCTTTAAAAAGCGATGTAAAGAAAATATCTAATTTTAAAAAATATAATTTTAATATAGAAAGATTTATCTCAGAAAGAGATTTGAATTTAGATGAAAGATTTATATTGTATTCCCTTTTAACATATACAATTTATGGTGATTCTATGTCTGCAATATCTATTAGGAGGATATTGGAGCTTATTACTTTAAACTCAGATATTTATATAAATAAATATCATTATTTTGATTCTAATAGCAAATTAATGTCTAGCGGTATATTTTCATTATCTCATGAACCGTACCCAAGCGGCGGTATACTTGAGGTAACAAATACATTGGTAACATTTGTAAACTCTAAAGTTATATTTGCTTTTTTAGAAAAAGATGATTACAGTATAATAGAAAATGTTATAAATAGTGAAGAGATTATAATGAAATTTTCATCAGATACAAGTACATCAGGTAATAAGAAGAAATCTTCAAAATCAGATATTTTAACTCCTAAAGAGATAGTATCAGAACTTGATAAAACAGTTATAGGTCAGGATGATGCTAAAAAAGTGTTAGCTGTTCATGCTTATTTGCATTGTTTAAGAATAAATGGAAATAAAGAAATACCTTTTAGATCTAATATATTAATGATAGGTCCCACAGGAGTAGGTAAGACTTATTTGGTAAAAACTTTGGCGGATATTTTAGGATTACCGTTTGCTCGTGCTGATGTAACAACCCTTACAGAAACTGGATATGTAGGAGATGATGTTGAGGTTGTTTTATATAATTTATACAGAAAAGCTAATGGGGATTTGGATAAAGCACAGCATGGTATAGTATTTTTAGATGAGGTTGATAAGATAGCCAAAGCAGATGCCCATCAGTCTACTACAGGAAATCCATCAGATAAAGCTGTTCAAGAGGCATTACTTTCTATGATGAATGGAGAGGATATAAGGGTTCCTGAGTTTGGAGATAGACGTATGATGCATTCCAGTGATGGAATAATTATGAATACTAAAAATATATTGTTTATATTTGGAGGAGCTTTTGTAGGTCTTGATGATATTATAAAAATGCGTTTAAAAGGAGAGAGTAGTTTAGGTTTTGGATCCAATGCTGTAATTAATAAACTTCAGAAAAATAGGATATTAAGTCAGGTTGATGTAAAAGATATAGAAAAATATGGTATGATACCTGAATTTATAGGCAGAATTCCGATAATTGTAACATTAAATGAACTTACTAAGGATAATTTAAGAGATATATTGGCAAAAACTTCGGAATCTCCTATCATAAAATATACAAATTTTTTTAAAAGTATAGGAAAGAAGTTGACAATTACCGCTGATGCTGTAAACTATATAGTTGATAAGGCTTCCAGCATGAATATGGGAGCTAGATCATTAAAGAGTATAGTTGAAACAGCAATGGTTAATATACTTTTTAATTTGGACAGGATAAAAGGCAACACTTTAACACTTACTAAATATGATTTAGAAAAGGTGTTTAGTGAGAAAGAGTCAGTAAATTCAAGCATAGAGGAGAAAAAGTTAGACAATTCTAATAAAAATTTCTCCAAAGATGAGCAAAGCTATATGGCTTGATTTTACTTAGAATACATTACATTTGTTATAATTAATGTATGTATATTATTTAAGAAGAGATAAATTGGAGTTTGTGGAATGGTAGTAAGTAAAGAGAAAGAATTATTAAAAGATTATGAATTAATAGAAGCACATAAAAAAGGTGATAGTGAAGCATTAGATATATTATTAACAAGATATAAAAATTATATATTTAATCTTTCATATCGTTTTATGCATAATTATGAAGATGCTATGGATTTAACTCAGGACGTTTTAATACGTGTTTATAAAGCCATAGATAGATATGAAGAAAGAAATTATTTCAAAGGTTGGTTGTATCGTATAATAAGTAATACAGCTATCAATATGTATTCTAAAGCATATAGGAGAGAGTCTCCTTATTTAGAAAAATTAGAAGTAGTTGATGATAAGAGGTATAATACAGAAAGAGAATATGAAAGAATATACCTTCAAGAAAAAATTTATAATGCTTCTAAAAAGTTAAAGGGAAAACAGAGAGATGTCTTTATATTGAGGTATTATGAGAATTACTCATATAAAGAAATAGCAGATATATTAAACATATCAAGCGATTCAGCTAAGAGCAATTATTCTTATGCCCTTAAAAAAATGAAGTCGCTACTAGAAAAAGAAAGGACTCTTTTATGAAACTACATGAGATGATGCAATTTAAGAGCAAAATTGAAAAGAAGAGAGATAGTTTCAATTTGCCAAATTTGCCGGATAGAGAATGGCAGTATATGCTTCAAAGGGCAAAAATGGAAAGTATGAGGAAAAATGATATAAATCCATTCTATGCCTTTATGACTTCTGCTAGGCTTTCTTTTGCTTTATCTACGGCAATAGTTTTAGCATTAGTAATTTCATTATTGTATAGTAATCCTAATAATAATGAGGTAAATAATTCTAGAGCTAATAATGCATCAACTACTAGGGGTAATGTAGATATTGTTAATGTTGCTAATAGTAACTTTATTTAATCTATTTTTGTTTGACGGTATTATACATTAGTATAATTATATCTTGAATATTATTATATTTTTATAATATCCGATAATATCATAAAAATTAGATTTTTATTTATTTTGAGAAAATATAAAAATAATTTGTAGGATTATAGTATGTTTCAATTTCATTTGACAAGTAAAGCTAAAAGAGTTGTAGAATTATACGCTGAAGAAGAAGCAAAAAGACTGAATCATGATATGATAACCCCAGAGCACGTTTTATTAGGTTTATTGCGTGAACCAGAGGCTTTAGCAACTCGTGTATTAACAAGATTAAAAATAGATTTAGATAAAATAAAGATAGAGTTAGAATCCTCAATGGTAAAATCTTCTCCTACAAAGTTATTTGGAAAAATACCTACTGCACCAAGAGTTCAAAAGCTTATAAGCAAATCAGCTGAAGAGGCTAGAGCTTTTGGACATAATTACATAGGTACAGAACATTTACTTCTTGGATTATTAAGAGAAGAAAGCGGTACAGCTTATAATGTACTTACTAGCTTAGGTCTTGAATTAACTATTTTAAGACAAGAAATATTAAAAATGCTTGGTGTTGTTGATAGCAATATGTCATCATCAGAACAGGTGCAGCATCAGGAAGATACAGGAAAAAAAGTAAAAACTCCTACTTTGGATCAATTTGCCAGAGATTTAACTAAAATGGCTAGAGATAAAACTTTAGACAGAGTTATAGGCAGAGAAAATGAAGTTATGAGAGTTGTACAGATACTTTCAAGAAGAAAGAAAAATAATCCTATATTATTAGGAGAGCCCGGAGTTGGTAAAACTGCTATAGTTGAAGGATTAGCTGAAAAGATAGTAGCGGCTGATGTTCCAGATATACTTCTTAAAAAGCGTGTTTTAACTTTAGATTTATCATCTGTTGTTGCAGGTACTAAATACAGAGGTGAATTTGAAGAGAGAATAAAAAATATTGTTTTAGAGATTAAGAAGGCTAATAATATCATTATATTTATAGATGAGCTTCATACTTTAATAGGAGCAGGCGGTGCTGAGGGTGCTTTAGATGCTGCCAATATGTTAAAACCAGCTCTTTCAAGAGGTGAAATTCAATGTATAGGTGCTACTACTATTAATGAATATAAAAAATATATAGAAAAAGACGGTGCATTAGTTAGGAGATTCCAGCCTATAAATGTTGAAGAGCCTAGTATAGATGATACTATAGAAATTTTAAATGGAATAAAACCTAAATATGAAGAACATCATAAAGTAAAATATACTGATGAAGCTATAACTGCTGCTGCTGTTTTAAGTAAGAGATATATATTCGAGAGATATTTACCTGATAAAGCTATAGATTTAATAGATGAGGCAGGTTCAAGGGCTAGACTTATAAATATGACTAGACCTAAAGAGTTTAAAGATATAGAAAAAAGAATAGAAGAGCTTAATAATCAAAAGAAAGATATGGTTGATAACCAGAATTTTGAAGAGGCTGCAAAAGTAAGAGATGAAATCACTGCTTTGCAGGAAGAGCTTGCTAAACGTGAGGAAAAATGGCGTGAAGAACGTGAAAAAATAGAAACTTTTATTGAAGAAGATGATATAAGACATGTTATATCTGAAATAACTAATATACCTATAAAGAGATTATTGAACTCTGAAAGTAAAAGACTTATAGGTATGGAAGAAGAGCTTCATCAAAAAGTTATAGGTCAGGAAGAGGCTATAGCTTCAATATCTAAGGCTATAAGAAGGAGTAGGGCAGGTCTTAAAACTTCTAAAAAACCTTTAGGCAGCTTTATATTCTTAGGACCTACTGGTGTTGGAAAAACTGCTTTAGCTAAGGTATTGGCTGAGTTTATGTTTGGTGACAGTGATGCATTAATTAGAATAGATATGAGTGAGTTTATGGAAAAGTTTGCCGTAAGCAGACTTATAGGAGCTCCTCCAGGATATGTTGGTTATGAAGAGGGAGGTGGACTTACTGAGAAAGTGAGAAGAAAACCTTATTCGCTTATTTTATTTGATGAAATAGAGAAAGCACATCCTGATGTTACTAATATACTTTTACAAGTACTTGAAGAAGGACAGCTTACTGACAATTTTGGAAGAAAAGTTGATTTCTCAAATACTATAATAATTATAACAAGTAATTTAGGTGCAAGAGATATAGTTAAAGGCAGTTCTTTAGGATTTAATGCTATTGGAAGCGAAAAGGATATTAATGATATAAAGAATTTTGCTTTAGAAGAATTAAAACAAAACTTTAATCCTGAATTTTTAAATAGAATAGATGATATTATAGTATTCCATACACTTACTAAAGATAATCTTAAAGACATTATAAATATAATGCTTAAAGAACTTAATGAAGCTATTAAAGATAGAAATATAGTTATTAACTTAACAGAAGATGCTAAACTTTATATAATAGATAAAGGATTCGATAAGAAGTATGGTGCTAGAAGTTTAAGAAGAGCTATACAAAAAGAAATAGAGGATTATATAAGTACAGAAATATTGTTTGGTAATATTGAAGATGGTGATATTATTGATGTTGATGCTAATGATGGCTCTTTGATATTTTCTTATACCAAGGCATTAAAAGCTGAGGATAAGGAATTATCTAAAAGTTAGTTAACATACTCCTATAAATATTTTAAACGCTTCAGAATTAATTTGATTCGTTAATTTTGGGGCGTTTTTCTGATGTATTTGTGAATATTTTTATTAATTTATAATTGGTATATTCTTTTTGTACTGTATAACTAATATTGATTATATTAGGTCTTATATTAGTAGATATATAATCTATTTTTATAATTATATCTTTAACTTCATCCCCATTTTCTATAATTTCTCTCCATTGAGTTTCCATTTCTTTCATTTCACCTATATTTAATTCTTTGCTTATTGGAATTAGATTATCAATATTAGGAGAGCCACCAAATTGCCTGCCTATTATATGTCCTCCATGATCATTTCCTTTTATGCCGTATAATTCTACAATTTTTCTCTGTGCATAATTATTTCTGCTTGCATTTGATAAAATTAAAGTTTCTTTTCTTGTTACTTTATATATTCTTGAAAGATAATCTGTACTATATTGTGTACCGTTTATATTGTAGATTATATTAGGCTTTAAATATTCTACTCGGTTTATTTTAACAAAATGTTTTTTATCATTTTCATTTTCTATTATATAAACTTTATTAGTTGTTGTGCATGATATTAATACAATGAAATATAATAAATAAAAAAGTTTTTTCATATATGATTAATTTTATTTACCTGATTTTAATTTTTTAAATGTATATTTTGGTAAACTAAAATTATATTTGATTGTTTTTTATATACAACATTTTAAAAGATGACTAAAAAAAATAATTAATATAAAATAAGAACTATAAGAGGTTTTATATGATTTGACTATTAATTATAAAAAGAAAAGCCCATCATAACAAGTTTTATGACAGGCTTTAATAATCTTCAAAACTTTATTTTAGCTTTGTACTTTATACATAAATTTTGATGCTACTATAGTTATTATTAAACCAGACAAGGTAACAGCAAATGCTGGCATTGAAGGTAATAATAATTTACATGCTAAAGGAACACCTAATCCAAATATTAATAATTTAGGATATTTAATTCCAAACTGCATTAATACAGCACCAAATACAGCAGGTACAGCATAAGATTTGAAAGCATCAGCAATAATTGCAGGAACAGCATTTAATATTGCAGCTCCTAATACAGCAGCTAAAGTAACAAAAAATAAATTTGTTATTATAGAACCTGCTATACCTAATGCTGATATTATTTCTACATTTCTTGTTCCAGGAGGTGTTTCTGTTACATCCAAAGCACATGCAGCAGCAGGTACTCTCATGTTTCCTCCGTTTCCTGATAAGAAATTCATGTAAGTTCCGGATAAACCTAAAACAGGATAATAACTTATAGGTTCAAGTATATACATTACTCCATAAGAAGAAGCAACTAAAATCCAAGCCTTTAAAACAACATCTATAGGAGGAAATATATGGTGGCTTATCATTAAATAAGTAACAGGAAAGAATGATGCTACAACAGCAGATAGCAATGTAACACGTCCTATTAAATTAACAGGACCATTCCATATCTTGGCAAATTCTTTATCATCCATAATTAAGCTCCTCCCATTACAGTCATTTTAACAATTAATGCAACTATCATTCCGAAAATCATCGCAATTCCTAGATTATATTCTTTTATTTTTTGACCAATTTTAGTTTTTGATACATATTTAAGAAGTACAAACATAGCAGCAGCAGCGGCTAATACAGAAGCTGCAGTATCCATTTTTGGTAAATATCCGGAAGCTAAATTACCAAATACAGCAACCATTGATGCAGCAGATAATAAAGCTAATCCTGCTTGGTTTCCTCCAGATATCTTTTGTCTTAAACCTTCTAATTTACTTCCTAATATAGAAGCAGATATTAACCATCCGCATCCATTTGCAGCCATAGTTATCCAAGATACAATTAATGCTACTTCTGTATAATCAGGTCCACCGAATTTAACTCCCATAGCTTCAGCACCAAATTGAGCACCAGCCATTTCTGTTGTAGCAGCACCTATTATAGAAAGACGCATCCAACTCATTGGAGCACCTATTACAGATATCATACCAACCATAACTATAAAACCAGATATGGCAGGACCTATTGCAGTAAGCAAACCGGCTCTGAAAGCCTTTTTACAAGTATCGCTTGATATTCCTAAAGTTTTTGCTGTTTTATTAGCTAATCTTGTATATAGAATAGCCTGTACTAAAGAAATAATAACTACTACAGCACATAAAGGCCATAATATCGCCTGATTGGCTATCCTTAAAATCTCTTCATTCATTATTTATCTCCTAAATATTTTATAGCCCATTCGCTCATTAAAACAGACGGCTGATATAATTTTGATTCATCTATTTCAAATTTGCTGTTATGGTGAGGTATATTCTTTTCTGTCATTGTTGAGAAGAATATGAATACTCCAGGCATTTTATGCTGATATTCTGAAAAATCTTCTCCTCCCATAGATGGTACAAAAGGAGCAGCTTTTTTAAATCCAAGTTCTTTACAAACCTGACTTAATTGTTCAGCTATTTGATTATCATTGATAACAGGAGGACATCCCCATACTATTTCAACTTCTGCTTTAGCTCTGTTTGCAATAGCTATAGATTCTGCTATCTCTTTTATTCTGCTTCCTATAAATCTTCTATTTTCTTCACTGAATGTTCTGAAAGTACCTTCTATAGTTACCTCAGCAGGTATTATATTATATTGACTTCCGGCATGAATTATACATACAGAAATTACAGTAGCATCTGTAGCCAATATTTCTCTGCTTTTTATATTATAAAGTCCTTGTATTATTTGACTTGATGTTAAAATAGGATCAACTCCTGAATGAGGATATGCTCCGTGAGATCCTTTTCCTATAACTTTTATTGCAAATCTATCGTTTGATGCCATTAAAGGTCCGCCTTGAAGCACGAATTCTCCATTAGGTACATCTGTAGCTATAGTACCTACATGAGTTCCAACTATAGCTTTAACACCATTTAATAAACCATCATTTATTAAATTGTTAGCACCTTTAGTAATCTCTTCAGCTGTTTGGAAAACTAATCTTACAGCACCTTTTAATCTTGATTTGTTTTCCAATAAATAATTAGCAGCACCTAAAAGACAAGCAGTATGAGCATCATGTCCGCAAGCATGCATATTACCGTTTTTAGAGGCATAATCGCATCCTGTTTCTTCTACTATAGGTAAAGCATCCATATCAGCTCTTATTCCAACTATATTGCCTGAACTAGAGTCTCCTATATCGCATACTATACCAGAATCTAATGAACATTCAACAGGTGAAAGTCCAAGTTCTTTTAATTTGTTCATAACATAACTTTTTGTTTGAGGAAGATCTGTACCAACTTCTGGTATTTGGTGCAAATCTCTTCTCATGGAAACTATGATATCATTTAATTCTTGATACCCCATAATAATACCCCTTAAAAAAATTTTTTAATTGATAAATATTATATGGAATTATGGTTATGAAGTCAATACAAATTGAACATTTATATTCAAAAAGTATATTTTTTTGTATTTTTATAAAAAAAGAAAAACCCATCATATAAGATGGGTTATAATATTTAGATTTAATTTTTAATTTCTGTAAGGTGAAATATCTCTAAGTCTAGCTACGATTTTTTCTACTGCATCAGCTGTGTACATTATATCTTCCATAGTGTTATCTAATGACATAGAAAATCTTGTAGAACTATGAGCATATTCAAAAGGCACTCCCATAGCTTGAAGTACAGGAGAAGGCTCTAATGTACCAGAAGAACAGGCACTTCCGCTTGAACAGCATATACCATATCCATCTAACAATAAAAGTACAGCTTCTCCTTCTATATTTTTAAAGCTTATATTTGTAGTATTGCTTACTCTATTAGCACCTTTTCCATTTATTTTAATATCTGTTATTCTTTTAGATACTTCTGCTTCTAAAGTGTCTCTTAATTTTGCTGTATGTTCATTAAATTTAGGAAGCTCTGTTTTTACCATAGAGGCTGCCTTTCCTAAACCAATGATATAAGGCACATTTTCGGTACCTGCTCTACGGCCTCTTTCCTGATGTCCGCCTGTTTGTACAGTTCTTAACTTTGTACCATTTTTGATATATAAAGCACCTATACCTTTAGGGGCATGTATTTTATGACCTGCAATTGTAAGCATATCAATATAAGGTTCATTTTTCATGTTTAAAGGTAATTTTCCTGCAGCCTGAACAGCATCAACATGGAATACAGAACCAGCATTTTTTACTATCTCTCCTATTTCTTTAATAGGGAAAATTACACCTGTTTCATTATTGGCATACATTATAGAAACTATAGCAGTATTTTCATTTACTGCACTTTTTAATTCATCTAAATCTATATTGCCATCATTATCAACAGGGAGATATGTTACTCTGTATCCATGTCTTTCTAAATCTTTACAAGTCTCTATTACAGCAGGATGTTCAACTTTAGTTGTAATAATATGATTTTTAGTAGGGTAGGCGTCTATAGTTCCCCTTATTGCCATATTATCACCTTCACTTCCGCATGATATAAAACATACCTCAATAGGATCACATCCTAAAAAATCAGCTACTTGCTCCCTTCCTTTTTCCATTTGTTTATGTACATTTCCTGCTGAAGTATACATACTTGAAGGGTTAAAATATTGGTCTTTAAAATATGGAAGCATGGCCTCCAATACTTCTTCATATACTCTTGTAGTAGCATTATTGTCTAAATATATTATTTTTTTATTTTCTGACATATTACACTCCAACTACTTCTAAGTCTTTATGAACTAACTCTTTTATTTTTGGTTCAACAAAGCCTTTCAAAGTATTTTTTGAAGAAGCACAAGAAGAACATGCTCCTTTAAATTCTATCATAACCTTATTTCCATCAACATCCACAAGTCTGCAGCTTCCTCCATCCATTTTGAGCATAGGGTTAATAACTCTTTCTAAAGCCTCTTCTATTTTTTTTATTTTTTGAACAGTAGTCATAGGAGCATTTTTGGCTTCTCTTTCCATATCTGCCAATTCTTCATTTAAAATATCTTCTATTTTAACTTTACAAGCTCCGCATCCTCCTCCTGCTTTAGTATAGAATGTTACCTCTTCTACAGTTTTTAATTTATTTTCCCTTATAGCTCTTTTTATTTTAGTATCTGTTATGCCGAAACATTTACAAATTATAGCTCCTTCATCATGTTCATCTTCATTAGTAGCTATACCTCTGTAATTATTAATAGCTTTTTCCAAAGTTTCCATTCCCATAACAGAACAATGCATTTTCTCTTCAGGAAGTCCTCCTAATTCCATAGCTATATCTTTATTTGTTATTTTTTTAGCCTCATCAAGAGTTTTTCCTTTAATCATTTCTGTAAGTATACTGCTGCTTGCTATTGCAGAAGCACATCCGAATGTTTGGAATTTTGCATCCTCTATAACTTCAGTATCTTTATTTATTTTTAATGTTAATTTTAGTGCATCACCGCATACAATACTTCCGGTCATAGCCTCAGCATCAGGATTCTTTATTTCTCCCACATTTCTAGGATTTATAAAATGATCCTTTACCTTATCTGTATATTCCCACATGTTCCTACCTCCATCTAAGTTAATTATTAATATACTATAATTACTATGTATATTAATTATTGGAATATAAAAATAATATTAAATTTTTGATAAAATTTATTTATTGATTTCGTTTAAAATTTTTTGAATAGCGTCTTTACATCCACCGCATCCAGTTCCTGCTTTAGTAGCTTTAGAGACTTCTTCTACAGTTTTTAATTTTTTTGAAATAATAGCGTCCCTAACTTGCTTCTCTGTTACAGCCATACAAAAACATAATGTTTTATCACCAGCCATTCTAAATTCTCCTTTTTTATATTTTGTGATTTATATAAAATAGAAAAATTAATTAATCTACTTTATAACCTTCATTGTTAGAATATTATAACATTCAATAAATAAATATCAAGTACAAATTTATTACTTCCATATTTCTAATAATGATTTCATATATTTTTTTAAATTTATATTATAAATTTCATTAAGTATATTAATGTCAAAGTTTTTTACTTCCCCAAAATATTCTTTTCTTCCTTCTTTTAAAATCAATATTTTATCAGCAAAATTTAATGCAGTACTTATATCATGCAAAACAGCTATTAAAGACTTTTTTTTATTATTATGAACCCATTCTTTTAAATTATTAATAAGTTCTATCTGACTGTTTATATCTAAATGATTAGTAGGCTCATCTAATAATATAATATTTGGATTTTGACTGAAAATCATAGCCAGAAATACTCTCTGGAGTTCTCCCCCTGAAATTTCTTTTATTGATTTATTTTTTAAATGATTCAAATTTAATTTATCAATATAATTTAGTACAATTTTTTTATCCTCTTCTTTAGGCATTAAAAATAATTTATCAGCAAAATTTGAGTATCTTCCCAACATCACAGTATCATAAACATTATAATCAAAATATATATCAGACATTTGACTCATAAATGCTATTTTTTTTGAGATGTATATTCTATCTTTATTTTTTATATTCTCTCCGTCTATATATATATTTCCTTCAAAATCTGTTATTTTACATAATGATTTTAATAAAGTAGTTTTTCCGCATCCGTTAGGACCTAATATACATAAAATTTCACCTTCTTCAACATTGAAAGATATATCATGCAGTATTTTATCCTGTTTGTTATAAGAAAATGATAATTTATTTACTTCCAACATTTATTTTATTCCTATTTTTTCATAAATATATAAAAGAAAAAAGGTGCTCCTATTACAGCGGTTATAATTCCTATTGGTATATTTGAACCTTGTATTATTACCCTTGATAGAATATCTGATATAACCAATAATATTCCTCCTATTAATGCAGACATTGGTATTACCATTATATGCTTAGCAGAGAATAATTTTCTTGCAATATGAGGCGATGCTAAATCAATAAATCCTATTATACCTACAAATGATACTATAATTGAAGTAACAAAAGATGATATTATTATAAAAAATATTTTCATATATTTAGTATTTATTCCCAATGAATAGGCTGTATTATCTCCGAATGTCATAATATCCAAAATATTAGAATAATGCATCGATATAATTAAAAATATTATAGTTATAAAAATAATTATAAATATTAAATTCCAATTCTTTAATGATAAACTTCCAAGCTGCCACATAATTATTCTATTAGAGTATTTTGGAAATAAGTATGTCAAAAAACTCATTATTGAATTTACAAATAAAGATATAATTATTCCTGCAAGTATTATAGAATTATTATTCATATATTTGTCTATAGTTTTTGATATAGTTAAAATAATGATAATTGTTATAAATGCAAATGCAATAGCAGAAAATATATACAAAATCTGAGAATAATTTATACCTAAAACCATTAATATTGATACTCCAAGACCTGCTCCGGATGATACTCCTAAATTATATGTTGATGCTAATGGGTTTCTTAAAATTGATTGTATTATAGTACCTGTTATTGATAAAGAAGCACCTGTAAAAAAAGCTAATATAGTATGAGAAAATCTTATATTAAATATTATATCAGTATTTATTTTGTTTAAATCTTTTATTAATTCTATATTAAATATTTTATATAAAAATGCAGCAGCTATTTCTTTAGGAGATATGAATATACTTCCTACACTTATTGAAATTATCATAGATACAAATGCTAATATTAAAAGTATAATTATTTTTCTTATATTTTTCATAGAATCATTTTTAATCATTAACAGTATCTATTAAAACAGCTTCTGATTTAAAGTTTTCAATATTTTTTAAATCTATTATTCTGAAATTATCTCTAATAGCATAAAATCTAATTATAGCATGAGGAGCTATGTCTTTTTCTCCTGAATTTATAGAAAATATAATATCAAATACAGTATCATTATAATTTTCTTGAAGTATTTTTTTTATAGATACAAAAATTTTTAATGAAAGATTTAAAACATCTTTTAGATTTTTGCTGTTTGATATATATATTTCATTTTCCTCATATTCATAATGTGTTAATTCTAATCCGCTTGCCGAAGTACTACATAAAGTACAGTCAATTTCTTTATTTACAGTCCAATATTTTTCATTATTCTGATTTTCTTTTTGAGATATAGAATAATAATTTTTAGGTTCTATTAATGAAAAATCTATATCGGATATAAGTTCATTCATTTTTATATTGCTAATCAATTTTTTACCTCATGAACCAAGTAAATCATCAGCTATATATTTTACTATTTTATCTGTAACATTTCTACCATAATAGTTAAATTGTGCTTCTCTCATTTTAACTAAACCTTCCCTATTATTTGCTATCAATAAATCTATTTTATTGAAAATATCATCAGTAGAAGAAGTACTATATCCTAATCCATTTTGTTCCAAATACATAGGTGTGCCTTCTTCCTGCCCAGGCAATGCTCCCATAGAAATTATAGGTATGATACAATTAATAGCTTCAACTATAGATAGAGAACCGCATCTAGTTATTAAAATATCATTATCATAGAATAATTTGAATAATTCCTTAGTATATCCTATAACATTAACTTCTCTTTGATAGTTTCTTAATCTGTATTTCAATTTTTTATAATTATTCTTATTTCTTCCGCATACAACTGTGACATCGCAGTCATATTTTTCATGCAGATTTCTTATCATATAAAATATTCTTTTGGATCTTTCTGTGTTATTTAATATTAAAACTCTTAATTTTCCGTTTATGTTTGTATTTTTTTTAAGCTCTTCTAAACTATCAAATGGTGCTTTAAAATGATCTCTTACAGGTATTCCAAAAGTTACAACTTTATCTTTATCAATGTTGTTGTTTATAATAAAATCAGTGGCTTCTTTAGAAGGGCTTATTATTCTGTCTGCTCTGTTATCAAGCCATATATTTGTTACGCTTACTAAATCTGTTAATAATATGTACATCTTGGTATCTAATTTATTTTTTTCTAAAACATTTAATATACTTCCATTAAATAACGGATGTACGCTTAATATTAAATCAGGTTTATAACTATCTATTATTTTCAAAAATCTGCGTTTTATTTTTCTAGAAATTTGTTTATTTACAGTAATACTGCCATTGTTAGAAAAATTAAAAATTTTTCCCCATATATTAGGGAAATATTTAACACATATATTATAAAGTCTTTCAGCTGAAATCATCTCAAAATCGCCCAATTTAAATCCGTTTATAGATTTGCATACAATTTCGTCTCCATAAATCTTATGAAAAGCATTTGCTAAAGCTTCATTAGCACTTTTATGTCCATGACCAGTATATTCAGAATATATTATTAATATTTTTTTCATTATTATATTACCTCTAAAAAAGATACAAAAATTATATATAAAAAAACATAGTTGTCAAGTAAATAAAAAATCCTAATGTTGTAATAAACATTAGGATTTTTTATTTTAATATTATGAAATATTAGTTTTTAATATTATCAAATGGGTTATAAGTTAAAGATGTAGGTTCAGCTTTTGAAATATAATTTTGTGTTTCTTTTTTGTTTTGAACTTCTAAATATTCTCTTCTTGAAAGAGATATTCTTCTCTTACTTTGATTAACTTCTCTTACAACGAAAGGATAAGTTTCTCCTACTTTTACAGTTTCTTCTAAAGTGCTTCCTTTAGGTATTTCAACTTGAGAAACATGCATATATCCTTCTAAATCATTTTCTAAAGAAACGATAGCACCTGAATCAACAATAGCTTTTACTACACCGTCTACTATAGAACCTTGAGGATGAGCTTTTTCAAATAATCTCCAAGGACTTTCTTTAGTATGTTTATAGCTTAATTTTATTTTTTGTTTATCTCTGTCTATAGACATGATAACCATATTAACTTCTTCACCTTCTTTAACATAGTCTTTCATATTTACAACATTGTTTTTCCAATCAAAATCGCTCATATCACATGTTCCTTCCAAACCATTAGGAAGTTCAAATACTGTAAAGCCTTTAATAATTCTTTTAACTTTACATTTTACGCTAGATTTTGCTGGGAAATCTTTTTCTACAGTATCCCAAGGATTTTCTTTAACTTGCTTTAATCCTAAAGTTAATTTTCTTTCTGGAACATTCATATCTAATATTTTACACTCTAAGAAATCGCCTTTTTTAACGAAATCATTAGGGCTATTAACATATGAATTCCAACTTAAATCAGATATATGAACAAGTCCTTCTATACCATTAGCTACTTTAACAAAAGCACCAAATTTTTTAACATTTGTAACTTCACCGTTAATAACATCATTTACATGATATTGTTCAACAAATTTGCTCCATGGATCTTCATCTAACTGCTTAAGTCCCAAATCAACTTTACGTTTTTCTTTATCAACAGAAAGAACTTTAAACATTCTTTCATCGTCTTTAGATATGATAGATTTAGGATTTATAACTTTATCCCAAGACATATTAGGTATTGCAAGAAAACCGTCAAATCCTGGAGTTATTTCAATAAAAGCACCAAATTTTTCTATATTTTTAACTTTACCGCTTATTATCCCATTTTCTTTTAAATTATCTAGGAAAGATTCTATATTTCTATTCTGAGTTTCTTCTAATAATGCTTTTCTTGATACTACAACATCTTTTTTATCTTTTTTAATAATTTTAAACTCGTATTCTTTACCAATATGATCAGTATCTTTAATTCCTTTTGCTATATCTATTAAGGAAAAAGGACAAAAAGCCGGATGTCCGCTTATAGAAACAGTGAATCCTCCTTTAGTAATATCTTTAACAACACCTTTAACTGTAGTGTTGTTTCTAACAGCATTATCTATTATGTCCTGTGCTTTTCTTTTATCTACTTCAATTTTAGATAATAATATATTATTATCATCCTCTCCTGTAATAACAGCTTCAACTTCTTCTCCAATAGCAGGCTCTTTATCAAATTCGCTTCTTTTAATTTTACCTTCAGATTTGAAATCAAAATCTATAAAAACATCAGATTCATCAACTTGTACTACTTTACCTTTTACTGTTTTTTTATGACCTATAGAACTATTATCTTTTAAGCCTTCAACAGCTTTAAGAAATAACTCTTGATCATCATTATTTGGTAAATTTTTATTATCTTCCATCGTCCTTCTCCCTCCTGTAGTTTCACAGGTTAAAATATCTAATTTATTAATTAGATTTTATATTTAAAACCACATTTGTGATTTTTTCAACAACTTCATTTATAGTCATGCTGGTAGTATCTATAATGCAGGCATTTTCCGGTACTACAAGCGGACTGTCTTCTCTATTTGAGTCAAATTCATCTCTTTTTCTAATGCTTTCTTTCACTTCATCATAAGTGATATTTTTGCCTTTAGATATTTCCTCAGTATGTCTTCGTTTAGCTCTTTCATCTAAAGAAGCATCTATATAAAATTTATATTTGGCATTTGGAAAAACAACACTTCCTATATCTCTGCCGTCTATAACATACATTCCATCTTTAGCTATTTTTCTTTGTAATGAAACCATATTTTGTCTAACTACACTAATAGAAGATACTTTGGATACTAAATTTACAACTTCAATGCTTCTTATAGCTTCGGATACATCTTCACCATTTAAGTATATTTTTCCATCACTATCAAAATTTATATCTAAATTATTAAGAGCAGATATGACTTCTGTTTTATCATCTATATCTATATTATTTTTAATCATATATAAGGTTACAGCTCTATACATAGCCCCTGTGTCTAAATATTTGAAAGATAGCTTTTTAGCTACTAATTTAGCTATTGTGCTTTTACCAGCTCCAGAAGGACCATCAAGCGTTATTATTTCGTATTTACTAGAATCAGACACCTATAACCTTTTTTAGTTAATATAATTTTCTATACACTATATCATAAATAATTATAATTTGCAAATTTTTATTTTAATAAAAAACAAACTTTATTAAAAAAAATTAAATATTTTTCTTAATAAATAATATATTCTATAAATAAAAGTGTATTCCAAATAAAATATTTGTATCTAATCTAAATCTGCTGTAAGAGGCCGACAAGTCTCTTATCATTGAATTATAGTTAACATTCATGCTGCTTGAATAAGTAAATGAAGCTGAAATGTTATCATTATCTTCTACAAAATACCATTCTATAGTTTTTAATGTTCTAAAAAAATTCCAATAACTTATGTAAGTTCTTACATTTTCATCATAGCCCATAAATTTATATAGATCTAAAAATATAGATAAAATTGGAAGTTTATTTTCTACTATTAAAAAGGTACTAAGCATAGGAAAATCTATTATACTTAAATTCATTGAATAATCTTCAAATTTTATATCATCTATATCTACAACAGAAGGATTAGAATTCTTTTTTCCATAAAAAGCTTCATTAACATTAAAATTGTACATAGAGTATAAACTGCATGTAAAAATACCTAAAATACATGAAATATATTTAATATAGTGTTTCATTTTTTATAAATTATAGTCCTTTAAAAATCAGTGTAATAAATAGTATATAATTTATTTTTATTTTCAATATGAAATTGTAAGAATTTTTTATTTAATTTATATTATTCAAAAGATTTATGCTTTTTTATAGAAAATTTTGCTATTCTTTGAAATCCGCTGATAATTCTAATTAAACAATAGAAAAATCCTAGTCCATAAAAGAAATGCGTAATAAAAAACATAAATGGGTAAATAAATATTCCTCTTATTTTATTTTTTATTCCGGAGTCTTTTAATGATGTTATTATTCCTGCTAATAATGTTATAATAAAATAAATAATAAATGGTATAAAATATAAAGCTATCATCAAATTATTTGTATGTAAATACAAAAATAATACAAATGGGATTGATATTATATATGTAGAAAAAAAAGAAGGTAATGTGAATATCAAATTTTTTTTATTAAAATCCCTAAATAACTGCTCAAATCTACCTCTTCCATAGTTAAGAAGCATTTTTATATATGATTTTAAATTTTCTCTTGGAGGTCTTTGAACTATTATACTAGGATCATATATTAATTTATATCCTAAAGAAAGTATTTTATCTATTAATGCATTTTCTTCATTAGGGTATAAACTTTCATTAAAGAGCCCTGCTTCAATTAGCACATCTCGTCTTATAAAGAGATTGCAAAGTATAACATCTTTATCTGTACCTTCTTTTGAGTCTGATTTATCAATACTATATCTATTTGCTATGGGACCTACAGCGTAATAAGAACGCATACAATTATCTATGTACATTTCTGTAGTTGAGTTTACCTTATGAATTGCAGGTCCTCCTACTATTGCAACATTTTTATCTTTTTCAAATATTTCTACTGCTTTCTTTATGTTGTCAGAGTTTACAATAGAGTCATTGTCTATAAAATAGATTACATCACCGGAAGATTGTTTGATACATTCATTTCTTTGAACTGTAGGATGAGTACCTTCAGCTTGGAAAATTTCTATATTTTCTATAGGGTAATTAGATAGATATACCCCTTCTAATGTATGTTGTATATTTTCACCAATTCTATGAGGAATAATGATTGTAATTTTTAGCGACACTTACATTCCCATAAGCCTAATGTAGGCAGTTCTTAATTGAGCAGCCATTTCTTCCGGGCTAGTAGGGTTGCAAGGAGCCCAAGCACCTGTTTCAGAAGAAGCGTTAAATTTCTGTTTTTCTTTACTTCTCATAGGCGGAAAAAATTCTATATGATAATTCCATATATCATTGTAATTAAAACCATCATTTACAGGAGCACTATACATACACATCATATAAGGAAATTTCATATCAAATAATAAATCTAATGTTGAAGTAGCCTTTTTTAAAGCATCTGCAAGAGATACGCATTCCTCTTTATTAAAATCTGTAATAGAAATTGTTTGTTTTTTAGGCATTATCATTATACCATAAGGATATTCTGTAGCAAAAGGTAAGAAACATATAAAATGATCATTTTCAAATACTATTCTTCTGCTGTCATCTAATTCCTGCTTTATCATATCCATAAATAAATTTCTGCAATTAACATTATAGTAGCTTGCCGCCATTTCTATTTTTCTTTTTATTCTTAAAGGTATCCAACTATAACCATATATCTGTCCATGAGGATGCGGCATTGTAACACCTACAACTTCTCCTTTATTTTCAAAAGGCATTATATATTTTATTTTTTTATTTTCTGCTATAGCTTTCATTCTTTCCTGCCATAAAGCAACAAGTTTAGCAATATGATCAACAGGAAGTTCAGGTAATGTTTTTGTATGGTCTGGAGAATATAATATAACCTCGCATTTACCAATGGCAGGAGCTGTTTTAAATAATTTACCATTATCTACTGAATCAGGATAAGGAGGCTCAAAAGATAAAGCCGGAAAATCATTGTCATATTTATGAACATCATAATTATCTGGAACTTTACCGCTGCCTGGACAAAACGGACAATAGTTTTGAGGCATCTGTGGTCGAGATTGTCTATGACTTGCTATCATAACATAATCTCCTAATAATGGATTGTAACGCAATTCTGCCATACTAAATTCTCCTTATCATAGCTGTATTTTATCTGTCTCTAATTATATACTTTTTTTTATAATAAACAATACAAAAATATATATGTAATATAAAAAATATAATATGAGTAAGTAGAATTAAATATTTTGGAAAGGATTTATATATTTACTCATTTGATTTATAGTGAATTCTATAGTATCTTTATTCTTTTTTATTCCTGATATTAACTCTCTTTTAAGTTTTATCATAGATAATTTTATTAAAAGATCCAATAATAAATTGTTACATACTATATAATTAAATTTATTAAAGTCTTTATTTTCAGTAAAATATATTATTATTAACTGTTTTAAGTTTATTTTAATATATTTCCTAAAAATTTCTCTTTTTTCAGATGATGAAATAAGCCAAGAAATTTTTTTTATCGATTTTCCACATGTTATATCTATAATAAAGTCGTATATATCTTTTTTATCACGCATAAATAATATTGGATACTTATAATCTTTGGAATCAAATTCATAAGATGTTATGACTTTTAATTCATATATCTTAGAAAGTATAGAAAATACACTTTGATCATGTCTGTTTTCTATAAAACCTTCAAAATTAGGTATTTTTGATGGGCTATCGTCCACTAATGAGAAATCATCATAAAAAACTTGAAGCCACTTTTTTACAAAATCGATATTTTTCTCTGTTTTTTCTAAAATAAAAAAAGTAGCAGGTCTTTGACAAGTATCTGTTATATTTTTATCATCTAATTTATTAAAATAATTAAATAAATCAGATTTTGTGAATGTTTTTTCTTTTGCACCTAAAATGGCACACATATTATTATTTTCAATAACAGTGTCTAAATATTCATAGAATCTATTTATACCGTTTTTACTTAAATGACATCCTATATCAGCATATACTAATATATCCCCATATTCAATATTTTCTAAAGTTTTTGATACAATAAAAGGTTTCCAACACCAATACCCAAAACCTCTAATATTAGCATTTAACTTACTTTTCAATATATTATCAAATTGCTGGTCTTTAGGCAGTGTATATTCATTGTATAGAAATATGTTATCAAAAATATTAAATTCATTTGCTTGTTTTAAAAATCTTAAAGATGTAGGATAAAGGTTGAAACTAAAAAAAGAAAGTAAATATATTTTTTTGTTTTTATACATGTAAAAACCATATAGTTTTTTATAATCAATTATTCTACTATATATAAATTTATTTTTCAATTATATTTTGAAAATAATTTTTAAATATTATCAATATTTTTTATATAATAGTATCTCATATTCTCAGGAGATATTAAAATCTTATTTTTATTTTTATTAAAACAATAAGCAAAATATCCAAATGAACCATTAGAAGCTATTTGATGTTTAGCATTCATCATTAAATATAAATCAATATATCCAGCATCATTATCATTTTCTTCCACAACTATATATTCATATTTTGTTGGTAAATTATTCAATATATTTTTTTTAACATATTTTGAATCATCTGAAAAGAAGAAAAATTTAGGTATATTAGGAGATAATTTTTCTATTATATTTTTAACTGAATCAATATAATAATGATCATCTAAAAAGCCGTATACTTTAAAATCTCCTCTTCTAATATGTATTGATACAGAATTATTATTTTTTATATCCTCCAATATAAGTTTATTTTTTTCATTTAGTTTATTATATAAATATTTGTCAAAATTTAGCCTTTCTAAAATGGTGTTTTTTATTTCAAAAAAACAATTTCTGTCATCTGGTGTTCCAGATAAATACAATTTTTTATTATTTTCTATTAGATTAGAAAAATCATAAAGTGGGGGTAAATCAATTTCAAAGCAGCTTTTATATATATTTATTTCATCATCTGTAGCTATTTCAAAATCTAAATCTGGAAAAATATTTAAAAGATCAAAGTTTCTATTTAATTTTTTAGAATCATCTAAGCCATCATACTTATACCAATTTAAATCATATTTTACTTTTTTATTATATTTTATTTCTATGTATTTTCCTAATATATATTTTCTTATTTGACCACATAATCCTCCTCCAACCCATAAAATTATTAAATCATTTTCTGTATGGTTGTTTAAATTATGTATATTAATAAGATATTCAGTTCTATAGTAACTTTTCACACTTTTTTGTAAAATATCTCTTATTGTATTTCTATATTGTTTTGAAGGTATAATACAAACTAATTTATCTATTAAGTTGTTATAATCATAATAATTCACAAAAATGCTCCAAATATAATCTCAAATTGCTAAGGTATATGATTTTATACTATATCCAAAGGCGTTTTTTTATTAGGTGCTGGAAATTCTTTATTTAAAATATCTATATCTTCATCACTAAGTATAATATTCTGCGACTCTATATTTTCTAATGTATGTTTTTTATTAGAACTTTTAGGTATTGGTATTCTGTTTTCAAAAGTTGAAATAAAAGCAAGTGCTATCTGAGCAGGGGAGGCATTATATTTTTTTGCTACACTTATAAGAACATTATTTTTGAGTATATCTTTTCCTAATCTTCCTGCTTGAGCTAAAGGACAATATGCGATCAAAGCAATATTATTTTTTTGCATATAAGGAGCTAAATCAAAGTCTACACCTCTTGATCCTAAATGATATAATACTTGATTAGCAGTGCATTTATCACCGTCTTTTACAGCTTTCAATTCTTTCATATCATCTTTATCAAAATTTGAAACTCCCCAATCTTTTATAAGTCCGTCTTTTTTAGCTTTTTCCATACATTCAACTGTCTCGCTTAGAGGTACTCTGCCTCTCCAATGAAGCAAATACATATCTAAATAATTTAGATTTAAACGTTTTAAAGAAGATTCTAAACTGTTAAATATATTATCTTTTCCTGCATTATGCGGATAAACTTTTGATATTATATAGAGCTCTTCTCTTTTATATTCAATTTTTTTTAAAGTATCTCCAACTAATCTTTCAGTTTCTCCATTTCCATACATTTCTGCAGTATCAATTAATCTTATGCCATTTTGTAAAGCAAAAACTATTGTATCTATTTCTTTTTCTCTGGTTTCTTCTTTTTCTCCCATACCCCAAGTACCAATTCCAAATTTAGGCATAATATTTGATGACTTTAATCGATAATAATTTTCCATATAATTATTTCCTTTAATAATTTTTTAGTATCATTCTTTGCTCATATAAATTGTTCTTGAAGGGAAGGCAAAGTTTATTCCTAATTTATTAAACTCATCTACTAATTTATAATTTACATCTTCTACTATTCTTACATATTCTGCATAATCTGATATTGTAACATGATATATAACCTCAAAATTAAGAGAAGAATCAGCAAATTCTATAAATCTGGCACTATAAAATTCAGTATTTTCTGTACTTTCTATAATTTTTTTTACTACATCAGGTATTATTTTTAGTTTTTCTAATGGTGTTGAATATTCAACTCCTATCATCATATATTTTCTTCTTTTTTCTAAAACTCTATAATTCTGTATTCTGGAAGCAAGCAAATTAGTATTTGATATTAAAAGCTGCTCTCCAGTGTTTCTTCTAATACGTGTTGATTTTACCCCTATATATTCTACAGTTCCTAAATCCTGATCTATTTGAATATAATCACCTTTTAAAAATGGCTTATCAAATACTATTACAAAGTAGTTGAATAAGTCAGCTATTATACTTTGTGCCGCAAATGCTACTGCAACACCTCCTACACCAAGTCCTGTAATAAAAGTATTAACATTAACACCTAAATTTGATAGTATAGTTAAAAATCCTATAATCCATACTACTACTTTTAATATAGTTATAATTCCATCAGATATTACAACATCTTTTTTTTGTGATAGATAATTGTTTGTGAAATTTGTAATAAAGTCACATATAAACATTATTATAAATATAATAATAAATACTATGATTATTTTTCCAAAATATTTACTTAAATTTTCAGGTAAATTCAAGCTTAATCTTGCCATTGCTAATGATATTAGTAATATAATAGGTCTTGTTCTTTTTTTTATACTTTTTATTAAATCTGTAATAAAAATATTTTGAAGTTTAGTATTTACTTTAACTAATATTTTAAGTAAAAATAGTAAAATTAAATTCATTGCAATCATTGCTATGGCAAATATGATTGCAAATACTATATATTGAAATAAACTATTATTCCAAAACATTGTTTCTTTTAAATATTGCATATATTCTCCAAGTATGATTTGTTTAATTAATTATATACTAATTATAATTTTTTTAAATATATAATTATTATTTAAATACAATGAATATATATGTTTATAAAAATTATTTTGACATAAAATTAATAATATATTAATATATACCAAATTAAAAACAAAAGGGAAAGACGTGAAAAAAATATTTATTATTTTAGCTATTGCTGTTTTAGCATCTGCATGCGGTGGACAAAAAACAGAAACATCTACAGGAACTACTTCAGCTGCTGATACTAATGCATTAGGAACTATAACCATAGATTTTCAAGCTATAGTTGGAGATACTAACAATGCTTCAATAAGCACTAATTCATATTTGAAAATTACAGGTTCTTATGGTGATATAGATGGTAAAATAGATACTGCTACAGGTACTTCTATGCCTACAAGAACTCCAGATCTATTAAATAAATACAGATCAACAGATAACAATGTATTGAATAATAGAATGGAAGTTAGTATGGGACAATTTTTATTATTTGGTACTGCCAATGCTGCTAGATATATAGATGATGGTTTGTCTGATTCAGGTATTGCTCAAAGAACAGTTGATGGTACTACTGGTCCTAAAGTAACAGGAACTGGAATAACAAAAGGCGATGATGGTGTAATAACTATTAGATTTGTTCATGCAGGAGGAAAAACAGTTGAACCATATATTTTTGAAATGAAATCAGATAGCAGTGGAATTTTCAAAATTGGCGGCGGTACAGAGAACTTTAAAAGAAGTGAAGCTGTTGCTACAAATGATTTTGATTTCAATACAGATGCTGCTTCTTTGATAGTTGATAAAGCTAAAGATGGTGTTCCTTATTGGCAAGGAGATTTACAAGCTACTTATGAAAATAATATAATAAAAATTACTGGTACTTTAACAGAGACTAAATAATTTTTATTAAATAATAATATAAGCATAGGATATAAAAATATTCCTATGCTTTTTATTTTTTAACTGTTTATATTTATGTCTTGAAATTTATTGTCTATTAACATTTTTATAGATTTTACTCCTAATTTTTTCAACTCTTCTATAGCTTCAATATAACAATGATCTATATTGCATGCATTATGAGCATCTGAGTTTATGGTTAATGGTATGTTTTTATTTAATAGTTTTTTTATGGTATTTTTATTAGGGTAATGAGCATCTAAATAGTTTTTGTTCATAATTTTAGTATTTACTTCAACAATATTTCCATTTTTAGCAATAACTTCTATTACTTCATCAACTTTTTTTGTATACCAATCTTCTTCTTCCGTAAAATATTCTTTATTTAAATTATATTTTCTTACCAAATCCAAATGTCCTATGATATCAGGTTTTTGAGTTTCTATCATTTTTATTACATTATCATAGTATCTATAAATAACTTCTTTTAAATTACCAAAATGGTTTATTGCTTCATTAAAAGTTTCTCTGGACATATCTATAGGAAAATAATTATTATCATCATTAATATAATGCACAGATCCTATTCTATAATCAAGTCCCATTTCTTTATCAGTTTTTTTATTTAAATTAGAATAGTAATCTCCTTCTATACCAATATAAATTTGTATTTTATCTTTATATATGTTTTTATATTTTTTTAAATCTTCTAAATATTTTATGGTATTTTCTTCCGACATTGAGCAGGTATCTTTATTGAAATGAGAATGTCCTGAAAAACCTAAACTTATGAACTTTTTATCTATAGCTTGTATTATATTTTCTTCTATGGTACTTTTTCCATCACAATATATAGTATGAGTATGTAAATTAGATATATATTTCATTTAATCCTCTTTTTAATTTTTTTAATATTATATTATGATTTAAAATAAAAAAATAGGGCTTACATAAATATGTAAACCCTATGTTATTTTTTATATAAATATTTTATTACTTTTTCTTGCCTGTAGTTTTAGAAGCTGTCTTTTTAGCAGGGGCTTTTTTAACAGTTGCTTTTTTAGCAGAAGATTTAGGTTCTACTTTAGCAGCAGTTTTTTTAGCTGGAGCTGATTTAGCAGCTGGTTTTTTGGCAGCTGATGCTTTTTTAGCTGGTTTAGATTTTATAGCACCTTGAGCAGCAGCAAGTCTTGCTATAGGTACTCTATAAGAAGAACAGCTTACATAATCTAATCCTATATCATGGCAGAACATAACTGTAGAAGGATCTCCTCCATGCTCACCACAAATACCAATAGTAAGTTTTTTGTTAGCAGCTCTTCCTTTAGTAACAGCTATTCTTAAAAGCTCTCCTATACCTTCCTGATCTAATGATTGGAAAGGATCTTTTTCGTATATTTCTTTATCAACATAGTCTTTTAAGAATTTACCTGCATCATCTCTTGAGAAACCGCCTCCCATTTGAGTTAAGTCATTAGTACCAAATGAGAAGAATTCAGCTTCTGTGGCAATCTTATCAGCAACTAATGCAGCTCTAGGAACTTCTATCATAGTACCTACTTTATAAGCAACTTTAGAACCTTCTTTTTCAAATACTTCATCAGCTATTTTGATAATTCTTTCTTTTATCATTTTTAACTCTTTTAAAGTACCAACAAGAGGAATCATTATTTCAGGGTGAACATCAACACCGCTTTTCTTAACTTTAACAGCAGCTTCAATAATAGCTCTAGCTTGCATATCATATATTTCAGGATAAGTAATACCAAGACGACATCCTCTGTGACCAAGCATTGGGTTAAATTCATGTAAAGAATCTCTAATGGCTTTTAATTTATCGAAAGAAACATTCATTTCACTTGAAAGCTCTTGTAATTGAGAATCTTCATGAGGAATAAACTCATGCAAAGGTGGATCTAAAAGTCTTACTGTTACAGGATATCCATTCATAGCAGTAAATATTCCGATAAAGTCTTCTCTTTGCATAGGAAGTATATTATCTAAAGCATCATCATAAAGTTTTCTAGGTTCTCTATATAAAGGTTCTAGTTCTTCTATAGTTTTTTTATCGCCGATTTTTTCAGCAGCCTCTATTTTTTCTTTTAATTGCTTAACTTCTTCAGCAACAAGTATAAGCTGTCTTACACTCTTAATTCTGTCAGCATTGAAGAACATGTGTTCAGTACGGCATAAACCTATACCTTCAGCACCGAAACTTCTAGCAATGCTTGCATCATGAGGAGTATCAGCATTAGTATGTACTTCTAATTTTCTAATAGAATCAGCCCATTCCATAAGTTTTTTGAAGTCTTCAGACATCTCAGCTTCTTTAGTTGCTACTTTACCAAGCATAACTTCTCCAGTAGAACCATCTATAGAGATATAATCACCTTCATTAACTGTTTCTTCTCCAACTTTCATACATTTGTTAGAATAGTCAATTTCTAAAGCGCTACATCCAGCAACACAGCATTTACCCATACCGCGAGCAACAACTGCAGCATGTGAAGTAGAACCGCCTCTAGCAGTTAATATACCCTCAGCAGCATTCATACCTTTGATATCTTCAGGGCTAGTTTCTATACGAACAAGTACAACCTGTTCTCCAGCTTCTTTCATAGCTTCAGCTCTGTCAGCAGCAAATACTACTTTACCAACAGCAGCTCCAGGAGAAGCATTTAATCCTTTAGCAAGAACTTTAGCACCTTTTTTAGCACTAGGATCGAACATTGGGTGAAGTAATTGATCTAAATCAGAAGGATTTACTCTCATTATAGCTTCTTCTTTAGAAATTATTTTAGCTTCAGCAAGTTCAACAGCTATTCTTACAGCAGCAGCAGCAGTTCTTTTACCATTACGTGTTTGAAGCATATAAAGTTTGCCTTCTTGTATAGTAAATTCCATATCCTGCATATCGCTGTAATGTTTTTCTAATTGGTTTTTATAGCTTACTAATTGTTTGTATACATTAGGCATAACTTCTTCAAGAGAAGGGTATTTAGATTTTCTTTCTTCTTCGCTTATGCCATTATTTTTAGCCCATTCTATACTTCCTTCAAGTGTAATTTCCTGAGGAGTTCTAATACCAGCAACTACGTCTTCTCCTTGAGCATTGATTAGGAACTCTCCGTAGAATTTGTTTTCACCAGTAGCTGGGTTACGTGAGAAACATACTCCTGTAGCAGAAGTATCTCCCATATTACCAAATACCATAGCCTGAACGTTAACAGCAGTACCTAATAAGTTTCTTATATCATTTAATTTTCTGTATGCTTCAGCTCTAGGGTTGTTCCAACTTCTAAATACAGCATTAATAGCATGCCATAACTGTACTTTAGGATCATCTGGGAAATCTTCTCCCATTTCTCTTTTATACATGTCTTTATATTTTGCTACAACTTCTTTTAAATCTTCTACATCTAAATCAGTATCTTTTACTTCTTTTTCTGTTTTTCCTACTCTTGAAGCTATAGAATGTTTTTTCTCTTCCAAAATTTCTTCAAATTTATCATGATCTACACCCATAGCAACATCGCCGAACATTTGTATAAATCTTCTATAAGCATCCCAAGCAAATCTAGGATTATTAGTTTTCTTTATTATACCTTCTACAACATTTTCATTAATACCTAAATTAAGTATTGTATCCATCATACCAGGCATAGATATAGCAGCTCCGGAACGTACAGATACAAGCAATGGTTTTTCAGCATTTCCAAACTGCATATTCATTGCTTTTTCTAGTTTTTTAATATTTTCATCAACTAGTTTGTCTAATCCTTTAGGATATGATTTGTTTTTTGAGTAATAATCACACACTTCTGTAGTAATTGTAAAACCAGCAGGTACAGGAACTTTACTTTCTGTCATTTGGGCAAGTCCCAAGCCTTTACCCCCTAAAAGTGCTTTAGTTTCTTTTGCACCTTCAGATTTACCGTTACCAAAGAAGTAAACCATCTTTTTTGATGCCATAATAAATTCTCCTCATTGATTATAATAAAATATTTACATAAAATAAAAAATATACTACTTTATATAGTATAATGCTATTTTTGTTATTGTCAATTTTCTAACATGAAAATACATAATTTTTTTTGCTTTTGAGTCTAATTAATTTATAACATAAATACAATATTTAAATTTTTTTAATATATTGTATAATATGATTTGAAAGGTTTTTTATATGTTTAAAAAAAGAAAATCATTTATTACTATATTAGCTATATTATTATTAATAGTTTTGAATTCTTATGGGGCAATAGTTATATCAACTGCCAAAAAAACAGAACCTCCAAAAGTTGAAGTAGAGGTAGAATCTAAACCTGAACCTGAAGTTCCTAAAGGAATTCCTACTCCTGAAACCAATAAAACAAAATATCAATATATTGTAACAGATAGAGGAAAATTATTGGTAGTACCTCATGCTATTTTGTTTACATCAAATAGCAGTTATTTAGATTTAAATAAATATGATGATACTATAAATTATGTGAGCAGTTTATCTCAAGATACTAACATTATGAATATAATTATAGAGGGACATATATCTTATAATGAAAATCAGTTTTTAGAAAATAAAAAGGATGATATATTGTTTCTTTATAATAGAAAAACTATAGAAGATTTATCATATAAGAGATGCGAAACAGTATATTTTAATATGAAATCATCTAATTTATCTAAATTTACAAATTATGCTCTAAAGGATTCATTAAATATATATACAAATAATGAAGAAAACAGAAGAGTTAATTTTATTTTAATAGAAAACACTAATGATATAAATATATATACTAATTATATAAACAATTTGAAAATTTCTAATAATTAAATATTCTAAATATTATTTTTATATTTTTTAATTATTATTAATTATTATTTAAAATAAATTATAGGTATGTGATATGCATAATAACGATAGAGAAAAACTTTCAAGCAGATTAGGATTTTTATTAGTTTCAGCAGGATGTGCTATAGGCTTAGGTAATGTATGGAGATTTCCTTATATTACAGGAAAGTACGGCGGTGCTCTTTTTGTGCTTCTTTATTTGATATCCCTTGTAATATTGGGGCTTCCTATACTTGTAATGGAATTTTCTGTAGGAAGAGCAGGTAAAAGAGATTTAGCAGGTTCTTATAGAGCTTTGCAGAAAAAAGGATATAAATGGCATATAGTAGGATATATACAATTATTTGGATGCGTACTTCTTATGATGTTTTATACTACTATAGCAGGATGGTGTTTATCATATTGTTATTTTATGGCTATGGGAAAACTTCAAGGTCTTAATCCTCAGCAGGTAGGGGAGTTTTTTAATTCTGTTTTAGCTTCTCCTTCTACTTTAATATTATGGATGACTATAACTGTTGTAATAGCAACATTTGTATGTATGATGGGTCTTGAAAATGGAGTTGAAAAGGTTACTAAAGTTATGATGACGCTTCTTTTATTAGTTCTTTTTGTTCTTATAATAAGAGCTGTAACATTGCCTAATGCCAAAGAAGGTCTTAAATTTTATTTGCTTCCTGATTTGGATAAAATGTTCAGCGGAGGTATTAAAGGGTTTTTCTCCGTTGCCTATGCTGCTATAGGACAGTCATTCTTTACTTTGAGTCTTGGAATAGGAGCTATGACCATATTTGGAAGCTATATAGATAAAACATATTCTCTTACGGGAGAATCTGTAATGGTTATGGGGCTTGATACTTTAATAGCATTTTTATCAGGTCTTGTTATATTTCCTACAACATTTTCTTTTGGGATTAATCCAGGTGAAGGAGCAGGATTAGTATTTTTGACTTTACCTAATATATTTAATTCTATGGTTTTAGGAAGATTATGGGGAGCATTATTCTTTTTATTCTTATCAATGGCGGCATTAACAACTATAATAGCAGTATTTGAAAATATTATTGCATTTACTATGTCTGAAACTAAAATGCCCCGTAAAAAAACTACTATAATAGTTGCTGTAAGCATATTTATATTAAGTTTGCCTACAGCTTTAGGATTCAATATACTATCATTTATAAAACCTCTTGGAGAGGGCAGCACAATAGCTGACGGACTTGATTTTTTAGTAAGTAATAATTTTCTTCCAATCGGAGGTATAATTATACTTATATTCTGTACAAGAGAATTCGGCTGGGGATGGGATAATTTTATTAAAGAAGCAGATATAGGAAAGGGTATCAAGTTTCCTAAATGGGCTAGATTTTATGTAACTTATATTTTGCCTTTTATAGTGTTGGCTATATTTGTTATAGACTATATTAATAGATTTTTTATTAATAAATAGTAATAATATTGCTTAATATATTTAATTATTAATTAATATATTTGTAAGTGATGATTGTAATTCCAATTTATTATTTAACTCATTCTCTTCTATATGGGTATTAAATATTAATTTAGTGCTGTTATTTTGGTTTGATAATATGTATATATAATCTCCTAGTATAACAGCTTCTGATACATCATGCGTAACATAAAAAAATGTTTTATTTGTTTTTAATTGTATTTGCTTGATTATATCAAGAAGTTCTTTTTTTCTTTTTATATCTTGTCCTTGAAGTGGCTCATCCATTAGTATAAAACTTGAATCATAAGCTAAAGCTCTTGCCAATGATAATCTTTGCTTCATTCCGCCGCTGAGTTCTTCTGGTTTCGAGTATATATTTTTTTCAAGTCCGACTATCTCTAATGATGATATTATTTTTTTCTCTCTTTCTTTTTTATCTTTTATTTTATCTTTTAAAATGTATTCTATATTTTTATAGGAATTGAAAAAATTTAATAATCTAGGTTCCTGATATACGAATGCCTGATCTTTTTTGTCTATTTTTGATGATATTATATTTAAAAGAGAAGTTTTACCGCATCCTGATGAACCTAATATTATATTTATTTTATTTAAATGAAATTCTATACTGAAATTTTGAAATATTATTAAATCATTATATGATAGATTTATATTTTCTAATTTAAATATATTATTATCTGTCATTGTTAATCCTTATAACAATTTCAAATATTCCATTAAATATAACAGCTATAAGACAATATGCAAACAATGAAATAGTATCTAAATATAAATGAGATTCATATAATTTTGTTCCTATACCTAGAGTTGGAATTGCAAGTATTTCTGCAGCTAATATGCTTTTCCAAGTTATACCCATAGATTGAGATATCCCAGTTAATATGTATGGTTTTATAAATGGTATATATAGATTGATTATTTGAGTTTTTAAAGATACATTGTAAGATAAAGACATATCTATTAAATTTTTATCGACATTGATTATTCCATTGCATACCGAATCATACATTATTGGAAATATTACAAGCATAGATACAAATATAGGAACTGTATTATTATCAAACCATATTACAGCAACTAATATTAATGGTATAGTTGGTATTGTACGTATAAAATTTATTATAGGCATTAATATATATCTAATATTTTTGAATATGCCTGATATTATTCCAAAAACTAATGCTAATAAAAATGACAATGCAAATGTTATTAATACTCTTGCCATACTGGAGATTAAATCTTTATAAAATGATTTTTCTGATACTATTTCTAATAATTTTTTTAATATGCTTTGTATATTTGGGAATATTATTTCTGAATTAATTTTTATAGAAATAAAAGACCATAATGCAATAAATATAATTATACCTATTATAAAATATATGATTTTTTTATTTTTCATTTTTTATATTATTTTATTCTTTTAAACTCTAGTCTTTCATCATCTAATGTTATTATTGTTAGGGTATTGCTTGTAAGTTCTATTGATGAGGCTTTGCTTAATAATTCTATATATTGCTTTTCTATTTCAACTGCTTCAGATGTTCCACCCATTTTTGTTACAGCCATATTTTTTAATATTATTATGTTTCCTCTTCTCATTTCATATTCGCCTAGATACGTATTGAATCCGCTGTATCCATAAAACTCTTCATTATAAAAGGATATTGTTATGCCTCTTCCTTCAAACATATTAGTAAGCTGGAATGTTTTTCCATTAAGCGTACTTGTAGATATAGCTATTGATTTGCTGGTTGAAGTACATGAAATTATAAGGAATATAATAATAAATAATGCTGATGCTATAACTTTTCTTATCATTACAATACTCTAAATCTCTTCAAAAATTAAATTTTCACTTGATAACAATGTATATATTATTAGATTTTTACCGCTAATCTTATATGAAGTGGCTGATTTAAGCATTTCAAGGTATTTTTTTTCAGCACTATTTTCTTCGTCAGAGCCTAACTTTCTTGTTGTTACTATAGACAGTACATTGAAAATATCTCCGTCAATCATATATGAAGATGAATAATTATTTACAGCAGAAAATCCAGAAATTGTATCTGATGTGAATTCTATAGTAATATTCATCTCTGGGTACATGCTTACAAGTTTGTATTTCTTGCCATGAAGATTATTTTCATGTGATTGAGCTATTGGTGCTGTAGCACATGAAACTATGAATACCGCAGCAGCTAAAAATCCTACAATATATTTCATAATTATCCTAATAATATAATACTATTAATATTTTCGGTAAAAAGTTCTTATATTTAATAATGTATTTTCATATATTATTAAAATGTTAGTATAATAAAACAGATTGAAATTTGATTATTAAAGTATTATAATATTAAAATTATAATACTTTAATAAAGGATTTTATACAATATGAAAAAAATTCTAACAATCATAATTAGTGCATTTTTAATTATTAGTTGTAATAGTAATACTACAAATAATAATATAGCTAATAAAGCAGATAATAAAATTCAAGTATATGCAAGTATATATCCTATTTATGATTTTGCTAAAAAGATAGGCGGAGAAAAAGCAGATATTTATAATATGACTTCTGCTGGTGCAGAGCCTCATGATTTTGAAATAACTTCTAAAGATATGGCGAATTTAACTAAGGCTAATCTTTTTATATATAATGGCGGAGGTATGGAGCATTGGGTTGATACTGTTAAAAATAGTATAAAAGATATCAAATATGTTGAAGCTTCTTCTGGAATTATTAATGAAGAATCTGACCCTCATTTTTGGCTTTCTCCAATTAAAGCAAAAAAACAAATGGAAAATATAAAAAATGCCTTTATAGAAGCAGATTCTGCCAATGCTGATTATTATAATTCTAATTACAATATATATGCAATACGTTTAGATGAATTGGATAATACTTTTAGAAATTATTTATCCAATGTTAAAAATACTAATTTGGTTGTAACTCATCCTGCATTCGGTCATTTTTGCAAAGAATATTCTTTAAATCAGGTTGCCATTGCAAGAGATGAGGCAGATCCTAAAGCCATGTCTGAAACAATATCTTTCATAAAAAATAATAATATAAAAGCTATATTCTATGAAGATTTTTCAAGTTCCAGATTAGTAGATTCTATAGCTAAAGAGTCAGGAGCTAAAATATATACATTAAATCCTATAGAGTCTTTAAGTGAAGAATATATTAATGCGGGAGAGGATTATTTTTCTATAATGGAAAAAAACTTTTTATCTTTAACTAATGGACTTAATTAAAATATATGAGTAAAGTTGTAGAATTTAAAAATGTGCATTTTGGATATACATCAGTTGATATACTAAGATGTGTAAGTTTTGATATTAACAGCGGAGATTTTGTATCCATAATAGGTTCAAACGGAGCTGGAAAAAGTACTATATTAAAACTTATTTTAGGAGAGCTTCATCAATATAGAGGAAGTATAAAACTATATGAAGAGGATATAAGTAAATTTAAAGATTGGAGAAAGGTAGGATATTTAGAGCAGAATGCATATTCTAAAATTGCAAATTTTCCAGCTACAGTTTATGAAATAGTAATGTCGAATAATTTTGCTGATATTGGTTTATTTAAATTTCCAAATAAGAAGCATAAAGATAAAGTTATGAATGTATTACAGCTTTTGGGTATGGATAAATATAAAGACAGAATGATATCTAAACTTTCCGGCGGACAAATACAGAGAGTTTTTTTAGCCAGAACTTTAATATCTAATCCTAATTTACTTGTTCTTGATGAGCCTACAAACGGAGTGGATGCGGAAACTATAGATTTAATATATAATATACTGCAGGACTTAAATAAAAATGAAAAAGTATCTATAGTAATGGTTACGCATGATGTGGAAAGAGTATCAAAAATATCAAATAGAATATTTTGTTTTGAAGATGGAACTTTAGTTGAGCTTGCCAAAAAACAAATAGATATAGAACTTTCTCATAAGCATAAACATCCTCATAATAATGATGTCTGTTCTTGCTGTTTTTTTAATAATATGGAGTAATATTTATAAATGGAAATATTTCAATATGATTTTATGCGTAAGGCTTTTATAGTAGGTATTATGCTTGCTGTAATTATACCTTGCATTGGAGTTGTCGTTGTATTAAAAAGGCTTTCTATGATAGGGGATGCTATATCGCATACTTCTCTTGCAGGAGTTACATTCGGTCTTGTATTTAATATAAATCCAATATTAGCTTCTATTATATTTTGTATATTGGCTGCTCTTTCTATTGAGTTTATAAGAAAAAAAATTGCTAAATATGGAGAGATGTCTATATCTATTATAATGTCATTGTCCATTGGTTTAGCTGGTATACTTTCTGGTTTTGTGTCAAATAATTCAAATTTTAATAGTTTTTTATTTGGAAGCATAGTTGCTGTAAGCGATTTTGAACTTAGATTAGTTATACTTATAAGTTTGATATCTATACTTGTTTTTATATTTTTATATAAAGAGATTTTTTATATCATATTTAATGAAAGACTTGCAAAACTTTCTGGAGTTCCTGTCAATAGAATAAACTTTATTTTTACTATACTTACAGCTGTTACAGTATCAATATCAGCAAGGGCTGTAGGTGCTTTAATTGTATCTTCAATGATGGTTGTTCCTGTTGCTTGTTCTATGCAGATAGCAGGAAGTTATAAAAAGACTATTATATATGCTGTGTTGTTTAATTTATTTTTTACTATACTTGGAATATTTATTTCTTATTATGAAGGACTTAAACCAGGTGCAACTATAGTTTTAATAAGTATAATAGCTTTTGTAATAATAATATTATTTAAGTCTTTATTCTTACATTTTAAAAAGTAAATATATTTGCTTTGTTAAAAGAATTATTTTTATTCTTTAGTTTTACCTATAATAGCCTGCTGACATATATCATTGTACCTTGTATCTCTTTTTCTTTTTTCTATAACTACAATTCCGTCATAATAGTGAATAGAGTAGGTGCTGTCAGTAAAACTATTAGGATACAGATCATCTTCTACTGTAGACCAATATGCATTAAGATAATCTATTAAATTTTTTGTGTATTCTATATATGAATTAGGATTTTTATATCCTCCTCCGAAATTAGGCCAATATGAAGTATAAACATCTTCGCATAAATAAATACCGTCATCTTTTATATGCTCATACATCTCTTCAAATGTAATTATCTGCTGATTCATTCTATGTCCGCCGTCATCTATTAATATATCTAATTTTGGAATTTGGTTTTTTACTTCTTTTAAAAAATCTCTGTCATCTTGAGAGCCTATAAATATTTTTATATTATCTTGTTCAAATTGCTTACATTTAGGATTCTTATCTATAGCATATATATTGACATTAGCTTTGCTGTTGTTGTTTCTAAAATATTCTCGCCACATCTTTACAGCACCGCCGCTTCCTACACCAATTTCCATCATATTAATATCTTTTCCTCTATATTTAGAAAAATGCCTTTCATATATATCAAAGAATGGCAGATGTTTAAAAATAGCTTCTCCTTTATTTTCTAAAAAATAATTATGTAAATCTGCTTTATCTTTATTTTCATCATTTATTAATATATCTCTTATTATTTCTAATTTTTTGTTATCTTCTTCAGTGTTTCCTTTAACTAATAAAAGGTTTTTATGTGTTTTGACTCTCAGTTTTTTTATTTCTGATTTTTTACCTTTTTTCATTCAGCTTCCTTTAGGACATATTATATGGATTTTGTATTATGGAAATCTTTATACTATAAAATAATAAATTGTCAAGTATCATATTTATAATATATTTTTTACATAATTTAATTAATCTATATAAATAAGTACAAATATAATTATATAAATTTATTTTTTATAATATATTTTATTGACATTTTTAAAATTTATTATATAGTAATCATAATTATAGTTATAATAGTATAGGAGTTATGCTGTTAATTATTTATCAGTCTATAATTTTTCTATATCTATATTATTAATTAAATATAGAACCTTACTATGTCTTTTGATAAAATCAGTGTTTCTTTTTGTGCTGCGGGTATTGTTTTTTATATTTGCAGCACGCTTTAATTTTAATTACTACTTAACATGCAATTTATTAAAAAATAATATTATGAAAGACATTATTAAATACATAATTAGTTTATAATCTTTTAGTAAATTGGGATTATTTAAATTTGAAAACTCTATTAAATTTAAAACTGAAATATTTATTTTTTAACGCTAAAATTGAACAAGGTTCATTTTTATTGCATTTTTTGTAAATTTTTTTGGTTTTTTTAAGTATTATTTTACAATAATTATAATTTTACTATTGTTAATTATATTTTTAGTGTTAAAGTATTATTATATAAAAAATATCATATTGGAGTTGAAAATATTATGAGAAAAATAATACTTTATATTTTTGCCTTTGTAGCTATAAGTGCAACATCTTTTGCTATTGACGGAGGATTTGAATTTATATTAAATGTTCCTATTGGAATGAGTGTTGGTATTTATGATTATGATTTAACTGATTATGGTGAGAATCAGGATATAATTTTGAATGGTGGTATACGTAATGTAGTTGGAAGAAATAGCGGAATAGGTTTTGATATAGGAGTAACTGCACAACTTGGTTATATGTTTAAGTTTACAGGTAATCTTGGATTGAGTGTTCTCGGTGAAATAGGTTACAGCCATGATACTTATTCTTATATTAATAAACTTAGTAAAAATATATCTGAAACATATTCCTTTGACAGTATACAGCTAGGATTGCTTCCTAAATTTAATTTTTATAATTTTGCTGTAGGTATTGGCGGAGGTGTTAAAATTCCTGTATCTGGAAATTTACATTACAAAGCAGGTTCTATTACAACTGATACAAAGATGGATTCTGATTATATGAAAAGAAATTTTAGATCTACAATAATACCATATTTGAAATTTACTTTTGATTATTCTATTTTCTTTACTGAAAAATTGGCATTTAATATAGGTCTATATTTAGGATATGATTTTGGTGTAGAACCTAATTTATATACTATTAATAATGCAGTAATGACTGGTACTAGATTAATAGTTGATGAAGTTTCTTATTCAAGTTTTGATATAGGTTTGCAGTTAGGATTTAAATTCGGACCTAGTACAAAGTAAATATAAAAGTATAAAATGATGTAAATAGAAAAGATACCTTAATTAATTTAGGGTATCTTTTTTTTATTCATAATTAGAATAATTGAAAATAATATTTTTAGATATATAATCTATACATTATAAAAATAAAAAAATATATTGAGAGTTAAATAATGATAAAAGCAGCATTTTTTGATATAGATGGCACTTTAGTAAGCTTTAATACCCATAAAATTTCTGAATTTTCTAAAGAGGCTATAAAGAAGCTTCGTGAAAAAGGTGTAAAAGTATTTGTTGCAAGCGGAAGGGCATTATTTCAAATAGATAATTTAGAAGATATTGAATTAGATGGATACATAACAGTTAATGGCGGATGCTGTTTTGTTAAAGAGGGTGAAGATTTAAAAGAAATTTTTAGGGTATCTTTCGATAAAGAAGACTTATTTTCTCTAATGAATTATGTTAAAGATGAGAAAAATAAATTTCCATGCTCTGTAGTAACAAGCAATTCTGTATATATTAATTACATAGATGATATAATTAATATGCTTTATGGTATGGCAAATGTAAAACCTCCTAAAGCTGTAGATTTTGATTCTTATATAACTAATAATTATAAGGATATATTACAGTTAAATATTTTTGTAGATGATAAAAGAGAAAAGGATATAATGAATAATGTTTTAAAAAATTCTGTAGCAAGCAGATGGCATTTTTCATTTGCTGATGTAAATCCTAAATGCAGCGGTAAAAATGTAGGTATAGATAAGATTATAGAGTATTATAATATAGATATATCAGAAACAATAGCTTTTGGAGATGGCGGTAATGACATAAGTATGATTAAGCATGCTGCTATAGGTGTTGCTATGGATAATTCTAATGATGATGTAAAAGAAGTTGCAGACTATGTAACAGATAGTGTTGATGAGGACGGTATTTATAAAGCATTGAAACATTTTAATTTAATAGATTAATTTTTTAGGATATTTAGTATGATAAAGGCAGTATTTTTTGATATAGACGGTACTTTAGTTAGTTTTAATACACATAAAGTTTCAGATTCTTCAAAAGAAGCTATGAAATTATTAAGAGAAAAAGGAATTAAACTTTTTATAGCTACAGGTAGAATAAAGACACATATAAATAATTTGGATAATTTGGAGTTTGATGGATATATAACAGCTAATGGATGCAACTGCTTTATAGGAGATAAAGAAATATATAAAAATGGAATACAAAGAGAAGAAATATATTCATTAATTAATTATCTTAAAAATGAAGAGCAGTTTCCATGTTCTGTTATGATGAACAGCGGTATATTTATAAATTATAAGACGGATGAAGTTGAAAAAGTTTCTAAATCTATAAATCTTCCAATACCGGTTGTAGATAATTATTATAACTTTTTGGAAGAGAATATTGATAATATTCTTCAAATCAATTTATTTGTATGCGAAGAAAAAGAAAAAGAATTAATGGCAAAAATATTTAAAAATTGTGAATCAAATAGATGGCACCCATTATTTACAGATGTTAATACAAAAGGCGGCGGCAAACATATAGGTATAGATAAGATTATAGAATATTATAATATAAATATATCAGAAACAATGGCTTTTGGAGATGGCGGTAATGATATAAGTATGATTAAGCATGCTGCTATAGGTGTTGCTATGGGTAATGCTAATGAAAGTGTGAAGAATATATCTGATTATGTAACAGATGATGTTGATAATGATGGCGTATACAAGGCTTTAAAACATTTCAATATAATATAAAATACTATAATTATTGATTCTTGAAAAACCCTTATTTTTTTACTATACTTAATAATATAATCATTTAGTTTTTAGAAAAATTTATTGGAGTTTTTTATGAGATCATTTAATACTGTTGCTTTGATACTCGGAGGAGGAAGAGGAACAAGGCTTTATCCATTAGTAAAAGCACGTTCCAAACCTGCTGTATCTTTAGGTGGTCAATATAGAATGATAGATATACCAGTATCTAATTGTATTAATAGTGGGTTCAGAAACATATATGTTATTACACAATTTAATAGTGCTTCTTTAAATAATCATATATATAATGCTTATAGATTTGATAACTTTTCAGGCGGGCATGTAAGTATACTTGCTGCAGAACAGACAGATACTAATATAGATTGGTATCAAGGTACTGCTGATGCGGTTAGAAAAAATTGGGAACATTTTGATAGTGAATTTGTTAACAATGTTGTGATACTTTCAGGAGACCAAGTTTACCGTATGAATTATAATGTAATGCTTCAGCATATGCTTGAGACGGGAGCAGATATAATTGTTGGAACTGTTCCTGTTGTTAGAGAAGATGCTAAGGGTTTCGGAGTAATGCTTGTTAATAAAAGAGGACAAATTACTAACTTCCATGAAAAGCCTAAGGAAGATGAAGTACTTAATTCTTTGAAATTAACAGAGGATCAAAAGAAAATGTTCAACATAGAAGATCCAAAAAAAGAATATCTTGCTTCTATGGGTATATATGTATTTAGACGTAATGTACTTAAAGAAATTTTATCTGATGGTTCTATGATAGATTTTGGTAAAGATATTATACCAGAAGCAATAAAGAAATATAAAGTGTTCAGTTATGCTTTTCAGGGATATTGGGAAGATGTAGGAACTATTAAAGCATATTTTGAAGCTAATATATCTTTTGGAAGTAAGAATCCTCCTTTTGATTTTTATGATGAAAATGCTCCTATATATACACATGTACGTTATTTGTCTCCTTCTAAAGTTGAAAAAGCTACAGTAACTTCAAGTATAATAGCTGACGGATGTAGGATTGAAAATGCTACTATAAAAGAATGTGTTATAGGTGTACGTTCTGTTGTTCAAACCGGATCTACTTTAGAAAGGGTTATTATGATGGGTAGCGACTATTATGAAGACAGTGATGATATTGAAAGACTAAATGTTAAGCATCTTCCTAAAATAGGAATCGGTAAGAAATGTACACTAAAAAACGTTATAATAGATAAGAATGTAAGAATAGGTAATGATGTTATTATCACAAATAAGAAAAAAATACAACATCAGGATAGTGAATTTTATTGTATTAGGGATGGTATAGTAATACTTCCTAAAAATACAGTAATTAAAAGTGGGACTGTAATCTAATTAGTTTGTTGGTAAGTTTGTTTGTTGTGGGCAGGGGATTAATTCTTCTGCCCATGATTATTTTTTGACAATTTTTATTATATTAGTATAATAATCATCTATGAAAAAAGCTAAGAATAAATTGCATTCAAATATTGAAGAGATGTATCAAAAATCTGTTATAAGGAAATGCCGTATAGAAGAAGATATTGATAATATTAGACTTGATAAATATATGGGAGATAGATTTTCTTATTATTCTAGAAACAAGTGGCAGGATTTAATAGGACAAGGTCTCGTATTACTTAATGGACAAAGAATAAAGTATACTAGAACCGTTAAAAAGGGTGATGAAATAACCTATCACATTATAGGGATGAAAGAGCCTGAAGTTGATAGAGATGTAACTATAATATACGATGATGGAGATTTGATAATAGCTAATAAACCTGCCAATTTACCTGTTATACCTTCTGGAAAATATTATCATAATACATTGCACACTATTGTAAAGCAAATGCTTGGATGCGATATAAATATGCTTAATAGAATTGATAGGGAAACTAGCGGATGTGTTGTGCTTTCAAGAAGTTCTAATGTAGCTTCTAAATTTTGTGCTATGATTGCTGGAAGAAAAATATTTAATGATAATAAAAAAAGACATATTAAAAAAACTTATATTGCCATAGTAGAAAATGCAGAAAATATTGAAGATAAATTTACTGTAGAAGGATATATGCTTGAAAGCGGACATAAATATTATAGGAGATTTCAAACATTACACAAAGAAAAATTAGAAGGTGCTAAATATTCAAAAACAGCATTTAAAACAGTAAAAAGAATAGGGGATTATGCTATTGTTATGGCTAGGCTTTATACAGGAAGAATGCATCAGATTAGAGTTCATCTGTATTCTAAAGGACTTTTTATGGTCGGTGATAAAATATATGGAAAATATGGGCCTAAAGTTTTTGATGATTTTATAGAAAAGAATATTATTCCAGAGGGTTTTTTTAATAGACAGGCTTTGCATGCATACAAGCTGGAATTTCCTCATCCTATTACAAATGAATATGTTAAAGTAAAAGCTCCTATTTCTAAAGACTTAAAAAAACTTATTGCAAAAATAATACAATCAAATCTTGATAATTAATGTTATTTTTATATACTTATTTGTATAATATCTAAGTGTATATATTAATTTGTAAATAAATAGTAAATTTTTTGTAAAAAAACTTGACATTTATAAAAAATATATTATACTTATTATTGTAAAGATAATTTACATATAACAAATAATAAAAATTAAGGAGAGTAATCATGAGAAAATTATTTGTTTTATTTATATCATTAATGGTATTATCCATTTCAAATTTATTTGCTGATGATTTTGTAGTTCCAGTATCATCATTACCAGCAAATGCTAAAAGTTTCATACAAAAAACATTTCCAGGTGTTGATATATGGAAAGTTGAAAGAGACGGAAGAAAATTTGATGTTAAATTGTCTAATGGTGTATCAGTAGACTTTTTACCTAATGGAGAGTGGGTTAATATAGACAGTGAATATACACCTATACCTGAAAGTGCTTTTCCAGCTGCTGTAATTAGAGCAGTAAAAAGTGCACATCCTCAAGCAGCTATAATAGATGCTGAAAAAGAATGGGGAAACTATAAACTAAAATTGAATAATATGATGGAACTTGTTGTATCCGGAAGCGGACAATTAATGGGACAAAAATTTGACGATTAATTTTTAGAATTATGAAAAACGGCAGGTCAGTTATGAACCTGTCGTTTTTTTATATATAAAAAATGCGTAAACCAAAAGATTTACGCATCATATAGAATGGAGTTTTATTGGTTAGTCATTATTACGCCGTCTTTAATAATATATATATTTTTACTATCGGATACTATTGATATTGCTGATTCCTGATTATTATCCATAGCTGAAATATAATCATATCCGCCTAATTCTTTTCTTAATGAGGCATTTTTATTTAATATGAAATAATAATATTTTCCAAGTCTCTCAGCAGTAAATGCAAATGATTCACCTAAAAATTTGAAAGATGTAATTCTATTGTATGAAGGACTTTCAAAGTCATCTCCTATTATAAATTCTCTATTATTTTTAGTGGCATTATAAATCAAGCTGTTATTTGTTGAGAAATAGAAATCATTTATTTTTTCATAATTTCTAGGTAGTCTTCTTCCATTAAGAACAACAAAAGATACTCCATTAGTTTGAGCGCCATATGCTAATAATTTACTGTCATCAGAATATTTATAATTATGTATTACATCATAATTGGTAGTCATATTTCCGCCTACATACAACTGCATGGTATTATTTGTATTTACATTTATAAATACTAAAGTTTTTCCATTTGGAGAAAAAGACATATTAGTAACCATATTAAATTCTCCATAATTTCTGCCATTTGCAATAACACTTGTCATTATAAATTCATTAGTAATTATTATATTTGTTGCATTAGCAGCAGGAGGTAAAGATGGAAGCTCATTATATCTTATATTTGTTATCACATTTGTTACCATCATTAATGCTATTGTATTTGATTGTCCTTTAACAGTGATACCCTCTTCATTTGTATAAATACTTACATTTGATAAATTGTAATTTGTTATTGTAGAAACATTTGTTACAACATCAGTTTGAATTTCATTAGTATTAGTGGTGTTATTTGTATTAATAATATTAGTATTAGTCATATTATTAGTATCTATCATATTTGTATCTGCCTGAGGCATCATTTTTACAGCATAAGCCATACTATTGTCATTATATGATGCTAAATCATCAACTAATTTAAAACTTTCACTGTCATTAACTCCATTAAATATAACAGCATTTTCTTCTGCATCTATAACATATACTATATTTTTTCCATCACTAGAAAATTTTAATTTATCTACTTTAGCAATTACCTGTTTTTCTTCTCCGTTAATATTTACGAAATATTGTCCGTCTCTTGAATATGAAAAGGCATAATTATTATCATTTATAACACTGTCAAATAATTCAGAGTATTGTATCTTTGCTTCTCCATTTATAACAGCGACACCATAATCCATTAATCTTGCAAATATTATTGAATTATTGCTTGAAAATATCTCTCTTTCTATGGAATCGAATTCCTGTTCTATATTTCCATATATTATAACCCACATATCTTTAGCAAGCGAATTTTTAAGCATTGTTGCAACTAATGTACCATTAGGTAGAATTCTTATTATACCTGCATCTTTATATCCTGTTAATCTTGTATTTTTATATAAAATATCATATGTTCTGCCTTCATTAGCAGTATTTTTTTCTAAAACTATAGCGTAGTTTGTTTCTGATAATATATATGAGTTTGTTAACTTCTCTCCATTTTGTAATGTATATATTTGGCTAAATGCTCTTACATATAATGAAAGAAAGATAATAGATATAATGTATAATCTTTTCATAATAGTTCCTGGTAAAATTGATATATTTTTTATATAATCGGAACAATTATACTCTAAAATTAATAATTATGTAAAATTATATAGTTAAAAAAAATTAAAATTTGACGAATATTTTAACAGTATAATCATATAGGAGTAAATATGAAATATTTTTATGTTGTTATGATGCTTTTCTTTATTATGTCTTGTAAATCTGTAGAAAAAAATTCACAAACAGCATTAAATATTAATTTTAATGAGGGATGGATTAATGAAGATAAATTTGTAACAACATCCATAGGATATCCAAATGGTTTTTCTATTAATAAAGAAGATGCAAAAGACAGTGCTTTTAATGCAGCTTTAGCTTTATCTAAAGTTAAGATAGAAAATGCTTTTGCTAAAGAATTACCAAATAAAAATAATGATATTAACGATTTGAAAGATGTAGTAGAAAAGTATATAAAAATAGAATATTCAAATTTTATAGATGACAGATATTATCAAATTAAAACAGCTATAGAATATGATAATTTACTTTCTTTACTTAGAGAAGGTAATATTAAAAAAATTCTCAATTAATTTTACACTTATTTTACTTTTTTATAGTATTTAAGTTTTATTATACAACTATATTAAAAAAGGGGAAATCATATGAGCCTTAAAAAAATCATGGTTTTGGTTGCTGTTGTTGTTTTCTCAGCTAGTATGTTCCTATTTGCTCAAGGTAAAGTTAATTTAGCTAAAGTACCTGATGGCACATATTTAGGCAATTACAAAGCTACTTACAAAACAAAACAAGGTGACTATCAAGCTAAAGTTACTGTTGCTGGCGGTAAATTAACAAAAGTTGTATTAACAAAATGTGCACATAGCACTGGACCTGCTAGAGGAAAAGCTGCTTATGACAAAATGATTAAAGCTAACAATATTTATGTTGATGGTGTTAGCGGTGCTACTTGGGTTGCATTAGTTGAAGATGCATTAACTAAATTAACTCCTGCTAAGTAATTAGATTTAGGTAAGTTATGAGCGTATCTAATTTTTTAGGTACGCTTTTTTATTTTTATCATTATTTATTTTAATTCTTATAATTATACCTATTAATATTAAGACAAAAGTAATTAATATTGCAGTATGCAAATTTAATGATAATTCATATTTAAGAAAACTTATATTACTGAATTTTTGTGATAATTCTATTAATATATTGGTAAAAAATTCTGTTGATGCTGACGGATAAACAGATAATGGGGTATATATTTGATATGTTATTATTGTTATCAATGATGATGATAATATTATAAATGATAACGGCACGGCGAATATATTTGCTATTACAGAAGTAATATTTAATATTGAAAAGTGATGTATGCTAAGAGGAATTACCGTTATAAGTGCAAATATATTTATAGATAAAAATGCTAGTATTTTAATTATTAAATTTTTTATTATATTAGTAATTTCATTATTTGTTTTTATGTTCATTATATTTTTTATAATGCATGAATTAAATATCGGATAATAGAGTATGATTCCAAGTGTAGCTAAAAATGAAAATTGAAAACTAATATCTTTTATTGAATTTGGATTCATTATTAAAATTATGAGTCCTGATAAAAATAATGCATTAATAGAATTTCTATTTCTATCAAAATAATATGATATAAGTAAGCATATAGCCATAATGCTTGACCTTACTATAGAAACAGAAAATAGTGTAATAGGTGGATATATTATAACGGTTATTATTGTTGATATTAATATTCTATTATAAAAATTTATAGGGAAAAATGATAATAATAAAAATAATATAGAAAGCACCATAGAAATATGAAGTCCTGATATTGATAATATATGAGATATACCAGAATCTATAAAATACTTTCTTATATGATATGGTATTATATTTTTATCACCTATAACTATTCCTTGTGCCACAGTATAAGGTATAGCTTTTATATTAGCACCTAATGATTTTTTGGCAGTATTTCTAACTTTTAGAGCATAATTATTTATATAGTTAATTACTGAGAAACCTTCTTTTTGAATTACAAAATTATTGTATTGGTATATACTTGCAACTCCGTAAAGCATTCTATCAGCAAGAATTTCTGTTATTAGTTTAGAATCGTAAATATCATCATTAGTTAATATGTTTTTATATAGATTTAATTTTGAAGATACTGTTATTTCATCATTTATGTATAATGGCTTTAATGAGCTGTTATAAAGTCTTATATTACCAGAATAATTGTACCAATTAGTACCATCATAAACTTTATCTACATAAGCAATATATCTATCTCTAAACCCTATAACACCTTCATATTGTAATATTTTTGCATTGTATGCTTTTATTTCTTTATCAAATTTATTAAGAGGATTTTTTAATATATCATAATATCGTATCATAGTATAGCTATAGCCTATAAATATGCATGATAATATTAATATTATTATTGATATGTTATTTTTATTGTTTAGTGCTAGTATTATAGAAATTATAATAAGTATGAATGATATTATTGATGAAATATAAATAAATGTGAAGTTTTTTATTATAAATGCTAATGATATTCCAATAGCAAATAATATTGTTATATAAACTATATATGTAAGAGGGTATATAAAAAGTTTTTTCATTATAAAATTATTAATCTCTTTTAACTATACCATAGAATATAATGTTTATCATAGTATATAAATCTTTTTCATAATTTTCTGGATTTTTATTTTTAGCCCATTCCACTTCAAAGCCTTTTATTATAGCTAAAATAGATTCTGTAGCCAGTCTTAAATCTATATTGAATAAACCTTTTTTCATTCCGTTTCTAAGTATCATTTTTATAGTGTCATATTCTTCTTTATGATACTGTGCTCTCATATGTTCTATAAGAGTAAAGTCTTCAAATATTTCACTATGTAATGCTTCATATAGATTTGCAAGTTTTATATATCCTTTTTGTCTTGTTAATATATATGCTCTTAATTTTGCTTCTGCTGTATCTTCTTTTTTGATAGCTTCATATAGTTCTCTTTTTAAATCATTTGCCTCATTTTCAGCTATTGCAAAAAATATCTCCTCTTTGCTTTTGAAATAATGATATATGCTGCTTTTAGATTTATGAACCATTAAAGCAATATCGCTCATTGATGCTTTTTTAAAACCATATTTCTTAAACAATTTCTTACCAGCATTTACTATTTGTTCTCGTGCAGTCATTTATTATTTACCTTTAACAAAGAAATATTTAATTATATTATATACTCTATTTTTTATTTGTCAAAGTTTTTATAAATGACATATTAAATGTAGGTATTTTATTATTTTGTTTGATTAGTTATAATAAAAGTAGTTCTGTTTTCATTAGTGTTTGCAGAATAATCTGCTTCAATTTCCACTATAGTATTAGTTTCTGATACAGGGGTATTATTACTATTATAGTAATTTTTTATTTTTGCAGCATCAGGTACTATAGTTTCTATATAAGGCATAGCTGCTATTTCGTTAATAGTATTAGTCAATGAAGCATTTACTTCTATATTTGTTATGGATAATTGATTTGCACTATCTATATTTACTTCACTGAATTGATTAACATTAGTTCCATTAACTTTTCCATTTCCATATAAAAACTGTGCTTTAGTATTTCCATTTGTATATGAAATTAGAGCAGTTCCATTAACAGCAAGATTTGCATTAGGAGTTAATACAGTTATGCTGTCAGGTTTTACATTTGATGAAACTACAATTATAAAATCTCCAGTATTTAATGATAACTTTGTATTGCCTGTTTTATCATATGATTCATCTATATTTAATGAAGAGTTTTCTTTTACTTTAAAAATATTATTGCTTTCTAAATATGAAGTTAGAGAAGAATTTTTTTCAGTGGATATATTATCTTTAGTAAATAATAAGTCCCCATTTTGTGCAGGTTTTACTATAGCTTTTTGAGAAGATATTTTTACTTTTCCTTTAACTTCAACAACTTTCATGTATTGATTTGTTTTATAAGCTGATTGTAAAGTCAAAGCCATAGAAACTATTAATAATATGGAAATAATTTTCTTGTTCATAAATAAACTCCGTCAAAAATACATATCACACTATTAATATAATCGGTATAAAAATTATTTTCAATACTATTTTTATTACTGTACATATATTTTTACAGTAGAACTTTTTATTATTTTACCTTCTTCTGTTTCAGCTTCTATATAAAAGGTATAATCTCCATGTTTTAAATTCCATTTTATATATTCTTTTTTTAAATCATCAATATTTGCTATTATTTCTTTGTTACAATATAAAGAAGCACTTACAACATTTTTAGGTATATATGAAGATATGAATATATTTTGATATTCCATAGGAATGGTAGAATCAATTTTATATACAGAATTGTCAGTAGGCTCTTTTATTGAAAGTCTTTCTCTTATATTGTTTACATTATTATTAATATTTCTATCAGATGATGCTAAAGGTGTATTTAAAGTATTTAAATTCATTTGAGGTCTTTCACTATAATTATATGCTAAACTATTTTCTACATTAATATTTTCTGTAATATTCTCAGTATGAGTTTCAAAATTAATATTTTGGGTGTTTATAGCATTTTTCATCCTATTATATGCATATATGTTATTAACTTTTGTCCATTCTAAAGTAGGACGTTCTAATTGCTGTTCCTTAATCCAGCCATTATATTCGCTAGGAAGGTTAACAAAAACTTTTTCGCTAATAGAACCATCAGAATTGGTTTTTATATATAAGTTATGTACATCACATTCTTCTTTAGGGACGCTTATATGTGAAAACTCTTCTATTCTTGTTTCTTTACAGAATTCCCCTCTAAGTTTTCCGCTTATAAGACATATTTCTCTTTTTATAATAGTATTAGGTCTATCCCATTTAGTTTCTTTTTGGCTTTTATTAAGCATAGTGAATAAATCATAAAGTATAGGTACAGCACCATTTCCGCCTGTAATATTTATCATTTCGCTTCCGGCAAAATCTCCAAGCCATAATCCTACTATATAATCTTTTGTATATCCTATAGCCCAAGCATCTCTTGAGCCTTTTGAAGTTCCGGTTTTTATAGCTACTGAAAATGGATAAACTATTCCTTTATAGCTTCTAAAAGATCCCATTCTTGCATTTCTGTCAGAAAGTATGCTTGTTATTAAATATGCACTTTCTTCGGATATTACTTTTCTTGTAGTTTTTTTAGGAAGAGTTATAACTTCTCCATTTGCTTTTTTTAATGAAGTTATAGAATAATTATTTATGAATGTTCCTGAATTTGGAAATATAGTATATGCAGATGCTAAATCAACTAAACGCACTTCAGCACTTCCCAAAACCAAAGAATATCCATAATGATCCGGGTTTTTATCTATAGAGCTTAAACCTGATTTTAAAAGTATATTTTGGAAATCTCTTATACTGTATCTTGCAAGCCATTTAACAGCAGGTATATTAAGTGAATTGGCTAAAGCATCTCTTATGGTAACAGGACCTCTGTATTTATGATCAAAGTTTTCAGGTATATAATCTCCCCCAGGTGAATTGATATATGTTTTAATATCTGCTATAACAGATGCTGGAGTTTCTCCTTTATCAAATAGATATGCATACATAAAAGGTTTTAAAGTACTTCCTGCCTGTCTTAATGCTGTAGCTCCATTAACAGCACCATGAGTTTCAGCATCAAAATAATCCATAGAGCCTATCATTGAAAGTACTTCGCCTGTTTTAGCATTAAGTATTACACATGATATATTTCTTACATTAAATGTATGAAGCGACTGACTGGAATTGCTTATAACTAATACTGCTTCTTTTTGCATATTATAATCTAATGTTGTTCTTAATTCGGTTACTCCAGTATATTTTAATTGCTCTAATGATTCTTTTGCATACATTGTGAAGTGAGGAGTTTTGAAAGTGTATTTATCTTTATCATTATAAATTTTTAATTTTTCATTTGTATATTTATTATAATTTTCTTCTGTTATAAAATTATTATTCTTCATTTCTCCAAGTACATATATTCTTCTTGATTTTAATCTTTCTTCATATTTATATGGGTTAAATTTTGTACCTGATTTTATTATGGAGGCAAGCATTGCAGATTCATTGTTGTTTAAATCTTTTGATTTTTTATGGAAGTACAAATCACTTGCTGCACCTACACCATAACAGTTATTTCCAAAGAATACTCTATTTAAATATTCTGTAATTATTTCTTCTTTTGTGAGATTTCTTTCTAATCTTATTGCATCAAGTGCTTCATAGAATTTATTTATATATGTTCTTTCACGGGGGATAATATTTTTCGCAAGCTGCTGAGTTATAGTGCTTCCGCCTGATACTACTTTACCGCTTATTAAATTTGATAAAAATGCTCTTATTATAGCTTTATAATCTATTCCATTATGATTAAAGAAATTTTTATCTTCAGCACTTACTACAGCATTTATTAAATTTGTTGATAAATCATTATATTTTACTTCTTCAAAGAATCCTCCATGCTCTGGAAATATTGTTGATATAAGTATTGAGTTTCTATCATATATTTTTAAAGCACGTTCTTCATTTATATGCAATTCATTTTCTGAAAAAGGTTTATTGATATATTCTTTGCAGTATTTATAAAAATTATAGCCTTTTGGTATAAATATAATTGAAACTGCCATTATAGATAATAACAAAGTATATATTATAGTTAATGCTATTCTTCTAATGATTTTTTCCATATAAAAATATTCTATAATAAAAAAATAATTAGTCAAACGATATTGAATTTTATAATATATAGTCCATTGATTTCATTCTATAAAGCTTTATTGTTTATTGGTATTTTTATATATGTATTACGCTGTAATAATGTCTATGTAATTATGTTAGGTATAATAACTTTAATAATGTTTATTATAATATTTAAACTAAAAATATTATAATTAAAAATCATTTTCATTATATATTGGATATGATTTTTCTATATGATGTAGTTGAAAATAACTTTATTGTTTTATAGATTTTATACATTATTTTTTATAATAAAATAATAGTTATTTATTGACTATAATATTTTTTTGATTATAATTAATATATAAATTATTTTAGGGTAAAATTATGAAGAGTTTAGAAAATAATACTAAGCATATAAAAAAACGTTCTATAATATTAAAATTTTTAATTCCATACACTATTTTTATAGTATTTGTATCCGTTCTTATTTACACATATTATTATAATACTTATAAAGAAAATTTTTTATATACAACATCAGATATTATTAATAATATTGCTGTAGATATGTCTAAATGGATATCCGAATATAAATTGAGAATAGACATAATGTGTAATTTTTTTAATGTAGATATGTCTTTGAATAATATGAATACTGCCTGTTCTAATGAAAAATCATGCTAAAGAATTTGTAGATGTATATTTCGGCAATACAATTCCATATAATCAGGGCGGTGTATTTGCTACAGCATTACCTGATTCATTTCCTGAAAACTATGATCAGACTAGCAGAGAATGGTATATAGGTGCAGTAAATACTAATGATGTTTTTATAACAGACCCTTATATTGATATTTTTACATCTTCTCTTGTAGTAACACTTTCCAAAGCAATTAAAAATCCAGATGGAAGTTTGAAAGGTGTAGCAGGACTTGATGTTTTGGCTTCAAAAATTAATGAATTAATGAATTTAAAAAAAGACAGCAGCGGTTATGAATTTTATATGGTTTTATCAAACGGAAAATATATGTCTCATACTAATAAAGAATACTTGCTCAATGATAGATATTTAATATTTAATATACCTGAATTTATGAATTTAAAAAATAGTTTAGATAGTAATGGAGAAGCTATTTCTATATATAGGAAAAAATGGTATGTGCTTAAACAAATAGAAGGATTTCCATGGTATGTGGCAGCAAATGGAAATATAGATAAGCTTAATGATAAAGTAAATAGATTAATAATTTATATTGTATTTTTTATAATCTTATTTATTGCATTAGAAACAGTTTTGGTAACTTTTATTACTATGCCTATAACAAACACTTTAAATAGTGCCATAAGTCATATAGAAAAGATGGCTTTAGGTAATTTTGATACCAAAGAAAATATTGCACAAAACCGTAATAATATAGCTTATGCATTGTCATCATCTATAGATAATATGCAGAAAAACATCAGCTCAGTGATTTATAACTTAAAATTGGATATAGATTCCATTAATGATGAAATGGAGAAAATATCTTTTGTAAATAATGATTTATCAGATAAAACTATTTCTCAATCGTCATCAATTAATGAATTAGCAAGCTCAATAGAATTTCTTTCATCTGCTATTGCTGACACCTATAATAATACAAATAATGCTAAGGAAGTAAGTAAAAAAGCATTGGAATAATGATACAATCAATAGCATTTCAAACTAATATTTTAGCACTTAATGCAGCAGTTGAAGCAGCAAGAGCCGGAGATCAAGGTAAAGGTTTTGCTGTTGTAGCTAGTGAGGTAAGAAATCTTGCACAAACTTCTTCTAAAGCGGCAGATGATATAACTGCTATAGTTGAAAGTACAATTCAAAAAATAAATTCCGGATATGAAACTGTCGCTGAATCTTCATCATTATTAAATGAAATAAATAATTTAGTAACAGATGTTTCAGAGGCATTAGTAAATATATCAAATGCGGCAGAGGAAGAAAAGGATAACATAGAGCAAATTAATGTTAGCGTTTCTTCTATTAGTGATATAACACAAAGGAATAGTTCGCTTGCAAATGATAGTGCTTTATCAAGTAAAGAAATATTAAATAAAACAGAAAATATAGCAGAAAACATATCATATTTTAAATTAAAAAATTAATTTTTATTTATTGTGATATATGGTATTTATATTTTATCATATAAAAGTCTAATTATTGTAATATAATTTGACAATGTTGATAATTTTTACTATATTATAGGATGTATCATATTTTAACATCTATTATAAAGAATTATTAAGGGGATCATAACTATGAAGAAATTAAATAGTTTAGCATTTAAAATGCCTTTATCAATTAGTTGTATAAGTAGCATAATAATAATTATACTCTTAGTAATTTCGTTATTTTTCTCAAGTAAAGGTATTACAGAATCAATAAGTGTCGGATTTAGAAATACAGTAGAAGGGTATGCTTATTTGTTAGATGCTTTAACAGAAGCACAAATGCTGCTTGCAAACTCTTATGCAAGTGATGCTAATATCAGAAACTATATGATTTTTAGAGATGATGTTTACAGCGTATATAGCGGAAGAGATATGACTAATTTTATAGAAAAAAATAACTATGTAGAAAGTATTTATTTAACAGATATAAATGGAAATGTTTTACTTACCACATCAGAAGCTTTAAAAAATAGAAATATGGCTGATATAAGACCTCATTTATGGAGTAAACTTTCATCAGGAGAAAAAGTTGCATTTGGAAGTCCTAGAGAATCCCCAGTTTCAGGAGAAATAACATTGGGGGTTGGATCTATAGTTACAGACTTCACAAATAATACAATAGGTTATTTGGTTACTACTATTAAAGGTTCAGTTATACATGATAATTATTTTTCAAAAGTTAAATTAGGAAGAACAGGAAGAATAGTTGCTGTTAATGAAAATTTTATAGTTACTATGGATATGGATCCTGCTAATATTAATAAGCCTGCACCTGCCGAATACAAAAATATATTTAATAATGCTATAGATGAAGGCCCTTATAGTTATAAAAATGGTAATATATTAAGAATGGGATACTATAAGAAAATGGATGTTCAGCCTTGGATAGTAACTTATGCTATGAATGAAGATGAGATATTTGAACAGACAAGAACTACTGTATTTATAGGTGTTTTAGTTGCTATTTTTTCCATAATTGTTTTGGTTATATTTATGTTTATGTATGCTAGAAGGATTGCAAAACCTCTTCGTATAATTGTTGAAGAGGCAAAAGAAATAGAAGAGGGCAGGCTTATTATGCATGGAAGAAAGGTAAATAGAAAAGATGAGATTGGCGAATTATCAAGATCTTTCCATAACATGAAATATAAGCTTATAGATATAATAGAAACTTCTTTGAATGAATCCAATAAAATGGCACAGGCTGCTAATAGTCTTGCAACTGGAAATAAAGATTTAGCAGAAAAAGCAGAAAGTACAGCAGGCAATCTTGAAGAAACAGGATCATTTATGGAAGAGATCGCGGCTGCAATCACTGTATCTATCAATAATTCCGTAAAAGGAAATGAGATGATGAATGATTGTAAAGTAGCCATAGAAAATGCAGCATCAGTAGTAGAAGAAACTGTAAAAAGTATAAGCGAGGTTAATGCTGATAGTGAAAAAATAAAAAATATTATTAAAGTTATAGAAGGAATAGCATTCCAAACTAATATATTGGCACTTAATGCTGCAGTAGAGGCAGCACGTGCTGGAGATCAAGGAAAAGGTTTTGCTGTAGTAGCAAGTGAAGTAAGAAGTTTAGCACAAAGCAGTCAGGATTCAGCTAAAGATATAACAGAGTTAATCAATCAGGTATATGAAAAAATTAATAAAGCAAATCAAATAGTAGGAAGTCAGGAACAATTATTTGTAGGAATAAAAGAACAAATAGAGGAAACAGCTGATACTATAAAGAGTATTACTGAAGCAGCAGTGGAACAAAAAGAAGGAGTATCACAGGTTAATAATGCAGTTATGCAAATGGATACATTAACACAGGAAAATGCCGCACTTGTTGAAGAATCTACAGCATCTTCTATATCATTATATAATGATGCTATGCATTTACAGGAGCTTATTAGTTTCTTTAAAATAGAAAAATGATATTTTATATCAATCCATATACCAATAAAAATTTATTGTTTATAAATATAAATAATAAATTTTTATTGACAATTGATTTTTTTTGATTATACTAATATACAGAATTAGGGTTTTGTCGATTTTTGTTGTTTATTATTGCCCGCTAATAATAATTGGAGTTTATTATGAGTAAAATTCATAGTTTATCTTTTAAGCTTCCGGTAACAATTAGTTTTATGGCCATATTAATGCTAGGCTTTTTACTTGCAGCATCAATATATTTTTCTAATAAGGGTATAACTAAAAGTATAAGTACAGGTTTTCAGAATACAGCAGAAGGATATGCTAATTTATTTGATTCTATATTAGATGCTCAAGTTATGGTTTCGGTATCTTATGCCAGTAGTGCAAACATTAGAAATTTTTTAATATCCAATGATGATATTTACAAAAGAGCAGGATTAGTTGATTTAGATTTATTTGTTAAAAGAAATCCATATGTAGAAAATATTTATGTATCAGATATTAATGGAAATATAGTTTTAGATAGAAATAGTACTTTATATGGTCAAAACATATCTCAGTACAGACCTTATTTATGGGAAAGATTGAAGAGTGGTGAAGAATATGCTTTCGGCAGAAATCTTACAGTATCACCTACAACTGGAGAACTTACTTTAGCTATGGGTATAGAAGTTCTTGATTTTGAAAATAATATTATAGGATATTTAATAATTGTTATACAAGGTGCTATTATACATCAGCAATATTTTGCACATGTTAAATTGGGAAGAACTGGAAGAATAATAACTGTAAATGAAAATTCTGTAGTTACTATGGATACTGATCCTACAGAAATCAATAATCAAGCACCTGATGAATATACCAGAATTATTGAAAGCGGTTTGGAAGAAGGCGAATTGAAATATTCTTTTAATAATCATATAAGAGCTGGATATTATAAGAAGATGAGAGTTCAGCCATGGATAGTTGCCTATGCAATGGATGAAAAAGAGATTTATGAGATTAATAAATCCATAATAATAACAAGTGTGATTATTGGTATAATATCTATGCTACTTATGACATTAGTAGTATTTATTTTCACTAAAAGTATCATAAAACCTCTTAATATCATTGTAGAAGAGGCTAAAGAGATAGCATCCGGTAAACTTATTATGCATAAGAGAAAAATAAATAGAAAAGATGAATTAGGAGAACTATCACATTCTTTTCATGTTATGAAATATAAACTTATAGAAGTAATAGAAACTACTTTGCATAATACGGATAAAATGGCTCAAGCAGCTAATCATCTTGCTTCAGGTAATAAAGATTTAGCCCGTAAAGCAGAAAATACTGCAGCTAATCTTGAAGAAACAGCTTCTTCTATGGAAGAAATATCTTCTGCAATATCTATGTCAACTAATAATTCAGTTAAAGGTAATCAAATGATGAATAACTGTAAAGAATCAGTGGAGAATGCCTCTTTAGTTGTATCAGAAACAGTAAATAGTATGCATGAGGTTAGTAATTATAGTGAGAAGATAAAAGATATTATTAAAGTTATAGAGGGTATTGCTTTTCAAACTAATATATTAGCACTTAATGCAGCAGTAGAAGCAGCAAGAGCAGGCGAGCAGGGAAAGGGATTTGCTGTTGTAGCTAGTGAAGTAAGAAGTTTAGCACAGAACAGTCAGGATTCAGCTAAAGATATTACAGAATTAGTTAATCAGGTATATGAAAAAATTAATGTAGCAAATAAAATAGTAGAAAGTCAGGAACAGCTATTTATAGGTATCAAAAATGATATAGAAGAAACAGCAAATATAATTAAGGATATAAGTTCTGCAGCATTAGAACAGCAGTCAGGTGTTGCTCAAGTTAATAAAGCTGTTATGGAAATGGATACCATTACTCAGGAGAATGCAGCATTAGTGGAGGAATCTACGGCTTCATCTATATCATTATTTAATGAAATTAAAGAATTACAATCAGTTGTAAGTTTCTTTAGTATAGAAAAATAATATGTTTTATTAATTAAAAGCTATTTACAAAATTAAGAATAATTACTATAATATTATTAACCTAAGTGAATAATTATTAATGTTTATCATAAAGGTAATTTTATTTTATATTTGTTTTATTTATGGAAAATAGTAGAATTGCTGTTGTAGGTATTATAATTGAAGACACTGATGGAGTTTCAAAGGTGAATGAAATTTTACATGATTACAGCGATTTTATTATAGGAAGAATGGGTATTCCGTATAGAGAAGAGAATATAAATATAATCAGTATAGTTTTAAATGCTCCTAATGATAAAATTAATAGTTTAACTGGTAAACTGGGTATGATTGAAGGTGTTTCAGCAAAAGCACTTTATGCTGGTAAAAAATAATTTATATTAAACAGTTTAATTATTAGGAGTTTATATTATGTCTTCAACTACTTTATTTAAATATGATTCAAAATCAAGAAATGCAAATGAATTTATTAATGATGAAGAGATTTTAAAAACCATATCTCAAGTGGAAAGCGGAAATTACAATATAAGAGATATATTGGATAAAGCTAAAGAGATGAAAGGCCTTGAACCTAATGAGGCATTGGCTTTGCTTCTTTGCAATGACAAAGATGTAGAAAATGAAATGTTTGAAATAGCAAAGAAAATAAAACTTGAAATATACGGAAAAAGAATAGTTTTATTTGCTCCTCTTTATTTATCAAATTATTGTATTAATGGATGTGTTTATTGTCCTTATCATGCTAAAAATAAACATATAGCTAGAAAGCAATTAACTCAAGATGAGATTAGAGCAGAAGTTATAGCATTGCAGGATATGGGACATAAAAGACTTGCATTAGAAACAGGAGAAGACCCTGATTATGCTAGTATGGAATATTTACTTGAGTCTATAAAAACAATATATAGTATAAAGCATAAAAACGGAGCAATTAGAAGGGTTAATGTTAATATTGCTGCAACTACGGTAGAAAATTATAAGAAGTTAAAAGATGCCGGCATTGGTACTTATGTATTATTCCAAGAGACATATCATAAACCAACTTATGAGAAAGTTCACCCGAGTGGTCCAAAAAGTAATTATGAATATCATACAGAGGCAATGGATAGAGCTATGGAAGGCGGAATTGATGATGTAGGTATAGGAGTATTATTTGGGCTTTATGATTATAAATATGATTTTACTGCTATGCTTTATCATGCTAAACATTTGGAAGATACTTTTGGATGCGGGCCTCATACTATAAGTGTACCAAGAATAAGACCTGCTGATGATGTTGATGTTAAAAGTTTTCCTAATGCTATTACTGATAGTTTATTCAAAAAAATAGTAGCTGTTTTAAGAATTGCTGTTCCTTATACTGGAATAATAGTTTCTACAAGAGAAAGTCAGAAATCAAGAGAGGAAGCTTTAGAAGTTGGAGTTTCTCAAATAAGCGGAGGATCAAGAACAAGTGTTGGAGGATATGTTGAAGAGGAAGAAGAGAATTCTAAACAGTTTGAAATTTCAGATAACCGTTCTCTTGATGATATTATAAAATGGCTTTCTGATATAGATTATCTTCCTAGTTTCTGTACAGCTTGTTATAGAGAAGGAAGAACAGGTGACAGATTTATGGCATTTGCTAAAAGCGGACAAATAAAAAATTTCTGTCAGGCTAATGCTATAATAACTTTAAAAGAATATGAGAATGATTATGCCAAAGCAGAAACAAGAAAATCTATAGATAAAGTTATAATAAATGAAATAGAAAAAGTACCTAATGAAAAGGTAAAGTCTAAATTAGTAGATTCTTTAAAAGGCATAGATGAAGGAAGGAGAGATTTTAAATTTTAATTAGGGCTACTCATTTTATAATTGATTCAGTTTTCTTAATTGTTTGTAATAAAATATACATTCATTAAGAAAGCTGAATTGATTTTATTTATGAATAGAATATTAGGAAAAAATATGAATGATACACCGAATTCAAATAGAACTCATATTGCAATATTTGGAAGAAGAAATGCAGGTAAATCTAGTATTATAAATGCAATATCAAATCAGGATATAGCAATAGTTTCTAATACTGCTGGTACAACTACAGACCCTGTTAAAAAAGCTATAGAAATAAATGGTATAGGTGCATGTGTTATAGTAGATACTGCTGGTTTCGATGATGATGGAGAGCTTGGAGCTTTAAGAATAGAAAGAACAAAAAAAATAATGGAGTCATCTGATATAGCTTTACTTGTTTTTGATGCTAGTTTTATAAATAATGATTATTCATTAGAACTGAAATGGAAAAATAAACTTGAAAGTTTAGAGATACCAATTATAGCTGTTTTAAATAAAATAGATTTAAATGCTGATTATAAAAAAACAGAAAACAATATAAAAGAAATTTTTAATTTAGAAACTGTTTCAATAAGTGCTGATAATAAAATTAATATAGATAAATTAATTGATGCTATAAAATTAACAATTCCAAAAACAGAAGAAATAAGTATAACAGGACATATAATAAAAGAAGATGATATAGTAATGCTTGTTATGCCTCAGGATATCCAAGCTCCTAAAGGCAGACTTATCCTTCCTCAAGTTCAAACTATAAGAGATATTTTAGATAATAAAGCTGTTATAATGGCTTCAACATTCGATAAATTTGAAAATGCATTAAAAGCTTTAAGCAAAGCACCTAAAGTAATAATAACAGATTCTCAAGTTTTTAAAGAAGTAGAAAAATTAAAACCTAAAGAAAGTTTATTAACTTCATTTTCTGTATTATTTGCCCGTTATAAAGGAGATGAAGAAATATATAAAAGAGGTGCTGATTTTATAGATAATTTAACAAATGATAGTAAAATATTAATAGCAGAAAGCTGCACTCATATACCATTGGAAGGAGATATAGGAAGAGTAAAAATTCCTAATCTATTAAAAAAGAAATTTGGTTTTGAGTTTGATATAGATTATGTGGCAGGTAATGATTTTCCAATCGATTTGTCAAAATATGATTTAGTTATACATTGCGGCGGCTGTATGGGTACTAGAAAACATATTTTAAATAGAATAAGAATATGCGAAGAGCAGAATGTACCTATAACTAATTACGGTATGACTATAGCAAAAATTAATAGTGTTCAATATATATAATTTATTTTAAATAAAGGAAATATAAATTTGATTAATATAAATAAAGCAAAAGAAATTATTAACAGAATAGAAATAGAAGAAAAAATATCAAAAGAAGATGCTGTTACTCTTTTATCATCTTTTGAATATGATAATAATATTAATATAAAAAAATTAAATGATGAAGAAAAAGAAGAAGTAAAAAATTTAAAAGAATATTTAAGAGTAAAGGCAAGAGAAAAAGCTGATAAAGTATTCGGCAAATATGTTTTTATGCGTGGACTTATAGAGTTTACTAATTATTGTAAGAATGACTGTATATATTGCGGAATAAGAAAAAGCAATAAAAATGCAGAAAGATATAGACTGGATAAAGAAGATATTTTATCATGCTGCGAACTTGGTTATGAAATAGGATTTAGAACCTTTGTACTTCAGGGAGGTGAAGATCCTTATTATAATTTAGAAATTATGTCTGATATAGTTGAGGCTATTAAAACAAAATATCCGGATTGTGCTTTAACATTATCAATAGGCGAAAAAGAAGAAGAGTATTATAAAGCATTAAAAGAAAAAGGTGCTAACAGATTTTTACTTAGACATGAAACTTCTGATAATATTCACTATTCAAAACTTCACCCTGCATATATGAGTTTAGAAAATAGAAAAGAATGTTTAAGAACTTTAAAAAAACTAGGCTATCAAACAGGTACAGGTATAATGGTTGGAAGCCCTTATCAAACTTTGGAGAATATTGCTGATGATTTTGTTTTTATGCAGGAAATAAAACCAGAGATGATAGGTATAGGACCTTTTTTGCCTCATAAAGACACACCTTTTGCAAATGAAAAAAAAGGAGAATTGGAGCTTACTTTAATACTCATATCAATACTTCGTTTAGTTTTTCCATTAGCACTGATACCAGCTACTACTGCACTTGGAACTATTAAAGAAGGAGGAAGAGAGCTTGGTATACTTCATGGTTCTAATGTTGTTATGCCTAATTTATCGCCTATGGATGTAAGAAAAAAATATTTGCTTTATAATGATAAAATAGCAACTGGAACTGAATCTGCTGAAGGTGTAGAGAGTCTTAAAAAAAATATGCAAGATATAGGCTATATTCTTACAGGTATGCGTGGAGATTTTGATATAAACAGAAGAATTAATATTAATTAATACTTGAAAAAAATTTTATAAATGATATAATTACACAATTAAAATAAAAAATTAATTATATTTAAGGAATATATCTTTATGAATGCTTTACTAACTCTTGGAATAATAGTTTATTCTATCGTTTGCGTATTATTAATATTAATTATCATCATACAGGGTGGTAAAGCTGAAGGTTTATTCTCAAATGCTCAGGCCAATGTATTAGGAAGCCAAAGAGGAAATGCCTTAACAAAGGCTACTACTTTTCTATCTACTATATTTGTAGTAGGTGCTTTATTAATATCTGTTGCTATAAGCAGTCAGAAAACAGCTTTTGAAAATGTTACAACAGATACTGCATCTCAGCAAACACAAACAGCACCTCAGACTACAAGTAATCAAACTCAGCCATTAGAATCTAGTAATATTATATCTACTAATAATACTAATATAGGTACTTCTAATTAATTATATAATATTTTAAGTATTGATTTTATTTTTATGATGTAGGCTTTTTCATTTTGCTTATATTGATATAATTTGTGGTTGTTAAATTAGTATCTATATAAAGTACAACTTGTAAATTATTTGCTTCCATCCAGTATCTTTTATCAAAAGGCATTTGAAATCCTATTCTTTGTCCCAATGGAAAATTTACATTATAAAATGAATCATTGCCTGAAAATATCAATTTTTTATTTTTATAAAGTGATAAATTAGCTTTAAGATTTTTTATGCTGCCGCTGTTAGTATAATTAATATTTTCTACTTCTATTGTGGTTATAATAGCACCATCATCATAAAATTCAACTTTATTTATTTTTACTTCTATTGCAGTATTAACTCTTAATGCAGCAAATATAGGCAAATCATTAAAAAATCCTCTCTTGTATAATAAAATACCAATTACGGCAACAGTTAAGAATGTACCGTATAAAAACATAAACCATCTTCTCGCAAATATGCTAACCTCTCTCTTTGGAGCTGGAGGCTTTGCTTTTCTATTAGCATGAAATTCTAATTCAGGTTTTTGAGGGTCATAAACTTCTCTAGGCAACTTTATTATATCCTTTTGAGTATTCTATATGAAATATCTGCTAAGTCGCTAGGCTGAATATAATCATTGCCTAGTTTTTTTGATAATATTTTAAAAGATTTTGCTTGTATAATTAATGCTAGTTTAGAGGCGTCTAATTCATTTAATCTTCTAGCAAGCAAGGCTCCTATAAATCCAGCAAGAACATCTCCCATTCCTGCCTTACCCATAGAAACATTTGGATTATAATTTATATATATATCATCATAATGCATTAAAAAACTTACAGCATCTTTTAAAATTAAAGCAGCATTTGTTTTTTGTCTGTATTTTAATAATGCATCATAAGGATTTTCTAATGCTTCTATATGATTTATTCTTGTTAATTTTTCAAATTCATATATATGAGGTGTAAGTATAAAATTGTGATTAAGTTCATGAAGAGTGCTTTCAAACATTAAATATAAAGCATCCGCATCTATAACAGTAGGTATATTTATTTGCTTGATAACACTATTTACAAAAACTTCTGTAGGCATCTCTCTTCCTATACCGGAACCTATTATACATGCATCGTTTTTGTTTATATCATTTACTATATCTACATCATTTTCTGTAAAATACATTTGATTTTCTTGTCCTACGCCTATGATAACTATTTCCGGCATTGTTGACATTACTGCATCTCTTATATTTTTTACTATTCCATTAGGTACATATAGTCTTATGTATCCTACACCTAATCTATAAGCAGCATGTGCTGATAATATTGCAGCACCTATATAATTGCCGCTGCCTGCTATAATAGCAAGCATCCCCTGTTCTCTTTTGCTGAAAAATGCATTTCTATTTATATTTATTTTTTCGTTATAATCTATTAATTTAGCTTTATATCCCCAGCTATCCAATATATGATCTGGAAATACTGATTTTATTATAAATAATTTTCCTATATATTCTCTAGTTCTATATAAGAAGAATATATCTTTGGCAAAACATACTGTGTAAGTTTCATGAGCTTTAAAACATGAATAAATATTTTCATTGTCATTAATTTTAGAAGCTAACCCTGAAGGCATATCTATAGCTATTCTAATTACATCAAGATCATTAAGTTTATCTATTAATAATTTTTGTATTCCTTCAAGAGGTCTGTTTCCTCCTGTTCCAAATAATGAATCGAGAACTATAGATTTTTTTTCTATGGATTCGACTGCTTCTCTTACAGTTTCTTCGCTATTTAAATATGTTATATCAGCGTTCATTGATTTTAGTATATTAAAATTAGCATAAGTATCTTTATTTACTCTGTCAAGATTTCCTGTAATATAAATATTAACATTATATCCATTTTTTATTAAATACCTAGCTATAGCAAGTCCGTCCCCTCCATTTCCTCCTACAGACGAGAATATGTATACAGTTTTATTGTATAATAATTTTCTATGTCTTCTTAATAAGAGGTAAAATATTTCACTTGCAACATGCTCCATAAGAAGTATAGATGGAATTTTTTCAATAGTTTTTTTATCTATATTTATTAAATCATCTGTTGTTACAACTTTCATTTTTAAATTCCTAGTTTTTGTTTGATGTTTTCAATAAATGAGACAAATACATTTTCATTATTTACCATATCGTTATATATGTTTTTTATACCATTATTTTCTTTTAGAATATCATTATATGTCTGTTCCGGCATAATTGAAGCATTATTTTTAAATACATCTATATCATAATATGCAGATAATTTTAAAGCCCATAATGCGTGGCTAAGTTTTTTATCATTAACTAATATAGGATAAATTGATATATAAGATTTTGATAATGTATTATTTAATAATTTTATATCTTTTGTAGAAGTAGGTTTCTGTAAATTTTTATATGAAATACTGCTGCCTTTTTTTATTACATTACTTATTTTATATTCTCCGCTATTATAAGAATATATTAAAGGCCAATAAGTAGCATCACCATATAAGGATTTAGCTATATCCCAATAATACATATCCTTAGAAGTTATATATGATAAACTAGTAGAATTTATTCCATTAAAATATGTATTAACTATATCATATAACTTTTGATTTTCTACATTATTACTTGCTGAAATGTTGCTGCTTTTATTATAATAATTAGATATAATTACACCTACTATTAATATAAATATTATTATGCAAACGACTTTTAGAATTCCGCCAAATAGGCTTGAAGAATTTTTTTGAATATTATTTTTTTTATTGTCTGTATTTGATTGCTGAACATTTTTTATTTCATTTTCATATTTATTTAATACTTCCAAACTTTCTCTTTTAGAAGTTTCTAGTAAATCTTCACTACCACTAGTAACATTTAATAATTCTTCTTGTGAAGATATTTTTTCATTTATATCTTTTTCCATATTTTCTCCCATTGTTTCTTCAACCCTTCCTTCATTAATATTTTTTAAATCTGAACTATCAAAATTATTTATATCTAATAACTCTTCTTTTGTATATTCTTTCATTGTAGGATGATCATTTTCTATCTCTTCTTTATCTTTTATACTATCTTCTTCTATTTCTATTATATTATCTTCTATATTATTATCTTCATTACTATTTATTATATCATCTATTGTATAATTATTGCTATATTTTTCATTATTATTTTCAATGTTAGATTGACAAGATTGATTTTTCCATATATTTCCTATTACATTATTATCTATTGAATCGTCATTTTCTTCATTATAGCTGTTATCATTGTTATCATCGATATCATTATTATCATCAACAATTTCTTCTATATCTTCTTCATAATTTTCATTGGTATTTTCTATATTTACTTTATTGTCTAATTCATCTAATATATCTTCGACTACTTCTTTGTTTTCATTATTACTAGTTCCTTTTTCCTTATTACATATATCTTCTAAAGTTGTATCTAATTTTTTTATTAAATCATCATTATTGATATTTGAATTATCCTTATCATCTTTATTAAATTTAATAGATATTATGTTTTGAAGAATAGGATCTATTTTAAATGATATTGAAGAACTATGAAAATATCCAAAATTTTCTATATGTACTTCTTCTTCTTTGGAAATATCTTTTATGTTTTTAAATATGCTTTTATATATGGATTTTTCTAAAAATATGTTTTTAATATCATTGTTTTTTACATCGATGGATTCTAGTGATTCATCAAAATTTTCTTCATTATTTGATAAAACTACATTTAAATTATCATCTATACTTATTACACCTAACTTATCCATATAAAATTTTTTACCATTAAGTATAGAGAGAGATATATTTCCGAACAGGTTATTTATTATATTATTGACTTCTTCTTTTTTTATATTAAATTCGTTTGAAATATTTTCTATTAATTTATTATTGTTTATAAACATGTTTCACCCATAATTTATTTTCAAAACATGTTCTTATTATATATCAATTTAGAATAAAAAAAAGCCTAATTTATAATAAAATTAGGCTTAAAAATTACTTTGCAATTAAAAAATTATAGATATTCTTTTAACCATTCTTTTAATTGAGCCTCATTTTTCATTCCTTCGGCTCTCTTAGCAACTTTTCCGTTTTTGAATACTAATAAAGTAGGTATAGACTGAACGCCATATTTTGCTGCTATATCTTCACAATCATCAACATTAACAGCACCAAATCCCATTTTATCAGCATATTCTTCTGCTACTTTATGTAATACAGGAGTCTGCATTTTACAAGGTCCGCACCATTCTGCAAAAAAGTCTACTAATATAGCTTTATCTCCAGATATAGCTTGTTCAAAATTATCTGTTTTTAATTCTAATACTGACATATTTGTTCATCCTCATTTATTATTTATACTTTTTAGTATAATCGAACTTTCTTAAAAGTCAATAACTTTTTTATTTTTTTAATATACAAGGACAGGGTATTTTTTATTGACTTATTTTAAATTTTTTAATATAATAAGGTATCTTATTATATTAATTCTTATTATAAGGGAGCTTATTAGTGGAGAGCTTACATTATTTACTGATGAAATCAAATTCTATATTTGTTAAAAATGTAATGTTTAATGCGAATAAGATAGGACTTACATCCGGACAGCCTAAAATTTTGTATTGTTTATCAAAATTTAGGGAAATGGATCAAAAGACAATAGCCAATTATTGTGAAATAGAACAGGCTACAGTTGGAAGTATTTTACTTGGTATGGAGAATGCGGGCTTAATTGTGAGAAAACAGCATGAAGGAAATAGACGTTCTCTTTATGTTTCTTTAACTGAGAAGGGGATTGAAGCTGCCGATAAAATGCAAATGATTTTTAATAAAGTTGAGAGCAGAGCTATAGAGAAATTATCTGATGATGAAATTATATTATTAAAAACATTATTACTAAAAATATATGAAAATTTATCAAATAATAAAAACGGAGTGGAAAATGGATAAAAAAATATTAAAAGATCATTTATTAAAAAGGATCCTTATTTTACTGATAGGTCTTGCTATAATGTCTTTAGGTATAGCATTATCAATAAAGGCATCTTTGGGAACTTCTCCTATATCAAGTGTGCCTTATGTTACAAGCAGTATTTCAGGGTTATCTGTTGGAGAAACAACTATTATTGTTAATATAGTATTTATAATTATGCAGATTCTTATTTTGAGAAAAAAATATAATTTGTTTCAACTTCTTCAAATACCTGCACTGTTTATATTTGGTATTATGATAGATTTTTCTCAATTTTTGATAAAAGATATGGTATATGAAAATTATTTTCAGCAATGGATTATATGTTTTTTAGGTATATTTTTAGTTGCTTTAGGTATTAGTATAGAAGTAATGGCTAAATTAGTTACAACTCCTGGAGAGGGTGTAGTTCTTGCAATATGTCAGGTATTTCCAGTAAAATTTGGTAATATAAAAATAGCTTTTGATGTTAGTTTGGTGTTAATTTCTATAACTACTGTTTTGATTTGTTTAGGACATTTAGAAGGAGTAAGGGAAGGAACTTTGGTTGCTGCTGTATGCGTTGGATTTATAGCAAGACAAATTAATAAACCTCTGAAATTTTTTGAACAAAAATATTTATCATAATAAAATATTTGATTAAAAAAAAATTTTTTATATATTATAAATGATGCATTAATTATTATTGATTTTGTAATATATTTTTATTTAGGGTATGTATTTACAATATTGAGGTTTTATTAAAGAATATAATTAAAATTTTTTTACAAATATCGTTTTAATTATATTTTATATGCATTAGATTATAGTATATAGGTTGTTTATGAAGAATATAATTTTTATTTTTTTATTTTTGTTTTGTTCCATTCTTTATCCGTTAACAGATAATGAAACAAAATTTTTAAAAGCATGCGAAGAAGGGCAATATGAAACAGTTGTTTCTCTTATTAATAAGAAAGTTAATATTGATGCTATAACTGAGGACGGAGTAACCGGTTTAATGCTTGCATCTCATCATGGACATACTGCTGTTGCAAGACTGCTTGTAAATTCTAAAGCAAATGTTAATATCTCTGATAAAGTGGGTTATAATGCTTTGATAATGGCTGCTTCAGGTGGTTTCAATGATATTGTAAAAATGCTGCTTAAAAATGGTGCTGATGTAAATTCATCTAATATGTATGGTGAAACTTCCTTACATGTTGCTTCATATAAGCTTTATCCTGATGTAGTTAAAACTTTAATTGATTATAAGGTTAATATTAATGCTGTAAATAATGATGGTGATAATGCTTTAATTATGGTTTTTATGTCTGCTGATAAAAGCGAGAATATGCTTCCTGTAGCTAAGATATTATGCGATAATGGTATTAATGTTAATGCCAAAGATAAAAATGGAAGAACTGCTCTTTCCTATGTTAAAGAAAATTATAAAAAGCCTGACAGTTTAGTAGAGTTTTTAAACGGTTATGGTGCTATAGAATAGTGTTATATATTATAATATTATTTGTGTTAATAATTATTATATATTATACACTAATAAAGAAAACTAAAAAAGTAGGCGATGTTATTTATGTTTTTAATTCATTGCTAAGTTTAAGTTTAGTGATTTCAAGCAGGATTTCCAATATAGATTTTATAGCTATAACAAATCCATTTACAAAAAGAATACATGTAAAAACTAGATATATTTTTGACAATATTGATTGCAGCAGTAATTTATTCAGACATGAGCTTATACATATATATCAAATAGAATATTTAGGATTTATTAAATTTTTATTTTTATATATTTTGTACAGTATAAAATATGGTTATATTGATAATCCTTTTGAAAAACAGGCTAGATTTTATGAAAGTATCGATACTGTAAGTAAAGAAGATATATATAATGATATTAAGTATAATTTACTTGTTAAAATATAAAACTTGTATATAATTTATTGATATTAATTTAAGGAAATTAGAATGATAGAACAATTAATTGAAAGAGTGCCTAAATTAGAGCCTATGAAAAAAGCTATAGAAAATGCTATAGATGAGATAATAAAATGTTATGAGAATGGAGGAAAAGTTTTAATAGCTGGAAATGGAGGAAGTGCATGCGACAGCGAGCATATAGCAGGAGAGCTATTAAAAAGTTTTCTAAAGAAACGTCCTATAAAAGAAGATATAAGAAAAGAGCTTTTAAAAATAGATGACGGAGAATATATAGCTGATAATTTGGAATCTCCATTAAGAGCTGTTGCTTTAACTTCTCATCTTGGACTTTCAAGTGCATATCTTAATGATAAAGAACCTTATTTGGTGTTTGCACAGCAGTTATTAGGTTTTGGAGATAAAGGGGATATTTTTATTGCTATAAGTACATCTGGAAATGCTAAGAATATTATTTATGCTGTTAAACTTGCTAAGGCTATGGGAATAAAAGTTATATCTTTTACAAATGAAAATGGAGGAAAACTTGCAGAAATGGCTGATATTGCAATTAAAGCACCTGCAAAAGAAACCCATATATCTCAGGAATATCATGAAGTAATATACCATGAAATTTGTATAAGAGTAGAAGAACACTTTTTTAAAGAAAATAGATAATTTCTTAATGTTTATCTCTTAAAATTTGAAAGATATTAATAATGTTTTAAATGTTTTCTAAAATTTGATTGACAAATATTTTTTTTGTATTACTATTTTTACAAATAATTTTAAGGATTTATTTATGAATAAGTGTTTTTATACTCTATTAATTTTAGTTTTTTTATTTGTTTTTTCATGTAATAATAATACTTCAGATACTAAAACATCGGATACTAATCAATCTTCTACTTCTTCACAGCAAAGCAATACAAATGATATGGATAATCCATTATTAAAGAAAGTATTGCATAATAAGATTATAAGAGAGAATAATCCAACTATTAAAATTATGACCTATAATATGGCATCAGGTGCTAAGACTTTAAAGATAGATGCAAGCAATACTGCTGCAGCTATAAAAAAGGTATCTCCTGATTTGGTAGCATTACAAGAAGTAGATGTTAATACTGCTAGAAGCGGAAATGTGGATCAAATAAAAATAATATCAGAAATTACAGGATATTATTCATATTTTGCCAAAACTATAGAGTTTGATGGAGGAGATTACGGAATAGCTATACTTTCAAAATATCCAATAATATATACTCATGTTTTACAGTTGCCTTCAAGTGATGAACAAAGAGTAGCTTTAATAACTAAAATAGATGTTCCAAATTTTGATGTGCCTATAACATTTATTAATACTCATACAGATTGGCATGAAAATCCAGAAACTCGTATGTCTCAAATATATGCAATAGATGAATATTTATTGGATGTAAGAGGTATAAAAATAATGTGCGGAGATTTTAATGATACTATTAATTCTGATACAATTAAACGTTTAGAGAGATATTGGAAATGTGAAATACCTTCTTCAATAGATAATAGAACCTGGCCTTCTGAGAATCCTGAAATTGGATTAGATTATATATTTACAAGTAAAGCTCAAGTATGGGAGGCTGATGTTTATATACCTAATAAAGAAAATTCTGCGGAAGCAGATGGAGTTGAATGGACTTCTGTAAGTGATCATTTACCTGTAATTGCTACATTAAAATTATTAGAACAGTAATATATTTATGGGCTTGTAATAATTAATATAATTACAAGCCCAATATTATGTAGTAGAATTCTAAATATGGAATTATTTTTATATATTAGCTTATTAGTAAATATTATTTGGTATGCTTAATCCTAATTTAGTTATCATATTAGTATTAACTATAAAATTATAACTATCAACAGTTTCTAGTGGTATGTTTTTTATGTCTTTTGTTCCTTCTAAAACTTCTATTGTTTTTTTGGCAGTAACCTTACCCATTTCATAATAATCTACAGAATAAGTTACAGTACCTCCTATTTTTGTCATTGAAGCATCAGCACATACAACAGGTAGTTTTTCACTTTCTTCTATCATAGCAACATTAGCCATACTGCTTGCTATGATATTGTCTGTTGGTGAAAATATAGCATCTACTTTATTAACAGCACTAAGCATTATTTGCTGTATTTCATTGGCATTTGCTACTGTTAAGTCAACATATTCAATTCCTAAAGAATCTAATTTTTCTTTTGCTAGCTTTATTTGATATGAAGAATTAATTTCACTTGAGCAGTATAAAAGTCCTATTTTTTTAGCATTAGGCATTAATGTATGCATAAGCTCTATTTGTTTTTCTATAGGCGGAAGGTTTATTGTTCCAGTTACATTAACATTAGGTTTATTTAAATTTGTAACTAATTTTGCTCCTATAGGATCTCCTATACCAGAAACTATTATTGGTATATCTTTAGTTAAATTTACTGCTGATTGAGCTGAAGGAGTGCCTATTGCTATTATTATATCTTTTTTATCATTTACAAATTTCTGTGCTATTGTAGTACAGTTTGCCTGTTCTCCCTGGGCATTTTGATAATCTATAACTATTTTTTTATTGCTGTTTTTATAGTATAGATTTAGTTCATCTTCTATACCTTTATAAATTAAATCTAATGCCTCATGTTCTATCATTTGGCTTATTCCTATTTTGATTATATCTTCATTTTTTGACTTTCCTATATTTGCTTTGCTTATACTAAAAGTTGTAATCAATACAATAACTAATATTATAATAATATTCCTTTTCATAATTTTGTCCTTTTTTAAAATTGTTAGTTTAATTACTTTATGTAGTAATATTACTATGTAAAGTAATTTTTGTCAATACTTTTTGTAGTAATTTTTTTATTTTTTATTATTGTTGATATATTATAAAAAAATGTATATTATTATTTATATTAATAATGATGTAGGTTTAGTTATAATGAAAGTACTTTTAATAAAGCAAACTTCACTTGGAGATGTTCTTCATATGACTCCTGTTATAAGAGCATTAAAAAAATGGAAACCTGATTGCACTATAGATATAGTAACTGATAAACGTGCTTTAGGAATACTTGAGAATAATCCATATATAAATAAACTTTATGTATTGGATATATATAAATATGAAAATGAAATTTTTAAATCTCCATTGATGTTTTTTTCAACTATAAGAGAATTTTTATCTCATATAAAAGATGTGAGAAAAGAGCATTATGATATAGCTATGGATTTGCAAGGACTTGAAAGAAGTGTAATTTTTTTGTATTTATGTCATGCTAAAGAAAAATATGCTAAAGGAAAATGGTTTGGATTTAAAAGTAATTATTATAAGGATATAAATGCTATAGTTGGTCTTATATCTTTTTTAAAATTTATTAATTGTCCTGATGATGGTACTGATTTGGATTATTTTTTGCCTAAAACTATAGAAGAAGATTTCAATAAAAAAATAGAACATATAAAATATAACATTGAAAGTAATTTTGATATAAGAAAAGAATATATAGTTTTATCTCCATTTTCAAGATGGGATACAAAAGATTTGTCTGTAAATAAATCAAGAGAAATAATTAAAGAGATACAAAAATTAAGAGATATACAGATAATAGTTTCCGCTACATCTGATTATAATGAAAAATGTTTGGAGATAGTTAAAGGGTTTGATAATGTGTTAAATAGTTCTGGGCTTTTTAATTTACCTGAGCTTGCATATTTAATAAAGAATTCTAAAGGCATGGTTACTGTAGATTCTTTTCCAATGCATACAGGATGTGCATTTCAAAAGCCTCTTATAGCATTATTCGGACCTACCAGTGAAGTTAGAGTAGGACCTATAGCAAAAAATTCAGAGACTATAAGAGTTGAAAATTTAGAATGTGCTAGATGCTATAAAAGAAAAAACTGTCCTAATAATCATATATGTATTGAAAACTTGGATGCTTCTATTATAGCATCAAAATTAATAACAAAAATATAAAATCAATGCTTTAATTAAAATTAAAATATGAAACCTGTGAAACTATATTATTAGATTTATCTAATACATCTTTACTTGCATTGGCTCCTTCATTAGCTATTTTTGATGTATCCTGAGTTATTCTGTTTATTTCTATAACAGCTGTATTTATTTGAGATATACTGTTTTCTTCTTCTATGATAGCATCTGATATTTCAGTTAATAAAGTGAGCACATCATTAACAGATGATTCTATTTGATTTAATATATATGATGATGCTTGAACAGCAGCACTTCCATTTTGTATTTTTTCTACTGTTTCATTTGCTATGCTTGTTATGTCTTTTGCAGCATTTCCTACATTAATTGCTAAGTTTCTAACCTCAGATGCTACAACAGCAAATCCTTTTCCTTGATCTCCTGCACGTGCAGCCTCTACAGAAGCATTTAATGCCAATATATTAGTTTGCAAAGCAATGGATTCTATTATTTTTGTAATATCAGATATTTTTTTACTTGCTTCAGATATTTCTGACATACTTTCAGATGTTGAATTTATAGCATTTACACCATTTTGTGTAGAAGTAGAAACATTTTCACTCATTTTTTTGGCATTTCCAGCATTGTCAGCAGTGTCCTTCAAAGATGAAAATACAAATTCTATAGATCTTGTTAACTCTTCTAATGAACTAGCTTGAGCATTGGCTCTATCAGATAGGTTTATATTTCCATTTGTAATGATATTAACTGCATTATTAATACCATTTATTTCATCTTTCATATTGAATATTATATCTCCAAGTTTCTCCTGCATATTATTTAAGGCTCTTACAACATCTCCTGTTTGATCTTTCTTATTTAACTCTTTTTGGTCAAATGATGTATTAAAATTCCCCATAGACATATCATTTATTATTGATATAGTATTGTCTAATGTGCTTGATATAGGAATTGCTATTAAAAGAACTAATATAGTTTCTATAGCTGATAATACTATAAATACAGCTATAACTAATATAAGCAACTTTAATAATGATGATTTTAATTCATCATTATTGGCAATTACTATTAAATTCCATTTGGTATTTCCTATTTTAGATGTAATATAAGAATTAGCTTTTTCTATCCAATAGTAGTTTTTATTATTTAATATATCATTTTTATATATTGATATTTTATTATCACTAAATATATTTTCTTTTAACATATAGCTTTCATTTTTATTAAACAAATATAGTCCTGTGTCATTTATTATACTAATATCATAATTATAATTTTTACTTTGTTCCAATATGTCACTAATTGTTTTTATAAAATCTACATCAATTCCAAGTATTCCATACAACTCACCATTAATATACATAGCCTTTGAAAATGTTATTACTATATTTCCTGTAACTGCATCTATGTAAGGTTCAGAGATAACAATTTCCTGTGAAGCTAATGCTTTTTTATACCATTCTTTAGTAGTTTGATCATAATCGCCTGGCAGTTGTCCCAAGGTATTTAATACGATTCCACCATCTTTATATGGTATAGTATCTGCATAAAAAATATTCATTAAATCTTCTTCATTTTTTAGAACATTGGCAAACACTTCTAATAGTTTATTGTGATCTGTTTCTTTTTCAACATAAGAACAAAATATATTTATTCTTCCATATATAGACTCTATATTATTTTCTAATTTGGATGATATATCAGTTATATTGTATTTATTTGAATTTATAAATCTTGTTTTATATTGCGGAATATACATTATATAAATACTACTGCATATTATAAATAGTGCTGCCATATATGGTATTAAAAATTTTAATACTAAGCTATATTTTTTATTTTTTAACATAAAGATGACCCCTTTTATTTGAACAAAAATTAACAATGTAAATAATTAAATAATATATTATTATTTAAAAATAGTAAATAGTATCATATTTTTTTAGTTTTATATCAATAATGTATATTTTAAGTAAATTATAATAATATCATTTAAAAATTTTTTATATTATTTATAAGTTTATCGGAAAATATTGACATTAATAAATTTGTATGTTATTATAACACAATCTATGTGATTAATTATCAGGATATATTACATGTATTTATTAGGAAGTAGTTCAATATTATCATATCTTAATCAGAATTTTTACTTTCCCGAGACATTTTAATCATAAATAAACCGTGAGTTTATTCTAAAAAATCTTAATTTAATAAAATATTATATTATACTTAATTTTAAGTATGTTTTATGGACTTCAATGTAAATAGAAGTATATTTTTAGTAGATATTCCTATAGGTAAGTCTTTTCTTTTTAGAATAGAAAATTATTTTTTGATTTCAAATAAAGATGATATCATAAAAATAGTTTCATTTTTTGATCATTTAGAAGATGATTTGAAATCATACTGCATATTTAAAGGTGAAACTTTTTTTGATAAAAAGAAGAATAAAAAATTATATAGTTATTATATTAAGAAAAAATCCAGAAATAGTGTTCCTAAATTTGATGCTAATAAAATGGAATTATCTAGTTATCCTACATCAAATATAGGGTTTGCTCCAAGAAATTGTGTTCCTGAGAATGGTTCTTCTGATTATGGATTTGATTTACATTATAAATAGGATATATGGAATAATAATATTACAAAACTTTATGAGGATACTAAAAAAAGCTAATGGAACAGTTAGGTTAATATAGATTAGAATGAAATTTTAATAATATAAATTATGATATTTTATCAGAAAATAAAGTTTATATTTTGTATGCGTATAAATAGCTTTTATTTTTTATATAAATTAATTATACATTACACAAATTTGGGCTTTCTATTAGTTTTATAATTAATAGAAAGTCTATTATTTTATATTAATTAATTGACATAATATATTTATTTAGTATAATTAAAACTATGAATAAATACCTTTTAATACATAAATTGATTAATGCTTCAATAATCATGCTTTTTCCAATAGTAGCATACTATATTATAGAACATAATAATATTAGAAACGGCGTATATGGTATTATTTTTATCATTTTAAATATAATAGAGATAGCATTATTTATTTCTTTTATGGTTGTAGCTTCAAAATGTGAATGGGGTACTAGAAAACAGCATGCTATTGTGAAAGCTATTATTTCATTTTTGATATATGCTGTTATAATTATGTTGACTGTTATATCTATAATAATATAAATGGTTTGGTTTTATAAATGCAAAGAATTTTAATGTTTATATATACTGTATTTGGTTATATTATTTATCCTATAATATTTATATGCTTTTCTATAATGATGATATTTAATAAACCTATTAGAAAAGGTGCTTTATCAAGATTAGGTTTTATATATCCTAAAGAAAATAATAAAAATGCTGTATGGATACATGCTGTAAGCGTGGGTGAGATAGTTGCTGTAAAAGAAATAGTTTTTACTTTGATAGATAGAGGATATAGTGTTTATTTATCAACTACTACAGTTGGAGGATATGATATAGCTAAAAAAAACTATGGGGAAAAAGTTGAATTATTTTATTTAACATTGGATTATCCTCATATGATAAATAAACTTATTAATTTAATATCTCCTGAATATGTAATGATAGCTGAAATTGAGATATGGCCTACATTTATTTATATGCTTCATAAAAAATTAATACCTCTTTATATGATAAATGGAAGAATTGGAAAGAAAGAAATAAAAGGATATAAAAATTTTAAATTTTTCTTTAAACCTTATTTTAATATGTATACGAAGATTTTGGCTCAGAGCAATATAGATAAAGAAAATATGATTAGCATAGGAATGCCTGAGGGACTTATAACTGTTACAGGAAATTTAAAATATGATATAAATTATTATGCCAATGAGAAAAAAATAGATGATTTAGAGAATAGAATACCAGTTAACAAATTTGTAATAACAGCAGGAAGTACTCATTCTAATGAAGAAGATATAATACTCAAAGCAATTGATATGCTTGGAATAAAAGATAATGTTTATATTGTAATAGTTCCAAGAGATATTAACCGAGGAGAAGATATACAAAATACTGCTTCCAAATTAGGATATGATTTACCTCTTTATACAGATTATGAAAATAGTTCTGAAGACGGTATAATAATTGATACTATAGGTGAATTATTAAATTGGTATAAATTATCTGATTTGGTTATTATGGGCGGTACTTTTATAGGAAATGTAGGAGGCCATAATATATTAGAGGCTATATATTTTAAGAAGCCTGTTATAGTTGGTAAGTATATGTATAATTTTATAGAAATTTATGAGTATATGAAAGATGCTGTATTTACTTGTGAAGATAAAAATAAATTGCATGAAACTATAGAGCTTGCATATAAAAATAAAGAACTTAGAGATGAATTATCTGAAAAAGCATACAATCTGTTAAGACAAAATAACGGAGCTTCTCAAAGGACTATAAATATTATTAATAAATACCAAGGTATTGTATAATCAAAATATATATTCTTATATTGACTTTTGTATAAAAATTATCTATACTTAAATAAGGTTTATGAAATCTTTGTGGAATTAATTTATGAGATATTTAAATTTCTTTTTTAAAAATCTTTTATACGTTTTTTCAAATTTTATTTATTTTTTATATATAGATTATTTCTATTGTATGCCTAAATATTTTTTATTGTCTGTAAGGAAAAAATATGAAAAAAATTATCATACTAATTAGTCTATTTCTAATGACATCAGCTCTAGCTTATTCCCATTATTTTGGCATTGGTTTGTATGTTCCGTTAGGAGGAAGTATACCTGGTTTCTTACCCAATAAACTTTACGAACCAGCTACAATAGGAGAAGAAAAATGGTCATTTGAAATGGGTGTTATATTTCAGCCTGGACTTTATTTTGAATTAGGTAAATTTCATTATATAGCTGTATCTTTGGATTTTGGCTGGTATAGAGATACATTTAAATTTCAGAATAATTCACAAAAATTTAAACATGAATTTGACAGTATTATGACAGGACTTAATATTGAATGGAGACCTTCATTATTTCAATTAGGTATTGGAGGTGGTGTTAAATTTCCTTGTTCCGGCAAATATTTGGAAGGAGATATTGGTACTAAATTAAACGGAGATAAGTTAACAGAAAGATTTAATACTCCTGTCATTATACCTTATTTGAAACTTTACGCAGGTGTAAATTTCTATTTTGTTAATTTATCATTATACATGAATGTTGATATACCTTATGTTCAGATAAAAGATAATATTAGTTCATTAGGTTACGGATATAAATATCCTGGTCAGCTTGCAGCTTTTGATGTAGGTGTTCAGATAGGTATTTATTTACCTTTATTAGAATTTGGAGAAAGTAAATCAGAGATTACCATATAATTAAATAAATAATTATAAGAAATAGTTTTATAATATTTATTATATAAATTTAGTTATGAATAGTATGTTTTTTCAATATTATTATGCTATACTAAGGTATTGTATTATTTAAAAAAAAGATATTTTCATATTGACTTTTATGTAAAAAAACTTTATTCTCGAAGAAAGTTTATGAAGTTTACACTATTTTTTAGTAATCTTATTTTCTTTATAAACTTATTAATCTTTTTATACAAATTGGCAAGGAGATATATATGAAAAAGTTTGTATTAATTAGTTTATTTCTAATGATATCATCATTAGCATATTCTCATTCACTGGGTATCGGAATGTATATACCATTAGGCGGAAGTATCCCTAGTTTTTATCCAGAAAGCAGTGTTGATCCAAGTGTGTCATTTAGTCCTAAAACTGCATTTGAAGTTGGTGTTATATTTCAGCCTAGAGTTAATTTTAATATAGGAGACGGAACTCATACAATATCTTTGGGTTTAGATGTAGGCTGGTATAGAGATACATTTAAATTTATAACAGCTGATTCTAGAAATTATACCCATGAATTTGACAGTGTTATGACAGGGCTTAATTTAGAATGGCGTCCTTTATTATTCCAATTAGGTATTGGAGGCGGTGTGAAAATTCCTTTCTCAGGTAAATATACTGAAGGAGATACTGATAGAAAAATATCAGGTCTTTCTGGAAGGTTCAATGATGTTTTAATACCTTATGTTAGACTTTATACAGGAATAAATATAGTATTTATTAGTTTATCATTATATGTTAATTTTGATATACCTTATATGGGAGTAAAAAATAATTTGGGTTCTTTAGGTTATGGATATAATTATCCTGGAAAATTAGGTTCTGTAGATATAGGAGCTCAATTAGGTATACATTTAGATTTATTTGATTTTGGTGGTTCTAAAAGAAAAGAAGTTATAGAGATTTAATATCTTATATCGAAAAAAGTTTTATTATAAAGGGATATATTATTTTAATTAATATATCCCTCATTTTTTATAAGTATTAATAAAGTCGCTTGCTGCATATAATGAACCTATAACTAATGCCGGCATACTTTTTTCTTTAGAAAGTTTTTTCATATATTCAATAGCCTCATTAAAATTAGGTATATGCTTAACATTATCATAGTCTTTTAAATATTCATATACTTTATAACTATCTGTTTCTTTATAAGTTATATTGTTTGAAGAACTTAATATTATAATAGAATCATACTGTTTTAATACATTGCACATACCATTAACATCTTTTTCGCTTAAAGGAGCAAATAATATTATAATATCCTTATACCATTTATATACCGTTTTTAATACTCTGTCTAGTGATTTTGCATTATGAGCACCATCTACTATTATGTCTGGATTTCTTTGCATAAATGTAAGACGTGCTTTTATATCAAATGTATTTAATGAATTAATGGCACTTATATATATTTTTTCTGTATTTTTTATGTTTTTTCTTTTTTCCAATAGCATTCTAAATGCTTTAAATGATAATGAAATATTTTCTGCCTGATGCTCTCCTAATAATGTTGTATTAAAAGTGTATTCTTTATCATTTTCTTTATATATAAACTCTAAATTTTCATTGCTGTTTTTTATAATTTCTGCATCAAAATCTTTTTTAAAAATATATAATTTTGAGTTTTGTTTTTCTGATATATTTTTTATTATATTTATTGAATTTTCTTCTTGATACGCTGATATTACAATTGAGTTTGGTTTAATTATTCCTGCTTTTTGTTCTGTTATTTTTTCTATTGTATCTCCAAGTATTTGAGTATGATCATAAGATATTGATGTTAATATACTTATAGCAGAGTCCACTACATTTGTACAGTCTAATTTTCCTCCAATACCAACCTCTACACATGCATAATCTACTTCCTGCATATAGAAATAATATAACCCTATTATTGTAAATATTTCAAATACAGTAATATTCTCATATATATAATTATCATTATCTACTATATTTTTTATTCTATTTGTTATATAAACAAAATCTTTTTCGCTAATCCATTCATCATTTATTGATATTCTTTCTCTTTCATCTATTATATGAGGAGATATAAAAGCACCTGTTTTAAATCCGGAATGTTTTAACATGTGGGATAATACTAATGTAGTAGATCCTTTTCCTTTAGTTCCAGTAATATGTATTACTTCAAATGTTTGTTTATATCCTAAAGTATTTAATATGTTTCGTACATTATTTATATGGTCAAAACCTTCTTTATGTAAGTTTTTCTTCCCCATAAAAGAATATATATAATCGAGAGCGTCATTTATATTCACTATTTCCATACATCAAAATCCATATTCAATTATTTTTTATCAAAAGTTTTCTATATATAGTTATAAAAATTTGCAATAAGATAACATATTTTATAAAAGTCTGCAATAGAGTATTATTTTCTATTTTTTATATAAAATTATGCTTTGTTTTTGAAATTTATATATTGTAATCAATGAATTTTAGCATTTTCTTTACATGAAATTTGCAATAACACCTGTATATGTAGTAAATGTATTTTATATATCTTATTTTTTAGAATAAATGTAAAATAATTGTAAAATAATTGTAAAAAAATATTGCATAAAATGGGTAATCTGATATAATAATAATTGTAAAGAGATTTTACAATACACCCTATAAGGAGATACATTATGACAAACACTTTAAACCTTTTTATAAAAGTAACACCTAGCCAATTACCAGAGAATGCTAGAAGATTTATAGATGCTAATTACAGCAAAACAAAAATAGTTTATATTGATAAAATTAAAGATGAATACGAAGTTAAATTAAACAATGGAACTTATATTAACTTTGATAAAAGAGGAGATTGGAATTATATAAGCAGCGATGACTCTATATCAGAAAATGCTTTACCAAAAAACATAGCTAACAGAGTTAAATCTATAATGAAAAAATATAAAGATAAAAAAGTATTTGTATTTGAAGTTAATAAAAGAATCAATTTTTATAGAGTAAAATTAAGTAATTCATTAGATTTATGTATAGGTTATAACGGAGAATTATTAGCATAAGTTTTTTCATTTGTATCTCTTTAATATAGTTTTCGGCTTATGTCTTTTATTAGATTTAAGCCGATTTTATTTTAAATTTTTTACTTTTTTTAGACAGAATATTGACATAAAAATTAAATGAGTATATCATACTGGTTATGAGTACTTTAGTTTTTAACACAGCACACAGCACACATTCTAAATAATTCAATAAAACTTTTTTCTGTTAAATTTTATATAATATCAATTTATAATATTTTAATTAAAATCAATATTTCTTTTGGTGTTGCAAATATTATTTTAAAATATTTGCATCACTTATTTATTTGTATTTCAAGCCTACCTGATAACTTATTGAATAGCAATATTCATTTTGTTATAAATAAAAAATCATTATTAGGAGTTTCTTTATGAGAAGCATTAAAAAAATTATTTTAACATTGATGATGATATCAGTATTTAGTGTATCAGCATTTGCAGCAAGCGGATTTGAGGCTATAGTTAATGTGCCTATAGGATTGAGTGTAGGTTTTCACAATTACAAATTATCAAAATATGGAGAATCAATAAAACAATATATTGAACCATCTACTAAACAGAATAGCGGGGTAGGTTTCGATATAGGAGTTACAGCCCAGTTAGGCTATATGTTCCAAGTAAAAGAAGGTTTTGGAATTAGTGTTTTAGGTGAAATAGGATACAGCCATGATTCTTATGCTTTTGTACTTGCAAGCGATAAAAAAAATAACACAGTCTTTTACATTTGAAAGCATACAGATTGGACTTCTTCCTAAATTCAATATAGGTGCTTTTGCTATAGGAATATGAGGAGGAGTTAAAATACCTTTATCTGGAAAAATGTATCAAAAATATGATGGTAAAAATATAATAGGTTCTCCAGTAAAAGCGAATTTATCAGATATAAAAGATAATTTTAAAACTCCTGTTATAGGATATATTAAGGCTACTTTCGATTATTCAATATTCTTTACTGATAATATGGCTATGAATGTGGGACTTTATGCAGGATATGATTTTGGTATGAATATGTCAGATAAATTTTTTGAATCTGTTGCAGGAACTGGAATATTTGATAGTATGGGATTTTCAAGCTTTGATGTAGGCTTACAGTTAGGCTTCAAATTTGGTCCTAAAGCTTAATTAATTTTGCTATATAATAATTTTATATAGATAATTCATCAATTTGGAATAGCTTATTAATTAATAAGCTGTTCCTTTTTTATTATATGTTTTTAATTAATTTAATAAAATATGGATTGATTTTTTCAAGATTATATTTAGAATAATTGCAATATAACAAATAGGGGGAAATATGTTATTAAGAAATATTATGTTATTATTGCTATTATTTATGTTTGCTTCCTGCAGCAATAATACATCTTCAACAACTGAATCTGCTGTAGTTGATAATGCAGCAACTAATACTACTTCTGATACATTGGCAACAGAAGAGATACATGAAAGTTTTATACCTGCTGTTTATAGTTTAGCTGATTTGCCAGTTACCAATAGAAATAAAGTTGCAGGTGGAAATGGAGATTTAATTGTTAAATATGCTTTTGTTAGAGACAATGCTCCAAAAGATTATACTACAAAAGAAATGGGATATATGACTTTAATGCCTGGTGATTCTGTAGGATTACATAGACATGAAGGAAATGAAGACAGCTATTTAATAGTATCCGGTACTGCTACTTATACAGATACAGATGGAAGCCAATATGAAGTTAAAGAAGGCGATATGACAATATGCCGTTCAGGACATAGTCATGCTATTTCTAACAGCGGAACAACTCCTTTAATTTTCTTTGCTGTATTATCAGGAAAATAATTTTTTAATGTTTAAAAAAGCATGCATCTAAATTATATGCATGCTTTTTATTTAAGTAAACATAATTTATTAGTTTAAATGAGAATTTTTAATTTATATGATTATTTTCTGTTTAAACTAACAAATAAAAAATAAAACAGAGGTAAAAGATGATTAAATTTATTGTTACTTTATATATTTCCTGCTTATTGTTTATAGTTTCATGCTCTAGTAAATCAAATGAGTCAGAAGTAAGCAATGCATCAAAGAATAATGAGGTTATTTCCAATGATGCAGTTTTAGATTATGTTCAGGTTGATTCTCCTAACTCATTCGCACCTTTAGGAATAGGAATAACAGTGGCACCTCCTGAACATGGACAGAATGCTCAATATTTTGTAGTAAATAAGGATGTGGCAGAAGTAAATTTTGACTATATGAATAATAGTTATATTTACAGAGCTTCTAAAAACTCAAATAACTTATTATCATTTTATGGTAATTATACTAATAGCGGAAAAAATTTTATAGAAAATGAATATTCTATAAATGTTGAATATAATATTACTCCTAATAATGAAAAGTTTACATTGTGGAGAGTTGATGATATTTATTATGCTTTATCAACTAAGATTGAAGATGATAAAGATTTAACTAATCTTTCATCACTTTATATAAAATCTATACATTGGCATAAAAATAATACTAATAAGTAATTCAAATAAAATAATAAAGAGCATGCAAATTTATTTTGTATGCTCTTTGTTTTCTAATTAATAAAAATATTAAGATTGTTATAAATAGTTTAATTCTAAACTTCAAAAATCATTTTACAAAATATAGTTATATATAATTATATTGACATTTATTATTTATACTATTATATTATTGCTTATATAAATAATTATGGATTAATTTATGAATAAAGATGATATTGTATTTATAAAAGAGTATTTAGATATACAAAATATAAGAGTGGTAGAAGAATATAATTTTGATAATAAAAAAGTAAAATATTCAGAAAAAATTAGTGGTTGGAAGATAGATAAATTTAGAGGTGATGAAGAAATCGTTAGAGCTTATATATTGTCCAAATTGGTTAATGAGTTAGGTTATAAATTAGAAAACATTGAAATAGAAAAACAATATGATATAGGTAGACCTAAAGTAAATAAACCTAGAATAGACATTATAGTAAGAGATGATGAAAAAAATGCTTTTTTATATATGGAGTTAAAAAGTCCTGAAGAATATGAAAAAGATAAAGATGAAATAATAGAAAAACAGTTGTTCAATTTAGCTTCTCAAGAAAAAGGCAAGGACATAAAGTTAAATATCTAGTTCTATATACTTTTGAAATTACAAATAATATAATAAAAGATAAATGTATACTTATAGACTATGAAAAATATAGTAATTTTAATGACTGGAAAGAAGTAAGAAATTTTAGTGATGAGATTCCTAAACGATATGGAAAGGCACAAAAAGAACCTTATATAAAAAATGGTAAAAAAGATTTGGATACCAATTTTACACATGAGCAGTTGGATAGTTTAAGAAAAAATTTACATAATGTACTTTGGGGTGGAGGAAGCACAGATGATAATGATGTTTTTTCTTCGTTGGTCAATATAATATTATCAAAAATACAAGATGAGTCAGAAAAGAAAAAAGGTGAGAAGTATGATTTTCAGATTTTTTCTTATAAAGATGGAAATACTTTTGAATCAGATGAGGGACTTTTTAATAGAATAAATGAATTATATAGAAGAGCATTAAAGCAAAGATTAAATATAAACGATGAAAATAAATTAAAAAAGTCATTTGTTATAGATGAAAATAAATTCTCTCTTAATAAATTAAAATATACAGTTTCAGAAATTGAAAGATTTAGTTTTGTAGATGGTAAGAATAGCTTTACAGGAAAAGATATCTTAGGAGATTTTTTTGAGGGTATTATAAGAGAGGGATTTAAACAGACTAAAGGACAATTTTTTACACATATAAATATAGTTAAATTTATGCTTTGGGGATTACAAATAGATAAATTAGCTATTGATAGAATAAATAATGATTTAGAAATACCTTATATGATAGACCCGAGTGCAGGAAGTGGTACATTTTTAATTGAATATATGAAATTCATCACAGAAAACATAAAAAGAAGATTTTTTGATGAATTAAATAAAAGCAGAGATGTAGAAGATAAATTTACTCAATGGTTTCAACCAGATCATAGAGAAAATAAATGGGCAAAAGATTTTATATATGGTATAGAAACTAATTTTAATTTGGGAACAGCTACTAAAGTAAATATGATTTTGCATGGAGATGGTTCTAGCAATATTTTTGTTAAAGATGGATTACTTCCTTTTAATTTTTACAGTAAAGAACAATCTCCAAATTATTTAAAACAATATGATAAAGATTCAATCTATAATGATAAAAATGTCAATGGACAATTTGATTGTATTCTTACCAATCCGCCTTTTAGTGTTACTTTAGATAATGATACTAAAAATAATTTAAAAGATGGTTTTTTATTTGGAGATAAAAAAAATTCAGAAAATTTATTTATAGAAAGATGGTATCAGTTATTAAAAAATAATGGACGTTTTGCTGCTGTATTACCTGAAAGTGTTTTTGATACTACAGAAAATAAATATATTAGAATTTTTATTTATAAATATTTTAAAATAAAAGCAGTTATTAGTTTACCTCAGCTTACATTTGAACCTTTTACAAGTACAAAAACTAGTATATTATTTGCTCAAAAGAAAACAAAAGACGAATTAGAGCAGTGGAATGAGGTTTGGAAAAAATATTCAGATGAATGGAGTAAATTAAAAACTAGAGCAGAAAATATCATAGATGTTTATATAAATGGTAAGAGTGAGGCTAAATTAACATCTATCAATAAATTAAGTGAAGAAGAAAGAAAAAATATATTATATAGACTATTAAAAAACTATATAGAAGAATATGATAAATCATTAAGTATATTAGAATTAACCAAAAAATATGAATATGAATTAAAAGAAATTTGCAAATATGATAATGATACAAAAGATATCTTTGGTTATGTAAATTCTTATTGGGTTTTTGGAGAATTATCTAAAGAATTGAATTATAGTATATTAATGGCAGAGGCTGAAAATATAGGCTATAAAAGAACCAAAAGAGGCGAAAAAATTATGCCTAATGACCTTTATAGAATGAATAATAAAGGCGAAATAATTGTGGATGACAATAAAAAAGAAACAATACTAGATTATTTAAGAGATATAAAATGGGATTAAAAGTTTATAATATAGATTTTTCACAATTTTCTAATGATTTATATTTAAGATGTGATTTTAAATATAATGCTTTTATATTTAAATTAAATTGGAATGTTTTTAATTATGCCAAAGAAACTATTAAATTAAGAAATATATTGAAATCTGATTATAAGATATTTGAGTATGATTATGGGCAAGAATATAAAGGAATTCCTACTGGAGAATCTTATATAGACGAAGATGGATATATAAAGGATTTTCAAATAGTTACATATGAAGAACATCCAAATAGAATTAAATATAAAATTTCAAATAATAATTTACTAATTTCTAGTATAAGATTGGCTAAGTCTCCTGCTTTATTATTTGAAAATATTAATCTATCTGAATATGTATTTTCAAATGGTTTTTATATTTTTGATGTTAATAATAATCATAATATGAAATTTATACTATATTTATTAAGAACTAAAATTATAAGGAATATTATTGATAATTATATTTACAGAGGAATTGGAATTTCATCTTATAAAAAAGAAGATTTATTGAATATGAAAATTCCATTAATTGACAAACAAAAACAAGATGAAATTGTTTCTCTAATAGAACCTATAGAAAAGAAAATAAAAAGCCTTAAAGAAACTATTATACCAGAGCAAAAAATTATTAATGAAGTATTTGCTAGAGAATTTGGATTTGATGAGAATTTATATAATGAATTTGGTAAGGGAATGACTGCAAGTACTCAAATAGCAGATGATAAAACTTTTAAAGTATTTAACACTGATTTTACTGATTTTTCTAAAAGCGATATAATGAGATTTTCAACTAGATTTCATAATACTCCAACTAAAAAATTAATGAATATATTGAATGATATTGACACAATAAAGGTAAAAAATATAATTTTTGAATATGAAAAAGGTATACAGCCTAATTATAATTCTGAAGGAGAAATACAGGTTATAAAAATTCAAAATTTAAAAAATTCTTATATAGATTTTAATGATTCAGAATATATTTTGGAAGAGGAATATAATTTAATATCTGATAATAAAAAATTAAAATATGATGATATTATTTTATGTGTAACAGGTAAAATATCACTTGGAAAAATTGATTTATATAACTATAAAGAAGATGCTATAACCACAGTTGATAATTTTATCATAAGAATAACTAATTATAATAAATTATTTTTTGTATATTTTTTTAGAAGTATTTTAGGATATTTTCAAATAGAAAGAGATTTTACTGGTACTACAAATCAAATCCATTTAAGATGGAAAGAAATTGAAAACTTTAAAATACCAAATATCCCATTAAAAAAACAACAAGAAATAGTTGATGAAATTGATAATAAAATTAAAGAACAGCAAAAAATTAATATACAAATAGAAAAAGAAAGAAATAAAATATATAATATTATTAACAACTATATTAATGGGTGATTTTACATATTCATTTTGTTGACATTTATTTCTTATGTTATATATTATGTTAAGTTGTATTTTTAATATATAAATGAGGCCTTAAATGAAATTTATTAATAAATTCTTTTTATCAATTTTTATAATATTAATATTTTCTTCATGTTCAAATAATCAAGAAGAAATAGCACAAAAAGAAATAGACAGAGGCGGTGCATTAATAGATAAAATAATATATGAAGTGAGAACGGATATGACAATAGCTATTAAAGATGTAGCAGATGGAAGAGCTGATTTAATGGCTAGCGGAATAGACGGAGGAATATATTTATCATTAGGGGAAAACGATTTAGAAAAACTTGATACTTATGCTGTGCCTTCCGGTTCTTGGTCTTTATTATTTAATCCTGTGCCAAATAAAGCACCTTATACAGTTACCACTAGAGATGGAAAAACTCATTTTAATCCTTTGGCCATAAAAGAAGTAAGATTTGCAATGAATTTTTTGATTGATAGAAAAAAACTAGTTGATGAAATTTTAAGAGGAGCAGGGCAGCCTTCATTTACTCAGGCAACACCGGGGCAGCCGGGTACTTATAGATATAATCTTATTCCTTCAAGAATGGGTATGACAGAGAATGGTAATCAGGAAAAGGCTATTAATGATATAAATAAAGCAATGGAAAAAGCTGCTAATCTGCCGGAAAATAGAGGGAAATTAAAAAAGGAAAACGGATGGTGGAAATATAATGGAGAAGTTGTAACTCTTAAATTCGTTATAAGGGTAGATGATCCTACAGGAAGACTTCCTGCAGGAAATGCTGTATCTGATTTGATAGAAAAAACAGGTATAAAAGTTGAAAAATTATTATATGATAGAAATAAATCTACTCAGGTTGTATATGGTTCAGATCCTAAAGATTATGAATGGAATATTATAACAGAGGCTTGGGGGGCAGGTGCTACTCGTGCTTGGTGGGATGTTACATTAAGACAGATGTATGTAAGAGAAGGCAACTATATGCCTGGAGGAAATATTTCTGAGTTTTGGAATTATGATAATAGAGAGGCTTCAAGAATAAGCGATAAAAATTCAAACGGATGGTTTTTGACTGCTGATGAATATTGGAATGGCAATATGCGTTTGCAGGAAATAGGGCTTGAAGATGCTGTTAGAATATATTTAAACTCTCAGACTCAATTTTTTGTAGCTAATAAAGAAAGATTTAACAGAAGAATGCTTTACGGAGTAGGAGACGGTATAAATGATTGGTCTATAAGAAGTGCAGATATAAAACCTAATAGGAATGGAGAAAAAGTATTAAGAGTTCTTCAGCATTCCGCACAAGGTTCATTATTTATAAGTCCATGGGATCCTGTAGGTGTAGGCGGATTTTCTGATGCTTATTCTTCTATAATGATTGGTCCTTGTTCTGATGCCGGAGCTACATTTGAATCTCCTTCTACTGCTAAGACGGTATTTATGTTGGGAGAGCCTGACACTAACAGTTTAGAAATAGGCGTTAGAGCAGGTAATAACGGCATACCAGTAGGTACAATAGAAGTTCCTACGAATGCTAAGATGTACAATCCTTATACTCAAAAATGGGAAGAAGGTTTAATAGTAAAAATGAATGAAAATGGAGAATTGGATTATAAGAAGTCAGATAATATTACAGCCTATGTAAAATGCGACTTTAAGCCTAGATATTTTAAATGGCATCATGGTATAGAATCATCTTTAGTTGACTTGATGTATGGAAGCGTATTTATTGCAAATGTTATAACAAAGACAAATGAGAATGATAAATATTATGATTCTGCTATGGCTGGAAGATATCTTTCTGCAATGGACGGAGCTGTAGGAAGTGTTATAAATGAAGACGGAAGTTTTACTTTATACGGAAACTATTATTGGCCTATGGATATGGACAGACAAATTGCTATTGCTGCTGTTAGTCCTAAAATAGGTAATCCAAATAGAAATACGGTTATTCCTTTTGAAATAAATGAAGCTATAATGAAAATGGTTCTTGAAGGTTCTAAATCCGGTAATGTTTATACCATTTCTCAGGATCAGTCCTTAACTTCAATAGATGTGAAAAATCCAACCTGTGTATCTGATATAAAAGAAAAATTAATAGAAATGCGTGATTCTCAATATATACCTGCAGGAATAGAAGATTTTATAACAAAAGAAGAGGCTGTTAAAAGATATCAGGCTGCTATTGATTTTATAGATAAATATGGACATGCTTATATATCAAATGGACCTTTCTTTATTTCAAGGATAGATTCAAAAGCTAATTATATAGAATTAACAGCTTTTAAAGATTATAGTTATACTGCTGAATATTGGATTGAGAAATTATCAACTAAAATGAGCAGGATTGAAGATATTGAAATGCCTGCTATAGTAAATAGAAATAGTGATATGAATATAGATATTTATGTTTCTTCGTATAATTATCCGAACAATGCTTTAGAAATGCCTGATATTAATACTAAAGTAAAAGTGTTGCTTCAGCTGCAAAACGGAGGAGAAAAAGAATATAATGCAGTTTTAGAAAATGATGTATTCAAATTAACTATACCTAAAGAAGAATTAACATCTTTTCCTAAAGGAAATTATATTATTGTTATAGAATCATATATTGCTGATGAGACTCCTTATATAGAAACTAGAAGTTTTGTACTACAGTAGATAGGGGTATATATTTTTTTTATTTTACTGCTTTTAATTTATAAAAAATATGTTATTATACTTCATAATTTAATTTGTTTAAGGTGCGGTTATGGAAAATATGGATAATAATAATGAACTTAATAACGATTCAATAAATAATGAATCAAGCAATGATATTTCAGTTAATAATAATGAAAATGCTATAGAAAAAATAAATAGATCCAAAGAAGCAGAAGAAAATAAAAAATATATATTTAAAGTAGCTGTAGTAGCTTGCGCTATTGTATTTGTTCTTCTTGTGGGAGCTGGTTTGCTTGTAGGTTTATTCTTATTTATAAAGGGTAAATCTGATATGGAGAAAATGGTTGGAAATTATGAGATATACAGCGAGGAAATATATAAGAAAAAATATGGCGATAGAATTGTTAAAGAAATGGTTAATAATTATTCGGCTGATGTTAATGAAACAGATAATAATAATCAAAGCCCATTGTTTCATGCAGTACAAAATAATAATATGAAAGCTGTAGAATTTTTAATAGAAAATAAAGCCGATGCAGAAATAGCTGATGATTCAGGAGTTACTCCTCTAATATTGGCTATAAGCAATAATAATACAAAAATAGCTGAATTTCTTATAAAAGAAGGTAAGGCTAATGTATATGGTTCTTATACAGGTAATAATTTTAATAGATATCCAATGTATTATGCTGTTTCTCAAACTAATAAAACTATGATAAAGCTTCTTTTAGATAATTCATTTGATTTGAAAAGAGAGCCTTTACTTTTAAGTTATGCGATTGACAATAGTGATGAGAGTATAGTACGTTATTTAATAGATAATGGAGCGGATATTAATTATAAAAGTGCTGACGGAACTACAGTACTTTATAATGCAGTTTTATCGCTTAATCCTGCTTTAGTAGATTATTTTATATCTAAAGGTGCTAAAATAGAAGAGGCTGGGGAAAGCGATGTATATGGAAATATAATAATGGCGGCAGCTGGTTCTAAATTTAATAATACAAGTTCATCTCCTGTTGATTTAGTATTAATGCAGCAGAAATCTGCAGACAGTGCCAAAGTGATGGAAAAAATAATTACAAATATAAATAAAAATACATTAAATAGACTCGTTAATGGAAAAAATGCATTAATAATAGCTGTAGGAAATTCATATATAGATACTGTAAAAGTTCTTCTTACAAATGGAGCAGATGTTAACTTTGCAGATAATGACGGATGGACTTCTTTAATGTATGCAGCAAATAATGGAGATATTGAACTTGCTAAACTATTAATAGAAAACAAAGCCAATGTTAATGCTAAAAGTTATGAAGAGAAAACTCCTCTTTTATATGCTATGAATAGTCCTATAGAATCAAGTAGAAATGATATGATAAATCTTTTGATAGAAAATAAAGCAAATATAAATGTAGAAGACAGTAATGGTCTTAGTCCTTTAACTGTTGCTGTTATGAATAATGATACAGAGCTTACAAAATTATTAATTGCTAATAAAGCTAATCTTTCCGTTGTAACTAAGGATGGAGAGAGTTTAATAGAATATGCTATTAATAATGATAATGTTGATTTGCTTCAAATATTAGTAGAAGCTGGTGCTGATATAAATTATGCAGGAATATCAAGTTATACTCCATTAATGATAGCAGCAAAAAGCGGAGCTGAAAATATAGCTAGAATATTATTATCTCAAAAAGTAGATTTGAATGCTGTTGATAAATATGGAGATACTGCTTTGCATATTGCTGCTGAAAATTCTAAACTTCCTATTGTAAGAATGATTTTAGAAAAGAAACCAAATCTTAATATACAAAATCAAAATGGTGATACACCTTTGCATAAGGCAGTAAATTCTGGAAGTGTTGATATAGTAAGCGAAATTGTATTATCTGGTGCTGATGTTATGGTTAGAAACAATAATGGAGATTATCCTTTAGATATAGCAAAAGATAATAATAATAATGCTATATTTGAAATATTGAAAGAGGCAGAGGAAAAGCAACAATCTAATTAATAATTCTATTTGACATTAATTATAAATTATAATAATATATCGAAAATAAAACTATATTGGAGAATAATACTATGCCGGTAACCGCACCGCACCGCACCGCACCGCACCGCACCGCACCGCACCGCACCGCACAAATTATGTAGTATATCAGACTTTTTATATTATTCTCTTAAAACAATTAGAAATAAAATTACGGAGCTATTTATATGTTATTTAGTTCCATGATTTTCTTATGGCTTTTTCTTCCTGTAGTATTTTGTTTATATTATTTAATTAAAAAAGAATATAGAAATGTTCTTCTTTTAGCAGCAAGTATTATCTTTTATGCTTGGGGTGGAGTTAGTTATACTTTAATAATGTTTTCTTCTATTCTCATCAATTATGTATTTGCATTATTAATTGATAAAGCTATTGAAGATAATAATAAAAGAAAGAAGAAAGTATATTTAATTTTTTGTATAATCCTTAATTTAGTTATATTAGGTTATTTTAAATATACAGATTTTGCTATATCAATAATTAATTCAATATCAGGCAAAGAAGTAATAAGTCTAAAAAATATAGTTCTTCCTATAGGTATATCTTTTTATACATTTCAGGCATTATCTTATGTAATAGATGTTTACAGAGAGCAAAATAAAGCACAGAAGAATGTATTTAATTTAGCTTTATATATATCGTTTTTTCCTCAATTGATAGCAGGACCTATAGTAAAGTACCATGATATAGAAAGTCAGATAATTAATAGAAATGAAAGTTTAGAAAATATCAGCTATGGAATAAAAAGATTCATTTACGGACTATCTAAAAAGGTAATATTAGCGAATATGTTTGCCTTATCCTGCGATGAAATATTAAAACAACCAGTTAGTGAATTAAGTACAGTTTTAGTATGGCTTGCTGCTATATTGTATACACTTCAGATATATTATGATTTTTCAGGTTATTCAGATATGGCTATTGGATTAGGTCATATGTTCGGATTCAAGTTTTTAGAGAATTTTAATTATCCTTATATATCAAAGTCAGTACAGGAGTTTTGGAGGAGATGGCATATATCCTTATCTACTTGGTTTAAGGAGTATTTATATATACCATTAGGCGGAAATAGGAAAGGTAAATATTTTACTTATTTAAATTTATTTATTGTATTTTTTGCTACAGGTTTATGGCATGGAGCTAGTTTTAATTTTATATTGTGGGGCTTGTGGCATGGATTATTTTTAATAATAGAGCGTATATTTTTAGGTAAGCTGTTAGAGAGAAATAAATTAAAATTTATTAATCATATATATGTGATATTAGTATTTATATTAGGCTGGGTATTATTTAGAGCTAATGATTTGAAACATGCTTTAGAATTATATAAAGTAATGTTTAATTATCAAGAGAGCATTTTTACAGTTAGATATTTCTTCTATCCTCAGACACAAGTTTGTTTTGTATTCGGTATTTTATTTTGCGGTTTATTACAGAGCATATTTCCAAAGCTTAAGGAAGCTATATTTTCAAGCAGAGTTTATATATTAGAGAGTGTTATTCAATTCGTACTGTTATTCATTTGCATTATGTATTTAGTTAATGGTACTTACAATCCATTTATATATTTCAGATTTTAAGGCAGAATCTTTATGAAAAAAATATTGATAAGAGTTTATTTAGTTTTATTATCTTTATGTATAATTTCTTTAATAGTTTTATCTGTATTAGGTGCAAAACCTAGAGTTGGATATTTAGATAAATTATCTTTTAATGATAATATTTCTTATCATAATAATTATGTATATGGTTTTAGAATAAGCTATTATGATAAAGTATTTAGAAATAGTGATATATATGGAGTTTATTTAGTTACTAATAGTTTGCCGGAATATGTAAAAGAAGTAAAAATGAAAGATGAATCTGGTACTCCATTTGGAACTTTAATTAGTTTTCAAAAAATATCTGAGGACGAAAAAATAGATAATGTTAAATATATTTTAAAAATAAAATTTAAATTTTTTAAATATTTTATTATTTTAAATATTATTATATTAATTTTATTTTTATCCAAAATAGAGTTTTATTATAAAAAATATTCTAAAGATGTCAGAACTGGATATGTATTGGTAATATCATTATTTATTTTATTTACTGTATTTCCTAAATTTATATATCTTGCATTTTATGATATGTTTGATCATAATAATTATGAAAATAGAAAATTTAAAGAATATCCAAATATATATTCAAATTTTATTGATTATCCAAAAAATTATGAGGCATATTTTAATGATTACTTACCATTTAGAAATGATTTTATTAATTTAAGAAAATATATAGACTGGAATATACTCAAAGAAAAAAGGGATAAAGATAGAATTTATGGTGATGATGGTAATTTGTATTCTCTAGAGTCTATTAAATATAGAACTGGAGAAATTAGATTTAGTGAATCTGAATTGGAATTAATTTCAAGTAATTTGTTAAATTTTAGAGATGAATTAAAAAAAAATGGTACAGATTTTGTTTTATTTATAGCTCCAAATAAAGAGTCTATTTATTATGAAGGTATCCCTGATTATATAAAATTTAAAGAGACTAATTCTATAGATGAATTAACTAATTATTTAATAAAAAATACAGATTTAAAAATAGTATATCCTAAAAAAGATATTTTGAAATATAAAAACAAATATGAATTATATTATATAGGAGATGGACATTGGAATAATATATCTGGATATATAGGTTATTTGGCTTTAATGAAAGAACTTGATATTACTAATAATATTATTGATATTGATAATGTTACAGTATTAAAAGAAAATAGTTTAGATGTATATGTGTTAAGTAATTATACTACAAATAAATTTAAGATAATAGAAGGATCAAATAATCATTATTATTCAGGATATGATTCTTATTACTGTCATTCTGTATCTGATTCCACAAATAATATGAACATATTGTTTGTAAGAGATTCTTTTGGTTATCATATGTTTAATTATATAGCTTCTTCATTTAAAGAAACAATATTTTTACATCGTTATGTATTTGATACAAAATATCTTATCGATAATAATATAGATTTAGTAGTATTGCAAATAGCAGAATTTGGTTTAAAAGATACTTTGATGAATATAAGTAATTGGAAAATAGAAAAACTAAATAAAGATTTGTAAATTAATTCTGGCAGCTAAAACATAATAATTTTTTACTTACCTATATTTTTTGATCTATAAATAAGTGATAAAGAAATATTTAATTTATACCGTTAATGATAGTAGTATTTTATTTATAAGTTTGTATTATGAAAAAGATAGTTTTAATTATATTTGCAATTATTAGTGTAAATCTTTATCCTAAAATAGGTATGAAAGAATCAACTATAGTAGAAAAAAAAGACTATGGTTACATAGTATATGCTGAGGACTATTACAGACTTTATGCATTACCTTCTTATTATGCTGAGTATGATCTGCTTAGGAATGTAGATTATCTTGAACGTGCTTTAAATGCCCCTTTTGATTTTGTAAATAGGGCTTTAACCATTATAGAAACAGAAGAAGCATATACTAGATATAAAGATTTGATGCATATGCAGTTTAACTATCTTATTACTCAGAATTATATTTATCTTGCCGGACTTTATGATAAAGAAAACTATTATTTTTATAATTCACAATTTGATGAGGATATAAAGAAAAGTTTTGAATATGCTGTATTTTTTTATAATTTAGCTAAGGAAAGATGGGCTATTACTAAAGAACTTGCTGATAAAGTTATGAAAAATAAGGCTAAATTAGAAATGGATAACTTAATTGATAAGGCATATAAAATAGCACTTGGAGAAATTGATTATAATAAAACAGCAGACAGGCAGCTTAAGCATATAGAAGATATTCTACAAGAGATGGAAAAGTAATTGGAGAATACTATGTTTAAATCAATGAATAAATATTATGAGATTAATTTTAATAAGATCGTAGAAATGAGAGAAATGATAATTAAAGAGAATATAGAAATTACATGCGTAAATTCTAACTCTATAAGTATTATCATACCTGGTAATTCAATAGATATTTTAATAGAAGAAAATAATGCTGAAAACAATTTACTTAAAGATGGCAAATTTTATATATCATCTTTTTCTAGTAAGTTTTTTAATTTAAGTAATCCGGAAACTAATACTAATACAATAGTTGATGGCGTAGATGAAAATAAATATGATGAATATGGATATTTTTATCATATTTATAAAAATTGTGTGCCTTTTTATGATAAATTGAAATCAGCTAATGATATACTTTTGAAAAGAATTATTACTGAGAAAGATACTAATAGATTATATGTATTAAAACCTTATTTGGATGAATTAAAACTTGAAGCTAAGGCACCAAAAGTAACTAATGAAATAGCTATTGATATAGAACGTTTATTAACTGGTCTTGGAATGATTGCAAGATTAGATTTCGTAAAACATCTTAAGTATATTAAAAGTTCTAAAAAAAGTAGCTCTGAAAATATTAATCCTGAAACTGGAAATTTAATAATTAATACAATAAGTTCTATAGTTTCATATTTGGAAAAAGAATATCTATTTAGAGATATTTTTGATAACTTGGATATGCTGAATGATTCCAATATATTGAGTCATGGAAATAGAGTATGTATACTTATGATAGAATTCTTATATTATTATAATAAGGCTTTTAATAAGGGATTAAGTAATAAATTAAGACAGGATTATAAAAATATATATTTAGAACAATATAAAAGAATACTTTCGCATTTTAATGTTATTACAACTATAGAAAAATTAGAAAATGTATTTAAATTAGGTATAAGAAAATTTACTTCTTCTGAAATAATAAATTATGCAATAGGAGCATTTTACCATGATACAACTATGCTGAATATGATGTATTTTGTTCCAACAGATGAGTTTATTAAAGATGGGGATTTTAAAGATTTTCATACATCAAAGGCGTATTATTTTCTTAAATATGTAATGAATCAAAAAGATGAATCTTCATTAATTGCCGGATTGCATCATGAATGTTATGGTTATGGTAGTGGCATATTGAAGAATTTTATTAATAAAAAAATCAATGATCCAAAGTATAAAGTTGAATTCTTGATGACATTTGAACCTGATGATATTATTAATGCAGAGGCTTTAGCATACTTCCCTGCTAAAATGTTAGAAATTGTTGATATATATGACAGTTTAACTTTTATGGGTGGAAGCAGAAATGAAGATCCGTCAGAAGTTGTTATGTTTATGAAAGAAAATTTTATAGAAGATAAAATAAAAATAGATCCTATAATATTTAATCTATTTGTACAATTTTTATCTGAAGTTAAAGGAATAGAGTTACAGCTAGAGGATTAAAATATATTTGACTTTTAATGATAAAAATATATAATGTAAGTATGTATAATGTTGTAATAGCAGGTTCTACGGATTTCACATCGGATTGTATCCTACAATTAAAAAATACGGATAATGTTAATTTGTGCGGAGTTATAGCTCCTATTGATACAAAAAAAGACAGAAAGGGGAATATAATTAACTCTCCAACAGTTGAAACAGCATTAGAAAATAATATTAGTCTTTTTCAACCTGAAAGTATAAATAAAGATGAATTTTATAATGTACTTACAGACTTAGCTCCTGATTTTTTAATAGTAGTAGCCTATGGTAAGATTTTAAATAAAAGAACATTAGCACTTCCAAAAATAATGCCTCTTAATATACATGGTTCTCTTTTACCAATATTAAGGGGAGCAAGTCCTGTGGAACATGCATTGCTTTATGGTTTTGATAAAAGCGGCACTACATTGCAGAAAATGGATGCTAAACTTGATGAAGGGGATGTTATACTTCAGCATGAAATATCTATAGATTCTAATTGGCAGTTCAATGATTTATATGATAAAATAAAGGAAAGCGGCGTTTATCTTTTAAAAGAATTTTTTACAGATGTTGATAAATATATATCAAATATGGTTAAGCAGGATGATAGTTTAGCCACTTATTGTACAAAAATAAAGAAAGAAGATGGCAAATTAGATTTTTCAAAGTCGGCATATAGCTTACATAATATGACAAGGGCATTTGTAAGATGGCCTACAGCATATTGCTTTTACAAAGATATGTCCATAAGAGTTTTTAAGAGTGAATATAGAGAAACTTCAGATGGTTGCAGTTCAGATTTTGGAAAGATAATAGATTTTAATAATGAAGGTATATATATTCAAGCTCTTAACGGCATTTATATTATAAAAGAATTGCAAAGAGAAGGTAAGAAAAGACAAACAGTGAAAGAGTTCTTATGTGGTAATAAATTAATAAAAGGTGAATATTTTACTTAAAATTGAGGGTGGTATGGATAAATTAAAAGAAATATTTAAGAAAATTGTATTTTATATCAATAAATTCATAAAAATCATTTTACCTGATGGTATTATAAGTGATCCTAAATCTTTTTTGGTATTCAAAAGATTAATAATTTTTGCTATTTTACTTTTTGTTTTACAAGGCATCATTGTAACTATGATAGTATTTGTAACTGTGAAATCCAATGGGGAATCATTTGTTCTTCCAGATGTTCAGGGAGCAGATGTATTTCAAGCATTCAATACTCTTGAAAAAGAGGGTATGAATTTGAATGTACAAACACATTACTTTGATAATTACCCTTTAGGTACAGTAGTAAGTCAGGAGCCTAAAGGAGGTATTAGAGTAAAAAGAGGAAGGACTGTATATTTAGTTATTAATGTTGCAGAGCAGGCACTTATAAAAATGCCGGATGTTACAGGTATGAAGTATGAAGAGGCAGTAAGTATTATTAGTAACAATATTATTAATAGTATGACAAATGTAACAATACTTCCAAAAGTAGAAGTAAGCGATGATATGTATGAAAATGATGTCGTACTTTCTCAAATACCTTCGCCTGATGATGTTGTGGGCATGAATACAGAAATAATATTAACTGTTAATAATAAACCAGCTCAAGAATAATAAACTATAGGCTTTTTACTATTAAAAAATAAAGAAAATATCTTTTTTTTCCGAATATAATATTGGAGAGTTATACAGTGGGATCAAAATGTGAATTTTGCGGTAGCGACAAATCAGAAGTTTATATAAAAACTGATTTAGTAAGCTACAATAAATGTTTAAATTGCGGGCTTATATATCAATATCCTATATTGAGTCAGGAAGAGATAAATGATATATACAGCGATAATTATTTTGAATATGAAGTAGCTAATCAGGAAAATTTTTTCGGTCTTATGAAATTAGCCTTAAAAGACATAGGATTTGAGAAAATAGAGAGTGAATTGCCTAATAAGAATGTACTTGATATAGGATGTGCTACAGGTATGATGTTAAATTATTTAAAGACTAAAGGTTATAATGCACAAGGTATTGAAATATGCTCATCATCTGCTGAGTATGCTAGAAAAAATTATGGTATAACAGTGCATGAAAAACCTTTGCTTGATGTAGGATTTGAAAGTGATTATTTTTCTTTTATTCATTTCTCACATGTTATAGAACATGTTCCAAATCCTGGAGACACATTAAAAGAGATATATAGAATACTTGCTAGAGGCGGATATTTAGCTATAACAACACCTAATGCAGAAGGAATGTTCGCTAAGAAATATGGGGGTTCTTGGAGAGCTGTAATGCCTCAGCATTTATGGTTATTTTCTAAAAGTACATTATCACAATATATGAAAAATATTGGTTTTAATATAATTAGTGATTTCTCTTGGGGATCTATACCCATAGAAAAGAAACCTAATAAATTTATTAAAGCTTTTTTTGATAAATATGTTAAATTATTTAATAGAGGGGATGTAATGCTATTTTTATGTAAGAAGTAAATAGCTTTAATGTTTGAATTGATTTTAAGGAGAATATATGAATAATGAAAATGGTAAACCAGCTTTATCAATAGATGCTAGTAATTACGAATTCTTATTTGATAATACTGTAAATACAAGAGAGATATATGATCAAATAGTTGATGTTGATAGTAATGATCAAAATTTATATGATGAATTACTAAGAAATTATGTTTATCCTGGTGATACCGTATTAAAATCAATTTCTAAACGTGAAGGTATTAAAGCTGGTAAAAATGTAAAATTTGATAAAATGACTGGTTCATATAAAAGTACAGTTAATGGATATGTATTTTATGATGAATTAAAATCTGTTTCCATAATACCAGTTATTAATGTTGCAGATAAGTGGCGTGGTGTAATGGTACTTCCTCCTCAAAAAATTCTGAAAAAACAATTAACTATAGAAGATATACAATCATTAATAGCAGGTATTCCTATTAAATTAATGGTAAATTATGATAAAGTAGCTGAACTTGTAGAGCATAATTTGAAATACAATGAAGGAGTTATGTGCGTATTTGTAGAAGGAAGAAAACCAATAGACGGCAATGTTCAAAAAATTATATTGGACTATGATTTTACTATAGATACAGGAAAGGAATCTGAATCTGGTTCTATAGATTTTAAAGAGAGAGGATTTATACATAATATAGAGTCAGGTATACAAATAGCACATTTTATGGAGGCAAAACCTGCTATTGATGGGCTTGACATATATGATACTGTTATGGAAGCTCATTATGATGAAGATCCTTGTTATAAATTGGGAAAAAATGTTACAGTTGATTCTGATGGTATCGTTATAAGAAGCGGTATTAGAGGAATATTAACTAATCATAATAATACTTTATCTGTAAGTACAGTTGCTGAAATAGATAAAGTTGACTTATCTACAGGAAATATAGAAGTTAATGGTTCTCTTATTATTAAGGATAATGTAGCACCTGGATTTATTATAAAGACAGAAGGTGATATACTTGTACGCGGTAATATAGAGGATGCTCAAATTGAATGTGCAGGTAATTTGATAGTGTCAGGAGGGATAATAGGAGGTCCTAACAGCACTATACATGTTAATGGTAAAATATATTCTTCATTTATTAGAAATGCTACTATAATATGTAAGGGTGACCTTTTATCAAATCAGCTTGTTAATGCTGAAATAGCATGTAATGATAGAGTAATTGTTTTAGAGGGTAAAGGTGTTATAATAGGCGGAAATATTAAGGCTTTAAATGGCGTATGGGCTAAAAGTATAGGTTCTATGAGTGAATCAAAAACTACAATCACTGTTGGAAGAGATGCTGAAGCTGACGCTGAATTTAAGAATATTGTTGCAACTGTTAAAACAAATAGAGAAGAAATCAGCAAGATTAAATCGCTTTTAGGTACTGAATATTTTAAAAACCCTAAAGCATTTATAGAAAGAATACCTCCAAATAAAAGAGAAGGTATTAAAGATATATTAAAGAGAATTACAAATCTTGTTAAAGAAACATCTCAGTTAGAGGCTAGAAGAGATGAAATGAGTGCTGAGTTTGAAAAATTATCTCATAGCAGCATTACTTCAATGGAAGGCTTTTTCCCAGGTGTTACTATTTATATTTCAAGTGTTAGAAAATATATATCTAAAAAGATTTCAGGTACGGAATACTTTTTCTCTAAAGAATTAAGAGATATATCTGAGAAAGCGCCTAAACTTCTTCCTATAGAAGAATATGACTTTCCAAGAGATATAAAAGCGGATTAATAGACAAAATCTATATGAAAATAACTGTTATACATGGGCAGAATCATAAAGGATCCACCTATCATATAGCTAAAATGCTGTACGATAAATTAGATGGAGAAATAAAAGAATTTTTTTTACCTAGAGATTTTAATTCTTTTTGTGTAGGATGTAATAACTGTTTTATCAAATCTGAGACTTTGTGTCCTCATTATAAAACTCTTAATCCTATTACAGAAGCTATGGATAATTCTGATATTATCATATTGACAAGTCCTGTATATGTTTATCATGCAACTGGAGCTATGAAAGCTTTTTTAGATCATTACGGATATAGATGGATAGTTCATAGACCTAATGAATCTATGTTCAGAAAGCAGGTTGTATGCATTTCTACTGCTGCAGGAGGCGGTATGAAAAGCACTAATAAAGATATGGCGGACAGTGCTTTCTTTTGGGGAGCAGCAAAAATATATAAATATGGATTTGCAGTTAGAGAAGTTACTTGGGATAATGTAAAATATGATATAAAAGAATCTATTTCTAAAAAAATGGCTTTGGCAGCAATAAAGATAAAAAGAGAATATGGTAAAGTAAAACCATCTATAAAAACAAGAATATTTTTTAAGGTAATAAAATCACTTCATAAAAAGAAAAACTTTACGGAAAACGATTTTAACTATTGGAATGAAAGGGGATGGCTTAATAGTACAGTCCCTTGGAAAAGTAATAATTAAGTTTGAGTTAAAAATTAATTATATAAAAAGACAAGACTAATATTTCAGTCTTGTCTTTTATTTTATGTATTATTTTTCATATTATATTTCACAAACTGGAGATTGTCTTACTCTTATTTTTGCGGCACTTCCTTCACCAAATATTGAGTCCATATATTTTTTGTATTCTTCAGCTCTATTTATAGGTATTAAAGCCTGAATAGTTCCTGCAAATCCTCCTCCATGAACGCGGCATGCTCCATCATCTTTTAAGAAATCTTTTGTTAAAGCAATAGCCAATGCTACACCCATATTTTTTGAACTTGTAACAGAATAACAGTTTTGTAAATACATAAAGCTTGAAAGTCCTGATTCATTCATAAGTTTTATGTATGTTTTTATGTCATTATTTTTTAATGCATTTATTTGATTAATTACTCTTTCATTTTCTTCTAAAAAGTGATATGCCCTCATTATTGCTCTGTCTCCTATTTCCGATCTTAATTTTGAGGCATTATCTATTAATTCTTGTTTATTTATTTCTCTGCATACCTTTTTACCGAAATAATTTGCAACAGCATTCATCTCTTCTCTTATTGCAGCATATTCATTTGTAAGTCCGCTGTGATCACCTTTAGCATCTACTATCATAAGAGCATATCCTTCTTTTTCAAAATCATATTCCACTTTTTCTATTATAGGGTTGTCATTGTCTTTGAAATCTATAGACATTATACCGCCAACAGAACAACCCATTTGATCCATAAGTCCGCAAGGCTTTCCAAAATAAACATTTTCAGCATATTGTCCAATTTTTGCTATGTCAATTTTACTTATTTTATCATCATTATATAAAGCATTTTGTATTTCGCCTATTAATGATTCAAAACTTGCAGAACTGCTTAGTCCGCTTCCAATAAGTACTTTATTGTTTAATGATATTGTACATCCGCCTGTATTATATCCTTTATTTTTTATTCCTGCACATACTCCTCTGCTTAAAGCATTAGATTTACCATATTCATCTTTATCTATATCTAAATTATTCACATCTATTACATCCGGATTGTTAGAGTAATCTGTATAAACTACTATTTTATTATCATTTCTTTTTGAAACAACTGCTAATTTGTCTAAATTTATTGAAGCGGTTAATACGCATCCGTTATTGTGATCTGTATGATTTCCTGATAATTCTGTTCTTCCAGAGGCACTAAATAAATATATCTCATCGTTTTTATCTATATTTTCAAAGTGTTTTATTGTGTTATTTAATCTGTCGTATGCTTCTAATATGCTGTCTTTATCTCCTCCGTATATTGAAGAAAATTTTTCATCCATATTTTTTTCTTTTATTAGTTCTTTTAATTGACTTATATTGTACATACTAACCCTCAATTTATATATAATAATTATATTAATTATGATATATAATTATATAAAATTTGTCAAAGATAAAATTCTAAATATTTTTGTATAAATTTTATTTACATAACATCTTTATATTTACTTAAAATTTACTAATTATGTAAAAAAATAGATATTTTTTATCGTTTTTAGTAAAAAATATTTACATTACTATAGACTTTTTTGATTTTTTGTAATATAATATTATTATAATAATTGAGCTTTATATAGGGGTTATTTATGAAATTTATACAAACTTTGAAATTTAAAATGCCTTTTACTATCATATCTTCTGTAGCCTTAATGCTTTTTGTACTTATGATAGTAATAATATCCGCTTCTGCAATATTTATGGAAAGAACTGCTATAAGCGGATTTATGGAAACTGCTGATGGATATAGAGATTTAGTTTCTATATGGATTGAAGATCAGGCAGATTTAACTTCTGTTATATCAAAAGAATCTGAATTTTTAGATTATTTTGAAAATCCAAATCAGGATACTTTATCTATAGCAAATGGTGAATTTAATGAGCTTTTAAAAGAATTGGAATCCCATTTTTCAGCTTTTGCTTTAATAGATCTAAATGGAAAAGTAGTTCTAGATACAGCTTCCAATGAACATTTAAATACTGTAACTCAGAAAACTATATGGAAAGAGCTTCAGGATCATAATTATAAATATGCCATTGAGGATGAGATTTATTTATCATCAGTTACAGGAAATTATGTTATAGGAGTTTTAGCAGGAGTATTCGATACTAATTCAAGACCTGCAGGAGTTTTATATGCTGAATTAAGATGGGATTCTTTTGTTCAAAAATATTTTTCTGAAATAACTATAGGAAAAACAGGCAATATATATATAGTTAATGAAGATGGAAGAAGAGTAGCACATAAAGAAGTTGCAAAAGTTAATACCATATCTATAGGTTCTAAAAATGCTTTATCTGCAGCAGCTTCACAAAGAAAAGGTGCTTTGCATTATGAAGATGAAGGTAAAAAAATAATGGCTTTCTCAAGACTTGAAAATATAGATTGGATAATGTGTGTTACTATGCTTGACAGCGAGTTCTTTGCTAATAAAAATACTTTAATAAAAATAACTATAGTGTTAAGTATATTACTTCTTATTATTACATCATTTATAGTGATTGCATATGTTAATAAACATATATCAAGAGTTTTATCAAGAATAGCAAATGATTTGAATAGACTTGGAAACGGAGATTTAACTGTATCAGCACCTAGTAAATTTTTGACTAATAAATATAAAAATCATGAGTTTGGAATAATAGCTAATGGATTTAATAATACTATAGAAAAATTAAAACTTATAGTAAGTAATATAATAGACTCTTCTAATAATATAGAATTAACATCTAAAGAGTTAGCAAGCGGAAATAATGATTTAGCTTTAAGAACTAAGTCACAGTCATCATCATTAGAGGAAACAGCTAGTTCTATGGAGCAAATGGCATCTACTATAAAGAATTCTGCTGAAAAATCTGTTATAGGAAATAATATGATGAATGATTCAAAAAAATCTGTAGAGGAGGCAGGAATTATAATAGACAGCACTACAAAAAGTATGGAAGCTGTTTATGAGGCAAGTAGAAAAATAACTAATATAACAAAATTGATAGAAGATATTGCTTTTCAAACTAATATATTAGCATTGAATGCATCAGTTGAAGCAGCACGTGCTGGAGAGCAGGGCAGAGGTTTCTCCGTTGTAGCGTCTGAGGTTAGAACTTTGGCACAGAATACACAAACTTCTGTTAAAGATATTACTTCTTTAATAGCAGATTCTGATGAGAAAATAAGAGTGGCAACAGAAGCAGCAAGAAAATCCCAAGAGATATTTACAGATATTAAAGATAAAATAGAAAATACAGCTAACATAATGAAAGATATCTCTACAAAAGCAGTGGAACAACAGAGCGGAGTTGATCAGGTTAATCAGGCTGTATTAAAAATGGATGCAAGTACTCAAGAAAATGCTAGTTTAGTAGAGCAGTCAAAAGAGGCTAGTATAACATTAAGCAGTGAAGCACAAAAATTAATAGATGTTGTAAGTTATTTCAAATTATAATAGAAAAGTTTTTTAAATAATGAGCTTGAGATTTTATAATCAGGCTCATTATTTTTTATTTAAATTGTATAGTGTCGTTTAATTTCTTCTATAAAATCAGAACATATTATATTTTGTTTTTTTGATTTTATTTCTATTTCTTCTGTTATCATTTTATTTGAATTTGATTTTTCATCTATATTTGTAAGATAATTACCTTTTTCATCGCATATAAAACTTTTACCTATGAAATATGCTTCTATAATAGAATTTTTTTCTATGCCTATACGATTGCATAATACTAGAGGAGTTAAATTTTCTATGGCTCTTATTCTAGCTATTTCAAAAGTAGTATTTGAACCAAAATTAGCAAGTACGCATATTAAATTGCTTCCATTTAATATTTGCTTTCTTGATATTTCATTGAACCATAAATCAAAGCATATTTGTACTGATATATTAACACCATTTATATTGAAAATTAAATCAGCGTTATTTATATCTCCAGAGTCAAAGAATTTCTTTTCAAAATCGGATAAATGTATTTTTCTGTATACGCCTTTTATACTTCCTTTTTCTATTATTACTGCAGAATTATAAATTTTATCCTCAAACTTTTCTGCAAATCCTGCAATTATAGAAGTATCATATTTTTTTGACATTTCAGATAGGCTATTTACAAATATGCCATTTTCTATTTTTTCAGCTGTCTTTTTTAATTCATCTCTACTTTCAAAGAGATATCCGCTAGAAGATAATTCAGGCAATACTAGAAGATCTGTATTTTCTTTAGTTAAAGCTTCTTTTATTATTTCAATATTTGTATATTTATCTTTTTGCACATCAAATTGAAATGCACTAATTTTCATTCGGATCTTTGTATCCTTTTTCATCAAGTTCTTTTCTTATTCTTTTGTCTATACTTTTATCATCAGTTATTACAGATACAAATTTTAATCTAGGCATAGTTTCTTTAGATAGCATATTTACATCAAAGCACTTTATATTTTCTAGAATTAATGTTCTTATTCTAGGATGATTTAATATAGAATCTATATTTTCAAGGCTTCTTAAATTTCTTAATGTAAGATTTTTTAAATCTTCCAACTCATTTAAATCAGGAATTTCTTTAAGTGTTTGTATATTATTTAATTCTAATTTTTTTAATGTTTTCATTGATGATAGAAAATTGAATGATCTTATGTTTTTACCCTTTTCTATATAAAGTTCTTCAAGTTCAGGAAGTTTTTTAGGCATTTCTTCTTCATGCGACATTCCAGAAAGTATAGCCAATTTTTTTATATTGGGATTTTTATCAAAAGATTCCATTCTAAAAGTTCCTGCACCTAATTCTTTAATAGTAGGTCTTGCAGCTAAATAAACATCTTGTCTTAATGTAAGCCCATTTTCTATATATACACTTTCTAAATTTTCTATATTATCAAGCGGTTTTAATTCCATATCTTTAGGTAAATCGCCATATAAATGCAGACTTTTTAAATTAATTAATCTAGCAAAGATATCAACGCTTTTTAATGGGAACTTTAATGAAGCATGATATATAAGATTTTTTATATCAGGCAAAGCTATTAATAAGTCATTACCCATTATACTATTTTTGTTATTTTCATCTTTATCAGAAGATATATTTAAAAAGAAATCTTCTCTGTTTCTCAATATTTCATTAAGTGTTGAAATATTTTCTTTAGATATACCTGACTCATCTACAAATAGTATATAGCTTTTTTCAGAAAGAAGTAAATCAAAAATGGATTGATTGTCTAGTGAAGATATTTTTATTTTTTCCATATTATTTATTATATATTATTAGTATTTTTTATAGCTAATTATAAAACAGGTGCGATTATTCTGCAAGCAGAATTTCTGAGTCTTATCAGTTTAGGCTGCTTTGCATACTCTTCAGATGTAATTTTATGCGAATTTAAAACATCTTTTTTAAATATATCCTCGAATTTTTTAGCTATATCAACATCATATATAACCGCATTCATTTCATAATGTAAATAAAAACTTCTTATATCCATATTACAAGTGCCGCATGATACTATTCTTCCGTCTATAGTACAGAATTTGCTATGCAAAAAACCTTTTTCATAAAGATAAATATTTACACCAGCTTTAAGTAAAGTTTCAAAATATGTTTGTGCCACCCACCATGCCACTCTTTTATCAGGTTTTCCTGTTATCATTAAATTAACATTAACTTCAGATAAAGCAGCATTTTCTAATGTATGCAAAAAACCTTCATCTGGTACAAAGTAAGGACTTTCTATATAAATACTTTCTTTTGCTTCTTCTATCATCTTTGAATACACTTTTTGTATGCTGTCCCATTTTGAATCTGCACCTGATGTTATAATTTGAACAGGTAAAAATTTATCCGTAGTTGATTGAGGAAATAAATCTTTTCTAATAATGGATATTTTTTCTTCGTTTAGATTTTCATTAGCATATTTTATTCTTCTTCTTTTTTTCTCTTTTATATTGAATACTTCTAAATCTCTTCCTCCGGCATTATACCAATCGCATACAAAAACATTTTGTATAAGGTTGCATGCATCTCCTACTATTCTCATATGAACATCTTTCCATGAATCAAATCGTTTTCCTCCATCTATGTATTCCTGACCTAGATTCATTCCTCCCATATATGATACTATTCCATCTACTACGACTATTTTTCTATGGTTTCTATAATTTACAAATCTAGTCCATAATATAGAAAAAGGATCATGATAATATAAAAACTTTATTCCGTTTTTCTTTAATTCATTCCTATATTTTTTATTTATTCTCATCAAAGAACCTACGCCATCAAATATTAATCTAATCTCAACACCTTGATTTGCTTTTTTTATAAGAACATCTTTAATTCTTTCGCCAAGTTCATCGCTTCTCCATATAAAATATTCCATGTGTATAGTTTTTTCTGCTAATTTTAAATCCTGAATTATAGCATCAAAAAGTTCTTCGCCTTCATCAAATACATAAACTTCATTTTGTACTGTAATTGGAGAGTATCCGCTTTTTATTGCAAGTTTTACTAAATTAATATGCTTTCCATAATGTCCCTGCATATTGTCAAGTATTTTTATTTGTTCCTGAAGCAAAGATGAGAAATATTGTTTTATCATATCTTCCGGTAATTTAGCAGAAATTTTCTTTTTAGATTTTTTCCAATTCATTCCTAGAAATATATAAAATACAACTCCTACATAAGGAAGAAATACTAATACAGTGAGCCAAGCTATGAATGAATAGGGCGGTCTGTTTTCAAGAAGCATTTTTATTGCTATTGATACCACATATAAGAAAAATATTATTGTTAATATATAAAATATCATTTTTATTCCAAATTTGAATTATAATACTTTTAAATACTATATAAAAAAATTATAAATGTCAAGAAAAATTGTATTATATGTAATGATAAATTTTAATTAAATACTTGACAAAAATTATTAGTAGGGTACAATAATATTACTTCCGAAAATATTTGTAATGAAGGGCGTTGGTTTTCTTTCCCAGAAAGAAACCGACACTCTTTTTTTATTTGTGGGAAATACAATGAATAAAGATAGAAGACCTCAGAAACAAAAAGAATACGGCAGAGAGCCAAAGAAAAAGAAATTGAAAAAGGAAAAAACTAAAAAAGCAGATACAAATATAATAGATGAAGTATTATTATTTAATTGTATAAATAATAAATTAGAAAATAACAATATATATTTATTGGATTTAAAAGTAAGATGTATTTCTGATAATAAAAAAGTTTATGCAGTTATTTATAAAAAGAAAGAAAGTGTATCTCATACCCATTGTATAGAAACTACAAGATTAATTCAGGAAGCTATTAAATCAAATGGATATGATGAGGGAGATTACACTATTACAGTTTCTTCTGCTGGGTTTAGGTGGAAGTTTAATGATAGGTATGAATTATTTGAAGATATGCCTATAAAAATTAAATATAGAGATGGTGAAAGTTTTAATACAGCTTATGCTATTTTAAAAGAAGCTAAGGATGATTATATTATTGTCAGTATAACTGATGAAGAGAATATTGTTAATGAAAAAGATATAAAAATACTAAAAAGTGATATTATAAAAGCAAGATTAAATTGTTAATATTTTTAACAATAAAAATATATAAATAAAGAATTGGAGATAATAAATGTTTGAAAACGTTGGAACTTATTTACAGCAGCTTTCTGAAGAGAAAGATATTAGTATAGAGCTTTTAAAAGAAGTGATAGAATCTACTATGGTATTGGCACTAAAAAAGAAATATGGTAATGATATAAATTTCCATATACATTTTGATAGCAAGAATAATCCTACTGTATATAAGGGTGCTAACGTTGTGGAAGAAGTTAGAGATGATAAAAAAGAAATATCATTGGAAGATGCCAAAAAATTAGACCAAGATATTAATTTAGGCGATGAGGTTTTAATACTTGTTGATCAAGTTGAAGCATTCGGAAGAATAGAAAGTATGGTTGCTAAGACTACGTTCTTTCAAAAAATTTCTGAGCTTGAAAAAAATATTATTTTCAATGAATTTAAAAGAAGAGAGAATCAGCTTGTAAATGGATATTTCCAAAGAGAAAATAGAGGCAATATTTATGTAAATTTAGGTAAAACAGAAGGTTTGCTTCTAAAAAAAGATCAATCTCCAAAAGAACATTATACAGCAGGCGATAGAATAAGAGCCTATATTTACAAAGTAGAAAATGATAAATCAGGTCATCCTACTATATTCTTGACTAGAACAAAAGGTGATTTTATTAAAAAACTTTTTGAATTAGAAATACCGGAAATAGCAGATGGTACAGTAGAAATAAAAAATATAGTAAGACAGCCAGGATTAAAAATAAAAATAGCTGTTGTGTCTAACAAGCCGGAAGTTGATCCTATAGGAGCATGTATTGGACAGAAAGGAATACGTATACAATCTATAATAAAAGAGATAGAAGGCGAAAAAATAGATGTTGTTAAATGGTCTAAAGATATTAGAGAGTATATTGCCGAGGCTATAACTCCTGCTAAGCCTATTAGAATTATCATTACAGATCCTGAAAAGAAAGATGCTATGATTATAATACCAGATGAGCAGCTTTCTCTTGCACTTGGTAAAAGCGGATTTAATGTAAAACTTGCTTCTCAGCTTACAGGATATCATTTTGACATAAAAACTGAAAGTGATATTAAAGAGAATCCAGAATTGCTTAAAGATATTGTTCCTCTTAATCAAATATTCTCAGATACTACAGAAAGCACAGAGGAAAGCAGCAGCGATGAAACAGTTGAAATTGCTGAGTTAGAAAGTAATTTGTATTCACTTCAAGGTGTTGATGAATCTATTATTAAAATACTTATAGAGAATAATATCAATTCAATAGAGGAATTGTATAATATGTCTGCTGAGGAGATAATAGAAAAAACAGGTATAGATAAGAGTATAGTTGATAATTTAATGCTTATAATGAAAGATGTTGTTGAAATAGTTGAAGCAGGCGAAGATGAATATGAAACTACTTCTGAAGAGGTTGTAGAAGAAATAGAAGTTTATGAGTGCCCTAACTGCGGATCTAGCATTACAGAAGATATGACTAAATGTCCTAAGTGTGGTATTGAGCTTACTTTTGAATAATTATGGTATGTAATATTTGCGGCAGTGATAAGTATACTAAAATCGGATATATAAAAAATGTATGGCAGAATGATAAAGAGGTTTATCAATGCTGTAATTGTGCCTTATATTTTATAGAACCTCCAACTGATGAAGAGATATATTTATTATATAAAAATGAATATCATAATAATATAAAAAATAAATTATTTGAGACAGCTAAAAGCAAAATGCGTTATGCTAGAAGTTTGTCTCAATTTAATTTTATAAAAGATTATATTGATATTAAAAATAAAAAAATATGTGAGATAGGTGCTTTTGATGGTTTGCTTTTAAATATATTTAAAAATAACGGCTGTAATGTATTCGGATATGAGCTTAATGACAATGCCAGAGTTTATGCTAAAAATAAATATAATATAGATTTGAAAGCAAATTTCTTAGAAAGCAATGAAAAATATGATATTATAATACTTTCCCATGTTATAGAGCATTTTAAAGATCCTAAAGATATATTATTAAAAATAAAAAGCATGCTTAATAAAGATGGATATATTTATATAGAAGTTCCAAATTCTCCAATGCCTAATCAATGCAGTTATGAAATGCTTATGAGGTATCTTAATACAGAACATACTGTAAATTTTAATATGGATAATATAAAAATGTTTGTAACCTCAAATGATTTGGATATAATAGCATGTAAATATAGTAATTATCGTGTTTCAAAGACTAATGAAAAACTTAGAGCTAACATTTTAGAGGGAAGTCTTCCTAATATATCTAATCTATTTTCATTTTTTATGTTTGCTTTTAATGTGTTAATATTAACAAATAGAGTTTTTATTAGTTATGATGATAACAACAATATATGGTCTTATGGTGAAAATGTACGAGTAATAATTAAAAATAAACCATAAATTATATTTTTAATTGATTATTTTTATTAAAATATATAATATTATTTTGACTTTATTATCATAATTGTATATATTTAAAATATATTCATTTTTATTAAATTTCTATAAAGGTTATTCCCGTGAAAAACAAATTAATGTTTAAATTTTTATCTCCATTTGTAATTTTTTTATTTGTATTATTTGTTGTTATTTATATTGTATATAGACCTTTATATAAGACAAGATTTTTACATGAAAAGTATCTTGCTTCATTAGAGGTAAAAACAAAAGCAGAAAGTTATGTAGAAGAATTAAAAAATACAGTATATGTTGTAGAGGCATATTTAAAATCTAGTCCTAATTTAATTGAATTTGGTAATTTTATAACTAATGTTCAAAAATTAAATGAAGGATATTTAAATGTATATTTTGGAGATACTGTTCCATATCCTAATGGAGGAACATTTATCAATACTTTAGAAGTTTATCCTTTAACTTATGATCAAACATCTAGGGACTGGTATAAGGATTCTGTTGCCACTAATGATATAATGATAAGCGATCCCTATATAGATTTTGCAGTTAATAAACTTACTATAACATTTGCAAAAGCAGTGTATACAAATGGTTTTTTAAAAGGAGTTTTTTCTATAGACTTTGCTAATATTAATAGTATTAGTGATGGATTAAAGAAAAATTTTTATGAAGAAATTTATATAGTATCTGATAATGGAGTATTTATGACCCATGATAATGCAGACTATATATTAAATGAAACTAATAATTTATTTACATATCCTATATTTTCCGGATTTAATAATAATTTAGTTTCCCATATTGGAGATTTGGATATAATAAAAAATGAATGGTATTCTATTCAAAAAACTGATAATGCTCCTTGGCTTTTGGTATTTAAAGGAAGTGCTGAGCCTTTTTACTCTCAATTTAGATTTTTAATGATAAGTTTATTTTTATGTATTCTTATACTTATTGTTTTAGAGGCTTTGCTTGTTGCTAGAATAGTTATATCTTTATCTAATAATGTATATCAAGCAATTACTATAATGACACTTATGCAAGACGGCAGATTTGATAGTCAATTTGAAGAAAAAGACTTAAAAAGAAAAGATATTTATGGAATGCTTGCTAATTCTATTAATGATATGCAGCATATAATGTATAATATAGTTTCTGAATTAAAAGAGAATATATCTCTTATCAATAATTCCTCTCAGAAAATATCCAAAGGAATTGACAATTTATCAGATAGAACTTCATCTCAGGCAGCAGCTGTTGAACAGATTACAAGTTCTATAGAGAATTTGTTTTCTACTATTTCAAATACATCTAAAAACTCTTATGATGCTAAGAATATGAGTGCTAAAGTTGCGGAGTCTACACAAAATGGTGTTTCTGCTGTTAATGAAATATCAAATAATATGAATGAAATTTCTGAATCAAGCAAAGAGATATCAAATATTACAAAATTGATACAGTCTATAGCATTTCAAACTAATATATTAGCACTTAATGCTGCAGTAGAGGCGGCACGTGCAGGAGAGCAGGGCAGAGGATTTGCAGTTGTTGCTTCTGAAATTAGATCTTTAGCTCAGAATGTTAATGATGCTGCTGGAAACATAACAAATATTATAGAAAAAACCGTATCTAAAATAGAAATAGGAGATGAATCTGTTAAACGTTCTTTAGATATACTTTTGGAAATAGAGAATTCTGCTAGGGATGTTTCTAATATATTGGTAGACATATATGAATCTGCATCTTCTGAAGAAGAAAGTGTAAAACAAATAAATACTGCCATGAATGAATTAAATGTAATTACTCAGGAAAATGCTGAGTTGGTTAATAATAGTTCTTATCTTGGAAAAGAAGTTGTAGATGGAACTACTAATCTTTATTCTGAACTAGAGTATTTTAAATTAGATAAAAAGTTTAAGTAAAATTGAAATATAAAAGGAGCTATTTGAATAGCTCCTTTTATATTTTAAAATTATAGTTTTAAATTTTTTATTATTTCGCATGCTTCATCTACTTCTTTCATACTTATATCTCTATGCGTAACAAATCTTACTTTATACTCTCCAAATGAACTAGCTCTTACTCCAAGTTTTTCCAATTTTTCTATAATATATTCTGAAGTTTTTTCTGTATCTGCTATAACTATATTTGTTTCTACATGTTCTAAATCAAGAGTTCCAATTCCTGCTTCTACTACAGTTTTTGCTATTTTTTTGGCTTTTATATGATCTTCTTCCAAAGCATCAATATTATGCTCTAAAGCGTATATACCAGCAGCAGCCATTAAGCCTATTTGTCTCATTCCTCCACCGATTAATTTTCTTATAATTACTGCTTCTTCTATAAATTCTTTTGTTCCGCATAGCATAGCTCCCATAGGTGCTCCTAAACCTTTAGATAAACAAAAAGTTAATGAATCTGTATTTGAAGCTATTTCTTTTACACTTGTTTTTGAAGCTATAGAAGCATTAAATACTCTTGCACCATCCATATGTAAATGAACATTCTTTGATTTTGTGAAACCATATAATTCTCTTAAAACTTCTATAGGATAAACTGAACCTCCATGTCTGTTATGACTGTTTTCTACTTCTACAACATTTATAGGTGATACATAATATGGCTGATGTCCAGCAAAATATTTTTCTACTATACTTTTAGTTAATATACCTCTTTCCGCTTTTGTAGTTACTGTCATTATACCAGCAAGAGAAGATGCCCCTCCTAATTCATAATGCATAATATGTGATTCTTCTTCCAAAAGCATTTGCTTTGTTATAGAGCTTAATATTAAAAGAGGTATTAAGTTTCCCATAGTTCCGCTTGAAACAAATATTGCTTTTTCTTTTCCAGTAATCTCTGCGGACATTTCTTGAAGTTTATTAACAGTAGGGTCTTCCATATAAACATCATCTCCGCATTCTGCTTCATATATAGCTTTACGCATTTCATCACTTGGTTTTGTAATAGTGTCGGTTCTTAAATCATATATTTTCATCTTTTTATTACTCCAATTTTTAAAATAATGAGATTTTTTATCACAATTATAATACATTTTATATAAATTACAACAGCCATTAAAAAATAATTGAAATAATTGATAATTATATCTATAATATTTCAAAATTATAGATATTAAGGAAAATAATTTATGATAAAGAGATATACAAGAAAAGAGATGGGAGAGCTTTGGAGCTTACAAAATGAGTTTCAGGTTATGCTTGATGTTGAGATTGCTGCTTGCGAGGCTATGGCCGAAATAGGAGAGATTCCGGCAGAAGCAGTAAAAAATATTAAAGAAAAAGCAACTTTCACAGTAGAAAGAATTGCAGAAATAGAAAAAGAAACTAATCATGATATCATATCATTTGTTACTGCTGTGCAAGAGAATGTAGGAGAAGGCGGACAATATATACATAAAGGCTTAACTTCAAGTGATGTTAAAGATACTGCATTGGCTGTTATGATGAAAAGATCTGCTGAAATTATATTGGATGATTTAAAAAGATTATCAGAAGTATTGTTAAGAAGAGCAAAAGAACATAAATATACTCCTTGTATAGGACGTACTCATGGTATACATGCTGAACCTATGACATTGGGTTTAAAATTTATATTATGGTATGATGAGAATGAAAGAAATATTAAAAGGGTAGAGGAAGCAAAAAAAGAGGTTTCTGTTGGTAAACTTTCAGGAGCAGTCGGTACTTACAGTAATATTGATCCTAGAATAGAAGAGCTTGTTTGTAAAAAGTTAGATATAGAGGCAGACAGAGTTTCTACTCAAATAATACAAAGAGACAGACATGCACAGTATCTTACAACTTTAGCAATAGTTGCTAGTTCATTAGAGAAATTTGCTACAGAAATTAGAAATTTACAAAGAACTGATATAAGAGAAGCAGAAGAATATTTCAGTGAAAAACAAAAAGGTTCATCTGCTATGCCTCATAAAAGAAACCCAATTACTTGTGAAAGAATATCTGGTTTAGCAAGAATAGTAAGAGGTAATGCATTAGCGTCTCTTGAAGATATTACACTTTGGCATGAAAGAGATATAAGCCATTCATCAGTAGAACGTGTTATACTTCCAGATTCTACAATAGCTGTTGATTATGCTATTAATAAATTTATTGATATAGTAGATAAGCTTTTAATTTATCCAGAGGCTATGAAAGCCAATATTGAGAAAACAGGCGGTTTAATTTTCAGCCAAAGAATATTAATAAGCTTAGTTAATAAAGGTATTGACAGAGATAATGCTTACAGATGGGTACAAAGAAATGCAATGAAAAGATGGCTTAATAATGAAGATTTTAGAGAGAATGTTCATAAAGATGAAGATATAACAAAATATTTAAGCTATCAGGAAATTGATGATTGTTTTGATTATGCATACTATCTAAGAAATATTGATGTTATAATGAAGAGATTTGGAATATAATTATATTTCAAAATTAATAATAAGCCAAATAGAATAATATAATTTCTATTTGGCTTTTTATTTATCCTAATATATTTTTTATTCTACTAAATAATGACTGCTTATCATTTTCTAAAGACTTATAATCTATATTTTCATCATTACAGAATTTTACGGCTGTTTCTATATTTTTATTTGCTAATTCTATAATATTTTTTATTATAATTTCTTTGATTGTTTTTGTTTTTATAATACTGTTATTTCTATATAGTTTTATTAATTCTTCAGAAGATTTTTGATAGTTATTTGTATGATAATAGGATATTGCTCTGTTATAGTAAGCATTAAAAAAATTTCCGCTTAATTCTATAACTTTATCATAGTAGGATATAGCTGCATCATACTCATTATTATCAAATGCTATATTTCCTAAATTATAAAAATTATTTATCTCTTCATTTTTATTTTTTAAATTTTCAAAATTTCTTATTTCTTTCTTTAATACTTTTAATTGTTTTTTATATAAAGTATTAAATTTCTTCATTTTTAGTTTTGATTTTTTTAATATATTATTATTTATAACTATACTTATTAAAGTAAAAACTATCATTATAACAGTCAAAAAAGCAAACCAGAAATTTATTACATTATTTGACGACTTAATAGTTTCATTCATTGACAGTTCTAAATTTCTATTGTAATTGTCAAATACATTTTTTAATGCAGATTCTAAATTTTCAATATTTGAGCTTTTTAATATTATATGATTGGTTGCTGTTTTATTACTTGATATTTGTCTTATTAACATATTGGTATAATAATCTTCTTTAGCTATAATTATATTTTCAAGGGAAGGTGAATAATTTGTTATAGAATAATTTAATCTTCTTTCTATTTCCATATTATGATTTAAATATATGTTTCTGAATATAAGCATTGATAATACAAATAATATTATAAAAGTAAGCATATAATATCTATGAAAGAATTTTAAGACTCTAGTTGGATATTTTCTTTTTGAATGTTCTTTTATTGTATTTATTCCGGTATCAGCTATATTTTTAATTTTTCCTTTAACATCTTTTTCATCTAAATATTTTTGGAATTTATCTATATTATCTGATGTAAAATCTTTAGCTTTTTCAAAACTTTTTATTGCTGCATCTTTAGCCTTTTCTATATTTTCATTGGCAAAATCTTTAGCTTTTTCTATATTTTCACCAGCAAAATCTTTAGCCTTTTGTATATTATCATCATTTATAAATCCTTTATTATTGATATTGTTTTTATTTTTTTTATAATGTCTTATTCTTTTTTGTTTATTTAATTTAGATCTTTTGGATTTATTATTTTTTTTCATAAGACTTGCCCTTAAATATATTTTTTATATTTTATTCTAAAATTAGAATAATTAAAATATTAAAATTTATTTAAACTTGATTTTTAACGTTAAAAGGTATATAAATATATTATAATAAAATCTTTATGGAAGTAAAGTTATGAATATATTTATAGCATCTAGTGAGGCCTATCCTTTTTCAAAGACAGGAGGGCTAGGTGATATTGCAGGAAGTCTTCCTTTAGCATTAGATTCTATTAAAATTAATACTTCTTTAATAATACCTCTTTATAAGCAAAATTATAACTTAGTAAATAAGAAAAATATATTGACTAAAATAAAAATAGAACATGGAAAAGATACCGAGGAAGTTGAAATAATAAAAATTAAACATCCTGAAAATGGTAATGTTGATGTTTATTTTATAAAGCATGATCATTTCTTTAAAAGAAACGGCATATATTCAGAAAATGGAATTGATTACAATGATAATGCTAGCAGATATATATTATTTTCAAAGTCTATTGTAAAACTTATTATATATTTATATGAAAAAGAAAATTTAAAAGCAGATATACTTCATATTCATGATTGGCAGACGGCATTGGCAGCACTTTATATAAAAGAAGTTTATAATGATGAAGATGCGTTAAAATATTTAAAGGTGATGTTTACTATTCATAATTTGGCTTATCAAGGTAATTTTAATACAGATATATATACATTGCTTAATATTTCTTGGAAATTCTTTGTTCATAGCAGACTTGAATTTTATGGATATGTAAGTTTTATAAAGGCTGGTATAATACTTTCAGATATTGTTACAACGGTAAGTCCTTCTTATTCTAAAGAGATACAGGGTGAAGAATTTGGATGCGGTATGAATAGTCTTCTTACGGATGTTTCTCATAAACTATACGGAGTTCTTAATGGTGTATACGATGATTCTTGGAACCCTAAAACAGATAAATATATAAAAAATAATTATGATATAAATAATCCGGAAAAAAAGAAACTTATAAGGAATTCTTTATATAAAGAATTAGGTTTTATTAATAAATCATATCCTCTTGTAACTATGATTTCAAGATTTGATCCTCAAAAGGGACTTGATTTGATATATTCATCATTTTTTGAATTATCTACTTATGAAGCAAATTTTATTTTTTTATTTGCTAAGAATAATTATTTTAAAGATTTTGAATACGAGTTTACAAATAGAGCAAAAAGAGCAAAGAATATAAAAGTGTTATTTACATTTGATGAATCATTAGCACATAGATTAACAGCAGGCAGCGATTTATATTTAATGCCTAGCAGATTTGAACCATGCGGACTTAATCAAATATACAGCATGAAATATGGAAGTTTACCTATAGTACATGCAGTAGGCGGATTAAAGGATACTGTTATAAATTATAATGGCAATAAGACAGTTAATAAGGCTACAGGTTTCTCATTTAATGAATATTCTATAAAAAGTTTTGTTCAAACTATGGACTTAGCTTTTGATTTATATTATAATAAAAAAGAGATATGGGATAAATTAATTTTCAATGCAATGAGCAAAGATTATTCACTTCATAAAACAGCTTTAGAGTATGCTAAACTATATAAAAAAATGTTAAGCAATAAAAAATAATATTTTTAAGAATATAAAAAATAAAAAAATGTTAAAGGAGAATTATTATGGCAAAAGACCCAAGTTTCGATATAGTTTCTGAAGTTGATATGCAGGTTATAGATGATTGTGTAAATGTAGCTACTAAAGAAATAGATAATAGATTCGATTTTAAAGGTCAAAATATTAAGATTGAATTAAATAAAGGTGAAAAAACTATTACGATAATTGCACCTGCAGATTTTGTTTTGAATCAAGTTAAAGATATTCTTTTTCAAAAGTTTATTAAAAGAGGTTTAAATCAGAAGTGTTTGAAAGAGAAGAAAAAAGAAAAAGCTGCTGGAGATTCTGTTAGAGAAATTGATGAAATAGTACATGGAATAGATAAAGACTTGGCTAAGCAAATAGTAAAAGATATAAAAGATATGAAATTAAAAGTTCAAGCAAGTATACAGGATGAGCAAGTAAGAGTATCAGGTGCTAAGAAGGATGATTTGCAGGCGGTTATTTCTATGCTTAAAGAAAAAGATTATCCTATACCTTTGCAATTTACAAATTATAGATAAAAGATAAAATAAAAAGGGGATTTCAATATCCCCTTTAATTTTTGTTATATATATTTATCATATTTTTAATCTTATTAACCCCACAACTTTACCAACTATAGATACACTTTCCTTTATGATAGGCGGATAATCTTTGTTTTCAGGCATTAATTTAATACAGTCTTTTTCTCTAAAAAATCTCTTAACTGTTATCTCTTCATTGCCATTATCATCAATTTTAGCAACAACTATATCTCCGTTATCAGGTTCACTTGTAGTAGGATGAACTAAAATCATGTCTCCTTCTTTAATGTGCGCATCTATCATTGAATCTCCTGCAACTCTCATAAGAAAATTATTTTCATCCTGTACTATAGATTTAGGAAGAGAATAAGTTTCTTCAACGGATTCATCAGCAACATCCATTAAAAGTCCTGCCTTTACTTCATTACTTAAAAGCGGTATCTTTATAAGATTATGATTTCCCTTATTAAAAGTGTCTATAGGAACACTTCCTCTAGCTCTTTTTCCTGTTTTTTTAACATATCCTTTCTTTTCCAAAGCTGTTAAATGTGTTGTTACTGCAGTAGGAGAAGCAAAATTAAAATGAACCATAATTTCTTTAACAGTTGGAGGATATCCATTTTCATTGGTGAATCTTTGCAAAAAGTTAAATATATCTCTTTGCTTATCTGTTAATTCAGTCATATTTATACCTCTTTATATTTACATGTAGTATTTGTTATTATACTATATAAAAATATGATGTCAAGTTATAATGTGAAAAAAATTGTATTTTTACGGTTATTTGAGCATAAATAAAAGTGTAATATAGTTTAAATTTAATCTATTTTATGAAATTATTATACTTTTATATAAAGTATTTATAAATATATGTATTTAAATTTATTATATTATTTTTTGCTTATACAAAGCAGATTACATTGATTATTGATATTTTTGTGAATAATATTATAATGATAACTCATTAATGAATGAAAAATAATTATTGGTTGTATTTATGGATTATGTAATATCTACTACTATTTATCTGCTTAAAGGTACGTACACAACTTTATGTCTTTATATTGTAACTGTATTATTTTCCCTGCCTTTATCAATGTTATTTGCAGCATTACAATTCAGTGCCCCAAAATTTGTAAAATATATTTTTGATATATATGCTTGGATATTTAGAGGTACTCCATTAATACTTCAGCTTATATTCTTTTATTATGGTCTTCCTCTTATGACTAATAATGCAATAGCTTTCCCAGCATTTACATCAGCAGCCATTACATTCGTACTCAATTATTCAGCTTATCTTATGGAAATATTTAGAGCAGGTATTGAAAGTATAGAGAAGGGACAGTATGAAGCGGCTTTTGCTCTTAATTTAAATTACAGGCAGATTATGACTAGAATAATTCTTCCGCAAGCTGTAAGAAGGGTACTTCCTCCTTTATCTAATGAAGCTATAAACTTAATAAAAGATACTGCTTTAGTTATAGTACTAGGAATAGGAGATTTAATGCTTCATGCAAGACAGATACTTACAAGGGATTACAAATTGCTTCCATTTTTAATAGCAGCTATTATATATTTGTTATTTACTTCTGTGCTTGTATTTGTATTCAGACAATTGGAGAAGAAATATGTCATCAGAAATTAAAGAAACTATTTTAAAAGTTGTGAATGTAAAAAAACATTATAAAGACACTCCAGCAATAAATGGTGTATCATTTGAAGTTAATAAGGGGGATATATTATCTATTATAGGTCCTTCTGGTGCTGGTAAAAGTTCTCTCTTAAGAAATATTATACAGATAGAAGAACCAGATTATGGAGAAGTTTATATAGATAATGAGGTTTTATTTTGTAAGAGAGAAGGTGAGAAAGCAGAATTTATTACTCATGCAGATTTTATGAAGCGTAAAGAAAAGATAGGCATGATATTTCAGCATTTTAATTTATTTCCTCATAAGACAACATTAGAAAACATAATAGAAGCTCCTATTGTTGTAAAAAAGAAAAATAAAGATGAAGCTATAGAAGAGGCATTGAAGCTGCTTGATAGTGTAGGACTTAAACATAAAAAAGATAGTTATCCAAACGAGTTATCAGGGGGACAAAAACAGAGAGTTGCCATTGCAAGGGCTTTAGCTATGAAGCCTGAGGTACTTTTATGTGATGAGCCTACATCTGCTTTAGACCCTGAACTTATAGGAGAGGTTCTTGCCGTATTAAAAGAACTTGCTAAAGAAAAAATGACAATGATTGTTGTAAGCCATGAAATAAGTTTTGTACATGAACTTTCTACAAATATAGCTTTTATGGATGGCGGTAAGATAATAGCTATGGATTCATCAGATAATTTTTTTAATAATCAAAATAATGACAGAATAAAAGATTTTTTGAATAAAATTTTTCATAAATAGTTTATTTAATATATATTTTTTATTGACATTTTTATGAATAGTATTACAATAACTAGTAATGAATGTTTGTCAGGAGTTATTAGATGCATAATTGCAAATTCCATTTCAATAATATCTTTTATTCAATTCTTTATAACAAACATTACACCAATTAAATTTTTATTATAAATCATCAAAATATAAAAAATAAATTTATTAATTTTTATCATCAAAGGAGTAAATTATGATGAAACGTATATTTTTATTCTTATTTGCAGTAATTATGATTATTAGCTGCGGATCTAATAATACAGCAAATGAAGGTAATGGAGCATCTGCAGATACGACAAATGCTCAAGCAGATAATTCACTGCAAAAAGTAAAAGATTCAGGCAAACTTGTTTTAGGTTTGGATGATACTTTTGCTCCTATGGGTTTTAGGGATGAGAATGGTCATGTAGTTGGTTTTGATATTGATTTAGCAGCTGAAGTAGCTAGTCGTATGGGGGTTGAGCTTGAAATTAAACCTATAGAATGGTCTAGCTCAATATTAAGCCTAAATAAAGGTGATGTAGATGTTCTTTGGAATGGAGTTACTATCAATGAAGCTAGAAAACAGCAGATTAATTTTTCAAAGCCTTATCTTAATAATAGACTTGTTATAGTAAAAGCTATTGATGATAATACAATAAATTCAAAAGAAGATTTGAAAGGTAAAGTATTAGGTGTTCAAGTTGGAAGCAATGATGAGGCATTAACAGCTGATCCTTCAAGTAAAGATGCTAAAGAAATACGCAGATATGATGTAAATGTTAATGCATTTTTAGATTTACAGGCAAAAAGAATAGATGCTGTTATTATAGATGAAGTTGCAGCCCAGTATTATATATCCGATAAGAAAGCACCTTTTGTTGTCGTAGATAATAGCCCTTTAACTGAAGAGTTATATGGTGTAGGTGTTAGAAAAACTGACGGACAACTTTTAGCTGAAATTGACAGAATATTAGATGAAATGAAAGCTGATGGAAAAGCAGCTGAGATATCTCAAAAATGGTTTTCTAAAGATATAGTTTTAAAATAATTAATTATTTTTTTAAACTATATATTTGAAATAAATATATACTTTTTTTACAAAAAAATTAAATTTACTATTGATATTTTCGTTAATAGTAATACAATATATAGTAATTGGTTTGTTAGGAGTCTGTAAATAATTAAATGTGCCTTTTATGATAATATTGCTCATTTAATAAAATCTATTTATAAAGATTTATTGTATTAAGGATTAAATTATGAAGAAATATATATTTTTATTTATAACAGTTTTAATAATTATTGGATGTAATTCAAAAACTAATAATGAACAAACTATAGCTCAAACAGATAATTCATTGCAAAAGGTAAAAGATGCAGGCAAACTTGTTTTAGGTTTGGATGATACGTTTGCTCCTATGGGATTTAGAGACAGCAACAGAGAAATAGTTGGTTTTGATATCGATTTAGCATTTGAAGTAGCAAGACGTATTGGAGTAGAGCTTGAAACTAAGCCTATAGAATGGTCTAATTCAACATCTATTTTAACTAATGGAGAAGTTGATGTTCTTTGGAATGGTGTAAATATTAATGAAGAGAGAAAGAAATATATTAATTTCTCTAAGCCATATTTAAATAATAAACTTGTTATAGTAAAATCAATGGATGATAAAACAATTAATTCTATAGATGATTTAGTTGGAAAAAATATTGGTATTCAGTCCGGCGGTAATCATGAACAAGTTGCCAATAATCCTATAATATCTAAAATGAAAAATATAAATAAATATGATGATAATATTAATTTGCTTTTGGATTTACAATCAGGAAGATTAGATGCTGTTATTATAGATGATATTTTTGCTCAATATTATATAAATGAAAAAAAATCTCCTTTTATAATTCTTGAAAATACTCCTTTAACAGATGGATTATATGCTGTAGGATTTAGAAAATCTGATACCGAACTTTTAAATGAGGTAAACAGAATATTAGATGAAATGAAAAATGATGGAACAGCTGCTAAGATATCTATAAAGTGGTTTGGAAAGGATATAATTTTGAAATAATCATACCGTTTATCCATAAAAATAAAAGTGTATATTAATATTTATATATTGATATACACTTTTATGTTGTAATATGAATTATGAAATTTTTATTATATCTGCATTGTGAAGTAGTAAATTAATATTTTTAGGCAGAATAGTTTTATGGTCAATACTTAATAATTTTAGTTTTTTTAATTTGCTAATTTCTTTTGGGATTTCCTCTACATTATTAAAATATAGATATTCCAAATTTTCTAAGCTGTACATTTCTTCTGGTATTGAATATATATTTCCTTTTATATATAGTTTTTTTAATCCTTTAACATTTTTTATATTGCGTGGTATTGTTATAGTATCATAACTTGAAAAGTAGAATTCTTTTAAATTGGTAAGAGAACCTATATAATCAAATTTACCATTAAGATTATTGTTTTTTAATGATAAAATAGTTAATTTTGATAATTTAGTTATATGACTAGGTATATTATCTATCTTGTTATTATCAAGATAAAGCTCTTTTAGATTTTCTAAATTTGTAATTTCTTTAGGTATATCGTTAATATTGTTATTTGATATATTTAGTTCTTCTAGTTTTGAAAGTTTAAATATTTCTTTAGGTATACTGTTTAATTTATGTCCTGATAAATTTAAGTTTTTTAAATTTTTTAAATTTAATATTTCTATTGGAAACTTTTTAAACATGTTATTGCATATATCTATTTCTTCAAGTTTTTGTAGATTTGATATTTTATCAGATAAATGTTTTATTTTATTAAAGCTAATATCTATATATTTTAAATTATTTAAATTAAATATAGTTTCCGGTATTTCTTTTATATTATTATTGCATATATCTAAAATTTCCAGGTTTTTTAGTATTGATATTTCATTTGGTATATCTTTTAACCCGCAGCAGCTTAAATCTAATTTTTTTAGATTTAATAATTCTTTTTTAGAATAATTTGCCAATCTGTTTATATTGTTTTTTCTAAAAAAAACATATAGATTATTTAAATTTTTTTCTAAACTTTTATTTGCTGATATATCTTTCATCTAAATATTCTCCTTTTATGATATATTAGCATTATAAGAGTTTACTATGACAAATTTTGTCATATATAATTTTTTTTAATTATAAATTGTATCTAGTATATATTTTAATTTCATAGCCTCTAATTGTCCAGGTGCAGATGAACGTTTAGCAGATGCAAATGTAATAACAGAACCAAATATTCTGCTTATAATTCCAAGTTCCCCCATAGATATTGCAATTATAGGAAAATCTTTTATTTCACTTGAAGCATCTAATAAAGTAACTACATCTTTTTTATTTTTAGGCATATATGCAACTTTTGCAATATCGCAGTTTAATTTTATCATTTTATTTATTCTTGAAACTATTTCTTTTTTGGATGGTGTTTTATTAAAATCATGATTTGATATTATTGTTTTTATCTTTTTATCATGAGCTAATTTTATTATTTTTTTTATATCATATTCTTTTATCGTTAATAGTTCTAAATCTATTAAATCAAAACATTTATTTTCTATTATAAAATAATAAATATCTATTATTTTTTTATATACATTATATTTTATATCTATATTTCCGCCTTCTTTTGATGATCTTAATGTAAATAATATTGGCTTATTAGCAGCTTTTTTCATGTCATTTGAAATCTGAATTATGTTATCATATTTATCAAGATTATCTATATAAAAATCAGCCCTCCATTCTATAATATCAACAGGAAGTTTATTTATTTCTTTAATATATTTGATGATATCTTTTTCATTCTTTTCAACCACCGGTATACATATTTTTGGAGAACCTTTTCCTACTCTCATATTTTTATCCTTTCTTAAGTGTATTTAATCTTTATTTAAATATAATATTTTTTATATATTCTACAGGCATTTTTTCTTTAGTCCAAAGTTCAAAAGCTAATGCCCCCTGATACAATAACATACCCATTCCGTTTATTATTTTACATCCTTCTTCTTCAGCTATTTTTAATAATTTTGTTTTTGAAGGATTATATATACAATCGCTTACTACTAAATCATTTCTAAAAAAAGTTTTATCTTCTATAAGAGAAACATCATCTTTCATACCAACACTTGTGGCATTTATCAAAACATAGCTTTTATCTATTTCTTTTTTTAATCTGTTTTTATCCTCTAAAGAGTAAAGATTTATATTGCAGTTGGTTTTGTCGGCAATGTTATCTATTATATTTTTTTGTTCATGCCAATTAGTATCTCTTTTAAATACTGATATTTCTTTTACACCATACAAAGCTGCTTGAGATATTATAGCTATAGAGGCTCCTCCGGTACCTAATATTGTAATACATTTATCTTTTATATATACATTTTCTGATTCTAATGATCTTATAAATCCTTCTCCGTCTGTGCTATATCCTGTTAGAATTCCATTATCATTAACTATTGTATTAACACTTTGAGTCATATATGCTGCATCTGATACTTTATCTAAATATTTTATTACTTCCTTTTTATTAGGCATTGATAGGTTAACACCTCTCATATTTAATGTTTTTATAGATTTTACAGCATCTTCTAAATTATTTTTGTCTACTTCAAAAGATAAATATGCATAATTTAAATTTAGTTTTGCAAAAGACTCATTATGCATTATAGGAGATATGCTGTGCTTAGAAGGTGAAGCAAATAATCCTGTTAATATAGTTTTTGCATCTATTTTCATATTATTAACCCTGTTATTTTCATTAGTATTATCTTATATAATAATATAATTTGTACTATTGTCAAATACTATTATAAAAATAATTGATAATTACTTGATATTTTATTAAAAAGTTATTATAATTAACATAATAAAATTGCAAGAATTTTTTAATAATATAATTAAGGAGAACTAAATACATGGATAAAAAAATTATCAAAACCCAAAATGCTCCACAAGCTATAGGACCATATTCACAAGCTGTGAAAAGCGGAAATTTTATATTTGCTTCTGGTCAAATACCTCTAGATCCTGTAAGCGGTAATATTGAAGGAGATGAAATAAAGAAACAGACACAAAGAGTAATGGAAAATATTAAAGGGCTGCTAGAATCACAAAATTTAACTATGTCTAATATTATTAAAACAACTTGTTTTTTGAGTGATATGGCTAATTTTGCAGCTTTTAATGAAGTATATGCAACTTATTTTACAGAAAATCCTCCTGCTAGAAGCACTGTAGCAGTAAAAGCTCTTCCTAAAGATGCTTTAGTAGAAGTAGAAGTTATAGCAGTAGTTGAATAATTATTATTCATAAAAATATATAAAACCATGTTTAATTTATAATTATTCATGGTTTTTTATTTATCAAATATTTTCATTTTTTCATAATATAATATAAAGAGGGTTACATGAGAGAATATATATCTTATATCGTTAAAGGAATGGCTATAGGTGTGGCAAATGCTATACCTGGAGTATCTGGAGGAACTATTGCTTTTGTACTTGGTATATATGAGAAATTGACATATTCCATATCTATTTTACCTACTGCATTGATTAAACTTCAATGGAAAGAAATAAAAGATAGTTTAAAAGTTTTAATACCAATTGCTTTAGGTGCTGCAGTTTCTATAGTATTATTTTTAAAATTAATTAACTATACATTTATACATTATCCTATCCCTACAAGAATATTTTTTGTAGGATTAATATTAGGCTCTTTTCCTTTTATAACAAAAACAGTAGAAGAATTTAATATAAAAGTTTTTGTGGCATTTTTATTAGGTGCTTTTATAATGGCTATATTTGTATACTTTGATGTAAACAAGCCTGTTGGTACAACTACTTATGCTGGTGATTTTTCAGTACTTTATGGAATTAAATTATTTTTATGTGGTATTGCAGCGGCTGTTGCTATGGTAATACCTGGTATTTCTGGTTCTCTTCTATTATTAATATTAGGAGAATATGAAAATATATCAAATTTTATATCATCATTTTTTGATACATTCAATCTTCAGCTTTTAATACCTTTAATGTTTTTAGGTTTTGGTGTTATTATAGGAATATTTACAATCTCAAAGTTAGTAACTATTTTACTTCAAAAATATAAATCAATATTATTTGGTTTTGTCCTTGGAATTATAATAGTATCATTTTTGAGTTTATGGCCTAATATAACAGCTTTGAGTATACCAATGCTTGCTGCTACTGTTATTTCTATGTGTTTGGGTTTTTTAGTAGCTATAGTAATGGAAAAAATATAAAATATAATTTTTTAATAATTACATATCCTAAATTGCTTAATTAAATTTTATATATTTCATTTCCGAGAATTGAAATAGCATATATAGGATAATTGTAATGAATAAATTAATAAAAAACAAAAAAAGCATATACATATTATTTGCCTTTGTAAGTATAATAATTTTTTATTTATCTATAAATATTTTATATACACAAACATCTAATAATTTGCCTAGTGCTGAAAAATTTGTAAATAATATAGACATTACAGTATCTACAACTAATGATAGTGAAATTTTAATAGAATGGGATGGAATAAATAACAGCAATTTAATTTATTATGTATATAGAAGTGAAAGTCCTATAATTGGTAAATATTCCTTAGTAAATTCTAAAGTGGTTGATTATGTTAAAGCTACAAACACTTCTAGAAAATATGCTGTAGTTGACAGACCAGTATTATCATCTAATTATTATTATGCTGTAGTTTCATATATAGATAATGTAAGTTTTTATAATTCAAAACCTAAAGTTGATACATTATCCATAATATTTAATGGAGTAGTAAATACTAATAATAATCAATATAAAATTGATAATACTACTAATAATAGTCAGTATAAAATTGATGATGCTATTACTAATAATCAATATAAAATCGATAATACCAATACTATAATTTATGAATATACTAATGTTTTGGTAACTACAAATGTGTATAACATAACAAATACATATATAATAACTACTACAAATGTTGTTAATAATACTTCTGGAGTTATTAAAAGCAGTAATACATATAATAATAATTCTAGTTTAGTTAGCAAATATAAGAATGAATATGACAGAGCAGTAATACAATTTAAAGCAGGTAATTATTTATCAGCAGCATCAATTTTGGAACCTGTGTCAAAAGTGAATGTAAGCAGAACATTATATTATAATATTAATTTGCTTCTTGGTAAGTGCTATAAGAATTTGAGAAGAAAAAAGAATGCATTAGACGTTTTTAATCGTATAAAGACTTATAATGCTCAAGAGGTTAATTTTTGGATAAATCAGGTTTTAACTGATTTATAATTGGAGCGGGGAAATATTTTATGAAAACTTATGCAGCAGTTTTAGCATCTGTCATAACCATAGTGGCAATATTGGGAGGGGTGTTTATTACAAAAATTTCTGCTCTGTCTTCGCCAGAAAGATATTTTCAAAAAGGTAAAAGAAGCTACGAAATAGAAAATTATCAGGATACTATTAATAGTTTAAATGAATATTTATCCATAGATAGTAAATCAAGACCTATAAATAATATAGCAGAATCATATTTTATGGTTGCTGATTCATTAAAAAAATTGAAGAAATACACTTTGGCAAAAGAACGACTTACTGATATAATTAATAATCCCAATTTTATATATTATTCTACTAATGCAATTTTGGCTTATGCTGATATATCAAGACTAGAGAATAATGCTGATTCATATATCATATCTAAATTGCAGGAAAATTTAAAAGTTTCAGATAAAGATTTATCATCAAAAATGAATACTCAATATGGATATCAGTTGTTTTTACAAAAAAAATATGGCGAAGCATTAAGCTATTTTTTAAGAGCTGACGGAGAACTTGCTGTATTAGGAAGAGCAAGAGTTTATTTTAATATGAATGAGTATGATAGGGCATTTGAAATTTATGAAGAGTTTCTTAGATATAATAAAACAAGTATATACTATGATGAGGTTGTCAGAACATATTTAATTCAGGTTCCAGCAATGGCACATAGATATTTTATCAATACAAATTATACTAAAGCCAGAATGTATTATATAAAAATTTCAGAATTGTTTCCTAGAACAGAATATGAAGAGGAAGCATTATTTAGAATAGCTCAATCATATTATAATGAAAAAAATTATAATAAGGCTTTGGATTATTATAATAGAGTTAGATTAAACAATGTATATACATTAGATGCGGAAGCATTACTTTATATTGGTTTATCATACTTTAAGGTTGGAAGATATTCTGATTCTTATAAAGCTTTAGATGCATTTATTTCGGAATATCCAGCTAATCCTAATGCATCAAGAGCAAGAGAATATATGCAGGCTTTACAAGAAACTCTGCTTACAATTAATTAGATAAAAAGTTTATTGTTTTACAGATAGAGTAGCCCAAAAAGTAGGAATATTATATTCATGTAGTATACCATATCCATTAGTATCTTCATAAATATCTTCAAGTTTAAAACCTACTTTTAACTGGCCTCTAATTTGTTCCTCTATAGTATGTGAAAATTGTATACCGTCATTATTTTTAATTGCATTATTTAATAAATTATTGTCCTTTAAAGGATTAAATGGAAGTTTGTATTTTATTTCTTTTTCATTTTCTGAATTTTCTTCAAATAAAAAATTTATACCATTATCCAAACCAGACATAAGTATACCGCCTTTTTTAAGGACTCTAAAACATTCTTTCCATACATGCATAACATCTTCTATATAGCAATTTGATACAGGATGAAATATTAAATCAAAAGTTTCATTTGAAAAAGGAAATGTTTTTGTCATATCAGCTTTTACAGTTTCAATTTTATAGTTTTCTCTTTTGGCAACCAATAAATCACTAATCAATTTGTTTTTGAGAATAATCCATTAATGTGCATACAGCTTCAAGAGCAGCAAAAATTGGCATTTGCTGACCTCCTCCAGAAGCTAATCCTAGAATCTTTTTATTTTTTAAATTTGGAAACCATTCTTTTGGAACTGGTTTTGTAGGTGTTAAAAGCATTTCCCATTTGCCGTTTTTTGCATCTGCAAATACTTCATGTGTTATTGGAATTCCCCATTGCCATCCCATTTCTACCCATTTATCTATAGTCTCAGAGTTAATTTTTGAGTATTCCATTTATAATGTTAATCTGTATTATTTTTAGGTTTTTTTGTAGTTATTTTTTCAAATAGAACTAATGTCCAAAAACGTAAGTAATTTATATATAAAAATATTCTAAATATATTTTTTTTGAGATAGAATTTTTCTTCTTTATTAGAATTTAATATATCCATACTTGGAGGTTTTATCTTACCTGCAAAACTGTCTAATGGCCTTTTTATTGGTATACAGAATTTCATTTCTAGGTTGTCTTTATTATTATTAAACCAATATAAAGATTTTTTTAAATTCATATGTATCAAAAAAACATCAGGTTCTATTTTTTTAAATCCTATAAAAGCTTTTTCTAATTCATCTTTATCTTTAGTATTCTGAAAGTTTCCAAGCATATAAATTCCAGGATATATTTTTTTTATTTTTTCTGAAATAGTAAAGAAATATTTTTCTTCATCTCCAAATAAAAACATAGACATCTTTTTTTGCTCTATATAATCCATTACTTTAGAAAATAAAATAAAATCTTTTATATACGTTAATTCTTCTTTATGAATAAATTTATATGCTTTGGCTATAGATGGATGAGCAGCAATTACTAATGAAGCATCTTTTATAATTTCTTTTAATTTTTTATTAGAACGTACTTTAAGTAATTGATGGACATCCAAACTAGTTATAAGTACATTTTTACCATATTTAAGATATTCCAAAATTTCTTCAAAACTCACATGAAAATTATCTACTCTAACACCTAAAATGGATTTATTATCTATCATAGTCTATAGCCTCAATCATAAATTAAATTATATAGCAAGAGTTCTGCATAAAGCTAAATCTATAGGATCTATCTTAGGAACTTTTTTAACAGCATCAGCTAAAGGAGTATAAGTATATTCTCCTTTCCAAACTCCTACAGCAACATTTTTTTTACCTTCTAATAATGCTTTTACAGCAATATACCCGAATCTTGCAGCCATTAAACGTTCTCTTGAAGTAGGAGAGCCGCCTCTTTGCATGTGTCCTAATATTGTTACTCTAGTATCAAAGCCTGTTTTTCCTTCTATTTGTTTAGCTGTTTCCATAGCGCCGCCTGATTCATCTCCTTCAGCAACTACAATAATAGAAGATTTTTTACCTCTTTTCTTAGCAAGCTGTAATTCTTCTACTATTCTATCCATATCAGTAGGTGTTTCCGGTATCAATATATCTTCAGCACCAGATGCAATACCAACTTCTAAAGCAATATATCCAGCATGTCTTCCCATAACTTCAACAACAAAACATCTTCCATGACTAGTAGCAGTATCTCTCAATTTATCTATAGCATCCATAGCAACATTAACAGCAGTATCATATCCTATTGTATAGTCTGTTCCAAATATATCATTATCAATAGTACCAGGTATAGCAACAACAGGATATTCAGGATGATGATTAGTAAAATCTAAAGCTCCTTTATATGTACCATCTCCTCCAATAACTATCAAAGCATCTATTCCATGATATTTCATATTATCTGCTGCTTTTTTCATTCCTTCTTCTGTTTGAAATTCTGGAGATCTTGCAGAAAATAATATAGTTCCTCCATGATTTATAATTCCTCCAACACTTCCTGGTGTCATTTGATATAAATCATTATACATAAGTCCTTGATAACCTTCTCTAATTCCCATTACTTCCAATCCATTAGCTATAGCAGTTCTTACAACGCTTCTTATAGTAGGATTCATTCCAGAAGCATCTCCGCCGCTTGTTAATACACCAATTTTTTTGATATCAGCCATATTAAAATAACTCCTTTACATTTTAATAATATAAAAATACCTTGTTTGATTTTTTTTTATTAAATTATATAATGCACATATTATATAATAATAATGAAAGAATTGATATACTATAAACATAAAAAATTATGATAGAAAGTAAAGAATATACAGAAATTATTAATATTATAGAGAATCAAAGATGGGATAAACTTAAATATCTGCTGGCAAGTATGCATGCTGCTGAAGTTGTGGATATAATACGCATATTAGATAATGATAAAAATAGAAGTATTGTTTTTAGGCTTTTATCTAGAGAAATGGCAGCTTATGTTTTTTCTGAATTAGAAACCGAAGAACAAGAAAAGATTATTTCTTCAATAAATGATAATGAAATTAAAGACCTTATACATGAAATGAGTCCGGATGATAGAACTTCTCTTTTTGAGGAGCTTCCTGCTGAAATAACAAAAAAGATTTTTTCCCTTATGGGAGAAAAAGATTTAAATATAACAAGACAATTGTTAGGATATCCTGAAGACAGTATAGGACGTATAATGACACCGGAATATATTGATGTTCTTCCAGATTATACTGTAAAACAAACTTTAGAATATATTAGAAAGTATGGTAAGGATTCTGAGACTTTTGAAGTTATTTATGTTGTTGACAGAAATGGCACTTTATTAGGATATATTTTATTAAAAGATTTATTATTTGCTAAACCAGAAGAAAAAATAGAAGATCTTATGCATACGGATATAATATATTTGTCAGTATATTCTGACCAAGAAGAAGCTGTACGCGTTGGAAGAAAATATGATTTGCTTTATATACCTGTAGTTGATTCTAAAAATGCTTTGATAGGTATTGTTACAATAGACGATATATTTGATATAGCTGAAGAGGAGGATACAGAGGACTTTCATAAATTGGGAGCTATTAGTATAGATGATGATTTTGACAGCAATATAAAACAAGCTAATCCTTTAATTCTTTATAAAAGAAGAATATCTTGGCTTTTTATATTGGTGTTTGTTAACATAATATCAGGATATGTTATAGGATTATTTGAAGAGACTATAAGCCAATATGTTTCTTTAATATTTTTTCTCCCACTTCTTATAGATAGTGCTGGTAATGCTGGAGCACAGTCATCTACTTTAATAATAAGAAGTTTATCTGTTGGGGATGTTAAAAAAAGCGATTGGCTTTTTATGCTTGGTAAAGAGATAGCTGTTTCAAGTATACTTGGACTTACTATGAGTTTAGCTGTTTCCTTAATTGCAGTTTTTAGAGGCGGATTGATGATAGCTTTAGTTGTATCATTATCTATGATATTAGTTGTTGTTATAGGCAGTTTAATTGGTTTATGTCTTCCATTTTTATTTGTAAAATTGAAAAAAGATCCTACAACAAGTAGTGTGCCTTTGGTAACTTCTATATGTGATATTAGCGGTACTGCTATATATTTATTGTTAGCCACTGCTATATTAACTAAATTTACTGTTTAAAATAAAATTTGGGGGTTAAAAATGAAAAAAATTGTATATTTTTTTATTGTTAGTTTATTTATAATTTCATGCGGTGGAAAAAGCGGCAGTTCTTCTGATGTGAATTTTTCTCTACAGAGCACTTCTTCTGTATCTGCGCCAGCTCCTCAATTTGAAGAAGCTGCTGTAAGTGATAGTGTTAATGTTGATAATGTTGCTAATATAGAAAGAAAATTAATAATAACTGTTGATGTAAGAATCAATTCACGAGATGTGGAAAAAACTTATAAATCTGTTGAAAATAAAATTAAAGAATATAATGGTTATTTTGATACAGTGGAATCTTCTAAAAATAGATATTATCTTACTATAAGAGTACCAAAAGATAATTTGTATAATTTTATAAATTTTTTAGAAGAAACAGAAAATATCGAAAATAAAAATATTAATACTCAAGATGTTACAGATACATATTATGATACAGAGAATAGAATAAAAAATAGAGAAGTACTTTTAGAGAAATTAAGAACTTATTTAAGAGAAGCTAAAAGTATTGATGAGATATTAAAAGTTGAAGATAGAATTAATACTTTAACTTATGAAATAGAAACTATGAAAGGTAATTTAGAAACATTAACATCATCTATAGATTATTCAAGGGTAACTTTAAATATTTCAAATCAAGAAGCTATCAAGAGTAATACAAATATATATAACAAATATTTAAATTTAATATCATTTTTAAAAGAATTTTTCTCTGGTATATTATTCTTTTTGGTTGGCTTTGTAGCAGTTGCTATACCAGTTGTTTTGATATTAGCTTTATTCTATTATATATGTTTTGGAAAAATTGGATTAATAAAGAAATTATATAGAAAAATAAAATAAATTTCATATACTTATCTATAGTATAATAAAAAAATAATTTTTTTATAATTTTTTGGGAACTTTTTTAATTGGTATGCGTCTAATAAGGCATAATAAAACAAAATAAAAACAATTAAAAAGGAGAAAACATTATGAGAAAAGGTATAATAATTTTTGTCTCAATAGCAATTATGGTATTGGCTTCTGTATCTTTATTTGGACAATATGGAAGAGGTTATGGCAGAAGAGGCGGTGCTGGATACTGCGGAAATGGAAGAGGATACAATATGGGTTACAGATATAATAATGAAAATAGATATAATAATTATAATGGCTGCTATTATGGTTATTATAACAATATTCTAATAAAATAATAAAAATATATAAATAAATTAAAAAGGAGAAAACAATATGAAAAACAGAATTAGTAAAAAAACAGTTATTTTTATTTCAATAGCAATTATGGCTTTGGCTTCAATATCTTTATTTGCTCAATACGGCAGAGGTTATGGTGACGGATATGGAAGAGGTTATGGCAGAGGAGCACATCATGGATATGGAAGAGGCCACGGTTGTGATTATGGTTACGGCAGAGGGCATGGAATGAGAGGCGGATGCGGTTATGGATATGGAAGGGGTTATGGATACTACAATAATGCACTTACTCAAGAACAAATATCTCAAATTCAGGCTATAAGAGATAAATATTTCCCTCAAATGGATGAATTAAGAAGAGAAATATACAATCAGTCACAAATAATTAATGCTGAAATGTATAAAGAAAATCCAGATCAGACTGTTATTAATACAGCAATAGATGCTAGAACTAAAGCTAGAGCTGATTTGGATAAATTGAGAACTCAATGTTTTATAGAGACAGACAAAGTTTATAAAAATAAATAAAAAATCGCTCAAAATTGTTCCCGCATGATATGAAAATGTTATGCGGGTATTTTATTTTATATTATTTGTACTGTTTTAATATATATAATAGTAATAATTAGGAGGATATTATATTATGAAAATATTATCATTATTTTTAATACTTTCAATTACAGCATTTTCTCAGTATTATTATGCTCCTAAACCAGGAGTAGGTAATGTTAAGCCTTTTGTACCTGCAAACAGAAGATCTGCAATACCTGTTTATCCGTATAAAAATGATCTTACAACACCAAGATTTGCAAATCCAGGATACACTAAAACATATTATAGAAATGGAAGATTTCATTATTTTGGAAGCGGATATATGAGTTATATGGAAAGAGAAAAATTAAGAGCTATAGACGGCAGATATTCTCCAAGATATAGAATGCTTGAAAATCAGATGAGAGTTAATAATTCGAGAATAAAGTCTCAAATATATCAAAGAAATCCAAATAATAATGTTATAAATAGTGCGGTAAATGATAATTTTAGAATACAAATGGAAATGCAAATGATAAGAACTTTCAGAGAGCTTGATTTAAACAGACATTTTAAATAAAAGTTATTGTTACAATATTTAAAGCTAACAATTTTTTATTAGCTGCAATAGATTTTTACTTAATAATAATCTCTGTAAAATTTTTTGTAATCGTCATTTTCATTGGTATCATCTTCATCATTTGAATAATTATCATAAAAGAAATCAAACATACTATTTAAAAATTTATTGTTTATATCTAAATCTCCAAGGTGTATATAAAGCGGATTTTCTGATATTACTCTTCCTTTGAATTTTTTTAAATAATAGCTTTGATGGTCTTTAAGATATATAAATAGATATCCTCCTATTATATCCATATCTTTTATTTCTTTCCAAAGTACATATATATAATTTTTTACTAATAGGTTATTATAATATATTCCTTTATTATCAAGAATGAAACTAGCTTTTTTAAAAATTACACTTTTAATTAAAATGATAGATAATATAATAACTCCGAACATAAAGAAAAATATTACAAATATAATCGCAGCTTTCATATTTTGATCAGCTTCAGTAAATAATACACTTATTAAAAGTATTGTAATAACAAGTCCTATCATCATGATGCAGAAAAATCTTATATTATTTATATAAATTTTAATAGAAAATTTACTGTCAGAAAATAATTTATTTACATCTTTCATAAATTATATAATTCCTGTATTTATTTCAAAGTAATATGTAATAAGAGCTATAACATTATCTTTTTTCATTTTTAATTCAGACATATATAATACCATAGGTTCATTTTTATTTTTTTTATTTTCTAATAAACTGCTTTCTTCTTTTAAGTAAATATATATAAATGTTTTTGAAAAATATATTTCTTTAATTTCTGTCCATTTAATAAAAATGTTTTTATTTCTTAATAGAACATAGTATTTTATGCCGTTTTTATCTAATGTAATTATTGGTTTTCCTGATTTTAATAATTGTAAAATACAAACCAAAAAGCAAATACCAAAAAATATAGAAATTACAATGCTTATAATTATTTCTTTATATCCATTATTGTTAATAAAGATAAGTATAGAAATAGAAATAAATATCAAAGATAGAAATGCCATAAAAAATAATTTTCTTTTACTATTATATATTTGCATTTCAGGCAATTCATCATTATTTAATAAATCATTATTCATAAATAATAGATTCTCCTATTTATCTATAAGTAACTTATATACTAAATAATACAATAATTCAATAGTATTACTAATTGACAAATAATTATTTTAATTTAAAATTCCGCCTACATTAAACTTAAATATAAAAGGAATAAAATGTTAAAAAGGATTATACCAATATTTCCTATACTATCAGGAATATTATGGGGAGCAGCTGGAATATTTGTAAGAAAATCTATAGATTTAGGTATGAATAATATAACTATAGTATCTTCTAAAATGATTATAGCTGTTATTGTTATGTTTGTTTCAATACTTATATATAAAAAAGAATTACTAAAAATAAAACTTAAAGATATATTTATCTTTATATCTGCTGGTATAGTAGGTATGTTCGGAATAAATATTTTTTTTAATGAATCTGTAAAATATTTATCATTATCATTAGCAGCTGTTTTACTGAGTTTGTCTCCTGTATTTGTTGTGCTTCTTTCTTATTTGTTCTATAAAGAGAAAATTACTTTAATAAAGATAATTTCTATAATACTAGCATTTATAGGATGCGTTTTTGTGAGTAATGTTTTGTATTCAGATGTACGACTATCATTATGGGGGGTAGTAAGTGGATTGCTATGTGCTCTTTCTTATGCTCTTTATACTATAATATCAAGAAAAGCCATAAATAGGGGATATAATTCACTTACTATAACTTTATATGCATTTATATTTATTTCGATTGTTACAATGCCTTTTGCTGATTGGAATACTGTTGCATATCTTATAAAAGAATATAAAATATCTGTATCTATATTTATTATTATGCATTCTATATTAGTTTTGATACTGCCTTATTTATTTTATACAATATCATTAAATCATATGGATGCAGGCAAGGCTTCTATTTTAGCATCATGTGAGCCTGCAGCTTCAACAATATTCGGCATAATATTTTTTAATGAAATACCCACTATTCTTTCTGTGTTTGGTATTATTTTGACTATAATTGCTTTAATATTACTTAGTATGCCTAATAAAAAGAATAATTGATGATTATGTATTTTTTACCATCTCATCAATATTTTTTGTTCTGCCGCTTTTACAATAGGGGCATTTTTGAGAATTTAATTTAAAAAATAATATAGATATTGTTGTTTTTTTTCTTCTTACAGTAAATCTTCTATTACAGCTTTTGCACTTATAAAAATAAGGTGGTTCATCTAAACGCATAAAATACCTTTATTAAATTTATTATATTGTTTATTATCGTAAAAATATAATTTTTATTTAAGTAAGTGAATTTATACTTCTATGATACAATACTAATAATTTAACAACTCTTGAATAGCTTTTTACACCATCTTTTTGATTATTTGCTTTCAAATATGTATCATTAACTTTTTGACTCACTTTTGATAAATTTCCCATATATTTTTGCCAAAACTCATAATATTTTTTTATTTCTTCTTTAGTTTCATTATTTAAATTAGACATTAAATGAGCATAATTTTCATCTCTTTTTACTTCTCCAAGCACATATAATAATGCTTCAAAATTGGCAGAATATCTTATGAAAGGATCGCTGTGCTTTGAACATGCTATATATGCTATAAAATTAGCCTCATCTTCATAAGCTATTCCTATTTTATGTGCCATTTCATGTGCTATTGTAAAAGGTAATGATATATTAGGTATAAGTGTATTAACATTTGCTTCTGATGTAAATGGGGAGTATATGCCTGTTATTTGCAAGTACAAAAATAGTTTTGACATCATTATAGGCTTTGTTTTGGAATATGACATTGATAAAAAATCAAATTCTTCAAATACTTTATTATATTCAGATTCTACCATTCTATTTAAAGCTTGATAATTAGTAACTATTTTAATATATTTCATTTCATCTTTTAAATTATTAATATTTTTTATTAAATTATCAGCTAATGAATAAATATCATCATTATTTATTGGTTTATCATTATATGATGAATAGTTTTCTATTAATGGTACTCTATTATAATTTAATCCCCATACTACAAGAAAAATAATATATATAATGATTGCTATGCATACCAAACTATAAATAAAATTTCCAAATATTTTTAATTTATCTTTTATATTGTTTTTGGAAAAAAGTATTTTTTTTATACTTAAAATAATATATAAAATTATTAAAAGTATAAATACAATTAATAAATATTCTCCAAGTGAAAAATTTAATAATGATGTTAGATTACCTATATTGCCTGCTATGAATTTATATACTGTTCTTGAATAAAAGTTTTCTATGAAATTTTGAGAAAAAGTTATTATTCTTAATATAATAGCTATAAAAATAATAGAAAGTATGAATATTATCTTTGTTTTATTTTTCATTATGAATATATTATACTTAAAATTTTTTATTTTGTCAAAATCTATTTAAAATAATTTATATATATTCAATTTATAATGCTATTGATATAATAATCATTATATATATAATCATTATATAAAAAAATTAAATTAGGAAATTATATCAATGAACTATCGTATTTTCATCGAAAAAAAAGACGGCTTTAATTTGGAAGCTAAAAGATTAGAAAATCAATTAAAAGAGAATTTCAAAATAAAATGCAATGTAAGACTTCTCAATGTTTATGATATTTTTAATATTGAAGAAAGTCAGTTAAATAATTCAATTAAAGTAATATTTTCAGAACCTCCTACTGATAAAATTGTTGAAAAAAAAGATTTTGATGGTTTAAAACATTTTTCTGTTGAATATTTACCAGGCCAATTCGATCAACGAGCAGATTCAGCATTACAATGTTTGAAGCTTATTTATAATGATATAGAAGATGCAACTATAGTAAGCGGAAAAGTTGTTATTTTTGACGGCAATATAGATGACAGTACAATAGAAAAAATAAAAAAATTCTATATTAACTCAGTAGAAAGTAGAGAAAAAGATTTAAGCAAATTAGAAATAGAACCTCATCAAAAAGCTAATGATATTAAATATGTAGAAAATTTTATTAATTTAAATATAGATGAACTTCATAAATATAGAGATACTCTTGATTTGGCAATGACTTATAAGGATATAGAGTTCGTACAAAGTTATTTCAAAAATGAAGAGAAAAGAAACCCAACAGAAACAGAAATAAAAGTTCTTGATACATATTGGTCAGATCATTGCCGCCATACAACATTCATGACAAAAATAAATGATGTAAAATTAGAAAATGATAAAAGCAACTTTTCAGAAGTGATACTTAATGCTATTAATAGATATTATAGTATGAGAAAAGGGCTTTACGGTGAAGATGTTGACAGTAAAAGAGATATTAATTTAATGGATATGGCAACAGTATCCGCTAAATATATAAAGAAAAAAGGAAAACTTGAAGATTTAGAAATTTCAGATGAGATAAATGCATGTTCTATTTACATAGATGTTGATGCTGTTGATGAGAACGGAAAAAGTAAAACAGAAAAATATTTATTAATGTTTAAAAATGAAACTCATAATCACCCTACAGAGATTGAGCCTTTCGGAGGAGCTTCTACTTGTTTGGGCGGAGCTATAAGAGATCCGCTTTCTGGAAGAAGCTATGTATATCAGGCAATAAGAGTTACAGGAAGTGCTAATCCATTAGAAAAATTGGAAGATACTTTAGCCGGCAAACTTCCTCAAAAGAAAATAACAACAACTGCAGCAGCAGGATATTCTTCTTACGGTAACCAAATAGGGCTTACAACTTGTTTAGTTAATGAAATATATGATGAAGGATATAAGGCAAAAAGACTTGAAGTAGGTGCTGTTGTAGGTGCTGTTCCTGTGAGTTATGTAAGAAGAGAAAAGCCAAAAGCAGGCGATATAGTTATAGTGCTTGGAGGAAGAACAGGAAGAGACGGATGCGGTGGTGCTACTGGTTCATCAAAAAGCCATACTGATACATCTTTAAGACTTTGCGGTGCTGAAGTACAAAAAGGTAATGCTCCGGAAGAAAGAAAAATACAGAGATTATTCAGAAATAAGGAAGTTACCAAATTAATAAAAAAATGTAATGACTTCGGTGCTGGCGGTGTTTCCGTTGCTATAGGTGAATTATCAGACGGAATTGATATTAATCTTGATGTTTTACCTGTTAAATATTTAGGTTTAAATGGTACTGAACTTGCAATATCAGAATCTCAGGAGAGAATGGCTGTTGTTGTTGAAAGTAAAGATGCAGATACATTTATAAAACTTGCTAATGAAGAGAATATTGAAGCTACAAAAGTTGCTGTTATAACAGACACTAACAGACTTGTAATGTATTTGAAAGGCAAAAAGATTGTAGATATAAGCCGTAAGTTTTTAGACACTAACGGAGCTAAACAGGAAACTAATGCTGTACTTAAAGATATTAATTTTGAAAATAATCCTTTCAATACTAAGAATGAATGTTCTCTAACATCTCATTGGTTTAATATGGCAGAAGATTTGAATGTTGCTTCTCAAAAAGGACTTATAGAGATGTTCGACTCATCAATAGGAGCGACAACTGTATTAATGCCTTTCGGCGGAAAGTATCAAATGACTCCAAGCGATGTAAGCATTCAGAAAATACCTATATTCGATAATAATGCTAAAGAAATAAATACTGCTTCCGCTATATCTTGGGGTTATAATCTTTCTATAATGAAATGGTCAGAATTTCACGGAGGAATATATTCTGTAATAGAATCAATGTCAAAACTAGTTTCTATAGGCGTTGATTATAAAAGCATAAGATTATCATTTCAAGAATATTTTGAGAAATTAGGAAATGATGCAAAAAAATGGGGTAAGGTTTATTCTGCATTACTTGGTACAATATATGCTCAGACTGAATTTGATATACCTGCTATAGGCGGAAAAGATTCTATGAGCGGTACTTTCAATAATATATCAGTGCCTTCTACTTTAATATCATTTGCAGTATCAACTGTAAACTCTAAAGATGTTATATCTCCAGAATTCAAATCTGTTAATAATTATGTTTACTTAATAAAACATAACATGCTAGAAAATTACATGCCAAATGTTGCTGAAATAAAAGAGAATTTTGAATTCATGCATCAAAACATAAAAGATAAAAAAATATTATCAGCTTATACTATTAAATTCGGAGGTATTGCTGAAGCTTTAACTAAAATGTCTTTCGGTAACAGAATAGGCGTTGATATAAAAGATGAGCTTTATTTCTTTAATTTGATGCCTGCTTCATTTATAGTAGAAACTAAAGAAGAATTAAATTATAAAAATGCTGTACTCATAGGAAAAACTATCAATGAATACAAAATAAAAGTATGCGGTGAAACTGTAGATTTAGAAGAAATAGAAAAATTATGGCTTAATAAATTATCTTCCGTATTCCCTTATAAAACTTATGAAGATATAGAAACTTACCAGATATCTGAATACAAAAGAGAAGCACCATTTATATGCAAAAATAAAATAGCTAAGCCTAATGTATTAATAGCTGCATTCTTGGGTACTAACTGCGAATATGATACTCAAAAGGCATTCTCTGATGCAGGAGCTAATACTGATATTTTTGTATTTAGAAACATTAAACCAGAATACATAAAAGAATCTATTGAAGATATGTCTAAAAAAATAGATAATTCTCAAATATTTATGATTCCCGGAGGATTCAGTGCTGCAGATGAACCTGATGGTTCTGGAAAATTTATTTCTGCAATACTTACAAATGAGAAAATTAAAAATTCTATACATAAATTATTAGAACGCGATGGGCTTGTTTTGGGTATATGTAACGGATTCCAAGCATTAATAAAATCAGGTTTACTTCCTTATGGAAAAATAGGAAATATTACAGAAAACTCTCCAACTCTTACATTCAATAAAATAGGAAGACATATTTCCCAAATGGTAACAACAAAGGTAGTATCAAACAATTCTCCTTGGCTTTACAATGTACCTGTAGGAAGCGAATTAGTTGTTCCTGTTTCTCATGGTGAAGGAAGATTCTTTGCTGATGAAAATACAGTAAAAGAATTAATCAAAAAAGGACAAGTTGCTACACAATATGTTAACTTTGAATCAAAACCTACTAATGAGTTTAGATTTAATCCTAATGGTTCAGTTTATGCCATTGAAGGTATAATTTCAGAGGACGGAAAAGTATTTGGTAAAATGGGACATAGTGAGAGATACGGAAATAATTTATACAAAAATATAATCACAAAAGATATCTACAGCATATTTGAAAATGGTGTGAATTATTTTAAGTAAAAATATAAACAATTATTAGAAATAAAGCCATAGTTTTAAATGAAAAAATTATGGCTTTTATTAAATAATTAAAATATTATTCTTTTACAAATAATATATCACAACCTATATCGATTAATACTTTATATCCTTTCGTTTTCATAAAATCAATTAATACATTTTCTTTTTCATTATTTTCAATAGTTAAAAGATCAAAAGTATAAGTGTAAAAATCTATAGTTTTTAATATATCTAGTTCTCCGCCTTCAATATCAATAGATAAAAAATCTATATGCTTTATTTCACTATGATACTTTTTCATTAAATCATTAAAAGTAATAGATTTAATATTCACATATTCTAAATTATCTATTTTGGCTTCAGATTTTATTCTTTTAGCATGTTCTTCTGAACAATGTTTCTCTAAAACATTTAAAGCATCCACTTTAGATTTGATAAATTTTATATTATCAGAATTTTCACTATCAATTGCAAAATTATATGTATAGCATTTCCTATTTTTCTTTAACAGTTCAAAATTATCAGGATCTGCTTCCACACAAATACCATTCCAACCTAATTGTTCAAAAATATAAGTATTATTTATCCATTCTCCATTATGAGCACCTATATCTACAAAAAAATCATTTCTTTTACCATTAAAATATGAATATGCTAAAAGATCTTGATCAAATTGACTTTTAAATTTTATATTATTGTTTTTTTCTATAATTTTTTTTAAAAATGAATAATTCCTATTCAAAGAAATATTTTCCCCAACGGCATTTTATAAATATTTTCTTATTTCTTTAAATGGAACCCACCATAAAAAATTATTAATAGTTTTAATATCCATAATTCCTCCTATAACAATTTTTTAAATAAAAAACCCTAACATTGATTGTTAGGTTTATGTAATTTTTAAAAATAAAGATTATTGTATTAGTTGGCTTGGCTTGGCTTGGCTTGGCTTGGCTTGGCTTGGCTTGGCTTGTAGATTCAAACCTAGATTAGTACAAATATATTGAATATTCATTTTTACATTATATATTATTAAATAAATAATACAATATTTTTTGTGAAAATTAATCTAAACATTGCGGATTAGTTATTTCAAATCTTTCATCGATATTTTTCTCACCCCATTCACACATAGCTTCTAATATTTTTGATAATGATTTTCCTTTCTTTGTAACAGAATATTCTACCTTTGGCGGTATTTCCGGATATACTTTTCTGTTAATGAGTCCGTCTTCTTCTAACTCTCTAAGCTGATTAGTTAATGTTCTTTGTGATATAGGTTTCATATAACGCAGCATTTCATTAAATCTTTTTGTTTTATTTTCTATAAGATAATTTAGTATAAGAGGCTTGTATTTTCCTCCTATCATATAAAGTGTTATTCCTATTTCTGATGCTACTTTAATTTTTTTCATAAGTGAATCCTATTATTTTTATAGTGAAATTAATGTTACTTAATAACAATTATTTCCGTTCTTGTATAACTAATTTATTAATGTATTATAAGCCATAATTATTTTTTATAAAGGAGTTTTTTATATGAAAAAATTAGTAGCAATTACAGGAGCTAGTTCTGGAATAGGAATGGAGATAGCAAAAAGATTTTCACAAAATGGATATCCAACACTTTTAATGTTAAGAAGAAAGGATATTATGGATAACTTGAATTTGTCTAATTCTATTAGTGCTAAAGTTGATGTTACAAATTTAGAAGAAGTAAAATCAGCTGTAAAAATGGCTGAAGATAAATATGGAAAAACAGATTTGCTTATAAACTGTGCTGGTGTAATGCTTCTTAGTAATATAGATAAGCAAAGCTATGAAGAATGGAAAAATATGATAGATGTTAATATCAACGGAATATTAACAACCACAAATGTTATACTTCCAGATATGGTAAAAAGAAATGAAGGCACTATTATAAATATAAGTTCAATAGCTGGAAGAAAAACATTTAAAAATCATGGAATATATTGCGGAACTAAATTTGCAGTACATGCAATAACAGAGAGTATAAGAGAAGAAGTTGCAGATAAAAATGTAAGAGTGATTGTTGTAGCTCCTGGTGTTGTTGAAACTCATCTTTTAGATCATACAACGAATGAATCTATAAAAGCTAATTATATTGAATGGAAAAAAAGCATAGGTAATGGCTTAAATGCAACTGATATAGTTAATTGTATAGAATTTGCCTATAATATGCCTCAGGATATATGTGTAAGAGAGTTGGTAATAGCGAAAACAAAACAAATATATTAAATAATAATTAAAGCCATAATGATCTTTATTATGGCTTTTTATTTTATTGATAATAATATCCATATATTAGAATTGTTTTTATAAAAAATATTGTTATTATAAAATAATACAGTATATAAATATACGATATGGTTTTATAAGCTGGCATATTAATTTTAAGAAATTGCATCCGATAATATACTCATATTTGAAAAGGTTATATGTTTATGTATTTTAATATAAGAATTAGTTCCAAAATTTTTTATTTTTTTATATTGGCATGTATTCTTTTTACAATATATATTTTTGTTTTCAGTTCAAAAGGCTTTCTTACATTAGATTCTAAAAAGGTCTTAATAGACAATAAAAAAGAAAAGATAGAAGAGTTAAATAGAAGAAAAACCCAAATATCAAATAATATAGAAAGATTAAAAAACGATAAAGAATATATACTTTCTTATGCAAAAACTTTTGGCTATTTGGATGAAGCTAAAAATGAAAAAATAATAAAAATAATTAAAGATGATACAGAAGAAAGTGAAAAGCCTTCAATGTCATATTCTCATTCAAATAGTGAGAATGATAATTATATAAATATAAGAGGTGCTTTAATATTAGCATTTTTAATAGCATTATGCTTTGTATTCTATTTAATATTATTAAATAAAAATTTACTTCCAAAACTTATAAGAAGGAAAAAACCTGTTCATCATAATGGGTGACTTAATGATAACAAAAATCCGCCGTCTTTAGTTACAGGTTCATAATAAGGCATAAAATGCCAACTAAATCCATCTTTATTTTTACCAAATACTCTTTGGTAACTATCATAAGCTACAGCGGCACCGCAGAAAACAGCTGCCGTTATTTCAAATAGAGTAGGGGATATCCACAAAGATTTATATCTGTTTCTTCCAGTGGTTGATGGTGCTACATTAGCATTTTCTAAACTTTCTAATCCGAATACTAAATAAGTGGCATAAGTATAGGAGAAAAATGCAGTAAGTATAAAAGTGACTTCTGTATATCTAAACGGATTACTTTTAAAAGATTCTTCAGGTAGTACAGGAGAACTTGTTACACCGCTTTGACTTATAATATTATTTCCATCCATCATAAAAAAAGAATTCATATTGTTTGTATCAATATTATATTCAGATTTAAGTTCTTCTTGAGTTTCTATTACTTCCTTTTGCTCTTGTGAGGCATTAGTTTCATATTCCTTTGTAATATCAGAAAAATAAAATGCCCCAAAAACTGTATTTGAAAATAAACAAATTGAAATTACTAATATATTAAACAACCTATACATTATAAAATAAAATACGCTCCTAAAGTAAATTCTAAACCTGTAAGATTAACTGTCTTAATTTTTTCTGGCAAAGTAAATTCATTTCCATCACTATAAACACCTAAATTAATAGGATCGGTATAAAATCTATATCCAACACCAAAATTAACTCCTATAGTATCAGTAATATTATACTGTAAAGAAGCTATCGCTCCTATACCAAACATAATATCTCTGGATTCAATTTTACTGCCGTTTAATAAATAACTGTAATTATCTGTATAATAATTTCCGCCGTATATTTCTCCTATAGTTGTAAATGTTATACCCATTCCTATATATGGAGATATTACAAGCCTTAGCACTTCTTTATAAAGATTTATATTAATATCAAAATTAAATCTAGTATCTACACCATAACTGCTTTTTAGAAAATCACCGAAAAGTATACCGACACTTAAATTAGGTGAAAATAATTCTCCGTTATATCCTATTTTTAAATGCAATCCTAAAGCATATTCATTTTTATTTAATAATATTCTTAATTTTCCCTCATTAGGCTTTATTGGACTTTGATATGTTTTTTCAAATGGTTTTATATTGTATGAAGCATAATTTAATGCTATGCCTATTCCAAAATCACCTATATATGTTTCTCTTGCTATGTCTCCAATTTCTATACTATTTCCTCTTGTAATTTTGGCTATTGAATATTCACTTCCTAGTTCTTTTATTCTCAAAGTTCCTTTATATTTATATCCGCCTTTTATTGTAGTTCCGGATGGAAGCACTATGTCATCTTTTTGAGAATATACTTTAAATCTTGTTTTTTTATCTACACCATGAGTTTTTCCTGCCAATAATATAACATTTCCATCGCTTATATCTGCAATCTTTATTGTTATTTTAAATGTATTTCTCATTTTAGTTTCTACTTTTCCGACTAAATCGTTAATAGCATCATTAATTGCAGCTTCTCTTAAAGCATAGGATGGATAGCTTGAAACGCTGTAATAGCTTGTACCTTTTAATCTTGAAGAAGTTAATATTTTAGTGGTTTCAACATCTACTATTTGCAATACTAATTCTACATCACCATATATGACACCTGTTCCTTCATAGCTGTCATAATCATAAGTTACATTTGCTGATGTTAACTTTCCTATAATAGCCTTAGAATATCCATATATTTTTCCTACTTCAATAACTTGCTTATCAGTTATGCCTGTTAATTGAAGTTCCATTTCTTTTAAATATTTATCTAAATTTTGTCTGTCTACAACATTGAATCTTCCCATTCTAGTAAGAGCATTTTCTATTAATGCTGTTAATTTTTTACCTAAGCCTTTACCATATGCTCCTGATGGGTCTTGTATTTCAAATACAGCTATATTTTCTTTTTGATATTTTTCACCTATTTCTTGAGGAAATAGGACACTGGCAAATAAAATTATAAATAATAAAATAAATTTTTTCATTAAATTAATCCAATATAAGATAATTCATAACCAACTTGTATTTATGATACTACATCATCCAAAAAAGTCAAATATATAAATGTAAATTTGATTGATAAATTATTAAAAAGAATGTATTATTAATAAAAAATATGTGGAGTTTTTATATGAGTGAAAATACTATTAAATATAGTTCTGCTGGTAATTTGATTTCTTTAACTATGGATAAATCTTTTAATATATTAAGTTTAAATATAGATGAAAGCTTATTAACTAAGGATCAAAAAGAACTATTGGAAGAAATGATAACTTCAAGTATTAATGAGGCGGTTTCAAAAGTAAAAGAATTAAAACATAATGATGATGATGAGCCTGAGCATATTAATAAAAATGCTAGAGATAATATTAACCCATTCAATATGAATTGGGGAGAGATGAATAAAATGTTCAGTGATATAAGTAAAATGACTTCTGTAGAATATAAAGATGGTAAACTCAATATATCTCTAGATTCTATAACACCAGATATGATTTCAAAAATGAATGACATGATGAACAATATGAATAATAATAATGATAAAGATGATGATAAGGATTAAAATTTGAATAATATTCCATCTTTGGATAAACTCAATCAAATAATATCAAGGCTTCCAGGTATAGGCGGAAGAACGGCTATGCGTCTTGCATTATATCTGTTTGATTGCGATGAAGAGTATTTAAAAGAGTTTGCTAATACTTTATTAACATTGCATGATAATATAAAATTATGTACTCAATGTTATAGCTTGAGCGAAGAAGATATATGTTATATTTGTGCAAATGAAAATAGAGATCATAGAAAAATATGCATTGTTGAAAATTATCCGGATATGCTTGCTATAGAAAAAACAGAGGAATATAATGGTGTTTATCATGTATTAGGAGGTCTTATAGCACCTCTTAAAGGTATTGGTATAAGTGATATAAGAATAAAAGAACTTATAGAACGTATTAATAACAATATAATTGATGAAATAATGATAGCATTTAGTGCCTCGTTAGAAGCTGATACAACAGCATCATATATACATAAGGTTTTAAAAGATAATAATTTTAATGGTAAAATTACACGTATTACTTATGGAATTTCTTTATCCAGCGACATAGAAAATGCTGATTCAAGGTCTTTGGCCAGAAGTATAATAGATAGAGTAGAAATGGATTAATTTATTTCATTTTCTTTATATCGGCATCCATTTTTTTCTTCCAAAGGTCATACATTTTCTTCTTCTCTTCAGATTCTTCTACTTCATTTAAATAAACATGTATTCTTCTAAGGGAAGCAATGATATTTAATGCTATTTTTATATCATCTAATCTTTTATCCTGTAATTCGTATTTAATTCTGTATTGTTCAGCAGCGGCAGCTAATAAAGTTTTTACAAGCTCCATCATTTTTACTCTGAATTTATATCCTTCTAATTCAGGACTCAATTCTTTTATGTAATTTTTGAAATCTATCATATTTTTTGCTAGTATTGCAAATCTGCCTTCTATTTCAATAAAGTTTTGAAGCCATTTCGAGTTTTCTCCATAGCAGTATTTGAAATAATCTATAACATATCCAAATGAACAAATAAATTTATATCTCCATTCATCTGTTAATTTATCTTTTAAATATTCATGTATTTCTTCATTTAAAGATAAAGAGTCATCTGTATGATTGCCGAATACTTCTTCTAACAGCATTATTGCTTTATTAATATATCTTCTACCATCATTTAATTGATTATCAGAACGTACTTCTATGTATTCTATAGCAATATAGCATATTGTTGCAATAAAAGAAGATGCTCTAATATAAAGTATGGCAGCATCGATTTTTTTTCTTGATGCTTCAAACGGATCTTCTATAGATAATAAATCTTTTTCAACTTTTGCTAAAAGCTCTTCAGTACCAGCAAGCAAATCTTTATATTTATTTTGCATCCTTGTACATTCTGCTTTAGCAGCTTCGCTTATTTTTGCCATAATAAAAACTCTCCCCAATAATTGTCGGAAAATGATGATTAATTATTTAAACTTATTGGTATAGAAACAAAAAATGTTGTTACCTTAAAACAGCTATTTACACTTTTTACCATCATACTTCCGCCATGTGCTTCTACTATCCTTTTGGATATTGCTAAACCTATTCCTACACCATGGCTTTTTGTTGTAAAAAACGGAGTGAATATTTTATCAGCCAATTCAGGTTCTATGTATGAATTGGTATTTTCAACTATTATATCTATCATAGATTCTTTATATGCATTATCATTAAATATAACACTGATAATAGAATCTTCTTCGCTGTCATTTATAGCATCTATAGCATTAATTATAAGATTGGATATAACATCATTCATTTTGCCATAATCCCACTTTACTATATTTTCTTTTGTAACTTTCACAGCATAGAATTTTATATTTTTGCCGCTCTTTTTTATGTATTCTTTTGCTAAAATAGTTAAATATTTTATCATATCTTCAATATTGATATTATCCAATTCTAAATTAATGCTTTTAGCAAATGATAAGTTTCTTCTTAGATAATTTTCTAAATTTTCAACCTCATTTGCAATTATCTGAGCATAATTTTTTATAGTTTCATCTTTGCTTACCTTTACAAGTCTGTTGGCAAATCCTGCTATAGGAACTATGAAATTTCTTAAATTATGAGCCATAGATGAACTCATTTCTCCTATTATAGCTAAACTTTTTACATCTAATAAACTTTTTTGTGCTGCTTTAAGTGCATTATTATTTTTTTCTATTTCATTATAAAGAGAAGAATATTCTAATGCTACGGCAGCCTGCCTTCCAAACATTCTTAGGTAGTCCAAATCGTCTTCAGGTATTGGTTTTCCATTATATGGATTATCTACCACTACCATTCCAATACAATTTATAGAATTCATTATTGGTATTATTGCAAATGGATGGTCGCCAAATATATCGGTATATTTTTTTATTTGATTTATTTCTTCGCTGCTGCTATCTATATCTTTTACATTTATATTGTTTTTATTATTAAATACATCAAAAAATAATTTGCAGTTTTTATTATTAGGTATAACAGTATTTAAAAATTTCTGATTTAAATCCCATGAATCTTCTAAACTTCTTTTATCAAATGAAAGCATTAATTTTTCTCTAAGGGCATACTTATCCATATTTTGCATATTTCTCCATATCATTCCTGCGTCATCTGCATTTTTTGGAGCAACACACATACGCCCTCTAAATACATTAAATTCTTTGTCATAAAGAAATGCAAATGCCCTATTAAAAGCAAATACATCTCCTATTGTTGCTATTGTAAGAAGTAAAAATAATATATCTTCAGTTTTAGAACGCTCTAATAAAATGTTGCTTATGTCGTATAATGTATTTAAACGCGACATATGTTTGGTGTTTTTTTCATTTGCTTTGCTTAATTCTATAAGATTGTAATGTTCTGACATTCTGCTTGATATATTTGTGAAAAGCGGGTTAAATAAATTCAAATCATTATTATCAAAATCTCCTAATGGATTTACCGCATCAGGTATTTTATCTATGACGGCTATATAGCCTATACATCCTCTTTTGACGGGTATACTATTAAATAATATAGATCTGTTTATTATTCCCTTAAATCTTCTATAGTCTTCATGTGTTGAGGCATTGTTTATATAATAAATATTATTATCTAGATATTGATATATATATTTTTTATCATCAAAAATAGAATAGTCAAAATCATCCGGAAAACCATAACTTGACCTAGTATACAAATTATCATTTTCATCTCTAAGTCTTATAAATGCCTTACTTGCTGTAAATATGTTTGCTATATCATATGCTAATTGAGTTAAATTGTCCTCAAAATAATCAACATCGCTTAATTTTATATACAATTCTCTAAGCAATTTTAATTGTTTATCTCTTTCCTGATATGTTACATTTTGAAGTACATTATTAGCATATACAGCAAAATGACCTATAACATTTTTTACTTCATCTACTATGCTGTTGTAAAAATCTATTTTATTTTCTTTATTTCTAAAAGCTACTACACCTATAGGCTTAGCATAAAAAAATATAGGAAGTACAAATATCGATGAATAATTTGAAAATACTTCCATATCAGTATGATTAATATTTGCTCCTATATATATTTGCTGTTCATATAATATTTCTTTACAATGACTGGCTTCTATTGGAAAATCTACTTTACATACATAGTATCTGTCAATACCATATACCCCTCTTAAAATTAGATAATCTCCTTTAGGGAAATACACTTCTCCGCAGTCGAAACCGTAATATTGACAAGTTTTTTCTAAAAACAAATCTACAACTCTATCTATTTCATTAGTATTTTCTGCCCAAAGTAGCCCCATAGATAGATCTAAAAAAAAACTGTCTATAGATTTTCTCTTTTCCATAATAAAACACCTTGTAACTATCTGCTTTCTACACCCAATATGCTCTTTCTCTAGTTGTAAATATTTTTAATTGGTAAGGTAATATTTCAATAGTTTCTGTTATATCTTCTACTCTATTGTCTAAAGATATATCGCTCCTTATTTCATATTTTGAAGTATCCAATTTTTCTTTTTTATCGGTTATATTTACTATAATTAAAAGTTTATCATTACCATCTAAACTATATTTGTAAAATTTCCTAAAAGGATCCTTTTTATTATCGTTTTCTTTTTCATTATCATTATGGCATTCTTGAGATTGATTATTTTCGCATTCTTTTTTTAATTCTTCTAATTTTTTATTTTCTTCTATATCCAAAGATACTATTTTTCCGCAATTAGCAAGTATATTATTATTTTTTACATAACTAGTCATATTTTTTATATATTCAGTCAAATCATAATTAATATTTTCATAGTCTTTTTCATTTCCGCCCACAACATCGCATCTATTTATAAAACCGTATTCATCGCCAGTGGTTATCATCCACATATCGCATACTATTGCAGTGAATAGGAATGTTTGTTTCAATCTCCATATATTGCCGTCATATTCTTCTATAAGCCTTCTTGTATCATGATTACTAGGAAATGCTATTTGTTTGGTTCTTTTTCTAGCTAAATCATATTGCTCTATAAACCATTCTCCTTCATAATCCCACCATTTAGCACTGCTTGCTATATAATCGAATCCGGCATTTATAAGGTTTTTAGTATCTTTTATAGAGCATCCTAAACTTTCAGCAAAGAATATTGCTTCATTATTGATTTTTTTAGCATTATCTATTAAATATTTCCATAATTCTTTAGGCACTTTATAAGCAGCATCGCATCTGAAGCCGCTGAATCCCAAATCTAAATTATGTTTTATAAGATCATTCCAATAAAACCATATAGGATTAATTATTTTTTCTATTATAATATCTTCCTCATCTTCTTTATCATTATCGGTACTATTTTCTTTTTCTTCTTCTTTGCTAGGATCTGCATTATTATTAAAACTGGCCAAATCTCCCCATTCAATCCATTTTCCATTATCCCAAGCTCCAGGCGATTGCAATACTCCGTCTTTAGTTTTATACCATTCAAAATGTTCTTGAACAAGGCTGCAGTCTTTAGAAGAATGATTAATTAAAAGATCCATCATAATTTTTATATTATTATCATTGCAGTATTTTATAAATTCTTTTAATTCATTTTCTGCTTCAATTTGATTAGAACTTGTAAAAAAGGCTGGATTATATTGATAATAGTATTTAGTGGCATATAAACTTCCGCTGAAACCTGTATATGTGATAGGGTTTATATAAATCCATTCAAAGCCCATATTTTTTATTCTATCAATATGGCTGTACCAATTTTTTATATGTCCAAGCAGCGGAGGAAATAAATTATATCCTGAAATCTTCATTCTTTAATTATATATAATTAAAGAAAAAAAACAACTTTTTTTAATATTATTTTTATTAGAAGTATAAGTTTAGGAATATTAAAATTTTATATATTATTGATTTTAATTGTTTCTATATTATAATATTACTAAATATTATAATTAATTCTAGGTATAATTTTATGAGAGTATTAGTTTATGATTCATCTTCACAGATAAGAGATAGTTTTATCAGTATTTTAATAACAGCAGGTTATGAGGTAGTTGAAGTAAAAGATAAAAAAAATATTCTTCCAATGTTTGGAAAAAGACCATTTCCTGTAGCTATTATAGAGGCTAATGAGGATGATGCAGAAATATTAGATATACTTGAAAAAATTTATGTGGATGATAGGTATGATGGTGTCCATGTAATAATACATGTTCTAGAGCCTAGTAAAGAATTTATTTCTAATATGATGCGTATAGGGGTTTCAGGATTTTTATTAAAACCATTTAATGAAAAAGATTTTTTGAATAGGTTTAATATGCTATTAGAGAAAGCTAATATAAAGCCGAAGAAATTAAAGCATATAGTTATAAATGATTTAGATAATTTTAAGATTGTATTCAGACATGATGGAGTAAGACAAATACTTCATGGTATGATAGTTGAAATGTCGCCTATAGGATTAAAGTTTATTATGCCGCCTCAAGAGGCAGATATTGAGATTGGACATGTAATTAAAAACGCATCAATGTCCATAGGTTCTTATAAGATTACTTTTTCTATTAATATACTTGAAAAAGTAGGAAATGAATATACTGGAGAATACGCAGATTTATCAGCATTTAATTCAAGATTAATATGTAAATTTATATATGATAAATATATGGAAAAATTAAAATAAAGGATACTGCAATGATAAAAGCTTTAACTATAGCAGGATTCGATGGTTCCGGTGGAGCAGGTATACAAGCAGATTTAAAAACTTTTTCTGCTTTGGGCTGTTATGGTATGAGTGTGTTAACTGCTTTACCTGTGCAGAATACTCAGGGTGTAAAAAGCTGTTATGAAATAGATATAAAGGCAATAGAAGAACAGCTTTATTGTATATTTGATGATATTATACCTGATGCTATAAAGATTGGAATGCTTTTTAATAGCGATATAATAAAATTAGTTGCTAAATTTTTAAATGAGAATGCTAAAAATATACCAATAATAGTTGATCCTGTAATGGTTGCAAAAAGCGGAGACAGATTACTTTTAGAAGAGGCTGTTAATAGCTTGAAAAAATATATAATTCCAATATCAACTATTATTACTCCTAATATACCGGAAGCGGAAGATTTGACATTAAAAAAAATAAAAACAGATGATGATATGATATATGCTGCCAATGATATACTTAATATGGGAGCAAAAAATGTAATGCTTAAAGGCGGACATTTAGAAGGAGATCTTTCAAGAGATTTATTTATGAGTAAAGATTATAAAGAGTTCTTAGATGCAGTGAGAATAGATACAAAAAATACTCATGGAACAGGATGTACTCTTTCTGCTGCTATATGCAGTTATATTGCTCATGGTAAAACACCTTTGGAAGCATCAAAATTGGGAAAAGTATATCTATTTAATGCTTTAGAGGCAGCTAAAATTGACAGTGTAGGTAAAGGACATGGTCCTGTTCATCATTTTTATGAAGCTTGGAAGCATTTAAAATTTTAGTGTTGCTTGGTTTTGTATGATTATACATTTTTATAAATATACTGATTTTTTATAATATTTTTCAATCAAATTAATGCATAGTTTCATGCATCATATTTTATTATACATTACAATATTTTAAATTTTAATATTTTTGGAGGTATTTAAATGATTATACGTTCTTATGAGGAAAAAGATGTAGAGCAAATTGTTAAGATTTGGAATGAAATAGTTGAATCTGCTCTTGCTTATCCTGATGAATATCCATTAAAACTTGATGAGGCATATTCCTTTTTCAAAAAAGAAATAGATGTTATATGTGCTGTGGATGGTGATACAGTTTTAGGTTATTATCTTATTCACCCTAATGGTTATGGAAGACGTTCTCATATATGCAATACAACTTATGGTGTAAGAGCTGATATGAGAGGAAAGGGTATAGGAAGAGAGCTTGTACTTGATTCTTTTAAAAGATGTAAAGACCTTGGCTTTAAAGTATTGCAGTATAATGGGGTTGTTTCATTGAATGAAGGAGCACTTAAATTATATCGTTCTTTAGGAATTACTGAGGCTGGTGTTATAAAGAATGGATACAGATTAAAGGATGGAAGTTATTGCGATGGTATAATGTTTACAAAACAATTATAATTATATAAATAATAGGGCTTTATCAAAATAAAGCCCTTTATTTTTTTATTTTATTTAACTTCTTGTAATGTACCTTTTATTGTTAAAGTATCATTTTCAAAAGTACCTTGTAAATCACCTTGCCAATAAGATATGCCGTCTTTAGCTTTATCAGTTGTCATTTGTATATTAGTAAAATCTGTGTCATTAGAAATTTGAGAAGTACTCATTTTATTATTTTCTAAACCATATCCTATTTTAAATATACCATTAGTATCAGATTTTAATTCATAAACCCAAGGATAAACAGTAGGTCCTCCTGCATGAGCATATCTTATAGTGATTACTCCTGTTTCATCTTTAGTAACTCCTGTACCTGTAACCATAGGTCCGTTAGTTCCGTCTAAGATTTTTTGAGAAGTTCCTGTAACCATTCCGTCAAAGTTGTAAGTTTTTGCTGGTGACACGCCGTATAATACAAAGAATCCAAATCCGCGTTCTATTTTATTGTCAGCAAATTGACCGTTTTGGTATCTGTATGCATCCCAAGATTTAGTAGCTCCTGCTGGAGTAGAAGCTCCTGTAGCAGCATCAACTTTTGCATCGATATTTCCATAAGTACCTGACACTTTCAAATATGAATTTTGTGTTAAATTGTTATCATCATTAGCTTTTTCTCCAAATACTGCTTGGAAATCTATATTCATAGTTCCAGCTTCATTTGTTACTGTATCTGTTGTCGATGATGCAGCAGTATCTGTTTTACCGCATGAAAATACAAAAGCAGACACAATTAAAGTGATTAAAAGTACTTTTTTCATTTTGTTCTCCTTAAAAATTATAATATATTTGTTATATAATATAAGTATATGTAATAAATTTTACAATTGTAAAATTTATTTATTTTTTGTTTTTTATTGATTTCATATTTGATAAGATTTATTTTGTTATATAAATCAAACATATTGTTCATTTTGAAACAAATGTTAAATTTAGCTAAAATTACAATAATTTAGAATGATCAATTTAATTTTTGATATAAAAAATGAGGCTTTATTATTTTATTAATAAAGCCTCATTACTATTATAATTTATATTATTTTACCAAACTAGAGAAATCAAGCATATTCTTAAAAATCTTATCTACAGAAGAAAGTAAAGCTATACGGTTATTTTTGATTTTTTCATCATCTACATTAACCATAATATCTTTAAAGAATTTATCTAATGGTTCATATAAACTTGCTAATAGAGCGAATGTTTTTTCATATTCTCTATTTTCCATAAGTTTATTAACTTCATTTAATTTTTCTTTATATATGTTATAAAGAGATTTTTCTGCCTCTTCTTTTAATAGAGATTCATCTAAATTAACATCTTTAGCTGATTTAATCATATTCTTAATTCTTTTGAATACTGCTAGAAGATTAGAGAATAACTCTTCATTTTTCTTTCTAAATGCATCAATGGCTTCTATTTTTAAGTAAGCATCATACATATCATCTATTCCTGTAGATAAAACTCCAGCTATAGAATCTTTAGCAAAATCAACATCATTTTCAAAACGTGATTTAAAGAATTCAAATATATCATTAACTAAATCTTCACTTTTGTTGTTTCTTGCATCTTTAGGCATAGAATTGATAGCATCTTCTATTAATTTTTTTAGATTAACATGCTTTTTAGATTTTGTAAGTATATTGATAATACCAAGTGCCTGTCTTCTTAAAGCGTTAGGGTCTTGAGAACCTGTAGGTATATCTCCAACATAGAAACCAGCAACAATATTATCCATTTTATCAAGTATAGCTATAGCTTTACCAATATCATTTGAAGGTATATCATCAGTTGCAAATAAAGGTCTGTATTGTTCGTTAATAGCTAATGCGATATCATCATTAAGATTCATAGATTTAGCAAAATATCCGCCCATAATACCTTGAAGTTCTGGGAAGTTATAAACCATGTTACTTACTAAATCTGATTTCATATACTTAATTGCTTTAAGTATATTCTCTTTATACTTTTCATAACCTAAGAGTTTTACTAAAAGTTCAGAATTTTTCTCAAGTCTTTTTACTTTATCAGAAACACTTCCAAGTTCTTTTCTAAACATAAGCATTTCGAGTCTTTCATTCATCTCATCCATGCCTTTTTTAATATCTTCCTGATACAAGAATCTTCCGTCTGATAATCTAGCTGTTAACACTCTTATATTACCAGCTATTATCTGAGGAGTTTTAGGCTGATTAGCTGTTATTACAAATAGGTTAGTAAGGGAACCATCTTTTTTGCATAATGGGAAATACTTTTGATGTTCTATCATTTCACTTGTTAGAACTTCTTTAGGGACTTCTAAGAATTTAGAATCAAATTCAGCTGTAAGAAGATATGCTTCTTCTACCAAATCTACAACTATTTCTGATACTTTTTTCTTAGAAACAGCTTCATATCCATGTTCTTTTTCAATACTTTCTAACTGATTTATTATATTTTCTAATCTTTTCTCTCTTGAAACTACTACATGTTTTTCAAGTAATGTTTTTTCATAATCTTTAGGATTTTTTATTTCTACAAATTCAGGAGATAATAATCTATGTCCTGTTACTTTATTATTAGTTTCTATTCCAGCAACAGTAGTTTTTATAATTTCATTTCCAAATAAAGCAAGCACATTTCTAATAGGACGTACAAAAGCAAAATCTTTATCAGCCCATCTCATTTTCTTTTTAAAATCTATATTAGAAACTATATCCTCAAGATTTTCTTCAAATAATTTTTTTGTTTCTATACCTTTTTTTTCTTTTTTAACAAAGATATATTTTTTTCCATTTACATCTTTTAGATATGGTTTGTCAAAAGATTCATTTTCATCTATATTTTTTATTAAATTGGCATCAATATTATGTGATTTTAAGAAGCCTTCCCCTGCTTTTGTAGGAATACCATCTTTTACAGCACTTTCAAAAAGTGGACCTCTGAATTCTATAATTTCATCTTTAGATTTTTCTTCCACATCTTCAACAAGAATAGATAATCTTCTTGGAGTGGTATATGATGCTATAGATTTGAAATTTACACCATTGTTTTTTAATGTATTTTCCATAATCTTTTTAAAACTTATACTTGCAGGATAAGCAAAATCTGCAGGTATCTCTTCAACCAATATTTCTATAAGTAAATCTTTCACCTTTATATCCTCAAAAAATAATTATATATTGAATATGCTATATTGTACAATTATAGTATAAAAAACACAATGTTTTTTATATATTAATTTATAATTTTATTAACTATTTGTTTATTTGTAAGGTTATATATATGTTAAAATAATATTTTTAGGAAAATTACACATATTTATCGATAATAAATAAAATTTAGTATTGATTTTATATTGTTAATATACTATATTTATATAAATGGAAGAATTGTTAATATGCAGAATGTAAAAACTAAACAGAATATATTAATTATAGATGATGAAGAGGATATTCTTAGTACTTGTCAAAGTATTTTAGAAGATGAAGGTTATGATGTATATATAGCTAAAAACTATAATGAAGCATTAAAAATTTTAGATGATACTAATATAAATTTAGTATTTTTAGATGTATGGCTTCCTGATGTTGATGGTCTCGATATATTATCTAATATTAAAGAAAAATTTCCATCTATAACAGTTATTATGATGAGTGGACATGCTGGTGTCGAAACAGCAGTTAGAGCTACAAAAATAGGAGCTTATGATTTTTTAGAAAAACCTATCAGTATTTCAAAATTATTATCCAGCTGTGATGAGGTTTTTAAAGAAAATAATAATATTAATGTTTCTGAAGAAAGTAATAATAATGTTTGTTCAAATAAAAAGCATGAATGTAGATATAAAGTACCTCAAAGAACAATAGCTAAAAGTGTTGTTGTAAGTGGTTTTGCTTTAATGGAAGGAAGAAAAACTGCTTTAACTCTTGTTCCAGCAGAGGTAAATACTGGTATAGTATTTGTTGATATCAATACCAATACACATATAAAACTTTCTCATGATAATATTTTATCAAAAGATAAATCAGGGGCGGTTAATTCTACTGCTTTGATATCTAGAAATAGATATATAAAAACAACTGAGCATTTTTTGGCTGCATTACATATGATGGGAATAACAAATTTGTTGGTTAAATGTGATGGTGAAGTGCCTAATGTTGATGGTTCTGCCTTAGTTTTTTGCGAAGCTTTAAAAGATGCTGGTTTTGTTGAACAGGATGATTATATAGAACCAATAGTTATAGATGAAACTTTAACTTATGGTAATGTTAATGATAATGAGACTTATATTATACTTTCTCCTTATGATGGACTTGAAGTAACTTTGCGTATTGATTTTGCTGGTTCTATAGGAGTTCAGCAATATACATATAAATTTGAAAACTTTGATCAATTTATGGAAGAAGTTGGAAGGGCTAGATCATTTAATACCATAGATAACATAGATTATGCTCAAAAGATGGGCATGGCAGGCAGCGGAATGATAGGAAGTCATATATTATTATGTGATGGAAAAGTAATAAATACTAAATTACATTTTGATAATGAGTTTGTAAGACATAAAATCTTAGACATAATAGGAGATTTATATATATTATCGAGACCAATAAAAGCTAAAATAATAGCTAATAAATCGTCTCATTCATTTAATCATTCTGTTGTGCATGATCTTGCCAATAGATATTTATAAACATTCTATGATATGTTGATTTTATATATAAAAAGAGTTAAAATAATACACTATAAATTGTTGTTTTTAAGGGTATAATATTATGGCAGATAGCAGTTTAAAATCAAATACAGAGGAACAAAATAATATATCCTTATATTTTGCAGATGCCAAAAAAGAAAAATTGTTAACTCGTGAAGAGGAAATAGAATTAACAAAAAGACTTAAAGAAGGTGATGCTGAAGCTCGTTCAAAACTTATTAGAAGTAATTTAAGATTTGTTATAACTATTGCTAAACAATATAAAAACAGCGGGCTTTTATTAGAGGATTTAATTAGCGAAGGTAATTTAGGTCTTATTATAGCAGCAGACAGATTTGACCCAGATAAAGGATATCATTTTATTTCTTATGCAGTATATTGGATTAGACAAAGTATATTAAGAGCTATAAATGAAAAATCAAGATTAATAAGATTTCCTTTAAATAAAGCTATGGATTTGGTTGATTTAGAGCGTGCTGTACATCAATATTATTATAAAAGCGGATATACTCCTGATGTTAATGAGCTTGCGGCAATCTTAAAAAAAGATCCTAATGATATACTTCATATTATGTCTATGAGTACAGATCATATTTCTCTCGAAGGCGAATATAATTATGAAGGCATGAAAGATAGACTTATAGATACAATAGAAGATAAAACTTCCAAAACTGTAGAAGATATAATCACAAACAAAGAGCTTATGGAAGAATTAAAAGTTGCTATTGAAAATCTTTCAGATATAGAAAAACAGATAATAAATGCTAGATATGGTATAGATCAAGAAAGAAAAACTTTAAAAGAAGTAGGTGAAATGTTTTCATTTACAAAAGAGAGAATTAGGCAGATAGAAAAAAAGGCGTTAAGAAAGATGCATTCTCAAAAATATAATTCTTTAAAAGATTTCTTAAAATAGTTTAATGTCGGGACTTTATATACATATTCCTTTTTGTACATATAAATGCAGCTATTGTAATTTCTATTCTATTGTTAACATGAACAGTGAAGATATATATAAAAAATATATAGAGGCATTGATTATAGAATTTAAATTGAGAATAAAAAATTATAATCAAAAAATTGAGACTATATATTTGGGGGGTGGGACTCCTTCTGTATTAGGTGCTGATTTATTAAAATATTTATTGGATAATGTATTAAATATAATTTATAGTCATAACGGGATTAAAAATATTAAAGAAATAACTATAGAGAGCAATATTAATGATATTAACAAAGAATATATTAGTTTTTTAGAATCGGTTTCTAATATAAGGCTTTCATTTGGAATTCAAACATTCAATGAAAAAAGCTTATCTATTATAAATAGGCATACTGAAAAAAGAGATATTATAAATGCACTTAGATTAATAAATAAATCATCTTTAAAAAATATTTCTCTTGATTTTATATGCGGATTGCCTCTTAATACAGAAAATCAAATTAAAGATGATATATTATTCTCTTATGACTTGCTTCCTAAAGTAAAACATGCCTCTCTTTATTATTTGGAACTTACAGAATCATTGAAAAAAAAATGGTTGGATATACTTCCAAGCGATGAAGAATCTGTAATATATTATAAAAAGGCTTCTGATACATTGGAAAATTTGGGATTAATTAGATATGAGGTTTCAAATTTTTCATTAATAGGTTTTCAATCTATTCATAATAGTAATTATTGGTTATTAAAAGATTATTTGGGTTTGGGAGTGTCTGCTGTTGGATGTTATGATAATACAAGATATGAAAATGTTAAAATACTTAAAGATTATTTTAATTTTTTATATAATTATAAACTTCCAGTAAAAGATAAAGAATTTTTAGATGAAGATACTAGAAAAAAAGAATTTATATTCCTTTCACTTAGAACAGTAAAAGGAATAAATATAAATAAATATAATTGCATGTTTAATGAAAACTTTTATTTAAAATACCAAAAAATAGTAAATAATAACAATGAATATTTTAATATATCCAATGAGTATTTATCTATAAAAAAGTATTATTTTAATTATATTGATGAGATTAGTTTGTTGTTACTGTGATTTGGATAATGATTCTTGAAAGTTTTTATCATGTATTAAATATTTGTCTACTATTATAGCTAAAGCACTGTCATCTTTTTTTAGTTCTTTAGCACCCCTTGTTATAGAACAAAGACTTGCATTAAGATGTTTCGCTATTTCATATTGCGGCATTTTTCTCCTGAGTAAGGTGACTATCCTGAGCCTTTGCTGTATCATATCTTGCTCATCCTTAGTAAAGAGTTCGCTTAACAGCTTTTTAATAAATTCCTCATCTGTTTCAGTTGCTAAAATATGAGCCAATAATTCCATTTTATATCTCCTTTAATTGTATATTACTGTTTAGAATACTACTATATTGAGTATAGGATAAAAAATAATTTTTTCAAGTGTATTTTATTGTTTTTAATTACATTAAAGTTATAATATAAAATATATTTTGTATGAGTATATATGTATGAAAAAAAAGAAATCTAATACAATAAAAAAAATATCGACAAAAGAAAAAAATTCAAATAATATATTCATATTGGTATTTATTATATTCATTACATTAATTGTGATATTACATATTACTTATGAAAAGAAATATAATGAACAATTAAATTTTACAAATGATATAAATAAAGTTGATGATGCCGGACTTACTGTTATAATGAAATCTTTTTTGAATGAAGATAGAAAATTAACTATCAATGATATAAAAAAACTTATTAGAGATAATAGGAATAACATAGATTATAAGATTAGAGATAATGATAGTAAAACCCTTTTAATGTATGCTGTGTTTAACGGTGATAAAGAAATAATAAAAGAAATAGCAAACCATACTGATAATATAGATGAGACAGATAATAATGGCAGAACAGCACTTCATTGGGCAGTTTATTATAATAAATATGATGCTGTTGCTGCTCTTATAGAATTAGGAGCAAAAACTAACATTAAAGACGATTATTCTCTTACTCCTTTAGATATAGCACAGTATGAAGGATATAAAGATATATACGAATATTTATCGAATCTATGATATTTTTAGCAGCTGCATTAATATAAAAAAATATTGTAAAAAATACTTTTTAATGTTAAAATTAAAATCTACTATTATAATTATTGCAAATTAAAGATTAATATAAAAATACATAAATTAAGAGGAAGCAATGAGATTTAGATGTTTAAAAAAGGATATAGTAAAATCTATAGGTGTTACAGAAAATGTTGTTGAAGGTAAAGTAATTTATAATATAGAAAGTAATGTACTTTTTCATCTTGCAGGCAATATGCTTACATTAACTGCTACTGATGGATCAGTTTGGGCTAGAAGCAGAATAATACTTGATGACTGCGAAGGCGAGGGTTCTGTTGCTGTTTATGCAAAAAAAATAAGTTCAATATTGAAAGAGATGCCTGATGGACTTATAACTATAAATGTTGAAGAAAATGAAAAAATAAATATAGAATCTGAAAATGGAAAAACAAAACACTTAATTATTGGTATGAAAACTGATGATTTTCCTGCTTATCCTGAGAGTAATGGAGATATTAATTATATAATGCTTCCTACAAAAGAATTGGTTACAATGATTAATAAAACTATTAGCTCAATAGCTAAAGAGCCTTTTAAGCCTGCTCTAAGAGGTATTTGTTTTGAGAAAACTGATTCTAAATTTCTTGCTGTTGCTACTGACGGCAGAAGAATGGCTGTAATAGAAAGAGAATTTGAAGGAGTAGAAAGCGGTTCTTTTTCAATAATTATAGAGCCTAAGGTATTAAATGAAATATTAGTAACTGCTAACTATGATGAGGTAGAGCAAGTAAAAATGGGTGTTGATGGTCAGCAGGTTTATTTCCAAGTTGGTAAATATGATTTCGTATCTAGTCTTATAGAAGGAAAATATCCTAACTTCAGACAGGTTATACCTAAAGAGTTTGCTTACAGTTTTAGAGTAAACAAAAATGATTTACTTGATGCCATAAGACGTGTTGTTCCTATGATAAATGATGTGCGTTCAAAGAGAATGATATTAACTGTTTCTGAAGAGTCATTAAAAGTAAAAGGTATAAACCAAGAAATGGGTGAGTCTTTAGAAGAGATTGATATAAAATACTCAGGAGAAGAGCATTCAATTGCATATAATTATACTTATATTCAAGATGTTATTAAACAAATAGATTCTGAAATAGTTACTTTTATGGTTAATAAAGATTCTAGTCCTACTATGGTAAAAGAGATAGAAAGAGAGGATTATTATTATATTATTATGCCTATGAGTATAGGTGAGGAGTAACTTATTTTATAGGAAATTCTCATGGAAATTTTGGATTTGTCTGTATGGATAAGAAATCAAAAAACAGATAATAGATTTTTATGATTTATTATTAGGTAAACAAAATAAAATTATTAAAAATGATTTAAATAATTTTAACTGTGGTTTAAATAATATCCATTAGAATTTCAAAAATAAATAATAAATGAATGGAAATAATATATTAGTTGATACTAATAGAATTGTATATTTCTTAAATGGTAAATTTGTATTTTAAAACATATATGACATATTTACTTCTATGATATCAGAAATTGAATTATTATGTTATACGAATAATATAATAAAATGTTTTATTAATAATATTTCAAATTTGAATAGCAATATAAAATATTTCTAATTATATAAATATAACACTTATTATAAATGTATATTGATAATTATTTTTATTTATTATATTATAAATTGTGATTAAAAAATTACTTAGGAAAACATTGTGAATAAAAAATTAGAAGCAGGTATGGGTGTACTTGCTATTATTTTAATACCTATTTCTATTTTATCAATTTTAATTTCTTTAATAATGATACTTTTTAAACAGAATATTGCATATATTATAATTATAGCTTCTATAGTTTTCATAGTAAATTCTATTATGCTATTTATAAAAAAGAGCTATAGAAGATTTATCATTATATTTTCATCTACTGCAATAGTTTTATTTATAAGTATATTTTCTATCATTCTTTATAATAATTATGAAAAGAAAATTACAAGAGTTAGTAATGATATAGGACTTTATTTATATTATCCTTTTGATGATATTAGAAATGATACTAATTCAAAAATAGCGAAACTCACAAATGAACCAAGTTTAATAATAACAAATAATTTTCCAAGATTAGACGGAGCTACTGCCTTATTTCCTCTTTATTCATCATTTGCAAATGCAGTCTATAAGCTAACATTTACAAATAATGAATATACTAATATGTTTTTAGAATATGTACCGTTTAAAGAATATATAGAAACTAATACTGATGGAGTAATGGAAACTAATTATGGCAGAGCAACAAACAGCAGTTATGATACAGCTTATGTTTTATGTTCAAAAACACATGATGCTTATATTAATCTTATTTATGATAAGGTTGATTTAATATTTTGTGCTGCACCTTCAGATGAAGAAATAGAAGAAGCTAGAACAAATAATAGGGAGCTTATATTAACGCCAATAGGAAAGGAGGCATTTGTATTTTTTGTAAACTCTCAAAATAAAATATATAATCTTTCAAAAGAAAATATAAAATACATATACACAGGAAAAATAAATAATTGGAAAATATTAGGCGGAGATAACATGAAAATAAAAGCCTATCAGAGAAATAAATATAGCGGAAGTCAAAGTGCATTTATAAGATTTATGGCTTCAATGAATGCTGAGAATGATATAATGGCACCTGATACAGAAACAACAATAGGAGGAATGTTTGAGGTAATAGATATAGTAAGTGAGTATAGAAATAGAAAAAATGCTATAGGTTATTCATTTTTATTTTATGCAACAGAAATGGTAAAGAATAATGAAATAAAAACTATATCTATTGATAATATAGAGCCAAACAGAGAAAATATAAAAAATGGAACATACAAATTAGCTAATGATTTTTATACTATAACAACTAAAAGAGCTTTGGAAGAAAATCCTAATGTTCAAAAACTAATAGATTTTATATTATCAGAACAAGGTCAGTATTTAATCGAAGAAACCGGATATACTCCTATAAATTAATATTTTTTTTATCTCTTGCTATAAGATGATAAGGAATGGCAACTAAAAATATGCCTCCTATCATGTTTCCTATAGTAACAAAAAATAAATTATAAAAATATCCTGAAATACTAACATTAAGTTCTGACGGGGTTAATAATCCTACAGTCATTAAACTCATATTTGCTATGCTATGCTCATAACCGCTTGTTATAAATGCAAATAAACACCAAAATATAATTATTAATTTTCCGCTTTCTGATTTGCATTTGAAACTGCACCATACAGCAATGCATACTAATGTATTACATAATATTCCCCTAAATAATAATGCCTGGGGTGATAAAGTCATTTTTGTTAAAGTTGATTTTACTATGAACTCCCCAATAGCTCCTGTAGAAAGTCCTGTTAAATAAAATAGTAAACCTAAAATTATAGAACCTAATAAATTACCTAAATAGCTTACTATCCAAATTTTTATTGTATCAGAAAATGTAACTTTTTTATTTAATAATCCAATTATCATTACAAGATTGTTTCCTGTAAATAATTCTGCTCCGGCAATCACAACTAAACTTAATGCTATTCCGAAAGAAGCTCCCATTATTATTTTAGTTCCGCTGAAATCTGCAAGCAAGCCTCCTATGGTGAATATAAGCATTATTCCAAGACCGACATATATTCCGGCAAGCATTGAGGCTGTAAAGTAGCCTAGTATATTATTTTTTAATAGATTTATTTTTGTTAATGAGGCATTGCATACAGAATTTAACTCATCTTTGAACATAATAACCCCTAAAAAGGATTTTATATTTATACAAAAAATAGTATAATAAAAGAATCATTTTGTCAAATAATTCTCATATACTTGACGTGCTTATCATAGTAATATATTATTATTTGTTAAATAGAGGGAGAGTTTATGAAAAAAAATATCTGCAGAATAATTGTTTCTTTTGTTTTATTAACATTTACATCTTTCTTTTTGTACTCAGAGGAATATGATACTAATTACTATAAAAATCTTTTTGATAAAATGTTTACAAATGAAGATGAATTAAAAGAAATGGCAAAAGAACCTAAAGAATATATGGAAAACTTGTTTAAAGAGGCAGCAGAAAAAGTATTAAAAGAAAAAATAGAATTTTATAAAAAATATAATGTTATAGGAATAGATAGTTTAGAATATGGATATCAAAATGCTGCAGAAGGTTATGGGAATTTAGAAGCTGTTAAGAAGTTTATACAAAAGTATGATATAAACGGAGTATATGACGGATATACTTTGCTTTATACTTATTCAAAATATAATGGCAAACCTGATATAATAGAGTTCTTACTTGAAAATAATGCTGATGTTTATCAAAAATCTATTAATGGTAAAACAGCTCTTTACAGTGCTGTAGATAATTATGCTTATGATGTTGTTGAAATTATTTTGAAACATTATAAAAACGATGATGATATAAATGATGAGTTTTTATTAGCTGTTAATAAAGAAAATGAGTTTATCTTAAAAAGTCTATTAAAAAAGAAATTTTTATTCTTTGGAAATAAATTCAAAATGGATTTAGACAAAGGGCTTGAAATAGCACTTGATAAAGGTAATAAAGATATAGCAGCTATATTGGTTTTAAACGGAGCTAAAACTGATAATTTTTTATATTATTTTAAATTGGTATTTGGTAAATATTTAATTCTTATAGCTATTCTTATAGCCATTATTATTATTTTTATTAAAGCATATAAAAAAAGATATATTCCTGATATTTATCAAAAGACAGTAACGTTTATAACTTTTAAAGATAAAGTAAATAATATGTATATTTACTGTTATGGTTATTATGGCAGACTATTATCTGTAATTAGTGGTTGTTTTGGAAATATATTTATAAATAATGATAAGATAAAAGGGTATTATAATATACTCAGTAATTTTATGGATAATTATATTTCTATTTATGATTTTAATGATAATAAAAAAAATGATAAAGAATATTTTAGCTGGTATGATATTATTATAGAAAGAAATGAAAAAGCTATCATAAAATTTGATTGTTCTCTTTATGATTTTATAAATAGTGATAAAAATGAAATTAATTATATTATGGAAGTATCTGATTCTAAAATTATGAATGGAGTTTTTGAAGTAAATAGAAATCCTGATATTAAGGTAGAATATTTAAAATTAATATTTAAAAAGATAGCAAAATCTAATCATTTGATAAATATTCTTCGCTATTTATTTGATCTATATCATTTCAATATAAAAAACAATGATAAAATTAATTCATATATAAACGGAGATAATAAACCATATTCTCAGAAACAAAACGAATTGAAGATAAATGTTGAACAGATTTTAAAGAAACATGATAAAGTTTTATTTAATGATATAAAAATTAAATATTATGACAAACTTAAAGATTTTTATAATGCTGATAATATAGTTTATTTTGATGATAAAACAATATGCGTATACAAAAGATTTTCTAAAATAGAATCTGATAATAATCTTATAATAAATAATATATCGCTCATAATTGATTTAGATAATGAAAAATTAATAAGTCCTTATTTTAAAGATTTTGTTAATAATGCTGATGAAATATTAAAAAAACATAATTCTAATTTTTATAATAATATAGATAATTTACTTTTCCTTATAACAGAGGCTGGTATTATATTGATGAATGATAAAGGACATAAAAAAATATTTATCCCTTTAGACGATATAAAAGATCATATTAAGAAAGATCATTATTTATCTTATTTGTTTAATTAATTGAAATTTTTTAGTTAAATTTGTTTTTTAAAGTGTAGTTTCAATTGACTTATTTATATAATATATAATTTGCATGATTTAATACTACAGTTTGCCGTATTGTAAATTTGCAAAAAAATAATAAAAAAAACCGGTAAATTTAAAAAATTACGTATGTATTGACATAATCAAATATTTTTTTATAATACCATACTATAGGAAGTTATATGAAAAATTGTATTTTAAAATTTTATTCACTTTATTATTTTTTTAATAATGGATTTATATGCATATCGCAAAAAAAAATAATAAAATGCGAGTATAAAAATAAAAAATAATTTTTAAAGCAATAAACGGGCAGCTGGCAATTTTAGTTGTCAGCTCATATTGAGTGAGTTTATTGCTAGCAACAATAAAAGGCGAACATAGCAACAAAAATAATTTTTAAAGCAATAAATTAGCAGCTGGCAACTTTAGTTGTCAGCTAATATTAAGCGAGTTTATTGCTAGCAACAATAAAAGGCGAACATAGCAACAAAAATAATTTTTAAAGCAATAAATTAGCAGCTGGCAACTTTAGTTGTCAGCTAATATTAAGCGAGTTTATTGCTAGCAATCATAACAAGTAAAACAAGTGAGCCGAAGCCAGCTAGTGAGTTTACTCACTAGCTTATATTAAGCTGAGGCGAACATAACAACAATAGGAGTTTATTATGACAGATAATATATTTGATTTTCTCTTGAATCAAAATGAAAATACTAAATTTATTATAGGTTTAGTTTTTATTGTTATTTTTTATATTATTTTTATGTATATAAGAAAGCGTTCAAAAAAATGGTATTCTCAAAATAAAATAATAGTAGATGGAAAAGATTTTTTTATGCTTAAAGATAAAATAAATAATATATATATTAATTGCTATAGATATAAAGATAATGCTTATGCCAAATGGTTTAACGATCACCATTCTAAAATGGAGGATATACTATCATTAAACAATAATTGGGCAGAAGATGAAAGTAGAATCAAAAGACAATTTGACGGTTTTGCAAATGAATATTTTGACCGTTTCCCAAGTCAAATATTTATAAATAACGGCGATGAATTAATTATTCGTGAAACTAGTAAATTATACATAGATGAAATGCCGGTTTATCATGATTATGACAAAAAATATTTTAAGGATTTATATTACAGACAATACAAAATAGAAACCCCTTTTCAATATTATGAATTTAATCCAAATGATAAACCTAAATTTGAGGGTTGGTATTCAAAAGAAGATGTAAGAGATAAACTTACAACTATAACATTCAGAAAAGAATTAGATTATGAAAGAACATCTAAAATTGAATATACTATGGATATTGAAAATAAAAAAATAGAAGGAGTTTTTGAAGTTATAAAGCCTGAAATAGAAGTAAAACAATTTTATATTCCAATTGAACAGATGAGTTTTCCTGATAAACTGTCTTACAAATATGATGGTTTGGGAGTTGATGAAACAAAGAAAATGCTTACTAATTATTTATTTAATTTCAATTATCCTTTTATTAAAGGAAAAGAAAAAATAAATATGGCTATCAGCGGAGCTTATAATTTTGATGAAAGATTCAAACAAGAAAAAGGAAAAGAACTTGAAGAGAAATTGAACCATAAAAATGCTCTTTTTGATATATTCTGTCCTTTAGATTATATTGGTCTTATATATTATAGGAAATTTAAAGACTTTAGATGCCTTGATATATCATACTATGATGATGAAGTAATATGCGTATACAAAAGAACTGTAGAAGCAGATGCAGAAAGTAAAGAAGCTATGGTAAAGAATAATTCTCTTATATTTGAATTGGAGAGTGAAAAAAGTATAAGTTCTTATTTAAGAGATTTGGTTTCTGATAGTAAAGAATTATTATCTAATTATGAACTTACTGATAATTTTTATAATAATATGAATAAATTAATATTTCTTTTAACAGATACAGGAATTATAGTAATGCCTGAATATCCTGATCTAGATGTTAATGATTCTGCAGATGAATATGAAGAAATTGCAGAAAGAATATTTATACCTACAGAGCATTTAAAAAATTATCTAAATAAAAGTCATTATTTATTTAATTTTTTTAGTAGGAGATAATTAATTTTTATATTTTGTATTTTAATGATAATAAAACATAATTTTTTTATATTTTTATTAGTATTACAAATTATAATTTTTAAAGCAAATAAACTAGCAGCTCTCAACTTTAGTTGTCAGCTTATATTAAGCGAGTTTATTCCTAACAACAACAGGAGTTTTTATGATAGAAAATATAATATCTATATTTAATGTTATAACTAATAATGTAATATATGCTATTGCTATTGTTATTCTTACTGCTATTGTTGGTTATTACGTTATAGGTGCTATTTATATGTTATATTCGCTTATAAGTGTAAATATATGGTACCCTAAAAATAAATTATGGATACATGAAAAAAATTTTTTTATGCTGAAAGATAAAATAAATAATATATATATTAATTGCTATAAATATAACTATGATACTATAAATGAAAAGATGTATGATAAATACCTCCGAAAACTTAAGCTGGTATTAAAATTCAAAGCTATATTCCATTTTGATATCTTGGCACATCAATATTTCGATACTTTTACAGGTCAATTTTTTCTAAATGATGAAGATAAATTAATAATTAATGAAACTACTGAATTACTTAGTGAAAAAATTATAGTTTACCATCATTATGATACTGTATATTTCAATAAAATGTTTCTAAACCAACATGAAAAAAAACGCTCTCTTAGTGAGCCAAAAATATTCCGTCGTTTTCGTAAATTTTGGCCAAAAGCAGACAATAGAAAAAAATTGACAATAGCAACATTCAGAAAAGAATTAGATTATGAAAAAACATCTAAAATTGAATATACTATAGATATTAAGAACAAAAGAATAGAAGGGGTTTTTGAAGTTATTAGAAAACCTGAAATAGAAATAAAACAATTTCATCTTCCGATTGAACAGCAAGCCATACCTGCTTCTTGTGAAATAGAAAAAATGATGACAAATTATTTATTTAATTTCAATTATCCTTTTATTAGAGGAAAAGAAAAAATAAATATGGCTATCAGCGGAGCTTACAATTTTGATGAAAGATTCAAAGAAGAAAAAGGAAAAGAGCTTGAAGAGAAATTGAAAAATAAAGATATTATTTTAGATAAATTTTCTGGTATTTTAGAAGAAACTGGTATTGCATATTATATGAAAATTAAAGACTTTAGATGTCTTGATATATTATACTATGATGATGAATTAATATGCATATACAAAAGAACTGTAGAAGTAGATGAAGAAACTAATGAACTTATTGTAAAAAATCATTCTCTTATATTTGAATTGGAGAGTGAAAAAAGTATAAGTTCTTATTTAAGAGATTTAGTTGTTGATAGTAAAGAATTATTATCTAATTATGAACTTACTGATAATTTTTATAATAATATAAATAAATTAATATTTCTTTTAACAGATACAGGTATTATAGTTATGCCTGAATATCCAAATATGAAGCTTGATAATGGAGATGAGTGTTTAGAAAACCCAAATATAGAAACTGCAGAAAGAATATTCATTTCATCAAATGATTTAAAAAATTATTTAAATGAAACTCATTATTTATTTAATTTTTTTAATAGAAAAGAATTAGTTTGATAATTAATTTTTATATATATTTGTAGTTAAGTTATATAAGAACAATAAAAGAGGAACATAACAAATAAGCACAAAGTAAGTATTATATGGTGGCGGCGAAAAGCGAGCAGAGCCACCTCTATACTTCACAGAATGCGGACAAAGTCAGTATAGAGGTATTTTTAGGCGATGCAAGCATAGTAATAATAAGGAGTATTTATGATATTATATATTATAGTATTTATTATAATGGATAATATAGAAACATTAAAGTTTATACTTGTTAATTATACTTTACAGATTCTTTTTGTAGCAGGAGTAATTTATGTGTATTTTTTATTTAAAATTGAAAAGGAAGCAAAGAAATGGTATGCTAAAAACAAAATATCTGTATATGAAAAAAGTTTTTTTATGCTGAAAGATAGAGTAAATAATATATATATTAATTGCTATAAATATAAAGATGATAATAATTATAATTACTGGTACAAAAAACATAAGTTGAAACTTGATAATTTATTAGAGATAGACTTCGATCAATTTGCACGTCAATATTTTGCTTCTTTTACAGGACAAATCTTTATAAATACAGGAGATAAATTAGTAATTCGCGAAACTAATGAATTAAATAATAATGAAATTAATGTTTACCGCAATTATGATATGGAATATTTTGAAAGACTAGAAAAACAGCAATTTAAATATGATGAACTAACATATGATTTTTTATGGAAGAGAGAATTTAAGTTTGATAATTGGAGTTCAAAAGAAGAAGTTAGAGAAATTTTATTAAAGATAAAATTCAAAAGAGAATTCGATTATGAAAGAACATCAGAAATTGAATATACTATGGATATTGAAGGAGGAAAAGTAGAAGGAGTTTTTGAAGTTATTAGAAAGCCTGAAATAGAAATAAAAGATTTTTATATTCCAGTAGAACAGACTACTTTTACAAAGGTATTAGATTCATCTTACTTAGGTATGGATGAAGTAAGAAAAATGCTCACTAATTATTTATTTAATTTCAATTATCCTTTTATTAGAGGAAAAGAAAGAATAAATTCAGCTATCAGCGGAGCTTACAATTTTGATGAAAATTTTAAAGAAGAAAAAGGAAGAGAACTTGAAGAAGAATTAAAAAATAAAGAGCTTATTATAGAAAAATTCCATCATTATGACCAAAATAAAGGCTATTATGCTGATGAAATTGGTATTATATATTATAAGAAACTTAAAGACTTTAGATGCTTTGATATATTATACTATGATGACGAATTAATATGTATATATAAAAGAACTGTAAAAGCAGATGAAAGAAGAAATGAAGCTGCAGTAAAGAATCATTCTTTTATATTTGAATTAAACGGAGAAAAAAGTATAAGTTCTTATTTAAGAGATTTAGTTGCTGATAGTAAAGAATTATTGTCTAAATATGTAGTTCCTGACTATTTTTATGACAATATATATAGTTTAATATTTCTTTTAACAGATACGGGAATTATAGTAATGCCTGAATACACAAATCTAATTCTTAGCGATGAGGATTATGATTTAGAAAATGCACATGAAAAAATTGCAAATAGAATATTTATTTCTTCAGCTGATTTAAAAAATTATTTAAATAGAAGTCATTCTTTATTTAGTTTTTTTGATAGGCAATAATTGCTTTTATAATTAATTTTTATATAATGCGGAGTGCATAGTGTAAAATATAAAATGCGAATATACACTTAAAATTTTAAGTTTGTTAATTTTTTATTCAACTTTTTCCCGCCGCAAAAAGTTGCAAAAAGTGCAAGGATAAAATTAGTATTAAATCATACTAAAATTGTCTTACATGTAAGATAATTTGTTGAATTAAAGCCCAAATATAGCCTTCTTGCTTCTTGCCGTAGGCGGGCTTCGCCTGTGGCAACAAAAGAAGTGGTGGTTCGGGGGCTAGTCCACGAAAACAATAACAATATAAAAAATAAAATTGACAAAATATATTTGTTTAGGTATAAACTATTAGTTTAAGTTAAAATATAGCACTTCGTGTGGGAGAACATAACAATAATAAAAGCGCGCAGAGCCATTCTCTATACTTCGCAAAATGCGGACAAAGTCAGTATAGAGGTACTTTCAGGCAATACTAGTATAACAATTAATAAGTGAGCCGAAGCCAGCTAGTGAGTTTACTCACTAGCTTATTATAGGCGTAGGCGAACATAACAATAATAGGAGAACATAGAAACAATGAAAAATTTAATAACTAAATTTATAGATAAAGATATAATAATTTTGCTGGCAGTAGTGATTTTAGTAGCTGCTGTCATAATAATTATTAATATACCTAAAAATAAGGCTAAGAAAAATCCTGTAAAATTTTATAAAAATAATTTTTTCATGCTTAAAGATAAAGTTAACAATATATATGTTTATGCTTATGAACACAAAAAAATGATGATTATAATGATTTATACTTGCCTAAAGATAATGTATTTCCATATCTAGGAAGAGTATATATAAATAATGATAATGGCTTTATTATAAATGATGTTTACTTTTCATCTGAAAGAATAGGAGTTAATAATTATTATGATAAAGATAATCCAATTTTAATTAATAAACACTCATCAGAGGGTAATAGATCTTATGGATATGAGCCTGAAACTTTTGCTGAAATAAAATTCAAGACAAAATTAGATGATACATCAAAATCAGAAATTGAGTATGTTATTGAGTTTAAGCCTTATGACAGTATCGTTGACTATGTTGGTGATAATATAAAAAAACTTTAAGAGAGCCTGTAAAAATAGAAGGAACTTTTGAAATTATAAGAGAAGATGAAGCAGAAATAATAAGACTGCATAATACAGACATATTGGGTTTGTATAATGACAAAAGTATTTTATTCAGTTCTGAGAGAATATTCTCTGGCAATGTATTTAATTTTGATTATCTTTTTATAAATGGAAAGGAAAAAATAAATTCATCTATTAATGGAGTTAGAGAGTTTTCAGATGAGTTTTTGAAAGATAAAATAAATGAAAATAAGGATATAGTTGAATCGTATGTAAAAGAGTCTAAAAACAGACATTGGAAATCATTAATGGATGAGAGTATATTAAATTATATTGATAATTATGATGATTATTATAATGAACTTAAAGAGTTTAAAAGTTTTAATATATTATACTATGATGATAAAACAATATCTTTATATAAAAGAGTTTCAAAGCTGGAAGATCTAAAACTTTCTGAAATAGATAATATGTTTATGACATTTGAGTTGGAAAGTCAAAAATTAATAAGCCCTTATCTTAAAGACTTAGTAAATGATCCTGAAGCATTATTAAAAAAATATAATACCCCTAGTGATTTTTATTCTAATATAGATAATTTAATTTTTGGTATAACTGACTCATTTATTATAGTAATGAAAGAAAAAGGATATGAAAAAATATTTATTGATTATAAGAATATCAAAGATTATATAAAAAAAGATCATTATTTGGCTTATTTATTTAATTAATTTATATTGTATAAATAATAATTAAAAATTTGATTTTGTTTTAATTATTATTTATACTATTAATGAGTAATTGTTAAGGAAGAATTATGACAGTAAAAGAAGAATTGATAAATATTATAGATAATATGCCAGAAGAAAATCTAACAAAAATTATTAATATGATAAAAGAACAGCAATATCTTGATGAAGCCATTAATATGGAAGCTAATGGAAAAGTTATAGTTAAGACTTTAGAAGAACTTGAAGAGTTTGAAAAATGAAAATAGTTTTTAATGAAAGAGCTTGGCAGGAATATATGTTCTGGTATCTAATGATAAATTGATTGTAAAGAAGATTAATGAACTTATTAAAGATATTATTAGAGATCCATATTCTGGTATAGGTAAGCCTGAAAAATTAAAATATGATAAAAAAGATATATATTCCAGACGAATTAATTTAGAGCATAGATTAGTTTATCATATAGAAAATGATAATTTAATCATCACTTCTTGCAAATACCATTACAATAAAGAATAAATTATATTAATTAATTTTATTTTCAGAAATTATTTTTATCACTTATTTTCAATAAAGTTTATAGGACTTATAACTTTTGTAGACTTGATACATTATAATAGCAAATGAGGTTTAATAGATGAAAAGTATATTATATAACGAATATTTTGTTTTGATTATTTCTATTATTATTTTAATTATTATTTTTAAATTATTAATGAAAAATAAATATCGTCCTTATTTTTATATAAAGGATATAATTTTTACCATACTTAAAGATAAGATTAATAATATATACATTTACTGCAATAAATTTGAAAATATTGATGAAGGTATTCATTATTTGTATACTGGTAAAATTTTTATAAATAATGCAGATTTTTTTGGTATTTATAAAATTGCAGGAAACAGCAGTAAAATAGAAATTTTTAATTATTATACTGAAGAAGAATTTATAAGCTTAAAAAGAAAAAATATTTCAGAGATAAATTTAAAAACTGAAAATCTTTCAAAGATTGAATATGTTATGGATATTAATTCCAAAAAAATAGAAGGAGTTTTTGAATTAATAGATGAACCTAAAATAAATATAAAAAAATTTAATATATACAAATTTGGATATTTAAAAAACTATGGAGAATTAAGCGTAATTCTTAGTTATTTATTTAATTTTTATTATGTATTTATAGATAATAAAGAAAAAATAAATTCTGATATTAACGGTGAATCTAGTTTTTCAAAAGATTTTCAGTATAAAAAAGAAAATGAGCTTTCAGATGAAATTAATTCATTTTTGAAAAAAAATTCTGTTTCTGAATTAAGAAAATATTTTATTCAAATTAAATATTTATATGCTTTTAATATATTATACTGTGATGAAAAAACTATTTGTATATATAAAAGACTTACTAAAATAGAAAACAGTAAAGAAATTATTATAAATAATGTTTCTCTTATTTATGATTTGAATAATCAAAAATTAGTTACTCCTTATTTGAAAGATTTAGTGAACGATACTGAAAAATTATTAAAAAAATATAATGCTCCAAATAATTTTTATAATGATATAAATAGTTTAATATTTCTTATTACTGATATTGGGGTTATAGTAATGAAAAATGATGGATATGAAAAAATATTGATTGATTATAATAATATAAAAGAGTATATAAATATTGATTATAATAATATAAAAGAGTATATAAATAAGGAGCATTATTTGGATTATTTATTTAATTGATTTTTAGTTTATAATAAATCAATGGTGAGTAATAGATTAAAAGCTATAATAAATATATTTGCAGTTATTATCATTGTTGCATCTGTCAATATTATTATTTATTCTTTTTCAATGATGATATTTTATAATAGAAATAGTTTATTTTATACTATTAATATCATAGCTTTATTACTTATACTAAACTCTGTAATATTTCTTTTAAAAAAGAATTATAAAGTATTTATTATACTGTTTGTTTTGATATTATCATTTAGTTTTGTATTTACTGCCAGCAATTATATTAAATATGTAAGTAAAGTGAAAAGAAATAAAATTGTAAAAAAAGATAAAGAAGTACATAATTCTTTAGATAGAGCATTAGCAAAAGATAGGTTTTTTAAAGCTGCTGAAAAAGGCGATATTGAAAGAATAAAGGAGTTGATGAGGTATGTTGATATTAATGATAAAGATGCTTATGGTATTAATGCTTTGATGCATGCTTTGATTTTTAATAATTTAGAATCTGCAGAATTTTTATTAGAAAATGGAGCCGATGTAAATTCAAGAGATTATCAATATCAAACACCTTTAATGTATGCAGCACAAAATGGCAATCTTGAAATTATAAAACTTTTAATTTCTAAAGGTGCGAATATTAATGCCAAAGATTATAGAGATAGAACAGCTTTAGATATGGCAAGATCAAAAGGCTATAATGATATTGTGAATATTTTAGAAAATGCTAAAAAATACATTAAAAAATAAAATTTAATTAAATATTAAATACATATTTTTAGTATTACTATAAAAATTGTTGACAGTAATTATTATTTATATTATATAATTAATATATAAAATAATAGGATCATAATAAATGGATGAGTTTTTTGAAGAATATGTTGATATAAATAACATAAAGCAGTATTTTATACATTACCCAAAGAAATCTAATACATCATTGATATTTCTTCATGGAGGACCTGGAGAAACCGAAAGTTATTTTTTATATAAAATGCATTCAAATACTCAGAATTATAATTTAATTTATTATGATCAAAGAGGTGCAGGAAAAACTCAAATAAAAAACAAATCATTACCGGATAGTATAACATTAGAAACGCTTATAAATGATTTGAAAGAAACTATTGATTATGTAAGAATTAAATATAATACTAAGCATATTATAATATTAGGGCATTCATGGGGTAGTGTTCTAGGAATGGAGTTTATAAAGAAATATAAAAATTATGTTTCTGCATATATAGGAATGGGACAGGTTGTGAGTTTTAGGGTAGGGGAGAAGATAGGTTTTGATTATTGTTTTGATATTGTTAAAAAAAGCGGAAATAAAAAATATATTGATAAATTAAATAAACTGCATGATTATCCATATTGTATAAATAAAGATAATGTTTTTAAGATGTTTAAAGATTTTAGAGAAGTTCAGGCAAAATATAAATTAGCCGGATACTATGAAGGTAATGATAAACTTTCAGCTATTATTCATAAAAGCCCTGTTTTTTCATTTAAAGATGTTTTTAATTCTACATTAAAATTGAATAAGAATATAATAAATTATTTGATAGACTATGATACAAGCAGTTTTAAAAACTTTGATATACCTATATTTTTTATATGCGGAGCTAATGATTGGCAGGTTCCTACTGTATTAGTAAAAAAATATTTTGAAACTATAACAGCACCGGATAAAGATTTATTTATTGTAGAAAATGCAGGACATCTTCTTAATATAGAAAATACAAAAGATTATAATATAATACTAGAAGGTATATGCAGCAGAGTAAGCGGTGAATGAATTATTTATAGCTTTTGTTTTTTAAATGCCAAACAGTTTGCTTTACAAAATGTTCTATATATTTAAAATCTGTTGCTATATTAACTCTTATAAAACCTTTAAAATTATCTCCAAACCACTCTCCAAAGTCTACAGCTATTTTACAGTCATCCTGTATAAACTCCTTCACTCTGTTTTTATTGATTATATTTCTTAAATCAAAAAACGGCAAATATGTTCCTTCAAGAGGGGAAGTTACTATTTCTGGTACTTCTTTTTTGAATTCATCTCTTATATATTCATAATTTCTTTTAATAACTTTTAATAAACCATCAAGCCAATCACTTCCATATCTATATCCTGCCTCAGCTGCTATCATACCCATTAAACTAAGCTCTGTTTTATTTATTGTATTTATGTATTTTGTATATGTATTTCTCATATCTTCATTTGGTATTATTATATGAGAGTTTAAAAGGCATGCTAAATTAAATGTTTTAGAAGGTGAAGTTAATACTATTAATCTGTCAATATATTTATCTTTATTTTTTATGGATAGGGCAGATAGAAAAGGTTTAATACCTAAATTAATATCCTGATGTATTTCATCAGAAACTATATAAACATTATGGCGTTTGCATATATCAAAAGTTTTATCTATTTCTTCATCAGTCCAAACTCTTCCTACAGGATTATGCGGATTGCAGAAAATAAAAAGTTTAGGTTTATTTTCTATAATCTTTTTTTCAAGCATATCAAAATCTATATAGAATATTCCATTATCATTTTTTAAATCAACAGTTATTAATTTTCTTTCATTATCTTTAACTGCATTTGAAAAAGGATAATAAACAGGCGTAAGTATTATTACACTATCATTTTTATTTGTAAAAGCATTTACAAGCCAATATAAAGCCGTAACCAAACCCGTAGAGAAGAAAATCCAATCTTCTTGTAAAAATATATTGTATCTGTTTTTCTGCCAATTAAAGAAAGCTTCAAAATAGCTGTCCCAAATAACTGTGTATCCAAATACTCCATGAGATACTCTTTCATGCAATGCATTTAATATTTCATCCGGAGCTTTAAATTCCATATCTGCTACCCACATAGGAGTAAGTCCTGAAGCATTAAATCTTTTATCTTTAATAGTTTCCCATTTTTCTGAATTTGTATTTTCTCTATTTACAGTATATTTACTGCAAAACTCTTCTACAGTCATAATTTCTCCAATTTATTTTTATTTAATTTGCAGTTTTTACAGCATCTTTATAACCTAACTTTACAGCTTCATCTAAATAATGTTTAGATTTTTCTGTGTATTCTTTCATTTTTTCTGCTGTAATGGTTGATAGTTTTGAATACTCTTCATAAACTAGTGATAAATAATAATAGCTTTCTGCAAGTACAGAAATAGATTTATTATTTTTTATTGAATTTAAAAAATTAAATTCTGATTCTTTTAAAAGTTTTACTTGTTTTTCTAATTTATATTTGTAAAGAGATGCTATACCATTGTTATTTAATAGATAAAAATTATTCTTTTCTATATTAAGTCCGTATTCAATATCTTTTTTAGCATTATTTAAACTTTTTATATCATTAGAAATTTGATAATCAATTAAATATAACCATCCTCTATTTATGTAGATAGATGTATTATTCTTATCTATATTTAAGGCTTTGTTGTAATTATCTAAAGACATATCAAAATATTTTTTATCATGTGTATTTTTGTATTTTTCATTATATAGATCTGAATATATAAGTAATGTACTTAAATCATCTGTATTATCATTATTTTCTATAACCTTATTATAGTCATTTAAAGCTAAATTAAAATATTCTTCATCTGAAGTATAATGATATTTTTTTGTATAAAGTACAGCCCTGTCTTTAAGAGCATCTGTATTATCTTCTTCTTGAAGTGTATTAATATTGATAATTTGATTATAGTCTTTTAAAGCAGAATCAAAATATTTGTTATCAGAAGTTTCTTGATACTTTTTGCTTTGAACCAATGCTCTGTTTTTTAGAACATGCACATTTTCATTATCTATATCTAGGATTTTTGTATACAAATTAATTGCTTTTTCATCATTTCCTGATTCTATTTCTCTTAATGCCATAATAGATAATTTTTTTATATCATTTTCTTCATTTATTTTATTTTTGTCTTTTTTTACAACATTCCAAAGGACATTATCTCCATTTTTATTGTATTTATAATAATTATTAAGAACAACCTTATCACCGTCATAATTTGTATTTATTATTTTATTATCATTGTTTTCTATAATATCATTTGAGTTTATATCATTAAATTCTTTTGATTTTGTATCTCCTTTTTTGTTGTTTTCTATTTCAATATTTTCTGTATTTCCTTCTGATGGTTCTAATTCTTTTCCTCTGAATAAAAATATGGAAGCTAAAATTGTTAATATAGTTCCTGCAAATATAATAATTAATGTTCTTGTATCTAAATTTAATAATGGATTGTTATTTATTATTGAATTGAAGTTATTAACATGAGGAGCTATATACTCATCATATTTTATATCCATAAGATAATCTAAATTCTTTTTTATATTATACCTGTTTAAAATATCATTTTTATTGCTTATCTGAAAGTTGCTTAATGTATAGGCAGAGTTACTATAAACATTTGTAATGTAATTATTATAATATGAACTATTTCTGTTATAAATCCAATAGCATATTCCTGCTACTATAGATATGAACAGCAATAAGATTAACATAATACTTTTTGATGAGGATTTTTCATTTGGGGCTTCATAATTTTCATCATTTTTTATAAAATTCTGCTCTTGTTCCATTAAAAAATCCCGATATTTGGTAGATTATTTATCGGATTGAAATTAATAAAAAAAATAAATTATGATAACTAAATAGAATTTTTTAAAAATTATTATTCTCGTAATATTCTGTAATCATATTAATAATTTTTTCATTATTAGTGTCATATGCATAATCTAAAACACTGTTTGAATTATTATCATATACATTAATATTAGGACTATGTTTAAGTAAAATATCAATTATATTAATATTCTCTCTAATAATAGCAAACATCAAAGCATTTTTTCCATCATTACTTTTTATATTTATATCAGCATAATTGTCAAGTAAAACATTGACAGCATCATCATATCCATTTATTACAGCCTGTATTAAGGCACTGTATCCCATATTATTTTGATGATCTATATCTATGCCTAAATCTATTATTTTTTTTATAATATTTATATTTTTAGAAAAACAAGCTTCTATCAAGATGTTATTTCCATCATTATTAATATTGTTAATATCAGCACCGTTTTTTAATAAAATATTAAAAATATTAAAATGTCCCTGAGATACTGCTGCCATAATAGCGTTATATCCAAAATTATTTGAAATATTAATATCAGCACCATTTTTTATGAGTAAATTCACTATATCTTCATGTCCATTGAATGAAGCAAGCATTAAAGGAGATATTTTATCGCTATCTAATATATTAACATCTATTCCATTTTTTAATAATTCTTTAACTCCCTCATAATTACCATTCTCTGAATATATAAAAAGTCTGTCTTCTTCTTTACTAATATCATATTTATTTGCTATATTATATTGTGTATATGATATACTACTTAATATTATAAATATGAAAATCAAATATTTTTCCATAACAATATCCGTAACAAATTTACAAACATATATAACAGATTATAAATAATTATGTTAAATATTTTTATAATTGACAAAGTACATATGTATAGTATAATAAAATTATGATGGTAAGAATATTTGAAATAATAATGTTTAGCCCAATATTAATAGCTCAAAGTTTAATAAGTTTATTATTATTTATTATTTATTATTCTTTATTACTTTATAAAAATAATAAAAATTTTTTTAATTAAATACTTTCATATAGACCGAAAACTATTGGATAAAGTTCATATTATTCTATTTGTATCTATAAATATATTAATTAGTGCTTATTTCTTTATTATGCTTTTATATGATATAAATACTTACGGAGTAGATTTAACGGCGTTTATAGATAAGGATAATCAAATATATCTTGGAACTGTGATATTTACTATTATTTTAATATTAGAAAGTATAATTATTTCTTTTATTTGTATTTTTAAAAATACAAAGTTATTTAGAAATAGTTTTTAAATAATCTACTGCTTCTTTTTGTTCTTTACGAATAGCGAATTCTAAAGCTCTTTCTCCATCTTTATTTTTATATTCTATATCCGCACCATTTTCTATTAATAATTTTATTGTTTCTATATCGTTTATTCCAGAGGCAAACATTAAAGGTGTTACTAACTTAAAGTTTTTAGCATTAACATCAGCTCCTGCTTGTATTAATGCTTTTATTATCTCATGTTCTTTTGTAAGTGAAGCATAAAGCAAAGCAGAAAATAAAGGTCTGTCTCTTAAATTTACATCAGCACCAGAGTCTATTAAATATTTTGCAATACGAACTTGTTTTTCAGCACAGGCAAACATTAATGCAGTAATACCTGTTTTACTTCTTGCATTAATATTTGCACCGCTTTCTACTAAAATTTTTGCTATATCAAAATACCCTTTTTTAGAACAAATCATTAATAATGTAAATCTTGAATTTTCATCCCTGCTGTCAGCCAAAGTGCTATCCTCTTCCAAACATTTTTTTACATTATCAAAATCATTATTTTGGGTATATTCTAGTATTTTATGCACTTATTATAAACCTTTATTTGTTACTGCCATTTATAAGATTCTACAAACATAGTTGAAATAGATATGCAAGCAACAGCCCAAATAAGAAAGAATATAACATTTTGTATATCTACCATACCTTTAGTAAAATCAGAAAAGTATGTTGTTATAGAAATGGCATTTAATAATTTACTTGCTCCTGTAAACATTTCGCTAAGCCAGTTTATTATGTAGGCAAATACTCCCATAGATACACCTAAAATAGCAGCTACTAATTGACTTTTAGATATGCTTGTAGCAATTAATCCAAGTCCAAGTATAGCAGTTCCAAGAAGGAATAAACCTAAATAACCGCTAAATATTACTCCTATATCAGGTTTTCCAAATATCATAAGAAGTATAGGATAAACAAATGTCATAACGAGAAGAGAAGCATATACTACTAATACAGATAAATACTTTCCTATAACATATTGTAATGAAGTTATAGGGGCAGTCATTATAAGCTCAAAAGTACCTGATGCTCTCTCTTCGGCTATTAATTTCATACAAAGAATTGAAAGAAATAATATTGTAAAGAAACCAATATTATACATTGTGTTTTCCATAACAGCTAATCTGCTATAATAAACCTCTATAGTAAAAAAATAGCCTGTTAATGCTAAATATATAAATCCTAATATATAGTATAAAGGCGATACATAAAAGGATTGAATCTCTCTTGAAAATATAACATATATGTTTCTCATTATTAACCTCTTTAATTGTTATTTATAAATCATTCTTTTCTTCAGTTACTTCTGTTTTATTATTTATAATATCATCTTTTATATATTTTGATTTATCAAAGTCTTCATTTTTCTTTTTATCAGTAAAGTAAATGAATACTTCTTCCAATGATCTCTCTTTAGCTCTTATCTCTAAAACATCAAAATTATTATTAACTAAATGTTTTACTATTGCTGCTCTTGAATCATTGCCTCTTTCACATTCTATTATAATATCACCATAAGAATTACTTTCTGCTTGTATAACCCCATTAACTTCTCTAACACATAGAAGTGCGTCTTCGTATCTGCTAGCTACTTTAAGTTCTATATTTCCTCCTAATATTTCTCTATCCATAGCCATTTTTAACCCTTCTATTGTGTCTTCAGCTATTAACTCTCCGCTGTCTATAATCAATGCTCTTTCGCAAGTATCTTCTACTTCGCTCAATATATGTGTAGAAAGTATAACAGTTCTTGTTCCGCCTAAACTTTTAATTAATGATCTTACTTCTATTAATTGATTAGGGTCAAGTCCGCTAGTAGGTTCATCTAGTATTAAAACATCCGGATCATGTATTATTGCTTGTGCTATTCCTGTACGCTGTTTATAACCTTTAGATAAATGACCTATTATTCTATTTCTATACTTAGTTAATCCTGTTATTTCTATTGTATTTTCTAATGCTGTTTTTACATGTTTAGTTGGTATTCCTTTTAATTTAGCACAAAACCTTAAATAATCTATAACAGTCATTTCTGTATATAAAGAAACATTTTCAGGCATATATCCTATTCTCTTTTTTATTTCTATAGGATTGTCATAAACCTCATAATCATCTAAATAAACATACCCACTAGTTGCAGGAAGATATCCAGTTATAATACGCATCATTGTGCTTTTTCCAGCACCATTTGGACCTAAAAATCCTACTACTTCACCTTTATTGATAGTATAGGAAACTCCTTTCAATGCCAAATGTTCACCATAATATTTAACTATATTATCAACTTTTATCATCAATAATCCTTAATTATCATTATAAAATTGGATAATACTATAACAAGGAATTTTAATTTTATCAAGTTATAGTATACACCTAATTGCTATATTATCGCAAAATAATAATTTTATATAAATAAAAAAAATGATAAAAATAAAAAAAAACCTATCAAATTAATGATAGGTTTTTTATTTTTAATTTTAATAATATTCTTATTGAGCAGCTGTATCAGTTTCAGTAGTAGTAGTTTCACCGCCTCCATTAGAAGAAGAAGGTTTAATATTTTTAATAGCATCAATTGCAGCTTGTCTAACAGCAATATAATATTGTTCATTTTGAGCTAAATCTATTAAATCACTTAAAGCAGCCTGATCGCCTATTTTACCTAAAGCTACAGCAACTTCATATACTATACCTTGAGTTTTAGCTAATCTTAATTGGTAAAGTAAAGGAGCTACACCTTGAACGCTTCCTATTTCACCTAATGCCTGAGCAGCAGCTATAATGTTAGAAGTTTCTTGTTCAGCATATAACATTTGAGAAATATATCTAACAGAATTTTCTGATTTAGCAGCTTTAGCAGCTTGTAAAGCTTGGTAACGAACCATAGAATCAGAATTTTGTGGAGAAGTGCTATCTAAACCATAACTTACATATCTATTAATTGCGTTTAATAAATTTTCAGAACTAGCACCCTTTTCACTTAAAGCTTTGAAACATAAAGCTTTTACTTGAGGACTACCGCTTTCTATAGCAGAGATCAAAAGTTTTTCATCTTGATTTGCTAAAGCATCTACAAAATTTTGAGAAAGCTCTTCTCTTGGTTTAGTACCTTGAGTAGTAGTTGTTGTTTCTGTAGTAGTAGTTTCTTGAGCAAAAACTGATGTTAAAGAAAATGCAAACATTAATGTTACAATAAATATTTTCTTGAGCATTATACAACCCCTTAATATATTAAGTTCTACTAATAATACTCTATTATTCAATAATTGCAAGTAAATTTATAAAATTTATATTTATTATAATCATAAATTTTTATTTACATTTATACAAATTCTTAAAGAATGCCTTGAAAAAACATCTATTTCTATTATACTTTATATTAGTTTATATTTTTAATGTATTTAACTAATATCCATAATGTGTAGGCCATATATGAAAAAGATTATAAATAATATAGATAATATCATATTAGAAGAACTTAAAGGTATGCATAAAGCCCATAATAACATTATCAATGTGTGTTATGATCCTATTTTTATTACAAGGATTAATAAAAATAAAAAAGTTGCTTTAGTATCTGGAGGAGGTTCCGGGCATGAGCCATTGCATGGAGGATTTGTAGGGTATGGTATGTTGGATGCTGCTTGTCCAGGAGCTGTATTTACTTCTCCTACTCCAGATCAGATGGAAGAGGCAGCAAAGACTGTTAATAGCGGTAATGGTGTGGTATTTTTAGTTAAAAACTATACCGGTGATGTTATGAATTTTCAAATGGCTGAGGAGCTTTGCAAAGCAGATGATATTGATGTAAGAAGTGTTATTATAGAAGATGATGTTTCGGTTAAAGACAGTTTATATACTACAGGAAGAAGAGGAGTTGGAGCTACTGTATTTTTTGAAAAAATATGCGGAGCTTCTGCTGAACGCGGTGATAATATAGATAAAGTTTTGGAATATGTTGATTATTGTAAAGATAATGCACGTTCTATGGGTATGGCTTTAACTTCATGTACAGTACCTGCAGTTGGTAAACCTACATTTGATATATCTGACGATGAAATAGAAATGGGTATCGGAATACATGGAGAACCTGGAAGAGAGAGAATGAAAATAAAAACTGCTGATGAGATTGCAGATATTATGATGGATTCTATATGTTCAGATATACCTTATAAAAACAATGATGAACTTATTTGTATGGTTAATGGTATGGGGGCTACCCCTCTAATGGAGCTTTATCTTTTTTATAATGCAGTTGAAGAAATTGCTGTAAAAAAAGGATTAAAAATAGTAAGAAATCTTGTTGGTAATTATGTTACCTCTATAGATATGGCTGGTGTTTCTATTAGTTTAATTAAAGCTAATGATGAAATATTAAAGTTGTGGGATTATCCAGTACATACGGCAGCTTTAAGATGGGGAATGTAATATTATGTATACTAAGGCTAAAATAAAAGAATGGCTTATGAATTTGTCATATGTTTATGAAGAAAATAAAGATTATTTAACAAAGTTGGATTCTGATATAGGGGATGCTGATCATGGAATAAATATGAATAGGGGATTTAATTTCGTAAGAGATATGATTAATTCTTTAGATGAAAATGTTAGTATATCGTCTATATTTAAACAAACGGCAACCTTGCTTATAAAAAATGTAGGTGGTTCTTCAGGTCCTTTATATGGTACTTTTTTTCTTAATGCTAGTATTGTTTCTTCCAATAAAGAAGAGTTATCTTTGTCAGATATATTAGAAATATTTAATAAAGGTACAAATGCCATAGCAGCATTGGGAAAATCAAAAGCTGGTGAAAAAACTATGCTTGATACTTTTTATCCTACATTGGAAGCTATAAAAGAATTTGCATCAAAAAATAATGATATAACAAATGAAAATTTAGAAGAGTTTAAAAATAATATTTTGAATATTTCAGAAAATGCTATGAAATCTACTATAGATATGCTTGCAACTAAGGGTAGAGCTAGTTATTTAGGGGATAGAAGCATAGGGCATCAAGATCCAGGAGCAACATCTTCTTATATGTTAATAAAAGAATTAATAAATGTTTTATAAAAATTAATAAAAAGGAATTAATGTGGTTAGTTTAATATTTGTTTCACATAGTTATGAACTTGCTAAAACAGCAGTTGATTATATAAGGAAAGTAACAAATACAAATGTAAAAATGGCTTTTTCTGGAGGAACTGGTGATAATCACAGCGAAATGGGTACAGATTCAATAGATGTTTTTAATGCCATAGAGAGCGTATATTCAGATGATGGAGTTTTAATATTTTGCGATTTAGGAAGTTCACTTATAAGTTCAGAACTTGCAATATCTATGCTTGATGAAGAAAAATCAGTTAATGTAAGAATGACATCGGCACCATTTATAGAAGGCGGTATTAATGCGGCAATACAATCATCTCTTAATAAATCATTAGATGAAGTTGTATCTGAGGCTATAGAAAGTTTAACTCCTAAAATATTTTATGTAAAAGATAAATTAGATTATAATACTGGCGAAGTTTCAAATGATATAGAGTTTAAAGATTATGTAAAAGGTGAATATAAGATTTTACTTGAAAATGGTTTCCATGCAAGACCGGTATTTATGTTTATTAATATAATAGCCAATTCTAAAAGTTTAGTATACATATCAAATAAAACTAAGCATAAAGCTCCAGTATCTGCTGATAGTATAACAAAAGTTACATTGCTTAATATAGAATATGGCGATGTAATGGAAATATATGCAAAAGGTCCTGATGCTGAACAAGTATTGGAAAGATTTGAATATTTGGTTAATGGTAAATTTGAAACTAGAAATAAAACAGTAAAAATAAAAAATATAGATAGTAATTTAATAGTAGTTTCTGATGGTTATGCTGCTGGAACTGCATTGTATGTGTATTTTGGAGTAAATATAAAAAAAGAATATATAAAAGATCCTAAAGCTGAGAAAGAAAAGTTTATACTTGCTATTAATAATGTTAAAAAAGATTTGTTAGAACAAAAAAGCATAATAGAAGATAAGAATTTACAAAATAATGAATATTTAATATTTGAAACTTACATATCTATGTTGTTTGATGATTATGTCTTAAAAGAAGTTTACGATTTAATAGAAAATAAAAAATATTCAGCGGCATATTCTTATAATAAGGTTATGAAAAATATATTTAAAAGTTTTGATGCTTTGGATGATGGATATATAAAAGAGAGAAAATATGATATAGAAGATATTCTTTATCAAGTATTGAAATATTTATTAGATATAAGATTAGATTTGCCTAAAGAAGAAAATACTATATTAATAGTTGATAATATATACGCTTCTATTGTAACAGAGATTGAACAGAATATTAAAGGTGTAATATCTATAAATGGAAGCCCTATGTCTCATGCTGCTATTTTATTGAAAGCACTAAATATACCTTATGTTATATTTTCAGGAGCTATGCAATTAAAGGGAAAAGATATTATTATAGATACAAAAAATGAGGTAGATAAGATAATTTCATTTAAAAAATGATATATTATGCCTGTTTTACTGGTAATGGTTTTTTATTGTTATATGATATAATAAATATTATTATATTTTTTATGATTGGATAAAAATATGAGTATTAATACTATAATTATAATAGTAATAGTTTCTATTGTGATATTATGGCCTATATTAAAAAAAGCTGCTAGACATATAAAAATAGATAATTCTGAGGAAAGTATACATATAGCATGTTTATATGGAGATTTACCAAAAATAAAAAGGCTTTTAGAATCTGGGGTCAATATTAATTCTAAAGATTTTAGTAATAAAACCCCATTAATGTATGCAGCAGAAGATGGTGCCATTGATACTATAGATTATTTGATAAGAAATGGTGCCAATATTAATGATATTGATGTTAGGGGAGATAGTGCATTAATTATAGCATTGAAAAACAATAATGTAAAAGCATCAAAGTTATTAATAGAAAAAGGTGCTAATTTATACATAAAAAATGAAGATGATAAAGACGCTTTAAGTATAGCATCGGATATAGATTCTAAAGAAATGATTGAATTTATAAAAAATAAAAGAGATGATAATAAAGATACTACCATCTCTCCTAATTAAAATTACATATTACCTATTATTGTTGCTTCTTGTTATATTTGTAGAACCGCATATAGGGCAATGAGATACAGAGTCTTCTATAATATCATCAATTTGTGTTATATCATCATCTTCTGATATATTTATCTCTTTATCATCAACTGCCCAAAAATTAGAACAATCTTTGCAATAAAAATGTATTAAATATTCTCTATAAGTTGGATAATTTCCTTCTATTTTTCTATATCCGTCTATAATATTATGTTCCATGTACCCTCCATTTTTATATCATTTATTATTTAATTTAGTATTTTTTTAAAAAAAGTCAAATACATTATTTTGTCGAAATATTCTATCTTAAAAATTAAAAAAAATAAACAATTATTTATATATTTTTTACATTAGAGATTTTTATTTTGTTTTATTAGTATAAAGGATAAAGGAGCTACTAATGAGAAACAGTATGAAAATTTTTATTTTAATTATTTCTTTAACAGTATTATCTATTTCAAATGTATTTGCAGCTGATATGCCTATACAAGCAAATCAATTACCTCAAAATGCTCAAAGTTTTGTGAAAACTAATTTCCCGTCTGATCAAATAGTTTATGCTGAACAGGATAGAAATAGTTTTAAAGTAGAATTACAGAGTGGAGTAGAAATTGATTTTGACAGAAGCGGTAATTGGACAGATGTAAGTTCTAAAATGCCTTTACCTACTGGTTTTATACCAGCTAATGTTTTGAAAGCAGTACAAGGAAAATATCCTCAAGTTGCTATAATGGAAATAAGCAAAGAATATAATAGCTATCAATTAAAATTAGCTAATAGAATGGAAGTTTATGTTGATAATAATGGCAACCTAATGGGAGAAAAATTAGATTAATAAAATTTTACTTAATATAAAGCTAGTATGAACTATTTATTCATACTAGCTTTTTTATTTTTAAATATTAACTCCTTGATTTTTGTAAAACTATTGTATATTTAGTAAAATAATAGTAAAAAATGTATTATAATATAATATTTTATTTACAATTATAATAGAATAATTTACCTATATTTTACTTTTTCTATAAAAATGTAATTTTTTTATAAAATTTAGGTAAAAAATATTGACAAATCTATTTTTATGTATTATATTATAAATATAACAATTAAACAACAAGGAGCATTTTTTATGAAAAAACAATTAAAACAAATCATTTTAGTAGCATCTGTAATGATGTTATCTATCGCTACTGTATTTGGAGCTGACATACCTATACAAGCAAATCAGCTTCCAAAAACTGCACAGGATTTTATCAAAGCTAATTTTGCTAATGATCCTATAGTATATGCTGAACAAGACAGAAATAGTTTTATGGCTGAATTACAAAGCGGTGTAGAAATTGATTTTGATAAGGATGGAAATTGGACTGATGTATCTGCTAATAATAAACCATTACCTACAACATTTATACCTGCAAATATAATGCAAGCTGTTGAAGCAAAATACAAAGGTGTTGCTGTATTAGAAATTAGTAAAGAATATCTTAGCTACAAATTAAAATTAGGTAATAACAGAGAAGTTTATGTTGATAATAATGGAAAAGTAATAGGTGATAAATTAGATTGATAGAAAAGCTTAATTAAGTAAGGGCTGGTGATCGATTTACTAGCCCTTTCATTTTTTATAATTATTTTAAGCTAGGATCGAAAATACTATCTTCATTCAATAAATCTTTATATTCAGTAAGATAATAAGCTATAAGTTCATTAATCTGTTTTGAATATTTATTTCTCATGTTTGAATCTTTCCACAATATTTCATTTAAAATTCCAGTTACTACATTCTGAAGAGTATAAGGAACAGCATATTGTCCTACATGGTGAAAACCTATATTATGCATATGTTCATGAAACATTAAACCTGCTGTATTAGCATATTTTTGACTTTGCATATAAGTAAAATAGTCACCAAATAAAACATCATTTAAACTGCCCCAATTACCTGTGCTGAACCCTATCCATTCACCTATAGGTATTTCATTTTCTGGCTGAAGTCCATAACGAAGATATCTTGATTTACCTACTGGTCCAACTCCAGTACCTGCAGGAACTCCTACTCTTTTTTTATATCCAAAATCATATTTGAGAGAACGAACACAATCGATAACTCTTTGAGCATCATATTTGTCTCCTATTTTAAGATTGTGTCCATTATAGCTGTCATTTACAGAAGAGCCTAATTGAGAATCAGCTGCCTTTACACGGTTTACAAACTCCTCAGTGTTAACAGCCATTCTAATAAGAGCCATACATACTAACATATATTTTTTTTCATCTACTGTGATAGCAGTATATTTATCTACATTGCTATCTATCTCAAAACTATCTATACCAACCTGCCAATATGGATATTTTTTGTTTATAGTTTCTTTACTGAAATCATCAGGCTTTAATACATTATTATTGCATCCCAATATAAATAACAATAATAAATTAAGTGTAAATAATTTTTTTATCATAATAACCAACTTTTATTTTATATTAGGATCGAAAATACTATCTTCTCTTAATAAATTTTTATATTCAGTGTAATAGTAAGCTGTAAGTTCATCTAATTCTCTTGCATATTTATCCTTCAAATCTTTATATAATATTCTTTCAATTAATTGTTGCACAACATCTTGAAGTCCGTAAGGTACATTACTATCTTTATTAACATCGTTATGAGTAAATCCAATATTATGCATATGTTCATGAAACATTAATCCTGAAAAAGAAGCATATCCATATGGGCTATCCCCTGACCATTTTATCCAGTTATCATTTTCAAATCCTACCCAATCTGCTGTTGGTATTTGATCTGCCGGCTGACCTCCGCAATATCTTGCATATCTTGATACACCTACAGTACCTAAACCTGCTCCTCCTGTTTTTAGTTTTTCATAGGTGAAGTTATATTTTAATGTACGTACTACTTCTGTTAATTTATCAGGATTGTATGCTTCTCCAGCCTTAATACTAAAATTTCCATAAGAGTAATTTGCTGCTGCTGTTAGATTTCCTTTAGCTTTTACTGCAGCTGGAAATTCATCAGAATTTAAAGCTGTTCTAATAAGTGCCATACATCTTAATATAAAACGTTTTTCTTCAACTGTTATTGTAGCATAAGATGTTAAATTATTAGCTATTTGAAAGTTAGCAACTCCTACCTGCCAATAAGGATATTTTTTATTAATAGTTTCTTTGCTGTAATCATCAGGTTTTAACATGTTATTATTACAGCCAAACATAAATAACAATAATAAATTAAGTATAAATAATTTTTTTATCATTAATATTTCTCCAATATAATTTAATTAGAAGGCAGTATCTTAATACCTGCTTGAAAACCAATATCAAAGCTGGATATTGTTTGTTTTGTCATTTTGGCAAGAGCCTGATTATTATTAAGTGTAGGATTTTTTAATGTCATTCCGAAGTCTCCTCCTATATAACCGCCTAGAGCAATAGCAAATTTTTTATCAGTATAAATAGAGTATTCTACTGAAAATTTTAGATAAGGTATTATAATAGGGTTGCTGAATATTTTTTCCATTTGTGATGCATTATAATGTTCTATATTTCTATTGATATATAATGTATTATAATTCATATATGATGATATTATTCTAGCATATAAAGGTACTTTGATACCAGCATTAATTCCAAATGAAAATTTTTTCCAATTTAATTTTGGATAAATACCAAAGGCAAGACTTTCAAACATATAGTTAAAATCATTTTTATAAATCTTATCACCGCTTTTTCTATAAAATACAAATTCATCATGAGTATATCCTATTTCACCAAGCAGGCTGAAACTGAAATCTCTGTTTATGTCAAATCTATATCCTATATGAAATAAAACCCCAGCATCAAAACCAACACCTGAGTTTTTATTGGCCTGTTTAACAGCTGCATTAAAGTTTTCTTGCTGCTGCTGAGTAGCATTATTATTTGTTAAAGCATATTGATTAATTCCAACTCCAATTCCTAACGGTACAAATATACCGATTTCTAAACCGCTTTTAGCAAATAAAGTTCCAGATGCTAATAATACTATTATAAATATATTTAATAATTTTTTCATAATTTTCTCTGTTTATAACCTTATTTTATATTTTCTAATTCATTGGCCTTATTTTAGTACCAAGCTGCAAACCTATATCAAGACTGGATATATTTTCTATAGGATTGTTAAGCTGATTGTTGCCTTTACTTTTATCATTATATTTCAAAGCAAAGTCATAGCTAATATATCCGCCTATAACAAAATCAAATTTACGGGATGTATATACTGCATAATCCAATGTTAATTTTAGATATGGTATTATATTACTTGAAAAATAGTCTTTGTAGTTTTTGGTATTAATTATTTTTATAGTTTCATCACTATAGCCTAATAATTTATTATAGTACGAATCATTAATGGTACCGTGAACAAAAATTTTCATTCCTGCTCCTATACCTATAGAAAATCTTTTATAATTGAATTTAGGCAATACTCCAATAACTATACTGTCAAAACTATAATATTTATAATGCTGCATTTTTAGAGCTAAAGAGTTTGTATTGTCATCTTTAAGTCTGTAATTAAATGTATCTCTGTTGTATCCAAATTCTCCCATAAAACTAAAACTTATATCTCTATTAAGCTCTAATCTGTATCCTGCCTGAAATAATACCCCAGCTTCAAAACCTATATGTGAAGTTCTTGTATTATTGCTTATGTAAGTATTATAGTTATTAGTTTGCTGTTTAGTAAAATTTGAAGGAGGTTTATTAAAGTAATGTATTCCTATGCTCATTCCTAACGGCACAAAAATACCTAGTTCTAATCCGCTTTTAGCAAATGATGTTGAACTTACAACTAGTAATATAATTAGTATTTTTACTGATTTCATTTTTGACCTTATATTTGTTTATTGAATATAATAACATGTGTTAACATATTATACAACATATTAAATTTACATAAAAATATATATTTTTTACAAATGAAACATTTTTTTATTAAAAATTATTTGTAGAAAATAAATTATATTATATAATTTTTAGAATATATTATTTATATTTTTAAACGGATAAATATATGAAAAATTTAGCATTAAAAAATAATAGTTTTTATATAGTTTCTTTTTTAATAATTCTAATATTATACTATTTAATAACTCAATTATTGTTTCCTATGTTTTCAGTAAATAAAGTTGATTTTAATATAATAGATATTATTTATGCTTATATATTTTCTTTGATATCATATATACTTTCCAATAAAAATAAAATAACATCATATTTATTTATAGTAGTTGTTGTATTTTCTTTTTTTACTATAGAGCCTCTTGGAATAACAATAGAAGCTAAACCATTATTTTTTACAGATATGCCTGATATGTATCCTTCTTTAATAGAGGTATTACCTTTATATATGCAAATAATTACAATATCAGCAACAACACTTTATTTTGGTCTTCTATTGGCTTATGCTGTATATTTTATATATAGACTTTATAGAATATACAAAATAAATATAAAGAAAGCTATTATAATGACTTTAATAGTTGCAGCTGTAACTTATATATCATTTTTTAGACCTGTTGCTATAAAATCAATATATGCTGATTATATAGATATAGCAAATAGATATGGTATCATAAATACTATAAGCTATAGAATATCTTATGATAAATCAATAAAAATAACTGCAAATAAAGATAATGTAGAGGCGGCATTTAATTTATTGAAAGAAGCAGAAAGTATAAGAGATATATCAAAATTGATAGTTCCTTATGATAATAAGATAAAAAGAAATGTATTTGTTATATTTATGGAATCTTTTTATGATTATGAGCATTTTTTACCTCTTATGGATAAAGATCCTTTTTCTAAAGAATATAGAGAATGGGCAAGCAATTCTACAAAAGTAGGACCTAATGACAGTTACGGCAGTTTATTTGCAAGAACATCCGGTTTGATAGGAAGTTCTCCATTATTTCCAAAAAAACAAAAAACACCAATATATTCAACTTTACCATATTTGATGAAAGAAAATGGATATCATACAATAGCATTAGAGGAATCAGGTGTTACATATTATCTTGATGCATTATTTCCTAATATTGGAATGGATGATGTTGTATTCAATTTGGGACTTACAAATATAAAAAATTATATAAAAACAAATGAAAGTGATAAGCCTATATTTTTGTCTGGCTTTACATTTATGGGGCATGCTGGAAGTCATGTTGAAAATGATTTAGATGTATATGAGAATAATAAAAGGCTTATGGATAAAATAAGTAAAAAAGACATACCTGTTCTTGTAGAAACGATGGAAAATTCAGCATTATCAGCAAAAGATATAATAGATACTAGAGATGTAATATTAGAAAAATATCCAGATGCTCTTATAATATTTAAACATGATCATTTATATCCATATTTAAAAAATATAATACATAATTCAAATATAGATCAAAATATAAAAAAAGATTTTTTCACTACATATACGATTTCCCCTATATTAATATGGAATGGTACAAATGGTATTTATAAATTTGAAGAGGATGGTTTTCCTCCAGAAAATATACCTATGTTTATTGCTGCTAATGCAAAAATAGATTATACAAACTCTATAATATCACTCCTTTATAAGGATAAAACAGATAATATTATAAGATTTTACAATTCTTTTTATACAAATGATAATGGTAAGATAGTAAAAATTGAAGTAGATAAGGAGAGTTTATCATATAGGCAAAATGAAGCTCAAAGAATATTATCGGAGGATATATTAAGAGGCAAAAAGTATTTTCACACTTTAATAAATAAATAATTTTATTCATTGTTATATAATATCATTGTTATAACACCTACTACACTTCCTGTTATAAGTGATAGTATAAATACTGGAACTATCAAAAATCTAATATCCGGCAGATTAAATAAATATTTTGATAAAAATGCCTGAGATAGATTGCTTACTAAAGCTCCGGCTAAACTTATACCAAAAATTGAGAATGTATTTTTTAAATAACTCATCAGCTTCATTATGATAACGGACATTATACCTCCGCATAGACCTAAATAGAATGGGGGAGTTAATATATATGCAAAAACTATAGCTACAGATACATTTTTTATCAGTATTAAAAGCAGTAATTCTCTAAATTTAAATACATCTATAACCATTAATATAACTATAAATGAAAAACCTATTCTAAAATATGGTATAGGTCTTGGAAACATATTTTCAACTGCAGCGATAAATGATGATATAAAAGCAAAAAATATTATATCATAAATTCTTCTTTTTCCTGTATGTGATTTAATACTTTCAAAAAATACCATAATTATCCCTATTGAACAATAGAATCTATTTCTAAATTATTCTCAACATTTTTTTCAAATCTTATAATTATACCATTAGGCATGCATATTATAGGAGCATTTTTTAACACTCCTGCTTTAATACATAATTTATCTCTGCAAGGGGATTCTTCAAACATAATTTGATTATTGCTTATAACTATTTTAGATTCTCCTAATAATCCATTTATTTTTATTTCTCTGTCTGTATTTAAATCATATCTGAAAGATTTTTCATAAGTATCTATAATGACTTTATTGCTTTTTCCTGTTATTATTTTTTTAGCGTAAAAAAATGAGAATATTATTATAAATAGAAATATTATTATATCCCCGTATCTTAATTTTTTCATTAATTATTGATTTACCTATTTATTTGTAGTATTACTGTTACTTTTAGCTGATATTTCTATGTCAAAATATGAGGGTTCTATTTTTATTAATTTTGTATTCATAGGTATATTAGCTTCAACTGATATGTTAGAGTATTTACCAGTATTGGTTATATCTTTTAAATCTAATGATAATAATATATCATCGGCTGATACATTAGTAAGGAAACTTTTATTTGCTTCTAACACAACTTTATTTACTATAAATCCTTCTGCAGAGTTTACTGTGAATCTGCTGTCCAAATTATCAAAGCTCACAATGATATTATTAAACTCTACTACTTCTACATCTTTATTAAAAATAATGCTTACATTAACTCTTGATACATCAGATTTAATATTTTTAGGTACATTTACTCTTGATATTGTAGAATAATCCAAATATTTATCATTTAAATCTATATTATATGTTTTTACACTATCTATAGCAGATATTAATGTTTTAGGACCTGATATAATTGTATTTGATGGATTTATTATAATATTATCAATATCTAATCCTAATGAAGTTATACCTGTAGTTGAAGGTTCTATTGGAACAGTTTTATATGCTAATTCATCTAATATAACAGGTATTTTACTTGGATTTACAGTAATATTCATTTTTGTATAATCTATATCTCCAACTAAATACACTTCATACATGTTGCTTCCTATAGATGCATTTGTGAGATCTATATAAGTACTAAATGCTGTTGGAAGTTCATAAACATTATCTTTAAATCCTTTCAAAGTTATTGTAGTATTTTCCTGAACATCATTAGCTATCAATAATTTTGGAGGTATATTTTTTATTTCTATTTTAGTAACATAATCTTTGGTATATTCTTTTTGATATCTTACAAATAAAAATAATAAGAAAGACATAGCAAGACATAATAATTTAATCCAAAATCTGTTCGTTATATAATTTAACGCCTTTTTATAATTAAATTTTTTAATATTTAGCTTTTTCTTGTTACTCATTTTATTTCTAAAAGTTCTCCAAGTCTTTTATCCAATTCTTCTCTGCTTAAATTATATTCTAATATGCCATTATGCACTATAGATACGCATTGTGTCTCTTCTGAAACTACAACTACAACAGCATCAGTTTGTTCGGATACACCAAGTGCGGCTCTATGTCTTGTACCAAGTCTTCTATTTTTTATTTTAGGTTCTATTTCTGTGAGAGGCAAATATGCACTCGCTGCTACTATTCTATTTTCCATAATAATAGCCGCTCCGTCATGTATTGGATTATTCTTAAAAAATATAGATTCTATAAGTTCTATAGATATATCAGCATTAAGCTTAACGGCTTTATCAACTAAAGAATGCAATGATATGTTTCTTTGAAATACTATTAAGGCTCCATATCCTTTATACGATAAGTTAAATGTTGCACTCAAAATCTTTTGTATTTGATCTTCATCATATCTAAAGGATTTTTTTAAAAAGGCACGTCCTCCCAATATTCTAAGTCCATGCTTTATTTCTGCTTGGAAAAGCACTACTATAGCAATAAGTCCAACTTGAAAGAATTTATCAAATATCCATGATAATGTTGCAAGTCCGAATATTTTTGCTATTAAAGTGATGAAAAATAATATTATAAATCCAATGGCTATGCTATATGCTCTTGTATTATACATAAGCATATATATTATATAAAATAATATTGCAACTAATATTATATCAATACCATAAGAAAGATATCTCCAATTTGTTGTAGATATAAAATTATTAATATTATAAAGCATATACCTATATATTATATCACATTTGTATGTATTTGTAAATATATTTTATTTATTAAAACTAAGACTTACATTATTAAATCTTGTATTTATTTTGCTTCTTGAATAAAGAGTTTTTCCTTCTTTTATAGTTTCAATAACTTCAATATCCTTTATATTCATAGGATCGCATTTTATAGGATTATCACTAAGTACTACCAAATCTGCCAATTTGCCTTCTTCTATAGTTCCTTTTAAATACTCTTCTTTATTTTGATATGCGGCATTTATAGTAATAGCTTTTAATGCTTCATAAGGTGTAACCTTTTGATTTTCACCTAATAATACTCCATCTTTAGTTATTCTATTAACAGCACACCATACTGTTTCAATCATATTAGGTTTTATAACAGGTGTGTCTTGATGATATGTGAAAGCTAAATTATTATTTAATGCTGTTTTTGAAGCACTTATTTGAGAAGCTCTTTCCATTCCTAAATTTTCTAAATGTGTATCACCCCAATAATATACATGTGCTACAAATATTGAAGGTATTATATTGAGATCTGCCATAGATTTATATTGTTCTTCTTGTATTATCTGGCTATGTACTAATACAGCCCTGTAATTGTTGGTAGTATTTCTTCTATTCATAACATTGCTGAAAGCATTAATGTATTGTTCTGCTGCTGCATCTCCGTTGCAATGTGCTTGAAGCTGCAATTCATCGTCTAATGCTTTTTCAACATATTTTTCTACAGCTGCATCATCGTATATACCATATCCTCTATATCTTGCAGGACCGCTTATATAAGGCTGATCCAACCAAGCTGTTTTTGCCTGAGGAGAACCATCTAAAAATATTTTGTATCCTCCTATTTTAAATCTGTTAACATATTTTCCAACCATTTCTTTATTAGTTTCAACAATAGATTCTGAGTTCTTCAAATCTATAAAAGCAATGATATCTATATTAAATCTACTATTTGTTACCATATTGTTTATAAGAGGAAATTCTGCTGTTGAAATTAAGGCATCCTGTGCTGTTGTAATACCGTATCCTAAATATACATTTTCTGCCTGATTAATAAAATTCATTAAATCTTCATCTGTGATTGCAAAATTTATACTTTGAGCATAATGCATAAAAGCTGTTTCTTCCATATATCCAGTAGGTTTTTTGCTGTTAGGATATCTTTCTATAACACCTCCTTCTATATCTGGAGTATTTTCATCAACCCCAAATTCTTCTAATGCTTTTGAGTTCATTGCCCCTACATGCCCTGAAGCATGTGTTATAAATATTGGATGTGTAGTAGAAATTTTATCTAAATCATCTCTGTTTGGATTTTTTTTACCAGGCAATAAATTATTATCATATCCGAATCCTATTACCCAAGAATCATCTTTTAATTTATTTACCTGTATATAATTTGTAATCTTTTCAGCAATTTCTAATAAATTAGTTGATCCAGTTAAATCTACAGTTGTAAGTGATTGTGCAAATCTTATTATATGGCTGTGCGAATCTATAAAAGACGGCATTAAAGTTTTTCCATCTAAATCTATTACCTCAGCATAAGCATTATTTAATAAACTTTTTTCATCTTCATCTGTGTATACTACTTTCATTATAGTATTATCTCTTATTTCAATAGCTTTAGCGTAAGTAGGCTCATCTCCTTTCATTGTAAGTATGTCACCGTTATGATAAACTTTTATCTTATGTGTTATCTTATCGTAGCATGAATTTGATAATATTCCAATTATTATACAAACAAGAAAGAAATATATTTTTTTCATTATAAAGCCTCTTAAATAATATTTTGAAACTGTTTTATTTTTTATACTTTCTAAATATATACAACTGCATATAATATCATTATAACATTAACAATAAAAATATATACAAAATTTTTTCATAATAATTAAAATAAAAAGCACCTCCTATAATAAATATAAGAGATGCTTAGGAAATTAATTATGTACTATGAATGAAAAAATTATAATTGTACTTTTTTGATTAAGCTAGTAGAAAGTTCTGGTATATATATAACATTATTAACTAAATCTATATCAGCAACTCCGCTTAATTCTCCTTCAATTTTTTCTAATTGTTCTTTGGTATTCAAATCAAATACATATATGCAAGCATTATTGTTAGCACCGTTTTCTCCCCAATCAGAAACATATAATTTACCATTAGCTATAGCTATACCGTCTAAAGCACCAGCTCCTAATCTTGAAGCTGTCCATTTAGTTAAACCAGTACCATCTATATTTAATGTATAAATGTCTCCTCCGTTAGCATCTCCTCCAAATGTGCTTCCAGCTATATATAAAACACCGTTATCTAAGAATATACCATTAGCACCAACTACATTTGTAACTGAAGAAGTTATTGATAAAGCTGAATTGTTATCTACTTTTATGAAATGAACTGTAGAAGCTCCTGTATCAGTTAAAGCTACAGTTGTAGGATCTATAACTACTGTATCATTTAAGAATTTAGATCCTTCTATTGGAAGTTTAGTAATGATTTTTTTATCTTTTATGTTAGCTAATACTAAGTTTCCTACCATAGAGCTGTCATTAACTTGATCTGGTATGATAATAATATCATCAGTTAAGAAAGAGAAACCTTTTGGGCTGTCTAATTCTCCTTCAAATAATTTTTCAACACCTGTTCCGTCCTCATTAGCAACGATTATAAAACCATCTTTAGGAGTATTAGGGTCTCCTAAATTAGCAATATATAATTTACCATTTCTAAATTTTATACTTTCTGGTGCAGCTGCTCCTTCAACATTTATTGCAACAGCTTGTTTTACTGCATTAGTATCAGTAGTATTAGTAGTTGATGCTGTATCTTTATTTGCATTATTTGAACATGATACTATAAAAATAAAAGTAAATAAGGCTATGACATTAAAAATTTTATTCATTTTGAATCTCCTTAAAATTATTTGCAATAATATATACTTTGCCAATATATATATCAAGAATAAAATGTAGAAAAATTGTTACCAAAGTTGTTACAATATGTTTTTGTTATATTAATAAAAATATACTATGCCTTATATTCAATTATTGACTATAATTATTTTTTATTTTATCATATACAGCATGAAGATTAATACAAAATTATCAGTTGCTACCCATATAGTATTATGTATAGCATTTTTTGAAAATGAAGGCACTACATCTCATTTACTAGCAAAGAGTGTGAAAACAAATCCAGCTGTTATAAGAAGAATTCTACTTAAATTGCAAGACGCTGGAATTATAGAAACAGATAAAAAGGGCAGCAGATTAATAAAAGATGAAAAAGATATAACTTTATTATCCATATATGAAGCAGTATTTACAGAAGAGGAGAGGGGACTTTTTAATTTTCATGAGCCTAATCATGTTTGCCCTGTTGGATGTGCTATGTTCGATGTTTTAGGAGAGGAATTTAATTCTGTAAGACTTGATTTTGAAAAGTCTATGTCTAAGATAACATTAAAAAAAATAGTTGATGAAGTTAGAAAGAGAAAAAAGCATTTACACTTTATGAATAAATAATATTGATATATTAAAATGCTTTTAATGCTTCTTCTTTATTTAACTTTGCTTTTATATAATTAGGATCTATTTCAATAGCTTTATCATAATCTTTTACAGCTTCTTTATATAGTCCCATTTTATATTTTGCAAATCCTCTATTATTATAAGCATCAGCAGATTTTGTATTTAATTCTATAACTTTATCGTAGTTCTCTATTGCTTTTTCATAATTAGATAGATTATAATATGAAAGCGCTTTATTGTAATAAGCATTTATATAAGTATTATCAAGCTCTATTGTTTTGTCATAATCTTTAATAGACTCTTGATGAAGTTCCATATTATTTTTTGCTAATCCTCTGTTATAATATGCTTCAATATATGAAGGCTCTATATTTATTGCAGCATCAAAATCTTTAATAGCTTCTTCATAAAGTCCTAATGCACTTTTAGAATTTCCTCTATTGTTATATGCGTAAAAATATTGAGGAGATAAATTTATTGCTATGCTGCAGTCTTCAATAGATTCTTTATAAAGTTCTAAATGATATTCTGCTATTGCTCTGTTATTGTAGGCATCTGTATATTCATTGTATATTTCTAAAGCCTTATTTATATCAATTATAGCTTCATTATACATTCCAAGTCCTATTTTACAAATTCCTATGTTATTATAAGCATAAGAACTATTTGCATGAGAAAGTTCTAAAACCTTATTATAGTAAGTAATAGCTTCTTCATAAAGTCCCATATTTCTTTTTACATCGCCTATACCATTATAAGCATGTATTTCAGTATCATCTAATTCTAATACTTTTTTATAATCATCTATAGCTTCAATATATTTTCCTGACATTAATTTTATGAATGCTCTGTCAATGTATGCATCAATATTATTGCCGTCTAAAATTATGGCTTTATCAATATCATTAATAGCTTCTTCATAGTCTCCTAAATTTCCTTTAGCAAATCCTCTATCATCATAAGCCTTTGAATGATTAGGCATTAATTCTATTACTTTATCATAATCTTTTATAGCCTCTTCATAAAGACCTAAATTGCATTTGCAGTCTGCTCTGTTATAATAAAGTTCTGCATAGTTTTCATCTATTTTTATTCCATTGCTATAGTAATTAACTGCTTCTTCAAAAAATCCTAAAGCCTGTTTAGAAATACCTAAATAATTATATATTTCAGAATTATTACTATCTTCTTCTAAAGCTTTAATAAATAATTCTGCTGCTTTTTCAAATTGAGTTTCTCTGAATAATTCTAAACCTTTTTCAAAGTATGACATTTTATTTCCTTAGATAATTATGTTTTAATAAAAATTATATATTGATAATGCTTATTTTATTTCCGTTTAAGTTTATAATATTTTCTTTATAGAGTCTGTTTAATTCTCTTGACAATGCGCTTCTATCCGCTGATATGAATTCAGCAAGTTTATCTCTGTTATATGGTATTACAACATTTGATGATTTTTGAATATTAGACATGTATTTTAAGTATATAATTATTTTATTTCTTAAACTCTTTTGGCTTAATATATCATTTTTAAAAGCTAAAAATTTATTTTTATCAGAAATTACTCTTAGCAAATTTTCTATGAATTTATCTTTTATATAGTTATTTTTTGAATTAAATATATTCATTGCTTCTATTTCTATTATATCTGATGAATCTAAAGAAATGGCTTGTATTGATGATATTTTATTGCTTGAAAATGCAAATGCTTCAGCAAATATATCTCCATCTGTTAGAATATTAACTATATTTTTTCTTGCATCTTCATATTCTTTTGAAATTTCTATCTTTCCTTTTGCTATTATGTATATATTATGAACTTTATCTCCAATATCTATTATAGTGCTACCCTTAGAAAAATATTTTTTTTTGTATTTAAAATCATTTAATATATTTATGATTTCTTCTTTTGGTATTTCATTGAAAATATTTGAATTTATTAAAGTATCTATATATTTTTCCATAGTTTTATTATTCTAACTATTTTTATTAAAAAATCAATGAGTTTTTATGTTTAATATATAAAATATAAGAATTTTTAATTAGATTATTTTTATTTTTTATTTAAATAAAGTACTTATAATTTTATATTTTTTATTGACAATGTAACTTTATTTTACTATACTATAATTGTTCACGTGAACAATACATATATTAGGAGAACTATATGGCTTGGCATTGGTTTGACTGGGTAGTCATTGGACTATATTTCATTGTAATGTTTTTAATCGGTATGTTCTTTGCTAGAAGAACAAAATCAACAGATGATTATTTCAAAGCCGGCGGAAGGGTTCCTGCTTTGGTAACAGCTATGAGTATTTACGCTACAGCTTTATCATCTATTTCATTTATTGCTATACCTGCTTCTGTTTATAATAACAGCTGGTTGCTTGGTATGGCTCCTTTAGGTATTATTTTAATGGTATTATGGGCTGCTTATACTTTTGTACCATTCTTTAGAAGAGTTAATGTTACTACTGCTTATGAATATTTAGGAAAAAGATTTGATAATTCTTTCAGACTTGTTGGTAGTTTAACATTCATACTTTTCCACGTTGTAAGAATGGCAATAGTTATTTATCTTCCTACTTTAGCAATACAGCAAGTACTTCCTGATCTTAACCCTGTTTTAATAACAGTTATAGTATCAATATTCTGTGTTGCTTATACATCTATGGGTGGTATAGAGGCAGTATTATGGTCTGATGCTATACAAACAGTTGTACTTCTTTTAGGTGCTTTCTTAGTAATTATAGTAGGTTTCTCATCTGCACCTGAAGGAATAGGTCAAGGATTTAAACTTTTGGCTGATGATGGAAAAATCATAAGCCCTGATTTCTTCTCATTAGATTTAGCTAAATCAAGTATTTGGGTTATGATAGTTGGTGGATTTGTTAACTCTATTTATTCTTATGTAGGTAGCCAAGATATAGTTCAAAGATATGCTACAAATAAAGATGAAAATGAATCTAAAAAAAGTTTATTTATGAATGTTCCTTTACTTTGTACAAGTGTAATAATATTCATAGGTATGGGTTCTGCTTTATATATTTACTTCCATTTCAAAACTACATTACCAGAAAACGTTAATGGTAATGCTATACTTCCTTACTTTGTTGTAAATGCTTTACCAGTTGGTATATCCGGACTTGTAATTGCTGCTATATTCGCTGCTGCTCAATCTACTGTATCATCTAGTTTGAATTCTGTTTCTACTTGTATGACTGCTGATATATTAGAATATTTAAAACCTGGTATGGAAGATGCTAGTAAATTAAAATTTGCTAGATTATCAAGCTGGATAGTAGGTATATTCAGTACTTTACTTGCTATTTACTTCATATTTAATGGTCAAGGTGATATGTTCTTATATTTCCAAGCTATAACAGGTCTTTTAGGAGGTCCTATAGCTGCTGTATTCTTGGTAGGTATATTCTTTGATAAAGTCGAAACTAAAGCAGTATGGGTTGGATTTATAGTATCTGTAATAGTAGCATTCTATATAAGTGATCCTGCTGGTATGCTTACTAAATTTATACCTGGTTATGCTAAACCAAAAATCTTTGAGTTTATGATTTCATTCATAATCATAGGTGTAGGCGTATTGGCTTCTTTCTTAGCTTCTTTTGCTTTTGGAAAACCATCTGCAGAAAAAATAAAAGGATTAACTTATTCTACTACTATAAAAAACAAATAATAAATGTAAGGATATGTATGTATGAAAAAAGTACGCTTAATTTTATTTACTGCTTTTTTTATAGTATTTATTTGCGGATGTTCTAATTCTGTTTCAAACAGTAATAATGCTGTTAATGTATTAGATTCCAAAGTTAATAAGAAAATAGTTTGGGAAGTTGGAGGACATTTACCTGCTCAAACAGGTATGGATAAAAATATCGGAACTGCTGGACTTCTATATGGTTCTTTAGGCGGTAAATATATAGTTGTAGGCGGAGGTGCTAATTTTCCTAATGATCCTGTTATTAATGGAGGAGTGAAAAAAACTTATTCTGATATTTATATGTTGGAAGATAAAAACGGAGTATTAGAAGTAGTAGAACATATTAATTGGGAAAATGAATTAGGCTATGGTGCTTCTATAACTGTTGAAAATGGAATATACTATATCGGCGGTTCTTCTAACCCTGAAGCTGATGATGATATATTATTTATAACATTAAAAGATAATAAATTAAATGTTGAAAAAATAGGTGATTTGCCTTTCTCATTACAAAATGGTGTGGCTGTTTATAAAGATAGTAAATTATATGTTATCACTGGTAAACAAGCAGGTAAAGGAAGCAATAAAGTTTGTGAGTATGATTTGAATACTAAAGAAACTAAAGAATTAGCTCCTGTACCTGGTGAGGCAAGCAGAACTCAAGCCGTTGCTCAATTATTGAATGGAAATATATATGTATTCAGCGGAGGAGATTTAACAGCTTATACTGACGGATATAAATATGATTTTGAAAAAAATACTTGGGAAAAAGTTGCTGATGTAGCTTTGAATAATGAAGCAATATCTTTACTTGGTGCTGTATCTGTTAAACTTAATGAAACAGAAATGCTTGTTATAGGCGGATTCAATAAAGCTGTTTATGATGATGCTGTTTATAATTTAGGAAATCTTCAAGGTACTGTATTAGCTGATTTCAGAGCAAAATATTTCGGTGCTGATCCTTATGAATTTAATTGGAACAGCAATATATTAATTTATAATTGTGAATATAATAGTTGGAGAACAATAGGGGAGGTTCCTTTTGATGCTCCTTGCGGAGAAGGTTTAGTGCTTATAGGAAATAAAATTTATTCTATAAATGGTGAGATTAAGCCTGGTATTAGAACAGATAAAATGTATATTGGTACAATTACTGCCATATCTAACTAAAAAGTTTTCCATAAAGAACGGCTTATCTTTTTATTAAAAGATAAGCCGTTATTATTTTTTATGTATAATATTTTTTAGTTTTCCATATCTTTTATAACAACAACTAAACCTGCAGCTTCAAGTAATGAAATTATATATGCTTTGTCATTATCTTCTATATCTATGGCCATATTACATACTCCAAATACAGGCTCAGGGGCAGGACGTACAACAACTTCTATACCAGCATCTAATAATATTTTTTCTGCTTTTATTAAATCTCTAGGTGTTTGTAAATAACAAAAACTTTTTACCATAATTTATTTCCTAATGTATTTTTTAAATATTCTAAATCTTTTTTTGTAGTATATGGTGAGAATGAAAATCTTATAGCTCCATTTTCATTTTTATAGAAATTATGAGCTAAAAAAGCACAATGAAAACCATATCTGCATTCTATATTATAATCATCATACAATTTGTGAGCTAAATCTGACATACTTATAGAGTTATTTTCCGTTGTTATTGAAAATACAAATCCTTGAGTATCTTTATTTTTAGACCATATAACTTTATATTTATTCATATTTTCTATATGTTTTATAGTATCAACTAAATCATCTATTGTAATATTCCAAACAGGTCTATTTTTTAATGCTGCTAAAAGTCCTATTATACCTACAGTATTTGGGGTTCCAGGTTCATATATTTCAGGTACACTGTAAGGAGTTTCATATCCATCTCCAAATCCGCCTCCGAAATATCCTGCTGGTAAGTTTGTTGGATCTTTCACATAAAATCCTCCAGTACCAGTAGGACCAAGTAATCCTTTATGACCAGTAAAAGCAATAAAATCCACATTCCATTCATCAGCTTTTATTTCATGTACTCCTAATGCTTGTGTAGCATCTACAAGCAGAGGTATTTCACCTATAGCTTCTTTTATTTTTTGTATAGGCTGTATAACTCCGCTTATATTGCTTTCCATATTTATAATAACTAATGATATTTTATCTTTTTTTATAATATTGGAAAGTGCTTCAATGTCTATTGTACCTCCATCTAAAGAAGGTATGATATTATATTCTACATTTCTGTTTTTACTTAATTTATGAACCGGTCTTAATGTTGCATTATGTTCTAATGTTGATATAAGAATTTTACAGTCATGCAAATTAAGACCATTAAGTATATCGTTTATAGATCTAGTAGCACCAGGGGTGAATATTACATTAGCATCATTTTTGGTGCCAATAAATTTATTAGCTAATATTTCCCTACATTCTTCTATTTTTTGTGTTGTTTTTTTTCCCCTTTGAGTATTGACTCTACCATATGTCCCACCAATATTGACTATGAAATCATACATTGCATCAGCTACCTCTTTAGGTTTGGGAAAACTAGTTGTGGAATTATCAAAATAATAATCTTTATGTTCCATAATAAATTAAACTTATGCTCTTATTACAGCAGATGCATTTGCCATAGCTTCTATAATGCCAAGCATATTTGTTTGTTCTTCTACTTTTATTCCTTCTAATTCATAGAATTTTACACAAGTTCCGCAGAAAAATATTTTTATTCCAGCATCTCTTAATTCTTGTAATAATTTTTTATAAGGTTCTTCTACGCCTAAATAAACTCCTCCATTATAGCAATATAATGCTTCAGGTTTAGGCGTAGAATCTTTTAACGCTCCTAAAAATGATTTTAATAATAATTCTCCAAGCTCATCATTTCCTTGTCCCATAACTTTTTTATCAACAACAGCAATTATAGGTCCTGATGACTTTTCTTTGTTAGATGTTAAAGATAATTCTTTATTTTTTGTAATTTTAAAGTTTTTACCTTCATTAGTATAAGTAATACCATTATTTTTTAGGAAATCAGTTATATTATGAAATGCAACATCATCATCTATTAATACTTCTATTTCCTCATTTAATGCTGCATTTGTTATTGCAGTTTTAGTTAGAATTAATGGTTTTGGGCAAGGTATGCCTCTAGCGTCTATTGTTTTCATATTTACTTCCTTAAATAAAATTTGCAATAATATAATATAATAAAATGATTTTATTGTCAATTATAATTAAACTAATAAACTATAATTACTTTTACTAAAAATATTATAAATATATATTGCTATTTTTGATTGATTGATTATATCATTGTATTTACTATCTAATGATATAAGCAAAGAAACTATTATTGCAATAATGAAACATGATATAAATAATAATACTATCGCTCCAAGAACTCTATCAACCCAATCTAAAAATATTGCTTTTAATATTTTTTTAAAATTTATTTCTATTTTTGATAGAATTATTCTTATAATAGAATAACTAGCTATAAGTGATATTATTTTTAGTATGAGAGAATGATTAAAATATTTGGACATATGATTATATATTAATGGTGCTGCTATAAGAGTTATAACTATTGCTATAATAGGTATAGTCATAGATATAAAACCCTTACAAAAACCATATATAAAAAGTATGGATAATATTATAATCAATACAGTATCAACTGTTGTAAACATCATTATTTCTTTAATAAAGCAATTATAGGTGCAAATGTAAAGCTGCTTTTTTTTCTATGAGTGTTAATAATATTAGATAATGCTTCTATATCAGTATGTGAAAATGATGAATAATTTCCTATCTTTTTAGTTATATCATTTAATTCATTTTTCGCTTTTATCATATTATTAAAATTATTGAATATTTTAGATATATCCTGATTTTGATAATCTATTTTAGAGTTCAAATTGTTTTGAACTTCAAGCATAGCAGCTATATTTTCTTTAACAGCTAATACTATTAAATTTTGATTTACTAATATATTTGACATAGTTTCATTATATTGATCTAATGATTTAAAATGACTAAGTTTTTTAGAATCAGTATTAATATTTGTTTCTATATCGTTTATGTATTTATCAATACCTTTTATCATTTTATTAACTTCTCTTTCTATTATTTTACAACGGTCTTTTATATAGAAAGAAGAGTTTTCTATAACTACCAATCCAGCAAATATATCTGTAAGCATCTTTTCTATAGATTCTGTACCTTTAGAAATTTCAAATGACAGAGTACCTATTTCCTTTGCTACGACTGAGAAACTTTTACCATAAAAACCTGCTTTAGATGCTTGAATTCCGGCATTTATTGATAATAGGTTTGTTTTATTAGTTATGGATTTGATATATTCTATAGTTTCATATATGGAATCTGTTATATTATTTACATCTCTAAATTGGTTAGCTGATTCCATTATATTATTTAAGAATTTATCAGAAGTTTCCTTTAATCCTATTTTTATGTTTTTTAGATCATTATTTAATGATATAATCTGATCATTAGAAAAGTCAGATTCTTTCATGTTAGCAATGGTTTGATTTAATATTCTAAAATGATCCTGCATTTGGTTTTTATATTTATCAAAGAACGTAAAAATTGTATTTGTATATTTTAATCCGTCTTTTATTATGTTTTTCTTTGTGTTTTTTGCATCTACTAAATTTTCATTTGCTTCTAGTATAGCATCTATTTTATGATTAATAATATTATAAGCATCTTTACTTTCTTTATCTATTTCAAATACAAACATAGAAGTATCCATTAAATTTTTATCTATTGTATTTAATGCTTCAGATATTCTATCTATATTGTTTAATGTTTTTAAATTTAAATGAAGTCTGTTATTTAATAAACTCTCTTTCTTTATAGAATCAAGAGCATTCTTAGTAAATGATGCAAATATAGCTATAGATCTAAAAGAAGAAGATATTATAATAGCTAAACCTATTCTGTCAAAATCTAATCCATTTAATGTTTTATCTACATAAATATATCTAATTATCAATATTAATGCTAATATATTTGAAAGGACCATAATTATATTATTTTTATAGTTATAATTTATAATCATATCTGATATTATGGATATAAATGTTAAGAAAAATACAAATAATATTATGTATGTCTTATAAAGAAAGAACTCTCCAGTTGGTCTTATAAAATATGATATGCTTGTAGAATCATAATAATTTACAGTAGTTGCAAAAAAAGTATTTGAATACATTATACTTACAATCATTAAAACAATTGATGAAGTTATACTAATGATAAATATTCCTGTATTAATATTTTTTAATGCTTTTATGCTTCCTATAAAACTTGTAGAGTTTATAGGCATTAATATTACAGCAGCGAGTATTATAATATTATTTGATATAACTAATATAGAGGAAAGTTGCTGATTTATTCCATATAATTCCAAGAATATTATAATAAGGGATAGAATATTATATATTAAAATTAATATAAGTGTAATAGAAATAGTTATATATGTTGCCTTTCTTGTTTTTATTGCCAATAATAAATATAACATAATAAATATTGACATTACAGAAACACCGATTACTGGTACTAATAATTTTAATATTGTTATATTATATCCAGATATTAAATTTGATAATATATTCATAACTATTCCTCTTTATATAACTTTAGAATATTCATCAACTTTAGATTCTAAATCATCAGTATATTCTAAGAATTTTGTAATTTCTTCATTAAGTTTATTTGTTACAGATTCTAAATCATCAGAGGTAGCTAATAATTTATTCATATCGCGCATTAGATTTTTTACTTCTAAATTTTGTATAGAAGCTTTTTCTGCTATATTTTCTATGTAATTATTAATTTCCTCTATTTTATTTTTTATATTAACAAAATCATTTTCCTCATTAATTATTATATTTGTCATATTGGATATAGAGCTATATAGTTTGTCTGTACTTTTTATAATATTCATATTATAATCATTTTGTTTTTCCATACCTCTGTTAAATCTATTTAACTTATCATAATAACTTGATATTTCTTCTATTAAACTTGATATATTATTGTTAATATTATTTTTTGAATAATTAAATTTTTTGAATATATCTTCTATTTTGAATAATAAATTCTGCATTCTATTTGTAGCTTGAGCTGTTTCAGTTACAAGTTCTGATACTTCTTTTGATACAACAGAAAAGTTATTATACCATTCTCCTGACTTTGATGCTTGTATACTTGAGTTTATAGCTAGAGTTTTGGTTTTATCTGACATATTATTCATAAACAATATAATTCTATTAATTTGAAAACTCAATTGATTAAAAGATTCCGATTTTCCAAGTTCTTTAGCAAAATTTAATTCTTCTGCATTAAGTTTATCTTGGAAATATTCAAATTCGGTAATTACTTTTTTACTTTCAGATTGTAAATAATATATTTTTTCTATAGATTCTTGTAATTTTGCATTAGATTCTTCCAATGTTTTCTTTTGTAATTCTACAGACATTTGCAAATTAGGGTAGGTGTTTATAAGTTCCTCTATTTTTTCTAAATTTGTATTACCATCATTTAATTGGAAACTTTCTATAGTAATAAATTCATTTGTATAATCTATAATTTTATTGATATCATTTTTAAAATTATTTATAGTTGAGTATGTATTTTCTACTTTAGATACCAAATTACTTACAGATTCTTTAAAACTTTCTTTTAATTCGGATAATTTTTCAGATGTAGTTATTGCTGTATTTATTATAATAGAATCCTGAGCTTTGATGCTTTCCAGATCATAATATTGATTGCTTTTTTTATGTATTGCTGATATAAATCTGCTTACAGATGAATATATCATTATTATATTAAATATAGAATAAACAAGTGTTACTCTTGAAAAAGTCCAATTAGGGAATACTAGAAAACCGCTTGAATATTGATAATATATTGATATACCATTAAAATCATCAAAAAACGCTAAAGATATTAATGATATTAATACTAATCCTAATATATTCTCTCTAACTAATTTATTCACTGACATTTCATATATAAAAGAAGATATTATAACAAAACAGTATATTGTGAATACAAAATCTCTAAATATATATGCTGCTCCTAATTCCCCCCTACTTTTTATACTCTTTTGCATTGTTTCATTAAGAGTTGTCATTGGATCTTTTGTAGATATAAATAATTGAGGATATAATAAAGCTATTGCTGATATTAAAATAAATAAAAATACAGCTGCTATATATAATTTTTCTAATACAGAATGATAACTTTCATTTAATTTTAATTTATTTTTTATATATATTAACCATGGTATTATAGTAAGTGATAATGCTATTTGTTCAAACTTATATAAATTAAGAGAAATTTCGGAATTAGGGTTAGACAATGATATAATTATATTAGCTGCCTCTAAAGCAGAGAATACAAAGGAAAGAAAACCTATAGCTAATATTATAGCCTGAGTTTCTTCATATAATTGAAGATATATATATGCATATAATATTATACCAACTAATGATATGATAGTTGCTATAACAGGAATTCCTAATTCTAGTGTTATTATGGTAAAATTATAATTCATAAGTCCTCTAAAATATAAAACTATTTAGGATATTATAAGTTAATTTTTATAATTATAAAGCATAAAAAATAAAATTAACTAAAAAATAAAATATCGTTTATATATTCGGAATTACTTTATTAACTATTTACATGCAATAGTATTTTTTTATTCTGTAAGTTTTTTTACCCATCGTTCTTTTCTTAACATTATGATTCCAATGGTTATTTTTATGAAATCAGTTAGTTTAGCTATTCCAAACATTGCAACTGGACCTACAGATGTGAATTTAGCTAAAATTAAAGCTATAGGAGCAAATAATAGCAAAGATACAGGAACATCTACAGCTACTCCGAACATAGTATCTCCTCCAGCTCTTGAAACGGCAAATTGGGAATTAATGTAAGTCCATACAGGCATATAGCATGATACCAATATAACCAAGTTTCTAGTAATTGTTTGAGCATCAGGTGTTAATTTTGAAAATATAATAGGTATTAAAAATATTGATGACATTTCTATTAATCCTATTATAATACCTGCCACTATAGCACCGCTTCGTATCCATTTTGCTTTTTTTCTAGCATCATCAAGTTCTCCGCGTCCTAATGTGCCTCCCACAACAACCATAGTGGAAACAAATATTCCTTGAAATACTAAAAAGAAAATATTTGCTATTGTAAAGCCAGATGCCATACCAGCCACAGTTTCTGCACCGCCTCTGCTGTTATAAAGAGCTGTCATAAACATTTCGCTTATACCCCAGCTTATTTCACTAAAAAATATTAAACTTGATTTGCTTAGCATAGAATAAAATACATTTAATTTGACTTTTAAAATTTCTCTAGTTCTTACATAAAATTTCTCTTTATGAAGTTTTATATATACTATAAATAAAATCATTTCTATTATTCTAGCTATTAATGTAGCAATAGCAGCACCTTTTTCCTCTAATCTTGGAGCACCAAAATTACCATATATAAGTATGTAATTTCCAGCTGTGTTACAGAATGTGGCTATAACTGATATTATAAGCGGAATATGAGGTTTTCCTATTTCTCTATATGATGTACCTATAGCACCTGATATTGATATTGGTATAAAAGTAAATGCTATTATACTCATATATTTTGTGCTGGATATTAATATTTCTTCTTGGGATGCATTTCCTTGAGTCATTAAACGCATAAATATTTCAGGATTAACGAGCATTAATATCATATAAGTAATAGATATTATAAGAGGAAGTATAACTTTGAATCTGAATGCCTGCTGCATACCTTCTTTATTATCAGCACCATTATTTTGAGCCATATATATTCCACCAGCACCATAACATGTATTTAGTATAACCAAATATATAAAGTTCATTTGATTAGATACATTTACCGCAGCCATTTTTATATCACCTAGTTCTGCAACCATGAAATTATCTATTAATGATACCATTCCCATAATAAGCTGCTGAAGCATTACTGGTACTGCAATGGATATGCATAATTTATAAAAATCAAAGTTGCCGAACATAGTTATTTTATTATTGGATTTTATTGAATTGGTATTCATAAGTATAATCTCTTTATTTTTAGTGTTTAGAAGTATGTTTTAAGCCTATTTAATAAAAAACGTGAAGTAATATATAACTAATTGTATATTTGTCAATATGTTTTATAAAATTTTTTTACTAGATATAATAAAATTTTTCTTTAATTAAAATATTTACTAATAAAGTCTTTTTCAAAACTTCCAAAAGATGATATTTTTACATCTTTGAAATAACGGCTTTTATAATCTGTTGTCAATCTTGCACAATCTTCATTCATGTTAACTCTATTTCTATTTTCTTTATTTTCTGAAATATTGTTTTCTGAATTTTCATTTGCTATTAGGTAATAATATATATTTAAATCTAAAATAGAATTAAATTTAATATTTGCATCTATCATTTTATTAATTATTTTATGTATTGTTATTAAACTTTCTATGCCTTTTAATTTTATTTCATTTTTTAATTTTTGCTTAAAATCTTTACTGTTTTCTGAATTTATTAATAAAGATGTATTTTTAAATTCTATTAAATATATTATATTATTCTGTATATGTATCATATCGGCTGATTTTGGTCTGTTATTCTTTTTTATATTAAAAGTTATTTTATCAAAATCAAAAACTTCTGCATCTGAATTTATGTTGCTTATATTCTTATAAAAATCTTTGCATACTTCTGATATTTTATCTTTGCAATTATTAAAATATGTATTTAATATATTATTTAATTGATTTGTAATATAGTTTATTTCTTCTGATGTCATTTTTCTGACTCATTCCATAATGTATCTTCATCTAATTTTCTGTAAGCATCGGCTAAAGTTTTGTATATGCTTTCTATATTATCATTAACATTTTTTATTACAGCATAACCGTCATCTTGTTTTTCACTTAAATAAAAGTTAGTTTTATCAGCAATTTTTTCTGATTTTTCTGAATATTTTTGTATAGCTTCTATAAAGTATGGACTATGAGAATTAATTAAAATTTGTATATCCAATTCTTCAGCCATTTTTACCATAAGTTTAGCATATTCAATTTGCCATTTAGGATGCAGATGTACTTCAGGCTCATCAAGTATTAGAATATGTTTATCATCAAAAATACCTGATTTAAGAAGTAAATCTATTATAGCAAAAGATTTTATTCCTACAGCAGTATTTGAAAGTTCTATATAGTTGTTATTTTTTTGGAATAGTAATATATTTTTTACATCATCATATTCTATAAAACCACTTATATTTTTTTGTATTTCATCTGATAATTTTTTTGTTTTATTTAGTTCTTCAAAAAGAAAATAATTAGTATCTATTGTATACTTATCTCTATTTTCAATTATTTTTTTACTTAAATCTATTAAATGATTATCAATAGTATATTTTTTTAATTTATAAGGTGTTATATAATTTTCTATTATGTTAAATATAAATGGGGTTTCTATACGTTATATTAGATGCATATACATTTCCTATTAATTCATCATCGTCAAATTGATTATTTATAATATTTATATTAATAATTTTGTTATTATCTTCTAATATAGATATATTTGATTTTTCACAATTAAAAGATTGTACATTATTTTTTAATTCATTTAATATATGCTGTTTGATACTATAATACTTTATTTCATTAATGTTTGGTTTTTTTCTTAAGATATCAAAATATTCTTGAATATCTTCTTCTATGCAGTTGTATAAATCATATATTTGAAGTAAATTTTTAAATTCTTCAAATATATAGTAGTATTTATCTAGATTATCTATATTAAAATCAAAAAAGCTTATTATTTCATTTATTTTTTCTTGAAATCCATTTAAATCTGATTTATTTTTTCTAATTAAAGAGTTTTCATCATTCATTTTTTTGATGAATTCATTTTCTAATTTTCTTACTATATTTCTTGTTATAGGATATATTTTTATTTCTTCAACATATTCTTTGTAGTTTTTTCAGCATTGTTCAAACCAGCAACAACAGAATATAAAGCCTTTCCAACTGTACTTTTACCTGTATCATTTTCACCAGCTATTAAAGTAAGTCCGTCTAATATGATATCAGCTTCTTTTATCATTCCTATATTTCTTAATTGAAGTTCCATATTGATTCCAAGTTATTATTAAATGATTTAGAATATTATTATATATTCAAAAAATTATTTTGTAAAACCTTCTGTCTTTTCAAAAACTTCTATATATTGTTTTATGCCTTCAGCTGTTGCTTTTACCATTTTTAATCTTGTTTCTTTTGTATTCATAAATTTGGCATCATCTGGATTTGTTATAAACCCTATCTCTATTAAAGTAGAAGGCATTATAGCACCTTTTAAAACATAGAATAATGCATTCTGAACAGGTTTTGTTCTTTTTGCAACTCCTGATACTTTAAGAACTTCTGAAGTAATTGATTCTGCTAATAATTTACTTTCTTTTTGATACTGTTCCACTAACATATAGTTATGTGTTATTTGAGATGAATCTTTTTCATATTTTGAAGTATCTATATTATCAAATTTAACTAAAGCCTCATTTTCAAACATTGATACAGCTCTTGCATATTCGCTTGATTCCTGAGCACTTACAAAATAAGCCTCAAAACCTTTAGCATTAGGACTAAATGAAGCATTTGCATGTACGCTTACAAATAAAGCATTTTTTGCCTTATCAGTATTTATTTTGGCAGCATTATTAGCTATCTCAAAACGTTCTTCAAGAGTAGGGTAGGTATCCTTTGTTCTTGTAAGTACTATTTTTACATTTGGAAGTATTTCTTCTAACTCTTCTTTTAATTCTAATGAAAAAGCAAGTACAACATCCTTTTCAAATAATCTGTTTACACCAATAGCACCTGGATCTTTTCCTCCATGTCCTGGATCTATTATAATTGTAGATATTGTTTTTTCATTAAACTTACTTACAGCAGGATTAAAAGCATTTTTTAAATCTTCTATCTTGATGTTTAAATTATTTAACTTTATCTTATCATTGTTTTGGCTGTACAATAAGCAAGTATTAATAAACAGAGTTAATACTACAGTAAAAAATAATGTTATTCTTCGTCCTCTTTGATTTCCTCTGAATAACCACAATCTTCCTTGATACAAACTTTAAACAATCCTTTGTTTTTTATGTTCCTTTCAACCATAAGTCCATTACATTTAGGACAAGGTTCTTGAAGAGGTTTATCCCAGCTTACAAAATCGCATTTAGGATAATTGGAACATCCGTAGAATTCTCTTCCTCTTTTTGAACGTTTTAAAGTTATATCTCCACCGCATTTAGGACAAACACCAAAAGAAATACCTTTAGTATTTTTACATTCAGGAAATCCGGAACAAGCTATAAAGTATCCGTATCTTCCTAAACGCTTAATCATTTTTTTACCGCATTTTTCACATACAAAATCAGTTTCTTCATTGAAAAAGTCTTTCATATTGTTTATGTTTTCAGTAGCTGTTTTCAATGTATCCAAAAAATGAGGATAGAATTCTTTTAATATATTATTCCATTCTATATTATCGTCTTCTATTTTATCAAGTTTACTTTCCATATCAGCAGTAAAGTTAATATTTACGAGTTCTGGGAAGTTTTCGCTTATAAGCTCATTAACAAGTTTTCCTAATTCTGTAGGTATCAACTGCTTTCCCTTTCTCTGTACATAATGCCTTGATATAATTGTTTTAATAGTTGGGGCATAAGTAGAAGGTCTGCCTATCCCTGATTCCTCAAGTATTTTTACGAGTGAAGCATCTGTATATCTTGGAGGAGGTGTTGTAAAATGCTGCTGAGGATTATTTTCAACAAATTCACAAACATCATCTTTTGATAAATTAGGCATTTTTGAAGCTTTTTCTTTATCTTCTTTATCTATTGTAAGAACTTTCATAAATCCGTCAAATTCTATTTTTGAAGAAGATAGAGTAAATTCACAATCTCCAGCAACTATTATAGCCCTTGTATTTTTCATTTTTGCAGGAAGCATTTGTGAAGATACAAATCTCTCCCATATAAGTTTATACAGTTTATATTGATCTGTTTTTAAATATTCTTTTATACTGTCTGGAGTTAAGAATACATTAGTAGGTCTTATAGCCTCGTGTGCATCCTGAGCATTCTTTTTTACTGAATATGTAGGAGGTTCTGAAGGCAAATAATTGCTTCCGTATTCTTTTCCTATAAATTCTCTTGCTTGTTCCTGAGCAACAGGAGATATTCTTACACTATCAGTACGCATATATGTTATTAAACCAGTTGCCTCTCCAGCAATATCAACACCTTCATAAAGTGATTGTGCTACCTGCATAGTTTTTGAAGCACTATAACCCAATGCACTGCTTGCTGCCTGCTGAAGTTTACTTGTTGTGTAAGGAGCTGTAGGGTTTCTTAATCTGTCTTTTACTTCTATGCTGGCAACAGTATAAGTTTTATCTTTAAGATGCTCCATTATATCATCAACATCTTGTTTAGTTTTTAAATCTGGTTTTTCACCTTTGTATTTTTGAAGTTCTGCTAAAAACTCTTTATTTTTATGTTTCAAAAATACTCCAAAAGTCCAATATTCTACAGGTACAAATGTTTCAATTTCATCTTCTCTATTGCATATAATAAGAAGTGCTACGTTTTGAACTCTTCCGGCAGAAAGTCCTCTTTTAATTTTATCCCAAAGCAAAGGACTCAAGTTATAACCAATAAGTCTGTCTAATACTCTTCTTGCTTTCTGAGCATTAACTTTTGAAATATCTATATCTCTAGGCTGATCAATAGCTTCTTTTAAAGCATCTTTTGTTATTTCATGAAATACTATTCTTTTTATAGGTACAGCAGAGTTTACTCCTCTTATTTTGTTTCCTATATGCCAAGCAATGCTTTCTCCTTCTCGGTCATCGTCGGCAGCAAGTAAAACTTCTTCTGCTTTTTTAGCTTCTTTTTTTAAATCATTTAATATTTTAGCTCTTCCTCTTATTGTGATGTATTCAGGTTCAAAACCATTATCAACATCTATAGCAAGTCTGCTTCTAGGTAAATCTATTAAATGTCCCATAGAAGATAGTACTAAATAATCAGAGCCTAAATATCTGTTAATTGTTTTTGCTTTTGCAGGAGACTCTACTATAACTAGTTTTTTCTTCTTACTATTAGATTCCTTTTTCCCTTTTGTTTTTTTAGCCTTTGTATTTTTTACCTTTTCGTCTGTTATTGTATCAGCCATAAATAAAATCTCCTTTAAATCCTAATTAAGTTATTTTTCTATAGTATAATATTTTCCTGCTAATTGTTTTATAAGCCCGCTAATTTCCAATTGCATTAATATTGAAGTTATAATTTGAACTTTTATATTGCTTTTTTCTATAATATCATCAATATGTATTTTATCAGATTCGCTTATTATATTATAAAGAGCAGATTCATCTTCTTTTAAATTATTGATTATTTCATTGTTTTTTGTTTTTTTATTTTCTTTAACCTTTTTTTTCTTTTTTACATCATCATTATCATTTATATTAATTTCTATATGCTCTCTTATCTCATTTTTATTATTTTTATTTTTTCTTATATCTCCGCCTTCAAAATATTTTAATTTCATTTTCACATAATCATCATCATTTGAAAATATAGAATCAAAATCTTCTAATATATCCATTACATTATGAGCTATTTTAGCACCGTCTTTATACAGTTTATGATTTCCAAAATACGAACTATTTTTTTCATCATAAGGAGCAATATAAACATCTCTTCCCTGATTTAAAGCATAATCAACAGTAATCAATGCTCCGGATTTGCTTGCTGCTTCTACCATAACAACAGCATAAGAAAGTCCTGATATAATTCTGTTTCTTCTTGGGAAATTTGTTCTATCAGGTTTCCTTCCTATTTCAAATTCGCTTACAATTACACCTTTTTCTATTAATTTATCATATATTTTTAAATTTTCAGATGGATAAACTGTATCTATTCCATTGCCTAAAACAGCAGCCGTATTAACCAAAGATGATATAGCTCCAAGATGTGCTTCTCTGTCTACTCCTTTAGCCATTCCGGATACAACAGATATATTCAAAGATGATAATTTACTTGCAAGTTCAAAAGAATATTTACAGCTTTCCTTTGTAGGATTTCTTGTTCCTACTATGGCTATAGAATTGCGTCTTAATTTTTTCAAATCACCTTTATAGTAGAGTATGTATGGAGGATTATCTATTTGCTTTAAATTAAAAGGATATTCATCATCAAATAGGGTTAATATACCTATACCGTAATCATTTGATTTTTCTATTATGTTTCTTGCCTTATCCAATATTTCATTCTTTTCAAATTTTCCTATTTGAGATTTGAATTTTTTTTCTATTAATGATTTTATATTTTCTTCTTTATCTTCAAATATATTTTCTACAGATTCATAATGATTAATTAGTTCTGATATTCTTCTGTCTCCTACTTTATCAATTTGATTTAAGGCAATCAAATATGTTTTTATATCATTACTACTGTTCAATTTTGCTGTCCTATAATTTGATTAATATTATTTAATGCAGTCTGCTTAATAGAAGTTTCAGTAGCAAGATTTGATATTTTTCTATATGCTGCTACAGCTTCATTATAGTTTTCTCTGCTGTATTGTATTCTAGCTAATATAAATAAATAGTCTATGTTGTCAGGACTCATTTCTACAGCTTTGCTTATATTTTCAAATGCTTCTTCATATTTGTCCTGCTGTATTCCTTTTAAAGATGCTAATGCGGCATAATAATTTGCATTATTTGGATCTTTGCCAATAGCAAAATTTATATTTGTTTCTGCTCTATTTATAAACTCTGTTTTTTTTTCCGGAGTATCTGCACTGTCGGCCAAATTAGCATAGGATATACCTAAACCATATCTTAAATACGGACTATTTGGAAGTATTTTTAATGCTTCTGTGAAATATTTTGCAGAGTAAGCGTATTGTTGTTTAGCTAAACTTCTTTCTCCCAATACTCTATAAACAGATGCCAATCTATCCTGAGCATATATTTTTTGATTAATAATATCATTATATATTGAAGTTATTTCAAGCAAAGCTTGGTCATCATCTTCATTTTTACCTTTTTCATATAAATTATAGGCTCTATTTAAATTAAACCTATTACTGAAAATTTGCATATTGCATGATATTAAAGATAAAAAACAAATAGCTAATACTATACATTTATAAATTATTCTCATTATATATTCCTTACCTTTTATAATATATACATATTACAAAAAAAGTAAAGGAAATTATTAATATATATAGTATATAATTAATAAAAATATAATGTTTAATATAAATGTATAGTGTTTTTTTGTTTTGATTATCATGTATTTTATATATATAAGAATATTTTTATTTTAAGAATATAAGTCCAGTGCTAATTTTATTTTCATTTTCTATATTAAATACATTTTGCACCATGGATTTATAAGTATCTAATTGAGGCTTATAATAGTCTTCTTTTTCCTTGCTGTACTTTGAGGTTTTATAATCTAATACAAAATATTCATTAGTATTAACATTCTTTGTAATTAAATCTATGTTTCCGGTTATTGTCTTGTCTTCATCATAATGCTGAAAAGTATGTTCCCTAGATATTATTATTTCATTTCCATTTATTATATTTTGTATATGCTGATTTTCAAATAATTTATCGAATGCTGTATTTAAGTTTTTAATTAATTGATTTTCATTGTAATGATTATAGCTTTTAATTACATCCATTTTTATTTTATCTAAATATATTTCTTTTTCTTTTTTATATTTTTCAAAATCAAAATGTTCTAATATTTTATGTATTATAGTACCCATATCTTTATATGATATGAATGAAACATCCTCATCATAGTTTGCTTCATTGTCAATATCATTTTCTAATTCTGATATTTTCTCATCAAGAATTGCTGAAATATCATTAAAATTTCTTTCATAATGATTTATCAAAGAAGGATTAATATTCAATCTTGTTTTTATTTCTTTTTCTTTTATATTTTTTTTATTATTTTTTATATTTTCTATTTTCTTTTTGATTTCTTCTATATTTATTTGATGATTATTTATTTCTTCATTAGGTTTTATTGCCAATCCATAAGTATAAATATTCATAAATTTATTATTTATATCTTTAACTTCTATTATTTCATTAATATCTTCGCTTAGATTTTCTGCTTTATAATCATTAATTTCATTACAGTAATTGTTTATATATGTTCTGTAACTGTTGTTTTTTGATACTCTGGAACATTCTCCTGATAATATTAGATTATTAGATGCTCTTGTTAAAGCAACATATAAAAGTCTCTTTTTTTCTGATGAATTACTTTGTTTATTGTATTCGCTATCTAATGCACAAAAATCAAAAGTTTTGTAATTGTTTTTTCCATATATAGGGAGTTTTATTAATGGGGCATCATCTATAAAATCAAAATCATTTGTTATTGGATTTCTAGCATGTCCTATTCCTGCAACAAATACATTATCAAATTCCAATCCTTTGGATTTATGTATAGTCATTATTTTTACAGCTTCTACAGATAATTTTGGTATAGATGAATAAGGCATATCATTGCTTATATTTTGAATAGATAAAACAAAGTCATATATGCTGTGTCCTGTTTGATTTTCGAATTCATAGGCTATATTTTTTAATTTTTCTATATTAGCATAAGCAAGTTCTGCATCTTCTCTTGTCATTAAATAATTATAATAATTTGTTTCTGTACATATAGTTTCAATTGCTTCTGCTGTATTCATAGTAACTATTTTATTTTCTATTGTGTTTAATAGATTTTTGGCTTTTTCTAATTGTTTGTAATAGCTTTTTGATTTTACTATTTCAAGTATTTTATCATAATTATTTTTGTTTATTGTATGTACAGGAAAATAATCATTTATATCCAAATTATTAATAAGTAATGTGAATAAGAAATCTGATAGATTACTTATGTCTATGTCAAAGAAATCACTTCTTAATAAGATAGTTAGTTTAGCATGGTCTCTAAGTATTAAATATTCCAAGAATGTTTTTATTAAAATTATTTCTTCTCTCTCATAGAATCCGTTTCCGCCGTCTATATAATATGGTATTTTCAAATCTGATAATGCTTTTAAATACACATTTAATCTTTTTGTTGCTTGAAGAAGTATAACCACATTTTTATAATCATTGCTGTAGTATTTTTTTATGTATTTTGCTATGCTGTATGCTTCTAGTTCCGTTTTATATTCTATGCTTTTTATTAATTGGGAATTTTCATCTTGAACATTATTGTTTAATACCAATATAGATACAGACTTATCATTTGTTTTTTTATTATATACTAGATTATCTTCATCTATGTATTTAATTTTATCATCTTTAAATACTATTTCTTGAAAAAACTCATTAAAGAACTCTATTAACATAGAGCAGCTTCTGTAATTATCTTTTAAATATCTTACATTTTTTTCAAATATTTCTTGAGTTTTTGTAAAAGCATTTAAATTGGCATTTCTAAATCTGTATATGGATTGTTTTCTATCTCCTACTATCATTATTTTTTTGTTTGTTTTATCTTCGCTTTTTACATCTCTTTTTCCATATGCTATTAAATTCATAAATGCAAACTGAAGTGAGCTTGTATCTTGTGCCTCATCTAATATTAATGTGCTTATATTTTCTCTAATTTCTTTTGAAATATTATCATTTTCTAATGCTTCTATAGCTTTATGCATTATATCTTCATAAGAGTAGGCACCTATAATTTTTTTTACATATTCAAATCTATTGAAAGTATCTTTTATAAAATTGATAACAGTTATATAATTTTCTTCATTATATAATATATTAACATAATTAATCATAATTGTGCAAAGTGGCTGTAATGCTGAAAGAACTGCTCTGAAATCATCATGTTTGGTATTACCTAATTTTGCCTGAGATGCTTCGTATAGAGCATTTGTTATGTATTCATAGTCTTCTATATGTAATGCTTTTACATTTTCTTTATCTTTTATTAAATCTATTTTTTCTATTAAAAGAGATAATTTATTCTGACAGTCATTTATGTATTTTCCGGTTTTTGATTTATCATCAATTAAATCTATGCTATGATTATATATTTCATTGTATAATTTGTCATATTCTTCTTTATCTATATTTATTATTTCTAATGCTTTTTTTTCAAAGTTTTCAATATTTTCCAATCTAGGTTTTATTTTTATTAAAAACTTTAATATTTTATCTGCAAATTGATTTTTTGATTCTTCTGTATATATTCTGTATAGCTTTCTTATTTTTTCTGTGTATGAAACATCTTTTAAAACATTAAGTATTTCATCTTTTAAACGATTATTGAATTCAGAACTATCTTCAAGTATTGCTATATTAGGAGGCATGGAAAGTCCCATAGAATGCTCAAGAACTATTGAATGAGCAAATGAGTTAATAGTAGATATTTTAGCACTTGTTAATATATCTCTATAAATATTCTGCCAATATTTTTTGTCATTTTCTGATTTAGCTTCTTTTATTTCATTTCTTATTTTGAGCCTTATTCTTATAAGCATTTCATTTGCGGCAGCTTTTGTGAAAGTTATTACAACTATGTTTGATACTCTTTCTTTTTTTCTTAATAATTCTAAATATAGTTCTGTTATAGTGCTGGTTTTACCAGTTCCAGCTGAAGCATTTACAAAACATACGCCATTGTTAAAAAAACAATCCAATATTTCTTTTTGTTTAGAATTTAAAGAAAATTTCATTACTATATAATAACATGAAAAAATAATAATTCAAATTTAAAATGCTTGAAAAATATTATATATATATTATGATAAAAAAACTCTAATAATATTTAGTATTTTTTAACGGAAAGTTTATGAGTAAAAATAATATTGCCTACATTTTCTTTATAGCCTTTATATTTTTAGCCATATTTATAATGTATCAATTATTAAAACCATTTGGAATGATTATATTCTTTGCTGTGGTTTTTTATGTGGTATTAAATCCATTATTTATAAGAGCTATGGGTAAAAGCTATAAGCAGAATAATAAATTAGCTATTATAAAAAGAAATACATTGGCATTATTGTTTTCATTGATATCTTTGATTATATTTTTAGTTCCTACAAGTATATTAGTATATACTATAATAGTTCAGCTTATAGATATTTCCAATATAGGTATAAAATATTTTATGAATCTTGATGTTAATGAGGTTATAAATAATTCTGCTATTAATAATATTCTTAAATCTTTGCCTGTAGAAGTTTCTATGGAGACAATATTAAAGAGAATACAGGACTCTTCGCTTTCAAATTTGACTTTTCTCAGTTCATATCTTACTCAAAATGTAGCAGGATTGCTTAAAAGTACAGGCGGATTTGTAAGTTCATTTATATTTATGATGTTTTCTTTATTTTTCTTTTTTATAGATGGGGATTATTTAATAGAGCAGGTTAGAACTTTATTACCTATAGAGAGAAAGTATCTTGATAGATTGATTAAACAGGTATCAGAAGGTATTAAAGGTATAGTATTTGGTAATTTATTTACAGGAATATTCCAAGGTTTTTGTGCTTTTATAGTATATACTGTATTTGGTGTGGCTAATTCATTTACATTTGCATTTTTAACTATTATAGCTTCCTTTATGCCTATAATAGGTACTACTATTATATGGATTCCTTTGGGAATATTGTTTGTTATAAATGGAGAGTTGGTAAAAGCTATAATATTTATAGTTTGTGCTTGGTTCTTTATTACAATACCGGATAATTTTGTACGTCCTCTTCTTCTAGGTAATAGAATAGAACTTCATCCTTTATTTATATTCTTTTCTATACTTGGAGGTGTTTTATTCTTTGGACTTTCTGGAATTTTACTTGGTCCTTTAACTTTTATACTATTCTTTGAAATAATGAAAATATACAATGAAGAAAGACTGCTTGAAGCTAAGAAAGAAAGATTTGCAAAGAGAAGAAGGCTTCAGTAATTTATTAAAGTATATTTTTTAATAGAGTTTTATATATGACAAAAATATTAATTATAGGAATGAATTATATTGGAGATACAATATTTATAACTCCGCTTATAAGAGCTGTAAAAAAACATTATAAAGATTGTGTTATAGATGTAGTAAATGGAGTTAGAGGAATAGATATATTAAAAGAAAATCCATATATAAACAATATAATAGTACGTGATGATAAAATTATAGAATATATAAAAACTCAAAATTATGATATAGGCTTTACTGCAACAACAGCATTTTATGGTGCTTCTATTTTATATAAGGCAAAAATACCTGTAAGGGCTGGAGTAAATAGCGAATGCAGGGGATTTCTGCTTACTAAAAAAACTCCTTGGAAAAAGCATAGCAGACATATAGTCGATACAATACTTTCTATACTAAAGCCTATGGGTATAGAAGATGACGGAATCAATACTGAAATATTTTTAAATGAAGAAGAAGATAATTTTGGAATTAATAAAATGAAAGATTATAAAAATGCTTTGCTTGTACATGGAGGAGCTACAAGAATAAGCAAAAGATATGGTGCTGATAATTTTTCAAAATTAATAGATATGTTTTACAAAGAGTATAAAGTGCCTGTAATATTAATAGGTTCAAAAGATGATTTAGATTTTTCTAATGAAATGAAAAAAAGATTAGGCAGCATTATAGCGGATGATTTTACTGCCAAATTGAATATTAGAGAACTTATATCTGTAATTAAGCATTCTTATGCACTTATAGGAGGAGACAGTGCACCTCTTCATATAGCCAATGCATGCAATATATATTCTATAGGTGTATTTGGTGATACTTTGCCTTTAATTTATGGGGCTAGGGGAGATAAAGCATTTAATATAGAAGCAAGAAAAAAGTATTGTACAGCATTAAAAAGTTTTCATTGCGAGTATATGAAACGCGGATGCAAAACAATAGATTGTTTGAAGAAACTTATGCCTGAAGAGATTTTACCAAGTATTTTAAATATTTATAAAAATGTTCAATAATTATTTTGATATTAATTATACTATTTAATTTTTTTCAAAGTTACAAGTATATCCTCATTTTCTATATGTTCAAAACTCCCTTCATATCCGTATTTTTCACATCCTCTGATTACACTTTCGCAGCTTGAATGTCCGCTTACTAAAACTTCTATTATAGTATTTAATTCTGTATTGTTAATAGCTGCACATTTAGCTTGAAAAGATGCTTGAGAACATGACATTCCTCTAGTATCTACTTTTATAGTTTCTGACATAGTAAAATTTCCTTATTTTAACTTTTATTAATGGTAAAAGATACCATAATCATAATAAATATACCTTACTGTAATTTAATAAGAAAGTCTTAACTATTATAATAAGCATTAGATTATATATCTAAATATTTTTATTATAACCTCTGCCGCTACTCTATATTACCATAACTGTATTAGTTCTAATAATACAGCGTAACGGCAGAGTTCATTATATAACTTCCAAAAATTTTACACGGTATATTTCTTTTTATATAATGACAACACCCGGCTGCACAAGAAATATATCAGTTGGCAGTATTTTCTTTCATTGTAAAACCAATGATAATGCAAAATACTAAGCCTAATATAACAGCTCCCATTCCATATACCGTAGGACCAGCAGTTGAACTTGCTAAATTAAAGTTATGAGCAAATCCGGCACCAACTAGCATTCCTATAACGAAAATGAAACTGTCCATATCACCTTCCGAAGATTGTATCACTTGTCTGCCAGGACAGCCTGCACCTAAAGTAAAAGCCAATCCTGTAAGAATCATTGATACAGTGTTCCATAAAATATTTGTATGGGCTATTGGTTGATTTTCCATAGATAAATTAAATCTGCTCGTTGCTATATTAACTATAAAAGCAGCAACTATAAATGCAATTACTCCTTTAGTCATATGAAAATCTTTCATAAATATTCCGTCTCTAAGCCCGCCCACAGTACAGAATCTTGATTTTTGAGCTATAAATCCTATTACTATAGAAGCTATTAATGCTATAGCTATAGGTGCTCTCATACTTCCAGGACCTGATTCAGAGAAGAATATTGGACCACCTTCAGAAAATTTTGTTTGCTGCAATAACAATATTAAAAGAATTATTGATATAGCAAGCGGTAAAAATCCCACAAGCTTATTCTTATAAGCTTTAGGCTGTCCCAATGAGAAATTCTTTTTCCAAAAGAAAACGCCAATTCCTCCGCCTATAATAATGCCTATTAAGCCAAATATTCCGTTAATATCTCCTCCTGCTACTCTAAGCAAAGTTCTCCAAGGACATCCTAAGAAAACTAAAGCTCCAATCATAGCAAAGAAGCCTAAACAGAATCTTATAATAGGCGAACTTCCTCCCTTAGGAACAAATTCCTTAGAAAGCATTGCCGAAGCTGTGGCACCAATAACAAGACCTATTAATTCCGGCCTTATATATTGTACAGCAGCTGCTCTATGTAATCCAAGTCCTCCAGCCAAATCACGGGTGAAACATGCTATACATATACCCATATTAGCAGGATTGCCCATTACAGAGAGCCAAGCAGCTATAGCACCTATAACAGCACCCGCTATTATAACTCCTATAGAGCTCGTGAAAATGTCTTTTTTCATTTTCAACTCCTTTAATATATTTGTTTGTAATTCTATAACAAAAGAAGTTAATTATCAATAATTTTATATTGACTTTGATAAATATTTTTTTTATATTTAAAAGTGTTAAGAGTTGGTAATATGTTAAAACGTTTTGTTTGTATAATACTATTTTTTATAATTGGTATCAATACAATTTATTCCCAAACGGCAGATTTATATGATTTTTTTAATGGTTATTTTACTTCTAAGGGATTAAATAATTCTGATGCCATAAATTTTGTATTGCAAAATTCATATATTCCATCATTTTTTGATGGAGCTAAAGACTATGTAAACAACATAAATCCTGATGATTGGACTAAAGTTTTAAATGATCCTTCTTTAATTTCATTGTATACAGAAAATGAAGATGTAATACTTATGATGGCAGGTGCGGAATATTTGTATGATACATATATGTTTAATTTGGGTGTTTCTTCTCTTGTAATGGATAAAATAAAAAGAAAAGCATTTTTTAATGCAGCTTCAGGAGATAATTACGGATTAGTTATACCTTTGCATTTTCCATTAGGTACAGTGGGAATAGGAACTTATGTGAATATGAGTTATGATACTTTTACAAAAAATGTAAAGGATAATAATAATTTTGTTAATATAGTAAATGCTATAGATAGGGTAGCTCTTCCTTATGTGCAATTATTTACCTCTATTAATGCATGGACTGCTCCTATATCTATTGGATTAAGGTGTTCTTTTTTACCAGGATACAGCGATTTATTCAGACATTTTGTCAAAGATACTTATGTTGAGGCTTTAGGATTTCATGGAGGTTTAGATATAAAATTTTATATCTATAGAAATAAATATATATTTTTGGATGCTAGAACAGATTTTAATTTTGATTATGGAACATTGAATTTATCATATGAAAATTCTACATCTTATCAAGAATATGATGCTGATCATTCAATAAATACTGGAGCTTTTATTACTTCTGATGCATCCCTAAGAAATAAATGGACAAGTTTTGCAGTTACACCAAAAATTGTATTTGGATTTAAGCCTAAAGAGAGAGTTCCATATATTGATTATCTTGCTGTTTATGGATTTGTTGGTGTAGATCTTGTGTATTCTTCTCTAGATGTTGGAGGACAATTTTCTCTTAATACTATCAAATCTTCTTTTCCTAATAGTGTAGAACATGATTTTTTATATGGATATTCCTTCGTTTGGTCTCAAAGACTCATATTTTTATTATGATATAAGATTTGGGCTTACAATAGATATATTTTATCAATCTATATCTGTTGAATATGCATTATATTCAAAAAGTTTTTCTTTTAATTTTGTACCATTTGTTTATAGGTTTGGAGAAGAACCTAAAACTTAATTTTATTAGGAGATATTAATTTATGAAAAAATTATTAATTATTTTATTTTTATTAGCAACAGTTATTGTGTTATCCTGCAATAATACTTTTCTTAAGCCTGCAGAAGAAATTTCAGATTTGGAATATACTAAATACTATATAAATTTAGATTACAGCCCTCAGGGAGGTTCACAATTTGATTGTCAGGATATACTTTATTCCGTAGAGAATAGCGGCGGCGATATGCTTTGTATAAGAGGCATAGTAAATAGTGATTCTATAAACAGCATAGCAAACTGTTTAGAGAAAAATAAACTTCTTGTATATTTAGATTTGAGATATTCAACATATTATGAACCTATAAGTAATAAAGCTTGGTATACATATTTTAGGGACAAAACTAATATAACAGCTATTTACTTTCCATCAGATACAAGAGAGATATATTGGTATGCTTTTGAAAATTGTTCAAATTTAGAGATGATAGCTATACCGGATACACTTGGCAGAATGCGTCCAGATATGTTTGGAAATTGTACTAATTTAAAGACGGTTGTATATTTTGGTAAAAATATAAGTTTTACAGGCGGAGATAAACCGGGCGAGGCATGGAGAAATATACCTAGCGGACAAATAACTTTATATTTACCTAATATAGATAGAGATAGTGCATCTGGAAATATGAGTACTACTGTTCAATATGGTTCTTGGCCTAAATGGGGAGGATATACTTGGAAAGAGGTTAAATTTAAAGGAGAGTTTGATCTAAAAGCTATTGTGCGTTAATTTTTAATTTATATTTTTTAATAAAAAATGTTTTTGTAAATTTATTGATAATTATTAATATTTGATTTAGAATATTGATTATTCTGTTAATGGATTTGAATATGTTCTATTTACAAAAAGAAAGCGAATTTTTAGATGAATATAAAGATGTGGCATTTATAATAGGTTCTCCCGATTTTATTGGGGCAAGAACTGAAGATGATGATAAAATAAATGTTCTTATGATATGCATGGCTTATAAAGATATTGAAACAGGATATATTGAACAAAATAAGAAAATTGTCGTTAGAATGAAAATAGATGAAAAAGAATTGGACTATTATAAATCCATTATAAATAGAGAATCCATTGTAAAATTAAAAGTAAGATACGAAAAAGAACAAGGCGAAGAAATTGTCGAATTTTTACTTGCTGATATTATAGATAATCATTATAAAGATGAGGATTTAAATTTAATTCTTAGTAAGTATTTAGAGCCTATATATTATAATGATGATATGCTTGGAGATTTTTTATATAATAGAGCTGTAGGTTCTTTTGATAAAGAAATGGAATGGATTAATAAAAAGATTCTTGTTGCTTTTGATGATTCCAATGAATATGATAAAGAAAAGGCTGTTAGCTTTATAAGAAATATTTTTATGGATAAAGAAGAATTTGATAAAAAGATAAAAGATTATTCTGCCATAAAAATAATAAGACAAGGAAATGAGATTTCAGCTAAAAGAGGCGGAAATATTGTAGATGAAGAAGCATTTATTAATGCCTTTATGAGTAAAATAGAACTTTCAGAAATTATAATTCATGAGCGTGATAATTATATTAATTATAGACTTGGTAATAAAAAAGTGTTCCCTTTAGATGTTATTGTTGAAGGCGATTTGAATGGTAATTTCATAAATGCTTTTATTAGTCAATTTTAAGACTATATATCTTGAAATTTTGTACAAAATGTAGTGTTAAACCAAATATAGTTATAGTATATAGTAACTATTATTAATAAATATCTTTAATTATAATATTGACATTTTTCATCATATTAGTAAAATGTTTGTAAAAAATTATTCTTATATATAAGAAAGAATAGTTTTTAGGTTTTGTACCATTATGATGAGGAGTATTATAAAATCTAAAATTAACAGACTCACTGTTACAAGAACTGATTTAAATTTTAGAGATTCTATAACAATAGATGAAAATTTGATGGATAAAGCAGATATAATGGAAGGCGATAAAGTATCCATTATTAATTTGAGTAATGATGAAAGATTTGAAACAGTTGTTGTTAAAGGTATAAGAGGAACAGGGGTTATAGGAATAAATGGAAGCAATGTACATTATGCACAAAAAGATGATACTATAATAATACTTCTTTATGGACATATACCAGAAGAAAATTTAAAAAGCCATAAGACTAAAGTAATATTTGTTAATATGCAGAATATGATTATAGAATAAAAATAGTTTATATTTATTAGGAGAGATATTATGGAAAAAATTTTTAAAGCAGGTATTGATATAGGTTCAACTACCGCAAAAATGGTTGTATATGATAATAATGATAATATGATATTTAAAACTTATGTTAGGCATAATGCTGATATAAAAGATACATTGCTGTCCATATTAGAAAATCTCCATACTATGCATGGAGATTTACAGCTTTCCCTTGCTATTACAGGTACAGCTGGTATGGGAGTTTGTGAAAAAACAGGAATTAGTTTTGTGCAGGAAGTTATTGCTTCTTCGACAGCTATTAGAAAGATTTATCCTTATGGAAGAACATTGATTGATATAGGCGGAGAAGATGCAAAAATTATAGTTTTTGATGATAATTTTAAAGCTGATATAAGAATGAATGGAAACTGTGCTGGAGGAACAGGGGCGTTTATAGATCAAATGGCTACACTTCTTAATGTTCATCCTTCAGAGCTTTCAACATTAGCAGAAAAATCTACTTCTATTTATCCAATGGCAAGCAGATGCGGAGTATTTGCTAAAACAGACGTACAAACTCTTATAAGCCGTGATATACCAAAAGCTGATATTGCTAAAAGTATATTCCAAGCAGTTGCTGTTCAAACAATTAACACGCTTGCTAAAGGTTTTGAAATAAAACCTAAAATATTATTCACAGGCGGTCCTTTAACATTCCTTCCAGAATTAAGAAAAACATTTTTAACTTTGCTTGATGCTACAGAAGATGATATGTATACAGTTGATCATCCTGAATTAACTGCAGCTATAGGAGCAGCTTTTGGTGAAAAAGAAGATAAAACTATAATAACAGTTTCAAAATTTACTAAATTAGTGCAAAATATATCTGCTGAAGTAAAAATTACAAATTCAAAAACTAGAGAAGCATTATTTAGCAGTCAGGAAGAATATGAAAGTTGGAAAGAAGAGCATAGCAAAGATAAAGTAAAATCTGCTGATGTATCTACAGTAGAGGGAAAAAATACATTCTTAGGTATAGACTCTGGTTCTACTACAACAAAAATTGTTATTATAGATGAAAACGGACAAGTAGTATTAAGACATTATAGAAATAATAATGGAAATCCAGTAGGTGCTGTTACTGAAGGATTAACAGAAATTAAAAAAGAATTAGATGAAAAGAATATAAAAATAAATATAGCTAGAACTGCTGTTACAGGATATGGAGAAGATTTAATAAAAGCAGCATTCAATATGGATGAGGGTATAGTTGAAACTATGGCTCATTACAGAGGTGCTAAGGCTTTTGATAAAGATGTAAGCTTCATACTTGATATAGGCGGACAGGATATGAAAGCTATATTTATTAAAGATGGTATTATAGAAAATATTGAAATTAATGAAGCTTGTTCTTCAGGATGCGGTTCGTTTATAGAAACATTTGCTCGTGGAATGGGTTATAAAGTTGCTGATTTTGCCAATATAGCATGTGAATCTGCTAGTCCTTGTGATTTAGGAAGCCGCTGTACAGTGTTTATGAATAGTAAAGTAAAACAGTCTTTGAGAGAAGGTTCTTCAGTTGCTGATATTTCTGCCGGACTTGCTAAGAGTGTTACTTTAAACTGTTTCACTAAAGTATTAAAAATTACAGATACTTCTATATTAGGAGAACATATAGTTGTTCAAGGCGGTACTTTTAAAAATGCTGCTGTTCTTCGTTCTGTAGAAAAATTCTTAAATAAAAAAGTTATTCGTCCTGATATATCTGAGCTTATGGGAGCTTACGGATGTGCGTTATTGGCTTTGGATACTTTCAATTCTAAAAAAGAAGATACTGCTTTTATAGGTTTGGATAATTTACAGGAAGCAAATGATTATGAAAGAAAACAGCTTACTTGTAAAGGTTGTGAAAACCTTTGTACTGTTACTAGATTAAAATTCAAGGATAATAAATCATTCTATACAGGTAACAAATGTGAAAGAATATTCTCAAATAAAGGTACAGGTGAGAAGAAATACGGAATGGATATTACTCAGAAAAAACTTTCATTGCTATTTGACAGACCTTTAGCACCTGCTACAGATGAAATAAAAGGTACTATTGGCATACCTCGTGTACTTAATATGTATCAAAACTTCCCATTTTGGGCTACTATGCTTGTAGAATGTGGATACAGAGTTCAATTATCTTCACCTTCAAGTATGGCTATAGCTGAGAAAGGTTCTGGTACTGTTATGAGTGATAATATATGTTTTCCTGCTAAAATTGCTAATGGACATATATATGATTTGATAGAATCCAAAGTTGATAGAATATTCTATCCTTCTGTTGTATTAGAGAAATCTGAAGATGATGGAAGTGTTAATAGTTATAACTGTCCGGTAGTTACAGGATATCCTGATGTAATAGATAGTTCTATAAGTCCTTTAAGTAAGTATGGTATACCTTTTGATGCTCCAACTATTTCTTTCTTAAATGAAGAATTGTTATATAAAGGATGTAAATCTTATTTTGTAAAAGTTCTTGGAATAGATAAAAAAGATTTTAAGAGAGCTTTTAAAATGGCTTTGCAGGAACAAATTAGAATAAAAGAAGAGTTAAGGGCTGAGGGCAGAAAAATAATTGAACATGCTAAAGAAACTCAAACTCCTACTATACTTATAGTAAGCAGACCTTATCATATAGACCCATTAATCAATCATAAAATACCAGAAACTATTGCTTCATTTGGTATTAATGTTATCACAGAGGATGGGCTTGATATAGATGAATCTCTTGCAGATGTTCAAGTATTAACTCAATGGTCTTATCCTAATAAGATGTTTAAAGCTGCTTTATGGGCTTGCAAACAAAGAGATATGAAGCTTGAAGTTGTACAAATTAATAGCTTTGGATGCGGTCCTGATGCTACTACTTCAGATGAAATAAAATCTATACTTAATGCTTATGGTAAGAGTCCTACTTTAGTAAAAGTAGATGAGATATCAAGTCCTGGAAGTATAAGATTAAGAATACGTTCTATGATAGAAAGTATGAAGATGAAAGGTGATTTTAAACCAAATGAAGAATCTAGTAGAACTATTATTAAAAGATATGAGAAAAATGACAGACGTGCAATACTTGTACCTAAATTCGGACATTTCTATGATCCTATGATTTTAACTTTACTTCAAAGAAGCGGATATGATACAATTGCTCTTCCTGAACCGGATGTTGAATCTGTAGAATTGGGTTTAAGATATGCCAACCAAGATATATGTTATCCTGCTACTATTGTAATAGGAGATATTATAAGAGCTGTTCAAAGCGGAAAATATGATCCTAAAAATATAGCTGCTGGTATTACTCAAACTGGAGGACAATGTAGAGCAAGTAATTATGCTTCTCTTATAAAAAGAGGTTTAATCAATGCTGGATATCCTGATGTTCCAGTAGTAACTGTAGGGCTTACAATGATAAATGATCAGCCTGGATTTAAACTTTCTAAAATCGATATGATGAAAGAAGGTATTGTAGCTATGCCTTATGCTGATGCTATATCTACAATGTATTATTATACTGCTGCTAGAGAAGTAAAAAAAGGCGAATCTTTAGCACTTGCCAATAAATATATAGCATTACATCCTAAAGATTTTTCTCTTAAAGCAACTGATAAATTATTGAAACAAGCCGTTGCAGAGTTTAATGCTATTGAAACTAATGATGATTTAATTTTACCTAAAGCAGGATTAGTTGGTGAAATATATGTAAAATACAACAAATTTGCTAATGGAGATGTTTGCGATTGGCTTATGTCTAAAGGTGTTGAGGTAATAGTTCCTCCTGTATTTGACTTCTTTGTACAAAAGGTTATAAGTGAGCAGGTTAATAAAGAAACTAATGCTAGAGATGTATCATTCTTAGGATATTATGGTTCTAAATTATCAGAAAAAGTTATTGATGTTAGAATTGATTCTGTAAATCAAATAATGTCTAAGTTTAAGGGTTTCAGACCAGCACATCATATAAGACAAATAGCTGAGAATGCTGCTAAAGTTACTGCTATGACCAATCAATTCGGAGAGGCTTGGCTTTTACCTGGTGAAATAGCTACTTTTGCTGAAGAGGGTATAAATAATGTACTTTGCTTGCAGCCTTTCGGTTGTATTGCTAACCATATCATAGCTAGAGGTATTGAAACTAGACTTAAAACTAGATATCCTGAATTAAATCTTTTATATTTGGATATGGATGCTGGTGCTAGTGAAGTTAATACTGTAAATCGTTTAGAGTTCTTTGTACGTTCTGCTAAAGACAGTATGAACACTATAATGGTTCCTGAAGAAAAAGATATTATTGAGTCTATTGCTTCTTATAATAAATAATTTTACTTTAATAAAAAAGAATTTACAAAGGTTTACAAATACTATATGTTATTTGTAAACCTTTTTTACTATATTGTAGTTTTATTTAAAAAAATAAGAATTTTTTTACTTTTTATGTAAAATAAATTGACAATAATTAAAAAATGTATTATTATATAACTATAAGATAATTTTATATTTTGAAAGGATATATTTATGAAAAAACTATTTTGTTTAATATTTGCTTTTTCTATAATTGGAAGTTCAAGCCTTTTTGCAGATTGGGTTGTTCCTATTAATCAAGTTCCTAGAAGAGTTATAAATGCAGCAAAAAGATATTATCCTAGAGCTAGAATTTGGAAAGTTGAAATGGATGATGGTTTATATAAAGTTAAACTTAGTAATGGTTTGGAATTAGAAATAACTAGAGGCGGAAGAGTAATTGATATTGATGATTAAAATATTAAAAAGACTTATAAATGTAATTTTATAAGTCTTTTTTAATTTTCTTCTAATTCTGAGATAGTATGTAAGTATATTTTAGCTATCTGCCAATTATTATCATTCATAAATTTTAATGTGGACTTTAATTTTGCCGTGAACTCTGCTACTTTACTTTTATCACATATCTTAAATCCGTCACCTTTAAAGTATAAACCTGTGATCCATGGAAGTTCTTTTTTACTATAAACTGCATAGAAAGCATCCTCTCCGAAAGGAGGTCTTATTCTTATTCTAAATATAGAGTTTTCAGGAGGTATTATGTAGTTTTTCTTTCCCTCAGTTTGATTTTGATATTTGTTATCTATAAAGTTATTAAAATCATTTGGATGCATTAATATAACATTTCCATCATTTTGAAAAGCAAATATATATACATATCCGTCCATATTGCATCTAAAGTTTAGAGTAAATGATTCTCCTTCTATTATTTCTCCTCTATCATATATTGCATTTGTTTTATTTTCTAAAGTTGTTCTTTCTACTCTCAAATTTAAATTAATACCGTTTATTTGATGTTCTATTTTTTTGAATAATATATTAGAAAAATAAAATTCTAAATACAAGCATATTTCCTGCATAGCAAGCAAAGCTTCAGATGATGTTCTTTTGTCATATTTTTTTAATGTTTCTCCTGTTTCTATATCTATGACTTGAAAATTATATTTTATATCATAAAGTTCTTCATCTTTTTTTTCTTCACCTTCTTTATCCATATCTTCAGTTTTTTTACCTATTCCGTATTCTATTAAATCTCCTAAATCTTTTGCTTCATTTGTAAGTATAATATCATTACTTAATATTGTATTGGTAATATTATAATTGCTCATAATATCATTTATTTCATTAGATTTTATTGTTAAATTTTCTATTTTGTTTTGATTATTATTTGTATTTTTCAATACTTTTTCACTTTTCATTATTATTGCTATTCTTACATTTAGATTAGAAGCTACAGTTAATCCCTGTTCTAAATCCAATTCATTAGTACCGAATAGTTTTTTCTTTTGTCTATCTACAGATATAGAAGTTTTTTGTTTTAAATATACAAATTTATTTATAGCTCTTACTAATTCTTTTCTTAAAGGTTCATTTGCCCTTAAACTATGATCTAAATCTATAGTGGCTATAGGCATTCTTTCTTTTGAATATAGAGTTAGAGATAGAAATAATATCACTGCTAAAATTTTGAATTTCAAAATTACTCCTAATATTCAAGTGTAGGGCTTGTGCTGTTTTCTTTTTCATGTATTTTTTCAAGCATATCCATGATTCTTGATAAGTCATCTGCACTGTAGTATTCTATTACTATTTTACCTTCTTTTCCATTTTTGTCTAAAACATTTACTTTTGTAGAGAATATCTTTTCTAAATCATTTTCTAATTGCTTTATATTAGGATCTTTTTTATTTTCTTTTTTTACTTTATTATCAGATTTTTCATTATTTTCATTATCTGCAGTACTGTTATTTTCTTTTTTATCTTTTACTATTTTTTCGCATTCTCTAACAGAATAACCATTTTCTATTATTTCTTTTGCAAATGCTTCTCTTTCATTTTCATCTGTTAAAGATAATATAGCTCTGGCATGACCTTCAGTAATTTTTGATTCTAATATTAAATTTTGTATATTTTCGCTTAATTCCAATATACGCATTGAATTTGATATTGTGCTTCTGCTTTTTCCAACTCTATTGGCTAATTCCTCTTGTTTAATATTTAAATCATATATTAATTTTTTATAGCTTCTTGCCACTTCTATTGCATTTAAATCTGCTCTTTGTATATTTTCTACTAGGGTAAGCTCAAGCATTTTTGAATCTGCTATATTTTGAAGCACTAATGCCGGTACTTTGTCTCTATTTAAAAATTTAAAAGCTCTGAATCTTCTCTCGCCGGATATTATTTGATATTTGCCCTCTTTTTCTCTTAAAGTTATAGGGTTTATAAGTCCGTTCTCCTTGATAGATTCTGCAAGACCTTGTATTTCTTCTTCATTAAATACTTTTCTAGGCTGGTCAGGGTTTACATCTATAAGCGAAACATCTATTTCTAGTACTCCGTTTTTTTCAGCCTCTTCAACAGCTCTCTTTATTTCTTTGTCTCCAGATTTTATTAAGGCATTCATACCTTGTCCGCCAAGACCGCCTTTTCTGCTCATAAAAATCCTCTTATATATTAAAATTCATTATTTAAATATTAATTATATTATTTATTCATAACTTTTTCAAATTTAAAAAACTCTTCAGGACCGCTATCCATACCTTCAAGTTTATTATATTTATTATAAAAAGCAACAATATGAAAACCGCATTTATTTACATAAAAATTAATATTTCTTTTCTCAAAATATGGTGTATAACATGTCCAAGTTTTGGTTTGAGGATATTTATTTTCTATTGATTTCCAAGATAAATATCCTATTTTTTTATTTTGATATTCAGGATAAATAAAAAAGAAATGAAGTTCATTATGGTTTGTTTCATTATTTATTTCTATTATTGCTCCGCCTATTTTTTCATTATTTAGTACTAAATGATAAGAATATACTTGTTCCATATTTAAAGATTCTTCAATATCTTTTTCTTCTGGTATTTTATCTGTAATATCTTCTCCAAAATAATTTTTTGCTCCAAATATAAATGATTCTTGTAATTTATTTTTAAACATGAAAATATCTTCTTCTTTTACATCTTTTAAAATAATATCATTCATATAGTAATATCCTTATATTAAAAAAATATAATTTATTTAGACTTTTCAATAAACTCTTTAGAAAATTCTCTGTAACTTCTTGCTCCTATGCAGTCTTTATCATAATCGCTTATAGCTTTACCATAAGAAGGAGCTTCGCTTAAGCGTACATTTCTAGGTATCATAGTTTTATATGTTTTATCTTTAAAGAAATTTACAACCTCACGTACAACATCAGCACTTAATTTTGTTCTTGAATCATACATTGTAAGAAGTACGCCTTCTATTTTTAATTCTTTATTTAGATTTTCTTTAACAAGTGCTATTGTATTATTAAGTTCAGCTACTCCGTCTAATGCATAGAACTCACATTGTATAGGTATAAGCACAGAATCAGCAGCAGTTAATGCATTAAGTGTTAATATACCTAGAGTAGGAGGGCAGTCTATAATAATATATTCATAATTATCTTTTACAGTATCTATAGCCTTTTTTAGTTTGTATTCTCTAGCTATTTCATTAACTAATTCTATTTGAGCACCAACCAAATCTGAATCTGCAGGTATTAGAAAAAGATTTTCCTGATATGTAGGCATTATAACTTCATTTGCCTCTGCTTGTCCTATTAATAAATCATATACACTTTTTTCCATTTTGTCTCTAGTAACGCCTACACCCAAACAAGCATTAGCCTGCGGGTCAATATCTATTAATAATGTTTTTTTGCCCATTGATGCTATTGTAGCACTTAAATTAACGGCTGTAGTAGTTTTTCCTACACCGCCTTTTTGATTAACTATAGCTATAACTTTAGACATAAATATATCCTCAAACTAAAAAAATATCGTGAAATTATATTATTATATCAAAATCATGTATTTTATCAAGTTTTTTATTTTGTAAATTTACTATATAAGTAATATTTACATTTATTGTAAAAATTATATAATTATTTTGTAATATATTTTTACATGTTGATAAAAAATATTAAAAATATATTATAGCTATGTGAGGTATATGATTTATTAAACAATAATAATCAAATAATATTGTTATTTGTATTCATTATAACAATATTATTAAATTAGGAGGTTTTATGATTAAAAACAAAAGTATTATGAAAATTGTATTATTATTGATAATGTCTTTGGTTTTGACAAGCTGTTCATCTATGTTTGAACCTAACAGAACATTTACGCCATACGATTTAGTAGGTGCTTGGAGAAACATATACGATCGTCTTGAGCTGTTTGTTATTACTAGGGATGGGGTAGTTACTTTCTATAATGCTGATGGTTCATCAAGCAGCGTTCCTATTAGTAATTGGAATAGAATTAAATATGTAGAAGATACTTGGCATGAGTTTGTTCTATATGGTATACCAATTGTAGGAAATGTTAGATTTGTATTTATGAGTGATAGTGAATGTGAAGTATTTTATGGTAATAATGGTGGAACATCTTATTACGAAAAGCTATAATTTTATACTATAAAAGATTAGGTACATACTATTAGCTTAAAAGTTATTAGTATGTACTTTTTTATTATTTCTGTTATAAAAAAGTATTGATAAATAATTATTGTATTGTATAATATAATTTAATATTAATATGTTTACTTATGTTTTTTAATAATATAGATGCTATGTTTTATTAAAGCAAATGTGTAACTAAATATATTTAATTTTTATAATATTAAAACATATTAATGCTTTTTATTTTATCAAATAATAGAGGGTTTTATGAGTGAATATAATAACTACAATGATAATTCCAATCAGCCGTCAAAACCTGTACAGTCTGGCATAGTGCCTTGGATACCTTTAATATTGGCAGTTATATACACAGTTTCACCAGTAGATTTAGTTCCTGATGTATTGCCTATTCTTGGTTAGTTCAAGGATGCTTTATTTCTTTTAGTTGGGGGACTTAATGGAGTACAAAATGGTGTTGTAGATGCTAATAGTTATATAAGAAAAATAATAAAATATATAAAATGGGGAGTTTTTATAATAGGGGGTATAGGAATTCTAATAATAGTTCTTCTTGTAGTCTTAGTTTTCAAGGTTGCTTCAAATTAAGAACTATTTTTTATTAAATTTATAATTAAAACAAGGGGTATAAGCCTCTTGTTTTAATTTTATATACATTAAATATATAAAATCAGCATAAAATATTGACAAACAACTATTATAATATATACTAATCTAATGAAACATTAATTTAAGGTTTGTTTAATTATGCTAAAAATCAAATTAGAATTTTCATAAATTTCATTAATCATAATTTCAATTCAAAATTAAAGTTTCAATATTTTAAAATACTTAAATATATTAATGCCTTTCTTTTGGTATTTCTAATCAATTATAATTAAAGGAGTACAATAATGAATTTTACACAGCAGGAACAAAACTATTATGAACTCATATTAGACATGTTAGATGATAGAATTATAGACGATAGCGAGAGGAATCTATTAGATAAGAAAAAGGGTAGATACGGTTCATCCGATTCAAGAGCAAAAGAAATAGAAGATTTTGCCCTTCAAGAAATACAAAATAAAAATAAGCCTAAATTTAATACAGAAGGCGAAGAAGAATATTACGAGCTTTTGGAAGATATGCTTGAAGACGGAGCTATAGATGAAAGTGGAAGAAGTTTATTAAACAAAAGAAAATAAAGTATGGTATATCAGATGAAAGAGCAAGAGAATTTGAGGATTATATAAAAAGTATTAAAGGAGTTAATGATACTACTTCAAATAGTTCTAATAAAGAAAATGCTAAAGATTTATTTGAATAAGGTAGGTCATACTATGATGATAAACAATATGAAGAGGCTATAAAATGTTTTAAGAAAACAGTAGAATTAGAACCTAATAATGATGAATCTTGGCGTTGGCTTGGTAATGCATATCTTTTAAACTCAAATAACGATGAAGCTTTAGAAGCATTCCTGAAAGCTATAGAAATTGATTCTAATAAGTCAAACAATTGGAATTCATTAGGTTTACTATATCAAGGAAAAAAGGAGTATGAAAAAGCTTTAGAAGCATTAAATAAGGCAATACAGTTGGATAAACAAAATTATACTCCTTTGGTTAACATATCCAATGTTTACCGTTTTATGGAAAATTATGATAAAGCTATAGAATATGCATTAAAGGCATCAGAATTGCATACTTCAGCTTATGGGGCATTAGCTATAGCTTATTTTCTGCTAAAAGATGAAAAGATGCAAAAGAGACTATTAATAAATATTTACAATTTTATCCTTCCGATGATAAAATGAAAGAAATATTAGATTCTATAGAAAAACAAGAAAAACTTACAAATATTTTAGAAGCGTTAAATGAGGATGATAACATTTTTGAATTAATTGAAAAGCTAGAAAATGCTAATGAAGGTAAAGAGTTAAAATTGGCATGTAATGAAGCCCTTGATAAAATGAAACAATTATTTGAAAATGAAGATTATAATTATACAGAGGCTTTTTTTAATTTATCTGAACAGCTTGTTTTAAAATTGTATGATATGAAAAGATATAGTGATATTCTTTATATAAATAAAAATATTTCTATTTTGGAGGCTAAAGGTTATTCTGATTTTATAAATAATATGTTTTATTTATTTTTTTCTTCTAAATCATATTATTTTATTGGTCATTATTATAAAGCAATAGATGATTTTATAAATTTAATAGAAAATTATGATCTTAATGATGAATTATTATATGAGGTTATGTTTTCTTTATCTTATTCATATTTAACATTAGGTAATTATCAGGAAGCTATAAAAAGTTATAAAAAAACTTTAGATTTAGATGATAGTAATCCTTATGCATGGCAAAATTATGGTGTTGCTTTGGAAAATGCAGGAAGAATTGAAGATGCTAAATATGCCTATAACAAGTCTTTAGAAATAGAGCCTGATAATGATTATGTTAAAGAACGATTGCGAAATATTAGTTCTCCTTCTGACATAGTTTCTGGTATAGTTAAAGGGATAGGCAAGTTTTTTAAATAATTGTTTATTAGTTTAAAAATTAAAAGGCAAGAGCTTTAATAAAAATCTCTTGCCTTTAATAATTTTATAAAAATTGTTTTATGATTTACTCACATTTGAAAATTAATCTTATTTTATTCTTTTATGTTTAAAACTTGCTTTATGAGTAACATAGTCGTCTACGATTTGATAGTTTCCAAAAATTTTATATTTGTATATTGTTAAGCCTTCCAAACCTACAGGGCCTCTTGCATGAGTTTTATTTGTTGAGATTCCTACTTCAGCACCGAAACCGTATCTGAACCCGTCTGAAAATCTTGTTGAAGCATTGCAGTATACATTAGCAGAATCAACGAATGTCATAAACTTTTCTATATTGTCTTTATTTTCTGATATTATAGAGTCTGTATGATGAGAGCTGTATTTGTTAATATGATTGTATGCTTCTTCTGTATCTGATACTATTTTTAAAGATACCTCTTTGTCACCGTATTCTAAATGCCATTCTTTTACTTCGCCTATATCAGATGAAGTTAATATCTTTTTTACTTCAGTGTCTCCGTTCATTTTTATTTCATTTTCTTTGAATAAATTATAAAGTTTTGGCAAGTATTCTGAAGCTATGTTTTTATTTATGAGTATAGTTTCAACAGCATTGCAGGCACTTGGGTATTGAGCTTTTGAATCCAAACATATTTTTAATGCTTTTTCATGATTGGCAGATTCATCTATATATAAATGACATATACCGTCAGCATGTCCTAGTACAGGTATATTTGTATTTGACTTTATATACTGTACTAAACTGTTTCCGCCTCTTGGTATTATCAAATCAATATATTTATCCATTGATAATAATTCTTTTATATCCTCTCTTGTGAATACTAAATTAACAGAGTTTTTTGGGAATTCTTTTATATTGTTTAGAGTTTCTTCTGTTATATTGTATATTGCTTTATTGGTGTTTTCTCCCTCACTTCCTCCTTTAAGTATAACTGCATTAGATGATTTTATACACAAAGAAGATATTTGAGATATTACATCAGGACGAGCCTCAAATATTACAGCGATTAAACCAATAGGGCAGGATATTTTTTTTAATACTAAATTGTCATCAAGCTCTGTTTCTAATAATACTTTATTAATAGGGTCTTCAAGTTTTACAACATCTCTAATTCCTGAAACAACATCTATTAATTTATTTTCATCCAGTTTTAATCTGTTAAACATAGATTTTGAAATTTTATTTTCATCAAGAAGTTTTTGTGCATATTCTAGATCTTTTTTATTAGCTTCAAATATTTTATCTTTATTTTCTTCAATTTTTTTTGCTATTTCAAGAAGAGCATTATTTTTTATATCTGTATTTAAAGATTGTAATTTATATGTAGCTTCTTTGGCATTTTTTACTAAATCTATTAATTGCATATATACCTCCATTATTCAATATTAAGCATTAAAGATACCCAATCATTTTTTCTCTTTCTTAAAATAATATGAAGATTATTTTCTCTTATAGCATTATTCATAGAAGATTCTTTTTCTAATAAAATACCCGATAATATTAATGTGGAATTAGGTTTTAAAAGCTGTTTTAACTCTGAAAGAATTTCTACTAATACATCAGTTTCTATATTGGCAATAACCAAGTCAAATTTAAAATTCATATTTATTAAATCTTTAGTATTTCCAAGAATTACATTATCTAATTTAATATTATTGTAAGAAGCATTATCTAAAGTACAATTAACAGCATCATTATCTATATCTATAGAAGTAATATTTCTTGCCCCTAATTTATAAGCAAATAATGATAATATTCCACTTCCGCATCCTATATCAGCTATACTTTTTGAAGCTATATCATTATTTTCACTATATTCGTTTATCATTTCAAGTGCCAATGATGTAGTTTCATGTGTACCTGTTCCGAATGCATATTGTTTTGCTATATAAAGAGTACTATCATTTAATTCATCAGAGTCATTTTTTAAATTAGGAACTATAGTTATATTACCTATACAAAATGGTTTTAAGAATTCCATATATGAAGTTAGATATTCATCTGATTCCAATTCTTTTATTTCATAATTGTATTTTACAATATCATTAATATTTTTTTCTATAATAGCTAAATTGTTTTTTAATATATCATTGTTTTCATTATATATATTTACAATAGCTATATTTTCATCATTGATTGGAAATTCTATATTGAATCCAAGTATATTTAATTCTCCGCTTTCTATGGTTGCTTCTATTATATCTTCAAAACCTCTTTCTAATATTATAGACAATGAATGTATCAGCATAACAGCTCCTATTATAGTATACTCATAATATTATTTATATTATTAATTTTTTCTTCTATATCATTTTTATATTTTACAACAAAAGAATTATCTTTTACTGTTCCTCTTATAGCCTCAAAATCTCTTTCCATTGTTGATTTATCATCAACCCCGCAGCTTACCATTTTAGATAAATCATATTCTTTTTTTACATCTCTGTAGAATATCTTGTATGCTTCTTTTAAAAGTAGTATATGTTCTTTTAAAAGTTTAATAATTATTTCTTTATCTATACTTTCTATGCCGTATCTTCTTTTTATAGTATTCATAACCCAAGATTTTTCATCTGATTGATAGGAATTATATAAATCTTCAAATGCATTTATTAATAGTTCTAAAGAATTGATTTTATTATTTTCTATATCTTTTATAACACCATCTATTCTGTCTTTAGAACATATAAGTCCTCCTACATCAACCCATTTTTCAAATACTTTATCATCCCTGTATTCTAAGTTTGTTATTATTTCATCTATATTTTTTGAGTCTTTAATATATGAAAGTATTTTATCATGCAAATATAAATCAATTGCTACAGAATATCTTTGAGAATATTTATCTAAAGAAGATTTTTTGATTATCATATTTTTATATAATATATAGTCTCCTTCTTTATTTATATTCTCTATTTCTGTTCTTATTTCTTTTAATATACTTTCAGAATTAATCATTTTAGATACAGTATATGGACTAAATACATCAAATATGATTAAATCTTTCTTGTCCCCAACTCTTCTGTCTCTATCTTTCCATTTGTTTTCATCTCGGCAAAGCCCTACACCAAATAAATTCAATCCAGGTATTAGTCTTGTTTGATGATAACCATGTTCTGTTATATATGAGAATGGAAAATCAGAAGTATCAACATTATCATAATGAGCACCTATAACTGTAGAAAATGCTCCTATATGAGAAGGCCATAAAATATATGAGTTACTGCCTGTTTTACATCCTCTTTCCATAAAACCATGATGATAAGGTCCTAATTTGTACATATGATTGCTTTGGTTGGTTCCGCTTCCTGCATTAAAGAAAGAAAAATGACTTGCTATTAAAAGTGTTGCTTTGTGATGAGTAACAGTATAAGGTCCGGCAAATATAGAGAACATCTCACCATGCTCTCCTTCGCAGTTAGCAAATAGAAGAGAATCTTCGCATGAGAATTGTCTTCCAAGTTTTACACCTTCTCCTATAAATGCTTTTTTTATCACTGTACTATCAACTATATGCGCACCTTTTAATACTATAGAATCTTTTAATATAACGGATGTTCCAATATATGATGGACATTCTTTTGTACTTATAACTGTTGTATTATTGATTTCATCTGTATTTTCTATTGTAGTATAAGGGTCTATATGCGAATTTTTTATAAGTCTTGCATTAATTATTTTGGCATGTTCTTTTATTTTTCCAAATCTTCTAGTTTTTTTTGCTGTATAATCATCTATCATGGCATTTATTCTAGCACGCATTAAAAATCTGTGCCTGTACATTGCTACCATATAAGCTATATGAGAATTTAGCCTATTAAATATTTTTACGCTTCTTCCGTCTCCTTCCATTATAGGTGAAGTTTCTACTCCGTTTCCAAAACTGCTTTTTCCTTCCATATATATAGAACCGGCATTTTCTATTATTACTCCGTTTTCTATTTTATAATTAGCAATGAATCTTCCTACATTATTGATATAAACATTTCCGTTAATAAATACATCTATTAATGTTGCTCTGTTAATTGAAGCAGGAACTTGTACTTTGTTGTGATATTTTACCATTCCATTAAGTGCATTTATTTTTACTTTACCATGAAACTGTACATCTTTTATTCTTGTTAAATCTACGTTTTTTATAAATATTTTATCCCAAGATTGAGATGAACATCCTTGAGATTTTAGGAATTCTATTTCCTCATTTGTTAAATTTCTGAACTCTTTATCATCCTTAGTAAAACTATACATAACTAAAAAACTTTCCTTTTGTTTATAATTTTTATTTAGCATTATGTTAACTATCGTAAAATTATGATATTTTAATCAAAATTTTTAAATTCGTTAAAAAATGAAAAATATTACAGATTATATACTGAAATGAAATAATTTTCTATAAAAAATTATTTATTCTATTGACTTATTTTAAATACATTATAATATAAATGTATTCAATTTTTTGTATGGTAGGAATGTTTTTTCTAAAAACACTCCTGCCCATATAAAAATAGTATTCTAATTAGATATTAGTCTCAAAATCATAGATTCTTTTTATTTTTTATCATTTATTAATTTTTTAGTTATCTCTTATGAAAAATCTTAAATAGTTTATTAATTTCTCTTATGTTTTTTTATAATGGTATGAGCATATTTTATTTATGCTCATACCGCTTATTTTATTCAATTTTTTGTATGGCAGCTATGTTATTATATTATAAACATACTTCTGCTATATTTTTAGTTCCAGTTTTTTGATGATTGAGGTTTTAATTTTAAAATCAATTTTCCACTTTTTAAAGTGCTATTTAATTCTTGTCCAAATTTAAAGCCAGCATTAGGAGTAACATTTAAAGAAAGTGAAACTGTATTTTCATCATTTCCAGCACTTTTTAATGTACTATAGTCTGATGTTACTTTAAAACCTTTATCAGATAATTTAGCAAAAGCTTCTCCTAGTTTTTTCTCTAATTCGCTTTTTGAAGTGTTTCCACCGCTATTATCGCTTCCTGTTATTTCTTCTTTTACAGTTCCTCCATCTACAGATGTAATTGCAGAAAAATCAAATGTTCCTGTCTTACTAGCATCTCCAACTTTTCCAAGACCTTTTAAAGCATTTACAAGATCAGCATTAGATAATTCTTTGTCGTTTCCAGCTGCAGTAGGGTTTGTTGATTTGTTGTTACAGCTTATAGCTAAAATAGCTGAGGCAGCAACAACTAAAAATAATGATAAAATTTTTTTGTTCATATGAACTCCTTTAAATAATTTTTTATAATAAACACTATTGCTAATGTTTATTTCTTGATTAAATATTTTTTTAGAAACATTAATTATAAGAATTCAAAACTTTTATTTGCAGAAAATAAATATATTATTCTTTGGAAAATCAATATAATTAACTGATACTATATTGTTTTTTACGTAAAATATTTTTTTACTTTTAGTGTAATCTAACTTTACAAATATTGTTTTTAACTTTTTTATTAATGTTTCTAATTTTATCATACTTAAATGCTAGAGTTCTTTATTTTTTATGTCAATACTCAAATCTTTTTTTTATGATAAAAATATTTGTTTTTTTAATTTTTTTTAATCATTGAAAACATATTATAGAAAATATTTATTTTTAATGATTAGTATTAATTTTTATTTATAAATATTTTCATGTTTTTATATCTCAAATCGAATTTTATAGTTGTAAATAAAATATTAAAAAATATTTTCATATGTAATCTTTATTTATCTTTTTTCTAAAAAAATATTTTTTTATTAAATAATGTTTACTTTCTTCTTTACACAATTTTTTTATTTTCAAATTAAATTTTTAAAAAAATTATTGACTTAATTATTATATAAATATATTATTATATTATAATATACTTATATAAAGTTGGTAATATGAAAAATAAATTACAAAATATTGATGAAAAAGAGTTTATAAATAAAGACTTAGATAATGACTGCGAAGTTAACATAACTGATAGCAGTATATCATCATTTATACCTAGACTTCCAAATGATGAAGAGTTTTCTCTTTTAGCTGATTTCTTTTCTGTGTTTTCTGATCCTACAAGATTAAAGATAATATCTGCCCTGAGTGAGAAGGAATTATGTGTGCATGAATTATCATCATTGCTTGATATGAAGCAGCCATCTGTATCTCAGCATTTAAAGATGCTGTGGCAGGCTAGGGTAGTAAAGAAAAGAAAAGTCGGGCTTCATGTATTTTATAGATTAGATGATGAGCATATAGAAAAAATTTATAGTTGGGGGTATGAACATGTTAAAGAATAAAGAAAGACTTTTATTTTTATTAGAAATTTTGCTAGGACTTATAGTATTAATATTATTATACACTTTACATAACAATATACATGGTACTATAGAATATATTATTTTCTTTATACCATATTTGATTTTAGGAAGAGAAGTATTTAAAAATGCTGCTTTAGATTTTATTAAGGGAAAGTTTATGCGTGAAAGTTTTCTTATGAGTATTGCTACAGTTGGAGCTATTATACTTCATGAACTTCCTGAGGCTTTGGCTGTACTTATGTTTTATAGGGTAGGTGAGTACTTTGAAGATATGGCAGTTGATAAATCTAAGAGAACAATAGCAGCATTGATGGCAATAAGACCAGATTCAGCAAATATTATAAGAGCTAATGGAAATGTTGAAAAAGTTGACATATCTGAGGTACATATCAATGATAGTATAATAATAAATCCGTTTGAGAAAGTGCCTCTTGACTCTGTTATATATGAAGGTGAAAGTTGGATTGATACTAAAGCTTTGACAGGTGAGAGTATGCCTAGAAGTGTTAAAGTTAATGATGAAATTTTAGCTGGAACTATAAACGGAGATAATACTATTAAGGCTAAAGTTATAAGAGGATATTCTGAATCTTCTATAGCTAAAATATTAAAACTTGTTCAGGATTCACAAAATAGAAAAGCTAATATTGAGCAATTTATAAGCAGATTTGCAGGAATATATACCCCTATAGTGGTATTCGGTGCAATTTTCCTTACTGTGATACCTACTATAATATACGGTACAGAAGTTTTTGATAATTGGTTCAAACGTTCTTTGACTCTGTTGGTTGTGTCTTGTCCTTGTGCATTTATGGTTGGTATTCCTTTAACATATTTTGCTTCTATAGGAAGAGCTTCTAAATTTGGAATAATGGTTAAAGGTGGTATATTTTTAGATTTACTTGCTAAAGTTGATAAGGTTATTTTTGATAAAACAGGAACTCTTACTAAAGGTGAATTTTCTATAAGAGAGATATATAATACTGGTGTATACGATGATGAAACATTACTTAAATATGCAGCTTATGCTGAAACAGGTTCTTCCCATCCAATTGCTGTATCAATAGTTGAGCATTATAAGAATCATCATAATGGTGTTGTAAATGACAGTTTAATTTCGAGTCATAAAGATATAAGCGGAAAAGGTGCTTCATCAATAGTGGAAAATAAAAATATATTGATAGGAGGACTCGATTTATTAAAACAAAATAATGTTGAAATATTAGAAATTAAAGAAAATATTAATGTTCATATTGCTGTAGACTCAAAATATGCCGGCGGATTTTTCATTGATGATAGCGTGAAAGATGATACTAAAGAAGCTATTGATTTATTAAATTCAATGAGTATAAAAACTGCATTAATAAGTGGTGATAATGTTGACAGAGTAGAAGCATTTGCAAAAGAGATGAATATACAATCATTTAAAGGAGGTTGTTTGCCTGAAGACAAAGTAACTGTATTAGAAGAAATGATGAAAGATTCTAAGGCTTCAATATTCGTAGGTGATGGTATAAATGATGCTCCTTCTCTTGCCCGTGCTGATATAGGTATTGCTATGGGCGGACTTGGTTCCGATGCTGCTATAGAAAATGCTGATGTTGTTATTATGGATGATAAGCCTTCAAAAGTTGCCGCTGCAATAAAATTAGCTAAGAAAAATCATATAGTAGTTTTGCAAAATATACTTTTAGCATTAGTTATTAAATTTGGAGCTATTATATTAGGAGCTTTAGGACTTGCTTCTATGTGGTTAGCTATATTTGCTGATACAGGAGTTACTGTTATAGTTGTTCTTAATGCTTTAAGACTGCTTTATCCTTTAGGTGAAAAACAGGAAAATATAAATGTCAATACAGAAGCCTGTGATATTAAAGTAACTAATTGTAATTGTGGATGCGAACATTGATTTGATATTTATAATGTTGTGAAAATATAGATGCATGATTTTTATTATGCATCTATATTTTTATTTTTTATAGTCTTTTTTATCATTAATTTATGCATGATAAACATCAATATTAAAATTAATATCAAATAGAATGGTAATAATGATATTGATATGTGATTTGCAATGTAGCCAAATAACGGAGGCATTGCAAGAGTACCTATATAAGCACTAGCCATTTGTACCCCTATTATAGCCTGAGAATTTTCTGCTCCAAAATTATATGGAGTTGAGTGTATTATAGAAGGGTATATTGGTGCACATCCTAGACCTATAATTATAAATCCTATTAAAGATACAATATTTACAGCAGGAATAATCATTAATATAATACCTATTAAAATTAATAACTCGCCTAAAGTTATCATTTGATTATCATTTAATTTCATTGTTATAAATCCCGATATAGCTCTTCCAACAGTGATGCCTATATAAAATAAACTTCCAAATGAAGCTGCAGTTTTTATATCAACACCTTTATATAGATTTAAATAGCTGCTTGCCCATAATCCTGTTGTAGCTTCAAGAGCACAATAACAAAAAAAGCATATCATAATTTCTCTGGCACCGGGTATTTTTATTATTTCTTTCAAACTTAAAGCTTTTGTACTTATTTTTTCTTTATTTTCTTCATCATTTTTATTCCATAAAGGAAGGCTCAAAAATAAAATGGCAGTTAGTACTATCTGTATTATTGATATATATCTGTATCCTGCATTCCAATTACTATTAGTGATAGCATATCCCATTATATACGGTCCAGTAGTTGCACCTATTCCCCACATACAATGAAGCCAGCTCATATGTTTGCTTTTGTAATGAAGTGCTACATAATTATTTAAAGAAGCATCTACACTTCCTGCCCCTAATCCATAAGGTATAGCCCAAACACATAAAAATATATATGAATGAGTAATAGAAAAACCAAAAAGTGCTATAGCTGTCATGGCTACGCTGAATGCAGTTATTTTTCCAGCTCCGAATCTTTTAGTTAATCTGTCACTTTGCAAACTAGAAATTATAGTTCCTGCTGATATAATCATTGATATTATACCAGCATAAGAAATAGGCACATTCAATTCTTTATGCATAGTAGGCCATGCTGAACCAAGAAGGGCATCCGGAAGTCCCAAACTGATAAATGATAAATACATAATAGCAAGTAGTAAATTAACCATATTAAATATCCATAAAATTATTTGAATATTATAATATAAATAATTTTTTATTCAATATCTATTATAAATAATTAAATTGACAAAACTTTTATATTTAGTATTATATTGCTGTATATTTTATTTGGGGATAAAAATATTGAAAATAAAAGATATAGGTTTCGATGAATATTTTGAGAAATTAGCACTTAAGAGTTTAAATATTAATTCTTTAGATGAAATTAATAAAGAAGAACTTATTCCAGCAAGAGTAATAAGAATTAATAAAAGATATTATACTCTTTTTTCTGATGAAGGCGAGTTTTTAGCTAGAATAAAGGGTAAGATTAGATATAATTCAGAAGTACAAAGCGAGCTTCCTGTTGTAGGCGATTGGGTTTTAATGAAAAAGTCTGATAATAACGCCTTTATTGATACAATTCTCACTAGAAAAAATATTTTGTATAGAAAAGCTAATGTTAAAAAAAATGATATTCAGGCTATAGTAAGCAATATTGATTATGCTTTTATTATAGTAGGTATTGATAATGAGATGCCTATGTCTGCTATAGCAAGATATTTGTCAGTTGTTCATACTTCTGGAATTAAACCAATAATTGCTATAAGTAAAATAGACTTATATGAAGATGCTGAGTATAAAGAATTGTTAGCGACTATAAAAGAAACTTATCCTAATGAAACAGCATTTGCTTACAGTTCAAAAACAGGAAAGAATGCTGATACATTTCTAAAATATATTAAGAAAGATACTTCATCAGTATTTATAGGAGCTTCAGGAGCAGGAAAATCTACTATTATCAATTATCTTTTAAAAGATGAAAAGATGAAAACTCAGGAAGTAAGAGAGTATGATTTTAAAGGAATGCATACCACAACTCATAGAGAGCTTTTAGTATTAGACAGCGGAGGTGTTGTAATAGATACTCCGGGGTTAAGAAATTTAGGTTTATGGGAAGATAACAAAGGAATAAAGAAAACTTTTGAAGATTTGGAAGAGTATGCTAAAAAATGTAAGTTTAAAGACTGCACTCATCAGCATGAACCTGATTGTTATATATTAGAATTACTTGAAAATGATGAAATACCTTATGAAAGATATGATGCTTATATAACTCTGCTTAATGAAAATAGAGAACTTCAAAAAACTTCTATAGAGATAAAAAAAGACAGGAAAATGGCATTAAAGAAAATCACGAAGCATAAAAATAATTATAAGAAGATGAATGTAAAAAATAAGAAGTAGTTTAAAGTGATAAACGAGCAGCTGATAACTGACGAAGGAAGTTGTCAGCTAATAATGGGCGAGTTTATCACTAGCAATAATAAAAAATGGTATTAATAAAATCACGAAGCATAGAAATAATTATAAAAAATGAATATCAAGAATAATAAATAATTTAACTGATAAACGAGCAGATGATTAGTAAATTATAACTCAATTTATTGCTATAATATAAATTTATTAAAATTGATATGCGTATTTTTGTATTGTAATGCCAAAGCAGTGAGTAAAAAATCTATGCTATAAATAATTATTTTATAGTTCATTTGTTGACTATTGTTTGTATGTATGTTATAATGGCTCTAAATATTTGCAAAAGTTTTGCAAATAAAAGTATCAATTCAAGAGGTGTTATAATGTCAAAAATTAATTATTTAGGACAGTCTTATGACTTGTCTAAAGGAGAGTCTTTATTAGACTTCCTTAAACAAAATGCTAAAAAAGATTCCAAAGATGCAGTAGCAGCTAAGTTTAATGGAATACAAGTTGACCTTACATATACGCCTGAAACAGACGGCGATTTAGAATTGATACTTACCACCTCAGATGAGGGACTTGAAATATTAAGACACTCTACAAGTCACTTAATGGCTCAGGCAGTTAGAAGACTTTATCCTAATACTCAGGTTACTATAGGTCCTGCTATTAAAGATGGTTTCTACTATGATTTTGATGCAGAAAAGCCTTTCACTGAAGAAGATTTACCAAAAATCGAAGATGAAATGAAAAAAATCATCAAAGAAAATATACCTGTAATAAGAAAAGTGATGAATAAAAATGAGGCTATAGAATATTTCAAGAAAGCTAATGAACCTTATAAAGTTGAAATTATAGAAGGGATAGATGCTGATACAGTATCTTTTTATGAACAAGGCGATTTTATAGATCTTTGCCGTGGACCTCATGTTCCTTCTACAGGATATTTGAAATCTTATAAATTGATGTCTGTTGCAGGAAGTTATTGGAGAGGTGATTCTAATAATAAAATGCTTTCTCGTATATATGGTACAGCTTTTGAAAGCAAAGAATCTTTAGATAAATATCTAAAAAAATTGCAAGAAGCTAAAGAAAGAGATCATAGAAAATTAGGTAAGGAATTAAATTTATTTAGTTTCCATGATGAAGGTCCTGGTTTTCCTTTCTGGCATCCTAGAGGAATGGTTATTTATAAAGCTGTTGAATCATATATTAGAAATGAAAATGATAAACGTGGATACGTTGAAATAAAAACTCCTGCCATTCTTAATGAAGAATTATGGCATAGAAGCGGACACTGGGATAATTATAAAGAAAACATGTATTTTACAGAAATTGATGAAACTAAATATGCTGTAAAACCAATGAACTGCCCAGGCGGTTTGATTGTTTATAATTCTAACATACATAGTTATAGAGATTTGCCTTTAAGAGTTGCTGAATTAGGTTTTGTTCATAGACATGAGCTTTCAGGAGCTTTGCATGGACTTTTTAGAGTAAGAGCTTTCACTCAAGATGATGCTCATATATTCTGTACTGAAGAGCAATTAGGCGATGAAATTATTAATACTATTGAATACTATTTATCTGTATATAAAGACTTTGGTTTCGAGAACTTTGAAATATTTGTTTCTACTAGACCAGCTAAATCAATCGGAAGCGATGAGATTTGGGAGCTTGCTACTAAATCATTAATTAATGCTTTAGATAAACTTGGAATAAAGTATAAAATTAATGAAGGTGACGGAGCTTTCTATGGTCCTAAGATAGACTTCAATATTAAAGATGTTCTTGATAGAAACTGGCAATGTGGTACTTTACAAGTAGACTTCTCACTTCCTATAAGATTTGAGATTAGCTATGAAGGTAAAGATGGTAAGAAACATACTCCTGTAATGCTTCACAGAGCTATATTAGGTTCTATGGAACGTTTTATAGGAATATTAGTTGAGCATTATAATGGTAAATTCCCATTATGGTTATCACCTTTACAAGTAGCTGTAGTTAATGTACTTAATGAACAGCCTCAAATTGACAGAGCTAACGAAGTAGCTAAGGCATTAAAAGATGCAGGATTCAGAGTAGAAATTGATGAAGGTAATGAAAATTTAGGTACTAAGATTAAGAAATACCGCTTGCAAAGAACTCCATATACGGTTATAATAGGAGCCGAAGAGGTTTCCAGCGGAAAATTATCTGTTAGAACACGCTCTTCACAAGAAATTAAAGATATGGATTTAAATGAGTTTATAGAGAAACTCAAAAAAGAATTTAAGGAGAGAATGAATGATTCTATATTTACTACTAAATGAGGTAGATAAATAATATGGCAACAGTAAAAAAAGAAGGAGAAAGAATTAATCAATTTATTACTGCACCAGAAGTTAGAGTTGTGCATGATGAGAGGGGAAGTCTTGGTATAATGAGCATTAAAGATGCTTTAGCATTAGCCAAAGAGGAAGGCTCAGATTTGGTGGAGATTGTACCTACAGCAGAGCCGCCTGTTTGTAAGATTATCAATTATGGTAAATATAAATTTGATATTCAAAAGAAGAGTAAAGAAGCTAAGAAGAAACAAAAGTTAGTACAGCTTAAAGAAATCAAGATGCGTCCTCAAATAAGCATACATGATTATAACTTTAAAATGAAGCATATTCGTGAATTCTTAGATGAAGGCAATAAGGTTAAGATTACTATAATGTTTAGAGGTAGGGAAATGGCCCATACTAAATTTGGTTATGACCTTATTGAAAAGATTATACAGGATTTAGAGAATGAAGCTGCTACAGAAAAGCCTGCCAAATTGGAAGGAAAAAATTTATCTGCAGTACTTAATCCTATAAAAATGAAAAAAAGTTCTTCTGATTCTGAAAGTTCTTCAAAGAAAGAAGTTTCTGAAGATACAGAGGAGTAATATTTTTTAATAAGCCCACTACCTATATGTACTTATCATACATATAGTTTGAGCATACAGTAAATATAATTTTAAAAGGATATTAGTTTATGAAACAAAAGTTAAAAACAAAAAGCGGTGCTAAAAAGCGTTTTAGATTTTCTAAAAGCGGTAAAGTTAAATTTGCTCATGCATTTGGTAGCCACAAATTTTTGAACAAAAGACCAGATACTAAAAGAAAGTATCGTAAAGCTAGAATAGCTGATGACACTAATATGGCTGAAATGCCTAGATTGATGCCTTATGGCAGATAATAAAGGAGACTAAAATGAGAGCAGTTAGCGGTGTAGTAAGAAAGAAAAAGGTTAAAAAAATATTAAAGATGGCTAAAGGCTATTATGGTTCTCATAGCAAGCAAATGAAGCAGGCTAAAGAGGCTGTAATAAGAGGTTTAAAATACGCTTATCGTGATAGAAGACAGAAAAAAAGAATGATGAGACGTTTATGGACTTTAAGAATCAATGCTGCATGCAGACCTTTAGGCATATCTTACAGCAAGTTCATTAACGGACTTAAAAAAGCTAATGTTATAATAGACAGAAAGGCTTTATCTAATTTAGCTATTGAAGATTATAAAGCATTTGAAGCAGTAGTTGAAGTAGCTAAGAAGGCACTTGCTTAATTAGACTTAAAAAATATTTACTTATGTATAAAATTACCGTTGGTATTCTTAATAGAATGCCAACGGTTTTTTATTTTTAAATTTCAAATACATATCATAAAATCAATTCTTAAAAATATATAAATCAAGAAACAAAATCATTGTATATCTCATACAAAAACACTAATACAAATATCAAACTTTAAAAAAACAAAGGCCCTGCCAAGATTTTGAATCTTAACAGAGCTATTAATCCCGCTTTCCTATATTTTTATCATAAATAAAAAATTGCTCGTTAATAAGCTCCTGCTATTCTCTTGAATGCCAGGCACTCACAATTTTTTATTAAGGCACACGCAGTCCTTTGAATAGGGTATCAAGACACACAAGAGATTACAGAAATCCCGGTAATCCCGCTTTCCTGTATATCCAGAAACGATTTATTAAAACCACTTTTTAAGCTATAAGCAACAGGGTATCGAGACTGGTGGCGAACCCATATAGAAACTGTAATTTAGTTAGTTGTATTATTTTAACAACTAAATATTAATATGTCAATGATCATAACGTATTAATATTATTTTATAATTTATATCATTGATTTTATAATTTTTTATAATATAATAAAATTACATATTCTTAAAGGATTTTTATATGTCTAATAATCATAGTAAAAAAAGATATTCATATACACCCGATTCTCAAACTTATAATCCATTTGATCAATTATTTAATTCTGATGAAAATACTGTAGACAGCAATAATAATAATAATAACAATAGAAATAATAACAATAATAGAAATAACAATGAAATATATTATTTATCTTATTTTTTGAAAGAAGATAAGAAGCACAATGACAAAGATAAAAATAAAATTAAAAAACTATTAATACCGCTTCTTACATTTATTGTTGAAAATAAACAATTTAAATATGAAAAATCACATCTTAAAAAAGATTTTGCAGTTGTTATAAGAAATAGATTTGAAAAACTTCCTTCAGAATATAAAGATGAATTTATCAAAGAAGATAATATGCTTATTAGACAGAATGTGTTGGAGTATAAAATCAATAATGCTTTTACTGAGGCTGCAGTATTTTTAAGAGATTTTAGAAATATAATGATGCATAAAAATGTAAAAGAAGATACTTTTTCAAGATGTAAATTTAAAAAATTTCAAGGAGATTTATTTACATTTTTAATACTTAATATGAAGGCTGCTTTTGGAATCAATGATAAACAAAAATCTTTATTAAAAGAAAAAAATAAAGAAGAAGGTATAAAATTATCATCTGATAAATTTGAGATTAAAAATGAATATATAAAAAAAGTATTGGAAATGAATGCTGAAAGAATGGGAGAAAATTTTGCCAATGTACCATTTATATATGCTTTATCAATATTGGCTATGTTTGTTGAAAGTAAGTATATAAAAGATATTTTGGACTTAATAAAATTGAAAAAATTTATTGAGGAATTTATACTTTCATTTTCTTTAAGAGGTGGATATAAAACTTTTGTTCCAGGTATTTCTTTAGAAGATGATGAATTATATTTAAAACAAATAGAAAATGAATATATAGTTAATAATGAAGTTTCTACTACAGGAAGAAGACTTAAAAAAAACTTATCATATTTCAATATTAATGATATTGATGTTAATAATGACTTTGCAGTTTATAAAAAGATTTTGAAATTCTATAGCTATAGAACAAGTTTTCCAAAGATTGAAGAATTTGAAGATTTAATAAGAGAGTTTAAAGCCAAAGAAATAGCGAATGCCAATAAGAATAAAATTGATGGTATAATAGAGTTTAATAGAAATGTTAAAGAGCATAATGCTAAAGTAGGGCGTGATGAAATATTAAAAGAACAGCCTGTACCTCGTTTGGAAACTGAGTATAAAAATATTATACCTTTATTAACTAATGTGTTTAGAAATGAAGATATTTTTATTAAAGATGCAGCTGAATTTTTATCTTTAAAATATAAAAGTCAATTTGGAAATAATACTTGGACTATATCTGGAAATACTATTATATGGATTGAGCCTAATGATGATATATTATTTGATCTGAGAAGAAAAGTTAAGCCTTCAAAAAATGGATTACATTCCATATATAAAATAGTGTACAGTAAAAAAAATGCAGAAAGATACAGTTTAAACAGACATAATTTAAGAGCCTTAATAACTTCTATTTTAATTAATGGTGGAGTGGAATTCAAAAAATTAAAAACTACTGCATCAGATAATTGTACCGCTTCTAATAATAAAGAAACTAATAAAGTTAATAATGATAGATTATTAATTGATGCTATTAAAAAGAAAAGTGAAAATTGGAATAGATATCAGCAGGCTTCTTTTATAATTAAAGTTATTAGAAGAAGTGCTATGAAAAATGTGAAATTACATAACAGAGATAGTGTTGCTTTCTTCCATGAATTTACTAGAGTTTTATATTTATTAGATAATAGAACTGGAAATGTATATGATGATGTCATTGCTGTTATGCATAGATATAAAGTTGATACACGTAATTTTTCTGATAAAGTAAAGAATGTACTTAGATGTAATACTTTATCTGAAATGCTTAATCAATCTTTTACTTTATTTACTATTCCAAATAAAGAAATAAAAAACGATTCTGATAATTTACTTTTTAAAACTTGGAGTAAATTTGCATTTCTTCCTTGTAATGAGAAAAACAAAGAAATTTCAGACATACTTCAATGGAATGATATAAAAACTAAATATGATATTAAAAATAAAAATGCGGATTTATTTGATATACTGTCAAAAATTTTTGAACAAGAAAAAATGACTCCTCCTCATTTAGTTGATATATATAATGATTATATTAAAAATAATAAAATAGATAAATACAGAAATAAAGAAATTAGAAATATTATAGCAGAAGAAATGATATTAACATATATATCTTTACAATATGTTAATAATATGAATAAAAATAGAAATTCTTATTTCAGATTAGAAAGTTATGAGGATATAACAGATAATAGCCCTTTAAAATTTAATTTAATATGGGAATTAAATCCTATCATTGAAATTAATATAAAAGACTATATGAAAAAAGATATACGTTCTGCTTTAAATTGGATATTCGATGCTTCAAGAATAAAAGAAGAAGGTAGAATTGGAGGAAAGAAAGATTTACAGGAATGTCTTACTAATGTCATTAAATCTTATAAAATGATTACTTCTCATTATATATTAAAAAATAAATGTCCTAAAGTTTCTGCAGAGATTGGCAAAGATATTTTAAATGCAGATAATATAAAAGATATGGTAAAAGTTTTGGTATGGGCTCAAAAAGAATTATTATATTTTATTTGTAACATAGAGGCTGATATTATATACACACTAAATAAAATATATACTCAACCTCAAATAGATGAATTAACAAGAGAAGAGGGATATTTCAATTTCAGAGATTTAGTTAGTTTACATAATATAGATATAGAAAAAATAAGAGTTTTAGATAATCATAAAAATAATTCTGCTTTTGATGATTCTGAAACTGAAAAAATAATAAATGTTAGAAATATGTTGGCACATGGAAGATTATTTGATGAAAGTGCTGAACTTAATTATAAGTCTGCTATATCTATATTAGATGATGCTATGAAAAAAACTTTAGAAAAATCTTTAAAAGATGTATATCTAAAAAATAATAAATACAATAAAAAATAATGCATATTTATTTTGCAGTTGTATATATTCGGTATATACTAAGAATTTTTAACTTTCTTAACTGATGGATTTTATCTAAATTTTATCAACTTTTTTGCTGCACAAAAAAGTTGCAAAAAACGCAATTACTAGAACTTTATATTTAAGAATATCTATTAAATATGGTGTAATACCCTAATTTTAGGTTAAAAATGCAGTTGTTCGCGAAGCGTATCCGAGCCTGTCGAGGATATAGGTTCTCGCCGAAGGCGGGCTGTGCCTTATACCAATACTTACAGTACTTCCTTCGGTCGTAAAAGAACTGGGGTATGGGGCAAAGCCCCATATATAAAAACAAAAATATAAACTTATTTTTGACAAAATATAGTTGTTTAGGTATGTATTGTTAATTTCAAATTTTAATAAAACATTATTTATATGTAGAAACAATTTAATATCATTAATAGACATATATCATATAAAAAATCTAATTAAAATATAAAAAGCCATGCCAAGATTATGAACCTTAACAGAGCCATTAATCCCACTTTCCTATATTTTATCATCAATAAAAAATTACTAGTTAATAACTTATGCCATTCTTTCGAATGTTAGGCAGGCACTAGCAATTTTTATAGCCAAAGGCACACGCAGTCCTTTGAATAGGGTATCGAGACTACATGACTGAGATTAAAAATCAATACAAATCCCGCTTTCCTGTATATCCAGAAACAGTTTATTAAAACCTCTCTTTAAGCCATAAGCAACAGGGTATCGAGACCTAAAAAACTATTGCAGTAGCTGGTGGAAATCCCGCTTTCCTGTATATCCAGAAACAGTTTATTAAAACCACTCTTTAAGGCATAAGCAACAGGGTATCGGGACGGATGATACTTTGTACCACGCCTCCTATTAAGCAAATATGTAAATAAGTATAATATCATTTTATTGTATTGTCAAATACTCAGTATAAAGAATCATTTTTATAATGATCTTCGTATTCATCATAGTCTTGATAAGAATCATATTGATTATAAGTATTATATTCATTGTCTTTTTTATTATATTCAGTATTATTATCTTTATATTTTGGATTATCTATTCCAAATATTTGTACCCAATAAGCTAAGCCGTTTTTTATATATAATCCTACTCCAACACTTGTATATCTTTTATCAAGAATATTTTCTCTATGACCTTTAGATTCCATCCAGCCTTTCATTACATGTTTGGCATCCTTATATCCATAAGCAATATTTTCTCCATTTCCATTCCAGTAATTTTTTATATTCAAGTCTTCCATTATTGTGTAGAATTCTTTTCCATTTGGTCTCGTATGTGAATAGTTTTCAAATAATTCTTTTGCTCTAGCCATTGCCATTTTTTCTAAATTTTTATCTCTTTTTAATTTTGTTATAGCTCCATTATTATTCCTATTGTATGTTATTAAATCATATATTTTATCAACTTCAGCATTATAATCAATTTCATTATAAATAGCAGTTACCACATAATTATAATTTCCAACCCTATAAACTCCAACTGAGGCATAATCATAATTAGCTAAAAAATCATTAGAAGGCAGACAAATTTTTACTAATGAATCAGAAGAATCGAATCCGTCTATATTGCTAATTACAAAAGAAGTAATATTTAAATTGATATCTGAAAGTGCTTCTCCAATCATATCATTATCCAAAGTACCTTCATTGGCATACATTTCCGCCATTTTAGATGTAGCTATATCTAATTCATAACTTTGTTTTAATGATAGTCTTCCATTTTTGAATCTATAATCATTAATTATAGAAACTAGGTCATAAGAAAATGCAATACTATTGCAAATAAATATTATTGATATTATGATGTTCTTCATTTTATCTCCTTAAAATTAATATAGATTCGATGATATTAAAAATATCATATTTCAAATTCAAACTAAAAAATAATTAATCTATATTCAAGAAATAAAATGTAAAAGAACTAATTATTATATACTTATAGTTTAATATAATTTTTATATTATTTCAAGTATTATTTAACTTGTTTTTATATGTATTTATTATATTATATGAAAATCATATAATATTTAGAGGATTCTTAATATGTTAATTGATAATGAAAAATTTATATATTGTAATGATATAATAAGCAATGATAATATTAAAAATGAATTATTACAATTAGTACATAATGCTAAAAATAGTAACCATGAAAATACTGATTTAGAGAAAATAATTTCTAATATAGAATCTACGATAAGTTATAATTTTAAGATAAATAATATTTCAGAGGAACAGATTGATTTTTTACACATATTGTTAAAAGAATATTTATATAAATATATAGAATATAATGAAAATATTACTTTTGATGAAATCAACAAATATATTTATAATATTCCAAATACCATAATAGATGATATAAAAAATAATAATAAATTATTTCCATTTGCTTATATTTTATCTATTTTTTATTTTTGTAATGTTGATGAATATTTTAATGATGAATTTATAAAGAAAATAAATAATATTGTATTTATTGAAAATACAGACAAAATATTTTTTGAAGATTTATTTGATATATTGTATCCTGAAGACAAAAAAAGATTAGAGATTTATTTATAGAATTAAAAAGATATGATTATCATAATGAATATATAGACTCTTTAATTAAAGATATTAATATTACTAATATCCAAATTAAAGTTAATAATTTTGATGAAATTCAATTGGGTATAGTGAAGGATATAATACAAAAATTATTTTGTAAAAAAAAGATAAGAGAAGAAAATGAAAAAATGGATTATATTAAAAACTTATTAGATGTTAACTTAGATAATATTATTAATGATAATTCTAATTTTCCTTTTATGTATTTATTCTCTTCATTGATATATTTATTTGATGATGAATCTGATATTAAAAAAGATATTATAAATATTGTTCTTTTTGAAAATAAACAGTTAATTACTTTTAGAGATGTTTTTAGTATTTTAGATAATAATAGCAAAGGTTATATACTAGAATTACTTACTAAGGCTAAAGAAAATAAAATTGATGATGATAACATAAAAAGAATCATATCAAATATTGATATATTAGATGACAAATTAATTATAAATTCTTTAACAGATGAAGATCTTTTACTATTTAAAAATAAGGCTACAGATATAGTATTAAAAGAAAAAGATAAAAAAAATAATGAAGAAAACAATTATATAGATAAGTATTTGCAGGAAGTTTTTAATCTTAAAATAGAAAATAATAATTTTCCATTGATTTATTTACTTGCAATTTTCAAACATTCTGTTTCTTCGGAGAAATTATATTCATTCTGTAATAAAATTAATGTAAGATATGAAATAATGGATTTATTATTTTCTGATTTGAGGGTATACAATCTTTATATGGATGAAAGCGGCAATATTAATGATAATAGAGAGAATGTATTTATAATAGGCGGATATTTAATTAATGATATTAATATGAGAAAATGGAATAATATTACAAAAAATTATTTTGATATATTAAGACATAAATTTAGAATATTTGATGATACTTTATTGCATAGAAATGAACTAGAAAAGAATAAAAAGAAAGCAATTACTTATGATGTATTTAGATTAATAAAAATAAATGGCGGAAAATTTATATATGTATATGAAAAAAATCCTTTTAATATAGATTTTACTAGACAATATTATGTTGATTTGCTTTCTGATTTAGTAATTAAAACATTAAATAAAATCATATCAGATGATAAAATTAATTTAAGTGAAGAAAAATTGCTATTAATTATAAAACTTTCATCAAGAAGCTATGAAGATAAATATAAAAGCCTTACTTTTAAATTTAAAGATGTTGAAAATTTTTTGATGTCTTCTATAGAAAATGCAGTAAATATAAATGATATATTAGATGAATGGAAAAAACAAAATATGAGATATCTATCCAATACTAGATATTTAGAAATATTGGATATAGAACCATTTATAAAAGATGGAATAGAGAAAATAAAAATTAATTATGGGTTGAATAGTAAAAATTTAGAATATTCCATACTTCCTTTAACAAATGCTACAAAAGATACTGATTTAGTTATAGCTGATTATTTTTGTAATATGTTTTATTCATTTAAACATGGTAATGGAATGGACACTGGGATATTTACAACATTTTTATATTTATGTTATTTAAAAATTAAGTATAATCCTTTTAGTAAAGATATAGATTTATATCTAGAAAAAAAAGATTATTTTAATATTTTAAGTAAATATATTACATTTAGAAAGATTTATTTTTCAAATAATTAAAATATAAACACTAAAGCATATGCTGAAAAAATATTTTCAAAAATTGCAAATTATTTTAAAGAAGATAAGCATTGGAAAAAAATCAGATATATAGTTGCAGCTTTAAAATCTATTTTGGAAAATATTGAGTATGAATCTAATTCACTTTATAATTATGATGATATTATAGAATCTTATGATATTTTAATATCTTTAGCTAAAAAAAATATTTTAACAGATGACATATCTTTGAATAAAGCAATAGTATTTGCAATTAATACAGAAAAATTGGCAGTTTTTAATCATTCAGATGATGATAAAAACGCTTATGAAGTTTTAGTAGATAATAAAAATTATAGAGATTATGCTTTAAATAGCAGTGAGTTTAAAGATAGGGTTATATTATTTGATACGATAAGTTATATTGTGTATTGGTATAAATATAATGCTCAAGATTCTATAAAAGCATTAAATGAAACTTTAGATGATAATAATATAAAATCAGAAGATAGAGCAAAATTATATGGCACTTTAGGACAAAGCTATAATATCAGTTATTATGTTACAAATGATACAAATGATTTAGAAAAAGCTAAAGATTTTTATTTTAAATCAATAGAATATTTTGAAAATAATAATTATCAAATTATTAGAGAATATAGTTATTTACAAAATTTAGCTATAAGTGCTAAAAATGAAGAAGAGTTTTTAGAATATACTCAAAAATATTTGGATTTAATATTAGAGGATGATGAAAATATCGGTGAATTAGGTGATAAAATTAATATATATTTATCTCAATATAATAAAAAAGATAAAGGATGTAAGTTTTTTGTTATAAGGCTTTTAAGATACTGCAATACATTTAAAATAAGTCAAAAATCAAAAGAAATTGCTGCTTTATTAATTTCTAATGAGAAAAATTTTATAAAATACAATTTATCTTCAATGGAAGATGTAGATATACAAAAAGAATATACTTTATTATTGTATAAATATAATAATAAAGAGGTTAACACTAAATATTTTGAAAGATGTTATGGTTTTATGATAGGTAAAAAAGGAACATTTAATGAAATGAGAATGCTTTCATTATATATAATAGAGATATTAATGGATAATGAATCCAATATTGATAAAGCTTTGGATATTATAGAAAAATTATCTGATACTTCTGATGGATATAAAAATACCTTTAATGAGTTACTATTATCTAAAGATTCAATAAATGATAAAAAAGAATGGGCATCAAAAGTAAGAGATAAATTATATATGTAATATTATTTTTTTATTCTATTAGCTAAGTCAAAATGATTTTTCCAATCTATATTATCTATTGCAAGTAAATATTCATTTTTATTTATAGATTCATAGAAATATATTTTATTATTTTTTATTTCTATGGGGTATAGTATTTTTCCATTATATTTAATGTTAAACTCTGGAAATTCTGATTCAAATACCGCTTTATTTGTATCTGCCAAATATACTAATTTGAAATTAGCTTTCATAAATGCATCTGTATTTTTAACAGAACTAAAATGCAGTACTCCTTTATCATCAAAAGTGTATTTTCCTTTGCCGTCGCTTCCTATAAAAGCCTTGCCTGATGATATATTTTCCCATTTGTATTTATATTTATCAAAATTGTTGTTTATATAATATTTTATATTTTTAATAGAATCTATAAAATATTTTGTATCATATTCTGAAATTTTATTAAATATTTGTTTTCCTCTTTTAGGTATATTTAATGTATTTCCAAGAATAAATATGTCAGCAATATGTAATACTATTAATATTATAATTATTGATTTGATATTAGATATTATTTTTTTCATATATTATTTACTCCTTTATTTTTATTATTTTATTATTTGTTCTAGATCATATTTATAGTTTTGACCTTTTTCTATTCTCTCATTTTTTAATATATATTCTTTTTCAATGCCCTGAGGATCCATATACCAAATAAACTTTATATCATAATTTCCTTCATCTAAATAAAAGTTTATATTGTATGATTTTGTGCTGCTGTCATATTCTTCTGAATATTTATTATATGTAAGATGCCCATAAGTTCATAACTATTTTCATTGCTTTTAGAAATATAAACAGATATAGGCAATGCTGGATTAGTTATAGAGCTAGTTTTAATTGTTATAAGAGAGTGATAAATATTAGGTTTAGTGTTTGCAGTGCATGATGCAAATAGTATTAATAATAAAGGCATTATAATAGTTATAAGCAGTATATTTTTTTTCATATATTGTACTCCTTTTGTAAGTTATAGTTTATGACTGAATGCCATTTGTACACCCATATCAAACAGTCCGTTCTCATCAAATATAGTAGGTGTAATATTGAAGCTGCTTGTTGATGTGGAATAAGAAGTATCTTGATCTGATAATGACCATCCAAATAATCCAAGCCCTATTATAGTTAAAGCAATAGAAGATCCTAGCATGATACTGCTTCCTACAGGATTAAAGTAAGGCATATTATCAGGTTTTGTATTAATCTCTCCTTTTTTCCAAGCATTGTATAAAGTTAGTTTTCTGTATTGTATTGAACCTGAAAGGGATGAATTAGGATTTTTATAAAGATAGTATTCATTTGCAGCACTTCCTCCTATCTCGGAATGCCAATCTACCAATTCAAAAGTTGAATATATAGTTCCAGCTAATCCTGAAGCTAAGAATAATATTCCTGTAACCATGGCTGGTACTCTGCTCTTCTTTTTTATGTTGATGTTATTCTCTAATTCTTTTGATACAGAAGAAGTTTTATAATATTTGATTTCGCATACAGAATCATAAGGGCTTGTTACATTATAGCCTGTTATTTCTTCATATAGAGATGAAGCAAGTCTCACTACATTATCATAGCTTAAATCATATAAAACTTTAGTTACAGATTTTTCGGATTTATATGTTCCTATATTCTTTATAGATAGAGAACATATATATTGACCATTTAATTCGATGATATTTCCTGATACAACATGAGTTATTATAGATTTATCAATAGATTTAGCTTCTGGATTATTCTCATTTATATCTTTATACTCATTATCGATTATTTCATCTATTTTTTTATTTCTGTTAAAAACATTTAATCCGTTATCAGTTAATACGCTTACTATTATTTCCTCTATATAAGTGTCATAATTGGGATCAAAATTTAAAGGTCTTATTGCTATTTTGTAATTTTTGTAATCATTAGTATTTGCCAATAATGAATTTACAAAAAACATTAAGAATAATATTGATAATGTAGATATTTTTTTTATCATATAATACTCCTTTTATTTAATTAATTTATTTTATAAACCTAGTGATATTTTCTTGGCAAGAGATTTTATTTTTTGTAATATTATATTTGGATCAGATGTAAACTGTTCAAAGTCTTCTATTCTTTCACGTTTACTTAAAAAAATTTGGTTGTTTACAATATTGATCATTTTACTAATAATAAAATATTCATTTGTAGTACTTTTTAATATTTTATTAAATATGATATAGTCAGCATTATATGGTATATTGAAACTATTAGCTTTATCACGATTTAAGTTATCAATTTGATAATTAACTTCGTCATATCTGTAATTTTCTATATCTTTATCTACAATAATGAAGTTATTATATTCTTCATTGCTAAGTTCATTTATTAGTATTTTAGATAAATTAGTAAATACATTTTTATAAAATTGAGAATTGATTGTTTCTATACTATAATCTATTTCAAATGCTGCTATAACAATTTTTTTCTTTGTATTTCCTGACTCATTATTATCATTTGTTTGACTATAAGCATACAAACTATTCAAAATAATAAATATAATTAATAATTTTTTCATCGATAACACTCCAATTATAAATTTTTGATTTTTTTGTTAAAGAATTCTTTTAATTGTATACCGAATTCTTCTTTTAATATTTTTGCTGTATTATATCTAGCCTGATCTTGGGCTTTTTTTAAATCAGATATACCTATTTTTTTATAGTTAGCTTTATCATCTTTAAATTTAAAAGTATGTATAATCTCATCATTTCTTGAAATAGATAAAGTAAACTGCATTATATATTTTATTTTATTTATAGTTCTGTTCTCTACAGGGGTTAATATTATATTAAGCTTAAAAATATAATTGGCATTACTGCTTGATGCTCCGTTTAGACCGTATTGGTTTATACCATAAAATAACAAATCCATTATTTCTTTATTTATTTCTATACCTGTATTTGCAGATATTGCAAAAGTTAATTGTGTTTCTGTTTCTTTTAATCTGTATAGAAAATCATCATATTTATAATTAAGATTCAAACATTTAAAATTCATGGCCTCAATTTGTTTGTTATAAACATAGTTTTTTCTTGATAGAATATATATAATTTCTAAATACATAAATTTGTTTAAATGATCTTTTTCAAATGATAAATGTTCATTATATGCTTCAATGCTGTTTTCATTTTTGAGTATTTTGTTTTTTAGTATTGAATATAGCTGTACTTTATTTGCTGCAGAAAATACATAATATTTTTTTTCTTTGTCGTTATACTCTTCTTTTACAAATTCTATATTAAAAATCTCAGCATAATTTTGTAAATAGGAATTTTCTTCTAAAAATGGCATATAAGCTATATTCATATTTTTTTCTTTATATTGCTCCAAAAATATGCTTTCAGCTTTAAAACCTATATAGAAGTATTTATCTGCCATATTAATATATGCATTTATTTTTGCTTCTTCACTAGTTTCTCCTTCACCTATAGAATATAAGTATTCATCGTTATTCATATATTTTTTTTCTAATTTTTTTATACTATTTGGAACTTCAGCCAAAGCATTTATATAAAAGCATATAAATATTATTTTTAATACAATAATTCTTTTCATTAATAACTCCTTAAAATTGAATACTTGAATCATTTAATATTTTTTCAATTATATAAATATGAATTCTATATATTTCTGCTTCTATTTTTTCTATATATTGAAAAGACCAAGAATATGTGTATATGCAATGACCATATTTAACATTAACTACTTTTATATTTAATTTGTTTATCTTATGTATTCTGCTTATATATCCAAATAGTACATAATCAGCATTTGAGTCTTTAGCATCATTCATTATTATTTCATTATAGTCTCTCATATCTAATAATCCAAAATTGTAATCGAATAATTGCGAATTAATTGTTTTTATAGTTTTTGATAGATGCTCATTGAACATTTCTGATATGCTTATATTGTCATTATATTCAAGTCCCTTAAAAGGTGATATGATCAATGTTTCTGAGAATAGGGAAGAAGCGATTAGTATAAACATTAGTAAGAATTTTAACATAAATAATACTCCTATTAATTTTATTTTTAATCTGGTATGATTAAATTATTAACCATACCAGTTAAATATGTATTTCTCCTTTAATTAATATTAACTATTTGAATTATTGATCTTTTCTATTATTTTTTGGCACATGCTTGGTATTAAATCTGATAAATCTGAAATGTTTTCAAATGTATTTTGTGAACCAGCTATATGATTTCCATCTGTATCTATAACTCTTACTATAAGTTTATGTGTTTTTCCCAATTTATTTATTTGTCCTATAAGTACATAATTACTGCGAAGTTCTTTAGCTATTTTTATGGCACTGTACTCATAGTTGGAAGAATATAATGAACTGTAATATTCGTTTTGATCTCTGTCTCTATCTTTGTCTTGAAAAGAACTGTCTATAAATTTACCGCTTCTTACTATTATATCTTTATAATTACCTAATTCTATTGCAAATAGATTAGATAATGATACATTGTCCATATCATTAGGACCTTGAAATGTTATTACTGCTATGCTTTTGCGTGAATCATAAGAATCAGAAGAATCATAAGAATCATAACTTGAATATGCAAATGCAGATACAGAAACTATAGCCATAATGAATAAAATAAATAATGTTTTTTTAGTCATAAATACCTCCTTATAATTATTATTTTTTTTTGATAATAAATT
>NZ_KI912403.1:0-258274 GCF_000518245.1 Brachyspira alvinipulli ATCC 51933 | reverse complement strand
GATACAGAAACTATAGCCATAATGAATAAAATAAATAATGTTTTTTTAGTCATAAATACCTCCTTATAATTATTATTTTTTTTTGATAATAAATTATTGTTTCTCATATGAAACTCCTTTTAAATAAGATTTGATTGATTTTTCATTTTTTAATTTGAAACTCAATCATGTGATTAATGATATAATCTCTGATATCATTAATCATATTATTCAGTTTCTTAATCAGGTATCAGAATCTTTTGCATCCTGATGCCTGACTTGAAATATTAATTATTTAATAAAGAGTATTTCTTCCGTAGTTTAGTATATTATCAATTGAACAATACTTTGAAACTTCTCTAATTATACATTCCAAAGCGTAATTTATATTTCCTGGTTGTTCCTGGTCAGCTATAAGCACATTATCTAATATTGATTCAAATTTCTTCATTTTTGTGTCAATAATACTTAAAAAGCATTTTGGATAACCATTTTCAATTATTATTCCTGCTAACAATATATAATCTGTTTTTATATATTTTGAATTTAAAAACATAAAATTTGTGTATTGTTCAGCAGTCATATTAGAGTAGATAGAAGAGTCATTTAAGATCTTTGAATCTATATTGGTTACAGTAAAGTTTGTTAATTTTGTGGATAGTAAGTTTGCAATAAAATATCTATCCATATTTTCAAGTCCGTAAAATGGCATTATGGTTATAGTTATGTTTTTATTTACATTTGCTTTTGTTCCTTGAGAAAATGCAAATGATGAAAAACTTAACATTATAGCTATTAATAAAGTTTTTTTAATGAAATTGATATTATTGTGTTTGAATGACATGGCGTCCTCCTTGGTGTTGTTGATTAATGAAATAACATTTAGAGGAGGATTATAAGAATAAAAATTAATTTTGATATTATATTGATTGAAAACAAAAAATGATACAAACAAGGATGATGTATTGTAGTGATAATATGATTGTACAGAAGATATTATATTAATTTCCTTCATTAATAATCCTCCTAAATGAGTTAAAATCTACCATATTAGGTAGATTAGACCTTGAATATTAAAATAAAAACTCACCAAGAAATTATTAATTGAGTTTGTTGTATCTTCTGTAAAAGAGCACATAAGCATAAATCATGCTTACACTATTAATATAATTTATTTTTTTATTATTGTCAATAATTTTATATAAAAAAAATAAAAAAATTATAGCTTTTGTTAAAAAACATATTTATTAATTATCTTTATAAATTATATAATTTTTTATATTATTGATTTTTTATAAAATATGGCAAATATTTTATTAGATAATCTAATTTTTATTTTAAAAATATTAAAGTTAAAACATTCTCAGCCGATAATATATTTAGTTGATTGGACTACCCCCCAATAACTATATTTGTAATAAGCCGCTTTGTTCATCCCACAAAAGCGGTTTATTTTTTTTTAAAGTAATTCTTTCAAATTCAAATCCCATATCATAAATGTTAACCAAGTATAGATAAATCTTTTATTTAAATTATTATCTGAAATGAAGTATGGCTTTATAATTACTTTATCATCAGCATTAGGATAATACCATATATTTGTATCTATATGAAAATATTGATTAGAGTCATAAAAAGAATATTTAAGAAAATGAGTTTTCATTTGATATTTGTTAACAAAACTTTTTAATATTCCATAATTAATTTCTGTATTTTTTAATTTATTTAGCGTTTCTTCTAAATTATTTATTTCTATAGGGCTAAATTGCATTATTGGCTGAGCTAATTCATAATCATTGATAATATTTTTCCATTTTTTTATTGTCTCTTTATCCATTTCTATTGTGTTTGCTAAACTGATATAAGAGTTTTTATTTATTATAATATTTTCATCATTTTCATTATTATAACTTCCGTCATTTGAATATCTAAAAGAAGTTATGCCATTTTCAGTATGCATATTCCATATTAAACATGTTGCAAATCTGTTCATTATTTTGTTATCAATGAAAATTTCTTTAAAAAAGTTATAGCTATATTTTCTGCCATTCATTAAAAGTCTTATCAAGAGATGGTTCTGCTTTTTTATAGTATTAGGAATTTCTTTCTTTATGTATTTAATTTCTTCTCTTTTGTATTATGAGGCATGCTTTTAGGATATGATTTTAATATCTTATTGTTTTCTATATCTAAGATTTCTATATCATCATTTTTTATAGTTAATTTATATTTATTATTATTATTTATGATTTTTTCACCATTTTTGTCAAATCCTAAATTTGGTATCATTTTTAAAATAAGTTCATCTGCTGTTAAATTATATTTTTTAGATACTTCATTTAATATATTATTAACCATCTCTTGTATGTCATCTATTTCGTTATTTCTAAAAATATTGCATATTAAACTTATAGCATAATTGCTTTCTTTATTAAGAGAAAGTATTATTAAAAAAAGTTTAGAATATTTTTCTTTTTTATATATTTCTTTTAATGCTTCATCTCCTCCATATATCCCGTAAATTATTGCCGATGTTTCTTTATTAGTAGAAATATATATTTTTCTAATAGCATTAATAAAAGATTCTTTATCTAATAAATTTATTATATTATCTATTAATATTATTTTATAAGCTTCTCTTTTTAATGCTAAATAAGATAAGTAAATATATTTAATAACTTTCATATTGACTATTTTAGTTTTATCTTTTGTAAAAACATTTTCAATATTTAGGTCATCTATAAATTTTACTTTTTTATCATCTTTTTTATTATAGTTATTTTCTATATAGTTTTCTGCTTCTTCAATAGTGCTAAAATTATTAACAAGATCTTTTAATTTATCAGCATAATTATTTTCTAATTCCTTACAAAATAAAATTACCTGTTTATTATTACTTTTATAAATAGCGTTATATACTTTTGAAATGTCAATATTTTTGATATATTCTGAAAGATTTGATTTTTCATTTTCATTATTAGTAAGACAGTACGAATAAATTTTAAATCTTAAAGATATTTTATCATTTTTTTCCATAAAAGAATTTTCAAATATTAAATTCATAGAATGTAATTTTTTAATGTTCCAACAGTCTAATTCTTGATTAAAACTAGATGTATTTGCAAATATTTTATTCATACTTTCTACTTTAGAAACATCCCAATTATTGAGAGGCTGATTAAATTCAATAGCTCCATTGAACATATTATCCATTTCCTCTACATTACTGATATTCCAATCGTTAATATTCTGATTAAATTTGCATGTATTGGCAAACATTCCATTCATTTTTTTTACTTTAGAAACATTCCAATTATTGAGAGCCTGATTAAATTCTTTAGCTGAATTAAACATCATATTCATATTTTCAACATTTTTAACATTCCAATCATTTAAAGGCTTATTAAAAATTAAAGCTAAATGAAACATTTGAGACATAATTCTTACTTTAGAAACATTCCATTTGCTGATATCATTATTAAAAAAAGCGTTATATGAAAACATCCCATGCATATATTCTACATTAGAAGTATCCCAATTTTCTATTCCATCATAATTTTTTCTAGATGAGCTTTTGAATAAATCTGACATATTTGTTATTAAAGATGTATCTATATCATTTAAACTTATATTTTCATCATCAGTTAAAATTTTTAATTCTTTTGTATTTTTAGGTTTAAATTTTTTATCCATTTTTATAATCTTATCTTTAATATAAAAAGTTATAATAGAAATATTATAATATTTGGTTAAATTATTATGTATTTATTACTGCATATTTTTTACTAAATCATTTATTTTTATTATTTGAGCCCATAATTCTTCTACTTTATCAAGCTCAAATATAGTTCCAGCATCAGAAGGACTTTTATCAGGATTAGGATGTACTTCCATAAATACAGCATCAACACCTAAAGCAACAGCAGCTTTTAGAAGGCTAGGTATAAATTCTCTTGCTCCTCCTGATATTCCATTATTAGCAGAAGGCATTTGAACAGAATGTGTAGCATCATACATTACAGGAGCATAATTTTTCATTATTTCTAAGTTCTTCATGTCTACTATTAAGTTACCATAACCAAACATAGTCCCCCTTTCACATAAGAAAAGCCTTTTTTCATTTATGGCATCAGAGCATTTATCTGCTATATATTTACAGTCATAACCGCTTATGAATTGCCCTTTTTTTACATTAACTGCTTTTCCTGTTTCACATGCTGCTCTAAGCATATCTGTTTGTCTGCATAAAAAAGCAGGTATCTGTAAAAAATCAACATATTCTGCAGCTTCATAAGCATCACTAGGAATATGTATATCAGTCAAAGTAGGAAGTGAGAATTCTTTGCCAGCATTTTGTAGTATTTTAAGACCTTCTTTCATTCCTAATCCTCTGAAAGATGAAAGAGAAGTTCTGTTTGCCTTATCAAAACTTCCTTTAAGAACTAATTGTATATTTAATTTATCTTTTATTTCTTTAAGCTTTTTAGCTATATACATTGTCATTTCTTCGCTTTCTATTACGCATGGACCTGCTATAAATATTAAATCTCTATTTTTATTAGTTATACCTTTATAATCAAAAATCATCTTATATCCTCAAAAATTCATTTTATTATATAATACAACATTAATTTCTAAAGTCAATCATTAATATTTTGGCTATTATTTTATTAATTGAAAAAAAAAATTAACTTTTAATAGCATTATATTCTAATATTTATCAAACTTTGATTTGATAATTTATGTTTTTTAATATATAATCTACTAATACGGTAGGGGGTATATATAATGAAAAATAGTAAAATAACAATGAAAGAGATTGCTGAATTATGCGATGTCACAAAAACAACTATATCTCGCTATTTTAACGGCGGATATGTGAAAAAAGAAACCAAAGATAGAATATCTAAGGTTATTAAAAAGTATAATTATGAGCCGAATGCTTTTGCAAGATTAAAAGCGAAACAGAGTTATATGATAGGTATTATAACTCCGGCCATAGATTCTGTATCAGCATCACGGTTATTAACCGGATTAGAAAAGGTTTTTAGAGAAAAGAAATACATACCTATTATCATTAATACTAATTATGATACAAAATTAGAATTGGTATATTTAGAGAAATTAAAAAGATTGAATGTTGATGGAATAGTTTTAAATGCAACTGAAATAAGCGATGAACATAGAAAAATGATAAAAAAATTAAAAATACCTGTTGTAATTTACGGACAAAAATTTTCTGATGGAGTCAGTGTAATAAATGATGATTATAATGCAGGCAGAGAAATAGGGGAGTATATTGGTAAGAAGAATTATAAATATGTAGGATATATTACTGAAAAAGATTCCGATATAGAAATTACTAGAAAAAATGGTGTGGCAGACGGTTTAAAAAAATATAATGTAAAAAAAATAAATTTTGAAAATGCTGATTTTTCTTATGATAGTGCTAAAAAAGCTGCAAATAAATTACTTCTTAATAAAAAAATTAATATAATAATATGTTCCAGTGATAAACAAGCACATGGAGTATATAAAGTAATAATGGATAAAGGACTTAAAATTCCAGATGATATTTCTGTTATATCTTTTGGTGTTTATAATATTGATGATGTAATAGAGCCTAAACTGTCTGCTATAAAATTTGATTATTTAAATGCTGGTATACGAATTGCTAATGTATTATTAGAATTAATAAACAATAATAAATCTGATAAGATTCATTATATAGATTATGAATTTATAGAAGGCAGAAGTGTAAAATAAAGTTGATAATAAAAAAAGAATTCCATTATATAATTTAATGGAATTCTTTAAATGATTTTATAGATTAATTTCTAATATTTCTAGGATTTTATCTCCGGCAGGAACTTTAATAGTAACTATATCTCCAACTTTTTTTCCTAATAAACCTTTAGCAATAGGAGTAACTATTGTAATTTCATTTTTACTCATATCAGCTTCTAATTCACCCAATATTTTATATTCTATAACAGCATTTCTGCCTTGATCCTTAACTTTAACTCTTTTTCCAAAAGTTACAGTGTCTTTATCCAAACCAGCAGGATCTATTATTTCAGAGCCGGCTAAATCACCTTCCAATTTTGATATTTGGGCATTTAATAAACCTTGTCTTTCTTTTGCAGCGTGATATTCTGCATTTTCTTTTAAGTCTCCTTTTTCTCTAGCTTCTGCAATAATAGCAGGTAAAGTTTCAAACTCTGCTTTTAATTCAGCTAGTTTAGACTTTGCTTTTTCATATCCGTCTTTTGTTATTGGTTTTCCCATAATTAATCATCCTTAAATAAATAATAATGTAATATTATAAACTATTTTTTTATATTTACAAACAAAAAATATAATATTATATTAAAAACTCAGTGTTAAATAATCTGTTTCCTGTGTCGCTAGATTTACTTCCTTTATATTTATTATCTGATATTCTTATAGTAAATATATCTATATTAAGATTGGATAATAAATTTAAACCCTCTTTCTGTAAAACCTGAGTAGCTGCTATAACTTTATACTTATGCTCTTTTAAAGATAAATAATCAAATAATTCAATAACTGATTTACCTGTATTTATTACACTATCTGATATTATTATATTTTTATCTTTTAATACTTCTTTATATATATCAATCTCCTGTTTATCATTTATCAAAATCAATGCCGACTTAGGAAATACTTCAAAAATCCCCAAAGATAAAAATAAACCTCCCCTCATCAATGCTATTATAGCTGTATTACCAGCGCTGTTAAAAGCAATTTCCTCAATATTGCCCTGAGCATTTTTTATAGATTTATTTTCTTTTGGAAAAACAGATAATATCTCCATCCCAAGATAAATCCCCATCTTTCTATGTATCTGAGAAAGTTCAAATCCGTTTTTGCTTGAATCCCTGCTGTCATTTATAATATTATTTAATCCCAAATACTCATTTAAAATCTTAATCATATATACTATCTCTCTCTTCTAAAGAATCAAATTTTATACTTTGATATTTAAGCTGATAAATTGATGATGATATTTTTACATTATTCAAAGAAGAACTTATCTTATCATTAGATTTAAAAAAGCTCTATTTGCATTTATGAGCATATTATAATCTATTAAAGAATCTCCCAATGCCGTTACATTCTTTCCCATATCAATAAGCTTTCTGCATAAATATGACTTAAAAAATTTACTCACCAAATATTTACAGCTGTTCCTATGAAGCCAGCCCACAATCAATACATCCTTATTTTTTAATATATCATCCCATATCTCCCTGATGCCTGATGTTACAGCTATCAAAAAATAATCCTCCTTTCTGCTTTCTATTTCATTTATCAAAGGAATAAACAATTCTGTATTTTTAGATACTTTTTGACAAGCCTTCAAAAGTTTATCATACTCTATATTAGAAATTAAAGATGAAAAATTATATAAAGCAAATGAAGAATAATTATTGTTTTTAAATATTTTTTTTGTAATTCCAAAATCAATGCCAAGCTCTTTAAAAAGAGAAACAGAAGTATCATATATTGATAATGTCCTGTCGCAGTCTGATAAAATTATATTGTCATATTTATTAAGCAATTGAGTATTATCATTCAAAAAAGAAGTTACATTGTTTTTTACATCAAATATAGAATTATCTATATATTCATGAATACAATTAATAATGTTATCAGTATTATCATCATTTATAATTATTAACTCTTTTCCTAAAGCATTTAACTCTTCTTCTAAATGCTCTTTTTCATATTTCTTTAACTTATCTATATTTTCTATGGAGCAGTCAGCTTTTTTATACTCTTCATTTCTTGCTAATGCCCTGTTATAAATAATATTCGTATCAGTATCTAAATATAAAAATATATCATAGAAATATAGATCTTCTTTTATTCTTGCAATTTCAAAATTATCATTCTTATAAAATGCATAATGGGCATCTACTATAATATGCTTGCTGTTATTCTTATAAATATTATCAGCATATTCTATAAATTTTTTTCTGTATATATTCTTTTGTTCATTATCCAATTTGCTGAAAGAAAAATCCCTTTTTTTAGAAATATCAAATAAAAATTCAGATCCGGCACAATGATAAAAGTTATCATCATATTCTATAAGTTTATTAATTAAATAACTCTTTCCTGAAGATGAAACCCCATAAAGAGCAATCTTTTTATATTTTTTTAACTGTGTCATAAAAACTTATTCTATTATATCTTATTTCATCAAATTTTTTATATATCTCTTCTTTATACTTCTCTTCTACTTTATACAAAGGCTCATCATAATTAGCCAAAACAAACTTATCATTATCAGTAAATCTTCCGCATGGATAAATTTTTTTATTAGCATAAAATATATTAGTAATTCCAACCCCGCAAACAGCTCCATACATAGAACAATCCAGCTTCTTATTTTTTGCTGCCTCTATATTTCTTATAGTAATATCATTGCTGAATGAATTGACAAAGTTATCAAAATCATCATATGATATGCTCAAATCATCAGAAACATCAAATATCTTTGAAAAAGTAATATTATAAAATTTATTATTCAAAAAAAATTCCTCAAGCTGCTTTTTAAACTTCAAAGTATATGAAGAAACAGTACAGTTTATAGCAGGCTTATTTCCAAAAAGCTCTTCATAATATTTTATGCTCTCCATTACCTTTTCAAAAGATCCAACATACTTTCCATTTATTAATTTAACTCTAAACCTATCATGCAAATCTTTAAATCCATCCAAAAAAAATGATAAAGAAATTAAATCCCTATTCTCATAAAAAAAATCTATTATTCCTCTATCCATTCTATAACCATTAGATATAGTATAAAGCCTCAAGCGTTTATCATACATATTAGACTTTATATACTCCGCAGCATACTTTATCTCATTAAAACTAAGCAAAGGCTCTCCGCTTCCAACTATTCCTATAGTAAACTTCTTATCCGTATTATTAAAATGATTAATATATTCAATAATATTATCAATTATAATTTTTAATTCCCCAGCATCAAAGCATTTAAGCTTATCAGTATGAATATCCTCTCTTTCATAAAAATAACAATATGAACAGTTAAGATTACAGTAATTATTTATTGAAATACAAGCCCTGTCAATCATAATATTTCCTGATAATGTTATATATTATTTTAGCATTTTTATTGTTATTTTTCATATTTTCTTTGCAATAATCCATAGCATTTTTCCCGTTATAGCATCTTATATAAAAATCTATATTTTTACCGTATGAGCATAAAAAATCAACAATATTTAATCTATCCCTTATAACCGCCTTTATTAGTCCTGTAAATCCATTTTTATCAGTATGATTAAGAGATAAATGTTTAATAGAAGAAAAATACTTTACACCGTCAAGCCATCCGTCCCAGCATGCTATTAAAAAAGGAGTATTATTTTCATTTTTTCCCCTTTCTCCCTTGTCAGCTCTGGCTCCGTTTGATACAAGAATCTTAAGCATCTGCAAATTCTTTTTAAATACACAATATGACAAAGCACTAACCTTATATTTATGATTATCCAATATATCAATATCTATATTCTTAGAGGAAAGTAATTCTTTAACTATATCAATATTCCTATTCTCTATAGCCCTAATCAAAGGAGTAGTGCCATTAGAGTAAAAAGCATTAACATCAGCATTATAATCCCCATGTATAATATCTATTACCATATTTAAATCATCATTCTCTACAGCTTCCAATAACTTTGAAGTATATTGAGAATCATATTCCTCATTTCTGTTATGCTTTTCATATTCATCCAATGATAATGAAAAAACATTCTCCATAGATTTAGTTCTTGTAAAAAAGCTTTTATCATTATTTACTATATATACTTTTAAATTAAACTTATTTGCTACATATTCAGAATATTTTACTATAATATCATCATTATTCTCATTTTCTGATTTTTCACATCTAAATTCTTCTATAAGTATTTTAGAAATATATTTATTTATAGTAGAAATGGCTATTGAAGCGTCTTTATTTTTTTATTCTTTTGATAATCAAGCTCTAGGAGTACAATTTTTGGTATTATTACTTTTTTAAAATAAGCTATTGAATCCTCTATAATAGAATTTTTATGTAAAATTGCACTAGTATCCAGAATGCAAATAGAATTAATAAAATTTTTATCAATATTTTTCATATATCATCCAATATAATATTAACATATTTTTATTTATTATCAACAAATATGTTTTTATTAATTCTGCTTGAATAAACAAATAAAAAAAATTATTATTTAATTATTCAAAGATTGAAGTAAGTTTTCTATATCGTTTCTGCTTATCAATCCTCCGCTCATTGTGTAAAGAGAACGCAGAGGTGTTTCAAGCATCATGCTTTCAAACATCTTTTTTGTATCTGTTTTATCATCTTTGAACATTTCATCAAGTCCTATTAAAAGTTTATTATAAAAATCTTTGGCTATTTCTTCATGTAAAAGATCTGCTAAGTTATTATTAAGATTATAAGGCTTACATGCTTTTATATTAATAGGTTTCAATTTTCTTCCTAATAATTTTTCAAAATCCTCATCTGAAATATTAATATCTTTAATGTTAAAATAACTATATAATTTTTCATTATTGTAATCATTTGAATTTATTTCCATACTCTTACTTAAAATTAAATTTCTTGATGAGTTTCCAACATATATAGTATATATTCCATTTTCTATTTCATACTGTTTTGTTTCAACATTATAAAAAGAGAAACTTCTCTTATTTAATTTAATTATAACAGTTTTTGTTTCATTTGGTTCTAAGAATACCTTGATAAATCCTTTTAATTCTTTTTTTGCTTTAAATATATTATTTTCAGGAGTAGAAATATATATTTGAGCTACCTCACATCCAAACATTTCTCCTGTATTTTTTATATCAAAAACAACATGTATATTATCTAATCCAGCAATGGTATTAGCATCAGAAATTATGAGATTAGAAAATTCAAAACTAGTATATGATAACCCAAAACCAAAAGGGAATAAAACATCTTTTTCTGTTTTATCATAATATCTGTATCCAACAAATATTGATTCTCTGTATTCTACAGACTTATTGCCTCCAGGGAAATATTTGTAACTTGGATTATCTTCCAATTTTAAAGGGAAAGTTTCAGCAAGTTTTCCGCTTGGATTAACTATACCAAATATAATATTGAATGCAGCACTTACAGCAGCCTCTCCTGCTAAATATAAATTAACAACACCTTTTACTTTATCAATCCAAGGCATTAAAACAGGTGCTCCAATAGAAAGCACAACAACTATATTTTTATTAACTTTTGAAATTTCTTCTATTAAATGATTATGATTTTCAGGAAGATTAAGATGTTTTCTATCAAATCCTTCAGATTCATAAGAGTTTATCAAACCAGCAAAAATTATAACTATGTCTTTATCTTTGGAAATATTCACTGCTTCTTCTATTAATGCATTATCTATATTTGAAGAATTAGAATCATACCCTTTAGCATAATTGAATTCTATATTATGTTCTCTAAAATATTCTTCTGCTGTATCTATTTTATAAGCATTTATTAATGAACTTCCATTTCCTTGATATCTAGGTTTTTGGGCAAACTCTCCAATAACAGCAATTTTACTTTCTTTTTTTGCAGGAAGTATTTTATCTTCATTCTTTAATAATACTATAGAATTTTCTGCAATTTTTCTTGCTATTTTATGATTTTCTTCTTTATCATAAGAAAAATTTTGATATATATTATGCATACAGTTTAGAGAAAAATCAAGAAGTCTTATAATAACCTTATCTAGTACGCTTTCATCAATAATACTATTTTTTACAGCTTCATAAACTTTTTTATCATCATATCCATTAGTAGAAGGCATTTGTAAATCTAAACCAGCCTTTAATGCTTCAACTCTGTCATTAACAGCACCCCAATCCGAAATAACTATTCCTTCAAATCCCCATTCTTCTCTTAATATATCATTAAGTAAATATTTACTTTCAGATGCGAAATCACCATTTACTCTGTTATAAGAACACATCACAGTAGAAGGGTTTGATTCTTTTATTGCTATTTCAAAAGCCTGCAAATATATTTCTCTTAAGGCTCTTTCATCTACAATACTATCTATTACAAGTCTTAAAGTTTCCTGATTATTGGCAGCAAAATGTTTTAAGCTTGAAGCAATTCCATTATCTTCTAAACCGCTTATCCATCCGCTTGCCATTTTTCCAGCTAAATAAGGATCTTCAGAAAAATATTCAAAATTACGTCCGCAAAGAGGAGAGCGTTTAATATTGATTCCAGGTCCTAATACGGTAGAAACTTTATTAGCCTTAGCTTCTTTTGATATAGCTTCTCCCATTTCATACATTATATTAGGATCGAATGAACATGCACTGCAGCAGGCTGTTGGAAAACATGTTGCAGCTGTTGAATTTTGCAAACTTAATTCATCTGATTCTGTACTTTGTTTTCTAACTCCATGAGGACCATCAGTTAAATATAGGGAATCTATCTTTAATCGGTATATTGGTTTAGTTGACCAAAAATCTTTACCGCTCAAGAGAGATACTTTTTCTTCCAATGTTAATTCTTTCATTAACTCTTTGATTTGTTCTTGATATTTATTATTCATAATGATTACCCCAAAGATATATTGTCATAAGATTATGATATAATATTATCAATATATTACAACTTAAAAATAATAAAATAGAGTTATTATTATTTTTATTTATTTGGATATTTCATAAAAATTATCATATTCTATATCATTTTCTTTTAATATATTAATAAGATTATCTTTAAAATTAATTTCGCTTTCCCAAGACATACCGCATCCTGCAGATATTTCACTAGGTATTGATATTATTTTTCCAAGCATTTGGTTTGTTGTTAACATAACATCTTTAAAAACTTTTTCTGCTCTCATAACATCAGTTGTAGTATTAAAAGTTATAACTAATCTTTTTTCATTGTTTTCTTTTGGTTCAGTATTTTCATTTGCAGATATATTTTTCTTTATTACTTTATTATCAGAATTTTTTTCAAATCCTATGATAGCAGCTCCTATTGCTCCAGCATATTGTCCTCTGCTGTCAGTAATAACTTTACCTCCTAGAGTTTTTTCTAAGTTTTTAACTAAATAATCAAATACGCATAATCCTCCTGTAAGGAAGTAAGTATCATCTTTAAACTTTCCGCAAAGTGATGCAACCTTGTTTGCAACAGAATTTACTATAGCATAAGCAATTTCACTTTTTTGCTTTCCGCTGGATTTAAGACTTATAACTTCTGTTTCTGCAAATACTGTACACATTGAGCTTATAATTACATCAGTTTCTTTGCATTTTGAAGCTTCTTCAAGAAGTGTAGGTATAGAACATCCTAAAGAATTTGACATTAATTCTATAAATCTGCCTGTACCAGCAGAACATTTATCATTCATAATAAAATTATCAACTTTTCCATTTTTTATATTTATTATTTTAGTATCCTGTCCGCCTATATCAATTAAAGTGCCGTCTAAATTATTAAATAAAAAATTGGCTCCTTTGGCATGACATGTTATTTCTGTTATTGTTTTATCAGCATATTCTATAGATACTCTTCCATATCCTGTGCCTACGAAATATGAATTTTCTTTATTGATATTTTTTTCTTTTAACATTTCAAGTATCTTTGCAGCAGCTTCAATTCCAGACCATCCTGTAGGAATCATAAATAAATCAATTAAATCATTAACATTATCATCATAAACAGCAACTTTTGAAGCAGTTGAACCTATATCTATACCAATATAATACATTTTTATTTTCCTTTAATTTATGAAAATTTTTTACTAATTTCTTTTATAGCTTTAATACCTTTTTCTATTTCTTCTTCTGTATTGAAATAAGAAAAACTAAATCTTACAATACCCTGTTTTACAGTATTTAATGATTCATGCATAAGAGGGGCACAATGTCCTCCTGACCTAGTAGCTATATCATATTCATTTGCAAGTATATCAGATATTTTTGCAGAATCTATTTCACCTATATTCAATGCCACTATTGATGTTCTATTATCAGTATTATAATTACCATAAAATTTAATATTATCCATATTTTTTATTTCATTATAAAAATAATCTGCTAATTTTTTTTCATGCTTTCTAATTTTTTCTAATCCTTCATTTTCTATAAATTCTAATGCAGCATTAAGTCCTGCTATAGAATGACTATTTAAAGTACCAGCTTCAAGTCTTGTGGGCATATTTTCAGGCTGAGTTTTAGAATAAGTTTTTATTCCGGAGCCTCCGCTTTTTAATGGTTTTATACTTATCCATTTTTTTATACATAATCCGCCAGTACCTTGAGGTCCCATTAAACCTTTATGTCCGGTAAAACATACTATATCGATATTATTTTTTTTCATATCTATATTTATAGAACCTGCACTTTGAGAAGCATCAAGAATAAATAATATATTATGTTTTGAGCATAAATTGCCTATAAAATCTATATCCAAAACATCTCCTATAACATTAGATGCATGCGTACATACAATAGCTTTAGTGTTTGTTTTTATACTTTTTTCTATATCTGAGTAATTTATTTCTCCTTTAATATTTGCTTTTATTATAGTTAATTCCGTGCCAAGTTCCTGCATTTCATAAAGAGGTCTTAATACACTATTATGTTCTAAAGAGGTTGTTATAATATGAGAATCTTTATAATTTTCTATTAAGCCTTTAATTGCAGTATTCAATGCTTCTGTTGAATTGCTTGTGAATGCAACATAATTAGGACTGTAGCCATTAAAGAGTTTTACAATTCTTTCTCTTGTGCTTAGTATAACTCTTTCGCTATTTAAAGATGATTCATAAGAACCTCTTGAAGCATTTGCAAAATTATTTATAGCGTTAAAAACTGCTTTGGCAACAGTTTCAGGTTTTTTTAATGTTGTTGCTGCATTATCAAAGTATATCATTATGTGTCCTAATAAAAGCAAGGTACTTTAAAAAAGCACCTTGCTGATTAAGTTAATATTTTATTTATAGCATTTCAATGAATGCTTCTAATCTAGTTCTAACTTGAGGAGCGTCACTATTAGAATAATTAGTTTCTATTGCTAAATATGATTTTCCTAATCCTTCTACAGTACGTCTTACTTTTTCTGTTTCTATAGCATAAGTATGGCATGCACTAAGAGTAACATCAACAACACCATCAACTTTATAATCATTTATATATTCTTTTATTCTTTCCATTCTGCCGTCATTATTTACCATAATAGAACAAGGAATATTTAGATATCTTTCAGCAATAGCTTCTATAGGATCTTTATTCTCATCAACTAACATTTCAAAATTTTTTGTTCCTATACAATTTTCAATACATACTACAGAACCGCCTATTTCTTCTATTTGTTTTATTACTTTATCCACAACTCCTCCTGTAGGACATCCTGTTATTAATATTCTAGGTGCATCTTTAGAAAATGGAGTTTCACCTTTTTCATATTTTTCTTTAACATTTTTGATAGTCTGTTTAATTTCTTCAAAAAATTGTTTTTTATCAAATTTGAAATTAGAAGAATTCATAACATCATGCATTTCTGCTCCTTTAACAGGAGAAGGTACTAATTTAGCAAGGGAGAAAAATTCTTTCATAATAGTTCTCTCTTCATTACATAGCTTTATAGCATCTTTTAATTTATCTTCTGTAATTTCAACATTAAATTTTTCTTCTAATCTTTTAATAAGTACATTCAATTCATTTTTCCAAAGTTCAAAAGAATGATAATTTCTTGTATGAGGCAATTGCATAACATGAGTATCTTTTATTTCACCTAAAAGTTCATACATTTTTTTCTTACCATCGCATGTAGTTTCACCAATTATTAAATCAGAAAAATACATATAAGGACATTTATCAGTTATTGCAAAACCATAGCTTGATTTTATTAATGGACATAAGTTTTTAGGCAGATATTTTTCAGCTTCAGGTATAGTTTCATCACTTGTTGAACATAATGATACGCTTAGAGCATCAGCAGCATATATTAATTCTCTAGGTGTATAGGTGCAAAAAGTTCCTACTACATTTCTGCCTTTATCTTTTTCAGCTTTCATTGCTAAAAAACCTTTTTTACGTGCATCGGCAAATGTTTCAAAAATTTCTGGTAAATTATTATTAGACATTATATTACTCCCTAAAATATATTTGTTTTTTAAATAGAAATGGATTCTATATCCTATAGAATTGAATACTTAAAGTATATGTCTTGTGTATTTTTTGGATAGATAAGAAATGGCTACTATCAATTTGTTTACAGCAAAATTAGTAATCATAGATAAAATTATAATAAAAATATTTATGTTTGTCAATTAAATAATTTATTTTTCTAAAAAATATAAATATGAATTATTACAACATTTCAACAAATGCTTCCAATCTTGTTCTAAGCTGAGGGGCATCGCTGTTAGAATAATTTGTTTCTATATTTAGATATGACTTTCCCATACTTTCAACTGTACGTCTAACTTTTTCAGTTTCTATAGCATAAGTATGGCATGAAGTAAGCGTAACCTCTACTACACCATCAACATTATATTCTTCTATATATTTCTTTATTATATCCATTCTATCATCATTAGGACTCATAACAGAACAAGGTATATTTAAATATTTTTCTGCAATTGCTTCTATAGGATCTTTATTTTCATCAACAAGTATTTCAAAATTTTTGCTTCCTAAACAGCTTTCAAAGCAAACAACACTGGCCCCAACTTCTTCTATTTGCTTTATAACTTTATCAACAAGTCCTCCAGTAGGGCATCCTGTTATTAATATTCTTGGGGTATTTTGATTATATTCTTTTTGATTATTTTGTGAATGCATTTCTTTTAAATTTTTTATTAACTCTTTTATTTCATTTATATATGCCAATCTGTCGAATTTATAATTTGATGAATGCAAAGCTTCATGCATTTCACTGCCTTTTATAGGAGAAGGATTAAGTTTTCCTAGTTCATATAATTCTTTTATTACTTTTCTTTCTTCATTAAATAGTTTAATAGATTCTTTTAATTTTTCTTCAGTGATTTCAATATTAAATTCTTTTTCTAATCTTTTTATAAGTTCAGCAATTTCATTTTTCCAAAGTGCTAATGAATATTCATTTTGGAAATGAGGCAATTGCATAACATAAGTATTTTTTATTTCTCCTAAAAGTTCGTACATTTTTTTCTTACCATCGCATGTAGTTTCGCCAATTATTAAGTCAGAAAAGTACATATAAGGGCATCTATCAGTTATCGCAAAACCATAGCTTGATTTTATTAACGGACATAGGTTTTTAGGCAGATATTTTTCAGCTTCTGGTATAGTTTCTTCATTTGTAGAACATAATGATACGCTTATAGCATCAGCAGCATATATTACTTCTTTTGGTGTATAAGTACAAAAACTTCCTACTACTTTTCTGCCTTTATCTTTTTCTTCTTTCATAGTAAGAAAGCCTTTTTTACGTGCATCTGTAAATGTTTCAAAAATTTCTGGTAAATTGTTATTAGACATTATATTACTCCATAAAATATATTTATTTTTTAATAGAAATGGATTCTATATCCTATAGAATAAATATTATAATATATGTCTAGTATATTTTTTTGATAAATAAGCAATGGCTGCTATTATTTTTGACTTAGAGAAATTTTTTATCATTGCAGTTATTTTAATATCTCCATATTCCCCAAATATCCAATCCGCCATCAAATGCATTTGCACTATTTATTTCAAAATCAGCAGCTTTTCTAGTGATTCTTTGACCTTCTGCATATGCTGTAAAACCAAATGTTAAATTTTCAACTAAAGTAACACGCATTTCTCCTTCCATACCATAATGCAGATTATAATTTCCATCTGTTTTATAAATATTTCCTTCAAACATTAATCTAGGCATTAAATAAGTGTATATAGCTCCTAATTTCATTTCAAATTTAGCTGGAAGTAAAACATAGAATCTCATACTATCCGTAGCTCTTTCTGTTTGTGCCTCATCACTGTATAAATAGTTTATTAAAGCATCCTCAGCATATCCAGCATCTATAGTAGCCCATCTTGCTCCTATACCATAATAGAAAGCTAATTTAGCTGGTATACTAATTTGAACAGGATAATTATCAAATCTTGTAAGCATTATTTCTCCATATAGAGAACCTCCTATAACCATAGGAGCTATATTAGTATTTCCTACTGGGTTAGTAACAGTAGAAAGCTGAATTCCGTAATGAAGAGCTATTGTAAATTCATCTAATAAACCGCTCCTAAACATAAAAGAAAATTTAGGAGTAGTACTTACAGATAATTTTCCTCCATAATAATTTGGATCTGATATAGATACTGATACAGGAAGAGATAATCTATATCTTTCGTTAACAAAACCAAATGAAAATGAATGGCTATGTGCTATAGGTGAATTTTTGTCTGTAAGGTCATTATATAAATTAAATTGATAACCAATAGAAAACATTCCATAACTTAAACCAATAAAACCTTTTGGTAAGAAGGCTAATTTTCTTTTTCCATTTGCATCTATTGTATCATTATTTACTATCTGTGTTAAATCTAATAATGCAACTCCCAATTTGAAAGGGGTATTATGATTCATAAGCGGAGCAAAGTCGTATATTGTGCTAACTCTGTCTGTACCAAATCTTGTTGATGTTACACCTTCTATTAGATTATGCATATTATCTTTATCTAGAATATCATCTATAGCAAATACAAAAGAATTTAATAGCATCAATAAACAAATAACTTTTTTCATCTTCTCTCCACTTTACAATATTTTTATAAAAACAGATATTATTTAATATTGTAATAATTAGTTCAATATTTTTTCATGATAGTTTATAGTAGAAATACTATTTTTTCAAGTACCTATTAAATCATCTATTATACATTTTTACATTAATTAATTCTTTTTTCTTCCGATAAATCTACAAATGATAAAGGACTTTTTATATTTTATAATAATAATATTTTCTAAAACAGTAATTGATCTGTTTAGATTATTCGGCAGTATTATAATATTCGGATTTATTTTGTATATATTATCTTCTATGACAAGAAGGATATTTGCTAAAACATTGGGTTCAAGAATAGAAGTTTATATTACAGGCTGGATAGGTGCCCCTATACATGAACTTTCACATGCATTGTTTTGCATTTTATTTAGACATAAAATCAATGATATTAAACTTTTTAATGCAAAGTCAGATACCATAGGATATGTGCTTCATAGTTATGATTCCAGAAGCTGGTATCAGCAAATAGGTAATTTTTTTATAGGAGTGGGTCCAATTATTGTAGGGACATTGATAGTATATATATTATTTTTATTATTGGCACCGGAATTAAAAGAAAATATATTTACAATTCCTAATATTAAATACAAACAAGTATTCAATTCAGAAATTTTATCGATTGTATACTATACTATATCAAGTTTTTTTGTGTATACCTATAATATTTTTGTTAATATCATTAAAAATGTTATTGTCAATTCTTCATTTAAAAGTATAACATTTTGGGTATTTTTATATTTATCTATATCAATAGCATCACATATGGAATTAAGTCCTGCAGATATTTCTCATGCTTGGAAAGGAATAATAGTTATCTTTGCAGTATCTTTAATATTGAATACATTTTTAATAATGATGAAAGTATTTTTTAAATTTGATGTGCCAAGCTCAGTTTATGTATTTATCAATGGAATTCTTGAAACTTATAATATGCTTTTGATATTTTCTTGTATTATATCATTATTTAATGTTATAATATCATATATCATTCTAACACCTATTAATATGATAAGAAACGGCGGTTTTATTAATCCATTTAGTAATTAAATATAATAATTAGTAATTAAATATAATAAAAAGGAAGGTTTTTATTTTCCAAATTTGTTTTTTACGAAACTTGTTAATATATTTAATTTATCGGCTGTAGCTTCTTTAGATGCTTCTAAGTTTTGACTTTCTATCTCTTCGTATACTTCTTTTCTAAAGATTTTTACATTTTTCGGAGCATTGATACCAAGTTTTATTTGATCTCCCCGTATATCAACCAACATTATTTCTATATTATCCCCAATTACTATGCTTTGATTGATTTTTCTAGAAAGTACAAGCATTTTATGAACTCCTTTCTTCTGTTTTATTTTCTGATTCTTCAGATAATATATAATGTCTTGTAGTATATTTGTCCCCAGAAACAGTACACTGTTTTGCTTTATGATTTTTTATATTAAAAACTACGGGTGCTATTAAATTAGCACTCATAGTTTTAAAATCATCATTTGGTATGCTGACTATTGTTAATAGATATAAATCTTCATGATTTTCTATACCTAAATATTTTATATCATCGTCATGCACATCAGGTTCATAATCTTTAAATACCAAAAACGGATCTATTAGTATAAAACATACATTTTTATCATCTTTAGATTGTAGGATTTTAAAAGTACCTTCTTTATCCATATTAACAAGATAAAACTCATCATAGTCTTCAAAGGCTAGTATCGTTCCATTCAGATGATAAAGTGAATCATCTGAAACCTCTACTTTTCCTAATATCCTAGATTCTATTTCTGGCATAAATTATTTCCTTTTTTATTAAAATTAATTATTATTTACAATAAATTCTAATTATTATCTTAAATAATCCATAAGAGTTCTGCCCAATATTCTTCCAGCGGTTTGTAAAGAAGCATTATGAGCATATTGCCACATATTAAAGTTAACAATTTCTTCAGCATAATCTATATTTTCATTCTTAGCTAAAGCCTCTTGAATTGATAATTTTTGATTTTCAAAACTTGTATATCCCATATCAAGTCTTGTTACTTTAGATGAAGCATTTGCTTGTACAGTTGCAACATTGTCTAAAGAACTATCTATATAACCTAAAGCCTCGCTTCCTATAGCTCTTACATCATCATTAAGCATAGCATCTCTTAAATAAATAAGACTTTCAAATACGCTTTTGCCTGTTACTAATGCACTAGGCTCATAGTTATTTTCAGGGTTGTTTGCAGCACCAACTCTAACTAAACCTATATCTTGTAATACAGTACCGCCTGCTAAATCTTGTAAAAGAATTTTATGAGGTGTTCCTGTTTTTAATTGTATAACTTTAGCACCGCCTTTTAAATCTCCTATGCTGGCACTTACATTTCCATTAGCATCATTTATTCTTTGAACTATAGCTTCAATATTATCGCCTTGTTTAATATTGATAACCATATCATCTATCATAATGTCTTGATTTTCAGCAGCTATATATGTAGAAGCATCTGTAGTAGATATAATTTCCATATTTGTTCCCCAGAATGCATAATTTCCAGGAGTTGCTACATTGATAAGCTGTCCGTTTTCTACTTCTCTATTTTGAGCATTTCCATCGCCTTCATATATAACAGATTTTACTATTGAACGTCCTGCTTTTTCATCATATCCGTAAAGAGCTCTGAATGGGGCAGTTTTAGTGCTTGTTCCGGAAAATACAAATTCTCCTTTGCTTTGAGTTTTAGATATGTCATATATTCTTTCTAACATTTCTTCAACTTCCATAGCCATTTTAGCTCTGTCATCAGCACCATAAGTACTATTAGCACCCTGTACTGCTAAATCTCTTGCTCTATTTAAAGCTTCTGTTATAGCAGACATAGAATCATGTGCAACACTTAATTTTTCTTTTCCATCAACTATATTATTTTGATATCTATCAACAGATGACATTCTAGTTCTGTAATATATAGAATTAATAGTTGATGTAACATTCTGGTGAGGGTACTGCACCCTTTGACCAGTAGATAATCTAGTTTGAGAAGCTTCCATCTCACTATAGTTTCTTTTTATTGTACTAACTGTTCTATTAAATTGGGCTTGTTCAGTAACTCTCATTTTTTATCTCCTGTTTTTAATATAGAAGTGATTATTATATCATTATCATTCTCGTAATAATCTAAAATTTTTTTATTATTTTTTTATGATTGAATTTTCTATCATAAAAAGACTTATTAATTATCGGAATGTATAAGTATAAAAAACATTATGATTGAATTTTATTTACCGTTAATATTTATGTGGAGTATTACTATTATGATAATTGTTAAAGAAAGTATAAAAATTGATGAATTAAAAAATATGCTTGGAAATTTTTTTACAGATATGGTTAAAGGTGTTGTTGATGTTGAAAAAAAAGAATTAGCATTAGATGCAGAGCTTCATAGTGATTTAGAGTCTTTACTCATAGAAAATGGTTCTTTGCAAAATGATTTATGGGGTATTAATATATATCCTAATTTAGATGATGAAGATTTCTTAGAATTTGATTCTTTAATTAATATACGGCCTTCAGATAATAATAAAAGTAGATATGTAGAAAATGAAAGTATTAGAAATGAAATAATAAATATAGTTAATAATTTAATAATAAGATAATTATATAAGGGCAGATTTATGAATTATATGCATAAAGATTTGGCAGCAGGAAAATGGAAAACTCTAAGTTTAGCTGAACAGATGGCTAATATAGGAAGCGAAGTTTACAGAGCAATAAAATTTAAAAAGAAAAATAATTTAGAATATTCTGTTAATTCACTTTACAGAGCATTGGAGTTAATAGATTTGACTATAGAAGCACAATATAAAAAACATAAAATAAAAGAGTTTACAAGATTAAGAGAAGTATTATGCGATTATTTGATTGGAGATAATGAATATAATACAGATGAAAGAATTATGAAATATTTTGACAGTTTTGCTTATATTCTTGCAAAGAGAAAAGGAAAATGATTTTCTATAATATTATAGTAATAATTAATTATGAAAGAAAATAAATATAATGATGAAATTTTTTTTAATAAATACAGTGAAATGGAAAGGTCTAAATTTGGACTTAATGCTGCAGGAGAATGGGAGAGCTTAAAAAATATACTTCCTTCTTTTGAGAATGAAAATATTTTAGATTTGGGATGCGGTTACGGATGGCATTTGATTTATGCTATTGAAAATAAAGCTAATTTGGCAGTTGGTGCTGATATATCCGATAAAATGCTTGATGTGGCAAGAGAGAAAACTAAAAATATTAATAATATAAAATTGATTCTGTCTTCTATTGAAAATATTGATGAAAATATAAAAAGTAATGAAGAATTAAAGGATATAAAATTTGATATAGTTTTAAGTTCTTTGGCTTTGCATTATATAGAAAATTTTGACAGCGTAGTTAAAACAGTAAAAGGACTTTTGAAAGATGACGGATATTTTGTATTTTCAGTAGAGCATCCAATATTTACAGCTTATGGAACTCAGGATTGGTTGTATGATGATAATGGGGAAATAGTTTGTTTTCCCATTGATAATTATTTTTATGAGGGTAGAAGAAATACAAAGTTTTTGGGTGAAAGTATTATTAAATATCATAGAACAATAACAACATATATTAACACTCTTATAAATAATGGTTTTATTATAGAAAATATTACAGAGCCTATGCCTCCGGAAACAATGCTTAAAGATAATAAACAAATGAAAAATGAATTAAGACGCCCAATGATGATTATAATAAAATCTAAAAAATATCATTAATAGTAATTGAAATAATTTTATTTTGTTATATAATATTATAAAAATTAGGGGAGCTTAAAAGCTGAGAGTAAGTTTAATAACTTAGACCCTTATAACCTGTTGGATAATGCCAGTGTAGGGAAATATTTTTATTTATTAAAATAAGTTTTCTAAAATTATTTTCTTTTTAATTCTTATACACTCATTATTTTCATTAAGGTTTCTCTAAAATATTAATTTATATTTAAGGAAATTTTTATGGATAATGTTTCAAATTCTGAAAGTGTTTTAAGCAGTAATGATTTAGCTAATATTAAATTTAGTAAATCAATTTATTTAAAATTTATCATACTTAGTTTTATAGGTATATTTATGCTATTTATACCAATTAAGATAGGCGATGTTAAATCAATACCTATAGATCATTTAGTAAGTTTTATAAGAAAAATTCCTTTTGTAGATCCTTATTATGGTATTTTGATAACTATGTTCGGCGGTATATATCCTTTTATAAATAAGTCTTGGAATAAAAATAAAACAGAAATAGTATTTTCATTTATCAAACTTACATCAATACCATTTATAATAATGGCGTATTTTGGATTAGGGCCTGCTGATTTTCATAAACCTAATATGCTTCTTTTTTCTTATAATTTACTCACTCAAATAGCATTGATTAATAGTATAGGTTTTATATTTTTATCATTTTTGGTAGATTACGGGCTTATGTCATTTGCTGGTATATTTATGCGATGTATAATGAAGCCTATATGGAAAACTTCAGGAAGATCATCTTTAGATGCTATAGCTTCATTTGTAGGAAGTTATTCTATTGCTCTTTTAATGACAAGTAAAGTTTATAAGAAAGGTTTTTATTCTAAAAAAGAAGCCTGCATAATAGCTACAGGATTTTCTACAGTTTCAACTACTTTTATGATAGTTGTTGCCAAGATGTTTAATGTTATAGATAAATGGAATATATATTTTTTTGGCACTATGTTAATAACATTTATAGTAACTGCCATAACTGTAAGACTTTATCCATTAAGAAATAAACCTAGCGACGGATATATGGATAAAGAAGTTGCTGAAGAGCCTATATACAAAGGAGGAAATATTTTTAAGCTGGCATTGAATGAAGCTGCTGAAGTTGCTAGTCATTCAGATAGTGTGTTAAATAGCATTGTTAAGAATCTTAAAGAAGGGCTTATGGTTTCTATTTCAGTAATGCCTAACTTTATGGCTATAACATTTATAGGACTTTTAATAGTTAATTATACACCTTTCTTTGATGTTATTAGTTATATATTTTTACCTGTAACTAAATTATTAGGACTTGGAGATGAGGCTTATATAGTGGCAAAGGCTTGTTCTGTTACATTAGTTGAAATGTCATGTTCTTCAAGTATTGTAATGTATGCTAGTCAATTTGCTAAGTCTGTAGTTGCTGTGGTATGCGTTGCTGAGATTTTATATTTTGCTGCTCCTATTCCAGTGATATTGGCTGTAGGAATACCTATAAAGATAAGAGATATGATGATAATATGGGTTGAGAGAATAATACTTTCATTGATATTCGCTGTGCCTTTTGCATATTTCTTTCTTAGTTGATAATTAGTATATAATAAGTGTGAGATTAATTATGAAATACTATATTATAGATTCTTTTGCTGATGAGGTTTTCAAAGGTAATCCTACAGCAGTTTGCATATTAGAAAAAAACATTTCTCATGAACTTATGCAGAATATTGCTATGGAGAATAATATTTCAGAAACGGTTTTCACTATAAAGAATGGAAATAATTATGATGTGTATTGGTTTACTCCTAAATGCGAAATAGATTTTTGCGGACATGCTGTACTTGCCGTGGCTTATGCTATATTAAATTTTGCTGAAAAAGAATCTAATGAGGTGAGTTTAAATACTAAAGAGGGTATATTAACCATTAGAAAAAAAGATGATCTTTATGAAATGGATACTCCTAATTATGATTTGAAGCCTATAGAAATTACAGCTGATATAATAGAAGCAATAGGAGGAATAAAACCTTTAGAGGCTTATATAGGACGTGATATTGTATGCGTATTGGAAGATGAAAATCAGGTTATAAATGCAAAACCCAATTTAGAAATTATAAAGAAATTAGACGGACTTCTATTTCATATAACATCTGATGTAAAAGATAAAGAAAATAATCAATATGACAGCATCACTAGAACTTTCGGTCCGAAATTGGACGCAGATGAAGTTGATGTATGCGGATCAGGGCATTGTCATATTATACCTTTGCTTTCAAAGAAATTGAATAAAGATTATTTTACTGCATTTCAGGCTTCTCCAAGAACAGGAGTTTTATATTGCGATATTAAAAATAATAAATTAAAAATAGCCGGAAAGGCATGTTTATATTGTATTTCTGAGATTTTTATTTAAATTATAAGGAGTTATAAAATGAGTACATTACAAGAAGAAATATTTCAATCCATAACAAATATGAAGTCAAAATCTCCATTAGTTCATAATATTACTAATTTTGTAGTTATGCAAATTACAGCTAATGCTTTGCTTGCTGTTGGAGCTTCTCCTGTGATGACATTCGAGAAAGAGGAGTTTGAAGATATGCTTTCTATTGCTTCATCTCTTGTTGTTAATATTGGAACATTGACTAAGACTTCTATTGAGGCTATGTATAAAGCTTGTGAAATAGCAAATAAAAAAAATGTTCCTTTTGTGCTTGATCCAGTAGGAGCAGGAGCTACAAAATTAAGAACTAAAACAGCTATTGATTTGATTAAAAATTATAATCCTAAAGTTGTCAGAGGAAATGCTTCTGAAATAATGGTTCTTGCCGGAGAGAGCATAAAAACTAAAGGGGTAGACAGCACAGCTAATGTTAATATGGCACTTGAGGCAGGTAAGCATTTAGCCAAAGAATATAATACAGTTGTAAGCATAAGCGGTGAAACTGATATTATAACAGACGGAAATAAAGTTTTATATGTTAGCGGAGGTTCTCCTTTAATGCCTGTTAATACTGGTATGGGCTGCACTTCCACTGCTATAACAGGTGCTATGCTTGCGGTTGCTGAGCCTTTGATTGCCGCTTCTTCTGCTATGTGCATAATGGCTTCAGCTGGAGAAAAAGCTTCAAAAAAATCTGAAGGTCCTGCTAGTTTTGCTGTTGTTTTTATAGATGAGCTTTATAAACTTGATATCAATGATGCTGCCAATAGAGTAAGGTAATAATAAATGATATTGATTTTATAAATTAAATAATTAATGTTTTATTTTTATTAAATATACAAAAATTCTTTTTTTGGTATATAATTCTTAAGTATGTTTTTCATCATATTATTTTTTATTAAAGAGGATTAATTTATGAATATTAACAGATTGAAAAGAGTTATTAATTCCATGAAAGAAAAAAATATTTATCAATTTGTAATAACAGATAGAATGTCAATATATTATCTTACTAATATTAATATATATTCAGGAGAAAGATTTTTTGGGCTTTATATAAATCAGGATAATGAAGTTCATCTTATTAATAATTATCTTTTTCCTTTGAGTAATAATGATATAGATATATTATACTATTCTGATACAGAAAGTGCTGTAAAAAAAATGTCTAAATTTGTGCATAAAGATAAAAATATTGGTATAGATAAATCAATGACATCTAACTTTTTATTGGAAATGATGGATATTGATATTGCAAAAAATTATATAAATGCTTCTCATTGTATGGATTATGTAAGAATGCAAAAAGATGAAGATGAAATAAAAAAGATGATGAAAGCTTCAGAAATTAATGATAAAAGCATGAAAGATATTATTGATTTTGTAAAAGTAGGTATGAAAGAAATTGATGTTTTAGAGGAATTGAAACTTATATATAAAAGAAACGGAGCGGACGGAGGATTTTCATTTACTCCTATTATAGCTTTTGGAGTTAATGCTGCTAATCCTCATTATTCTACAGGCAATGCAGTTATAGGAGATAACGGATGTTTAGTTATAGATATGGGCTGTATGCATGATGGATATTGTTCAGATATGACTAGAACTATATTTTTCGGAGATCCTAGTGATGAAGCTAAAAAAATATATAATATAGTGAAAACAGCTAATGAAAAGGCTATTAATAAAGTAAGTGAAAAAGTAAAATTTTCTGATATAGATAATGAGGCACGTTCATATATTACAGAAAATGGATATGGTGAATATTTTACTCATAGAACAGGACATTGTATAGGTATGGATGTACATGAATATGGGGATGTTAGTTCTATACATCATGCACAATTAAAAGATGGTATGATATTTTCAATAGAACCTGGTGTATACTGTAGTGATAAAAAAATAGGTGTTAGAATAGAAGATTTAATACTTGTTACTAAAGATGGTTATAAAGATTTGAATAGTTTTACAAAAGAAATCATAGTAAAATAATAACTATAAAATTAACATAATAAAATTCTTTATTTGACTTTAATTGAAATTTACATTATTATTAATACTCAATATTATATGTAAATATGTAATTTATTGTTATAAAAGGGATAGTAAATATGGAGAATAAACAATACAGTGTAGAAGAATCTATAGAATTGATTACACGAGGTATAAGTGAAGCTATAGGATTAGATGAGATAAAAGAAAAATTAAAAAGTGGAAAACAATTAACAGTAAAAGCAGGTTTCGATCCTACTGCACCTGATATACATTTGGGACATACTGTACTTTTAAGAAAAATGAGACATTTCCAATTATTGGGGCATAAGGTTATATTTTTAATAGGTGACTTTACAGGAAGAATAGGAGATCCTTCTGGTAAAACTAAAACAAGACCAAGACTTACATTGGAAGATGTTTTAAGAAATGCAGAAACTTATAAGCAGCAGGTATTTAAAATTTTAGATCCTGAAAAAACTATAGTAGAATTTAACTCAAAATGGCTTGAAAAAATGAGTTTTGCTGATGTATTAGGATTAACTTCAAGATATACAGTAGCACAGATGATAGAGAGAGATGATTTTGCTAAAAGATATAAAAATGGTCAGCCTATTAGTATGATGGAATTTATGTACCCATTAGCTCAAGGGTATGATTCTGTTGCTTTAGAATGTGATGTTGAGCTTGGAGGTAATGACCAGAAATTTAATTTGCTTGTAGGAAGAACTTTGATGAAAGAATACGGATTATCTCCTCAGGCAGTTATTACAGTACCATTATTAGAAGGATTGGACGGTGTTGAAAAGATGAGTAAATCTCTTGGTAATTATATTGGTATATATGATAGTCCTAAAGATATGTACGGTAAAGCTATGAGCATACCTGATAGTTTAATCTCTAAGTATATGGAACTTCTTACAGATATACCTATAGAAGATATAAAGAATTATGTTAAGTCTATGGAAAATGGTGAAAATCCTAGAAATATAAAAGGAATACTTGCCAAAGAGATAGTTAAAATATATCATGGAGAAGAAGAAGCATTAAATGCTGAGGAAGAGTTCAAAAGAATATTCAGTTCTAAAGGACTTCCGGATGAAATAGAAGAAGTATCTGTTAAGAAAGATGACAATATTTTGAATATATTATCTGTTTGTATGTCTTCTGAAAGTAAATCAAATTTGAAAAGATTAGTTTCGCAAGGAAGCGTTACTTTAGATAATGAAAAAATTAGTGATATAAATGCAGTTATTTCTAAAGAAGGTATTTTAAAAGTTGGCAAACGCAATTTCTTTAAAATAAAATTTTCTTAAATAAAAATGATAATTGAATTTTAGAGGATATAATGCGTATCTTAATCTTATTATTTATATTGATATTCAATGCATATTTGTATGCACAGGATACTAATGCTGTAAATAATAATATTCCTGCTAATGCAAGTGAAAATGCAATAATGCAGATAAATAGATTTGATGCGAGAAGAAATCCAATATCATTTATTAATTTAGTAAATTTTACACCTTTTTATGTATTAAGAGAATATGCTAGAATAAATAATATAGAAATATACCCTTATGATACAGAAGCAACTTTAAGGGCAAGAATTATAGAAAGACAGGTTAATATTAAGGCTGAAATAGTATCAGGAAGTGAACAGGTTAAAGAGGTAGCAAGAACCACTATTAATAGGGGAGGAGCTCAGGTTGAACTTATTGGTGCTGATTTTGTAGAGCGTTATGAGATAAAAGAAGCTGAGGAAGAACTTATATCATTATATGGTAATGTTACCATGCGTATGTATAATAATACATTAATTGCTGATAAAGTTGTTTATAGTTTGAAAACAGGAGAAGTGTTTGCTTCTGGTAATTTAACGGTAAAGGCTGGTGAGAGTACTCTTACAGGCGAATGGTTTATGCTTAATAGAGAGAATAAAAAAGGAGTTCTATTTGGAGGAGGTACTAAATTTCAGGTATTTACTGTTCAAGGAGATATAATTAAATTTAATGATGAGCGTTTTTTTGCAGAAAACAGCAGTGTTAGTTTTTCACGTTTAAGCCCGGTAGCACATGACTTTTTAACCAGCAGAGTTTATCTATGGGATACCAAAAAAATGATGATATTTAACAGTATCTATAGAGTTGGAAGACAGCCGGTATTCTATTTTCCTCTGTTTATGCAAAATTATATGGGTACAGGTATTATATCTTCATTTGGTGAGTCTTTAAGAGAAGGCGTATATATGCAGAACTCTAAAGTATTTGATATATATGGAGTTCAGCATAAAATAAGATTAGATGCCTATCAAAAATTAGGTTTTTTAATAGGTGATGAAATAAGATATACAAGCCAATATAATGATTTTGCATTAGATGCAATGTTTGCCTTGGGAAGACAGTATTATTTATTAGATTCATATATAACTTCTAGTATAGGTTATGGTACTAGATATGTTAACTATTTTGCTACAGGTCAGCCTGGTAAATTTGTACCTAGATACAAATTTGAATATGATCATACTTTACAGTTGTACAGTAGTCAGAATATTAATAGTTATGTTACTGGTAAATTAAATTTAAATAGTGATTTATATTTTAAATCAGATTTCTATAATCAAAGAGGGCGTTTTGATATATTAACTTTCTTTACTTCTGTTACTGGAAATTTGCAGGATATTGGAGATTCTTATCCTGAGAGCTACATTGAAAATTCTGTATATATTAATAATAATATTTATGGGGTAAATTTAAAAGCTGGTGCTGAATGGGATTTAGAAGCTGTTAGAAATATATCTGTTGATGTTAATACAAATTTTGATTATTATATGCCTAAGCCTTATAAACTTGTTCTTCCTTCTATTGAGGCTAGTTACAGTTCTGTATTTGGAGATGAAACTTCTTATTATTTTCCGAATCTTAAGTTAAATTATGATTTAAGAGCTAATTATAATCATACAATTAATTATAAAACTTCTGAAGGTATTGCTTTTTATAATAATCCGTTGCGTGATGATCAATTGAATGATAAGCTTGCAGAAAGGGATAATTTAAATTTGTATGGAGGCTTATCAAGAACTTTTACTAATGATTTTTTAAGATTTGTACCAAGTGTTAATATGGAGTATTCATATCAAAATAGTATTAATCCTTCAGCTGAAGATTTAATTTATGATAAAGACAACACTTATCTAGGATTAGGTGCTGGTGTTAATTTTTCTATGTTTTTACCTTATAATATATTACCGTATAATTTTACTCACTATTTTGAACCTATTGTAAGATGGGATACTACTTACAGTTTAGGATATAGATTTAAAGAGAAGTATATTGATACAGACTCTATTACAGCCCAAAATGGAGAATTTAACTCGCATAATTTAACTACTAAATTAACTGTTGGAGGAACAGGGTATAGTTTATTTTTCCTTCCTGATTTGAATCTTAATTTAGAATCATTTATAAGAACAGGATATGATTTTAGACCTACATATAATCCGGAAACTAAGCTTTATGAAGTACAGTTTTCTACAAATAATATGCTTACTACAGAAGTGGGTTCTTCAGCAAGACTTTTTTATAATCAATCTTATGTATCTTATGATATTTCAAGAAACATGCTTGGAACAAATTTAACCCTTAACCGTATTACTTCATATTTACATTTGCCTATACCTCTTGGAAAGATAACAGACTGGATACTTGTAAAAAATAATAGAAAGCCATTTTTTGATGGTGTTATAAATGATTTTAATTTATATTTTGGTTTTGCATTTACTCATGATTTTATTAACTATAAATATAATACAGCTGCATTTACATTTGGTATAGAATTGCAAGTAATAGATCAATGGAAATTTAGAATAGCAACTACAAGTGCAAATGAAAAGGCTTACAGATATATTAAATCTTATGCTGAGAGAGAAAATGAAACTTGGGTAAATCCATTTTGGGATATTATAAATTCATTTAATTTTAATGATCCGCAAAAAAGAACTGACAGCTTATTTAAACTTGAATCTATAGAAGCAAGCATTTGGCATGAATTGGATGGATGGCAGATACTTGCTACTTTTGCCGTAAGACCTTCTACTCTTCCTTCAGATATTACCAGCGGTTCAGTTAAAGGAATTTATTGGAATAAAGAGTTTTGGATTGAATTTACTCTTACAGACTTTCCTGGTGTCGGATTGCCTAGAAAAGAATATGATCTTAACAGTACAATTACTGATTTACAAGATAGTTCTGCAACAACAATTACACCATAACAATAATAAAAGGGTTATTTTTATGAGAAATATTTTATTTGTAATGTTATTTTTATTTGCCTTTATTTATGGGCAGCAATATGATGATGTTTATTCAAATGATAATATACAGCAATATGATGATATTCAGTCAAATGATAATGAGCAGCAATACGATGATGTTTATTCAAATGATAATGAGCAGCAGTATGATGAGGTTATTCAAACAAATAATAATGTTCATACAAATAATATTGTAAATATTACTAATAATAATGGGATTAGTGTATTATATGAAGCAATAGATAATAATAATATAGAATATATAAAAGAACTTATAATAAACGGTATAAATTTAAATGTTAGACTTCCTGATAATTATACTAATAATTTATCCGGTGCTACACCGCTTTTATATTCAATATACAAAAATAATACAGATATCACTAGACTTTTAATAGAAAATGGGGCTAATTTAAATATTAAAGATTTTAAAACTTGGAATAGCATAATGTATGCTGCTGCATTTTCTGACATTAATACACTTGTTATGCTTATAGAAAAGGATGAGACATTAATTAATTCCAAAACAGAATTCCATGTTAATCCTCTTCATATAGCAAGCGATCATAATAACCTCGAAGCAATAATGTATTTATGCACTAATTCTAATATTGATATAAATGAACGAGATATAGACGGTTGGACTTCTCTTTATCATGCTGCTAATTCTAAAAGTATAGAAGCGTACAATTTACTTATAAGATTGGGTGCTGATACTAATATAGGTGATAATGATAATGTTTTACCTTCTACAGTTTTAGAGAGAAAAATAGAGCATGAAAATAATCAGTTTAGAGAAATTGATAATAATTTATTAAAAGCTATAGAAACTAATGGTATTAAAACCATGAGAAATCTAATAAGAGCAGGTGCTAATGTAAATACTAAAGATGGATATGGTTTAAGTGCTTTACATTTTGCCATAAAAAATAATAATTTAGATGCTGTTAAAATATTGCTTGGTAATAGAAATATTAATTTGGAGGCCGAACTTCCGGAAGGATATTTTACACATTTAGTCAATGAACAGGCAGATGCTATTTATATAGGAAGAGCTACTCCTCTTTTATATGCAATATTAAAAAGTAATGGAGACAGCAGAATAGTAAATATGCTTATAAAAAAAGGTGCAAATGTTAATGCGAGAGATGAAGAGAGTTGGTCTGCATTTTTGTATGCTGCAGCATTTGGTAATCCTGATATTCTTGGAAGTCTTTATTATAAAAATAGAAAGCTTATAAATACAAAAACTAAAGACAATGCTACAGCTTTGCATATGGCTGTTGTTTATGATAATTTAGAAAATATTAAATATTTAGTTGAAAAACTGAATATAAATATAGATGCTCAGGATGATGACGGATGGACTGCTCTTTATTATGCCGCAATTAATAATAAAAAAGATGCCTATAAATTACTCCTCAAACTTGGTGCTGATAAGAATATAGCAAATAATGAAGGTTTAAAGCCTGCTGATGTTTTACAATAAAAAATAAATTTTGTTGTTATTAATTGATTATTGTTATATAATTCTGATATTATGTTTACTTATTAGAATAAATATATTTAGGAAATTGATGTTATGATTAGAAACGGATTTTTATTTATTATATTGCTTTTTTCTATTACTTTTAATATGTTCGCTCTTACTTCAAAGGAGCAGGAATTTTTTAATGCTATAAAAGAAAATAAATATGAAGCACAATTAAAAAATCTTTTAAGATATAAAATGGATTTGAATGCTACAAATGAAAGAGGATTAACTCCGCTTTTGTATGCTATTGAATGCGGTAATGAAAGAGCCATAAGAGTATTACTTGAATATAAAGACGTTAATATAGAATATAGACTCCCTGATGATTTTGCAGATTATCCATATATAAATAGAGTTGAAGGCGATAGCTTTAATATAGGAGGGGCTACTCCTTTAATGTTTGCTATATTCAAAAGTAATCCAAGAATAGTTAAACAATTAATAGATAAAAATGCTGATGTTAAAGCCAGAGATAATGAAGGAACTTCTGTATTTTTATATGCATGCGGTTTTGGAAACGGAAATATTATAAGGATGCTTCTTGTAAAAGATAGAGCTTTAGTTAATGATAAAACATCTAATGGAAATATTAATGGTCTTCATTACGCTGCTTCTCTTAACAATTTAGAGAATATAAATTTTTTAGTGAAAAATGTTAATATGAATATAAATGACAGAGATTCGAACGGATGTACTGCTTTATATTATGCCGCTTACTATGCAAAAAAGGATGCATATAATCTTCTTATTAAACTTGGTGCTAATAAGGATATAGGGGATAATTACGGTGTTAAGCCTGAATATGTTTTATCAGGAGGAAGTTCTGCTGTTGATTTAGATGATAACTCTAATAGTAATGATGATAATTTACTTACAAATACTGATGATGAGAATATGTTCATTGCAGAAATTATTCGTACATCAGATACTAATGCTTTAAGAAATATAATGATGTATTCTAATTTTAATATGAATTCTGTAATTATAGCTTATGAAACTCCTCTTACTTATGCTATACATCTTGATAAATATGATATTGTTAATGAGCTTTTAAGTTATAGAAAAAATAATACTAATATTATCAATATAGAAACTTCTTTTATACCGGCAGATCATGTTTATTTTAATGAAAGTAGGGTAGAGTTTACAGGTAATATATATTTGGGAGATGCTAGTCCTTTACAATATGCTATATTCAAAGGAAATACTAATATTATAAATACTCTTTTAAAATATGGGGCTGATATAAACAGAAAAGACAGCTTAGGAAATAATGCTTTAATGTACGCAGCAAGTTATGGAAATGAAGAAATTATTGATACAATTTTAAATTATTCAAGCAATTCCTATAGAGTTGTTGATGTTTATGGTGATACTCCTTTGCATAATGCAGCATTATTAGGAAATACCAATACTTTGACTGCACTTATGAATAGAACTCCTATTAATATAAATGTACAAGATATTGATGGAAATACACCTTTGCATTTAGCTGTAAAAAATAATAATAGTAATACATATAGATTCTTATTATTAAAAGGTGCTGACTACACTATAAAAAATTATGATGGAAAAACTGCATCAGATTTATTATATGAAGATAGCGGATACAATATAGAAAATATAATAAATAGCTTTAATACCAATAATACATTTAATGATAAAGTAAATACAAATTTAAATAATAGTCTATTCGATAATAATACCAATTCAATATACAATTATAATAATTTTAATGGAATTAATGCTATCAATGTTAATACTTTTGCTGATGATTTGATATATGAATATAGCGATGAAAAAAGTATTGAAGATGATGATTATGTTGAACCTGATACTAGTGATGATTATTCTCATATATATGATGCAAATAAACCTATCTTTGATGCTATATATAATAATAATATAGGTGATATGCTTAAAGCTATCTCAAATGGTGCAAATATAAATTCTAGAAATGAAGAAGGCTTTACTCCTTTGCTTTATGCTATTAATTATGATAAATTAGAAGCTATAAAAGCTCTTTTAAGTTTCAGCAATATTGATATAGAAATGCCTTTAAATAATTATTCTAATACTTATTCTGTCAAAGGAAAAAATTTTAGTGGTGAAGTTTTATTTAATGGAACAACTCCATTACAGTATGCTATATATAAAGGAAATACAAATACTGTTAATTTACTTATAGAAAGTAAAGCAGATATGAAGAAGAAAGATTATAATGGTTACAGCAGTTTATTTTATGCATCTGCTTTTTGCGATTCTGATATGATACATTTCTTATTAGAAAAAGATTCTTCTTTGACAAGAGAAAAATCTTTAAGCGGAAGAACTGTAATACATTATGCTGCTATGTATGGAAATGATAATGCTATATCTTATTATTTATCAAATACATTTTTAAGTATTAATGCTAAGGATAATGATGGTAATACGCCTTTGCATTATGCCATAGAAAAAGGTTATAATAGTACAATAAGTTTGTTAGTAAGAAGAGGTGCCAGAATGGATATAGAAAATAATGCCGGCATATCAGCCTCAGATTTATTGAAAAAATAAATGTTTTATATGTGTTATAAATGTGTAGTTTTTTATTGTCACATATAATTACATATTATATAATAATAAATTAATTATATTGTGAAATTGAAATATACATCATCTTGTATATACTATATAGTAGTATAAAAAGCAATAATATTTGAAGGAGTTTTTAATGAAACCAGAAAAAAGTAATCTTTTTACACCTTTAAAAATAGGTAATCTTGAAATAAAAAACCGTGTAGTAATGCCTCCAATGTGTATGTATTCTGCTGAAGACGGATATGTTAATGATTGGTATATTCAGCATTATGTTACAAGAGCTATAGGAGGAACAGGATTAATCATAGTTGAAGCTACAGGAGTACTTCCTTATGTTAGTTCTATCACAGACGGAGATTTAGCAATATGGGATGATAAATATATTGACGGTTTATCTAAATTGGTAAAAGCTGTTAAAAGCAATGGAGCTGCAATCGGAATACAGATAAATCATGCTGGAAGAAAATGCGAATCTAAAAAAGTTGATAAGATATATGCTCCTACAGCTGAAGCATTTAATGATAAATACAGAACTCCGGTTGAGATGACAAAAGAAGATATTAATGAAGTTGTTGATGCATTTGTTAAAGCATTTGTAAGGGCTAAGAAAGCTGGTTTTGATATGATAGAAATTCATGCTGCTCATGGATATTTAATTTCTACATTCCTATCTCCTTTATCAAATAAAAGAACTGATGAATATGGTAAAAACAGAGTTAAAATTTTAGAAGAGATTTTAAGAAAAGGCAGAGAAGCTGTAGGTAAAGATTATCCTATACAAATTAGAATATCATCTTATGATTGGAGAGAAGGCGGAAATACAGTAAAAGATTTTGCTGATATGTTAAAGCCTTTAGAACAGGAAGGATTATTTGATTCTATAAATGTTAGTACAGGTGCTGTTACTGCTGACGGAAAGATTATTCCTTATGAAGGATATCAAGTTCCTTTCTGCCGTGAATTAAAACAGTATATGTCAGTTCCTTGTATAGGAGGGGGACTTATATATGATCCTAAAATGGCTAATATGATGGTAAGAAATGGTGCTGCTGATGCTATCTATATAGGAAGAGAGCTTTTAAGAAATCCGTATTGGGCATTGCAGGCTGCTAGAACTTTAGGTATTGATGTACCATTCCCTAAACAGTACGAACAGGCTAAAAGATAATTATATATTGTTATAAGAATATTAAAAAGTCTGATTATACATTATTGTATAGTCAGGCTTTTTTGTTTTTATTGTCTTGATATATTTTTATTTAATAATAGAATTATATTATATTAATTGTTAGTATGTAAATTATGAAGAATATATTAATTATATTTGTTTTGTTTACTAGTATACATTCTGTTGTATATACATTTACTCAAGATGAGAATGATTTATTAGTAGCTGCTGAAACTTCTGATATAGTTATGGTAAGAAGGATATTAAATGAAAAAGATGTTAATGTTAATATTTGCGATAAATATGGTGTAACTCCTTTAATGCATGCCGTACTCAATAGAAATATATATATATTGGAATTATTATTAAAAAATGGTGCTGATACAGATATGAAAAATGACAGCGGAAAAACAGCATTGATGTATGCATGTCAATTTTGTGATTTTGATATGATAGAAATGCTTATATGGTATAAAGCGGATATTAATATAACTGATAATTATAAATCTACAGCATTTATATACGCTGCAAACAGAGATCCTGATATTATAAGATTTCTTGTAGAATCCGGTGCTGATATTAATGCACAAAATTTAGACGGCAAGACAGCTTTGATGTATAATGTTTTAAAGGATGCTGATGTTAATATGATCAATACATTTATTAATCTTGGAGCTGATATTAATATTCAAGATATTCATGGATACACTGCTTTAATGTATTCTGCCGTTTTGGATTATAGAAACTTTGCTGAGATATTCATAAAAAATGGTGCGGATGTAAATAAAAGAAATAATTATAATAAAACAGCTTTAACTATGGCTGAAGAAAATAAAAATTATAGTATGGCTGAACTATTAATAAAATACGGTGCTGTAAGATAATTTTTATGATATTGACAATTTTAATTCTTATACTAAAATTGTGACATTAATAAATTATAAACTAGGAGGATAATTGCATGAAAGATGTTGTTATAGCTATAGATATTGGAGGCACTTCTATGAAAGGTGCTGTTATAGAGGAGAATGGAAATATTTTGTATAAAGATAATTGCGATGTTAATCCTAGTCATAATACAGAAGAACATAAAGAAGCTATATCAAAATTTATAGAAAAATTAAAAAGTAATATACCAGATGGTTATAAGCCTATAGGTTTGGGTATAGATTGTCCTGGAGTTATGAATAGAGATACTTTACATATTGGAGGAGCTGAAAATGTTCCTGGGCTTCATGGATTGAAATTTTCTGATATAGGAGATAGATTTAATCTTCCTATAAAAACAGCTAATGATGCCAGTATGGCTGCATTAGGAGAAGCTAAATACGGAACAGGAAAGGAGAAAGATTATCAGTCTGTAATGCTTGTTACTTTGGGTACCGGTGTAGGAGGCGGATTAGTTCTTAATGGAAAATTATTCACAGGTTCTTTAGGCGGTGCCGGAGAGATTGGACATGTATTTGTAGTTCCTGATGGTGATAAATGTAACTGCGGTTCAAGCGGATGTATTGAACGTTATGCTTCTGCTACTGGTTTTATTGCAATGGCTAAGCAGAAAATACATAAGGGAGTTATACCTACAGCTTTAACTTATGAAAAATTAGATACTGGAAAAGCTAAGGCTTTATTTGATGCTGCTAAAAATGGAGATATTCTTGCTAAGGAAACTATTGCGGAATGTTCGTATTATTTAGGTATGTCTATAGCACAAGCTTTAAATATGCTTGATTTGGATTTAGTTCTTATAGGCGGAGGATTATGTAAAGATTTTGATATGATGATAGAGCATATTAAAAGAGGGGTAAGAAATTACGGACTTAGAATGATGGTTAATAATGTTGAAATAAAACCTGCCTCTTTAGGTAATGATGCTGGGGTTTTAGGATGTGCTGCTTTATTTTTTAGAAATAATTAATTTTTTAATAAAAAATAAAAGCCTATACTTTGAGTATAGGCTTTTTTATTGTTTTTATTAATCCCACCAAAAATACCAAACACTTGATTTTAATAATGTACCTGCTAGTTTTCCAATATTATAATCTTCGCTGTATTGATCCACTCTGTCTAAACAAAAATAATAATGTTCTATAGCAAGTTCTCTGGCTTCCTCTTCTGTTTGAGGCTGTTTTTCTACAAAAAGTTCACAAGTATCAAAACCTACTACTGCAGGATAGGCATTATATTTTTCATACCAGTATTTGAATATTGAAGTTTGTGTTTCTGGATTAGGGCAATCATTGAATCCGCCCATAGGAATATAACAAGCTAATTCATAAGGATTAACAGTAGGAATTTTAGCTAATATTAAATCAACTGTCTTTTCTGTTTCATAATCATAATAAGAACCAAAACTATCCAATACTTCAAATCCTTCTATTATAGGGGCATTAAATGATTTTTTTATTTCTTCAATATACTCTTTATCATCATAAATATCTTCTATATTCTGATTTAAATATTGCTTGTAATCTATTTCTTTTGATTTTTCAATATACTCGTTAATTAACTTTTTGGAATCTTCAATTTCGCTGTCATTATCTTCCAAAAAAACTTTAATCGCTTCAGTAAGTGTATCTGTAGGTATTATAATTAAAGGAGTGTACCCTTCTTTTTTTCCTTTTTCCAAATTTTCTTTGTACCAGCTCATTATTTTGCTGTCATCTTCAAGTCCGCCTTCTAATATTTCATAATCGCATTTTAAAAAATCTGTTATAAATTTTATATCTTCATTCATATATTCACTCCTTAATAATATCAAAATTATTATATATTAAAAAATTATTTTTACAATATAGATATTTTTATATTCATCAGCAATAATATTCATTTTTTTAGTAATTTTTATCAATTTATAATATTTTCTACTTGACAAAAAGTATTATTTATTGTATTGTTAGAATATACAAACATTAATAAAAGGAGTTATAAAATGAGTTTAATCAATAAAAAACTTATAGATTTTAAAGTAGAAGCCTATCAGAATGGAGAATTTAAAACAGTTGAAACAAAAGATGTATTAGGCAAATGGAGTGTATTCTTTTTCTATCCTGCAGATTTCACATTTGTATGTCCTACAGAATTAGCTGATTTAGGTACAGTTTATGATGAATTAAAGAAAATTAACTGTGAGGTGTATTCAGTATCTGAAGACACTCATTTTGTACACAAAGCTTGGGCAGATGCTACTCCTACTATTAAAAATCTTAAATATACAATGCTTGGAGACCCAACAGGTGTTTTAGCTAAATTCTTTGAAGTATATGTAGAAGAAGCAGGTCAGGCTTTACGCGGAAGCTTTATAGTAAATCCTGAAGGTTTAATCAAAGCTTATGAAGTGCATGATATGGGTATTGGTAGAGATGCTAATGAATTATTACGTAAAGTACAAGCTGCTCAATATGTAGCTGAGCATGGCGGTGAAGTTTGTCCTGCTAAATGGAAACCTGGTGCTAATACATTAAAACCAGGAATTGATTTAGTTGGAAAGCTATAATTTCTGTATAATATAGTATAAATAAAAAAGGGCATATAATTAATTTTATATGTCCTTTTTTATTCAAAAAATTAATTTGCTAATAGTTTTTCTATATTTTTAAATCCTTTAGTTTTGGCATAATATAATGCATCATTACCTCTATTATCTTTTATATTTTTGTCAGCACCATGTTTTAATAATAACTTTACTATCTCAACATAATTGTAACTGTCATCTCCAAGTATAACAACTTCTAATAGGGCAGTCCAAGATAATTTGTTAACATGATTAACATTTATATTCGTATTTTCAAGTAAAAATCTTACAGTTTCTAAATGACCTTTTTCACATGCCGGTATTAATGCATTTCCTCCATAAATATTAAGAACATTTATAGTATCAGCTTTTTTATATAATAATTTTAATATATCAAGCAAACCTCTGGCACCTGCATATAGAAAAGGAGAGTTTAAATTCTCATCTTGTATATTAACATCGGCATTATTATCTACTAAAAGCTTCACCATATTTATATCATTTTTATAAACAGCTATCATTAAAGCTGTTCTTTTTCTATTGTCTTGCATATTTATATCGATGCCATTTTTTAAATATTGAGATACTGAATTAATATCACCTTTATGTACTGCAACAAAAAAATGATTATTAGAAAAGGTTAGAGCAGATGTAAAAAATATTATAACTATAGAATAAAATATAGATTTCATAATAATCTCTTTAATGTAAGATAAAAAAATAAAAGAGTAAAAAATTTATTATTGCTAATATTAATTTTTTACTCTTATTATGTACTTAATATACTTGAATTATAAAGCAGCGTTTAATGAATCAATATCAAATACAGGTAATGCTTCAATATCAGGAGTAATTTTTTTAGACATACCTATTAATACTTTACCAGGGCCGCATTCATATATTTTTGTAATACCCATATTTTGAATATTAATCATGCTGTCATACCATCTAACAGTTGAAAACATTTGCTTGTATAAATTTTCTTTTATTGAATCAAATACATGAACTTCAGCTGTAACATTAGACATTACTTTATTATCATTATTATGTAATTCTATTTTTTCTAAAAATTCTTTTAAACTGTCAGCAGCAGGTTTCATAAATGGTGAATGGAAAGCCCCGGATACTTTTAGAGGCAATACTCTTTTAGCTCCTGCTTCTTGAAGTTTTGGTGTAACTGCTTCAATTGCACTTAATAAACCGGATATAACTATTTGATCTTTTAAATTATAATTAGCAGCAACAACCTCTTTGCTTTCAGGCATGCATTTTGAAACTGTATCATAATCCAATCCCATAACTGCAGCCATTCCGTAAGGGGCATCTGCACCTGCTTTAGCCATTAATAAACCTCTTGTTCTTGCAATCTTTACTGCATCTTCAAATGATATATAACCAGCAGCACAAAGAGCTGTGATTTCTCCCAAACTATGTCCTGCAAATAAATTTCCTTTAACTCCTTTTGCTTTTAATGCTTCATAAGCTGCCATACCTACTGTTACTAAAGCAGGCTGAGTATTTTCTGTTTTTTTAAGATCTTCTTCAGTTCCTTCAAAACATAACGCCTTGATATCAACATCATCTAAAATATTAGCAGCTTTATCAAATATTACTTTAGATTCAGATACATTATCATACAAAGATTTTCCCATACCTACGCATTGAGAACCTTGACCAGGAAATAGAAATGCTGTATTTGACATGTTTATTCTCCTTTTTTATTATATCTATTTTTTACTTAATTTATTTAACAGAAATATTAACAAAAAAGTTAAGTTTTATCAAGCACTTAATCTTGTTTTGATAAAGCTAATATAAGTTATATACTTTTATTAAAAGTTAAAATCTTCTAATCTGTAAACAACAATTTATATTTGAATAATTGACATTTTTTATTAAATTCATTATCTTTAAAAAATATATAAAATTATTTTAGGGTTATAAAATATGAATATTAGTAATGAAAAAAAATCTAAATATATGATAGTAGAAGGTATAGTATCTGTAATTATTAATATATTATTATTTGCTTTTAAATATGCAGTAGGCTTATTAACAGGCTCTCTTTCTATTATGGCTGACGCTTGGCATTCATTAAGCGATTGTATAAGCAGTATTATTGTTATAATAGGAGGTATTTTTTCAAAGAGACCTCCTGATAAGGAACATCCTTTCGGACATGGAAGAATAGAATTAATAACAAGTTTTGTAGTTGGTATTATGCTTGTATTTATTGGATATAGCTTTTTTTCTGAGGCTATAAAAAATATTATGAATAGAAAAACTGCTTCATTTACAATGATATCCATAATTGCTATGATTGTTTCTATTTTAATAAAAGAATTGCTTGCTCAGTATTCTTTTTGGGGATATAGAAAATCCGGATCTAAATCCTTATACGCTGACGGATGGCATCATAGAAGCGACAGTGTTACATCTATAATTATATTAGTTGGTATTTTATTAGGAAAAAATTTCTGGTGGATTGACAGCGTATTAAGTATATTAGTTTCACTTGTAATATTTTATGCTGCTTTTGATGTTATTAAATCAAGTATAAAGCCTTTAATAGGTGAATATCCTTCAGAAGAGACTATAGAAAATATAAAAAAAATAGCAGAAGAAATTAATATTGATAATTCAGATTTGAATCTGCATCATTTTCATATACATACTTATGGAGATCATAGTGAAATAACATTCCATATGCGTTTCCCAAAAGATATGACTGTATTTGATGCTCATGAGAAAGCAACTATTTTTGAAAATGCTATAAGAAATAAATTAGGTATAGAACCTACTATACATATAGAGGCTTACAGATAAGGAGAAATTAAATAAATTTAATTATTAATTAATATATTTTTTATTAAAAAATAATAAATTTATTTTTGAAAAAATTTTATCTAGTTAACATACTTCATAAATTTATAATATAAACTTTCGATAATATTTCTATATAATAATTTTTAATGAAGGCTTTATTATGGATAATGGGGTTTCTACTGATAATAAATTTTATGATTTTCTTGAAGAGTTTTGTGATTATTTGCAAACTTTAAATTTTGCAGCACATACTATTAACAGCTATAATAAAGACTTAAAAGAATATGCTAAATTTTTAGAAAGTAAAAATATATTGATAGAAGATGCTGATCATTATGCAGTTAGAGATTATTTAACATTTTTAAAGAATAAAGGATTAACTAATTCTACAACTTCAAGACATTTATCTTCTATAAAAAAATTCTATAAATATTTGATAAGAAATAACTATTCGGATAAAAGAAGAATAGTTGATATGAAAAGTCCTAAAAGGGAAGAACATATAGCTAAATTTTTATCAATATCAGATATGGATAGTATACTTAATATAGATGATAATGGAGAGTTTACATTACTTAGAGATAAAATGATGGCTTTATTTATGTATACAATTGGATTAAGAGTATCAGAATTAGCTTCTCTAAGACTTAGCATGATAAAGAAAGGTTCTGAAACTTTAAGAGTATGCGGTAAAGGTTCTAAGGTTAGAGATATTCCTCTTCTTCCTATAATATATGAAAATTGGGATATTTATATGGATAAAAGAAGGATTATACAAAAAGAATATGGTGAAACTAATGATTATATATTTATAAATAGGTTTGGAAAGCCTATAAGTGATAGAAGCATAAGAACATCTATGAAACGTTTAATTAGAAATTCTAATATATCTATAGATTTTTCACCTCATACATTAAGACATACTTTTGCTACACATTTGCTTAATAATGATGCAGAAATTAGAGGTGTTCAGGAATTGTTGGGACATGAAACAATAGCAACTACACAAAGATATACGCATGTTACTAATTCAAGATTATTTGAGGTTTATAATAAATTTCATCCGCATTCAAATAATTAATTATTTTTATACTTTTTTGATTTTTTGATGCTTCTAAGGTGCAAATAGACAGTGTGATGAGATATATGTAAATAATTTGATACAATTTGCACTGCTTCTTTAAATTCAAATATTCCCTGACTAAATAACTTTTTTATTATAGTTTTATTATATACAGATGCTCCTACTTCATCTCTATCTACACCTATAATAACCTTTTTTATAGCATCTAGTATTATTTCTTCAGATCTATTATTAGATTTTTCTTTGCTTACACTTATATTATCAGGTATAAAAGCACTTAATATATTTATTACAGATATGTCAAAATGCCAATTTATACACATCATTCCAATAGGAACTCCATAATTATTCTTTAATATAGTATAATTTGATTTATTGCATTCTCCTGTTACAGATTGTACAAAATTATTTTTATGATTTTCATTATTTGATAATATTTCCAACATTATAGTTTTATCCATATCAGATATTGGAGAACCTAATTTTTTATTTGATAGATGTTCATTTACGATATGTATGATATTACATTGTTCATTTTCAAAGGAGTATAAGATAATTTCTACATTTTCACCTAAATAAGTCGCTAAAGATTGAGATAGTATTTTATATGAGTTCAGTATAGCAAGATCTTCCTTGGTGTATTCGTAGTTGTTTTCCATCTTTCCTCCGTTTTCTTTAGTGAATACTCTCATCCATATTTATAAATATAATAATTTTTTTCTTTTTTCCAACATTTTTTACTACAAAATCTTCCTTTTATTGTATTTATTGTATATAATAAATATGAGTGATAAATTATTATATTTATGGATTAATTATGGAAATAAATTTAGATAATTATTCGGAAATAGAAATAGAAAAACTTAGAGATTATAAAGAATTATTTCTTAAAGACAAAATAGAAATAATTTCTAAAAATGAAGATGGTATCATAAATGTAATACCTTATAATAAAATAGATCTTATTTTTGATGATACTATGAAAAATAATATTTTGTTTAATAATTCAAAATATTATATATATAGTTCATATCTTGAAATGATAAAATTTTTTGTGGATCCTGCTAAATTGAATAATAAAGATTATTTTTATTCTATTTTTACAAATTGTAAGGATCCTATAAAAGAGGTTTCTGATAAAGAATCTGCAATGTTGGAAGAAATATTATCCATTACTCCTTATGAAAGAGTTGAGCATATAAAAAAATTAATAAAAACTCTTGAGGCTGAAGAATCAAGAGAAAAATTCACGTGCAAAGCTGCTGAGATTATTGGTGAAATATTAATAAAGTTAGGATTAATAAATAGAATAAATGTTATTGGGGATATTAATAATGACTCCAAATTTAACATGAAAGTATATAATATAAATTATGAAGATTTAATAAGAAGTGTAGCTGAGAGCGTTTTTGTTTTGCTTAATAAAAATTATGAAAAACCTGATATATTTAATGATGTTGTTGGATTTACAGGATACAATATAATAGATCATAGTAATAGACTTTTTATTAATACTATGGAATTTATGATATTCTATAATAGAAATATTAATATGGGTATGTTGTCTAAAATAAGAGCAAAATGGAAAAATGAGTTTATGCCTTATTATCTGAAGATAGCAAATAAATATAAATTTATTAGAGATATAGGAAAATTGGATAATGTATTCAAATTAGGAATAAGACATTTTGATAATATGGAAATAGTCAATATTTCAATAGCAGCATTTTTGCATGATATTACTTTAACTGAAATAATTAATTATCTGCCTATAGAAAGTGTCAATACTAATAATGATTTGTATTCACATTCAATAAAGTCATATAATTATTTGAAATGTTCTATATCTAATAATTATGATATAAATTTGGCAGTTGGACTTCATCATGAGTATTATGGATACGGATATGGATTAGCTATAACTTTGTATGAAGCTATGAAATCTAAAAGACCTAATTTTGAATATCAATATTTAATTAGTTTTGATTCTAGGGATATATTAAATTTTACGTCATCTGTATATTATCCCGTTAAGATTTTGGAAATATTGGATATATATGATTTATTGAAATACAAATATGAAGTTTGTTTCAATGAAATTAATACAAATATTGATATTGTTAACTATATGTATGATAATTTCCTAAAAGATGAGGTTAAAATAGATTATATACTATTTACAATTTTTCAAAAATATTTAATAGAATTTAAAGATTATTAATGAAAAAATTGTAAATAATATTTTTTTATTAGTATATTATTAATTAACCTTGCTGGATTCAAGCAGTCTTTTAATATTTTCATTAGTAGAATTTTTTATAAGATTTATTGCATTATTATCCATTGAAGCATTATTTGTTATAAGCATTTTGCATATATCAAAATTATTATTTTCTATTGCTATACATAAAGAAGTATATCCTTTTTTTTCATCTTTAATATCTATATAAGCTTTATTTAATAATAAATTTCTAAGTATTGATATATTATTATTTTTTACAGCAATATGAATAGGAGCATAGCCGTCATGAATATTATTTAAATTAGCTTTAGCATTTATAAGTATATTTGAAGCATCAGTATTATTATTTTCAACAGCTATATTTAATGCATTTTGATTGTTATTATTAATGATATTTACGTCAGCATTATTTTTTATTAAATTATTCATAATATCTATGTAATCTGTTGATTTATATGCATTCATTACAGCTAAGTGTAAAGCAGTATTTCCGTTTTTATCTTTTATATTAGGATTAGCTTTTGATAATAGTAATGAAGATACACTTTCTTTCATTCTGTATGAATTATTTTCAATTGCATAATGTAAAGGTGTTTGAAAATTAGAGTTTGTATTATTAACATTTGCCCTTAATTTTATAAGTTCATTTAGAGCCTCTACAGAACCTTCTCCAACGGCATAGTGCAGCATTGTATTTGTATCTTTAGTATCAACATCTATACCTAAATTTTTAACTAAATAATTGATATTTGGAATATTATTTCCCAACACTGCAGATTTTATTAATGATATAACATCTTCACTGTTCATAAGTAAATATATGTTTTTATTTAAATATAACTCTAAAATTCTAGGAGTTGAATATCTTGAAGCTAAAAATTCACTTCTAGGTTTATACTCCATTTGAAAATTTATATTTGCTCCATAATCTATTAATAGTTTTACAATATCAAAATTATTATTTACAGTTGCAATATCCATAGCAGAATAATATGAGGCATCTAAGGTTATATTATTCTGTATATTTATTATTGAATTGTTTTGCAAAAGTGCATTAAAATCTGTATAAGCTGAATTCTTTAATGCTTTTATAGATTCTATTTTATTATTTTCAGCAGCTATATGTATAAGAGAATATCCTCTTTCATCTTTCATATTAGGATTTACATTTTGTGAGAGAAGTGTTTGTATGCTTTTAGTGTCCCCAGCTTTTACAGCTGTTATCATATTTTTTTCATTTTCAGTCATTGCATATATTTGTATTGATATAAGTTCTAAAATAGTTATAAATATAATAAGTTTTTTTATTAGCATTTTTAATAATCCCTATTTATTTTTTATATTATTATAATAATAATCGTTTTTATGCACTTTATTATTATAACTTTTTTGTGATATATTAGTAAAATATCATATAAATATAAGAATAAAAATATTGAAAAATAGAAAAATATAATATATACTTATTCTAATCCTTAGGAGGTTTTTTTAATGGCTAGCATAGATAGAGAAAGAGCATTAGAATTATTTAAGAAATATAACGAAGAACATTCTTTGTTTAAACATGCATTATCAGTTGAGGCAGTTATGAGATATTTTGCTAAAAAGAACGGCGAAGATGAAGATGAATGGGGTATGGTTGGTTTTTTGCATGATATGGATTATGAAAAATATCCTGATGAGCATTGTATTAAAGTGAAAGAAATATTAGAATCTGAAGGATTACCGGAAAGTTTTATAAGAGCTATACAAAGTCATGGTTATGGCTTTTGTACTGATATAGAGCCTATAAATAATATGGAAAAAACTTTATATGCTGTTGATGAACTTGCCGGTTTTATTACAGCCTGTGCTTTAGTTAGACCTTCAAAAAGTTTAGAAGATTTAGAAGTTAAATCTGTTAAGAAAAAACTAAAGGATAAAGCATTTGCTGCCAAGGTTGATAGAACGGTTATAAATAAAGGTGCTGAAATGTTGGGAGTTCCTATTGATGATTTAATAAAGGAAACTATAGATGCACTTATTCCTATACAGGAAAGTATAGGTCTTAAAAAAATTTCATAAATTAAAGTATTGATGGACTTGAATTATGAGCAGAATAAAAATACTTACAATAGTAGATATGCAAAACGATTATATGGAAGGCGGTCCTATGGCTGTTAAAGGGGCTGCTAAACTTGTACCTGTAATAAATGATCTTATAAAGAATGGCGAGTATGATGCCATAATTGCTACTCAGGATTGGCATCCGTCCAATCATATATCTTTTGCTTCAACTCATGGAAAAGAACCTTTTTCCAAAGTAAAAGTTATAGATCAGGATACGGGAGACGAGGAATCTTTAACTTTATGGCCGCGTCATTGTGTAGCAAGAACTTATGGTTCTGCCATAGTCGATGGCTTAAGAAAGAAAAGAGATTATATATATGTACAAAAAGGTGTTGATCCTGATGATGAAGGAAACTCTGGTTTTTCTTATATGCATAAAGAGTTTATAGATGCAGCCAGAGAAAATAAGGAAACATTAATATTAGATTTTGTGGGTGTATCTCTTGATTATTGCGTATTTTATACAGCTAGAGATACAGCAGAATACGTTGCTTCTATTGATGCAGAATATTTAGTCAGTGTTAATGTACTTGAATATGCTTCTGTTGCTGTTAATCCTGATGCAATAGAAGGTTTATATTCTTCTTGTCCTATTATCAATCTTAAAAAGGTAAGATTGTGAATATAATAAGACTTGATAAAAAGGAAAATAATAGAGCATATATATATAAAAGCCCAATAGGCGATTTAATACTTTCAGTAGATAATACTTCAAAATATATTACATCATTAACCTTCCACTTAGGTGATGATATGAAAATTGTTTATGATGAGCCTGCTGTTATAAAAAAAACAAAAAAAGAATTAGATGCATATTTTTCAAATAGAGTTAAAACATTTACAGTACCTTTAGCATTATATGGTACGGATTTTCAATATAAAGTTTGGATTGAAACCTATAAAATACCTTTTGGGAATATTGTAACTTATTCAGATATATCCAAAAAAGTTTCTGACAGTATTGGAAGCATATCACGTGCTGTTGGAAATGCTGAAGGAAAGAATAATATAGCTATAATAATACCTTGTCATAGGGTAGTGGGTGCTAATAAAAAACTTACTGGATATGCTGGAGGATTAGAAAAAAAAGAGTATCTATTAAGGCATGAAGGTTTTAATATAGTAAATTCTAAAATAATTACTGATTCTAAATAGGTTTGTTCTATGCTTAAAAAGACTTATAAAACCAACAGACTCTTTCTTGTACAGCCTAATATTAATATGGCAGAACAAATAGTTGATTTTTATAGCAGAAATAAAGATTTCTTTAAAGCTTTTGACCCTTACAGAACAGATGCTTTTTATAGGGTTTCAACTCATAAAGATATTATTAAGAGAGAGCTTGAAGAAGTAAAAAGCGGAAGAATGTTAAAGTTTTGGATATATAAGATAGAAGATAAAAAAAGAATTATAGGAATGATTAATTTTGCCAATATTTTTAAGGGAGTTTTTTTATCAACTACTGTAGGTTATAAACTAGATGAGTATGAACAGCATAAAGGATATATGACAGAGGCTTTGCATGCGGCAATAGTAATAGTATTTAAAGAAGTAGGTCTTCATAGAATAGAAGCTAATATAATGCCTCATAATAAGCCATCGATAGAACTTGTTAAAAGACTTGGATTTCAATATGAGGGGTTGTCAAAAAAATATTTGAAAATTAATGGAAAATGGGAAGATCATATACATATGGTTATATTGAATGATGAAATTTAAAAAGGCTCTGCTTGAATTAAAAGCAAAGCCTTTATTTATTATAGTCTATTTTATCCTATGCATTCACAAAGTATTGAAACAGCTTTTTCTAGTTCCTTATCTGTTATTGTAAGAGGAGGAAGAAGTCTTATCTTATTTTTAGCAGTTAATGGAATAGCCCCTTTTTCTATACATTTTTCTACTATTTCTCTGGCATTTAATCCGTCTTTAAGACCAATTCCAAGCATTAAACCAATTCCATCTACGCTTACTACATTATCTAATTTTGATAATTTATTTTTTATGTATTTTGATTTTTTCTCTACGCTTTTAAGTAAATTTTTGTCTATTATTTTTATAACTTCTAAAGCTCCGCATGTAACTGCAGGATTAGAACCAAAAGTAGAAGCATGATCTCCAGGAACGAATACATCAGAGCATTTTTTACTCATAAGTATTGCACCTATTGGAAGTCCTCCTCCTAAACCTTTTGCTAATGTTGTTATATCAGGCTTAATATCAAAATGTTCAGAGCATAAGAATTTACCAGTTCTTCCTACACCAGTTTGAACTTCATCAACTATAAAAAGTATATCATTTTCTTCACAGTATTTTTTTACTTTTTGTACGTACTCTTTATCAAGAGGTATAACTCCACCTTCTCCTTGTATAAGCTCCATCATTACAGCACAGGCATTATTTTGTAATTTGGATATAGTATCTTCATAATTATTAGCTTCAGCAAATAAAAATCCTTCCAAAAATGGGAAAAAGAAATTATGAAATACATCCTGACCAGTAGCAGAAATAGTTGCCATAGTTCTGCCATGAAATGAATTTTTTAATGTTACTATGTTATATCTTTTATAATCAGCATCTTGTCCGTATTTATTGAATGAGTATTTTCTTGCACATTTTATAGCAGCTTCATTAGCTTCAGCACCAGAATTGCAGAAAAATACTTTATCATGTTTTGTAATAGCACATAATTTTTTTGCTAATTCTATATAAGATTTATTGTAATATAGATTTGATGTATGCTGTAAAGTTTTTAGCTGTTTTGAAACCGCATCAACCCAATTTTTGTTTGCATATCCTATACTATTAACGCCAATACCGCTTCCTAAATCTATATACTCTTTACCGTCAATATCTTTTAATTTAGCATCTTTTCCTGATTCTAATACTAAATCAAATCTGGCATAAGTATTAGCTACATATTTTTTACTGTTGCTAATATACTCTTTTTTTAATTTAGATTCCTTTTCTTTATTAACTTTATTAACAGGTTTTTTTGTAGGCATTTTATTCTCCGATTTTTATTATATTTTTTATTAATAGAACATTGTTCCTATACCTTCATCAGTAAACATTTGTATTATCATTGAATGAGGTATTCTTCCATCCATTATGAATACTCTTTTTACGCCATTTTGAACAGCATTAATACAATGTTTTACTTTTGGTATCATACCTCCGGAAATAGTACCGTCTTTTAATAATTTGTCTAAATCATTAACTTTTATTCTTTGTATTAAAGTAGCTTCATCGTCCTTATCTTTAAGAAGCCCTGGTGTATCAGTCATAAACATTAAAGTTTCAGCTTTAAGACTTTCAGCTATTTTAGCAGCAGCAGTATCAGCATTTATATTGTATACGTTTCCTTCGCTATCACATCCGATAGTAGCAACTACAGGAGTATATTTATTTGTTATGATAGTTTCCAATAAATGGGCATTAACTTCTTCAACATCACCTACAAATCCTAAATCATCATTAGAATCGTATTTTTTTATTTTAAACATATTGCCGTCTATACCGCATATTCCAAGAGATTGACCTCCGCAGCTGTTAAGTATACCAACAAGTTCTTTATTTACTTTACCGGCTAAAACCATTTTTACTATTTCAGCTGTTTCTTTATCTGTATATCTAAGTCCATTTATAAATTTAGATTCTATGCCGACTCTGTTAAGCATTTCTGTTATATCTTTACCGCCACCATGTACAACTATTACTCTTATACCTAAAGTTGATAGTAAGGCAACATCACTCATAACAGATTCTTTTAATTCATGGTTTTCCATTACACTTCCGCCGTATTTTACAACAACGGTTTTATGTTGATATTTTTGTATATAAGGCAATGCCTGATTTAAAATATATGCTTTATCTTTATTTGATATATCTGTAAGGCTCATAATATATTCCTATTTTTTATTTGTTTAGCTTCTGTAAGCACTGTTGATTTTTACATAATCATAAGTTAAATCACATCCCCAAGAAACAGCTCTCACTCCGTTATTCTTATGGCTGTTCATATTTATCATTATTTTTATTTCATTTTCTTTAAGTATTTTTAAACCTTCATCTTCATCAAATTCTAAACCATATCCATTTCTGAATACTTCTATAGAACCAAAACTAGATCCAATAGTTACGATAATCTTGTCTATTTCTATACTATCAATATCTGTATATCCTATAGCACATAATATTCTTCCCCAGTTCATATCGCATCCGAATATAGCAGATTTTACCAGGCTTGATTGTATAACAGATTTAGCTATTTTTCTTGCAGTATCTAAATCATTTGCATTTATAACTTCGCATTCTATTAATTTTGTAGCACCTTCTCCGTCTTTTGCTATTAGTTTTGAAAGATGAGTATTCAATCTATTTAAAGCACAGCAGAATAATTTGTAATCATCATTTTCAGAATCAATCAATTTATTATTAGCCTCTCCATTAGCAAGTATTACACACATATCATTAGTGGATGAATCGCCATCAATACTAATCATATTATATGTATTTATAACATCTTCACTTAAAGCCTTTTGAAGCATTTGAGGTGTAATATTGATATCTGTTGTAATAAAAGAAAGCATAGTTGCCATATTAGGATGTATCATTCCGCTTCCTTTTGCTATACCACCAATACTAATAGTTTTTCCGTCCAATTCAAAAGAATATGCTACTTCTTTTGTGAATGTATCAGTTGTTAAAATTGATAACGCAGCATTTTTAGAGTATTCAGCTGTATTTTGTGCATTATCTATTAAAGTTCTAAGATTATTTTTTATAGGATCTATAGGAAGAGACATACCTATAACTCCCGTAGAAGCAACAACAACATCCTGTTCATCTATATTTAAATGCATAGCAGTATATTTGCACATTTCTTTTGCCACTTCAACACCATCTTTATTACATGTGTTTGCATTTCCTGAATTGCATATAATAGCCTTAGCTTGTCCATTTTTTAAATGCTCTTTACTAACTATAATATTTGCTCCGCATACTTTGTTTTTAGTGTATACAGCAGCAGCAGAACACATACTTTTACTGTATATAACCCCTAAATCTTTTTTCTCTTTTTTCTTTTTTATACCAGCATATATTCCATTTGCAAAAAAACCTTTAGCAGCACATACACCGCCGTCAACTCTTTTTATGTTATCGTTATTTTGTGTCATATTTATTCTCCCAAATAAATTTTTTTTTATATTAAAATGCAGGCGGAATGATGTTTAATCCAGTATCTTCATCTAACCCTAATGCTATATTCATATTTTGAATTGCCTGACCAGCTGCTCCCTTTACCATATTGTCTATAGTTGATACTATTATTAATTTACCAGTTCTGCCATCTATATGCAAAGATATATCACAGTAATTTGAATATTTTATATTTTTTAAATTAGCTATATTTCCAATATCAAGCACACGTATAAATTTTGAATCTTTATAGAATTCTTTATATAGTTTATGTATATTTTCTAATGATGTGCTTTTATCTTTTAATTTAGTATATATTGTTGAAACTATGCCTCTGTTAAGCGGAAGTAAATGAGGTACAAAAGTTACTTTTATGTTTTCTCCATAAATATTTGATAATGTTTGTTCTATTTCCGGTGTATGTCTATGCTCAGCGATTTTGTATGGAGCAAATGCTTCATTACATTCTGTAAAGTGAGTATTTAAGGTTAATTCTCTTCCTGCTCCAGTAGCACCGGATTTTGAGTCAATTATTATATCATCTTTTTCTATTATTTTATTTACTAATACAGGGGCTAATCCCAATCCTATAGATGTAGGATAACATCCTGGGTTTCCTATGATTTTAGCATTTTTTAAATCTTTTTTATTAAATACATTATCATATTTAATTATCTCTGGTATTGAATAAATTGCAGCTTCATGAAGATTTTTATATTTGTATTCTTTTTTATACCAATTTTTATAATCTTCTTCATTAGAAAGTCTGAAATCTGCTCCCAAGTCAATAAATAGTATTTTTTTTTCATAACATTTATTTGCAATTTCTTCGCTTAAACCATGAGGAAGAGATGCAAATACTACATCTGTTTCTTCAAAAATTTCATTTTCATCTATTAAAGTTTTATTACAATTTTTGTTTAAATTAGCATATATTTCATCTATTGTTTTACCAACAAAACTTTTTGAAGATAGATTTTGTAATTTTACTTTAGGATGCGATAATAGAAGTCTGATTAGTTCTACTCCTGCATATCCTGTTGCTCCTATAACTGAAACTCTTATCATTTATAAACTCCGTAATAAAGATTTGTATATTTAGAATGTTTTTGAATTGAAATACGAATTAAACTAATGAATTACCTAGTATAAATAAATAATGTAGTAATGAATTATACATAAATGATAATCCTAATATATTTACTATCGACAATAATAATATTTTATTTTTTTAAAAATGTCAATGATTTTGTGATTATTTTTGTTAATATTAATTGTATTGGTATTATTATTATATTTTTTTAAGTTTTTTTTATAAAAATTTAATATATAAAGTTTCATCTAAAATATTTAGTAAGAATTATTATAAATATTAACTTTACATATTGAGCTTTAAAATATTCATAAAATATAAATTATAATTATTGATTTTTTATATTCTTACAATTATAATGTTTTAACTAATTGTAATAACTTTTATATTTTGATGAGGCATTTTATAGATGGATAGTATATTTAATTCAGATAGTTTGCTTAATTCAGCTATGACAGTTTGCTGGATTGGTTTAATTATATCTTCAGTATTAGCACTTACAATAATAATTGATAGATTTATATACTTTACAAGAATAAAAGCACAGGATGATTCATTGGCTCCAAAGATAATTTCTTTAGTTAAAGACAATGAGATAAAAGCAGCCATTGCATTATGTGAAACCAATAAATCTCCTTTATCTAATATAATAATTTCTGGATTAAAGAATACTAATATGCCTAAAGAATTTATGCAAAGCCAGTCTAATAAAGAATTACCTAAATTGGAGAGATTTATTTCAACTCTCTCTACAATATCTACAGTAGCTCCTTTATTAGGTTTATTAGGTACTATATTAGGTATGATACAATCTTTTGCAGTTATGTCCGTTGTTGGAAGCGGAAAGCCTACAGCTTTAGCAGGAGGTATTGCTAATGCACTTCTTACAACAGCAGCAGGACTTATTATTGCAATTCCATCCGTTGTTTTTTATAACTATTTTGTTAATACTATAAACTCAAGAATATTATTTATGGAAAATTTATCCAATGAAGTTTCTGATTTTATAATAAATTCAAATGATGAAACTAATAAATAATCAATTTTATTTTGATATCTCAATATCTTAATTGACATTATTATTTTATGTAGTATAATTACTATATATAGTTTTTAATAAAATATAGAGGTTTATTTATGAAGTACATATATTCTTTCTTAATTATAATACCATTAATTTTTATTTCATGTTCATCCCAAACTTCCAATAAAGAATCATCTGATAAAGTATTCAAAATAGGAATTTTACAATTAATTGAACATGATGCTTTGGATGCTTCTTATAAAGGTTTTGTTGATGGTCTTAAAGAGGCTGGTTATGAAGAAGGAAAAAATATTATTATAGATTATCAGAATGCTCAAGGAGAGCAAGCTAATTGTGTTACTATAGGACAAAAGTTTGTTAATGATAAAAGCGATTTAATATTAGCAATAGCAACACCAGCAGCACAGGCTGTGGCAAATATGACAAAAGATATACCTATACTTGTTACAGCAGTTACTGATCCTGCAGCTGCTAGTTTAGTGGCTGATAATAAAGTTCCTGGAGGAAATGTTACAGGTACTTCTGATTTAACTCCGGTAGAAGCTCAAATTGAATTATTAAATGAAATTACTCCTAACTTAAAAACAGTAGGACTTTTATATTGTTCAAGTGAGCAGAATTCAGTATTTCAAATGGACATAGCTAAAAAGAAATTAGATTCTATGGGATTAAAATATATAGATGCTACAGTTACAAGTGCTAATGAAATACAGCAGGTAGTTCAAAGTTTGATAGGAAAAGTAGAAGCTATTTATACACCAACTGATAATATGATAGCAGCTGGTATGGCTACAGTTGCATTAGTTGCTGAGCCTGCTAAACTTCCTGTAGTTTGTGGAGAGGGTGGTATGACTATGTTAGGAGGTACTGCCACTTATGCTATAAGTTATTATGAACTTGGAAAATTAACAGCTTCTCAGGCTGTAATTATATTAAAAGGTATCAAAAAACCTGCTGAAATGCCTATAGAAAAATTAAAAAAGTTTGATTTAGTTGTAAATACTAATATGGTTAATAGCATAGGTATTACTATACCAGAATCATTATATCAAAAATAAATAATAATTTTATAAAAACAATAGAAAAATAATAGTGTAGAGGAACATTTTTTATGGAAGGGCTTTTACTTGCAATACAAGGTGCGGCATCTCAGGGGATAATTTGGGGTGTAATGACGCTTGGTGTTTATATAACATTTAAAGTATTGGATTTTCCTGATTTGACAGTTGATGGTAGTTTTGCATTGGGCGGTGCTGTGAGTGCTATACTTATATCAAATGGTATGAATCCTTTTATTACCTTGTTTTTTGCATTTTTAGCAGGCTCTTTAGCTGGATTTGCAACGGGTTTTTTAAATACAAAATTGCAAATTCCTGGTATATTAGCTGGTATTCTTACTATGATAGCTTTATATTCTATTAATATTAGAGTTATGGGAAACAGACCTAATATACCGCTTTTGGGAATGGATACTTCTTTAACTATAATACAAAATTTCTTATCTTTAAATAAAGTATTATCTGATTTGCTTGTAGGATTTATATTTTCTGTAATTATTATAGCTATAATGTATTGGTTTTTTGGTACTGAGATGGGATGTGCTATAAGGGCTACAGGAAATAATGAAAGAATGATTAGAGCATTAGGTGTTGATACTAATGTTATGAAAATAATAGGACTTATGATATCAAATGCCTTGGTTGCTTTGTCTGGTGCTTTGGTTACTCAAAGTCAGGGATATGCCGATGTAGGTATGGGAACTGGTACAATAGTTATAGGACTTGCCTCTGTTATAATAGGGGAGGTTGTATTTGGAAACAGATTCTCATTCTGGTACAAGCTCGCTTCTGTTGTGATGGGTTCTATAATATACAGAATAATAATAGCTATAGTTCTTCAATTAGGATTGAAAGCTACAGATTTAAAACTTCTTACAGCTATAATAGTTGCTATTGCTCTTTCAGTGCCTGTACTAAATAGAAAGGTTACTAGAGTTGTAGGCGGAAAAAGAAAAGGGTAATATAGGGAGGAATATTATGTTGGAATTAAAAGAAGTTTATAAAACATTTAATAAAGGTACAATTACAGAAAAAAAAGCCATTAAGGGTGTTAACCTTAAATTAAATGATGGAGATTTTGTAACTGTTATAGGCGGAAACGGAGCAGGAAAATCTACTCTTTTGAATTTGATTGCTGGAGTTTATGAAGTAGATTATGGTACTATATCCGTTGATGGAGTAGATATTACAGATAAGAAAGAATATGCAAGGGCTGGACTTTTCGGCAGAGTTTTCCAAGATCCTATGGTTGGTACTGCTTCTAATATGGGTATAGAAGAAAATTTGGCACTTGCTAAAAGAAAAGGTAAAAGAAGAACTTTAAGATGGGGTATAACTAAGGCAGAGCGCGAGGAATATGTTGAAAAATTAAAAAGACTTGATTTAGGACTTGAAACAAGGCTTCAGTCAAAAGTAGGGCTTTTATCAGGCGGACAAAGACAGGCATTAACTCTTCTCATGGCTACTCTTAAAAAACCAAGACTTTTACTACTAGATGAACACACTGCAGCACTTGACCCAAAAACAGCTAAAAGAGTATTAGACCTTACAGAGGAAATAATTAGAGAAGACAAGCTTACAGCATTTATGGTTACTCATAATATTAAAGATGCTATTCATTATGGAAACAGGCTTATAATGATGAATGACGGACATATAATATATGATGTTGCAGGTGAAGAAAAGAAATCATTAGAGATATCTGACTTACTCAAGAAATTTGAGACTGAAGAAGGTGCTTTAAGCGATAAATTACTGCTCTCTTAATGTTTTTTTATATTTTTTGATTATTCTGTCATAAGAAATATTATAATCATTTCCATAATCAAAATTGTCATCATCCAGTAATATTTTAACTTTTTTGGTTTTATGATCTAATTTTACTTTTAATATAGGAGCACAGTATCCAGCTTCATAACCTGCTTCCAATAAAATATCATCACTGTTTTCATCAGAATATTCATCATAATTATTATCTATATAATCATCTATACCTTTATGAAAAATATAGCCTTGATATTGAAGGGCATCATCAGGATTATCAAATACTTTTTCATCTATAGTATCCGGATCAACTACATATAATATGTCAGGTATATTATTATTCATGCCAATTCCTAATAAATTTGTTATAATAAAAATAACATAAATTGTCAAAAATATATTTTGATTTTATTATAATATTTTGAACACAGTATATAAAAGAAAAATTATAAGATTTTATATCAATTTATTGAAATAGAATCTTATAATTTTGTAACTAATCTATATAATTATTATTCTTTATTATTTTTGTATTCTATGGCCTCTTGAACTATGGGCACTAATACATCGAAATCAAGAGGTTTTTCTATAAGTCTGAATACTCCCTCTGCGATAATCTCTTTAACCATTTCTGTATTTCCATAAGCGGTTATAATGATTATAGGTATTGAACTTTTTCTCTTTTTCATTTCTCTTATTAATGCAAGTCCAGTCATAGAAGGCATTAATAAATCTGTAATAATAACATCAACAGGATTGTGTTCTAATATAGTTATTGCTGATTTACCATTTTCTGCTGTAATTACTTCAAGATTATGAGGTTCAAAAGTATATGTTATAAGATTCCTTATAGGCTCTTCATCATCTACAGCTAGTATCAAAGGTTTACCATTTACCATTTTTTATCCCCATATAATTATTTTAAATGTATTTAGATAATCTATAAAGAACACTTTTTTTACCTAAAAGTTCACATATATGAGATAGTTCACTTCCTGCCGCACTTCCTGTTAATACATAACGTATAGGATGATATAGGTTAGGTCCTTTTAATCCGGTTTCTTTTTGTGCTTTTTTGATTAGGGCTTTCATATATTCATCTGTAATTTCATCAGTACTTTCTATATCATTTTTTATAAATTTAAGTAAGTTTTTACTTTCTTCTTTATTTACGAGTTCTTTCATTTCATCTGTAAGTTCAAAATCATTCTCAAAGAAAACAGGTACATATTTTACAATGTCGGATAAAACTACACAATTATGTCTTATAACAGAAACAAGTTTTTTAGCCCAAGCATGTTCAGCTTCTGTATAGTTTTCTTTTAAAAAGCCTCCATTAACAAGGTATGGTATGAAAAGTTCTGTGATTTCATCTAAATTTGTATTTTTTATATGCCAAGCATTTAAATGTCTTAATTTAGCAGTATCAAAAATAGCGGGGCTTTTAGAAAATCTGTCCAATTTGAAAGCTTTAATCATATCATCATCAACCATAGTTTCCATAGCTTCTGGGTGAGTCCATCCAAGTAAAGCAAGGAAGTTTCTCATAGCCTGAGGAAGGAAGCCTTCATCTTTGTATTCCATTAAAGTTGCTGCACCATGTCTTTTTGATAGTTTTTTTCTGTCATTTCCAAGTATTGAAGAAGTATGTGCAAATCTAGGTACTTCAGAACCTAATGCCTCATATATTAGTATCTGTTTAGGAGTATTTGATATATGATCTTCACCTCTGATAACATGTGTAATTTTCATAAGCATATCATCTATAACAACAGCATAGTTATAAGTAGGGAAGCCATTTTCTCTTACTATAATAATATCTCCAATTTCATCGCTGTTAGTTTTTACGATACCTCTTACATAATCATCAAATGTAATAACCTGATTTTTAGGAACTCTAAATCTGATTTTAGCAGGTTCTCCGTTTGCTACTCTTCTTTTAGCTTCTTCTAATGGTATATCTTTACATTTGCCGTCATATATAATAGGCTGATTAAGAGTTTTTTGCATATTTGATTTTTTTTCTAATTCCTCAGAAGTACAGAAACAATAATATGCTTTTCCTTCTTCCATAAGTTTTTCAGTATATTTTTTATATATATCAAGTCTTTCAGATTGAAAATACGGACCATAATCTCCGCCTACTTCAGGACCTTCGTCCCAATCTATTCCAAGCCATTTTAATGATTTTATAGCCATATCAACAGCTTCTTTAGTGCTTCTTTCTTGGTCAGTATCTTCTATTCTTAGAATCAATTTACCATTTATAGCTTTGGCATACAGCCAATTAAATAATGCAGTTCTAGCGTTTCCTATATGTAAAAAACCAGTTGGAGATGGAGCGAAACGAACTCTAATATCCGACATAAAAATTTACTCCTTGTTACTTTAAACTTCGACTATTATACATCAAAACAAATAAATATCAATTAAATAATAGTTTTATGCCGAAATAAATTTTATTTGTTTTATCAATAGAACTTGAAATCTTTTTTATATTATGTTATACTTAATCGTAATTCTATATTTGGTGTATTATGGGCAATATTGTTGTTATTACAGCTCCCTCAGCTGCAGGTAAAACTACTCTAATAAAAAAATATATGGCTAATCATCCTAACGCTTCATTTAGTGTTTCTTATACAACTAGAGAACCAAGAGCAGGCGAAGTTGATGGTAAAGATTATTATTTCGTGGACAAAGAAAAATTTGAACAAATGATATCGGATGGCGATTTCATAGAATGGGCTAATGTTCATGATAATTATTATGGAACTTCATTTAAAGAGTTGGAAAAAGCAGATAATGAAGATAATATTTTAATACTTGATATAGATATTCAAGGTGCTTTATATCTTAAAAGCAAAGAAATAGAAGCAAATTATATATTTATAATGCCTCCTTCAATAGAAGATCTTAAAAAGAGATTGGAAGGCAGAGGTACAGAAACAGAAGAAAGTATTAAAACAAGAATATGGAATGCTAAAAGAGAAATATCATTCAAAGATAAATTTGATATCGTTATAGAAAATGATGATATAGAAAAGGCTTATAAAGAGCTTGAAGAAGCTATAAATTCAAAATTATAAAATTATATAATGGAGTTTAATATATGGGTATAATACCGTTGGAAAAACTTATAGAATATAGAGGTAACCGTTATGAATTAAGCAGAGCTATGATAGAATTAGCTAAAAACGGCGGAACTTTATTAAAAGGGGAGACTAAATACAGAGGTGGAAAATATATACCTACTGTTATGAAAAATATATTAGATGGTAAAATTAAATATGAATATGAAGAAGGTGTTGATATGGTAGTTGATGAGGAAGCACCTTTTAAACATTCTGAGATTGAATATAATGAATCTGAATATTCTACAGAAGAGGAAACTGTAGTAGAAGATAATGAAGTAGAATATGTTTCATCTGATATTGATGATTATGAGGAAGAAGAGGATAAGCCTAAAAAAAAGAAAAGAGCTTCAAAAAAGAAAGATGAATAAATAAAGTGAAGAAAATTGTATTTATATCCGGAGCTACAGCCTCCGGTAAAAGCGGTTTTGTACATAACTTAATAGATAAATATTTCAATAATAATGCCTCCATAATCTCTATAGACTCAATACAGGTCTATAAATATATGGATATAGGCTCTGCCAAGCCATCGGTAGAAGAAATAAACAAATATGATTATAAAATGGTTGATATCCTTGAACCTACTGTTAATTTTAATATAAAGGATTATCTTGATATATTTAAAGATGTAATATCTAATATAGATGATAATAAAATAATATTTGGAGTAGGCGGTACAGGATTTTATATAGATGCCATTAAATATGGTATATTTGAAGAAGAAAATGATAATAAAGAGAGTTCTCAAAATATAAGAAAAGAGCTTTATAATAGAATAGATAAATACGGATTAGAAAGTTTGTATTTAGAACTATTAGATATAGACAAAGAAGCAGCAGAAAATATAGACAGATTTAACAGCAGACGTGTTGTAAGAGCTTTAGAGGTGTATTATAATACAGGTAAAAAGTTTTCGGATCTTAGAAAAACTAGAAAACCTATTGTTGATTTAGAGTATTTAAGCTGCATTATAGATATTGAAAGAGAAATTCTTTATGATAACATCAATAAGAGAGTTGATTTGATGTTTGAAAAAGGTTTGCTTGATGAAGTGAAGAGAATTATTGATATGGGAGTTAATAATTCTAATACAGCTATGCAGGCTATAGGTTATAAAGAATGTTATGATTATATTGTTAATGATTATTTAAATTTAGAAGAAACTATTGAACTTATCAAAAAACGTACTAGAAATTTTGCTAAAAGACAGCTTACATGGTTCAGGCGTGAAGAACATAAAAGAATTACACCTAATGATATAGATATTACAGCTGATTGTATAAAATCATTTTATGGTATTTAGTTTTTCTATATATTAATATATTCTGCCTATCAAAAATATATGTTGACTATAAAAATGCCCTATGATATAATGATATAATAGGATTCTTATTAAAATTAGAGGTATTAAGTGGATATTTATGATATAGTCGATAATCCTGAAAAGCAGCTTGAGGTTTTTTCTTCTATTATAAAGAGAATGAATGCCAGCAATGATCATGATGAAACTTTGGTGGCTATTGTATCTGAAATAAAAAGAATAATGTATACAGATTCTATTTTACTTTATTTAGTAGATCAGGAATTATTTAATATAAATTATGAAATGTCTATAGGTCCATTAGGCAGTAAATTTTTTGGACATATTATAGATAGTGAAAAACCTTTATCAGTAAGAGCTTATACTACATCTTGTTCACTTTATTCAAATGATCCTCAGGAGGATTCTGCTTTTACTCCTATGAAAGAAATTTTAGGAGATGAATTAAAAAATATTTTATTTGTACCTTTAAAAGTAAGAAAAAAGAATATAGGTTCATTATTTTTAATAAATAAAAAAAATGGAAAGTTTATAGAACAAGATACAGTTGTAATGTCATTATTTGCTAATATTGTATCATTAGCTTTAGTTAATAAGATGGTATATGACAAATCTCAATCAAGGGCTTATGAGGTTGGTGCTTTATATCAAATGTCTATATCTATTAATAAATGCGAAACTATAGATGAAATACTTAATGATAATATTAGTATAGTATGTGAAGCATTTGAAGCACATAGAGTATCTGTAATTATAAAAGAGAATGGTGTATTTAAATTTAAAGCAGGAATTGGTATTGATGAGGATGTTATTAAATATGGTGTTGTAACTGTTGAAGACAATGTTCTTGCTGAAGTTCTCCGTACAGGAAAGCCGGTATATTCTATAAATGTAGATAAAGATTCCAGATTCAAACCTAATAAAAGTTTAAGATATACTAGAAATAGCTTTATAGTAGCACCAATAATAGCAAAAGATGAGATAATTGGTTTCCTTTCTGCTACAGAGAGAAATATCAATAAAGCATTCAATCTAAGTAATTTATCACTTTTAGAAATGCTTGCTCAGCAGATTGGTGAAAATTATATGCATATACTTTTATCTGAAGAGTCAAAAATAAAAGAATCTCTAACAGAAGAAATTAATTTTACGGAACAGCTTCAAAAGAGTGTACTTCCAAAAGAATTTCCTAATAAAGATTTATTTGATGTGGCTGCTGTCAGCATACCAAGTAAAAATGTAGGCGGAGATTTTTATGATTATGTGAAGATTAATGATACTAAATATGGTCTTGTAATTGCTGATGTATCAGGCAAAGGATTAGGGGCAGGATTCTTTATGACTATGACTCGTTCTATATTAAGAGTATATTTTTCTGAAATGGATGATCCTGCAAAGATACTTGAAAGTACAAATAAACATATATATGCAGATTCTAATAATGGCATGTTTGTTACATGTTTCTTGATTGTTGTTGATACAGAAAATAAAACAATTACATATTCTAATGCAGGACATTTACCTCAATTTTTAATTAAAAAGTATGATATTAGTTCTTTAGACTCCATACATGAAATGCATACTCATGGTAAGCCTTTAGGTTTTATTGAGAATGCAACATATCAGAATAAACAAATTTCTTATTCCAAATCGGATACAATAGTTTTATTTACCGATGGTATAACAGAAACTTTTAATAAAGATGGTGAAGAATACGGAGAAGAAAGACTTAAAGCTATCTTAAAAAATGATTATGATAATGCAAAAGAGCTTGTAAATGATATTGTAGAAGAAACAATATCTTTTAGAGATAAAATGCCTCAGTTTGATGATATTACTCTTTTAGTTGCAAGATTATTAAATTAATTTTTCTATTTTTATTTTAACATCTTTTTATTGAAATAAATACGGCTTTATGGTATATTGTGATTAATATTCTATAAAGGATTTTCTTATGAAAAAAATATTCTTATTAATCACAATTATGTCTTTAGCTATAATTCAATGCGGTAATAAAACAGATAGTCAAACAGCTTCTAATGATGTTAATACAAATGAGGCAGTACAGTCAAATGACACTATACCAGCAACAAAAATATTATCACAGGCAGATACAGCATTTTTAGAGAATGTAAAAAATAAAATAGTAATAGATGGAGATTCTCAATATACTTTCAGAGAGAATGGAGATTTAGAATATATGTCTGGTTCTCTTTTAACATTTGAATCTTCAAAAGACGGAAGTAATGCTTATTATTATGAAACTTATAATATACAAGATAAGTACGAAAAAGGACCAAGTAATATTGCTACAAATTATAAAGGCTTTTCAATAATAAATGGAATTCTTTATGAAGATAATTATCAAGGTTATGAAGGCGATCCCATTGAAACTATAATGGTTAAATGGGAAAAAGAAAATTATTATTCTAATTACTATTACAGACAAGTAAAAGAAAATCCTAACTTCGATAATTTCCCTTATGAGAATAAAGCTGATGTAACTTTTGATAAATACAATAGAATAGCAAGAGGTTTGTTAATATCAAAATCAGATTATAAACTTGATGAAGTAGGTGATATTAATGAATATAATTTTGATAATGTATACACAAATGGTTATAATGCATCTATTGAGTTAAAGAAAAATGATGACGGAACATTCTATTTCTATGCTATTAACATAACTACAGATGAAAACGGACAAACAGTAACTAATATTCAAAGTACAGATGTTAGTAAAATGGTATTAGAAGAAAATCAGTATGTTGAACCTTATTGTGAAATATTTGACAATTCTATGGAGTATGGAGAAGTTTCTGGTGCGGATGGTACATATTTTATAGATATAACTCCTATAAGTTCTGATGCTTTAGTTTTAGTTGAAAATAATGGAAGCTATGGATTCAGCGGAGTTTTTAAAAAGCAGTCTAATTAATTTTTATTTAGTTTGAAATTTAATGGCTTTATCAATTATTATATTGGTAAAGCCTTTTTATTTTTGTATATTCTATAGATGCAGGATAATAATGTTTTTATTGAAATAAATATATCTATATAGTATACTTACGGTATCAATTCTTAGAGGATAGTTTATGAAAAAAATATTCCTATTTATCACAATAATGTCTTTGATTATAATTCAATGCGGTAATAAAACAGATACTCAAACTAATGATGCTTCGGTGCAGTCAAATGAAACTATATCAGCAGCAAAAATATTATCGCAGGAGGATGCAGCATTTGTAGAAAAGGTAAAGAATAAAATAATTATAAGCGGTATGGCTAAATATACTTTCAAAGATAACGGCGATATAGAATATGTATATGATTCCGGAAGTTATAGAGAGGATAAAAATTATATATTTGAATCCTCAAAAGACGGAACTAATGCTTATTATTATGAACTTTATAATATACAAGATAAGTACGAAGAAGGACCAAGTAATATTGCTACAAATTATAAAGGCTTTTCTGTAAAAAATGGAATTCTTTATGAAGATAATTATCAAGGTTATGAAAGCGACCCTAATGAAACTATAATTACTAAATGGGAAAAAGAAAATTATTATTCTAATTACTATTATAAAGAAGTAAAAGAAAATCCTAACTTTGATAATTTCCCTTATGAGAATAAAGCAGATGTAACTTTTCAGAAATATAATGAAAGACAGGAAGGCATATTAATATCAGAATCAGATTATAGACCGGAAGAAGTAGGCAATATCAATAATTATAATTTTAATAATGTATATACAAATGCTTATAATGCTTCTATAGAATTAAAGAAAAATAATGATGAAACTTTTTACTTGTATGCTATTAGCATAACTACAGATGAAAACGGACAAACAGTAACTAATATTCAAAGTACAGATGTTAGTAAAATGGTATTAGAAGAAAATCAATATGTTGAACCTGAATGCGGTATAGGTGCTCATACTTTAGATTATGAAGAGACAGTAGGAATGGATGGAGGTTATATTATATCTATTCAGCCTATAAATATTGATACTATTATGGTAACAGAGCCTAATGGAAGCTATGGTTTTACTGGTATATATAAAAAATCTGATGGAATGTCAGGTTCTGTAGATGCTAATGATAAAAGCACTAAAGAAAAAGCATATTATAATGCTTGCAGATGGTATGCTGAAAATTACAGTGAATTAAGTGATATTTTTAATAAAATTGTAGATTTTGATTTTGAGGGTGGCGGATATTATGAGATTAATATGGAGAATGTATATCTCTATATATCTAAATTTCAAAATTCGGGATATTTTTCTGACAATTATATTAAAAATTTAGAAAATAATTTTGAAGAAATAAAAAATAATTTGGAAGAAAATAAACAAAATGACGGAGCTGTTGAGGGGATGGATTATGACTGGTTTTTAGCTACTCAGGAAATGGATTATTATCTTAATATTATAACTAATGAAATTACTCTTAAAAATGTAGTAAATTATGGCGATGAAGGAGATTCTTTATGCATAAGCAATGAGGCAGGAGAGTCTGTAATTTTAGAGGTTAAAAAATATGGTAATGAATGGCTGATTGAAAAGTAAATAATAAAATAATAGGATAATTAAATATGAGTAAAGATAAAAAATTTAGTATTAGATTTGCTGAATTAAAAGATATACCTACTATATTAAGATTTATAAAAGAGCTTGCTGCTTATGAGAAATTAGAACATGAGGTTACAGCAACTGAAGATATATTAAAAGAATGGATATTTGAAAAGGAAAAAGCAGAAGTTTTAATAGCTTTAGAAGATGATGCTGAAATAGGATATGCTTTATTCTTTCATAATTTTTCAACTTTTTTGGGTAAAGCTGGTATATATTTGGAAGATTTATATATAAGTCCCAATTACAGAGGTTTGGGATATGGTAAATCTTTATTAAAGGAATTAGCCAAAATTGCAGTTGAAAGAGGATGCGAAAGACTTGATTGGCAATGTTTGGATTGGAATAAACCAAGCATTGATTTTTATTTATCATTAAATGCTTCCGCTATGGATGAGTGGACTACATACAGATTAAGCCATGATAATTTGAAAAAATTTGCTGCTGAATAATTTATGGGGTTGTTATTTATGAATGATAAGAAATTCACAATAAGATATGCTGAAGAAAAAGATATACCTACTATATTAAGATTTATAAAAGAGCTTGCTGCTTATGAGAGTTTGGAGCATGAGCTTAATCTTACAGAAGAAAGTTTAAAAGAAAATATTTTTGATAAAAAGAAAGCTGAGGTTATAATTGCTTTTGAAGATGATATTCCTGTTGGGCATGCTGTATTTTTTGAGACTTTTTCTACTTTTGTAGGAAGGCATGGTTTATTTTTAGATGATTTATATGTTAATGAAAAATACAGAGGTTTAGGTTACGGAAAAAAATTATTTGAAAAAGTTGCTGGTATAGCTTTAGAACGTAACTGCGGCAGATTTGAATGGTGGTGTTTGGATTGGAATAAATCTAGTATAGAGTTTTATTTATCCACCGGTGCTGAAATGGTAAAGGATGCAAGAGTATATAGACTTACTAATGAAGCATTGAAAAAATTTTTATAATTCTTGATAATATGAAAAAAAATAGTATAATATATGAAATTTATTTCATAAATAATTAAGAGGTTGCAACATATGAAAAAAACAGTCTTGCTTAAGATATCAGGAGAGGCTTTACTTGGTCAGAAAAATTATGGTATAGATAATAATGTTGTTGATAGAATAGCATTAGAAATGAAAGAAGCCTGTAATGATACTCAAATAGCTGTTGTGGTAGGCGGAGGTAATATTTTTAGAGGTATGCAGCTTTCGGATAAAACAGGAATGGTTAGAGCTACAGCCGATTCTATGGGAATGCTTGCTACAATAATGAATGCTATAGCTTTAAAAGATAGATTTATGGCTGCCGGAATACCTACTCAAATACTTTCTGCTTTTAATATAGAAGGTATGATAGAAGGTTTTGAAAGAGATAAAGCTATTCGTATATTGGAACGTGATAATGTTTTAGTTATAGCTGGCGGAACATCCAATCCATATTTTACGACTGACAGTACAGCAATATTAAGAGCATTAGAAATAGGAGCATCTATTGTATTGAAAGGAACTAATGTTGATGGTGTATATGATAAAGATCCTAAAACTAATAAAGATGCTAAAATGTATGATGATATTACATTTAAAGAAGCTATTAATCAGAATTTACGTGTAATGGATATGACAGCTTTTGCTATGGCTAATGATAATAATATGCCTATAAGAGTATTTAATATGAATAAAATGGGTAATATTACAAAAGCTATTACTGGAGAAGTTATAGGAACTTATGTTCATAATTAATATATAAAGTTTATTTTAAAGGAGAGTTTATGCTTGACTTCGGTTATATGCCTATTATACCAATGTTTGTTGGTATAGTTATAATACTTGTATTTTTACTTATTTTCTTACGTTTTTTCCCTATAGGTCTTTGGGTTACAGCTTTATTTTCTGGCGTAAGAATTAATATGATAACACTTCTTACAATGCGTTTAAGAAGAGTTAATCCATCACTTATAGTTTTGAATCAAATTAAATTATGGAAAGCAGGTTTAAAAATAGGAAGCAATGAACTTGAGGCGCATTATTTAGCTGGAGGAAATCCTACTGCAGTTGCTGATGCTTTAATTGCTGCTGATAAGGCTTCATTAGATTTAAGTTTTGAGCGTGCTGCTGCTATTGATTTAGCTGGAAGAGATTTAGTTGACGCTATAAGAACTTCTGTTTCTCCTAGGGTAATAGCCACTCCGTTAATTGCTGCTGTTGCTAAAGATGGTATACAAGTTAAAGCTACTGCAAGAGTTACTGTAAGAACTAATATTAACAGACTTGTAGGAGGTGCCGGAGAAGAAACTATTATTGCCAGAGTAGGAGAGGGTATAGTTACTACAATAGGTAGTTCTGCTTCTCATAAAGAAGTTTTAGAAAATCCAGACAGAATATCTCAGGTTGTGCTTGCTAAAGGTTTAGACTCAGGTACAGCTTTTGAAATACTTTCTATAGATATTGCTGATGTTGATGTTGGAAGCAATATTGGTGCTTTCTTACAGATTGACCAAGCTGAAGCTGATAAAAAGATTGCTCAGGCTAAAGCCGAAGAGAGAAGAGTTATGGCTATTGCACGCGAACAGGAAATGCGTGCTATGGTAGAAGAGATGAAAGCTAAAGTTGTAGAAGCTGAATCTCAATTGCCTCTTGCTATTGCTGAAGCTCTTAAAAAAGGAAACATCGGTGTATTAGATTATTATAATATGAAAAATGTTATGGCAGATACAGAGATGCGTTACAGTATTTCCTGTATGGACTCTGCAAGCAAAAATAATAATTCTTCATCTGCAAAATAATATTTAAATAATAATTTTAAAAAATAAAGGTTGTATAATTTTTTATACAGCCTTTATTTTTTATTGAAATATATTTTTTTTATTATATAATATAGATATGTTTGTAAATATTGTGTTTTTAGATAACATACTTGAAGTCAAGTCAAGTCAAGTCAAGTCAAGTCAAGTCAAGTCAAGTAACTAAACATTATAATATCTTTATATATTTTTATTTTATCATAATAAAAAATTTAAATTTTATTTTTTATTATGTTTATAGGATGCACAATGTATAAAGATAAAAAAGTATATTTATGTGCATTCCATAATTTGGATTTGTATCCTTCTGCTATTAGATTTAAAAAACAAGCAGAAAGTTTTAATATCTTTGATGAAATTTTTATATATCATGAATATAATCTACCTTATGATAAAAAATTTGAAAGTTTGCTTCGTCCTAAATTGTCATCTAGTAGAGGTTTTGGTTATTGGTGCTGGAAACCATTTGTTATATTAAATATATTAGAATCTATGGATGATGATGATATTTTATTTTATGCCGATATAGGTTGCCATTTTAATAAAGAAAGTATTAATATATTTTATGAATATTTAGATATTGTTATAGAGAAAGGGGCATTATGTTTTAAAACATCTTACCCAGAAAAAATGTGGACTAAATCAGATTTATTCAATTATTTTAATGTATTAGATGATACAAATATTATAGATACTCATCAACTAGCAGCAACTTGTTTCTTTTTATTAAAAAATACTAGTAATATAGAATTGATAAAAAAATGGCTTCAAATTTATTATGATGATTTTTCTCTAATTGATGATACTCCTTCCAAAATTCCAAATGCTGATATATTTATTGAAAATAGACATGATCAAAGTGCTTTTTCTGTACTTGCTAAAATATATAGCTTTCCTACATATCCTTTTAATCAAGAGAAGTCTAAAAATAAAAAAATTCCAATTAATGCTTTGAGAGATAAAAAAAATGTGAATGATATAATTTCTTTAAATGAATTAACTGTTTTTATGGATATGTATTTATATAAATTTAGTAATCAATTCCATATATTTGTAGACAGACTTGTATGGTTCATTCCTATAAGAAATAAAAGAGATGATTTTAGGTATAATATAAATTTATATGCTATGAAATTGATAAAAAAATATTTTGATGTAAATGAAATTGAAAATATTAATATAGTTAATATTAAAATTATAGATAGATATTTAAAATATATAATTAATAAAAAAGTTCAAAGATATATAAAAACTAATATAAATGAAATAAAAGATTATGTAAACTTTTCTAAAAATAGTATTGAAGAAGCAATAAATTACATTTCTAAATATAAATAGGGTTATTAAATAATAATAACCCTATCTGCATTTTTAATTATTTTTCAAAAACTAAACTATCTCCTGATTTTTTTACCTTTATAGTATCTCCTTCTAAATATTTACCAGCTAGCATTTCTTTTGCTAAAGGATTTTCTATATAATTTTGTATAGCTCTTTTCAATGGTCTTGCTCCAAACTGAGGATCATAACCAATATCAGCAATATAGTCTATAGCCTCATCGCTTACATCTAAAGTTATTCTTCTGTCTTTAAGTCTGTTAGCAACTCTTGCTATTTGATTTCTTACTATCTCAGCAATGTATTTTTTGTCAAGTCTAGTAAATGTTATTATCTCATCTATTCTGTTTAAGAACTCCGGTCTAAATGACATCTTTAATAGTTCCTGAATCTTTTCTTTTATGTCTTTTGTATCATTAGCTTCAAGAATAAGGTCAGAACCTAAATTACTTGTCATTATGATAATAGCATTTTTGAAATCTACTATTCTTCCTTGTCCGTCAGTAAGTCTTCCATCATCTAATATCTGAAGTAAAACATTAAATACATCAGGGTGAGCTTTTTCTATCTCATCAAATAATATAACAGAATAAGGTCTTCTTCTAACTGCTTCTGTTAATTGTCCTCCTTCATCATAACCTACATATCCTGGAGGAGCTCCTATAAGTCTAGTAACAGAGAATTTCTCCATATACTCACTCATATCTATTCTTGTTAAAGCATGCTCATCACTAAATAAGAAATCAGCAAGTGTTTTAGCAAGTTCTGTTTTACCAACTCCAGTAGGTCCTATAAATAAGAAACTTCCAAGAGGTTTATTTTCATCAGAAAGTCCTGCTCTGTTTCTTCTAATAGCATCAGCAACTGAAGTTATAGCTTCATCTTGTCCTACAACTCTCTTATGTAATACTTCTTCAAGCTGTAAGTATTTTTGTTTTTCACTTGCAAGCATTTTACTTACAGGTATTCCAGTCCATACAGATATTACTCTAGCTATATCATCTTCAGAAATCTCTTCTCTTAAAAGTCTTTTCTTATCAGAGTTTTTAGCCTCTTCCATAGCTTTAGTAGCTTCTTCTAATTTTTTCTGCAGTTCCGGTATTTTACCATATTTTATTTCAGCAGCTTTTGCTAAATTTCCTTCTCTTGTGTATTGAGTTTCTTTTATATTCAAAGCTTCAAGTTCTTCTTTTAATTTTCTTGTCTCTTCAATTCTTCCTTTTTCATTATCCCATTGAAGTTTCATAGCGTTGCGTTCTTCAGAAAGTTCAGATAATTCTTTTTCTAACTTTCCTAATCTTTCTTTAGAAGCAGCATCATTTTCTTTTGAAAGAGCTTGTTTTTCTATATTAAGCTGTAAAATCTTTCTTTCTATTTTATCTAGTTCTGTAGGCTGACTGTCTATCTCTATTTTTAATTGGCTTGCAGCTTCATCTACCAAGTCAATAGCTTTATCAGGCAAAAATCTATTAGTTATATACCTGTTAGATAAAACAGCAGCAGCAACTAATGCATCATCTTTTATTCTAACACCATGATGAACTTCGTATTTATCTTTTAAACCTCTTAATATTGAAATAGTATCTTCAACACTAGGCTCTTTACAATAAACTTGTTGGAATCTTCTTTCAAGTGCTTTATCTTTTTCAATATATTTTCTGTATTCATCTAAAGTAGTTGCACCTATTGCTCTCAATTCGCCTCTAGCTAATGCAGGTTTTAATAGGTTAGAAGCATCCATTGCACCTTCAGTAGCACCAGCTCCTACAAGAGTATGAAGCTCATCTATAAATAATATTATGTTACCTTCAGATTTTTCTATCTCAGTAATAACAGCCTTTAATCTCTCTTCAAACTCTCCTCTAAATTTAGCACCAGCTACTAATGCACCTAAATCCAAAGCTAATAATCTTTTATCTTTAAGTCCGTCTGGTACATCCTGAGAAACTATTCTTCTAGCAAGTCCTTCAACAATAGCAGTCTTACCAACACCAGGCTCACCTATAAGTACAGGATTATTTTTTGTTCTTCTTGATAATACCTGCATAACTCTTCTTATCTCTTCATCACGTCCTATAACAGGGTCAATTTTTTCAGCCTCTGCTAATGAAGTTAAATCACGGCAGTATTTATCAAGTGCCTGCATTTTAGCTTCAGGGTCTTGGCTATTAACGCTTTGACCTTTTCTTAAATCTTTTAATGCACTTAAAACTTCTTTTTTACTTATGCCGCTTTTTCTAAGCATGTCGCCTGCTTTATTATCAGCATCAACAAGTGCTAAGAATATATGCTCTGTAGATACATATTGATCTTTCAAAGCATTGGCTTCTTTTTCTGCCTTAGCTAAAATTTTTCCAGCATTAGATGATAAATGTAATTGTACATTTTCACCTGTTACCTTTACATTTTCATCAACTAATCTTTGAGTTTTATCTATCAATGTATTTATAGGAACACCTATTCTTTCAACTAAAGGCTGAATAAGTCCGTCCTCTTGTTTTAATAGTGCTAAAAGTAAATGTTCGCTTTTTATTTCATTATGGTCTTCACCATTTGCTATATTAGCAGCTTCATTAATTGCATCTTGTGCTTTTATTGTATATTTGTTATAATCCATATTCTAATTAATTGACGGTTTAAACCGCCTAACTCCTTTATAATTTTAAGCATTCAATTGCTTTTATTTATATGTATGCAAAAAATGTGCCAAAATGGTAATAGTAAATGTATTATTATTATACGGTTATTTTTTATTTTTTGTGTTTATAATTATTTGTTGTATTTATATCTGTATAAATTTGATAGACTAAAATTTCATTATTGTATAAAAATAAAACGATTTACTATTAATTTTTGCCCACTGTTTCATTATATATATTTTTTATCATTCTTTATCATAGTTTCATAAATATAATATTTGTATTTTTTTTAAAATAGTATATATAATATATAGAATATTTTATAAGGTTTTTTATTTTTATGAATTCGTCAATATTATTATCATCTATAATAATTATATTATGTATAATAGTTAGTAAAATTTCTATTAAAGTAGGAGTCCCATCTCTTTTACTTTTTTTGCTTTTAGGAATGATTTTTGGAAGTGACGGACTTTTAAAGATACGGTTTGATGATTACAAAATTGCAGAACAATTATGTACTATAACTTTAATTTTTATAATGTTTTACGGAGGATTCGGAACTAATTGGAATGTAGCTAAACCGGTTGCAAAGAAAGCATTTCTTTTATCATTTATAGGTACTTTTATTACATCTATGGTTACAGGGGCATTATGCTATTTTGTGCTTAAGTTTGAATTATTTGAAAGTTTCTTGATAGGCTCTGTTATAGGTTCTACGGATGCTGCTTCTGTGTTCTCAATACTTCGTTCAAGAAGTTTGAACTTAAAGGATGGTTTGGCTTCATTATTGGAATTAGAAAGTGGAAGTAATGACCCTATGTCATATATGCTTACTGTAATATTTTTAGGGCTTATAGGTAAAACTTTAACAAGTCCTTTATCTATTATTTATATGGTTTTTGCTCAAATTGCTTTTGCTTTGGTTGTAGCTGCTGCTGTGTCTTTTATGGCTTATAATATGCTTAGAAGATTTAAATTTCCAGTGAACGGACTTGATACTATATTTGTACTTGCTGTAGCACTGCTTTCATATTCACTTTCTTCTATAATAGGAGGAAATGGATATTTAACAGTTTATATAGTTGGTATTGTTTTAGGTAATACTAGAATTAAAAATAAAGTTACTTTGGTTCATTTCTTTGACGGGGTTACAGGTCTTATGCAAATGGTATTGTTCTTTTTATTAGGGCTTTTATCATTTCCTTCAAGACTATTCAATGTTGCACCTACAGCAATTTATGTAGCATTATTTGTAACATTTATAGCCAGACCTATAGCCGTATTTTCTATACTTATGCCTTTTAAAGTATCATTAAAAAAACAGCTTCTTGTTATGTGGGCAGGTTTAAGAGGAGCAGCTTCGATAGTATTTGCCATATTTGTAATAGTAAATAATAATAGTATAAGTTATGATATATTTCATATAGTTTTCTTTTTGGCTATAATATCTGTATTGTTCCAAGGTACATTGCTTCCTATAATAGCTAAAAAATTGGGGTTGGTAGACTCTGATGAAAATGTACTTAAAACATTCAACGACTATGTAGATGATTCTGATATGGAGCTTATACAAATTACAATACCTCCTAATCATCATTGGATAAATAGACAAATAATGGATATAGAGCTTCCAGAAAATTCTATTATAGTGACTATAGAAAGAGGAGAGACTACTGTTATACCTAATGGAAAAACTGTTATAGAAGAAGGCGATGTTGTAATACTTAATGCTAAGAGAACTAAATATTATGATATAAGCCTTAGAGAGATACATATTAATACACATCATCCTTGGAGAGATAAGGAGCTTAAAGATTTAAATTTGCCTAAAAATAATTTAATAGTAATGATAAAAAGAGAGGGCGGAACAGTTATCCCTAGAGGTAATACAATGATTAAAGATAAAGATATTGTATTACTAAGAGATGTGTAAAATAAATTTGAGAAAAAATCAAGAAAATATTAAAAATGATTCTCTATATTTTACCATTTTTATAAGTAATGGTTATAATATATAGTATTTTTCATAAATAATCTCCCACTTTTATTTAGCTTTACTCTTATAAAGCTAAATAAAAGTGACTTTTTAATCATTTGCTAATCATAAATAATTGACTTTTTTTATATTTCTAAATATACTCAATTAAAGAATTGTAATTAAATAATAGTTTGGATATTTTATTTATGCTAAAAGAATTTTATGATGATAATATAAAAGCAGTAGATGCAAGATTTGAAGCACAAAAAATAGCTTTTGCCCCAATAGTTTTTCAAGTATCTAAGTGTATGATAGATTTTAATATACTTAAAACCATAGAAGACAGCGGGGATATAGGGATAACTGCTCAGGATATACTAAAAAAAGTTGATTTGTCAGAGTATGCTTTATCTGTATTATTAGAATTAAGTTTGGGATTATCATTAATAAAAATAGTAAAAAATTCTAATCCTAATAAATATGTTTTAGGAAAAATAGGCTTTTTTCTTTTAAATGATAAATTAACTAGAGTGAATATTAATTTTATAAATGATATATGCTATAAGGGAATGTTTTATTTAAATGATAGTTTAATAAATTCCAAACCAGAGGGATTAAAAGTATTCGGCGATTATGAAACCATATACAGCGGACTTTCTTCTATACCAGATAATGACAGAAAGAGCTGGATAGAGTTTGATAACTATTATTCTGATAGATGTTATGAAAGTTCTCTGCCTATTATTTTTGACAGAAGCAGAAAAAATATAATGGATATAGGAACTAATACGGCAAAATTCTCATTGTCAGCATTAAAATATAATGAAAATGTTAAATGCTTATTGATTGATTTGGATGGTCAGATAAAATTAGCTAAAAAGAATATAGAAGATAATGGGTTTCAAAATAGGGTAGAGTATTTTCCAATGAATATATTAGATGAAAAAACTAATCTTCCTTTAAATTGCGATGTAATTTGGATGAGTCAGTTTTTAGATTGTTTTTCTATTGAAAATATTAAACTTATAATGAATAAAGTAAAGAAATGTGCAGATAAAGAAACAGATATATTTATTTTAGAGCCTCTTTGGGATAAGCAGAAATATATATCGTCTGCTTTTTCTATTCAAGCTACTTCATTATATTTTACAGCTATTGCAAATGGAAACAGCAAAATGTATCCTTATATGCTTTTGGTGGATACTATAGAAAAAGAAGGATTTAAACTTATAAAAGAATATCACAATATAGGCGATACTTATCATTCTTTGCTTAATTTTAGATTAAAATAATTTTTTTTATTGTTTATAATATTACAGATTTGTTTCTTCCGGTTTCTTTAGCATTATAAAGAGATTTGTCTGCTTTATTAATAAATTCACTAAGATTCATTTGTTTTTCTTTTACAGCACCGCCTAAAGAAGCAGTTGCTTTTAATGAATATTCATCTGTTGAGAAATCAGTTTTTGCTAAATGCTCACGTATAATTTCCATAGAATCATAAAGTTCTTTTTTATTATCTATATCAAAATATATAATAAATTCTTCTCCTCCATATCTTGCCAATATAGATTTAAATTCTATTTTTTTCAATGCTTCTTTCATACTTTTACAAGCATTTTTTAATACATGATCCCCTATATTATGTCCGTAAGTATCATTGTAATGCTTGAATTTATCTAAATCTATTATAACTATAGAGTATATTTCATTAGCATTTTCTTTCTCATATAAATATTTAAGTATATAACCTCTATTATAAAGCCCTGTAAGTTTATCTCTATTAGCTAAAAAAGATAATTTTTCACTATATAATATTATTGATAGATAATTTACCAAGATAGATATAGTTTCTTTATCATTGTCGCTATTAATAATTATAAATCCGAATTTATTGCCTCTTGCAAATAAAGAATATTGTTCATTATTTTCTTTTTTATTCATTACTGATTTATTATCAGATATATACCATAATGATGCTTCTGAAGAACCTTCTTTATAAAAATAAATGGCAAAACTTTTTATTAATTTTTTAGAACTAGCTTCAAAAGTTTTTATTATTCCATCTACAGAAAAAGGTTCTGGTATTTCATTCAATGTTTTTATAATTTTTATAATATCATTCATATTTATATAAATATACAAAAATATAATAGTTTGTCAAAAATATTTCTTAATAAAAAAGGAGGAATAAATCCTCCTTTTTATATATTTTAATTTATTTATCTTCTTCTAATAAATCTCTTAATAGGTATGAAATCAGCAGGATTCAATGCCACACCATTTCTTCTAACCTCAAAATGTAAATGGCTTCCTGTAGATCTTCCTGTACTTCCCATTCTTCCTATCATAACACCAACTCCTACATTAGCACCAGCTCTTGTAGTTATAGAATTAAGGTGTCCATAATAAGTAGTATAACCTTTATCATGACGTACTATTACTAAATTACCATAACCGCCGCTATATCCTGCAAATATAACTTTTCCTTTTCTTGAAGCATATACAGGAGTATTAAGTCTTCCTGGTATATCTACACCCATATGCTTAGTTCTCACGCCAGTAAAAGGATCAACTCTATATCCGAATACACTGCTTATTCTAGTTACAGTTGTAGGCAAGCTGAACATTTGTCCGAATTTATCTATTCTTTCATCTAAAGTATATTTAGCACCTGGAAGGAATATATCATCGCCTTCGCGTATAGAGTTAGCATCATCTATTTTATTGAATGTCAAAACTCTAGTTAAAGATACATCATATCTGTCTGTAACATCAGCTAAAGTTTCGCCTTTTTTCATTGTGTATAAAAGCCCATTACGGTTTGGAACGATTATTTTTTGTCCTGGGCTTAATCTATTAGCATTGCTTATTTTATTAACACTTACTAAAGTATCTAAATTAGCACCTATTTTTCTTGATATAATAGTTAAGTTGTCTCCGTCTTCTATTACATATTCATCATATTTCATTCCTATAGTGCCGTCGCCTGCTAAAGTATTGTCTGATGTTATTGAATCATAAAATACATCTGTAGCATTTTCCAATGATACAGCAGCTGTTGTAACAGTTGGTACTGCTATATTGGATGGAACAGCACTGATTTGTTCAGGTTTCATTTCATCTAATATTTTATTATATACAGTTCCAGTAGTTACAGGCATCTTATCATCTGGAAGCAAAGCAGCATTTGATGTTTGACGCATATTTATTATTAAAAAATTAGCTAAAAACAGAAATAACGAAAATGAAACTACACTTATAGCGAACTTTTTAATAATATTAGAAAACATATTATTCTTGTTCTTATTATTATACCTCATTGAATGTACATAAGTTGTTCTTATCCTATTTGATGAATTAGATGTACATTTTCTCTTTATATACTCTATGAAATCATAAAATATATTTTTTTTGTTATGGATTTTGGTGTACTTAAAATTCTTATTTTTCATATTGCTACTGTTAAATTAATACTAATAAATAATTTCTTCTAATATACAAACATTTTTTAGTATTGTCAAGTATGTAATTTTCTTTTTTTTTTATAGTTAATTTAACTTAAATAATCGGAAACTTCAAAAATATAATTTAAGTAATAATTGTTTTTTAAATTTAAAAGAATGTTTTTATCTGTTATTCCATATAATGCTAATAATACCTTTATTTTAGAATTAACAGCAAATTCATAATCAGCAATACCATCTCCAACCATTATAGTATCATTTTCAGATAAATTATAATCTTTTTTCAAATTATACCATATATTAACATCTGGCTTTCTATAAGGATAAAATCCATCTCCGATAACAGCTTTAAAGTAATTAATTATGTTTAATTTTTCTGCTGTTTTGATTGCTATATCATTCGGTTTGTTAGTAATGATGAACATATTTATGTTTGATTCGTATAACTTTTTTAAAGTATCATAAACACCATCGTAAAGTTTAGTATTATCTATACAATGCTTTTCATAATATTTAACATAAAAATTATATACATCATCTTCAATACTATTTAAATATTCTGTATTATGTTTACCATTATTAATAGCACGTTTTATTAACATTCCGGCACCATTACCTACAAATTTATGTGCTTCTTCCATTGAAATACTTTCTAAATTAAACTGCTTTAAAGTGAAATTAACGCAGCAATATATATCATATATGGAATCTACTAAAGTGCCGTCTAAATCAAATATTATATTTTTAATCATAATCAATTTATATCAGCTATTTTGTAATGCTTGTCTGTTATTCATCTTTTTTATACCGCGTACAGTATTATTTCTAAGTTCTTTTAATTCTTTTTTTAATCTTCTTTTTTGATATGATTCCAATCTATCTATAAAAGATATTCCGTTTGTATGATCTATCTCATGCTGAAGAACTTTTGCTATATAGTCTTCTGCCTCTAAGATTTGTTCATTTCCTTCTTTATCTAAATATTTTACTTTTATTTTTTGATATCTGGCAACATCATCTCTTATTTCTGGGAAAGATAAACAACCTTCTTCTAATATTTCCATTTCATCTGAATGCCAAATTATTTCTGGATTTATAAGTGCCAATTTAAAATCCGGCTTTTTCTCATCATCTAAATCAGGTACAGATATAACAATCAATCTTTTCAATATCCCAATTTGAACAGCTGCAAGTCCAACTCCGCGTTCTTTATACATAGTTTCAAACATATCATCTATTAAAGTTAATATTTCATCATCTATCTTTTCTATCTTTTCTGATACTTGCTGCAGTCTTTCATCTCCGTATATTACTAATTCTCTTAGCATATTCTCTCCTAAAATTGTATATGTATTACATTTGTATTCATTATTAATTAATTCAATATATAATATTAAATTTTTTACTTATAGTCAAGCTATTTTCTTTGTCAGTTTACATAATTTTTTATACTTAAATTTATTAAATTCCTTTGACAAATGATTTTTTTGTAGTAGAATACAATTATATGAAAGTAGCATTTTTTGATTTAGATAAAACTATATTAAATAAAGATTCAATAGTTCCGTTTATGAAATTCTATTTAAAAAAGAATCCTAAAAGTTTTATACACTATATTATTTTGATACCGTATTTTTTATTGTTTGTTTTTAAAATTATAGATAATGAAAGCGTAAAATATAGAATTGCACATATATTCAAAAATATTGATATAGATTTCGGAGATAAAATAGGTAAAGAGTTTGCTGATACTGTAGTTCCAAATTTGTATTATAAAGATGCTTTGGAAGAGATAAAAACACTTAAGAGCAAAGGATATACTTTAATCTTGGTAACTGCGAGTTTTGAAATTTATGCTAAATATATAGCAAGTAATTTAGGTTTTGATAAATGTTTCGGTACAGAATTATGGACTTTTAGAGGAAAATACACAGGCTATATGTATGGAAAAAACTGTTATGGTAAGGCTAAGAGATACAGATTATTTACAGAGCAATTATTTCCAAATTATAGTTATAAAAATATAGCATATAGCGACTCTATAAGTGATTTACCTCTTTTTAATTTTGCCGACACTAAAATATGTGTTAATCCGGATAAAAGATTAAAGGAACATGCTTTAAAAAATAAAGATAAAGGTTTTATAATAGCCGAATGGAGATGAATTATATGCCTGTTAGTAATTTAGATAATGACATTAAAGATATTTTAAAAGAAAATAATGAAATTGTTGTAGAGAAGATAAATAATTTAATAGAGTTAAATAATATTGATTATGCTAAAAGATTGGCATTAGAATTGATAAAGAAGGATAATAAATATAAATACGGTTATTTAGTTTTGGCTGATATTTATTATGAGGAAGAAAATTATAAAGCTGTAATAGAATTGATTGATAAAGCTCTTGAATATATAAAAGATGATAAGGAATTGCTTGAAAATAAGATAGACGCTCTTATAAGCACTTATCAGTATGATGATGCTAAAAATGTAATAGAAAAGCTTATAAGTTTGGGAGATGTTAATTCCAATGTTTACGGAGAGTATGGAATTATTCTTTCTATGGAAGGAAAATATGAAGAAGCCATAGAAAAATATAAAAAAGCCATATCTATAGATAATAATGATATATTGTCTATGATTAATATGTCAGTTTCTTATAAAGCAATATATAAATATGATTATGCTCTTGATATTTTGGAAAATGCATTGAATATAAGCGGTAATGATATAAATATTATTAACAGAATAGCTGATATTAAATATTTAAGAGATAATGCTAAATTTAATATTGGCAATTTAGTTTCTATTCAAGCTAATCCTGATAGATTTCATTTATTAGTTCCTGAAAATTTTAATGCTTTTATAGATGGAGCCGTATTAAAAATAGAAAGCCCGGATAATAGAATATCAATAATAATAAGCTACAGTGATAAAAAATACGATGAAAAGGGTATAAGAGAACTTTTTGACGGATTTAAAAGCAGAAGAGGAGAGCTTTATTCTATAATTACTCCTATATCAATAAAACAAAGAGAAAACTATAATGACTTATTCGCTGAGTTTATATTCACTTCAAAAATAAATAAAAATGATTTTTTCAATGCAATAGCGGTAGTAGGCAAAGGCGAAGAATCCATAATACTCACTATTTCATCTACAGTTATAATAAGCAGCAGTTTAATATCATTTGCTAAAGATGTTATGAATAGTTTGTATTTTAAGTAAACTCTGTAAATATGATTTTATTTTTGAAAATATTATATTCTTGATTTATTTACATAATATATAAAAAATTATTAAAGCACTTTTTAATTAAACCGACAATAGTTGTAAGTATTATCTTATTTAGGAGTTAAAACCTATGAGTATGTTTGCTGATACAACCTATGCTAAGACTATGACGGTAGCTAAAAAACTTTTGAATGTTTATGGACTAAGAGCTGAGGTTATAGCGGATAATATAGCAAATGTATCTACTCCGAATTTTAAAAGAAGCGATGTAACTTTTGAATATCAGCTTGCAAGAGCTTTAGATAGTGAAAAGTATGACGGTATGGAAGCTAAAAGGACAGATTCAAGACATTTTCCTTTCCACATGCCTATGGATTATAAGCAGGTTACACCAAATCTTACAGTGGATTATGACACAAGCTATAGAAATGATAAAAATAATGTTGATATAGATAAAGAAATGGCTGAAGAAGCTAAAAACACTTTACGTTATCAAATGTTTACACAAATAGTTAATGCTCAGTATAGAGAAATTAGAAGAATGATAGGAAATGCTTAATTATATTTATCATTCTTTAAGGAGACAGTAAAATGGGAATATTTTCAATTATCAATACATCAGGAAGCGGTTTAACTGCTCAGAGAACTAGATTAGATGTTATAGCGGATAATATAGCAAACGTTAATACAACACGTACAACAGAGGGCGGAGCTTTTAGAAGAAGCAGAGTTATATTTAAGCCTAGAGATGACGGCAATAAATATAGAAGCCCTTTCTTACCAGAGGCATTACAGCCTAATGTTGGTACAGGAGTAAGAGTTTTCAGTATAGAAAAAGATATGGAAACTGCAACTAGATTTGTTTATGACCCTTCACACCCAGATGCTATTAAATATGGTGAAAAAGCGGGATATGTTGAAATGCCTAATGTTAACCCAGTTACAGAAATGGTTGATATGATGGAAGCTTCAAGGGCTTATGAGGCAAACTCTACTATGATTCAATCTGCTAAAACTATGTTTGGAAGTGCTTTGAATATAATTAGATATTAATGAATAATTTGTGTATAAGGATATTTTTATGAATATTAATAATGTAATGAGTTCTTATAGTGTAAATACAAAAACAGGAAATGTAGGTGACAATTACGGATTTGTATTAAAAACTACAGATCCTAGACATTACGGACCAGCTCAGCAGATCAGAAGAAGTTCCAGCAATGATTTAATCAGCAATTTCGGCACAATGTTAAGCGATGCTATTGATGCTGTTAATCAGAAGCAAGTTGATAGAGATAATATAATAGTACAGGCTGGTATAAGACCGGATCAGGTAGATGTATCCGATGTGATGAATGCTATTGCTGAAGCTGAATTATCACTCAGTTTTACAAAAGCCGTTGTTGATAGAGCTGTTAGAGCATATCAAGAAGTAACTACTTATAGATAATAAATTCATCAAATAAATTAGTAATAATGAACAATAATAAGCTGTTCTCCTTCAAAAAAGAGTTATTAAGGGCAAGCGTTTATGGTTTAATAGCCATAGCGTTTGCCAACTTAATTTTTTTCTCAATCTATAATAAAAATCAAATATATATCACCATAGCATTAATAATATTAGAAATTATCACACTAGTTTTTATGTATATTGATGTTGCAGGAATTAATAAAAGAAAATTAAATTTTATAAAATATAATTCCATATTTGAACATGAATTAAATAAAACAGTAGCTAAGGATCATATAATAGACAGATTAAGATATTTCGGATATAGTATGTATTCTGTCAATTCATCGAGGATTTTTATTAATGCCGAAGTTATTAAAAATAAAAAGTCTTTAATCATACATGCATATTATTTCTTTTTAATTGATATTGATAAAGACGGCGAAGCTGTTTTGAATAATATAAAAAATGAGTTAAATGAAATATTTGATTTATATATAGATGATAATCAAAAACTTTTCAAAAAAGATGATAATGAAAAAGAAAAAATATTAAAAGCTAAATTATATAATCATGCCGTATTCATTTTTATGGGAGACAATATACCTGAACGTATAATAGAGATGTCTGAGTATGGTTATACAAAAGAAAAATTATTAAGTACAAATGCTCAAATATTTGCTGTATCTTATTTGCCTAGTAAAAATAAATTATATTTTGCTGATGCTGTAGAAAATATTGTTAATATTCAAAAGTTTCCAAAAAATGATTTTGTTTATATTATAAAAGATATATTTTCAATAGTTTAAATTCACATCAAACTTATCATTTAAAAGCGGTATAATATTTATAACAGGCTCTTCATAAGGATGAACTTCTTTTATAACATTTATTATATTTGGTATGTTTTTAGCATCGGTTGAAAATCCTACCATATCTTCAGGTGCCTCGGATATTTCATTAACTTTTCCGTCAAAAGGATTAGCTCCTTCAAGAGGACGCCAATATCCTGTAATTTTTGTTACAGTCATTACATTATCATAATTTCCAACTCCTAATGCTCCTATATTATTCAAAGCCTCTCTTAATTTTGGGGTATATTCTTCTGGTATATATATTTCCATTTTTACTTTTTTAAAATTCATTTTTATATCTCCGTGATTTTTAGCTATATTATAATATACTTAAAAATATTTTAAATACCAGCTTGACATAATCATATAAAATATTATACTTGGCTTAGTCTAAAAACATACTATTAATATATAAAAATCTTATAAGGTTGTAGTAAAATGTTTATTTGTTTTTATAGTATTTTATTTAAACTATTAATAGATATTTTTATATCCTCTAAATTTCGTTTAACTCATTATTTTTCTTTTCTATAGAATTGGTATAAAAGACTTAATTATATTTTCTTAATTTGTATGTTCTTGATTTTAAGGAATAAAAAATGGAACTTAATCATAAAACTTTGATAGATAACAGCAGTATCAGCTTGTTTTCTAAATTTGCTGTGCCTAGCATATTAGGCATGATAATGGGAAGTGCGGCAGTATTCGTAGATGGTTTTTTTGTGGCGCATTTCATATCTCCGGAAGCTTTTACTGCAATTAATATAGTTTGGCCTATAACGGCATTATCATTCGGTATATATGTAATGCTTACAATAGGCTCCGTTGCTCTTGCCGGTAAATGCATAGGCGAAAATAATATAAGACGTGCTAATTTAATATTTACTCAAACTTTAATAGTGGTTCTTACAATAGCAAGTTTTCCTCTTATTGTAGTTTATATATTTAGAGAATCTTTACTTCCTATTTTTGGGGCACATGGAAAGGTTTATAATTTATCATTAGATTATATTGAGGGCGTGCTTTTTGCTACATTCTTTTGGGGAATGGCCTATGTACTTAGTCAATTTGTAAGGCTTAACGGAGCACCTAAATTTGCATCTTCTATGTTTATAATATCATCTATAGTGAATATGATATTGGACCCTCTTTTTATTATAGTTTTTCATTTTGGAATAGCAGGTGCTGCTTGGGCTACGGCAATATCGCAGATTATAGCTTTTATAATGGGGTTATTATATTTCTTCAAACCGAATTGCAGATTAAGAATCATAAAAGTTTACGGAGGATGGATATATATAATAAAGGCTGCTTTTAATGGATTTTCAGAGTTTTTAAGCAATCTTTCATCTGGTCTTATTCCTTGGCTGTTTAATATCACAGCTTACAATATTTCAGGCAATAGAGGAATATTGGCGTACTCTGTTGCAAATTATGCTATTATGTTTTTTATAATGCTTGCTTATTCGGTAGGAGAGGCATTAGAACCTTTAGTTAGTGTTTCTTATGGTGCTAGAAATAAAAACAGAATGAAAGACTTTTTAAAAATATCTGTATCTTTAATTTCTTTTATATCAATACTTGCTTCTGTTGTGCTTTTAATTAATCCTAGTCTTCTTGTTAATACTCTTTTGAAGAATGTTGATAATCAAACTTTTGAAGATGCTATGTTTTTTGTACGTACTTCAATACCTACATTTATAGGAGTTGGAATCAATGTTATAATGAGTGCCTATTATACATCGGTACAAAAGGCGGGAGCTTCTGCTATTGTTGCTGCTTTAAGAAGTATGATTTTACCTATTTCTTTAGTATTGACTTTGCCGAACATATTTGGTTTTATTGGTTTGGTTTTGGTTCTTCCTATAAGCGAAGTTGTTACTTTAATAGTTTCATTTGCATTATACAAAAACAGAAGTGCTGATCTTTTGATTGAAGATTGATTTCAATATATATACCGAAATGATTAATCTTATCAAATTAAAAATCATTTCGGCATATTAATTATATTTTAGGCAAATACCAATTAATTCCTGTGGCAGATCTAAAGTTAACAGGAATTGAATTATTAGCACCGCTGTTTACACCCATTTCAAAATACCATTCTAAATCTTTTACAGGATGCAGCCTTACTTCCGAATAAGCTCCCCAAGTGAGAGTATGTATAAGATTTCCTCCTTTTTTCCCATTGTATATAATTTTATAACCAATGCTGGGTTCAAAATATAAAGTTGCAAATTCTGAACTTGCATATAATGATAATGCCTGAGTTATTCGCACAATATACGGATTTGATTCATATATTTCATTGGCATTATATGAGTACAATATTCTGCTGTGAGATTGAACATTTACTAAATTGTCTATATTCTCATCAATAACTCCCTTACCCTTTGCATCCAATGATGAAGCATATAATATTTTTATAAAAGGATTAATCCAAACTGTTTCAATAGTAACAGGAATAAAATAAAATCTTAATTCAAAACCGAAAGAAGAAGCTGAATTTACAATTGTTCCGTTTTTATATAAATTTTTTCCATAATTGATATAAAGCCTAACAGCATTAATTGAATCTTTTCCTGTATAGTATCTCATTTCTGTTGTCGTACTTAAACCTAAATAATCAGAATTTTCTACATTTTTAGAACTTGATATTTGAAAAGGAATACATATTCTTAAGCTGTTATCTAATGCATTCAATAAAAGTACAGGAGTATGCACATCTAATTGAGAATCTATATAAGTGTAATTATATCCTATACCAATGCTTATTGGATTTGAAGTATAAGCTAAACCGGCAGAAACTGTTGCATCTAATGATGATTTTCCATTATTAACATAATTCATTATATTGCCGAATGATCCCGTGTCCGCTTTAAAACCTAAAGTACCTCTAATATTATCATTGCCTAATATAAAACCGAATTGATCCATTCTAGCCCTAAGCTGACTGCTGTCTACTAAAAAATCTATCCAATCATTATTATATCCGTACATACCAAATACCGATGCCGTCATAATGATAGATAGTAAAATAAAAGTAAGTAATGTTTTCATTTTTTTCATAGTTCCTTTTTATATTTTCATATTGGGAGAAGCGATTATAACAAATATGAAAATAAAGTAAATACTGATTATAATTACATAGTCATATAACCTTGACATAAAAATAAAAATACATTATACTAATTAGTAAAAAATCGGACTATAATTTATTTTATTAATGGGGATAAATAAATGTTAGGCTCTTTAATTTTAAAACTTAATATATTATTCTTTATATATAAATCACTTATAAAAGTATTCTAATTTTTTCAATAATCAATCAATTTAATCTATAAAAACATTTTAAAAATATATATACTAAAAAATTTTTAACTTTGTCAATTTTTTTATTCAACTTTTTCCCGCCGCAAAAAGTTGCAAAAAGTGCAATTACAAACGTCATAGGCGGGTTGCCTACGTCGGCAAAATAAGAGGTGTGGTGCTTAAGCACACAGCGTGTTGGGCAGATATTTAAAATTAAAAAAATATTTCTGACAAAGTATATTTATTTAGGTATATACCAATCTATGAGGTGTACTATGCAGCTTAATAATAAAGTTTTAAAAGAAAACTCTAGTAAAAAAATATTTATAAACTATGCAGTTCCAAGTATGGTTGGAATGCTTACAGAAAGTTCAGCAGTATTTATAGACGGTTTATTCGTAGCTAATTTCATATCATCAGAAGCCTTTTCAGCAATAGGTATTGTTTGGCCAATAACAGCTTTATCATTTGCTTTATACGTCATGCTTACATTAGGTTCAATTGCTATAGCAGGAAAATGTATTGGTGAAAATAATATGAGACGTGCGAGTTTAATATTCACTCAAACTTTAATAACAGTTGTTACTTTAACTACTCCTGTATTAATATTAATTTATATATTTAGAGAAACATTGCTTCCATTATTCGGAGCACATGGAAACATATATAATTTTTCATTAGAATATATTAACGGTGTTATTGCAGCGGTATTCTTTTGGGGAATGGCTTATGTATTCAGTCAATTTATAAGACTAAATGGTTCTCCAAAATTTGCATCATTAATGTTTATAACTTCATCTTTAATAAACATAATATTAGATGCTATATTTATAGTGGTATTAAAATTAGGTATTTCAGGTGCTGCTTGGGCTACAGCTTTTTCATATATTATTTCATTTATTATAGGGCTTTCATATTTTTTGAATCCTAAATGCAGAATAAAAATCATAAAAGTATACGGAGGCTGGAATTATATATTCAAAGCTATATTAAATGGTTTTTCTGAATTTCTAAGCAATATTTCTTCCGGAATAATACCATGGCTATTCAATATAACAGCATACAAAATATTAGGAAACAATGGAATACTTATTTACTCTGCTGCCAATTATATAATTACATTTTTTATAATGATAGCCAGCGATGTTGGAGAGATTTTATCATCTTTAATCAGTGTTTCTTACGGAGCTAAAAATAAAAACAAGATGAGAGATTTTCTAAGAATGGGAATGATATTTGTTTCATCATTATCAATATCAGCTTCTGTAATATTGCTTATAAATCCAAGTATATTAGTTAATGCTTTATTAAAAAATATAGATTCAAAAACTGCTGAAGATGCTATGTTTTTTGTAAGGGCATCTATACCAATTTTTATATGCGTTGGTATAAATATAATAATGAGTGCCTATTATACTTCTATTCAAAAGGCTGGAGCATCTGCTTTGATTGCTGCTTTAAGAACTTTAATTTTACCTGTTTTGCTGGTATTAACATTACCAAATGTATTAGGATTTTTAGGTCTTGTTTTGGTTCTTCCTATAAGCGAGATTATAACATTAATTGTATCAATAGCTTTATACAAAAACAGAAGCATTGATGTCTTAATTAGAAATTAATTATTTTTTAAGTCTATATAAATATATTTTGTATAGACTTAATTTTTTAATTGACTAACCTAACGAAATAATATTGTATGTAATTAGTTTACAGATATAATAAATATCTATGGAGTAATATAAATGTCATAAATAACTATTAAAATTGATGATAAATTAAAAGATGAAGCTGATAAACTTTTTAATTATCTAGGTTTGGATTTTAATACTGCTATTAATATATTTTTGATAACCTCTATTTGTATAATTAGTATTTGATTTTTTTGTCAATAATAAAAAACTAACTTAATTAAAAATTATATAACAAAACTTGTCAGCATCGTTTAAGATGTTTAAAACGGTTTTTAGTAAACTCTATAATTTCATCTTCTGTCATATTATCTATACCGAGCTTCTTTTCTTCTTCAAGCAGTATTTTTTGTTCTTCTCTTTCTTTTTGTAATTTTATATTTTCTATTTCTTTTAATCTTTTTTCGCGTTTTAATAATTCATCTTTAGTGTAATGCCTTTTTATAAGTTTTTCTTTATCTCCGTTTATTAAATACACTTTTAAATAGCTTATAAAATCAAGCCAAATAGCTGATATATTATTTTTGTCTTTTACTCTTATTTCAGCATACTTTATAGAGTCCTTCCAGCAAAAGCGTCTGTTGTTAAATATATTTATTAATTCTTCCTGTTTTTCTTTGGTTTTGAAGCAATGTATTTTTGAGAGGCTGTCTGCTTTATTGAATGTGAGTCTGTAAAAAACTTTAGAAAGTTCATTTACAAACAAATCAAATTCAGAGTGAGACTCTTTATTCTTTTTAATATTAAATTTATTATTATCTTTGACTTTTTTGACAATACCCCCTTGATTATTTTGACTATACCCCCTTGTCAATTTTGATGATACCCTGTCTGATATGCTGTTTATAAATATTTTTCTTTTTTCAATGTTGGTGTTTTTTCTTTCATAGTCTATTTTTATATAACCGTTCTCTTTTAACTCTGATATGCATCTTGATATGGTGCTTTTGCTTACAGAATAAAGTTCAGCAAAGTATGCATTTGAAGCCCAGCAGTAGCCTTTATCATTAGTCAGAGAAGCTATTTCTGCATACAAAAGTCTTGAAATAGCTTTTAATTTTTTATTGTATTTTACTTCAGCTGGTATTATAGAATAGTATCTTTTTTTATCATTCATTATTATTGCACCTTAAAAAAAGTTTATACTATATACAAATTTTATAAGTTTATATCAGTATGAAATATGAGCTTATAATCACTTATATTTTTTGCTTTATATATAAGGCTTGAAAATGAATGGGAGTAATTTTGATGTTTATTAATGCAAATATATTTTTTAAAATAATGGAAGTGTTTTATATACTATCAATTAAATTATTACCTTTAGTATGTATAAAACCTTTTTCAAAATCTATTTTTTCTATTTTTTTTAATATAAGTTCTACATTCCAATAGTTTTTCTTTATATATTTGACATTATCAATAAAAAAGTCATCATTTGAACACTTTTCATCTATTAATTTTAATATTTCTTTGCCTGCTTCAGATATTTTATATATTGGAATTTGATGACTATTAATAGGATTATTCATATCAAATACATTAATACTATTTATTAATTTTATATTAAAAAGATAATTATTATTCGATATAGTTATTAAGTTTTCAAAAATACTAATAGCCAATTTTTCGATGCTGACAAACAAACCTGCATCCATAAGTTTTAATATATCGGAAAATTTAATATTGTATTTTTCCAATAAAGGTATATTTTTAAATAAACAATAATCGCTATTAATACTATAGAATAAAAACTTTGATACCTTTACATAAAGTTCTGCTTCTTCCTTAGATATATTTTTTAATGTTTCTAAAGTTCTAAGCGAAAAGCTATTAGGCTGTTTTATTTCTCCTGCCAATATTCTAGCCCATAATTCCTGCATATATTCATCGCTTATATCTTGTGCTATATTAAAAAATTTTTTAGTCCAATCTTTATCTACAGGGGCATCAGAAACTTTTTCTTCATCTTTTAATTTTTCAATAACTTTTATTACAATATTATCAATATTATTTGTTCTTTCTATTTCCTGATATAAAAGTCTATTATATGTTCTTTCTAATAGCGGTTTATTGTCTAAAGAAACATTATCTGTATTATAATTAACATTGACTATTTCTTTATCTTTTAATACATTAGAGATTTCGTTTATTTCTTTTATTTTATCTTTTAATTCTAAATCTCTTTTAAATGATTCTGCTTTTGCAATTCTTTTAATATGCGTTGGTTCATATAATTTTCCAATAGCATTAGAAATAGTTTCTGCTAATTTTTTTAGAGGTTCAGATAATCCTGCTAAATCTTTTATTTCCATAATTACATTCCGTAGTTATTTTTTATAATATTAAATAATAATTATTTGTCAATAGTAAATTTTTTAAATAAAAAAACTTGACTTACATTAACAAACATAAGCCAAGTTTTTAATTATAAAATATTATTAAAAATTATAGAGAAGATAAAACTTCCTCTATACCTTTTAATTTATCTTCAAACTCTTTTTTCTTTCTGTTTTCTGTGTCAATAGCTTCCTGTTTAGCTTTGCTCATAAAGTTTTCATTAGAAAGTTTTCTGTTTACAGCTTCTAAATCTTTTTTGTATCCTGCAGCTTCTTTTTCTAATCTTTTCTTCTCTGCTTCTAAATCTATGATGCCTACAAGATTAACATTGATTTCACCGCCTTCAAATACTTTAACGAATGAACCCTTGTTTCTTTCACTGTCTTTTGATGAAACTATATTCAATGATTCTGTAAGCGAAAGCGATGATATAATATCCTTATAGCTTTCTGCTGTGTTTTTGAAATAATCTGAAGTATAGCGAATTATTACATCAAGTTTTTTGTTCGGAGGCAAATTAAATGATGAACGGGAATTTCTTATTCCTGACACTATATCCTGAATCAAGTTGAAATCTTTTTCTATATCTTCAAATATATATTTAGCATTAGCTTTTGGATACTCTCTAATCATTAATGCTTTTGAATCAATATTATGCTTTGGTAAATTAGAATAAATTTCTTCTGTGATAAACGGCATGAATGGGTGAATCATAGCCATTGATTCTTCAAGTACATATAAAAGAACAGCAATAGTTTTTTCTTTCTTGCTTTCATCTTTTAAATCGAATTTGCTTATCTCTATATACCAATCACAGAATTCATTCCAATAGAATTTATAAATTGTTTGAGAAGTCTCATCGAATCTATACTCTTTTAATTTTTGAGTAGTTGATTCAATAGCTTTCTGAAGTCTTGATAATATCCATTTATCTTTATTTTCAAGAGTGTAAGTATCTAAATCTTTTATATTGGCATTATTATCAATGTTACCAAAAATATATTTAGCACTGTTGTATATTTTATTAGCAAACTTTCCGCCCATTTTGAAAAGCTCTCTGTCAAGCCAAATATCCTGACCTCCTAATGAAGTTATGAATGATAAAGTAAATCTGAATGCATCGGCTCCATGTTCATCAATAATTTCTATTGGGTCAATACCGTTTCCTAAACTCTTAGACATTTTTCTTCCGATTTTATCTCTTATAAGTCCGTTAAGATAAACATCTTTGAAAGGCACATCATTCATAAAATGAGTTCCTGCCATAATCATTCTAGCAACCCAGAAGAATAATATATCATAACCTGTAACAAGTGCAGTAGTAGGGTAGAAGTATTTTAATTCTTCATTAACTTCAGGCCATCCGAAAGTAGAGAAAGGCCATAACCAAGAAGAAAACCAAGTATCAAGTACATCTTCATCCTGATGAATATTTTTAGATTTACATTTAGTACATTCTGTAATATCTTTTTTTGATACCATCATCTCACCGCAGTCATCACAGTACCAAACAGGTATTCTATGTCCCCACCATAATTGTCTGCTTATACACCAATCTCTGATATCAGTCATCCAGTGATTATAAGTGTTAATCCATCTTTCAGGATATATTTTTGTATTTCCGTCATTAACAGCCTTGTATGCTTTTTCTGCTAAAGGCTTCATTTTTACAAACCATTGATCGCTGTAATAAGGCTCTACAACATTATGACATCTATAACAGTGTCCTACTTGGTGTTTAATATTATCTTTACCAACGAAAGCACCTATTTTTTCAAGTTCATGTATTATTAAAGCTCTTGCCTCTTTAACTGTTTTACCTTGATAATTAGAAGGTGTATTTTCATTGAATGTACCGTCTGCATTAAGTATATTTATTATTTCTAAATTATGTCTTTGAGCTATAGCAAAGTCATTAGGGTCATGTGCTGGAGTGATTTTTAAAGCTCCTGTACCAAACTCTTTATCAACATAAGTATCTTTTACAAGTCTTAATTTTCTGCCTACTATAGGAAGTATTAAAACATCTTGTTCTGTAAGATGAGCATATCTTTCATCATCTGGGTGAACAGCAATAGCAACGTCAGCCAAAATAGTTTCAGGTCTTGTAGTAGCTATTTCAATATATTCATCTTTTCCTTCTATTTGGTATTTAACATGATATAAAGCACCTGCTACTTCTTCATGTTCTACTTCATCATTAGCCAAAGCAGTACCGCAGCTAGGACAATAGTTAATAAGATATTTTCCTCTATATATTAAACCCTGATTATAAAGCTCAACAAATACCTCTCTTACAGCATTACTAAGTCCTTCATCAAGAGTAAATCTTTCTCTGTCCCAATCGCATGAACATCCTATTTTCTCTAATTGTTTTACTATGATAGAGTGATGTTCATTAGCTACTTCCCAAGTTTTTTTAACGAATGCTTCTCTTCCTAAATCATGTTTATTTTTGCCTTCTGCCTTTAATCTTCTCTCTACAACGTTTTGAGTAGCAATACCAGCATGATCTGTTCCCGGCATCCATAAAGTACATTTTCCAAGCATTCTATGGAATCTTATAAGTATATCCTGAAGCGTATTATTAAGACCATGTCCCATATGAAGTACGCCTGTAACATTTGGAGGAGGTATGACTATAGAATATGGCTCTTTATTTTTATCCATAACAGCATGGAAAAATCCGCTGCTTTTCCAGAAATTATATAATTTGTCCTCGATGTTTTTAGGGGTGTATGACCCTTCTAAAGTGTGTTTCATATTCTTTTCCTCCAATAAATCAATAATAATTTAAAAATTGATATGATATTTTATACTATATATAATATTTTTCAATTATTTTTATTAGTATTAATTATACTGAAATTATTGTATTTTATTATTTACAAAAATAAAAAAATAATTATGTATTTAGACAATATATCCAAACACATAATTATTATTTTTATATTATCAATCTTTTATTTTGGAAGCCATTATATTAGCTACTATTGAACCTGATATATTATGCCATACGCTGAATATTGCTCCGGGTACTGTTGCTAAAGGCATTGAAGCAAAATGAGTTGCAGCAAGTGAAGTTGCAAGTCCAGAGTTCTGCATTCCAACTTCTATTGATACTGCTTTGCATTTAGCATTATTTAATCTGAATAATTTACCCAATAAATAACCGCATAAGTATCCTAAACAATTATGAAGTACAACTACTATTATAACTAAATAACCAACCTGCATTAATCTTTGTGAGTTTGCTGATACTACAGCAGCTACTATTGCCACAATTGCAAGTACTGATATTAAAGGAAGTATTTCTTTTATACTGTTAGTAAACTTATATAAGAATTTATTTATTATAAAACCTAAAGCTATAGGAAGTATAACAACCTGTACTATTGATACAAACATACTCACAGCATTAACATCAACCTTTTGTCCTGCATATAATAAAGTGAGTAGTGGAGTTGCAAAAGGTGCAAGTATTGTTGATACAGAAGTCATGCCTACAGATAAAGCAACATCTCCGTTAGCTAAATAAGTCATAACATTTGATGAAGTGCCTCCAGGACAAGTTCCTACAAGTATAACTCCTACAGCAAGTTCAGGAGGAAGTTTAAAAACCATAGAGAGTAAGAAAGCAAGTAAAGGCATTATAGTAAATTGTGCTATTGCTCCTATTATTATATCTTTTGGTCTTGTGAATACCACTTTAAAATCTTCAAGCTTTAATGTTAGTCCCATACCGAACATTACTATCATAAGAAGATAGTTAACATAACTTGTTTTGATAAAGCTTACTGTTTTTGGAAAGAATAATGATACTGCTGCCACTATTAATACTATCACAGCCATATACTTACCAAAGAAATTACTTATTTGTTTTAATGTTTTCATTTTATCATCCTTTTTATAAATTATTTTTTATCATTGTTTATTATTAAAATCTTCTAAATCTATTATAGCTTTCAATATCATATTTTTATCAACTTTATACGGACTAGTATTTAAATCTTTTCCGCAAAGAGCTGTTTCCAATACATTATTTAAATCTTCATCTTCTAAACTTGCTTTATTTATTCCTATATCTTTTAAGCATGTAGGAAGAGATATAGATTTATTAAATTTAAAAATATTCTCTCTTTCTTCATATTGTTTGTCCATAGTGAGAAGTAATAATATGCCATAAGATACCAATTCGCCATGAAGCAATTTATCTCCTATTCTTTTTACTTTTGTAAGTCCGTTATGCATTCCATGTGCTAAAGATATATGATAATCATCTTTTGCCATTACTGAAGTTAAGACTGTTGTGTATATTATATGAAGTATTACTCTATTCAAAACTTCTGTTACTTTTTTATTTTGAAAATCATTTATAGCTTCTGAATAATGTTTTAATATATCATTAGAACAGTTTTTTATTATCTCTACTGCTAAGAAATTTTGATAATTTAAATTCTCATTTCTTGTTGAGAATAATGCCTCATACTGTTTAGAAACTGCATTACCTATACCTGCTCTAAAATAATTCTCAGGTGAATTTAATATGATATCAGTATTTATAAATGTATGCAAAGGAGGTCTTTTATCAGCAAACATTTTTTTGAAACTTCCGTCATTATTATAAACAACAGAAATACTAGTTACAGCAGCACAATTTGAAGCTAATGTTGGAAAAGTAAATATAGGCTTATTTATTGTATATGCTAAAACTTTTGATGTATCTAATGCTCTTCCTCCTCCTACTGCAAATATCATATCAGCTTCCATTACTGCCTGCTTATTTTTTAGTAAATCTACATTTTCAAAAGTTGATTTATCGCCGTAATGAAACATTCCTGTTATGGTTATATCTTTTACATTGTTTAATATTGATTCTATTGATGCCTGCATAGATTTTTTACCGGATATTATAACAGCTTTTTTTCCATAGTTTGAACATATATCGTATATATCTTTATAAGCATCGCTTCCTATACTGAAGTTAGTTAAAAATAAATTTTCTGTACTCATTTTTGTTATCCTTTAATTAATATTATTTTTTATTATTGTTATTTGTTTTTAAGTGGTAAACTTAATTATAATCTTATAGTTTACCGCTAATAAATTTTATTCTCTTGTTCTTGCCGCCATTATATTAGCAACTATTGAACCTGATATACAATGCCATACGCTTCCTATAGCACCGGGTACAGCAGCCAAAGCCATATAAGCAAAATGTGTTGAAGCAAGTGATGAAGCTAATCCTGCATTCTGCATACCAACTTCTATGGATATAGTTTTGCATTTAGCATTATTGAATTTGCATACCTTTCCTAAGAAATATCCAAGCATATATCCTAAAGTATTATGTATTATTATAACTATAACTACTAAATGTCCAACCTGCATAAGTCTTTGTGAGTTTGCAGATACTACAGCAGCTACTATTGCCACAACTGCCACTACTGATATTAAAGGAAGTACATCTTTGAAGTGATCAACGAATTTATGAAAGAATTTATTTATAACAAATCCCAATACTATAGGAGCTATAACAACCTGAAGTATTGATATAAACATGCTTACAGCATTAACATCTATTTTTTCACCTGCATAGAGTAGGGTAAGAAGCGGAGTTGCTAAAGGTGCAAGTATTGTTGATACAGAAGTCATACCCACAGACAAAGGCACATCTCCTTTTGCTAAATAGGTTATAACATTTGATGATATTCCGCCTGGACAGGTGCCTACAAGTATTACACCTATAGCAAGTTCAGGAGGAAGTCTGAAGGCTAAAGAAAGTAGGAATGCAAGTAACGGCATTATAGTAAATTGTGCTATTGCTCCTATAACTATATCTTTTGGTCTTGTAAATAATACTTTGAAATCTTCCAATTTTAATGTTATACCCATACAGAACATTGAAGTCATAAGAAGATAGTTAACATAAGTTGTTTTTATAAAGCTTACAGATTTTGGAAAGAATAAAGATACTGCTGCTACTACTAATACTATAACTGACATATATTTACCAAAGAAATTACTTATTTGTTTTAATGTTTTCATTTTTAATTATCCTTTATTATTGTTTAATTATTTTTTCGTTTTTGATATTGTTTTATAAAATTAAGATACTTATTTTTTAATTAGAAAAACATAATGTTTGTTATTTTACAGATATTATGAAATCTATAATATTTGATATGTTTTGTTATATATAATGTATAATAAATTGCAGTCTTTTTGGTTCTTTGTGCCAACAAAAGAACTGGGGGGGTGGGGGCAAAGCCACCACAAATAATAAAACATTATAAATATTTAATAATATAGTTTTACAATATCTATAATTAATTATAAGATAAGTTTATTGCTTTATAAAATTAATTTTTAATAATCATACTTTTCTCCTTTAAAAAAATTTATTTAAAATAAATTTAGTCTAAGCTTATATCAGCTATAAACTAAACAATTTTTATCCTGGCTTAAAAGATAGGTATTCAAGCAGTCTGTAATATTAATTTTTTATAATGACTTTTAGATTAATAGTGCTTTATATGATGTTATAGAATTAAAATAAATCCTATAACATCTAATTATTAATTATAATTATTTTAATACAGCACCAGTATTAGCAGACTGAACAAGTTTTCTATATCTTCCAAGCCAGCCTCTAATTTCTTCTAAAGGTTTAATAGGAATCTCTTTTCTTCTTTTTTCCATTTCTTCATCAGAGATCTCTAAATTGATTTTATGATTAGGTATATCTATACTTATGATGTCATTTTCTTTTATGAATGCTATTTCTCCGCCGCTTGCAGCTTCTGGAGAAACGTGACCTATAGATGCTCCTCTTGAAGCACCTGAGAATCTTCCGTCAGTTATCAAAGCAACATCTTTATCTAATTTCATACCAGCAAGTGCAGAAGTAGGGTTTAACATCTCACGCATACCAGGTCCGCCTTTTGGTCCTTCATATCTTATAACAACAACATCGCCTTTATTTATTTTACCAGCGTATATAGCAGCTATTGCAGATTCTTCAGAGTCAAATACTCTAGCAGGTCCTTTATGTATAAGCATTTCATCAGCAACGGCAGAACGTTTAACAACGCAACCGTCTTTAGCTATATTTCCCCAAAGTATTGCTATACCGCCAGTTTTACTGTAAGGGTTTTCTATATTTCTTAAAACATTATTGTTTTTGTTAACAGCATCTTTTATATTTTCAGCTATTGTTTTACCTGTAGCAGTCATAAGAGAAGTGTTTATAAATCCGCCTTTATCAAGCTCTTTCATAACAGCAGGTATTCCGCCGGCTTTGTATAAGTCTTCTATATAGTTATGTCCAGCAGGTGCCAAATGACAAAGGTTAGGAGTACGATCGCTTACTTCATTTATGATTTTTAAGTCTAATTCTATTCCTGCCTCATTAGCTATAGCAAGTAAGTGAAGTACGCTATTTGTAGAACATCCTAATGCCATATCTACAGCAAGTGCATTTTTGAAAGATTCAGGAGTTATTATATCTAAAGGTTTTATATCTTTTTTTAATAATTCCATAACCTGCATACCGGCTTTCTTAGCAAGTAAAGTTCTAGCAGAATAAACAGCAGGTATTGTTCCGTTTCCTGGTAAAGCTATACCTAATGCCTCAGAAAGACAGTTCATACTATTAGCAGTGTACATACCGGCACAAGAACCGCAGCTAGGACAAGTGTTTTGTGCATATTCTTCTAGTTCGGCATCATTTATAAGATTAGCTTTTTTAGCTCCTACAGCCTCGAATATATTTGATAAGCTTACTTTTTCATCGCCATGATCACCTGGAAGCATAGCTCCTCCGCTTATCACTATTCCAGGTATATTCATTCTTAAAAGTCCCATTATCATACCAGGAACTATTTTATCGCAGTTAGGAACAAGTACAACTCCGTCTAAACCATGTGCTATAACCATACTTTCAACAGAATCAGCTATTAATTCTCTTGAAGGAAGTGAATATTTCATTCCTAAGTGTCCCATAGCTATTCCGTCACAAACTCCTATTGCAGGTATAAGTATTGGAGTACCTCCTCCTATTAAAACTCCTGTTTTAACAGCCTGAGAAAGTTTATCAAGATGTATATGTCCAGGTACAATTTCACTATATGCAGAAATAATTCCAATCAGAGGTCTTTTTAATTCTTCATCTGTATAACCCATAGAGTAGAATAAAGATCTGTTTGGTGCTCTTTCATCACCTTTTAATACTCTGTCGCTCCTTAAAGAACTGTTTTCTCTGAAACTCATAATTATTTCTCCATTTAATAAAATTGTTTTTAAAAAATATACCTATGCATTCTATTAGTAGAATGATAAAAAATCAAGCATTTTTTTTATTTTTTTACTATTAGAAGTATTAAGTTATATATTATGGTATTTATAATTTTACTATTTTTAATATATTTAGGAACATAAAAGCTATCCGAATACAATTTAGTATATTATTGTAGGTATAGGGAGTATATCACAATAAAAAATGATTTAATCTAAACAATATGTTTTATAAATGAAACAAATATATGATTATTAATTACAAATTTGGAATATTAATTATTTAAATAAAAAAATAAAAAAATAGTGATATTGTATTTTACTAAATATAATATTTTGAGTTACTAATATTTATAGGTTAAATATTATTTTTTTTTGTTAAAAAATATTACAAAAATATAATTTTTTAGCTTTATATGAAATTAAATTAATGTTATACTGTAAGAATTGTGATGAGTGAGGGCAGCAAATTTTATTAATAAACAGCATTTATTAAAATTAATATCTAATGGAGCTTATATATGTTTAAAAAGGTAGGGTTAAAATTACAATTTCAATACTATTGCCTATTATATTGGTAACTATTATCTCAAATTTAGTTATTCAAATATATACTGGTAAAATAAGCAAGAATTTGTCTTATAAGGTATTAGAGGAATCATCTTTAAAAGAAGCTCAAAATGTAAAATTTAATATAGAAAAGCATTTATATAATGTAATGGGACTTAAAATTAATATAGAAAATTTATATAAATTAGGTATAAGAGATAGAGATTCTTATAAGCAGATAACATCAGTATTTTTTGAAAATTTGCCTGATGATATAAATGGACTTTCAATAGCATTTGAACCTAATGCCATTGATAATGATGAGGCTTATATTAATGATTTGGATTATAAAGCTGCTAATGGAAGATTTAATTATTATATATCAAAGAAGGGAGAATCATATTTATCTATAGATACATTCAATGTGGATTATTATACAGAGCCTAAAAGAACAGGAGAGGTATATGTATCTGGAGTATATAATTCTACAGTTAATAAAGACACAAAATTGTTCACATTATGTATACCTATAAAACCGGACAATAAATTTATAGGTGTGATATATGTTGATATTTTTATAGATTCTATTACTTCTTTATTGGAAGGTATTTCGCTTTTTGAGGATACTACGGCTTCTTTATATGATCAAAATGGAGTAATTGTATACGATACATTTGATACAAATACTATTATGCAAAAAGTTTATGATGCATATCCTCATTATTCTAAATTTAATGTATTGGAAGATATTAAAGCTGGAAAATTTAAAATAATAGATGCTAATAGCGATGTTTCAGGAGAAAGTCTTACATATGCCTTTTCTCCTATAGAAATAGCTAAAGGTGTATATTGGGGATTAGAAATAGCATCTTCAAAAGATGTAATATTAAGAGATGCTAATATTATGAGAAATATATCTATAATAATATTGTTTTTCATTATTGTTGTATTTTCTTTACTAATTCCATCTATAGTTGGAAAAAAAGTATCCAGTATCATAAATCTTTTAGCAAAAGATATTTTAGCTATGGCTGACGGAGACTTAACTAAAGAAATACCTGCAAATTTCAATAATAGAAGAGATGAATGGGGAGATATAGCCAGAGGTTGGGATAAGGCTATGAGTAATTTTAATAAGGTAATCAATACAGTTAAAAATTCAGCAGAACAAGTTTCTACAGCAGCAAATGAAGTTTTGGTTGGAAATAATGATTTATCTCAAAGAACAGAATCTCAGGCTTCCAGTTTAGAAGAAACAGCAGCATCTATGAATCAAATGGCTAGTGCTATTAAAGAATCTGCAGGAAATGTATCAACAAGTACAATTATGGTATCTGATGCTAAAGAATATTTAAATAAAGCAGGAGAAATAGTAGAAGATAGTGTTAGTAAGATGGATGATGTTTATGAGGCTAGTAATAAAATTATGGATATTACTAAGCTTATAGAAGGAATTGCATTTCAAACTAATATACTTGCTTTAAATGCTTCTGTAGAGGCAGCTCGTGCTGGTGAACAAGGAAGAGGTTTCGCTGTTGTAGCTAGTGAAGTAAGAAACTTGGCACAAAATACTCAGGAATCAGTAAAAAATATTACATCATTAATAACAGACAGTAATGAGAAAATACATTTAGCTGCTAAAAGTGTTAAAGAATCAAAAGATATATTCATTGAAATATCAGAGAAAATGGATAGTGCTTCTAGTTTAATGGAAAAAATTAATATAGCAGCACAAGAACAGGAAAAAGGAATAGAACAAATTAATGCGGCAATTAATAGTATGGATTCAGCTGTTCAAAAGAATGCTGCTTTGGTTACTGAGGCTACATCTGCATCAGAATCATTATTAAATGAGGCTAATGAGCTTATCAATGCTATAGAGTATTTTAAGTTAAAAAATTAATAAATTTTATTTAATCCCAGCAGTCATATTGTTTTTTAATATGGCTGCTTTTTTATTGCATATTATTTTTATTATAAAAATTGTTATAAATGTTCATTAATTATTTTATAATCTTAATAATAATGAATATTATACTATTTTATTTGTTTATATTCTATGATATATATTGTTAAATTTGTTAGAATGTTATAATATAATGTTAGTTAAATCTAAAAGGAGTTATCATGTCTATAATAAAAGAAGAAACAGTAAAATTATTAAATGATCATTTAAATGAAGAACATTATTCAGCTAATCTTTATTTTAATATGGCTGGATGGTGTGAGAGACAGGGCTTAAAAGGATGCAGTAAGTTTTTATATAATCATTCATCAGAGGAACATACTCATTTAGAGAAATTCAGAGAATATATAAATAAAGCCGGAGGACAGGCTATAATGGGAGAGATGAAAGCCCCAGAGCATAATTTTAATTCTGTTGAGGAATTATTTGAAAAGATAGTTAAGCATGAAGAGTATATAACTTCTTGTATTAATAAACTTGTAGGCATATCAATGGACAATAAAGATTATGTTACATTAAAGTTTTTAGAATGGTTTGTAGAGGAGCAGTTGGAAGAAGAAGAATTATTCAATGATATTATAAAAAAGATTAAGATTTTAGGAGATTTGAAAGGCAGAAATCTTTATACATTTGATAAGTTTGTAGGTAATTTGGATACTGAGGAACATGGTTCATAATTTTTCTTAAAAATTATAGGGTATATTATTTTTTTAATATACCCTAATTTTTTTATTATATTATTTTCTTTTTCTTAATATTTATCTGTTTTAAATATCAATAATTCAATAATTTATAAAAAACTATGTTATAATAAACTAATATATTTAATTTTTTTATTTGATAAATTTAATATGGTATTATAAAATAATAATAGGTTATAAAATATAAAAAAGGAGTTTTTATTATGTCTATAATAAAAGAGGATACTATTAAATTATTGAATGTACAATTAAATAAAGAACTTTATTCTGCAAGTCTTTATTTCAATATGGCTGGTTGGTGTGATAAAGAAGGTTTAAAAGGATGCAGTAAATTTTTATATGGACACTATAAAGAAGAAATAGAACACTTTGAAAAATTTAGAGATTTTATTAATAAAGTAGGCGGACAAGCTACAATTACTGATATGCCAGCTCCTCAGAATGATTTTAAATCTGTGGAAGATTTATTTGAAACTATACTTAAACATGAACAATATGTTACGTCTTGTATAAATGAATTAGTTGGAAGTGCTATGGATAAAAAAGATTATATTACTTTAAGATTTTTAGATTGGTTTATACAAGAGCAGCTTGAAGAAGAAGAATTATTTAATGATATACTTGATAAAATTAAAATTTTAGGTGATTTAAAAGGCAGAAATCTTTATACATTTGATAAGGCTATTGGTAATTTAGATACTGAAAAACATGGCAGCAGCAGTATTAGTTTATAATAAAAAATAAAATAATATAAATACAGAGAGGATATATGATTAGTAAATTTTTAGATATTTTCAAAAAAAAGGAAAAGTTTAATGCTGATAATGTATCCTCTAAAGAACCAATAACAGCAGAAAATTTCTTTAATTACGATAAATCAAATCCTTATGAAATTCGTGCTGTAAATCTTACAAAATATTATGGAAAAAGAAAGATTATAGGAGATATTTCTTATAGTGTAAAGCAAGGTGAAGTTGTAGGGCTTTTAGGTCCAAATGGTGCTGGAAAAACAACTAGTTTTTATATTACGGTTGGATTTGTTATGGCAACTGCTGGAAATGTTTATCTAAATGATTTAGATATAACTAAACTTCATATGCATGAAAGAGCTACACTTGGAATAGGTTATTTGCCTCAGGAGGCTTCTATATTCCGCAAACTTTCTGTAGAAGATAATTTACTTTCTATACTTGAATATAATAAAAATTTAACTCAAAAGGACAGAATGGATATAACAGATATGCTTCTTGCCGAATTTAATATTACACATGTTAGAAAGCAGAAAGGATATACTCTTTCCGGAGGAGAGAGAAGAAGATGCGAGATAGCCAGAGCATTAACTGTTAACCCTAAATTTATATTATTAGATGAACCTTTTGCAGGAGTTGACCCTATAGCAGTTATAGATATACAAAATATAATAGCTTCTTTAAAGGAAAAAGGTTTAGGTATATTGATTACAGACCATAATGTTCGTGAAACTTTGAGAATTACAGACAGAGCATACATTATGGGTAATGGTCAAATATTGGTAAAGGGTACTCCTGATGAAATAGTCAATAACCCATTAGCACGTAAGGTTTATTTGGGCGAATCTTTTACTATGTAAAATTAATTTTATTATCCTAATGCTACATCAAGAACCATCATTATAGCGAAACCGAATATAAATCCGAATACACCGAAGTGGTTATGTTCTTCTGCAACAGCTTCTGGTACAAGCTCTTCTATTACAACATACATCATAGCACCGGCTGAAAATGATAAAGCTATAGGTAATATAAATGTTAATTTTGTAACTGCCAAAGCACCTATAACGGCAGCAATAGGCTCTACTATTCCAGATATTGCTCCGAGTGAGAATGATTTTAATTTTGATATGCCTGAAGTTTTTAAAGGTAAAGAAACAGCAGCACCTTCTGGAAAGTTTTGTAATCCTATACCAAGTGCTAATGCTAAAGCAGCATTGAATGTTACGCCACTATTTCCAACAGAAAAAGCCCCAAATGTTACACCAACAGCTAAACCTTCTGGTATATTATGCAATGTAATAGCTAAAAATAATAATATGCTTTTTGATAATTGAACATTTGCTCCCTCTTTTTCTTCATTTCCATTTACTATATGCATATGCGGCAAAACTTTATCCAATATCCATATAAAAAAAGCACCAAGTAAAAAACCTCCTACTGGTATTAGCCAATTAGGAAGATTAGTGTTTTCTGATAATTCTATTGATGGTGCAAGCAAAGACCAAAAACTTGCCGCTGTCATAACGCCTGCAGCAAATCCATACATTAATGCTAATACTTTAGGTTTTATTTCTTTCATAAAGAAAAACACAAGTCCTGATCCTAATGCTGTAAAAGCAAATGTTATACTTCCTCCAAATAATGCCAATGCAACTGGCGATGAATTTTCTATCATTTATATTTAGCCTTTTCATATTATTTTTTACTATGTAATTATATATTCTATTAAATTAATTTCAATACTTATTAGTAATAATTATTAATAATATTTGATTATTTTTTTAAAATAAATTACAATATATATATAGATTAATTTCTTATTATAGTTTATATTTATTCAAATAATTTTTATTTTTAAGCAGGAGATTTTTGTTATGAGTAATTATATTGAAGGTAAAGATTGTATATTCTGTAAAATAATAAAAGGTGAAATACCTTCTAAGTTTATAAAAGAAAATGAGTATTGTGTTGTATTTGCAGATTTGAATCCTAAAGCTAAAGTGCATTTGCTTATTGTTCCAAAACCTCATGCAAAAAATATATTAGAAATAGATGATTTTTTAATGGGTAAAGTTTTAGAAACTATAAAAGAGGTAGCTAAAGAACAAGGATTGGATTCATTTAGAATTATAAATAATTGCGGAGCCGGAGCAGGTCAAACTGTATTCCATGTACATTTTCATTTGCTTCATGACGATAATTTAGAAGAATAAAACTTATATTATTTTAATAAAAATAATTGGTTTGATATTTTAAAAGCTAGTTTATAAAAATTTCTGATGCCTGATATTTGAAAGGATGAGGTTAGTTTATAAATAAGTAATTTTATTAGCAATATAAATAGAAAATAATGATTTTGGAGTTAGTTAATGATAGATAGCCATTGCCATCTTACATATATATCTAAGAAGAGTAAAGAATTGCATGATGTTTTAGAGAGAGCTAATAAAGCTGGTATATTTTATTTTGTTGATATAGGAGTTCATCCTAATGATTTAGATGAGCGTATGTTTATATTGTCAGATGCGGAAGGAGTTTTTTTTAGTATAGGTTATTATCCTGATTATGCTAATGAGAATGATGAAGATACTATAAAAGCTTTTGAATTGAAAATAAAAAATTTAAATAAAAAAACTTTAAAAAATAAAAATAAATCTGTATATGCTATAGGTGAGATAGGACTTGATTATTACCATAACAATGATAATAGAAATGAGCAGAGGGAATTTTTTATGGTATTATGCCAATCCGCTAAAAATACGCATTTGCCTATACTTATACATAGCAGAGATGCTTTTAAAGATACATTTAAAATATTAAAGGAAGCTGATATACCAAAAAGAGGAATATTTCACTGTTTCAGCGGAAATGTTGAGGACGCTAAGAATGCTTTAGATTTAGGATATATATTATCTTTTTCAGGTTCTGCTACATACATGAAAAATGATTTTATAAGAGAAGCTGCTAAATATGTTCCTAAAGATATGTTTACAATAGAAACAGATGCCCCTTATTTAACTCCTCAAAAGGTAAGAGGAAGAGCTAATGAGCCTTCATTCATACCATTTACTGTAGAAGTTCTTTCAGAGGTTAGGGGTGAGAGCAGTGAAGATATTATGAGAACTGCATTAGAGAATGCTGTCAGAGTTTTGGAACTTCCCGTAGATTTAGATAGAATTTGATTTTTGTAATAAAAAACTCTCTGTAATTATTAATTTACAGAGAGTTTTTTTAATTAAATAAATACCTAATTAAGTTTATAATGCTTTCACAATTTCTTTTAATTTGTTTAAATCATCAGCATTAGGGTGTCCCATAGCGTTTCCATGATTAGCTAATTTACCCTGTATAACTTTTTTTTCATCTTCGGTAGCAGCCTTTTCAAGCATATTTTCCAAATTCTTTTTTTGTCCCTCTATCCATTGTCCTTGGCATGCATAAGTGCCAATTAAATTATTTGAAGAATCCAAGAAAGTTTTAGCAGGATTGAGCATTTTATCATAATATTCCTGATTATCTCCATAGCCTACAGTCATAAACAAAAATACTTTTTTATTTTTTAATGTCTGCATAAACTTTCCAGCAGCTTCATCACAAGTACCTTTATAACTTCCAGCACCAACGAATACTATATCAGAATCGTTAATTTTAGCATTATCAGCAGCATCAGCTTTAACGCATTGTAAGCATTCTCCATTAGCAGCTTCTTTTATAGCTAAAGCCAATTTTTCAGTATTTCCGCTTTTGCTTGTATAAACAATAGAATATTTCATTTTAAATTTCTCCTTTGTTAGATATATCTAATAAAATTATATCATTTATTGTAATTATTTCAATATACGATTAGGTGGTATAATATGTTATTTATGAATTTAAATGCTTGCTATTATATAGATATATGTTATAATATATAGGTTGTAAACTAGCAATTAATTTATATTTTTAATAGAGTATTATATCAAGGAGAAGGCAAATGGAAGTTATCTTAAAAAAAGATTTTATATCATTAGGTTATGAAGGTGATATATGTAAAGTAAAAGACGGCTATGCAAGAAATTACCTTATTCCAAGAAATATAGCAGTTGTAAAAAATGCTGCTAATTTAAGAACTTTAGCTCAAATGCAAAAAAGTTTAGAGAAAAAAAGAGCTAAAAGAAAAATGGAAGCTGAGATACTTAAAGGTAAAATAGTTGATATTAGTATAATTATACCTATGAAAGTGGCTGAAAATGGTAAATTATACGGTTCTGTTAGTCAGCAAACTATTGTTGATGCTTTAAAAGAAAAAGAAATTGATATAAACAAACGCGATGTTCATATGGAAAAACATATTAAAGAACTTGGCGAATTTGAAGTTGAAATAAAATTATATCATAGCGTTAATGCTAATATCAAAATTAAAGTAGTTAATATGGATGCACAAGAAGAAGTAAAAGAAGAAAGTGCAGAAGCTGCTCAAGCTTAATAATTGTCCCAATACTAACAATAGGCATAATATTCAATGAATAATACACCATGCTCAATAGAGGCTGAAGAGTCTCTATTGGGTGCAATGCTTCAAAATTCTCAAGCCATATCGGTATCTCTCTCCAAAATAAAGTCTTCTGATTTTTACAGTGAAAGAAATCGCATGTTATATGAAAGCATTATAGAAATGCATAATAGAGGCATAGCTATAAATGCAGAAACAACTTTAAGATATCTTAAAGAGAATAATTTATTTGAAAAAATTATTCAAAATGATGAAGCATATTTAATGCGTATTATAGATGGTACTCCATTCCATCAAAATGCTAAATATTATGCTGAGATTATAGCAGAAAAATCATTATTAAGAGATTTGATAAATGCAACTCAGGATATACAAAAGTCTGCTTATGATGCAAAAGATTCTGAAACAAAAGAAATAGCAGATTTTGCTGAAAAGAGAATTTTTGAGATTACTCAAAGAAGATTAGATAATGATTTTATTCATATTAGAGATTTATTGTATGAAGCTTTAACTACTATAGAAAGCAGAAAAAAACATAAAGGTACAGTTACAGGAGTTCCTTCCGGTTTTATAGGATTGGATAAAGTAACTCACGGATTTCAGCCTTCTGACTTAATAATACTTGCGGCAAGACCTTCTGTAGGTAAAACTAGTTTTGCTCTTAATATCGTTGAGCATGTTATAACAAACATTGAAACGGCTGGTTTTGGAATAGGATTTTTTTCACTTGAAATGAGCAGAATGCAGCTTGTAGAAAGATTGATTGCAAGCAAGGCTAGAATAAGTTTATCAAGAATAAGGTCTGGTGATTTAGAAAAACAAGAATGGGTTAAACTTGGAAATACATTTAATAGTTTATCTCAGGCAAATCTTTTAATAGATGATTCAAGCCAATTAACTATAATGGAGATACGCGGAAAAGCTAGGCAGATGAAATATAAATTTGCTGAGATGAGCAAAACTTCTGGAAAAAATATTGATTTAAAACTTGTAGTTGTTGACTATTTGCAGTTAATTCATTCCGGTGCTCAGTCAAGAAGAAATGGCACAAGAGAGCAGGAGATAGCAGATATTTCAAGAGGGCTTAAGGCTTTGGCTAAAGAACTTAATGTGCCAGTTATATCCTTAGCACAGCTTTCAAGGGCGGTTGAACAAAGACAGGATAAACCTAGACTTTCTGACCTTAGAGAGTCAGGATCTATAGAGCAGGATGCTGATATAGTTATGTTTTTGCATAGACAAAGACCAAATAAAGAGAATAAAGAAGATGAAGTTATTGATGATAGGACAAATCAGGTAGAAGTAATACTTGCAAAACATAGAAATGGTGCTATACTTGATGGACTGCCTCTTAATTTCATAGCAGATCAAACTAGATTTGAAAATATAAAACCTTATGAGAAGGAGTAATTTTATTATGGAATTATTTGATGTTAAAATAGAATTACGTAAAGGGATTAAAAATAAGATAACTTATTTTTTGGCTACATTGGGAGAATTTGCAAATTTACAAATAGAAATATTGAAATATACTTTCAGACCAAATTTTTCTTTTAGACTTTTAAGAGAACAAATAGTGAGAATGGGAGTAGATTCCTTTGTTGTTGCCGGTGTTACTGTTCTTTGTACCGGTATGGTTATGTCATTGCAAATAGCTGTTGTTTTGGATAGCGTATTAAAAGGTATATCTCAGTTTGTAGGATCTATGGTTGGTAAAGCTATGGTTAAAGAGTTATCTCCTATGCTTTTAGCTTTAATTTTTGCAGGAAGGGTAGGTAGCTCCGTTACAGCCGAAATAGGAACTATGCAGGTAAGCGAACAGCTGGATGCTTTGAAGACTTTATATACCAATCCAATAGAATATGTTGCTGTGCCCAGGTTTTGGGCTGCTGTTATATCTTTACCTATGCTTACAGTTTCTGCTGATGTTATAGGGGTTTTAGGCGGTGCTATTGTTACAGTATTTGTTTTACATAGTGATCCTATACATTATTTTGATAGGGCAATTGCTGTTATTACCATTGGGGATTTTATAGGAAGTTTAATTAAATCAACTATATTTGGTGCTGAAGTTATGCTTATATCATGTTTCTATGGATTTAGAACTTCCGGCGGTGCTGAAGGTGTTGGTAAAGCTACTACTACAAGTGTTGTTTATAGCTTTATGATAATTCTTATAACTGACTATTTATTAGTTTCAATACTTGGTATGTTTGGAATGTAGTATATATATTTGTTTATTCTAAGGATTTTTATTGATAATATCATATTGTAATATTGAATATTTATAATAAGTTTATATACTTTAAAAATAGGATGAATATAGAATATATATGCAGTCATATTTTAAAAATGATTCAATCTCCTATTAGAATATATAACTTATATAATATTGAAGAAAAAGCTATAGGTATACAAGAAAATAATATAGATGCTAAACTTCAAAATTATCTTTTAACAAATTCAAATAAATATTATCCTATTTTATATATAGATAAAGATAATATAGTTTATTCATGCATTTTTTTAGATAATAAAAAAATTATAATAGGACCTAATTGCATATACTCAGCATATAATAATATAAACAATATACATGAAATTCCTTTAGATATATTTTGTGAGGAAGTTTTATTTGTACATAATTTATATAATGATACCAATATTTCTTATGATGAGATGTTGATTAAAAATTTTATAAACGATGATTTACTGCATAACATTAATAAAGGAATTACAGATACATATATAAATATTTACTCCAATAATACTTTTCATAATCCATATGATAGAGAATTAAGAATATTAGAAAGTATAAGAAACGGAGATTTACAAAGTTTAAAACAAAGTTTAGATGAGAAGTTTATAGGTCAATATGGTACTATGGCTAAAGATAAAATTCGTTCATACAAAAATGTAGCTATATGTCATATATGTTTATCAAGCAGAGCTGCTATAGATGGCGGTATTTCCTCTGAGATTGCTTTTTCAATTTGTGATAATTTTGTGAGAAAATTAGAAGATACTAATAAAATAGAACATATACAGTCTATAGAGAGAGAAGCTCATTTTTATTTTGCTCAATTTGTATACAATCAAAAAAATAATGAATATATTGATAATAAGAATTATTTAGTAAATCAATGTAAAGAGATAATCATTAAGAATATCAATAAAAAAAATAGTGGTTAAAGACATAGCTAAAAAACTATATACAAATTCTGAGTATCTTTCAAGAGTATTCAGTAAACAAGAAGGTATTACAATAAAAGATTATATACAGAGAGAAAAAATACAATTTTCCAAGAATATGCTTATTTATTGTGAATATACATTTGGTGAAATAGCACAATATTTTTCTTTTTATTCCCAAAGTCATTATATAAAAATATTTAAAAAATGGACAGGAACTACTCCTAAAAAATTTAGGGATGAATATTGTGTAAAAAAAGGTAATTAATATCTCAATTAAAAATTCGGAATATATAATAATTTTTTAAATAAATCAAATTTATAGTATAAAAGTAATAATTATAGTATATAACACTCTCCCTTTTTATATAATTTAAAATATATAAATAAAATATTTGGGGGCTTAATATGCTTAAAAAATTATCTATTATTATTTGTTCTTTAATGTTTTTTATAGTTTCTTGTTCTGGAGGCGGTCAAAATGCTGGAGATAGTGCAGGAGCAAGCAGCGGAGATAAGCAAATAGTTCTTGGTTTTGCTCAAGTTGGTGCTGAAAGTGAATATAGAACAGCAAATACTAAATCTATAAGAGAAGCTGCTTCTAATGCTAATATAGAATTAGTATTCTCAGATGCTCAGCAAAAACAAGAAAATCAAATAAAAGCTATACGTAGTTTTATAGCTAGAAAAGTAGATGTTATAGCTTTTTCACCTGTAGTAGAATCTGGTTTTGAAGCAGTTTTACAAGAAGCAAAACAAGCTAATATTCCTGTAATAGTTACAGATAGAAGAGCAGCAGTAAGCAGCGATGATTTATATGTAGCTTTTATAGGCTCTGACTTTATAGAAGAAGGAAAAAAAGCAGCTAATTGGTTAGTAGAATATATGAATAAATTAGGCAGAGGTTCAGAACAATTAAATATAGTTGAACTTCAAGGAACTGTTGGAAGCTCTCCTGCTAATGACAGACAAAAAGGTTTCTCAGAGGTAATTTCTAACTATCCTAATTATAAAATAATACGTTCTCAAACAGGTGATTTTACTAGAGCAAAAGGTAAAGAAGTAATGGAAGCTTTCTTAAAAGCAGAACCAAAAATAGATATATTATTTGCTCATAATGATGATATGGCTATAGGAGCTATACAAGCTATAGAGGAAGCAGGAAAAAAACCTGGACAAGATATAGTTATAGTATCTATAGACGGTGTTAGAGGTGCTTTTGAAGCTATGATGGCTGGAAAACTTAATTGTACTGTAGAATGTAATCCATTATTTGGTGACTTATTAATGGAAACAGTGAAAAAAGTAGTAGCTGGAGAGGAAGTACCTAAATCTTTATATGTAGAAGAAAGTATATTCCCTGCTGAAGTTGCTGCTCAAGAATTCCCTAACAGACAATATTAATATAAATTTCTAATATGTTTGGATATTTAATTATACTTTAATTAAATATCCAAATAAAAAGGAAAATATTATGAATACTATTTTAGAGATGAAAAATATACAGAAATACTTCATTGGTGTTCAGGCTTTAAAAGATATAAATTTCTCTTTAAATTCTGGAGAAGTATGTGCATTAATGGGGGAAAATGGTGCCGGTAAATCTACTTTAATTAAAGTTCTTACAGGTGTACATAAACTGGATGGCGGAGAAATTATTTTAGAAGGTAAAAAGATATATCCTAATTCGCCTTTAGATGCTCAAAAAATGGGAATTAGTTCTGTTTATCAAGAAGTAAATTTATGCGGTAATTTAACTGTTGCTGAAAATATTTTTATAGGCAGAGAGCCCAAAAAATTTGGACTCATTGATAAAAAGAAATTAATTGACAATGCTTTTGAGGCTGTAAATAAACTTTATTTAAATATAGATGTTACTAAACCTCTATCATATTATTCTTTGGGTATACAGCAAATGATAGCCATTACAAGGGCTTTGCAATTGAATGCTAAAATATTGATACTAGATGAACCAACATCATCGCTTGAAGAAAATGAGGTTAATCAGCTTTTTGATATTATGAAAAAATTAAAAAATGAAGGTTTAGGAATAATTTTTGTAACCCATTTTTTGGATCAAGTATATAAAGTATCAGATACTATAACAGTTTTAAGAAATGGAAAATTGGTTGGAAGTCATAAGACTTCTGAATTAAGCAAATTAAATTTGATAAAAGAGATGCTTGGAAAAGAATATGATGATATATCAAATTCTATAGTAAAAAAAGAATACAAAGAAGATACGGATGACTTTATTAAGATTGATAATATAGGAAAAAAGACTTATATGAATCCTGTATCTTTCAATATTAATAAAGGTGAGATAGTTGGATTTTCCGGTTTGTTGGGTTCTGGAAGAAGTGAAACTGCAAAACTTATTTTCGGAGCTGTAAAAAAGGATACAGGCAGTATTTTTATAAAAAATGAAAAGAAAGATTTTTCTCAGCCTATAGATGCTATTAATAATAGAATAGGCTTTTGTTCGGAAGATAGAAAATTAGAAGGAATTATTGGTGATTTAAGTATTAGAGAAAACATCATTTTGGCTTTACAGGCTAAGAAGGGAATATTTAATTATATTGATAGAAAGAAACAAGAAGAAATGGCTGATAAGTATATAAAGGCACTTAATGTAGTAACAGTTGATGCTAATAAGCCAATTAAATTTTTAAGTGGTGGAAATCAGCAGAAAGTTCTTTTGGCAAGGTGGCTTTGTACAGATCCGGAATTATTAATATTAGATGAACCTACAAGAGGAATAGACATAGGAGCAAAATCAGAGATACAAAAGATGATGTTGGATTTAAGTAATAAAGGTATGTCATTTATATTTATTTCTTCTGAGATAGAAGAGGTTATACGTTCATCAGATAAAGTTGTAATATTTAAAGATAATAAAAAGATAAAAGAACTTTTTGGAAATGATATAAATGAAAAAAATATATTAAATAGTATTGCTCAGGAAAAATGATTATGGAAAAATTAAATAAATTAAGAAAATATAGATATTTTTGGCCTATTTTAGCTTTATGTATTATATTACTTTATAATTTAATATTCACTCCTAATTTCTTTAAGATAGAGATAATGGGGGATAGATTATACGGTAATTTAATAGATATATTGCATAGGGCTACTCCTATAATGTTGGTTGCTATAGGCATGACATTAGTTATTGCTACTGGGGGAATAGATTTATCAGTAGGAGCTATTGTATCAATAACTGGTTCTGTTGTTGCTAGTTTAATAGGAGGAAAATTGGTATTGCTTGCAGATGGAACACAAAATTATGTTTCTAATTATCCTATGGGTTTAGCTATTACTATAGCAATATTAGTTGGAGTTTTATGCGGTGCTTGGAATGGTTTCTTAGTATCAAAAATAAGAATACCTCCAATTATAGCTACTCTTATATTAATGGTTGTTGGAAGAGGTATAGCACAGCTTATTACAAATGGTGAGATTATAACAGTTTATTATGCTCCGTTTTTCTTTATAGGTAATGGATATATATTTAAAATACCTTTTACTATAATAATATCTGTTGTAATAATAGTATTAACTATAATTTTTACTAGGAAAACAGCACTTGGATTATTTTTGGAATCTGTAGGTATAAATAGAGAGGCAAGCAGATTGTCAGGTGTAAAAGCTAGTATTATATTATTTATCTCCTATGCTTTCTGCGGATTTTGTTCTGCTATTTCAGGATTGATAGTTTGTTCTAATGTAAAAAGTGCAGATGCTAATAATGCTGGATTGTTATTTGAAATGGATGCTATATTAGCTGTTGTAATAGGAGGTACTTCACTTAACGGCGGTAAATTTTATATTATGGGTACTGTAATAGGCGCAATCATTATACAAACTTTAACTACAACTATATATTCTACCGGTGTTCCTCCAGAAATTACTTTAGTTATAAAGGCTATAGTTGTATTTATTATAAGTTTGATACAATCAGAAGAATTCAGAAATTTTGTTGCAAAACCATTTTCAAAGAAAGGTGGTAAATTATATGAGTAATAAACTAATATCATTTATTAAAAAAAATATATCAGTATTAATAACCATTACTTTATTTATATTAATGTTTATAATAGGTAGCATATTATTTAGAGGATTCTTTTCAGCTCAAGTATTTTATAATCTTTTTATAGATAATGCTTTCATGATGGTTACAGCAGCAGGCATGACTATGGTTATTATAACAGGCGGTATAGATCTTTCAGTTGGTTCCGTAATAGCATTAACTACTATGGTTGTAGCACATTTAAGCGAAAAAGCTGGTATAAACCCTGCTATTGTTATATTGGCTGGATTATCTGTAGGTACTATATTTGGTCTTGTACATGGAATAGTTATAAGTATATTTAATGTGGTTCCTTTTATAGTTACACTTGCAGGAATGTTTTTAGCAAGAGGATTATGTTATATAATTAGTACGGAATCTATAACTATTAATAATGAGTTGTTTCAAAAAATAGCATTGTTCAAAATACCGTTTATAAATGGTTCTATAACTTTTAATGTAATAATTGCAATAATAGTATTGATTACAGCATATATCATTCTTGAATATACTAGGTTTGGAAGAACATTATATGCTATAGGCGGTAATGAACAGTCTGCTATGTTAATGGGATTAGGTGTAAAGAAAACAAAAGTAATAGTATATACTATTAATGGTTTTCTCGCCTCATTATCTGGCATTGTATTCTCTTTATATATGTTATCCGGATATTCATTACATGCACAAGGAGGCGAATTAGATACTATAGCTTCATGTGTTATAGGAGGAACTCTTTTATCAGGAGGAGTTGGAAATGTAATAGGTACTCTTTTTGGAGTATTAATATTGGGAGTTATACAAACATTAATAATGTTCCAAGGAACTTTAAGTTCATGGTGGACTAGAATAGCTATAGGTATACTCCTTTTATTCTTTATACTTTTCCAAACATTTTTTATTAAAAAGACAAATGTTGATTAAGTTAAATTAATTAATGTTCTTTAATATAATTTCAAATCCTAAAGGGTTTTTATTCTATTAAAAACCCTTTAGGAAACATATTGGTAGAAAATGGAGAATAGTAAAATGAAAAGTTTTAATGTTAATGAGCATTATATGTTAGGAGCGGATTTCGGCTCTGATTCAGTTAGAGTTGTTATATTGGACGCATTTAATGGTAATGTTATAGGTACTTATGTAAGTTATTATCAAAGATGGAAAAAAGGTTTATATTGTGATAAAAAAATAAATCAATTTAGACAACATCCTTTAGATTATATTGAAAGTTTAACAGAAGCTGTTAATAAGGCACTTGATATAGCAAATAAAAATTTTAGTAATGCAGCAGAAAAAATTAGAGGTATATGTATAGATACAACTGGTTCTACACCTTGTTTATGTGATAGAAACGGAATGCCTCTTGCAATGAGTGAAAAGTTTAAAGATGACCCAGATGCTATGTTTATATTATGGAAAGACCATACTTCTGTAAAAGAAGCAGATGAAATTAATGAAGTTTCTCATAGCAATGATGTGGATTATACTCAATATCTTGGAGGAGTTTATTCTACAGAATGGTTTTGGGCTAAAACTTTGCATGTTATTAGAAATAATAAAGCTGTAAAAGAGGCTGTATATACAGTTATGGAGCATTGCGATTGGATAACAGCTATTCTTTGCGGCAATACCAATCCTGATACTATCAAAAGGAGCAGATGTGCAGCCGGTCATAAATGCATGTGGCATAAAAGTTGGGGCGGATATCCTCCTAGAAGTTTCTTTGATAAATTTGATACTAAAATGGGTGATATAAGAGACTCTTTAGGAACAGAAACATATTCAACAGAAACTATAGAGGGATATTTGACTAAAGAATGGGCTGAGAAATTAGGGCTTAATGAAGGTATATTAGTTTGTGTTGGGGCTTATGATGCTCATATAGGTGCTGTTGGAGGATTGGTTGATGTAGGAGTTTTGGTAAAAAGTATAGGTACTTCAACTTGCGATGTTACAATCGGAAATATACCTAGCGGTAAAGAAAATTTAGTAAAGGGTATATGCGGTCAAGTTGATAGCTCTGTAGTTGAAGGTTATATAGGTTATGAGGCAGGTCAGTCAGCCTATGGAGATTATTATTCATGGTTTAGAAATATTTTGATGTGGCCTTATAAAAATATAATAAAAAGTACAGAAGAAGAAACAGAAATATTTGAAAAGAAAATATTGCCTTTATTAGAGGAAGAAGCTAACAAAATAAAAACTACTGAGAATTCCCCTGTAGCTGTAGATTGGATTAATGGTAGAAGAACTCCTTTTGCTAATCAAAATTTAAAAGCTACTATATTCGGTATGTCATTAGGTGTTGATGCTCCTGTTTTTATGAAAATGTTGTTGGAATCTACTGCTTATGGGGCAAGAGCTATAATAGAATGTTTTGAGGATGGCGGAATAAAGATTAAGAAGGTTATGGCTATAGGTGGAGTTGCTAGGAAAAGCGTATTAGGTATGCAAATATTAGCAGATGTAACAAATAGGGAAATATATGTAACTAAAGATGATCAGGCACCTGCTATAGGGGCTGCAGTTTTTGCGGCTAAGGCTTATGGATTATATGATACAGTTTTTGAAGCACAAAATGCAATATCCGCTGGTATTGAAAGGATACATAAACCTATAAAAGAAAATGTTGAGATATATGAAAAATTATATAAAAAATATAAAGAACTTGCTAGATTTAGTGAGGATTTAATTAATAATAATTAACTATTTGGAGGATAAAATATTATGATAGATTTATCTAAATATGAATTTTGGTTTTTGACAGGCAGTCAATATTTATATGGAGAAGAAACTTTAAAAGAAGTAAGGGCTAATTCTAAAAAAATAGTAGAAGCTCTAAATAATAGCGGACTTCCATATAAAATTGTATACAAAGAGATATTAACAGATTCTGATAAAATTTTGTCTCAATTGAATGAAGCAAATGCAAGTGTTAATTGTGCAGGAGTAATATGTTGGATGCATACATTTTCTCCTGCAAAAACTTGGATAAAAGGATTGAGTGTATTAAAGAAACCAATGTTGGAATTAAATACTCAATTTAATGTTGAAATACCTTACGATAAAATAGATATGGATTTTATGAATTTAAATCAATCGGCACATGGAGATAGAGAATTTGGTTTTGCTACTTCAAGAATGAATATACCTAGAAAAGTTATAGCAGGACATTGGTCTCATAAAAATGTACAAGATAGAATGGCTATATGGATGAGAGCTGCTGTTGCTTATGTAGACGGTATGGATATGACCATTGTAAGATTCGGTGATAATATGAGAGATGTTGCTGTTACAGATGGTGATAAAGTTGAAGCTATGATTAAATTTGGATGGTCTGTTCAATATTATGCAGTGGGAGATTTAGTTAAATACATGAATCAAGTTACTGATTCTGATGTAGATAAACTTATGAAAGAATATGAAGATACTTATAATATAATTTATGGGGATAATAAAGAATATACTATATCTCATATAAAAGAACAGGCAAAAACAGAAATAGCTATAAAAGCATTCTTAAAAGATAAAAATGCTAAGGCATTCACAAATACATTCCAAGACTTGCATGGTATGAAGCAGCTTCCTGGATTAGCTACTCAAAGATTAATGGCAGATGGATATGGTTTCGGGGCTGAGGGAGATTGGAAATTATCTGCTTTAGTTAGAACAATAAAAGTTATGGGTAATGGTTTGAAAGGTGGTACTTCTTTCATGGAAGATTACACTTATCATTTTGAAGAAAATAATATGATGAATTTAGGTGCTCATATGCTTGAAGTTTGTCCTTCAATAGCAGATTCTAAACCTAATATAGAAGTTCATGAATTAGGTATAGGAGATAGAGAAGCTCCTGCACGTTTAGTATTTAATGGACAGGCTGGTCCTGCTTTATGTGCTTCTATAGTTGAGATGAGAAATAGATTTAGAATGGCTGTTAATGTTGTTAATGCTGTTAAAATAGAAGATAATAAATTCCCTAAACTTCCTGTTGCAAGAGTACTTTGGAAACCTGCTCCTAATTTAACTACAGCTGCTGAAGCTTGGATATTAGCAGGAGGCGGACACCATACTACTTATTCTAATGCTATCAATGTTGATTACTTAGCAGATTATGCTGAAATGGCTCAAATAGAACTTTTAGTTATAGATGAAAATACTAAAGTTAATGATTTTAGAAAAGAAATGAGATGGAATGAAGCTTATTGGAATATGAGATAATATTTTTGTTCATAATATTAAATTTTTATTTGCTTTCTATTATAAGATATTTTTATTGTTTTATAATAGAAAGCAAATGTTATCAAAGGTGTATTATGCTTGATGAATTAAAAAAAATAGTGTTTGATGGTAATATTGAACTTGTAAGAAAAAATTTAGTTATTTACACTTGGGGAAATGTAAGCGGTATTGATAAAGAAAGCAGACTGTTTGCTATAAAACCCAGCGGTGTAGATTATGATACAATGAAATTTGATGACATGGTTATACTTGATTTAGATGGAAACAAAAAAGAAGGTAAATATAAACCATCATCAGATACTGCTACGCATATTGAATTATATAAAGCTTTTCCTGAAATAGGTGCTATAGTCCATACGCATTCAAGTTACGCTACTAGTTGGGCACAGGCTAGAAAAGATATATTTGCTTTAGGTACAACTCATGCTGATTATTTTTACGGAGATATACCTTGTGCTAGAGCTTTGACTAAGGAAGAAATAGAAAGCGATTATGAAAAGAATACCGGTTTAGTTATAATAGAAACATTAAAAGAAAGAAATATTAATCCTATGGATATACCAGGAATTATATTATCATCGCATGGACCTTTTGCTTGGGGAAAAGATGTTGCTAATGCTGTTTATAATGCTGTTGTTCTTGAAGAGGTTGCTAAAATGGCATATAGAACTATACAAATAAATAAAGATATTAAAAGAGTTGAACAGTATTTATTAGATAAGCATTATTTTAGAAAACATGGTAAAAATTCATATTATGGTCAAAATTAATTTTTTAAAAGCTGCACTATAAAAATAATGCAGCTTTTATATTTTAATTATTTATTTTTTATATAATTCAGTTAAAGCTTCTCTGGCTATTTCTCTGTCATCGAAATGTATAGTTTTGTCTGGGAATATTTGATAAGTTTCATGTCCTTTTCCAGCTATTATAACTATATCATTTTCTTTGGCTTCTTTCACTGCTTCAAATATAGCATCTTTTCTATCAATAATTTTTTTGTAATTATTATTTTTAAATCCTTTTTCAATATCATTCATTATTTGATTAATATCTTCTGTTCTTTGATTATCTGTAGTAAGTATTGCTATATCAGCGTATTTTTCAGCTATAGCAGCCATTATAGGGCGTTTCTTTCTGTCTCTATCTCCTCCGCATCCGAATACCACTATAACTCTGTTAGGATTTAATTTTTTAGCCTCTACTAAAATATTTTCTAAACTGTCAGGAGTATGGGAATAATCAACAGCAACTATAAAAGGATGTTTTTCATTTGTGACTATTTCAAATCTTCCTGCTACTTGTACTTTTTTCATTGCTTTTATAGATTTTTCTATATCAAGTTTGTATTCATAACAATAAGCTAAAACAGATAATGAATTTAGTATATTGAATCTTCCAAGCATTGATAATTTTACTTTTGATATAAATTTTCCTTTTGCATAAAATTTATATTCTGTATTTTTAGAGTTTAAAGAGATTATTTTTCCGTAATAATCAGCTTTTTCATTTAGCCCGTAAGTAACCATTTTTATATCAAGTTTTTTTATGTAATTTGATATTTGCTTGAAATTATCAGTATCTATATTTATTATGGCCAATTTTTTCTTTTTAGAGCTATCTTTTAGAAGAGAGAATAATTTTAACTTTGCTTTAAGATAAGTTTGCATATCTCCATGATAATCAAGATGATCTTCTGTTATATTAGTAAAGATTGCTGTATCATATTGTAAGTAATCACATCTGTTCATAGCAAGTGCCTGTGATGATGATTCCATTACGATATGAGATATATTTTTCTTTAATGATTTATTAAAGATATTTTCTAAATCAATAGATTCAGGAGTAGTTAAATTTGTTTTAATTTCTGTTTTTCCTATCATATTTTTGATAGTGCCTATTAAAGTTGTTTTGTTTTTATTGGCTTCTAATACAGATTTTAATAAATATGTAGTAGTAGTTTTTCCGTTAGTTCCTGTTATTCCTATTGTATTTATTTTTTTAGTAGGCTCATCATAGAACTTTGCTGATATATAAGCTAAGCATTCTCTAGGATTTTTTACAGATACAAAATATATATTATTGTATTTTGTTTCTAACTCTTTTATAAAATTTTTATCAGCGGAAGCATCGTATATTATTATACTTGCTTTATTGTTGATAGCACTTTCTATATATTTATGTCCGTCATCTTTTAACCCCTTTATGGCAACAAATATATAGTTTTTCTTGATTAATTTTGAATTGTAAGCTATTCCTTTAATTTCTAAGTTTAAGCATTCTTTTGTTAATTGTTTTTGAGTTTTATAATTTTTTATAAGTTCTTTAAAGAATTTCATTGTTTATTCCATTTAATATTATTTTTTATAATGTATATTATATACTAAAAATAATATTAATGGTAATTTTTCTCATTTTCAGATTCTATTTTTAAATATAAAATATCATTATTATTATTTTCTCCGGCAGATGTAAAACCATTCATTATTGCTGTTTCTATGAATCTGTTTGGAGATGAGTATTCAGCTTCTTCAGCACTTAATACTTTTACTTCTTTTTCTAAACGTTCTATTTCTCTATCCAGCTTAGATATTTCAACAAGTATTTCATTTGCTTTAACATTTCTTGCAAAAGTAAATATACTTATAGTGATTACAAATAAAAGAAGAATGATAAAGAATGAACCTATAGAGTAGGTTTTTTTTTCTTTTACTTGAGTTTTATCTGTATTATTTTGATGCCTATTCATATTTTCTCCATAAAAAAATTATATTAATTGAACTACTCTCATTTTAGCACTTCGGCTTGCTGGATTTGATTTTATTTCTTCATTTGTCGGAGTTATAACCTTAGAATTTAGTAGTTTAAATATGCCTTCTTTATTTTTTGTCTTTTCATTTTCTTTAAAGAAGTTCTTTACTATTCTGTCTTCTAGTGAATGATAACTAATCACAGCGGCAATTCCATTTGGTTTTAATATATTTGGTATTTGCGATATAGAATCTTTAAGTATATTTAATTCATCATTTACTTCTATTCTTATAGCTTGGAATACCAATGTAGCGGGATGAATTTTTCCATATCTTTTTGATTTATCAGTATTATGAAATATTATGTTTTCTAATTCTCTTGAAGTTTCTATGTTTTTTTTATTTCTTTCTTTAACTATTATTGAAGCAATTTTAGCGGCATTATGAATTTCGCCATATTCCTTTAACACTCTTTCTAATTCTTTTTCACTGTAGAAATTAATAACATCATAAGCACTTTTTTCATTTATTCCAAGTCTCATATCCAATTTAACATTATCTTTAAATGAAAAACCTCTCTCAGCTTTTTTGAAATGAAATAATGAAACCCCTAAATCATAAAGCATAAAGTCTATATTGCCTAATATACTTTTATCAAGAGATTCTGTCATTTTGTTGTATGTATTATTATAGTAATGAAAATTGCTGTATTCATGTAACCTTTTTTTAGCAATTTCGAGGATGTTTTTATCTCTTTCAAAACTATGAACTTCAAGATTTAAATCCAACATAGCTTTAGTATGCCCGCCTTCGCCTAAAGTGGCATCAATAGCTATTTTGGCATTCTCAGGTATGAAACTCAAAACCTCTTTTAACATAACAGGAGTATGTACTATTTCTAACTCATCATTTTTACCAATCATCTCTAATATTATCGGTAAAATGATGCGCTAAAATTATCCTGCTATATCACCATATTCTATATTTCTTTCGCCATCAACATAAACTATTAATGAATGATGCTTAAAATAATCAGGTTCAAATAATATATGCATTGTTGTATCAGGTCTTGTTTCGTCTTCATCAAAGTCTATTAATAATGTATCTATATACATAGCATTAAAAAATTCTTCTTCTTTTATAGGTATATTTATTATTTCACCTAATTGATTCTTGTATGTGTTTTCCTCTAATTCTTCACATGTAGAAACCCATTCTTCTGCTAAAGTAAGACATTGTTTTGAAATAAGAAATTCTGAAATATTTTGCTTATGTTCATTGATCCATTTTAATATTTCATTTATTTTATCTATATGTTTTAACAGCATTTCTGACTTATTTGGTACATCTCCGAAATCTATTAATAGTAATATCTTTTCATCTCCCCATAAATCACAATGAGATTCATAGGAAAAATAGTCATTTTCGTAAAAATCTTTTATATCCTTATTTTTCATAAAATACCTTCATAATTTCAAATTATTGATTATTATAAATATAATAATATATTTTGTAATTTTCAAATTTTTATTATTTTTTTTTATATTTAATTGCTTCTATTATTATTTGGCATATGTCCTCATCACTAAAGTATCCGCTGTCTAATGTTAGGTTATAATTAACCATATTTCCCCATTCTTCTCCTGTATAATATTTATGATAATTTGCTCTGTATTTGTCTGTATTTTTTAATACATTTTCTGCTTGATCCAGTTTTATTCCATATTGATTTGTTATTCTTTCTATTCTTTCTTTATTTGGAGCATGTATAAAAATATTAAAACATTCGTATAAATTTTTTAATATGAAACTTGCACATCTTCCTATTATTACGCATTCTTCTTTTGCTGCTATATTTCTTATTACTTCGCTTTGAATTTCAAACATCCTATCTAATGTAGAATATGTAATTTTAGAAGAAAAAGGGCTTGAAAAATGTTCTTTATGAAATGCACTGAAGAAAAGATTGTCATTTGTAAATTTTTCTTCTTTAGATTCAAGATATTCTTTATTTATTCCTGTTTTTTCTGCTACAACTTCTATTAATTCTTTATCATAGAAATTAATGTTTAATTTTTTAGCTAGCATTTCTCCTATATATCTTCCGCCGCTTCCATATTGTCTGCTAATAGTTATAATTTTCCTATCCATATTTAATATACCACAAATTAATATATATTTTTTTATTATAATATAAAAAAAAATTTAGTCTATATGGTTACCTTCATATATTTTAATAGTTTTTAAAAAAATAGTTTGATTTTTTTTTACAAATTGATATCATATAGTTAATGTTATTAAAAAACATTTTATTTTAATATATTTTGGAGGTATAATTTATGGCTGCTAAAACATTAGAAGAAGTTTTATATTCAATATTTCAAGGTGAATCAAATGCTGCAAATAGATATAGTTTATTTGGAAAAGCATCTAAAAATAAAGCTATTCAAAAAGTATTTTCAACAACATCATTGGCTGAAAAAATACATGCTGAAAAAATGAGAAAGTTGGCTTTAAGAAGCGGATTAGATATGAATAAATTTGTGCCGGAGATAAATCCTGTTACCCCAGCTAGTGATAAAGAGAATTTGGAGGCAGGTATAAAAGGTGAAGTTTATGAATCTACAATACTTTATCCTCAGTTAGCACAAGTTGCTGTTGAGCAGAAAAATAAATTAGTAAGCGATACAGTAAATTCATTAGGTAAAGTTGAAACAGAACATGCTAAGTTATTCCAAGATATAATAGATAATTTCTTAAATAAAGATGAAGAAGTTACTTTTTATCTTTGCCCAAGCTGCGGCAACATATATAGAGATAAATCTCCAGAGACTTGTGAGACTTGCGGAGGTTCCGGAAAGATGTTCCAAAAATATTAATTAAATTTAAAAACTACAAATTTTATTTATTCTTTTGTAAATAATATTATTGACTTTATAGTTAAATTATGTTATTTTAATGTAAGAATATTATTTTTAAAATAATTAGTATTAAATAACGGGGTGAATAATGAATATAGGTATAACAATCACCTTCGTTGTAGTTGCTTTTGTTTTTGGATATATAACCCGTTTTGTTATAGCTAAAATAAAGCTTAACTCTACGGAAATAATAACACATAAGTTGCTTCAAAGTGCAAGAGAAAAGGCAGATAATGAAAGGAAAACTATGCTTTCTGAAGCTAATTCTGAAATACAAAAAGAGCGTAATAGATTGGAGAGTGAGAACAGAGACAGAAAGGCTGAAATTCAGAAATTAGAAAATAGAGTACTACAACGAGAGGCTAATCTTGATAAAAAAACTCAATATTTAGAGAATAAAGAGCATAATATTGAGAATAAGATGAAAAAGATAAAGGAGCAGGAAGATAAATTAGAGCATCTCATAGAAGATGAAGAAAAAGAATTAGAAAGAATAGCAGGACTCACTAAAGAGGAAGCTAAAGCTAATTTAATAAATGATATAGAAGAAGATGCCAAAAAATCTGCTGCTAAAATAGTTGATAATATAGAAAAAAATGCCATTGAAACAGGCGAGAGAAAGGCTAGAGAAATTATAGTTCAAACTATACAGCGTCTTTCCAGTGAGGTGGCACAAGAATCTTCTGTAACTTCTGTTTCTTTGCCTAGTGAGGAAATGAAAGGTAGAATAATAGGCAGAGAAGGTAGAAATATAAGAATGCTTGAAACATTAACCGGTGTAGATATTATCATAGACGATACTCCGGAAGCAGTTGTAATATCTTGTTTTGATCCTGTAAGAAAGCATATAGCTAAGGTTTCTTTAGAAAAGCTTATTTTAGATGGAAGAATACATCCTGCTAGAATAGAAGAGGTTGTTGAAAGAACTAGAAGAGAAGTAGAAGATTCCATAATGGAAGCTGGTGAAAATGCTATTGTAGATTTGAATTTAACTACTATGCATCATGAATTAATCAGACATATGGGAAGACTTCAATATAGAACTAGTTATGGTCAAAATATGCTTCTTCATAGTAAAGAAGTTGCTAACATAGCTGCTATGATAGCTGCTGAGATAGGAGCAAATGTTGATTTAGCTAAAAGAAGTGCATTTTTGCATGACATAGGTAAAGCTATAGAAACAGAAGGCGAGGGCTCTCATGCTATGAGCGGCGCAGATTTAGCTAAAAGATGCGGCGAAAAAGAAGAGGTAGTTAATGCTATAAGAGCACATCATAATGATGTTGATACTCAAACTGTTGAGGCTGTTATTGTTAAAGCTGCTGATGCTATTAGTGCGGCAAGACCTGGTGCTAGAAGAGAATCTTTTGAAAGCTATATAAAACGCTTGGATAATTTGGAAAAAATTGCTGATAGTATTGATGGTGTTGAAAAATCTTTTGCTATACAAGCAGGAAGAGAGCTTAGAGTTATGGCTAAAAGTGATATAGTAGACGATATGCAGGCTAAACAAATAGCTAGAGATATTGCTAAACGCATAGAAGATGAGTTGAAATATCCTGGAATAATAAGAGTTACTGTTATTAGAGAAACCAGAGCAGTTGAGGTTGCAAGATAATTTATTTGTGTAAAGGTAGATGCGAAAATGTCTATAAAGAATATCTTATGTCTTGGCGATATAGTTGGTGTTACAGGCCGTTATGCTGTAAGAAGACACTTAGAAGAGATAAAGCTAGAAAATAATATAGATTTTATTATAGCTAATGGTGAAAATGCTGCTAATGGTATAGGTATAACTAGAGATACAGCAAATGAATTATTTGACTGCGGAATAGATGTATTGACCTCAGGCAATCATATATGGAATAATAGAGATGTTTTTGCTTTGATAGGTAATGAACATAGGCTTATTAGACCATATAATTATCCTAATGATGCTCCTGGTCTTGGATATTATATATATGATATGTTGGATTGTAAGATTGGAGTTTTAAACCTTATGGGCAGAACTTTTATGGATCCTTTGGACTGCCCTTTTAAAAAAGCTAATCTTGCAATTAAACATATAAAAGAAAGAACAAATATTATATTTATAGATTTTCATGCAGAAGCCACTGCTGAAAAAATAGCATTTTCTTATTATCTTGAAGGACAAGTTTCTTGTATATTCGGTACACATACACATGTTCAAACTGCTGATGAAAAAATATTATCATCTCATACAGCTTATATATCAGATATAGGTATGTGCGGAAGCTATAATTCTGTAATAGGAATGAAAAAAGAGCCGGCCATAGCAAGATTTGTTACAAGAATGCCTCATAGATTTGAAGTTGAAACTACAAGCCCTATGATTAATGGTATTGTTGTACAAGTTGACAGTGCAACAGGTAAAGCACATTCTATAAAAAGAATAAATATAGTATACCATAATGATATTGTTGAAAGACAAGAAAAATAGTTTTATTTAGAGTTTAGCTATGGATGGTAATAATAGTCCTAGAATAATTATTAGACATTTTATAATATTCTATATTGAAGTTGCTATTATACATACATTAACCTATATAGTGTTAGGTATTATATTCTCAAATTTTATGGATTATAGTACAGTTTATAGCAATAATGTTGTGGCAGATTTTATGAGGGGGTTTGAATCTCCTTTAACTGTTATAGGACCATTTTTACAACCCATAAGAGCAATATTTATTTCCATTGCCTTGTATCCTTTAAGAAAGGTTATAGCAACTAAGTTTGGATGGTTCATATTATGGCTTATACTTGTATGTATAGGTATAATATCTGTACCATCTGCTGCACCTTCTTCTATAGAAGGACTTATATATACTCAATTACCTATAGAATTTCATTTAATTAATTTACCTGAATTACTTTTGCAAACATTTAGTTTTTCTATAATATTATGGATTGTCGAGATACTACCTCATAAAGAAAAAGAATTTTCCAATAGAATTTTTTTACTTAAAATTATATTTTCTATAGCTTTAACGATGATAGGAATATTCCTTACATCTGTTTCTGGTATAATCTTGATGAATTTTTTAGAGCTAGATTTTGCTAATGCTAAACTAGATAGAGGTACAATATCATATCTTACAGCAATATCTATATTAACTATTATAGTTTCTTATGTTTTTGGAGATAAGGTTTATAAAAATAAATTCTGGTTATTTCTTGTAATACCTTTATTTTTGCTTATATATATAGGTTTTCCTTATGGATATAATTATTTATTTAATACTGTTTATAATGTTAAAATGGCATTATTACCTTATAGCTTATCAGCTGTTATAGTTTGTATAGCATATTATTTTATATTTGCTGTATTGTATGGAAAAATAAGAGGTATAAATAAAATTAAAGATACAAAAAATATAGAATTACCTGAAGATGAGAAAAATAATATTGAAAATCCATCTAAAGATAATATAATCGATGAAAATGATGCTGAAAATTCAGATAGCGATAATATAGACAATAAAAAATAATAATTTAAATTAAAATAATCTCTTAGCATATCAATAATAAGACATAATAATTAAAATGTTCACTAATTTAGCAACAATAATTCTAAAGTGTTGTTAAATTAGTATTAAATGTTTTATGTAATTTGTATTTTTTTAGTTTTTTCTCTATTTAATAGAAAATTTATATTAAACTAGTAAAATGGTATATTTACTTATATGGTTTTTAATATATTATTAACACTATAAATAAATATTTTTAGAAGATTTGCTTATGATTAATAGATTATTTTTTTATACACTAGTTATATCGGCATTAATTGCTATTACTCCTTTATTTTCTGAAAATTCAGTGCAAAGAGCATCTGATAATCCTAATTTTAGTGCTTCAAAATTTAATAATTGGCTTTTGGTAGCTTCTTTTGATGGAAATAATGTACCTAGCTTTAAATTTATAGAAAAGACAGAAGATAAGTATTGGGAACTTAATAATTCAGAAACTAAAGAATATACTTATAAGGGTAAAAATTCTAGTGCCGGATTATTTTTTATATCTAGTATGCAGTACTATCAATACAGAGGATACAATCCGTTATACACTAAAAAAAGAAATGCAGAGAATGCTAATGTTATAAAACGTTTTTATTTCTATAGATTTACAGGAAAAGGCGGCGGAATAATATCATTGGATAATACTCTTGTAGCAATAGATACACGTACAAAATATGTTTATATATATGGTGTTCCAGTAGAAGAGGATAAAGTATTTGGAGTTGATGTTCCATTGAAATGGGGACCTTCAGATACAGTTTATTATAAAAATTCCCTTTTACCTTTTTATGAGTATGATCCTGTAGGCCATGTAAATGAAGATGGTACAGTTGTTTTATATCCTTCATATCAGAATTCATTTTTAGATAAAGAAAATCGTTATCAGCCTTTCTATAATAAGAAATATATTTATAGATAATTCATAAACTGAAAAAGTTTTATTAATAGAATGCTATCACTGCTTATACAGTGATAGCTATTTTCATACTATTATTTTATTATTAAAAATCAAAAATTAATGGATCTTCTCCTATTCTGTCACCATTTTCTAACTTATTTATACTTTCAATATCCTCTTTATCTAGTTTGAAATCAAATATATTAATATTTTCTTCTATTCTTTCTTTAGTAACAGATTTTGGTATAACTGATATATTGCTTTCAATATCCCATCTTAATATGATTTGTGAAGGAGTTTTATTATATTTTTTAGCAATTTTATTTATTGTATCATTATTTAATAGTTTTCCTCTTGCTAAAGGAGACCAAGCCTCTACAACTATATTATGTTTTTTACAGAATTCTACCAATTCATTTCTGATTAAGTTAGGATGTCTTTCTATTTGATTTAAAACAGGTGCTATATTACAATGAGCAAATATATCATTTAAATGTTTTATTTCAAAATTACTTAATCCTATAGATACAGCCTTTTTACTTTGACAAATATTTTCCAATGCTCTGTATGTGTCTAGATATCTTTCTTTATTTTGACCAGGCCAATGGATAAGAAGCAAATCAACATAATCCATATTAAGTTTTTTTAAACTTTCTTCAAATGATTTTCTTGTAGAATTATATCCCTGTTGAGTATTCCATATTTTTGTTGTTATAAACACTTCTTCTCTTTTAATTCCTGTTTTTCTTATGGCTTTACCAAGTTCTTCTTCATTATTATAAAATTGTGCTGTATCAAATTTTCTATATCCGGCATCTATAGCCCATTGTACGGCATTTTCTAGTTCTTCTTGATTAGTCATTTTGTATATACCGAGACCAAATATAGGCATTTCTATAGAGTTATTTAATTTGAGATTAATCATATAAATTTATCCTTTGTTTATTATATATAATATACTATGATATTGATTATATATGAAATTTATAAAAAATTTTAGTATTATTATACTATTTTTTTATTTTATATGATGTATAATATAGTTATAGTGATTACAAAAAATGTTTTATTGTTTTTATCATTTTCCGATAATATTTATATATTAACATAATATTATATTTGGGGGTTTCAATTGGCTATTAGCAATGGTTACGAAAAGTATAAAAAGGTTGATGTAAGCACAGCCTCACAAAATAAACTTATTATTATGCTGTATGACGGTGCTATTAAATTTTTAGAAACAGCTTGTGCTGCTATGGATAAAAAGCATGGAGTAGAAGAGGCTCATAATAATATATTAAAAGCGCAAGAAATAATATATGAGCTTTTATCTTCATTAAATTATGAAGCTGGAGAAATAGCTGATAGATTAGCATCCATATACACATATATGAATCAGAAACTTACAGAAGGTAATATATCTAAAACAAAACCGCCTTTATTAGAAGTTATAAGATATCTTAAAGAGCTTAAAACAGCTTGGGAAGGTGTAGAAGAACAGCTAAGCAAAGGCAATGTTTCATCAGCTGCCAAAAAAGATGACGATTCTTCTAATACAGAAAGCAAATTAAATATAACAGGTTAAATGATTATAAAATGAGAAAGATGAGTAAATTAATATTATTTTTTGCAGTTTCTTTTATTGCTCTTGTATCATGTAGAGATAAAGATTATGAAACTATAGAACAATATGAAGCTAGAATGAATAGCTTAGAAATTCTTAATTATTATAATATACAAGATGTAATGCCTCCTCGTGTAGTAGATGACGGTGTATTATTTACATTTGCTGAAAATTATGATTCAGTAGAAGTTTCTGGTGATTTTAATAATTGGGAAGACAGTATACCTTTGATTAAAAGTTCTTATGGAGTTTTTTACTATTTATGGCAAGCTCCTCTAAAGTCTGGAAAATATTCATATAGATACAGAGTTAATGGAGTATGGATTAATGATCCATTAAATTTGAATGTTGAATATGATAATAATAATCAGGCTGTAAGTTATTTTGTACTTACTAATGATATTGGTTTTTATGAGAAAAATCCTATATATAATTCTGATGGTACAGTTACTTTCTTTTACAGCAATAATACAGCTAAAGAGGTAATGTTCACTTCTGATAAATTAGGATTTGATAGCTTAAGATACCCTATGACATATTCAAATAATTTATGGGTTATTACTTTGAGAGCTGAAGAGGGAAATTATTATTATAACTTTGTTGTAGATAGAATATGGGAAGTTGACCCGCTTAATATGAATGTTTATAAAGGAAATGATGGCAGACTTCACTCATATACTATGATAAATTATAATCAAACTAATAGAGTAAAATATTAATAAAATAAACATATAACCACAAAAAAGAGATACTTAATAAAAGTATCTCTTTTTTATTTTTATTGATTGTCATTTTCTTTATTATTGTTATTATTACTGTTGTTTGGATTATTTAATTCATGCAGTCTTTCTCTAATTTCTGAAGTTGTTTTCAATGGATCTTTTTCTTTCATTTTAGGCTGCTTAAATACTGATAATGTTTGATTTAAAATATTTTTGAAGCTATCATCTACTATATTATTTTTAGAATTAATATACATCATTTTTATTTGATCTTTAGTTTCTTTATCTTCTATTTTTGAAAGTAAATTAATATTATGATCTGATATAGAAACTAAATACATATCATCAACAATTTCTATTATTGATATATATCTGTTAGTTGCAACCGGAGTAGTAGCAAGTACATTTATAATCTCACTTGAACCAGATACTTTTCTTGATTTATTTTTTAAATACATAAATACCAAATATATGCCCACTAATGTAATAATAAAGCCTATAATAGCCTTAAAAAACATCCAGCCATTACTTATTTGGGCTCTATTTTCAATATTTCTTATATCTTGAAGTATAGCAGGTTCTTGCACATTATTTGTATTATCTAATGTAGCATTAAAGAAATTAGTTGCTGTATTTTCTTCATTAGTGATATTTTCTGTATTATCTGTTTGATTAGTTAATTCTGTATTATTAGTTTCTTGGCTAAAAGCTATATTGAAAATAATTAAAGATATAAGAAAAAGTTTTTTTATCATATATAAACCGAATACGGAGAGAGCGGGATTCGAACCCGCGGTAGGGGTTACCTACGACAGTTTAGCAAACTGCTCCCTTCGGCCTCTCGGGCATCTCTCCACATTATATATTTTTTCAAATAGTTCAATTATGATAACATAAATATGATTTTTAGTCAAGTTCATATTTAATTTTTTGTGAATAAAGATATTTTTTGTATTTACAATCAAAATAAAATGAATATAATAGAATCTGTGAGGATTAAATATGAAAAAAGAAATATTAGGATGCTGTTTTTTTAATTCTAATTGCATTGGAAAAACAGACTGTGATTTATTTAATTTAGAAATTGCATCAGAATCTTTGAATTATTTAAAAACTGTAAAAGAATATAATGAAACCCCATTAGTAGAGCTTAAAAATTTAGCTAAAAAGATGAAAGTAAAAAAAGTTTTTGTTAAAGATGAATCATATAGAATGGGATTAAATTCTTTTAAAGCTGTAGGCGTTATTTACGGAGTTTCTAAGGTTCTTTGCAAAATATTAGGCGTATCTATAAAAGATATAAGTTTTAATTATTTTTTGAATGCAAATGTTCAAGATAAAATAAAAGATATTGTTTTTTCTTCTGTTACAGATGGAAATCATGGCAGAGGTTTGGCATATACAGCTAAGTTGTTGGGATGTAAATGCATTATCTATGTTCCTAAACAAACATCAAAATCACGTATTAATGCTATAAGAGATTTAGGAGCAGATGTTATTGTAAGCGAATATAATTATGATGACACATTAAAATTAGTCATAGAAAAATCAAAGGAAATGGGCTGGTATCATATTCAAGATCAGGCTTGGGATGGTTATATAGACACTGCCAATTATATATCTCAAGGATATACAGCAATAGCAGAAGAGATAAAAAATAAGATGCTGGATATTAAGCCTACACATATTATACTGCAGGCAGGTGCTGGAACTTTTGCACTTGGAATAATGGCATATTACACTAATTTATTTAAAGATAATAAGCCTCATATGACTATTATTGAAGCAGATACTGCAGGATGTTATATGAAATCTGCTGTTAATAATTGTTTTTCAACTGTAGGCGGAGATTTAAATACTATTATGGCAGGTCTTTCAGTAGGGGAGCCTAATATTTTTGCATATAATGTATTAAAAGATATAGTAGACTATTATATAACATGTCCGGATGAATATTCTGCTTTAGGCATGCGTATATTAGGAAATCCTATAAAAAATGATGCTAGAATTATATCTGGAGAATCCGGTGCTGTTTGTTTAGGTATTGCCTATTGTATATGTGTAAATAAAAATTTTGAATCTATTAGAAAAGAGATGAATATTACAGAAGATTCTATACTTTTATTTATAAGTACGGAAGGTGATACTGATAGAAAAATGTATGAAGATATATTATGGTATGGCAAAAAATCAATGAATTATTTTGATTAATAAATAAAAGCTTTACCTGTTGATCAAGTAAAGCCTTTGTTATTTTTAATTTAAAAAATTAAGCATGGGTTACCCATTCATGGTCATAATCATATTCTTTGTAATTACCTTTGAATACAACACCTTTTACTACTAACTTTTCATCTAGTATAACTAAATCAGCAATGTAGCCTTCTTTGATTCTACCGTATTTATCATCTATGCCCATAACTTGAGCAGGGTAGAGTGAAGCCATTTTTAAAGCCTCTTCTACTGCAGCACCAACTTCATTAACTACATTTCTAACAGACTGACTCATAGTTATAGATGAACCTCCTAAAGTACCATTATCATCTATAAGTCTGTTGCCGTCTCTATGTATTTTCTTTCCAGCCCAAATATATTCTTTTATCTCAGGAGCAGCAGCAGGAGCTATAGCATCAGTTACTATACATATATGACCTGTTTTTAATTTGTATGCAAGTTCTACAGATGCAAAATCACAATGTACTCCATCGCATATTAGTCCTGCATACATATCTTTTGTTTCAAGTACAGCACCAACAGCACCAGGTTCTCTTGAACCCCAAGGACGCATAGCATTAAATAAATGAGTAGCGAAAGTTATTCCATAAGGTATTTTTTCTTTTATTTCATTATATGTTCCATTAGTATGACCAACAGATACGATTTTTCCGCCCATAGCAAAAGCTTCTATAACTTTTCCATCAACCATTTCAGGTGCAACTGTAACCATTACACATTTAGAGGCATTTATTTTTTCAATCATTTCCATATTTGGTTCTCTTATGAATTTCTCATTATGAATACCTCTTTTTTCATGTGATATATAAGGACCTTCAAAATGTATTCCAAGAACTCCTATTATAGATAAATCTTCTATATTATTAAATAAATCTATGATTTTTAACATATATTCATCGCCATTTGTAATAATAGTAGGCAAATATGAAGTACATCCGTATCTTTGGCATACTTCATTCATATTTTTTAATGTTTCAACTGTAGGTGAAGCATTAATATCATAACCTCCTATACCATTAACCTGCAAATCGATATATCCCGGAGCTACTATTTTTCCTCCCAAATCTATTCTTGTAATAACAGCATCCACATCTATTTCTTTTTCTACACTTTTAATAACATTATTTTCTATTACGATACAGTGTCCGTCTATAAACTTTTCACCGTCAAATATTCTAATATTTGTAAGTGCATAATAAGATTTATAAAGACCTTTGATAAGTTCTTTAGGATGAAGACTTTTGCTTTCCAAACTCTTAGCATATTTATAAGTTTTTACTTTTAAATCGCTGCTTGATTCTTCATCAGCTACTATTATAAGTTTTTTATGTTCCTGAAGTGCTGAAGTAGGGTAGAATTGACTTATTGCACCTTCTACACAATGGGCTAAAGCATCCGATACGTCATAACCATTAGCCATGACAAGAACATATTTAGCGTTGAAAGCCTCTTCAAAACCTAATGTAAATCCTTCTCTTGGAAACATCTCTATAGGCATATTAAATTTTCTAGATTCATAGCTTCTTATAATTTCGCTTATCTTTTTATCTCTTACACTTCCTTCCAATGATGAACTTGGAGTATTAAGAAGAAAACTTCCATCTTCGGCTAATGTATCTATTAGTAATGTAATATTTCCTAATTCCTTTATTGTATTAGCCATCCTCTTAGCTTCTTGTTTTCTATTTGAAACTTTGCTGTCAAATAGATGTATATTTTCTTTTGGTATATCTATATATTTTAAGAAATTATCCTCTAAATATTTTTGAGATATATTTGAATCTATATATTCCCCGGATGATACTATATGTATATTTTTAAATGATACTATATTATCATTATAAAATGAAAGTAATTTTTGATAATATGTTTTATTGACATGTCTTAAAGGAAAAGACAATACAAATGGTTTATTATCTGAATAATCTAGTATGCATTTTACTGTATAATATGCTGCCCATTCATAAACGCTTTCATTTGTAATAATTATTCTCATGTATATTCTCCTCCTATATTTTATATATTCTTTTCTATTTTCATAAATACTGTTTGACTTGATAGTCTTAAAGAAGATTCATAATCTGCTATTACTGTAACATCGCTGTGTTTTTGTAATTTGCTTAAAGGTGATGAATTGCTTATACCTCTTTCTAAACAATCTCTCAATGAACAAGATTTTTCTATTCCAGATGATGTTAATAAAACGGTATCAACTATGTTTATAAATCCCATTCCCATGCTGAATACAGTTGTTGGTACTTCCTCATTATTACTTTCAAATCTGCTTTTTATTTCACTTATTGTATGTTCGCTTAATGTTTTTATCCTAAATAGTGATGATAATGATGACATTCTTTCATTACCCGCAGAAGTAGAGTCAGCAGTGAGCGAGTACCATATAACATCGAATCTTCCTATTTTATTTATAATCTCATTTTGTTTCTGCATTTGAGATTCATCCTTACTTCCGTCAAATAAAAATATATTTTCTTCTGGTATATCAACTTTAGAAAGTAAATTTTCTCTTAAAAAATATGCCTTGCTGTTAATATTATTTTGAGATAAGCCTATATATTCTGATTGCTGAAATATGAATATGTTTTTAAAGTTTATTTTATAATTTTTAATATTTTCTATTATGGCTTTATATATGTCTTTTGTATCATATTCACTTGAAACAGATATATATAATTTTTCTTTCATTTCCTGCTTTTTTTCTAAGAAATGAAGAATATGCTTAGCTGTAAATGATGTATAATCTTTATATGAATCTGCAATATATATATTCATTATAATAAGTCCTTAAGATAACATTAATCTGAACTTATTATAACATTTTCCCTATTTTCTGTATATACTATATTATCTGTTTTATTAGTATCGTTTTCAAAATTATAATCATTGTATATATTGATGTAGTATTGTTTATATCCTGATGTGAAATTTAAATTAGTGCTTGTGAAATTATTAACGGATATATTAGTATTTATAATATTTCTTCTCATAGCAGGAGGAACATTATTTTTAGGCATAGTGCTGATTATAACCCAAGGTTCAAATTTTTTGATATTTTCTTTTGTTGTAACTTCCGCACTGTATAAAGTAACTTGTCCTATATTTGTTTGAATTATATTATAATATATCTCATCTTTTGATATAACATTTATATACGTATATGAATAATTACCATCGATTATAAATTGATTGTTTTCATTATCAAATGAAATTGGAAGTTTTGAGTTTATATTCCATTTGTATTTATATCCGTGAATATGATATTCTTTAGTTATATCAGGCAAAGCTTCTATATCTTCTTTTATTACTAAAATATTAGGTTTTAGATAGTAAAATCTTCTATCATAATTTTTTAATGTTACAGGATATATATATTTTTGATCTGCTTTAGAATGTACATAAAACATTTTGTAATAATTTGTTGTGTTTGCAATATATGAATAACTTCCTGTATTTTCTTCTATTTTATAATCATCTATAGATATATTGTTATGAAAGTCAGCATTTGCAAATTCATTATATTCGTTTGTATCAAAATTATATCCAAGTTCATCTATAATAAAATCACCGTAATTATAATAAACAAAACTCATTCTATCATTATGATTTAGTCCGAAAGAAGGATGAGTATTTATTCCCTTAGCATATACTGCAAGATAAGGTTCATTTAAAGCCTTTATATTTTCATTATAAATTGCTGTTTGTATTTTATTAAAGAAATATGTTTCATATTGGAAAACCGGATTAGAAGGTACATTATCTCTAAACTCATAATTATTCCACATTATAACATAAGGCAAGTATTTTAGATTAACGGCTTCGCTTTGAGCAAATACAGCATAATTTTTATATAATGGATTCATATAAATTTTACTTAATAATTCCATGACAGCATTTCTAGCACCTGTATCAAATCTTAATTTGCTTCTGTTATCTATTGCAGTGTATCCTATAGACAAAGTGTATCCTGAAGGGTATCCAACTATTGATAAATATTTTCCTATATTTGCAAATGATTCCAAACTAAATGCATCAAATATTCCTACATTTCTTAAAGATAAAGCATAAGTCATAATTGGAAGTATAGTATCAAATGCTTCGCTTATAGAAGATTTAAAACTTCCGTCTTTATCAAACATAGAAAATATCATTCCGTTTGCATAGTGCATTGAGAAATAATGCCAATTTAATATTTGTTCCTGATTAACATTTTCATTAAGCATATTAATTGCTATCAATCCCAATGTTGTAATATATTTAATATTGTTTTTTGATCTGTATTCTGAAGGATTTTCTATTATGTAATTATATAAAGTTTCTCCATACTTTATAAATTTTTGTTTCATAAGTACTATTTCTTCTGGGGAAAAATCATCATACATTACATCAAAAGGCATGAGCAAAGAGTTGGCAAGTATATTAACTGCTTCAATATGACTGTAATTTTCTATATTTGCTTCATCTAAATCAATTATGTCTCTTATCATTTGTTTTATTTCATATTTTAATAAATTATTATTAGGTTCAAATGCTGCTTTTAAAGACATAAGCATGCTGTGAGAAGGCAAATTTTCAAAATGTAATTGATTAGTATCTCCATTATTAGTATATGATATATTATTTATAGACCATTTGCCCATATTTTCTTTTGTATATAATTTGAAGGCATTTAAATTCCTTAATAAGGTTGATGGCTGAAGTCTTTCTGAACTGTTTAATACATTTAATACGTTTAATGTTTGCTGATCTATAAATACAAAAGGTCTTGGTATATTAAATGTTTTATTAGTTATAGGTGTTATTTTTGTGCTAGAATTATTTATAAAGAAACTAAATATTCTTCTTAAATTTGTGTCTCCATTTTCATCAAAAGCAATATACCATTTACCGTTTTCTAATTCATTTGTCATAGAGAAAAAAGTGTTGTTTCTTAGAGTATATTCATATCTTGTTGTAAAAGATGGTTCTTTTGATACAGATACTCTTACTAATGGAGATTTTTTATTAATCATTATGAAAGGAGGATTACTTTTTGCTGTATGTCCGCTTTCAGGAAATATTAATGATATATTTTCTCTAACTTTATTTTTTTCAGTATATTCTGAGATTGCCACCTTTACAGTATCTTTTGTATCTACATCTCCTATTGTTTCTAGGCTTATAGATAATTCTCTTATTTTATTTTTCTCTAAAGGAGGATTAAAGTTTGTAGCATATAATGTAAGATTTATATTTCTATTAACTAATGGATTTTCTATTGATAATCTTTTTGTTACATTATTTTCTTCTGTTTCTATATTTAATTTTATTGGTATATTATCTGTATCAATATTGTATGTAAGAGACATTCCATTATCTATTTTTACAGCTTTACCATATTTAAGTTTTATAAATTTAGGGTACTCTTTATTATATTCAGGATATAAAATTGTATATGAATTATCTTTTTTATCATAAACAGCTTCAATTTCTATATCTTTTACTTTTTTCTGAGAACATGATAAAATAGATATTATCATTAATAGGTATAGTATTTTTATAAAACTTTTCATTATACTTATTTGCTTCTTAAAATAATTTTTATTCCATTCTAACTCTATGCAAGCCTCTTAAATAATAAGTAATATCTTGTATATTTTTATCTATCATCTGTTTATATTCATCCGGTATATTTTGATCTCTTATAAGTTTAAACATTTCTAAACCTTCTTGTAAATTACCGAATAAACTTATTCTAGCAGCATTTCTTAATATCTTTTTATATTTAGAGTAATAAGTATTTTCAGGCATATTGTCAAAACCGTAAGTAATAACTAATTTTTTTTCATAATCATCTATGTCATCCAACAATTTCATTCTCATAGTAGGAGTTTCGCTTGCTGGTTTTAATTGAGTTTCCGGTTTAGCTAATTTTGCACTTTCTTTAGGAGCCTCTACTTTTACTGTTATGTTAGGCTGCTGTGTAGGTGCTGTTTGAGCTGCTTGAGCATCCTGAGGAGCTGCTACTATAGTTTGTCCGCCTGCAGGAGGAGCATATCCTTCATTGATTTCTACACGGCTGTTTTCTATTTTATCAATAATAGTAAAAGGTCTTTTGCCCAAATTTTCATCTTTTGTACTGTCAGAATCTTCTAATCTGTTTTCAACAAGATTTTCTAATTGTTCTGATGCTTTATTTAATCTATCTTCTCCCTCTGATATTATAGGTCTTACTTCAGGTTCTATTTCTTCATTAGCTTTTTCTAATTCTTCTCTCTCTTTCTCTTTTTGTTCTCTGTAATCGTCCATAGCAGCACATAAGAGGGTAGCTAATTTTGTTATTCCTTCTTCTGTTGAAGAATCCATATTTGATAATAAATTTCCGCTTTCTTTTGAGGATAATTCATCATCTTCATAGTCATCAGAAACATGGCTTTTTTTCATTGTTGATGCTATATCTTTAGCTGAACTTTTTATATCTCCTCTTATTTCTTTTAACTTTTCTTCTTCTTTTTTTATAAGTTCTCTTTTTCTATCTAATGCTTTAGATTCTTTTTCTATTTGTTTTAATATTTTTAGATTTTCTTTATATTGTTCTTTATCTTCTTTTGATAATTTATTTGTATTTTTCTTAGCATTTTTTAAATCTGTTACAGCTTCTTTTAATTTCGCTTTTAATTCTTTTTTCTCTTGTTCTGATTCAAGTAATTGCTGTTTTAATGCTTTAATTTCTTTTAATGATTCTTTATCTGTTTTTACAGTTTTTGATGCAGTTTCAGCTTTTGATTTTAATGCTTCTTTTGCCTTTTGTTTTAACTCTTCATTTTTTAATTCTATTTTTCTCTTTTCTTCTTCTAATTTTTGATTAGTTTTTTCTAGTTTTTCTAATCTTTTTTGAAGTTTATTAATTTCAGCATTATTAGAAGCAGATGATGTTTTAGCAGGGATAGATTTTTTTGATTCTAAATCTTCTATTATTTTTTTATATTTATCTTCTATTTTTTTCTTTTGTATATCTACTACTTTTTTATATTTTTGATTGAGTTCAGCTATTTTTTCTTCAGATTGCTTTAATTTTAATTTTAATTCTTCAGATAATTCCTTGTATGATATTCTTCCCATTTTAGTATCATCCGTTTTTGAAGTTATTTTAGACTTTTTATCATCTTTTTTTGTTTTTTTTACTGCCATATAAAGTACCCGCCATATATTATAATCCTTATTATTATTAACGGAAATATTAAAAAATACAGTAATAAAAAATATTTTTGCTTTATTAATAAATAATAACATATATTTATAAAAATAAAATTATATATTTACATATACTCTAATTTATATTAAAATATTAAGATACTAGGGGTAAGATTAATTATGAAAAATATTTTTAATAAAGATAACACAAAAAATAATCCTAATAAATCAATTATACAATCTATAGATGAATTACTTAGAAGGATATCAAATTTAGTTGCTATAACAGGATCAATATTTGCAATATTTGTTTTACTTATGCAGGTAAGACAAATAAGTATATACAATTTTTATATATACAATTATGATAAGATAATCAATGTAATTACTGTATGTTTTGTGCTTATTCTTATAGATCAAATAAGGATAGCACCAAGAAGGTTATATATAATAGTTCCAATCATACAAATAATTGGATTATTGCTGCTTAATTTTTTCAGTAAAAAATATTATGATTTATATTCTAATAGGGTAATATGGACAATAGCAGGATCGGTACTTTTCTTCCTTATTATAGTTATAAATTGGCTTAGATTGTCATATTCTAAATTTACATTATATCAAATGATTATAGCTTCATTTATATTTGTAATAACATTAGGAAGTTTGCTTTTGTATTTGCCTTTAAGTACAGTAAGCGGGAGACTGCCTTTTGTTGATGCTTTATTTACAGCTACAAGTGCTGTATGTGTTACAGGGCTTAGTGTTATAGATATATCTAAAGAGTTTACTTTATTCGGACAAATAGTTTTGATAACGCTTATACAAATAGGCGGGCTCGGTATTATGTCCATTTCTGCTATCGTACTATTATTTTCTGTTAATAAGGGAAGTGTACAGGATAGAGTTAGAACTTTGGAAATGTTTAATACTCAAAATAAAGATATTATACAATCCACTGTAAAAGTCATTTTTTTATCCACATTTATTATAGAACTTTTAGGGGCAGTTTCTTTATTTACAGTAATGGATACTGATTCTAAATTATCAATGCGTATATTTTCTTCGATATTCCATTCTATAAGTGCATTCTGTAATGCAGGATTTTCACTTTATACTGATAATCTTCATGGATATTATGGAAATATTACAGTTAATGTAACTGTTATGCTTCTTATAACATTAGGCGGTATAGGTTATCCTGTAATGCTTACTATATCAAGAGCTTTTATAAATAAAATAAAAGGTAAAAGATATGTATTCGATGTTCAGGCTAGAATAGTTATATATACAAGTGTTTTGCTTATTATTGTTGGAAGTGTATTTATATTTTTTAATGAATATTCAAATGCATTAAAGGATTTAACATTGAAAGAAAAGATATTAGTTTCATTATTTCAAAGTGTAAGTCCTAGAACAGCCGGTTTTGAAACAATAGCTTATAATTCTATGAGCAGTGTTACTATAGGTGTTGTAATATTTTTAATGTTTGTAGGGGCTTCTCCTAACAGTACAGGAGGAGGAGTAAAGACTACTACATTATTCGTATTCTTCTTCTCAGTTATTACAGCTGTTTTTAATAGACCGTATATTGTTGTTAATGGAAGAAAAATAAAAGATAATACTGTTAATAAATCTGTTGCCATAGTTACTCTTGCAATATCTATTTCTGTATTAGCTTCATTTATAATGTTTTATATAGAAAAATCTCCAAGTATGCTTCCTATATTGTTTGAAGCTGTATCTGCTATAAGTACTGTAGGACTTTCTCTTGGAATAACGCCTACGGTTACTATATGGAGTAAATTAATACTTATAGTTTTAATGTTTATAGGACGTGTTGGATATCTTACATTATTTATGAGTGTAGGTTCTATAGATCAAGGCAAATATGGAATAATAGATTTACCTACGAGCGAAGTTACTATAGGTTAATAATATTAGATAATTTTGATTAGTATAAGTATACTTTATTTTTTAATATATAAATTTGTTTTTTATCAAATAAAATATTATATTATATAATCATCAGCAATTTTTCTAAGTCTTTTATTACCAAGTACATGAAAATGTCTTAATTTTCTTAAAGTTTCGCTTGAAAATGTTGTTAGAGGAACATAAACTATTTCAACAGAGTTTTGTTTTGCAAATTCTTTCAATATAGATGAAGGAGGAGTAGGAGCAACATAACCTAAATACTTATCAACAGAATATATTATAGCTGTATATAAGAGTAAGTCAGCATAGTTTCTAACGGTTCCTTCTCTTTTTAATTGAGGATATATTCTCCAAACATCATGCGGAGCCTGAGGAGGCATTAAAGAAGCATATCCTCCAAAATAGCATTTTGATATTCCAGGTCCTACAAGCGTATTTCCAGGTTCTGTTGAATATAATATTAAATCGCTGTCATCATGTGCTTCACTATACCATACTATATTCCAATCATATTCTTCATCATGGGAATCATCAAAAATAACTACCATGTGGCCTATATTGCCTTTAATTTTAGGTATCTCTTTGACATATATTTCATTTTTATAATAATTTCTTATAGTTTCACGCATATCAATACCATCTTTTATGCTTACTGTGAAAGGTTCAATTTTTGCTTTATCTTCTGTAAGCATATTTCTTATTTTATCTCTTAAGATATTCATATGCTTTTCCATAAGTATATCTTCAGGTATATGAGAAAGTAAATTTGTTCTTTTATTCCAAACATCTTCCCATTCACCTTCATATTTTTCACTTGGGCGTGTAGTTACATGGACTTTTTTAAAAGATGTTCTCCATACATTATCATATTGATGAAGTTTAATTTTTTTATCTTTTAATAATCCTTCCATACCATTGGTGCTTGGATCTCTGTTTAATTTAATGGTAGGATAGTTTTCATCTTCCTCTATATAATGGGGATAATATTCCATGCCTTCCATTACTTCCAAAGCATAATCATTATTTATCATGCATTTAGCTGCTGTGAGCATATCTATATAATCTGGTATTATATAATTGTCAATTAGGCATAAATTCCTTAGATATTTCATCATATTTTTTTGCTGCAGCATTGATATAGGAAGTTTGTATCTTAATTTTGCTTCTTTAAATATTGTTTCTATAATATGCACTTTATCAAAATTTTCTAATTCGCCGTTTCTGTATAATTCATACATATAGGTTGTAAATGGAAATTCTCCAAGCATTTTGTTTAGTGATTCTTTATGTACATTATATATTTTAGGGTCTGCATATTCTTCATCATTATTATTTATATATTCTTTAATTTCTTTATTTTCATCTAATTTTTTCAAAATAGAAACCATATTCTCCCAATGAGACATACCTATAACTAAAAGAATTTTATTGTATTTTTTTGAGAGTTCATGTAGGTTTCTAGCCATATAAATCTCTCTTTCTTCATCGGTATAATCTTTATGGAATATGTATTTTGATTTTACTTCTGTATAAAATTTTTCAAGCCCAATATTTTTCATAATATAATCATCAGGCATAAGATAGTGAGAATTGGAATTAATAGATGTAATATCTTTATCAATAGGAAAAAAAGGGATTTCTTCATCTATTGCAAGTCTTACAGCTTCTATTATTGAATCGCATGGATCTATTGGAATATAAACAGCTTCATTATTGATTTCTCTTATAATTAGACTTATAAGAGGCAGTCTGCTTACAGCTTCACGCAATGAATCTGTAAAATTAGCAGGATGCTCAACTGCTATAATATCCGGTTTAAACTTCTCAAAAGCTTCCCTTACAGCCATAGAAAAATATACTCTTGAATGTATTGATGGAATAGCTAATATATTTTTATATCTTAAAATATTTGAATTTATATCCACCGCTATTGGTTTATTCATTATTTTAATTCCTTTAATAGTTAAGGAATGAGTCTATTATATTATCAAGATCGGTTGAATCTTGTAAATAATGAGAACATACTTCACAAGTTTCAGAAGGTATTTTTCCTTTAATAAATAAATCAGTTGTAAATGAATAACATGATGGTCCAGGAAGTTTTCCGCTAATAGCACATACTCTCACATTTATAACATTTTCGGGTCTTTTATACCAAGTAGGCTTAACTTCTTTTAATGCTTCCACCATATATTTACCCCATATAGGAGCTGCAACTCTTCCTCCAACTTGATTATTACCTAAAGAATATTTGAATGAGTCAAAACCAATCCATATACCAGTTGTAAGTTCTGGAGTATATCCTACGAACCAAGCATCTTTCCAATCATTTGATGTTCCAGTTTTTCCAGCACCCATTCTAGTAAATTTTGCCTCATACATTGCACTTGTGGCTGTACCACCTCTTAAAACTCCTGTTAATATATCGCTTATCATATAGGCAACTTCTTTACTAATAACTTGTTTCGGGCCGCCTCTTAATGTTATTTTCTTTTTTAATTCATCTTCAAAATTATCAATAACTATTCCGTATCTGTCAGTAACATATCTTACAAGTATAGGTTCAACTTCTTTTCCTTCATTGGCAAATTCAGCAAAACCTGTTGTAAGTTCAAGAGGAGTAAATAATCCAGTACCAAGCCCTAATGTCAAATCAGGGTTAAACATTCTTTTAGATTTTTCAGAATCTGGTTCCGCCTTGAATATTGGTTCTATATATCGTATGGCATTTGTAATACCAACATAATTTAAAACATTTACTGTTGCTATATTTAATGATGCTGATAATGCATATCTTAAAGTAACATCTCCTTTAAAATTTCCGGAATAGTTTTTAGGTATCCAAACATCTCCTTCTTCTCCTTCTTCAGGAACAAATCCAATAGGTGCATCGCTTACTATAGTTGATGGGCTATAATTAGTAACATCCATAGATGCTGCATATACAAAAGGCTTAAATGAGCTTCCAGCCTGTCTTCTAGCTTGAGTTGCTCTGTTAAACTGATTCCTTGCTGTAAATCCGGAACCTCCTACCATAGAAACTATATATCCGTTTCTAGGATCTATTGCTACTAATGCTCCTTCTATTTGTCTTGAAAGTTCTGCTTCATCAGCTCTCATAACATCCATAGTTATATCATTAACTTCTTCCATACCGAATATATCTGAGAATAATGCTAAAGGAGGGGTAGTATGTTTATTCAATATATCTCTTACAGCAATATTAAATTTATTATATGCACTGTCTTCTGGCAAATTAAATAATATAGAAAGCATTTCCACTTTATCTATGGTTGCTCTATCATAGATCTTTATTACATCCATAGATCCGCCTTCATATTTGTTATTATATTCTTCTAATGCTTCAGTTAATAATTTTTGTGCTGCTTCCTGTTTATCTATATCTATAGTGGTGTATATTTTAAGTCCGTCTTCTTTTAATGCTTTTTCTCCGTATATATCTACAAGCTGTCTTCTTACATATTCAGTTACATAAGGTGCTCTATCTATTGATGCACTGTATGCAGTTGATCCTCTTCTTCCTATCTTTCCAGTGTATGTTTCCCAAAATTCTTTATGAGCTTCTTGAGCTTCATCTCTGCTTATAAATTTTAAATCAGCCATTCTATTAAGTACAACTTTATGTCTAGCTATTGATATATTAGGGTTATTTATAGGAGAATAGGCATTAGGTGCTGGCGGAAGTGTAGCAAGCATAGCACATTCTGCCAAATCTAAATTTTGAACATCTTTATTGAAGTAAAATCTGCTTGCTGCCTGTACCCCATAAACAGAATGCCCGAAATATATTTGGTTAAAATATAAAGTTACTATTTCTTCTTTTGTAAGTCTTTTTTCTATCTGAAAAGTAACCCATATTTCTTTTAATTTTCTCATTATAGTTCTTTCACTTGATTTCAATACTATATTTCTTGCTACCTGCTGAGTTAATGTACTTGCCCCCCTAACTCTTCTGCCTGTAATCATATTACCTAAAGTTCCTCTAAATATACCAATAATATCAATTCCAAAATGTTTCATGAAATTATTATCTTCCATAGATATTATTGCTTCTATTAGATGAGGAGGCAAATCTTTATATTCTACTAAAGATCTTTGTTCTGTGAAAAATTCAGATATAACTTCACCTTTTATATCATATATTTTTGTAGGTATTGTTGGTTTGTATAATTCAACAGCTTGTACATCAGGCTGAATTATAATATCTGATACTAGAAATGCCAATACAAATGTATTGATTACAAATATTACAGCTATTACTATTATATAAAATTTTTTGAATTGTTCTATATTTATTTTATTGTATTTTTCTGAGATTGTTTTTAAAAATTTCAATTTATTTATCCTATATACTATATATTTTTTTATATTATACAAACAATCATTTAATTAATCAATATATTTTTTTTATTTTTGTGAATGTTTGAATTCCTCTATATACAAAAACACTCTATGAAATTAGGATATTTCATAGAGTGAAAGTAATGGGTTTGTATATATATCTTAAGAGTGCAACAAATGACGTTTGTAGCTATACTATATATAACATAGTATAGCAAAAACTGTAAAATATATTAATCTACTAAATTAAAAAGTAATACCTCATTATCTGACGTTTTTATACATAAAGTATTTTTATTATAAGATATGTAATTAGCTTTATTAAGAAGTTCCATATACTTATCTTCAGCTTTCATATCTTCTTCAGGACCTGCCATTAATGTTGATATTCCTTTTTTACTTATTATTAATTTATTATCTTTTATTTCAAACGGTATACTGTAATTATTAACTCCTGATTTTCCTACAAATGAATTATTAGTTATAGATAAAGTTATTTCCGTACCTTCAAACATATTTGATAATTTGAATTTTTTTCCTGCATGCTCATTAACATCAAAATAATTTTCTATAAATTTTAATATTGTGGAGTCATTAGCTATTATGTGTAATTCTTTTCCTTTAAGATACATATATTTTGCATTTTCTATATAATTAGCAAATTCAGCTTCAGCTCTCATATTTTCTTCAGGACCAGCCATTCTAGTCATTGCCAAACCATTAAATTTAACTTCGCATCCGTTTATATTAGTATAAGAGCTTCTATATGTGTTAACTCCTGAAAATCCATTAACATTATTATTTGTACCATAAAAAGACTTAGTTATCTGTACATTTGGGTATTTGTAAAAATTATGAAGTATAAAACTTTTTCCAAGCAGTTTATTGTCAGAAATAGAATTATCTTTAAATATCAATTTTTCTCCGGATTTTGTTGTTATCTCTAAATTTGTTATAGATAATGTTATATTGGATGCTTCAGAAAGCAATGCTGTAAAATCTCTTTCAGCATTCATATTTTCCTCAGGACCTGCCATCATTGTTGATCCCAATGTTCCTATTGTTATAGTATTTCCATTGGTAAGAGTGTATCCTCCAAAATATCTATTAACACCGGAAAATCCATAAATACTGTTGGTATCAAAACCTATTGTTATTCCAATGTTTGTATACTTATTTTCAAGTATAAATTCTCTGCCGTATAGATCAGCATAAGTTATATCTTTTTCTTTAAATACCAATTCTTTATTTTCTGATGTTTTCATAATTATTTCTCCATTATTAATAGATACAGAATCAATTGTTACTAAATCATTTAAAAAAGTTTGTTCATTTTTCATATCTTCTTCAGGACCTGCCATTAAAGTTGATCCTATATTAGTTCCTATAACTATATTGTTATTAGTGACTATAAATGTTGTAAAATATCTGTTCACGCCTGAATGTCCGTATACATTCCCATTTTCAAAATTAATTTGTATTTTTGGATTGCTTACCAAATAGTATCCTTTGCCGTTAATAGCTTCAAAAATATTATTCTGGGTCTGTGTTTTTGCCGTAGAGCATGATATAAAAAATGTTAGTGTAGATAGAATTAATAATAGTGTTTTTTTCATTTTATTTCCTTTCCTATTTAAATATGTTGTATTATAAACAATGGGCTTATGATTAAATCACAAGCCCATCAATAATAGTGTTAGGAGTCTGATAATAATGAATAATTGCTTTCTTAATTAAACATCAAAATTTCATTTTATAAATTAACCTTTTCTTTTTATCCCTAGTAATTAAAATTAGATTATCACCCTCCAAATTTATTTTGTATACATCATTAAATAAGTTTATATATTTATCCTCTTCAATATTTTCATTACCGTTTTCTATTTTTAAATCTTTAATAGATATTTTGTCATCATTTATTGTGTATGAAGAATAATATCTATTACTATTATTATAACCATATATATGATTTTTAGTAAAACAAATAGTTATATTTGAATCATTAAATGCATTTTTTAATGTAAATTCTTTGCCATTTAAATAATGTATTGATAAATCAATTTTCTCCCTAAATATTAATTCTTTATGGTCTTTTGTTTTTATACTTAAAATATTTCCTTTGATATCAATATTTTTAGCATTTGACAGCATATTTAAATATTCATTTTCTATTTTCATTAAATTATCAGGACCAGCCATTTTAGTAGTTGAAACATTTTTTATTTGTATATCTTTGTCATTTAAAGAAAAAGATGCATTATATTTATTTACGGTGCTTTTTCCGCTTATTGTGTTTTTTTCAAATATAATAGTTATGTTTTCATTTTTGAATAGATTATCTAAAACATATATTTTTTTATCTAGTATATCTATATAGTGTTCTTTATGTCCGTTATTTGCATACATTATAGAAGTAATAAATAAAAAAATAATGTTAATCAATAGTAATTTTTTTATCATCTATCAAATGTTATCCTGAATAATATTTATTTTTATAATAAACTAGTTAAGAAGTTTAATGGTAAAATATAAAATTTATTACGTGTGTATTAATATTAAAAAAATATGAAAAAAATTATTTGCAAAAAAGAAAAAATAAGTTATCATATTACAGTTTACATAATAAAATCCGATAATTTATATTGCAGGTTTAAGTTTATGGATAACATAAGAGAGGCTCATATAGAAGATGCTGAAAAAGTAATAGAATATATAATAAAAGTATCTGATGAAACCAATTTTATGCTATCAGGATCTGATGAAAGAGAGTTAGATGTAAAAAAAGAGGAGGAATTTTTACAAAGTATACAAAAAAGCATAACTACAAAGATGTTTTTGTATGAAATTGATACTCAAATAGCGGCAATATGTAATTTAAGAGGTATTGATAAGGTTAGAGTAATCTTGGCATAAGCGTATTAAAAAAATATTGGGAAGAGGTATTGCTAAGAAATTAATTCTTAATGCTGCGGACTATTGTAAAAAGAATTCTATAAAAAAAATAGAATTAACTGTTAGAACTGATAACGAAAGAGCAATTAAACTGTATAAAAATATCGGATTTGTAACAGAAGGTGAGTTAAAAGATTTTTTTTGTATAGATGGAGTTTATTATAATTGTTATATGATGGCTTTGTTTATTTGAAATAAATGCTGTATAAAAAATTTTTGTATACTGTATTGTTACTGTAAAGGATGTTAATTTTGATATTTGGAATATAAATTAGTTAACATAATACTTGACTATTTTATGATAATATGTTAACTTTATTTCCAGTTATAAGGATTATCGTTTTTAGAAGAAAAAAGATTAGAAAAAAATTATAAGATTGGAGTTCTCAAATGCGAAAGTTTATTACGGTATTTTTGGTATTATGTTTACTTATGCCTGTAGTAGCTTATGCTCAAGATAATACTCAGATACCGATACCAACTATAGGTTTAAATGTGGCTCAGGCACAGACTCCTCAGCAGGTGAGTTTAGGACTTCAGATATTATTTCTTTTGACTATATTGTCGTTGTCTCCATCTATTATAATAATGACAACAAGTTTTATAAGAGTATCGATAGTATTAAGTTTTGTACAAAGAGCATTGTCGTTACAGGAGACTCCTCCAAGGGCATTAATAATGGGGTTATCTTTATTTCTAACATTTTTTATAATGATGCCCACTTTGACGCAGGTAAATAATGAAGCACTTCAGCCTTATTTAAATGGATCTATAGGTGTTAATGAATTATATAGTAGAGGAATACAGCCTATAAGAATGTTTATGTTCAACTCTTTAAGAGGTGAGAATGGTATGAAGAGTTTGGATTTATTTTTAAGTATAAGTAATACTGATATAAGACTAAGAGAGATTCAAACAGTTGATGATTTGAACAGAATTCCAACAATAGTCGTCATACCTGCATTTATTATAAATGAACTTACTATAGCATTTAAGATGGGTATATATTTGTTTATCCCATTTATTGTTATAGACTTGGTTGTTGCTTCTGTTCTTATGGCTATGGGTATGATAATGCTTCCGCCTATTATGATATCTTTGCCGCTTAAAATAATATTGTTTGTGGCAGTTGATGGATGGAAACTTTTGATACTTCAAATAGTACAAAGTTTTAGATAAAAATTATTTGGCAATTTTATATGGGTAATATATTGTAAGGAAATATTATGAGTGATACTTCGATTATAGTTTTGGTTCAGGAAACTTTATGGGTGTTTATGCTGCTTTCTGCTCCTGTTTTAGGAATATCAATAATAGTAGGTTTGATAATATCAATACTTCAGGCTACTACAAGTATTCAGGAACAAACATTAACTTTTGTTCCAAAAATGATAGCGATGCTTGCTGTAATATATGTATTGGCTTCTTGGATGCTTAATTATACTAGTGCATTTACGGTAAGATTATTTAGTATATTGCCAACTATAGCAAGATAATTATAAACATATTAGGTTAAGGATAATGGATAATTTTGTTAATTTCTTTCAGATTTACCTGCTCATCATGGTAAGATTCATAGCTATTCTTATGGTAGCTCCATTATTCTCTTCTAATGTTATACCTAATAGTATAAAGATGGGATTGGCATTTATAGCTACAGCTACTATATTTCCATTGGTTGCTGACATCACAGTTCAGGCTGCTCCTACATTTGTTGAGTATTTCTTAACTCTTGTAAATGAGGCTCTTATTGGTATATTGATTGGATTCTTAATGTCAATAATATTTGCTGCTTATCAAGTTATGGCGAATTTTTTTGAAATACAAATGGGATTTGGTATATCAGAAACTGTTGATCCTATATCCCAAGTAACTGTTCCTGTATTGGGACAGCTTCAGTCTTTAATAGTAATATTAATATTTATAGCTATAGACGGACCTAGTTGGGTTGTAAGAACTTTGTTTTATAGTTTCAAATCTGTTCCGGTATTAAGCGATGCTTCTAAAGCTGTTTTTATGTCATCGTTTAATGGAGTTATAGATAAAATGATATATTATATGAGTTCTTTATTTTCTATAGCACTTTCACTTGCTTTGCCTATAATGCTTACATTGTTTTTATTATCATTAAGTTTGGGATTATTGGCAAAGGCTGCACCTCAAATGAATATTTTGATGCTTGGTTTTCCTATGCAGATAGCTGTTGGAATAATAACTTATTATATATTAATACCGGTTTTAGTATCTAATTTTATGAAAATATTGGAATACACTATATCTGATGTAAATAATGTAATTACTTTCTTATCCGGAGGTACTATATGAAAAATATAATATCTTCAATATTAGAAATATTAATTATATTAAAAGCAAGAGTTTACAGAAAATATTTACATATAACAGGTAAGGGTTACATATTAACATTATTTGCATCTCCTGAAGATGAAGGAAGAACAGAACTTCCTACAGAGAGAAAGAAAAGAAAGGCAAGAGAAGAAGAGGGTCGTGTTGTAAACTCAGTTGAAATAAATCAAACATTAGTATTAGCGGTAACAATAGCAGTTATAGCATTGCTTACAACATATTTAACTCATACAGTTTCTCAATTTTTTATTAAAATATTGAATAAGATTTCTGCAGCTGATACTACTATGAATATGAATGCTATGCCTGATATGATGCTTGAAATATTTGAATTGATTGCTAAAACAGCAGGAATAGTTTTAGCAGTTGCTTTAATAGTTGGTGTAGGGGTTAATTTAGCACAAACTAAATTCTTATTTACAACTAAAAAATTAAAGCCTAATTTTAAAAGAATAGCTCCAAGCTGGTCAAACTTTAAAGAAAGAGTATTTATTTCACCTCAGAATTTAATGAACTTAGCAAAAATACTTTTCAAAATGATTGTAATATCATTATTAACTTTTACCACTATATATGGTAAAAGTACTGAATTATTTAATATGACCAATATGGAATTGGCACAGGCAATGCATGTATTTTTCTTTATAGTCTTAGAAATGCTAGCTAAGGTTATTATATTTATGATAATAGTTTCTGCCTTCGATTATTTCTTTCAAAGAAGACAGTATATTAATAGTTTGAAAATGACAAAGCATGAGATGAAAGAAGAGTTCAAAGAGATGGAAGGAGATCCTTTGGTAAAAAGCCAATTGCAGGATATGGCTAGAAAAATAGTAAGCAGAACAATGTTAAAATCTGTTCCTGAGGCGGATGTAGTTATTACAAACCCGACTCACTTTGCAGTTGCTTTGAAATATGAAAATGGTGATTATGCTCCTATAGTAACAGCTAAGGGAGCTGATAATATAGCTTTAAAGATAAAAGAAATAGCTAAGAATAATGATGTTCAAATAGTAGAGAATAAACCTTTAGCCCGCGAGCTATTTTATAATGTTGAAATAGGGCAGTATATACCTGAAAAATTATTTCATGTTGTTTCAAAAATACTTGGAGAGGTATATAGAATGCGTAATGAAAAAATGGCAAGGGCTATATAGGAGGAATAAACAGTGGCAACAATGAATGGTGCTAAATCAATTTTGGATTCGATAAAACTGCCTGCTAATATAAGCAGACATAGCGATATAATGTTTGCAGTTGGTGCGGTTATGGTAATAATGATGCTCATTATACCATTACCTTCAATGATTTTGGACTTTTTGCTTATAGTAAATATCGTAATATCTCTTTTAATACTTCTTATGGTATTAAGTTTGAAAAGTGCCAGTGAGTTTAGTGTATTCCCTTCTGTTCTGCTTGTTATGACGGCATTCAGATTAGCATTAAACGTATCTACAACTAGAGCAATTCTAACACAAGGTGCTAATTTTAATGGTAAAGTTATTACATCATTTGCTGAGTTTGTAGTTGGTAATAATATAGTTGTAGGTGTTGTAATATTTATAATACTTATAATAGTACAGTTTGTTGTTATCACAAAAGGTGCAACAAGGGTATCAGAAGTTGCAGCAAGATTCGCATTGGATAGTATGCCTTCAAAGATGATGGCAGTTGAAAGCGAATTGCAGGCGGGAGCTATTACAGATAAAGAAGCTGAAGATAAAAGAAAAAAGATAAGAAGCGAAAGTGATTTTTATGGTACTATGGACGGTGCTTCAAAGTTTGTACAAGGTGACGTTATAGCCGGTATCATAATCACAGTTATAAATATAGTAGGCGGACTTGTTATTGGTATGACTATGAGAGGTGAGCCTTTTGCTCAGGCTGCTGATGCTTATACTCGTTTTACTGTTGGTGATGGTTTGGTAAGTCAGATACCTTCATTCTTTATGAGTTTTGCTACTGGTTTGCTTGTAACTAGAAGCAGCAGTGAGGATAATTTGTCTACTCAGATTGCTGTACAGGTTTTTGCTAAGCCTAAAAACTTATTTATAGGTGCAGGTTTTGCATTCTTCTTAATGCTTTTACCTGGATTCCCAAAAATAGCATTATTTGTTATAGCATTGGCATTATTCCTAGCAGGTTATGCTTTAAGAAAAGAACAGCAGGAGCTTGGTCTTAATGAAGATGGTACTAAAACTGCAGATGCTGAACAGACACAGAGAGGTCCTTTAGATGTAAGTCAGTATTTGAAAGTTGAGAAGATAGAACTTTCTATAGCTACATCATTGGTACCTTTGGCATTAGAGGATCAAGGCGGCGATTTAATACATAGAATAACTCAGGTTAGAAGAGAATTGGCATTAGAGATTGGTTTGGCTGTTCCTCCAGTAAGAATTCTTGATAACACAGTAATAGATCAAGATGAATATACTATCAGTATTAACGGTACAGAAGTGGCTAAAGGTTTCGTAAGACCTAAGATGCTTTTAGCTTTGAACTCTAATTTACAGGAAGAACCATCTCCAGATTGTGAAAAGGTTAAAGATCCTTCATTCGGACTTCCTGCTTATTGGATACATGTTGATGAGAGGGATATGGCTGCTAAGAAAGGATTTATGTTATTTGACCCAACAGCAGTTATAGCAACTCATTTTAGTGAAACAATTAAGAGAAATGCTAATCTTCTTATCGGCCGTGAAGAAGTTCAGAATATGCTTGATCGTATTAAAGATGATCACAAAGCTCTTGTATCTGAAGTACTTGCTGCTAAGCCTCATAATGAAAGTCCTCTTGGATACATACAGAAAGTATTGCAGAATCTTCTTCAAGAGGAAGTTCCTATTAAGAACAGCGTTGCAATATTAGAAGGTGTTGCTGATGCTATATCTATGATGGGTAGTGAACAGGCTACAGAACTTGTAAGAAGCAGGTTAGCTCCTCAGATATCGCAGATGGTTGCAGACCAAAATAAAAATATAAGAGTTATTACATTGAGTCAGCAGCTTCAAAATAATATAGCACAAAATTTGGCAAATACTGGAAATATACAGGGTTCTCAAATGATTGCTATGAGTTTTGAAAGTATGCAGAACTTGATTAAAAATATAAAAGATGCAGTTAAACTTGTTAATGATAATGGAGTTGATGATATAGTATTTTTAACTTCTCCTATAATCAGAAGACCTTTATTCCAATTTATATCTAAGAATGTTGGAAAGTATAAGGTTATAGCTACTACTGAAATAGCACAAGGGTATAAAGTAGAGGGAATTGCAAGTATAAAATAAAATATCTCTTTTAAAGAGTAATTAAGATATAAATATTAATATTTGGAGTTATAACTATGAAAACTATTAAAATATTTGGAAAAAACAGAGAAGAAATTGAAAAACAGGCTAGAGATAAATATGGTGAAAGTTATTTTATCATTAGCGTGAGAGAAAGCAAAAGAAAAAATATTTTCGGCATGATTAAAAAAGAGTTTGAAGTATCTATCGGCGTATTGGAACAGTATTAAATATTATTAAGATAAATTATTAAGATATAAAATTTTATAAGATGATTACAGGAGTAAAAAAATGGTAGACATACGCACTATTAGAGGGAAGGATAAAACTGATGCTTTTGCTAAAGCTAGGGTAGAGTATGGCGGTAATTTTGTTATATTGACAAGCAGAGATATTAAAGTGGGCGGTTTTTTGGGTTTAGGAATGAAAACAGAGCATGAACTTAGAATAATGCTTAACAACTCTATATATGATAGAAAAAATAACAATTCTGATGAAAATAGATCTTCTTATGACGAAGAAGATGATGGTATGCATAGAAGCAAACTTTTAAGTGATAGAATAGAGATGAAAAAGCATGGTACAGAAGCTATTGATGCAAGTGAAATGGCTGATAGAATAGCTTCAATAAGCAGAAGATTAAAAGAGGATTTAAAAAAGAGAAATGCAAACAAGGTAAATACAAATACTTCTCCTGCATTGGATACACCTGCTTTTAATAACAAAGAAGAAAATGCAGAGGAATTAGGTTTTGCTGATGAGTTTTCTAATAAAAATGATAATACAGATATTAGCAATACTTCTGCATATACAGAAAATAATAATACAAGTTTTAATATTAATAGTGCTAATAATTTAGATAGAAATAACAATAATATAGAAAGAAGCAGTATTGAAAGAAGTAATGATAATTTTACTCCTTTGCCTAACTTTAATAATTCTCAATATTCTAATTCTGCATTTTCAAATTCTATATTTGCAAATATGGGAAATGGAATGTCGGCTGATTCTGCTTATACTTCCAATAATACTAATAATAGCTTTTCTCCAATCAATAATTACAGTAATTTTTCTAGCAATAGTTTTATGAACAGTATGAATACTAATGTTCATAGTAATATTAATAATGCTGTGAATAATACATATAATAATTCTCAGCTTAATAGTTCTATAGATGAAAATGTTAAGAGATTAGTTCAAGAACAAATAAAAGATATGGTAAAAGAATATTTGGAAAATAGTATACCAAATATAAATTTAAACAAAAATTATAACTCCAATAATATAAATGATAGATTTAATGATAATGCATATCATCAGAAAACAGAATATAATGACAATGCATTCAACGATGAAGAAAATGATATACAAGATTCTATAGATGAGATAAAAGAGTTTAGAGAAGAAAATAATTTAACTAGAGAACCTAGAGATAAAAAAAGCAGCAATAGAATAAGAAATTATTTTGAAAATAATATGGAAAATGATTCTGAAGTTAATGTTGCTGATGGAATGGAAGAGAGTTTTAACTATTTAAGAAATAGAGAATTCCCTGAAGAGATTTTATTAGACTTAAGAGAATATTTATTAACTTCAAGCAATGCCAGATTTTTTCAATCAAAAGATGTAATTTTAGAAGAGGTTGAAAAATATTTTTCTGAGAGATTGATATTATCAAATGGTATAGACATAGGAGTAAAAAAGAAAATTATAGTATTTGTAGGACCTACAGGAGTTGGAAAAACTACAACAATACCTAAAATAGCAGCTCAGCATATGAAATCTGGTAAAAAAGTTTCATTTGTAACTATAGATAATTACAGAATAGCTGCTGTTGATCAGCTTCAAAGGTATGCCAGCATAATGAAAGTTCCATTTACAAGTGCAAGTACTCCTGAAGCATTAAGGGCTGAAATTAGAAAAATGGACAATTCATCTTTATTATTTATAGACACTATGGGACGTTCTCCTAAAGGTGCTGAGGATATAGTTGCTATGTCAAAATATTTTACTACAGTAGGAAGATTTGACATGGATATTCAGCTTGTTATGAGTTCTACAGCTAAATATAAAGATGCGGTAAAAATATTGAATGCATTTAAACCTACAAATTATAAAGGTGTTATATTAACAAAAGTTGATGAAACAGATTATTTGGCTTCATCGATATGTGCTATAATTAAAAAGAAATTGCCTATTACTTATATTACACATGGTCAGGGTGTTCCTAAAGATATATCTACTGCTAAGAAATATGGATATAAGTTAATTGAAGGATTATTTGGAAAAATATAAAATGATTTTATTAAAAAATGATAAACAACATTAAGGGTATGTTATGAAAGATCAAGCAGATGAATTAAGAAAGATGATGGGTGTTAAAGATAAACGTCCTCAGCGTATCATTAGTATAGCCAGCGGCAAAGGCGGTGTTGGTAAAACAAATATTGCAATTAATTTATCAATAGCATTGCAGCAATTGGGACAAAATGTGCTTTTAATAGATGCAGATCTTGGACTAGGTAATGTTAATGTAATACTTGGAAATATGCCTGAATATAATTTATATCATGTGATAAAAGGTGTAAAAAAACTGCATGAAGTTATACTTGAAACTAATTATGGAATAAGATATATTGCTGGTGCTTCGGGATTTTCTTCTTTAGCCAATCTTTCTGGAAGAGCTTTAAGCAAATTAGTTAATAGTATGGATTCTTTGAATGATGCTGATATAGTTATAGTGGATACAGGAGCTGGAATATCGGATACAGTTTTGTACTTTTTACTTTCATCAGATGAAAGTATTGTTGTTACAACTCCTGAGCTTACAGCTATATTGGATGCCTATGGAGTTATAAAATCAATAGCTCCTGAAAATGCCAATGCTGATATAAAAATATTAGTTAATAGAGTTACTAAGGCTTCTGAAGGTAAGGAAGTTGGTGATAAAATTATAATGACTAGCAAAAAATATTTAGATATGGATATTAAATATTTAGGACATATTTTAGAGGATAAAACTATACCTTATGCTGTTTCGCAGCAGCTTCCTTTTTATCAATATGATAATAAATGTCATGCATCTATATCTATATATAATATTGCTAAAAAGATAATAGATATGGAGTATGATGACGGCAGAGATATAAAAGGTTTTGGCGGTTTTGTTGAATCTTTATTATCATTTGTTAGTAAAAAATAATAATGCAATTGTTATAAAATATTAGAGGTAATCATGAATAATATAGTTGAAAAGGTTAAACAGTATTTTTCTACTAATTTTGGTAAATTGGCTGGAATAATAATAGGTTTATCATTTATAATAACACTTATACTTTCTATTCTTTATAAAAATAGAGTGGATATTTCTATTGTGAAAGCTATTATTTCTGCTATTATAACATCAGGAATATTATTTTTAATTGGAATGGTATTAAAAAAGTATTTAGGAGATGTTATAAATGAATCAGCAGCTCCTTCATCAAATTCAGATATAGATTATGGTGCTATAGATGATAATACTATGGCAGGATATGAAAATCCTAATGATACTATTTTGCCAAATGATGCTTCAAGTAACAGTGATATAAACATTAATACTGACCCTATATCAAATACTGTTCCTAATATTGATAAAAATCAGAAAGTGGATTATCATAATTCCACTGATGATATAGGAAGTATTGTTTTTGGAAGTTCAAACACAAATACTTCACCAACAAGTTATAGTTCTTCAAGCAGCAGTATGTTCCCAGATAAAAAGGTAAAAGATAGTGAAATAATTAAAGAAGTTCATGAGGATCCTGAAAAAGTAGCTAAAGCTGTTAGAACTATGATAGCGAAAGATGAGAAAGAGAATAAGTAAATTAATTGATAATAGAGTGAATTATTATGAAAATGAATAAGAAAGACAAAGATAAAATACCAAATATTACTAATGAAAATGAGCAGGAACACTGGGTGGAGTTTAAAAAAACTCAGTCACCTTTTATACGGGAAGCATTGATCATTAAGTATTCTCCATTGGTAAAGTATGTTGCTAGCAAGGTATCTGTAAAGATGGGCTCTCATAAACATATTGAATTTGAAGATTTAGTAGGATTTGGTACTTTTGGTTTGATGGATGCTATTGATAAATATAATCCCAATAGGGATATTAAATTTAAAACTTATGCTGTTACTAGGATTAGGGGAGCTATATATGATGAGCTTAGAAAATTAGATTATCTCCCTAGATCTATACGTAAAGATGTAAAAGAAATAGAAAAAGCAAGAGAAATACTTGAAGCTAGACTTAGCAGAAATATAAAACCGCAGGAGATAGCAGATATGTTAGGCATTACTATGAGTAAATATAATGAAACTATGAAAAGATATATAGAGGCTTCTCCTACTTCTTTAAGCGATGTTTGGTATGTAGGAGATGATTCCGATGAAATATCTGTTATAGATACTTTGAAATCTAATGATAAAACTAATCCTGAATATTTAGCAGAAAGAGAAGATGTTAAAAATAAGATAGTTGCTGCATTAAAGAGACTGCCTGAAAAAGAAAAGCAGGTTTTGATATTATATTATTATGATGATCTTACATTAAAAGAAATAGGCAGAGTTTTAGAGGTTTCAGAGAGTAGAATATCACAACTGCATACTAAAGCTATACAGGAATTAAGATGCTCTCTTTCAGAGATAAAAAAACAATTATTATAATATAGGTGATTTTTATGAATGAATTAAAAAGAAAAATATTGGAAAGTGATTTTTATAAGAAAGTTTATAATAATAAAAATACACGTTCTGTTGATTTATATGTTAGTTCTTTAGAGAGAGGTATGCAGGAAGCAGCTGCTATATTTCAATGCCCTATATATGAATTAAGCTATAAAGTACTTGAAGAGGGAAGCAAAGGATTTTTTAATATAGGGGCTAAACCTTTCCTTGTAAGATATACTCATATTATATATGAAAGATCCAATATTGCTTTTGGTTCAGGAGTTGATTATACAACAGGAGATGTTGGAGAGAATACTCAGGAGAAAATGGTATTTAATAAAGATACAGAAATAGTTGTAAGAGTTAAGAGAGATGGAGTATTCTTAAAAGTTGTACCTCCGGTTGCTGAAGGCAAAAGAGTTGAGGATATGATGGACTTGGAAAGAAAATTGATAGATGCTGGTATAAAAGAATATGACTCACATCTTGCCAAAAAAATGCTTCATGAACAAACTGGGGTATATGAAAAAATTGCTGAATGGGATGTATCAAAGTCTGCCAACAATGCTAAGATAAGTTATACTATCAGTGATGATAAAATGCGTGCTTATGTTACAGTTACAAAACCTACCAGAGGCGGAAGGGAAATGGATTTGCAGGATGTAAAAGAATTGTTGGAAAACAGCAGTATTACTTTTGGATTCCAAGAAGAAAATGTTGCAAGATGTTTAGAAGAAGGAACTTTTAATGTACCAATACTTGCTGCTGAAGGACGTCCTCCTGTTAATGGTCAGAATGCTAAGATAGAATATTTAGTTAATGTAAATAAGAAAGTTATACCTAAATATATAGCTGAGGATCAAAGTATTGACTATAAAGATTTAAGTATAGTTGAAAATGTTGAGCAGGGACAAAAATTAGCTAGAAAATTACCTGCAACAGACGGAGAAACAGGAAGAACAGTACTTGGTCTAAAAATAGAGACAAAACCTGGTAAAGATATAGATATTAAAGAAGTTTTAGGTGATAATGTTGAATTATCAGATGATAAAGAGTTTATAATTTCTTCTATAAACGGTCAGGTTGTTCTAAAAGGAAAACTTCTTAGTGTTGAACCTATATTTGAAGTATCTGGAGATGTTGGACCTGAAACAGGAAACATCAATTTTATAGGAAGTGTTGTTGTTAAAGGAAGTGTAAGTGATAATTATTCTGTTAAAGCAGAAGGAAATATAGATGTTCATGGAACAGTTGGAAAATGTGACTTGGAAGCTAAGGGTGACATTATGGTTAAACTTGGTATACAAGGTAATGAAAATAGTTTCGTAAAAGCTGGAGGAGATGTTATTGCCAAATTTATACAATTCTCTAATGTTCAAGCTGGAAATAATGTTGTTGTTACTGAGGCGATACTTAATTCTAATATTGATTCTGATAATAGAATAATACTTATAGGTAAGAGAGCTTCTGCAAGCGGCGGAAGACTTAGAGCTTTAGTTGAGGTTAATGGTAAGGTATTAGGTTCCCAAGCCGGTGCTAAAACTTTAATTGAAACAGGTATTAGTCCTGCTAAAAGACGTGCTGTTGATGATTTAGATAAAGAAAAAGAAGAACTTGATATTTCTATTGAAGAAACGGAAAGAAATATTAAGTCTATAGAACAAGCTGCTAAACTCAAGAAATTGGACGATGAGAAAAAAGAACAATTACAAAGTTACAAAGAGCAGTTAGAACAGGCTATAAGCAGAAGAGAAGAAGTTGTATTAAATAGAGAGGCTTTGGTTCAGGAAATGGAAGTTGAAAAAGTTGAATCTACTGTAAGTGCGGGTAAAGAGATGCTTCCTGGAGTACAATTAACTATAGGAAGTGCTGAGTTTTCTATAAGACAAAGCTATAAATCTATTACTTTCTTTGAAGAAGGCGGAATGATTCAAACAGAAAAATATAGAGGCGAACCTAAAAATGATAAAAAAGTTGATGGAGAGGAATAATTAAGAGGTTTATATGTCTTTAAGTATAAAAGAATTTTATATTTCGGTAATTGAATGCGGTATTGATGCTGATCCTAGAGGAAGAAATTTAGTAGAAAAAGAATTAGAAAGTGTAAAAAAAGAATATGACAGATTAGATGATAAGAAAAAGGAATACTTTGATAAAGATAAGCTTTTTAATCCATATTCTGATACTAGAGTATTAAATATTGCAGAAGATAAAAATATCAATAATATTTTATGCGGTATAGACATGCAGACGCCGGAGCTTTTACTTGCTGATAGGCTTAATGAAAAAAACACTAATATAGATTTGGTTATTAGTCATCATCCTAACGGTTATGGTTTTGTTAATTTTTATGATGTTATATCTATGCAGTCGGATAAGAATGCTTTACATGATGTGCCTATAAATGTATCTGAGGCTTTAAGTAATAAAAGACTTAATGAAGTAAGCCGTTCAGTTTTCGGTGCAAATCATTTTAGGGATGTTGATGCTGCGAAACTTCTTAAATTAAATTATATGTGCATGCATACTGTTGCTGATAATTTTGTTGAAAGTTTTTTAACTGAAAAAATGAAAATAGAAAAACCAAATAAATTATCTGATATAATTGATATTTTATATACAATAGAAGAATATAAAATATCTGCTATGCGTTATAATCCTCCTAAAATATTCAATGGATCTAATAATTCTAAAGTTGGTAAAATTATTGTAGATATGACAGGAGGTGCTTCTTTTGATTTTACTATGATAGAAGCTCTATCTAAAGCGGGTGTAGGAACTATAATTGTAATGAATATATCTGATAAACTTCTTGATGAATGCAGAAAATATTATATTAATGTAGTATGTGCTGGTCACATGTCAAGCGATAGTTTAGGTATTAATTTATTATTTAAAGCTGTGAAAGAAAAAACGAAAGAAGATTTCAAAATAATTCCTGCTTCTGGGTACATATTTGTTAACAAATAATTATGAGTAAATATAATAATATACTTTTCGATCTTGATGGCACAATTACAAATTCGGCTTTATCCATAACCAATGCTGTTGTATATTCTATTAAAAAACTTAATGAATTATATAAATTAAATATTAATATTCCAAGTAATGATACACTTAGAAAATTTATAGGACCTTCTCTTAGCGATAGTTTTATAAAATATTGCTATAATGATGAAAAATTATCTATTGAGTTTATTAAATTTTATAGAGAAGATTATAATGATAATGGAGGATTATTCAACTGCACTCTTTATGATGGAATATATGATTTAATTAAAACACTTTTTGAAAATGATTATAAAATATTTTTAGCAACTGCTAAGCCTAAAGAATTAGCATTAAAAATAATAGATCATTTTGATATTATAAAATTTTTTAGCGGTTTTTATGCTCCTGTTATAGGCGGACAAATAAAAAATAAATTGGATGTATTAAAAGAAGCCATTGAAAAAGAAGATTTTGATAAGAGTAAAACAATTATGATAGGGGATAGAATTGATGATATTGATGCTGCCAAAAATGTTGGTATAGATTCTATAGCTGTAAGATATGGATTCGGAAGTGAAGAAGAGTTTGAAAATGCTGTTTATATAGTTAATAATTCTGAAGAAATTTTGAGCATATTAACTAAATAAAATTTCTTCCAATACTTTTTTACTTTTTATATTTCTATTTATATGATTAAACAATGATTTATTCATTATATCTTTAACATTATCTTTTGAATTGTCATATATATTTTCTATCTCATTATTATGAAATAGCTCTATTAATGCAGTATGCTTTATAATTCTCATAAAATTTCTATCATTTTCTGTTATATTTATAGAGTCTCTTATTATGTTTTTGCATTTATTGCATATTAGTCCTCCTTCACTTATAGAATAAAATAAAGCATTATCACTTTCACATAAAACACATTTATCTAAATGAGGAGATATTCCTGCTATATAAAGAATTTTCATTTCAAATGCTGTAATTAAAATATCAATATATTTTTTTTTTCTTCCTTCATCGCTATTAAATGTTTCTTCTAAATTTTCTAATGCATCTAAAATCTTTTCCATTAAAATAAAATATCTGCTGTCAAAATCTTTGCCGCAATAAAGCATAATTTCTCTTATATAGAATACAGCTAGAGATGAATATATGGATTTTTCTAATATTGAATAATTTTTTATAATTGATGATTCTTTTAATATTGATAATTGAGGCTGTTTTTTTTCATAAATACTTATGCTTAGCTTGGATATACTTTCTAAATCTGAACCGAATGCTTTTGAATCTTTTTTAGCTTTATAACATATAGCCTGAAGTATTGAATTATCTGTTAGAAATGATGCTATTATTGAAGAGGTTTTATATTGATTATATGAAAGTAAAAATGCTTTATTATTTTTTATCAATATTATTCCTTATAATAAAAAATTAATAGGGCAGGCTATATTGTATAACCTGCCCCTGCTATGCCATCAGTAGCAATTAAGCTTGATGTATAGCGTTGCTTGGACAAACAGCTTCACAAGCACCGCAATCAGTGCATTTGTCTGGATCGATTTTGTAGATATCTCCTTCACTAATAGCATCGAATGCGCACTCAGGAAGACATGATCCGCAAGCTACACAATCATCATTTATAACACGTGGCATAATTGACCTCCATAAAAAATAAACTGTATTATAATTATAACATAAATAAATAATGAAATCAATATCTATTATTTATATTTATTTGTTATGTATAAGTATATATTAATGATTAATTTGTACTATAATATGTTTTATTTGTTAAAATAAAGTGATTTCTATATATGTTATAAAAAACTATTATCTTGTAAATTTTTTTGATAAATGTTAAAATATACTGGAATATTACTAACTTTTGTAATAATTTTTAGGTTAATTTTATATTTTTTAAGGAGTTAAAAATGGATAAGAAAAAAGAATTTAAAGTCGCAATAGCAGGTTATGGTCATGTTGGTAAGGACACATTAAAAACTATTATAGAAAATAATTCTATTATGGAAAGCAGAACAGGAATAAAATTAACCGTTAAAACCATTTTTAGCAGAAATATTGATAAAGTGAAAGATGATAAATTTTTGGAAACTGTAAAAGTAAAAACTAAAGATTTAAATGATATATTAAATGATGATGATATAGATATAGTAATAGAAGTTTTAGGAGGAATGGATACTGCTAAAGAATTACTTATGAAAACAAAAAAGCCTGTAGTTACAGCAAATAAGGCTCTGCTTGCTAATTGTTTTGGCGAGCTTATAAAGAATAGAAAATCCGATATAGCTTTTGAGGCTTCTGTGGCAGGTGCTATACCTATAATAAAGGCTATGAAAGAAAGTTTAGTTTCTGATAGAATGGAAGGTGTTTATGGTATATTAAATGGTACTTGTAATTATATTTTAACTAATATGACTAAAAATAATTTAGATTTTAATGTTGTGCTTAAAGATGCTCAGGATAAAGGTTATGCTGAGGCTGACCCTACATTTGATATTGACGGAATAGACACTGCACATAAACTTTGCATACTTTCTTCTATAGCTTTTTGTAATGTTATAAGTTTTGATAAAATATTTATTAGAGGTATAAGAAATATTATATTGGATGATATTGTATTTGCTTCAGAGCTTGAGCTTACTATTAAGTTAATAGCTGAGGCTGTTTTGGATGAGAATGATAATGCATATATATATGTTATACCTACAATGCTTAATTCAAATAATATGCTTTCAAAAGTTGATTATGCTTTCAATGCTATAACAGTTGTTGGAGACAGATCAGGTGATACTGTATTTTATGGTTCAGGAGCAGGTGGAAGACCTACAAGCAGTGCTATAGTTTCAGATGCTGTTACTTTGGCTAGAAATACTCTTATTACAGATGAACTTAGAGTACCTATACTTGGATTTGTTAATGAAAATAAAAATGTTAAAGTAAAAGATTTTAAAGAAAAGAATGAAACTTTCTATGTAAGGTTTAAATCAGAAAAAAATGATCTGCTTACTTTTAATGAGGCTTTTTATGATATTAATATTGAGAAGAGTATTGAAAGAAACGGAAACTTTATGTTTATATTAAAGGATTCAAACATTAATGCTATTTTAGAGTCTATAGAAAAAGTTGAAAAAATAGACAATATATTTATAGCTAAAATTAAATAAATATATTAATAAGCATTTGCATATAAGCATCATATTTTATGTGCAAATGCTTTTTATTATAATTTTCTAAGACAATCAAAAATTATAAACGAATCCTTTGCTGATTTTCTCTTTATTTTTACCTTTTTTGAAATCAAAATTAATATTTACTAAATTATCATATTATACATCATCTGCGTTTGAATGACTTCCATCTAACGACCCACCTCTATTAACATAATATAATCATTTGTAACGAATTAAAGCTCTGATGAAAATTCTTCTTCAAGTTTTTTCCTTAATCTTACAACTCTTCTATTTTTATCTTTTGCAATAAGATCATATATTTCTTTGACATTATCTTTTGTTATAGTTATATAATCTTCTTTAGGATAAAAAACTTGCATATATATTTTAAGTCTTGTATGCAATTTATTTTCATCATCACAAATTAAAGTTATATCTTTTAATTTATCTAAATTCCAATTTTCTAAAGATTCATAATGATCAAACTTTTCTGCATATCTAAACATAAACTCTATGTTAGTTACTTTTTTTGTATTCCATTTATCAAGCGGCTGATTAAAACTTTCTGCTGAAAGAAACATACAGTTCATATAGTTTACATTAGATACATTCCAGCTATTTAAAGACTGATTAAATTTTTTGCAATCATCAAACATAAATGACATATTTTCAACATTAGAAGTCTCCCATTTATCTAAAGGCTGATTAAAATTCTCACAACTATTAAACAAAGATTCCATATTTTTTACATTAGATACGTCCCAGTCATTAAGAGGCTGATTAAAAAATGTACAATAACTAAACATATTTGATAAATCTTCAACTTTATTAATATTCCAATTATTTAAAGGCTGATTAAAGTTTTTTACCAGATTAAACATAAAGGACATATCTTCAACATTAGAAGTATCCCATTTATCCAAAGGCTGATTAAAACTTTCTGCTAACTTAAACATACCTCTCATATCTTTTACTTTAGATACATTCCAATCATTTAAAGATTGATTAAAAACTTTTGCCTGCAAAAACATAAATGACATATCTTCAACATTAGAAGTGTCCCACTTATCCAAAGGCTTATTAAAATGAGAACAATATGCAAACATATTATTCATCTTTTTAACTTTAGATACATTCCAATTATTTAAATTAGGATTAAAATCTATTCTTGATAAATCTAAAATAAAATTAAAATCCATATATGCAAACATATAAGACATATCCTCAACATTAGAAACATCCCAATCTTCTATGCCTTCAAAATCTTTTCTTTTACTTTCATGAAAAAGATAACTCATATCAGTTATAAGACTTGTATCAACACAATCAAGCTTTATACCATCAGTAAATACTAATTCTTTCAATTCTTCTTTAGTTGCTGGTTTGTATTTTTTCATAATTTTATCCTAATTTCAATTATGTAGATTATATATACTAAAAATTTTTAACTTTGTCAACTGATTCACTTTATATAAATTTTATCTACTTTTTTGCCGCACACGCTCTGCGACTTCGTCAAAGTGGCAAAAAACGCAATTGCTATAACTTTATATTAAAAACATTCATATTAAATATAAGATATACCTAAAAAATACAGTCTTTTTGGTTCTCGCCGCAGGCGGGCTTCGCCTGTGTCAACACCGAGTAGGTGCCTAATCGGCAAAAGAACTGGGGGTGTGGGGGCAAAGCCACCACAAAGAATAAAATTAAAAATCTAAATTTTGACAAACTTAAAAATTTTCATCATATACCACATTAAATACAATTTCTAAAATTTATTATTTTTTAATAGAGTAGATAACAAAAAATGATATCTACTCTATTATTTATATATAATTAAAATAAATCAGTCAATCTAAAATCAAAAATCATAAATACTAAAAAAGTATAAACAAATCTTTTACTTATTTCTTCTTTATTTTCAGCTTTTTTAAAATCAATAGTAATGTTTACAGGCTCATCATACTCTATATCAGCATAAACTTTTGCAGAGATAGTAAAAATATCTCCATCATTTGCTGGAAATGTATATGTTACAGTACCGTTATCTACTAATACATCATCAGTATCCATATCATATTTTTCAGCAAAAAACTTAAAAGCTCCGTAACTTGCTTCTATATTATTTAATTTATTTATTTCTTTTTCCAAATTATTTTTATCTAATTTTGTAACTGTTAATTGATTTATAGGCTGTACTAACTTATGATCTTCAAGCTGTTTTATCCATTTATCTATAATCTCATCGTCCATTTCAGCAGGGGTTGCCAAAGAGATAAAATTATCAGCATTAATTTTTACTTTTTTATCTTCACAATTTAAATATCTTCCATCACTTGAATATCTAAAAGTTGTTATAAAGTTTTTATCTTTATCATATAAATTCCAGACTAAAGAAGAAGCAAATTTATTCATTAAATAATTATCAATAAAAACTTCTTTGAACAAATCATAACTATAAATATCTCCGTCTATTAATGTTATACCTAAAAGATGAGCATTATGATTAATAAACTTTTGTACTTCTTTTCTTAATTCTTTTATTTCTTCTTTTAAATTTTCATCAAAGTTTTGAGGAATCTTTTTTAATTCTTTGTTACTTTTTATATCAAATAAACTCAAAGAATAATCTTCATTAACAATGAGTTTATAATCATCATTTAATATTTTTTCACCTTTAGAATTAAATCCATAATTAGGCGTGCATCTTAATCTAAATTCAGTATAACCAATTTTCGTTTTTTCAAGTATTTCATTAATCATTCTTCCTGCTTCCTGCTGAATTTCATATATAGTTGTCTCTAAATATATTTTATATAATAAATACTGTGCATATCTGCTTTCTATATTGAGTTTTATTATTATAAGGAAAAGTTGTGAATCAATACCTAATAATATTAATTCAGATATTTCTTTTAAAGCTTCTTCTCCTCCATAAATAGCATAAACAAAATTAGCAATTTCCATGTTTTGATTTTCTAAATAAATTTCTCTAATAAACTTTAAAAATGATTCAAAATCAAGCAAATTAACTATATTATCAATTTTTCCTAATCTTTTAATGTCTCTTTTCAAAGATAAATACTCTGAATATATATATTTTATAACCGTAATATCTACTTCTCTTGATTTATCTTTTATTAAAACATGGCAGTCTTTTATAAATGTAAGTTTTTCATCTTCTTTTTCAGCATTGTATTTTTTTTGAGCATACTTTTCTGCTTTTTCTATAGTTTTAAAATTATAATCTTTTGTAACGAATGAAAGTTCTGATGAAAAATCACTTTCAAGTTTTTTTCTTAATCTTACAATTCTTCTATTTTTATCTTTTGCAATAAGCTCGTATATTTCTTTAACATTAAATTTTGTTATAGTTATATAATCTTCTTTAGGATAAAATGCCTGCATATATACTTTAAGCCTTGTATGCAATTTCTCCTCATCATCACAAAAAGTGCCAACTTCCTGCAAATTATCTAAATTCCAATGTTCTAAAGATTCGTAATTATCAAATCCGTAGGCAAATCTAAATAATCCTGCTGCAGTGTTTAGTTTTTCTGTATTCCATTTATCAAGAGGCTGATTAAATTTTTCAGCCAAATAAAACATACAGTCCATATTTTCCACATTAGATACATTCCAATTATTTAAAGGCTGATTAAATTTACCGCATGAGAAAAATGTATTTTCCATATTTACAACATTAGAAGTGTCCCATTTATCTAAAGGCTGATTAAATTTTTCACATTCTCTAAATAAATCTTCCATATTTGTAACATTAGATACGTCCCAATCATTGAGAGGCTGATTAAAAGCATGACAATAACGAAACATAGTTGATAAATCTTTAACTTTAGATGTATTCCAAGTATTTAAAGACTTATTAAACCTTTTTGCCCAAGCAAACATACAAGACATATCTTCAACATTAGAAGTATCCCATTTATCTAAAGGCTGATTAAAAAATTCACAATGCTGAAACATACCTCTCATATCTTTAACTTTTGATACATTCCAACTATTTAAAGGCTGATTAAATTCTTTCGCACCATAAAACATAAATGCCATATCTTCAACATTTGAAACGTCCCAATTATCCAAAGGCTGATCAAAATTGGAACAGTAAGCAAACATATTATTCATACTTTTAACTTTGGATACATTCCAATTACTTAAATCTGGATCAAAATCTGTCCTTGAGTATCTTCCCATCATATGATAGTCCATATATGCAAACATCATATCCATATTGGTAACATTAGAAACGTCCCAATCTTCTATACCTTCAAAATCTTTTCTTTTACTTTCATGAAAAAGTTTGCTCATATCTGTGATAAGACTTGTATCAACATCATAAAGTTTTATTCCGTCAGTAAATACCAATTTTTTTAATTCTTTTTTTGTTGCTGGTTTATATTTTCTCATAATTTTCTCCCAAATATCTACACTGCTAATTTACTATAGCTTATTTTAATCATTAGATTTAATGTAGGCAACTGAGTAACTTATATTATTTTATATAATCAAAATAAATCTGTCAATCTAAAATCCTAAATTATAAATACTAAAAAAGTATATACCTAAACAACTATATTTTGTTTTAATAACTGGGGCTTTGCGTATCCGTAGGGTAAGCCACCACTTCTTTTGTTGCCACAGGCGAAGCAAAAGGACTGCATTTTTAATCTAAATTTAGATTTTATTATATATAATACATATTATATACATATAAAGCTAAAAAACTTGCATTTTTTGCAACTTTTTGCGGCGGGAAAAAGTTGAATAAAAAAATTATATGACAAAATCAAATACTAATTTTTTTAATTATTTTCGGGACTAGCCCCGAACCACCAGTTCTTTTTGTGACCAAAAGAAGCAGACAAAGTCCGCCTACGGCGAAAGACTGCATTTTTTAGTCTAATTTAGGTTATATTTTACATGTTGTTATTTTTCTGACCATACACTCTAAAAACTTCATCAAATAACCTATATCCTCAATAAACTCGAATACACTTTAAGAAAATGTAAGTATAAAATTATTTCAGTTTATTTAAAATAAATCCGTCAACCTAAAATCCAAAATTATAAATACTAATAAAGTATAAATAAATCTGTTACTTATCTCTTTTTTATTTTCACCCTTTTTGAAATCAATACTAATATTGATTAAATCATCATATTCTACTTCCTCATCAACTTTTGCAGACATAGTAAAAATATCTCCGTCATTTGATGTGAATGTATATGTTATAGTGTCATTATCTCCTAATACATCATTGGTATGCATATCATATTTTTGAGCAAAGAATTTAAAAGCTCCATAGCTTGTATCTATATTTTTTATTTTCTTTATATCTTTTTTTAGATTATCTTTATTTAATTTTATAACTGTAAATTGATTTATAGGCTGTGATAATTGATTATCTTCAATCTGTTTTACCCATTTATCTATAGTTTCATCGTCCATTTCTATAGGAGTTGCCAAACTCATAAAATTATCAGCATTAATTTTTACTTCTTCATCATCACAGTTTAAATATTTTCCATCGCTTGTATATCTGAAAGTTGTTATAAAGTTTTTATCTTTATCATACAAATTCCATATTAAACCAGAACCAAATTTATTCATCAAATAATTATCAATAAAAACTTCTTTAAACAAGTCATAACTCAATATATCACCGTCTATTAACATAATACCTAAAATATGTGAACTATGATTAATAAACTTATCTGCTTCTTTACCCAATTCTTTTATTTTATCTTTTAATTTTTTATCAATACTTTGAGGTACTTTCTTTAATTCTTTATTATTTTTTATATCGAATAAAGTTAAAGTATAATCATTATTGACAATTAATTTATAATCTTCATTCAACTCTTTTTCACCTTTAGAATTGAATTCCAAATTAGGCATACATCTTAATCTAAATTCAGTATAACCTATATTAATTTTTTCAAGTAACTCATTAATCATTTCCTCTGCTTCTTTACGAATTGCACTTTTAGTTGAATTTATATATATTTTATATAATAAACTCTGAGCATATCTGCTTTCTATATTGAAGCTTATCATTGTAAGTAGATTTTTTGATTCAATAGTATAAATTAATTCTTCTATTTTCTTTAAAGCTTCATCTCCTCCGTACATAGCATAAACAAAAGCAGTGATAACTTCATCTTGATTTTTTAAATAAATTTCCTTAGTAAAATTTACAAATGATTTTAAATCAAGTAAATTAACCATATTATCAATTTTTTCTAATTTTTTAATAGTTTTCTTTAAAGACAAATATTCTGAATATATATACTTTATAAGATTGATATTTACTTCTCTTGATTTATCTTTTATTAATACATGGCAATTCTGTATAAATTCAAGTTTCTTATCATATTTTTTAGCATTGTAATTTCTTTCAGCATACTTTTCTGCTTTTTCTATAGTTTTGAAATTATAATTATTTGTAACAAATGAAAGCTCTGATGAGAAATCACTTTCAAGTCTTTTTTTCAATCTTACAACTTTTTTATTTTTATCATCTGCAATAAGCTCATATATTTCTTTAACATTAAATTTTGTTATACTTATAATATCGGCCTTAGGAAAAAATGCCTGCCTATATACTTGAATTCTTGTAGGTAATTTATCCATATCCTTATCATCACAAATTATATTTATAGCTTGTAAACTGTCTAAATTCCAATTTGCTAAAGATTCATAATGATCAAACTTGCGTGCATAGGAAAACAACAACATTACACTAATGACATTTCTTGTATCCCATTTATCAAGAGGCTGATTAAATTCTTCTGTAAAAGCAAACATATGCTCTATATTTGTTACTTTAGACATATTCCAGCTATTTAAAGGCTGATTAAATTTACCGCATGCTCTAAATGCAAATTCCATACTTTCAACATTAGAAGTATCCCATTTATCTAAAGGCTGATTAAAATTTTCACAGTCCGCAAATATATGTTGCATATTTTTCACATTAGATACGTCCCAATCATTAAGAGGCTGATCAAAAGCTTTACAATAACGAAACGTCTTTGATAAATCTTCAACATTAGATACATTCCAATTATTTATATTCTGATTAAATTTCAAAGCCACATTAAACATATTAGACATATCTTTAACATTAGAAACATCCCATTTGTCCAAAGGTCTATTAAATGCTTCACAGCTATGAAACATATCGCTCATATCTTTCACTTTAGATACATTCCAATTATTTAAAGGCTGATTAAACTTTTTAGCACCCAAAAACATGCCAGACATATTTTCCACATTTGAAACGTCCCATTTATTTAAAGGCTGATTAAAATATGTACAACAAGCAAACATATAAATCATGTTTTTCACTTTTGATACATTCCAATTATTTAAATTAGAATTAAACTCTGTCATTGAATATTGTCCCAAAACATTGTAGTCCATATATGCAAACATATAAGCCATATTCTCAACATTAGAAGTATCCCACTCTTCTATGCCATCAAAATCTTTTCTTTCACTTTTATTAAAAAGGTCGCTCATATCTGTAATAAGACTTGTATCAATATCACCAAGTTTTATACCATTGTTGGTGAATACTAATCTTTTTAATTCTTCTTTTGTTGTTGGTTTATATTTTTTCATCAATTTCTCCTAGCATAAAGTTTACAATTATAAAAAATATCAAAAATAATTCTAGAAAACTAAAAATGAATGCAAATTTATTAAATTAAATATTTTATTAAAAATAAATTTGTTCCAAATAGTTTATAGATTTTTAGTAATGTCAGATTCTGCAAATCTTTATTATAATTTATTTATTTCTTCCTTAGTTAACCCTGTTACTTTACTTATAACATTAACATCTATCTTTTCCTTTTTCATATTTTTAGCTAATAAGTATTTTTCTTGCTCTATACCTTCTTTTATACCTTCTTTTATACCTTCTTCTTTGCCTAATCTTCTTTCCTCATCAAGCATTATTTGATTGCCATATAAATATGCCTCTTTCTTTTCATATTCCATCATCATTAACTTACTTTTTACAAAATTATTATATTTTTTCTGTACTTCTTCCATTATAGGTTTTTCTTTTACTATTTCAGACATAGAAACCTCCAAATTTTTGCTTGTAAATATTTTTAACCAGCAATTTAAATCTTTAGTTAATATATTTTTTTTGAATTTTTTTAACTCTATTATATGTATTTGCAAATGGTCAGTGAGTAATTTTTTATTATTCATCTCATAAAGCATATAACAAGAATGTATATTTCTTGTTTTATCTAAATTGAAATTTAATAGATTGATGCTTATAACTGGAGTTAGTTCATCATATCTTTCACCATGTTTTAATAACTTGCTATAATTAGCTGCCCAGTAATATAATATACGCTCTGGAAATCTTGAATTGCCTTGCAATTGTATTTCTATTATGACTACTGAACCATTTTGAGTAATACATTTTACATCAACAATAGTTTCCTTTAAATTTCTGTTTTTTTTCAAGTTAAAAGGTGTTAAAATCTCAACGGAACGAAAAGTTTTCATATTAGCATTGAGCATTATAGAATTGATAAAATCTAAAAGTATAGTTTCACTGCTTCCTTTATCAGTAAAAAGGTAACGTATAAAATAGTCATTCAAAGGATTAAAATATTTTATTTTCTTAGTATTAATTTTTTTTCTCATAAATATATTATACTAAAATAAATATAAATTGTCAAAATTAAATTATTTTTACTATTATCTATATTATTAAGAAAGCATCTTAATTAAAATATTATTTGATTTAATTAAAATAAATCTGTCAATCTAAAATCCCAAATCATTAATACCAATAAAGTATAAATAAATCTTTTACTTACTTCCTCACCATTTTCATTAGTAAAATAAATATCTATTTTTACTCTGTCATGAAAATCAGTTTTTGAATTAACATCTGCATCTATAGTAAAAGTATCTCCGTTCTTTGATTTTAACGAATAACTTTTTACAACATCATATCCTACATACTCACTATACATTTCGTATCTATCACCGAAAGCTTTGAAAGTACCATAAGCTATTTCTAAATTATCTATTTTTTCTACTTCGCTTTTCAAATTATCTTTATCTAATTTTATAATAGTTAATTGCTGTAAAGGCTGTGCTATTTCATAATCTTCAAGCTGTTTTCTCCATTTATTGATAGTTTCATCGTCCATTTCTACAGGGCTTGCCAAACCTATAAAAGTATTATCATCTATTTTTACTTCTTCATCTTCACAGTTTGAATAACTTCCGTCACCTGAATATCTGAAAGTTGTTACAAAATTATCATCTTTATCATATAGATTCCATATCAAAGATGAAGCAAATCTATTCATAATAGCATTATTAATGAAAATATCTTTGAATATATCATAGCTGTATTTCTCTCCGCTTGCTAGTAAAACAGCCAAAAGAGAAGCAGTATTTTTCATAAATGAAGGAATTTCTTTTCTTAATTTTGTTATTTCATCTTTTAAATCTTCCGAAAGATTTTGAGGAGCTTTTTTAAGTTCCTTATTATTTTTTATATCAAAAAGACTCAAAGAATAATCACTATTCAAAATTAATTTATAATCTTCATTTAATACTTTTTCGCCTTTAGAATTAAAGCTAAAATCAGGAGAAAATCTTAATTCAAACTCTTCATAGCTAATATTCATTTTTTTAATAACTTCATCAATCAAATTATAAGCTTCATAACGTACTTCAGATTTTTTTGTATTTGAATATATTTCATGTAATATTCTAAGTGCATATTTACTTTCTATATTTAATTTGATTATTAAAAGTGAAAGTTTAGTATCTTTTTCTTTTTTATATATATTTTTTATAGCCTTATCTCCTCCATATATACCGTAAATGAAAGCGGCTGTTTCTTTATTAGTTTCATTATAAATATTTTTAATAAACTCTATGAATGATTCTTTATCAAGTAAATTAACTATATTATCAACTTGTGTTAATATTTTAATATCTCTTTTAAGAACCAAATACTCTAAATATATATATTTTAAAACTTTAGTGTCAACTTCTCTAGATTTATCTTTTATCAACACCTTATAATTATCATTTATAAAGCTTACTTTCTTATCATCTTTTTTATTGTAATTATTTTCAACATACTTTTCTGCTTCTTCTATAGTTTTGAAATTATAATCATCAGTAACAGATGAAAGCTCTTTGCTATACTCTGTTTCTAATTTCTTTTTTAATGCCATAACTTTTTTATTTGTGTCTTTTGATATTGCATTATATACTTCTTTGACATTTTCTTTTGTAATAGTTATATAATCTCTTGATACTAAATCATATTCTTCTGATATAAAATCATCATCATCATATTCTTCATTATTTTCGATAGGTACATAAACTTTGTGAGGACCATAAAATGCCTGCATATATACTCTAAATCTCAAAGGTAATTTTTCATAGAATCTTTCATAGTTAGCACAGAAATCACTAATATCTGATACTTTATTTAAATCCCAATTTGCTAATGAGTCATAACAATCATAGCTGTCAGTATATTTAAACATTGAGTACATTTTACTTAATTTTTTTGTATTCCATTTATCTAAAGGCTGATTAAAAGAATCGGCAGAATAAAACATAGATTCCATAGTTTTTACATTAGATACATTCCAACTATTTAAAGGCTGATTAAATTGTTTACATCGGCAAAACATTTCATGCATGTTTTCAACTTTTGAAGTATTCCATTTATCCAAAGGCTGATTAAAAGAAAGTGCAGAATGAAACATTGCTTCCATAGTTTTTACATTGGATACATCCCAATCATTAATAGGCTGATTAAATAAATCACATGCATTAAACATATAACTCATATCTTCAACTTTACTAACATTCCAATTATTTATATTCTGATTAAAAGCTTTAGCAAGACTAAACATACCTTTCATATTTATAACATTAGAAGTATCCCATTTATCTAAAGGCTGATTAAAACTAAAACATTCTCTAAACATCCATGACATATTCTCAACATTAGAAGTATCCCAATCTTCTATGCCTTCAAAATCTTTTCTTTGGCTTTTCTGAAAAAGCTCGCTCATATCTGTAATAAGGCTTGTATCTACATCGCTAAGTTTTATACCGTCTGTAAATACTAAATTTTTTAATTCTTCTTTTGTTGATGGCTTGTGTTTCTCCATTAATTCCTCCTGATTTTAATACTGATATACATTGAAAATTTTACGTTCCGTCAAAAATTCGTTTTTTATCTTAATTATTTGCGGGGACTAGCCCCCGCCCCCCAGTTCTTTTACCGATGCTCTGCGTGCCGTAGGCAAGGTACCTTTCGGTATTGGTATAAAATAACCAAAAAAACTACATTTTTTAGTATAAATTTTAGGTTATACCTAAACAATTATATTTTGTCAAAAGTAAAGTTATATTTTTGTTTTGATATCTGGGGCTTTGCCCCCGCTGTGCGTGCCTTCGGCAACCCTACTTCTTTTGCGACCGAAGGAAGTACCTGTGGTATTGCCACAAAGAAGCAAAAAAGCTACATTTGGGCTTTAATTTAATAAAGTTATCTTACATGTAAGACAACTTTAGTATTATTTAGTACTAATTTTACACTTGCACTTTCGCCGCAGGCGTACTTCGTATGGTTCTTTGACGCTGTCCGCCTGTGGCGTGCGGCGGGAAAAAGAACAACAAAAACATTGACAAACTTAAAAATTTTTAGTTTAATTAAAATAAATCTGTCAATCTAAAATCCCAAATCATTAATACTAACAAAGTATAAATAAATCTTTTACTTACTCCATCATCATTTTCATTAGTAAAATAAATATCAATTTTTACTCTGTCATGAAAATCAGTTTTTGAATTAACATTAGCATATATACTAAAAGTATCTCCATTCTTTGATTTTAATGAATAACTTGAAACTACATCATAGCCTATATATTCAGTATACATTCCATATCTTGCACCGAAAGCCTTGAAAGTACCATAAGCTATTTCTGAATTATCTATTTTTTCTACTTCGCTTTTCAAATTATCTTTATCTAATTTTATAATAGTTAATTGCTGTAAAGGCTGTGCTATTTCATAATCTTCAAGCTGTTTTCTCCATTTATTGATAGTTTCATCGTCCATTTCTATAGGACTCGCTAAACTTACAAAACTATTATCATCTATTTTTACTTCTTCATCTTCACAGTTTGAATAACTTCCGTCACCTGAATATCTGAAAGTTGTTACAAAATTATCATCTTTGTCATATAGATTCCATATTAAAGATGAAGCAAATCTATTCATCATGGCATTATCAATAAAAATCTCTTTGAACAAATCGTAACTGTATTTTTCTCCGCTTGCTAATAAAACAGCTAAAAGAGAAGCAGTATTTTTCATAAAGGAAGGAATTTCTTTTCTTAATTTTGTTATTTCTTCTTTTAAATCTTCTGGAAGGTTCTGAGGAGCTTTTTTAAGTTCCTTATTATTTTTTATATCAAAAAGACTCAAAGAATAATCGCTATTCAAAATTAATTTATAATCTTCATTTAATACTTTTTCACCTTTAGAATTAAAGCTGAAATCAGGGGAAAATCTTAATTCAAACTCTTCATAGCTAATATTCATTTTTTTAATAACTTCATCAATCAATTTATCAGCTTCATAACTGACTTCAGATTTTTTTGTATTTGAATATATTTCATATAATAATCTGAGGGCATATTTACTTTCTATATTTAATTTAATTATTAAAAGCGAAAGTTTTGTATCATGTTCTTTTTTATATATATTTTTTACTGCCTCATCTCCTCCATATATTCCATAAATAAAAGCAGCTGTTTCTTTATTAGTTTCATCATAAATATTTTTAGCAAAATTTATAAATGATTCTTTATCAAGTAAATTAACTATATTATCAATCTGCAATAATCTTTTAACATCTCTTTTAAGTAGCAAGTATTCCAAATATATATATTTTAAAACTTTAGTGTCAACTTCTCTTGATTTATCTTTTATTAAAACCTTATAATCATTTATAAAGCTTACTTTCTTATCATCTTTTTTATTATAATTATTTTCAACATACTTTTCTGCTTCTTCTATAGTATTAAAATTGTAATTATCTGTAACAGATGAAAGTTCTTCGCTAAACTCGCTTTCTAATCTCTTTTTAAATGACAAAACTTTTTTATTTGTGTCTTTTGAAATAAGATCATATATTTCTTTGACATTATCTTTTGTAACAGTTAAATAATCTTTATAAGAACCATAAAATGCCTGAAGATATGCTTTGATTCTTAAAGGCAGTTCTTCATACCTTTTAAAACATAAATTACTCATTTCTGATACTTTATTCAAATCCCAGTTTGCTAATGAGTCAAAACAATTATAACCTTCAGCAAAGTCAAACATTCCAAACATTGTTTTTAATTTTTTTGTATCCCATTTATCCAAAGGCTGATTAAAAGATTCAGTGCCTTGAAACATAGCTTCCATAGTTTTTACATTGGAAACATTCCAGCTATTTAAAGGCTGATTAAATTTTAAAGCCTCATTAAACATCTGATTCATATTTTCAACCTTTGAAGTATTCCATTTATCAAGAGGCTGATTGAATTTGAAAGCATTTCTAAACATACCTTCCATAGTTTTTACTTTAGATACGTCCCAATCATTAAGAGGCTGATTAAAATTGACGCATATACTAAACATATAACCCATATCTTCAACTTTACTAACATTCCAATTACTTATATCTTGATTAAAAGCTTTAGCATAATTAAACATAGCCCTCATAGTTGTAACCTTTGAAACGTCCCACTTGTCTAAAGGCTGATTGAAACTTTCCGCTACCTGAAACATACCGCTCATATTTGTAACATTGGATACATTCCAGCTGTTTAAAGGCTGATTGAATTTTTTACAATTATCAAACATTCTAAACGTATCTTGAACATTAGAAACGTCCCATTTATCTAAAGGCTGATTAAAATCCTGACAATAATAAAACATAAAACTCATATGCTTAACTTTAGATACATTCCAATTATTAAGATTATGATTAAACTTAGCTTTAGAACGGTTCTCAAAACTATCATAACTCATATGGGCAAACATATATGACATATCTTCAACATTAGAAACGTCCCAATCTTCTATGCCTTCAAAATCTTTTCTGGTACTGTTATGAAAAAGCTCGCTCATATCTGTAATAAGGCTTGTATCTACATCATAGAGTTTTATTCCGTCAGTATACACTAATTGTTCTAATTCTTGTTTTGTTTCAGGTTTATACTTCTTCATCAATTTCTCCTCATAATAAGTTTACATAATTATAATACGGATTTATAGTATAATATATATCGTATAAATTTTCTATATAAAAAAGAAGTTTATTTTCATATTATAATACCAAAGTTTATATTGTTAATTTATATTAAACATTAATTATAATTCAATAAAATATATAAAAATGTTGAGAAAATCATTTAATATGTTAAAATAATATGGATTTGTATAATTTGGAGTAAGAAATGGCAGATAATAAAAGCATAATAGAACGCGATGAGCTTCACAGCAAAATATGGAAAATAGCGGACGACTTAAGAGGAAGCGTTGACGGTTGGGATTTTAAACAGTATGTACTTGGAATGCTGTTTTACAGATATATTTCCGAACATCTTGCCAACTATATGAATGAAAACGAATGGAAGGCAGGCTATAAAGATTTTAATTATGCAGATTTAAAAGATGAAGATGTTGAACATATAAAAGAATATACTATAGAAGAACAAGGATTTTTTATATATCCTAGCGAACTTTTTGAAAATATAAGAAAAGAAGCTAATAATAAAATCAATAAAGAAGACAGCAAAGATAAACATAATCTTAACGAAAGACTTCAGAAAATATTTAAAGATATAGAAAACTCAGCTAAAGGAACAAGAAGCGAAACAAAAATTGCAGGGCTTTTTGATGATATAGATGTAAACAGCAACAAATTAGGCCCTACAGTAATAAAAAGAAATGAAAGATTAATAAAACTTATAAACGGTATTGCTGATATAGAACTTGGAGATTTTAAAGATCATTCAATCGATGCATTCGGTGATGCTTATGAATATTTGATGGGTATGTATGCATCAAATGCAGGCAAAAGCGGAGGAGAGTTTTTTACGCCTCAGGAAGTTTCTGAACTTCTCACAAGAATTGCAGTTACTGGAAAAAGCAAAATAAGAAGAGTATACGACCCTGCATGCGGAAGCGGTTCATTACTTTTAAAATTCAAAAAGATATTACAAGAAGATAAGGACGAAATATTTTATTTCGGACAGGAAATAAATATCACCACATACAACCTATGCAGAATAAATATGTTTCTGCATGATATAGGTTATGAGAAATTTGATATAGCTCATGGAGATACTTTAACAGAACCCAAACATGTAGACGATGAACCTTTTGATGCAATAGTTTCAAATCCTCCCTACTCTATAAAATGGGCAGGCGAAGACAATACTCTTTTAATAAATGATCCGCGTTATGCTCCTGCTGGAATATTGGCACCAAAATCAAAAGCAGATTTTGCATTTATTCTTCATTCTCTTTCTTGGCTTGATACTGCAGCACTTGCGGCAATAGTATGTTTCCCTGGCATTATGTACAGAGGCGGAGCAGAACAGAAAATCAGAAAATATTTAATAGACAATAATTTTATAGAATGCATTATACAGCTTCCTGACAATTTATTTTACGGCACATCAATAGCCACTTGTATAATGGTATTATCAAAATCAAAGATAGACGGCAAAACTTTATTTATAGATGCAAGCGAAGATTATGAAAAGGCAACTAATAATAACAAATTAAGCGATAAGAATATAGAAGATATTTTATCTTATTTTACAAAAAGAGAAACTAAAAAACATAAATGCTATTTAGCGAAAAAGGAAGAGATAGAAGCACAGGACTATAATTTATCAGTATCCACTTATGTAGAGCAGAAAGACACAAGGGAAAAAGTAGATATAAAAGTATTGAATAAAGAAATTGAAGAAATAGTTTTGAAGGAAGAGAAACTACGTAAAGAAATAGATAAAATTATCAAAGAAATAGAGGGCTGAAAACTATTATGAGTACCCTAGAAAACTTGATAAAAAAACACTGTCCCGACGGCGTGGAATATGTTCCTTTATGGTCAGTTACAATATGGGATAAAAAATTTAATTCAGTTGATAAAGAAAAACAAAGTAATACCATTAAATATAAATATTATTTAGCAGATGAATTAAAGCAGCTAATAGTACCAAATGGAAATGTAAAAATATTAACTACAAATTGTAGTGATTTATTTACTTTAGAAGAATTAGTTAATGACACTTTAACTGATGGCGAAGTAGTATGTATTCCTTGGGGAGGAAACCCAATAGTTCAATATTATAAAGGTAAGTTTATTACAAGTGATAATAGAATAGCTACTTCAATAGATGTAAATAAATTAGATAATAAATTTTTATATTATGTATTAATTAATAAATTAGATTTGATATCTTCATTTTATAGAGGAGCAGGAATTAAACACCCTGATATGTCAAGGGTTCTTGATATTATTATTCCAATCCCTCCAATAGAAATACAAAAAGAGATAGTGCGTATATTAGATGAATTCACATTAAAGACTGCAGAATTACAAAATCTTTTGCATAAAGAATATATTTCAAGAAAAAAACAGTATGAGTATTATAGAGATAAAATTCTTACTTTTGGCGATAATGTACCTAAAATACAACTTAAAGATTTATTTTATACAAAAAATGGTTATACTCCTTCAAAAAGTAATCCAGAATTTTGGTGTTCAGATGATGTCTCTTGGTTTAGAATGGAAGATATTAGAGAAAATGGAAGAATATTAAAAGAAGCTATACAAAAAGTTTCTTTTTCGGCTATTAAAGGAAATGTATTCCCTAAAAATTCTATTATCGTTTCAACTTCAGCAACTATTGGAGAGCATGCATTAATAACATGTGAATCATTAGCCAATCAGCGTTTTACATATCTTATTTTAAAAGATGAATATAAAAATAAATTTAATATATTTTTTCTATTTTATTATTGTTTTAAATTAAAAGAATATTGTTTAAATTGCCTGAATCAAGGAAATTTTGCTTCTGTTGATATGACTAAATTTAATAAATTTGAATTTCCTATTATAGATTTAAAGGAGCAGGAACAAATCGTTAAAATACTTGACCGTTTTGACGCTTTATGTAATGACATTAGTTCAGGGCTGCCTGCGGAAATTGAAATGCGTAAAAAACAGTATGAGTATTATAGGGATAAGTTATTAACTTTTAAGGAGAAGAAAGTTTAATTATTTTTTAAAAAATTTAGATTTGCAGGCTTATTCTTTAAAAATGTTTGTTTAACTTTAAAGGGTGGGCGGGCGGGATACCCTAATTTTGAAAAATGAAAAGTAATCAGCCGCATACCCTTCGGGTACTTCCTCACTTCGTTCGGTCGCGTATAGTTGACATTTGATAATATAAAGCGTTACCGTGCGGGAAGCCCGTATGGCGAATACTTTAAGGAGAAGAAAGTTTAATTATATACTAAAAGTAGAAAGTATTAGTAAAACTTTTATTTCTATACAAAAGGCTTTAGCCTGCGTTTTTTATTTAAATAAAATTTTTTGGTTCTTTTATGAAGTCCGCAGAGCGTATGTGTAGGCAAAAAAGAACACATCATTAAATAGATTTGTAATAATAAAAATACAAATAAGAGGTTATTTTATGGAAAATAAAGAAAACATTGATATCATTAAAATGTCTGAGGAAAGTACTGTTGTCGCTAAATATACACCTATAGAGAGAACAAGAACTAAATATCAAACAGAAGAAGAACTTGAAGAAGGATTTATCAAACAGCTTACCGAACAGGGTTATGAATATGTAAATATAAAAAATGAAAATGATTTGATTAAAAACCTTAGAAAGCAATTAGAAAAATTAAACGATTATACTTTTACCGAAAATGAATGGGATAATTTCTTTCATAACACTATAGCAAACGGTAATGAGAAGATAGAACATAAAACTTTTAAGATACAGGAAGAACGCATTTTTATATTAAAACAGGACAATGGAGAAACTAAAAATATTTATTTAATAGATGCTGATAATATATATAATAATAATTTACAAGTTATTAATCAATATAAAGAAGAAAGTTCAGCGAAAAAAGCCAGATACGATGTTACTATTTTAATAAACGGCTTGCCTATGGTTCATATTGAGCTGAAAAGAAGAGGCGTTAATATAAGAGAGGCATTCAATCAAATAAACAGATACGGAGAAGACAATTTCTGGGTTGGTTCTGGACTTTATCAATATGTACAATTATTCGTTATATCAAATGGTACTAATACAAAATATTATTCAAATACCACAAGATATAGACATATAAAGAATAGTGAACGTCAAGTAAAAACTTCAAATACTTTTGAGTTTACAAGTTTTTGGGCTGATGCTAGAAATAAAATTATTCCAGACTTGGTGGATTTTACTAAAACTTTCTTTTCAAAATTTACTCTATTAAATATATTAACTAAATATTGTGTATTTACTTCAGACAAAGCACTTTTAGTTATGCGTCCTTATCAGATTGCAGCAGCAGAGAAGATTATAAACAAAATTATACTATCTGAAAATCATAAAATAAGATCAAAAAAAGAATCAGGCGGTTATATTTGGCATACCACAGGAAGCGGAAAAACTCTTACAAGTTTTAAAACTGCCACTTTAGCTAGATCGCTTCATTTTGTAGATAAAGTACTTTTTGTAGTTGATAGAAAAGACCTAGATTATCAGACTATGAAAGAATATGATAAATTTCAAAAAGGTGCAGCCAACAGTAACACTTCTACAAAAATATTGAAAGAGCAATTAGAAAAAGATGATGTAAAAATAATTATTACTACCATTCAGAAATTATCAAGGTTCATTCAGAAAAATGAAAATCATGAAGTTTATAAAAAGCATATTGTTATGATTTTTGATGAATGTCATCGTTCTCAATTTGGCGAGATGAATGAAAAAATAAAAAAGGCTTTTAAAAATTATAATATATTCGGATTTACAGGCACGCCTATTTTCAAAAAAGAAAAAGACGATGAAAAATATCCGAATCTAAAAACTACTGAAAATGCTTTCGGAGAAAAACTTCACACATATACTATAGTTGACGCCATTCGTGATAAAAATGTTTTGCCTTTTAGAATAGATTATATTAATACTGTGAAAGAAGCTAAAGATTTTGAAGATAAAAAAGTTAAAGGCATAAATACAGATGATGTACTTTTAAATGATGAAAGAATAAGATTAATAGTAAAATACATAATAGAACATTTTGATCAGAAAACTTACAGAAATTCCAATAATGCCGCTTATAGTCATGATATTATTGTAAATGTAGAGGATATGGCTAAATCAAAGCATAATACTGTTGCAGAAATAAAGAAGAAAGATACAGTTAAAGGATTTAATTCCATTTTTGCCGTATCTTCAATAAAAGCAGCTAAGAAATATTATAAAGAGTTTCAAAAACAAATAAGCGAAACTTCAAGCAATTTAAAAGTTGCTACAATATTTAGTTTTGTACAAAATGATAACAATGACAATTATGATGATACAATTCAAGAAGAAAATTTTGAACCTAAAAATCTTGATGAAGATTCAAGAGAGTTTCTTGAAAGTGCTATAAAAGATTATAATCAAATATTCAAAACAAATTATGATACATCTGATGAGAAATTTGAAAATTACTACAAAGATGTTTCATTGCAGATGAAAAATAATCAAATTGATATTTTAATAGTAGTAAATATGTTTTTAACTGGTTTTGATGCACCTACTTTAAATACTTTATGGGTTGATAAGAGACTACAAATGCATGGACTTATACAGGCCTTTTCTAGAACGAACAGAATTTTGAACTCTGTTAAAACTTTCGGAAATATAGTTTCTTTCATGAACTTAGAAGAAAATACAAACAAAGCTCTTTCTGTTTTCGGTGATAAAGATGCCAACTCTATAGCATTACTTAAAACTTATAAAGATTATTTTAACGGCTACGATGAAAACGGTGAACATGTTTTAGGATACACAGAAATTGTTGATTTACTAAAAACTAAATTCCCTATTAATGAAGCTATTGTTACAGAAGAAGACAAAAAATTATTTATTAAATTATTTGGTGATTTATTAAAAATAAGAAACACTCTTTCTGCTTTCGATAGTTTTAGAGAAGACAGAGAAAAAATACTGTCTGATATAGATTTTCAGGATTACAGCGGAAAATATTCTGATTTATATACAGAGATTACTCAAAGCAAAGAAAAAGATAAAAATAATTCTGAAATAGAAAATATTCAAGATGATGTTGTATTTGAAATAGAACTCATTAAACAAGTTGAAGTAAATATTGATTATATACTTCTAATAGTGGCAAGATACAAAAATGAAAATAAAGACAAAGATACTATAATAGAACATGTTAGAAAATTAATTAATGCAGGTATTGAATTAAGAAGCAAAAGAGAATTGATTGAAAACTTTATTAATCAAATGAATGCTTCCGACACAGATATTCAAGATGAATTCTACAAATACGTAAAAGAAGAAAAAGAAAAAGATTTAATACAAATAATTAAAGAGGAAAATTTAAAAGAAAAAGAAACAAATGATTTTATAACTAGCTGTTTTGAATATGGAGAAATAAGAACTTCCGGAACAGACATTGATAAAATACTTCCTCCAATATCAAGATTCAGCAAGCAGGGAAATAAAATTGAGAAAAAACAAATTGTTGTAGAAAAATTGATGTCTTTCTTTGAAAAGTATTCAGGTTTAATATAAATATTTTAAATACATAAAACAATTATACTATTACAAATATATAAATATTGTAATAGTATAGTATAATATAATAAATATATTAACTATTTATTTTTTATTCTTCTGTTTATGCTATTTTATAATATCTTCTTTCTTATCAATCAATTCTTTTAATTCATCATAATATACATTTTCAAGCTTTTTTACAAAATCTTTTAATTTGGTATATTTTATAGATTCTGTATAAACCTCTTTAATATCACATTCTTCAAGCATAGATAAAAGTCTTTTTTTATGATTTCCTCTAGCAAGAAAATAAATATTAAGTATTGATTCAACATTTTTTAAAGAAACAGCATTTTCAAATATATTATCAATAACACAAGTTTTATTTATTTTCCAATCCCCTATTGACTGATTAAAACTTTCACAGCCGGAAAACATATCTTTCATATTTTTAACATTAGACACATTCCAATTATTAAGATGCTGATTGAAATTCTTTGCATTAAAAAACATACGATTCATATATAAAACATTAGATGTATCCCAATTATCTAAAGGCTGATTAAAACTATAAGCATTCTCAAACATAGAAAGCATATTTTCTATATTTGTTACATTCCATTTGTTAATATCCTGATTAAAATTTTCTGCCTCAAAAAACATACATCGCATATTTGTAACATTTGAAGTATTCCAATTATTTAATGGCTGATTAAAATTTTTACATTTACAAAACATATTTGCCATATCTTTTACTTTGCCGGTATCCCAATCATTTAAACTCTGATTAAAATTCACTGCTTCCTCAAACATACCAGACATATTTTCAACATTGAAAGTATCCCAATTGTTTAATGGCTGATTAAAACTTTCTGCACCTTTAAACATACTATTAATATCGGTAACATTAGATACATTCCAATCATTCAAACTTTGATTAAAATTCTTACATCTTCCAAACATACTATACATCTTATTAACATTACTTACATTCCAGTTATTTAAAGGCTGATTGAAATTTTCTGCTTCAAAAAACATAGTACTCATATTTTCAACACTAGATACATTCCAATTGTTTAAATCCTGATTAAATACCTTACATCCATTAAACATTCCATACATATTTTTAACATTGCCTACATTCCAATTATTCAATGACTGATTGAAAGATACCGCCCCATAAAACATAAAACTCATATTTTCAACATTAGACACATTCCAATTATTTAAATCTTGATTAAACTTTTTACAACTCCAAAATATACTATTCATATCTTTAACATTAGATACATTCCAATTAGATATATCATGATTAAAACTTTTAGCTCCTTCAAACATACTCTTCATATTTGTTACTTTTGATGTGTCCCAAGTCTCAATACCTCTGAAATTTCTTAGGATAGAATTTTCAAATAAACTTGACATATCTGTTATAAGGCTTGTATCTATTTTGTTAAACTTTATTTTTCTTTCTATCAAATCTATTAGTTCATCTTTTGTTTCTGGTTTATATTTTTCTTTTGCCATAAAATTTCCTTATTGTTTATATATAAAATCTATAATGTTTTTAATTATATTTCAATTAAAAAACTTAAAATATTACTATTGACAATAATACTATTTGATATATAATATTTCCAACAAACAAAAAATAAAAAAAGGAGATTAATTTATGTCTTCTCAAATGAATGAACAGTTAGAAGCCATTTACAACAAAATAGTAAAAAGAAACCCTGGTGAAGCAGAATTTCATCAAGCGGTAAAAGAAGTGTTAAGTACTTTAGAAGTTGTATTGAAGAAAAAGCCTCATTATATTGAACAGAAAATAATAGAAAGAATATGCGAGCCTGAAAGACAAATTATGTTTAGAGTTCCTTGGATGGATGATAAAGGAGAAATACATGTAAACAGAGGTTTCCGTGTACAGTTCTCAAGTGTTATAGGACCATACAAAGGTGGACTTCGTTTTCACCCATCTGTTTATTTAGGAATTATCAAATTCTTAAGTTTTGAACAAATATTTAAAAATGCACTCACAGGACTCCCTATAGGAGGAGGTAAAGGCGGTTCTGACTTTGACCCTAAAGGAAAAAGCGATAATGAAGTTATGCGTTTCTGCCAAAGCTTTATGACAGAGCTTCAAAGACATATAGGATATGATATAGATGTTCCTGCTGGAGATATAGGAGTTGGTGCTAGAGAGATTGGATATTTATTCGGTCAATACAAAAGACTAAAAAATAGATTTGAACCTGGTGTATTAACAGGTAAAGGTTTAGGATATGGCGGTTCATTAGTACGCAGAGAGGCTACAGGATACGGACTTGTATACTTTACTGATCTTATGCTTAAAACTAATGGTAAAAATGGTTTTGAAGGTAAAAAAGTAGTAGTTTCAGGTTCTGGTAATGTTGCTATATATGCTATGGAAAAAGCTTCTCAGTTAGGTGCTAAAGTAGTTGCTTGTTCTGACTCTAATGGTGTTGTTTATGATGAAAACGGTATCAATTTAGATACTGTAAAAAGATTAAAAGAAGTAGAAAGAAAAAGAATTAAAGAGTATGTTAATGCTCATTCTTCTGCTAAATATATAGAAAATGGAAATATTTGGGATATTGCATGCGACATTGCTTTGCCTTGTGCTACTCAAAATGAACTTGATGCTAAAAGTGCTGAAACTCTTATTAAAAACGGATGTATTGCTGTTACTGAGGGAGCTAATATGCCTGCTACTCCTGAAGCCGTTGAAGCTTTCCAAAAAGCCGGAGTATTATTCGCACCAGGAAAGGCTACAAATGCCGGAGGTGTTGCTACTTCTGCTTTAGAAATGCAGCAAAATGCTTCTATGGATAAATGGGAGTTTGATTATACTGATAACAAACTTAAAAATATTATGGCTAATATTCATAATACTTGTTATCAAACTGCTGAAGAGTACGGATTCAAAGGTGATTATTTGAAAGGTGCCAATATAGCAGGATTTGTTAAAGTTGCTGATATAATGATTCCTTATGGTTTAGTTTAATTACTTTATATAGTTTTGAGGTAATGCCATTAGTATGAAATATTACTAATGGCATTATATTTATTAAGCAATATAATAATAAAAAATATTCATAAAATGTTATAATAATTATGCCTCTTTAGCTGCTGCTATCTTGCTATAACTTTCCCATGCAAATACTGCTTCTTCTTTACTGTTGGAATATACTTCTTCTACATTACATATATATAAATAATGATCTCCTGTTTCAATAAATTCTTTTAAGTTGCATTGTATTGCAGCCGCACTATGGAGTGGAATTTTTATATTGCTTGTAGGAATTTCCTGCATTGCTATTGAAAATTTTTCTATTTTATCAGTATCTTTTCCGCTATACATTCCGCAACCCATTACAGCTTCTTTAATATTTTTGCTTGGAATTGTAATTATAACTTTTTTGTTTAAACGAACCATCTCTCCGCTATAAGAAGTTTTTGCCATTGCATAAGCTATCATATTGGGATTATAAGAAAGATAAGTATACCAAGATACTGTTGCAAGATTAGTACTTCCATCAGGTTTGTTAGTGCATACTATTGCAACAGGATTTGGAGAAGTTATTTTTGATACTTTAGCCAAATTTATTTTTTCCATGAAATGCTCCTTGTGTCAAAATAATTTTATATGATAATTTATTAATTATAAAAAACAAGTACGAACAATAAAGTAAGAAACTAACTTTGAGTAAAGCTAAAAATGGAAATATTAGCAAATTTATTTAAATTATAAATTTCAAAGTAGTTATTTAATATAAAGCAATAATAAATGGAAATGCTATTTAATGTATAATAAATATTTTTAATAGAAGTTAACAGTTTTGCTTAAAATAACAGATTTATTGTCAAAATCAGTTACTTCTGTTGTGAATGTATATTTTCCTCTTTTAGGGATAAAGGTACCACCTCTATAAAAATGTGAATCAACACCATAAACCTCTTCAAAAGTGTAATTCGGAGATATATAATAAATATTATCTCTTTTTATAAAGTATGTAAAATCATAATCACGCAATAATTCATCATTCATATATATTTTGACCCTTTTTAGCCCCATAGGAATGCTTCCAAGCAAATCATAAGCTTTAACAAATAATTTTATTTCTCCATTGTATCTCATAGACATTTGATCTTTTATTTGTATTAATCTGTTTTCTGTTCTTAAATATATACCATGAATTAAAGGTGCTTGGTCTGAGCCTTTAGATATATTTAAATATTCTAATGGATCTACAACTAATCCTTCCTTCATATTTTCTATAGTTAAATGCAAATGAGCTCCTCCAGATCTTCCGCTGTTTCCTGTAAGTGCTACAACATCTTTTTCTGTTACTTTTGCATAAGATTTTTCTATTGTACCTGGTTCTATATGATAATAGTAACTTCTAACGCTATCCGGATGTTCTATCATAAGTATGTTTCCAACTCCGTATATAGGTCTTGTAGGGTCTTCATATTCATCATGATAATAAACTATTTCTCCATCTTGTATAGGATAAATTTCCATACCGTTTCCTCCAAAATCTACACCGTTATGGAAATGATCTGTTCTAAATTCTCCAAATGTACTTGTTATTCTTATTCTTGTATTATCTATAGGAATTCTTGCAAATAAAATTGATGATAGAATAAATAATAAAAATATATATTTTTTCATAGTTTTATCCTCTTATATGTATAAATCATTTTGTCGCTTACTATCATATATTCATTTTGTATGCTTGATATATCAAGATAATAAACCCATCCGCTTACAGGTTTTTCAAATATTATTTCTTTAGATTTATTATCATATATGAAAATTATACTCTTAGAATCTTTTGATATACTCATAATTGTAGAATTAGTTTCACTGTTTAATTTCATATTAATAGCATTTTGCATATTATATTTTTCTAAATTAATTCTATCTATTTCTTTTCCTTTATTTAAAGAGTATAAAACAATATCTCTATCTGCAAGCATAAATGCAGTCATTGATCTTTCGCTTACATAAGATGATACATGACGTCTTCTATTTAATTGTGTATCTGAATACCATATTGTGCTTCCTTTAGCGTCATAAAGTGTAATATATTCCGGTCTTATTCCGCTTACAGATAGGGCAAAACTTCCGTATTCGCTTATGGCTACAGATTTAACTATATTTATTTCGCTTAGTATTGTAGATATAGCAAAATCTAAATTTCCATTTCTATTTATATATGCAATATCTCCGCTTGAAAATCCTGCTATATAATCACCTGTATTAAGGGCAAATGCACCATCTGTTATAATTTCTCCATATTGAATATGTTTGCTTAATGGATTATTGTTAAAGTCAAACATTTGTATTTTTGAATTGTCGCTTGAATGGTATATAGTTCTTTTAGCATAAGGAGCTATTTCCGGATAAACGGATGTATTTGTACGCCATATAATAATACCCATATTATTATAAGCATCTATATAATTACCATACCTTTTATATATAATGAAATTTTCATTATTTAATGTTGCTAATTCACCTCTGGATAAATTTGTGCTGTATATTGTATCTCCGTTAAAATCGAAATAATGTATAATTCCTTCCGGCTGAGTGAAAAAATTATGTTTGAATATTCCGTCTATATTAAAATTATTATCATGCGACGGAGATTCTATTGAAGAAACAGATTTATTCCAAATATTTATAATATTATATTCTTCATTTAATCTGTTTGTACCGAAGAAAAAAATAAACAATATTATAAGAATAATAGAACTTATAATAGTTAAATACCTAATAAAAAAAGGCTCTATTTGATGTACATTTTCTGAATTTATTATTGGCTTATCTTTTATTTTCATTTATTATTTTTTATCCTAGCTATTTTATTTTAGTTAGAACTTTAGTATTAAATGAAACAGGTTTTTCCAATATGCTTAAAGGATCAAAAGTCATGTTTCCAGCTCTCATCTCCCAATGACAATGAGGACCTGTTGACATTCCTGTAGAACCTATAAGTCCTATAACTTCTCCTTTTTTAACATACTGTCCTTCTTTTGCTATTAGTTTTGACATGTGGAAGTATGAGCTGTATACTCCTTCTCCATGATCTATAACAACACAATTTCCGCGTACAAATAATTCTCTTGATACTCTTACAACTCCATTATTTGCAGCAATTATAGGAGTACCATTTGTATTTGCTATATCAAATCCTTGATGATATCTAGCATAGTCTTTTGTATATCCTCTGAATGCTCCGAAACCTGAAGAATATCTTCCTTGAGAAGGCATTATATAAACTTTATCAGCATAATTAGTAGGCGTATAGCTTACATAAATTTTGCCGTTTAATAATTCTCTTTCTTCTCTTGATTTTTGTGGATTACTTATAATATTTTTCATAGTTGAAGTAACACCTGGTATTTGTTTAGGCTTAGGAGGGGGAGGAGTAAAATCTAATTTTATGTTTAAAGCTACATCAAGTATTGTTTTATCATTTAATTCAATATTTGAAACAAATTGATATTTTTCATCCTGAGCACCTACATATATTCCGAATATACTTTTATATACTTTCATTTTTTCATCAGCATCTTTAACTTCAAAAAATTTTACTATTGGTCTTGCACTTCCTAAAAGTTTTGAAGATTTTATTTTTATATCATCCTTAGATGTTATAAATATAGTTGAAACTTTTCCTGCATAAAATGGGAAAGGGTCAGCATATATTTGTAAATTGTTGTCATAAACTTCAAAATCTTTTAAAGAATCAAAACTGCTGCTTCTAGTATAAACCGCTCCATTTATAAGTTCAGCACCTTTTTCAGTAATTTTTACTTTGCTGTTTTGAGCTATATAATAATATTTATTTTTTATTTTCACTTCTGCTGATGTCTTTTTTTTAGTTTCTATAATGTCATTGTCATTTACTTTATCTAATCCTTTTGTATTAATATCTTTACCATCTCTTTTTACTATAATGCTGCCTGTATATTGAAAATCATATTCTGCATATAAAGATATTGAAATTAAAAAAATAACTGTAATGATGTATTTCATAAACTTCCTTTAAATTAAGATTTTATTTTTTATATGATGCTTGATCCAACTGAAGTAAATGTTCCTTAATATCTCTGTTTGTTGGAGCCAATTCAAATGCTTTAGTTAAAAATTCTTTAGCATGTACCAAATCATTTTTTTTGAGAAATGCCCATCCTAAAGAATCTAAATATGCAGGATTAGTAGGGTCTATTGCTATAGCTTTTTTTATCTCTTCTATTCCTTCATCTATGTCTGTACCAGTATCTGCTAAAATAAATCCAAGTGAGTTTCTAGCATTGGCACTTTTAGGATCAAGAGTTACTGCTTTTTTTAGATGTTCTATAGCTTTTCTTATATTTCCTTTTTTATAATAAACATATCCTAATGCCGCATGTATTTGAGTATTTTCCACTCCAGATGATAATGCATCTATAAGTTCAAATTCGGCAAGATCATACATTTCTTTTACTGCATAAATATATCCGACAATAATATGTGCCTGCATGAGTCTAAGCGGATTATCTAATCTTCTCATTATTTTATCAAATACTTCAAGAGTATTATCATAATCCTGAATTTGGGCATAGGCTAATGCTAAATGGTATCCTGATTCCACATCATTTTTTTCTGAGAAAATTTTTTCTAGTGAATCTATAGCTTCTTTATAATTTTCATTTCTAAAAAATTTTATTCCATCTTCTAATTTGCTTCTGCTAGAGCCTATACTCATATATACTCCTGATTTTATTATATATATATATTGTATATTTAAATGTAAAAATCTCAATATATTTAAATAAAACTTTTTATAAAAAAATTATGTAAAGTTATTAATATTTTTTTATTTATTTTTTATCAATTTATTAATATGTAAATTTTGACATTTCATTTGCTATATATTTTGTCTTTTTTGCAATATTATTAATAGTTTCATCATCACACATATCAGCTAAATCATACTTAGAACCATTAACAGAAAAGTCATTTAATATATTTATAAATAATTCTATATCTTCCTTATCAGCATTTATTGATATATATTTATCTTTTTCAGAGTTACTATATAAATCTTTTAAATATATTTTTTTGTTATGAAGACATTCTAAAATTAATACTGATAAATCTAATATTAAATCTATTACTATATCTATATTATGTTCAATACCATTACAAACATATTTTATATCTTTACTTTTTCTAAATGAATCAACTTCTATTGGAGAATATTCATTATATACATTAAAGTCAGTAAATATTTGCTTAACGCTATATTGAGTATTATCATTCTCATCAAAATAATCTAATAATACTAATGAGTCATCACAGTCACCGAAATATTCTCCCCATAACTTATCTATATACATATTATTCCTTTTGTTATAAGTAATTTTAACGCCTATATTATATAAGAAATATATTATTTGTAAAGACAATATTTATGTGTAAATATAATTATATTTTTTATACTAGATAAAAATATATTGAATTATGAACTTGAGTATGTAAATATTAAATGTATTGAAAAAAATAAATATTTTATTATTAAATTAAATTAAATTGTTAACATATTGACTTTTTATTTATTTTGATATATTATTAATGACATCTATAAATATGGCGGCGTCGCCAAGTGGTAAGGCAGGAGTCTGCAAAACTCTTATCATCGGTTCAAATCCGTTCGCCGCCTCATTTTCTAACTATGAATGATAGCCGAGTTAAAAGATTATATTTGTTTCTTATTTGTTTTGTCATAGGAACTATAGCAATACTCATACAATTATTTAATTTAACTATAAAAAATAGGAAATCAATATCTTCATTAAATGGTCTTGATAAGCCAAGAGGAACTATATATGATTCAAAAATGCGTCCTCTTACAATAAATATACCAGCATATACAATATATCTTGATACTGAATCTGTTTCATTGGATGGAAATGAAGAAACAGATATAAATGAGGCTTATAGTCAAATATTTAATATTATAGGCATAACTAAAGAAAAATTTGCAGAACTTCTTAAAACTAAAAGAAGAACTATAATGTTATCACAAAACATTAATTTAGATTCATATAAAAAAATAAAGAATATTAAAGATAAATATAATGTTAGAAGTATATACGGCATAGAAAGTTATAAGAGATTTTATCCTTATGAGGATGTTTTTGCTCATGTTATAGGTTATATGAATAAAACTGAAACGGAAGGATATGCTGGACTTGAAGCTACATATGAATATATGCTTTCATCTGAAAATGATAATCCTAAAGACTTAGTATTAACTTTAGACAGAGATGTTCAAACAATAGTGCGAAATGAAGTATTGAAAACGGTTGCTGAGAAATCTCCTCAGTCTGTAACTGTTATAGTATCTGATGTAAATACAGGGGCTATAATAGCAAATTATTCTTATCCTTCTTTTGACCCGAATAATCCTTTTGACTATGTTAATAATGAAAGAATGGATAGAAGTATAATGAGCACAATATATCCAGGAAGTACAATGAAGATATTTGCAGAGCTTGCTGCTATAGAACAGGGTGTTGTTAATAGCGATGAAATTTTTCATTGTAAAGGGTATTATGATTATAGCAAACAAACACGCATACATTGCGATTATCCTCATGGAGATGTGGCTTTTAATGACATATTAAAATACAGTTGTAATTTTGCTATTGTAACTATAGCTGAGAGAATAGATAAACAGTTTTTTTATGATTATTTAAAGAGATTCGGATTTGGAGAACCTACAGGAGTTGGACCTTATAAGAATGAATGGAGCGGAATATATCATCCTTTAAATAAATGGCACAGATTCTCAAGAGGTTATTTAGCTATAGGATATGATTTAAGTGTTACTCCTATGCAGATAGCGGCATCTTATTTACCGCTTTTAAATGGCGGGTGGAAAGTTCCTATGCATGTTGTTGCCTACTTTGATAATGGTATTGAAAGAGTAAGCGCAACTAATAATTTAAAAAAAGTTAGAATAATAGATGAACAATATTCTCAAATAGCAAGAGTATTACTTAGAAAAGGTGTTGAATCAGGTTCTACCGGATACAGGGCTAATTTGCTTAATATAGATGTTGTTGGTAAAACAGGTACAGCAATAACAGAAGTTTATAGAGATAATGTTATGGATAAGCCGGAGAAATATTATCAGTCTATATTTATAGGCGGTTTTCCTCTTGAAGACCCTAAAATATCGATACTTGTATTATTGGACGATCCTCAAGGTACAGGTACTCAGGCAGCGGGTAGGGTAGCAGCTCCGCTTTTTGCTAAAATTGCCAATCAGATTATACCTTATTTAGGATTGGTTGATGGTGAAATATATACTATAAATACTAATGAGTTTCTTTCATTGGTACCGCCTTCAAATAATTATGGAATTACAAACAATGTTATGCCTAATATATCAGGGCTTTCTTTAAGAGATGCATTAAATAGTATATCATATATTGTTTCAAATAATAATGCTAAAATAGCAATACAAGGTGAAGGTTATGTTTCAGATTTCTCTCCTCCTTACGGCAGTACAGTTACAAATAATTCTATAATAAGATTATTGTTAAAGGCACCTATTAAAGAATAAATTTAATTTTATGGAGTTTATTATGAGCAACATACTTAGTTTTGGAGAGCTTTTATATGATGTATATGATAATGTAGCAGTTATTGGAGGAGCGCCGTTTAATTACAGTCTTCAATTATCAAGACTTATGGAGAATAATGATAAATTAAAGTTTATAACAGCTTTAGGCAATGATGATTATTCTAAAGATGCGCTTAAATTTATAAATAATGAAAATATAGATTCTTCTTTAATACAGATATTGAATAATTATGAAACGGGAAAAGCTACTGTTTTTCTTAATGAAAATAAAGTTCCGGATTATATCATACATGAAAATGCTGCTTGGGATAATATAGAATACAGCATGGATATAGATAATGCTTTGAAAGAAAATTATGATATGTTCTATTTTAATATACTTTCACAAAGAAATCAAAAATCATACGATACTCTAAAACAAATATTTAAAAATATAAAAGCAAAATATAAAGTATGTGATGTAACATTTAGAAAAAATTATTATACTAAAGATAAAATAAAAGAAGCTTTAGAGTTTATAAATATATTGAAAATTAATGATGATGAGCTTGCTGTCATAAAAGATATATTTTTCCCTTATTTAAAAAATGATAATGAAACTTTATTGAAAGCGATTAATAATGATTTCAATATAGATTATATATTCCTTACACTTGGTAAGGATGGGGCATCTGTATTTTATAACAATGAATACATATTTAATCCTTCTAATAAAGTTAATGTTGTTGATACAGTTGGTGCCGGGGATTCTTTTTGTGCAGCTTTAAGTTATGCTGTATTGAAAAATCTTGATATAAATAATATTTTAAAATTTGCTTCAAGTGTTTCAGAAGAAATGGTTCAAGTAAAAGGTGGAACTGCTAAATATGATATCAATGCAGTTAAGGCTAAATTTGGATTATGATTATTTAAGTTCTTCCTGTATAATATTTAAATCTTTCTGGCGTTAGGAATTTTATAGCAGTGAAAATTCCTGTATAGTTCTCATTTGTTATGATAGTATTTCTTATATTATTGTAAAATTCTTGAAGGTTATTTTGCATCATTTTATCTATATAACTTGAATGGTATTTTGATATATATTGATGTATTTGTCTGTTTATTAATAGGCTTATAAATTTTTTTGGAGGTGTATTATAAGCCAATAGTCCTTTATATATCCTAATATTTTGATTTAATGAGTTTTTTTCTTCTTGACTTCTAGCATTTATTTCTTGTTTTTCTAAATCATTTAATGTTTTCTGTATATTGTATACATTGTTGCTGTAAATGTTTTTTCCATCATCAGTAAAAATATAGCTGGCATCTATATAGAAAATATATTCTTTATTATCAGAAGATGTAATTTTATCAAACTTTTCTATTACTCTGAATTTAATATCTAAATTATAATCAAAGTTATCCTGAGAAAAAGCTAAACTGCTTAATATAGTTATAAATAATAAAATAAATATATTTTTCATATAATATTATTCGGAATTATTTTTTTATTATTTTGGTATAGATGACAATAATCTTATAAAATCTCTATCATTTGGAAATAATTTTAATGCTTCTTCAGAGATAGTATTAGCATTATTATATCTTCTTTCATTATATTCTGTAACAGCATAGTTATAATATGATACTTTTAAATTTCTTTTTAAAACGTCAGCACCATCTCCTATATCAGATATGCCAATTTTATATGTTTTTATTGCACTAGGATAATCTCTTTTATTTAAATATGAAGTGCCAATGGTATTATAATAGTGTATTCTATTGTTTTTTGTCATAGCACTTGAAGGATTAAAAGCTAATGCCTCTTCTAATGTTTTATATGCTTCTTCATAATTATTTTTTTTGATATAATCTAATGCAAGTCTGTTATAAGCATTTACCAAATTATTATTGTACATTTGAGTATTTGGAGATAAATAATATGCCTTTTTGGCCATTACAAGCTGTTTTTCTAAATCTTTTTCTATTTTCTTTAATGAAATTGAATTAGGATATAATGTGGCTATAAGTGTAAATATATCAACTTCATTTCTGTTTCTATAATTTCCCTGAGGCACAAATGTAACTATTGTAGAGTTTCCAGTATTTCTTATTTCTTTCTGACCTGGATTAAACCCTTTTGATATTGTGGTTTCTACATCTATTTTACCTCTTTCTGTATATACTGAGCAAAAGGCATGGCTTGAAGTAAGTATTCCCTCAACTTCAAATCCAAATTCTCTATATAGTAAAGAATATAATATACTGGAAGTTAGACAATTATATTCTCCTTTATATATTAAATCTTGGAATAGGGTAGATGTTTCAAAATATTTTTTTAATACTCCGCTAGTATACATCCAGTTAAGCAGTCTTTTTCCAAATTCATATGCGCCTTCTTTAACATATTGAGTCAGCTCACTTTTTGCTAAATCCCTTATATCATTTAATTTGTTTCTATAAAATTTAAATTCTTCTTCATCTGTAATACCGGAAGCTATTATAAAACCATCATAATGAAGTTCTAAATCATTAGTTTCTCCATTATCTATTTTTGTGAAGAAATCATATTCTAATTTTGTAAGTTCATTAGCACTAAATCTTATTTTATCAGATGGTTTAGCATATATTAAATGAGATATTGTTATTATAATAATAAAAGCAATTTTTATATAGTGTTTCATATAACCTCTAAAGTGTTATAGTAATTTAAAAATTAATCAATTAAATTATCAAGTTCATCTCTATATTTAGCAGCATCTTCGTATCTTTCTTCTTTGACAGCTTGATCTAGTAATTTTTGTAGTTCTTCTTTATTTTTTTTATTATTTTCTTTTACTGCTGATGTATCTACATTGTCATTATTTTCCATGTTATCTTCATTTATAGTTTTATCATTTTGTAAAATGAAAGTTTCTTCACTATTTTCTTTAATATCTTCTCTATCAAATCTTTGATATGTGAAAGGTATACTATCTTTTACTTTCATTAATCCATCATTATTTTCTAGTATTATACCTGCTTTTTCTATAACATGCTCTTCTATAAATATTGGTGCTTTTGATTTTAATGATAGTGCTATAGCATCAGATGGTCTTGAGTCTATGAAAATATTTTTTCCATTATATTCTATAACCAATTTTGAGAAAAATGTATCTATATGTACATTATCGATTATAACATTAATTAATCTAATATTACAATTTTGAAAAATGCTGTTTACAATATCATGAGTAAGAGGTCTTTCTATTTTATAACCTATAAGACTTGACATTATAGACTGTGCTTCTAAATATGCTATTGATATAGGAACTACTTTTTCTGATTTAATTGGTTTTAAAATAACAGCAAAACCTTTATCTGTAATTGCTAAATTAAGTATCTTTGCTTCAACCACTTTATAAACCTCTTTATAAACCTATTATATACCTATATAATATTAATATATATATATTATTTGTCAAGGTAATTTTTTATAAATAATTAATCACATTTTATTTATGATTATTTTTCCGATAATAAGTAAATTATATGTTAATATTTTACTAATTTTCTTTTAATATAGTTTAATTATTAATTATAATTACTTGAAAAAAATATAATATTTTTATAATATGGAACTATGAGAAAAAAAATATTTTTAATTATTACACTATTATTATTAACTTTGAATTTATTTTCACAGACAGAAGATTTGCCTCCATATCCTCCGGAGAACCCTGAAGTTATACCTATGAGTGAAATTTATGAGGGAATGGAAGGGGTTGGATATACTGTTATACATGGAACTAATGTAGAACCATTTAAAGTAAAGGTTTTATCTGTTCTAAGAAAGAGATGGCATAACAGTGATGCTATACTTATAAGATGTGAGGGACTAAATTTAGAACATTCTGGAACAGTAGCAGGTATGAGCGGATCTCCTATATATTTTGACGGAAAAATAGCAGGAGCATTAGCTTTTGGATGGAATTATGCTAAAGATCCTATAGCTGGTGTTACTCCAATAGAAGAAATGTACAAATTATATGATGATACAAATGCTAAACTTCCGGCTGTAGCTTTTACAGATAATAATTCGCTTCAAACACCATTAATATTTTCTGGAATAAGCGGAAAAGCTTTTAATGAGTATTCCAGTATTTTCAAAAAAGGTGGATTTGTTCCTATGCAGGCAGGAGGTTCTGTTTCAGATACTAATCAGTCTATGAAATTTTTATTCGGTGATTCTGTAGCTATAGTATTAGCTGATGGTGACGTTTCTATGGCAGGAATTGGTACTGTTTCCCATACAGATGATGAGAAATTCTTGCTTTTTGGCCATTCAATGTGGTCTAAAGGAAGATTAAGAGCTCCTGTATCAAGAGCATATATTAATCATATAGTTGCTTCTGTAGATTCTTCATTCAAATTAGGTGCTGCTTATTCTAATTATTTAGGATATACAGTTTATGACGGTGTTTTCGGGGTTTCTGGAGTTTATGGTGAAGTTCCTGAAAATACTATGGTTCCTGTTAAATTAGAGATAGAAGATCAGACGTTTTTAACAAGAGATTATAATTTTAGGGTATTGAATGATCCTACATATTTTTCTGATATACTTTCAATGGCAATATATAGTGCCATCAGTTCTACAGCAGGAGGAGATGAAGAGGGTGTATTTAGTATAAGTTATGAGATAGAAACTGATTATTTTAGTGAACCTTATAAAGTAAATGATAGAATATTGGCTTATTCTTCTACTGATGCATTCAAATCTGCTATAAAACAATTGATAGCGCCTGTTGATTTCTTTATATATAATACTTTTAATAGAGTTGGAATTAAATCTGTTAAATTATCTATAAAAAGAAATAATCTTGAATATGCATTCTTAAATGATATAACATTGGTAGAACCTAAAGCAGTAGCTGGTGAAACTATACATTTGAGGGTAGGACTTACTCCTTACGGACAAGAGAAAAAATATATAGATATACCTGTTAAACTTCCTGTTAATTTAAAAACAGATAAATATAGTATTTATGCTGCTAATGAATATATTTATAATTATGCTGAACAATTATTCATGCCTAATAAATATGAAATTAGAAGTTTAGATGATGTTATGCGTATTTATGGTAAGTCTTATAGTGACAGCAATATCAAAGTATGGCTTTACTCATCATCAAGAGGAGTGCAGATAGGAAAAGATTTATATCCTACACTTCCTCCGTCAAAATACGGCGTTATGGCAAAGAATGCCACATCTGATAAAGCAGCTGTTATAACTGCAGTTGATGGAGATTATCAAATGCCGTATTCTATACTTGGTTTAATGAAAATAGATATAATAATTGAAGGGGCTAAAAAATATGAGAATCGTTAAGATTGTTTTTATATTACAATTTATATTAATATTATCTTCCAATGCTGTTTTTGGTGTTGTCACAAGAACATTTTCAAGCAGCAGAAGGGGATTTTATGATAATGGTATTTATGATGGCATAATGCTTACAGAACAAGGTGCTTTGACTTTAGCCCCAATTATAGAACAGAATGGCGCTATTGCTGGAAAAGATATATGGAAAATTTATCCTTCTGATGATGGGAGTATGATTGCTGCTATAAGCGGAAATGGTGCTGAATTATATAAAAGAAATGCTGGTGAAACTAATTTTACACATTTTTTGACTGCTACTAATGAAAGTGCATTTACAGCAGTTATTTCTGATAAAGAGGGAAATATTTATGCTGCAACTGGTCCTTATGCTAAAATAAGGAAATATGATAGTGAGGGTAATGAACTTTGGGTTGAAAATTTATATGATACTTATGTATGGGATATGAAATTTGATAATAATGGAAATTTATTCCTTGCTGCAGGCGGTAATAATGCTAGAGTATTAAAAGTTTCTCCTGATGGAAATGTAGAAGAAATATTAAAAACAGATGAACAGCATGCTATGTCATTATATTTTGACAATAAAAATAATAAGCTTTATGTAGGTACAGCAGGAAGAGGTCTTGTATTATGCATTGATTTGGCTACTAATTTTGAAAGTCCTTCATACAGTGTTATTCATGATACAGCAGAAAATGAAGTTTATGCTATAACTATGGATAATACAGGTAATTTATATTTTGGTACTGCTACAAGAGAACCTGCTTATTTGCTTCTTCCTTCTATTATTGATAGTGATAAAAGACCTGATGAAAGTGAAAAAGAATTTAGAAATTCGTTATATAAAGCTGATGCTAATGGAACAGTTCAGAGATTATTCTTTTTGAATCAAATGCTTATATTTGCTATGAGCAGTGATAATAATAATAATGTATATTTTGTAACAGGAGATACTGCAGATGTATATAAAATAAATGGAGATGACGGATTATTATCATATATAGGCGGTTTAAAAAATAAAATACTTTCAACTTTTGCTGTTGCTGATGACGGACTTTATTTTGCTATATCAAAGACTGGGGAAATATATAAAGTAAGTCATCAATATCCTCAAAAGGGAAGTTTTACAAGTGATACATTAGATTTAAAACTTTTAAGCAAATTAGGAAGTCTAAATGCTATGGGAAATATTCCTGACGGAGCTAATATATCAATTGAAGTTAGAACTGGTAATGTTGCACGCGTTGATGATACTTGGAGTGATTTTGTTGCTGTTGCTGCTAATGGAAAAGTTGATGTTCCAAATGGAAGATTCATGCAATTTAAAGTTACAATGGAAACATCAGATACAGAGATTACTCCTATATTGAATTCTGTAGATTTTACTTATGTTGAAAATAATTTAGCCCCAGAAGTTTTAAATGGAGGACTTACTACACGCTACCGTCAGCAAAATGATTCTGCTGAAACAGCTAAAAGTCCTCAATTAGAAGAAAATGAATCTATGATATATTGGAAAGGTTCTGATCCTAATGGTGATAAATTAGTATACGATTTAGAATATAGATTAAAAGGTGAAAAGAATTATAGAAAATTAGCTAGCAATTTAGAAACATCATATTATAAATTTGATTCATATTTAATGCCTTCCGGTATTTATGATTTTAAGATAACAGCAAGCGATAAATATGATAATCCTGTAGGTTCTATAAAAACAAAAAGTTTAGAAGTATTTAATGTTAAATATGATAATGATCCTCCTGAAATATTTGATTTTAATGTATCAGGAGACGGAGCAAACAGAAAACTTACTTTTAGAATAGAAGATAAGCTTTCTTTCATAAAAACAGTTAGATATTCAACTATAACAGGAGAGTGGGCATATATAGTTCCAGATGACGGAATGCTTGATTCTATGAATGAAACTTTTACTGTAAATATAGAAGATGCTGATGCTGGATCTGTTACTATTGAGGTTATGGATACAGAAGGAAATACTAAGTACTATTCTTTCTTGATATAATTTTAAGAGTGAAGAGACAGTAAATAGTTTATATTTGCTGTCTCTTAATTTTTTTATTATATAAATAAAATTCTAAATTGATTCTTTTTATAAAGTTAATTGATATCTTTTTTCAGCCTTTTTATTCATATTGAAATATTCATAAAATTTATAATTGCAATAAGTATCAGTATTAAAGATAAAAATTTAAAATATTATTTTTTTTTAGATAATCATTAAAATTTAAAAAAGACATCTTCCTATACCAAATCCATGATAATTTTTATCTACAGCAAAAAATGATAATTCTGCTTGATAATTTTTATTTGTATTTTTTAAAAGATTTTTATTTATTATTTTTATTATATTATATATTAGCAGAGAAAAACATCCTTCTATATTAAGAATCATTTTTCTTTTTAGTTTTTTTATTCTATCATCGTAATAATTATCTGTATTTGATACTAATATTTTCCAATTAGAAATCCTACAGGTTTTTTATTTATTTCAGCTATTTTAATAAAACTTGCACAATTAAGAAAAGTTAATAAATTTAATTCTGCTATCAATTTTGGATTTCTATAAGAAAGCATTTTATCGAATTCAAAAGATTTTATAGTAATATTTCCAATTCTGTAAAATCATTTTCATTATATTTTCTGTAATAAATTTCTTCATTCATATTTTTAATAATCAAAAAAATTATTCATATCATTAAAAATTTCTCTCATACTTCCTCTTAAAATTTTAGCATTAGGAAGAGATTGTATAAATTGAGTACCATAAGTTTTAGTATACAATCTTTTGTCAAGAACAAATACGACGCCTCTATCATCTTTGCTTCTTATTAAACGTCCGAATCCTTGCTTAAACTTTATTACAGCAAAAGGCAGAGCATAATCTAAGAAGGCGTTGCCTCCGTTTTCTTCTATGTATCTGTATCTTCCCTCGCTTATAGGATCAGTCGGTACAGCAAAAGGCAATTTAGGTATTATAACAACTTCTAAATTCTTTCCTGCAACATCAACTCCTTCCCAAAATGAATCTACTCCGTAAAGTACATTATTTGAAGATGATTTAAACATATCAAGTAAGGTATGTCTATGTATAGAAGCAGTTTGTGCCAATGCATTTATATTTTTAGTTTTTAATTTTTCTGCCGTGCTTTCATATACGCTCATAAGAGATGAGAAAGAAGTAAATAGTATGAAGGCTCTTCCTCCTGTTATATCGCATACATGAAGCAATACTTTTGAAGTGAAATCATTAAATGTATCAGCAGAAACATCCGGCATATCGGTTGCAATATATAGTCTTGCATTATCTTCATAATTGAATGGAGATTCTAAATATATTTCTATTTTTTTATTTTTTTCTATATAATCAAAACCTAATCTATTAGAAAAGAAATTAAAACTCTTTGAAACAGTTAAAGTAGCAGAGTACATTGCCACTGTATCAAATCTTGAATATAAAAAGTCATTTAAATTTTTTGATACCGTTACAGGTGTTAAATGCCAATTAAGAATAAGATTTCCTTTTTTAGTGAGCCTTGTTTCTACCCATCTTATATATTCATCTTTTTTATAATCTATTGTTGAGTTTAATGATACTAATTGTCTTTTTAGTCTCTCTAAATAAGCATTTGACATTTGAGCAATTTCTTCATAATCAAAATCTTTTTCTATAGCAATATCAAAAAACTTTTTATATAATTTATCGCATATATTAACAAGAGAAGTCATTGAAAGTACAATTTCTCTAAGAGCTTTTAATCCTTCATTTTGCCAATGAGCAGTTAGGACAAGTTCCGGACTTATTCTAAATTTATAACCTAATCCTTCTTTAGTTTGAATATTTTTATGGCAGTAGTTTATGAATTCTTTTGATCTCTCATCAACTACATTTCTCACTCTTGAAGTCAAATCATGTGCCTGATTTATTAAATTTATTATTTCATCATATTCATGTTTTTCAATTGATGTTCTCTTTTCATTAAGCATATTATTAATACTTTCTATAACACCAAGTCTTTTATTTTTTTTCATTCTTGAAATATAGAAAAGTGCTTTTAATATTCCGTTTTTACTTCCTTCATCTCCGAAATAACTTGATGCCGAGTTTTCAAAATTATGCGCCTCATCAATTAAAACTTTTGTATATCTTGGAAGAAGGCTATATCTTCCCGCTGTTTCTGCATAAAGAGATAAATCAGCACAAAGTATATGATGATTAACTATCAATAACTGTGCGGCATTTAACTGCTTACGCATTTTATAAAAATAACAGTCTTCTAAATACTCACATTTTCTATGAGTACAAGTATCTGTATCACAGCAAACCATTTCCCATAATTCACCTTTAGGTTTGTATCCTAAATCAGTTATGGATCCATCTTTAGTTATATTAAGCCAATTATCAATGTCCTCAAAAAAATTAAGCTGCTCTCCCATATCAAGCATATTAACATCATTCAAGGCTTCTTTAACTTTTTTGATGCATACATAATTATTTCTGCCTTTTACTAAAGCATATTTTACGCTTGGAGCAATCCCTCCTATAATAGAAGGTATATCTTTTGAAATAATTTGTTCCTGCAGATTTATTGTATTTGTAGATATAACGATTCTAGTTTTATTTTCTTTAAGCCATAGTAAGGCAGGTACTAGATATGCAAAAGATTTGCCTATACCTGTACCAGCTTCAGATATTAAATGTTTATTGTTATTAAATGCTTCAATAGTAGCTTCAACTAGTTCTGTTTGTTCTTGTCTATATTCGTATTTTTTTAGGAGCTGACTTAAAGTACCATTTTCAGTAAACATATATAGAGCATCTGGAACATCTATAGTTTTGACATTTTCTGATTTTATAGGCTTTACAACTTCATAATATTCATCAACATCATTATTAACTATATAAAAACCAACACCAGCATTATTTCCTAATTCACTTGCTATTGCCAAATCTGCTCTTGAAGGTGTAAGCTGTCCAGAAGGATGATTATGAATAACAGCATCAAATTCTAATGACAATGATATTATAGCAGGCACAGAATCTTTATTACCTCTAGCCATTACCTCTATATAATCCAATATACCATAAGCATTAAAATTTATACCAAAATATACTTCATTTCCATAAGCATCTACTATTGCCTTTCTCATATAATTAATTGCATCTATGGAAAATACACTGTCTAATTCTCTAGTATTATTATTATTCATATTGGTATAATAATATAGTATATATTGAAATCTTTGTCAATAATTTTTAACTAATTACTTTTCATAAATTAATTATGAGCCAAACTATTATTAGAAACAATATTAGTATTAGTTATATTATCAGCAAACATAGTTTTTACTTTCTCATTTGTAAGAGGCGAATAAAATTTTTGTATAAGCTCATAACCTTTTTTTATTGCATTAGTATCATAAGGACTATAAACATAATTGCTTGATAAAGAAGGCATATTAATATTAGGATCTTCTTTTATAGGCTTCATTATAAATTCAAATCCTTTCTTTCTAAAAAATGCATAATATGTTGGAATATAAGAGAAACTAATTTCTTTATTTTCATTAATGTTCAGAGAAACAATAGTACCTATATCAAGATGAGGATATTTTGCTTTATGATTTGCTATAAAATTTCCAAGAGAATATATTATTATTCCGCTATGATTAGTACCCTCATAAACTTCAGCAGGTCTAGGAACATGAGGATGATGTCCTACTATTATGTCAACTCCGTTTTCTATTAATGCTCTTGCTGTTTCTATTGTTGCTTTTTCAGGTGCTGTTGTATATTCTAGTCCGAAATGTAATGATATAATTTTGATTTCATTATTCGTAGCAAGTGCTAAATCTGATTTAACTTTTGATATTAAATCTTCCTGTTTTGGAAAGAAGTTCATAAAATAAAAATGTCCGTTTCTATTTGTTTTATGACTTAATCCATTATCAAGCATTGTATATGCTGATATAAAAAGAGGTACATTATTAATATTTGTTATAATAGGTGCTATGCTTGGAGAATTAGTAGATCCTCCTAAAGTTAATTTATTGTTTCTATGAAGTTCTGCTACAGTTTCTGCCTCAGCTTGTGCCCCTTGATCATAAGCATGATTATTTGCTATTGAAAAAGTATTAAAATATTTAAAGAAATACTGCAGATATTCCAATGATCCGTTAAATTCCGGATAAGGCATAGGAGGTTTATTTGTATTAACTACAAATTCTAAATTTGCAAATACAATATCTCCTTGAAAATAATCTTTTAAATCTATTAATACATCATTACTATGAAAAGCATTAACAATAGTAGGGTGAGTCATTATATCTCCTGTAAAAACTAATTTAATGCTTTTAGGAGGCTCTTTTATTTGTTCTTCTGTTTCTTTCTTTTCAGAACATGAAATTAATAATGCCATTATTATAGTAATAATTGTTATTTTTATCATATAGTTATCCATTGTATTTTTTATTTTAATTATCTTATTCATTTGAAATTTCTAAATCATTTTTTTCTATATCATGAATATTAAGCATTTCTGTATTATCATTATTATCATTTGTTCTTGTATATTTTAGAGGCGTAAATTCCATTTCTATTATCCTTCTGTCTTCTACTTTCATTATCCTTCCTCTATATCCTTTTAATATAAAACGTTCATTGGTCTCAGGTATATGATCCAACATATCAATAACATATCCTGCTATAGTTTGATATTCCTCATGCTCTAATTCTAATTTAAGTAATTTATTAATTTCTTCTATTGGAGCTGTTCCGTTTATTATTATTCTTTTACCTTTAATTTTTACTAATTCTTCCTCTTTTTTATCACTTTCATCTTCAATATCGCCCATTATTTCTTCTATTATATCTTCCATAGTAACAAGTCCTGCAGTTCCGCCATATTCATCAATAGTAATAACCATTTGAAGTTTCTTTTTCTGCATATCATTGAATAAACTACTTATAGTTCTAGTTTCAGGTACAAAATAAGGAAGCATTATGTAATCAATAGCTTTCTTTTTTATTTTGTTTAATTTACCAGCCCCTTTAACATATTCTTTAAACAAAGCCCTTGTATGAAATATTCCAATTATATGGTCAACTGTTTCTTCATAAACAGGAAATCTTGATAATCCAGTTTCTACAGTTAATTTTATTATTTCATTTACATCAGTTTCTGCTTCTATACAAACCATATCAACACGCGGTGTCATAATTTCTTCTACAGTTTTATTTCTAAAATCAATTACGCCAGTAAGAAGTTCATGAGTTGATTCTTTTATAATTCCTTCTTTATGTCCTAGATGTATGATAGTTGTTATATCATCCATACTTGATAATGCGCTTCTTTTTTCAGTGTTTCTTAATTTTTTAGGTACAAAATAATTCATTATAAAAGTTGTAATTTTATCCATTAAAAAAGTTATAGGTGTGAAAATAAAATAACAGAATTTCATAAAGTATAAAAGGTAAGGCATCATTTTTTCTGCATTAACTCTCATTAACACTTTAGGAAGTATTTCTCCAAATATAATAATCAATATGGTTATTGTAGCTGTAGATATAGTAACCATTACACTTTCAGATATATTAGGTAAAGCGGCAGCTAGCCTTATAGCAAATACCGTTATCATTGAGCTAGCTGTAATGTTAACAATATTGTTTCCTACCAAGAGGCTGGGTATCATTGAACTTGATTTTTCCCAATATTTTGTATCTTCTTCTTTTATTTTTTTCTCTCTAACTAAACGCATTAGAGTAACATCATCAATAGAAGTATATGCTGTTTCGCTTCCAGAAAATAATGCTGATAACATTATAAGAATAATTATAGTTAATATTTCAAATAAATAAACTAATATAATTTCCATATTTTATTAAACCTTATATTTTTATAGTCTTTTTCTTAATTCCTCCATAAATTTTTTTCCAGGATCTGTTTTTATTATACTTGTGTATTTAGTATTTAATTCTTTGTATAGATAATAATGCTCAGATTCTTTATCTTTATATTCATAATGAGCTATAATGTATTGTATACTTTTATATTTATTTTTTAGATATTTTATTAGTTTTACATTAGAATCTAATTGTTCTTTAGTTAATTTATCCGCATATCCTATATTTTCAATGCTTATAGCAGTATAATTAAGTCCTACAGTATGTCTTGCTATATATTCAGTTGGAGTATTGGCATATATAGTTCCATCAGTATCTACTAAAAAGTGCGTACCAACATTCACTTCTCCTCCAGATTCAATATCTGGTCTTCCAGTTAAAATATCATTTTTGAATATGTTAACAGTTATAGCAAGATTTGGGGTTTCTGTTGAATGAACAACTATTATTTTAGGATTATCTAAATATATAAGTGGTTCTCCATAATGTTCCATAGAATATTTAGACATTAAATTTAATCTTAATGAATTAGGTGTTATTTTATATTTATCATTTATACTTATATTATTAGTTACCTGATTTGTAGCTATTATATTAGTTTGCAATATACCGCCTTTAGCTGTATAACTGCATGATAATAAAGATATTATTATTGGTAATAAAATAACAGTATTTTTAAGCATTTAACGCATTATGCATCCATAGCAATATTAACACTAACAAAACCAAGTGAAGATTGGAATGGTATAATTATAGTTTGCAGATTTTTTGGTATTATTTGAATTTCTTTACCAAAATATAGTATAGGAGGAGTTATATCACAACTTATGCCTTCTTCAGCTAATTTAGTAATTGCAAGACCGCTTATTGTATTTCCCATTTCATTTATAACACTTCTCATCATTTCTTCAAAATCATCTTCAGAGTCATATTCTCCTCTTTTCTTCTCTGTAAGAGTTTCGGTTAAAAGCTGAGAAAAATTTTCTGGGAATTCATATAGTACCTGCCCATTAACATCTCCAACAATTCCTATAGCAACACCATATCCGGAAAATAATTTACGACCCTGTCCCTTTACAAGAGTACCCTTTTCCATTGTAAGACCAGCCATTTCCTTAAATATAGATACTAAAGATACGATGAACGGATTTATAAATCTAACGTCCATGAATTTTATTGGAGTTGTAGCCATTTTGTATTCCTCTTTTTTATATTGAATTATAATTAATTATAACATAGTTAATTATAATTTCAATAATATAAAAATTTTATATTCTATTTATTATAAATATAATAATAAACTTAAAATTGTCAAATTTTGATATCATATAATTTAATATAAATTGTTTTTAAATATTAGTTATGCTGTTATAAAATTAATAATGCTGTATTAATTTTAATATATAAATACCGTAAATATTTATAGTGAAAATATAAAAACTATTTATATATTTTTTATGAATTTAACTTGATATTTAACTTAAATGATATAGAATAAAATAAGTTAATAGGGGTTTAATATGTCATTTGTTCATTTGCATGTACATACACAATATTCTATACTTGATGGAGCTGCCCGTATTAAGTCTCTTTATTCAAAAAAAGACAAGAAAAAAAGACTTATACCTGGCTTAATAGACAGAGCAGTAGAATTAGAAATGCCTGGTATTGCAATAACAGATCATGGCAATATGTTTGGAGCTATGGAATTTTTTTCTGAAGCTAAAGATAAGGGTATTATACCTATCATAGGCTGCGAAGTATATGTTGCCCCTAAAACTAGATTTGATAAAAAGATTGAAAACTCTGAAGAAAAAAGTGCTATGCATCTTATTCTTCTTGCTAAAGATAAAGAAGGGTATGATAACTTATGTAAATTAGTAACTTTCGGATATACTGAAGGATTTTATTACAGACCTAGAATAGATCATGAATTAATAGAAAAATATAATAAAGGTTTAATTTGTCTTTCTGCTTGTATGGGAGGAGAAATTCCTATAGCCTTAAGAAAAAAAGATTATAATCAAGCTTTAAAATTAGCACAGTATTATAAATCTATATTTGGAGAGGATTTTTATATAGAGCTTCAGGATCATGGCATAGCAGAAGAGAAACAATTAAATAGTGATTTATACAAAGTTGCTAAAAAAGAAAATATAGAACTTGTAGTTACTAATGATGTGCATTATGTATCCAAAGAAGATGCAAAAGCACATGAGATACTTTTAGCTATACAGACTAAAGCCACTTTGGATTCTCCAAGAAGATACAAATTCCCAAGCAATGAATTCCACCTAAAGACAGAAGAAGAGATGATGAAATCATTTGCTAAACTTCCTAAAGCATTTGAAAATACTGTAAAGATAGCAGAACAATGCAAAGATTTAAATATAATGACTAAAACCTATTATATGCCTAATTATGAGCTTCCTAATGGTGAAACTGAAACTACAGCATTAAGAAATATGTGTATGGATGGTTTGAATAAATATTATAATAATAATATTCCTAAAGAAGCTATGGAAAGGCTAGAGATGGAATTAGGCGTTATAGCTAAGATGGGATTTGAAGGATATTTTCTTGTAGTTCAGGATTTCATTAATTATGCTAGAAATCATGATGTTGCTGTAGGACCTGGAAGGGGAAGTGCTGCTGGTTCAATAGTTGCATTTGCTACAGGAATTACTAAAGTTAATCCTCTTGATTATAATTTGCTTTTTGAAAGATTTTTAAATCCAGAAAGAAAAAGCATGCCAGATATTGATGTTGACTTCCAAGATGATAAGCGAGAAGTTATAATAGATTATGTAAAAAACAAATACGGTAAAGATAATGTTTCTCAAATAGCTACTTTTGGAGCTTTAGGAGGCCGTTCTGTTATAAGAGATGTTTGCCGTGTTATGGGTATAGATTTAGCCACTGCTGACAGACTTGCTAAAAGTATACCAGATGATGTAAAGAGAGTTGTAGATATATATGATCATCCTGATTGTGCTGCTTTAGTTAAAGAAATAGAAGGTAATAGAGAATTAAAAAATATGTATGAAATATCTACAAGACTTGACGGTTTGGTTAGGAATGTTGGTCTTCATGCTGCTGGTGTTATTATATCTTCTCATCCTATAGCTGATTTAGCGCCAGTTTATCAGGATTCTAAGACAGGTACTAGAGCTTGTCAATATGAAATGACTTATGTTGAAAGTGCTGGTCTTATAAAAATGGACTTTTTGGGTATTAAAAACTTAAGACTTATAAAAGATGCTATAAAAGATATAAAAGATAGATATGGTATTGAAATAGATATAGATAAAATACCTTTAGATGATGAAGCTGTTTATGATATATTTAGAAAAGCAGATACAGGAGGGGTTTTCCAGTTTGAAAGTCCAGGTATGCGTCAAATGCTTATAAATATTCAGCCTACAGGTTTTGATGACTTAGTATCAAGCGTAGCATTGTATCGTCCTGGTCCTTTAAACTCTGGAATGGATAAAGACTATGCCGACAGAAAAAATAAAAGAAAAGAAATAGTATATAAGCACCCTGATTTAGAGCCTATACTTAAAGAGAGTCAGGGAGTTTTGATATATCAAGAACAGATTATGGCTATAAGCCGTGTTATAGGCGGATTTACTGCTGCAGAAGCTGATGATTTAAGAAAGGCTATGGGTAAAAAAATTGTAGAGAAAATGAACTCTATGGAAGAAAAATTCATTAACGGCGGACTTGAAAGAGGTTATGATAAGGAATTATTGACTTATTTATTTGATACAATGAAAGGTTTTGCTGAATATGGTTTCAATAAATCTCACTCAGTTTGCTATGCTTTAATTGCTTATCAAGAAGCTTATATTAAAGCACATTATCCAATGGAATATTATGTGGCTTTACTTAATACTGTTATAGCTGATACTGACAAAATATCTTTATATCTTAATGAAGTTAAGCAAAAAAATATAGATATAGTTACAGCAAGCGTTTTTGAAAGTGATGCTTTATTCTCTCAAAAAGATGGTAAAATAGTTTATGCTTTACATGCTGTTAAAGGTGTAGGCCTTCATGCTGCTTTAGCTATTCAGGAAGAAAGAGAGAAAAACGGACAATTCAAGAATTTAGAAGATTTTGTAAAACGTGTTGATGTTCATTTAGTTAATAGAAAAGTTTATGAAACTCTTATCAAATGTGGTGCTTTCTCTGAATTCGGACATACTGAAAGTGCATTGCTTTCTTCACTTGATGCTATACTTGCTCATGCTTCTAATTATCAAAAGGAAACTTTATCCGGTCAGACTATGTTATTTGATTCTATGTCTGAAGATGACAGTGGAAGTGCTTCTTTGGTAATAGAAAAACAAGTAGAATATACTTCTAATATTTTAATGGAAAATGAAAAAGAAGTTTTAGGCTTTTCATTAAGATATCATCCGTTTGCAAGATACATTACTAAAATTGATTATAAATATTTTCATAATACTTTGGATATTGATAATCTTAAAGATAAAGATGAGTTTTTACTTCCTTGTGTTGTTATGTCTTCACTAGAAACAACTACTAAGAAAAATACTCCTATGATTACATTAAAAGTTATGGATTTATTTACTGAGTATGTATTTTATATTACAGCTAATAGTCAGATAGAGAAATACAAAGATATGCTTGAAGAACAGACAGGAATATTGATAAAAGGACGTAGAGATAAAAATAGATTCTCAGATAAAATATACAATAATGTAGTTGATATAAAATTATTAGATTCTTATTTGAATGACAAAAATATCAAACTTAAAGAAGTTAAGAGAGATAATATAAAAAGAGATGCTATATCAGAGAATATTCAAGTTCAGTCAAATAGAAATGACACTCCATTTAAAAATTCTAATAAAGATTCTGATATAAAACGTTCTGATAATATTGTTTCAAGTGATTCTTTTGCTAATAATAATAACAATATAATAATTAAGCATTCAAATACTGGTAAAAAACAATTATCTCTTCATGTTCATAAGAATATATTTGATGATATGGATTTATTGTGTTTACAAAATGCTATATCAAGCAATCCTGGAGAATATACAATATTTTTAAAATTAAAATCAGAAAGCGGTACAGAAATTTTTAAAATAGGTGAGGATTATAAAGTTGATCCTAATCAAAGATTTTTAAATGAAACAAAAAATGCTTTAAGATCATTAATAGAAATTGAGTACGCATAAAAATTATAAAAAAGACTGCTAATAAAAATTAACAGTCTTTTTTATTAATTATTTTCTTTTATTATCAACTAAACCCATTAAATCTCTGACTTCATATAATGTTTTTTCAGCAACTTCGGAAGCATTTTTAGCACCTTCTTTAAGTACATCATAAACATAATCTTTGTCATTAGATAATTTATTTATGTTCTCTCTTATAGGAGCAAGTTCATTATTAATATTTTTAACTAGCATTTTTTTACATTGTACACATCCGATAGCAGCATTTTTGCATCCATCAGAAATTTCTTTTTGTTCATCTTCAGAAGAGAAAATTTTATGATAATTATAAACATTGCAAATATCAGGATTACCAGCATCAGTTTTAAGTTTTCTGTTTGTATCTGTCATTGCTTTTTGTAAAATTAATTTCTCTGTTTCTTCTGCTGTCAAACGTAAAGCTATATGATTATTTAGAGATTTACTCATTTTGTTTTGACCATCTAATCCCAATATTCTTAATACTTTGCCATGATATGTATCTGGTTCTTTAAAATATTCTCCGTATCTATTATTAAATTTTCTTACTATCATCCTTGTTAATTCTACATGCTGTTCTTGATCTTCTCCAACCGGAACTATATCAGGATGGTAAAGCAAAATATCAGCAGCCATTAATGAAGGGTAGGTGAGAAGTGCAGCATTAATATTTTCAACATTCTTTCTTGATTTATCTTTATACTGAGTCATTCTTTCCAATTCGGCTACTGGTATTATGGAATTAAATATCCAAGCAAGTTCTGTATGTGCTCTAACATCAGATTGTACAAATATGGAACATTTTTTAGGATCAAGACCACATGCTAAATATTCAACAGCAGCATCCATTATTCTTTTTTGCATTTCTTTAACATCATATTCAACAGTAATAGCATGATAGTCAACTATACAAAAAAATCCATAATAATCATCAAGTATATCTGCCCAATTTTTCAAAGCCCCTAAATAATTACCAATATGAAGCGAACCAGTAGGCTGTATTCCGCTTAACATAACTTTTTTTGACATATTATAACTCCATTTAATTTTTTATATTTTATTCTGCTTTTATGTTGGCAACTAAGAAACCTTCTTCTGTTCTTAAATCGCTTACATTAATATATATAAGTCTTTTATCTTCTGTTTCTATTAATAATTTTTTATTTAATGGATTTACTTCTTTTATTACCGCTGGAACGCTATTAAATACTAACTTAGTACCAACCTTAGGTAAATCTTTTTTTAGGGCACAGTATGCTTTATATTCATGTCCTAAACAGCACATAAGCCTTCCACATTGACCTGATATTTTCATTGTGTTTAAAAGCATACCTTGTTCTTTTGCCATTTTTATAGTGATAGTTTCAAATTTACCTTTTATTACTTTACAGCATAATTCTCTTCCGCATATTCCGCATCCGCCAATAGATCTTGCCTCGTCTCTTACACCTATTTGGCGAAGTTCTATTCTTGTTTTAAAATGTGCTGCCAAATCTTTTACTAACTCTCTAAAATCTATTCTCTCTTCTGCGATAAATTCAAATAAAAGTTTAGCTCTGTCTAAAAAATAATAAGAACTTATCAATTTTAAATCTAGATTATGATTATTAACTTTCTCTTTACATATTTTAAAGGCTTCTGCAGCGTCTTCTGTATTTATTCTATGCTGTTCTAAATCTTTTTCATTAGCTATTCTAAGTATATTGAAAATTTTATTTTTATTATTTTTCGTTTTTATATTAGGTTCTTCTTCTACAATATCCTGTAATTCGTCGGATATTTCTTCATTACTGCTGTCATCAATATCATCATTTTGTTCTGATATTTCATTATTATCATTAGAATCATTATTTTGATTTTCTTCAGCATTTAATGAATCTATATCTATATCTTCAAAATTTAATATGTATCCTATTTCTATACCTTCATCCGTTTCTATTACACATGTATCTTTTACCTTTACATTTTCTAAATGCAAATGTTCAAATTTCCCTATATTAGAACCCCTAAATTTAACATGGGCTATGTTTTTTATCATTAATACACTCCAAACTTGTTATATTTTAAGAATTAATTAATATAATTTAATGGTATTATATTTTATTTTTAAGTTGATATTATTGCAAGTATTATTTTTTTATATAGTATGATTTTATATTATAAATTAATAAAAATATATTGATTAATATTATATATAGAGTATATTATATATGTTGAAAAATTATGTGTAGTTATTTATGAAGTTGTCTTTTTTGTTTCCATTATTTTTTATGATGTTATCATGTTTAAGTGCACCAGAAATTTATTTAAAAACAGATAATGCACAATATTGGAAAGATATGGTCAAAAATAAAATATCATATGATGCTTATCAAAATATATATAGATTTAATAATAATGCTGATATGACTTTAACTGTATATGGATATAAAGCTCCTATAAAATATAGTTTATTTCTTATGAAAGAAAAAAATCAGGCATTTTATTATAAAAATACAACATTAAAAAGTTATATAGTTGAAAGTTTGCCTACATTTAATTTATATGAGGATACCGTAAAAAAAAATGTTTATGACAGATTATATTCAGAACTTTCATATTATATTAGTAAGAATTTTCCAGATAGGAGTATTTATTTATCTATAGGATTAATGGTAAAAGATGATATTTTATATATAGCAGAAAATTACTCATCAGATTATAAGGATAGATTACACCATTGGATGAGAAAAAATGGATATGGAAGAGGGAAGGATTGGGTGCCTTCTGTAAGTGCTGATTGGGAATCTTATCCTATACCTACAGAACATGAAATTGATTTGGATGATATTGAAGTAATTGGAAGATTATTTTAATTTTGAATGTTTATAAATAAATCTATTTACATTTTTAGTTTTATTTATATTATATATTAATCTATTTTATATATGGAGTATAAATGGTTAAGCGTATTAATATAGATGAATTTTTTAAATTAATGGAAGAAGAAAATCTGCCTATTATAGATGTTCGTTCTCCCATAGAATATGAACATGCCCATATACCAAATTCTTATAATGTCTATTTGTTCAATGATGAAGAGAGAAAAGATGTAGGAACTATATATAAGCAAATTGGAAGAAAAGAAGCTGTATTGAAAGGGCTTGAGTATGTATCATTAAGAATGACAGATATATTAAAATCTATTGATAATATAACAAAAGACTATAATAATACTAATAAAATTCTTATGCATTGTTTTAGAGGAGGAATGAGAAGCGAGTCAGTAGCTTGGCTTTGCTCCAGTTATGGTTATGATGTTTATGTTTTGGACGGAGGATATAAAAAGTATAGGCATCATGTGCTAGATTCTTTTAATAGGAACTATAGAATATATTTGCTTACAGGAGAAACCGGCAGCGGTAAAACATTAATATTAAATAAATTAAAAGAATATGGACATAATGTTATAGATTTAGAAAAAATAGCCAAACATAAAGGTTCAGCATTCGGGTGGATAAATGAGGGAGAACAGCCTAGTCAGGAACAATTTGAAAATAATTTATCAGCTGAATTATTAAAGTATAGTATTGATTCTATATTATGGTTTGAGGATGAAAGTTTACTTATAGGTAAAAGAGCTATACCAAGACAGCTATTTGATAGGATGAGAGATAGTGAAAAAATAATATATTTGGATATACCTAAAGAGTTTAGGGCTGAATATATAGTTAATACATATGGTAAATATAGTGTTGATGATTTAAAAGAATCTATTATTAAAATAAAAAACCGTTTAGGCGGTGAGAAATTAAAAGAGTCTTTAGATTTGCTTAGTAATGGACATATATATGAATGTGTATTAAATATGCTTTATTATTATGATAAGGCTTATAAGCTTAGCATACAGGATGATAAACTAGTTACAATAAAATGTGATAATCAAAATTTTGACAATATTGTTAATTTAATATTAGAAAAAGTTGGTATTTAATATAAAAAAAGCAAAGGATAAAAACTCCTTTGCTTTTTTATTTATCTTAACTGAAGATTAAAATGATTCAAAACCATCAGAAGTATCTTTAGAAGTATCAAATGTATTTCCAAATTCGCTATCTTTTACAGTTTTTACAGGAGCTGTACTAACAGGAACACTAGTATGCTTTTCTTCATTATTCTTTTTCAAAGGACTTTTTAATTCTGGTTTTTTTACAGGAGCAGGTTTGCTTTCCTGAACAGCTTTTTTGTCTGTAGTAGGAGTTACTGTACCTTTTTTATTTTTTTCAACTTTTGCTATATTTTTCTTATAGTTGGTTCCTCTTAATTTGAAAAATTCCATAGCTCTTAGTAATTCTTCAGCTTGAGAGAATAATGCTTCAGAAGCAGCTGTAGCCTCTTCTACTAAAGCAGCATTTTGCTGAGTAGTCATATCCATTTGTGTAATAGCTATATTAACTTGATCAACTCCAGCTTGCTGTTCCATAGCAGTAGAACTTAAATCCTGCATAATTTTAGCAGTTTCTTCTATTTGAGCTCTTAAATTTTGGAATATTTCTTTAGATTCTCTTGCAGTTTCAGTAGCAGCGGCTATTTTTTCTTCTGAATCAGCTACTAAACTAGTAATATCTTTTACTGATGTTTGAGTTGTTTGAGCTAAGTTTCTAACTTCAGAAGCAACAACAGCAAAACCTCTTCCTTGTTCTCCTGCACGTGCTGCTTCAACTGCCGCATTAAGAGCAAGTATGTTAGTTTGGAATGCTATATCTTCAATTATTTTAGTAATGGCACTAATTTTTGAGCTTGATTCATATACAGCTTCTATATTTTGCGTACTCTCTTCTATAATTCTTCCTGCTTCTTCAATTGCATTTTTAGAATTAATCATCATATTGTTGCCTTCTAATGTATGCTCAGCAGAAGACTTAATTGTAGAAGCAATTTCTTCCATAGAAGAAGCGGTTTCTTCAAGTCCTGAAGCTTGATTTTCAGTTCTATTTGATAAATCTATGTTACCTTGTGCCACTTCATTAGCTGATGCTTTTACTGTATAGGCACCATCATATACAATTCTTACTTTTTCATTTAATTGTTCTGTTATTTCATTTATAGCAATAGCAATTTCACCCCATTCATCTTTTCTTTTTTCAAATCCAGGAGGAGCAGATATTGTTAAATCACCTGTAGATAATTTAGTTAGGTCAACAGCTAATAAATGTAAAATTCTTGTTATTTTGCTTATGTAGAAAGTTATAAATATTGATGCTAATACAAGTATGGCTATTGTACCAATTATAGCATATCTTTTCATTGCTATTATATGCGAAAATAATTCATCCGCTTCTATACTCATAACAACAGACCATCCAGATACAGGCTCTTTATAGAAAGTTGCTATTGAATCTTTACCATTGAAAGGAGATTTGAATTCATGATATCCAGACTCATGTTCAACAGCATATTTAATATAATCAGCATTTCTTAAAACTTCACTTCTAACATGTGAAGGAACAGGATCGGCTATAACCCATCTTTCTTTATCTACAATGAATGGATGACCTGTATTCCCAAATTTAACTAAGTTTAATTCTTTATCTATGAAACCTAACCAATCAATCATGGTTGATATAGCACCTATTATTGTACCATTGGAATTTTTTACAGGAGAGAAAATTTTAACTACATATTTATTGTTATCTGCAGGAGAAGGATCTGCAGTATAGTGTACAGCTGACTGACCTAACATAACTTTTTGCCATAACTCTGTACCGCTAAAATTTCTTGTATTTGGAGAATTAACTATTTTATCATCTAAACTGTCAGCTACGACATCTCCATTACTATCTAGAACAACTATACCTTCTATATTGTTATTATTTGATACAATACCTTTTAAACTCGTTTCAAGAGCAAGCTTACTTTCTGGTGTTTTATCTTGAATAAATGTTATCAGCTGAGGATATCCTCTGCTGATAGCTTCAGATGTGTATATTGACTGTTCTAACCATACATTTATCATTCTGGAATATACTTTTGTAGTTGTTTCAAATCCAAATATAGCAGAACTTCTTATACCCTGAGAACCTATATTAATTAATAGAGTAACTAAAATAATTGTCATAACCGTAACGAGAAGCATTACGAAGAACGGTATTTTTACCTTTAGGGATTGCAATTTTCTCACTGTCAAACTCCAACAATTTATTTACATGAAAAAATATTATTTTATAATTCTTATATATAATAACAATATTTTTTACGAAGTCAAGATATATTTTTTACATATTGTATAATTTATCGTATATTTAACATTTATTTTTTAATTAAATCTATTCTTTTATAAAAAAAATCTAATTTTTTTTATTTTCAGCTTCGCTTTTTCTTACGTAAAGAGGCAATAAAGAATGTATATCGTCAAATTGATTGTTTTGAAATTTATATTTGGAGAGAAGTATTATATTATATGCTCTTATTATATTATAATTTTCATCTAAAGGCTGGATATTGTAGTTTTTTAGATTTTCAGTAAAGAAATCTCTATTATTAGAAAATCCGTCGCCGCATAATACTATATTTTTATTTGTATTTTCTATTGAATTAATTATATCTATGAATTCCTGATACGTTAGATCCATATTTTCTTTTAATTTATTACAGCCGTTATATATATTAGCATATACGCTTCCTTTTCTGGCATCTATCATAGCTGCTTTTATTCCGTCATAATCTTTTATATTCTCATACAAAGCATCTAAACTTTGAATGCCTATTATTGGTATGTTTTTAGCATAGCATATAGTTTTTATAGTGGCAAATGCTATTCTTAAGGCTGTAAAAGAGCCTGGTCCCATTCCCAATGCTATATAAGTTATATCATCCAATGAAACATTATTTTCTTTAAGGAAAGACTGTAAAGCAGGCAGTATTTCTTCATTATGATTTTTTATATTTTGCTTATTAAGTTCTGAAATAGTATTATCGTCTTTTTGAAGAGCTATTGAGAAACTGCTTGATACTGTATCGAATGCTAATATATTCATGACATTAAATCTAGTACTAAACCTTTAAGTCTCATAACTTTATTTGCTATTGCTATATGATTCTTTTGTTCTTTCATAATTAAAGCATAAAGAGAGTCAAGTTCTTCGTTAATCTTTGCAACAACTTTGTACTGGCGGCTGCTGTACATAGATCTGCTTCTATTGAATACAGAAACTTCTCTTACTCTGTAAGCGTCTTTTATTAGTTTATCTGTTAATGCTCTTATTAAATCTCTAAATCTCTGAAAATCTTTTATGTTTGCACTTCTGTCTAAAATATTCCCAGCATCGTAAATTTGTCTTTTTAATTCATCTAATTCGTATGAGTATTTCCTTATTTCTTTATCCTCTTCCAACATTGCAGCGAATGGAGATGAAGCTACTGATACTTTCATTGATGCCTCAGGCGAAGCCATCAAAATATTGTTTAAATTCATCTCTCTATTCATTCTTTCTTGAACTCTCATTACATTTCTCCATAAAATACTTAATTATGTTAACTTAACATGAATCATATAAAATATCAATATACTATAAATCGTATTTTTGCTATTTTGCTTTATTATTTTATTTTTTTAATTAAAATAATGGATTAAATTGAAGATTATTGAAAAAAAACTAAAAAGATTTATAATTTTTTTATGAAAAGAGAAGAAATTTTATCAAGATATAACTCAATAATTGAAAATATTGAAAGAATAAAACAAAAATATAGTATAAGCTATGATATTAGTATTGCTGCAGTAAGCAAATATTCATCATTGGACACTATAAAGGAATTTCTGTCATTAAATATAGATCTTCCGCTAGCTGAGAGTAAAGCACAGAGCTTGAGGGATAGGGCAGGGGAGATTGCAGAGATTAAAGACAATGTTAAATGGCATTTTATAGGACGCATACAGAGCAATAAAGTAAAATACATAGTTAAATATGCAGATTTGATACAAAGTGTAGATTCTATTGAAATAGCCCAATATATAAGCAAAGAAGCACAAAAAAATAATAAGATACAGGATATACTTCTTCAGTTTAATATAAGCGATGAGGAACAGAAAGGCGGATTTGATATAAGCAATTATCATAATATATACGAAAATATAATTAGAATGGATAATATATGTGTAAAAGGTCTTATGGGAATAGCAATGGATAGTGAAGATTCTTTAGTTATAGAGAAGGAATTTGAAAAACTTAACATAATATATGAAGAAATAAATTTAAAATATAAAAATCCTTTATCCATTCTTTCTATGGGTATGTCTTCAGATTATGAACTTGCAATAAAGCATGGTTCAAATATGGTTAGAATAGGCAGCAGCTTTTTAGGTAATTCTTAAATGTTAAAAGGTTTTATAATAAAAGTTTATGCTTTTGGTTCAAGATATAAATGTACTAACAGAAAATTTTCTGATTTTGATTTGGCTATTGATTTAAATAGAAAAATGACTAGAGAATTTGAAATATGATTTTGAAGAGAGTAATTTAACTTATAGAGTAGATATTATAGATTATAATAATATAAGCGAAGAGTTTAAGCAAATAATAGACTCATGCAGCGAAATAATTTACAGCAGGAGTTTTTTATAATGAAAAAAGTAAAAGATGATTGGCAGGAAGTTAGGCTAGGGGATATATCATACATTAATTCAGATATTTTAAAAAAATCTGATGATTATGATTATATAAATTATTTAGACACTGGAAATATTACTAAAGGAATAATAGATAACATACAAAAAATAGATATATCTAATATACCAAGCAGAGCAAAAAGAAAAGTTGATATAGGAGATATTATTTATTCAACAGTTAGACCAATTCAAAGACATTATGGTATTATTAAAAAATATATTGATAATATAATAGTATCTACAGGATTTATTACAATAAAAGTGAAAAAAGATGTGGCAGATAACTATTTTATATATTACAATATAACACAAGATGATATAATAAATTATTTACAAATGATAGCAGAGCAAAGTGTATCAACATATCCGTCTATAAAGCCAAGTGATTTATCAGATATAAAAATAAAACTTCCGCCATTAGAAGAACAAAAGAAAATAGCTTCTATACTCTCATCGCTTGATGATAAAATAGAGATTAATAACCATATGAATAAAATATTAGAGGAAACGGCACAAACTATTTTTAAGGAATGGTTTATTAATTTTAATTTTCCAAATGCCAAAGGAAAACCTTATAAAGACAGCGGCGGCAAGATGATAAAAAGCGAACTAGGGGAGATACCAGAGGGTTGGCAGATAGGAATTATTAAAGATATATCTAAAGAAGTTATATGTGGAAAAACTCCTCCTACTAAAGATGAGAAAAATTATGGTAATTATATGCCTTTTATAACTATACCAGATATGCATAATAATACTTATATAATAAAAACAGAAAGATATTTATCTGATAAAGGAGTAAATACTCAATTTACTAAAATTATACCTGAAAATAGTATTTGTGTTAGTTGTATAGCAACTGTTGGGCTTGTTTCTTTAACTTCTGAAAAATCACAGACTAATCAACAGATTAATTCTATAATACCAAAAGACAATATAAGTTCTTATTGGGTTTATTTTTATATGAAAAATATATCTAATATTATTATTAATTATGCGTCTGGAGGAACTACAACTTTAAATCTAAATAAATCATTATTTGAAAAAATTAATATAATTATTCCTAAAATTTCTCTTTTAATTAAATTTAATAATAGTGTAAAGTCTATATTTGATACTATTAAATTAAATCAAATAGAAAACCAGAAACTTGCTTCTATTCGGGATAGTATTCTGCCTAAACTTATGAGCGGGGAAATTCGCATAAAATAGGAACTATATTTTATACAAAATGCAATAATTATTTGACTTTATACAAAATAAATATACACTATATAGCATACAGTATAGGAGTTTTATTTATGGAAAAATATATGCATGAAAGTGATTTTGAAAGTATTGTTATTGATATGATTCAAAATCTCGGATATGAATATTATTATGGGGCGGATATCAGAAAAGATTATCCTTCTATGAACAGCACAAGAAATGTTGTTATCACCGAAATATTATATAAAGCTCTTAAAAAAATTAATCCTGATGCCCATGATAAAGCTATTGATGAGGCTATAAGATTAATTACAAATCTTTCTGAAATTCATTATATAGATAAAAATAAAACCTTTCAAAAATATTTTTTATTCGGAATTGAAGTTAATTATTTTGATAATGAAAATAAATCTGCTTATATAAAAATTGCTGATTATAGTAATATAAATAATAATTATTTTTGGGTTGTTAATCAGCTTGCAATCACGGATATTGATAATAGAAGACCAGATGTGATAATTTATTTTAATGGACTTCCTGTTGTAGTTATGGAGTTTAAAAATCCTGTTAAAGACGATGAAACTATAGATGAGGCTTATGATCAAATAAAAAACTATATGGAAAACGGTATTCCTAATCTTTTTTATTATAATTCTTTTTGCGTTATTACAGACGGGGTTAGGGCAGAAGTGGGTACTATAACGGCTGATAAAAGCAGATTCATTCCTTGGAAAAGAGAAAGCGAAGATATTGATGTTATAGAGAAAAATGCTGATTTGAATAAACAATATAAAACATTAATTAACGGTATGCTTCAAAAAGAAAGATTTTTAAATATTCTGCATTATTTTATATTTTATGTTCAAAGCGGAAAAAAAGAAGATATGAAAGCAGTTAAAATATTGGCAGCATATCATCAGTTTTTTGCTGTTAATAAAGCATTAAAGAAAATTAAAGAAGCATATAAGAATAAATCAAAGAAAGCAGGTATTGTTTGGCATACTACCGGTTCCGGTAAGTCTTTTACTATGTTAATGGCGGCAAAAGTAATATCTCAGAATTTAGATAATCCTACAATAGTTATAATAACAGACAGAACGGATTTGGACAATCAATTATTTACAACATTTTCAAGTTCAATGGATACATATTTAAAACAGACTCCTGAACAAATAGATTCAAGAAAAGAATTAATTGAAAAATTAAAAGATATTAATGCAGGAGGTATAATATTTACAACTCTTCAAAAATTTGAGAATTATGATGAGGCATTATCAGAAAGAAGCAATATTGTATTAATGGTAGATGAGGCACATCGCTCTCATGATCTTGAAAAGGCTAAAATAAAAGACGGACAAATTAAATATAATATGTCCAAATATATTAATGATGCTTTTCCAAATGCTATAAAAATAGGTTTTACAGGCACTCCTATAGAATCAGAAGACAGAAACACAAAAGATGTATTTGGAGATTATATTGATACTTATGATATAACACAATCGGTTGAAGATGAGGTTACAGTTCCTATATATTATGAGGGTAGGGTAAACTATTTAAAACTTGATGAAGAGCAGTTGAAGAAAGCTGATGAAGAATATCAAAAAATGCTTGAAAATAATGAAGCCGCTGAAGAGGCTATAGAAAAATCAAAAAAAGAACTTTCAAAAATGGATGCTTTGCTTGGTTCTGATGCTGCAATAGATGCTTTATGCAAAGATATAATACAGCATTATGAAAAAAGAAAAAATGTACTTATAGGAAAGGCATTTATAGTTGCATATTCGCGTCCTATAGGAATAAAAATATATAAGAAGATATTAGAACTTAAACCTGAATGGGAAGGTATGATAAAGCCTGTAATGACAACATCAAATAAAGATCCTGTAGAGTGGGGGAAAATGCTCGGAAATAAATCTCATAGGGAGACTTTAGCAAAAGAATTTAAAGATAAAACTTCAAACTTTAAAATAGCTGTAGTTGTGAGTATGTGGCTTACTGGTTTTGATGTTCCTGAACTTGACACAATGTATATGTACAAGCCTATAGCCGGACATGATCTTATGCAGACAATTTCTAGGGTTAATAGGGTTTGTAAGGATAAAGATGCAGGGCTTATAGTTGATTATATAGGAATAGCTGATAATCTTAAAAAAGCAATGAAAGATTATACGGCAAGAGATAAAGAAAATTACGGCAATATGGATATAGCAGAAACTGCATTGAATAAATTTAATGAAGTTATTGATTATATTAGAAACATTTTTAAAGATATTGATTATTCCAATTTTTATACTTGTTCAAGTAAAGAAAGATTAGAGCTTATAACTAAATTAGCTGATTATGTATTTTCTTTTGAAGAGGAAAAAAAGAATGACTTTTTGAATAGGGCGGCTGTATTGAAAAAAGCAGAAGCATTATGCAGAAGTATTATTGATAGAAAGGAATCGGTTGAAACTGCATTATATGAAGCTGTAAAAGTAATAATAACTAAAATGCAAAGTCATCAGAAATTGTCATTAAGAGAAATCAATCAAAGAATAAATAAGATTCTTCAGGAAAGCATACAAAGTGAAGGCGTTCTCAATATATTTGCCGGCATGGATGATTCTAAAGAGCTTTCATTGTTTGATAAAAAGTATTTAGAGTCTGTTGCCAATATGAAGTATAAAAATATAGCATTGGAAGTATTAAAAAAATTATTGGATGATAAAATAAAAGCCTTTTTAAAAGTAAACATAATACAATCCAATATATTTTCTGATAGAATAAAAAAGATAATGGATAAATATAATAATAATGCTATAGATAATATTGAAGTAATAGATGAGCTTTTAAATCTTTCTGATGATTTAGACAATATGAGTAAAGAGGCTGATAGTTTAGGAATGACTAATGAAGAGAAAGCTATTTATGATGCTATGTGCAGTCCTATAAATTCTGATTATAACAAAGAAGAAATTAAAACTATGGCTAAAGAATTGTTTTTAATAGTAAAAAAGAATTCAGAAGAAATTGACTGGCAGAATAAAGAATCCACAAGATCCAAAATGAAAATGGATATAAAAAGATTTTTGAAATCGCATAAATATCCTAAAGATATTGAGAATGAGGCATTGGATAATATATTAAAACAAGCAGAGAATTACGATATATTAAAGTATAGCTAATAAGGTATAGTATTATGGGTAAAATTGAATAACTAATCATATACATATATGTATACAAAAATAATAAAGAATACTTAGAAATTAAAAGCAATATATCTTATGAATATATAATATAATGTCTATACATATATTACCAGAATTATTATATAAATTATATGATTTGATGTTGATTCTTATATAATGTATTATAAGGCTTATATATTATACATATAAGTATACGGGCTAAAAATATATGTATATGTTACAGATAAAAAATTAAAATTAGAAAATTCTAAAAAAGTTTTTGAACAGATAAAAGTTAATAAAGTTTTTGAGTCAGATATATATTTTAGATTTGCAGCATAAACTTGGATTTTTGGTATGTATAGCAGTAATGGTTGATATATTTTATTAGTAATATTTGATAACGGGCTATATAGTAAAACTGATTAAAAAACTTAGAAAATCGTATACTTAATAAAAAATATCCTAGAAAAACAATAAATACATGTTCCGATAATGTATATTATGTTAACTAATGCATATTATTTTTTAAAACTTAATTATAGCATAAACAATAAAACCAATAATAAAAAATGTTACTAACATTATACCAATATATACTAAAGGGTTTCTATGATTTTCCATTTTTAAGCCTTAAAAGTTATTATTTATAATTAGCAATAATTGAACTTTTTTATATATTATAGTATAATCTAGCATTAATAAATAAAAAAATTACGGATATGCATTAATGAAAAAAATAATACTTTTAATATTAAGTTTAACAATAATAATAATATCATGTCAGAATGACGGCGGTTCAATATACGCTATGGAAAAAAGATACAGAAATTTCTTGAATATACTTCCGGATGATGTAAAAAATGATTATACATTAGAATCCGATAAATACGGCAATATGTATAAAGAATGGATTAATGAATTTAATACATGGACTGATAATATACTTAATACAGAAGCACAAAGAGAACAAGAAATATCAGCAAGAATCACACAGGACAGAATAGAATATGCTCTTGAAACTTTAACAAGCAAAGATTATGAAAGAAATCTCCCTATAGATCTTATGTCTAAAGTAAAAGCCCATACAGATGAATTATCATTAAAGATAGAAGAATTACAAAAAGATGAGGCTTTCTCTAATGCTATGATAAAATTAAAGAAAGATGAAGCTGTAGAAAATTTCACAACAAAAGATACTGTATTTTATTATGTTTGGAATTATTTAATAACAATAGAAAGACCAAGACGTTTCCAATAATATTGTTTATTTAAGGCTAATCTACTTTAGTGCTTTTAGGCATAATATATAAAAAATAGAAGTTCTTTTCTAGCTTTAAAATATGCTTATTATATATTACGATTTATATACAACATAACCTAATTTTATTGTGGTTATATTGCTTCATATATTTAATACATAATAATAAATGTTATTTTGGGATACTATAGCCTATTTCCTCTAAATTATCCTTTATTATCTTTTCCAATTTCCTGCTTTCTTTAAAACATTCGCCCAATTCTTCCGTTAAAACTTTCATTTTGAAATCAAAATCTTCTTCTTTATTATCTTCCTCTTCAAGTCCTACATAACGTCCTGTTGTAAGTATATAATCTTCTTTTGCTATTTCTTCCAAAGATGCACTTTTGCAGTATCCTTTTATATCTTTATAGCCTTTGCCTTCCTGCCAGCTATGAACCGTTTTTGCTATTGCTTCTATATCTTCGTTATCTAATACCCTTTGAACCCTGCTCTCCATTCTTCCATAATTTCTTGCATCTATAAAAAGTATATGTCCTTTCTGCTTTTTATCCTTATTCAAAAACCATAATGAAACAGGTATTTGAGTAGATATAAATAATTGAGTAGGAAGAGATATTATACATTCTATCAAATCATCTTTTATCATATTCTCTCTTATTAAACCCTCGCCTGATGTTTGAGTAGAAAGAGATCCGTTTGCTAATACCACACCAGCTTTACCGTTTTCTGATAATTTTGATGCTATATGAGAAAGCCACCCGTAATTGGCATTTCCATTAGGAGGAATCCCCCATTTCCAACGATAATCATCTTTTAAGGCATCTGCTCCCCAATCTGACATATTAAAAGGAGGATTTGCTAATATATAATCTGCTTTCAATTTGTTATGCAAATCTTCAAAAAAAGTATCCGCATTTTTATCTCCCAAATTGCCGTCTATTCCATGTATTGCTATATTCATGTTACAGAGTTTCCAAGTTGTAGGGTTACTTTCCTGTCCGTATACTGATATATTATTTACACTTTGAGAATGTGCCTCCAAAAACTTTGCACTTTGTACAAACATTCCTCCGCTTCCGCAACAAGGATCATATATTCTTCCTTTATACGGTTCTAATATTTCAACTAAAAGTTTAACTATTGGGGATGGCGTATAGAACTCTCCTCCTCTCTTTCCTTCGGCAGTTGCAAATTGCGATAAAAAATATTCGTACACATTTCCTAATATATCTTTTTTATTTTTATTAGCTATTTTTATATTAGAAAATAAATCTATTATCTCCCCTAGTCTTCTTTTATCAAGTTCCGGGCGGCTGTAATTTTTAGGAAGTATGCCTTTTAATTTTATATTATTTTCTTCTATTTTCTGCATTGCATTATCTATAATAGCACCTATTTCATCAGAACGTGCCTGCGATGATATATAATCAAATCTTGACTCTTCAGGCAGATAAAATATATTATCCGCTCTATAGGCATCTATATCATCCTGCATATCCATACCTTCCTGCACAAGTTCATCATATCTTAGCTTGAATTTATCAGAGATATATTTTAAAAATACAAGTCCAAGTATTACATGCTTATATTCTGAAGCGTCTATATTGCCTCTTAACTTATCAGAAGCAGCCCATAGTTCTTTTTTTATATCATTATCATTTTCTGAAGAATTCATTTTATAACCCCGTATCTTTTGTTAATAATATATAATATACTATAAAAATATTATACTTACAATACCGATTTTTTTAATAAAATGTTTGACATATAGAATAAAAGTTTATATTATGTTTTTTATAGAATAAAAAGGATTTGATATGGCTACCATAAGAGAAATAGCAAAATTAGCAGGTGTATCAATAGGAACAGTTGACAGAGCCTTAAATAACAGAGGTCGTATTGATCCTGATGTAGAACAGAAAATACTTGATATTGCTAAATCATTAAATTATAAACCTGATAAAATAGCCAAGTCGTTAGCCATTAGAAAAAAGAAATTTAAAATAGCAGCTGTTCTTAATACTTATAACAATTTATTTTTTGAAGATGTTATAAAAGGTATAGAAATAGCAGGAAAAGAAATCGAAGAATTTGGAATGTCTATTATTATAAAGAGATGTAAAGACTTTGATGCTGATAATCAATTAGAACTTATTGAAGAAGCTATTAATGAAGGTGCTAACGCTATGGCTATAGTTGCTATAAATGACGAAAGAGTAAAAAATAAAATATCTGAACTTTATAATAATAATTTTCCAATAGTACTTTTAAATTCTTTCGTTGATAGTAAAGACTGTATAGCTTATGTAGGATGCAATTATGATTTGGCTGGAGAAATAGCGGCTTCACTTTTGAATATTATATCAAATGGAAATAATATTAATTTATTAGTTTTTTCAAATAATTTCAATAAAATGCTTGGAAATAAAAAACGTGTTGACAGTTTAGTAAGCAGACTTAATTCTGATTATAAAAATGTAAATGTACAATCAATAATAGAAATGGAAAAAGATAATAATCTTAATTTTGATAAAAGTAAAAACAATTTATTAAAACATATGGATACTGATGTTGTTATATGTCCGGGTGCAGAAACTAGTAAATATGTTATAAATGCTATTAAAGAATTAGGACTATACAATAAAATAAAAATCATTACTTATGACTTTTCAGATGTTGTAAAAGAAGGTCTTTTAGATAGAGGTATAATAGCTTCAATAACGCAAAATCCTCAAGAGCAAGGATACAGAGCAATAAAAGTTTTATTTGAATACTTGCTTACAAAAACTATACCAGATAAAAGATACACTTATATAGAAACACAAGTGATATTTAGAGAAAATTTATTGTAACTCTACCCTACTCTATATTTATAATTTTAAATATAATAACAGCTTAAAATTTTAATTAATGATTTACCACCATTTTATAAGTTCTGTTATTTCTTCTCTATATTCAACAAATTTAGGATCAGCTATGTTTCTAGGATGTTCTAAATCTATATGTATTTCTTTTTTTATAGAAGTTGGCTTATTAGTCAATACTAAAACTCTTTCACCTAAATAAACAGCTTCTTCTATATTATGAGTAATAAATATAATTGTAGTACCCAAAGTTTTCCATATGTTTAAAAGCTCATCTTCTAATTTGAATCTCAAAGAAACATCTAATTGCCCGTAAGGCTCATCCATTAAAAGCAATTCAGGCTCCACTGCAAATGCCCTAGCTATAACAACCCTTTGAAGCATACTAGCAGAAAGCTCACTTGGATAAAAGTTTCTAAACTTTTCAAGCCCTACCATTTTTATTACTCTATCAGCCCTCTCTTCAATAATATCCTGAGGAAGTTTTTTTATTTTCAATCCGAACTTAACATTTTCCTCTACTTTAAGCCAAGGCATAGTAGAATATTCTTGAAATATATAAGCTATATCATGTTTTTTTAAATCAACATGTTCACCGTCTATCTGTATAGCTCCATAAGTTGGTTTGTATAACTTTGTAAGGCTATTTAAAAATGTAGTTTTACCGCAGCCAGTAGGTCCTACTATGCATAAAAACTCACTTTTCATAACATTAAATGATATATCATTTAAAACCAATAAATCACCAAATTTTTTTGTTAATCTTTGAACTTTTACTTTAACTTCTCTAGTATCATTTGTCATAAATATATCCTTTTTATGTTATAAAGTTATATCCATATTATCATTTATTTCATTTCTAATTTTAAGGAAATTAGGATCTGTTAATTTTCTAGGTCTAGGTAAATCTATAATATATTCTTTTTTTACAACTGTAGGACAATTTGTGAGAAGTATTATTCTATCTCCCAAATATACTGCTTCTTCAATATTATTAGTAACAAATACAACAGTTCTTTTTTCTTTTTGCCAAATTTTTTCAATTTCTTCTTCCATCATATATCTAGTTTGTGCATCTAAATGTCCGAAAGGCTCATCAAGCAGCATAACAACAGGTTCATTACAATATGCCCTAGCTATACCTACCCTCTGACGCATACCTCCAGATAATTGATTCGGATAACTATTTTCAAATCCGTTAAGTCCTACTAAATCTATATAATATTTTGCTTTTTCTCTTCTCTCTTTTTTTGATATTCCCCTTGCTCTAGGGCCGAATTCTACATTTTCCATAACAGTTAAAAAAGGAAATAAAGCAGTAGTTTGATATACAACACCTCTTTCTGGATGCGGTGCTGTTACTTTTTTCCCATTAACTTCTATATCAGAATTTTCTGTTGTTTCAAGTCCTGCTATTAGATTGATTAATGTTGTCTTTCCGCATTGACCAGGTCCAAATAATACTACAAATTCATTTTCCTTCACTTCAAGACTTATATCTTTTATGACTTCTTTATATCCATGCTCACTGAAAAACACTTTATTAACATGATTCATTTTTATAATAGTTTTATTTTCCATATTAACGCCTCAAATTAATTATTATATACCAGTAGAATTCCAAATAGTTAATCTTTTTTCTATATATCTCATTAAAGAAGATAATAATAAACCAACTATACCTATAGCTATCATACCAGCTAAAACTTGAGGTATATTTGCAGTATCAGAACCTCTTATTATAACCCAACCTACACCAGCAAAAGAACTAACCATTTCTGCTGCTAATACTCCCATCCAGCTTACTGAAAATCCTACCTGCATACCATTAAATATTTGAGGTACAGAAGCCGGAAGTATAACATGCAAAAATATATCTTTTTCATTAGAACCAAGCATTTTAGCAGCACCTATCAAAGTAGGATTAACCTGAGAACTTCCTGCATAAGCATTCAAAGTAACATTAACAAAAGTACCAATAAATATGATAAATATTTTAGGTACTTCACCTATTCCAAACCAAAGTATAGCCATAGGTATCCAAGCTATAGGAGGAATTTGTCTAAACACTTCAAAGAATGGTCTTATTATTGCTCTTGCATATTTATTAACCCCCATAGATATTCCTAATATGATACCTGTTACAGCACCTATGGCAAATCCAGTTAATACTCTAAATATACTTATTACTATATGTCCTAATATAGTTTGCTGACCTATATTATGAGTCAAGCTCCATACTAAAAACTTGAATACTTCTAATGGTTTAGGTGTAGTTATTTTTATAGGAGTATAAGTTGTTAATAATTGCCATACAATTAAGAATCCTATTATAGATATAACTGCCCAAATAGGTTTTTCAAAATCAGATAATTTAACTCTTTTTCCTTCTTTGTTTTTCATAAATTACCTCTTAGTTATCTCTTAACATATTTTTTTTCTAAATAGCCCAATCCTACAGATAAAATAGCTCCAACAGCCCCTATTGTAAGCATACCTACTATTATTAAATCAGCTCTTGCTAACTGTCTATTTAACTGTATCATAAATCCTAAACCTCTGCTTGCAGCAAGCATTTCAGCAGCACATAAAGAAGTCCAAGAAGCTCCTAAAGATACTCTAAGTCCTGTAAATATATAAGGCAAAGCTGTAGGTATAGCAACTTCTTTAAGCATTTGTTTTCTTGATGCACCGAAAGTTTGAGCTACCCATAAATGTACTTGAGTTGTTGCTTTTATTCCGCTATAAGTATTAATTACACAAGGAACAAATGCTGACATAAATACTATTGCTGATTTTGCTCCTAATCCTATTCCAAACCATAATATCATCATAGGTATCCATGCTATAGTTGGTATTGGTCTTATAAGGTCAAATAATGGAGTTGCAACTAAATTGAATTTTTTGAACCAAGCCATACATATTCCAAGCGGTATTCCGATGGCAGCACCTAAAAAATAACCTGTTAACGCTACCTGTAAAGATGCTAATATATGTTGAAACAATGTACCGTTATCAGGTGCTTTATTAGTAAGTTTATAGATAAAAGATTTAAAAACTGTAAAAGGACTTGGAAGAGAATATGATGGAAATAATTTGAATACATCTGTTATTAACTGCCATATTATAAGAAATAATATAACAGATATAACGGATATAATAAAAAATTTATTTCTTTCTCTTTTTTTCTTTGCTATGACGAGTTTTTCTTTTTCTTTTAATGATGTATTAATTATATTCTCTTCCATAAATAGTCCTATTATATATTAATTAATTCAAGTTTCATGTTTTAATTTAAAGCTTTGCTTAATAATTCTGTATCTACATTTTTATCTACAATAGGTAATTTATCATCTGTAATAAGAGATTGACTTGCAAAGAAGTCAGCAGTTACTCTTACAGAATCACCTGTTTTTATGTTTTTAATTTCTTCTGTAGTAACAAAAGGACGATTAGCCACTTCAGATTGACATGCTTCTAAAGTAGAAGTAGATCCATTTTTAGTATACCAATTTAACAATTCTTGTGCTGCCATATTTGTATCAGCTTGTAAAGCATCACATGCTTCTAAGAATGCTTTTATATATAAAACAATAGTATCTTTTTTATTGTTAAATGCTTCATCAGATACTATTATTGAATCAAACTGAGGTATGTTTAAAGTAGTTAAACTTGAAACTATTTTCATTCCATCAGCTTCAGCAGAAAAAGAAGTTGGTGGATTCAAAGCAGCAGCATCTATTTTTTTAGCTTTTAAAGCTTGATATGCCTGAGGGAATTCCATATGAACTATGTTAACTGTATTAGGATCAACATTTATAGCTTTAAGCCAATGTATAACATTTAAATGAGATATTGTTCCAGTAGGTACAGCAATAGTTTTTCCTTTTAAAGTAGCAGCATCTCCGTAAACTTCCGGAAAATCTTTATTAACACCTTTAACTGTCAATATATCAGAATCAGGATTAACTAATACTTCTATACCTCCTTCAGAGTGTCCTATATCAGCAACAACATGAGCATTATAATTAGCCAAGGAATATACAGAAGCAGCACTTAAAGTACCAACTTCCCATAAACCAGCACCTAATGCCTCATTCATAGGACCGCCTGATGGAAAATATACAGTTTCAATTTTAAAACCATATTTTTCATCTAGTTTGTTATTAATCATGTACTCAATAGGTACAGAGTTTAAAAAAGGCATTACAGCTACTTTTAATGTTTTTGCATCTCCAGAAGATGAAGCTTCTTTGTTAGAACAAGAAGCTAATAGAAATAAGCTTGCAATCGCAACCAATGTAGTAATGAGTTTTAATGTTTTTGTCATTTTTATCTCCTTTAAATTATAATGTATAAATTAATGAAAAATTACCAACTAGCATATCTTTTATTTAAAGGGTCACTGCATTCTATCATTTTATGACACATCTCTAATAATAATTTATTCTTTATTTCATCATATTCTTTATTAAAGAATAGATTATTTTCCTCTTTAGGATCTTTTTCCAAATCATAAAACTCTCCATATTCTTCATCTAAAAATATTGAAAGTTTGTATTGTTTAGTTCTGTATGTTTTTATAAATATACCTCTATCATGAGCATCATAAGTAATGATAGCACCTTTTTTATAACTTTTATCTTTATCTTTTCCTGTTAAAATATTTTTAATGCTATGTCCTTGTATACCATAAGGAATTTCTTTTCCTAATATATCTAATAGTGTTGGAACTATATCTACATTTTCTATTATTTCATTACTGTTATTTTTTATTATGCCTTTTCCATAAAATAATAGAGGTACTTTTATCAAACAGTCGTACATAAAAGGCCCTTTTTTTAGTAATCCATAATCCCCTAAATATTCTCCATGATCACTTGTAAAAACTATTATAGTATTTTCAAATTCATTTTTTTCTTTTAGTTTATCTATAATTCGACCTATTTGAGCATCTATAAAACTGATCATTCCATAATATAATCTTTTAATTTCTTTTATTTCTTCTTCAGTAAAAGGATGCTTTTCTCCACCACCTGGCCAATAACCTCTTTCACCTTGTTTGGTTAAATGCTCCGGCCTTTTATCATCTAACTTTAATTTACTATTAAGCTCTTTAGGATTAATATCTTTATAAATATCATAATACTTTTTTATAGGATCGAATGGATGATGAGGATCAACAAAACTTACCCACATAAATAATGGTTTATCAAAATTAAAATTATCTATCTCATCAATAGCTTTCTGTGCTGTCCAATAGGTTTGATGTAATTCCTCCGGTATAGGGTTTATCCCATCAATTCCTTTACCTGTTTCTAAATTACATCCATGACTATTAGCGAAATCTAAATATTCACCTTGTTTATCATCTTCTGTTATATGTGTTATATCAAAACCATAATATGTTTTATCTCTTTCTCTTACCCTATCTCTCTTTGGCACATCTTCAAATTCCCAATTTAGATTTTTTAGCTGAGGTCTGAAATGCATTTTACCAACAGCTATATTAAAGTAATTTTCTTTTTTTAAATAATCTGCTAATGTTATTTCATCTTCATTTAATTCTGTACCTATATTCCAAGCTCCTGTATTCATAGGATATCTACCTGTAAATATGGATGCTCTTGATGGTGTGCATACTGGACTTGTACAAAAAGAATTATTAAATATTGTTCCATTTTCTGCTAATTCATCTAATACTGGTGTTTCTAATTCTTCATTAATATATCCTATAGAATCGGCTCTCATTTGATCGGCTGTTATTAATATTATATTTGGATTATTATTCATCTTTTTCAATCTCTTTGCGTGTACTGTAACATTTACTTATATAGTATAGTAAATAAATAATGCATTGTCAATTTTTTATAGAATATTTTTTAATTTTAAGATTTTTATTATTGAGTTTATATTATTTTTTAGAAAATTTTCCATTCCGCAAAAATTGTCTTCTATATATATGTTATTATACATTCTTTTGCAGCCAGAGTTACATAATTTATAAAATTTACATGATGTACATTTGGTATTTATTTTTTTTAGATCATTTGTGAAATTGATTCTATTTTGATTATTAATTACATCAATTAAATCATCTGTATTAATATTTCCAGAATAGTATTTATCTATACAGTAAAAATCGCAAGGGTATATATTTCCATTACTCTCAATAACTAAATGGTTATGGCATATTCCATCTATTCCGCATGTGGTTGGGTGGTAACCAGCTAATAATTCTGAGATATTATCAAAAAATGATATACTTAAATAACGCCCATTCAAAATATCTTTTTCCCACATTTTAAATATAGAGTTATAGAAATATGCAAATTCACGCGGTTTTATACTGTATTCTTCTATTATATTAATATTATTTTCTAATTCACCTATACATGGTATAAATTGTATATATTCTATATTTTTATTTTTTATTTCATTATATATTTCTTTAGGATAATGTGATAATTCTTTGCTTAATACTGTTAATATATTGTATTCAACATTATATTTGTCTAATATTTCTTTTGCATTGAGTACAATATCATAAGTAGGTAAATTGTTTTTTATTCTTAATTTATTATGTATTTTTTCTAATAAGTCAAAGGAAAGACCTACTAAAAAGTTATTGTTTACAAATAATTTAGCCCATTCATCATTTATTAAATCCCCATTTGTTTGTATAGAATATGATATATTTATATTTTTAGTATTTTTTTGTTTAATGTAATTAATAAAACTATAAAAATATTCTAAACCTATAAGTGTAGGTTCCCCTCCCTGAAAAGCAAAATGTATATATCCATTTTTTGTTATGGTATTAAAGGATTTATCTATAATGTTTTTCATGGTGTTTTCTTGCATAAATCCATAGTTTTTTGTATGTCTTATATTGGCTATATCTTTATAAAAGCAATATTTGCAGTTCATGTTGCATAACGAGGAAGAAGGTTTTATTAAAATAAATAATTTATTCATTTTTTATTAGGATATTATATAATTATATAATTATATAATTATATAGGTTTATTAGTATTTTTAAGATTTAAAAATTATTATTTGTAATATACTATATCAAATTTTTCTATTGTCAAGTTTTAGTTATTAATGATTAGTAAAATTCATTCTTAAAATAACTCTAAATACAGAAAAAAATTTAAGTTTACATAAGAAAATATTATGATAATGAAGAAAAATTCCGTATTTTTGTTAAAAAAATACTATGTATAGAAATTTAAGCATAGCGGTACTATTGACATATACATTAACATAATATAGAATTATGTTAATATACTATATTCACGGAGTTTTTATGTCTATCCTATATCTTGTACTAATATTCGTTGTACCTACTGCTATTGTCGGAATTACTAGAATAATAGATAAGAAAAAAAATCCTTATGGAAACGATTTGAACGATTTATTTGCTGAAGAAAAAGCCGCTATTGAGGGAATAGTTGAAGAAAAAATATCTGAAGTTAGAGATAATGCCATAGATTTGGAAATAGCCGTTAAAAAAGCCGGATTTATAAGCAAATCTATGGAAGAAGATCTAGCTAAACTAAACAAAAGAATAGAATCTTACAAAGATTATAAAGCTGCAGTTTCACAGTATCAGGAACAGGTGGATTCTCTTGAAGAAGCATATCTTGAGATACTTAATAAAGTAGATACTGTTTTAAAAGAGCGTAATACTATAGAAAAAACATATAAAAGAATATCTGATGTTAAAGCTAAGATGACAGAATTAGAAAAAAATGTTGGTTCTATACAAGATAAACTTATAGAATCTTATAATTCTAAGTTAAATGAGTTTGAAAGTGAGCTTTATAAGAGATTTGATGCCCTTACTACCAATCTCTTGGCACGCGATGCCCATTACAGCACTATGGCTGAGCAGGAAAAAGAAAAAATTTCTGCTCTTACTGAAGAATTTAAGCAGCATGTTGCTAAAAAAGAGGAATTATTTACAAATCAGCTTACTCAGCTTGCTGAAAGAACAGCACGTCATAATATAGAACAGTTGGCAGAACTATTTGAGAAAGGAAGAGATGAGCTTATTAATAAATATTCATCATTTGCAGATGAAATAGATGTTAAATCTAAAGATATAGAAAACCGTTATGAGACTCTAAGTCAATCTAAAGACGGATTAGAAGCAGAATTAAATAATTTGAGAGATACTATACATGACAGATTGAACTCTATAACAGAATCAAGTGTATTAGAGTTCAAAGATGAGATGGAAAAAACAAAAGAAATGCTATACTCTACTCTAAAAGAAGGTCTTGAAAAAATAACTCAGGATAGAGAGGAGTTCTTAGACTCTATAGAGCAGAAAGCACATTCTTTGGAAAAGTCTATAGATGATATAAAAGATAAGGCTGATTATATAAGTCAGGATTATGCTCAAAAAGCACATCAATTAGAAAATGAATTTACATCATTAAAAGATGATATAAACAGCAGATTTATAGCAGAAGTTGAGAATTTCTCAAATCATATAAGAAATATACTTGAAAATGAAGATGATGGTGTTATAACTCTCTATAGAAATAAAACAAAAGAGCTTAATGATTTAATCATATCTATAGATGGTATGAGCGAAGAAACTATGCTTAAAGCAGAAAGCAGATTTGATGATATAGTTAATGATATCAACAAATTAAAAGATGATATATTAGCAAGAGCTCAGGATGATATGGAATATTCTATAGATAATGCCAGAAGTTCTTTAATAGCCGAAATCAATGAGCTTAGAAATGATGTTGAAATGGAAACTAATCTATTAAAAGACAAAATAGATGAAACTCATTATCAAACTTCTGAAATAATATCTATACTTAATAACAAACAGGAAGAAATATTAGATTCTTTAAGCTTGCAGAAAGAATATTTATATAAAGATTTAGAAACTCAGGCTAATGATAAAGTTAGAGAACTTGATACTTTATTCAGCACTATAAAAACTGAGTTAGAAGAGAATATAGATAATTATATAAAAAATACAGCCCATGATTTAGGTGCTATGGATGAGAAATTGTCAAGTTTGAAAGAACAGTATGACAGAGCTTCTTCTGATATAGATACTTTGAGCAAAGAAACGGAAACTAATATAAAAGAAAATATAGAAAAACGTTTAGAAATATTAGAGAAATCATCTACTGAGATAAATGGTTTAGTAAGCAGAGCTAACGAAAGATTAGATACTGGAATGAAAGATGCTGAAGATAAAATAGATGACATTAAAAAAGAATTATCAGAATATAGTGAAGCTTATATAGACAGTTTGAAAAAACATCTAAAAGACGTTTTAGATAATTATGAACAAACAAAAATGAAAGCTATAACAGACAGCATTGATTCAGTACTTAATCAGGTTGATGAAAGTGAAAAAAGACATGAAGCAATGCTAAATAATATGGAAAACTCTTTAGGTGAGTTTAAAAATAAAATAGATGATGTTATAGATGAAAATATAAAAATCAATGATAAAAATAAAAATGAAGTAGTTGATATGCTTCATAATGAGCTTCGTCAAGCTACAGACTCTTTTGACATTCTTTTAAATGAAAAAAGAGACAGCATGAACAGAATAAAAGATGAAATAGAAGATATCATGCATAGAGTTGAAAGTGGAAAAGATGCTTTTGAACGTACTATAAATAAAGTTTATGAAAATGCAGAAGATAAAGAAAAAGAATTAATGTCTGATATTGAAGATAAATATAATTCTTTAGGAAAAAGAATAGACAGCGTTCTTGATGAAAGAAGAGCAGATTTAAATGCTATAAGTTCTGAATATCATGCTATGCTTGAAAAATATTCTAATGATTTAAAAGATGATTATGAAGAATTAAAACATCATGCTTCTTTAATGACTGATGAATATAAAATGCGTATAGAGAATTTAGGTGAAAGAATAAGTCAAATCATTGATAATGCTAATAATATGCAGTCAGTTATTGATGAAAAAACAGGAGTTATTGATTCTTATATAGAAGAGAAAAAGAAATCTCTTGACAAAAAATGCGAAAATATATTTGCTAATGTAGAAGAAGATACTTTCAAGAAATTAAATGAACTCAGATCATTAATTGACGGTGCTATAGACAGATATAAAGAAGAAATAAAGGATATAGAAACTTACAGACTTGAAGAGAATAAAAGCATAATAGAAGATATTGAAAATATTGGTGCTGGAATAAGAAGAGATTATGAACAGTATACTAATATGCTCGAAGAGCTTTATAATAATGAGAAATCTTCTTTAAATAACTATGCTGAAGAATTAAAAAATGAGATTGAAGCTGCAAGAGAAGAATCTGAAGCTAAGCATCTTAATAACGAATCTAATTATATAGATGAATATTTAAGCAAGACATCTTCTAAAATAGATGAGGAAGTTAATAATTTAAATGCAAATTTGAATGACTCATTTAATACTTTATATAAGGGATTTTCTTATATCCTAGCTAACATTAGAAGAGATAGTGAAGAGAAAGCTTTAAAGTCTATAGAGAATATAAAAGAGCATGCTGAAAAAGTTATATCCGATGCTGCATTGGAAGTTAGAGATAGTGTAGGATTAACATTAGAAGATTTAAGAAATGAGTTTATATCATTGAAAGATAATGTTGATGATAAATTGAGAGATCAAGCAGATAAATTAATTTCTAATAATGAAAATGTACTTGCTATATTGGATGAACATAATGACAGATTAGAGCATGTAAAAGATATTGCTGATGTAATAGATACTGTTAAAGAAATATTATCTAATGAAATAGAAGATCTAAAATCAAGAATATTAGATGATAAGAAAGAATTTAATGATATAATAGATGATATCAAATCGTCTATAATTGATAGAGAAGAATTGATAGAGCTTCAAAACAGTGAGAAGGAATTACTAAAGAATCAAATAGATGATTTAAAAGAAGAATTTGAATTGTTTAAAGATCAGGTATTGAGAACAAATGAAATTGAAATACCTGCTCTTTTTGATGAAGAGAAAGAAAAAATAGAGAATATGTTTGATGAGTTTAGTAAGAATCTTCTTATGAGACTTGCAGATAGTGAAAGTGATATACACTATATCAAAGATATTTTGTCTGAAGAGAGAAATCATTTAATATCTCAGGTAGAACTTTTAAGAAGCGATGTTGATGCTATAAAAGATGACAATACAGTTGAAGTTTTATCTGAAGAGAAAGCAGTATTAGAAAATTCTTTAAATATATTGAAAGAAGATTTCGGAAAAATTATAGATTTGGAGAATGACTTTATTAATCTTAAAAACAGAATGGAAGGTATAGATTCTGGTTTAAAAGATGATGTTAAAGATTTGTCTGAAAAATTAAAAGGATTAAAAGAAAATTTAGAGGAAAAAATAGAAAAAGATTCTGACAGTATATACAGAGATTTAGAAACTCTTAATAGAAATTTTGATACTGTAAGAGAAAATTTATTAGATTCAATAAATAAAACTTCTATTATCGAAGATAGAATAACAAGAGAAAGAAATACTATAGATTCTGCTATAGATAATCTTAAAAATAATATGTCTAACTTATTAAGCAAGAATGAAATTAAAGATATGTTAGACAATGAAAAAGATAGATTGGATTCTATATTTAATAATTTAGCTTCCAACAATGAGGAGTTTAAAGACAGACTTGAAAAACGTATATCTTATTTTGAAGATATGTGGTCTGATAATACTAGAATAAAAAGTATATATGCGGCAGATATTAGAGAAGAAGTTGAAAATATAAGAAAAGAAGCTGATGTTAAATTTGACAATCATATAGCACAGTTGAAAAAACAAATGGATCAAATAGAACAGGAAATATATGATTGGAAAAAATGTAATTTAAATGACTTGCTTGCCCAATTAGATGAAGCTAAAAAAGGTATAGAAAGCTTTATAGATGGTTCAGAAGGTAAAAAGAATCAATTCCTTATTGATATGCTAAACACTATAGAGCATAAAGAAAATGAAATTTATTCACGTATAGATGAAAGGATATTAGAGGCAGAAAATAAACTTTCTACTATAGATGAAAAATTGAATAATGCTATAGGAAATAGTTTAGAAGATATACATAACAGAATAAATGAATCTGTAGAAAAGTATAATGAAGAAATAAAGAGAATAGAACATCATAGAGCAAATGAAGCTGAAGAGCTTATCTCTGATATTGAAGATTTAGGAAACAGCATACGTGAAGATTATGAAGAATATTCATTGATGATAGATAAGATCTATGAAGATGCTGTTGCTGAATTAGAAACTCATCTTGAGAATATAAAAAGTGAGATAGAGAGAGCTAGAGAAGAATCAGAAAGCAAACATGTGGCTAATGAGAAAAATTATATAGATGAGTATTTAAAAGATTATTCTTCTAAACTTGAAGAGCAGGTTAATGATAAATTAAATATATTAAGTGAAAGCAAAGTTCAATTGGATGATATGATAAAAGAATCATTTAATGTATTGAATTCTAATTTGAATGAGGCAGTTAATAGATTTAATGAAGATGCTAATAATAGAGTAAATTCTGCTATTGAAAGATTAGAGAGAGAAGCTGCTGCTAGATTATTCAATGAACAGAAATATATGGCTGAATTAGAGGATCAATTAAGAGCTATAAGTGTTAAAATAGATAATGAGCTTTATAATATTTCTTCTAAATTAGATACTGAAATATCTGGTGTTAAGACTCAATATAAAAATTTAAGTACAGATTTTGATGAAGCATTAGATATGATAAAAGGTTCTTTACTTGAAAGAGATGAATTAATTGAGCTGCAGAATTCTGAGAAAGAATTATTATCAGAACAGATGGATTCATTAAAAACAGAGTTTGCTTCTTTTAGAGATGAATTGTTGAAATCAAATGAAGAGGAGATTCCTGCCCTATTTGAAAAAGAAAAAGAAAAAATAGAGAAATCATTTGAAGAATTTAGCAACAATATTTTAGAGAGAGTAAACAGTTCTGAAAATGATATAGATGAAGTTAAAGATATAATATCTGAAAATAAATCTATCATCTTGGAAAAGATAGATGATTTAAAATCAGAAATAAGCTCTGTAAAAGATAATACTATAGCTCAATTAGTATTTGAAAAGCAGTCATTAGAAGATTCTTTCAATAATATAAAAGCTGATTTTTCTAAATTAGGTGAGTTAGAGGATACTGTTTATCAATTAAAAGATAATGTTGAAGAAGATGTTAAAAAATTATATGATAAATTTGAAAACAAATATTCCGTAATAACAGAAGATATTGACGGTATTAAGAGCAATATAAGAGATTCTATAGATAAATCATCAGAATTGGAAAATAATATACTTAGAGAAAAAGAAGAGTTAGAAAATAAATTATCTTCTATAAGAGAAAATTTATCTAATGTATTAGGCAGCAATGAAAATATGGAAGGACTCTTCAAAGAAGAAGTTAAAAAGATAAATGAACTTTTTGGTGATTTTAGAACAGATAATATAGAGTTTAGAAATAGATTAGAAAAACGTATGGATTATTTTGAGGATATATGGTCTGACAGCGACAGAATTAGAGCATTATACGCCTCAGATTTAAGAGAAGAATTAGACAGCATCAAGTCTGAAACAGAAGTAAAATTAGATAATTATTTCAATGATTTCAATAATAAAGTGGAATCTATAAGCAGTGATCTATCTAATTGGAAAGAAGAACAGATATCTGATTTCAAAGCAGAACTAGAAAATATTAATACAGATATATCTAGCTGGAAAGATGGTCATATTAATGAATTATTATCTCAGTTGGAAGAAGCTAAAAATAGTATCAATAACTATTTAGAATCATCAGAAGATAAGAAAGAAGAAATATTATCAGATATACTTTCTAAAATAGAAGAAAAAGAGAACTCTATTTATGAGAATATAGATTCTAAGATAGAAGATATGGAAAATAGATTGTCTGATGTAGATTCTAAAGTATCAGATGATATAGCTAGAGGCTTAGAAGAAGTACATGATATAATAAATAAAGCTGTATCTAAATATGATGAAGAGATAAAAAATATAGAACATATTAGAACAGAAGAAGGCAGCAAATTATTAGAAGATATACAATCAGGTTATGATTATTACTCTAATTTAATTAATTCTACATATAAAGATTCATTGTCTTCTTTATCAGATTATACTAATAGAATCAAAGAAGAGATAGAAAAAGCTAGAGAAGAATCAGAGCAAAAACATGTAGCTAATGAGAAAAATTATATAGATGAGTATTTGAAAGAATATTCTAATAAATTGGATGAAAAAATGTCTGAGAGAATTAATATCTTAAATGATACTAAAACTCAGCTTGATGACATGATAAAAGATTCATTCAATACATTAAATGATAATTTAAATGATGCTATAGCTAAATTTAATGAAAGTGCAGATACTAGAATAAATGAAGCTGTTTCAAGATTAGAAATGGAAGCATCAGATAAATTATTCGATTATAAAGAATATATGTCTGAGTTAGAAACTCATCTTAATTCTATTAATTCTAAAATAGATAATGAAATATATAGTCTAAATTCAAAATTAGACTCAGAAATGTCAGATATTAAGAATAAATATAAAAACTTAACTATAGATTTTGAAGATGCTTTAGATGTGGTAAAAAGTTCTATATTAGACAGAGATGAGTTAATAGAACTTCAAACTTCAGAAAAAGAGTTACTAGCTTCAAAAATAGATGAGTTAAAAAATGACTTTGAAAACTTCAAAGAAGAAATATTAGTTGCTGCTAAAGAGGACATACCTGCCCTATTTGAAGAAGAGAAAGAAAAAATTGATAGAACTTTCAATGATTTATTAGATAGAGTAAATACTTCTGAAAGCGATATTAATTATTTGAAAGATTTAATGTCTGATGATAAATTATCATTATTGGAAAAAATTGATGGATTAAGAGCCGAAGTTGATAATTTAAAAGAAGATGATACAGTTTCCAAATTGGTATTAGAGAAACAGGCATTGGAAGATTCTTTAAATTCATTAAAGAATGACTTTGCTAAATTAGAAGGCTTGGAGAATAGTTTAAAAGAAGATATAGAAAAAAATATCAATTATAATATTGAATCATTGAATAATGATATTAATTCTATTAGAAATACTATAACTAAATCATTAGAATTAGAAGAGAGCATATTAAAAGAAAAAGAAGAGCTTGAAAATAAACTATCTTCTATAAAAGAAAATCTATCTAATGTATTAGGTCAAAATGAGAGTATGGAAAATTTATTTACAGAAGAAGTGAATAAATTAGAAGAACTATTCAATAATTTCAAAACAGATAATGCAGAGTTTAAAGATAGATTAGAAAAACGTATAGATTATTTTGAAGATACTTGGTCAGACAGTTCTAAAATTAGAGATATATATGCTGCTGAGATGAGAAATGAATTAGAAGAAATTCAAAAAGAAACAGAATTAAAGTTTGCAGATTATCTTGAAAATTTGAATAATAAAATCATACTTATGAATGATGATATATCTAGCTGGAAAGATGGTCATATTAATGAGTTATTATCACAGTTAGAAGAAGCAAAAAATAGTATAAACAGCTATTTAGAATCATCAGAAGATAAGAAAGAAGAGATATTATCAGATATACTTTCCAAGATAGAAGAGAAAGAGAATTCTATCTATGAAAAAATAGATTCTAAAATAGAGGACATGGAAAATAGATTATCTGATGTAGATTCTAAAGTTTCAGATGATATGGCTAGAGGCTTAGAAGAAGTACGTGATTTAATTAATAAAGCTGTATCTAAATATGATGAAGAGATAAAGAATATAGAACATCATAGAGCGGAAGAAGGCAATAAATTATTAGAAGATATACAATCAGGTTATGATTATTATTCTAAATTAATTAATTCTACATATAAAGATTCATTGTCTTCTTTATCTGAGTATACTAATAGGATAAAGGCAGAGATAGAAAAAGCTAGAGAAGAATCAGAACAAAAACATGTAGCTAATGAGAAGAATTATATAGATGAATATTTGAAAGAATATTCTAATAAATTGGATGAGAAAATAGCTGAGAGAATAACTATACTAGATGATACTAAAACTCAGCTTGATGATATGATAAAAGATTCATTCAATACATTAAATGAATCTTTGAATAATGCTATATTAAAATTTGATGAGGAATCAAATAATAAGATAAATTCTGTAGTTTCTCAATTTGAACAAGAAGCATCAAAAAGATTGTTTGATTATAAAGAATATATAGCAGAATTAGAAATGCATTTAAGTTCTATCAATTCTAAGATAGATAATGAGATATATAACATAAATTCAAAATTAGATTCAGAAATGTCAGATATAAGAAATAAATATAAAGAATTGACTTCTGATTTTGAAGAGATATTAGATATGGTGAATAATTCAGAAAATGATGTAAATTATTTGAAAGATTTAATGTCAGAAGATAAATTATCATTATTAGAAAAAATAGAAAACTTGAGTGAAGAAGTAGATAATTTAAAAGAAGATGATACAGTTTCTCAGTTAGTATTAGAGAGACAAGCATTAGAAGATTCTTTTAATTCATTGAAGAATGATTTTTCTAAATTAGAAGATTTAGAGAATAGTTTGAATGAATTAAAAAATAGTATGAACTATGTTGATATATTATCTGATAAGTTTGAAGGTAAAGTAAAAGATGATATAGATAAAAATGTAGAATTATTAAATAGTGATATTAATTCTATCAAAGAAGCTATTAATAGATCTTCAGAATTAGAAGACAGCATACTCAAAGAAAAAGAAGAGTTAGAAAATAGATTATCTTCTATAAAAGAAAATCTATATCATGTATTAGGTAAAAATGATAGTTTAGAAAGTCTATTTAAGGAAGAAGTACAAAATATTAATGACTTATTCAATAACTTCAAAAAAGATCATTTTGAGTTTAGACATAGATTAGAAAAACGCATGGATTATTTTGAAGATACTTGGTCAGACAGTGAGAAATTAAGAAGTTTATACGCTTCAGATTTAAGAGAAGAGTTAGATAATATCAAATCAGAAACAGAGACAAAATTTGCAGATTATCTTGAAGATTTGAATAACAAGATAATGTCAATGAATGATGATATATCTAGCTGGAAAGACGGACATATTAATGAGTTATTATCTCAGTTTGAAGAAGCAAAAAATAGTATCAATAGCTATTTAGAAACATCAGAAGGCAAAAAAGAAGAGATATTATCAGATATACTTTCTAAGATAGAAGAGAAAGAAAATTCTATCTATGAGAAAATAGATTATAAAATAAAAGATATGGAAAACAGATTGTCTGCTGCAGATTCTAAAATATCAGATAGTATGTCTAAAAATTTGGAAGTTGTACATGCTATAATAAATAAGGCTGTATCTAAATATGATGAAGAAATAAAAAATATGGAACATCATAGAGCAGAAGAACATTCCAAATTATTAGATGATATCAAATCAGGCTATGATTATTATTCTAATTTGATTAATTCTACATATAAAGATTCATTGTCTTCTTTATTTGAGTATACTAATAGAATAAAAGCAGAGATAGAAAAAGCTAGAGAAGAATCAGAACAAAAACATTTATCTAATGAGAAGAATTATATAGATGAGTATTTGAAAGAATATTCTGATAAATTGGATGAGAAAATAGCAGATAAAGTTAATATATTAAATGATAGCAAAGCACAGCTTGATGATATGGTTAAAGAATCATTTAATACATTAAATATCAATTTGAATAATGCTATAGCTAAGTTCAATAAAGAAGCTGATATGAGAATAAATGAGACAGTTTTTAGATTGGAGGTTGAAGCATCAAACAGATTATTTAATTATAAAGAATATATGTCTGAGTTAGAGACTCATTTAAGCTCTATTAATTCTAAGATAGATAATGAGATATATAATGTTACTTCAGAAGTTTCAGATATTAAGAATAAATATAAAGAATTAAGTTCTGACTTTGAAGATACATTAGACATGCTAAAAAATTCTATATTAGATAGAGATGAATTATTAACTATTCAGTCATCTGATAAAGAATTATTATCTTCAAAAATAGATGAATTAAAAACAGATTTTGATAATTTCAAAGAAGAAGTATTAACATCAAATACTTATGATATATCAGACTTATTTGAAGAAGAAAAAGAAAAGATAGAAAAAACATTCAATGATTTATTTGATAGAGTAAATGCTTCAGAAAGTGATGTAAATTATTTGAAAGATTTAATATCTGAGGATAAATTTGTCTTATTAGATAAGATAGATAATTTAAAATCAGAATTAGATAGTTTAAGAGAAGATGATACAGTATCTCAGTTAGTATTGGAAAAACAAGCATTAGAAGATTCTTTCAATTCATTAAGAAATGATTTTTCTAAATTAGAAGATTTAGAGAATAGTTTAAATGAATTAAAGGATAGTATGAATAATGTTGAATTATTAAATAGCGATATTAATTCTATAAAAGAAGCTATTAATAGATCTTCAGAATTAGAGGAGAGCATACTTAAAGAAAAAGAAGAGTTAGAAAATAAATTATCTTCTATAAGAGAAAATTTATCTAATGTCTTAGGTAAGAATGACAGTATTGAAACTTTATTTACAGAAGAAGTAAATAAATTAGAAGAGCTATTCAATAACTTCAAAACAGATAATTCTAAGTTCAGAGACAGATTAGAAAGACGCATGGATTATTTTGAAGATACTTGGTCTGACAGCTCTAAAATCAGAAGTTTATATGCTGCTGAGATGAGAAATGAGTTGGATGAGATTCAAAAAGAAACAGAGATAAAATTTGAAAATTATCTTGAAGACTTGAATAATAAGATAATGTTAATGAATGATGATATATCCAGCTGGAAAGATGGTCATATAAATGAGTTATTGTCACAATTGGAAGAAGCTAAAAATAGTATCAATGACTATTTAGAAACCTCAGAAGGCAAGAAAGAAGAGATATTATCAGATATACTTTCTAAGATAGAAGAGAAAGAGAATTCTATCTATGAGAAAATGGATTCTAAAATAGAAGATATGGAAAATAGATTGTCTGATGTAGATTCTAAAGTATCAGATGATATGGCTAAAGGCTTAGAAGAAGTACGCAATTTAATTAATAAAGCTGTATCTAAATACGATGAAGAGATAAAGAATATAGAGCATCATAGAACAGAAGAAGGCAGTAAATTATTAGAAGATATACAATCAGGCTACGATTATTATTCAAAATTAATTAATTCAGCATATAAAGATTCATTATCTTCCTTATCTGATTATGCCAATAAGATAAAATCAGAAATATTTAAAGCAAGAGAAGAATCAGAGCAGAAGTATTTATCTAATGAGAAAAACTATATAGATGAGTATTTAAAAGAGTATTCTAATAAATTGGATGAGAAAATAGCAGATAAAATTAATATTTTAAATGATAGTAAATCTCAATTAGATGATATGATAAAAGAATCATTTAATACATTGAACGATAACTTGAGTAATGCTATATCTAAATTCAATGAAGAAGCAGATAACAGAATAAATTCTGTAGTTTCTCAATTAGAAGAGGAAGCATCAAAAAGATTATTTGATTATAAAGAATATATATCAGAATTAGAAATGCATTTAAGTTCTATCAATTCTAAGATAGATAATGAAATATATAATATTACTTCAGAAGTTTCAGATATCAAGGATAAGTATAAAGAATTAAATGCAAATTTTGAAGAATCATTAGATATGCTAAAAAATTCTATATTGGATAGAGATGAATTAGCAGAGTCAGATAAAGATGCACTTGCTTCAAAAGTAGATGAATTAAAAGCAGACTTTGATAATTTCAAAGAAGAAGTATTAACATCAAATACTTATGATATATCAGACTTATTTGAAGAAGAGAAAGAAAAGATAGAAAAAGCTTTCAATGATTTATTTGATAGAGTAAATACTTCAGAAAGTGATATTAATTATTTGAAAGATTTAATGTCTGATGATAAATTATCATTATTAGAGAAAATAGATAATTTAAAAGCAGAATTAAATAGCTTAAAAGAAGATGATACAGTATCTCAATTAGTATTGGAAAAACAAGCATTAGAAGATTCTTTCAATTCATTGAAGAATGATTTTTCTAAATTAGAAGATTTAGAGAATAGGTTGAATGAATTAAAAGATGTTATGGATGATTCATATAAATTTGAGGAGATAGAAAACAGATTAAAAGATTCTATAGGAAAAGATTTAGAGTACAATATAGGTATTTTGAGCCTTGATCTAAATGATATTAGAAGCAATATAAGTGATTCTATGGATAAGGTTTCAGAGTTAGAAGATATTATATTGAAAGATAAAGAAGAGCTTGAAAATAAATTATCTTCTATGAGAGAAAATTTATCTAATGTATTAGGCAGAAATGACAGTATTGAAACTTTATTTACAGAAGAAGTAAATAAATTGGAAGAACTATTCAATAACTTCAAAACATATAATTCAGAGTTCAAAGATAGATTAGAAAGACGTATGGAATATTTTGAAGATACTTGGTCAGATAGTTCTAAAATCAGAAGTCTATATGCTGCTGAGATGAGAAATGAATTAGAAGAAGTTCAAAAAGAAACAGAGATAAAATTTGAAAATTATCTTAACGATTTAAATGCTAAGATAGAATCTATGAGTGATGATATATCTAGCTGGAAAGATGGTCATATCAATGAGTTATTATCTCAGTTGGAAGAAGCAAAAAATAGTATCAATAGCTATTTAGAAACATCAGAGGACAAGAAAGAAGAGATATTGTCAGATATACTTTCTAAAATAGAAGAGAAAGAAAACTCTATCTATGAGAAAATAGACAGTAAAATCTATGATATAGAAAATAAATTGTCATCTGTAGATTCTAGACTTACTAATGATATCACTTCCAATTTAGATAATCTTCACAATATGCTAAATGATGCAGTAGCAAGATACAATGAAGAGATAAAAAATATAGAAAGCTATAGATTGGGTGAAAACAGCAAATTGTTTGAAGATTCAGAAAAACTAATAAATGATATAAAGTCAGGTTATGAACATTACTCTTCATTGATTAGTGAAGTTTATAATAATTCATTGAATTCTTTGACAGATTATTCAAAATTAGTACAGGAAGAGATAGAAAAAGCAAGAGAAGAATCAGAGCAGAAACATTTATCTAATGAGAAAAACTATATAGATG
>NZ_KI912402.1:54543-582949 GCF_000518245.1 Brachyspira alvinipulli ATCC 51933 | reverse complement strand
AATTAACTTAATCATAATTATAGGAATTAATATTCATTTTATATGAAAGCAAAAATCAAACCAAGAATAGACTTGGAAAATAGAACCAAATTAGAAACAGTTATTCCTTTAGAAACACCTTTCATAATTTTTATAGACCCTTCTGATAAATGTAATTTCAAATGTAAGTTTTGTCCTACTGGTAATACAGAACTTATGAAAAATACTAATGGCAGAAACTTTGGTGCTATGGATTTTAATTTATATAAAAAAATTATAGATGATTTACAACAGTTTGAAGGAAAAGTAAAAGTAATAAGACTTTATAAAGACGGAGAACCACTGCTTAATAAGCATTTTTCTGATATGATTTCATATGCTAAAAAATCTCCTAAAGTAGACAGAGTTGATACTACTACTAATGCTTCGCTTTTAAATAAAGATTTATCTTTAAAAATTATAGAAGCAGGACTGGATAGAATAAATATATCTATAGAAGGTATGAACTCGGAACAGTATTTAGATTTCTCTAAAGTAAAACTAGATTTTAATAAATTAGTAGAAAATATAGCTTTCTTCTATGAAAACAAAAAACAATGTGAAGTAATAATCAAAATTAATGGTGACATTCTTACAGAAGAACAAAAGCAGGAATTTTATAATATCTTTGGAGAAATAGCAGATGGAGTGAATATCGAAAGTGTAATGTCTTGCTGGCCAGAGTTTGAACTTGGTGGAATAAATGTAAATATGGAAAGAGGTATTTATGGACAAGAAATAAAGGAAGTAATGGTTTGTCCTTATGTATTTTATTCTATGTCTATTAATTCCACAGGTCTAGCTAGTGCCTGTTATTTGGATTGGGAAAGAAAGTTGATAATAGGTGATGTTAATAAAGAAACAGTTAAAGACATTTGGAATAGTAAAGAGATGAATGATTTAAGAAAGCTCTTTTTAAGAAAAGAACGCAAAACTCATCCAATATGTAAGGATTGCGGACAGCTTACTCATGGTATGCCTGATAATATTGATGAGTATGCTGAAGATTTATTAAAAAAAATTAGGTAGAATAATGGCTAAAGAAGTTAATTGGATAGAGTATAGAGGACGAGTATATTTAAAAGATGTACTTCCATTAGATACACCATTTAAAATAGAAATAGAACCTACATCCGCTTGTAATTTTAAATGTATATATTGCAGACATTCAGCTGTAAATATAAAACCAGAATTTATGACTATGGAAACATTTGATAAAATAATAGAAGGAGCTAAAAAATTTCCTAAAAAAATAAAAACTTTTAATTTTGTTGGTATAGGAGAGCCACTATTAAATAAATATATATATGAGATGATACCAAAAGCTAACGAAATAGCAAATGATACTGTATTAGTTACTAATGGTTCATTATTAACAGAAGAAAATTCCAATAAATTAATAAAAAGTGGTATAAAAACTATAAGGGTATCTTTACAAGGTATTAATTCGGAAGATTATTATAAAACTTGTGCTTATAAAATAAATTTTAAAAAGTTTTTAAATAATATTAAATACTTATATGAGAATAAACCAGATACCATGAAATTATTTCTAAAAATGCCTGATATAGCAATTAATACAGAAGTAAAGAAAAAAATATTTTATGAACTATTTGAAGATAAATGTGATTATTTAACTATTCAAAATATAGGAAATTTATATAATAATATAGACTATTCTAATATAATAATAAACAAAAATTCAAAATCTAATAGCTTATTAGTATGTCCTCAGCCTTTTTATTTTATATTAATCAATGTTAATGGATATGTATATCCTTGCTGTCATGCTTATGATGATTTCTATATCGGAAATATATATGAACAATCATTAGTTAATATATGGAATGGAGAAAAGTTAAAAAAATTAAGAATTGAACACCTTAATGGTAATAGAAATAAAATACCTATTTGTAAAAACTGCGATATATTAAATTATTTTTATAACGAATATGATGATATTGATAATTATACTGAGGAATTATTAAAAAAATATGAGTGATTATGTTTTTAGATAAACTAGAAAACATTTTTAATGATAAAGCAAAAGATTTTTCATCTTTACTGGAAATAAAAGATATAGTGTTATATGGTGCCGGTTCTTTAGGGGAAATGGCCATTAATATTTTAAAAGAAATTAATGTTAAGCCTAAATATATTATAGATAAATCCAAAAAAGGCTGTATTGAAAATATAAATATAATCACACCAAATGAAATTAAAGAAAATGATAAAAACAATTATCTGTTTCTAAATTGTATATCAACTATATCCAGAAATGAAATAGAAAATTATTTAAAAGAATTAGAATTCAAAAATATTATGCATTTTTATAATTATGCATATATTAAATGTCCGAAGTTATTATCTAACGGATGGTTTTTAGATAAAATATCGAAAGATGAACAAAAAGAAATAGAGAAAGTTTGCGAAGCATTATCTCATGATGAATTATCATTAAATCATTATATACAATTTTTATGGGAAAAATTAAGAGTTAAAGAAGTCATTAATAAAGATTTTCCTGTATTATCTGGAAGAAAATATTTTTTATCTCCATGTATTGAAAATCAATTAACTGATAATGAAATTTTACTGGACTGCGGATCTGATTTAGGGCAAACTATTAATAAATTTATAGAAAAAACAAATAATAAGTTTAATAAAATATACGCATTTGAACCTAACAGCAAAGCTTATAAATATTTGAAAGATAATTTTGGTAATGATGAACGTATTTTATTGAGTGATAAAGTTATAAACGATAAAAACGGCTTAGTTAATTTTAAAGAAGATATAGGCGGCGGCATGGCTTCTAAAATATTTGAAGAAAGTGATAATGTAAAAGAATCTATAAGTATAGATAGTTTAAATATTAATCCAACAATAATCAAATTACATATAGAAGGTAATGAATTAAATGCATTATTAGGTGCTGTAGAAACAATTAAAAGATGCAGCCCTATCATAATGGTTTTTGCTGATCATAATAAAGACGGCTTATATAAAATAGCTAAGTTTTTATATAGTTTACCTTATTATAAACTATATTTTAATTTGCATGATTATGTTGGAAATACAGCTATATTTTATGCTATAAATAATAAATAAGGGATTATACATGAATATTAACTTAAATAAAGTTTATGATGATAATATAAAAGAGTTTGGAGAAATAGATAAAATAATAAAAGAAGAAGGTGTATCATTATTTGGAGCAGGTCAATATGGTGAGCTTGCTTGTGAATATTTATTAAATAATAATTATAAAATTAATTGTTTTATAGATAATAATGTTAATAGACATGGGCAAAATATAAATGGTATTAATATAGTTTCTAAAGATTCTGATATAGCTAAAAAATCTAAAGCAGTACTTATAACAGCTCATCATGCAACAAATGAAATTATAGTACAAAATAAAGAACTATATAAGCATATTATATCTTTTGATAAGTGGTTTATTATTAATAGATTTAAAGATTTTTTAACTTTAAGAGATAGTATGTATGATGATAAATCTAAAAAAGTTCTATATACATTAATTTACTCTAAATTATACGATAAAGAATATTTATGTGAAAATATATATGAACCTAATCAATATTTTGCCATACCTAATTTTAATACTATTAATGTAAATGAAATATATATAGATTTAGGAGCTTTTGTTGGAGATACAATAGAAAGATTTATATATAATATGAATGGGATATTTAAAAAGATATATGCTTTTGAAATAGGAATTAATCAATTTGAAGCTATGAACATTAGAATAAACAGATTAAAAAAAGAATGGGCTATCAATGATGATAATATTATATTAATAAATGCTGGCATATCTAGTAAGGTATCAGAATTTTATATTAATAACGATGGTATTATGTCATCAAACCGTTTGAGTAAAATTGGAGATAGTACTATTAAAAGTTATTCTATAGATAATTATTTCAATGATATACCAGTAACATTTATAAAAGCTGATATAGAGGGCGAAGAATTAAATATGTTAAAAGGGGCTATAAATAGTATAAAAAAATATAAGCCAAAAATGGCTATATCTGTATATCATAAACCAGATGATCTATTAACAATACCTCAGTTTATAAAAGAACTAGTACCTGAATACAATTTATCATTAAGACATCATTCTATTGGTTTTGATGAAACAGTACTTTATTGTTGGACAGACCAGACCAGACCAGACCAGACCAGACCAGACCAATATTAATATGTAAAGAATACATATATTCAAATAATATAAGAATAATAAAAAAATTACAACCTATGCTTGCTGCATAGGTTTTTCTTTCCTTTACTTAATTAATAAAATATTATATATTAGTTATATATGAATAGAATACAAATTCTTCACATTACACCTCATCTTGGAGGCGGTGTTGGCACAGTATTATTAGATTGGTTTAAACATGAAAAAAGTAATAAAAATTTTCAGCATTCCGTTATATGTTTAGATTATGCTAATGAGAAAGCTAAAATAACATTAGAGGAATTAGAATTTCAATTAAAAGAGAATATGAGTAAAAATGAGAATGAAATTCTAAATGATATAAAAAATTCAGATATTGTACTAATACATTTTTGGAATCATCCCCTACTCTATCATTTGATAGTACAAAACAAATTACCTAAGTGCAGATTAATTTTATGGTCTCATATTTCCGGAATAAATCCTCCAAATGTATTTACAAATAAAATATTGAATTATCCTGATAAATTTATATTTACAACTCCGATGAGTTTTAAAACTAAAGAAATTACAGAATATGATAATAAAAATTCAATTATATCTATATGGTCTACATCAAACTTAAGTAAATATTATAATTTAGAAAAAGAAGATGATAATAGTTTTTTTAATGTTTTATATATAGGAACTGTTGATAACGCTAAAATGTATAATAATTTTGTAGAATTATGTAATAAAATTAATATAGATAATATAAAATTTATAGTTGTAGGCGGTCCTAATAATTTAGAATTAGAAAACTATACTAAAAAATTAGGAATCGCTGATAAGTTTATTTTTGCTGGTAAAGTAAAAGATATAATACCATATTTAAAAATTAGTAAAATATTTGGATATCCTCTTACTAAAGGTCATTTTGGTACATGCGATCAATCTATACAAGAAGCAATGACTACAGGATTAGTACCAGTTGTTTTTGATAATGAAATGGAAAAATCTATGATTAATAATAATTGCGGCTTTATATGTAAAAATGAAGAAGAATATATTGAAGCAATAGAAAAATTGTATTATGATAAAAATTTATTAAAACAAATGCAAGAAAATGCTAAAAACTATGCCATAAAAGAATTTTCTATAGAAAAAATGTCAGAAAATTGGAATAAAGTATTTAATGAAATTATGCAAATTGAAAAAACGTATAAAAAATGGAATACAGAAAAAAAACATATAAAAACTATAGATATATTTTTTGAAAGTTTAGGAGAATACAAAAAAATATTTGAACTCCCAACTGAAGATTTAAAAAAAGAGCTATCAAAACCCAATTGGACTTCTAATTCTAAAGGCACTCATTTACAATATAAATCTTTTCTCGATGATGGAAGTTTAGACAAATTTATATTTTAATTCAAATAAACATCAACCCATTTTTCTAAAGGAGTAAAATTTTTAAAATTGACTTCATTCACTAAACGGGAATTATCACCTACTATTATGGGTGCTTCTTTTGTATCAAGTTCTTTTAAATCAAGTAAATCTATTTTGTTAAATTTTTTAGCAATAGTTAAAGCTATATCAGCCAATGAAATAGCATTACTACTGCATAAATTTATAATTCCAGTTATATTAGAATCAGTAATCAAAGCTATACTTTTAGCAATATCCCCAGCAAATATATAATCTTTTTTTAATTGAGAATAGTTTATAGATACTTTTTGATTATTTTTTAAACAATTAATAATATATGGAAATAATCTGTTTGGATTCTCATTATCTCCATAAGTATAAAAAATTCTTCCCCAGCAAAAATCTATATTATTTTTATTAGAGTATAATTCAGATACTTCTCTTAAATAATTTTTAGTTTTGGCATATATTGTTGTAGGGTTAAGTTCATCATTTTCCTTTAATGGAGTATCTTTAAATTTATATTCAAAACAAGTTCCAATAAATACAGCTTTTTTTCCGCCATTTTCTTTAAAATATTTAAGCATTCTAATAGAGGAATATAATAAATCAAAATTAGAATCAGAATCTAAATAACCTTTTTTAGTATCCCAAGCTAAATGTATCAAATATTTAGGTTTTATATCATTAAAAATCTTTTCTAATTTTATATGATCATTTAAATCTGTAGAAAAATAATTATCTTTTTCTATATATCTAGTTCCAATACCAAAAACTTCAAAACCTAATTCTTCTAAAGGCTGTCTAATATATTGACCTATAAGACCATTAATTCCAGTTACTAAAACTTTTTTCATAATACAAAATCTGGTATATTTTTATCTTTGTCACTAATTATTCTATTTTCACATTCCGGCCATGGAATATTAAATGCCGGGTCATTCCATCTTAAATAACCATAAGCATTAGGCACAAATGAGGCTCCTACGAAATAACATATCATACTATCATCTTCAAGAGTCTGTATACCATGAGCTACATAAGGAGGAATATAAAGCATCTTACCATTTTCCTCTGATAATTCCACAGTAAAATATTTACCGTAAGTAGGAGAATCTTTTCTTATATCAGCTATTGCATCAAAAACTCTGCCTTTAATACATCTTACAACCTTTATTTCAGCATAAGGTGCTATTTGATAATGCATGCCTCTTAAAGTCCCCTTTTTAGAACTATAACTCATATTTGATTGCTTAACTTCAAAATCAATACCTGCTTTCTTTAATTCATCATTACAAAATAATCTTAGAAAATATCCTCTCTCATCTTCTATATAATTATTTTGTAATAAATAAGCACCTTCTATATTAGTTTTTTCTATAAACATTTTAAATTCCAATATAATTTTTTATCTGTATTTTTGTTATATTATTAATATCATTTTTATTTAAATATTCTTTATACCAAATAGCTGTATGCTTAATAGCTTCTTTAGTGTTGAATTTTTCTTTCCAATTTAATTCTTTGCGGGCAAGAGATGAATCTAATCTTAGCATATTCATTTCTTTTTTATTTGTATCTTGTATATTTATTTTGTAACTTCCTCTGCCAATATTTTCTATAAATATTTTTGTTATGTATTCAACGGTATATATATTGCCTTCATCAATTGGAGCAAAATTATAACTATCTGAAACATTAGCATTATAACAAACTAACAGATATCCATAAAGAACATCTAGTACATGCTGCCAAGGTCTTACACTATTTGGATTTCTAAGTTCAACAGGCTCGTCTTTTTCTATAGCCCTAACTATATCCGGTATTATTCTATGTTTTGAAAAATCACCGCCGCCTATAACATTACCAGCTCTAACACTAACTATATTTATATTATTAAGAAAAGATCTTTTATAACTTTTTATAGCTATTTCAGAACATGCTTTTGATGCTGAATAAGGATCATGTCCGCCTAAAGCATCAATTTCTCTATAGCCCCAAGCCCATTCCTTATTCTCATATACCTTATCTGTTGTAATCATAACAGCACATTCCAAATTATTCAATTCTCTCATAGCTTCCATTAGGTTAATTGTACCTATAACATTTGTTTCATAAGTGTATACAGGGGCATTATAACTTTCTAAAACTATAGGCTGTGCTGCTAAATGAAAAATTATATCTGGGTTAATTTCCTTTACTATTTTTTTTATACTTTCTAAATTTCTAATATCTTGAATATAAGATTTTACTTTTGTTTTTAAATCAATCAAATTATATAGTGATAATTTATCCGCATCTAAAGATATACCATAAACATCAGCACCTATAGTGTTAAGAAGCTCTGATAGCCAAGCACCTTTAAATCCAGTATGTCCTGTTACTAAAACTTTCTTATTTTTAAATAAACTAAATATATTATTCATTTCCAACTTTTCCATGGAGCATCACCTTTAGCCCACATATCTTCCAATAAAAATTTGTCTCTTTGAGTATCCATACATTGCCAAAAATCTTCATGTTTAAATGCTATAAGTTCATTATTTTTAGCTAATTCTCTTAATGGTTTTTGTTCAAAAATTGTAGTATCATCTTCTAAATAATTAAATATTTCTTTATTTAAAACAAAAAAACCTCCATTTATATAAGCGTTGTCACCTCTAGGCTTTTCTATAAAATCTGTAACTGTATTATCACTATTAATACTGATAGCCCCCCATCTTGCTGGAGGAAATACTGCTGTTATAGTAGCTATTTTTCCATGACTATTATGAAATTCTAATTCTTCTTTTATATTAACGTTAGAAACACCATCCCCATAAGTTAAACAAAAAGATTCTTCATTTTTTAAATAATCATAGGCTCTCTTCAATCTTCCACCTGTTTGAGTATTTTCACCAGTATAAATTAAATCTACAATCCAATTATCAACTTCTATATTCTCAACATTAGAATCTTTTCTAAGTATTTCTGATGTATTTTCTTTAAAATTTATTCTCATATCATATAAATGTCTTCTATAGTTATCAAAAAATTCTTTTATCATATACCCTTTATATCCCAAAAGAATAACAAATTCATTTATCCCATAATGAGAATAATGTTTCATTATATGCCATATAATTGGGCGCCCGCCTATTTCTACTAACGGTTTTGGTCTAATGGATGTTTCTTCACCGAGTCTTGTACCAAGTCCGCCAGCTAGTATAACTGCCTTCATATACTATCCTTAAAATTATATATGTATAGTCTATATTAAAAAGGATAAATGTCAAACTATTTATATAAAAACATTGTCAGAATAGAAGTAAATTGAAATACTGTATAAAAATAATTATTAATATACTTCAGCTAATAATACAGTTTCCAATATTAAACAATCAATTTTAGGCTTAATAATTTTAAATTTATAACCTAAATTCCAACTCTCAATTAAAGGCTTTATATTAAAAAAATCATCATAATTATGATATATACTAATCATTAAAATCGGCTTTTGCTTTTTAATTGTATTTATAGCTCCTTCTAAAAATTTTTGCTCAAACCCTTCCAAATCTGTTTTTATTAAACCTACTTCTATATTATTATCTTCAACAAACTTATCTAATGTAACCATATTTACAATTTCTTTTTTAGAATTAACTTCACTTTCCTTATTATCTATAGATAATCCGCTAGAATTCTCACCATCATAATATATAGATATTTCTTTATTCTCATTACCTAAAGCCATATTAATAGGGACTATATTTTGAACCTCATTTAATTCTATAGTTTTTAACATTGAATTATAATTATTTTTAAATGGCTCGAAACTATAAATCTTTTTATCAGTATAATCAGAAAACACTATAGCAGAATCTCCAATATAGCCTCCAGCATCTATAATATTTTTATCTTTTATAAAATCAATATTTTTTATATTATTCAAACCATGTTTTTCATAAAAAATATTTATCTCAAAATGATTATATGCTAATATATATTTATTATAAATAAAAGTATGACTTAGTTTATCTTCTACAATATACGGATAAAATTTCTTTTGTATATCACCTATAATTTTAGATTCATAATCATCAAAATACACATTATCATTAATATTATTATATTTCATTATTTTTACTAAAATATTAAATATCTTAGATATAGAATCATCATCAAGTCCATTAATAAGTTTTTTATATTTTGATAAAAAATTTTTATCAGAATTGATATTTTCTCTAAATAATATTATTTGTTTATGATCGAAAGCTTTTATACTAATATTAGAAGTATTTAAAAGATATTCTCTAACAGCATCTCTTAATTTTCTAATTGGAATATAATATACTATCCTATTTACAACATCAATATTCATAGAATACTCCTAATAAAACATCTGTAAAGAAAACAGATAAATGTAATAAAATAATTTAATTGCTTGGCTTGGCTTGGCTTGGCTTGGCTTGGCTTGGCTTGGAAACAAGCTATATAGTAATAATAAAAATTAATCATTTGGCCTATTATAAATTAAAATAATATAAAAAACAATAGTTTATCATTATTAAAAAATAAATATATTTAAATTATTTTATTTTTATAAACTCATATATAATTTTTTTAATACGTATAAACCACATTAATTGCATAGTATTAAAATAAAAGCTTATACAGAAATTTACTTTAACATAGTATATATTTTATTAATTTATTTGAATATATATTCTTTACTTATTAATATTAGATCTAGTTCATTTTAAATTTTGACCTAAAAATATCTCTGCATCTTCTAAATGGTATTAACCATGCTATCTTATTTATTGAATTATGATTTAATTTTATCTTAATTCTTATAAAAAAGAAAACAAATATAATACTGTCTAATGTATTATATATACCTATAAACTTTATCCAATTATCAACTTTTCTAATTTCATTTTCATAATTATTTATTAAGCTGATGTATAAATCTTTTGATACCAAATATTTATCATAACTATCATTTAATTTTATAAAACTATATTCCAAATAATTATTTTTTGATAATAAAGTTTTATCTATATTTACTTCATTAGCAAAATCATGTATATACTTATAAGAATCTATTTTATCTGCTAAAATTGAAAATCTATAATATATACTTTTAAATAAACTTGGCATTAAATAACATAATTTCTCTTTATAATTAGTATAATTTATACAATCTTTTAATCTTAAATATACTGGTTCTATTGTTTTTAATGATTTCATTATTGAAGAATCTATTTGCCTATAATAATAAATACCTTTATGATTATAAGAAGTTTTTGGTTCATTTAATACTAATTTATAATAAAAATGTATATCTTCTGAACCATCATCTTTTTCTATTGGAGACGGCATAAAATATAAATTATTATTTTTTATAAAATCAAGCCTATATAATTTATTCCATACGACTAGAGAAAGGAATTCTTTTTTACCTTCATATTCATTCTTTATACTTAAAATAGATTCTCCTTCTAAGTAGTTATTTGGATATTCTTTTTTCCATTTTTCTATATTATTATATACTTCAGGCTGAAAAGGTTTTATACAATCATTTATAACTTCATATATATTTAGATTACTAATGATATCTGAATTATATTTCTCAGCAGTAATATATAAATTTTCTATATAATCATTAGATATATAATCATCAGCATCTATAAAATAAATATATTTTCCCAAAGCCGAATCTATACCTAAATTTCTTCCTACAGATGGTCCTCCAGTATTTCTTTCATTTTTGAATAATCTTACTCTAGAATCTTTCTTTTCATATTCTTTTAATATATTAAAACTTTTATCTGTTGAACAATCATCAACACATATAATTTCTATATCTTTTAATGTTTGATTTATAATGCTATTTAAACATTCTTCTAAATATTTTTCTACATTATAAACAGGTATTATCACACTTACTTTCATATAATTATTACCTTAAATATTTTTAACAATAGAAATTTTAGCTCCAAGTATATTTATAATTTTTGTAATTCTCTTTCTAAGATAAATAGTTTTAATAGAAAAAATTTTATCAATCAATGATTCTTTAAGAATTATAACTTTATCTTTAGGATACATTTTATTAAATCATCCAAAGAACATATATTTGATAAATTATCTCTAATAGAACGTGATAATACATTAAAAATGTATGAATTATTATATTTATATAAACATCCCGGATTAATAATTGTATTATCTAAATTTTTGATTATATCTTCAGCCTCATTAGATTTTTTGGAAAAAATAACCCAATCTTTAAACTCTTCTTTATTTTCTAAAGAAATAGATCTATCTATTTTATTTATTATTTTAAAATTTTTTGGCAATAGATTTTTATTTTCATTTATCAAACGTGAATTCATCATATAATCTTGACCAGTTATAAATGTATTATAATTAGATTTATCAATATTATATTTATTCACATCATATACAGCATACAATCCCTTACTAATTTTTGGGCTATTTATTTCTTTCAATTTATTAAACATATTTGGTGTGATATCATCTATTTCATCATTTGAAAGCCTTTGAGGAACATCCAAACATCCTGAACATAATTCACACCAATGCAATTGACTTTCATATTCAGAAACTTCTCTTTTCCACCAATCCTTAGTAATATCCCATCCGCCAGGACCATTAAAAAGCATATCCAAGGAGCCAGCTACTTCACAGAAAAAGGCGCCTTTAGGAGTTATAGTTGCTGACCAAGTATTTTGAATCCAACAAGCATCACGTTTTTTTATCCATTCCTCATCACTAATACCTAATTCCTTTCTTGGCATTAATAAAGCCTGATGCTCGCATATATTATTATGATCATTTAAATTCTGACATTCAAAAGTATCTTGTATAGTTTCATAGTATTTATAATATAAATTATTTAAAGATGACCAAAGACCTGTTTTGCTTTCTGAAAAATAAGTAAAATTTTCGGCTATATAATCAGATATCTTATTTATTGGATATCTTGATGTTTGTAAATTAGCATTATTTAATCTCTTTTTCTTTAGGTAGTCGCAAAATTTTTCAAATTCAGGATGTAATGTAGGTTCTCCTCCTATAATACCTACACATCCTTTATATTCATCTAATGAATCTACAGCTTTTTTAAATGTTTCAAAATCCATAAAAAAATTTTTTTTATGGTGTCCGCAAAATCTAGTACAATTTGAACATCTATGAACACACGCATTAGTTATATCTATTTGTATTACAGTCATTTCTGATATTTTTTTCATCTATATATTTTCCTCATTACTAAATTGGATTACTGATTAAATAAAAAATATTGATATAATTCATATATTATTATATAATTAGCAAAATATCAATACTATTTAACTGGATAATCATGTATATAAAAATCTATGCAAATGATATAATGAAATCAATAATAAGCAGATCATATAACATATGTAAAAATATATCCGAAGAAAAATTATCATACGAGAAAATAGAAAATGGTATAATAATTCCATTTGGAGGAATAGATTCTAAAATTGGCGGAGTATTTAGAGAAAATGGTATGATATCTGAATTATCAAAAAGAGGTGCATCTATAAACGTATATTCACAAAATCAAAATACAAACAATGAAAATATAAATAATGAATTAAATTATGATAATTGGGGAAATGATTTTGATGAGAAAACTATACAAATAATTAATAAAAAAGCAGTATTTATGGGATTAGGGTATGGTCAAGCTCAATATGGTGAAACATTGGGGGAATCTATAGATAGATTATGGTACTTATTAGATAAAGATATTAATGATTATAAAGTAGTATTTATAAGGGAGATTTCTCAAGATTGTACAGATTTATTAAAATTATTTGGCATAAAAAAAGAGAATATCATAATAGCTAAAGAGCCTTTAAAATTTAAAGAAGTTATAGTACCTGAAAAATCATTGAAATTAGATTGGCAAATTAATATAAAATACAAGGATATAATTAATAAAATAAAAGAAAATGTTAATCCGTCAAAATACAAGAAAGTTTATTTTTCTAGAAATAAATTATCTCAAAAAAGAACATTATGCAACGATCCTATAGATAAAACATTCAAAAATAATGGTTATAAAATATTTTATCCAGAAGAATTATCATTATATGAAAAAATATCTATACTAAAAGGTGCTGAATCGTTTGTAGGTTCTGCTGGAACAAATCAATTACATATAGTATTTGCTAATAATAATTTGGAAAATATAATTATTAATAGGAATAACACTGAAAATTATTTTTTTAATTTTGATATTTTAGTTAATTCTAGAACAACAATAATATCTGCAAATAATAATTTTTTACCACCGGCTGTTACCGCAGGACCTTTTTTAATAGGTGCTACAGAATACCTATTTAAATTCTTTGATGACAATAATTTTAAATATAATAAAAAAGATTTTATGTATGGATATAATCAAATCATAGATTATATATTTACTTGGTCAAAGGTATATAAAAGACAATATATAATGTACCCTAAATTTATACTTCGTGATGTAGAAGAAATATCTAAAGATGAGTTATCAGATAAATTAATAGATTTACAACATAATAGTATAAATGAAAGTACTATACCAATAAAAACTTTTCTATTTATAGGTAAAACTACTAAAGTAGGATCTTTTCAAATAGATAATTTTTTTGTAATACAAATATTTGGATTAAATATAATAAATATAAAATTAAATCATGAACTAGATTTAAAAACAAGAATGCTTCATTCTTTAGTAAAATTAATTCCAATATCAAGTTTAAGACAAAAATTAAGAAATAAATTTAATTTACCAACACCGCCTTTTTGGAAAGAAAATGAGGAAATAGCATTTAACAATTTATACAATAAATATAAAAATAAAAAAGATAAATATTAATCTTTTAATATAGATTTAATATTTTCTAAAGATTCTTTGTATAATTTATCTGAGTATTTGAATATATTTATAACTTTATTTTCATATTCTTTATCAGACATATTTATAGCATACTTTATATTTTCAATAAACTCATCATCATTATTATAAATTAAAGAATTATTATTATCTAAACCATATCTGCTAGAAAAAGCTTTATGAACTATAGGTATAATTCCAAAACCATAAACTAATTGAAAGCTTCCGGAAACATCTTCAAAAAATCTTTTATGAGACTCTATATTAGGATCAAGCATAGGCAAAATAAAATCTGACTCTTCTATCATATTATATAATGATACATAATCTAAATAACCTGTAAACTCTACATTATCTTTAATATCATCTATATTTATATTTAAATCTGAAACCCTGCCTGTCAAAATTAACTTAAAATTATTAATACCAGATTTTATAATATTCCTTATAGCATTAATTAATAAATCTATATTTTTTGCACTATGAACTTCCCTTCCAGTCAAAATAAATTTTATAATATCTTTATTTTTATTTTTTGATTTAATTTCTCCAAAATAATGAGGGTTAGCATATTTACATTTACTGCTATTAGGTAAGAGAGTAATAGTATTTTCCTTACATAATCTTAGATTATCGTCTATAATACTATGTTCTACTCCTACAATTTTTTCAATGGGAATATTTATCTTATTATTAATTTCTAAAATATGAGTAACTTTATTCTCTTTATAAAAACCAAGCGAATTAAAAAACAGATATTTATATTTATTTATAATATTATTTTCTAATATTTTATTTATTTCATCAAAAGTCATATAGAATAAATTAATATTATTAAAACAAAATTTATTTAATATTTTATCTCTTACCATATCATAATTTACTATAATATCAACATTATAATTTAACTTTTGAAAATAATTAATAAAACTTGGTATAGTTTCACCGTGACCACTATTTATTTCTATTATTAAAATTGAGTTTTCTTTTATTTTATGTTTAAAAAATAATTTATAATATTTCTTTTTTATAGCTATTTTAATATTAAAAATATTTAATGACTTAAATTTATCATCTATATCAGTTATGCTAAAAATATTATTCATTATCAGCCTTTAATATTCTTATTATACCATTCAATAATACCATTTTTATCAGTTAATGATTTTACATGTTGTAATAAAATATTTCTATCTATTATCTTATTATGTATAAACTCATTAATTATATCTGACAATAATTCTAAATAATGATACGTTTTATTTAATCTATTCATATAAAGAGCAACTTCATATAAATCTATAAAAAAATGAGAAAATAAAGCATTTAAATATAGAACATAACTTTCAAAATGATTCTTCACCAAATAATTATTAATATCAAGAAAAACATCTTTTATATCTGTAAAATATTTATCATTTTTTATTGAAGAATTCGTAATTGATGTATTTCTATTGTATGTATAAAAATATAAGTTTAATGGAATATACAAAAGACTCTTAGCATGTAGAAATATCTTAAAATTATATGTTATATCATCTGCTCTATTTCTATTTATGATACTATCAGAATCTAATTTTTCTAATAACTCTTTTTTATATAGTTTAGTCCATAATCCCATATCTAATGGATTATTTTTTGAAGAATAAAACTCTAAAACATATTTCCCATAAATGGCTGTATAAGGAGTATATCCTATATTTGAATCTCTAAATGTCATATCATCCACATTAAACATATTATAACTATAGCATACTATATCAACATTATTCTTTATCATCTCATAAAAACTTATTTCATAAAGATTTAAAGATAAAAAATCATCCCCATCTATAAAAGATATAGCATAGCCTTTTGCTATAGATAAACCAACCATCCTAGATTTACCCGCACCAAGATTAATATCATTTTTAATATATTTTATTCTCTTGTCTTTATCAGCATATTCATTGCATACTTTATCATCCTCTTCCAAAGGAGAACAATCATTAACTAATATAATTTCTATATTTTTTAAACTCTGATTTATAACAGTTTCTAAACATTGAACTAAATATCTTCTTCCTAAATTATAAACTGTTATAATTACAGAAACAAAAGGTTTTCTGCTATCTAAATTTGCTATATACTCTTTTGTTAAATTTTGATATGAACATGATGAAACTAAATTATTTAAAATAGTATTTTCTTTTTTTAGTTTTTCTATCTTTTCATCTAATTGTTTTAACTTTAATCTATTTGGTTTTGTAGTAATAGAAATACCAAAAATTTTTCTATTACAATTTATACCTTCATCTCTCTTAGAAAATAAAAATTTAAACATAAAAACTCTAAAAATCAAATATTTTCACATTATAATATTAATCATTATATTTGTCAATTAATCATTTTATTCTAATTTTCAAACCAAGAATTCTAATAAAAACTTTTTTGATATTATTTTCTTTTTCTTCTTGAATAGAAAATAATCCTCTCAATATATTACTTATAGTTATAACTAATGGTTCATAATAACATTTATTATTTTGCAAGTTCACATTAATTCCAAACAATCTTATAGAAGTATTATATCCATTAACTATTACAGAAAAGAAATAAGGAAGAAGTTTTTTATTAATTTTTTCTAATTTTTCTTTTTTATTCAAATAGTATTTATTTTTTAATACGCATTCATTATATTCATCTATAAAATCTTGAGAAAAATAAGAATTCAAAACTTCTATATAATCAGAATTATTTTTATCAATTTTATTTTTTATAAACTCATAATGTCTATATGATAAAAATAAAAACTCATAGTAGTATAATTTATCTTTTTTTATACTGCATAGAAAATTATATAAAGTATCAAGAGAATATCTCAAATCACTGCATATAGTTTGATATTTATCTAAACTTAATTCATCAGATGATTTATTACTCACACTTACATTGCAACGATATTTATAAAGTTTCTTATCTATAGCTTTATATGATTTTGCAAAATAAAAAGCAATTACACCTTGAAGCATATCCTCAGAAAATACACATTTTTTATCTTTTATATATTTAAAAGCCTCAACCATTATTTCTCTTTTAAAAATTTTCGCACATATTGTACTTGCGATATTAACTAGAAGTATTTCATTAAATAAATAATTTTCATCAATTACACTTAGTTTTGTAGAACTATACCTCTCAATTTCTTTCTTCTGTTTTTTATCATCTGTTATAGCTAACATATCAAAATGTATTACATCATATTCTTTATCTTGTAAAATATTAACTACTTCTTCAAATGTATTTAACTCAAGCTCATCATCAGAATCAATATATGTAACATACTTTGAACTAGATTTTAAAGTACCATTTTTCCTAGCAACTAAAGGACCGCTGTTTACTTCGTTTTCAATATATATTATTCTATTATCTTTTTCTTTATAAGATTCTATAATTTGTTTAGAATTATCAGTTGAACAATCATTAACTACAATAATTTCTATATCTTTAAAAGTTTGATTTACTAAACTATTCAGACATTTAGAAATATATTTTTCAGTATTATATACTGGTATTATAATGGAAAATAAAGACATATAAAACTCTCAATCATAATTTGAAATATTATATCATAAATATACAAAACAACAAATTATAATTTGACTTTTATAAAAAGTATTTTAATATACTTATCATTTTTATTATCAGTATTAATAGAAAATATATTTTTTAATAAAGAATTAAAAGATATTATTTTAGGTTCTTTTAAACATTTATTATTTTTTAAATTTATTTTTATACCCAAAATTTTTATATTGATATAATACTCATACATTATAATAGAAAAAAAGTATGGAGTAAGTTTATTAATAATATTTTTTTCTTTTTGTATTTTTAAATCTTCGTATTCTTTTAAATTCAAATACATATTAATAATATTCACATCAAAATAACTTTCTAATACATCTATAAATTTATTTTTATTTTCATTGTTTACTATTTTTTCTTTTAAGAATCGATACTGATTATAGTATATAGTATAATAATAAAATCCATACAATAATTCAGCACCTTGCTTTTTTAAAAATGAAAGAAACTCATTACATGCTATGGAAGAACCCTTACATAAAATATCATATTTTTCTACTGACATTAAACTACTATCTCGATTACTACTACTTTCCCCTATACTTATATGGTAAATATATAATTTATTATTTATAGCAGAATAACTTGATGCAAAATAAATTGTTATTAAAAATTGAAGCATATCTTCAGCATTATTTAATCTTACATCAGGTATATAATCAAGAGATTTTTTTATCAATTCATTTTTGTATGCCTTTCCACACATATTATGCGGTAATTTTTCTTGTGCAACCTCATAAAATAAATATTTTTCATTAATCAAATTTCTTGAAGATGAAAGATACCATTCAACTTTATTAACTGCTTTTGTTTTTTCTTTTGCACTAATATTTAAATTATCATCTAGCACAGCTTCAGCAGAAAAATGTATAATATCAACTTCTATTTTTTTGTATTCATCATATATAAGCTGACATGCATTAATATACAATTCATCATCAGAATCAAGATAAGTAATATATTTTCCATTAGCATTTATACTTCCTGTTTTTCTTGAAGCTAATGTACCTTTATTAATATCATGCTTAATATAAACTATTCTTTCATCATTATATTCTTTTACTATTTCATTACAATTTTTTGGAGAACAATCATTAACTATTATTATTTCTATATCTTTAAAAGTCTGATTAACAACACTGTCTAAACATCTTTTTAAATATTGTTCAGTATTGTAAACAGGTACTATTATAGATATAAAAGGTTCTCTATTATCCATAAATTACTCTCTAAACTGCAATGAATATAAATATTGGTATTTTCCGCCTTTGCTCATTAATTCTTCATGTGTACCAGATTCTATTATTTTACCATCTTCAACAACACAAATATATGTAGCATTTTTTATAGTAGAAAGCCTATGAGCAATAACAAATGTAGTTTGAAGATTGATAATCTCATTTAATGCCTTTTGTACATACATTTCACTTTCAGTATCCAAAGCACTAGTAGCTTCATCAAGAATTAGTATAGAAGGCTTCCTCAACACTGCTCTAGCTAATGCAATACGCTGACGCTGACCTCCGGAAAGCATTATACCTCTAGGTCCGATATGTGTATCATAACCATTAGGAAGCTTCAATATAAACTCATCAGCATGTGCTATTTTTGCAGCTCTTATCATATCATCATCAGTAGCATTAGTATCACCGTATATTATATTATCCCTAACAGTTCCATAAAATAAAATATTTTCCTGAGATACTACACCTATATGCTGTCTTAAACTTCTAGTATTTATTTCTCTATAATCTATATCATCAAATAATATCTGTCCGGATGAAGGAATAAATAATTTAGGTATCAATGTAACTAATGTAGTTTTTCCTCCGCCTGAATTACCAACAAAAGCAATTATATCACCTTTTTTAACTTTAAAACTAACAGGTCCTAATTTAAATGGTTCTTCCTTACCGCGTTTAGGATATTCAAATTCAACATCTTTAAACTCTATAGACTTTTCTATAGGATTCATTGGCATTTTAGTCTTATCATCAACTTCTTCTTGAGGTAAATCCATTATTTGAAACACTCTTTTACCTACTACTTTAGTTGTTTGCAAACCAACAAAAAGACCGGATAAATCTCTTACCGGAGTAGAAATATTAAGCATATAAAGTAAAAATCCCCATAAAAACTCAAAAGGCATCTCACCATTAAATACCAAATATCCACCATAGGCTAAAATAAGAAGCATAGCAACTATCATTATAAGCTCAACTAATGGTCTATTCAATACAGAAATCATTGTCATTTTTCTTGAATAATCTATTATCTCATTATTATATTTAATATATCTGTCAACTTCCACATCTTCTTTAGAGAATATCTTTATAACTTCAATACCTCTCATATTCTCCTGCATTATACCGCCCATATTAGCAGTCATCTCCTGAGACTTAGCAATTCTAGGTTTTATAAGTTTTGATATCATATCTGTACCTATAGCTATTAACGGACTTGCTATCAAACATACTAATGTGAGTTTAGCATTCAAGAAAAATAATACAGCTAATGTAAGTATTAAAGTTAAAGGTATAGTAATCATATTTGGAAAAGTACCAGTAACAAAGCTCGATATAACACTTCCTTCATTTATACGTGCTAATATAGTACCTTCTCTTTCCTGCTTAAAGTATCCTATATCAGTATTCAATACAGACTTTAGCATATCAGCTTGTACATCCCTATTTATTGCCTGTGTACAAAAACCAAATAAAAATGATTTTAAATAATCCAATCCTACTCTTAATACAACATATACTAATCCTATTATTATTACAGCAGTGAATTGTAAAAGTAAATTGGCATTTAATATACTGCCTGTATTCATGGCATTACCAACTAAAGCCTTTGCATCTATTTCAAATAATTTCTGCAAAATAGGTATTCTTTCTACAAGCTGAGCAGATTTACCTCCTGTAAGAGCTATAGCCATTTGACCAAAAAAAGGAGGAAGTATGTTTATAATAGTGTACACAAGACTGATTAGCAAAGGTATAAAATATAATCCTTTTTGTCTTACAGCATACTTAAACATTCTTCTATATACATGTTTTTCTTCTGAAGAATAATATTTATCTATATGTATATCACTTCTTGCTGTTTCATGAAGACCTTTTTGTTCTTCTTTTTTCTTGAAAAATTCTTTTATTTGCTTAATCATTAATAAAAATCCTAATCATTGTTATGCATTATTCTATAGCATAAAATTTTATATTTCAATACTCTACTAAATTTTCACCATACTCTAAACGCAATTTTCTATCAGCCATATCAGCAATAGATTGAGAATGCGTAACTATGATTAAAGAAGCATTACTTTGTCTAGTCATATTCCATAGTAATTCTCTAACCATTTCAGCATTTTTTTTATCTAAGTTTCCAGTAGGCTCATCAGCTAAAACAACACTTGGTTTATTTATTAAAGCCCTGGCAATAGCAACTCTTTGTGATTCTCCCCCTGAAAGCTCACCTATTCTATGCTCCATTCTATCTTTTAAACCTACTATTTCAAGCAATGCTTCCGCTTTCTGTCTTGCTTCTTTCTTATTATATTTAAACATTAATGATGGTATCATAACATTTTCTATAGCACTAAACTCTCCAAGCAGATTATGAAACTGAAAAACATAACCAAGAGAACTGTTTCTAAAATGTGCTAATTGTCCCTCATTCATCTTTCCAATATTGTTGCCTGCAATATTTATACTGCCTTCCGTTATATCATCTATTCCGCCTATTAAATTTAAAAGTGTAGTTTTACCGCTTCCTGACTCTCCTGTAATTGCAAGTATCTCATTTTTATAAATATCTAAATTCAAAGATTTTAAAACTTCTACTTTTGGAGGACCAATATATGTCTTTTTTAAATTTTCTATTTTTATTAAAACTTCTTTATTATTACTCATATCTTAATACCTCCGCAGGTTTATATCTGCTTGCAATATAAGCCGGTATTATAGCAAATAAAACAGAAAGTAAGAATGAAATACTAGCAACCATTATAACCTGTGAAGCATGTATTATAGAAGGAAGTCCACCGCTTACATAATATATATCAGAAGGAAAGAAGTCTGGAACTATTGGAATTGATATTGCACTGCTTAATTTTGAAGGTATAAACCAAATAATATTAACTATTACTTGAAGTATAATCCTTATTCCCTCCAATGCCTCATTAACATAACTTGCTAGAAGAATACCGAATATAACTCCAAGCACAGTACCGATTATTCCTATTATAGCTCCTTCCAAAAAGAAAACTTTGGCTACATTAGAAGGTCTTAATCCTAAAGTTTTTATTATAGCAATATCACGCCTTTTATCCTTTACAAATATTATCTGACTTGACGCAATATTTAATGCCGCAATTAATATAATAAATGAAAGAATTAAAGCAAGCATTAATTTTTCTGTATGCAAAGCCTGAAAGAAATTTCTATCAAAAAGCATCCAAGGCATAACATTATAAAATTCTTTTAAATCAGTATCAATCTTTTTTGCTACTTTATCCGCATCAAAAAAATTTTTTACCTTAACAGCAACTCCAGTAACAGCATTATCATAACCAACCATGGCTTGACCAGTAGAAAGAGGGACTATTACCATTCTGCTGTCATATTCATAATAGCCTGTTTTATATATACCCTTAATAGTGAAAGTTGTTTTCTGAGGCTTAAATCCCCTATCAAAACTTCCTGAAGCTGAAATTATATCAATAGTATCTCCAACCGATAAAGCATAATCTTTTGCCATTTCTGAACCTATTAATGCTTCATTAGTTTTCATATCTTTATTATTTCCTTCAACAAAATTAAAATATTTAATAAAATCTTTATCCGTACTAAATATATTATCCTCAAATGAACGTACTGTTATAAGTATAGTAAAATTGTAGGAACGCATTATACAAGGAAGAACAATATAAGGATAAGCACTAGTGATTTCTTTATTATCTATTATATTATCAACAACGTATTTATAATCTGTAAGCGGCTGATCACTGTAAGCACTTATATTTATATGTGCTCTCATTCCAAGTATTTTATCTCTTATATCATCCTGAAAACCATTCATAACAGAAAGAACTGTGATCATCACCATATCGCCTACTAATATACCAAGCACACATATAATAGTGATTATTGAAACAAATGAAAATTTCTTTTTGGCCCTTAAATATCTAACGCCAAGCATTAATTCTAATCTCAAAGCATCTCCTTAATATATAAAGAATTAAATGACTAGAATATTATATATTATATATAATTAAATTTAAACCTAATTTTATTAAACTTGAATAATTTTATCATAATGTTAATATATTGTATATTACTATTGGATTATAAAATGGATGAAGCAAAAAAAGTAAAACAACCAAAATTAACTCTCAAAGAAAGATATAATGATGAGTTTTTAGAAAAGGCTGAACTTAGGAGAAAAGCTTTACAATACACAAGAATGCATGTAGGTCAAATAAATAATGACCGATTAGAACACATGTTAAAACTGCTTTATCAAGTTCATCAGAATTATTATTTCGGATATTTTGAGGCTAGCTGTACTCTAGTAGGAAGTATGTTTGAGCAGTCTCTTATGATTTTATTGGAAGAAAAAATGAAAGAAGATGGATTTATATCCATATATAGATATAATAATGGAAAAAGATATGAAGAAAAAATTACTAATGTAGAGGATTTGGCACAGTGCAATATAGGAATTTTAATATCTATAGTTAACAATTATAAAATGCTTCCAAGAGAAGAATATAATTTAGCTAAAACTCTTCAATGTGTAAGAAACTGCATAGTACATGATATGCTTCCTGATTTTCATATAAAAGGAAAATATTATGAAGCAGAATTAAAAATTAATCTAAGTTCAAATATAAAAAAGAATATACAAATTCCAATAGATGAAATAAAAACTTATACAATAGGACAAACCTCAATAGAATTATGGTCATATTTTTTATTAACAAGAACAAGAAAATTAATAGAATTCTTATTTAAAGATAGAGTTAAAAAATTCCCACCAGATTTTTTAAATTAAAAAAAAAGCAGCTCTAATAACTTAGACCTGCTTTTATAAAGAGAATATTAATTAATTTTTAAGAGCCTTTAATTTATTTTTCAAAGTTTTATTTTTAGAATACAAATCGTAAATAACCGCTATAGCAATAATAGCACCTCTTATTATCTGCTGTATATAAGAGTCAACACCAATAAGAGTCATAATATTATCCAAAAATCCAACTATAAAAGCACCAGCTATAGTTCCTTGAGCAGTACCTAAACCGCCTGAAAAACTTGTTCCGCCTATAACAGCAGCAGTTAAAGCTTTTAACTCATAGCTTACAGCACCATTAGGAAGACCTACGTTATTTCTTGACATAAATAATACACCGGCAAATCCTACAAATATACCATTTATAATAAATACTTCTATTTTGGATCTATTAACATTTATTCCAGATGCAATAGCAGCCTCTTCATTACCTCCTATGGCATATAAAGCTCTTCCCAATTTTTTATGGGTAAGTATATACCAAGTAATAACAACGAATAATATTAAAAATAATACAGATATAGGTATTCCGCCTGGTAATGTACCTTGACCTAATATAGTATAATCTCCTATTTGATATATATTTTGTCCTGCTGTATATTTTAATGCTGCTCCTCTTGCCATAGTAAGCATAGCCAATGTAGCAATAAATGGAGGAACTTTAAATCTAGTTATCATTATACCATTTATTAAATTACATATAACACCAATAACTATAGCAACAAGTATAGCTAAAATCATATTATTAGTTGCTTTATATGAAGCTACAGATAAAACACCTGCCAAAGCAAGAACACTTCCGCATGATAAGTCTATCATTCCTGATATGATAAGCATAGTAGCACCGCATGCTAAAATAGTAGTTACAGCTAATTGGCTTGAAATATTACTAAAATTGGCAAAAGTTAAGAAATTGCTATTTAAAAATGATGATACTATTATCATTATTAAAAGTATAAAATATATGCTGTATTTACTCATCATTTCACTATATATCTTTTTTATATCAACTTTCATTTCTATCTCCTAATTTATTTTTATTATATTTTTTTATTACATTGTAATAGTACCTGTTGCCAATTTCATTATAGTTTCTTGAGAAAACTCATCTCTATTGAGCATTCCAGCTATACTTCCTTTGCACATAACATATATTCTGTCACACATACCTATAAGCTCTGGAAGTTCTGAAGATACCACTATTAATGTTTTGCCTTCTTTTACTAAATCTGTCATTAATTTATATATTTCAAATTTAGCTCCGACATCTATACCTCTAGTTGGTTCATCCATTATTAATATATCTGGAGATTCTAATATCCATCTTGCAAGCAATACTTTTTGCTGATTTCCTCCAGAAAGTGTATCTATACTAACTTCATAAGAAGCTGTTTTTACATTCATCTTCTCACAATATTTTGTAACTTCTTTATTTTCATTTCCTTTATGCCAAAATTGATTATAGAAAAATTTTCCTAAACTAGCTAAAGAAACATTTTCTCTAACACTTCTGCATGGAATTATACCAAATCTTCTTCTGTCTTCTGAAAGCATTGCAATACCATTATTAATGCCGTCTGATACACTATTTATGTTTTTAACTTCACCTTTAATCTTTATTTCACCAGAAGAATGTTTATCTATACCAAATATAGTTCTTACAAGCTCAGTTCTTTTAGCACCCATAAGACCAGCAAAACCCACTATTTCACCCTTTCTTGCATAAAAACTGCATTTATTAAATACATTTTCAGAATATAGATCTTTAACTTCTAAAACATTTTCTCCTAATTCTATTGTTTCTTTAGGATAGTTATTTCCAAGTTTTCTACCTACCATTAATGATATGACCTTATCTATATCAAAATTTTCTGCTTTGTCTGTAAGTATAGTTTCACCATCTCTTAATATAGTAATGTCATCAGCAATTTTAAAAATTTCATCCATTTTATGAGATATATAAATTATAGAAGCACCTCTTGATTTAAGCTCAGCTATTTTATCAAATAATCTATCAACTTCTTTATTAGTAATAGCTGAAGTAGGCTCATCCATAATAAATATATTAGCATTATTAGCTATTGATTTAATAATTTCCAACATTTGAACATCAGATACAGTCAATTCTTTTAATTTTGTAGTAGGAGAATAATTTAAACCTTCTTTTTTCAATATATCAACAACATCTTTTCTTATCTTTTTCCAATTTACAGTTCCAAAAGAAGTCATAGGCCAATCACCTAAAACAAGACTTTCTTCAACTGTCATCTCAGGAACATAATTAAGCTCTTGGAATATCATTGATATACCTAATTTTCTAGCCTGTATCGGATTTTTTATTTGCACTGCTTTTCCGTCTATCTCTATACCGCCAATATCAGCTTTATATATACCATTAATTATTTTCATTAATGTAGACTTTCCAGCACCATTCTCACCACATAATACATGCACGGTACCTTTTCTTACAGCCAAATTAATATCTTTTAAAGCCTGCACACCTGGAAAAGACTTATATACATGAGAAACTTTTAATCTATATTCTTCTTCCATATTATATAACCTTTATAAATATTCTAAAATAGTTTTATTAAAAGCGGAGATTGTTTATTCAACATATCTCCACTTTTTAATATTTTAAGATAGCTAAAAACAAATACAAATATTAACTTATAGCACCTGTTTTCTTATACATCTCTATATACTGATCAACATTTTCTTTAGTAACTAAAGGATTGTCAATATCAGTATCTATTTGAGTAGATTCTTTATTTACAAGTTTATTTACAGTATCAAGTATTTTAGCTGATAAATCATAAGCACTTTGCATACAAGTAGAAGTCATTTTTCCTTCTTTGATTAAAAGACAAGCTTCAGCAGTACCATCTACACCATATACTAACATATTATCAAATTTAGGATTTCCTTTAGTAGCTTCTAAAGCACCAGCAGCCATGTTATCATTCATAGATATAACAGCATCAATTTTATCATTAGCCTGTATCCAAGTTTCCATAAAGCTCAAAGCTTCATCTTTGTTCCAGTTAGCAATTTGTTCTCCAACAATTTTTACATCTGGGCGTTTATCAAAGAATTCTACTTGCCAGCTTCTTCTTCTTTCATCAGCATGGAAGTTACCAGGAGGGCCGTTTAACACTACAACATTAGCACCTTGAGGTATTTGGTCTAAAGCAGCAACAGCATTAACAGCTGCCTGTTTGTAAGGATCAGCATCTACAGAAGAAGCACCTTCTATTCCAGCTATTCTAGCATTTGTAGTGATACAGATTATACCAGCAGCTACAACTTTTTCAGCATAAGGTCTTTGAGCTTCTCCATTATTAGGCTGTATTATGATTACATCATATTTATTGATAATAGCATTTTCAATTAAGCTATTTTCAACGTCATCATTAGCTTGTCCATCAAATACATCAATAATGATATTAGGATATTTAGCTGCTTCTTCTTTAATAGAATTAGCTAACCAAGCAGCAAATGAATCTGCTTGAGCTCTTGCTATATAAGCTACTCTGATTTTTCCTTCTGCATCAGCTGCGGAAGTACCCTGTTCGCTTGTTTTGTTGTTACAACCAGATACAGCAAATAATACCATAGTCATAAAAGCAAAAAGCGACAATAACTTTTTGTTCATAATAGTATCTCCTTAAAAATTAATTAATTTATTAAATATAAATTTAATACCAAAATAATTAAAAACAACAATATCCGCCATCTACTATAACATCGCTTCCTGTAGTATATCCAGAAGCATTGCTTGCTAGATAAAGAATAGGAGGTATTAATTCCTCAGGCTTACCCATTCTATGCATAGGTATTAAAGGCATCCAAGCATCTTTAAGTTCCTTAGGAGTATCTACAGACATAGGAGTTGCTATATATCCAGGGCTTATACTATTAACTCTTATACCAGTTTCTGCCCATTCCATAGCCAATGATTTTGTCATATGTATAACTCCAGCTTTTGAAGCATTATATGAACATTGCCACTGAGGTATATTAACTATAGTACCAGACATAGAAGCCATATTGATAATACTTCCATTTATTTTTCTATCGAGCATTATTTTTCCTACCGCTCTAGCCATAATAAATTGTCCGGTTAAATTAACATCAATTACTTTTCTAAATTCTTCTATAGAAGATTCAATTGTTGATTTATGTATACATATACCAGCATTATTAAATAATACATCTATAGAATTAGACTTATTTAGAATTTCTTTCAAAGCCTCATCTACATTTTTTTCATTAGTAACATCACATTTTATATGATAACATTTTCCGCCATTATCACTTATTAATTTAATTGTTTCATCAGCATTAGAACGTGAAAGTATTACTACCTCAGCTCCTGCTTTTGCCATACCTAAAGCTACAACCTGACCTATACCAGTACCGCCGCCTGTTACGATTGCAACCTTACCTTTTAAAGAAAATAATTCATCTAAATAGCTCATATTACAACCTTACATTTTAATAACTGTTTTTACAATATTAGCTTTATCATTTACACTGTCATCTAAAGCTTTTTGTAAATCTTTGAAATCATAAGTATTAGTAACTATATTTTTGATATTAACAGCACCGCTTTCAACAGCATCTATTGATAATGGGAATATATGTCTGTATCTGAATACTGTTTTGAATGTTAATTCTTTATCTAAAGACATACCAACATTCATATTAATCATTCCTGTTTTACTATATCCAACTAAAACTATAGTAGAACCTTTTTTAGCAAACTCTATAGCTTGATTTGTTGTAGATTCAACACCAGCTGTTTCTATAGTAAGGTCACTTCCTTTTCCTTCTGTTATCTCATAAACTCTTTTTACTACATCTTCTTTTGAAGCATCTATTACACCTGTAGCACCTAATTCTAATGCCTTATCTAAACGTTTTTTAATAACATCTATAACATAAACTTTAGAAACTCCACAAGCCTTTAAAGAAAGCATAGAACATAATCCTATACAACCTGAACCTGTAACAAAAGCAACTTCCCCTATTTTAGCATCTCCCTGTCTTGCAGCATGCATACCAACTGATAAAGGTTCTATTAATGCACCTTCCATTGTTGATAAATTATTAGGTAATTTAAATGATAAATTTTCAGGATGTGTTACATACTCTTGAAATACTCCGTCAACTGGAGGTGTAGCAAAGAATACTACATCAGGACATAAATTGTATCTTCCTGTTCTGCAGAATTCACATTCACCACATGTTTTACCAGGTTCCAATGCAACTCTATCTCCAACTTTTAAATGCTTAACTTTATTACCTATCTCTACAACTGTACCGCTGCATTCATGTCCTAATACAAATGGTGTTTTAACTATGAAATTACCTATAGCACCATGTTCATAATAATGCAAATCAGAACCGCAAACACCAATGTACTCAAGTTTAACTAAAACTTCATTATCTTTTGGTTTTGGTATATCACGTTCTGTAAAATCTATCTTTTTTAAATCTGTCATTATAGCGACTTTCATTTTACCATCCATACTTATACTCCATATTAAATGATTTATTTAATAAAAATACTTTTATAAATTATTTTTATTAAAGTGTTTTACGTAATAAAGTATAATCACAAAATATATCATTGTCAAGTATTTTTATATTATTTAAAAAAAATATTAGGTTTTATATAGATTCTATGAATGAATGTATATGTTGTAAAGCAGCACCTAAAGCAGCACCTTCAAAATGATGTTTACATGCTTTTACGTAATTTCCATTGGTTTCAAAAGTATTTAATTTGGCAACTCTGTTTCTAAAGTCTTCAATATAGTCAGAAAAATACCCACCTACATAACCTCCTATTACAACATCACAATCAAATGACATTCTTAAATTATTAACAGCTATAGCCAAATAATAAAGATATTTTTCCCAAGTTTCATCTATAATTTTATTGCCTTTATTCAAACTTTCAAAAAATAGATTGAGTTTCCCATTAGTTAAATCTGATAGTAAATTTGCTCTACAATAGCAATCCAAACAGCCTTTTTTACCGCAATAACATTTCTCTCCATGAGGTACTATGCTTATATGACCAAATTCTCCAGCTCTTATATTATCTCCTGTATAAACCTGCTTTCCGAATATAATAGCTCCCCCTACACTATTGCTTAATGACAAATAAATTGCATTATTTTCTATGTATCTAGCCTCAGCAAAACCTGCAGCATTGGCGTCATTAATAAATATGCAGTCAAAAGGTATATATTTAGTAAAATCAGTATATGGTACTTTTTCAAAACCAAGAACATAAGATGATGCTATATCAGAACCTGATTTGTCTATTATACCAGGTATTGATAAACCGGCACCCAAAATTTTATTATTATCAATATCAGAAACAAATTCTTTAATGGAATTTTCAAACCATAAAAAATACTCTTCTGTATACTTAAAACTATTTTTAAGCCTTATATTTTTTATTACATTTCCAAACAAATTTACCAAAACCAAACTTATATGATTTCTTGTAATATCTATGCCAATAGCAAGTTTAGCATCTTCAACTATTGACATAGCCTTAGCTTTTCTGCCTCCGCTGGATTCAAATTCTCCAACTTCTTTTATAAGATTTGCCTCAAAAAGTTCTTTAATATTTTGCAAAACAGTAGGCATACTCATATTCAAAGATACTGCTATTTTATGTTTAGATACTTTATCTCTTTCCAAAATATATTTATAGATAATATTTTTATTTATTCTTTTTACATCTATGTTATTGCTTTTTCTGTATGTCATAATTTCTCATAAAAATAATGTCTAAAGAAGTATACATTAAAAAAATAAATTTGGAAGATTATTATATATAACAATACTTGATTTATAATATATTTTTTATATACTCAATAATAAATAACAATAAATTAGGATTAAAAATGTATACATTAGGAATAGATTTAAGCACACAAAGTTTAACTTTAAGTATTATAAATTATAAAACTTATAAAAATGATTTAAATATATCAGTAGCATTTAATTCTCTTGAAGAAATGAACAATTCTCCAATGAATAAAAATACATTGCTTATTGATTCCAAAATAAATGGTAAAGCAGAACAAGATATAAATATATTTTTAGCAGCATTAGATAAAGCTTTTTTGAAACTAAAAAGTGAATGCGATATAAAATCCATAAAAGCAATTCAAATATCAGCACAGCAGCATGGACATGTATATTTATCGAATAATTATAAAGCTAATATAGAAAAATTGAAAAATAAATCATCTGTGAATCAAAATCTGATAGAAATATTAGAAGGTTCATATTCATATAATGCCGCTCCTATATGGAGAACATCATGTACTCAAAAAGAAGCAAATGAATTAAGAGAAGCTGTAGGTGGAAAAGAAAAAATGATACAGATCACTGCTTCTAATTCTCCTCTAAGATTTACTGGTGCTGTAATAAAATATAATTTTGACAACAATGAAGGATTATCAAACAATACATATAAAATATTTTTATTAAATACTTTTATAGCATCAATATTAACAGCCAAAGATGATATATCTGTAGATTTTGGAAATGCTTCCGGAATGAGTTTAATGGATTATTCTAAAAGAGAATGGAATGATACATTATTAAATACTGTGTCTCCTGATTTAAAACAAAAATTAGGAAATATAGATTCTCCTTCAAGTTTTGCAGGATATATAACTACTTATTTTACCGAAAAATATGGATTTGATAGTGAATGTATAGTTGGAATAGGAAGCGGAGATAATCCGGAAACAAAAGTTCTATATAAGGGAGATATACTTTCTCTAGGAACAAGTTTTGTATATATGCTTAATATCAATGAAAACAGCAGAGATTTCTCAGGAGTATCTAATGCTATGTATGATGGTATAGGAAATCCATTTATGATATTTTGCCGAACTAATGGTGCTATAGTTTGGGATGAAGTAATGAAAATGCATGACAGAAATTACAGAGAAATCACACTTTCTTTAGAACAAAATATTGATAATTTACCAATAATGTTATGGCAAAAGGAAAATGAATCTGTACCTATAAGCAGAGCATTCGATATAAAAAAATATTATGAAAAACATTCTTTTGACAATGATTATAAAGGAATTGTATTAAGTTCATTAGGATTAGTTGCTGCTTATTCTAAGAAATTTTCTTCTGACAGCACAAACAATAATGATTTATCGGTAACAGGCGGTCCTACAAAGGATAAAGAAATATTAAAAATTGTAGCAAATATTTGGCAATGTCCTATAAAACTTCTTCCATCAGGAGGAGCATCATTAGGTGCGGCAATAGCGGCAATGTTATTATTAAAAGAAAAAATTTCATTAGATGATGTTAGAAATTCTTTAATAGATAATACTGTAATAGAGCCTGATTCTAAATTATCAAAAAAATATGAAGATTACCAAAAGGCTATGCTTGAAAAATTTGAAGAAATAACCAAAGTACAAAAAGTATAAAACTAAATTATATGATTAAATATTTTTTCTAATTTTTTATAATTTTCTAAAAATATTATTGACAGATAGAAAATTATATATAAAATTTATCCCAATTATTATAAATTATTATTGGAGATAAAAAAATGCCTTTTGCTATATTCATGCTGACATTCTCTACGTTCTGCATAGGTACAAGCGAATATGTTATAATGGGATTATTATCTGAAATTGCTAAAGATTTGAATATAACTATACCGCAGGCTGGCGCTTTAGTATCGATGTATGCTATGGGAGTTGTTGTAGGAGCTCCTGTACTTGCAATACTTACAATGAAGATTTCGAGAAAAAAAACTTTGCTTTCACTTATGGTAATGTTTATAATAGGAAATATTTTATGTGCTGTATCTCCCAACTATACTTTTTTAATGATTGCTAGGGTTTTGGCAGCATTATGTCATGGAACTTTTTTTGGAATAGCATCGGTAGTAGCTGCTGAAATGGCAGGAGAAAATAAAAGATCTCAGGCTATTGCAATAGTATTTATGGGAGTAAGTCTTGCAAATATATTAGGTGTTCCTATAGGTACTTATATTGGAGAGAAATTCGGATGGAGGGCTACTTTTTGGCTTGTAAGCAGCATAGGTATTTTAGCAATATTAGCTTTAATAAAATCTATTCCAACAAATCTAACAATGCCTAGCGGTAATGTTATAGAAGAATTTAAAATTTTAAGACATAGAAGAGTATTTATTCCTCTTATTTTGTCTGTACTAACATCTGCTAGTTTATTCACAATATTTACATATATAGATCCTATACTTCAAAATGTTACTATGGTTGATAAAGCAACTGTTGTAAAAATACTATTTTTTATTGGAGCAGGTCTCACAGTAGGTACATTTATAGGCGGAAAACTTGGAGATAAAAGTTTAATAAAATCATTAATATTAATGATGATTATTATGATAATTATACAAATTATAATGCTTTATGTTAATACAAAATTAATACCTATGATATCCGATTTAATAGCATGGAGTATAGCAGGATTTGCTGTATGTCCTATGCTTCAATCTTTAGTAGTAGAACAGGCAAAAGGTGCTCCAAATTTGGCATCTACATTTAATCAAAGTTCTTTTAATCTTGGTAATGCAATAGGAGCAAAATACGGAGGAATATTATTATCATTAGGGGTAGAATATAAAAACCTTTCAATATATGCAGCAATAGTAATGATTATAGCAATATCACTTACAATATATTTTAGACATTATATAAAACATAGACCTTCCATTTAACATATTTATCTAATTAATGTTTTATAATACAAACAATTTTCATATGATAAATAAAAACAATGGGGTTTAAATTAATAATGAAAAACATAAAGTATATTATTGCAATATTCATAATAATTGTAAATTTTTCTTATGCTCAGCTTAATAATAATTTATTAAATCTTAATAATTTAAGTGAAGCAAAAATAGCTTTTACTATATCAACAAACAATAATCAATTAATAGTAAGTGCTAATATACCGGAAGGATATTATGCCTATTTAAAATCAGAAATAGCAAATAAAGTTTCATTCCTTGCGGATAATAAAGAAATAAATGTCACATATCCTGAAGGTGAAAAATACCATAACGATATTATTATAAAAGGCAAGCAGGAGTTTATATTAAATGATATTGATATAAATAATATTAATTTTATAAAAGCATCTTATCAATTATGCTCAGCAAAAGATAATGTATGTTTACAGCCTAAAAGCGAAATACTTTATGGTGAAGAAATTGATATACCTGATAATGCCAATATTATAACAGATGAAAAACCAGAAAATGCAACTTCTATAGAAAATTACATAAAAGGAAGCGATAATATATTCATAACATTGATTTTAATATTTGCAGCAGGGCTAGCATCTGTACTTTTGCCTTGCACATATCCACTACTATCGATTACAGTGTCTATTTTAGGAACTACAACTGATTCTAAAAATAATAAAAAATCAAGCGTATTAGCTTCGCTTTTATTTGCACTAGGGGTAATAACAACTTATACATTTTTAGGTGCTGTAGTTTCTATTGCTGGATTTGCTTTTCATAAAACTATTCTATTTGGAAGTATTGGATATAATCCTATTGTCTTAACAATATTAGTATTACTATTCTTATACTTTACTTTTTCAATGGCTGGATTTTATGAGATTAAAGCTCCTTCATTTTTACAGTCTGCAAAAACAAATGCATACGCTAAAAAAAATCAATCAATATTCCATAAATATATAATGGGACTTCTTGCAGGAATAGTTGCCACTCCTTGTGCTGCTCCTATAATAGCGGTTATATTGGAAATAGGTTTTCTTAATCCTGTATTCGCCACTCTATACATGGCTGTTTATGCTTTGGGTTTCGCTTCTGTATTATTCATTCTTGGTACATTTGCTTCAATACTTACAAAAATGCCTAAAGCAGGAACTTGGATGGTATATGTTAAATATATTTTCACTTTCCTAATGATGATAATAAGTTTCTATTATGCTAATATACTTTTCGGAGTTTTAGGATTTAATAAAATAAGTTATATACTTGCTTCAGCTGCGATATTAGTATTTGCTGTGTTAGTTTACATAATTAAAAATAAATCTGCTATGTTAAGTGCATTAGAAATAAAAATATTCATTTCTGTAGTAATTATATCAATAGCATTAGGATCAACTTACGGATTCATAAAATCAAAAAATGAAGTTTCAAATCATATAACATACAATGAAGCATTAGAGTTTTCAAAACAAAACAACAAACCTATACTAATAGATTTCTCTGCTGTTTGGTGTGCGAATTGTTATGAGCTTAAAGAGAAAGTATTCGTAAATGAAGAACTAAAAAAATTCATAGATGATAATTTGATTTTCACTGAAGTTGATGTTGATAAATACAAAAATATTTCTGATGAGTATAATGTTAAATGGCTTCCTTGGATAATAGTAATTGACAGCGGCAAGAACATATTATACACAAAAAATTCATTTTCAAGTTTCGACGACAAAATGGCTTTGAGTATAAAAGAAGAATTAGAGAAAGTAATTAATAAATAAATTTTATATATACTGAAACAAATATTGTAAAAAATAAATTTATTAAATTTAAAATATTTGCAGGGCTTTGCCCTTACGAAGTACACAGCGTGCAGCACCCCAGTTCTTTTACCGACGCTTTGCGTGCTGTAGGCAAGGCACCTACTCGGTGGTGACCCAAAGAAGCAGGCACAGCCCGCCTACGTCGAAAGGCTACATTTTTATACAAAATAATAGTATTATATTACATTTAATAAATATTTTTTAATATAAAGTTTCGCAATTGCGTTTTTTGCAACTTTTTTGTGCGGCAAAAAAGTTGATAATATATATAATCTAAAGAAGTTGGCAAAACACAATTATTTAGGTATATATAATATTGTAAATGTTTTTTGTTCTTTTTTATCATTAAGAAAAATTGTTATCATCTGTCAAGAAAATTTGCCATACGCTCACAATTTTTATAAAAAAAGAAATATAGTTTTCGCGTAGAGTGTCAGAGTTTATCTAGTATATAAGCTACTTTTATGAAGCCCACAATAGATTGGCTTATTACACAACATAAACAAAAAAATTACAAATATTGCAATATTTACTAATAAGTAAAATCAAATTCAGGTTCAGATATTGTTTTATTTAATAAAGACATATCATTATTAATTGAATTAAATACAGACTTCATACTTGGATGTCCATCTCTATTTTTTTTAATAGGAATACCACCTTGACTAATAAAAAATTTATTAGCTTCAGCTGTTTCTGGAGGATGAAAAAAATCAACTACGAATAACTTATGACCTAATTTTAATGTTTCTTTTCCAGCTTCAAAAGTACCGCCATCTCTTCTTGATTCTATTAATATCATAGCTATTGATAAACCTATTATTACCTTATTTCTTCTCATAGCATTCATAGCATTCCAAGTCAAATTTGGCATAAATTGAGATATAAAAACATGATTTGTGTTATTAAGGTGATTTTTTACTTCACCTTTAATACGCTTTTTTAATATTCCCTCTGGTACAACAAAAATAGTATTACCATTATTTGAAAGAGCAGACATATGAGCAGTTAAATCAGTACCTGAAGCATATCCACTAACTACAGTTATGTCATTATTTACTAATTCCTTAGCACATTCATATGCTATTTGTTTACCCTTATCAGATACTTTTCTAGAACCGCAAAATCCTATACTATTTTTATTTAAAAGAGCTAAATTTCCTTGAACAAATACTACAGGTGGCGTATTATCACCCAACGTAATTTTCAATCGTTCAGGATACATTAAATCATTTTCTAGTATCATATATATATTGTTATTATATAATTGTTCTGCTAATATTTTTGCTTCATTTTCAGTTTTATAAATATTAGTGTAAATATCATCTTTCAATTTTAAAATAGATTTATCAGTAATAATATCTTTCCAAGATGCATTTTTATTAAGCTTCAAAAAATTTAAAGCCTTTTTAATTGCTGATTCACCTACACCTTTGGCAAGTGCATACTGCAGAAAATCTACATTATACATTTGTATTATCACTATCCCTTAAAGATTTTACAGCTGATATTCCCATGACTCTTTTTGCTCCCAATGATTTTAAAAATTTCGCATAGCTCCACATAGAAACACCAGACTGATATAAGTCATCAATAATTATAACATCTTTATCTTTTATATCAACTTTGTTAACAAACACAATTTTACTAGCATCGGAATATATTTCATTCCAAATATTAATTTTTTCATTTAAAGTTTTATCTTTAAATGAGGGTTTATGACATTTCAAAATAAATAAATTATTATTTAATATATATGATAATCTTTTAACCAATTTAAATGAAAGTTTATTATTTTCATTTTCATCAATTCCAAGTGGTATAGTTGTAAAATAACTATCATTTTTATTTATTGGTAAAATATCATGACACTCTTTTATTTTATCTACTAAAATATTTCCATAATACTCTGCTTCCACATCATTTATTTCAGTCCTTCTATATTTTAATGAAAATTCAGCTTCTCCTACCATAGTTCTAGCACCATCATCAAAATTAAAATTAAAATCAGTTGCAACACAGTAATCAAGTATATTATTATCAATAAAATAATCTTTTATATGATTATTTAAATTCAACCAAATAAATCCATTTATATAATCTAAAAAATTTTGAACTCTCTGCTCTAATAATATATCATTTAAATTTAATAAATAATTATTATTTCTTGTCTTACACCAATAATTATTGCTTAAACCCAAATTAAAAGATAATAATTCTTTAAACTTATATGAGGTAACTATATTATCTATATTAACATATATCCATAACTCACTTCTTACCCTTTTTGTAAAATTTATCATAAAAAACTCCATAAGGATAATATATCACACTTTATAATAATATAAAACATCTTATAGTTCCCTTTTACTTACCACCTCAATAACCCTAATCTCTTCTTCACTCTAAATCATAAACTCATACCCCCCTAAATTCTAAACAAGGGCTAACAGCCCGCGTCATAAACTTAATAAAAATTTTTTGGTTCTTTTTCTTATTACAAATAAAAATTGTTCGCTTTAAGGCTCTGTCAAGTAAACCTGCCAGACGCTCACAATTTTTATTAAAAAGAAATGGTTTTTCGCGTAGCGTGTCCGACAGGACATAAGGTACTTTTTTGGCTAAACAAAAAAGTACACAAAAACAGTTTGCCTTCTTTCCAAAGAACTAACCTTCAACAATATTTTTATTTTATTAATTGTTTAAATTATAAAGAAAACAATTAAATTATCAACCCACTATATATACCCCAATTAGGTAAACAACTACTAATAAAAAGAGTTATAAATTTAATATGAGTTAATCAGCCTATATGTGTATCTACAAAGTTCAGCTATAGTGTCATAACGCATGAGATGGCAAAAATAAGAACATAAAAATTGACAATAAAAAAAAATATTAGTATAATGCTTAAAATATTTTTTAATACAATCTATAAAGAAGTTAAAAGAAGTAAAGGAAAGTTTATGAAGAAATTTATATTAATGACAGCTTTAAGTATTTTAATAAGCTGCAGTAACAAATCTAATAACACACAAGATAATACAGCTGTTAATAATGCAAATAACAATACCGCACAAAATACAAATCAAACTATAAGTCAGCAAACAACTGCAGTAAGAAAGAAAAAACCAGAATTTAAAAATATATATCCTATCAAACCATATACAGAAGCTGAAATTGATGAGATATTATACAAAACTATTGACTCAGAATTAGCAGATTATGGAATATCCGATAATTCCAAAAAAGAAAGAAGAGAAGAAGAAAAACAAAAAATGCAGAATATTAAAGATTTACTTTTGGAAGGGATAAACAGTAAAGATGAAAATGGAAACAGCATATTGACTCTAATGCAGAAACTTGATTATAGAAATTATGCTTATAATAATTTAGTGATATGGCTTGTTGAACATGGTATTAGTTTAGATGATACTGAAATACTAAATTATAATTATACTGATAAGATTATAGATTATTTATTAGATAGCGGAGTTAATTTTGATTATCAAACAATATATAATAAAATTGACTCAGAAAATAATAATTATAATTTAATATCAAAATTGATTAAAAAGTTAGAATCCGCAGATTATTATTTTTCTGATATAGATTATCAATTACAAAGCGACTTATTATTTCAATCCATTTTAGCTGATAATTTAGATTTAGTAATATTATTTTTAAAACTTGGTGCTGATATCAATTCCATAAACAGAATTAGAGATGGTTATGTGGGAACTCCTTTAATGTATAGTGCCTATTATGAAAAGTATGATATTATGGATTATTTAAAAGAGAAAAATGCGGATATTACTATTCACTGCTTTCAAGATACAGAAGAATTAGAAAGTATCCATAATGATAGCCATATATCTTTTGTATTGATGGAAAATTTTCCTGTTTTAAGTCCTACAAATTTAATTGATACTGTTATCACTGGAAACAACAATGAAGATTTGATGATAAGAATATTAAATAAAATATCTCAAACTTTTAAATTTGCAGATACTAGCTATATTTATTCGCCTGCCTCACAAATTGAATTTACAAACAATAATGAAAAATATATTTTAATACAAAGTCATATATTAAATGAAGAATATGTAGAAAATCTTATATCAATGGAAAAATATGTATCTGATTTTGAAGTAAACGATAAATATTTTAATTATGTAACTATATGGAAAAGAGATAAAAACGATGAAAATAAAGCACAGTTTATAACAGGCTTTTATCCAATGCAAAATGATGACTACTCACAAACTTATGATATTGCTTCATCAAGAAATTACGTTACAATAGAAGCAACCGATGATGACGGTGTATATTATTATACATTCATAATAGAAAATAATGATTTTTATCTAGATAAATTTTCTATGGAAAAGTATAATAGATCAGACAATAACAAAAAAGAAGAAGAACATTATTATAATTACAAAACAGATGCTGCTAAATTTAATCACAAAAGCAGAATAAAAGCTATTGATTTAGAAAGAGGTTTCTTTAGTAAGTTAATAGAAGAATACAATAAATAAAAAATAATAAAGGGCTTTAGTTTTTTAATTAACTTAAAGCCCTTTGTTTTTTGTAAATCAATAATAATTTATAAAAATTAAATTTCCTCGCCGTTCTCTATTTTTGTAAGCAAATCGACTCTCCTAGCATGTCTTCCGCCTTCATATTCAGCATCGAGCCATTCCTTAACTATCATCTTAGCCAAATCAACACCTACTACCCTAGCACCGAAAGCTATTATATTAGAATTATTATGCTGTTTAGAAAGCTTAGCAGAATAAGGCTCACTGCAAACCGCTGCCCTTATGCCTTTTACTTTATTAGCAGCAAGTGAAATTCCTATACCAGTTCCGCATATTAAAACACCGCATTCGCATTCCTTACTTACAATGGCATCAGCAACTTTTTTCCCATATATGGGATAATCAACGCTTTCTGTAGTATATGTTCCAAAGTCTTTTACTTCATGTCCCAATTCTTCTAAATATTTTATTATTTCTTTTTTTAATTCAATAGCTGAATGATCACAGCCTATAGCAATTTTCATTATGTACCTCAACTTATTATTAAAAATTATTTTTTTATTTCTGAAATAATTCTTTTACCTGTATTTTTTTCTTCTATCATAACACATATAATTTTCTTTATATTTAAATCTTTAAAAAATTTTATCACTAAAGAAACAAATATATCAGAATTAGATCCATCAGATTTTATTATATAAACATCTAATTTATTGTTATAATAACTTTCTTTGCTTTTATATATTCTCCATAATAATGCATTAAATATATTTTCCAAATCTGCATATATTTTTTTATTCTCTTCAATAAAAGATTCGATATCCAATATATCAATTTCCAGCATTCATAGCCTCTTCTATAAATTTTATGTCATCCTCATTTATTTCTCCTAAATTAGAAGCATATATAGTATATAATGGTATCTCCTCTCCAATATTTGCCATTTGCCATATTTCATTATGAGTTTCAAAGCTTATTGATTTAGCTGTATAATTATTGCATATATTTTCTTTATTTTGATTTAAAATAGCAACTTCCTTTGCACTCAATAATGAAAAATCAACTTCTTCTAAACTGAAAAAAACTGTATGATTATAATTTTCATATTTCTTTTTAGATATAGCTATTTTTTTTTCACTCTCCAATTCTTTCAATATATTAACTATATTTTTAGGAACAGGACCATATTGTCTTTTTATGTATACATCATTAGTTATAGAATTATTAGTTTCTATAAACATAGCACTATCAGAATAAAATAATATCTTATTTAACTTAATTGAACCAAGTAAGAAAGGATCTTGACAACTATCTATAATATAATGCACAGCTGATTTATATTTATCATTCATATTTTATCTCTCCTTCTTTATCAAAAAATTCAATTTGTTTTAATATACTACAATAAGTTTTAAATTTATACAATATATGTTATTTTTATAAGTTATTATAAATTATAAGAAAACTCTAATATAGCATAAGTTTTATCATCCTCACTGTCAAACTTTAATAAAACCTTATCATCAATTAAAGCTTTCTTTACAACGATAGTATCGCCTAAAGCAGCAGGTACTCTATATTCTATTCTTATTCTTTTATAATAATCATCAACATAATCTATTGCCATATCAATATATCTGGCATTGTTTACATGATTATTATCATCTATAAAATATTTTTTTACTTTAAATCTATCAACTTCTTTTAAAGCATTATTATCAACCTTTATTTTTCTAGGCAAATAATCCATTTTCTGCTTTTCATCAAATTTTATATTATTGATAAACTCAGAAGGAACTCTTATTAAATTACCATTAGATAAATCTACAAATCCGCCTATAGCATAGCAAATAGCAAGCTCATTATAATTTTCATCATATATTACAGTATTTCTGTAACCATAAGCCTCATTACATTCATAAACGTAAGTTCGTACTATAACTTTATCGCTGTATTTAGGAAGTTTGTATATATCAACCTGCCTTGATACTAAAAACATACTTACATTATTTTCATTAAAATATTTTGTAAGTTCTATATCCGAATCTAATTGAAAAAATGAACAATCCTGCATCAAATCAAATATAGATGAAGTTTTTAAAAGTCCGTCTTTATCAATCTGACTTGTTCCTACAATTGTTTTCATTTCATACATAAATAATAAGCCTTTTTAATTTAATTAATACAATTTTAAACATTATAATACTAAAATTATAATTGTCAAAGTGATTAGATAATAACAATTTCATATATACCGCACGGTTAGTTGATTTCTTATATAATTAAAATTATATTATTTAATACATTAATTTTATATATTAAAATTTAATCGTGCGTTGATACTGCTTTAAATTTAAAAAACTCTAGGGCGGGCATCTATAATTCATATTTAAATTATAAAAATAAAGAAAACTATAAACTCAAAATGAATCATCGAATCTTAAGGGTGGGGAGTGAAAGTAAAACTTAAAATCTACTTACATACCCCGCCCTTTAGATTTATATACCTAAACAACTAGATTTTGTCAATTTTAGTTTTTTTAATTTTATTGTTTGTGGGGACTAGCCCCCACACCCCCACTTCTTTTGTTGCCACAAAGAAGCTATATCCTTGACAAGCTCGGATACGCTTCGCGAAAGGATATATTTGAACTTAAATGTAATAAATTATTTTACATGTAAGACAATTTTAGTATGATTTAGTACTAATTTTATACCTTGCACTTTTTGCAACTTTTTGCGGCGGGAAAAAGTTGAATAAAAAATTGACAAAGTTAAAAATTTTCACTATATATAAATTATGAATAACATTAATTTTATTATTTTTAACTATCTCTGTGTGCGTTTCTAGTATTTATAAAAAATATAAATCATTTATAACATTCATATATAATATCTTTAGAAGCATTAAAATTCCAATCAAATTTTATGTATATATAATAAAATTCTCCAGTAGGAGGATCTCCGATATCAAATCCAATATTAAAAGTATCATCTTTATAAATTATAATGTCATTAAATCCAAAAAAATCTACCATATCTTTCTTTATATACTCATTAGAATTTTCTTTTATTATTTCTCTTGCCTTATTTACAATAATATCCAAATTATCAATTAAAGATTTCAATTTTTCTAAATCAAAATAATCATCTTTGGTAAATCCTTCAAAATAAAGATGTATTTCATTATTGTTATGATTAAAAACTATAGAAAAATTATTTGAAATATATTCATAATTTTCAGTATTAAAAAAATTAATAATATTTTGCATGAAATCTACAACATTATAACAATATAGCAACAGTAAGTATTCTTCCTACCTGAACACCATCGCGTCTGTAAGAATAAAAAACTTCATCATGAGTATTAAGTTTAGAAAGCTCTATATTATTTTCTAAAACACCTGATTCCAACATCTGCTGTTTTATTTCCAAACCATTATCAATATGCCATTTATCATTAATCATAGTTTTGTTTTGAAAATGTACAGCAACCTCATCTCCTACCTCATAATCCTTTTGGGCTATATAAGGACCAATATAAGCATACATTTTTGAAGGATTAGCATTGTATTCTTTTTTCATTAAAGATATGGTTTTTGCTGTAATATTTTGAACAGTTCCCCTCCATCCTGAATGAATAGCAGCCATCGATTTGCTTTCATCGCAATAAAGTATTATAGGCACACAATCAGCTGTTTGAACTATTAAAGGTGTATCTTTAAGATTAGTTATTAAAGCATCAGTATCTTCAACAAGTTTTTCTCTTCCTCCAAATAAATGAATGTTAGATTCATCTATTTTAACTATATTGTCTTTATGAACCTGATGCATAAAAATAGATTTATTTATATCAAAATTAATATATTTAAAAAACTCTTCTTCTTTGTTTTTTCTATATTCCAAAGTAATGTCTTTAGCATTAATATTATATCCCTTTGAAAGTATAGCTATATATATTTTTTGATTATTATTCTTGGCAGGATAGAAAATATTATTCATTCTTTAATCTTTTTATTTCTTCTTCTAATTCTTTAACTCTTTCTGTAAGTTCTTTAGTTTCATTTCTGGAATGTTCCATAATACTTTCATATAAAGTAAAAAATTTTTTGGCATATTCCAACTTATTTTTTAATTCACTTATTTCTTCTTTATAAACATCTATTTTGGATGAAAGCAATTTATTATCTTCTTGAAGCTCCAAAATAAGTTCTTTATCACTATATTCCACTTCTACAAGCCCTCAAATTATTTAATTCATATAATATCTATTATGTACATTATAAATCGATTGTCAAGTATAATTACACAATATTATTGCAGTAACTAGAAAATAAAGTACAAATTCCTAATCACTGCAATAATTATAATATATTAAACGTATTATATGTTAGATACTATTATATCACCCATCTCAGAGCATTTCACTTCTTTATATAAATAAGCCATCATATTATGTTTAGGCATTATATCACGTGTTCTATAACCTTCATCTATAGCTCTAACAACAGCATTATCAATATCATCAGCTTCATCATTCATACCAAATGAATATCTAAACATCATAGCAAGAGAAAGTATAGTACCTATAGGATTAGCTAAATCATTTCCGGCAATATCAGGAGCAGATCCATGAATAGGTTCATATAATCCTAAACTTCCATCAGAAAGACTTGCAGAAGGTGCCATACCAATAGAACCGCTTATAACACTAGCTTCATCAGAAAGTATATCTCCAAACATATTTTCTGTAACTATAACACCAAATTGTGAAGGATTAGCGGCAATCTGCATAGCGGCATTATCAACATACATATCATTATATTCTACATCGCTATATTCTTTGGATAAAGCATTCATAACTTCACGCCATAATTTAGAAGTATGAAGAACATTTGCCTTATCAACAGAAGTCAAAGGTCTTTTTAAATTTCTAGCCAAATCAAAAGCAACCTTACCTATTCTTCTTATTTCTGTTTCAGTATAAAGCATTAAATCTGTAGCTTGCTTAACGCCATTTACTGTTTCAAATTTATGCTCCCCAAAATAAACACCTCCTGTAAGCTCTCTAACCATGATAAAATCTATCATATCCTTACATATAGTTTCTTTAAGAGGAGAGGCATATTCTAAAGATTTTAATATTTTTGTAGGTCTAATATTGGCATAAAGATTCATCTCTTTACGAAGTTTTAATAAACCTCTTTCAGGTCTCTTATCAGGATCAACTTTATCCCATTTAGGACCGCCTACAGAACCTAAAAGAACAGCATCAGACTTAATGCATTTTTCTACATTTTCATCTGTAAGAGGTACTCCATATTTGTCTATAGAACATCCTCCCATATCCACATATTCAAGATTAAACTTATGAGAATATTTTTCAGATATTCTATTAAGTACATCTATGGCTTTTCCTACTACCTCAGGACCTACGCCATCTCCTTTAATAACAACAATATTTTTTTCCATAAATAATCATCCTTTATAATTTTTTATAGAGTTCAAAAGCCCATTAGAGTTAATAATATTTTTGATAAACTCTGGAAAAGGCTCTGCTTTATAACTTTCATTTTTAGTTATATTCTTTATTATACCATTATCAAAATCAACTTCAACTTCATCACCGGAATTTATTTTTTTACTAGCCTCATCACATTCTAATATAGCAAGTCCTATATTTATTGAATTTCTATAAAATATTCTTGCAAAAGAAGATGCTATAACACATGATATTCCAGACTCTTTAATAGCAATAGGCGCATGCTCTCTTGAAGAACCGCATCCAAAATTCTCCCCTCCTACCATTATATCGCCTGACTTTACTTTACTTACAAAATCTTTATCAATATCTTCCATACAATGAGCAGCAAGCTCCTTATGATTGGAAGTATTTAAATATCTTGCTGGAATAATAACATCTGTATCAACATTATCACCATATTTATGAACAAAACCTTTAGCTTTCATTTACAATATCTCCTTACAAATAATTATTTAGGCTCTGTTATGTATCCTGTTATAGCACTATATGCAGCAGTAGCAGGACTAGCCAAATACACTTTTGAAGTTTTATCCCCCATTCTTCCTACAAAGTTTCTATTAGTTGTAGTAACAGCAACCTCATCATGAGCAAGTATTCCCATATATCCGCCTAAACAAGGTCCGCATGTAGGAGTTGATACAGCACAGCCTGCATCAATAAATATATCCATATAACCTAATTTTATACATTCTTTATAAACTTTCTGAGTAGCAGGGATAATTATACATCTTACATTTTTAGCTACTTTTTTTCCTTTTAAAATATTAGCAGCTATTGCCATATCGGATAATCTTCCATTAGTACAAGAACCAATAACAACCTGATCAACTTTTATATCTTTTAATTCTTTAGCTTCTTTTGTGTTCTCTGGTAAATGAGGACATGCAACTGTAGGCTCTATAGAAGACAAATCAATATCATACTCTTTATCATAAACTGCATCATCATCAGCTTTGAAAACAGTATAATCTCTTTTTACTATATCTTTTAAAAACTCAATAGTTTGATCATCAACTTCAAATATTCCATTTTTTGCTCCTGCCTCAATAGCCATATTAGCAATACAAGCTCTATCGTCCATAGTTAAAGATGAAACTCCTTCACCTCTAAACTCCATAGATTTATACAATGCTCCGTCAACTCCTATCATACCTATAATATGAAGTATAACATCTTTACCGGATACATTTGGTTTTAATTTTCCTTTAAGATTAAATTTAATAGCAGAAGGAACTTTAAACCAAACCTGGCCTGTAGCCATAGCAGCAGCCATATCAGTACTTCCAACTCCTGTAGAAAAAGCCCCGAAAGCTCCGTAAGTACAAGTATGAGAGTCTGCCCCTATTATAACTTCACCCGGTGCTACTAAACCTTTTTCAGGTAAAAGAGCATGCTCAACTCCCATATCTCCTACATCATAATAATTTGTAATATCATGCTTATTAGCAAAATCTCTGCATTGTTTGCATTGCTCTGCAGCTTTGATATCTTTATTCGGAGCAAAGTGATCCATAACCAAAGCTATTTTTTCTTTATCAAAAACTTTATTAAATCCATATTTTTCAAATTCATTTATAGCAACAGGACTTGTTATATCATTTCCTAAAACTAAATCAGTTTTAACCATGATAAGTTCGCCTGCTTCAACTTTATCAACACCGGCATGTGCTGCTAAAATTTTCTGAGTAATAGTCATATCCATATCCTTAAATTAATTTAAAAATAGTAAAGAGGCTTATATAAAGCCTCTTATAAATAATTATTATAATTTATTCAAACCATTAATATAAGCCATTAAGCTAGCCTCAATAATATCTGTACTGACAGCTCTGCCGATTACAGTTTTATCATCAGAAGCTAATCTTACAATAACTTCTCCCAAAGCATCCTCACCTTCAGTGATAGCATTAATACTATAATTTACCAATTTAGCTCTATTAGATGTAACAGTATCAATAGCACCGAATGCAGCATCAATAGGTCCGTTTCCTTTTCCTATGCCTTCCACAACATTTTCTTTATTATCAAGTATAGATACGGAAGCAAAAGAAGATATAGAATCACTATCATTAACCATAAAACTTTTTAAAGTATACATAGGATTTTCTACACTAGTATTTCCTATTAACAATGCTTCAATATCAGTATCAGTAACTATTTTCTTTTTATCAGCCAAATTTTTGAATTTTACAAATGCATCTTCCAAAGCCTTATCATCTATATCATATCCCAAAGATTCAATTCTATCTTTGAAAGCATGCTTACCGGAATGTTTACCTAATACCATTTTATTTTGAGGTATTCCTATATCTTCAACATTCATAATCTCATAAGTAGAACGTTCTTTCAATACGCCATGTTGATGTATTCCTGCCTCATGAGCAAAAGCATTAGCACCTACTATAGCTTTATTAGGAGCAACTACCATACCAGAAATTGTAGATAATAATTTAGAAATTTTATAAATACGTTTAGTATTAATATCAGTATAAGCATTATAAAAATCTTTTCTAGTTTTAATGCCCATTACTATTTCTTCCAAACTAGCATTTCCTGCACGCTCACCTATGCCATTAATAGTACATTCCACCTGAGTAGCTCCAGCCAAAACAGCAGACAAAGAGTTAGCAGTGCCAAGTCCTAAATCATCATGACAATGCACGGATATATCAACATTTTCTATACCTTTAACATTCTCTTTTAAATACTTTATCAAATCTGCCATTTCTAATGGAGTAGTATATCCAACAGTATCAGGAACATTTATTGTAGTAGCACCATTCTCTATTGCAACAGAATATGCTTTGGCTAAAAATTCTCTATCGCTTCTTGAAGCATCTTCAGCAGAAAACTCTATAAAATCAAATTTTGTTTTAGCATAAGAAACAGATTCTTTTATTATTTCTAATACCTGCTCTCTAGTCATCTCTAATTTGTGCTTTAAATGTATATCGCTTGTAGCTATAAAAGTATGAAGCATAGGATGTTTTGCCTCAGTAAGTGCTTCATAAGCTCTGTCTATATCCTTTTTATTGCATCTTGCCAAACTTGCTAATTTAGCATTCTCTACAACTTTACTTACTTCTCTTATAGCATTGAAGTCATCATCAGAACATATAGCAAATCCTGCTTCTATAACATCAACACCCAATTTATCTAATTCAGCTGCCATCTCTAATTTTTCAGCCAAATTCATAGTACAACCAGGAGATTGTTCTCCATCTCTTAAAGTAGTATCAAAAATCTTAATCTTTCTCATTGTTAAAACCCTTTTATAATTAAACATCATTTACTTAAAAGATGCTTTGGATTACAAAATGTATAATAATTACTGTTTAATCCAACTCATCATTTTTCTTAACTCTGCACCGACTTTCTCTAATTTATGCTCGCTTTCTAATTTTTTAGTAGCATTAAATTTAGCTTTGCGTCCTGCACTAAACTCTTGAATAAACTCACTAGCAAAAGTACCGTCTTGTATCTCTCTTAATACTTTTTTCATTTCTTTTCTAGTTTCTTCAGTGATCATTCTTCTTCCAGTTCTGTAATCGCCGTATTCAGCAGTATTTGAAATAGAATATCTCATCATAGCAAATCCGCCTGAATATATTAAATCAACAATCAATTTCATTTCATGTATACATTCAAAATAAGCCATTTCCGGTTCATATCCAGCTTCTACTAAAGTGTCAAATCCTGCTTTCATCAATTCTGTAACACCTCCGCATAATACAGCCTGCTCACCGAATAAATCAGTTTCTGTTTCTTCTCTGAAAGTAGTTTCTAATATACCGGCACGTCCTGCACCTATACCGGAGGCATAAGCTAAAGCATAATCTTTTGCTCTTCCGCTGAAGTCCTGATAAACTGCTATCAAGCTAGGAACACCTCTTCCTTCTAAATACTGACTTCTTACAGTGTGTCCAGGTCCTTTTGGAGCTACCATTATAACGTCTATATTTTTAGCAGGAACTACAAATTGGAAATGAATATTAAATCCATGTGCATACATTAATACATTTCCTTCTTTCATATGAGGAGCAACTTGAGTATTGTAAATATCAGCTGAAACCTCATCTGGAACAAGCATCATTACTATATCAGCAGCCTTAGCAGCTTCTTCAACTTCCATTACTTTCAAACCAGCTTCCTGAGCCTTTTTGAAATTAGCACTGTCTTTTCTTAAACCAACTACAACATTCATTCCGCTGTCTTTTAAATTCTGAGCATGAGCATGTCCTTGACTGCCGTATCCCATTATAGCTATAGTTTTACCGTCTAGTACTCCTAGATTACAATCAGCATCATAATATTTTTTTATCATTTTTATCTCTCCTTTTTATTTTTTAATATATTTAAAATTCAAAATTATTTATTATATTCATATCAGGAACTGCATCTCCAAGCTGTATAGATGTTACGCCTGTTCTTGAAAGTTCTAAAATATTAAAATCCTTTAATGATTCTAAATATCCGTCTATTACAGATGCAGAAGCTGTAATTTCAACTATCATGCTTTTATTTCCTATATCAAGTATAAGTCCGTTATGTGCATTAGTTATATCGCATGCTTTACGTTTATTAGCATCATTAATTTCTATCTTTACTAATAACAAATCTCTTATTATGCTATTTAAATGATCTATCAAATGTACAGAATGAACCTCTATCAGTTTTGAAGCTTGTTTCATAATATGTGTTATATGAGAATCATCCCCTTCTGTTACTATAGTCATTCTTGATATGCTTGGTACACATGTTACAGAACAAGTTATTGTTTCTATATTAAATCCTTTTTGACTGAATAATAAAGTTATTCTATTTAATACACCTGAACTATTATCTACAAATAAAACTAAAACTCTTCTTTGTTTGCTGTTCATCTTTTACTCCTGTAATTATTAATCTACTATTATATCATCTATAGTACCGCCGGCTGGAATCATAGGTAAAACTTTTAAATCTTTATCTATAACACATTCTATCCATACTGGACATTTGCATTTCAAAGCCTCTTCAAAAGCATTTTCAAATTCTTTTATAGTTTCACATCTAAAACCTTTAGCCCCAAAACCTTCAGCAACTTTAACATAATCCATTTTCTTATTTATATCTGTACTTGAATATCTTTTATCATAAAATATAGTCTGCCATTGTCTAACCATACCCAATGTACTATTATTTAATATAATTGTTATTACAGGTAATTGATATTCTACAGCAGTAGCTACCTCATTTAAATTCATATAGAAAGATCCGTCTCCTGTTATATGTATTACCTTTCTATTTGGATTGGCAATCTGAGAACCTAAAGCAGCAGCATATCCAAATCCCATAGTACCCAAACCTCCGCTAGTTATAAAACTTCTAGGTTTAATATGTCTTATATACTGAACTGCCCACATTTGATGCTGTCCTACATCTGTAACATATATAGCTTCATCTTTGGTTTTTTCTCCTATTACATTCATAACCTTGCTTGGATAAATAGCCTCTTTTTTTATATTTCTGTCAGAATCTTCTTTCATCTCTTTAGCTCTTAATTCTGATAAATATTCTACCCATTCATCATCTTTTACTCTTTTTACCAATTTTTTAAATCTATCCAAAACATAATTTAAGTCGCCTATTATACTATAATCAACATGAACATTTTTATTTATTTCGCTCCTGTCAATATCTATATGAACTTTCTTAGCAGTACCTCCGAATTTTGAAGTATTCAAAGCTACTCTATCGCTGAATCTAGTTCCAACAGCCAATATTAAATCTGCTTCATTCATTACTTTATTAGCAGTAACAGAACCATGCATTCCCAAAAGTCCTATATTTAGTTTTTCTTTATATCCCAATACACCAGCTCCCATCAAAGTATGAACAGAAGGTATATTAGAATTAATCATAAAGTCTCTTAATTTATCACTGGAATCTTTTGCTCCTCCGCCGAAATATATTATAGGTCTTTTAGATTCATTTATTAATTTTGCTACTTCTTCTATTGTTTTTTCATCTTCTGATGTTATACCAATTTTTTTAGGTTCAAATTTTTTTCTTGATACAAATTCTGTTTCTGCAAAAGTAAAATTCTTAGGTATATCTATTAAAACAGGTCCTTTTCTTCCGGTATTAGCTATCATAAAAGCTTTTCTTAATGTATCAGCTAAATCTTCCATTTTTCTAACTACAAAATTATGTTTAGTTATAGGCATTGTTATTCCAGCTATATAAACCTCTTGGAATGAATCTTTACCTATTAAACTTTCAGGAACATTAGCAGTTATTGCAATTAAAGGAACACTATCCATATATGCTGTTGCCAAAGGTGTTACTAAATTAGTAGCTCCTGGTCCGCTTGTAGCTATTACAACTCCTGTTTTACCGCTTGCTCTTGCATATCCGTCAGCAGCATGACAGGCACCTACTTCATCAACAGGCATTATATGTTTTATTTTATCTCTATATTTATAAATAGCATCGTATATAAATAAAGCAGCACCGCCCGGATAACCAAATACAGTATCTATGTTCTGTTCTATTAAAACTTCCATTATTATTTCAGAACCATTCAACTTCATTACAAACTCCTTTAAAATTAATTTTATAACCTTCTTAAATTTATTTTTTAATATTTCTACTTATAGAAATTTATAATTAAAATTTCTATTGTAGTTATAAATGTATAATTATTGATATATTAGATTAAATTATAACAGAATATTGAGAATAATAGATAGGAGGATGAGAATATTAATATTATTGATTGCAGAAAAATTAGATTTTTTAGAATTATTATTTACACAGAAAGTATTTGAATTATCAAATACTGAATACATGCCTGTTTTTGCAACGTAGGACATAATCATTCTCCTTTTTTATTTGCTAATATTATAATATTTTTACATAATATTGCAATACTTAAAATAAATTTTTTCTTAACTTTTAAAAGTAATAACAATTGACAATATAAATTATTTTAGTATACTATTGCTACAATACGAATGTAGGATTTATGAATATATTAAAGAATAGATACAATAAAAAAATACTAAGAATAAAAGATAATTATAAAATAGTTAAAAAAAATATACAAAATAAAAATCTTCTATATAAATTATTTTCTTATATAATATTTATATTTATATCTGCATTTATATTAATGCCTGAAATTATTATAATATCTGCAATATTTATGCTTGTATCGTATTTATCGGTTTCCATATACTCAAGAAAATATATATATTCGTCTTTAGAAGAAATACCATATAATGATGTAGCTTTAGTATTGGGTACAAGTAAGTATCTTTATAATGGACAAATTAATATGTATTTCAAGTTTAGAATGGATGCTGCTTATGAACTTTACAAAAGCGGAAAGGTTAAATTTATATTAGTAAGCGGTGACAACAGATACAGATCTTACAATGAACCTAGACAAATGCGTTTAGACTTAATAAGATTAGGAGTAGACAAAAAACATATATTTTTAGATTTTGCAGGATTTAGAACCAGAGACTCAATAATAAGAGCAAATAAAGTCTTTGAACTTAGTAATTTTACTATAGTTTCTCAGCCTTTTCATAATGAAAGAGCAATATTAATAGCAAGACAGAAAAAAATAAACGCTATAGCTTATAATGCTCATAATGTAAGAAAGCTATACAGAATAAGACAGTTCCCAAGAGAATTAGGGGCAAGAGCATTAATGTTTGTTGATATATTATTAAACCGTCCGCCAAAATTTTACGGAGATACCATAAAAATAGAAGAAAGAGAAGAAATTATAAAAGATAAAAGCAATAAAATTGATAAAAACTCTATAGAAAATAAAAACAATTAATTTTAAGGAAATAATATGACATCGCAATTATTAACTGAATTACTTCAGTCATTATCATTACTTTCTGTTTTACTTTTAATCGGAGTAATTTTAAGGGCTAAAGTTAAATTATTTCAATCATTATATCTTCCAGCATCTGTAATAGGAGGATTTGTAGGACTTTTAATTTCTCCTGAAATTTTAGGAAGGTTTTCAAGTTTTTCTATATCATCAGAATGGATAAAAACATATTCTCTTTTACCTGGCATATTGTCTATACCAATATTTGCTGCCATTCCTTTGGGAATGTTTTTAAATGAGACTAAAACTATTAAATCTTTATATCCAACTAAAGTATTAATTGCATTCGGTATATTCCAATGTGCAAGCATGGCACAATCAGCTATAGGATATGCAACTAATATATTATTTACAAAAATTAGTCCGGAAATGGATATATACAGAACTTTCGGTTATGAACTTTCAGCCGGTTTTGCCGGAGGTCATGGACTAGCTGCTGCTACTGGAAAATTACTCGAAGGATTTGGAATACCTCAATGGGAAATAGCACAAGGGGTTGCTTTGACTACTGCTACAATAGGACTTGTAGGAGGAATGATATTCGGTATTATATTTATAAATATAGCCGTAAGAACAAATAAAACTAATGTTATTAAAAAAATAGAAAACACCAGCGATGATAATTCCAATATAAATAAAATAGACAGAAGTATGGAAGTTGGCTACAATAATGATATAAGCAAGCAATCAAGTTTAGGAAGAGAAACTTTTTTAAGCAGTTCAATAGAAACTATAACATTTCATTTGGCTGTAATATTTGCTGTATGCGGTTTGGCTTATATAGTTTTAAACTTCATAAAAAAAGCAGGAATAGCCGGTTTGGATGTTCTTCCAGTATGGACATATTCTATGATAATAATGTTTGCTTTAAATATGATTATAAAAAAACTTAAATTATCATGGATGGTGGATGCTAAAGTAAAGGCTAAAATAATAGGTACATTAAGCGACTTTGCCATAGTATCAGCAATAACAAGCCTTCCTATTAAAGCAATAATATACTATATAGCACCTATAATAGTTATGTGCGTAATTGGATTTATAGTAACTTATATTATAGTATTCACACTTAGTAATATGCTATTTAAAAATGACTATGCTTTTGAAAGGGCAATAATTTCTTGGGGTACTTTAACTGGAGTATTAATAACCGGTATGACTCTTTTAAAAATATGCGATCCTGAATACAAAAGCCCAGCATTAACAGAATTCTCTTTGGGTTTTTCTTTAATGTCAGTAACAGGACTTTTAATAGTTCCAATACTCAATACTGTTTTGGCAGTGGGTTCAACTTGGGATAACTTTATTACTGCTGTTATAACTTCTGCTGCATATTTGGCTTTTGCATTTATAGCATACTTTATACATAAAAAATCTAATGCATAAAGAATTATATTTCTGGATATATTAGAGGATAATCCTTCTTCATTCCAGCATGAAGATAGTCCTCAGGAACAACTTTCCAATTATTAAGCTTCTCAACTGTTACAGCAGAATCTTGTTTTTCAAACCAACTTATAATATAATACCTCAAATCTTTATCAGTAGATTTTAATACTAATTCCATATTTTGTAATGTTTTCAAATCTATGCCCGCACCTTTAATAAGATGATATCCTCCGCCACTTCCTCTATAGGAATTAATACCAACTTTATATTCTTTATCCAATTCAAAATTTCTTCCATCAGTTAACTCTTCTATATAGACTTTATTTCCATAAGGCTTTGTAACATCAACAATATAATTTAATCCTGCAATACTTTCATAATTATATATTGGTGTTAAAGTATCATAAGAATTATATCTTTTATTAAATATTAATTTTCCATCAATATCTTTTTTAAAAGCTATTAAATGATCATTAATATTTGTCATAGTATTAAACCATCTGCCATAAGAATATTCCATAAAATCTTTTATCTGTTTTCCAGTAAGCTTCATAATATAGAAAAAATTTTCACATGGATATAGGCTGAACATATCTTTTAACTTTACAGCACCGTTATCCAAAACAGCATCTTTACTTAAAGGAGCAGCAAAAGAAATATCTATATCTTCTCCAAGCTCTTCTTTAGATATTTCAAATTGCATCTTATGTATAAAACTTAAAAAATAACTGTCTCCAAATAAAGCCTCATCTGATACTAATTTTGTATTCAATTTACCTATATCTCTATTGACCCATTTTTTTATATTTGTATTAGCATTAGAAAATTTATTTAAAAAATCTTTATCTGCTTCAAATGAAGAAGGCTCTAATAAAATTCCATCAAATTGTATATCGCAAACTATATTTTCTTCATTATATTTCACAATTACATCTATAGAAACTATATACCTTGCTGCATTAACTCCTCCAAATATAGGTATAGTTTTACCATTTGAATTTTTTACTTCTTTAGTTTTCTTTTTTGATATTTCATCATAACCAAGTCCTGTCCAGCCTTGATGATCATGTCCTACTAATATTAAATCAAATCCATCAACTTCTTCAGCTACTAACTGACTTGCATTTTCATTTTTATATTTTTCTTTATCTTCTGTATGATTAGCTCCAGAATGAAATAAACCTATTATCATATCAGGCTTTTCTTTTTCCTTTATAACCTTAATCCATTTCCTAGCAGATTCAACCATATCCTCTGTTTCTAATCCATAATACAGAACTTTTGGAAGTTGTCTTTCTATTGCAGGTTCTATAAGCCCAAGTATGGCTATTTTTACACCACTTTTTTCAACTATAGTATAAGGTTTAAAATATGGTTCTTTAGTATTTTCATAAATTAAATTTGCTGCTAATAATGGAGCTTTTACTTCTTTATTTATCTTATCATATACATTATGACCAGCCTCTATATCGTGATTTCCCAAAACTACAGCATCATATTCCATATAATTTAAAATCTCAGACCATATATGAGTTTCATTAGTTGCAACAAAATTATAATAATAAACTGCAGGCTGTCCCTGTAAAAAATCACCATCATCTAATAACAATACTGTTTTGCCATCATTTCTCAGTTGTTTCACATAATTATAAACATGAGCTATAGATGTATTTTCTTCTTTATCTTTCATAAAATTATAAGGAAATATCATACTATGAACATCTGTTGTTTGAACTATGGTAAATCTTGCTTCATTTGCTATGCGAACTTTATCATCCATCTATAAATAACCTCTATAATATTAAAAAATTATAACATAAAAAACAAAATATATAATAGCTATTCTATTTTTAAAACTCTCTTTACAACATCAATATTAGACATTATAAAATTAAAAGAATTAAATATATAAATAGATGTAAATACAATAAGAACTATTAAAAAACTTCTTCTAAAAATCGTTCTGCCTTTACTATCTTTATCCTCAGTCCAAAATAAGTCTATTATATCTTTCTTTTTTCTTTTATTTAATGATTTATTCTTTTTATTATTTTTACTATCTTTATTATTTTCTTCTTGTTTTTTAGGCAACAGTCTAAAAACTAAAGATATTACAATATATATTAAACATGCTAATATTACAAAATTAAATATTAAATAAAAAGTCATTATTTGTTCAATATCGTTTAGATTAAAACTTTCCATAAATATTTACCTCCTTACTTCTAAGTATAATATTTAAAAAGGACAAGCTATAGTTTGCTTATTTTTTAAATCTATGTATTCTGCTTTCCAATAATGCGGATCATTAACTTCTATGTATTCTATATTCTCACTGTTTTTTATAGCTTTTGAAATAAAGGAAGCATTTAGAAAAATAAATAAATGATTTTCATCTGCAAATCCTCCAACTGAAATTTCTCTTATCATATTTCCAGCTTTTAACTCGCGATACAATATTTTTCCTAATTCATCACTTAATTTATATAAATTATTATTTTCTATAATTTCATTTAATTTATCAATTTGTTTTTCAACTGTTCGTTCATTAAAAAGAATATAGCGTTTCAAAATAATATTCCAACAATAAATATTTTATATTGATATATTATATAATTATTTTTTATTTTGTAAAATATTATATTATGTTATAATTTACAAATATTTATACAAAATGTTATTATTTATTAATAAAAAAGAAAGGAGTGAACATATATGACAAATACATTAATTGAAAGAAAAGATGTAAAAATAGAAGATACTTGGGATTTAACTTTATTATATAAAAATGATGAAGAGTTTGAGAAAGATTTTAAATCTATGGAAGAGTTCTCAAAAGATGTAATAAAATTCAAAGGAAATTTATCAAAATCAGCCAATGAATTAAAAAATATATTAGACTCTATAATGAAAGCGTCAATTATTTTAGATAAATTAGGAACTTATGCATTCTTAAAACAAACAGAGGATTTAACTAATAATGACTCTAATGTAAAAGTAGCTAGATTTGCTAAACTTTCTTCAGAGTTTTCTGCAAATTTAAGCTACTTTGAACCAGAACTCATGAGCATAGATGATGATAAAATTAATGGTTTTTTAAAAGATGATGTATTAAAAGATTATTTAATTTATTTGAATAATATACTTAAATACAAGCCTCATACATTATCAGAGAAAGAAGAGAGAATACTCGCACTTCAAAGCGAATTATCATCAACAGCTTCAAATGTATTCGATACTTTAAATGATGCAGATTTAGATTTTGGAGTATTAGAACATAATGGAAAGAAAACTCCATTAACGCATGCAACATTCTCAAGTTTTCAGGAAAGTCAGGATAGAGAAATAAGAAAGAATAGTTATAATCAATTTTATAAAGAATATGATAAGCATAAAAACACATTAGCAGAACTTTATGCAAGCCAAATAAAACAGGATATATTTGACGCCAAAATAAGAAATTATAACAGCGTACGTGAAATGGAATTATTCGGCGATGATATACCTGTAAGCGTTTATGACAGCTTAATTGAGAGTGTACATAATGCATTGCCTTCGGTTCATAGCTATTATGAATATTGTGCCAAAAAATTAGGAATAAGCGATTTCAGACAATACGATAAATATGCCCCTGTTGTTAATGATGTAGTTATAAAACATACATTTACTGAGGCAATAGAAGTTTTAAGTAAGGCATTATCTCCTTTAGGTGAAGAATATGTATCAACTTTAACAAATGGCCTTAATTCAAGATGGGTTGACAGATATGAAAATAAAGGAAAAAGCAGTGGAGCATTCTCTTCTGGATGTTATGTATCAGAACCTTATATATTAATGAACTTCAGAGATGAAAGCATTGAATCAGTATTCACATTAGCACATGAGGCAGGACATAGTATGCATAGCTATTACAGCAGAAAAAATAATCCTTTCCAGCATCATGATTACAGTATATTTGAAGCAGAAGTTGCATCTACTTTCAATGAAAAACTTTTATTTAATTATTTAATGCAAAATGAAAGTAAGAAAGAAGTTAAAGCATTTTTACTTAATAAGGATATAAACGGATTTGTTGCTACAGTATTCAGACAGACTATGTTTGCAGAATTTGAACATATTATACATAAAGAAGCTGAAGAAGGCAATCCTACAACATTGGAGCTTATAAGAAATGTTTATAAAGACTTACTAAAAAAATACTTCGGAGAAAAAGCTGTGCTAGAAGAAGTAAGCGATTTAGAGGCTTTGAGAATACCTCATTTCTACCGTTCATTCTATGTTTATAAATATGCTACTGGTATGTCTGCCGCTGTTGCTTTATCTAACGGAGTGCTTGAAGGCAATGCTAAAAATGACTACACAAACAGAGATAATTATTTAAAATTCTTAAAGAGCGGAGGAAGCAGAACTCCTATAGAGAATTTAAAAGTTGCTGGTGTTGATATGACTAAACCTACTGTTGTAGAAAGTGCTTTGAAATTATTTGCTAAAGAGGTAGAAGAATTAAAAGCATTAAATTGATTTAATTAATTATTAGTTTTGAATTTTTAGGGTCGGCATTTTTTATATGTCGGCCTTTTATTTTAATTATATATTGCATTTTTTTAAATATAGTATACACTAGTATGGTAAATAAACTTTAAGGAGAGTTATATGGAAACTTCAGATAAAAGCTGGGTTGTTACATTAATTTTAGCAATATTCCTACCAGTTCATAGGTTCTATGTAGGAAAAATAGGTACAGGTATATTATATTGGCTTACTGCCGGCGGTCTTGGTATATGGTATATCATAGATATCGTAATGATAATCTTAGACAAATTCACTGATAAAGAAGGCAGAAAATTAAAAAGATAATACTATAATAGTAAATTAAAAAGTTACAAAATAGGAGGAGAGTTAATTATTTTTTAACTCTCTTCTTTTTTTAAAAAGATTACACATATCCGCTAATAATCAGAAAAAAATACTATAAAATCTGTATGATATTTGAGCAAAATGCCCCGTAAATAAAAACCTTATAGTAATAATGGAGTTTTTAGCCTGAAACTAGATTTATTATACCTATTGATTAATATTATCTCAATATAAATGTAATAAAAAAACAAAAAATAAAATTTACAAAATATATTTAGAATTGTTTTATATTAGATTTTATTAAAAAAATTATAATTGACTTTTTATTTTATATTTATACAATTTAAAAAAATATTTAAATAACAAATCTAATATAAGAAAATAATAAAAAACAAATAGAGGAAAAATAAATGATTAGTATAATATCAGATATGGACGGAGTTATATACAGAGGCAATAATTTAATAGACGGTGCTAAAGATTTTATAAGCATGCTATTATATAAAAATATTCCATTTCTATTTTTAACAAATAATGCAGAACAAACTCCTAGAGATTTAAAAAGAAAATTAGAATCATTAGGCGTAAATGGTTTAGAAGAAAAACATTTCTTTACAGCAGCACAGGCAACAGCAATATTCCTTCAAAGACAGCTTGAAAACGGAACTGCTTATGTAATAGGTACCGGAGGACTTGTAAGCGAACTTTATAATGTAGGATACAGTATAAATGATGTTAATCCTGATTATGTTGTAGTTGGAAAAACTAATGCATTTAATTTTGATATGCTTCAAAAGGCAGTACATTTAATAAATAAAGGTGCTAGGTTTATAGGATGCAATCCGGATATAGTAGACCCTGCTCCAAATGGAGAATTGGTTCCTGCTGTAGGACCTATACTTGCAGCTATAGAAACAGCTACAGGCAAAAAACCTTATATAGTTGGAAAGCCTAACCCTATTATGATGTCTATAGCAAAAAATCAAATTAACGCCCATAGCGAAAATACATTGATGGTTGGAGACAGAATGGATACTGATATATTAGGAGGACTTGGTGCAGGTATGAAAACTTGTCTTGTTCTTTCAGGGGTTACTACAAAAGAAATGATAAAAGAGTTTCCTTACAGGCCTAATTATGTACTTAATTCTGTTGCTGAAATAAATGTTGATGAATTATGATGTACAAATAAATGATTTAAATGTATAATATAAAAAGCTGTTTAATTTTTTAAGCAGCTTTATTTTTTCATTAATATTTAGGAATTTTATATGTCTCGTTTATTATTTATCATAATGACTTTTTTATGGCTTTCATTATATGTTTATATACCCTATCAAGTTACTTATTTATCATCTATTAATATCACTCCTTCTATGATAGGTATTATAATAGGTGTTTACGGTGCTGCACAGATGTTTTTGAAATTTCCATTCGGATTACTTAATGACTATACAGGCAAATCAAAATTTTTTATAATGCTGGCAGGAGTTCTAACTTCAATTGGTTCTATAATAAGATTGATAAATACAAATGCTTATGGCTTTTTTATAGGAAATTTATTATGTGGAATATCAGCATCAATTTGGACTGTATTTATAATTTTATATGTATCATATTTTAATAAAAACGAAGAATACAAAGCAACAAGTAAAGCATTAGTGTCAAATGTACTTGGTATGTTTATAGCTTTCTTAACAGCAGCATTTTCTTATGATAAACTTGGTATGAAATTTCTTCTTATTGTAAGTGCAGTATCGGGAGCTTTAGTTGCATTTTTAGGGTTATTCTTAAAGGATAATAAAATTAATAAAAGAATGTCTGTAAAAGGACTATTTTCTGTTATAAAAAATAAAAGATTAATAGTATTTTCTTTGCTTGCTATAGTAATGCAGGGAGTACAAATATCAGCAATTATATCATTCACTTTAAACAGAATAAAAGAACTTGGAGGAACTTCTCAAAATGTAGGCCTAGCTTCAATAACAAGTATGTTTTTTGCTATAATTGGGGCATTTCTTCCAAGCAAAATAAAAAATGAAAAAAACATCAAAGTATATGTTTCTATATCATTTATAATGATGGCTGTATATTGCATAATAGTAATATCAACCAATAATATACTTATAATAACACTATCGCAAATTTTAGGCGGCTTTTCATCAGGTATATTATCATCTTTGCTTACTAGTGAATCTGTAAAAGAAATAGAAGTAGAAAAAAAATCATCAGCTATGGGATTTTTTCAATCAACATATTCTTTTGGTATATTCATATTCCCAATAATAACAGGAAAATTAATAGATGTATATTCAATAAATACTGCTTACATAGTATTAGCATCAATTGCAATTTTATCAGCAATTATTTCAGCTGCATATTACAGAATAAAATCAATAAAATAATAAAAAGTAATTGAAAAAAAATAATTTTGTAATAATATTGTATGCTATTAATAATAAAAATGGAAATACTATGTCATCAGATAAAAATTACGGATACATACTTGCAATATTAGCTGTTATTATATGGAGCGGAAACTTTGTAGCAGCTAGATACCTTGTTAATTTCAGCCCTTTAGAAATTTCTTTTTACAGATGGTTTGTAACGTTTATAGTGTTAACTCCATTCTGCTTAAAAAAATTAATAAAAAATATAAAGTATGCAAAAGGCCGATGGATACAAATAATAATAATGTCAATATTGGGAATAACAATATTCAATACATTTGTATATTTAGCAGCACATACAAGCAATGCAACTAATATGTCATTACTTGCAACTTTATCTCCAATTATAATGGCAATAATAAGCAGAATAATATGGAAAACAAAATTAACTATAAATCAAAAATTAGGATTATTAATAGTTATAATAGGTGTAGTTATATTAATAACAAAAGGAAGCATAGAAATTCTAACAAAATTAAAATTTTCAATAGGCGATTTATATATGCTGCTTGCTGTAATATTATTTGCAGTTTATACATTAACATTAAGAGTAAGACCTAAAGAAATATCTCAATCTACATTCTTTTATCTTATGGTAGTAATTGGCATAATACCATTATTTATTGCAATGCTTTTATCTTATATGAATAAAACAGCAACTCCTTTAGATATAAAATCTGCTTTAATACTTGTATATGTTGGTATTTTCCCATCAGCTTTGGGATTTATATTATGGAATATGGCTATTGCAAAAATAGGAGCAATAAAAGCTGGAATTATATATGATTCAATACCTTTTTTCTCTTCTTTAGAGGCTGTTATATTGTTAGGAGAAACATTATTGATATCTCAAGTTATAGGAGGAATTTTAATACTTATTGGTATTATATATAGTTCTATAGGAGATAAAATAAAGTTAAAAAAAAATGGGAAACTTAATTAAAGCCTCCCATCCCATACCGTCAATTAATTAAGTCTTCTTAATTGAGATCTTTTTAAAGGGGTATATTTTGATTTTTCAGAATCAGGCACTCTAGTCCATCTCATAGTTTTTCCAAGTATTCCTGCTTTATCCAAAGAACCTCTTACTAAAAGCTCTTGACCATTTTTTTCTAAAGATAACTTTCCATTATAAGTTTTTCCATCATAAGGATTATATATCTTTCCGCCTTTCCATTCATTCTGATCAAAAGATAAACCCATTAAATAAACTAATCCTTTTACAGGCAGATCTCTCAATTCTTTATTTGGATTTTTTACATCTTTTTTATCAGGACCATCATATCCGCCTTTATAATCGAAAAAGTATCCGTAATATTTACCATTTTCTTCAAATATTTCTACTACAGGTATTAAGCCGTCAGCATCTTTTTCAGAATACCAAAGTCCAACTATATCATTGGCTTTTGGAGTTTGGGCAAATAATACGCTTGAAAATATTAAAAGCGATAATGTCCATAAAATTTTTTTCTTCATAATTTCCCCTAATTAATCAAAATATGTTTAGTATAAAAAACATACATGATAGATTTTTGTAAAATATTTATTATATAAAACTTGCAAATAGTTATATTTATTTGCAAGTTTTAATATCTAGTTATATTATTAATAGAATTTCCACTCTATACCAACATCAAGCTGTATAGCAAAATGATATTGTATATGTTTTTCAACAAGCCAAGTACCAATTTTTACATTGGCAAATGGTGCAAGACTAGGTACAGCATTTAATGCCTTTTTGTGAGAGTAAGCAGCAAATAAACCAACTCTATAAAGATCTTTAGCTGATGAAAGCATATGTTCTATAGTTGTATTAATAGCAAAAGCCATACCCCATTCTTTCATGCTGTAACCTAATTTTATATCATGATTAAAATAAAAGTCTTCTGCTTTAACAACTATGGCATCTCTAGGTAAATATACATAGCTATTTTTATCAACACCAAAAGCTCTTATATAAGTAATGTACGGAGTATATATCAAAGCTATTAATCCAGGTCCGGCAGGTCCGCCAATAGTAAGAGTAGGAGCCATCTGAACATATATAGTGTTTCCGCCTACATACTGAGGTTTTCTAGTCATAGGATTAAGTCCTGTAAAAGGAGGCAAAGCATGATTAAACTCTTTTGTATCAGAATCTACTAAAGTAGGTCTTCCAGATTGAGCAAGTCCTGCTTCATAAGTAAACTTAAATAACATTTTTAATGCTATTAAAGGCTGGAATTCCACATAAGCAGAAGTTCTTGAAAAGCTGCTGAATTCCTGTTCAATTCCTGCAAGAACATAAGAATCAGCAAAGAAAAAATTATTCATCTCTCTAAATAAAGCCTTTTTATAAAATAATTGTCCTTGATATAAAGCCCCAAAATGATTCCATCTTCCTAAAAAGTGGTTTGAAAAATACCATCCTTCATCGGATTTATCAGTGAAATCTCTTTGAGGCTTCACATCGTCTTGTGCTAATAACGGTATACTTATAAACGTAATGAGTATAATTGCTAATATCTTTTTCATAATTTTTCTCCAGTATAATTATTATTTATTTTGCAGGTGTATATTTATTACTATACACCAACTATATTCTATTTTTAATTTAATTTTCTCAATTCACTTTTATTTAATGGAGTATATTTAGAAACTTCATTACTAGGAACTTTTTTCCAAGTAAGAGTTTTACCAAAAAGTCCTGCTCCGTCTATAGTAGCCTTTATTTTTAACTCCTGCTTATTATCTGAAATACTAGCTTTGGCATTATATGTTTTTCCCTGCTCAGGATTATATATTTTTCCGCCTTTCCATTCTCCATTAGAAAACTGTAAGTCATACAAATAAACAAGACCTTTTAAAGGCAAATTTCTTAATTCTGCTTTTGGATTATTAACATCATTCACGGTATCAGTTGAATTTCTATAAGCAAATGAATAAGCATAATATTTATTATTCTCTTTATAAATCTGAACCACAGAAACTCTATTTTTAGAATCTGCCTGACTGTACCATAATCCAACTATATCATCAGCATTTTGTCCAAAGGCCATTATACTTGATATCATTGTAAGAACTAATATTGTTATAATTTTATTTTTCATTTTTATTTCTCCTTTATATTTTTATGTTTTTATTTTTTATAGTATGTTTTCAAAATTCACAGTCTTATATTAAATAAGACTGTGAAGCATTATTTATTACTTAAACAAGTTCATCAAAGCAGGAATCCAATGATGAGCAGTACCTACAGCAGTTCCAAAAGCAGCACAAAGCAGTATTCTCAATGCTATATAAGGCTTTATAGGGAATAATATATTTCTTGCTGCCAAATATCCGCTCATTATAGCTCCTGTAAATCCTCCGCCAGGGAATCCCCAAGCACTAGCAAAATGAAGATTCTTAACTGTAGGAGATACTCTTACAGAACGGCTCTTCTTCAAATAAGCATCTTGAACAAATCCGTAAGCTGTACCTTCAGGAGTTTTAATATATCTCTTTATTGTTTTTGGTGTAGCAACTTCATAATATTCAATATTGTCTCTAAATCCAGGATAATGCTGTTCTGCTCTGTCTATCAATTTCTCTGCTAACTCTTTCTTTTTAGCTTTATATTCTTCATCGCTTAAATCTTTCCACTCATCTAAATATGAAGGACCTGTCAATACAGCAAATGAACGTTCATCACCTTCTTCTACAAGTCCGCTGTCAATTGTAGAATAATCAACAAATACAAAGTTTCTATCCCCTACAGGTATATTTCTTTGTCCCTTAGCATCTTCTTTAAATGGTGTATTCAAGATTTTTTCTGTACTTATAAAAGTAGAGTATGCATTATTAGGATAAAGCTCTGTAAATTTCTTCTTAAATATTATGTAAACTGTATATAAGGAAACTGAGTTTTTAAGTTTATTTATTCTCTTATCCTCATATTCTTTTGGAAGAAGCTCATCATATACAACCTTAGGTGCAGCATTAGCTATTACATAATCAGCATTAACTGTAACTTCTTCTTTTGCTCTTTTATCAAAATAAGTTACTCCCTCAGCAATATTTCCTTTTACATTTATTTTTTTCACTTCTGAAGAAACTCTAACCTCTCCTCCATTTTCTCTTATTATATCAGCTAAAGCATCAGATAATTTCTGACTTCCTCCTTTGATAAAACAAGCTTGGTTATAGTATCCGCCTTGAGCACAAGCATGATAATACCAAGTAAATTCATAAGGGTTATCATGATAATAAGTTATATTGATATTTAATATTCTCTTTAACTTATCACTTTTTATTATTGAATCTAAAACATTTCCAAGTTTCTTTTGTGTAAATAAATGGTATAAATTCATTGGGAATGTTGTTATAGGATAGAAAAAGAAATCAAAAAACTTTAAGTCATAAGGAAGTCTTCTTATCATATACATTATTCTTGAAAGTCCGCCGAAATATTTTTTTATACCGCCCTTCTCTTCTGGGAATTCTTTTTCTAACGTATTCATAATATTCTCATAACCTTCAGGTATAACTAAATCTGTAGCTTCTGTTTTTATTCTCCAAGTTTGAGGCAATTTAACAAAATCAACTCTGTCATAAATACCTAATTGTTTTAATATAGGATACTTTCCATCTCTGCTTTTTTTAGCCATATCCATCTCATGTAATCCAACTTCAAATTTAACATTTTTTCTTTTATATACTGTAGCACATCCGCCAACTATATTATGGCTTTCTAAAACCAATACTTTTTTTCCCTTTTTTGCCAAGTAAGCTCCTGAAGTTAATCCCCCTAATCCTGAACCTATTATTACTATATCATATTTATTATTATTAGTCATATTTATATCCCCTTTAATAAATCGCTTATATTTCATAAGCGTTTTTATTTGTTTTTGCTTATATATAATATAACAAATACGAGAATAAATACAAGCGTTTTTTATAAAAAATGCGTATATATAGTTCCTTTTTTTAAAAAAATTTACAATTTCATATATATTTGTATTAAATGTATTGTAAAATTATATAAATATTTAATTTTCTATAAGTATTTTTACATTATAATTACATTGAACAATAATATATATGTTAAAAATTCTAATATTTGATATGATTTGTTTAAAATAATTAATATAAAACATTAATTATTTTAAATAAAAGAATTTAATTATTTATGTCAGATTAATATTCATATATAAAAATAATTATTGAAAATATTTCATTAAAAAATTTAATTAGATTTAAATAAAAATATTATTTATTTTGAAGTTCTTTATTTTTGTTTTTTATATCTAAAACTATTTCTTCAACAGAAGTTTTATTAGTAAAATCTATTTTCTTACCATAATTTTCTAATAATGCTTTTTCATCTTCTGTTTTAACTGTTTTAGCAGATATTATTCTTTTAAGCATAAGCATCATCAAAGCATGATGAAGTTTCAATTTATCAAAATCTATGCATCCTCTTAAAAAATAGAATTTCATATTTTCTTTTTCATCTGAATTGAAATTTTTATTAACATAATTATTATATAATTCTTTATCTGCAGTATCTCCAAGACCTACTATAACACAATATAAATTTTTTCTGCCCTTTAATTTTTTATAGAATTTCTTTATGCCTTTAGCTGATGAAAGCTTACCAGCATATAAGGCGCCAGCAAAAACTATAAAATCATAAGTATCTAAATTTTGAAAAGTTACATTATCAATTCCATAAAGATCACCATGAAGTTTATCGGCTATCCATTTAGCATAAGTTCTTGTAGTTCCATATTTGCTTTTATAAAGTACTGCAATTTTGTTTGACATAAAAATAATCCTATAAAAATTTAATAGTATAATTTAAAATTATAATAAAAATAAATAATTTTGTCAAAAAGTATTTTTACAAATTAAATATTAACAGCATAAGATAATACGCCATTAACTATTTCTTCCCTAACCTTTCCGTTTTCAACTAATTTTTTTAATAATTCAGAAACTCTACTTTCATCTTCATTAAAACTTATAGCTATCATATGAACTGTATCAGGCTGTCTTATCAAGAAATTTACTATATCTTCTTCAGTAATTTTTTTAGTATTTCCTTTCGCCTTATCAGATACACTAGGAACATCTATTTCAATATCACAATGAGCATTAAAATATTTTTTAGCATTTTCCATTTCTTCATCGCTCAATGCTTTAGCATTTTCATTAGCTGTTCTTCTAGTAGCTGTAACAAGCTGTACCTTATCAGGCTTTATTTTATTTACCATTTTTATTATATCATCAAGTTCTTCTTCGCTGTCATTGATGCCCTTAAGTAAAAATACTTCAAGCCAATACTCACCTTTAAAAACTCTCCTAAACTCTATAAGGCCATTAACCATTTTATCAAAATCTATTTCTTTATTAGGCTGATCTATTAGTTTAAAAGTATCAATATTTCCAGCATCAAGTGAAGGTATAACCAAATCTGCCATAAGCAAATCGGAACGCATTTCTTGTTTATATAAAAGAGAACCATTTGTAATAATACATACTGGAATATCTGTTATTTGTTTAATTTCATAAATTAACTTTTTTAAATCTTTATATAATGTAGGCTCGCCGGAACCAGCAAAAGTTATATAATCAATATTTTTATTATTAAGCAAAGCTTCTTTTAATTCATATATTATTTCATCAACTGAATAATAACTTGCAAGATTAGTCTTCGTATTTTCTTCAGAACCCAATTGACAATATATACAATTATAACTGCAAGTCTTATGAGGTATAACATCTATACCCAAAGAATTGCCAAGTCTTTTAGATACTACTGGCCCGAATACTCTTTTAGTCTTTAATTTTGATTTATTTTTATTTTGATTAAGTAAAAGAGGTTCTCTAGTTTCTTTTTTAGTATTATCATATCTTTCTTCATTTGCTTTATAAAATGCATTTATTACATCATCTAATAATTCACCGTCTAAACTGAATACTGATAAAGCAAATATTTCAGGTTCTTCATAATGTGTTTCTTTATTGTTTTTATATTCTTTTTTTACCGCCTTTTCTATAGCTTTTACTTTTTCTTTTATCTCATCTTTTTCAAGCATGTCAGTTTTATTTAATACTATTATAGATTTTTTCTTTATCAATTCTTTACTATATTGCTTTAATTCATTTCTAAGTTTTTTATAAGTATCTACAACATCTTTATCGGTTAAATCTATAACAAAGCATAATGCTCCAGTTCTTTCAATATGTCTTAAAAAAGTAAGACCAAGTCCTGCACCTTCGCTTGCACCTTCTATAATTCCCGGTATATCGGCAATAACAAAACTTCTTTCATAATCTAAATAACAAACACCCAAATTTGGAGTTAATGTAGTGAATGGATATGATGCAATTTTTGGATTAGCTCTTGTAAGTCTTGCAAGCAAACTTGATTTACCAGCATTAGGCATACCTACAAGCCCAATATCTGCTATAAGTTTAACTTCAAGTCTTATATTTAATTTCTCGCCTTCTAAGCCATGCTGTGCATAGTCTGGTGCCTGATTTGTAGCTGTAGCATAGAATTTATTGCCTTTTCCGCCTTTTCCTCCTCTAGCAACAGTATAGCTTTGTCCGTCCTCAAGCAAATCTGCTAGTATATTTTCTGTATCTTCATTATAAATTACTGTGCCAATAGGAACTCTTATAACAACATCATCTCCTCTCTTTCCATCACTTAATCTAGCTCTTCCAGGTTCTCCGTCTCTTGCTCTGAATCTTTTTCTGCTTTTTATCTTACCGAAACTATTTATTCTAGCATCTACTCTTACAATAACATCTCCACCATCGCCCCCATTTCCGCCGTCAGGGCCTCCCATAGGTACATGTGCTTCTCTTCTGAAACTTACGCTGCCAGCTCCTCCATGTCCTGCTTCTATCTCAAAACTTACTACATCTATAAATTGATCCATTTTATTATTACCTTGAATTTATTTTATTATTTTGTATTGCATAAGAATTATTTATTATATTATAAAACTATATTTTATCAATAATTTTTTAATTTTGAAATAAATGAAATAGGTGAATTTATCATGATGTAAATCATAAATTATCTTAACTTAATTATAATATCTACTCTTCTATTTTTTCTTCTTCCGTCTGGAGTATCATTAGAAGCTATAGGCTCATCATCAGCAAGACCTTTATAAGATAATTTATCATGATCAAGATTAGGCAAGATGTAATCTGCTACAGTTTTTGCTCTCTTCTCTGATAATTCCTGATTATATTCTTTTCTGCCTGTATTATCAGTATGACCTTCTACTATAATTTCTCTGTCAGGATAAGTTTCCTTAATTGCCTTGATAATATTGTCTATTGTATTTTTAGCATCTGGTTTTAGATTATAAGAATCTGTATCAAAAAGTATCTCTCCAAGTCTTAATACTAATCCTTCAGGTACAGTATCTATTGTAACATCATCATCATTATTAAGATTATCTTCTAATTTTTTTCTGTTATAATCTTCTTCTTCTTTTGTAATTGTATCATAAATTTTATATGTACTTATAATATTCATTTTGTACTGTAAACTAGCATAAGACAATTCCCTTCCATAACCGAATAATATTTGATATCTTTCCTGCTGAGATACTGGAATATTTTTTTCCATGTCCCAAAGAAAAGTACCATAATTAAATCCGTATATTCTTTCAGGATAGCCTTTTCTTGAAAGTCCTGCTTGATATAAATCTTTATCTGTCATAATATGATATTGTATAACAGCATTCTTACTGCCGTCATCATTAGTTTCTATATTAGTAAATAAATAATCAGCTGATAATGCCATTGTCAAATTAGGAGCATTGTTTACTTTTATAATTTCAATAGATTCTCTATTCCAAGATTCTGTAAGTTTAACTTCATTATCAGGAAATGTAGGTACATGTCTTACATTAGGCATAAAATAATGAGAAGGAACTTCAAATTTTCCATTAGTATGTATTATAAAATCGCTTGTGTATTCTTCATCAAAATGAAAAACTTTATCACCTTCCATCATCCTAAATATCTTGAATACTCCGCTCATCCTATATCCGCCGTTAGGAGCAATTGCAATAACAGTTAAATCTATAATATTTCTTTCTTTATATGTCCTCTTTAGTATACCATTCTCATAATATTCAACATCAGCAGTTTTTACTGATTCTATTCTCTTACCCTTCTCTAAATTCCAAAAAAATTTATGACTAATATTAGAATATGAAATACTAAAAAGCAATACCTCAAATATAAAAATAAAAATATAAACTCTTCTCATAATAAAAACTAATTTTTATAAATATTATTTTCTTTCTTTGATAGATTCTTTTTTCAATTCTTTTAATCTTCTCTTCTCTTCTTTAAGTCTCAATTTTTCTGCCTTACGTTCTAATCTTAATTTAACCTTATCTACTACAGCATTTTTAGCTTTCTCTTTTGCAAGTTCTTCCTCTGTTTTCTCTGTCTTAAAGGATATTACTAATTTATATAACTGTAAGAAGATATATTGTAATTCCTTAATCCTCTTATCCATCGTCTCCATATTATTGCTGCTGGTATTAGAAAGATTAGACACATTCTCTATAGAACTAACTAATTCTTTCATGTCTGCCTCTGTAGAATTTACTACATTAACTACATCTTCTGCTAATTTATCTACACTAGATATATTCTGACTAACTGCTGAACTCATCTGCATTTGTTTCAAAGAAAGCTCTTGTACATCCTCTGTAATATTATTCAAATTACTAATATTCATCAATATTTCTCTTCTACCTATATCAAGCTCATCATTAGCTCCAGATATTGTAGAAATAAGTTCTGCAAGTGTATTAGAACCTTCTAGTATCTTCTCCATAGACTCTGAACTCTTAAACGCTAAAGATACTGTATGATCTATTGCCTGTGTTGTTTCTTCTATGATTTCATTAATTATTTTAGAGTTCTCTCCTGTATCTTCTGCTAACTTTCTAATCTTATCTGCTACTACTGTAAATCCTCTACCATGTTCCCCAGCATGTGCTGCCTCTATAGCGGCATTCATCGCTAATAGATTTGTCTGCTCAGCTATATTATGTATTACCTGAGTGATATTTGTTATCTGTTTAGAATACTCTTTAATACTTTGTATAGAATCTACTACTGATTCACCTATATTACTTCCATCTTGAGCTTCTGTATAAAGAATCTTAGCATAATCATTCGCTTTATTTGCTCCATGGCTTACTGTTACTATATTTGCCATCATTTGCTGTACAGAAGAACTAGTTCTAGTTACAGCTTCTGATTGAAGCTTCATTTTATTATTAATATCATTAATATTCTCTAAAAGAAGCTGAACTGTCTCATTTACTGCTGTAAATCTAGTACGCTGCATAAAACTTACTCTAGCAGCATTTGCGGAAGATTCTGCTATTTTTGTAGAGTTTAGCAATTCTGTTTCAAACTCTTTATATATGGTATTAAAATCACTCATGCTTATACTTATAGAAGCACGCATGTTTTGGATATTACCTGTAAGTGTGTAAGCATTGTTTTTTACACTTACTATAATATTTTTTACCTTATCTAAAAACTTATTAAAAGAATGTACTAATTCTCCTGATTCATTATTACTAATAACAGGAAGTCTTATTGTTAAATCTCCTTCACCTTCACTTAAAGATTCTGAAACATTTTTAGCAAATACTAAAGTCTTTCTTAACGACAATATCAAAAGTAATATTACTAATAAAAATGCCAATAAACCTAAATAAATACTGATAGAAGATTTTACAACTGTATTTCTAAAGATTGTGTCTTCTTTATAAGCCTCACCATAACGCCAAACATTCATTATATATATACTGTCAAATAATAAATATTTAATAGCATAAGTATTAGACTCTCTAAGATAAATAACTTTAACAGTCCTTATAGAATTTATAAAACTGTCATTCTTAGAATCTTTCAAATAACTGGCTGAAACTTTATTATCTAACTCCCTTTGCATATCTGGTATAGCTGTAGGATTATTAGAAAGTTTAATAGAATATAATGAATCTGCTATAAAAATATTAATATTATTTTTCACTCCAAACTTATCTAATATCTCCATATAAACTGAACTTCTAACCTCTAAAGTTGTATAGCCCACATTGTTGCCATTAAATACAATAGGTGTATGTATATAAAATGTTTCATTATTTTGATTTATATCTACAATAGAATTTGTATTTGCCAATAATTTACTAGTATTATTAGCAGATACATTAGGTCTGAAATTAGTAATTATTGTTATTAAATTATCAATGTTATACTGCCAATTTAAAAAGACATTTTCCATATTTTCACCAGCAATATTAACATTAATATTTTCTTTATCATTTAAAAATACAGAAAAAGATACTATATTATGATCATTAGCATATCTTGTACTTAAATATCTGGACACTATATTTACATAATCATCTAATCCGTATCTATTTCCAGATATTAAATTCATATATGAAACTATATCCTCTGATACATTAACATATTTGTCAACACTATTATAAAAACTATTAACAAAATCATTAGCATACTCTTTTTTTAATATAATATCATGAGTTTTATCATAAGCCAATTCAGATCTGTAATGCATACCATTAACTAAAGTAACAACAAATATCATTGTAGCCATAGAAATAGGTAGGAAATTATACATCATAGGAAGATAATATTCTTTCTGACCTGTCTTTTTATATAAAGGACCAACTAATATATTAAAAATTATAGAAGATACTGACATAGCTATAGTTATTAAAAATATAACCATTATAAGACGTATATTAAGTATCTCAAATAAAGTAACATTTCCATTAAGTATATGTGTAGCATATGATACAATAGCAACTATAACTACAGCAATTCCTGACTTCACAACATATACTTTTCCTATAGCAACATATTTACCTTTTTCTGCTTTAACACAATCAAAAAAAAGACTTGCTGAAACTGCTAAAGCTAACATAAAAATAAATATATATATATAACCAATTAAAGAACTAGATATTTGATAAACTGTTTTCAATAAAAGAGAATATGAACCTACTGAAACTGCTGAGGTTATAAGAAAACCTATTGGTATATAAAATTTTAATCTTTTTTTCAATATATTATCATTAACATTAAAAATCATATTCGCAACCTGAAAAAATTATATTCTGTTTCAATCATCGGTATAATATCGTTATTTATTAATATAATAATTTAACTTGCCATAGTCTTAGCTTTAGAAACAGCCTCTTCTATAGAACCTACAAATCTAAATGCCTGATCTGGTAAATCATCATAATCACCATTGAAAATTCCCTTAAAGCTTCTTATAGTGTCTTCTAATTTTACATATCTTCCTTGAAGGCCTGTAAATTGTTCTCCTACAAAAAATGGCTGGCTTAAAAACTGCTCTATTTTTCTTGCGCGTGCTACAACTAATTTATCATCTTCAGAAAGCTCATCTGCTCCAAGTATTGCAATGATATCCTGTAAATCTTTATATCTTTGAAGTATATGTTGAACTTTTCTAGCAACATCATAATGCTCTTGACCTAAAATATTAGGATCCAATATTCTGCTTGTTGAAGCCAAAGGATCTACTGCAGGATATATACCTTTTTCACTAACTTCTCTTGATAATACAGTAGTAGCATCAAGGTGTGTAAATGCTGTAGCCGGAGCTGGGTCTGTAAGGTCGTCAGCAGGTACATAAACCGCTTGTATTGAAGTAATAGAACCATTTTTAGTGGATGTTATCCTCTCCTGCAATCCTCCCATCTCTGTTGCCAAAGTAGGCTGATAACCTACAGCTGAAGGCATACGTCCAAGCAATGCTGATACTTCACTTCCAGCTTGAGTAAATCTAAAAATGTTATCAATAAATAATAATACATCCAAACCAGCTGAATCTCTAAAATATTCTGCCATAGTTAATGCTGATAATGCTACTCTTAGTCTTGCTCCAGGTGGTTCATTCATCTGTCCATAAACTAAGCAAGTTTTATTTATAACACCAGACTCTTTCATCTCGCACCATAAATCATTTCCTTCCCTAGTTCTCTCTCCAACACCAGCAAATACTGAATATCCACCATGTTCGCTTGCTATATTGTGTATAAGCTCCATTATAAGAACTGTCTTTCCTACCCCAGCACCACCGAATAAACCTGTTTTTCCGCCTTTAATATAAGGAGCTAATAAGTCTATTACCTTGATGCCTGTTTCAAAAATTTCCAATTTAGGTTCTAATGTTTCAAACTTTGGAGGAGCAGCATGTATAGATCTATATTCTTTAGCAACTATAGGTTCTCCTTTATCAACTGTTTGACCTAATACATTGAATATTCTACCGATAGTTTCATTTCCAACCGGAACCATTATATGATTTCCGCTATCAAATATATCGTCTCCTCTTGATAAACCATCTGTAGATTCTAAAGCTATAGCTCTTACTCTTCCGCCGCCCAAATGCTGCTGAACTTCACAAACTATATGTCTTTGAATTCCTTCTACTTCTTTATCTATATAAAGTGCATTTAATATAGGAGGAAGATGACCTTCTTCAAATTCAGCATCTAGGGTAGAACCTACAACCTGAATAATTTTTCCTCTTTTTCCCTCTACCATAAAATATTCCTTTAAATTATTAAAATTATTGAGTTAATATATTTTATATTTATTGCAAACTTATTCAAGTACATTTATCATTTCTTTGTGAATTTTTTTATTGCTTGCTATATATTGTTTTTTTGAAAAGATATTATATTCATTCATTTTTATATTACTTACCATTCCACCAGCTTGCTTTAATATTATAGTTCCTGCACATACATCCCAAGGAGATAATCCATACTCAAAAAAACCATCAGCAGCACCCTCTGCCACCATACATATATCTAATGCCGCCGAACCGTCTCTTCTTAAGGCTAAAGTTCTTTTAACCATATTAGCAAAATCTATCATCCTGTCATGCAAAAAATCATCATCAACACTTGCATTATAATAAAAACCAGTTATTACAACAGATTCTATTAATTTATTATTATTACTAACTCTAATTACATTATTATTCTTATATGCTTTTGATTTTATATGTGCTTTATAAACAGAATCGGTTAAAGGGGCATATATAACACCAACTATAGGTATTCCCTTATAAGCTAAGCCTATTGATACACAATAAAAAGGGTATCCATGTATAAAATTACTTGTTCCATCAATAGGGTCTACTATCCAAAGAAAATCTTTATTATCCGGATTATTAGATTCTTCGCCAAAAAATCCAAAATCGGGGTATTTTTTCATCAAATATTCTCTTATTATAGCTTCATTTTTAACATCTATTTCTGTAAATAAATCTGTCTTTCCTTTTTTTGAAACCTTTTTTGGGCATCCAAAGTATTTTAAAGAAAATTTACCAGCTTTAATTGCTATTTTTTCAGCATCTTTTAAACATCTATTTAACTTACTCTTAGAAAATTTTTTTATTTCATCCTGTATCTTTATATACTCTATTTCCTTATCTGACAATTTATTTTTTTTAACTTTATTTCCTGAAACACCTTTCATTATTAAAGTCATAAGATCATCTATCATGTATCCTCCATAAACAAAAACTATTATTTCTTCTCTGTTTCTCTAAAAAGAAGAACAGAAGGATTATCTCTTAATTTCTCGCTAAATATTCTCAAATTAGTAATTATTGCTGAAATATTAGTCTTCATTGCATCATCTTTAAATAAAGCTCCTGCAGTTCCATTTCCTTTTTCAACATCATTGATAACAGATGCTAAATCTTTTGTAATGCTATTAATATGTGATAAACTGTCATTAACATTTGAAATAGACTTTGTAATATTTTCTTCATTAGTACCTATAACATCTGAAATCATATTAATAGTTTGTGCGAGGTTAGTAATTATTGATGAAAACTCTTGAAAATTTAAATCTTTCCCTATATCACCTATAGAACCCAAAGTAGTTTCTATACTAAAAGGCTCAACACCTTTAACTACACTTTCAGGTGCTATACTTTTCATACCTGTAGTATCAATAGCTGGAGGAGACACCATTATATATTTTTCACCCAATCCTAAACCAACTGTTTGTATAGAAAATTTTGTACCTTCTGGTATAATAACAGTTTTATCTGTTATAAACAAAGTTACTCTTATTGTACCATCTGCATTAATGCTTATCTTTTCAATAAAACCTATCTGTATTCCGCCACCTCTGTATGAAACTTTACCATTTTCTTGCAAATCACCGATAAATACATAGTCTACATATATTCTATATCCATCACCTTTCAACTTGAAATTACCTAGCAATACTATTGCACATACAAATATTACAAAAGTAATGATAAAAAATATACCTAATTTTACTTTATTTTTCATATGCTGTCCTTATCCTAAAAATTATATATAAAAATAATATTAATCTTTTGGTCTTATACTTTCTATATCTTCACCTTTTTTAGCTATACTACTCATAAAAAAGAACTTTAAATGAGGATTCTCTATCTCATGCAAATGATCAGGATCCCCTCCTTCTATAATCTGTCCTTTATGCAGCATAACAACTCTATCTGACATTCTAAATACACTAGTCATATCATGTGTAATAACTATACTTGTAACATTAAGAATAGACTGCATTTTTACTATCAAATCGTCTATAACCCTGGACATAACAGGATCTAAACCTGTTGTAGGTTCATCATAAAGCAATATTTCAGGGTCCATAGCTATAGCACGTGCTAATCCCACACGCTTTTTCATACCTCCGGAAAGCTCTGAAGGCATTTTATGTTCTATATTAGGCATACCTACCATCTCCAATACTTCTGCAACTTTTACTTTTATTCTATCCTCAGGCATACCTTTTTTTATTCTTCTTAATCCAAAACTTACATTTTCATAAACGTTTAATGAATCGAATAAAGCTGCACCTTGAAAAACCATGGCAAATTTTTTACGTACTTCTGTTAATTCATTATCTGAAATCTGATTGATATCATGTCCATCTATTATTATTGTACCTGAATCCGGCTGAAGAAGTCCTATTAAATGTTTTATAAGAACACTTTTACCGCATCCTGAATTACCTATTACAGATAATGTTTCACCTTTATTTACTTTAAGATTAACACCATTTAATACTTTTTGCGGTCCAAAAGTTTTATAAACATCTTTTAATTCTATAATATAGCTCATATTATAAAGTTATCCTCAAAAATTTTATACTATTATCAGTATTTATTATATATTCACCTAAACTGGCTGGTATTAAAACAGTTTTTCCAGAATAGAGATTAACAATATTATTATCTATATTAGATTTTATTATTCCATTACCATCTATAACAATAATTATTTCAAAACTTTCATCATTAGTTTTTGAAGAGAAACTATCTTTAACAATATATTCCTCAGCTGTAAAATATTCATTTGAAAACACTGTATTAATTTCCAATGAGGCATCTTTAAATTTATTTTTTTTATCAGATTTCAAACTGTAAGCATTTATATCTTTGATAACATTAAATGAATCTTCTATATGAAGTTCTCTTGATTTTCCATTTTTATCAACTCTGTTCCAATCATAAAGCCTATATGTAACATCGCTTGGCGTTTGTATCTCAGCTATAACAGAATTACCAAGTATGGCATGTATGCATCCGTTAGGAATATAGAAAGCATCTCCTGCTTTAATATCAAAATAATTAAACATATCTTCTATGTTTTTTTTATCATTCAAAGCATTTTTTAAATCTTCTTTAGTAAAATTTTCTTTTAATCCTATAAGAAGTTTTGCATTGCCATCTGTATTCATAACATACCACATTTCATTTTTACCATGTTTATTATGTCTTTTATTGGCATATTCTTCATCTGGATGAACTTGTATTGACAGCTTATCTCTAGCATCTATAAGTTTTATAAGAAGAGGAAAATAATCTTCTTTAAATTTTGTTCCTAAAAGTTTAGTACCATATTCTTTTACTAAAGATGATAAAGTTCTTCCTTTGAGTTCTCCATTAAGCACAACATTATTATCATTAGGCAGATCACAAATTTCCCAACTCTCACCTATAGTTTTATTCTTATCAAAAGACTTTGAATATAATGAAGCAAGTACATTTCCACCCCAAATAACTTCTTTTGATATTTCTTTAAATTCTAATAAATACATAGTTTAATTATATAAGATAAAATAAATAATTCAATATACTATAATTCAAAATTAATTTTTATTTTATTAAAAACAATTTAGAATGCATTGAATTTATATAATATTTAATTAAATTTAGAAATTATAAGATATAATATTAATAATTTTCCTATTTTTCAGTTTATTTTACAAAAACTTATTTTTAATCTAAAAAATACATATAAACTTATATAAAGAATTAACTTGACAATAGTATTATATTAAATTATAATCTATTAAAATAAATATTATTTAGAATTAAAGAGGTTTTATCTATGTCAAAAGAATCGTATAAAGATAGAATGGAAAAGGCTATTTCAAGTTTGCAAAATGATTTAAAAGGTATAAGAACAGGAAGAGCCAATGCTTCAATATTGGACGGAGTTAAAGTAGAAGCTTATGGAAGTAATATGCCACTAAAACAAGTAGGTAATATTTCAACTCCGGATTCAAGAACTATTATGATACAGCCATTTGACAAAGGTTTAGTTAGTGACATAGAAAAAGCTATATTGAAAGCTGATTTAGGTTTTAACCCTTTCAATGATGGTGGAAATATTAGAATAGTTGTACCCGAACTTACAAAAGAAAGAAGAGAAGAATTAAAAAAAGGTGTAAGACATAGAGGAGAAGATGCTAAAATAGCTGTTCGTAATATAAGAAGAGATGAAAATGATAAAATAAAAAAAGAATTAAAAGATAAAACAATTACTGAAGATGAATCAAAGTCTCAAGAGAAAAAAATACAAAATGATACAGATTTATATATTAAAAAGATTGATGAACTAATCTCAGCAAAAGAAAAAGAATTAGATACTATATGATTACTGATGAGTCGAAAATTCCTACACATGTGGCTATAATCATGGATGGCAATGGCAGATGGGCTAATGCTCATAATAAAAGCAGAAGTTATGGTCATAGAGCAGGAAGTGAAAATGTAATCAATATAGTAGAAGCATGCTGTGAGATTAATATAAAATATTTGACCCTATATGCTTTTTCTACAGAAAATTGGAAAAGACCTGAGGAAGAAAAGAAGGCTCTATTTCAATTATTAAAAGAATTTTATAAAAAAGAGATTAAAAGATTAATTTCAAATAATATATTAGTAAAACATATAGGTGATATTACAGCATTTCCAAAAGATACTATAAAAACAATAGAAGAAACAGAAAAAGAAACATTAGAGAAATGTAAAAATCCGATATTAACTGTGATATTAGCTTTGAATTATGGATTTAGAGACGAATTAAAAAATGCTATCAAAAATATATGTTATGATGTAAAAGATAATAAAATAGATATAGAAAACATAGATGAAAATTTTATTAAAAATTACTTATATACAAAAGATACACCAGATCCTGACCTTATAATTAGAACATCTGGAGAATCAAGATTAAGTAATTTTCTTATGTATCAGGCATCATATAGTGAATTATATTTTACTGATATATTATGGCCTGATTTCTCTAAAGACAATTTCAAAAAAGCTATAGATGAATACTCTAATAGAAATAGAAGATATGGAGGTCTTTGATTTATCATGAAAAAAAGGTTAATATCTGTAGCAATTACTCTTCCATTATTTACCATAATAATGTTTTATGATAAAGTTATATATTTATTTCATCTTCTTATATTGTCCATATCTATTCTTAGTGCATTAGAAATATTTTACATGGCAAAAGTTCATAGACAGAAAAATTTAAGAACAGTAATAGCATCAATGATAGCTATGGTTTTAGGATATGTAATAACTATATGCGGACTTAATGTATTCAAAGGCGATTTTTCAAATCTTTATAAAATAATAGAAACAAAAAATCCTTCAATGGATTTATCTTTAGTAATGGTTTTTGCTTTAATAGCAGTATTATTCATAATAAATATTTTTAAAGTAAATGTTTCTACTTTTGAAGAAAAAGGAAGGGCTATATTAACTGCTGTATTTTGCTTCATATATGTTGGTTTGGGAGTATGGCATATATCTCTTATGCGTTTTATGCCTAGTGGAAAATATTATATAGTATTTATTTTATTATGTGCTTGGCTTAGCGATACAGGAGGATATGTTGTTGGAAGAAAAATAGGAAAACATAAACTTTCTAATAGTGCTTCACCAAATAAAAGCTATGAAGGATTAGTTGGAATGTTTTTATTTACAATACCCATTGGAATTTTATACTATTATCTATATTCTAAAGGATATTTAACTATTTTTCTAGGTAAAAATATACCAAATTTTACTCTTCCGCAAATAATATTATTAACCTCAATATTTACAATAACAGGCTTTCTTGGAGATATGGGTGAAAGTCTTATAAAAAGAATGTATGATACCAAAGATTCAAGCAAACTATTTCCAGGTCATGGAGGAGTATTTGACATATTTGACAGTGTAATATTAACTGCTCCTATATCATATTATATTTTACTAATATTACAATAAGTTTCAATCTATTTTCTATCAAAATAAAAAAGGATCTGGGAAAATCCAAATCCTTTATTATATACAAAATTATATCAAATAATTATTAGGCACTATAAACTATATCTCCATCAATTATAGTCTTTAATACTTTAATATCTTTTATCTCTTTAGTATCAACTTCAAATATATCTCTATTCAAAACTATAAAGTCAGCAAGTTTATCTTCTTCAATGCTTCCTTTTACACTGTCTTCAAAAGACATATAAGCACTTCCCATAGTATATAAATAAACAGCTTCTTTCACTGTAAGTTTTTCCTGAGGCATCCATCCGCCATGAGGCCATCCTTCCAAGTCTTCCCTATTAACTGCACAATGTATACCTTCCATAACATTAATACTATCAATAGGTCCAGCTGAACCAAAACCAATATTAACTCCTATATCCATAGCTGTTTTATAAGCATAACTTGTAGCAGCCTTTTCATGTCCTACTCTATCTTCAACAACATGCATATCATAATTTAAAAATACAGGCTGATAATATATTCCAACATTCAATTCTTTCATTCTTTCAAACAACTCTTTGTCTGTAATCTGACAATGCACTAAACCATTTCTTCTATATTTGAAATCTTTAGTATCCTTTATTTTATCTATTGCATTTAAAGCCATCTCAATAGCTCCGTCCCCTGTAGCCTGTATAGCAAGAGAATAATCTAAACTATTTGCATATTCAACTAATTCATCAAGTTCATCCTGCTTATACTGAGTAACACCTCTGAATCCTTTAGAATCTTTATAATCTTCTTTCAAAAGTGCAGTTCTTGAACCTATACCTCCATCTATTATAAATTTAATATGCCCTACTTTAAATCTGTCATCATCTATATATTGATAATAATAATACTGTCTAAAATCATCAATATCTTCTTTATTAACAAACTGAGCCTGTTCACAAACTCTTATTTTTAATTTCTTTTCTCTATGTAATTTTTGATAAGCATCTATAATTTTTCTGTAATCTAAATCCGGCAAACTTCTCAAATCATCTGCCTGAACAGAAGTAATACCCATTTTGAAAAAAACTTCCTGAGTATCTAATATTAAAGATTTTAATGTATCAATTTCAAATGATTTAATCTTAGCCAAAATCAAAGCCATAGCTTTTGAACTTATCAAACCATTCTCAAAATCTATAGTATCGCTTTGCATATCTCTTGTAATTCCGCATATTTCAAGAGCTTTACTATTTGCAGCTATCATCTCCCCGCAGCATCTTCTAAAAGCAACAGGATATTCATTAGAAATATTATCCAAATCATATTTATTAAGCATTCTCTTTTCTTCAAAATAATCCTGATTCCAACCTCTTCCTATAACCCAATCATTATATCTTTCTGCTTCTTTGGAAATTTCTATTACCTCTCTTATAGATCTGCATTCGCTTAAATCAAGCATAGTATTAAAACGTGCATAAGAAACAAAATTAACATTGCTGTCATTAAATCCCGGTATAACTGTTCTGCCTTCTAAATCTATTATTTCCTCTGCTTCAGGATATTTTTTTAATACCTCTTCATTAGTTCCTGCAAAAGATATCCTTCCATTATCAACTGCAACAGCTTCATAAACATTATCATTTTTATCCATAGAATAAATTTTAGCATTTTTAAAAATTCTCATTTACTTTTCTCCCTTATAATAAAAGTATTTATAATGCAGACTTTATATTATCTATTTCTTCATTAGTTAAAAGCCATTCATTTTCTGTTTCTTCTATTAATTTTTTTACTTCCATAAGTCTCCTGCTTTTTTCATCATCATATCCTAATGAAGTTTCAAAAAATTTTAATATTTCAGCCTCTTCCTTCTTATAATCCTCTATCTGTTTCTCATGTTTTTTAAGCAAAGATTCATATTTAGAAAGTTTATTTCTTATTTTCTTTCTTTCTTCATAACTATTTTTTTCATCGCCATTTGAACTATTATTATCTTTACTTAAAACTTCTTTATTATTCTCCTGATATTTTAATTCCCTTTCTTCCTCTTCCAAAGCATCAAGTCTTACTCTATAAACATAAGCCTCATAATTTGAAGGATAAAGAGAAAGTTTTTTATCCTTTACCTCTATAATAGTATCAGCAAGCAAACTTGCAAAAGTTCTGTCATGCGAAGTAAAAAATATTGTTCCTCCGTAATCTCTTAATGAAGATGCTAATGCCTCAACAGTTTCAAAATCCAAATGATTTGTAGGCTCATCTAATATAAGCACATCAGCACATTGAGTAATAGCTGAAAGAAGAGAAAGTCTTGCCATCTCGCCCCCGCTTAAAACTTTAACATCTTTATTAACATCATCCCCAGAAAATAAGAAACTACCTAAAAGAGTTAATAACTCCTGACTAAGAAGTCCTTGTTTGGCATTCTTTTTCAAATATGACAAAACTGTATCATTTGCTGTAACATTTTTATACGTATCCTCTCCAAAATATGCTATCTTTATACCATAAGAATAATTATAGCTTCCAGAAATAGGATTAAGCCTTCCTGCTATAGTTCTTAAAAACGTAGTTTTACCTTCTCCATTCTGTCCAAGAACAGCAACCCTGCTTCCTCTAGGGATCTCAATACGTCCGCTCTCAGCAACTATGTTATCTCCATACCCTATTACAAGATCATCAGAAATCAATGCAAAACCTTTTTTTTCAGGAACTTCAGGCAATTTGATTTTTACATTTTTAGCAGGATGAGTTATCTCTATAGTCTTTAATTTTTCTATCTGCTTTATGCGTGATTGAACAGCCTTAGCCTTTGTAGCTTTGTATCTAAACCTTTCTACAAATCTTTCTAAATGTGCTTTTCTCTCTTCGATATTTTTATTATACTTTTTTATTGTATATTCTTTTTCTTCTTTATATTCAAAATAATCTTCTATATCTCCTGGAAAATATGTAATTTTTCCATTTTCCATTTCTATGGTTTTTTCACAAGTAGTTTTTAAAAATTCCCTATCATGCGAAACTATTAAAAATCCACCATTATAATCCATTAAAAAATTTTCTAAATCTATTAATGTATTCAAATCCAAAAAGTTTGAAGGTTCGTCAAGTATTAAAAAATTAGGTTCATAAAGCATCATCTCAGAAAGTTTAACTCTCATTCTATAGCCGCTCGATAAATTGCCTAAATTATAATTAACTTTTATATGATCTATACCAAATCTGCTTGCTATTTTAGAACATTTCCAAGATTCTTTTCCTGTAATTCTTACAAGATAATCTATAACCTTTTCATTTTCATCAAAATCCCCCTGCTGACGTAAATAACCTATTCTTACATCATCAGAAAGTATTATTTCTCCGTCATCAGGCTCTTCAATTCCCATAAGAATTTTCAAAAGAGTAGTTTTACCCGCTCCGTTTCTTCCAATCATGCCTATTTTAGATTTCTCTTCTATAAGCAAATTAACATTATCAAGCAAAACCTTATGAACAAATCTTTTAGATATATTTACTATGTTTATAATACTTCTAGCCATATTCTATTTTCAAATTAAATATTTTTTATTTTTATTAGTCAATAATTCTATAACAATTTTAAAAAATATTCAAATACAAAAAATATAATAATTGTTATATTATTCTTCCGAAATATTACCAAGTTTATATACTAAATTTTTAAAACATTTACCTCTCTCCTCATAGCTTTTAAACATATCAAAGCTAGCACATCCCGGAGAAAGAAGTACTGTATCTCCATCTATAGATATGGCAGAAGCATAATTAAATGCATCTGTAAAATCTTTTATTATAATCTTGTTTTCAAAATGAAGCATAGAGTTAAGTGCTTCAGCAGCTTCTCCTATAAGTATAAGTTTCTTAAGCCTATTTTCCAAAAGACTATTTAAAGGAGTGAAATCTATATTTTTATTACGTCCGCCCATTATTAATATGATATTTCTATCAAAAGATTTCAAAGCACTTGTTACAGCATTCATAGATGTAGCTTTTGAATCATTAATATATCGAACCCCATTGATTATAGCAACTACTTCTAATCTATGTTCTATACCTTTGAAATTATTAACAACATTCTCTATATGATCAACAGGTATATTATCTTTCAAACATACTAATACTGCTGCCAATATATTTGCTACATTATGTCTTCCTAATATTTTTCTGTCTTTTATAGAAAAGAGTTTTTCATTATTATAATATATACATTCATCTTCTTCATTATAATAAATATCAGCAAATTTACTTTTTAAAGAAAATGTTAAAAGTTTCATCTTACAATTATTAAGAAGTTCGTTATAATATATATTACTGTATATATTATCATAATTTAGTATAAGAAAATCATTTTTGTTTTGATTAATACTTATATTTTTTTTGGCATTGAAATAATCTTCTATATTGCTGTATCTATCAAGATGATCTTCTGCTATATTTAATATAACACCTATATGTGCATGAAATTTTTCAACGGTTTCTAATTGAAAACTTGAAAGCTCTAATACAACATCTTCATCTTCTTCTATATTTTCAATCTCTTTAGAAAATGTATTTCCTACGTTACCCAAAAGTTTAGCCTTTTTATAAGAGCTGATTATTTTGTGAATAAGAGTAACTGTTGTCGTTTTTCCATCAGTACCTGTTACAGCAATATAATTTCTATTAGGTAAAAGATTATATGCAAATTCTACTTCACCTATAACTTTAATTCCGCGTCTCTCAGCCTCAGCAACTATAGGAATAGTACGAGGCACTCCAGGAGAAATTATTATAAGAGTAATATTATCTAAAATAGATAATTCCTGATTTCCAAAAAAAATTTTTGCTTCTTTATCTTTTAAAGCATTGATACTCTCCTGAAGTTCATTTTCACTTTTACTATCGCTTAATGCATATTTGATATTAAGATTCATAGAAGTATTAATATCATATAAAATATTAGCAATACTAACTCCGCTTCTTGGAGTAGCTCCAAGTATTAAAATATTTTGTTTTTTTAAGACTTTTATATATGTTTTGTTTAAATCTAAAATCATTTCACAACACCAAATAAATAATTATTCTTAATATCACTTAATTACCTCTGTATGCGTCCGGAAGCATCTCCATTATAAACAGTCATAACCTCATCAACCGTTACAACATTAAAATCACCTTCTATGGAATGCTTTAAACAGCTGGATGCTGTAGCAAACTCTAATGCTTCTCTGTCATCTTTACCATTCAAGAATGAATATATAAGTCCTGCAGCAAAACTATCTCCTCCACCTACTCTATCAACGATCTTTATTAAATACTCTTTTGAAAAGAAATATTCACTGCCATTATAAAGCATACAAGACCATAAATTCTCACTTGCTGAAATAGAGCCTCTTAAAGTAATACCAACCTTTTTTACATTAAATCTATCTACTATTTCCTTTGCAACATCTTTATATCCTTCATGTGATAACTTACCTTCTATAACATTTGAATCCTTTGCTTTTATGCCAAAAACTTTTTCAGCATCTTCTTCATTAGCAACACATATATCGACATAAGGCATTAATTTACTCATAGTCTCATTAGCTTCTTTAGATGTCCATAATTTCTTTCTAAAATTAAAATCTAAACTTATAGTTAAGCCTTTCTCTTTGGCCTTCTTACAAGCTTCAATACATATTTCAGCAACATTTTTTCCAAGTGCTGGAGTTATACCAGTTAAATGAAACCATTTAGCATTATTAAAAATCTTATCCCAATTAAAATCTTCTTTACAGGATTTTGATATAGAAGAATTAGCTCTGTCGTATATAACTTTTGATCCTCTCTGACTTGCACCTTTCTCAAAAAAATATATACCTATTCTATCTCCTCCCAAAACTATATTTGAAACTTCAACTCCATATCTTCTTAATTCATTGATGCAAGCCTGACCTATATCATTATTCGGCAGTTTTGTTACAAATGAAGTATCAACTCCAAAATTTGATAATGCAAAAGATACATTAGCTTCTCCCCCTCCGAATCTTGCATCATAAGAATCCGTTTGAACGAATCTTAAATTTGACGGAGGAGATAATCTTAGCATTATTTCACCAAATGTTATAACTGAAGCCATATAAAAATCCTTTATTTAATTTAAAGTACATTATTAACATAACTTTATTAACATAATAATATATTATGTTAATAATTATTTCAATTGCATAAACTATATTTATTATAAAATTAATACATAAAGAACAAAAAAAGAGAAGCAAATACTGCTTCCCTCTCTTTAATTAAAACATTTTTAATTATAAAGTTACTTTTTTATTTTCTTCAACTGATTCTAAAACAATGCAGTTAGCTCCAATAATAGCATTCTCCCCTATAACTGTATTTCCTCCAAATATTGAAGCGTTAGCATATATAGTAACATAATCGCAAACCGTAGGATGTCTTTTCTTACCTTCCAGACTTCTGCCATTAGTCAAAGATAAAGCACCTAATGTAACACCTTGATAGATTTTAACATGGTGTCCTATTATTGTAGTTTCACCTATAACAATACCTGTTCCGTGATCTATGAAAAAATAGTCTCCTATAGATGCGCCAGGATGAATATCTATACCTGTTTTGGAATGTGCAAATTCAGATATAGTTCTTGCTATTAAATATTCTTTTTGATTATAAAATATATGTGCTATTCTATAATGAAATATAGCCCTAAAACCTGGATATGTTAATACTATTTCATCATAAGATTTTGACGCAGGATCTGATTGAAAAAAGAACTCTAAATCTCTTTCTAAACTTAATGTAATATCATCTAATTGTTCTATGAAATCAAGTAATGCTGAATCATCTGTAACTATTTTCATATAAAGTTTTGCTATGCTTTTTTTTACCATATCTCTATTTTCTGATTCTCTAAAAAAATTTGGAAAAGCATAATCTCTTACAAGTTTAATCATTTCTTTAATATATTTTTGATTTGGTAATTCGCTAAAAGTTTTTAATTTCATAATCGTATCCAATAATAAATTAATTCCAAGAGTATCTTTCCCCTGTATCAGGTAAAATACAAAGGAACTTAATAGGTTTTTCTTCCCTTTTTAATTTTTTAGAAAAGTCAATTGCAGCATATACACATGCCCCTGATGATACTCCAACAAACAAACCTTCATTAAAACATATATCTTTTGCTGTATTAATGGCATTATCATCTGACACATCTACTATTTCATTTACAACATTCAAATCTAAAATTTTAGGTACAAAATTAGGACCTATACCTTGTATTTTATGAGAACCTGTTTTTCCTTTTGTAAGTATAGGTGATGATTCAGGCTGAACTCCTATAACTTGTGTTTTTTTATTATTATCTCTTACATATTGCCCTATTCCTGTAATAGTACCGCCTGTACCTATACCTGCAAAAATATAGTCCACATTTGAAATATCTTTAAATATCTCTACAGCTGTTGTAATATAATGCGCCATAACATTAGATTCATTTACAAATTGTCCAGGAATAATAGAATTTGGAATTTTTCTATTTAATTGCTCAGCTCTTTCTACAGCAGCATCCATTCCTCCATCAACTAATTCTAATTTGGCGCCATAATCTCTTATTAATTTTCTTCTCTCTTCAGACATAGAAGAAGGCATAACTATTATAACATTTAATTTTAAATATCTTCCTATAGCTGCCATAGCTATGCCTGTATTGCCTGATGTAGGCTCTATTATAGTATCTCCAGATTTTAATTTACCATCTTTGAGTAAATCCGTTATTATTTGCTTAACTGCTCTATCTTTTATAGAACCAGCAGGATTGCCTTTTTCTACTTTTCCATAAAGTTCTATTTTACTTCCTAAATTAAATTTTGATTCTATATTTTTTAATCTTACAATAGGAGTGTTACCTATTAAATCAAGAATACTGTTATATACCATATAAAAATCTCCAAAAAATATGTCCCTACAAATATATATTAATATTATAATAAAAACAACATATAAAAAATAAAAATATGAATATTACTTGTAAAGCTAATAATTAATATTATATTTATACATATATTTTTAAAAAAGTGCTCAAATTTAATTGAATTATTAATTTAGTTTTCAATAAGCAATTAATAGTAACAAAACTATATTATTCATATTGATTATCTCTTGATTTTTTCACAGTATACAAATACATAAATACTGCAAATAAAATATACATTATAAATGATAACGAACTTCCAAAATCAAATATTTTTTCTCCAAAATTAATCTTTATATTAAATGCAGTTATTAAAGCAATTATTACGCCTGTTATAGAATCACCAGCAACTAAACCAGATGATAATAATATTCCTTTCTTTATAGCCTTTTCATTTGAATTATTATCATTTCTAAATTTATATTCTACCAATTTTCTAATTAAAGCACCTATAAATATAGAAGCAGTTAAACTTATATTCAAATATAATCCCAAAGCAATTGCAAGAACTGGTAAATCTGTCATAGAACAAAATACAGCTATAAAAGCACCTATTACAACTAAAGTCCAAGGAAGCTGTGATGACATTATACCTTCAACTATAAGTTTCATTAATACGCCCTGAGGTGCTGGTACTGAGTCAGTTCCAAGCCCATAAACATTCTGCATAAGAATAAGAGTTGCTCCGGAAGCAAATGATGCCGCAATCAAAGATATAACTACACCTAATTGAATATTCTTTGGAGTACCGCCTATTATAAATGCAGATTTTAATGATTGGGTTGTACCTCCTGATGCTGAAGTTGAAATTGATACAACACCGCAAACTAAAAGTGCTGCTTTAATTCCAGATTCTCCTATATATCCTGTAAGTTTAAATATTGAAGCAACTATTAGAAGTGCAGCTATAGTCATTCCTGAAACGGGATTATTGCTTGCCCCAACAATGCCTACTATGCTGGCAGATACAACTGCAAAAAAGAAAGAAAATAATACGGCTGACAACCCTCCCAATACACCGCCTTTTATAGTTGGAAGAAAACAAGTTCCTACAAAACCAATTACAGCTGCTAATAAAATCATTCTAATAGGGGCATCTCTATTTATTCTGTCAATATTGTATGAATTATTATTAATATTTTTTATGGACTTAGCTAATGAACTTATTATGGTTGGAACAGATTTACCTAAAGATATGAAGCCTCCCATAGCTAAAGCACCAGCACCTATATAAACAATATAGCTGCTCCAAATTTCTTGTGCAGTCATATTAGATATTAAAGATTTTGATGGAAATATAACTACATCAAGATTAGAACCAAAATATTTTATTAGCGGTATAAATACAAGCCATGACATGACACCTCCTGCAAACATTATGGCAGAACTTCTTATACCAATAATAAAGCCAAGACCAAGCAATGAAACTAATGTATCAACTCCTATCATAGTATTTTGATACGAATGTATTACATAAGATGCTTTTTCTTTCCAAAAACCAAAGCCTCCTGAAAGCAGCTTATATACAAAACCAGAAAATAATCCTGTTAAAACATATTTTAATCCTTTACCGCCCTCTGTTCCTATAACCAAAACCTCAGATTGAGCCATAGCTTCCGGATATATTAATTTTCCATGCTCTTCTACAATTAAATATCTTCTTATAGGTGTAATAAAATAGCATCCCATCAAAGCTGCCAATGCTGTAATAGTAACTATGGTCAATACGGAAAGATCCATTCCGAATAAAATTACTGCTGGAAGTATAAATATAACACCTGCTGCTATTGACTGTCCTGATGCAGAAAGTGCTGATGTTAAATTTGATTCTAATATATTATTTCTTTTAAATAAATTTTTGAATATAGCTATAGAAAGTATGGCACCAGGAATACCTGAAGATATTGTAAGACCTACTTTAAGACCTAAATATGTATTAGCAGAAGCAAATATAATTGCAAAAACGACACCCAAAATAATAGAATATACTGTCATCTCAGGCATATTAATATTTGATGGTACAAACGGCATATAATCCTCGCCTTTTATACCACCATAAGCATATTTTGATAATTTCTTTTCTTTTCCTGCCAAAGAAGTTTCATCTCTATTATTTAATTTGCTTTTTTCACTCATAATAATTCTCTCCCTATTGTATAATTATACACAAAAAAGAAACTAATTAAATATGACTTTTTAATTAATATTATAATTTCTTATTTTTTTGAATAAAAATAAAGTTATGAACATAAGTATAGGAAAAAATATTGAAAAGAAAAGACCTACCTTAATTGATAACTGAATATTATTATTATTTAGTATAATATTACTAAATTTTTCAATTATAAGATTGTTATTTGAAACAATACCTACTATACCAGGACCAATAGAGCATCCTATATCTCCTGCCAAAGCAAGCATAGCAAACATAGCTGTACCGCCTTTATTATAAGTCTTTGCTGCAAGGCTAAATACAGAAGGCCACATTATAGCAACTGATAAACCTGATATCCCGCATCCTATTAAAGATAAAAAAGGATATGTACTAAATACTGTTAGAATATAACCAAAAACACAAAATAAAGATGATATTATCAATGCTTTTTCTATATTGATACTTTCAGATTTCATCCCATAAATAAGTCTTACTATACCCATACAGAATGCAAACATACAAGCACCAAATATATCACCAACTGTTTTATTAACATTAAGACCAACTTCTGCAAATAATGATACCCATTGAGCAATAGATTGTTCGCTAGCACCGGCACATATCATAAGTACAACAAATACTAAAACTATTTTCACAGATAATAATTTTCTAATAGAAACTGTATTATCACTTTTCATATTATCTTCATGAGTTTTCAAAAGATTAAGCGGTACATTAGCAAAAAGAAATATATTAGCAAATGGTATAATAGCCCAAATCATTGACATATATTTCCAATTTTCAATACCGAATATATTAAAATATAATGTTGAAGCTATAACCACAAGCATTGAACCCCAACAATAAAATGAATGAAGTATATTCATAGCTTTAGTTTTTTGTTTATCTGGAAGTGCTTCTACTATAGGACTTACCAAAACTTCTATTAATCCTCCGCTTACAGCATTAATAAAGAAGCATATAAGTATACCCAAATAAGGCTCTATATAAAAAGGTAATATCCCAAGTAAAAATAATCCTAAAGCAGAAAATATATGTGCTGCAACTATAGGAATTCTGTATCCTATTTTATCTATAAATTTTATTGCTAATAAATCTACAATTATCTGTACAGCAAAGTTAAAAGATGCAAGCAATCCTATTTGGGTTAATGATATATTAAAATCTTTTTGAAACATTATAAAAATAAGAGGTGGAAATATATTGATTATTGACTGATTAATATATCCTATATAGCTTGCACATAAAGTATGAGTATAATTTAATTTCATATAGCAGTTTAATAATATTATTTAGAAATGACTTTTCCGTCTATTAATGAAAAATGAACATTACCAAAATCTCTGCTATCATAACCATAATCTCTGTTATCAGATAAAACAAAATATTCATTATAACCTATAATATAAGGACCGAAATTATCTCTTGATGAAACTTCTTTATCTAATATTCTATTATCACTTCCTATATTGGCCCAAGGTTCATTTAATATCTCTCCATTAATATATACAGCTTTATCTCTAATTTCTATAGTTTCATTTGGAAGCCCTATAACCCGTTTTATTAAATATCTGGTTTTTGATATATTTACATTTCCAAAAGTTACAAAATATACAAAATATGAAGCAAATCTCTTCAAAAAAAATTCTCTTTCAGTTCTAGGGTCTACCATAAATACAATATCACCTCTTTTAGGCCTTGAAAATATAAATGTTTTACCCGTAAGCTGTGATACAAAAGGTCTTAATGCAACTGCATACTTAAATTTTGAAGTAATCAATATCTCATTAGGTTCAATAGTATTCATCATCGTTGAACTTTTCATTCTATCAAACCTTACGAATAAAGTAACAATACCAAAAATAATAAAAGCTAATATAAAACCTAATATAAATCTGGCAACAGCTCTGTACAGAAGACTATTGCTCCTATAATATATAAAGATAAAAGGTTTTAAAATAGCCTTGATGGTATTCCTTTTTTCTTTTTTTATTTCTTCTTTATCATAAGAATAATTCATCTATTAATTGATGACCTCTGTATTTTTTATATAATTTAAGATTTTTTAGCCTGATGTTCGCTGTTTTCTAAAGCTGCTGGTACGGCTGGAACTACTATATAACCATATTCACCGCTGCGGCATAGATCCATTATTACCTCATTATTTAATGTCTCTCCTGCAACATCTTCTCTCAAATATTCAGGTAAGTCAATAACATGATATAAAGGGGCAATATTATCAACATTAACTTCAAATAATTCTTCTATGAACTTTAAATCTTTATTTAATCTGTCTAAAACTTCATCTTTTTGATTTTCATCTATTCTTAATCTAGTTTGATATAAAAGTGCTTCTAATTCTTCTCTGTCTGTTGTCATTTTATTATATCCTTAAATATTATAGTATAAATATAATATACTAATATCAATAATTTTTCAATAGTATTCTTTATTTATAATAATTTAAAAAACTTATTATGAAATTATTTTATATTAATAATAAGCTCTTTTAAAAACTTCCACATTCTATCAACAGAAGATATGCTTAAATGTTCTTTAGGAGTATGTACATCATAAATATTAGGTCCCATACTTATCATATCAACATTTGGAAGAGGTTTCTTTAATATGCCGCATTCCAAACCTGCATGTATAGCTTTCATTTCAGCATCTTTACCTGTAACTTTTTTGTATACTTCAGCAGCTACATCTTTTATCTTTGAATTAGGATCATACTGCCAAGCAGGATATCCACTTGACGCCTTAAAATGGGCATTTGTTCTCAATGCTATATCCTCCACTCTCGCTACAATTTCCATAGATGAACTTTCAACACAGCTTCTTATTGATATAACTAAATTTAACTTTCCATTTTCCTCTTTTAATACACCATTATTGGCACTTGTTTGTACTAAACCTTCAATATCCCTGCTCATATAAAGAACTCCATCCGGTGTAAGCATAAGAAAATCTATAACATTATTTGTTAACTCTTTAGTAAAGCATTCTTTAATATTATCACATTTAGAAATTGATATTTTCATATCAGGATCTTCTATTTTATATTCATTTTTTATATTTTTAGAAATCTCTTCTATGCTGGATTTCACTTTATCTATATTGTTGGAAGTTATTATAGCCTCAGAATTCTTTGCTATAGCATTACGTTTAGAACCGCCGGATATAGAGTGAATATTAATATCATTTTTTACAGAATACAAAATCCTAGATAAAATCTTAATAGCATTAGCTCTTTGATTATGAATTTCCATACCGGAATGTCCGCCTTTAAGTCCGGAAATTTCTATTTTTAAAGCATCATTACTATTCGATTCTCTAACAATATCAAAATCGATTATTGTATTAATACCGCCTGCACAGCTGACAAAGAATACTCCCTCTTCCTCAGCATCTATATTTATAAGAGTCTTTCCTTGTAAATGCTCAGAAGTAACATAAAATGCCCCATGCATACTAGTTTCTTCTGCCGTTGTTATTAAAACTTCCAATGCCGGATGAGGTATATCGTTAGAATCAAGCAAAGCAAGAGCAAAAGCAACCGCAATACCATCATCAGCACCTAAAGTCGTATTATTAGCTCTTAAAATATCTCCCTCAAGTATTAATTCTATAGGATCTTTTCTAAAATCATGATTTGATTCTTTTGTTTTTTCACAAACCATATCCATATGTCCCTGTATTATAACAGGTTCTAAATTTTCATATCCTGAAAAAGCTTTTTTCTTTATAATTACATTATTTTCTTTATCCTGATAAACTTCTAAATTTCTATCTTTTGCAAAGTTTACTAAAAAATCGCTAATTTCTTTTTCATGGGCTGATTCTCTTGGAATCTTACTTATCTCAGCAAACCATCTAAAAACCTCTTTTGAATCAAGACTTTTTAAACTATCTAAACTCATACAAAACCCCTTTAAATATTCAGCATTTAATAAATACATAATTTTTTAATCCATATATTTTATCACGGTATTAAGCTATGTCAATAATAACTTCAACAATATTAAAAAATAAGTACAAAATGTTTTATAACAAAAATATTGATTATATTTACAATAAATAAAATTCCTTGACAAATATAAAAAATAAAATTAGAATAACTAATTAAATTCTAAAATACATAAAAATACATAGGAGATATAAATGAAAGTAATTGATATAGATAAAAAACCAGAAAATGAAAGAATATTTTTTGGAGATTTCGGTCACTATATAAGAATAGACTCTGTAAGTCATGAAATAGCTAGAAAATTAAAAGAAGCAAGTGAAGGAAATACATGGTTTTCTAAAGAAGTTGATTACAAATCTGATAAAACTAGATTTTCTTCACTTCCGGAAGATGCTCAAAGGGCTTTTAAATTAAACATAGCATATCAAACATTAATGGACAGCGGGGTTACAAGCGGATTTTCATCAATATTAAATAGAATTGTAACTAGTTCTATATGGTCTATTCTTTATGCCAGAATAGCAATAGAGGAAAATATACATGCTGAAAGCTACTCTTACGGACTTTCTGAGGTATTCGGACATGAAGCAACTGATACATTAGATTTGGTTTATAATGATGAGTTCGTAAAACATAGAATGGAGAAAGAAGTTGAACTGTTTGGAAATGTTGATGAATTATGCAATCTTGAAGGGTCAAATGCTTCATTAGATGAGAAAAAACAAGCTATCTTAAAATTATTAGTTGGAATATATTTGCTTGAAGGTATAAAATTTCCATTTTCATTTCTTGTAACTTTTACAATAAATAACAGTTATGATAATGCTATAGCCGGATTTACAAAAACTATTAAATTGATAGCACATGATGAATTAAATGTTCATGTACCTACTGGTAAAAATGTAATGACTATTCTTAGAAAAGAGGATAATCAAGGTTTTTCTCACCTATTTAAAAATGGTTGGTTTAATGATATGGCTAAAGCAATGACAGAATTTACTGTAAATGAAGAGATAAAATGGGCTAAATATCTATTTGATGATAAAGAAGTATTAGGTATCAACTCCTCTGTAAGCGAACATTTTATAAAATATTGGGCTGGAGTGAGATTAAAAGAGATAGGAGTTGAAACTGAATATTTATCTGAAAAGAAATCTGATATAATAGATTGGTTTAACAGCTATAGAGATATAAACAAACAAAATGCAGCCTTACAGGAAACTACTAATACATCTTATCAAAAAGGTGCATTAAAGAACGATTTATAATAACTGGGGTAAATTATGATAGAATTTGGAAAAGGTAAAAAGCATATTATAATAAAAAGAGATGGAAGAGAAGAGCCGTACAATGAGGAAAAACTGAGAAAGGTTATAAATTGGGCTACAGAAGGTAAAGAAGCATTCACCAATCAAATTCTGGAAGGATTAAATATAAAAATTAATGATAAAATGAAAATAGAAGTATTATATGATGAGCTCATAAATACCGCTGTTAATATGATAAGTCCTTTATACCCTATTTATGATACTATAGCAGAAAAACTTTATTTAATGAAGATATATAAAGAAACATGCGGACTTAAAAAAATAGGTTCATATCCGCATATAAAAAATTTCTTGAAAAAAGGAATAAAATATAAAATATACGACAAGGATATAATAAAATTATTTACAGATAAAGAACTAGATAAAATAAATTCTATGATAGAACCTGACAGAGATTTGCTTTTTACATATAAGGGACTTGCAATATTCTATAAAAAATACTGTAAAAACATAGGAAATAAAAAACTAGAGCTTCCTCAAATAACATATATGGTAGCTGCTATGTTCTCATTTTATGATGATTATTATAAAGGAAATAATAAAGACAAATTAGAAATAAGCAAAAATGAGAGATTAAAATATATAAAAAGAACTTATGATATGCTATCAAAACATGAAGTTACTTTTGCAACACCTAGAATAGCTAACAGTATGACAGTAAAGGCTCAGCTTGCAAGCTGTATATTAAATACCCCTGATGATGATACTTGGAGCTTGAATCAAACAGACAGCAATATGGCATTATATTCTAAATTTTCTGGAGGAATAGCTTATGATGCTTCATATATACGTGCTTCTGGCTCTACAATACAAACTAACAGAGGACGTTCTGACGGACCTATACCATTCATAAAAAGAGTAGAACAAACTATATCATCATTCAATCAAGGAGGAGTTAGAAAAGGTGCATGTGTTATTACTTTTCCTTGGTGGCATTTGGATGTACTTGATTTGATTATGCTAAAAGATGCAGGAGGAACTGAAGATACCAGAGCTAGAAAATTAGTTTACTCTATTAGAATAAGCAATATATTTAGAGAACGTGTAAATAAAGATGGATACATAACTTTATTTGATCCTAAGGAAACACCTCTCCTTAATGAAGAATATGGTGAAAAATTTAATGTTGCTTATATGTATTATGAAAGTAAATCTTCTATAAGAAAAAAGAAAATAAGGGCTAAAGATTTATTATTTCAAATATTAAAAGTAAGGCAGGAAACAGGAAATTTATATTTAACATTTGTTGATAATATAAATGAACAGAATATGGTTAATAAATTTGTAGGAGCTTCAAATCTTTGTCAGGAAATAGTTATACCTTCCTATCCTTCAAAACTTATAAAAGAAAAATATGTTATAAATGAAGACGGCGAATATGAAATTATACAAAGAAAAAAAAGCGGTGAAATTGGAATATGTAATTTAGTATCAGTTAATCTAATGTCATGGGTAGGTTTCACACCAGAAAAGAAAAAATCATTCTGTTATACGCTTTTAAGAGGATGCGATAATATAATAGATACACAATTTTATCCCGTAAAAGAAGGTGAAATTGCTAATAAAAAGAATAGGCCCATAGGAATAGGAGTTATTAATTATGCAAATCTTCTTGCTTTTAATAAATTGAAATATACAGATAAAGAGGCTTTAGAATTTACAAATCAAATTTTTGATGATTTATATTATCATATATATGAAGCTTCTAATATACTTTCAAAAGAGAGAGGGCCTTATAAAACATTTAATGAGTCAAAATGGAAAGAAGGATTAACTCCTTTTCATATATCATTATTAAATAAAAATAAGAATAATAAACTTGATGTAAAACTTGATAAAGAAAAATGGGATAAACTAGCAGAAGAAATAAAAACAAGCGGAGTTCGTTTTTCATTCCATGGTGCTATAGCTCCTACAGCTACATCAGGAAAAAGTGTATCTGCTACAGAAAGCATAGAACCTATTGTGGATTTATTTTTCGTAGAAGAAGGAATACAAACGCTTCCTAGTTTAGTACCTAATATAAAGAAAAACAGACAATATTATGAAAGATGCTGGGCTATACCTGCAAAAACAATAATAGAACTTGCTGCTGTAAGACAAAGATATATAGATCAGTCTCAGTCATTAAATTTATATTATGTTAAGCCGGATTCTGCTAAAGAGCTTTGGGAAGATATTCAATATGCCATGGATTTAGGACTTAAAACATTATACTATATGAAAACCCCTAAATCTAATTTTGAACTAGAAGAAGTTTGCGAATCTTGTACATGATAAAAAACAATTAGTATTTAATAAAAAATAAAAAGGCTTGAGTTAATTGTAAACTTAAGCCTTTTATTTTAAAACTACAAAAATATAATTAATAAAACAATTTTAAGTTGACTTTAAGTTCAAATTATAATATGATGTTTTTATATAAAAAAATAACAACGGAGTAAAATATGCATCGCATCGCATCGCATCGCATCGCATCGCATCGCATCGCATCGCATCGCATCGCATCGCATCGCAAATATTACCGTAAAATAATTTTTTTATTATGTAAACAATTTTTATCAACCTTGATAAATGTTAAATTGTATATTCTATGGGGGAATATATGATATTTTTTAATTTTAAAAAAGTCAAATTCCCTGATATGCCTATATCTGGAGAAAAATATACAAATTTTAAACATCTTGATGATTCAAAACTATATACAGACAATGAATATGCTATAGAATACCTAAAAAATAATTTAGAAAATAATAAAAAAGAAAATATTAACACAAATATATCATACCATTCATATTGGTATGGAAAAATAAATGAAAAACATGTACTTTCAATAAAGTCATTACTATGTACACAAAAAAATCCTAAAATATATTTATGGATTGATAGTAAAACAACAAAAGAAAATTTAAATAATAAATATATTAATGAATTGGAAAATCTTATTGAAATAAAAACATATAACCCTAAATTAGAAATAAAAAATACATGTTTTGAACAATTTGATTATATATTTAATCAAAAGAAAAAATTACCAGCAAGAGCAGATGCTTTTAGATTATTAATACCATATAAGTATTTAGTAGAAAATAAATATAATGGTATAGTATACTTTGATTTAGATGTAATGTTTTTAAGGGATTTTTCGGATATATTGGATAATAGTTTTTGTTACCAATGGGAAAAACAATCTTATGCTAATACTGCTATATTATATATCAATGATAAAAATATGATAGAAGAAACTGTTCAAATAATAGAAAAAGAGCAAACTGTTTTACCATGGATAATATTCAATTTTTCTAATGTGCAGCTAAAAAATTTAATGGTGTTCCCATGTGCTTTTTTTGATCCTCTTTGGAATATAACAGATAAAAATAGATATGATTATCCTGTAACATCACCTAATGATTTCTTTACAAATTATAATGGAAATATTACATCTTATAAAGAGTTTTTTACAGGATGCTATGCGTATCATTGGCATAATCAATGGAATACAGAAGCAAATGAAAATTCTTTATTTAATATGTTCTATAGAGAATTTAGCAATATATTAAAAAATAAGATATAATATCAATCAAATAAATTATCTATTTTCTCTTCAGCCTGTTCGCTTGCTTTTTCCATTTTTTCTTCAGCTCTTTCCATTGATTTTTCTATTTTGTCAGTTGCTTTGTCGATTCTATCTTCAACATTATCATCATCACATGATATGAAAATAAAAGAAGAAATAATACAAAAAATAAATATAAACTTTTTCATTAATTCCAGTCCTCAAATATATTACTCTGCTAATGAGCAATATATTATAGCCCAATATGTATTTTTAGCATTTTTATATATTCCAACTCCAATATGGGTATAATCTATATCCAATATAGAAGAAGAATCATCAGGATCTTTAAGCATAGCATTCAACATAGCACTTGCTGTTTCATAACCGGTTCTTATAGATTCTCCATAATACGCAACTTTTATACCATTTTCTGCATAAACCGTATAAATTTCACTTCCATCTGGTCTAACCGAATCAAAAACTTTAGAAATTTCCTCTGCCCTTGTGGCAGCTGCTTTCTCAATATTTTCATCTGTCTTGTATTCATATAGACCTGCTTTTTGCCTCTCCATATTTATTAATTCATAAAGTCTTTTGGACTCTTCTGCATCTTGAGCATAAACTGATAATGCAGATAATAGAAAAAATAATAAAAATAATGACTGTACTCTCATATAAAATTCCTTATAAATATTTTACCCTATATAATATATAATCCATTTTTTGTAATATAAGTAAAATATTTTTTGTAATTATTGATAATAAATTAATATAATATAAAATAAAATTATGAATAATAAATATAAATTTCTTAAATACAAAGTTATACTATTTTTTACAGCTTTTATGTTTTTAATTATGTCTGTTTTAATAATGTATTTAAACATAAAAAAAACTATAGACTATAAAAAAGGTAATATTATTAAAATAACAGCAAATATTGATGATATCACATATTATCAGTATGGAATAAAGAAAAGAGATATAAGCTATGTAATTTACAGCTTTGAAATAGATAATAATAAATACAGTACCACCAATATATATAACGGAATAATAAGCATGACCAATAAAAATACAAGAAAAGAAATATATTATGATAAAATAAATAATGAAATAACAGAATTACAAAATAAATCTAAAATATTTCTTTCCATATTCTTTTTTGTATTAGGTTCAATAATATTAATATGGGCTGTAAAATTAAAACAAAATAATATACATACATGGAATAAATTATAAAGTATGTATATTATTTTTTATCTTTATTTACATTAAATATCCGCCACTTTTTTCTAAAACTTCAGCGTATTTTTTTACTCCAGTATTAACATTCATAAAATCTTTATTATAACCAGCATTTTTTAATTTTTTCAAATTAGCCTGTGTAAATTTTTGATATTTTCCTTTTAAAGCATCCGGAAACTCTATATACTCTATCTCAGCAGAAGCATAAACCTCTTTCAAAGCCTTAGCTATCTCAACAAAACTTTCAGCTTTTCCAGTACCGCAGTTAAATATACCAGATTTATTTTCATTCTCAAAAAAGAAATTATTAACAGATACAACATCATCAATATGTATGAAATCTCTAAGGAAATTTTCACTTCCTTCAAATATTTTCATTTTTTCACCAGCCTTTATCTGATTAAATAAATGGAAAGCAACAGATGCCATTCTTCCTTTATGATTCTCCTGCGGCCCATATACATTAAAATATCTAAGTCCTACAACCTGACTGTTAATCTTATTTTCTTTGAATAATTTATTAACATATCTGTCAAATTGATATTTAGAAAAAGCATACACATTAAGAGGATACTCATTTTTTTCATTTTCCTCAAAACCATTTTCTCCGTTTCCATATACAGATGCACTTGAAGCGTATAAAAATCTTATTTTTTTATCCAAACAAACATGAAGAATATTTTTTGTATATTCATAATTATTTCTCATCATATATTTACCGTCTGTTTCCATAGTATCAGAACAAGCACCTTGATGAAATATTGCCTCAACTTTATTATTATTTACAAATGAAGTTAAATAATCTAAATTAAAATCTTCTTTATCTATATAATCTTTAAAATTAATTCTATTTAAATTTTTATGTTTAGAAGCGTTTTTTAAATTATCAACTATTAATATATCATCTATACCTAAATTATTTAATCCTCTAACTATATTAGAACCTATAAATCCAGCTCCTCCAGTTACAATAATCATATAAAACTCCTAAATTTTAATTATTTATCTTTTTTATTATATTAGTAGTAGAATACCCATTGACAAAATCAATTAATACTGTTTCTTTAGAGTACTCTCTTCCAACCACATCTTCTATCTTATAATCACCGCCCTTAACTAAAATATCGGGCTTAACTATCTTTATTAATTCAAGAGGAGTGTCTTCATCAAATATAGATATATAAGTAATGCATTCCAAAGCCGCCAGTACAATAGCCCTGTCATTTTCATTATTTATAGGTCTGCTCTCCCCTTTTAATCTTTTTACAGAAGAATCACTATTTAATCCTAGTACAAGCAAATCTCCAAGTTCTCTTGCTTTTTGCAAATACTCTACATGACCGCGATGAAGTATATCAAAACATCCGTTTGTAAATACTATTTTCTTATTATTTTTTCTGTAATCTTCTAATATAATATTTAATTCATTTCTATCTTTTAACTTTTTATTCATAAAAAACCCTGTTAAATTATATCATAACAATTTAATTTTAACAGCATCATTATATAATTTTTTTAATCTAACTAGAAAACATAGAAAATTTCAATGTTGCTGAGGCAATAGATTTTTATGATTTAATATATTATTATTTTGATAAAATATCAATGATTGTAAGGAGAATTAATGAAAAGAAGAATAATAAAAATAGATGAAGATAAATGTACAGGATGCGGCGTATGTATACCAGATTGTCCAGAAGGGGCATTGCAGATAATAGATGGTAAAGCAAGACTTATAAGTGATTTATTTTGCGACGGACTTGGTGCTTGTATAAAGGCTTGTCCTGAAAATGCTATGAAAATAGAAGAAAGAGAAGCTGAAGAATATAATGAAAGCAAAGTTATGGAAAATATTGTCAAAGGCGGAAAAAATGTTATAAAAGCTCATTTAAAACATTTAAAAGATCATGGAGAAGATAAACTCTTTAATGAAGCTGTGAAGTATTTAAAAGATAATAATATGGAGGTTCCAAATATGGAAGAACATAAACATTGCGGATGTCCAGGAAGCATGCATAAAGATATGAGAAATCAATTTAGAGGAGAAAATAATAACATACAAATAAATTCAGAATTAAGAAACTGGCCTATACAGCTAAAATTAATAAACCCTAACGCCAATTATTTTGATAATGCCGATTTATTAATAGCTGCTGACTGTGTTCCTTTTTCTTATCCTAATTTTCATTCAAGATTTTTAAAAGATAAAATACTTATAATGTTTTGTCCTAAACTAGATATGGATATAAATGGATACATAGAAAAATTAGCCAATATATTTATAAATAAAAATATTCACTCTATATCTATAGTAAGAATGGAAGTTCCTTGCTGCGGAGGAGTTGAAATGATAGTACAGAAGGCACTTGAAATTGCAAATAAGAATATAATAATAAAAGAATATATTATTTCTATAGACGGTAATATAATGTAATTATTCATAACCTATTATTATATAATTTTTCAATAATAAATTATGTAAATTTAATAAAAAACAAAAATTAAAAACTTATTTTTTATTTTTTGTTTTTTATTTTGGTTTTATATTTATATAATCTAACAATTGTTAAGATATTATAACAAATAAATTAAAGGAGTAAAAATATGTGTGAATTTATAAAAAATATAGAACCTAAAAAAGTTTTTAAACTTCAGGACTTAGTAGATTATAAAGAAAATGGAATAGATGCATTTTCTATAGTACAAAGAAAAAGTCTAATAATGAAAATTATGGTTATAGACTGCAATGTAACTGTGCCTAAACATCCAATAGGAGGAGATTCATTGTCTTATTTATTAGAAGGTAAGGCAGAAATTACACTTAATGATGATAATAAATATATACTATCAGTTGGGGATGCTCTTCTAATACCATCTAAAAGCGAACCTTTACTAAAAGGTATAGAAAAAACTAAAATTTTGATTATACAAGTAAGAGATGAATTAAAATAAATTTTATTTATAAAAATCATATTTTGTTGCTATAGCAACGGATTTTTATTTAATTATATTAGATAATACTAACAAAATAATGATATTGAGGAAATTGATGGAAAATTTTATCAATAATATTAATTATAAAAAAGTTGTATCATTAAATAATTTATTGGAAATCAAAAATAATTCTATATCAGCATTGACATTAGTTGATAGAAAAAGTCTTGGAATAAAAATAATATCTGTTGATAAAGGATCTGAAATATCTCCTCACACAAGTACAGGAGATGTTTTGGTTACTGTTATAGAAGGGAAAGCAGAAATAACAATTGACAATGATAAATTTGAAGTTTCAAGAGAAGAATCCATATTGATACCGGCTAATGCTGTGCATTCTTTAAAATCTATAGAAGCATTTAAAGTATTAGTATTACAAGTGAAATCCGAATAACCCTAAATAAATTCATAATTTGGCATGGGATACTCTCAGTCCCATGCCCTCTTTTTATTAAACAGAAGTAGTTTTTAATAAATATATAACATAGGCTACATAAATTACCAAAAAGAAACTTCCTTTTAATTTTCCTAAACTCTTGCCTTTCAAAGTAAATAGTAACAATAATATCCCAGCAAATACCATCATAAGAAAATCTATTAAATAATTCTGCTCAGGATTAAGAAGTATGCCTCCAAATTTGAATGAAGCTATTGATGATACTCCGAGCACACCGCCCACATTAAATATGTTGCTTCCCACTATATTACCTATAGATATATCAGATTCTTTTTTAATAGCTGCTATAACACTAGTAACAAGTTCAGGTATGCTTGTACCTACAGCAACTACTATAAATCCTATTATATGTTCGCTTAGGAAATTTCTAAATATTCCAGTAACACCTTTAATAAAAATATCAGAACCAAAAGCTAATGCTAATATTGCAACTATTATTTTAAATATGGCTCTAGCTATAGAATGAGTTTTTGTAGATGATGCTACTTCCTTCTCAAAAGAAGCCATTTCATCTTTATCTTTTGATATTACATTATATAAATAATAAACATATATACATAACAATATTAAAAGTATAGCACCCTCTATTACTGAAATTTTATCTCCGCTTAATGTTTTAGTATTCATATTGAAAAGCATTATACATAAAGCAATATACATAATAAACATTGAAAGCATTGATACATAATAAGATTTTTTACCGGCACACATATTCATAAATAAAGCAGAAATTCCAAGTACAAATACTATATTAAAAATATTACTGCCTATAACATTACCAACTGCAATAGCACTTTCTCCCCTAAGAGCACCAAATAAACTTACAAAAAGCTCAGGCATAGATGTACCCATAGCAACAACTGTTAATCCTATAACTATTGGAGGTATTTTAAGCTTATTGGCAACCATTACACTTCCATCTACAATATAAGTTCCGCCAAGATACAGCAATAATATTCCAGCTGCTGTAAAAACTATATTCAACAATATATTATCCATTTTGATTCCTCTGCTATTATTATATATTTAAATTAATTATTATCTTCTGTCTTTGTTTCTGTTTCATCAGTACTAGTTTTTTCTACATTATCAGAAGTATTTTCTATATTACTACTTTCTGCACTATTACCTGCCTCAGCATCAATACTTTTTTGTTTATTTTTCTTTGATATAGCAGAAATAATAGACACTATTATACATATAATAAGTATAGATATAGTTAATGCTGTTGAAAGCCATAATGGGGATAATACCCAAACCCAGCTCCATGTTACAGCTTTAAACAATTTCAATATTATAAATATAATACCTAAAAATATAAAGAAAACTGCTGCTATATTTAATACTGGTAATTTTTTTGGTTTTTCTACTACATTTGTATTTTCATTACTAGACTGACTTGAAGTATTATCTTTTTTGAAAAATAGAGAATAAAATACTATTGTAATTATTATAAGTATCACTTCTAATACTAATACAGCAATAATTAATCTCCAATCTAACTCAAATACTTTAGCTAATTTTAATAAAGTTATTGCTATTATAAAAACAGGCAATACCTTTGAAGAAAAATCTAGTAAAACTTTAATAAGATGCAAAGTTGCCATTGTAAAAATGCTTTTAACTTTTCCCATAATTAATATCCTATAATTATATTTGTTAATATATTATATTATTTTCATCAAATTTAAATAGCATACTCATATTTTTTATTAAATAAAAAAGGATTAAAGATATAGATTAATTTCCGAAAAACTAATTAACATAATATTTTAAATTATAAAAAGGAAATGACATGAGTTCAGATATCAAAATGTTTACAGTAAGTTATTTACCAAGCAATTATAATTATGAACCATTGGAATTAGTTAAAGGAAATGTATCTTTAGCTAAACATGTTGGAAAAGATTTACTTGCAGGGTTAAAAAACATAGTAGGCGGTGAGGTTGAAAGCTATACAGAAATGCTTAATGAAGCTAGAGAAATAGCGACTAAAAGAATGATTGAAGAAGCTAAAAAATTAGGTGCTAATGCTATTATAGGTATAAATTATTCATCATCCTCTGTATTACCTGGTACAGTAGAAGTTGTTGCTTATGGCACAGCTGTTATATTAAAATAACTGGAGATTTAAATGGATATAAAACTATACACAACAGATTATTTACCAAGCAGTTATAATTATGAATTATTAGGATTAGTTAAAGGAAATATTGCTCAGGCTAAACATATAGGAAAAGACTTGCTTGCAGGATTAAAAAACATAGTAGGCGGAGAAGTTGAAGGCTATACAGAAATGATAAATGAAGCCAGAGAAACAGCAACCAAAAGAATGATTGAAGAAGCCAAAAAATTAGGTGCTAATGCTATTATAGGAATACATTATTCATCATCATCTGTAATGGAAGGAACTACTGAAGTTATTGCTTATGGTACTGCTGTAATTATAAAATAATATAAAAGGATATAGTTAATGAGAAGAGAAACTTATGAATTGCAAAATTCTGATATGCCGAATGAATCCTGGCGTATATTTAGAATAATGGGCGAATTTGTAGAAGGATTTGAAACTATGTCTCACTACAAAAATGCTGTTACTATGTTTGGTAGTGCAAGAACTTCACCAGATCATCCTCATTATAAATTAGCTTATGAAACTGCAAAATTATTAGGTGAGAATAAATATGATATAATAACAGGAGGCGGCCCTGGTATTATGGAAGCTGGAAATAAAGGTGCTTTTGATGCTGATGCAGGTTCGATTGGATTATGTATAGAATTACCTTTTGAACAAAAAACAAATCCTTATGTCAAAGAAGAAATAAAATTTAGGTACTTCTTTGCTAGAAAGGTTATGTTCCTAAAATACGCCAAAGCTATTATAATATTTCCAGGCGGTTTTGGAACAATGGATGAAATGTTTGAAACTCTTACCCTAATACAAACTAAGGTTTTACAAAATATTCCAATGCTTGTAATGAATTATGATTATTATAATGATCTTATAAGCTGGATGAAAAAAGATATGATTAAAGAACAATATATAGATAAAGAGGATTTAGATTTAATACAATATGTTAAAACTCCTCAGGAAGCATTAGATATCATAAATAATTTTTATAAAAAATAATGAAATATATTTTAATAATTTTATTAATAAGTTTTAACACAATATTTGCTCAACTACCTGAGCTTTTTGATTTAGACGGATATAAAAATTTAAAGTTCGGGATGAGTATTGAAGAAGCAGATAATAAAATTACTAATTATAATTTAGATTTATATGCTGATTTTTCCGCATCATTTCAAGTAAAAAATAATACTATACTTAATATATATAAAAATGATAAAGAAAAATTAGCATATTATTTATATTTTTACAACAATGAACTTTATAGAATAGAAATTTGCAATCATATAGGTGATATTTACAAAAATCCTTCATTTTATGATCCTGCCACACTTGCTGTAATAGATGATATAAAAGAAAAATTAACTTTTAAATACGGCAGTATCACTAAAACAGATATTAAATATTTTACTTACTATAAAAAAACATTTGAAGAATATACTATTTGGTGGTCTTCAGATTTGGTAAGTGTATCATTATATGTTAAGCCTGATTTAGATAGCTTGGATAAGGTAATTAAACTTTACTCCTACAGAATATCTTTCTATGATGAAATAAGGCTAAAAAAAATATATTCTTCAGATTCTAAATAATTATATTCAAAATAAAATCATATATAAAATAATTTTTTTATTTTTGTAATTGTAAGTTTTAATAATTTACAATATATAGTATAATTCAAAAGTTGTTTATAACTATTCGGAGTATATAATAATGAAAGAGAGAGAAAAATTAGGAAGCAGATTTGGATTTATATTGGTATCAGCAGGCTGTGCTGTTGGAATGGGAAATGTTTGGAGATTTCCTTATATAACCGGACAATATGGAGGCGGTGCTTTTGTTGTATTATATATTATATCAATAATTATTTTAGGTGTCGCTCCAATGGTAATGGAATTTGCTGTAGGAAGAGCAGGAAGACATGATATAGCAACATCTTTTAAAAAATTAGAAAAAGAAGGACATCATTGGCATAAAATAGGATATGTTCAAATACTTGGAAATGTAATACTTATGCTTTTTTATACTACTATATGCGGATGGTGTTTATCATATTTTTATTTCATGATAACAGGTAAATTTTCAGGACTCAATGCCGCTGAAGTAGGTAATTTTTTTAATGGAGTATTAGGAAACGGAGCTACATTAACTTTATGGATGGGTATAAGCCTTCTTCTAGGCATACTGATTTGCTCTGCAGGATTGGAACAAGGTGTAGAAAGAGCAAGCAAATTTATGATGCTTTCATTATTTGGTTTGTTAATTCTTTTAATAATAAGAGCTTTAACATTGAAAGGTGCTATAGAAGGATTAAAATTCTATTTAGTACCTGATTTAAATAAATTATTCGGCAATGGTATTACAGGGTTCATAGCAATATTTTATGCGGCAATAGGTCAGGCTTTTTTCTCTTTAAGTGTAGGACAAGGAGGAATGGCTATATTTGGCAGTTATATAGATAAAAAACAATCTCTCACAGGTGAAGCATTAATAATAATAGCATTAGATACATTGGTTGCTTTATTTGCAGGACTTGTAGTATTTCCGGCATGTTTTGCTTTTAATGTTAATCCTGGTGAAGGAGCAGGACTTGCATTTGTAACTTTGCCTAATATATTTAATTCTATGCCTTTAGGAAGATTATGGGGGGCTTTATTCTTCTTATTTTTGGCAATGGCGGCACTTACTACTGTAATAGGTGTTTTAGAAAATATATATTCTTTTATTATGGACAGATTCAAAATTACAAGAAAAAAAACTTCCATAATACTATTTATATTATTATTCATATTCAGCCTACCTACAACATTAGGTTTTAATGTTTTGTCTTTTATAGCACCATTAGGAGAAGGTACAGTTATCATGGATTTACTTGATTTTATAGTAAGTAATAACATACTTCCATTAGGTGCTTTGGTAACATTATTCTTCTGTACAAGAGATTTCGGATGGGGATTTGATAATTTTATAAAAGAGGCTAATACAGGTGACGGGATAAAGTTTCCTGTACAATTAAGGTTTTATATAAGCTATATACTACCTTTTATAGTTTTAGCAATATTTCTTTATGAATATATAGCTAGATTTTTCTTAAAATAAGATATATTATATATACCAATCATTACAAATAAAAAAGGACATAAAAATGGAAGTAAAAGATTTTATAAGCAAATATGCTGTATCAAGAAAAAATACTAATTCTGTAAAATGGGATATTGAATCAGATCCAAGATTTGCCGAGGCTAATTTAACCCCTATGTGGGTAGCGGATATGGAGTTTAGAGTGCCAGATGAAGTTATAGAGGCACTACATAAAAGAGTTGATCATGGAGTATTCGGATACACTCATATATGGGATAGCTACTTTGATGCTTTTTCTGCTTGGCAAAAAAAGAGATACAATATAGATTTGGAAAGAGAATGGATGTCTTTTTCTCCAGGTGTTGTAACTGGTTTCTATTGGGCTGTTCAAGTTTTTACAGAAGTTAATGACAATATACTAATATTAAATCCTGTATATTATCCTTTTCATAGTGCAGTAAAAGATAATAACAGAAATCTTGTAACTTGCGAATTAAAAAATGATAATGGTATTTTTACAATAGACTATGACAAATTAGAAAATACTATAAAAGAAAATAATGTCAAATTAATAATATTCTGCAATCCTCATAATCCAGTAGGAAGAGTTTGGACTAATGATGAAATAGAAAATGTATTTGAAATTTGCAAAAGACATAATGTTTACATAATTTCAGATGAAATACATCAGGACATCAATTTAGGGATAAGACCTTTTATTTCAGCACTTTCTATAAAAAACAAAGATAAATATATTGACAGACTGATAGTTTTTACAGCTCCTTCTAAAACTTTTAATATGGCTTCGCTTTTAAATTCCCATGTTTTTATACCAAATGAAGAACTTAGAAAAAAATATAAAAAATTTGCCTCAGCAGCTCATAGAGCAGATTTTAATTTATTAGGACTGATAGCAGCAGAAGCAGCTTACAGACATGGAGAATATTGGCTTGAAGGATTGCTCAATGTTATTAAATATAATTTTGAATATATTAAAACACAATTAAATCAAAATGTTCCGGATATAATAATATCTCCTTTGGAAGGAACCTACTTACCATTTTTTGATTTGAGAAAAGTTGTTGATGTAAACCGTGTTAAAGAGTTTATACAAACAGATTGCCGTATAGCTGTTGATTTTGGAGAATGGTTCGGAGAGAATTCTAAAGGATTTATACGTCTTAACATAGCAACTGATACTAAATATGTTGAGTTTTTTACACAACAAGTTATTAATAATCTAAAAAATAAAAAATATAAATGATATAAAACATAACTATTTTAATATATTAAATTATTAAGGTTCTTTACTAGATAAAGAACCTTAATAAAAATATATGAATTATGAATTTATACTAATAAAGTTATATTTATTTTAGGGTTTATATCATAATGCTGTTCTATTTTTTTTCTTGTATCTTCTATAAGATTTATAACATCAATGGCTCTGCATAACTCATTATTATCTTCATTGCTGTTAATACAATTGTTGATAATATAATTTGGGAACCTTTTATGCCATATCATAGCACCGTATTTCATATCAAGTCCTCCTACACGCTCCACCATCTCATAAGCCTTTACATCTCCAAAATCTTCAAATACAGGACCTATATTTGCCTCCATAGGTGCAACAGAACCTCTTATATATCTGTACCAATCTATTCTATTGTCAATACTCTCAGGATTATCATTTTCCAATTTAAATATAATAGATAATATGACAATATTATTTTTATCCTCTTCATTCATAGATACATATTCATCGGCACTGATTTCTTTTACCTTTGCAGTCTTTTTATCTATAATTGTAACATTCTTTACTATATTCATTAATGACATACCGAATGATTCCAATTTTTCATAAATGGCAGACCCTACCCTACTATTAACTAATGCTAGAAATTCTAATCCGGATAAATTTCTTATTCTAGCTTCATGTGATAATCTTTCTAAAATAGCAGAAGCATTGGCTTTTAGAATTCCATTGTCTAAAAACTCGAAATTTTCAAATTCACCCTCTAGAGATATCATAATGCCGCGATACCCCTCATCTGATACCAAAACTCTGTTAGCATCTCTCATAACAAAATAGTCTATATTATTATTATATAAAAAAGAAACCAATTCTAAAAAAGATTTTATTTCTTTTACTATTATAAACAAATCAACATTTCCGCCTACACTGAAACTGCTGAATTTATTAAAAGGGTGATTAACATAATATTCTATATTATTATCATTGAGAAATTTCTCAACTGCTTGATAATTGTTTTGCATACTCATTACTAATCCTTACTATATTGCCAGCCCCCAAAGTTAATATTATATCTCCATCTTTTTTCATATCATTTAATACAGACAATACATCTTCTATATTTTTTACATATTTTACATTTTTATTCTGTCTTCTTACTATATCACATATAGTCTCACCGCTTATTCCCTGTATAGGAGCCTCGCCTGCAGCATATATATCCGTAATAATAACATTATCAACATCATTAAAAGCATATTCAAAATCATTCAGCAATAATTCTGTTCTAGTGTATCTATGCGGCTGAAATACTGCTATAATACGCCTATTAGGATAAGCCCCCCTTACTGATGATAATGTAGCCTTAATTTCTGTTGGATGATGAGCATAATCATCAAACAACATAATCTCCTTATCATAAAGTTTATTTAATCTCCTTCCTACACCTTCAAATGTTTTTAACCCTTCTTTTATGCTTTCAATATCTATACCTAAATGAAAAGCAACCCCAATAGAAGCTAATGAATTCAATACATTATGCATACCTATCAATGGAATATTAAACTCTCCAAGAATATCTCCATTATGATAAGCATTAAAATATGTTATAGGAGCTTCTACTCTAATAGAATTCTTATCAACATAAAAATCATGCTCATGTGAAAATCCGTAAGAATAATATTTTTTATTTGTACTTTTAGATAAATCCTTTACAACATCGTCTTCAAAACATAAAAAAGAACATCCGTAAAAAGGAACTTTATTAATAAATTCTAAAAAAGCAACTCTCAAAGCTTCAACATTTCCGTAATAATCCAAATGATCATTATCAATATTAGTAACAACATTAATTACAGGAGAAAGCCTTAAAAAACTTCCATCGCTTTCATCTGCTTCGCATACCATATATTCGCTTTTTAAATCATTACATGCTGCATTGCTTTTTAAATTAAAATGATTTCCCCCAATAATACATACCGGATTAAGTCCTGCATACATCATAATTTGAGTAATTAAGGAAGTTGTTGTAGTTTTTCCATGAGAACCAGATATTGCTATACCATACCTCAAACGCATAAGTTCGGCAAGCATTTCACCTCTAGATATCACAGTTATCTTTTTAGCTTTAGCTGTAAGTATCTCTTCATTAGTGGGGCTTATAGCAGAAGATGTTACAACAGCTGTTATATCATCCTCAATGTTATCTGCTTTATGTCCATAATAAACTTTTATTCCAGAAGCTTCCAAAGATTCAGTTTTAGCTGTTTTAGCTAAATCACTACCAGTTATAGTAAAACCTATAGCATTTAATACGCTTGCTATAGCACTCATACCTATTCCGCCGATTCCTATAAAATGTATCTTCTCTTTTCTTCTTGTAAACATTCACTTTCCTAATTTTTTATTTAAATATCAACCAAATTATTATTTATTTAAAGTGCTCATTATATCATCAACTATCATAGAAACAGCTCTGGAAGACCAACTATTTTTTATATTTTCTCTCATAGCCATTAATCTTTCATTATTATTCAAATTGTTAATTATAACATTCTCTAATTTTTCTACAGTCAAATCAGATTCCTCTATTAAATAGGCCATATCTTTATTTAATAAATCCAAAGCATTAAAATATTGATGATTATCAGTTGCATAAGGAAATGGTACCAAAAGTGATGGTACATTAACAGCTAATATCTCACTAATAGAACTGCTTCCAGCTCTTGATATAACAAAATCAGCCGCATGAAGTAATGTAGACATATCTTTATAATAACTATGAACTGTTACATTATCAAATTTTGCCTTGTTAACTCTTTCTATCATCTCAGTTCCCCATTTAGGACCTGCAAGCCATATTATATGTAAATTTTGAACCTTATCTTTTATATTTTTAATACATTCAAAAAATAATTCATTCAATTTTAAAGCACCTTGAGAACCGCCCATAACAACTAATAATTTATCATCATTACCTAATTTCATAACGGTTCTTGCACCTTCTCTATTTACAATGAAAAACTCTTCTCTTACAGGATTTCCAAATACTTTTCCATTAGGCATAAACTCTAATGTTTTAGAGAAAGTTAAATATGTATTTCTAGCATGCTTATAAAATATTTTATTAACTTTTCCAGGTATGGAATTTTGTTCGCATAAAAATATTGGTATATTTTTCCATTTCGCCATTTGCAGCATTGGTAATGATACAAATCCTCCCATTCCTATTACACAATCTGGTTTATGTTTATCAAGTATTCTACCAGCTTTAAGCAGAGATGGTATAAATTTCAATAAAAACAATATATTCTTTAACATATTTCCAGGAGGGTTAATATTAATAGTATTAAAATCATAATTATGAGGAATAAGATTATAATCTTTAGCTGCAACTACTAATCTAGGGTTATGACCTTGTTTTTTTACATAATCATATATTGAAACTGCAGGGGTAATATGTCCAGCTGTTCCTCCTCCGCATAAAATTATATTCATTGTTCTCTCCTTTGAGTTATTTTTAATAATATAGCAATCATAATCATGTTAATAACTAAAGCATTTCTTCCATAACTAATTATTGGAAGAGGCATACCTGTAGTTGGAATCATAAGTGTAGCAACCATTATATTCAGATATGCCTGCACACTAATAAACATTGTAATTGCAAATGAAAGATTCTTCAAAAATAAATCATTTGTCCGCGATGATATTATAAAACCTCTGATAGTAAAAGAAAGAAATAATAACAATATTATAATATTACCTATTAAACCATACCTTTGAGATACAGATGCATATATAAAATCAGTTAAAGCGGCTGGTAAATGAGTACTTACATCTCTTATTTCTTCATCAGGAATACCAGTTATTCCTCCATAATTAAATGCTAACTTAGCCCTTCTTATTTGATAAATATCCTCTTCTGATTGACTATGAGGATCAAGATAAGAATGAACTCTGCTTCTCATATATGGAACATTAAAAATAAATAAAGCAAAAACCACCATTAAAAACAATGCTGAAAGAAGCAATGATCTAAAAGGTATACCACCATAAAAAAATATGGAAAAACCAACCATAGCAAATAAAAGTGCCGTTCCTGAGTCCGGTTCTATTAATATTAATCCTGAAATTGCACATAAAACAGCAAACGGAGGTGCCAACCCTTTTTTTATATCAAATAATTTCTCACCTTTTTTACTTAATACACTAGCTAAATATATTGAAAATGTTATTTTTGCTATTTCTGAGGGCTGTATAGTAATTCCAGGAGCTATAAGAAGCCATCTTTTTGCAAGACTTCCTGCAACTGTAATACCAAAAAAATAAACCCATGCCAATAAAATAAGTGTTACTAACAACAATAAAGGAACCATCTTATCTATAATTTCAAAAAAGTCCGGTACTATAAGTAATATAATAGTGCCTGCTATCATAATAGATAATAATTTTACATGATTATTAAAATAACTCCCATTAGGTTCATGTATAGTTTGTGCTCCATATATAGCAACTAATCCTGCTATTAATAAAGCTACATATATGATTAACAAATATCTATCTGGAATTAATTTTCTTCTTACCATATATAAAAACTCTTTTAATTATTTCTATAATATTTTATAGGCTAAAGATAATTTAAGCTCTATAAAAGTTGTATTATTATAATTAGGAAGTCCTACATGCAATCCTGCAGTAGCCCCTATATTAAGCAGCAAAGTGTCTTTTAAAAAATTAAAATTAATAATACCAGCTATACCAAATTTATGCGAAAGATGTTTTGAATTAACAAGATATGTTAAACCATAATATCCGCCTATATAAAACGGATTTATATTACCCAGCAAATAAAAATCATTAATTAATTCAAATTCGCTTTTTTTATGCAATATTGCGGTTCTAGGATCATAATAATAGTTTTTATCCCCAACATTAATATAAGTCATGGTAAAATTATCTATTAATACAAAATGATTAAATTTAAAAACAAAATAAGGCGAAACATTAATCAAAAATCCAAATGCATTGCCTTTTTGCATTGCAAATAAAGTATTAAAAGAGTAATCAATATTATTATTATTATCAAAACCAGCATAGCCAAAATTCATGGCATTAAACATAAAATCTAAATAAGCACTTACTCTAATCCCTAAAAATGACAAAGGTTTAATATCAGCAAATATGCCTACCATATCAGAAGACAGAGAAAAATTATTTTCTATACCAAAATCTGCTTTTGTATTTTTAAATAAATTATTATCTGTCATTTTATACATATAAAGTCTATAGTATAATTTGGTTTCTAAATTAAATTTTATATAGTTGAATCCTCCCAAAACAGTTTGTTCTATAAAAAGTTCATTACTATAAACACCTGTATTTGTATTAACTGGTATATTTCTATCATATATATCTATATTAAAAAGTGTATTTACGTCTGCAAAAATAGTATTATAATATAAAAAAAATGATAAAACTATGATAAAAACATTTAATTTTTTCATTAAAATCTCAAACAATATAATAATGACTGTAATATGATACTTTATAAAATAAAAAAATCAAGATTATTGAACTACTATTTTTATAATTTTAATTTACAGTATATAAATTCACATTAGGAAATTCAATTAATAGCATTAACAACAATTAAAATAATATTGAAAAAAAAGAATATATATGTTAAACTCGTAATACAGCGGACTAATATGGTTAGGGTTTATAAATGTACAAAAGCATTATCAAATCAATAATGGAAAATCGTATAAATATAGTGAAAAAAAATTCAACTATATCAGAGTTAATTCCCATTATATGCAAAAAATCCAGCAAAATATTGGCAGTAACAAATGATTCTGATAAAATAATTGGTGTAGTTAATTATGATGAATTGTTAATTAATATCCTAAGCAAAATGTCTAGTAAAAAAAATCAGGATGTATTGAACAAAGAAATTTCAAATTTTATGAATAAAAACCCAATACTTGTTCATCCTGAAGATGATGCTCTTATTACTTTTGAAATAATGAAAGAAAATAAAATATATTATATTGTTGTAATTAATGCTGATAATTATCCAATAGGTATTTTAAGCATATATGATTTATTTGAAAATGTTATTAAAACAAAAGTACGAAACATGGATTATTCTGTTAATGAGATAGAAAAAAAATCCTCTATTCAAAAAGATAAAGTAATAAAAAAGTTAATGAAAAAGATAGATACTTTACATGCTCAATCTACAATAGATCCATTAACAGGATTATTTAATGTAAGATATTTTAATAAAATAATAGAAGAAGAGGTAGAAAGAGCTAGAAGATATAAATATAGTATATCAATTATATTTATGGATTTGGATCATTTCAAAGATATCAATGACATATATGGGCATGACTGCGGAAATATTGTACTTCATGAAATTGGAAAATTATTGAGCAATAACTCCAATAATATTAACATGCTTAGAAAAAGTGATGTGGCAATACGTTATGGAGGAGAAGAATTTATAGTTATATGCCCAAATACCAAAAAAGAACAAGCGTTAATACTTGGTGAAAGAATAAGAAAAACTATTGAAAAGAAAATATTTAATTATGAATCTACTATCATTAATATAACAGTAAGCGTAGGCATTGCCGAACACAAAGGCTCATCAAAGCAGCCTATAGCCGTAACTATAAAAAATGCTGATTCTGCAATGTATGAAGCAAAACATTTAGGAAGAAATAGAGTTATAGTACATTAAAGTTTATTATCAATATTATTTTATAAATTATGATACATAAACTTTTTCTTCATAAACTTCTTTAGCTTTAGAATACAATTCTGCTGCTTTTTCATAATTTTCATTAATAAATTCAATATTTCCAAGATGGAAGTAATCACTTGATTCTGGATTTTCTTTTATTTTTTTAGTATATTTAGCTTTACATTCTTCTAAATTTAGATAATTATCTCTTAAACTTTTACTTCTAAGATTTTTAAGAGCCAAAATTTCAGGAGTATCTGCTGGATACATAGCTAAGGCTTGTAAATACATATTTTCTGCTCTCTTATAATCCTTAATTTCATGCAAACAAACCCCATAATAATGATAATCATTATGGTCAGCCAAATTATTATCTACTAAAATTTTATAAAAATTCATAGCCTCTTTATAAAGTTCATTTCTAAAGAAGTAATTAGCCATATAAACTAAAGCAACCCTATCTTTATTATTAATTTTAAGAACATTTTTAGCTGCTTCTAACCCTTTATCTTCTTCCTTAAGTAAAGTACATAAGGATAAAAATTCATAATAAGGATTCAAATTAGAAGATGTATATAAAGTAATACCTTTTCTATAAAGCTCAAATGCTTCCTCTAATCTATATTCTTTTTTAGCAATAGCACCCAAAAGAAAATATGCCTCTGCAGCCATCCAATACTCTAAAAAAGTATTTAAAAATATTTTTGCATGTTCATAATTACCACTTTCAAATAAAGAAACGGCAACCTGTAAGTATGATTTCATATCATCACCGGAACTAAGTCTCATACTTCTTTTTAAAGCTTCAACGGCTTCCTCATTTACTCCTTTTTTCAATAATTCTTCCGCAAGATTGCTTAATTTCATTGCTTTAGTATTAGTAGTAGACACGTTAAATACTCCTTTTTATTTTAATGAACTGGTCTAGCATAAACTTCTTCAGAAAAACCACTTTCTATATTTCCGCCTTCACCGCCTATAGCTGTAACTCTGAAATAATAAACTTCTTCAGGATTTAATCCTTCTAATAAATATTCTGTTTGATTTCCAACTACTATAGGAGTATGTTCAGCATTGTTATAAACTCCTGATTTAGTTCCATAGTATATCTTATACCCTGAAACATTTTCATGTGAACCCTCCCATCTTAATATAATGGAATTATTATTTGCTGGTGCAGCAGTTAAATTTATCGGAACTAGAGGTAATCTGCCATTATGATAAACTATATCAATATTATTTAATATTGGTGTAATATTTCTATCAATATTACTTTTTAATACAGCTCTTATTTGTATATATCTAGCTCTATTAACAGTAGCAAATACATTATTATCATCTAATAATTGCCAAGTTATATTATTATCATCTGGAGCAAAATAGTAATCAGAAGTTCTATAATAAATATCTATATATGAACCATTAGTAAAACTACCGATATAATTTATAGAATCAATAAATGTATTTACATTTCCAAAATCTATAACTTTACTTATTATCTCCCCATTTGGTAAATATTTATATAAATTAAAACTCTGTTTATAATTAGGAGTGAAATGAAATGAATCTATACCTCCTATAAAACCCTGACCCAAATAAAGAGGATCTAAAGACATGTGAGAAAAATCCACATAATAAGGAGAACCTGTTCTATCACCTGTACTTGTCAAATATATAACCTGCTCTTCAAGGCCATCTATATATTTTACTAATTTTCCAGTAGATGCATCAAAACTTATACTATGATGTCTCCATTCATTTTCTTTCAAATATTCTCCATCTGATAAAGTAATATTTGTATATTCTCCATTATATATAAATAAATTATTAAATTGCCAAACTAATCTGCCATTTATAATATTAGCTCTTATACCTGAATATTTTGTTACTCCATTATCATTATATATAGCCATTTTAGATAAAACCTGAGAGTTCATTCTTATTTTATAAGGATTCAAATAAAACTCTATAGTAAAACTACTCATAACATCATTTAATTGTTTTTCATAATGTTCCATCTTTATAAATGATTCTATATTTGGAAGAAGTACTGCAGTACCTCCATTAGCTCCATCTATGTATTTTATGTCGCTGCTTTTAGTAACACCATGATGATACGATGCATCTAATAATACAGATCTTTCAAACAATGAAGATATATCAGATATAGACTCTTTAGTATCAGAAGCATTATCCAATATAAAACTATTTGTGACACTATTTAAAGTACTATAATAAATATTATTTGTGTTTGAAAATACATTGTAAACATCAGCATTTAAGCTAGCTGTAAAATATAAAATAAACGCTATAAAAAAACCTATATAACGCACAATAAATTCCTAATAACCATTAATTCTTTAGATAATTATTCGGATGTTTTTTTAATTCCATTATTAAAAATATAATAAAAACACTAATTTAAAACTGTATATTAATACATTGAGTAAAATTAAAATTATATTCATGTATGTAAAAAAATAAAAATATGTTATTATTAACTTCTATAGTTATATCAAATTAAGGCTTAATTATGAAAACATTATATAAATTTATAATTTTAACTTTAATAATATCAAATACATTACTATCTGCTGATATCAAAGGAGCTTTTTTTTCAGCTGTACATAGTGGTAATATTAATTTAGTAGAAGAGTATATAAAAATGGGAATAAATGTAAATATACAAGATGATATGAAAAGAACAGCCTTAATGATAGCAATGTATAAAAATGATATGAAAATAGCTAAACTACTAATTGATAATAATGCAAATATTAATATACAGGATAACAAATTCAATTCCCCATTTCTATATGCATGTGAAAAAGGCTACATAAATATATTAAAAACTATGCATATAAATACTGATGTTAAAAATACATTTAATATATATGGAGCTAATGCTTTGATGCTTGCATGTGAAAAAGGACATTGGGAAACTACAAAATTTTTACTTGAGAATACGGATATAGAAGTAAATCATATAGATAATTTATCAAGAACAGCTTTATTAGAAGTTGCAATATTTGGAAAGGATACTATTAATTATGTAGAAATAGTAAAATTATTACTGCGATATGGTGCAGACAAAAGTATAAAAGATAATAAAGGATATGATGCTTTATATTATGCTAAAGAAAGAAAATTAAACAATATAGAAAAATTATTAATTGATGAAAATACTAATGATATTGAATATAAAACAAAAGACAAGATTTAATATACTCTTGTCTTTTGCTTAATAATATTTTATTATTCTTTTTTTAATTCTGAACCAGTAGAAGCATATCTTTGTAATTGAACAGCAGCAGCTTTAGGATTTTTCACAACACAAGGACCTCCTACGCATCCGCCATTACAAGCCATAACCTCAATAAGATTAGGAGTGTCATCAGTAACAGGAGTTTCTCCAGATTGAACTTTTCCATAACCTTTTAACTGCTTCATACCTTCTTTATCAAGACCATTAATAATAGCAGCCTTTAATTTTTCAGGATGTTTTAATCTTATTTTAACAGCTTCAGATACTCCTCCGCTCATGGCATATTTTCTTCCGGAAGCAGTTGGTATAGCTCCTAAATCTAAATCAGGCTCTTTAGAAACTTCTGTACCAGTAGCAATAAATAATGCATCAAGTTCTTCCATAGATAAGCAATAATCTACCAAATCATCATCTATACTCTCTCTTCTCTTAGCAAGACAAGGTCCTATAAATACATTAATAGCATCAGGATCTTCAGCATGCATCATTTCAGCTGTATAATGCATAGGTGTTCTAGTCTCTGATACACAAGGAATTAATTCAGGAACATGTTTTCTAACAGCTTTAACATAAGCAGGACAGCATGATGTAGTCATTAATTTATCCCCTCTTTCCATTCTCTCTTCAAATTCTTCTGCCTCTTTATCAGAAGTAACATCAGCTCCTAAAGCTACTTCCCATACTTTATTAAATCCTATCTTTAACAAAGCACTTTTTAATTGACCCGGTTTAGCATTAAATTGAGAAGCTATTGCAGGTGCATACATAACATTAACTTTTTTATCATTTTTTAAATGCTTAAGTACATCTATAAGCTGTCCTTTATCCATCATAGCACTAAAAGGACATTCTCTCATACAGTTTCCGCAGAATATACATTTATGATAATCTATAACTTCTTTACCCTGTTCATTTTTATTAATAGCTCCTACCGGACATGACTCTTCACATGGAACTGGTATATAAATAATCGCATGATAAGGACAATTTTTCAAACATAATCCGCAGTTAATACATTTACTGCTGTCTATATATGCTCTTTTTTCATCCAAAATAGTTATTGCATTTTTAGGACAGTTCATCATACACGGTCTTGCCAAGCAAGCCTGACAAGCATTCGTAACCATAAAGTTAGCTTTTACACAAGCATTACATGCTTCATCAAGTACTGTGAGCATAGGCCAAGTTGGTTTTTCTCTCTCCAATGCCAATTTAGCATATTGAGATAAAGGAATACCGCTATCCTCTTTACCTTCAACACTTATGCCAAGCCTTGCCATAATTCTATTCTTTATTATTTCTCTGTCATGATAAATACAGCATCTTATTGATTTACTGTCTCTTGGTATAATATCTATAGGCAACTTGTCTATATCTTCTATTAATCTATCCTCAATAAACATTAAAGTAATTTGAACCAAAATTTCTTTTTTTAACTGTGAGGCATTATTATTAATATTCACTTTTATACTCCTAAAAATTAAGTGATGTAATTTAAACAATAAATACTTTTATGGTATTTATACGATAAAACATTATAAAATAAAAAATATTTTTTTCAAGTATAATATTCGTATATTATACAAAATTTTATTGTATATAGTATTCATATTAAATGTTTGATTAATAATTAAAAAAAATATTAAAAACAAAAAAATAGAAATAAAAATAAATATTATTTCTTGACAAATGCAAATAAAACAACTATATTGAATGCATATATAGTTTTATGTTCTAAATAATATACATCTATATATAGTAATTTTTATTTTAAGGAGTTTTTTTTATGCTTATAGGATGTCCAAAAGAAATCAAAAACCAAGAATACCGTGTAGGTTTAACACCAGCAAATGCTGCTGATTATATTGCAAAAGGTCATAAAGTAATCATGGAAAAAGGTGCTGGAGAAGGTTCTGGTTTCAGTGATGATGAATACAAAAAAGTTGGTGCAGAAATAGCTGATAAAAAAAGAGTATTTGAAGCTGATATGATTATTAAAGTAAAAGAACCTATTGAAGAAGAATATGAATGTTTCAGAGAAGGTCAAATCCTATATACTTATTTACACTTAGCTGCTGATAAGCCTTTAACAGATATGTTATTGAAGAAAAAGATAAAATCTATAGCTTATGAAACTATGAAAGATGAAATGAATCAATTACCATGTCTTGCTCCTATGAGCGGTATAGCTGGAAGATTATCTATTCAGCAAGCTGCTAAATATACAGAGAAAAAATTCGGCGGTCAAGGTATATTATTAGGTGGTGTACCTGGTGTACAAAAAGCTAATGTTGTTATACTTGGTGCTGGTGTTGTAGGATTTAATGCTGCACAAATGGCTATGGGTATGGGTGCTAATGTATCAATTACTGATGTTAATCTAAAAAGATTAGAGTATATTGACCATGTATTTAATATGAGAATCAACACATACTTCAGTGCTCCTGCTAAATTAGAGGAACTATACAGGACTGCAGATGTTGTTATCGGAAGTGTTTTAATACCTGGAGCAAAAACTCCTAAACTTCTAAGAAGAGAACATTTAAAAATTATGAAAAAAGGTGCTGTTATCGTCGATGTTGCTATTGACCAAGGCGGATGTTTTGAAACTTCTCATGCTACAACCCATGATGATCCTATCTATATTGAAGAAGGTATAGTACATTACTGTGTTGCTAATATGCCTGGTGCAGTTGCTAGAACTTCTACTATTGCTCTTACTAATGCTACTACTCATTATGGTGTAATGCTAGCTGATAAAGGTTTAGAAGAAATTTGTAAAACTAATAATACTATGCTTACTGGTCTTAACACTTATAATGGTAAATGTACATTCAAAGGTGTTGCTGATGCATTTGGTATTGAATACACTGATCCAAAAGTTGCTTTAGGATGCTAATTTAATTTTAGTATAAATTATATAATCTAAAATTATAATACCGCTATAAAATACATATTTTATAGCGGTATTTCATTAAATAAGAAAATTATATTTTAACATTTTAAACATATAGAATAATTCTTTATTCTCTATTATTAATAAATTCCTTAGGAGATAATTATGCTCGAAATAGAAAAGATAAATAATATAGTAAATAGTTTTGTATGGGGACCATATATGTTAGTACTTCTTGTAGGTACTGGAATATATATGAGCATACGAACTAGATTGTTTCAAATAACAAAAATTAATCTTTGGATGAAATCTACATATGGAAGTCTTCATGCTAAAGATAAAAATATAGACCATAATGTAACCCCATTTCAAGCTGTTAGTACATCTTTAGCAAGTACTATAGGAATAGGAAGCATAGCCGGTATAGCCACAGCTATTGTTGCGGGCGGACCAGGATCTTTATTTTGGATGTTAGTCTCGGCATTTTTCGGTATGATTACTAAATTTTCAGAAGTTGTATTAGCTGTATATTTCAGAGAAAAAGATAATAAAGGTGTACATTACGGCGGCCCTATGTACTATATAGAAAAGGGAATTAAACAAAAATGGCTAGCTATAATATTTTCTATTTTTGCCTCAATTGCTACATTTGGTGCAGGAAATATGACCCAATCAAATTCCATAGCAAATCTATTAAATGAGACTTTTAAAATACCTAATATTGTTTCCGGAATTATAGTTGCTGTAATAGTTGCTATAGTTATTATAGGAGGAATAAAAAGGGTATCAAGCATATCAGAAAAAATTGTTCCTTTTATGGCATTATTTTATTTTATTACATCAATAATTGTATTAATAATAAATGCTAAAAACATACCAAATGCTATAAATTTAATAATATCAAATGCATTTTCATTAAAGTCTGCAGGTGCTGGAATATCTGGATATGTTATAGTACTTGCTATGAGATATGGTATAGCAAGAGGAGTATTCTCAAATGAAGCCGGTATTGGTACTGCTCCTATAGTACATGCTGCAAGCAATAGTAATAACCCTGTAGAACAAGGTATGTGGGGAATATTTGAAGTGTTTAATACTTTAATAATATGTATATTAACTGGACTTATAATACTATCATCTAATATATATGGTAATACAAATGCTGATGGTGCTGTACTTACTTCTTTAGCTTTTAAAAGTGCATTAGGTTATAAAGGAGAGGTTATACTTACTTTAGCCAGCGTTTTATTTGCATTCTCTACTATAATAGGATGGTCATACTATGGAGAAAGCTGTTTAGGATACATAACAAAAAGAAGTAAGATAGTTATAATGTCATACAAATTAATATTTATAATAGCCATTGTAATCGGTTCTAGCATAGATTTAAAAATTGTATGGTCTATAGCAGATACTTTTAACGGACTTATGGCAATACCAAATTTAATAGCAATATTATTACTTTCACCTATAGTCATAACTTTAACAAAAAAATATATAATAGATCCTAAATCTATTGAAATAGAATAATTTAAATTATTAATAATACCTATTTTGTAATTTACATATTATGAAATGGGTATTATTTTTTTATCATTTTAGTATATCTTTAATCTTTTTCAATTCTTTTTGATACTCTTCTGATATTTTATTTTTTAATTTTTTATCTCTTACAATATCGCAGCATAATAATACTTTTTCATATAATTTCAAATAAAAAGAAGAATGTTTATATATAAAAGGCTCACTTATAAAATACCATATTTCTTTTTCTAATTTTTCATTATTAATATTAAGCATTATATCAGCTGCTCTTTCTATTATATATCTGCCTAAATTAATATTATAAAATTTATCATCTTGAATATTTTTTATATTGTACATATATTTTGATATTAATTGCCAAGCATAATCATATTTATTATTATCAATTAAAGATTTAAGATAACTATTTAAAGCAGAAACTATATCCCAATTACTTGCATTTTCTTTAACAGCCATTTCAAAAAGTTTATTATTAGTTTCCAGTAAAGATTCTTTATCTTCTATAAATGACGCATAATATTTTAATTTATCTAAATTCTTTTTATCCCATTCTTTTACTGTACCCTTCCATATATCAACAAGTTTTGAAAATAATTTTAATTCATAAATATCTATAGAGTATGATATTACAGCATCTATACTTAGTTCATCTAATCTTTCATTATAATAATTATAATCATCAATACCATAACCGCAATTACAATCAAAGTTTGCATTTTTTGCTTTATCAAATAAATCTTTATATCTAGAAAGCAATTTTTCTATATCATCATTATAAAGTTTAACAAATAAAAAACTCATAATTTCTAAAGAAGTACCTATACCCTGATAAGAATTAGTTTGTCTGTCTTTTATTTCTTCTTCAAACAGAAAAACAAGTAAATCTTCAAATTCTTTTTTATTCATTAATTCGTTTCTATTTTTATGATAAAGTATAGATAAAATTAATTTTAATCTTTCATTATAATTTTTATCTTTTGTATATTCTGACTCATTATCTTCTTTATATATAAATGGTTCAATATTTATTTGAAATTTTTCTTTATCATTATTTTCTAAACAATTTAATAATTCTTCAAGAGTCTTATAATATTCTTTTAAATAATCATTAAATAATTCTTGATAAAGTTCCATAATATATAAAAATCACTTATTAATCATTATGATCGTATATAGAAGTTACTCCCAATACCTTAGCAACCATATATGATATTATAGCCACAATAACAAGTGCCGAGAAATTGGAAATAGAGTTGGATATCTCAAGTATCAATATACATACCATTATAGGAGTTCTAGTAATTCCAGACATAAGAGAAGTTATACCCAAAAGTATAAATAAATCTCCATATACTGCATAATCTGGAAAATATGTTATAAGGAATATGTCATATAAAGAACCTATTGAAGCACCTAATATAAATGTAGGGAAAAATACTCCTCCTACGGCTCCTGATGTTGCACATACTGAAGTATAAAATAATTTAACAAATATAAGAATAAAAAGCATAGAAACAGAAAATTTATCTTTAACTATACTTCCTATAAGCAAATCACCGCTTCCAAGTACATAAGGGAAAAACATTATCATAAAACCAGCCATTAGGAAAGCAGGTACAGGTCTAAGTACATCATTTTCTATATTCTGATACATTTTAGAAAATAGATTCATAAGATAATTTAGAAGAGAAGCCAGCATTCCGCATATTATACCAAAAGGAAGAAGTGAAATATAATGTCTAACCTCTAATATTTTTGGTAAATTAAAATTAAGTATGAAAGCCTGCCCTACAAGATGCTCTACTACAAGTATTGAAGCTATAGAAGAAAAAACTATACATACAAAAACTATATGATTTTTATTTTCTCCAAGTTCCTCGAAAGAAAAAGCAATGCCAGTAAATGGAGCACTGAAAGTAGCTGTCATTCCGGCACAAGCACCAGAAACAAGTAAATATCTTCTATATTTTGCTAACTTTGAAAAATATTTATGGAAAAAAAGTCCTACAAGTGTACCAACATGCATAGAAGGACCTGCCCTTCCTAAAGAAATACCGCTTGCAAATGATATCATACTGCCAAATAATTTAAATAATATTTCTAATATGATATCTTTAGGTTCATGAAGAGATATATAATATTTTATTTGAGGTACTCCGGCTCCTCTTATCTGCGGATAGTACCTTAATATATATCCTATAGTGCATCCTGCAATTATAAGAAAAATAAAAAGAAGTACAGGATAATACCATCTGTCAAATATGAAATTAGATATATAAAATACATTAACGCTTAATTTATAAAGCATTATTCTATACAGAGAAATTATAAAGCCTACTGAAGCTCCTATACAAGCTGATAGCATGAAAAGCTTTACATATTTAATTTCAAAATTAATCTTCATAATTTAGTTTTCTAATCAGTGTTTTTTATTTTTTATCAATCATAATATATAGTATGTTAATTACACATTAAATCTAAATGTTACAACATCGCCTTCCTGCATAAGATATTGCTTACCCTCAAGTCTTATAGCCCCAGCCTCTTTAGCCTTAACAAAACTTCCAAGCTCTAAAAGTTTATCACAGTTTATAACTTCAGCACTGATAAAACCTCTTTCAAAATCACTGTGTATAACACCAGCAGCCTCCGGAGCATAAGCACCTTCTCTTACAGTCCAAGCTCTAGTTTCATCTTCACCAGAAGTTAAAAATGTTAATAATTTTAATAATCTGTGTCCTGCTTTTGTAAGTCTTGCAACTCCAGACTCTTTAACTCCCAAATCTTCTAAATAACTTAATCTCTCTTCTTCATCTAAATCCTGCAAATCTGCTTCTATTTTAGCACTGAAAGGTATTAATTCAATATTTCTTTCCTTTGCATAATTTTGCAATGTTACATAATTAGAATTTTTTTCAGGATTAGCGAGCTCATTTTCTGATAAATTAGCACCTATCATCATACTTTTGGCAGTTAATAAAAATAATGGTTTTAATATTTCTTTCTCTGTATCTGTTAAATCAAGACTAAATACAGGTTTAAAATTATTTAATTCAGGAAGTATTTTTTCAAGCAATGCTACCTCTTCTTCAGCAGCCTTTCCTTTTCCGCCTTTAGCAACCTTTTTTTGTCTTTCCATTCTAGCATTAATAGTATCAATATCTGCAAGCATAAGCTCTGTTAATATAATATCTAAATCTCTTAAAGGATCAACTTCTCCAATATGAGTAATATTTCCATCTTCAAATACTCTTACCACATGTAAAACTGCATTAACTTCTCTAATATGAGAAAGGAATTTATTACCTAAACCCTCCCCTTTTGAAGCCCCTTTAACAAGTCCAGCAATATCTACAAATGTTGTTGTATTATAAACTTTCTTTTTTGATTTAAAAAGTGCGGCTAATTTATCAACTCTTTCATCTTTTATTATAGCAGTAGCTTCATTTTTATCTATAGTACAAAATGGATAATTAGCTGCCTCAGCATGAGCATTGGTTAGTGCATTAAAAAGTGTTGATTTTCCTACATTCGGAAGTCCTACTATTCCTATAGATAAAGCCATATTTCTATTTCCTTAACTTAAATTATTTTATTTAGAAACATTATATATTAAAAAATATTAATAACAAGCATATTAAAAATTGATAATAAAAAAAATATTATAATTTTAAAATTATATATTTGTCTTTTTTAGTATTTAATTTTTATAAAAAAAATCATCTTATAAAATGTTTATTTATAAAAATAAAAAGATATAATTAATAGTATATAAAAACTTGAGGGTAAATCTATGATATATAATATGTGGTATGCCGTATTAGATTCAAAAGAAGTAAAACAAAACAAGCCTCTTTTTGCTAAAAGATTGAATAAGAATTTAGTATTTTGGAGAGATTCAAATAATAATATATGCTGTATAGATGATAAATGCTGTCATAGAGGAGCTTCATTATCTCATGGAAAAATATGCGGAAACAATGTAGCATGCCCATTTCATGGATTTCAATTTGATAAAAACGGAAAAACTGTAATGATACCAGCTAATGGAAAAAATACTGCAGTTGATGAAAGATTTTTTGTTGAAGGATATGAAGTAAAAGATTTGTATGGATTTATTTGGTTTTGGTATGGTGATAAAGATAAAATAAATGATAAAATAATGTTTCCTGATGATTTAAAAGATAAAAAATTTTCCTACTCTACTATAAGAGACGAATGGAATAATCATTATACAAGATGCATAGAAAATCAGCTTGATGTTGTGCATGTGTCTTTTGTACATTATAACACTATAGGAAGAGGAAACAAAACTATTGTTAATGGTCCTTTAGTAGAATTAGAAGATGATATTATAAAATTTTATGTTAATAATGTTATTGATAACGGACAAAAAGCATTAAGTTCATCCGAAATGAAAAAAGAAGATTTTAAATATTTTTTATATTTTTATTTCCCAAACACTTGGCAAAATTACATATTTGAAAAAATGAGAATATTTGGGGTATTCGCTCCTGTTGATGATGAAAATACAGTTGTATATATGAGATTCTATCAAAAAATAGTAAATATTCCTTTTATAAAATCTATAGTAAATCTTATTGGAAAAAAATATTCTGATATTGTATTAAAACAAGATAAGAATGTAGTAAAAACTCAATCAAGCAAAGAATCATATTTAGGCATTCCGGAAGAAAAATTAATAGCAGGAGATATGTCTATAATTGTATACAGAAGTACAAGAGATAAATTTAAAAAATCTAACAATAAAAACTAATTTATTTATTAAATTTATTGACTAAAAACGAAAAATTTGTTAAAGTACTAAATATGGCAAGTAAATCATTTGAAATTAGTTATTTTCTAAAAGATAATTCTGTTATTGTATTATCATTACAAAATAATATATATGATGAAAATTTACCTGAATTAAAAGAGTTATTTTCTGAATTTACCATAAAAAATATAAACAATATCATATTAGACTTATCAAAATGCATGTTTATAGAAAAAGAAATATGGGAATACTTTATTCAATTAAAGAAAGAGTTATCCCAAAATAAAGGCAACATAGTATTATCTAATATGTATGGTGTTGTAAAAAGCGACTATAATCTTATGGAACTATCCAGTTTTATAGATTCTTTTCAAGATATTAACGATGCATTATACAATTTTGGTATATTAACCGATATTAAATCAGCTTAATTTTATTTTTATACTTGAATTTTTATTCTTATAGATATAATATATAAACATGAAAATTGTAAAAAACTTAATAACATTAGCAATATTTTTTATAGTATTTTTTGTATTATATTTCTTTATATACTTCCTTAAAGTATTAGACACTAATAATATATACAGTAATTTAACTTTTGATTCTATTAAAAGTTTAATGGAACATTACTTTTTTGCTATTGTAATAGTTTCTGCTGTATCTACTATGATATTTACAGGAGCATTGAATAAATTTGTTGGTAATTTTTCAATTATATTAACAATAATAGTATTAGCTGCTTTTGTAACATTATATCCTGCATATATGATTGTTTTTAATAAAAATATTGATTATTTAAGAAATGAATTAACGGATAAAAGTTCATCATTTATAGATGATAATGGAAAATATTTTTCAAAAATTGATAATCACATAATAAGAGTAGGATATAAATTATTAGATAATACGTATAAAAATGCTTTATTTATAGATCCTGCTGCTAATGGTAAAGTCTATTTTGCAGATTATATATACTTTACTGATAAAGAAATAGCTTTGCATGAAGTAACAGAATTATATGGTACTCTAACTAGTAAGAAATCGTCTGTTGTTTTTGAAAGAAAATCTATATCAAAATATTTATTTAGTTTCACAACAGATGTAATATTTGGTTTTGAAGTATTTCCAATAATATCAACTTTATTAAAAGTACTAACTACAACAGATATACCTATATACAGTGTACCTATATTGTTTATTAATTTTATATTTTTATTATTTAGTTTCTATATGCTTGGATTATCTTTATTTTCAAAACAATATAAATATCATAATATATTAAATGCTTTTGTATTATATGGTGTAATAAAACTAGTGCTTGCTATATTAATAGAGCATTATAATTTATTAGAAATAATAATTCGTAAAATTACTTTCTGGAATATGTCATTGTCTTTATTTATATCATCAATAATCATTATAATAATATCATTGATTTTGAAAAAAATATTTAATAATGACAAAAGAATTAAAAAAGAAATATAATAAATAACAATTAAGGATATGAAATAAAATACTAAAATGAATCAGATTATCAATGATTTTTGCAAAATAGATTTAAAAAAAGATAGTATTATAACAATAGGTAAATTTGATAGTGTTCATAGGGGACATCAAAAACTTATAAAATATACCGTAGATTACGCAAAAAAAAATAATTTAATTTCTATAGCAATAGTAATAAAGAAAAAAAATATATCAATATATAATACAGAAGAAAATAATTCTTTTATAAAATCATTAGGTATTAACTATATAATTGTTATTGACTTTTTACCAGAATTTTATACAATGGAAGCTAAAGAGTTCTTTAATAAATTAATAGAATATTATCGTATGAAGCATATTGCAGTTGGTGTTGATTTTGCTTTTGGTAAAGATAGAATCGGAGATAGAGATTTTATAAAAAGATATTCCAAAGAGTGTGGTATAGGAGTAAGCTTTATAAAATTTCTTAATTATAAAGGAGATAAAGTATCAAGCTCTAATATAAGAGAATGTCTTTCAAATGGAAATATGTCAGATGTAAATAGAATGCTTGGAAGAGAATATTCTATGAGCGGATTGGTGGTTCATGGAAATGCTTTAGGAAGAAAAATAGGATATCCTACAGCTAATTTAGAGCTTCCTAAAAATATATTTATTCCTAAAATGGGAGTTTATAGCTCAACTGTTAGAATAGGTAATGGGGATAAAAATTATGAAGCTCTTACTTTTATTGGAATAAGTAATATTAATAAAGAGCTTAGAGTAGAAAGTCATATATTAGATTTTTCGAAAATGATATATGGTAAAAAAATAACTGTTATATTATTAAAATACATAAGAGATAATATAAAAGTTAATTCTATAGATGAAGTAAAAAAATTATTAGAAAATGATGAAAAAAAGATAAGAAAATATTTCAAAAGGAGAACAAAAAAATGTCTATCACAGCAGACGAAAAAGCAAAAATAATCAAAGAGTTTGGTAAAAATGAGAAGGATACAGGTTCTACAGAAGTACAAGTAGCACTTTTAACTAATCGCATAACTTATTTGAAAGGTCATTTTCAAACTCATACTAAGGATAATCATTCTAGAATGGGACTTTTAAAAATGGTCGCTAAAAGAAGAAAACTTCTTAACTATTTAAGAAAAACTGATATAGAAGCTTATAAAAATCTTATACAGAAATTAAAATTAAGAAAATAATAGTAAAAGTGACAAGCTATAAAATTTAATACCTTTCTTGGTATATTTTTTTCGGCTATAAAGGAGTATAATATGGTCACAGTTAAGAGTGTCTTTTGCGGAGAGGAATTAATATTAGAGACTGGACTTCTAGCTAAGCAAGCACATGGCTCTGTTACTTTAAGACTTGGAAACACTACAATACTTGCTACTGTAGTTGCTGCCAAAGAGCCTAATTTAGAATCAGATTTTTTTCCTCTAACAGTTAATTATAATGAAAAATATTATGCTGGAGGAAAAATTCCAGGAGGTTTCTTTAAAAGAGAAGCTAAACCTAGGGATAAAGAAATTCTTATATCACGTATAATAGACAGACCTCTAAGGCCTTTATTTCCAGAAGGTTTCAGAAATGAGGTTCAAATAATACCAACTGTTCTTTCAGTTGATGCCGACATGCCTACAGATGCTTTAGCTTTAATAGCTTCAAGTGCTGCACTTACTATATCTTGGATACCTTTCAGCGGTCCAGTTGCAGCTGTTAGAATTGGATATAAAAATGGAGAATATATAATAAATCCTAGAAACAGCGAGCTTATGTCCAGCGATTTAGATATTATTGTGGCAGGAAGTAAAGATGCTATTTTAATGATAGAAGGTGAAGCTAGAGAGGTTTCAGAAGAAGTATTTATAGGTGCTATAGAACTTGCCCATAAAGAAATGCAGAAATATATAGATATGCAAAATGAAATGGCTTCTCTTTGCGGTACTCAAAAAATAGAACAAGAATTATTTGAATATGATAAAGAATTAGTTGATATGGTTACAGAGTATGGTAAAGAAAAAATATCAAATGCCAACTATAACCCTGATAAAACTAAAAGAAATGAAAGTATGGACAATGCTTTCAATGAGATAGAAGAATATATAAAAACTAAAGTAGAAGATGAAAAACTAATAGCACAAGTTAAAGGTATATGTCATTCTATAGAGGAAGAAATAGTTAGAGAAGCTATAGTAGAAAAAGAAATGCGTCCAGACGGAAGAGCTTTAGATGAAATAAGGCCTATAAGTACAATGATTAATTTAATACCTAGAGTACACGGTTCAGGTCTTTTCACAAGAGGTCAAACTCAATGTTTATCTATAGTTACTTTAGGAAGCGAAAAAGATGCTCAATTAATGGATGATATATACGGCAAAGAAAATAAAACATTCATGCTTCATTATAATTTCCCTCCTTTTTCCGTAGGTGAAGTAGGACGCTATGGTGCCCCTGGAAGAAGAGAAATAGGACATGGTAATTTGGCAGAACGTTCTTTCAATGCTGTACTTCCTTCTAAAGAAAAATTCCCTTATACTATAAGAGTTGTAGCTGAAATATTAGAAAGTAATGGTTCATCATCAATGGCAACAATTTGTGCTTCTACTATGTCTTTACTTTCTGCAGGTGTTCCTCTTAATGCAAGTGTTGCTGGTATTGCTATGGGACTTGCCACATATAAAGATGGATATAAAATACTTACAGATATACAAGGGGTTGAAGATCATTTGGGAGATATGGATTTTAAAGTTGCAGGAACTCGTAAAGGTATTACCGCTTTCCAGCTTGATATTAAACTTACTGGTATATCTACTCAAATATTAAAAGAAGCATTAGAACAGGCTAAAAAAGCAAGATATTTTATACTTGATATAATAGATTCTACAATATCAAATGCTGGTGAAGTTTCAGAATTTGCTCCTAAATATAAAACTATGGATGTAAATCCAGAAAAAATTAGAATACTAATTGGTCCTGGAGGAAAAAATATTAAGGCTATTATAGAAGAAACAGGAAGTGATGTTGAAATACAAGATAGCGGTATTGTAAATATATTTGCTCCTGATACTCCTACATTAGATAAAACTATAAAACTTATAAACTCTTATGTTAAAGACCCTGAGGTTGGAGAGATTTATGACGGAGTAGTTAAAGATATTAAAGATTTCGGAGCCTTCATTGAGTTTTTACCTGGAATAGAAGGACTTTGCCATATATCAGAACTTGCTTATAAACATGTTATGAATGTGGAAGAAGTTTTGAAAATAGGAGATGAAGTTAAAGTAAAAATCATAGATGTTAAAGGCGGAAAATATTCACTAAGTAGAAAAGCATTACTCGAAAAACCTGCTGATTATGTTGAAGAAGAATATAATAAAAAAGAAAAAAGACATGACAGAAAGAAAAGATATTAAATAATAATTAATATTTTATAAAATAAAAACGAGTCTTTTATAAGACTCGTTTTTATTTGCTTTTTTTATATTAATTATTCTACTTCTTTTACATATACTTTATTCATTGTAGAATTTTCCATAGGATTATCATTATGGTCTCTTTTCAAGGATACTATTTTATCAGCAACATCCATTCCATTAACTACATTACCCCAAACAGTATATTCACCATCTAAATGAGGGGCATCTGCCACACAGATAAAAAACTGAGAACCAGCACTATCCGGATGCTGACTTCTAGCCATAGAACATATACCTCTTTTATGAGGAACATCATTAAATTCAGCAGGAATATTGAAGTCAGGACCGCCTGTTCCATGTAAATGCCTTTTAGTAGCATCTTTACTAATAGGGTCCCCACCCTGAATCATGAATCTAGGTATTACTCTATGAAATCTAACACCATCATAAAAGCCTTCATTAGCAAGTTTTTTTATAGCTTCAACATGCTTTGGTGCTTTATCAGGATAGAATTCTATTTCAATAGTACCATAATCTGTTTCAATAAATAAATGTTCTTTCATTATATCCAATCCTTATAAAATTAATTAACTGTTTTTACATAAACTCTGTTCATTTTAGCAGGTTCTAAAGGATTATCATTAGCATCTCTTTTTAATGCTACTATTTTATCAGCAACATCCATTCCATTAACAACCTCTCCCCAAACTGTATACTGACCATCTAAAAAAGTGGAGTCAGCTACACAAATAAAAAACTGTGAACCGGCACTGTTTATGCTTGCACCTCTAGCCATAGAACATATACCTCTTTTATGAGAAACATCATTAAACTCAGCAGGAATAACAAAACCAGGACCGCCTGTTCCATGTAAAGCTCTGTTAGGTTTTTTACTCTCAGGATCTCCTCCCTGAATCATGAATCCAGGTATAACTCTATGAAAACGAGTTCCGTTATAGAAACCTTGATTAGCTAACTTTTTAATTGCTTCAACATGTTTTGGTGCTTTTTCTGGAAAGAAAGCTATTTCTATAGTACCATAATCTGTTTCAATAAACAAATGCTCTTTAGAAGCCTTAGGTTTTTGTGCTATCAATACTGTAGCGAATACAACTATTGTTACAGCAGCTATTAAAATTATTTTTCCCTTTTTTAACATTTAATAATATACCACCTCTTAATTATTTTTTATAATATAACCATATAAATTATATATTCGTAATTGTTTTTATTAAATTTATTTATAATTTTTTTTAATAATAATTATTTAGCTTTATCAGATGCTGTATTTTCATCTTTTGCATTATCTTTTTTTACATCATCTTTTGCTGTTATATTGTTGATATTATCATATTTTTTGTTAGGATCATAAGTTCCTTCTCTAGTTTCGCCTTTAAGACTAGGTATAAGTAATATCTGTCCATCTGTTATAATATTAGGATCTTTTATTTGATCTTTATTAGCTTGATATATTTTTGTCCAAAAATTTCCATCACCATATATGAAATCATAAGAAGCTATAAGCCATAATGAGTCTGTATGCGTATCTCTTAATTGAACAACATAATATTGAGGGAAATTGCCATCATAAACATAATTAGTATCATCTGTGTTATTAGCATTATCTGTATTATTTTCAGCATTTTCAGTATTATTATCTGTGTTATTATTATCTGTATTTCCATTATTATTGTTCATAGCTAATGAATTATTTTCCATAAAATTAACTAAATCAAGAACATTTTTTGAGTGCATTAAAGAATCAGAATAATTATTTTCAGATAAACTTTTAGAAGCAGAAGCTAATGATGTAGAAATTTGATTATAAAGATTAGGGTCTTTTTCATTAACACCATCTTTTTTAGCCTGATCAACAGCTTTTTGAGCTTTTGCATAAGCTAAAGGAGCTTCTAACTTATCAAGAATACTAACAGCATCTCTAGAACTTGTTAAAGAATTAGTATAATCTCCATTAGAAAGTAATTTTTTAGCATCATCTCTTAAAGATGTAACCTTCAAATCATTATTATCTCCATTAGTCAATACAGATTCTTTAATTAAATATTCTCTTCTAGAATCTATTGATAAAATATTGTATCCCAATTCAGATTTATCTGCGGATTTATTGTATTCAAGCATTGTATTTGTATAATCATTTCCATTTGTAGCTGTACTAAACATAGTTTTAGCAGAATTAATATCATTTACTGATAAAGTGTACAAATTTGATGTCAATTCATTAGTATCTCCGCCTATTCCTTTAAATAAACTTAATCTTCTCTCAGCATTTTTTTGACTATTTAATACATATTGATAAACACCATATCCGGATATAATTTTATCAGAATACTCTTTACTCAATTTAGAATATTCTATACTTTTATCATAATCTCCAGCATCATGGGCTTCTATAGCCATTTCTCTATATTTTTGCGCTAATTTATAATCATCAGTCTCAGAAATATTATTAGTTTCCTGTCCATATAAAAAACATGATAAAGACAAAGTAATAAATAAAAATAAACCCTTTTTCATTTTATAAGCTCCAAATTTTCATAGAATCAATTTATTTAGAAGATGATTTTTTTAATTCTTCCAATTCTTTTATTTTAGCATCAGCTTCTTTTAAAGCGTTAGCGCTTTCATCATATCTTTTTTTAGTTGTAAAATATGCTTTATGATGATATTTTTTCACATTTAAGAAACAATTAACTGCCTCTTCATAATTATTTGTACCTAAAGCAGACAATGCATTTAAATAATTTAATTCAGCAAATTCATAATTATCTTTGTCTACCATATAAGCTTTTATTTCTTTTGAATACTCTCTTTCTAATGATGTTTCTTCTTTTAAAAGTTCAGCATATTGAGGAAGTCCTTCATTTAATACTGTTTGATAAGCATTTGATGCTGTTGTAAGCAATTCTTTTACTTTTTCAGGCTCTTTATTCTCATCCATAAGTATTGCAGCTTCAGAATAATTTGCTTCTGCTATATCAAATTGTTCCTTAGAATAGTTTTGTAGTTCATATTTGATTGTTTTATCTCTCAATGCGGTTGCATCTTTATATTCTTTGAAAGGCATTGATGAACCGGAACAGGATATTATAAAAATTAAACCTAATAATAATGTTGAAATATACTTAATTAACTGCATAATTACTCCAAATTATTTTATAAACATAATATGATAATAATATACCATAATATTATACTACTGAACATAAAAGTCAATAGTTGTAAAAAAAATTATACTCAAATAAAAAAACAAGATAATAGAAACATCTATTATCTTGTCTTAATGTACAACAATTTAATTAATATTAATTGTTAGTAGCAGCTGTTTCATTAGTAGCAGGAGCTTCAACTACACCTTTATAAGCAAATATTAAATTTGTACCTGAAGTTGTAGTTATAGTTAATACATCTCCCTCTAAAGAAATAGTATCAGCACCACCTAATATTTGTAAATATTCTGTTTCAACTGCCATATCTTCTTCTGGACCAGCCATTTTAGTAGAAGCTAATGCATTAAATGTTATTTTATCTCCATTTAATGAAAATTCGCTGAAATAGTTATTAACAGCTGATTTTCCGCCTACCATATTAGTTTCTGGAAAAGCTATAGTAACTTCTTTTCCTTCATACATATTAGTAAGTGCATATTCTTTACCTACTAAATCTGTAACCATAATAGTACCAGCTGCTGGTGCTATAGATACATTAGTGTCTGCAGCATTTGTATCAGTAGTAGCTGTTGATTGGCCACTATTGCTGCATGATACTGCAAATACTGTTCCCATAAGAACAATAACCAAAGACAATATTTTTTTCATAATTATTTTCCCCAAATAAAAATTTTGAAAAAATTATATTATAATTATGTTTTATTATCAATGTTATAAATAGTAAAATTATAAAAAAATTAATATTTTTTTATAATTTTTTTTATTTTTTTTGTAAAAATTATTTAGCACCTGCTTTTTTAAGTATTTCAATAATATCTTTATGACCTCTTTGAACAGCATAAGTCAAAGCTGTTTTACCATATTTATCTTTTATATTGACATCAGCACCTGCTTTTACTAATATGCGTACTATTTCTGTATGTCCTTTATGAGATGCTCTGCTCAAAGCTGTTCTGTTTCTAACATTGCCTGTATTTAAATTTACTTTTTTATCTACTAAAAGCTGAACAACTTCTGTAAGTCCTTCTTCAGATGCCTCTATTAATGGTGTTTCTCCCATCCTATCTTTAGTATTTATATCAACACCAGAATTAATAAGCTCTATTGCTCTTTTTATATCTCTTTTTTCTAAAGCATCCATTAAAGCTGTTCTTTTTTGCTGTGATAATAAACTTATACTAAAAATCATTAATAAAATTAAAATCTTTTTCATAAAATATATTTCCTTAAAAAATTATCTTTTATTTTGCTCCTGCATCTTTTAAAATCTTAACTATATTTTTATGACCTCTTTCACTAGCATAAATTAATGCCGTTTTACCATATTTATCCTTTATATTAATATTAGCCCCAGCATCAACTAATAATTTTACTATATCAGCATATCCTCTAGTTGCGGCCCTTATCAAAGCTGTCCTCTTATTATTATTTACATCATTCAAATTAACTTTTTTGCTTATTAATAATTTTACAACTTCAGGCAAACCTTCCTCTGCTGCTTCTATCAATGGTGTTTCTCCCCTTCTATCTCTTGTATTAAGATCTACTCCGGAATTTATTAATTCTATAGCTCTTTTAGTATCTTTATTTTCTAAAGCTTCCATTAAAGGAGTCATTTTTTGCTGAGGGAATAAAGATAAACTTAAAATCATCATAAAAATTAAGACTATAATTTTTTTCATAAAATGTATCTCCTGTATATTTAAATAAATTTTATTTTGCTCCAGCAGTTTTTAAAATCTGCACTATAGATTTATGTCCTCTTTGATTAGCATAAGTTAATGCTGTTCTTCCTCTATTGTCTTTTATATTTAAATCGGCTCCTGCATTTACAAGAACTTTTACTATATTAGCATAGCCTTTTGAAGAAGCTCTCATCAAAGCAGTTCTTCCCCATTTGCTTTTAAGATTTAAATTTACTTTATTTTCTATAAGTAATTTTACAATCTCTATATGTCCGCCTTCTGCAGCTTCTATTAATGCATTCTCCCCTATCCTATCCTGCTGATTAATATTAGCTCCTTCTTTTATAAGTGTTCTTACTTTATTTATATCACCCCTTCCAGCAGCATCAATAATAGCTATATCGCTTTTCGCAAACAAATTTATTGAAAATATTAATGCCAATATCAATATCTTATATTTCATAAAAACTCCTAATAAAGTATTCATTTTAATAAGAAGTATAATAAATATAATTGATATTGTCAATTTTTTGTAAATAAAATTTGTATAGAATTTACATTTTTTAAGAATATGTAAACTAATTTTATACTAATATATTTATAAATGTTATATATGTTTAATAATTATAAAAATACAAAATAAATATTCATATAATCAAATTAAATTATACAGATAATAAATATTAAAAAAATCAATTAAATAAAGCATAAAGTACAGGTATTATAAAACATACTATAAAAGCCCAAGCTCCATAAATATATATATAAAATACTGATTTAGTATCTCCTATAGTTATATCTTTTATATTTGGAATATTATCAGATTTTTTGAATATTATTAGTATAGACTTTATATTAAAAAATGTTATAAAAATTAAATTACCTAGCATAACTAAATTTGTACCTATCAATGTTATTTTATTTGGGCTTATACCATATTCTATTAATCTGTACAAAGAAGAAGTTAATACTAATATATCAAAAATAATGGCTATTATAGGAAGAACTAAATATACTGCTTTAGTGAATATACTTGATTTATAATCTATTCTTATAAAGAACATGTTTAATACAATTATAGCAAGCATAATGTTATAAAGTATAAAAGTAGCTCTGTTATCATAAGGTCTTATATCAGGCATTAATAAAAGAATCAAAAGTATAAATATAAATAATAAACTAAAAGGCATTAATATTCTTGATAAATATATAGAAATATTAGTTTTCATATTTTTATAAACTATATATACCAAAAAAGGAAATATTGAACTTAAGAATGATATTGATAATAATATTAATTTAAATATAATTTTTTCATCTAAGCTACTGATAATATCTTTTATTAAAAATATAACTATCGCTGCAAATATTCCAAATACTGTTGATACTATGCCTGCTATCAAGCCTGCAAATATTAATATATCTGCAGAAAATGTAAAAAACTCTGAAATAGTTTTAGAATTTAATACTTGAAATCCATTATATGATAAAGCTAATATTATAAAAAATATGATTACAGAAAATACATATTTAATATTATAAAACTGTGAATATAGCTCAATATTATCAATAGAAGCAATTGCAGTAAAAAAACTACTACTTAAATTTATAATCATCACAAATAAAAAAGATAAAAATATTATAATGATATTTCTTAAATTAAACTTTGAATTAATATTTAATATCAAACTAAAACAGAAAAAATAAAATATGTAAAAATAAAATATGTCTATAAAAAAATTATTAAAATTACTAGAAGAATAAATACCATCAATTAATTTAACAATACCTAAATAAGAATATATAGTCATTGCTAATGATGCAATAAAACCTATAGCAATAATAATCAAATTTGCTATTAAATTATTTTCTAATATTTTGCCTATTTTATTGTTTATATCATTTATTGTGTTTGTTTTTTCATTTGTATTGTTTGTATTATTATTTTTAATACTGTTTTCTTCCATAAACCAATATACCCTATCATAGTAAATAAGATTGAAATGATTATAAATGAATAAATATAAAAGTCAAGATATAAAACTAGCAATTATCAAAATATTAATTAATTACTAAAATAGTTAAATGGAAAAAAAAGTTTCTTTAAAATTTAATTTTTAGTATAATATATAATTAAAGAAAAAAAGTTATTTTTATTGAAAATTTATTATTTTTACTATATTATTAATACGTACTTTTTGTAACTAAAAAAGAATTTAAGGAGTAAAATATGGTTAAATTCTCAGATTTAGGACTTGTAAATAGTAGAGATTTATTTAAAAAAGCTATTACAGGCGGTTATGCAATACCTGCATTTAACTTTAATAATATGGAACAACTTCAAGCTATAATACAGGCATGTGTAGAAACTAAAAGCCCTGTTATAATTCAGGTATCTTCAGGTGCTAGAAAATATGCTAATCAAACTTTATTAAGATATATGGCACAAGGAGCTGTTGAATATGCTAAAGAATTAGGAGTTAATGTTCCTATAGTTTTACACTTAGACCATGGCGACAGCTTAGAACTTTGCAAAAGCTGTATTGAATATGGTTTTTCTTCTGTTATGATAGACGGAAGCCATTATGATTATGATAAAAACGTAGAAATTACTAAAAGCGTTGTTGAATATGCTCATAAATATGATGTTACAGTTGAGGGAGAATTAGGAGTACTTGCTGGTGTAGAAGATGATGTTGTTGCTGAAAGTCATACTTATACTAGACCTGAAGAAGTAGAGGATTTTGTTAAAAAAACAGGTGTTGATTCACTTGCTATTTCTATAGGTACTAGTCATGGTGCTTATAAATTTAAACCAGGTCAAAACCCTAAAATCAGATTGGATATACTTAAAGAAATTGAGAAAAAAATTCCAGGATTCCCTATTGTACTTCATGGTTCTTCAAGTGTACCTCAAGAGTATGTAAAAATGATCAATGAAAACGGCGGAAAATTAGATGATGCTATAGGTATTCCTGAAGAGCAATTAAGAGAAGCTTCTAAGAGTGCAGTTTGTAAAATCAACATTGACAGTGATTCAAGACTTGCTATGACTGCTGCCATTAGAAAAGTATTCCATGATGACCCTAAAGAATTCGATCCTAGAAAATATTTAGGACCTGCTCGTGATGAGATGAAAAAATTATACATGCATAAAATCAATAATGTATTAGGTTCTAATAATAAAATATAATAAAAACATAAAGGAGATAATGTGGGAAAACAGCACAGAAAAGTAGTTAAACGCAAAAGAGCTTTAAGAAGAATTAAAAGACAAAAAGAAGCTCTAAATGCTAAAACTAAATAATTAACTAAAAACTCAATACTTAAGGGCATAAGTTCATTCTTATGCCCTTAATTTTTTACAACCATACCAGCTTAAACTAAGGATATACCAATGAAAAAAATATTGTTAATCATATTGTTATTTTATACAATACTAATATCTTGCGATACTAGAACAGAGAAAGCAGCATTAGCAATACAAACAGATTTCGGAAGAAAAGATAATGCTGTTGCTAGTATGTACGGAGTGGCTTTAAGTGTAGATAAAGATTTAAAAATTTATGATCTTACCCATGAAATACCTGCATACAATATTTGGGAAGCTGCTTTGAGACTCGATCAAACAGCTAGATATTGGCCTGAAGGTACTGTATTTGTCAATGTTGTAGATCCTGGAGTTGGTACGGATAGGAAATCTGTTGTAATGAAAACCACTAATAATTATTATTTTGTAACTCCTGATAATGGGGCATTAACTTTTGTTGCTGAAAGTTTAGGTATAGAAGAGGTAAGAGAAATTGATGAGGCTGTAAACAGATTAAAAAATTCTGATGAATCATATACTTTTCATGGCAGAGATGTTTATGTTTATACCGCTGCTAAATTAGCATCTCAGCAAATTAGTTTTAAACAAGTTGGACAATCTTTAGGTACTAATATAACAAAAATAGATTATGAAAAAGCAAGATTTGAAAACGGTAAATTCTATGCTAATATTCCTATACTGGATATTCAATATGGAAATGTATGGACATTGCTTCCTCGTAAATTAATGCTTGATAATGGAGTTCAAATCGGAGATATTTTAAATGCATCAATATATAATGATGGTAATTTAGTATGGAATGGAGATATTAAACTTGTAAATACTTTCGGAGATGTTCCTGAAGGAGATAATATGGGTTATTTTAATTCTGAGCTTAATTTTTCTATTGCTGTTAATATGGGAAATTTTTCTGAAAAATATAAAGTTTACAGCGGTCCAAAATGGAGTATAGAAATCACTAAAAAGTAATTTTTATAAATTTTAAAGGCATATATAATATGTGTATGCCTTTAAAATTTAGGTCCAAGTCTATATCCTATTTGAACGCCTACATCAATATTACCGTAACTTTCACCTTTTACAACATTAATATCAGGCAAAGTATCAGACCAAGAAAATCCCCAGTCGTATCCTATGTAAAACCCAACATTAAAAGCCATATTATCCTTAAAAAATATTGAATAATTAAAAATACCTCTTATATATGTTCTAGGATTATCCATATAAGTTATTTCTTTTGAATAATTATCTCTTTTGTAATGTAATTTTGAAGGAAGTGTAAACTTAGCTCCTATATTAATACCTATAGAAAATCCTTTTATATTAAATTTTGGATAGAATCCTAAATATAAATCATTAACATACGCTTTGTAAATCTCGGATTCATTATTTTTTGAATAATTAAAACCACTGTAGCGATAGCCTAACGAACCTAATAAACTAACTCCCATATCATTTCTTATTTGAAACATATATCCAATATCAGCCTCTAATCCTATTTGAAAATTACCTCCTCCTTTAGGATTGCCGGAAACCGCAGGATTTTTTTCAACTAATGTAATACCTGCACCTATTGGAGAATTTATTATTAGTTCAAAACCTCCAAGCTCAGAATAAGCAGTACATTGTACCAATATCAGCAAAACGCATGATGCTATAATTTTTAATAACTTAAACATATTATATCTCCAAAACCTATTGCCTATATTTTATACCTGAATATAATAAACTCAACTACTTATAATTCTTTTTAAAACAGCATAAATACAATATTTTTCATAATTTCTTATATTATCATTTATCATTTTTATAATATTTATATCTATTCTCTTTATAACGTATTGATACATCTTTATTAAATATCGTAAATCTAATATAATTATATTTATATTTAATCTTACTATAATATTCTTTTATTGTATTAGATTCTATAAGAACAATAAACTCTTTTGAAAAGTATTTATTATAATCTTCTTTATTAATATTCTTTACAGCTTTATTCAAAGTATTTTTTATAATATCAACAATTTTTCTCTCATCATCAACAGTAAAATTTTTTGTTCTAAATGCTAAAAATGCTTCTCCTTCAATATATTTAGCAAATGATAAGGACTTGCTTTCCCAAAAATTATATTTACTGTAAAACTCTTCCAATAATTCAAACCATTTAGGTATAGCTGTTAATAATATTTTAGGCTCTTTAACAGCTCTTTGAGAATCCTGCCCTACTCTTTTTACATAATGATAATTTGTATTATATTCAAAACTGACATTATCAGTATACATTAAAAGTTCATGCGAAAATATACCATCTTCTCCAGGCTGAACATTTAAAGGATATCTTAAATATTTATGACTATCTAATATAGATTTTTTTATGAACATTGAACATGTAGGAAGTGCAGAATGATAATCTTTATTTACTCTTTTATCCAAATTCCAAAAAGTACTTAATACTACTAAATCACTATTATTTTTTTGGGCATTGTTATAAAAAACTTCAATAAAATCATTATCTATATAATCATCGCTGTCAATACAAAATAAATACTCTCCTGATGCTCTATCTATTCCGTCATTTCTTGCAGCAGATACTCCGGCATTTTTTTTATCTATTATTATTATTCTATTGTCTTTATTAGCATACTCTTTTAATATCTCAAGAGAATCATCAGTAGAGCCATCATTAATGCATATTATCTCTAAATCTTTATACGTTTGATTAATTACACTATCCAAACAAGCTCTCAAATATTTTGAAACATTATAAACAGGTATTATTATACTAACCATAATTTTTCATATCCATATAAACTACAATTTCATATTAACTTATTATATTATAACAAATTATTTTTTAAAGTATATCACATAAAAAAAGAGAGGCTAATAAAACCTCTCTTAAAAATTTATTTAACAGTAATTAATTATTTTCATTTATATATGATAATAAACTCTCATATTGAACTTTCATATTATCCGGTACTTTAGGATCATCAATCAATTTTTCTAAATATTTTTTAGGCTCATCTTTTTCACCTGACAATGTCATAATAACTGCTTTATAATAATGAGCCACATAAACTTCTTCAGAATTAGGGTAGTCTTTTATTATATCATCAAAATATTTATTAGCATTATCATAATCTCTTTTCTGTGCTTTTATCAAACCAAATCCAAGTAGATATTTAGCCATAGAGTCTTCAGGTATAGCTTTTTTAGCGATTAAAGCATCATATATTTTTTTAGATTCTGTTTCATTACCTGATTCTAAATATAAATCTAATTTTTCCAAAGTAGGTTCTTTATTTGCTAATACAGAATTAACTTTATCTAATTTTTCTATGGCATTTTTCATATAAGGAACAAATTGTTCACCTTCAACATATCCTCCTACATTTTCTAATACAAAACCATCAGCACTTATAAAAAGTATTGTAGGAAACCCTTGAACACCATATCTCTGTGCTATTTCTGCTCCCTCTTCAGAAGTTTCAGGATTCAATTTTACAGATACCATTTTTTTAGCAATATCTATAACTTCTTTATGAGAATAAGTATTTTTATCTAACTCTTTACACCAAGTACACCAATCAGTATAAACATCTATCATTATTGGTAAATTTTTCTCTTTGGCTTTTTTCTTTGCTGCAGCTAAATCTTTTTCCCATTTTATTTCAGCATCAACTTTATTACATGATATTATAGATAATACAATTATTAAAATTGTTAATATATTTTTATTCATATATCTATCTCCTTAATTTATTATTTTTTATTATAAAATATTTCTAACAAAAGACAATACAGCTAAAATTTAATTAGTACTGCCGAAATAATCAATGAAACTTGTATAAGCCTCTTTCAGCTCGTCAGGAACTGTATTAGTAAAACTTTCTATATATTTTAACCCTTCATTTGTCTGACCATTATTTACTATCATATCAAGTCCTTTATAATAATATGCTATATACACTTCATTATAATTAGTATATTTATCAATCATTTCATTAAAGTAGTTCATAGCTTTATCATTATCTTCAATATCCAAAAGCATAAGAGCTATTTTAGACATATATTTTGCTCTGCTGTCTTCTGGTATTTTATTTTCCAATACTAATGTATCATACGTTTCGGAAGCTTCTTTAGCATATCCTGAGTCTAAATATATATCTAATTTTTCTATACTAATAGAATCGTCTTTAAATACCCTTTTGATATTCTCTTCTTTTTCTTTAATACCGTTCATTTCATTTATCAATTCATCACTCTCAATATAACCAACTATTCTTCTTATAATAAATCCATCACTATTCATAAAAAGCATTGTAGGAAAACCTAATATACTGTATTTATTCAAAAAATCATTTCCATTACTCACCTTTTCAGGATTATATTTTAGCATTATAAAATTTGAAGAATTATTAATTACATCTTTATTTACAAATGTTGTTTTCTCCATTTCCTTACATGCACCGCACCAATCAGTATATACATCTATCATTATTGGTTTATTTTCTGATTTTGACATTTCTAATGCTTTATCAAAATCAGTTTCCCAATTCATTTTTTGATTTGAGCATGATACCAACAAAATAAAACTAAATAATATTATATATAATCTATTCATTATTTGTTCCTCAAAATATATTTCTATAATAAAACAATTTATGTGTAATAATGTAAATATTTAGAATTAATAAACTATTCCGCCGCATAATGTTATATCATCATTATAGCAAACGCATGATTGTCCTTTAGCAATTATTCCGGTAGGTTCAAGAAATTTTATATTTATAGTATTTTCATCTATAGGAATTACTCTAGCCATAGTACCTTTATGTGCACTTCTTGTTTTTACCAAAGCCTCAAATTCTTTCTGTATAGGATTTACTATCCAATTAATATCATGTATAACTGTTTCATTAATGAAAGTATAATCCTTTCCGCCCACATATACTGTATTAGTTGCACTATCCAATGATATTATAAATAAAGGTTCTTTATACGCTATACCCAAACCTTTTCTCTGCCCTATAGTATAATGCCATATACCTTTATGATGACCTAATACTTCATTTGTATCTATATGTATTATTTCACCTTCTTTATCTTCATCAAATAATCTGTGATACTCTCCAGCAAAAAAGTCCTGACTCTCGCTTTTTTCAGCAACTTCCAAATTATATTCTCTTGCAATTTTTCTAGTATCTTCTTTTGTATTCTCATGCATAGGAAACATTATTTTTGAAAGCTGATTTTGATTAAGTCTGTATAAAAAATATGATTGATCCTTTATACGGTTTTTGCCTCTTAATAATATATATCTTTTAGAATCTTCATCATATTTAACACCAGCATAATGACCAGTAGCAAACTTGTCAAATTCTAATCCTTGTTTTTCTATAGTTTCAAATAATGCCATAAATTTAATTTGACTATTGCACATAATACAAGGATTAGGGGTAAACCCACGCTTATACGACTCTGTAACATAATCTATGACTTTTTTTTGAAACATTTCGCTTACATCAAAAGCATAATAATCAATTCCTATTGCCTCAGCATATTTTTTACAATCTTCTACAACTTTATTTTGATAAGGACCATAACAAGAACCGCTTAAAGGTGCTCTATTATCTCCATTCCATAAAAGCATTGTAACACCAAATACTTCATTTCCTTGTTCTTTTAAAAGTTTTGCTGTAGTAGTAGAATCAACACCAGCACTCATTCCAACTGCTATTTTTAACATAAATCCGCTCCATATCTTATATCTTTTCTGCTGAACTCTTACTTATCCAACCCTTAAAATTTCCTTTTACATAATACCAATTAGTATATTCTTCTAATACCCTTAATTTTTCTCCCTCACGTATTATAGAAACTATATCAGATTTAGTACTGCTTCCATTATAAATATTTGCCTCTTCTATAGTTACAACATAATCATCTTTTATTAGTTTATTAGTTATAATAGTGGGTATTAAAAATATAATAAACAATATCAATAAAAATTTATTAGGCTTTCTTGATTTTATAAACAATACAATAAATACTGTAAAACTTATTAAAAATAATATTAGTAATATATACATAGTCACAATAATTTGTGAATCATAATTATCATTTCCTGTAATAGAGTTTATTGTATTTTTTATTTCTTTATCAAAAGGAGCAATATTCAAAGCTTTTTCGTAATAAAGAACAGCATATCCGTTACTTCCTATAGCAGCATAAGAAGACGCCAAATTATAATATAAATCTTTTGAAATTATATTTGATGAAACAATATCTCTATACAAATAATTAGCTTCTAAATATTTTCCTTCGTTATAAAATTTATTGGCATTTTCAAATAAATTATTTACTTTATCTAAATCAGCACAATATAAAAAACAAGACTGAAATATTAAAAACATCATTATCATTTTTTTTATATTCATTTATACAATTTCCATCTTTAATTATTTATTTTTAATTTTTAAGTTTTCTATATATTTCATTATTTCAATAGCTTTTGTATGATAATCTTCATTACTATATGATGTGCCAGAATATAATTCAAGATTGCATTTATCTATTATATACTTTATATCATTAACTTTTTCAATATCCATATAATCATTCAATTTATTAAATAAAATATTATCATTATGTATATTAAATTTATCTTTTATTTTTTTGATTAAAGCAGTTTCTATAGATTTGCAATACTCTTTTCTATTATTTTCATCATAATATTTTTTTATATTTTCAATATTAAAATCATTATTTTTATTAGCATTATTAAATAATAATTTTATATTTCCAATCTTTTTAGAATAAAATATTATTATAGATACAGCTACCAATATAATAATGTAAAAATAAATTATATTAATATTAAATACTTTAAACTCTTTATCTTCTTTTATAATTGTATTTTTTATAGGTATAACATTAATATTTTCATTATCATTATTAACAAAAGAATTAAAATTCTGCTTAATACCTGATACTGTTAAATTAAAAGCACTTGAATAAATATTAGTATAGCTTTTATTAGTAGGTGAAAAATAACAAAAAGCAATATTTGATATCATAGAATCCCCTTCATCTCTAGCAACTAATACATACTCTTTTATTTTTTTTCCTATCATTTTATTTCCATCAAACCAATTGGTTTCATAAGTTTTAGGTTTGTATACAGAGAAATAATTTGTTATATCATCATTAATATTAGGCATATTTATAATGGATGTATTTCCTTCTCCAACAACTTCCATAGTTATTAAAAGTTCTTCTCCTACAGCAAGATTAGTTTTGTTTAGTTTCACATCAAAATTAAAATCACCTACAGCTCCTGAAAAATTTTCAAATCCTTTTTTATCAGGAAGCGGCAATACATTTATAGTAAAATCTTCTTCTCCATATTCAACCCTATCATAAAACATACCTTCTTTCTCAAACACAAAAGGAGTAGTTAATATATCTTTTTGTCCAGGTTTTACAGGATACAATGCCTCTTTCTTTAAAGGCACAACACTTACCCTTTTGCCGTCTATTATTTCTGTAAATGAATTATATTCGGATGAATCAGCGTATGATATAAAATCTGTTCTAACTGGTATCTTTGAAAATCCCAAAACATTTATTGGTATATGAGAATATGCTTTCTGCTCTATATATATAGGTTCATATAAATATACTTCTTTTTTATTTATATTATTATCAACATAAATATCCTCTCCGTAATCCATAAACTCTTCAAATTTATTTCCATCCGGAGTACTATTATTTTCTCTGCTCCTTACGGGTGAATTCAAAACCTCTATTTCAACAGGATTAGCAACATAGGTATTATTATTTACTTTCACTTTAATATCATCTATTTTATATACGCCTTCTTTATTTGCTATATATGTAAAATTGTATGTTTGAATTGACTTGAATGTACCTGAAGAATACATCATATTTCTGCTTTGAGATGTACCCCTAAGCACAAAGCCGTCTACATCTGGAACTGTTACCCTGCCTGAACTGTTATTTATAGTTACAGATAAAGTAAATAATTCTCCAATGCCTATTCTTTTATCAGAAAACTCTGCTGTTATGCTTGTTTGTGCAAATAATGAACTATAAGCCATAAATAATACAAATAATACAGAGTTTTTTAAAATATTACCAATCCTTATCAATTCTTCCTCCGCCGTAATATTGATCTCCATTATCTTTATCTTTTCTAAACTGCCTCAAAGATTCTAATAATCTGTCAATATCTGATTTGCTGTCTTCATTATCATTATTGTTTTGGTCATTATTATTTTGATTATTGTTATTTTGATTATCCTGATTATCATTATTGCCATTGTTATTCTGATTATCTTGGTTATCCTGATTTTGGTTATCTTGATTATTTTGATTTTGATTATCCTGATTCTGATTGTCCTGATTTTGATTATTACTATCATTATTATTCTGATTATTCTCACCAGAATTTCCATTATTATCGCTTTGACCGTCTTGATTATCTTCGCTTTGCTGATTATTAAATCCGCTGTTATTTTGCTGATTCTTTTTCTGTTCTTCTAATTTTTTCTGTGCATATTCTAAAGCTCTTTTTGCATTTTCATCATCTGGGGTATTAACTAAAGACTCTACTAATTCATCTATAGCACCCTGATAATCCTGACCTTCTATTTTTGTTATACCTGCATTATAATGAATAGCACTTCTAGTCTTTTTGCTTGTATTTTCTGTAACACTTTTTTTTGCCATATCAAATAATTGTACTGCACTTTCAATATCTCCTATAGATGACATTGTTGTACCCATATTATAAAATATCTCAGGAGAATTAGGAACTTTACTTAAAGCCTTTTCATATAAAGTTATGGCACCATCATAATTACCTTTTTTCATTAATCTATTTGCTCTGTCTACATCAAGTTTTGCTGTAAATTCATTAAATGAAAATGCATATATGTTAAAAGATGTAATTATAAAAAATAATATTATTAATTTATATTTTTTCATTTTTGATTCCTATTAATACGATTTCGCTTTTTTATTAATTATTTTTTCTCTAGAAGTCTTTACTCTTATTTGAGTTAATATATTAAATATACATGCAATCATTATGAGTATAACGGAAGCTGCAAGAAATATTTGAAATCTCTCTTTATAGCTTCTATTATTTCTTACAGAAGATACGCTGTCCATATTTTTTTTCATATCATCAAATATGCTTTCCAATGAAACATTTTCAGCAATATAACTTTTTCCATGTGTAGAATCTGCTATCATTTTTAATGTATTATCATCTCTTTTCGAAACAACAGTTTTTTCTCTCACTCCTAAATCAGTGCTTATGCTTGCTCCTTCTAAAGTCCCTACACCTATTGTATATACACTCACATTCATATTATTTAATTCTTTTAAAACATCATCAAAATATCCGCCATGATCCTCACCGTCAGTTATCAGCACTATTGACTTTTTACTTACAGCATTAACATTAAAAGTGTTCTTGGCAGTTACAAGTGCATCAGCTATTCTTGTACCTTGCAATGTAACAGATTTTGTAGTCAAATTATTTAGTATATAATTAAAAGTTTCCATATCCTGAGTGAAAGGACTTGCTATAAAACTAGTTCCTGCAAAACCTACTAAAGCAACAGATAAATTGTCAGTGTTTTCAACAAATTTTTTTATTTCTAATTTTGCTCTTTCCAATCTTGAAGGCCATACATCATCTGCATCCATAGATCTGGACAAATCCAAGGCAATAGTTACCATATAATTATCTGTTTTAATTTTTTGTTCTATTATGCCCCATTTAGGCTGCATGAGTGCAAATATTAAACAAGCACTTGCCAATATCATAAATATAATAGAAAATACTCTCAAATTTGATATTCTTTTGTAATTCTTATCATTTTTGAAATTAGAATTTTTTGTAAATATTGACAATATCTTATGAACTTTTTTTCTAGACATAACAAATAAGGCAATAAGTACAGGAATTAATATATATAAAACTATAAATTTAAAATCACCAAAAAACATTATATTCCCAATCATTTTATAAAATATATCTAATTTATTATACTAATATTTAAATTTTAATCAATATGCATAATATTTATATAAATAACCATAATTTTTTAATAAAGTAAACATAATAGAAAAATATTTATTTAATATGATAATAAAAGAATTTAAATTTTAATATAAAAAACGGCAAGAAAAAATCGCTATGATTAAAGCCCTAACTGAATTAATCATAGCGATTACAAGTTTGATAACTGCTTTAGTAGCATTACTTAAACAGTAATTAAAAGAAAAAACGGGGTGGGACGGCAATCCTGCCCCTGTAAAAAATTATAACATATATAAAATGGAGGTCAATATATGAATAACAAAATAATTGAAAATATAAGATTTGCTAGTTTTATTATATTATCTTTATCTGTAATAATTTTATCTATATCTTTTATAATTAAAGGATAATATTGTGGCAAGAGAAGGAGCAAGGGAAGGGGCAGGACGTAAAAAAATAGCCCCTGAAAATAAAGCCAAACCAATATCAAAAGTAGTTTATGTAAGATTAGAAAATGAGTTATATGATAAATTAGAAAATATTGCTGAAAATAAAAATCAAACTATCAGTCAATATTTAAAGCAAATAATAATAAATAAGATAAACAGCACAAAATAAAAATATACAAGCCGATGTCATTAAAATGATGTCGGCTTATTCAAAATTAATTAAACTATTGTATAAATCTTTTTTACTTCTTTGATTTTATAATAAAACAAATGGCTAATAATAAGACTAGGGACAAATATCATATACCTTTTATGATTGAAAAGTTCAAAGAGTATGTAAATAAAAAGCATTCTAAATACCCTACTTTTGAACAGCTTTATTTAGAAAATAATTGGGTAAGACAAAGCGTACATCGAATATTAAAAAGTGAGGCAGGAAAAGAAATAACTGAAGAAACTCTCACTTTCTGGTATTCAAAATTAAAAGAAAAACAAAAAAAAATGCTTTTTGAAAAAATATATCTAAATAAATCAGTTCAAGGTCTTATTTTTTTAGCTAAATATTGCCACGGCATAGGAATTGACAAAGACAATGAAGAATCCGGCGGAGCTACTGAACTTGATTATAAATTAGAATTGTTGAGGCATGATATAGAATTATTCTTCCAATTAGCCAGAAAAGAAAATATTGATCCTACTAAAAAGTTTGTACATCTCGAAGGCGGGAGAGCGGGCGGAAAAAGTGAACAAGTAGCAAGATACGTGATATTAAAAGCACTTGAGAGAAAAACAAACGGTTCACTTCTTTGCGGTCGTGAGGTTCAAAAATCTATTGAAACATCAGTTAAACCGCTTCTTGAAAGAATTATAAAACTTTATCATTTAGAGAATTATTTTAATATCACAAAGCAGGAAATACTTTCAAAGCATAATAATGTACGCATAATTTTTATGGGATTAAAAGAGGCTTCTTCGGATGCTTCAGACACATTAAAATCTACAGACCTTTTATTTTTAGCTTGGATTGAAGAGGCACAAAGCATTTCAGAACTTTCACTTGAAAAATTAATACCAACTGCGGCAAGGGTTGAAGATTATCAAATAATATTTACTTATAACCGCCATAGACAAAACACTGTAATTTATGATTATTTTTTTAATGAAAATGTGACCCGAGAACGTCTCATTTTGACTCAGCATATAAATATAAATTATTATGACAATAAGTTTAATTCCCCAGAGCTTATTTCATTAGCCGAACTTGACAAAGCAACAAACTTAAAAAAATGGAAATATATCTGGAATGGTGAACCTCAGACAGAGTTTGACGGAGCTTTATGGACTTATGAAGAGATAAAAGACTTAAATCTTAATTTATCATATGACAAAGACAATTATGTACGCAGGATATTAGCAACCGACCCTGCCACAAGCAGTAAAGACTTCAATAACGAATACGGAATTACAGTACTCGGCATAACGCATGAGGGATATGTTCATTTAATAGCTGATGTTAGCGGACATTATACTGCTTCAGAATATGCGAAAGTGCTTGTAAAAACGTATTTTAATTATGAATGTGAGGCAGTAGTTTATGAAGAAAATCAAGGCGGCGACCATGTGGCAAATACAATATTAAGCGAAAGTAAAAGCGTTCGTTTAATACCTGTACGAGCAACGCAAAGTAAATATTTAAGGGCTTTACCTGTGGCAAACTTATGTTCACAAGGTAAAGTATATTTCTTAAAAAGTTTTCCAAAATTAGAAAATCAAATGCTTTTACTTACAATACAAGGCTATCAAGGAGAGCAAGGAGAAAGCCCTGACCGACTCGACAGTTTTGTTTGGGGCGTTTATGAGTTATTAGGCTTGAAAGATGTTAATTCAATTGATGTTTACTTTAAACGTGCTTGGTTTAAATGTATCGATGATATTGCCGCAGACTACAATATTACAAATAAAATTGCTTATTACAGCTTTAAAGGCAGTAAGAGCGTATTTATATTATTTGATTATTTCTACACTAGGGACGGATTAAAACAATTCCAGCACTTTTTAATTAAAGAAATAAAATCAGCTGATACAAACGAGATAGCAGAAAAGACAAAAGATTATTTAAACGATGTTAATTCAATAATAGCTTTTGACAATGAAAATATAGACTTCAGCTGTTTGAATATAAAAAATATAGAACGAATAGAGATAGAAAAACTAAAATTAATAGATTATGCAGCATACTCAATGCCTTATATACAAAACAAGCTTATTTATTTAGAAAAGAATCAGGAACTTGAAAGAACTATTATAGATAATGTGTGTCAATATATTCCTGAAGAAGTGAAAGAAAATATTATTTTAGAAACATTACTTGAACTTATTTATTATGAGTTTGAAGGAGAAAAAATACAATGAGTTTCTTTAAAGATGGTAAAAATCTAATATTAACTTACGATGAGTGTAAAAACATTTATAGAACTGCCACACTCGGTAAAAGAATTGTTGAAGGACTTGTAAACTTCGCTATGAGTGCTGAGCGTGAAATAGATATACATAAAGCACCACCCGAGGCAATAGAAAAGTTCAAAGAAACAGCCGACGAGATGAAACAAGATGAGGCAATAAAAAAAACTATATATAATTCACGTATTTACGGAACTGGGGTATTATATGTTGCTATGTACGATGAAGAAAAAGAAGAAGATGATTTTACTACAAAACCAACATTTGAAGATGCTCATAAATATAAAATGAAGTTTACAGTTATGGACCCACTAAATATAAGCGGTTCGAGGGTAGATTTAGATCCTCTTTCTTTTACTTTTTTACAAGTAATTGATATTCAAGTAAACTCAAAACAAATACCTAAAAAAAGAATAGCTATTTCTCATGCTTTAGAGCCTTTGTATTTAGACTCAAGAACTTCACTTATTCCGTTTTCTCCTCCTTCTGTTTTTTACAATATGGCAGCATTATTAAATCAATATGATGATGCCATAAAATCGATAGGAGATTTACTTTATAAAGCAGGGGCAATTATTTATAAATATCCTGCCAAAGCAAAATTAAACGGCGTTACAATATATGCTATAACTGCCTCAAAACAGATTTTAGAGCAAAAAAGAAGCGGAGAAGTTATTTCTATTTCAGCCGACAGCACAATCGAAGATTTTCCTATTTCTAATTTAAACGGACTTATTGACAGCATTAATAAACTTGAAGATGATATAACAAAAGCATTAAATGACACTCCTGCCTCAATACTATTCGATAAAAGCCTTTCAAATGGATTCAGCGAGGGAGATAAAGACAAAGAAACTGAAATATCAATAATAGAAAGTTTTAGAGAAAATAAACTCACTCCTTTATATAACCTTACTGACTATTATGTTATGCTCAAGGCTTGGGACAGTGCTTTTATTGATGATATGCGTTATAAATACAGCGAATATCAGGACAAAACAGACAGCGAAATATTTAGAAGCTGGGCTGAAAATTTCAAGTTTCAATACGGCAACTTATTTCCTGAACCTGAAAGCGTTACTCAAGACAATAATGCTAAAAAACTTGATAATTTACTCAAAGCCCAACAGTTGGGAGCTAATCCTGCGGACTTACAGGAAGAACTAAACGAAAGCGAAATATTTAAAAATGAAATGGAATTGGATTCACAGCCTCAAGGAATGGACGGTATGGGCGGAACAGATGCGGCAGATGATGAAGAAGTATTTGATTACACACAAAATGACAGCACTATAAAAGCAGATGCTAGTGATATACCTCCGGGCACAGAATGGAAAACTTTAGAAAATGGGGAACATATACTAGTTAATGAAAATGGCACTATTATTTCAGGAGCAGGCGGAAATTTAAAAGGTAAATATTTCAAAAATAAAAATACAGGAAAGTTTGAAAAATACACTTTTAATCAGCAAACCTTAGCAGCAGAGGCAGAGCGTGAGTACAACGAAAATAAACAAAAAGAACTTGAAGCACAAAATAATACATTTAGTGAAGTTAAAAATATATCAAAAACTGAATATACAAAAAACAGAAAAGATTTAGTTGATTTAAAAGATTTATTAGGTTTTTATCAAAGAGAATTAGAGCAAATACATGTAAATGATAAAAAGAATAGAGCAAAAAAAGAAGAACAAATAAACAGTGTACAGCAAAGTATTGAAAAAAAAGAGGCGGAAAATAAAAAATATGAAGAAACAAAGAAAAAAGTAAATAAAGGTGATAAGGAAAGTAAAGGACAAACATCAAAGGAAAAGAAAATCGGAAAAACTTATTCAATAGCTTACGACAATGATACTATAGAAAAATTAAAAAGTTTAGGTAAAACTTGGCAGGACAAAAGAATATATTTTAAAGATTTAAATAACTCTTATTACGATTTAGTTAGTGAAAAATGGGTAACAGACAGCCCAGAAACTACTAAAAAGGCTATGGAAATGGCTAGTGAAAGTCTTGATGACAGAGAAAATAGGCTTGCTAATGCTAAAAAAGAAGCAGAAGAAAAGAAAAAACGTGAATACGAAGAAAAAGAAGCAAGAGAAAAACCACTTAGAAATAATGTAGCTAATAAAATAAAAAACAAAGAAGAGTTTTCTAAACAAGTAATCGAAAAAATAAAAGAACATGGATACAATTCTATAGATAAAGGAAGTGTAAATAAAATAGCTAGCGAATTATTTACTGAAGATGAATTAAACGCTTGGAAAAATGCTAACCCTTACAGCAGTGAAATAAAAGATGTATTGAGGCAGGGAGATTATCAATATAATACTCATGACGAAATAGATATTACTCCAAAAAGTTTAATATATGACATAATGAAAAATCATTTCTATGCTAAAAAGCAAAATGATAAACCTCTTTCATTTTTTGATTTTATGGAAGTAACTAATGATACAGCATTCGATAACATGAGCAGAGATGAAGTATGGGAAATGTACGGAGATTTATATAAACAATATAAGAAAGAACATTATCAAAGAATTAAAGATGGTTCAAAAGATAATGAAATCTCTGAGCGGGGATTTTTAAACAGTGTTCATAGAACTCAAACAGATTCAAATTTTAATAAACCGCTAGGTATTGGCGGTATAAAAATAGATACTGATTTTAGAGAAGAAGATCATCCTAGAAAAGCAAATGGAGAGTTTAAAGAAAAAGGAGAAGAAAAAGAGATAAAAGAAAAAATTGAACAGCTTGAAAAAATCGACTGGACAAAAGATAATACTCTGCCTAACTTTCCTAAATCTTTTTTGAAAAAACAAGGTTTAGAAGATAAGCCTATTTTATTAAAAAAGAATATAATTGAAAAAAATAAGGCAAGCCACCCTGATATTACCGAAGAAGAAGCTAAAAGAATAATAGGAAATGCTTTATATAAACCAGAAGTTATATTAAAGGCAAATATTGATAAACCAGCATATCATAATTTTATATCAAGAACTGATGATAAACATAACGATCTAGTATTATTAGAATTATCTGATAAAAAAGAAAACTATGAAATAATAAATTATCATGTAATAAAAAATAGACAACGGGAACAAAAAGAAAAGCTGGATAAAACTATAAAAGAAAATAGCTAAGATGGGAGGACAGCCTGTCCATAACTAGTATGGGATTCCCTCCATCGTATCAATTTAGTAAATACTAAATATCACGGCAGGCGAGGCTGATTTTCTGCAGTTCATCCTAGCTATGATTATAGTTTAACAAAGTTTTTATGATAAGTCAATAGAAAAAGATAAAAAATCAGACATTATTTAAATAAAGTTTTATTTTATATTGAAGTTTTTTATATGCTATATTATACTATAAATAGGAGCAATTTTATGTATAATACAGAAGATAAACTTAAACAGTTAGAAGAAGATAATAAACTTTATAAAAATAGAATAAGTGAGCTAAATGAAATAATAGGGCATATTAATAAAGAAAATGAAAAATTAAAAATGGATTTAAATACTAAACAGCAAACTTTAGAAAAATATAAGAAATTTTATACTTGTAAATATACTCCATATATGGTAAGTGATGTTATATACGAGAATTTTTTTATAAAAATAAGCAGCAGAACTATAGTAAAAACAGCAGCAGAAAATAAATTATTTAATGATGAAGTTAAAGCTATTAGAGTTCCTAGAAAAAAAGGTTCAAATGAAAAATATGCTTCTACTGTATTATTTTCTATAACAGGAATAGCTCCGAGATTATCTTTTATTGCCTCAAGTGCCAAGTTGCCTGCTTTTGAATTTTTTTCAATATCTTTCGCGGCATCAGAAACTTTTTTAATTTCTTTTGCCGCGTCTTTTGCTTCATTAGAAATATCATCTAAAGCATTAGCTTCTTTATTCGTAGAAACAATACTGTCATCAAATGCTTTTGCTAAATTATTAATTGCTTTTGTTAAATCAGTATTTACTTTTGCTGTTTCTTTCATAAACTTTGAAACATCTTCTAAGCCTGCGGATAAATCATCATTATTTTTTGAAAGTTTTTCTACTGCCTTGCTTGAATTATTTATATTTGTTTCAAAACTGCTTGTATCAGCATTTAATGTAAAATCTATTTGATTTGTAGAAGTTGGCATATAATACCCTCATATAAAAATATAAGGATATTATAGTATAATTATAAAAATAAATCTTATACAAAAGTATAATATTTATAAAGTTTTTAAAAAAATACCAATTATTTTAAATATTTATTATATAGACTATATTTATTAAGTTTTTCATCAAAGAATTTTGCCATAGATATTAAATTAAAGATAGTATATCCCTCATTATTATTTAAAGTAGGTATCATTATAAAACCATTATTTTTTATTTTATTAAAATGTTCTTTTGGTAAAAGAAAAGCATACCCCTCTTTTTCATCTAAAACAGTACCTATCTTATATTTTTCTTTAGATAAAAAATAACTATTAGGTTTTGAATAAAAATAATTTTTATTACAAAAAATATAAATTCCATCATTTTTTAATAAAATAAGTATATTAGTATCATTAGTATTCATATCTTTCGCTAATATCTTGAATTACAATACTGCCCCAATATTTATGTATTATAGAAAATTTATTATCATATTCTTCTATTTTTATTCCTGTTTCTTCATCAAAATAACTATCAATCAATTTCTGCCCGTAAACTAAAAAACTAAAACTAAAAAGTAAAGTGAAAATTATTAAAATCTTTTTCATAAAAGACCCCCATACTTATTTTTTGTTAAAAATTCTAACATATAATACGTTTTTTAAAAGTGTTTAAATGTACAGTCTATACTTTTTTTTCGATTTTTAACCTCTTTATATGAGGCATTTGTTACTTTTTTTGCGTGAAGTTATGAATTATAGAAGGGTTATTTATTTTCTCTTTTCCCTATTGACTTTTTTATTTAAATTTTTGATTTTGTATTGCTTTTTCATAATATATGTTTTATATTATAGTTGCGGGAAAAGTTTATTATAATACATATACAAAATTATAAAGGTGGGTAGAAATTCGGTTATTAAGATTTAAGGCGGCGATAACCGATTTTTTATATTAAAACTAAAAAATAAAAAAGGAGTGAAAAAATGTTTTATCTTATAGAGGGCTTTTTAGTCTGATTCTTTTTTTAAATCAAATAATTTATAAAAAAATAAAAACTTTAGAGATTATAAAATAGTGCTTATTAGCAAAAGTTAATAATGTAAAGGGAGTATTTATGGTTATCAATAAAACAGAAATAGAAAATGAAATATATATGAAGTTTTATTTAGCAGACGATGAAAAAGTTATTGATAGATTACTAGAGGAATGCGGTAAAAAAACTTATAAAGAAAAATATATGTTCTTATACTCTTTAATGGGCATAAGTGAAGTATGTAATTATAATGATTCAGAAAATAAGATAGATGAGGAAAAAGCTGAATACGAGGATTGCCTAGCTATATTTTTGGAGGGTACATGGAGAACGATATAAATCAGCCCTCAGTAAATTGGGATATATATTGTCAAGATTTTCTTAATGAAGTAAAAAAGATTACTAATATTGATAAAACTATTATAAAAAAATTATCAGAAGAATATAAAACAATAATACAACCCGAAATGGACGAACATTATCTTTCTCATTTAATTTCATCTATAGAAAGTTTAATAAATGCTAATGAAAGAGAAAAATTTTTATGCCATATAAAAAAAGAAGTAGAAAATAAAAATTTAGATGAAGAAAAATACAATGAATTAATTAACTTAATAAAAAATGAAAAGATTAGGTATTATCCTATTTTATTAAGGAGACCAAAAAAACTACAAAGAAAAGCTAAAGTTACTTTTATGTATAATGGCGGGGCTATTATATATTATGACTCTGATGTTACAGAAACGAAACAAATTAGGAGATATATAGCTCATGAATTAGGACACATTTATTATAATAATATTACTAAAATTAATAAAACTTCTATTACAAAAGAAGAATTTTCAACTTTATTTGCTATTTTTTCTATAGCAGATAAGGATCATTTTTATAGCAAAATATGTCAAACTTTTTCAGATGAAAATATACTTTCCTCTATCAAAGAAACTTATAGTTTATTAACAAAATAAAAAAACATAAACTATTTAATGTAAAACTAAAAGCCGAAACCGTAAAAACGATGTCGGCTTTTTTAATGCCTCTAATTATAAATAAAAATACTATTTTTTTATATAAAATATAATTATTTAGCGATTTTTTTATTATTTTTCTTGAAAAACTATTGACATAAAATCAAGATATGCTATAATAATATCATAATCAATGAGGAGGTAAGCAAATGTTCAGAAAACGGCAAAAAAAAGCGACTGATTTGTATAAGTTAGTAGAGACAATAGCTAAACTTATCATTTCAATCGCAAGCCTTATAGGTGTATAGCAACCTTAATAAAAGCACTTAAATAAGGCGAAAACAACCCGAAGGGGAGCGGGTAATCTCCCCCACTAATTTTTTTTATAGTATAACATAATAACATATAGAGGTCAATTTTTTATGAAAGAAAAAACATTAAAAAAAATTAATAATTTATCTAAAATAATTTTTTCTATATCTTTATTTATATTTTCAATATCTATTTTAATATGGGTAATAAAATGGGTAATGAAGTAAAAAATACTCACGGCGGTGCTAGAGCTGGGGCAGGCAGGAAGAAAAAAGAAAATAAAAAAAATACTCATGTTATATTTTTTAGAATAAGCGATGAAGAAAATGAGCTTTTAAAAAAATATGCTGAGGAAAATGATATGAGTGTTGGATTATATTCAAAAAAAATAATATTTGATAAAATAATAGATATGGAAGAAAATAAATAACAGCAAATAAAAAATACAAGCCGATGCTATTAAAAATAATGTAGGCTTATTCAAAATTAATTAAACTATTGTATAAATCTTTTTTATACTATAGTTTAATGAGCAAAAATTTTTTTAAATTTTAACTTATTAAAAAATATAATTATCTATTTCTTAGTTCAATTTTTATATCATTTAAAATATTTCTTATATTCCTTAATTCATTTGCTATACTATTTAAAGCACTCGAATCTCTGCTGCTTAACTCTGAATAAAGTTTCGGCATAATATTATAACTAAAAATAGTTAATGCAATTCCAACAAATAAACCAACAAAAAATTTTTTCATAAATAAAAATCCTTTTTTATTTTAATTATTCAATATATGCATTTCTAAAATCATATATTGAAAAAATATCATATTTCACACCATGAAGTTTTTTACTCTGCATAATAGTAGCCTTGTCATAATATATAGGTATTATTGCCATATCTTCTTGTATGAGTATACGCTCTGCATCATAAGCTGCTTTTATTCTTATATCTTCATTTGCATTTGTTATGGCAATATCAACTAAATAATCATAAAGCGCATTTGTATATCCGCCGTCATTACCTAAGCCATCAAGCTGAAAAAGTCTTAAATATCCTGTAGCCTGATTATAAGCAACGCTAGTTCCAGCCTTGATCATTTGAAAACTTCCATCTTTTATAGACTGTAAATATGTTGTAGGTTCTTCATATCTAAGTTTTAAATCTATACCTAAATTATTTTTATACATACTTTGAATAGCTTCTGCAACAAATAATGACGAAGGATTTGTAGTTGTAATTAATTCTATTATAGGAAATTTTTTTATATCTGGGTAACCTGCTTCAGCAAGAAGTTTTTTAGCCTCTTCAATATTTTTCTGATAATTGCTCCCTTCCAAAGAAATATATTCCGGAGCATTATCCCTAAAATTATTAGTACCATTTTTTACATTTATAGGAACAAATCCGTCAGATGCTACCCTTCCCCCGCCTAAAACATTATTTACTATATAATTTCTGTCTATACCAAGTGCTAATGCTTTTCTTACCAAAGGGTTATTAAAAGGTTTTCTTTTTAAATTAACCATATAATAAGCAATAGATGTTATGTCAACTTCTCTTCCTATACCTTGCTCTATCAAAGATGCTCTCTCATTTTCTGGGGCTTCAGGATAAAATAATATACTGTCTCCATAAATTGCTGCAACTGCAGTATTAACATCTTCCAAAAATTCAAAAGTTATTTTTTCAGCTTTTACATTATCTTTATCCCAATAATAAGGATTTTTCTCCATTACTATTTTTACAGCCTCATCATATTCAGTCATTATATAAGGTCCATTTCCAATGTAATGATCTTTGCTCAATGCCCAATCCTCGCCATAAGTATTAATAATATCTTCTCTTACAGGCGAAGCAATATCGCTAGCCATAGCCTCTTCAAAATATGGAAGCGGTATATCAAGCTCAATTTTTAATGTATAATCATCTAAAGCATAAACTCCAAGTTCTTCTAATTTTTTATCACCTTTCATAATACTATGAGCATTCTTTATTATATCAAACCCCAAAGAAAAAGGAGATGCAACTTCAGGATCAATTAACCTTCTTAGAGTGTATACAAAATCATTAGCTGTTAAATCTTTCCCGTCTGACCATTTAGCGTTTTTTCTCAAATGAAATATATAAACTGTATTATTACTCATAGCCTCCCAGCTTTCAGCAAGTGCTGGAATTATAGTACCATCTTCATCTCTTTGAGTGAGTGTTTCAAATGCATGTGTTATGTAAACTGCTGTATTAATGCCTTTAGCAAATGCCGGATCCAAACTGCTTGGCATTCCTCCAACTGATACAACTATGCCTTCATTAGATGATTTATTATTTGAACAAGATAACAAAAATATATTAGCAATCAAAATTATTATAAAAATTAGTTTCTTCATAATAGATATTCTCTTTATAACATAATTATATATTTAAATATGATAACCAAATCTATAATTATGTCAACTATATTATGTTAATATAATTTACGCACGGTGAATAGATTAAAAAATATAAATACATTAACTTTATATTTAAATACAAAAATCAATAAAAATAAATCGTGCGTATAATAAAATTTTAAACTTAATAAAAACTTGGGCGGGTGCTGAAAATTCTAATAAAGCTTTAAAAATAATTTAAATTTTATTATCTAAATAAAGCTAGAAAATATAAAGGGCGGGGTATTTATTTAAAATTAAAAAATATTATGTTAATTCATTTATTAATATCAAAAATATATTTAGGATCAACATAATCGCATAGCCAAACTTTATTTTCGGATAAGTAAAATTTAATACCGTCTTCATGCATTTTCTTAGAATTAATTTTTATTATTGCAGGTTTACCATGACGCTCACCTACTTTTTTAGCTGTTTCTTCTGTTAATGATAAATGTACATGAAGTCTTCCCATTTTCTTTATACCTTCCTCTTTTATACTATCTATATTATTAATTGATGTTCCATGAAATAATATTTCCTGAGGTTCTTTCTCTTCAAATTGTAAATCTACGTCTATACTATGACCTTGATTTGCTCTTATTAAAGTATGATCTTCATTGAAGCTAAATCTCTTTTTATCATTATATAATACAACTCTTTCAAGTATATCTTTATTTATATTTCTTCCTGTAGCTTTTATTTTTTCTATTAATTCATAAACATTTGCCCAGCCGTCTTTTGATAATGTGATTCCTATATTTTCAGGTTTATGTCTTAATACTAAACTAACAAATTTACTTATTTTAACTTCATCTTTAGTTAATTTATCATCTTTCATCTTATTTCTCCTCAAAATACATAGTTAATAAAATAATATCATTTATTAATTATGTCAACTATATTATGTTAATACTATTATTTAATAGAATTTTATTTACCCCACCCACCCGCCCCTAATCTATTGTAAAAAAGTTATTTTACTTGTAAAATATATGCAAATTTTTATTTAAATAAAAAGGATATATTTATGTCTGTTATAGGTTTATCAGGAAATCTTTTATATGAAAATACTTCCATACCAAAAGCATTTGTTAATCGTTCTTATATTGATTCTGTGATAAGGTCAAAAGGAACACCTTTTATAATACCTATTATAGAGGATGAGGAAATAATAAAAAAAATGCTTGAAAATGTTGATGGAATTATTATGACAGGTGGAGTTGATGTTCATCCTTTTAGATTTAATGAAGAACCTATAGAAAAAATCGGCACTATATCTATAGAAAGAGATGATTTCGATTTTAAATTAATGAAATACGCAGTAGAAATGAATAAACCAATATTTGGAATATGCAGAGGAATACAGGTTATAAATGTATATTTCGGAGGCACTTTAATACAGGATATACCAACACAAAGAAGTACAAATATACTTCATAGTCAAACAGCAGAGTATCATGCTGCAACTCATAAAATACAAATAGTAAAAGACAGTATTATTTATGATATGTTGGGAGAAAGCTCTGAGGTTAATAGTTTTCACCATCAAGCCATAGATAAATTAGCTAAAGATTTCAAAGTTACAGCAGCTGCAAAAGATGGTATAGTAGAAGCTATAGAATATAAGAAAAAAGATTCTTTTATATTAGGTGTACAATGGCATCCTGAATTAATGAGTTCTAAAATAATAAAGATGCAGAATATTTTTGATATGTTTGTTGAAGTTTGCAAATCAAGAAAATAATCATTTAAAAATAATTTCTATACAAAAATATCTTTATTTTTTATTTTAGTATCTATAAGAATTAATTCTTTTAAGTTTTTTAATTCAGGAAGTTTTTTTATAGAACTTGAAAGAATATGTAATTCTTCTAAATTTTTTAATTTGCAAATAGAATCAGAAATTTCTTTTAAATTATTAGAACCTATTAAAAGTATTTGCAAATTTGTTAAATTAAATAATTCCTCAGGTAAAGTTTTATATTTATTATAGCTTATATTTAAATATTTAAGTTTTTTTAAATAAGCAATTTCTTTAGGTATAATTTCTATATTGTTGCTCGATAAATCAAGAGCTTCTATATTTTTTAAATTTGAAATTTTTAAATCAATATTAGTAATTTTATTTGCACTTAAATCTAAATTTTTTATATTCTCTAAATAAAAAATTTCTTCCTGAATATCATTTAAATTATTTCCGCTTATATTAAAAACTTCTAATTTTTTCAGATTGATAATTTCCCTTGATATACTGCTTATTTTATTCTCATAAATATTAAAGATTTTCAAGTTTTTCAAATTTGATATTCTGTCATCAATAAAACTAATATTATTTCCAGATAAATTTATTTCTTCAAGATTTTCCAAACTATAAATAAAATTCGGTATTTCATCAAAATCATTATACATAAACCAAATTCTTTTTAATGATTTTAATTTAGAAATTTCATCTAAAAATAAATTACAAGGCAAATCATATAAATCAAGCTCTTCAATATTCTCTAATTCTTCTTTACTTCTTGGAAAATTTTGTATTTCTAAATCCGAAGCCCAAGAAATAATTTTATTAAAATCTTTATCTGACAGCATAAAATAAACTATACTAAAAATTTTTAAGTTTGTCAACTGCGAGCTGCGGCACCTTCCCGCACGGTATTGCCTATTCTTATCAAAAGTCCTCTATACGTGAGGCTGATTACTTATTATTGTACAAATATAAGTTTTGATATTACATTTAAAAATATATTTTGCTACTATGTGCTAATATTTTATATTATTTATAAATTTTAATTACGTTTAAAAATAATCAAAAATTGACAAACTATAGTTGTTTAGGTATATACTAAAATAATTTTAAATTGTCAAAATAATATATATTTCTTAATTTAATTAATAAGATTCTTCACTTCGTCCCAGCTCAATTTATTGATGTCGCCCATAGAATCGCCAACTACAGTATCAATCAATAAACGCTTTTTGTTTTGAAGTTCCAATATCTTCTCTTCTATAGTACCTCTTGTTATTAGCTTATAATTAGTTACAACACGTTTCTGCCCTATTCTATAAGCTCTGTCAGTAGCCTGATCTTCAACAGCCGGATTCCACCATAAATCATAATGCATTACAGTGTCCGCCTGAGTTAAAGTAAGTCCTGTACCTGCTGCTTTAAGGCTAAGTAAGAATATAGGTGCTTCTCCAGCATTGAATCTATGAACTAAATCCATTCTGTCCTTTGTTGCTCCGTCCAAATAAAAATAATCTATTCCCAATTTCTTGAAAGCCGAACGCATAAGATTAAGCATTCTAGTAAATGAACTAAATACCAATACGCTATGACCGCCTGAAATGGCTTCTTTAATCATCTCTATAAACATATTAAACTTACCGCTTGTATGACTCTCGCCGCGTAAATCTTCATGCATTAATCTTGGGTGGCAGCATACCTGTCTTAATCTTGTTAATGCTGAAAATATTTCTATATGTGATTGAGCAAAACCTTTACGTTTAACTGTTTCAAATATTTCTATTCTAGCCGCTTCAAGTATTGACATATAAAGTTCTTTTTGATCTTTTGTTAAATCGCAGTAGCTTACAACAGTATGCTTTGGAGGTAAATCTTTTAAAACATCTGTTTTTAATCTTCTTAATATAAAAGGTGCTATTCTAGTTTTTAAATTATCCAATGCTTCGCTTGAACTATCTAAACCTGCAAGTATAGGAGCTTCATAATCTTCAACAAAGTCCTTATGCTTACCCAAAAATCCCGGCATAAGAAAATCAAACATTGACCACATCTCGCTTATGCTATTTTCTATAGGCGTACCGCTTAATGCTAATCTTTTTAATGATTTTAAACTCTTTACCATTTTAGCATTCTGAGTATTGGCATTCTTTATATGCTGTGCCTCATCAAGTATAAGATAGTTAAACTCATTTTCGCTTAATGCTTTTACATCGCGTCTTAATGTAGAATATGATATAACTGCAACATCATAATTACTTACTGCTTTAATCTTTTTCATTCTTGCTTTTAAATTACCTGATAAAACTATAACTTCAAGAGAAGGAGCAAATTTTTTAATCTCACATTCCCAGTTGGCAACGCATGAAGTAGGAGCAACAACTAATGAAGTGAGTTTATTACCATTTTCTTTTTCTTTTAATATTGTAGCTATAGTCTGAAAACTTTTACCAAGTCCCATATCATCGGCAAGTATACCATTCAATGACATATCAGCCAGTTTTCTAAGCCATTTATAACCTACTAATTGATAGCTTCTGAACTCGCCTACTATATCTTTAGGAGGTGTTTCATCATATTCAACACGCTTTATATTAGCTATAGTATCAACGGCATTATCATCTAAATCTAATTCTATACCGCTGTGTTTCTCAAGCATATCAGCGAAATAAGGAGCACTGAACATAGGAAGCAAATATCTGTTATCTTCTTTCTGTTCTATAGGATTTTCTTTAAACATTTTAGCTATATAATCAATTACTTCTAAATCTATAGGTACGAATGAACCGTTCTGAAGTCTTATATATTCTTTATTTTCAACCTTTACTGCTCTTACTATTTCTGATAAATCATGAAGTTCTTTAACCCCTTCAAAAGAAAAATTAATCTCAAAGAAATTAATATCTTTAGTTAAAGAAACTCTCATTTTAAGAGGCTTAACATTCAATTTCAATGATTTAAAAGATTCACTATAATAACAAGTCCAACCCCTATCCTGAAGTGCTGGAAGTATTTTATAGCATAAATAGAATATCTTCTCATCATCTGAAGTAGCAAAAGTATAATCTCCTACCTTCTCCAAATATTTTGATAAAGTTCTGCAGAAATATTCTTCTTTTTCAGTATCTCTGTAAATCTCTGTAACTTCATTATCAAACATATTGCTGCTTGTAAACTTTCCAGAATAAGGATCAACAGTGAAAGAACCATATTTAAACTTTACAGTAGAAAATACATTAGTTCCGTCATAATCCAAAAATACTAATGCCTGAGCAGGAAAAGCTAATATATCATTCTCTTTTATGTCTTCAGGAAGTCCTATATTATCAAAATCTTTCTTAAGATTAGGAAGAACCCTTGAACAGAAATCTTTTATATAGTCTTTCTTTACTATTATGCTGTCTTTAAAAATATTCTTTTTTATTCTAGGGTATGAAGGATTAGTTTCATAAAAAATATCTTTATAAAGCACAAAATCGCAGTTCTCTCCGAATGTATAAACTCTGTTTAAATCAACATCTTTAATGCTGAGATTAAGCACTAAATCCTTATTTTCATTATAATAACTTTCTAATTGTAAATTTAAAATTTCATCACTAAATGTAATTACTCTGCTTTCAAGTCTTATATTAGGTACATCTTTTAATAATAGCAAACATTGATATGCATTATAATCTTTAAACCATAATTTACCGTTTTCCTGTATCTGCTTAGCTTCTGCATATAAATTATTCAAGAATCTTATCAATTTTGCTTCAGCCTTACTAAAATCCTCAAGTTCTATTACTCTTTCATCATCTTCTATATTCTGCTTATCTCCAATAACACATGAAAATAAAAAGCTTTCAAGCTCTCCTACTCTGAATTCCTTTTTATTTTCTAAATCTATTAATTTTAAGGAAAGTCCTAAAGTTCTTTCATTATTGTTATCTCCTCTTAAAGATAATAATACAGATAAACTATAATACTCCCTATAAAGATTATCTCTGTAATTATCCATTAAAGGAGATCTAGTATAATAAAGCCAATCTCTGCGGGAAGGATCCATTATTTCAGATGATTCTTCTTTTTTATTTCTATCTATTCTTTTATTATCACTTTCTGTAATAACAACGCTGTTTGCTATAGTTTTAATTGATGCTTTTGCCAATTCATCATCATCTCTAGCATGAGCATTAAGATTTAAAAAAGGATTATCATTCTCTTTAATTTTCTTTTTAGACTTACCCCTAGTGTTCATTCTAATAACCTTACTATATTTTTACACATTATTTTAATGGCTTTTATAATAATAGAATTATAAATAAAAGTCAATATTATATATTGTATAAAAAAACATGATTTTTGTTAATATGTAAAAAGGAATAGTTTTTTATATATTATGATAACTAGATTATGTTAATATGGACTAAATTTGATACTATCTCTATAAAAATATGTTATACTATATAGTTATAAAAAGGAATGAACCATGAAAAAAATAATCATTTTTTTAACAATTTTTATTGTATGTATATTTTCATACAATATATACGGATATTCATATGATGAAAAAATACAAATGGCTAAAAATTTGATTGAAGAACAATTCTCTCAAAATAAAGATATTTCTGGATATGAAGTAAAACTTGCATATAAAGATTCAAAAATTTTTACTTTTAAAATAGAACTTTCAGGCTGGAACAGTGAAACCTCAAATATTGATATATATAAAAACTATATGACTTTTTCAGCAGATGACGGCAGGTATATTGCTATTAATGATATAGTGAACATAAATAATCAGAGTTTTATCAATTTATTCAGAGCAAAAGAAAAACAAGAACAGAAAAAATTAGAACAGAAAGAAAATGATGAAGGTATTTATTATATTATTGAAGATGTTAATATATCTGACTTTTCTTTCTATATAAAACCAAATGGCGGTATTGTATTCTCATATTATTTCAGCAGTACAATTTCTTTCACCAAAGAAAATATAGAAGGAAGTGAAATAATGAATGAATATTATGTTGATATTCCTTTCACATTAAATGAAATAAAACCATATATAAAAAAAGGCTCTATAATAGAATATTTATTTAAATAAAATATTTCATATATTGCAACAATACATTTAAAATACTATAACTAAAATATATTTAAATCTTTTAAATAAGTTTTTGCATCATTATATCCCTGCTGTATTCTTTTTGACGCACCTTCTGGAGAGAAGTCCAAAACACCTTGAAAAAAATTACCTAAATCTTTGGAAGGATAAATTTCATAAATATTAACATTATTCTTTATTTTAACAGGTTTCTTATAATCCAAATGAACAACTATTATATCTGTACAATATTCATAAAGATAAAGAGGCTCTATAGGACAATCATCTGTATAACATCCGTCAAGATAGAATTTATCATCAATTTTTTCTGTTGGAAATACAGCTATAAGTGCAGAAGTAGCTAAAAGTATTTTCTTTATTCTATCATTAGAATTACCATTTAATTTAAAATATTTAGGCTTTATAAAAAACGGTGCATTATACTCTGTACATGATGCGTATATATTAAAATGATAATTTGATAAAAGATTAAGATCAATATATTTATCTATAATTTCAATCAAACCTTCCCTTGAAAATATACCGAATATAGAAGATTTATTAATTTTCAAATAATCTTTAATTTTTTTTGGACTTAGAATTTTTGTTTCTATTTCTTGAGTCCAAACTTTTTGAGCATTATTATAATCATTCATAATCATAAGACAAGAATTCAAAGCCCCTACAGAATTACCGGAAATAGCAGAAACTTTATCATAAATACCAGACTCTTTTAAATATTTCCATACGCCTATATGATAAGCTCCTCTTCCTCCTCCGCCTCCTAATACAAGACCCAATTTTTTCATTTTATCTCCAGATATAATTAAATAAAAATTTCATTATTGTAAGTTATATCATATTTTATTATATCTAATATTTCAGAATTGAAAGGATAAATTTTTAAAAGTACATTATTAATTATCTTACTTTTAGCAAATAAACGTCTCTCATTTATTTTATCTTTTATCTTATTTGTACTATTATTTGTTTTAGAATAACTCTTAGAATTAATATTATTTTTATATACTAAATAAAACTTTATATTTTCTATATCATTAGAATAAGCAAGAAAAATAGCTCTTATTCTCAAATATGCACCTAAAAACTGTTGATGAATCCATTTCAAATCATCATCATGAATATCATTTTTTAATTCTATTATATGTAAATCAAATTTATTATTTTCATTTTTATTTATAATCACAGCATCAGCACATTTATTCATTCTTAAATGATTAAATTTTTTATCTCCTTCTATATCTGAACTGCAAATAGATTTAGAGCTTAATTTTACATGGCATTCCATTTCTGAGTTTTTATCTTTTATAGTAAAAATATCTTCTATCACATCAATTTTACACATTGTATTATCAAATAGATACTTTTTTTCACCTTTTTTATTAAGTATAAAAGCAGAATTATAAAGTTTATCAAAATCGTCCATAATCATTAATCTTCATTTATTGCATCATATTCTATAGAGGCATTATTTATGTATTTATGAAATGTTTCTATATAAAATCCTGTTTCTCTATCGCCTTTCAATTCTTTTATGGTTGTAATATCATTGTCATCAGTATCAAATTGATATATTCTAATTTTATCTATGTCTATGGTGTCATTTTCAGTATATGAATACTCTTTTAATATTTGATTCTTTTTATCCTCATCTTTCATGCTATGAAGAACAGCCATATTATTTATATGTTCTAATATAGTGTCGCTGTGAGTGGATATTATTATATTTCTTTTTTTATTAACTAGATTTATTAACACACGAGCTAATTGCTTCTGCAATTTTAAATGCAATGATAATTCAGGCTCCTCTATAAATAAATCACCAAACATACTATATTTCAAAAATAAATATAATGGAGCAACTTCTGTGATTACAGCAGAACATAAATGCATAGGTACTTTCAAATCTCTATTATTTGGCTGATAATACATAGCATTTGTTTCCCTATTAAGATTTATTTTACCTTTAAATATATTGTTTTCAAGTATTTCTATTATATCTTTATAATTATCATTTTCTTCATAATTATAAGATAAACCTATTAAACTATTAATAAAATCTATAATAGGTTTTTGAAATAAAGTTTTTTCTTTTTTCTCTCCAATACTAAATTGCTGCATATTAGATATTTTTGATAATTCTTTATATGTTAATAAAAAACCAGTTCTTGATGTAGGTAAAAATTTTAATTCTAAAGAATGAAAATTATTTTCTAACATACGAGAAAATATATTTCTCATTATAAAAATATAATCAATCTTGTCATCATTTCCTATGTCTGATATAGAAAAAGAATGTAATTTATGAATAAATAGAGATTCTTTAGTAATAAAAATATTAAATAAATAATTTGAATTATCAAAATATATACTTTCTAAATTTATTACATTATCATTATCATTAAAAATAAATTTCAAAATTTCTATTTTGTATTTATTTAATAATTTATTTAATAATTCATTAAATAAATTAATTTCATCATTCTTTAAAAGAGATAATTTTTTATCAGCATCTTTATTTATTAAAAAACTATCTATGACTACACTACCACTTTCTATATTCTCATTTATTTTTATGTATTTATCAACTATATTTTGAATTCTTTTATATTCTTCCAAACTGTAAATAAAATCCTTATTTTGAAACATAATATCTGCAATAGATCTACTATATTTCATCAAGCCATATATCAATGTCATCAAATAGCTTTTTCCGCTGTTATTATCACCTATAAACAATATAAGATTAGAAAGTTCTATTTCTGCCTCTTTAATCTTACCGAAATTTTTAATTATTAGCTTGGAATATGACATTTTAAAAATACCTTTTTTAATTTGTATTATTTTATAATAGAATTTTATCTTTAACAAGTATTTTACTTAAATCAGTATTTAAACAATTTAACATAATATATACAGCAGAAAATAGGCAATATTACAAATTTCAAAATGAGAATATAAAATATAGAAACGATACAATAATAGAAAATTTATTACACATATAAAAACTAAAGCTCATACAAAATAATTAATGTTATTTTATATGAGCTTTACTTATATAATTATGAATATTAATTAATTTGATTTATATATTCTGTCAATTTCTAAAAAGCATTGAATTCTTATTTTCTGTAATTCTGATGCTGATTTAGTTTTATCATCTATTGCCTTATCTATAATATTAATATCAGGTGTTTCTTTTGACATCTCAAATTTTATAGTTTGTATTTGATTATAAATATCTTTTCGCAAACTTTCTATTTGGCTGTAATATTTATTTTCTATGGATTGTATTTGCAATATTTGATCAGATGTAAGCTGTATATCTGGTAATTTTCTTCCGTAAACTCCATCTTTTCTGCTAAAATTGAAATCATCTGAATTATAACTTCTTGCAAATACGGACATAGATAACACAAATATTACTAATGCTGTAAATATAATTTTTTTATTGAATAATAACATTTTAAACATAATCATCCTCCTTAAAATAATTTATGTTTTATTATTTATATATGTTGTTAGACGTATAAAACTTTAAAAAGTTCCCGTTTTTTATTTTTTTAATTCTATAACTTAACATAATATTTTTTATATAAATTCTATAAAGCAATTTTTGTAATTACCGAAAATATAATATAATAAATTTATAAGATAATGGAGTGTATTATATGGTACGTTCTTTATGGACAGCTGCAAGCGGTATGAACGGTATGCAGTTCAAAACTGATACTATAGCAAATAACCTTGCAAATGTTAATACTATAGGATATAAAAAAGTTAGAGCTGATTTTGAAGATTTAATATATCAAAACTTAAAAATACAAGGAACTCCTGCTACAGAAGACACTGTAACACCTGTAGGACTTCAAACAGGACTAGGTGTAAAAAGTGCTGCTACTCAAAAAATGTTTGATCAAGGTTCTTTACAGGCAACTGGTAATAAACTTGATTTAGCATTAGAGGGAGAAGGATTTTTCCAAGTATTAATGCCTGACGGAAGCGTTTCATATACTAGAGACGGTTCTTTCAAAATTGATGCTAACGGACAAATGGTTACTTCTAATGGATACAGACTAGTTCCTGAAATAGTATTCCCTGAAAATTTCTTGGTAGAGCAGATAAGCATATCAAGAGAAGGTGTAGTTTCTGTAAAAATAGGTGATGAAAATGATCCTGTAGAAATAGGACAAATTACACTTCATAGATTTATCAATCAGCCTGGACTTTTATCTATAGGCGATAACTTATATAAAGAAACTATAGCAAGCGGACCAGCTTTTGAAGGCGAACCTGGTGCTAATGGTTTCCCTAGAATACATCAAGGCTTTGTAGAAATGTCAAACGTTAAAGTTGTTGATGAAATGGTTGATATGATAGTAGCACAAAGAGCTTATGAAATGAACTCTAAAGCAGTACAAACTAGTGATAACTTGCTTGCTACTGTTGTAAACTTAAAAAGATAATTAAAAGAATAATAAATAACTAGTAATAGATAAAGAGGCTTAAAATGCCTCTTTTTTTATTATAAAAAGAAAAATACTTTTAAAATACCTCTTTCCTATATATAGAGCCGTAAGAAGAATCTGATTTAACATAAAGTCTAACCATAGTATCATATTCATATCGTATACTGTCTGCATAGGATTCACCATATTCATTATAATTATTACCAGCATTATAATATCTTAGCGATTTTATAACATCACCCTCAAATCTAGTTAAAAGTTTATTAATAAATCTTACACCTAAAACAATATTATCTCTTGTATTATATCTGCTTAGAGTAGGATCAACATCTTGATTTGCAATAGGAGTTATTTGACAGTATCCATAAGCATTCTTTCTTGATAATGCTGTTGGTATAAAACTGCTTTCTACTTTAATTAAAGCAACCATTAAAAGAGGATCTACATCATAATTACCGCAAATATCAAAAACATCTTTAATAAACCAAAAATCCTGTTTATAATGATTAGAAACGTCTTTGATTAAAGTAACCCAGTCATTAGATGGAAAGGAATAATTATTAATATTAAAATTATGGGTTTCTAGTGTTATACTGCCCAAAAATAAAAACATTATTATAATAGTTCTTTTCATAAAACCTCTCTATTACTATAGATAGAATAACTAAATTAACTATATATATTTAAAAATAACAATTTATTTAAAAAAGTCATGTAAAATTTACAATTTAATTACACCTTCAAAAGAATATCTAGCCTCACCTTTCATAAAAATTTGATTATTTTCATATCTTAAAATCAAATCTCCTCCCAAAAGATGATTTAATATAGTATTATTTGTACGTCCACTTATAACACCGGCAGCACATACAGCCGAAGCACCAGTTCCGCATGCCAAAGTTTCACCGCTGCCTCTTTCCCAAGTTCTTTGCCTAACTTCTCCTCTGCTAATAATTTTAACAAATTCTACATTGGTTCTATTTGGAAATATATTATTATTTTCTATATAACTTCCAATATAGTTTATATCGATATTATCTATATCATCTAAAAATATAACAGCGTGAGGATTTCCCATAGAAACTGCAGTGAAATTATATATTTTTCCGTCTATATTTATGGGTTCATCTATTATATGGTTTTTATTTATAGTTGTTGGAATTTTAAGCCCCTCAAATATAGGACTGTCCATATTTATTTCAACACTATCAACTTCAGAATCTTTAATAAATAATTTTGCTTCTAGAATACCCCTTAAAGTTTCTATTTTCATAGGATTATTTTTAGATATACCTTTATCATAAGCATATTTTGCAACACATCTTACACCATTTCCGCACATTTCACTTTCACTTCCGTCAGCATTAAACATTCTCATTCTTACATCTGCCTTATCACTTGGCATTATTAAAATAATACCATCAGCACCTATTGAATAATGTCTATGACTAAGTATAGGAGAATATTTTTTGGCATCATCTTCTGTAAACTTTTCTTTAAAGCAATCTATATAAATATAATCATTGCCTATACCATGCATTTTGGTAAAAGATATTAACATAATATAAAACCTTAAATAATTTTGAAACAATATTTTATAATAAAATGATAATTATGTAAACACAAAAAAGGTGATATGATTTAACATATCACCTTAAATTCAAATGATATTAATTTCCTGTCTGATTTTGGAAAGAAGATTCAAGTCTCTTTCTCTCTCTCTCTGCCTGCTGCAATTCTGACTGCATTTTATAATATGAAGCAAGTCTCTGTTGTCTATATTCTTCTATTCTATCTTTTTCAGCATCCATACGCTTTTTATTATCTTCTAAACGGCTTCTTGTCATTGCTATACTATTTTCAACTATACCTCTAGTTTGAGAATAAGGAGTGATAAAGTCGCTCATAGTATAAGCAACTCCAGTATCAGGAAGATCATCTCCTGTTGTATCATTAGAGAATAATTCTTCTATACCATCCATTTGTGTGTCAAGCTTACTCATAAATTTCTCTTCATCAACTTGTAAGAAAGCTTTTTTTACTTTAGACCAATCCTCTCCAGCATTTCCTCTATTAATACCTATTTGGTCAAGCAAAGCTAATTCCTCTCCATACTCTGTTTCATAAGAATCTGCTACTATCATTTTTATTCTTTGAGATATTGTACTAACAAGGGCATTTCCGCTAAATACTCCTACATAATATAATTTCTTCTTCAATCCTGCATCAGATATTTCAGGATCAAACTCAACATTTAAAGTAGTAGCTAAATCTATTAAATCTGTTCTATTCATATTTTCTATGCCGTCTCTTATATCTTTGCTTAAAGGTCTTTGAGTAGTATCATTAAGCAAATCTGTAACTTCATTATAAGCCCTTATGAAATCAACTATAGCATTAACTACACCCTCTTTATCAACTTCAACTGTAGTAGCAAATGCCTCAGGTGTTACTTTTTTAGCTGTTATATTAAGTCCATTTACAACATCATTAAATTCATTACTTTCACTTAATACATCAACACCATCAATAGAAGCTCTAGCATCAGTTGCTTCAGATACTAAATAGTTAGGGGCATCCTCTTCCCTTCCCATATCTTCAACAAGCAAATCTTTATAAAATATGTTATAGCCTTCATTATTGTTTATAAGTACAACTTCAGTAATAACATCGCCTTCTTCAAATTGACTTCCTATAGGAATATTAAGTCTTTGCCATGAAGAACTTAAAGTAGGCAATGCAAAAAATTTTTCTACCTCATCTCCGGCCTTATTTATATATTTAACTCCTATAATTTCAAAATTAAATCCATCAGCATTTATTGCCTCAGGAGCTTCGGCCTCTAAACCTTCCTTTGCCTTTCTCTCTGCTTCTAAAGCCTCTTTATACTTTTTTATATCCTCAAATGTTCTAGAGCTATCAGCAGGAGATAATCCCTCACCATACAATTCTACATCTTTAAATATAACACTGTCTATCTTATTAAATGTCACCCCTGTATCAGGTATTGATAAATCAACTGTAGGAGGCATCATAGGTGCTTCTTCATCATCCAAAGTATCAGATGCTCTAGCCGTAACAGATATGGTTATATTTTCATTTGCTTCAGCTTCTCTATGAAGAGGCATTGATAATTTATTAATGCCTTTTAATACCATAAAGTCTTTTTTAACAAAATAATTAGTAGACAAATTTTCAGACTCATCTTCCCATTTATTTATAAGTTCTTGATTAAATATATGCCCAAGATATCTATAAGGTCTTCTTGTAAACATATTCAATTCTGTTAATATACCAGCATCATCGCTTACAACTTCTACTATATTTTTGGAACCGGTTTTTACCAAATCTATTGTAAGAACCTGTAAATTTCTAGATTTTTGAGTTATTGTAGTTTTTATTTCTTTACCGAATGCTTTATCAATGGCTTTCTGCAAACTAACCAAACTTCCGCCTGCAAATTCTATAGTCTTTTCCTCTTCTCCAACCTTTAATACTATAGTTCCTGCTGGTAATTGATCCGACATATTATATGCTTTAGAAGAAAATTTCTGACTTGAAGCTATATCTTTTATTGCTATATCATAAGTACCTGTACTCGCAAGCCTATTAGCTGTAACTGAAAAATAATCAGGTATTCCATCACCTGTTCCAACATAGTTTTTAAAAGGAGAACGAAATCCATATAATTGTTTTGAAGCCTCTGATAATGTATTCAATCTGGCTTTTAAATCTTCATAAGCAGAAATTTCTCTTTGATATTCTCTGGCATTATCCACTAAATTGGACAATGTAGTACTTCTTTTGTTTACCTCTGCTTCTACAGCATTTTGATAAACTTCGTCAAGAAAAGCTCCTGTTGTTGCCATAATAGACCTCTCCTAAAATTTGAACTATATTAATAAAAACTTCGATTTATATAGTTTTGTAAAAAAATATTATAAACCTATTTTTATATTGTCGGAATAGTTAAAAATCTATTAACAAATATATTTTTTATTAACATAATATTTTATTTATCTATTATATCTTCCAAATCATTAATAATAATATCTATATTAGAAAGCTGCAAAACAGAATAATTTTTAAGTTTATTTGCTATACATAACAGTTTTTTTGTCTTTTCTACATGATCATAACTAAAAAGTAATGCAATAGGAACCCCTAAACTCACAGCTATTTTGTTAAGATTTGTAATAGATATGTTTCTTTTACCTACCTCTACACTTTGCAGATATTTTGATGATATTCCGGATATTTCTGCTATTTCAGATATAGTTTTCATTTGAGATTTTCTTATAGCACGTATATTTTTACCAACAGATAATATAACCTCATTATCATCTCTTTTTGGAGGCAAGTCTTCTTGATTATTTTCTCCCTTACTGTCACTAAGAATATTATTATAATATGGTTTTTTCAAATTAGTAGTTAGCATAATTTATACCCTCCATATTATTTTTATACTTTTCAAACATGCCATTTTCTCTAAAGCTGTATACATTATTACCTGCAACTATAATATGGTCTATCATCCTTATTTCAACCATTAAAAAAGCCTTATATAAAACCTTTGTTATCTCTATATCCTCTTTAGAAGGCTTTGCTATTCCAGAAGGATGATTATGCGATATAATAACATAACTCGCACCAAGAGACAAAGATTTTTCCACCAAATCTCTAGGATATATTGTAGCCGAATCTATAGTACCCCTAAATATATTCTCCATAGATATAAATCTTTTATTTACATCCAAACAAACCATAGAAAATGCTTCAAACTTTAATTTACCCATTTTTACTATAAGATAATTTATTAAATCTTTTTTCTTAAAATGATTGCTGGAAAGTTTAATACTGCTTAATAGATAGCATTCCAAAAGAGAAGGTATATTTTTTAATAGTTCTATTTTTTTAATATTTAAGCCTTTAACTTTCAATAATTCTTCATTGGAAGCATTGACTATATTATATAAGTTATAAAACCTGTAATAAAGTTTTTCTACTATAGAGTTTGCCTTATCAAAGGATATGCCGTTTGACAAAATGGAGGCTAATATTTGTTTTTCATTAATAAAACTAGCGTCTAAGTTATCATTATTAAAATCATTAAACATATAATCTCCTTTTAATAAATAATACAGACTATAGTTAAACAAATGTTTTTAAAAAATAAGCCATTTATTAAAGAAAATAAACAATATATATATAACTTTTTCAAATTTTTTTAAAAAATAGAAATTTTTAAATATTTATAAGTTGGATTAAAATACAAATAACTAATATATAAAAAACCCTATTTCATAGGCAAATAAGGCGAACGTCCTGCAAAACCATAATCAGCAATTTTTCTAGTCAAATCAGAAACGCTTCCATTGAGTCTAGGGGCATATCTGTTATTATTTCCTATAGAATCCAAACACCATTGATATATCTCTATATCTCCGTTAGGCTTAACTATACCTACAGGATCATATTCATAAAAATATTTTAGTCCATCAACAGCGAATTTCACATGACTATTTAAATTATCAGTATCAGCATTAGCCTCCCATCCAAGCTCAACTGCTCCCCATTCTTCAGGAGCTGGTATTCCAAGAATAGCTTTCCATTTAGTAGGAACAGCAAAAGCAAATACAAGTTTAGAATAACTATCTATAGCGATTAAATAATTATCCGTATTTACACCTGCATTTCCTGTAAAACGGTAAAACCAAAACCTTTTTAGTCTAGAACTTTTATTATAGCTATTAGTTGCATTGAAAGTAGGATTCATGTTTTTATACATAAAATATTTTACTCTTCTAACAGGAAAACCAGCAGCTTTTGTATTAGTACCGTTATAATAATATTCATTTCTTAAAGAATCATTTAATTTCCAAGTATCATCTTTTATAAGCATATATCTAGGTTCATTTTTAAGTCCGAAAGAAGCGGCTATAACATAATCATTATCAAGATTAAGAGTAAAGCCTCTATAATTAGGATCATTCCATTCACCGGTTTTAAAAGGGTCATCTTCAGGATTCAAATTTCCCTCTCCCCCAATATCTGGTTCTTCAGTACCTGTGCCATTTTCTTTATTTTGCATTTGCTGATAATAATATCTAGGATCGAATTTGCTTGAACATGCTCTTGATATAACAAGAACCATAATAATAGTTAATATAGATAGAATAATAGTTTTCTTCTGAACTTTTTTTATTATATTTTTCATAAATAATTTCTCTTTATTAAATTAATAATAAAAGTATATATCAAAAGAAATATAAGTAAACAATATATAGTTTAAAATAAGAGATATAAAAAATATTATTTTAATATAGTAAGCTTTTCATTAAAAATAACATTTTGACCTTTATCATTTCTAACAGTTAAAAATAAATTTTGAACGTTATTACCTAAATTCAAAATATAAATATATCCATTATATTTTTCAGAATTAACTTTCAAGTACTGACTTGAAGAAGAAGAATTAATTGTTATAGTTTCATTTATAGTTTCGGAAGATACTGCATCTATAATTAAATTGTCTTTAGATTTGTCGGTAATTGTAACTGTAATACTTTTATCTTTATTTTGATAACTTCCAGCCCTATTGGAAAACTTTATTCCTGCTCCAGCAAAGGGAGAATTACATGAAATTATAAAAATAGAAATCAGTATTATAGAAAGTTTTTTTATCATAGTTTTAATCCATATTATTTTATATAAAATATTATATATCAAAATAAAATATTGTAAAGTGTTATTAATAAAATCAGATTTTTAATATCATCTGCTTTATTATTATAAATTAATAATTAGGTAAATGAACTATATCACAAAGATAAAGTTCATTTCCTATTATATTGAATATATTAGTATTTTAATCTATATATTAATTTCATTGTTCCTGTTTTTTTCTCTTCACCTATTTCAGTTGATTTAAATGTTATAGTAAAATCTTTACTGCTTCCTTTAGTAAGTTCAAATCCTGTTGTATATTCTATAATTCTATCAGCATTATCACCATATATACTGTCAAACACAAAGGCATCTTTTGATTTATCATACTTCAGTTTTACTATAGGTTTTTGAGTATCTATCATAGCACTAGGCCATTCAGAAGTCCAGACATTTCCGCTTGAGTAAACTGTAACATTAGCATCAAGCAATAAATAAATATCTTCTTTTTCAGTATATTCTATTTTCAATTCTTTAGGCGTTGAAGTTATAGTTTTAGTTTCCCCAACTTTGACACTGAATAAACTAGAAAACAAAGTAGTTTTATCAAATTTATTTATAGTTTCAAAATTATCCATAACTCCGGAAGAAGTATTGTATCCAAATCTTATATCATAAGATATGCCGGCTAAACCTTTTTTATAATCTATACCTCCAAAGAAATAATTAGCGCTTACAACATCAACATTCTGTATCTGAATTTGTTCTGCTGTTACAGTCATACTTAATTTTTCATCTACTTTAATAGGCATATAAGGAGAGCGTCCTTCTGTTTCTGTTGCTGAAGCTATTGGTCTTTTCAAATCTATAACATTATTTTTAACTCTTGGTGCATATCTGTTTTTAGCTATAGAATCTAAACACCAATCAAATATTTTAATAGTTTTATCAGAAAGAACTACACCTACAGGGTCATATTCATAAAAATATTTTACACCATATGTATTATTAAAGTATATAGGATTATTTGAACTAGAATCAGCCTCCCAACCCAATTCAACAGATCCCCAAGCTATAGGCATATCTTTTATAATAACACTTTTCCATTTTATAGGAACACCGAATGCAAATACAAGTTTAGAATAGCTGTCTATACATATTAAATAATTATCAACAACATTTCCAGCTGAAGATCCTATTAGATGATAAAAATAAAATCTTTTTAATCTATCACTTTTATTGTATGAACTATTAGGATCGAATGCAGGATTTTTTCCTTTATATAAATAATAAGTAACATCATTAATAGAAAAACTTCCTGCCTTACATGATAATTTTCCGCCATTTTTATAACTATTTTTGGCAGGATCATTTACCGCCCATGATCCTTCTTCAAATCTATAACTAGGCCTATTATTACCGTCAAAATCTGCTCTTATAACCAAATTATCAAGATTTAAATTAAATCCGCCGTAATTAGGATCATTCCAGTCCTTACCGCCGGAAGGGTCAAAAGGATCGTCTTCAGGTGATAAATTTTCACCGCCGCCGCCTATATCAGGATTATCAGGAATATCCCCAGCAACTGATGAACCTCTATTATTATAATAGTATCTTGGGTTAAAATAATTTCCGCATGAAATAATAAATGTAATTAATACAAAAAATATGATTAATAAAAAAATTATCTTTTTCATAAATTTACAAACCATTTTAATTTTTATTATATATAAGATATAGGCATCAGGATATTATCCAATGCCTATATTTATTTATCTTTACTCTACAGATTCAAATTTCAAAGTATAAGTAACCTCAACCTCTTCTCCGTTTGAAGCATCATTACCTTTCATCCATTTGTATCTTATAGTAAGATCTTTAGTCTCACCTCTCTTAAGAGTAAAATCAGGTGTATAATAACTTATAGTTGTAGAAAGTCCGTCATTATTCATAACAGAGTTTGCAATATCCACAACAAACTGCTCATTATCAGCATCATACTTTAACTTTAATTTAGGCATATCTTTAGAAGCAACCTCTCCGCTTCCTCCTTTTCCAAAGTTATCAGTATCTATGCAAGTTATACCAATAGCTTTAAGTGTATTATATTTAAATATACGCGAAGCTAAATCTATACATACATTTTCATTTATATTTTTAATCTCAAAAGATTTACTTGAATTAAAATTAATATAGTTATTTTTATCTATTTTCTTAACTTCATTTACATATATCATACCTGTAAGACTGCTATCTCTAGGATCTAAATGTTCTATATCAGTTAAAGTACCATCAGAAATTTCACTATTATAAGCAGAAGCAGATATAGTATATGTAAAGTATCCGTAATCTCTAATATCATCATATTGAGGTTCAAACCAGTCCAAATATCCTTCTGCACTTCTAGCACTTATATTTTTAAAGCTTTTAGCCATTATTGTTACATTATCTTTTACAGTTGCTTCAACTTTAATAGGCATATAAGGAGATCTTCCAGCAACACCTTTTGAAGCTATAGGTCTGTCTAAATCTATTTTATTTCCTTCTACTCTTGGTCCGTATAATTTATTATTTCCTATGGAGTCAGAACACCATTTATAAATTTCTATAGTACCGTCTTCATGAACAATACCTACAGGATCATATTCATAGAAATATTGTATGCCGTCTGTTTTATTGAAATATACTTCGCCTCCGGTTTCATAAATTTCATAACCTAATTCAACAGCTCCCCATGCTATAGGCATGTATTTTATCACAACACTTTCCCATGCCATAGGTACAGCAAAAGCAAATACCAATTTTGAATATTTATCTATACATATTAAATAATTATTTACATCTTTTCCAGCAGAACTTCCTTTTAATCTATAGAAATAAAATCTCTCTAATCTGCTGCTTTGATTATATTTACTATCAATACTATAATTTGGATTCTTTCCCTTATATAAATAATAAGTAACACTTCCTATACTAAAATTTCCTGCTTCACATGATAAATTTCCACCGTTTTTATAAGCATTACTAGCAGGATAAGGATCCCAAGTACCAGGTTCTAATCTATATGTAGGTCTGTTATTACCATCAAAATCTGCTCTTATTACAAGATTATCCAGATCCAAAGTAAATCCACCGTAATCAGGCTCATTCCATGGTTTATCACCTTTATCATTATTAAAAGGATCGTCTTCAGGTGCTAATCCTTCTCCTCCGCCTCCTAAATCTGGATTATCAGGAACATTACCGGCACCTGATGATCCCCTATTATTATAATAATATCTTGGATTAAAATAATTTCCACAGGAAATAATAAATACCAATGACACCAATAATAAAATTATCTTTCTCATAAAAATCTCCAAATTTTAATTTGGTTTTATATAAATAAAAAATATAGGCATTAGAGTATTTATCCAATGCCTATATTTATTTATCTTTACTGTACAGATTCAAATTTCAAACTATAGGTAATTTCGAATTCTTCACCGCTTGAAGTATCATTACCTTTCATCCATTTGTATCTTATAGTAATATCCTTAGTTTCACCTCGCTTAAGAGTAAAATCTGCAGGATAAGAACTTATAGTTGTAGAAAGATCATTATTACTCATAACAGAGTTTTCAGTATCCACAATAAACTGCTCATTATCAACATCATACTTTAATTTCAAAATAGGTGCTGAAACAGCTGCCATATTTCCGCTACCATGTTGTCCAAATTTGGCTGTATCAGCAAATCCTGTTTCTTTATTATATTTATCTACACGTGAAGCTAATTCTATAGTAGCACCTTTTTCTATACTCCTTACCTCAGCTACTATTTTTGAAGAGAAGTCAGCTTTACCTCCAACAGATATATCTTTTGTTTCACTTAAATATATCATGCCTGTAGTAGATTCAGATCTAGGATCCAAGTTCTCTATATTTTGAAGAACTCCGCTTCCCATTTCATTATTATAAGCTGTTCCTGCTATTGTGTAAGTAAACCATGCATTGTTTTTAGGAGAACCCATAATTCCAAATATAGCTTCTCTACTTTTTACGCTCACATTTTTCAAACTTTTAGCCATTATTGTTACATTGTCTTTAGTACCAGCTTCTACTTTAATAGGCATATAAGGAGATCTTCCCTCTGTTTCTGTTTCTGAAGCTATTGGTCTGTTTAAATCTATAATATCTCCTTTTACTCTTGGACCATATCTATTTCCAGCTATTGAGTTTTTACACCAATCAAATATCTTAATTGTATTATCAGGAAGAACTACACCTACAGGGTCATATTCATAAAAATATTGTATACCATCTGTTTTATTAAAATATACAGGATCATTAGAATAAGCATCAGCTTCCCAACCTAACTCAACTGCACCCCAAGCTATAGGCATCTGTTTTATTACAACCTTTGTCCACTTTGTAGGTACACCAAATGCAAATACTAATTTTGAATATTTATCTATACATATTAAATAATTATCAACCGTATTTCCTGCTGAGCTTCCTATTAAATGATAGAAATAAAATCTTTCCATTCTGCTGCTCTGATTATATGAACTATTAGGGTCATAATTTGGATTTTTTCCTTTATATAAATAATAAGTAACATTATCAATGCTAAAACTTCCAGCAGCAGATGATAAATTACCGCCATTTTTATAGCTGTTTTTGGCAGGATTATGTGAAGCCCAAGTACCTTTTTCTAATCTGTAAGTAGGTCTGTTATCACCATCAAAATCTGCTCTTATTACAAGATCATCAAGGTCTAAAGTAAATCCGCCGTAATTAGGATCATTCCATGGTTTATCGCCATTATCATTATTAAAAGGATCGTCTTCAGGAGATAAGCCCTCTCCTCCTCCGCCTATATCAGGGTTATCAGGAAGATTGCCTGCAATTGATGATCCTCTGCTATTATAATAATATCTTGGATTGAAATAATTTCCGCAAGACATTAAAAATATTGATATAATAGAAATAAATAGCAAATAATATATTTTCTTCATAATTTACCCCTCATTTATCCTTTAAATGCTAACCCCAAAGTTAATCCGAAATCTAATGAATTGATGAAATATGATGGTAAAGGGGTATCAGTAGTAAAATTAGGTCTTACCTGATGCATCAAATCAAGCAAGCTCTGAGGCATAGTTATGTAACCTGGGGCATATACATTAAATCTAGTATAAGCTCCCAATATTACCTCAACTCTGTCATTTACAGGCTGATTATATTCAAGCATAAATTTTATACTGAACATTACTGGATTCATATTCTTTATCATAAAATCAGTTACTATTATTTCACCTATTTCAGGAGCCAAAGCACTATTATCATCAGCATAAGCCAAATATTCAGGTGATAAATCAGCTATTAATTTTCCTCCCAAATGCAAGCCAACAGCAAGTCTGCTGTCAAAAAAATATGCTTTTGTACCTACTCCAAAACTTATTACAGGAGCATAGCTTACATTAATAAACATATTAACTGTAACGCCTTCAATAGTATTACCAGCGACCTGTCCAGCAAATCCGTTTCCAACACCTAAAGAAGCAAAAACACTCATTCCGCTAAATTTGGAAGTATCCATTCCAAACCATTTTTCTGAACCGAATAAATAACCAAGCTCAGCCTCTCCGTCCATGGTATATCCTACAGCTCCTTTCATATATGCAGCACCCAATTTATCCAAATCTGAGGCACTTATAGAAGGCAATGTAGCAGAACCATTAAAGTTTGCCTTTAATGCCCAAATAAAACCTTCGTCAAAACCGTAAGCCAGCGAAAAGCTTGCCGCCATAAAAATGTAAATTAATATCTTTTTCATTAAAATTTTTCTCCCACTAATAAAAATCGACATAATATATAATATGTTTATATATAAATTGTAACCTCTTTTAATTTTAAGTAAATAGATTTTTTTGTGAATTTACAACAAATTTATAATTATGTTTATTACAATATATTTATACTTTACATTTTATACATTATAGATAGACACTTTTTTAATTTTGTATTATTTTTAATAGACATTTTTGAGATAATGTTTATTTTATTATTGTTAATTCATACTATTTTTTATGGATTTATTTCTTTATAGTATCTTTATATTCTTTTATAGTTTTATAAGGAGTTTTTAATTGAAAATTAATTATGTTACTGTACCAGCTGAAATAATCAAAGCCTCTTACTTCTGACATTATAGAATGTTTTTCTTCTTCGTTTATATCATACTTTGGAAACATCATACCCATAGTTTGAACTATATAATATGAAAATATTTTTTTTATTGTTTCATTATCCATATTAGAATTCAAAAAGTTATATATACTTATTACAGCTACAGATTTGCACGGCTTTATATGATTATTTTCTATAACTATTCTATCAACAAAACCTCCGTCAGCAATGGATTTGGCAGACATACCTCTGTAATTTGCTGCTATAGGAATATTTACAAGAACAATAGCAGAATCTTCAAATTCCTCAGCAACTATTTTCCAATACAAAGCAGTATAAAGCATAAATCTATTTCCAACGAGTAATTCATTTCTATTCTTTACCGGACTATTCCATACGCTTAATATACTTTCTACGTATGATGGTGCTATATTTTTTGATATAACTTCTAAAGGTGTTCCGTAATCGTAACCAAATAATTTTTTTATATTAATACTGGTTTCATTAGACAATGAATTTATTATATCATTTTCTAATACATCATAATCTATATTTCTTATATCTATAAAATCTCTTTTAAATACATCAGCATTATCAAGTATTATTTTTCTATTAGCTCTATAAAAATAATTATCATCAGTTCCATTTTTAAGATTATATTTTATCTTATATCCAAGCAGCTCATAAGTTAATTTACTCAAATCATCATCAAAAATATCAATAAAATCTTTAGGCTCAAAAGAATTAATACCATCATCTTCTATATAAGTAATATTAACATTATAATTTTTTTCTTTATTAAGAGGTTCTGTACTTTTTGTACATGAAAACGCAATTACAGACAAAGCAATTAAATATATTACATTATTCAGGTATTTCACCGCTTACACCTGTGGCTTCAATTTTTTCAGTTTCTATATAATATTTTATTTCTCTAGCCCTTACAATACTTTCTTTTTGCTTTAAATAAGGACTTTCACCCCAAAGTCTTAAATATTTTTCTTCATCAAAATAAGTAGCCCAAGCACTTTGAGAATTCATATCTCTACCTTCTACATGTACATTTCCATTAGCTCTAAGTTTTTCTTCATCATTGAACATTTGCATAGTTACAGATGTAATCTTAATACTTCTATCTTCTACATAAGCCTTTGGGTTTCCGCTTACAGTAGCAACTTTTGTATCAGGGTCTAAATGAAGCAAATCTCCTTCCAATGATATGCTTTCATCATAATCAATCATTACAACATCATTATGGAATATTATATCTTTAAACTTATCATCTTTTTTATATTCTATCCATTCTCCAAAAGCTATAATTCCTCTGTCAGGTATTCTAACAGAAGGATCCTGATACATATAAACATGCTCATTATCTATTTCATATTCTATATATCCGCCCTTAAGTATCATATTCTCTTCATAAAAGAAAGCGGTAACATTTCCATAAGCATATAAAGTACGAGTATTATTATCTTTTCCGCCATATTCATTCAAAAATAATCTATCAGCAACTATAATATTATAATTACTAACATTACTGTTTTTTTTATTTGTTTCAGAACTATTTATCAAATTATTAGTTTGAAGAACATAAACTTTTCCTCTTCCCATAACATTTGCTGTAGCATTTTTCGCATTATACTCCAATATTTCACCTTCAAGCCTATCAGCACCTTGATATATTCTAGGATTTCCTGTTAATACAGATATTTGAGTATCCATATCATAAACTAAATTGTCTGCATATCCATCTGTTTGTCTTTTACTTTCTCTATCAACATGTGTGAGATGAACATTACTAATAGCTCTAGCAATAGGAGTATTAAAATCTCTCTCCATAAAAGAACTTCTTATAGTCATATTATTAGTAGGAGATCTTAATACCGGTTTATTTTTTACATAAGCGTATCTTGTTTTTCCATTATAGCTAGCATATCCGCCTGATATAGTAGAACCATTTGTTTTACTTAATAATCTTACACCTCCGCTGAAAGTTGCCAATTCTGTCTCTTGATAGAATGTCATAACATGGCTAGTAATAACGGCTGAAGAATCTTCCATTTTAGCATTGCCTGTATATTGAAATACTTTTGTTTTATTGTTATAAGTAAATTTATCCGCACTTCTTCTTGACTGCTGAGCTACTGAGCATAAAGCGAATATGAACAATATAGCAAATACAAAAAATAATCTATTATTCTGCAACTGGAACTCCTATAGCATCTCCCTGATCGGTTTCATTATAAACTGTTATATGCTCTAATCCCAAATCACCTTCCATACTGCTTCCTGTAAGCCAGCTTCCATCCTCATTCTCTATACGCATTGGTACTGGGCTTCTAACATACTGTTTTTCATTATCCCATTGTAAATGTTCTGTATAAAGAATTGTATTATTTGAAGATTTTGCTACTACATTTGTGTAAATTTGCACATAAAATGTATTTTGATCTATAGTTACAAATTGTCCTGATATGCTTGCTGCTATTGTACTGTTGGAATCATAAGTATATGTTCTGCTGTCAAAAAGCTCCACCATTCTTTTCTTGTTATAAAATTTAGCATTAGTTGCAAAAGAATCAAGCTGCTTAAAATTTGTATCATAACTCTCTCTTCTAAAACCATAAAATTCCATATCAGGTGGAGGAACAAAATTATCATCTACATTTTGATTCCCAAGATTATTAAAATTTGTACATGAAACAAAAAAAGATAATAATACAATAATACTAAAAATTTTTAATAACTTCATTATAGATACCCTTAGCATGCAATATCATATCAATAGCCACCCTAACAGCACCATGTCCACCTTTTCTATTAATCACTATAACAGCAGATTTTTTAGCTTCATCTACAGCATCTTTAGGAGCAAATGATACGCCTACATATTTCATAGGAGATAAATCTATCAAATCATCCCCAATATATGCCACTTCTTCTTTTTTTAAACCGTATTTATCCATTAATGTTAAAATAGAAGGCATTTTATTTTCTTCGCCTAGAATCAAATCCTCAAATCCATGTTTTTTAAATTTATCAAATCTTACTTTTATTGCATTAGAATTACTGCCTGATATTACAGCTACCTTAATATTGGATTTTAATGCCATAACAACCCCCATACCATCCTGAGTATGAAAAAACTTACTTTCTGCTCCATTATCATCAAATATAAGCCTTCCGTCTGTCATAACACCATCTATATCAGAAACTAATAATTTGATTTTTTTTAATTTGTTTATATTGAAAAGGTATGAAAAATAATCTTTTAGGTTCATTTATAAAGTCTTTTGATACATTTTTGGGGCTTACAGGACTCGAACCTGCCCACCCGGTTTAGGAAACCAGTGCTCTATCCAGATGAGCTAAAGCCCCATGCAATAAAAAATCGGAGAGTGTGGGACTCGAACCCACATGGGTGTTAGCCCGGCGGTTTTCAAGACCGCTGCTCTACCAATTGAACGAACTCTCCAAAACTAAATATGCTATAGATTATAACATATAAAAAATTAATTTCAAGTTTTTTTTTATACTTTAATCATCTTTAAAAAAGGCTCGTCTGAAATAAAGACCATGAGACGGTGCTGTTACAAAAGCATCTGCTCTATTTTCACTTCTTAAAATATCTTCTATAAAATTAATAGGCATTTTCTTTTTTTGTCCTTCAACCAAAGTACCTACTATTATTCTAACCATATTATGCAAAAAAGCATTGCCTCTAATTATAAAATATATAGTATCCCCTTTTCTTACAGCTTTAACTCTTTCTAAATATCTAAATTTAGAATCATTCTCATCTTCTGTAGAACAAAATGACGTAAAATTATGCTCGCCTATCAAATATTTAGCATATTCATTAATTAATTTCTCATCAATAATATTTTTCCTATAGAACCAAGCATATCGCTCATAAAAAGGAAAAGAAGTATCACCATTATAAACAATATATAAATACTCTCTAAATGTAGCAGAGGCTCTAGCATTAAATGAATCATGCATCTCTTCGGCTTTTATTATTCTTACATCTCTGTCCAAACATGAGTTTAAAGCTATATGCACTTTATGAATAGGAACAAGCATTTTAGGAACTCTAAAATTAGCAACCTGACCTAATGCATGAACTCCCGCATCTGTTCTTCCGCATCCATATATGGTTATTTTTTCACCATAAATTTTTTCAACTGCTTTATATATTTCGCCTTGAACGGTTCTCAAATTAGGCTGTATCTGCCATCCGTAAAAATCCGTTCCATCATATTGTATAGTTATTTTTATATTGTTCATTATAATATTTCACACTAATAATTAATTATTAGTTATATCCTCTGGTATAATTATTCCTAGCTTTTCAGCAGCATTTGTATTTATGCTTAATGTAGGAGTTTGTAAATATTCTATAGGCATATTTGCAGGTACAGCCTCACCTTTAAGTATTCTAACTGCTTGTTTAGAAGTTAATTTTCCAAGTTCATAATGACTTATACCGTAGGTAGCAAGTCCTCCTGATTTAAGCATATCAACTTCACCGCATATAACTGGTATTTTTGCAGGTTCTGTAACAGATATAACATTAGCCATACCAGATGCAAGCATATTATCTGTAGGTATATATACTGCCTCAGCTTTGCCTATTATACTTTGAACCACTTGCTGTATATCATTAGGATTAGTTATTGTTGCCTCTATATAAGATATTCCCATTTCATCTAATTTTCTTTTTGTCATATCTATTTGAAATTTTGAATTCTGCTCGCTTGAATTATACATAAGAGCAACTGTTTTAACATTAGGAACTAATTTTTTTAATAATTCCATCTGTTCATCTACAGGGGTTAGATTTGAAGTTCCTGATACATTCCCATTAGGTGCATCATTTTTTTCAACTAATTTTGCTGTTTCCGGATCTGTAACTGCTGTAACTAATATTGGTATATCCTTTATTAAATTTGCAACTGCCTGTGCTGCTGGTGTAGCTATTGCAAGTATCAAATTATTTTTATCATTTAAAAATTTTTGAGCTATTGTAATACAGTTTGCCTGTTCTCCCTGAGCATTCTGATAATCAAACACAACATTTTTACCTTCTTCATATCCAGCCTCTTTTAAACCGTCAATAAAACCTTGATGAGCTTGATCTAAAGCAGGATGCTCAACTAATTGTATTATACCTATCTTTATTAATTCATTAGAAGAAGATTTATTTTCTTTATTCTCTGAACAAGAAAAAATTATAAATAAAATAAAAAATATAAAAACATTTTTTTTCATGGCAATAACCTTAATAATATATTTTTTAATAAAAAAAGCCCATATAATTGTATATAGGCTTTTGTATAATCAAATTAAATAATTATCATAAATCAGCAGGTATTGTAACACCTAATTTTTGAGCTGCATTAGTATTAACTTCTAATACTGGATTTTGAATATATTCAATAGGCATATCTGCAGGCTTAGCTTCGCCTTTTAATATTTTTACAGCCTGATTAGCAGTTAATTTTCCTAATTCATAATAATCTATACCATAAGTAGCAAGCCCGCCTGCATTAAGCATAGCAGCTTCTCCGCATATTACAGGTATTTTTGCAGGTTCTGTAATAGCTATAACATTAGCCATGCCAGCAGAAACCATATTATCAGTAGGAACATATACAGCATCAACTTTTCCTACTAAACTTTGTACAACCTGCTGTATATCGTTAGGATTTGTAATAGTCGCATCTATATACGATAATCCTATTTCATCTGATTTAGCTTTAGCCATATCAACTTGGAATTTAGAGTTTTGTTCGCTTGAATTATATAAAAAAGCTATTTTCTGTGCTGTAGGAACTAATTTCTTTAATAAATCTATTTGTTCTTTTACTGGTGTTAAATCTGACGTACCTGTAACATTACCGCCTGGTACTGTATTATCAGCTACCAATTTAGCATCAGCAGGATCTGTTACAGCTGTAACTAATATTGGAATATCTTTAGTTGTATTTGCTACCGCCTGTGCTGCTGGTGTTGCTATAGCTAATATTAAATCAACTCTATCATTAACAAACTTTTGTGATATTGTTATACAATTAGCCTGCTCACCCTGTGCATTTTGATAATCTATAGTTATATTTTTTCCGTCTTCATAGCCTGCTTCTTTCAAACCGTCTACAAAACCTTTATTAGCCTGATCCAAAGCATTATGTTCTACTAACTGAATTATTCCTATTTTCTTTAATGCTCCGTCATCCTGTGAAGATGTGCTGGATGAATTATTTGAACAAGAAAGCATTAATATACCAGCCAAGAATATGATAAATAACTTTTTCATTTATATCTCCTTCAAATTTTATACATAATTACTATTATTAGTATTATATAATACCATAATAATAAAGTCAAATAAAATTATAAATTAAATAGTTATTTATTCTTTCTATTTTCCAAAAACTCAATTATATATTTTTTATGATATTCTGATGATCTTTTTTCAAATTTATTAATGTATCTATCAATGCTTCCAAACATAGCAATAGAATTTAATACTAAAAATGCAATTAAAACAGAAAATATTTTTTTATTATGAAGAATAAGATTTTCTTTTTGAACTAAAAATAATATTATAGGTATATAAGATATTGAAAAAAGCCCATACAAATAATGAAAATACCCTTCTCCAAATTTAAATATAAAAAAGCATAAAATAGTAGAAAATGCTGATAAAATAAAAAATTTAGATAACTTTATACACACAGTTTCATTAATTGTTTTTGCTTTATAATTAAACTTAAACAAAAAATAAAGCATATTTATTAAACAGTAAGCAGAAAATATAAGACTCAAAATTAAAAATATTAAACCATATATATAAGCCGGTTCTGAAGTCCAAAATCCTATAATATTATTAAAACCGCTTAAATAATGAGATGACATTTCATTTGTAGGGAATAAAAATAAAGCTTGTATTTTAGCAATTATGATTTTTCCTGTTTCTGAACTTTTTGAAAGCATTAATTCTGTATTATAAAAACCATTATTAATCTCTGCAATTAAATATGGTAAATATTCCAAAAATGATATAAAAACTCCTAAAATCCAATATTTTAAATATTTAATTGTATTTTTATAAGTTATAATTAAATAAAATATCATAGCAGCAATAACAGAAAAAAATGAAGCAAAATGTCCTTGTGCTACAATAGCTAATACTGGAAAAATAAAAACAGATGATATTACAGGATTTTTATTAGTATTTTCAGTTATAGCATATACATATTCAAATAATAATATAAAGAATATAAAACTAAATATTAATGCTATATTTGGATTCCAGAAATTAGTTACAGCTTTTACAAAATATCCATTAAGCAAAATAAGAGGAGATATTAAAGAACATACAAAAAGCCCTAATCTTTTATAAATCCAAAATATAAACATATATATTAATAAAATACAAAAAAAATAATTTATAATTTTAGCTGCATATAAATTTTCATTTGATAATTTATAACATAATATATAATATATATAATAAGCGCCTCCTGGCACTCTTGCAGTTTTAAATTCATCTTCATAAGTATCTGACAATTCAAACCTACTTCCAGTTAAAGGGAATTCTTTTTTCTCATACCATCTATACATATCATAAAAATGCTGAAAATCATCATAAGTAGATCTTATATTTAAAATACTAAAAGATAATACAATATTTAGTATGAATGAAAAAACAATTAAAGATAAAAGTATAATTTTTATATAATTTTTTTCAACAAAATAATTCATTCTTTTATTTTTCCATATAATTCAAGATATATTATTATACTAGTAATATTATAAAATACAATAAAAAATCATTTTTTATAATATACAATAAATATTGAAAATAATATATTTTATGATATCATCATTAACAATATTTAATTTATAATCATGGGGAATAAAATTGATTAGACATTCCAGACCTACTATAAGAAAAAAAGATTTAGAATCTGCTCTAAGAGTTATGATAAGCGATAATTTAGCCACAGGCGATGTCATATATGAGTTTGAAAGAAGTTTTGCAAATTATTTCGGCAAAGGTTTTACTGCAATATTTGTTAATAGCGGAACTACTGCATTAGAACTTATATTGAGACATTTAAATATAGGTGAGGGAGATGAAGTTATAATGTCATCTTTTTTAAATGCTTCCCCTCTTCAAGTGGTTACTAATTTAAAAGCAACCCCAGTTTTAATAGATATAGACGAAGACAGCTTTCAAATTTCTATGGACAATGTTATAGAAGCTATAAACGAAAAAACAAAAGCTATTATAATATCTCATATGTTTGGAAACTGTGCCTTAATAGATGAGCTTGCCGACATAAAAGTTCCTGTTATAGAAGATGCTTCACATAGTTTAGGTGGAAAATACAGAGATACTTTACTTGGAAGTTTCGGAGATTTTGCATATTTTTCACTTTCTGCAACTAGAATGATAACTTCAGGTGGTGCTGGCGGTATGATTCTTACAAAGAAAAAAGGAATGGATGCTATAAGAGATATAATTCACTATGACAAAAAAGAAAATTTTATTAAAAGATTCAATTATTGTGCTACAGATTTACAGGCTTCAATAGGTTTGGAAGAATTAAAGCATCTTGAAAGAATGGTTGAAGTTAGAGCTGATATTGCATCATTCTATGACAATGCTATATTAGAAAGTAATTTAATGAAATTATCTACACATGATAGTGAAAGTCCTTCATATTACAGATATGTATGCATGCTTAATGGTTCTATGAATATTTATGATGCTATAAAAATGTTTGAACGTCATAATGTAGAAGCGGCAAGACCGATATTTAAACCTCTTCATCAGTATTTGAATTTACCTAATGAAAATTTCCCTAATACTGAGAATGCATATTTAAAAAGTATATCATTGCCTATATATCCTACTTTACAAAAAAGCGAAGCTGAACTTATTTGCAAACTTATAAAACAGATTAGATAATATTATTTAATTAAATAATTAATATAGAAAAAATTACAGACTCATATTCGATAATATCAGTCTGTAATTTTTATATAAAATGATAAAATATTATTTAACAAATGAAGAAGCCCAATTCATTATTTGTGTTCCATCTGATGATTTAGGATTATTATTTAATGTAAATATCCAAGAAAAATGATCATTATATTTAACTGCTGTATATACACCATCTTGATCATAGTCTTCAGAAACTTCTAATTTTCCTGCAAATCTTTCAGCACCTAAAGAATCTTTTATTAATTCTTTATCAACTGTATCATATAAAGATAGCTTATATTTATTATCAGGAGTTTCATAAGTTGTATAATCAGCATTTATTTCCTGCTCTATTCTAGTAGTTGTTATATTTTGACCTTTTGATAAGGTATAAAACATACGCTTTGAACATTCTTCAGTATTTACAGTACCATCTGTTTCACTTTGAACAAGCCAAATAGATGTTCTACTATTTGTTATAGCATCTAATTCTTCGGCAGTAGGAGTTCTTCCGCCTCTTGCTGTAGCAACATCTAATGCAGGACAAATTATCATCGCAGACGCAAATAAATCAGGATATTTTATTATCATTCTAGTAGTCATATACCCTCCTGCAGAACATCCTGATACAACTATTTTATTTTTATCTATACCATATTTATCAACTATTGAATTTATTTCATTATAAACTAATTCTAAAATATTGTCTTTCTCAGCATAATACCAAGTATCTGGAACTTGAAAAGCCGCTACATGAGCCTTACCAAATATTTCCTGTGCTTCATCTGATACCCAAGCAACACCTCCTCTATTTGCTTTAATTTGTGCCACATTATTACCAGATTTATTAAAGTCACCTTCTCCGTTACCATGAAACCAAATTATAAGTTTATCTGATTCTCCTGCATTATAAAACTGATAATTTATCTTACCATCTTGAATTACGGATTCAAATTTAGCAAGTTCTTCATTAACTACTTTATTATCCCATACATATTTACCATTCTCTATAACGCTTTTTTTAGAACTTGAATTTTCAAGAGTAACAGGTTTATTTTGAGTAATGGTATATTCTAACTTAGCAGGAAAATTTCTTCCCTCATCCAGCCAAGTTAATGTACTTCCTTCTGACTCGTCAAAATATAAAATTACCTGATTATTTGTAATTTCTATTTTTACTATATTTCTGTTAGTATCATAATATAATTGATCTTTTTTGGCACCAGCCTGAATATATGATTTTGCATTTACAGTGTATGTATCTTTATCAACATCAACAGGCTTCATGTTATTCGGATAATTTATTATAGCCTTACTTACTACCTCTCCTGCATCTGTTACTTCACTAAAAAGCAAATAATCATAACTTTTATTAGAACTCTTAAAAAAATAAACTGCCGCTACTACTATTATTACAATTAAAACGGCAGATAATTTTATTAAATTATTCTTATTCATATAAATAACTCCTAAAATATAAATTTGATGCTAAATAATATAAATCAAAAAATATCATAATGCAATAATTTTAGTAATTATTTAACCGTAATAAAATATAGAATTCCAAAACTTATTATTTTTAAAAAGTATATACATAAATAATAAAATTTTAGATAATTCTATAGGTTATCATAGCGTTCATATCAAAATATAATGTTGCTTTGAATTGAGGATGAGTCATATACTGTCCTATTTTTAAATTTACTTCAGTATATATTCTGTTTAAAAATTCATATTGGAAATGTGCATAAGCTCCTATTGACTGCCAAAGCTGTTTAGTGTTATTCATATAAGCCAGCATATAATTAATACCTACAGATAACGGCATTAAATCAAAAAGAAGCATCGTGTCTAGTTTATATGATATATCATCTTGATCCCTTATTAAAAGTAAATCATAATCTAAATGGTATTTTCCATACTGATTATGTGCATATTTAAAAGTTACTCCCGCCTGCAATGTTAATCCCCTTCCTTCAAATAGAGATTTTAAAAAACTTACCCTAAATGTTGGAGTAATTTCTGCCTCAAGTGAAATGTTTGATGTTTTATGGGCATTTAATATTCCATTTGTTCCAAAATCAGAATCTGGACTATCAAAATTAACAAACCCTCTTTTAGCATACGAAAGATAATAATTGAGAAGAGATACTTTAGCATCTATAGTGAAATATGATGTTATAGAAATATTTAGGAAAACTGTAAACCTATTCATTTCAGCACTTATATGATCGCTTATTCCTATATCTGTTTTTATACCTTCCCAAATATATCCTGGAAAAACATCTGATATAAATCTGTAAAATAAAAAAATTCTTCCGCCGCCATCTAAATAAGGACTAAAACGACCATTTAAATCAGCACCAATATATAAACCTGACTGCATATTAGTTTGTGCTATCAACGGCTTAAATATTAGAAATATGTATATAGTCAAAATAAATACAAATTTTATCAACTTCATTTAAAATATTATATCATTTTATAAAAATATGTATATATTTTATTTTTAATAAACTAAAAGGGACTTTATAATGATAAAGTCCCATAATTCCCAAAATATTAATTTTTTACAGGAGTTATAATACTGTCGTCTTCAAACTCATTATCATTATAGGTTTCATCATCATCATCACTAGAATAAGCCTCTTCTGCACTCATTAGAAGATCAGAATCATCCGTATCTACTTTTTTAGAAGATTTTTTCTTTGTAACTGGAGTCTCTTCTTCATTACTAATAGATTTTTCTTTTGGTACTCCTCCATTCTTCTGTTCTTCCAAGTACTCAGCAAGTTTTTCTTTAACTTTATCAACACCGCCCATATTAAGTGTCTCTCTGATTTGTATTTCAAGCTCCATACGCATTTTAGGATCAGATGCTAATAAGTCTCTAACCTTTTCCTTACCTTGTGCGATTTGCTCTCCATTATAATAGAACCATGCCCCGCTTCTTGTAATGATTTTTGCCTCCATAGCTAAATCTATTAAAAGTCCCTCTGATGATATACCTTGTCCGAATATTATTTCCAAATTTACAACTTTAAATGGAGATGATAATTTATTTTTTACAACTTTTATTTTTACTTTATGACCTATAGTATCATCGCCTTTTTTAATCCATTCTGTTCTTCTAATATCAAGCCTTACAGAAGAATAAAATTTCAAAGCCTTACCGCCTGTAGTAGTTTCTGTAGGTCCAGCACCATAGCCAGTAGTGGCGATATTTTGTCTTAATTGGTTAATAAATATAACAGCAGTATTAGTATTGCTTATTATAGCAGTAAGTTTTCTCAAAGCATGACTCATAAGCCTTGCCTGCAAAGCTATATGAGCATCCCCTATATCTCCAGCAAGCTCTGCCTTAGAAACCAATGCGGCAACAGAGTCAACAACAACTATATCAAAAGCAGTAGAAGAAACAACTTTTTCTAATATTTCAAGTGCTTCTTCACCACTGTTAGGCTGAGAAATATATAAATTATCTATATCTACACCCAAAGCACTCGCATACACTGGGTCTAAAGCATGTTCAGCATCTATAAAAGCAGCATATCCTCCAGCCTTTTGAGCTTCTGCTATGATATGTAAAGTCAATGTAGTTTTACCGGAAGCCTCATGTCCGTAAATTTCTATGATTCTTCCGCGAGGAATTCCTCCTACTCCTAAGGCATGGTCAAGAGTTAAAGCACCTGTAGAAATAACATCAACATTAACAGTTTTATTGCTTCCAAGTCTCATAAAAGAACCCGGACCGTATTTTTTATTTATCTGATCGGTAATAGCTTCAATAGCTTCGCTTTTACCATCTTTTTTCACTTCAGCAGTTTCTTTCTTTTTAGTAGCCATTTATATTTTCTCCTAAAAATTAATATTTATATAATAATACATTGTATAAAAATACATTATTTTTGTCAAGTTATTTATGAATAAAAAAAGATAAAAAATTATGAAAATATAATTATAAAGAGGTTTGAAAAAAGGCCCCTTATAACAGGAGAACTAGCACCCAGTTGGGTTGACTTACCGTTGCTTCCTTCCGAACCTGGCGGATTCATCATCAACTGCCGTAGAACCCCGCTATAAGAGATGTACAAAACTAGCTTACGGAGAGAGTGGGATTCGAACCCACGGTACTGTTACGTACACACGACTTCCAATCGTGCTCCTTCAACCAGCTCGGACATCTCTCCAATTTGTGCCTGAGAAGATTTGAACTTCCAACCTTCAGAACCGCAATCTGATGCTCTATCCAATTGAGCTACAGGCACTTAAATACTTTTGAGTGTAAGAATTATATCATAGTTAATATTTTTTTGCAAATATTAATTATAATTTTTAATCAAATATACCTTGTCCGAATTTCACACCTAATTGTACGCCTAAATCGAATGAAGCTAAATCTCTGCTTTCTACCATAACTACCTCAGCACCGCGTAAATCTAATCCGAAATCTGTACCTAAATAAGCTCCTAATAAAAGTGCTATATCATCAGCAACATAGAAAGAATAATCAAATGTAAGCTTAACATAAGTAATTACAGAATTTTTTATAACATCATCTATCTTTGAAGCATTATAATATCCGTAAGTTTTTGTACTTGTGTTATCTATTTTTGACTCAGTAGAGTGAGTTAAATATAAAGGTATTTTTACTCCTAATCCTAAACCAATTCCAAAATTTTTATAATGAAATTTAGGAAGTATTCCTACAGATAAGTTTTCAAATGTATAATATTCTTTAACATCTACTTTTTTTCCTGCAGTATTTTGATAAGAACTTGTCAAACCAAATGAATCATGAGAGTACCCTAAATCTGCCAATAAGCTGATACCTATATCTCCGTCTGATACTAAATATCCGCCTTGTAAATTTACTCCTATATCAAAGCCTATTGTACCTGTGCTTTTTTTATAATTGTTCATATAGTCAGATGTAGCTTGAGAACTAAAATTAACATTATAAAAGCTAAAACTTGCTCCTATTGGAATCATTACTCCGAACTGCCATCCGCTCTCTGCAAAAGAGAATTTAGAAAATAATAAGGCACATATTAGTACCGCAAATATTCTTATCTTTTTCATATCAATTTCCTTAACAAATTTTATTTACATTCATATTGTAATACTTTACAAAAAAATTATCAATAATTTAATTCTATTTTTTTAGCTTCATGCCATAACTTATCCAAATCATAATACTCTCTGCCCTCTTCAGTAAATATATGTATTACCAAAAAACCATAATCAGTTAAATACCAAAGAGCCTCAGGATCATTATCATTTTCAGCATAAGGCAAAATGCCATCTTCTTTTAACTCTTTATATACAGCATCAGAACCAGCTTTCATCTGAGGAGATGAAGAAGCAGTAGCTAATATAAAATAATCAGATAATGTTGTAACTCCTTCTAAATCTAATACAACAATATTTTCTAATTTTTTATCATCTAAGGCTTTTGCAGCTCTTAATGTTAATTCTTTAGCTGTTTCTTTATCTATAAATTTCTTTTTAGGTTTTGAATTTTCTTCATTATTGTGTAATTTCATAATAGTCTTTCCCCAAAATTAATACTGCATTATTTAATACTCTTCTGTCCGTGCTAGCATATACTCTTGTAACCCTGCCCTCATTAGCAACCATAAATGCTTTTTCTATTTGTCCGTCTCTAACGAGAACAACACTTTCATTTAAATTAGTGGTAAAGTTTCCATATTCTCCAGCAGCAAAACCTCTGTAACGCATCCTAATATTTATTCTATCAGCAAGTCCTGCAACATCCGTAGCATTTAATACACTTAAATTTACATCCTCATTATTTAATTCGCTCTTTTGTGTTTTAAGTTCAACATAAGCTGTTAAATCTTCCATCTGTTTCACAAAAGCACTTCCTTCAAATATAGGGGTTAAAATGCCATTATCATCGAATCTTGCATCTATATTGTTTATAATTAATGTTCTTTCATTGCTGTTAGCTAATATATTACAAAATGCTTTCACATCAGGAGGTCTTAAATTACTTTTCATATGAGATGCTATTGCGTCTCTCATATCTTTAGAGTGTATTATAGTTCTAAGTTCAGGATTTTGAATTAATCCTATCATAGAATTAACTATAATATCTTCTAATCTATATAAAGTTTCTATATCCTCATATCCTTTCATACGAAGGTAATGTAAATATGCTATAACTTTATTACCAGTAAATAGCCACTCACCTATTCCAAATGAAAGATTATATCCTTTCTCCTCATCTTTAAATTCTATAGGCTCTTCAATATACATTTTGACTCCGCCTATTAAATCTATAATATCAGAAATTGCATTATTATCAATAGTGATCCTATAAGTTATGCGTTTATCAACGGAATTTTCTATAGCTCTAAAAACAGAACTTTCACCTCCGTTTTTATACAAATTTATTAAAGGAACACTTCTAGGCGAATTCTTATTTTCCCATAAAGAAATATTTCTAGGAAGTCCTATTAATCCTATTCTATTATGAAGGCTTGATACGATACCTACATAAGCACCATAAGGCTCATTTTTTTCATCTAAAAATAATAAAGAAAAGTAAACAGGCTCATCTTTCTTTTTAGCTATATCAAGACTGCTTACGAAAAAATAATAAAGTATAAAAACTAATAAACAGCTAACAGATATTATAGATACAGTAATCAATATAGTAGCTCTTTTATTAGCATGACTTATGGTTTTTAATGCTTTATCATCATTATTATTCTTTTTATTAATCCTATTCATATACTATATAATATATTATGTTAAGTGAGTTGTCAAATAACTTAATGCTAATTTTTCCATTAACCTATTGAAATTGTTATACTTTAGTACTATAATAAAAATAGTGTAATTTTTATGGATGTATTTATGAAAATTTTTAGAAAAATGATTTTTATTTTAGGAATTATTATGGCATTCATATCTATGCATGCAATAATTTCCTACAAAGAACCTAATAAGAAAAAAGATATAAGCAAAGATTATTAAAATATGTTTTTAAATCTGAATAAAAAATTATTATTTTTATTAATACTCTCGATTGGTATTAATGCATATTCTATAACATTTACTATTTTACCTTTTTCAAGTGCAAATGAAGAATGGATAACTGAGTATAAAGTAGATGATGGAATGCCTAGAGTATTAGAAGAATCAATAATCAATACTAAAATGTTTGATGTCACAGATTATGACCTCTTAATATCATATTTCACATCATATGATATTGTAATGTCATATAAAAGCCTAATAACTAATTTGCAAATAGCATCAAATTTTATAAAAGAAACATTTAATTCAGATTATATTATCACTGGAGAAGTATTAAATTTTGATTTAAAAAAAGGCGGTAAATATACAGCTAATGTAGAGTTTAAAGTCAATTTAATGGATATTAACTCTTTAAAAATAGTAAAGTCATTTATTGAAAAAGGAAGCTACACCTTGCCGAGCAACAGTCAAATATATTCATCCGAAGATGCCTTATTCAATGAAACTGCATTAGGACAGGCATCTACAACAGCATTCAATAAAATAGCTAATAGTATTGCTGATTATTTTAACAATCCTCCTCTATCAGGAGTTATAACAAGAGTAGAAGATAAAAAATTATATATAAATCTTGGTAAAAAAAATAATATTAAAAATGGAGATGAATTTAATATATACAAAATAGATAAAGTATTAGAAATGCCTACAAATGAAGTATCTCCTTCAACAAATATAAGTAATATACCTAAAGCATATTTTGAAACTAATAATACAAAAGCATATGTTGGAATTAGAAGCAATGAAAAAGGAGATGTTTGGTATACAAGTGAGATGCTATATAAATACAGATATTATAAAAATATTGAAAGTTTTGTAGGATCTGCAAAAGTAATAGAATTATATGAGAATTATGCAGTACTGGAAAATAATAGCGGACAAAATATCGAAGTAATGATGAAAGTGAAAATCAAGGAGTAATAATTTATATGATAGCAAAACAAAATGTAATATACAATGAAATAGAAAAAGATGATTACTTTATTTATATAGATCAAAAAACTAATAAAGGAATATTTACACCTTATTATAAAGGAAGCAGAAACAGTTTTTTATACGATTTTAAATTAGATATATGCAGAACATTCCATAAAAATCCTAGAACTTATTCTATTATAGATTTATCATTAGACGGAACAAAAATAATGACTATATCTGTTACGTCAAACGATTCAAAAAATAATGTATTTAAAATAATAGAAATTGGAACTAATAAAGTATTATTAGAAATCTCTACTATGTATGTATATGAAGCGTACTTCACTTCAAATCCTAGATATATATTTATTAGAGCAAGTGAATTTAATAAAATCAGTGTTTTTGTATATGATATAGAAACAAAAAAAATTGTTTATTTATTAAAAGAAAACATTTTTATAAAAAATGGATGTTTCAATGAAAATAGAAGTATATTTACATATGCTTATACTTCAGAAAACAAAACAATTAGTCATTTAAACTTTGGCTCTCTAACAGATACAAAAGAAGAAATAGGATACTCTGATATTAAAATATCCCAAATTTTCAAAGCAGCTGATAAAGATTTGCTTTTATTAGATAACAATGAGTCCGTATCTTTATACGGCAGCAAAAAAATTATATGGAAAATACAGTTTCTTTCATTTTTAAACCATTATAAGGGTGGTTTTTTCTATATGAAGGATGATAATAAAATATATTTAGATACTCCTGCAATAATACAGGAAAAATTATCTGATATAAAAAATGATGATATGGTATTATACAGTATAGATGCATATTCTGGAAATATTAATACTATACCGCTTCCTGCAAAAATAAAATATAAAAAATTTACTAAAATGTTTGATTATAGAATAATAGATGCTTCTGGAAATATATTTGATGTAAAAACAAGAACAGCATATTCATTTCCGCTTCAATCATATAAATAATTAACATAATTATTGATTTAAAAAATAATTGTTATATAATATTATTATTATGAAAAATTATATTATATTATTAATTGTGATAAGCTTCATGGTTCTAATATCTTGCGATGAATCAGAAGTGAAAAGTGAAAAGAGGAGTGTTGCTTATACAAATAATAATGATAACGCAGCATATCAAACTAGAGAGCTTACAGAAAGGGAATATCATGTACTTATAAATAAAGGTACTGAAATACCATTTACTGGAGACCTTTTAAATGTGAAAGAAGATGGTATATACACATGTAAAATATGTGATACGCCTTTATTCCATTCTGAAGCTAAATTTAACTCTGGTACGGGATGGCCTAGTTTTGATGAAGCTATAATAGAAAACATCAAACTAGTAAAGGATGGAAGTAGAGTTGAAGTGATATGTGCCAATTGTGGGGGACATATGGGGCATGTATTCTATAATGAAGGATTTACTGAAAAACAGACAAGATATTGTATAAACTCTGTTTCTCTAAACTTTGTTAATAAATTTACAAACGAAAACTCTACAAACCAAAAATAAATGTATTTATAAAAGGAGTCATATGGTAAAAAAAATAACAATAATTACTCTGTCTTTACTATCAATTATATCTTGTTCTAAAAAATTAAATAGTCAAAATATTAACACAAAGGATAATGATGTGAAAGATGAAATATCAGAAATACCAGAAAATGCAAAATATGCTTATTTTTCTTCCGGATGTTTTTGGGGAACTGAATATTGGTTTGAAAAATCTAAAGGTGTATTTTCTGTTGTAAGCGGATATGCAGGAGGACATAAAGCTAATCCTACATATCAAGAAGTTTGCACTGGACTTACAGGACATTTAGAAACTGTTAAAGTTGGTTATGATCCTGAAAAAACTACTTATGAAGAATTAGTAAAACTATTCTTTGAAACCCATGACTTCACTCAAAAGAATGGGCAGGGTCCTGATATAGGTTCACAGTATTTATCAGCAATTTTTTATCAAAATGATGAAGAAAAAGAAATAGCTGAAAAATATGTTGCAATGCTTAGAGAAAGAAATTATGATGTGGCTACTACAATAAGAGAATATAAAAACTTTTATGAGGCAGAAGATTATCATCAAAATTACTATGCTAAAAAAGGTGCTATGCCATATTGTCATTTCTATACAAAACTATTTTAAAATTTAATTAAAGGATGAAAAGGAAGAGGCTCAATAAAATGAGTCTCTTTTTTATTTCTAATTTTTTCTTTTTAAAGTTATTATCACAACTTCAGGATATGCAAACAATCTAAGAGGAAATAAAACAGCACCTATACCTGATGTAACATAAACTTTCATTGCACCGTAATTCATAATACCATAAATAGCAGGGAAATGAGGATATTCTCTATTCTTATTAAGACCTTCCCAAACCCACATAGGAAGAAAACTTATTTGAAGTCCATGAGTATGACCTGCCAAAAAGAAGTCTATAAACTCGCTGTATCCTCCTTCTCTAGCACGTTTTAATGGAATATTAGGTTCATGCGATAAAAGTATATGAAAATCATTAGAAGAAACATTGCTCGTTGCTATATCAAATCTTACATCATCAGTTAAATAATCACCAACTCCTCCTATTGATATATACTCTCCGCTTTCATTTGTAATAAATAAAATACTATTATCCATTACTTTAAATCCATTATTATATAATGAATTCGAAACATCTTCTGTACTTTCCCAATTATCATGATTTCCTAAAACAGCATACTTTCCATATTTAGCTTCCAAATCTTTTATACCATTATTGAATTTCTCACTATTTTCTTTTTTATAAGCATGAAACCAGCGTGGAGAAGTGTATATATAATCGCCTGCAAATAATATCATATCAGGTTTTGATTCCATTATCATATCAGACATCTTTCTTACATAACTTTCTGGTATATAAAGTCCAGCATGCATATCGGCAGCGAAGGCTACTTTTATATTATCAAAACTTTCAGGTAAATCCTCAAATTCCAATGTTATATATCTAAATCTTATAGAATGTGCAGTATTATACATATATATATTAATAAGAACAAGAATTATAATCACTGCTAAAAATATTATTTTATTTCTCTTAGATATCTTTTTAAAAAATTTCATTTTAGATTATCCTTAAATATTATCATTATAATTTGATATTAAAAGCGACAATATAAATGATAATAATATTATAGAAATTGTAAATACTAAAAATTTAAAACTAAATAACATGAAAAAGTATATTATTAACATTGATATTATTATAGAAATTAATAAAGATATTATAAATGAAGTATACAATATACTTTTTCTATGTAATAAATCAATAAATTTTGCTAATCGTCTGTAGAAAATAGATAATATTGATGAAGATAACAAAGAAATCGAAAATGCAAAAATGATTATAAATAAAATAATAATATTTTTTATAGAAATATTATTTTTTATATCCGGTTTCAATATTTCTAAACCATAATCATTTATAACAGAGCTTTCATTCAAACTTGAATAAATATCCTTATTCTCAGAAAAAACTATTATACTTTCATTATAAGGCGATTTATCTCCTTCTTTTAGATATATAAAACTATTCATAGCTTCTGAATCGCCTATAATATCATAATTTTTATCTTTCAAATCATAAATTCCTGCAACATAAAAATATGCTGTTTCAAGCCATCCTCTTGATGCTTTTGCTATTAACGATAAAGCATCTCCTACTTTTAAATTTAAATAATTAGCTAAATCTTTTCCTACAATAATTTCCTTCTTTGGGCTTTCAAATATTTCACCTTCTATAATAATATTTGATACACTCATACCATTTTCCAATATATTATTATCATAGGTATAAACTCTTGAGCCAATACTTCCTGTTCTTATAACTACTCCAACTGGAAAACTCAATACTCTTTCTATCTCAGCATATTTATCATAAGAGTTAATCTCTTTAATTAAAATATTTGTTATATTATCATTGCTATTTATAGAATATATTGAACCATTAAATAAAAAAGTATTTTTAGATGTATTTGCTTTTACTATTCTTATAATAGTTTCTTTATTTTCTTCTGATGCAGTATTATTTCCATCGTTAATGAATCCTAAAAATGATAAATATAATACTACTAATGCTATTATATAAGTAAATACCATCCCCAATATAATCAATATATTTTTCTTTTTATTATATTCCTCATCTTTTTTTACAAACATTTTCTCCAATAGGAAATATTTAAGATTAGCAGATAAAACAGAAACTATATTAATAATAAGCATAAATATATACATATAATCAAATATAAATTCTTTTTTATAATATAGTTTGAGAATTATTATATATATGACGAATGACACTGCAAAACCAATAAAAGAAAATAATATTTTACTTTTTAATAATTTATCATAATCATAAAATGTATGCGAATTAATAAACATAAATACAGAAAATAAAACAAATAAATAAGCTATAAGTATATAAATATATAATCTTTTAATATTTGAATTTGTATTATAATCATCTCCAAGAATATCTTTCTTTGAATAAATGCCTATATCATCTCCAAATATTAATTTTATATCATCATTATCATTTTCTAATTTTAAGCCGCTTACATATACTTCGGTTGCTGTATTTTCCAAACCAATAAATGCATTCAAATTATTAATATCTACTAAAGCATAATTATAATCTAAGTTTTCAGAAACTTCTATGATAGTGTATTCTTCAGCATTGTAATGACCTGTTTTTGTAATAAGTTTTAATATAACAGTATCATTAGTATTTAAATCCAAAACTGATGCTATTGATTTACTTATAACAATAGAATTATTTGTATTAAAATTTTTAACTGTACTATCTCCTACAACATTAAAAACTTCTTTATCATTATTCAAATCTATTCCGTTTATGATAATTTCTTCTTCACCCAAATATGATATTAAACTAGCTCTGTATTTTAATCTCGCTGTTATTGAATTTGATTTAAATGTTTCTTTTAACTTTTCTATTTTTTCTTTATATCCATCTATATAATAAGCATCTAATGCATAATCCCTAACTTCTTTATAATTAGTATCCATTATATTAATATCGCTTAATGATGTATTAGAATCATTATAACTTATATAATTAATACTGAACAATGTGATTAATGTTACTGCTAATGATATTATAAAAATTAATATATTATTTTTTCTCATAATTTATTTGTACCTAAAATAAAAAGTTAAATATTGTTTATGATTATATCTTAATAAGTTTTTTTGTAAATAGTAAATATATATATGTTTAAGAAATAGAAAATAATGCTCTATATTTAAATGATTATTAGTTTTAAATGTAGCACAAATAAAATTAATATTTAAAATATTCAAATGAATATAATTATAATAATGATGTAATTCTGTTGGTATCAAAACCTATAATTTTTGTAACTATAAGAAATGTATCTATTTTATCTTTTTCAATACCAGGTCTATCTTCCAAATAACCTTCAACTTGAAGATAAATTTTTGTAGGCTCTTCAAAATTAAAACTTATAAATTCTCTTTCAAGATTAAAATACTCTCTTTCCATAGCAATTTGAAAATTACTTGAAGTTGCATAATCTGTGAATACTGCTGAATCTACTAAATATATAAAATCACCTTCAAATACTTTTAATATAGGGTCAGGTATATTTTGAGTTTCATGATTCTTTTCTACACTGCATGAAATACAAATTATAAATATAATTAATAATGAATATAGCCTTTTCATTATTTTTATCCTTTAAAAACAATAAAAAAGCTGAGGATAAATTATTTCTTTTATCCTCAGCTCATAACTTTTAAAAATTAAAATAATGGTGCTGTTTTATTAGTATCAAAACCTATTATTTTTGTAACTATTAAAAACATATTTGTAGTGCCTTCTTCCATACCAGGTCTTTCTTCTAAATAGCCTTCAACTTTTAGATTAACTTTAGTAGGTTCAGCAAAATTAAAACCTGTATATTCTCTTTCTAAGTTAATATACTCTCCTTCCATAGCTACAGGATAAGTTTTCATTTCTGTGTAATTGCTAAAATTAGCAGAATCAGCATAGTAAACAAAATCTCCTTCAAACACTTGAGTATTTGCATTTAATTGAGTATCTGCTGCTGCATTAGTTTCAGGTGCTGCATTAGTATCTGAAGCAGTATTTTGAGTGCTTTCTGTCTTATTAGAACATGAAATTGCAAGCACAAAAATGATTAATAATAAATAGATTTTTTTCATTTTTACCCTCTTTTGTATATTCTTTGTTTTATGTAAAACAGAATAATATAAAATTAGTAATAATTTTTTTGTATTTTTTTTATACATTTAAACAATTAATCTAATTTTCTCATTTGAGGGAAAAGAATAGTATCTCTAATGCTCGCAACATTCAAGAATAATATAGCCATTCTGTCAATACCTATTCCGAGTCCGCCTGTAGGAGGAAGTCCGTATTCCAAGGCATTGATATAGTCCAAGTCCATATCCATAGTTTCATCTTCACCGCGTGCTTTAGCCTTTAATTGTTCCTCGAAACGTTCTTTTTGGTCTATAGGGTCATTAAGCTCGCTAAATCCGTTAGACATCTCCATTCCGCCAATAAATAACTCGTATCTTTCTGTAATATCCGGATTATCAGGATAAGATTTTGAAAGAGGAGAAACTGATTTAGGATAATTAATAACAAATGTAGGCTGTATCAATTTTTCTTCAACTTTTTCCTCAAATACAGCAACCATTACTTCCCACTTAGTAGGTTTAGTTTTAGAAGTATCTATTTCCACACCTACTGACTTAGCTTTTTCTAATGCTTCATCATCTGATTGTATAGCATTAAAATCAAGGCCTGAATGCTCTTTAACCAAATCAACCATAGGTACTCTTGCAAACGGAGGTTTAAAATTAATTTCATAATCTTTATATTGAGAAGTATATTTTCCATTTAATTTGAAACATACTTTTGAAAATACTTCTTCTACCAATTCCATAACTTTGTGGAAATTAGCATAAGCCATATATGCTTCCATCATTGTAAACTCTGGATTATGTCTTGTAGATATACCTTCATTACGGAAATTTCTATTAAGTTCAAATACTCTATCAAAACCGCCTACAACTAACCTTTTCAAATAAAGCTCAGGTGCTATTCTTAAATATAAAGTCATATCCAAAGTATTATGATGTGTAACAAAAGGCTTAGCCTTAGCTCCTCCAATTAAAGGATGCATCATAGGTGTTTCTACTTCCAAAAAGTTATTTTCTATCATAACTTCTCTTATAGCAGAAACCATTTTTGAACGTTTAATAAATGCTTCTTTTACATCATCATTCATTATTAAATCAACATATCTTTGTCTGTAGCGAAGCTCTGTATCTGTTAATCCATGAAATTTTTCAGGCAATGGATTAAGTGATTTAGTAAGAAGTTTTAATTCATTTGCATATATAGTTATTTCACCTGTTTTAGTTTTAAAAACAGTACCTTTTACACCTACAATATCGCCTATATCTATTAATTTTTTAAATACTGTATTATAAAATTCATCTCCTACCTTATCCTTTTGTATATAGGCCTGAATTGTTCCCGATGCATCTTTTATAGTTAAAAATGAAGATTTACCCATTACTCTGTAAAGCATAATTCTTCCAGCAATGGCAACTTCTGTTTCATTCTTTTCCAACTCTTCAAATTTTTCTGCTATATCCTTTGATTTATAAGTTACATCATAACTGTTTGGAAATGGATTAATTCCCATACCTCTTAATGTGTTTAACTTTTCTTTTCTGTTTTCTTTCTCTGCATTTTTTTCTACACTAGTATTTTTTTCATTTTGTGTATTTTCAGAATTATTTTGATTTTCTGACATTAAATTATCCTTCTTAAATTATTTGTTATATGAAAAACATTATATAAATATATATTAAAAATAAAAAAAATTCTATTATCTACCTAAATTTATTTTTTGTTTTATAAAAGATACAAATTCAAACTTTCTATCAATAAATTGTCCTATTACCCATATAGTCTTACCCATAGTAAAAGCAGCAAGCACAGTTCCTATACCAAGTCCTTTAATATGGCCTAAAAAAACAAATGTAAGTATTGCTGTTGTAAAAAGACATACCACATCAAATATTATTTTTATTTTAGAATATTTAACATTAATAATAGATGATAATTCTCTAGGAAACAAATCAGTAGGAATTATAGGCAGTTGGCATCTATTTGATAATGCTATTCCAAATGCAAGTATAAAATAACTTACAGCAAAATATATAACTCTGCTTACGATAGTTAAAGGAAGATGATTAATCCATAGTCCATGTATATCAACAAATTTTCCAAAACAAAAACCAACAACAAAACTAAATAAATATTCTCCTACAAATTTTCTTCTTAATATCATAAGTATTAATACAAGTAAAGTTTGAAAAATATACGTAAAAGTCCCTAATGATATATTTGGTATTACCTCAGAAAAAGCATAAGGTACACTTGAAATTGCTGATATTCCAGAACCAGAATAAAGCATTAAAACAACTCCAAAACTATTCATAACAACTACCCAAATTAATGCTAATTCACCGCTTATTATAAAATGCTTATTTTGATTATGAAATGAAAAATCATTTTCTGCAATCATAGATTTATCCTTTTTAATTTTAACAGATATATTATATAGCTAATTATATATTAATCAATAATATTTATAAAATAAAAGATATCATACTTATTTTATATAAATAAAATAATACCTACACTATTTGTGTAGGTATTATTAGTCGATTTCATTCTTCTAAATAATTAGATATAGCTTGATATTCACTAATTAGTAAATAATATTCTTCATCATCCAAGAAAGTATAAATAATATGTAACAACGCTGATAATTTTTCCATGCTTTTCCTCCATTTTATAACCTACCCCGCATATATATATCTTTGTTTCTATATTATAAAGGTAATAAATTAATTAATAAAAACAATAACTTTTTAAAAAATTAAAAATATACCGCAGTACACTTAATAAATTTCAAAATAATAAAAATTAACATTTATTTATAATTTCATTGCGAATATGATGAAGATACTATATATTTAAATGAAATTTTGGTAGGATTATAATTGCAGTATTAATTTTGCAGAATTATAAAATAAAATTTTAAAAATATAAAGCTTGCAGATACAAACAGATTTGAATAATAAATTACATTCCCCGCCATTTATTTTTTATAGTTTTATTTTGAAATTATAATATTATTATATTTATAGCTTTATTATAAATTTTAGCACCCGCCCAAGATTTTTTTAAATTTAAGACTTTACTATACGCACGGTAAGTGAAATTTCAAATATAGTAAAAATTAGAATTCATAATTAATATATATTTATAATTTCATTCTGCGTGCGGTGTGTAGATTATAAAGTAAAATAAAATTTCGGGTGGGTTTTATAATTGCAGTATTATTTTTCAAGAAGTATAAAATAAACATAATATATAGAAGTTTTAAATATATAGGGCGGGCAAATGTAAATAGATTAAAAATAACAAATTATACTAAGCTTTTTAATTTTAATATTTGCAGGGCTTTGTCTTAGTATTATTTAATACAATATTTAACTTACGCTTTCAAAAGCATAATAGAATATAAGATTCTTTTATAAACTCAAATACAGTGCCATAAAGTTAGAAAAAGCGATAAAAAATATATTAAATTAATTATAACAACTATTTAATTTTATTTACTACATCAAATATAGTAAGCATTCTATTTGCTGTTTCTTCTGCATCATTTTGAGCAACAGGTCCCCATATATAATGCTCATCATTTCCATCAAGGAAAGACAATTCATTATCTAAATATATACTTTATTAATTTATTTATTAGTTTTATATTTTCAGAGTAAATACAAAGATATATATATTCTTCTCCTTGACCAATACTTATATAAATAGTAAAGTCATTTACATAACAATATATTATAGCTCCTTCTATATCTTTATAAATCTCATCTAATAAAGTATTTTCTTCTTTAAAATTAAAATGTTCATTTTTAGATTTTATTAATTCATAAACGTCCTTAGAAAAATCAATATGATTCTGTACATCTTTTTTTACTAATTCACGTCTTTTTTTAATAAGAACTTCTTTTGTATTTTCTAATATATCAATAAAATTATCTATATCTTCTATACAGGAATATTTTTACTATAATACCATATACTATGATACTCTTCATCTCTATTATATCTTATTCTATCTATTTTTTTATTCAAAATTTCATGTAATTCAAAATCCTTTATACCATATTCACTATTCAATATATTAAGTACATCTTTTACATAATTTATATATATTTTTATTTTATTATTTTTTTTATTATTTAATACAGTTATTGTACTTTCAATCAAATCAATATATTCCTGTGCTTCTTCAGGTGTACTAATATTATTATATGCATCATTGCTTTGTAATAATTCTTTTAATTTATCTTGCATAAAAGTATCCTCTTCGCTGCTTGAACTTAAATATTCCTCTTCTTCTATAATTTGAACTATTGCAGATTTCAAATTATCATATTCTTTCATATGTATAAAATTACAATTTTCATCTTCATAAATAATATATTTAAGCCACTCAGCAATATTTCTATGTGATATATTAATAAATCTATTTTTTAATTTTATTCTTTCTTTTGTTGGTAAACTATTTTCTGAAGGTAAATAACCGCCTCTAGTTAAATATATAACATAAATATTATTATGACTTATTTCATCTTTTACATACTTGATATAATTTAATAGCTGATTATCTCCATTATCTCCGCTGTTAATTTTATTTTCAATAATAACAGAAAAATTTCTATTATGAATATACAAATCTATAGATTTTTGAGTTCCTTTTGGACTATACTCTTTTTCTATTTCAAATGATTCATTAGTACTATTTATAATATCTTCTTTAAAAATATATTGTAAAAAAGAGTTTATAAAATTGAATCGTATATTTGCATTATTAATATTTATTTTCAGTAATTCATATAATATTGTAGAATTTTTACGTTCTAATTCTTCTATATCAATTAGTTTAAATATATTAATTCTTGGCGGTTTACTTAATTTATATTCTTTTAAAGAATTAATAAGACTTTCATAATTTTCTAATAAAAGATTTAAAATGGTTTCTTTATTATTAATTAATTCTCTATTTTTATCGAATAACAAATTTATTATGTCTAAATGCATTTTTTTCATAATTTTTATATAAGTATTATAAATACAAATAAATTTTATATCAAATAAAAAAGGCGATACCTCAAAAAAATACCGCCTTTAATTATTTTAAATTTATTGTTTAACTTTATTTAGCCTCTATAACAACTTTATGCTGTCCATCATAACCGAATACTTCAGGATTATACATCTCTTCAGCTTTAGTAGCAGGAAGCAAATATTCGCCAGGAGTAACTGCACGAACTACATATCTATATTCATGTGTACCGTCACTAAGCATATCAGCAAACAATAACACTTTATCATTGTAGTTTTCAGTGTGATTAAATCCGCCCCACCACCAAGTAGGTTTTCCGGCATTTCCTGTTAAGTTTTTAACCTCGCTGCTTTCTGTAGCAAAGCTGGCATTTAATATTCTCATACCTGCCGCAATAGGAGTATCCACTACAACGAAATGTCTTTCAAAAGGAGCTGTAACTTTTACTACTACAATATATTCTTCTCCCTGCTTGAATTTATCTTTAGTTAAGTCTAATACTTTTCCGTCTTTAGTTTGATACTGTCTTTCAACTTTTATTCCAGCATCTCTATTAACAGCCAAATCACGAGGAGCATAAGTAAGTCTTACACCATAATAAAGTCTTCCCTCTCCATTTCTTTTTATATTAGCAACAGAACTTCTAGTATTTGAATTGCTTAATTTCTCATCCATAAACTCATCTAATGCATAATTTTCTGTTACACTAGGCTGAGTTCTTGAATTAAATGTTTCTGAAAGTAAAGTTTTTCCTTCGTATACAAATTCTGCTTTGAAATTAGGATAAACATTTTCATACTTTCTGAAATACATATTCATAGCAGCAAATACTGATACATTGTCCTGAGTATTTAAATATCTGCCGTTTTTTCTTGATTGAACAAGCCAGCGAACCACTTTTTCATTTATAGCATTATCATATTCTGTTTCTATTAATGCATATAAAGCAACCGCAGTATCTCTTACTGATGAAGAGTGTATCCAATATAAATTAGCATATCTAGTTTCTAATTCATAATGTGCTGTTGTAGGGTCTTCTTTAATAGTATTTAGTATATACTGTCTAACTTCAGTCAATGCTTTATTATCATATTTATTGTAATACATAGCTCTCATTAATTGAACCTGTCCGTAGAAAGGTATATTATTAACTTGAGGGTATATTCTGTCTATTATAGCTTTTACATCATTAGCATTATATCCGCCTTCAGCAAGAACAGCCGCAATATAAGCTATAGAAGAAAGATTAATATATTCATCAAACCAGAAGCTAGGTTTTTCAGCATTTCCGCTCTTAGCATAATTATTAATATATTCCAATGCTAATGATAAAGAATTCTCATCAACAGTGTATCCTTCTTTCTTAGCTTTAACCATAGCATCAGCCGCATAAGCAGTAAGCCATGGAGATGTCCAAGTTTTGCTAGGCCAGTAAGCGAATCCTCCGTCAGGACTCTGATATGTAGGCATAGTCTTTAAGAAAGTTTGTACTGTGTTGTCTAAACTCTCTTCTGTTATATCTGTAAGCTTCATATCAACCAATATTCTCTTACTAGTTATTATAGGATAAACTCTTGATAACTGCTGTTCCAAACATAGATAAGGATAATTTATAAGATAATTTATACCTCCTGTAAGCTCGCTGAATGCACTAGGAGACATATAAACTTCCAAACTTCCTGCACCTTTATATGCTTCTGTTACACTAGGTATTCTTAACATCAAATCAGTATTATTATTTGTCATACTTGAGAACATAGCAACAGACTCTGTAGTCATAGGTACATTAACTTCAAATGTTTTTTCTACAGCATCAGTATATTCTCCGCCTTTAGCAAATATAGTAACTTTGGCCTCTCCTCTGTTTGTAGCTATAATATCGAATCTTACATCAGCATTTCCGCCTTTAGGAACTTTTACTGTTTGAACATCATTTTGTATCATAGCATTAGAAGCAGCAGCTTGAATCTCTATCTCTAAATCTTGATCAGAATAATTATATATTATAGTTCCTGCTTTCAATTTATCTTCAATATAAGCAAATTCCGGAAGCGTAGGCATAAGCATAAGATTTTTCTTAACTACTACAACATCATCAGAAGCACCGAAATATCCATCTTTATTTATAGCAGAAGCCATTATTCTAAATGATGTAATATTATCAGGTAAATTGAATGTAACTGTAGCTTTACCGCTTGCATCAGTTTTAACTCTTCCTTGATAGAATGCAGTTGTCAAGAAATTCTTTCTTATACTAAATACATCCATACCCATAGCTTCAGCTTTAGCCAGCATATCATTAGCAGCTCTCATACCATCGCCGCCAGGTGTATCTCCTTTCTCTCCATAGTTTCTCTGTCCTATTAAGTGTATTCTTGTGTCAGCACTTGCTACACTCAAAGGTCTTTGTCCATAGAAAGTATTAAACCAGTTAGGAGTTTTATAACCTATTAAATTTAATACACCAACATCAACCACGCTTAACATGATTTCTGTTTCCATAGGCTGGCTTTCTTTAGTTTCTACATATAAATCTACTGTCATTTCATCGCGAGGCTCTAAACTATCAGCAGATTTTGTTATTTTTACATTAAGTTCTTTTTCACGAGGAGATACTGAAAGTCCTGCATAACCTATTTTGAATGACGGCTTACCTTCATCAGTTGCATAATTAGTATAAGCTTCATTTTCAACCCTTCCTTTAACAAGTGAAACACCTACATATACATTAGGTAAATATTCAGGTTTTATAGGTACTTCTATTAAAGCAGTAGAACCTTCAATATTTGTTACATAAGAATCTATTACATATTCCCTTTCAACTGTTACTAAAGCAGTAGCAGATTCATAAGGAGATTTTATCATTATTCTAGCAGTTTCATAAGGTTTATATTCTTCTTTTTCTGTGATAAGCTCTAACAAATCATCATCAAACATAGCCCAAGGAGCATAATCCTTACCTATGACATACATATATTCATCAGCAGCAACTTCTCTATTTGCAGAATCTTTAGCTCTTGCCAATATTATATAAAGTCCTGAATTTGTAGGAGTAAAGCTGTATGCTACAGGGTCATTAGCTGTTGTAACAGTAGTAGTTTCTATAACATCATCAATCTGTTTTGATTCCCATTCAAATCTTCCGCCTGTTATAGCTTTTTTTACAGATTCCCAATGTCTTCTTATAACTTGAACTTCTATTTGTTTGCCTTCAAGTCTGTTTCCTTCAGGATCAACAGCAATGAATTCTAATTGTGTAGGCTTATCTGTTTCTAAGAAATATCCTTGTCTTTTTATACCTATATAATAATCACTTCCATGAACTAGTACATTTTTAGTAGTGCTTACTCTTTGAGAATCCTCACCTGATACAGTTGCTTCTATAGTAACATAAGCAGCATGTATAGAACGGCTTGCATCTATTTTAGGCGAATAAGCATATTCTCCTTTTTCATCTAAAGCTCCTGTACCATTTGCTATCATAGAATAATAATTATTATAATACTCATCTTCAAACCAGCTTAATTTTGTAAATCTAAATCCTGCATTATTAGGAGGAGTGAAGAAAGTTTCATTCATAGAAATATTATAATCAACTTGATTAGATATCATAGGCTCGCCGAATAAATACCAGCCTGACATTTTAATAGGCATTGTATCGCCTAAATAATAATTTTTATCTTCAACCCAAAGTCTGCTTTCATATTCTAAAGGTTTAAATTCTTCTACCCTAAAACTTTGTGATAAACTGTATAATTCTTCTTCATCTGTTTTATTTATATCATCTTTAAAAGCTACTCTTACACTATAATAACCTGTAGGAGCATCTGGCGGAAGAGTGAAGTCTATTAAATAAGAACCATATTCATTTAAAGTAACAGTTCCTTTATGTATTTCCTCTCCTCTTGAGTTATTTATTGTAAATAAAGCATCTTTCAAACCATTAGGTATTTGCCAATTTCCTATTTTATTTTCTCTAACAACACCTTTTATATGTACTTCTTCTCCGGGTTTATATATACCTCTTTCTGTAAACATAGAGCCATTATAATCTTTGTCAGAAGGAGAATAATTATAATTTATATCCATTCTCCAAGGCGAAACACCTGTACCCCAATCGCTGTTTATGAAGGATACATCATCGCCTTTTGTAACTATAGCCCATTGTCTTGGAGCATCCCATCTGCTAGCCCTTTTTATTCCTAATTCTCTGAATCCTTTGGTAGTTGCAATTCCGTTTTCATCTGTAGTCGCTCTATCTAAAACCTTATTAAAGTCATCTCTTATTTCTACTTCTGCACCTTCAACCGGCATTCCTGTTTTTAAGTCAGTTACAAATATAGTATTTGAATCTCCTGAGAATTTACCTGTTACTCCCATAGAAGTTATTTGTATTTGTGAAGATGATGAATAATCATATTGATTTTGATATCCGGTTTTACTTTTAAACTCTATAGATAAAAATCCATAACTATTATTATTCATATAGTTAGTTAAATAAAGAGCTGTTGTAATATATCTGTTTCTTTCAATATTAGGAGTGTATTTGGTAGTATTATCATATCCGAATAAATTTCCATATTGATTGGTATAACTTCTAAACTCTGCACCTTCATCATATCTGTATACTTGTTTATTTACAAATAGGAAAGGTATAATATTTTCTTTATCAACATATCTGCTTCTTATATTAATAGTATTAGGGTTCATTAACTGCACTGGAAGTTTCATTCCTTCATAGGCTTCTACAACTCCCATTCCTGAAGGTATTGAAACACTAGGGTTATAGTCGGTAACATTTAATTTAATATTTTGTTCTTCACCTAAAGTCTGTCCGTAAGAATCTTTTAAATTTCCATTAATTTTTATATTATATGTAATATTAGGATTAAATCTTAATGAATAAAGTGAAAAACTTTTAGATGACCAAGAACTCTGTTGAATTTCTTCTTCTGTAGGAAGCTGTACTTCAGGAGTAATCTCAATATTTCTAATTAAGTCTGCCCATTCAACTCTGGTACTAAACTCTAATTTAGGAGCTTCCGGAGAGTATGATGCTGTTACTGTCTGTTCTTTATTTCCGCTGAAATAGAAATCATCATGTATAGAAAAACTAAAGCTTTTTGCATCTGCTGTACCTAAATCACCATTAACAGCAGCAAGTCCTTCATCTATATGCACTGTTATTCCATCATTTTTTGCTAAGGCAGTTTTAGGCTTTATAACCAACACTTGATTTAATTCATATTCATTAGTTTCCCACTCTCTTAAATCTTCTATTCTTGCATATCTTACATCAAAATCTATAGCAGTATTATTATTGCTTGAAATTAACTGTATTTTTTCTTTTGCACTTTGAAGATATATAGGCATATTATAATATACAACTATATTAACATCTGTAGGAAGTTCTGATTGTCTGTCATAAGGAGAACTTTTCTGCATTATAGGTCTTAAAGTATTAAAACTCCAAGTATAATCATTTTCTAATACTTCCCCAGTTAATTCGCTTTTTATTCCTTTTTTTAAAGTTACTTCAATTGCTGTATTATCAGGCAATGGCTTTGAAGGATAAAATGCTAAAGTATTAATGGAAAGCCATCTGTATTTACCTTCAACATCTACGTTAAAAGTAAAATATTCATTAGTAATATCAGTTATAGCCTGCAAAGCTACCATTTGCTGATTAAAAGTTACTGTTATTGCTTCATAATTGTTTCTTGAAGTATTTTCTCCAATAGGTGTAGCTCTGTCAATAGTCACAGCTGCAAACATAGTTGCCCCCATTAACATTGTTAACATTAATGACATAATAGAAACATAATAAATATTTCTCAATTTTTTCATAAAGCCCTCTTTTTCATGTATTTTAACTTATAAAGTTATATCATAAATAATTTAAAAGTAAATAATATCAGTAAAAATATTTTATTTACATAGTAATACTTTTACTAAAAAATTACACTTTATATATAAAACTTACAAAATATAAAAAGGTTATATGTATTTTTTACTATTTGTTATTATAATGAATATTGAAATTTTTAATATTATTTTATAGTTATATTCTTATATATAATTTTAGTATATAAACATCCTTGTGTTTTTATATATTATAAAAATATAAGTAATAATAAAAAGAGCCCTCATAAAAATTATAAAGACTCTTTTTTATCATTACTTATATATTATTCTTTACTATATTATAAACAGAATTAACAAACCTTTGATTTAATTTTAAAGGATTAGTTTTTACAGGCTGAAGCTCATCGCTTTCATCATAGAAAATAATATTATTTAAATTAACATCTTCATTTGGATCAATTCCAAAATACATATATTCAAATGTAATATGTGCTGAAATTTGCAAATAGGTATCTTTTAAAATATATTCGCTGTAGCTTCCTCCATCTTCTGCTTCTCCTCTTTCCAAATCATATTTATTGGCAAATGACATTAAAGTTCCAGCTTTAACAGTAACTCCTTCAAATGCAGTTAGCTCATCATTTTGAATATCTTTTTCTTTTATAGTTTCTAATACAAAATTAAGCTGTTCTATAGGCTGATTAATTTCATAATCTGTTAATTGCTGTTTCCATTTATTTAAAGTATTTTCATCTAATTCCATAGGGTGAACTAAACTAATATTTTTTTTGTTTGTATCTTCAAGTTTATATTCTTCTTCATCGGCAGTATTGAAAGTTCCGTCTTCCATATATCTAAAACTTTCAATTAATTTATTATCATCATCATAAACACCCCAAATTAATTTTAAAGCAAATATATTCATAATGCTATTATTAACAAATACATTCTTAAAACTCTCATAACTCCATTTTCTGCCGTTCATTAAAACTCTTTGAAGTCTTATTTTTTGAGATTGTATTAAAGTTTTTATTTCTTTTTTTAGAGTACTAAATTCTTTTTTAATTAAATCTGCTGCTGCCTTATCATCTTTGCTGTTTGGTACTGGAAGTGATTTTATAATTTTATTTTTTTCATCATCATTAATTGTTAATTCTAAATTATTATCGATATTTAAAGTGAATGTTCTGTTTGCCTCTCCTCCATAGCTTAAAACTTTATTTCCTTTTCTGTCAAAACCAAAATCAGGAATAATTATGTCAGAAAGTTCATCAGTAGAAATCTCTAAAATATCTGCAGCATTTTTCATAGTTTCATTTGCTGTTTCTTTAATTTTGGCAGTAGGTGCTTTTCTTGTTAAATTATCAACCAATATTAAAGCATAATTTTTTCCGTTTAATGCAATACATTTTACAATAAATGCTCCCAATATAGTTCTTGAGCCTTTAGCAAATTCTTTTATTAATGTATATACTGCATCGATTTTTGAATTATCAGAGTATATACAATAAGGCATCAAGATATTTTTTTCTTTACTGTCATAATTAGTATCTTTCCAATAATTGAATATATCATTTAATACTTTTTCAAAAGAGTTAGTTTCTAATAAATCAGCGAGCATATCACAATCTTTAAGTCTTGCGGGCTCTGTTAGATTCATATACTCCATTAAAATATATTTAATAATTCTTTCATCTGCCTCATTTCCATTTTTATATAATACTTTATCTAATTTTAGATTATCTAAAAACTTAATACTGTTTTCATAACTTGTATTATAGTATGTATTAATAAATTCAATTGCTTCATCAACACTATTAAATTTATCGCCGTATTTTTTTAAGTTCCAATTTTTGAGTATTGTTTTTAAAGCTCCTTTTAAATCTGAAGCTCTTACTTTATCAATAGCTTTTTCAACATATTCTCTTGTTATATTTTCATTATTAGATATGAGTTTTAAACAAACTCTTTTAACTTCTACTTTTTTAGTGCTTTCAAGAACTGTATAAACTAAATCAAAATTATTATAATTGAAATTAGGATTATATGCCCATTTTAATATATCTAAAATAGCCAATTTTTCATTGCTTAATTCTTTTTTAATGAAGCTTTTATCATCTAATATATTTTTTAATTCTTCACTGTAATTTTCTATTAATAAATCTTTTAAAGTTTTTACATTATCTTTTTCATCTGTTAAACTATTATATAATGATGGAGGCGGCATATAGTAATTACCATAATCATAATAGTATGAAAGAAGAACTTCTTTTAATGTTATATTTAATTCTTCATTATTTATAAGCGAATCAACAATTTCTCTAAATGTTTTTGAAGTTAGGCCATATTGAGTTTCTATGTATTTTCTAATTCCAAGCTGTATAGTTAAATATTTTAATACATCTACACAGAATTTTTTAGCTGATTTTGTTTCTTCACATAAATTTTCAAAATTAAATAATGCAAATAGATACATCATATCTGTATTTAAATTAATTTCAGGATAAGTTGCTCTAAATCTGTAAAGTCTGTTTGAAGAACTTTTTCCTGTAAAACCATCTATTAAATTATCGAATGCCTTATTTTTATTTTTATCAAATACATCTTCTAAATTTTGAATATTATTAGATATTTTATTGACATCTCCGCTATCTTGCTTTTTTAAACATTTTAAAATTATATTAGGTATTATTTGATAGCATAATTTAAATGTTTCTAAATCAAAATTATTATCATTATGCTCTAGTAAAATCGCACTAAATAAAATAAATATGATTTTTATATCTTGTCTTATGATATATCTTTCTGATTTTAAAAGATTATATAATTTATAAAAAGATTCTTTATCATTTAAATAAAGTTTTTTGAAATTATGAACTTTATCTATATAAAAATAATCATTAAAATGTTTAGCAATAACTGAAAAATAATTTGGAAAATCAAGTTCTTTATATCTTTTATCAATCATTTTATATCTATCTGAAAAAGAATCTCTATTTACATAAGTTCCAAAGTCTATATTAATTTCTATAATTAAAGATTCATCATTATTTATTATTTCTACAAATTTATCTCTCAATAATTCATGTTTATTTATAATAGGAGCAATAACATTTAAAGCATCAAGTTTATTCGGCATATAGTCTAATGCTTTGATAATAATATCTACATATTTATCTTCAGTGTTTGCCATAGCACATAATGCAAATAATGGTATAACTGCATCTCTATCCATATCTTTAAATATTTTTTCTGCATCCTTATAATTTATTATATCAATATATTTATTAACATATTCAGTAAACTCTTTATTGAAATACTCATTTAATAATTCAAATATTTTATGTATAGGTCTTTGAAAAGCCATTAGTCTGCATACAGGTGATTTATATGTGCTGTAATTTATATTTTGTAATGCTTTTTCTAAATTTCCAAATAATATTAAAGATGGAAGCACAAGACTTTCTCTGTGCTCTTTTTTCTTATGTTCATTATAATAATATATTTTTAATAAATGTTTATATCTGTCTTTTAATTTTTGATTGTCTTCTTCTATTTCGCAGTAGCATTTAATTATATCATTCATTCGATAAGATAATGAATATCCCAAAATAGGTATTGATGTGAAATTTGTATTTGCTTCAGCCAGCTTCATAGGCATTCTTACATCAATATAAAATTCTTCCAATTTCTTTTCTAAATCCATAAAAATCCTTCTTACTAATATTGATAATATTGAAATAAATGAAGTTATATCACATATAATTTTTTAAGTAAATGATAAAACTAAAAATATTTTTTATACTCACTTTTTATTATACCATTATTTACTTTAAAATTCTCTACTTATTATAAAACTTAGGGAATATAAAAAGGTTATATGTATTTTTAAACTATTTCTCTATTATAGTAAATATTTTCTATTTTGTTGTTTGATAATGAAAGTATAGTTTTGGCAAATGATATATTGTCATTTAAACATGGGCATAATATAAAATCTTTAATATTATATTTATTAATAGCTTCTTCTCTATATTCAATATCTATTTCATAAATCGTTTCTGAATTATCTATTGTGAATGCTAAAGGGTATATTATTAATTTTTCACCGTTGTATTTCTTTATTATATCTATTGTTGATGGTTCAAGCCATTCTAATTTGCCTATTTTTGATTGATAAGAAAGTAATACATCTTTAAAATATAAACCTGATTCTTTTAATTTTTCTTTTAATATATTCACGTTCATATTACATTCATATTCATAAGTATCACCATTATCTACATACATTTTGGGTATAGAATGAGCAGAAAAAATTAATATATATTCTTCACTATTTTTATTTCCTAAACTGTTTTTTATTAAATTTACAACTGAATCATTATAATATTCATTGTCATAGTACCTGTCTATTATATTAATTTTAGGATTATATTTTAATTTCTTCATAGCTTTATAAACATTTTCTAAAGATGATTTTACTGTAACTTCTGAGTACTGAGGATACATACTAAATAAAGTAATTTCTTTTACATCATTGTTTTTTAATTCTTTTAATACATCATAAGAATAAGGAGACGTATAATTCATTATGTATTTATAATCTTTTGTATTGTCCATACTATTTAATTTATTTATCAATTTCTCTGTATATTCATTTATTGGAGATTTTCCTCCTATTGCATCATAATGCTTAATGACATTAGGCTTTATTTTATTAACTATTTTTTTAGCTACCATACCTCTTATAATGCTGTTTTTTATATTTAATATATAGTAATCATTAAACATATTCACTAAAAATGTATTTATTTCATCAAAATTTCTAGGGCCTCCCATATTTAGAAGTACAACAGTTTCTTTTCCATTACTCATAATACATAATCCTTATTAATAATATTTACTATTAAATAATAAATCTTTTATAATTATTAGTCAATATATATTATCAATTTTTCATAGAATATTTTCATAAAAATTAAATAATTAGACTGAAATAAATAAAATTCTTTTTAAGAACAAAGGTATATTAATATAATTTCTTCAAATAGACAAAATTTTATAAAAATTTCATTATGATAATTTAACAGAAATTGATGATTTATATAAATTTATTATAAAAATTTATATAAATAGCCTTGTATATTTAAAAAATTATCAAAAATGATCTTGAAAAAATATTATTAACAAATATAATATACTTATTGATAATAAATATTAATAAGGAGTTTTTATATATGTCAGATAAAAAATTAACAACTGAATTTGGTGCTCCAGTTGACAACAATCAAAATTCTATTACTGCAGGTGCAAGAGGACCTATGCTTTTACAAGATGTATGGTTCATGGAAAAAATGGCACATTTCGACAGAGAAGTTATACCTGAAAGAAGAATGCATGCTAAAGGTTCTGGTGCTTATGGTACATTCACAGTTACACATGATATTACACAATATACTAAAGCAAAAATATTCTCAGAAGTTGGAAAGAAAACTGATTTATTCGTAAGATTCTCTACAGTAGCAGGAGAAAGAGGCGCAGCAGATGCTGAAAGAGATATAAGAGGATTTGCTATTAAATTTTATACAGAAGAAGGAAACTGGGATTTAGTTGGAAATAACACTCCAGTATTCTATTTTAGAGATCCTTTAAAATTCCCAGATTTAAATCACGCTGTAAAAAGAGATCCAAAAACTAATATGAGAAGTGCTCAAAATAAATGGGACTTCCTCACATCTTTGCCTGAAGCTATTCACCAAATAACTATAGATATGAGCGACAGAGGTATACCTTACAGCTACAGACATATGCATGGTTTCAGCAGTCATGCTTATAGTTTCATAAATAAAGATAATAAAAGATTCTGGGTAAAATTCCATTTCAAAACTCAGCAAGGAATTAAAAATTTAACAGATGAAGAAGCTGCAGCAATCATAGCAAAAGACAGAGAAAGTTCTCAAAGAGATTTATTTGACGCTATTGAAAGAGGCGACTATCCAAGATGGAACATGAAAATACAAATAATGACTGAAGAACAAGCAAATGCAAGCAAAAGAAATCCATTTGACTTAACAAAAACTTGGTCACAAAAAGAATATCCTTTAATCGATGTTGGAGTTTTAGAATTAAATAAAAACCCTGAAAACTATTTCGCTGAAGTAGAACAGTCAGCATTCAGTCCTTCTACAATAGTTCCTGGTATAGGATTCTCTCCTGACAGAATGCTTCAAGGAAGATTATTCTCATACACTGATACTCAAAGATACAGATTAGGTGTTAATTATTCAAGCATACCTGTAAATGCTCCAAGATGTCCATTCCACTCATTCCATAAAGATGGTTCTATGAGAGTTGATTCTAATAACGGTTCTGCTGTACAATATGAACCTAATTCTCAAGGAGAATGGAAAGAACAAAAAGAATATTCTGAACCGCCTTTGAAACTTTTCGGAGATGCTTACAGATATGATCATAGAGAAGATGATGACGATTACTACACAGATGCAAGGGCATTATTCAATCTTATGACGGATGCACAAAAACAAGTATTATTTGAAAATACTGCAAGAGATATGAACGGTGTTACTAAAGAAGTACAATTAAGACATATAAAAAACTGCATGAATGTTGATAAAGCTTACGGACTTGGGGTTGCTAAAGCATTAGGCATTGATGAGAAAGATATATAATAAAAAATAACAATATAAAAATATAGCTAATATCTTTTTATGAAATATTAGCTATATTTTTATTAAGACCAATAAATTTCTTTATTTTATGTATATTAAAATTTAATATTTAAAACTATTAATCACCTATATCAACCACTTGTCCGTAAGGAGTTACTTCTACTTCTAAACCATTATTAAGTTTTACTTTATATAATCCATCATCCATCTCAACCATCCAAATTTGAGCCTGAGGAAAGTATTGTTTTACAGCATTAATAACAGGTCTTGGAACTTGATTAATAGGAACCATCCAGTCTGCAAATAAACTAGCACTTCCTAATACAGATAAAGCAAATATAAAACAAATTAATTTTTTCATAAATATCTCCTTTTTGTATATTCAATTAACTTATACCTATATTATAACATATAAAAATAAATTGTCAATTTATTTTACATTATTTTAAAGAAAATTTACAAAAAAATAATAATCCATTAGTCTTTATATTCACTAAATTTATAATAAATTTTAGTATTTTAATAGCTTATATTTCTATAATATATACAATTGATTTTTTTGCTGTTTGAATAGATAATCTATAAAAAATAAACAGTAAGAAAAATAATTATGAATAATTTAATAAAAAAATTACAAATATCATCACAAAAAAGAATCATAATATTGGCATTGATTTCTGTTATGCCTTTTACTATATATTTTTTATTTTTTACTGGAAATATTAATGTTAATTATAAAATTACTAAAATAACATCTTATTTCTTTGCTTTTAAAATTTTTTATTTATTTTGTTTTTCGCTTATATTTAATTTAAATAATAAAAAAAATATACTTATAACTTCTTTTATATTTTTATTTATAGGTATTATGGCAGTACTTATTCCATCTGCTAATTTTACTATCAATGATATAATGTCAAGAGATGCTGATTTTATTTTCTTTATTCATACAATTTTAAATAAAAACTTATTTTTGGATATTATATTTTTCATAATGTTTGCTTTATCATTTAATGAATATAAAAATTATAGAAATATTAATCATATATTTACTTTTAGTGCGAATATTATGATATTATCTTTTTTGATTAGTATTGCTATTTCTGTAATCTTTATAATATGTTTTAATTTATTTATCAATTTATTTAAAGGAATCATTACAAATATATTTCCTGATACCGTTATTATTTTTAATATTTTTATATTATCTATATTTTATATATTTGCTTTCACACCTTTTATAATTTACATAATATATAAAAAAAATATAAAAAATATATCAATATACTTTTCAAGAATAATAATGTATATAAGTTTATATAATATAGTTAAATATTTATTTTCTATATCAATGCCTTATAATAATCCTTACGATATTAGAATGAATTTCATACTTTATAATGTTGCTATCACTATAGCAGCAGTAAATTTATTCTTTGTACGTATAGATTATAAATCATCTATATTTACAAAATTAGTTTATCTTATATTACCTGCAGTAGCTGTTATATTTAATATAATAATTTTGAATTCAACAATATATAGAATAATAGAATATGGTATTAGCCCAAATAAAATAACACTATTAGGTACAAATTTGATAATATTCTTCCATTTCATTCTAATAATACTTGAAAATATAATATCATTAATAAAATTGAGAGATATGAAATATATAAAGAATATTGTATTAAATAATAAAAATTCCTATGTATATGTTTATGGAATAGCAGCTTTCATAGTTTGTTTTATAATACCTTTATTCTATTAATCTATTAATTTTTCATATAAAAAAACAAGAGTTCTTAAAAAGAACCCTTGTTTTACAGTAACATATAAAAAATTAATTATATATTTTTAACAGAATTTACTCTCTCATTAGTTATGGCTTTAGTAGGGCATTTTGCTATACTTTCATTTGTTATTGAATAATCTTCATAATTAACTATAGCAAGATAATTATCTATCTTCATACCGCCCTCTTTAGTATTTTTTACACATATACTGCATCCGATACAAGCTCTGTCGCATGCCTTTTTAGCAACAGGACCTTTATCCTTAGACTTACAGTAAACATGAAACTCTTGAGAAACAGGATGTATTTCTATAAGTTTTTGAGGACAAGCCTTAACACAAGCAGAACATGAAACACATTTATCCTCAACAATAATAGGAACTCCAGTATCGCTTTTAATAATAGCACCGAAATCGCATGCTTTCATACAATCATAAAGTCCTACACATCCGTAAGAACAATCTTTATTTCCACCTGCCATAACAGCAGAAACACAAGTCTGAGCTCCATTATAAATTTTATTTGATTTTGCTATATCTTTATGCCCATGACAGAATATGTATGCTCTAGTTCTTTCTTTTTGCTCAGGTGCTACCTTACCTAAGAAATCAGCAACTTTAGCAGCAGTATCTGCACCTCCTACAGAACATCCATCTACAGGTGCTTTATCATCAACTAAAGCCTTAGCAAATTGTGCACATCCTGGAAAACCACATCCGCCGCAATTAGCACCAGGAAGCATTTCAGTTAATTGAGTAACTCTCTCATCAACTTCAACTCTAAAAATCTTTGAAGAAAATATTAATAAAACAGCCAATATCAAAGCAATTAAACCAGAAGATATTGAAGCCACTAAAACTGATGTCATCATTTTAACTATCCTTTACTTATAACACTATTATTTTTAAGTATTATAAAATCATATTTTTATTATACCAGAGAAACCATAGAAAATAAGAGCAAGTATGCCAGCTGTAATGAAAGGCATAGCAGGTCCCTTAAAAGCTTCCGGTATATCTGCTGTAGCTAAACGCTCTCTTATACTAGCCATTATAACTAATGCTAATGTAAAACCAACGCCAGCACCTAAAGCAAATACTATATTTTCTATAAAACTGTACTTATATAAAACTCCAAATAAAGCTAAACCTAATACACAACAGTTAGTAGTTATTAATGGAAGGAAAATACCTAAAGCTAAATATAAACTTTCGCTAGTTTTTCTAACAACCATTTCAACAAACTGTACTAAAGCAGCTATAACTATAATAAAAAGAATAGTTTGTAAAAATTCGATTTTGAAAGGCACTAATATATAATACTGAATCATCCAGCTAACTGCCGCAGTTAAAACAAGAACAAATGTAACAGCAATACCCATACTTACAGCAGAATCTATTTTATTAGATACTCCCAAAAAAGGACATATACCTAAAAATTTAGTTAATACAAAATTATTAACCAATACAGTTGCTATAAAAAGTAAAATTAAATTAACCATTAGCCTTTCCTCCTCTAGCATCTATAGCTCTTTTAATAGCAATTAAAGTTCCTAAAGTAAAGAAAGCACCAGGAGCCATAATCATAACAACCCAAGGAGTAGTAATTTCATTATATGCATTCAAAGCAAAAGGCATAGCTGATTCAACAAATCCTCTTATAGATCCTACTATATCAAAACCTAACCAACTACCGTTTCCTAATATCTCCCTAATAGAAGCAAGTAATGTTAAAGCAATGAAGAAACCTACACCATTTCCTAAAGCATCAAAAATACTAGGGATAATGCCATTTTTATTAGCAAAAGCCTCAGCTCTTCCTAATATTATACAGTTTACAACTATAAGCGGTATATAAGGACCTAAAGCTAAAGATAAAGTATAAAATTTAGCTTTCATTACTATATCAGTTAAAGTAACAAAAGCAGCTATAACTACAATGTATCCCATAATTCTAACTTCATTAGCATATACTTTTTTAATAAGTGAAATTAATGCAGATGAACAAACAAGTACAAATATAGTGGCAACTGACATACCGATAGCATTCATTACACTGCTTGTAACTGCTAAACTAGGACACATACCAAGAACTTGAACGAAAGTTGGGTTATTTTTCCACACCCCTTCCATAAATACTTGAGAATTTTTCATAATAATTAACCTTGATTTAATTAAGATTATACTCGACTATTTTAACATATATAATAATTTTTTCAAGTAAAAATGAATAATACATATAATATTACACTACATATGATACATATATAACATTATGAAATAATACCATATATATAGCTAGAAGTTTTTTATTTATACACCCCACCCTATAAACTTTAAAATATATTTAGAATCGTATAATGCATAATATTTCTGTATTAACTTAGAAAAAGCACACCCACCCAAATTTTACTTAAATTTATAGTATCCAAACCACACGTAGAATAAAGCTATAAATATATACTAATTATGAATTCTAATTTTTATTATATTTGAAATTTTGCTCACCGTGCGTAGAATAAATTTTAAAATTTAAAAAAACTAGGGCGGGCAGCTATAATTTCTAAATAAAGCATTAAGAAAATTGTAAATAAAAATATCAAAATAGATAAAAAATCTAAAGGGCGGGGTATGAAAAAAAATTAAAAAACTTATTTTCTATATTTTTTTAACATATTTTTCATTTCATCCTCAAACTCTATATAGAATTCTAAATCTTCACTATTTATAGATGGGTCTGCTCCGTTTTTTAATAAAAGCTCAAATATATCATCTTTGTGATTTTGAGCAGCTACAATTAATGCAGTATTTCCTTCTGGATCAAACATATTAAGATCAGCATTATTTTCTATAAAGAATTCTACAAGATTTATATTATCTCTCCTTACTGCCATCATTAATGGAGTATATCCGTCCCTTCCTTTTTTATTGATATCTGCATTATTATCTAATAATATCTTTGCAATCTCTATCTTTTCTACAACAGTTAAAGCTGTAAAACCATTATCATCTTGAAAGTTAATATCTCCGCCTTCATATATATATTTATTTATTTCATCAATTTTTCCCCTTTCAACATCAAGAAGGAATTGAAAACTTTTTTTATATTCATCATCATGATACTTCCTAAAAATTTCATACATCTCAGCATTTCCATTTTTATCAGCATAATATAAACATCTTCTGCCATAACCATCTCTTGCAAATACGTCAGCTTTATTTTCTATTAAAATTTTCACTATATCAAGATTATCATTAAGAGCAGCAAGAATTAATGCTGTATCACCTGATTTAGTTTGAATATTAACATCAGTATTAGTTTTTATTAGTAATTTTAATATTTTTTTAGCATTACGAGAAGCGGCATACATTAAAGGTGTAGCATTTTCATTATCTACAGCATTTACATCCGCTCCCCTCTTTATAAACTCTAAAGCTATATCAAAATTATTATCATTATTAGCAACATATTCTAAAGCTGTTTTGTTCAAATAATTTTTAAAATTAACATCAGCATTATGCTCTAATAATATTTTTATTATTTCTTTATGATGAAACTGCGAAGCTAAAAGCAAAGCATTAGAACCTATTGAGTCATCTGATTCATCTATAGTATTATTAATATCAATTCCTCCAGCAATATATTTTAAAACCTTATCAGCATCATTTTCAGCAGCGGCATATAAAAATTGTATTTCTCTTGATGATGATTCTTTTATTAAATCTGTTATTTCTTTTACATAATTATTTCTATTGTATGCAATATCTAATGCAGTTTTTCCAGATTCATTTTTTAAGGTTAAGTCAGGTTTATATTTTAAAAGAAGCTCAACAATTTCTGTATTTCTTTCCTTTACTGCATGCATTAGAGGGGTTTCTTTTCTGTGATCTGACAAATTAATATCAGCATTATGCTCTAGCAATATTTTTACTATATCATAAGAATCACTATCACAAAGCAATTCGCAAGCTAATATTAAAGGAGTTTTTTTAAATTTATCCTGTACATTTACATTGGCATTATATTCAAGAAGAACTTTAACTGCTTCAATATTTCTTTGTTCGCATGCATTAAGTAAGGCTGTATTATTATTAAAATTATTTTTTATTTCAATATCGGCACCATTTTCTAATAAAGCTCTTATAAAATATTCTTTTCCTATAATATAAGAGGCGGACATCAATGCTGTAGTTCCTCCATCATTCTTTGCATTTATATCTGCTCCGTATTCTAATAAGATTTTTATTATTTCAGCACTAGGTTTACCTACATGGGCACAATATAATAACGCTGTTTCACCTTTTTTATTTTTATGATTAGGATCATAGCCGTTTTCAAGTAATATTCTAACTATTTCAGTATGATTTTTTTTACAAGCCATCATTAAAGAAGTTGAATAATTATATTCTTTTGAAGCCTCTATATACATATCAGCTTTATGCTCGAGAAGGATTTTAACTGAATCTGCTTTACCTCCATCACATGCATATATTAAAGCCGTATAATTATCATCGCTAGTCATATCTATAGAAGCATTATATTTTAATAAAAGTTTTATAATATCAACCTCTCCATAATAAAGAAGAAACCATTAAAGGTGTTATATAATATTCTTTATATTTATCAGGATCAGCCCCATATTCTAATAATATTTTTATCATTTCTACATTTTTGTTGTGCACAGCTATCATTAATGGAGTTTGTCCTTCTTTATCCTGGGAGTCAATTTCAGCATCTTTTTTTACAAGAACACTCTCATTATTTGCAGATTTATATTCTAGCAATATTTTTACTATTTCTAAATTATTTGCTGATGAGGCTATAAACAAAGCTGTTTGACGATTCTTATTCACCATATTAATATCCATACCATAATCCAATAAGAATTTAACAATCTCCGCATGATTACGATATGAAGCTAGAAGCAAGGCATTATTATAATCTTTTTCATTTCTTATAAAATTGATATTTGTTATATTTATATAATTGCTATTATTTAATATATATTTTATTTTCTCAATATCTCCTGTTTTAGCAGCATTTAAAAATTCTATTTCTTCTCTTTCATTTTCAAACATAATAACCCCTCTAATGGATATTACCTCAGTATAGTATAGTAAAATTAAAAAATTTAGTCAATAAAAAATCTAATAAACATAATATTTATAATAAAAATTTCAAAATAAATAATTTATTTACACAGCCCGCCCTTTTATATTTTCTGCGCTATTTTTTATATAGATCTTATTTATTTTAAGTAGATTAGAAAAAGCATGCCGCCCAAGTTTTTATTATAGATAAATACTTTATTAACCGCACGTTCAATGTATTTATATAAGTAATAAATTAAAAAATAAAATGAATTTAATTATATAGTTATATTCTACGTGCGTAGAATAATTTATGATCAATCGAAATATATTAACATAATTATATTAACATAATATTATGATATTTTTTTTAATAAAACTAAAGAAAAAAAATTTTTATTTTTATAAAAAAAAATTAATAATTAATAAGCACTAACCGATAATATTTATGTGTTCAAGGAAGGACGCATATAATTAATTCATGGAGGAACCATATGGTTATCAACAATAATATTAGTGCTATAAACGCACAACGCACTCTTAAATTCCGCCAAGTAGATTTAAGAAAAGACGCTGCTCAAATTTCTAGCGGCTTAAGAATCAATCAAGCTGGTGATGATGCTTCTGGATTAGCAGTATCTGAAAAAATGCGTACACAAATTCGTGGCTTACGTATGGCTGAAAGAAATACTCAAGACGGTATATCTTTCATTCAAACTACTGAAGGATACTTAGAAGAAACTACTAACATTCTTCAAAGAATCCGTGAATTAGCTATACAAGCAGCTAACGGTATCTATACTGATGAAGACAGACTTTATGTACAAATCGAAGTTTCTCAGTTAATAGACGAAATCGACAGAGTTGCTTCACATGCTCAATTCAACAAGCTTAACATGTTAACTGGTAGATTCGCTAGATCTACAGGAGAAAACACTCCTACAGCTTCTATGTGGTTACATATCGGTGCTAACATGGACGAAAGAAAACGTGTTTATATAGGTACTATGAACAGCCAAGCTCTTGGACTTAAAAACCCAGTTGGACCAGCTACTACAGCTACATTCATCAGTGTTTCTAGCCCAGCTAAAGCTAACTCTGTTATAGGTATGGTAGACGAAGCTCTTCTTAAAGTATTAAAACAAAGATCTGACTTAGGTGCATATCAGAACAGATTAGAAATGACTGCTCAAGGCTTAATGATTGGATTCGAAAACATGCAGGCTTCTGAAAGCAGAATTCGTGATACAGATATGGCTGAAGCATCAGTTAAACTTGCTAAAGATCAAATTCTTAACCAAGCTAACTTGTCTATGCTTGCTCAAGCTAATCAGTTACCACAAGGTGCTCTTAGATTATTACAATAATTAATATTTACTTGATGTTGTAATATTAACCATATTTAGGGAGGCATTCTTAAATGAGTGTCTCCCTTTATTTTTGTCTAAATTAGACTTCTATAACTATTTTGAATTGACTGCATATCTCTTTTTTTATAGTTTTAATACTTTGAGATATGGCAGACTGACTTACATTAAATATTTTTGCCAATTCTGACTGAGTTTTTCCTTCTGAAAATAATTTTAATAATTCCTTTTGTTTAGGAGTTAATATAGCTATAACTAGATTAGATAATCTGCTGTACTCATTATTTGTTAATGAATTTGCATATATTATATTATCTAAATCATCATTAGTTAATACTACTTCTCTGCTGTCAATACTATCAATATTCTGTTTTCCTTTTTTAGCAATACTCTTATTAATTTCATTTAATACCTTATCACATAATTTATTACAAGTTTCATATTTAGGACATAAATCACACATATTTATTTATCCTCCAAAAATTCTAATACTTTACATAAAACTTCATGGCTGTAATCTGATATGTTTTCACAATCAGTTTTCTTTACAGCTTCTTTAATGTCTACACGCATTATAACCCACTCCTCCCAATTATATCTTTTGTTGTAAAAATAATCATCCTCCTCTATATTATCTAAGATATTTTTGATTAGTTTTTTATGATAAAGTTTGTTTTGAAAGGGTTTCATATATAATATGTTACAACTACCAATAATGTATTTTTATACATTATTGGCTATATTATTAAAAATTTATACAACATTATAATACATTTAATACTAAACGGTTTGTGTTTTTAGACTTTTTATATTTGTGTATGAATTTTGGTATTAAAAATTAAAGGGCTTTAAAAAAGCCCTTTAAATATAAAATATTAAGAAATAGTATTCAATACGTTAATTACAGCATTTGCGAAATCTTTAGATGAAGAAGGACCATTAGATGTTATAATATTTCCAGAAACCACAACACTGTCAGGCATAATATTAGCATTACCATGTCTTACATGGGATTCATCAGCAGCTAGGCATGTAACATTAATACCTTCTAATATTTTAGCATTAGCCATAATAACAACTCCGCTGCCTATTCCTGCAACTACTTTTTGATTATCCAAAAATAATTTAGCAAGTCCTTGAGTACGCCAATCATCCCATAAAGTTATACATCCTATTCCTCCAATAAATACAACAGCATCAAATTCAACAGCATCAACTTCACTAAAAAGTAAATCTATATTAGTTATACCTCCTAGTTTTCCTTGGGCAGTACCTATAAATGTAGATGATACTTCTGTTTTATATCCGGCAGATTCAAATATTTTTTTGCTTTCAAAGTATTCTTCATCCTGAAAATTCTGACCAGACATTACATACAAAATATTATTAGTTTTTTCCATCACTAAATTCTCCGATTTTTATTTTTTATTTCTATTTTATTCTTTAAATATTATAATCCGCAATTTCTATCATAATTGTTTTTATTTAAAATAGCAAGTTCATAAGCCTTAACATATTCTCTAGCACTTTTTTCCCAAGAATTATCTATTTTCATACCTCTTTTCTGCATAGCAGTAAATCTGTCTCTATGATCATAATAAACACTTACAGCCCATCCAATAGTATTATATAATGCTGAAGCTGTAGAATCATAGAATTTAAAACCTGTACCTTCTCCAGTCTGTTCATTATAATTTTCAACAGTATCTTCAAGTCCTCCTGTAGCATGCACTATAGGTAAAGTTCCATATTTTAAAGAATACATTTGATTAAGTCCGCAAGGTTCAAACAATGAAGGCATAACAAATAAATCACATCCAGCCTCTATTAAATGTGCAAGCTCATTACTGTATCCTATATAAGAACCAACTCTTGTAGGATATCTCTTAGGTAAATCTCCGAAGAAATTTTCTAATCCTTTGTCACCTGTACCAAGTATACAAAACTGAATTTTCATATTATTAACCAAAGAATCTATTATAGAAGCTATAAAATGATACCCTTTTTGATCTACAAAACGTCCAACAACACCTATTAAAACAACATCATCATCCTCAGATAATAAAAATCTTTTTTGAAGTTCTTTCTTGCATATTTTTTTGCCTTCCATCTTATCTGCAGAAAAATTTGCAGGTATATATTTATCTTTTTCAGGAGACCATTCATTTTCATCTATACCATTAAGTATTCCAAAGAAACTTGTAGTTTTATTCTGCAAATAAGGTGCCATACCATGTCCGCCGTAAGGAGAAGATATTTCCCTTGCATAAGTAGGACTCACTGTAGTAACAACATCAGAGAAGAATATTCCCCCTTTCAAAAAGTTAATATTTCCATGATCCTCAAATGTATCCGGACTAAAATTATTCCAACCCAAACCTAAATAATCATAAGTAGTAGTGGCATTATATATACCTTGATAATTAGCATTATGTATAGTTAGCAAACTAGCAGCACGCCCTATTCTATCATTCCAATGCCAAGTCTTTATATAAGCAGGAATAGCAGCTGTCTGCCAATCATTAACATGAACAACATCAACATCTAACTGCAAATCCTTACATAACTGCAAAGCCGCACGTGAAAAAAATCCGAATCTCCAAGCATTATCTTGATAATCATTAAATGATGCATCATGATAAAGCCCTTCTCTACTGAAAAAATTATGATGTTCTATAAAATAAAAATCTATTCCATCTTTCACTGTTTTAAATACTGAACACCATTCCTCTCCATTACCCATCCATACTCCCATAGTAGGAAGTACATTTTCTAAATAGCAGTCATGAAAATTTATATCCCTATATTTAGGAAGAACAACAAAAGCCTCAACATCTAATTTTTTTAAATATGCTGGCAATGAGCCAACTACATCAGCCAGACCGCCTGTTTTTATAAACGGTGCTGCTTCTGATGATGCTATCATAACTTTCATTTTAGACATAAAAAACCCCTAGAAATTGGAATATATTTTTAAATATATAACTTTATTTAAAAACTTCAAGCAAAATAATAATATATTTTTATAATATATAAAAAAATATTATTATTTTTCAACTGTCATATTTGATATAATATTTACTTAATTTTTAAAATAGTATATAATCGGACTAATTATAAAATAAGAGGTGTTTTTATGATTAGATTAATTGAAATGAAAAATGACTTGCAAAATAAGAATTTCTACGAAGAATTATATAATGATGCATTTCCTCCCGAAGAAAGATGGTCTTTTGTTATGACTTTGGAAAATAAAGATAATCATAATTATAAATTTTACGGCATACTTGATGATGAAACACCAATAGGATTAACTATGCTTTGGTATTTAGAAGATTTTAATTACGGAGAGTATTTAGCTATAGATAAAAAATTAAGAGGTAAAAATTACGGTTCAGAAGTTCTAGTAAAAATACTTGATATGCTTAAAGATAAATTAATTGTAATAGAAGTAGAACCTTATGATTTAAATGAAATAGCACAAAAACGTATAGAGTGGTACAAAAGATACGGGTTTATATTGGCAGAATATGATTATGATATGCCATGCATTGATAAAAATAATCAAATATCTACAATGAAAATGAAAATAATGACAAGCGAAAATATAAAAAGCAAAGAAGAGCATGACAGTATTACAAAAATATTATATAATAAAGTATACAAACCTAGATTAGATGAAATTGATAAATGGAGATAAAATTAATAGAAAGTACAAATACTTCAAATCTAAATGAAGATATTATAAGAGACTCTTTTAATATTAGAGAAAATTGGAGTTTGAAAGAGTCTTTTAATCAAAAATCATCAATTAAAAAAAATCTTTATGATATTAAGAAAGATAATATTCATATAGGTGTATGCTTATGCTGGCAGCTTGAGGATTTTCCATATATAGAATATTTCGCTATAGAAAGAAAATACAGATGTTTAGGATACGGAAGTGCTGCATTAAAAGAACTTATAAAAATACATAATAATATCATAGTTGAAGTTGTGCCGGAAAATATTAACAGTTTGGCATACAGACGTATAAACTGGTACAAATCTTTAGGATTTCATTTGCATGATAATATTTATCCATACCCATATTTTTTAGATGATGGAAAAGTTACATTTATAGAATTTAGGATAATGTCATCAGATAAATTAAATGATTATGAATACAAAAAGGCTGTTAATCTTATTCATAAAAATATATACAATCTTGACGATTTCTATAAGATTAAATAATATCTACTTAATACCAAATCTATTTTTTATAATTTCCTGATGTTCTAAAGATGTATAACTTAAAAGCTCAAAAAATAATTTACTTGGAAAAACTGAATATTGAATATATTTATGATAAGGACGAACCAATTTATAATATTTTTTATCTAATAATTTTGAACGTCCTAATGTTAATAAAAATACTCCTACATATTCTCCAACTAATTTTTCTTTATAATCATAATCATCTTTGAAATCATTTACTTTTATTAATGTTTCATCTAAATAATTAAATATTTCATCTTTATAGTTTTCTATACTTTTAGTTAGGCAATTCGCTATCGAAGATAAAAGAATACTATTATTTTCATTTAATATCTTTTTATCATCTAAACTACTGTATATATTCAAAGTATTTATTATTACTTCCCTATTAATAATATTTTTTATAGGAGCATATATTTCAAATAATAATTTCATTGCATCCATATTATTATTAATAATTATATCTGTAATAGTTTCTTCATCTTTTTTAATCAATGATTCTTCTATAATATACCATAAAGGTTTTGAATCAATTATCTTGCATAGAATCTTATTTTTTATATAATCATCATCTATAAGCCTTTTGGCAGATTCAATATTTAAAGGCATATTAATAGCTTCTAGTTCATAACTTCCAATCAAATTAGGAGCATTATTAATTAGTTTTCTTAATACTCTTTTTTGTATGTCATTCAACTCTGGATTTATTAATTCTTCTTTTTTCTTTTTATATGGAAAAACTCTTGTAACTGCTTCTATCAATATATCATCATAACTTTTTTCATTATTAGTGACACCTGCAATAAATACATCGCTTTTTGTTTTAATGCCATCAGTATTTAATAATGTTTCAATATCAGCTGAATAAGCCCAAGTATATTTTGCCATATTAGAAAAATTATCATTCCATACCCAATCAACACCTGTACAATTATTTTCAGCTATATATAAAAGTAAATCTGAAATATCTTTATTAAAAATACCTGTATAAGCTAAACAAATTACTGCAGAGCCTCTTACCAAAAGTGATTCGCTGCTGTTCATAATATTATAAACTTCTTCAATATGCTTATTAACTTTTAATTTTGTTATGTTATTAATAATATTTGGATATTCTTTATAATAGTCTTTATTAGAAATTTTATAATTATGCTGTGCAGCTGTAAAACCTTGTACTAATAAAGTGGAGGCCTGACGAATATAAGCATTATTTTTATTTCCATTTTCTAATTTTAAGCATTCATTATAAGAGAAATTTAATATTTCATTTAAAGAGTTTGGAATAAAACATAATAATCTCATAGCTTCAAGTGAATTGCTTTTATTATAATAATCAAGTATTTCATTTTTATATTTTTTAACAGTGCCATAATATTTAGTTTTATAAAAGAATGGCGTATTAATAAAATGCTTTTCTCCCAATGCTATTCTTGCTAGAAATGTACATGCCAATTCTGAAGCATTATTATTGAACTTAAGTAAATCTGCCAAATAAGGAACAGCCATTTTTGAAGATTTATAAACACTTCCTTGATGAGTGGTTGCCGAGTAGAGTCCATACACTCCGAAATTAACATCATTATCATCATCGCTAGTTAAAGCTTCTATATAATAAGGAGTTAAATCTGCTTTGCCATAAGCATCATAAACATCTCCCCATTTCTCATCATAAAGCCCATTAGGAACATATCTATTTTTTCCTGTTAATGGAGGACGCTCTGTTTCATCTGATTGAAATTCTTTATCAGTTTCTATATAATAATTATCCCATTTTGGAAGCGATTCTATATTCATAATAATTTATGCTCATTACAAAATTTAATTGCTGCTTCAAAATTTTTATTCGCTAATTCTAATACATAATCTTTAAATTCATCTAAATTATCTTCATCTTCTAAAGCTAACTCATAAGATTTATTTATATCTTCAAATGCTTCATCATTTAACTTTTTAAAATCATCAATATTTTTTTGAGCAACTTCAAGTTTAATCTCTGCCCTATTAAAATATAAAAGCCAATACTCACTATCTAACTCAATAGCTTTATCGCAATCTTTAATAGCTTCCTCGTTTTTATTTAAGTTATATAAAACAATAGCCCTATTTCCATAAGCCTCTATATAATACTCATCTATCTCTAATACTTTATTATAAAGATTTAAAGCCTTCTCATAATTTTCATTAGTATTATAATATAATGCCTTATTATAATAAGCATCTATATTATTATCAATTTCTATAGCTTTATCATAATCCGCTATAATATCTTCTTCATTATAATTTAGTTCATTTTTTGCATTTCCTCTGCTATTATAAGCATTGCTGTATTTAGGATTTATTTCAATAGCTTTATCAAAATCCATTAATGCATTTTCATAATCTTCTAAATTAGATTTTGAAAGTCCTCTATTATAATAAAGCTCTGCATCATTTTTATTTAATTTTATAGCACAAGTAAAATCTTCAATAGCCTTTTCAAATTCTCCTAATGCTCCATAACATAAACCTCTATTATTATAAACATCGCCAATGGTATTATCAAGTTTTATACTTTTAGTGTAATCTTTAATGGCTTTCTCATAATCACCCATCTCATATTCAGCCAAACCCTTATTATAATATATATCTGCATTATTATTATCCAATTTTAAAGCAGTATTAAAATCTTTTAACGCCTCTTTATATTTACCTAAATTGTTTTTTGCAAGTCCTCTGCAATTATAAAGTTCTGCATTATCTCCATTATAAAATATTAGTTTATCATAATATTCTATTGCCTTTTCATAATTTCCTGCATCGAATGCTTCATCTGCTAATTTGTAAAAATCATCAATCATACTTTAATCCTTTAAAAAATTATTATAACTCTTTTACTAAACCGCATATAGAAGATACAAATCTTTTATTCAATTCCAAAGGATTGCTTGGACAATTAAAATCAAAATTATTATCTTCATCTAATTTATAAAATACTGCTCTTTCAATGTCAACATCTTCTTCCTGTACATAACCAACCATCAAATAATTAAAATGAATAACAAACATTATTTTTGCTATTTCATCTTTTAAATTATATTCAAAAAAAGTTCCTGCATCTAATATTTCGCCTCTTTTCATATCAAGAGAAGCTGCAAATTTCATTAATGCATAAGGATTAACTTTTTTATCATGATATACTATTTCAAGATTTTTATTTATATCTTTTTCTTCCGGAAGTTCATAAATCATATTAAGCTGTTCTATAGGCTGTGCAATATCATAATCTGCTAATTGATTTTTCCATTTCAATAAAATTTCATTATCAAGTTCTATAGGGTGAATTAATGTTATATTTTTTTTATTTTGTAATTCATCTTTAAATATATATTCTTCATCATATACCGTATTAAAAGAACCGTCTTCTGTGTATCTGAATGACTCTATTAATTTATTATTATCATCATAAATGCCCCATATAAGTTTTTGAGCGAATATATTCATCAAAGGATTATCCACAAATACTTCTTTAAATCCTTTATAGCTCCATTTTCTTCCATTAAGCAGAACTTTTTTTAATCTTATAATTTGATTTTCTAGAGTATTTTTTATAGATTTTTTTAATTCTGTTAATTCTTTTTTTGCTTTTGAGGCAGTATCTTTATCATCTTTAGTATTTGGAGCAGGAAGAGATTTTATTATTTTATCATTTTGATTGTCTTTAATAGATAAACTAAAATCATTATTTATGCTTATAGTAAAAGTTCTTTGAGCCTCTCCTCCATAAGATAAAGTCTTTTGTCCTTTACTGTCAAAATCAAAATTAGGTATTATTTTATCAATAAGTTCATCTCTGCTGATTCCAAGTATAGAAGAAACATTTTCTAATGCAGTTTTAGCAGCATTTTTTACTTGATTATTTTTATACTTTAAAGAAATAGAATCAAGCATAACAAGAATTAATTTATTACCATTCAATGCCATACATTGTACTATATGTGCTGCTAATGCTCCTCTGGCATTATTAGTTAAATAATCTACTTCATTTTTTAATTTTAATACTGTTTCATTATCCATATATAAACAGTAAAGAATATATATGTTTTTTAATTCTATAGGATATTTCAAATTAATAAATTCATTATAAATATTTGATAAAGCATTTCTGAAAGATTCCATATAAAAATGATTAATGATTTTTTCTATATCTATTAATTTGTTTATTTCTTTTAATGCTATATATTCAGTAAAAATATACTTCATTACTTTTAACGGCACTAATGTTTTTTTATCTTTAAATAATACATTTGATATTTCTTTTTCTATAAAATTATATTTATTTATTTTTTCTTCATATCCTTCATTATAATATTTATCTACATGAGAGTTTATTTCTTCTATATTTTTAAACTCAAAACTTTCATTAAATCTGCTCATATCCCAAATTCTTATTATGCTTTTTAATGAAGTTTCAAATTCTCCTTTAGCTTTATCAAGTTTTTGAAGTACATCATCTTTTACTTTACTTTCTGATTTTTCTAATATTTTAATGCATGTCTTTTTTATCTCTTTTGATTTTGATGTTTCAAGAAGTTTTAATACTAATTTATAATTTTCTATTTTACTTTCTTTGTTATATAGAGTATTCAAAAAATGTATGGTAAAATTAATATCTTTAGAAATATTTTTTATAAACTTATCATCATCTATAAACTTATAAATATCTTCTAAATAATCATTGCCTATTTCTGTAATATTATATATATTCAAAAATGTTTTTTTCTTGCCATCTGCCGAATATATGGCACTTGTATAAATATAGTAAGTTAAATAAATATTTATTATATTAACTTTATCATTTAAACTAAATATTTCTTTTACAATATTAAAAACTGTTTCATCATATAAATAATTTCTAGCCAGAATAAAACTATTTATTGTAATATAAGAATATAAAGTAGAGTTTATAAAGTTTTTAGCCTTATCATTATAATCATACAATAATGCAAGCATATATGTATGATATTCAAATATATTATGTATCAAATATTTATAATCATTATAATCATCATAACATTCAGGAAGAGGATCTAAAAAATTAAATAGAAAATCTACTGCCCTATCAACTATATTATGATCTATAATTTCATTTTCTTTTTTATTAAATAAAAATGCAGACATAAGCAAATAAATATCAATACAATTATCTACAAAATGCATGTTATTATATTTTAATTGAGGATTAGAATTATTATAATCAAGCAAAACAGATTCCTGATATAATTTATACATATTATAGAAATTATCCTTATCTTCATTGTATAATGATTCTATTAATTCCAATTTTATACTTTGAGAATTAGATTTAAATAAATAAAATATTTTTTGTAAGATTTGAGGAAGTTCATTGATAAAAGGATATGTTAAAGTTACATTATTATATTTATTATCAGATGAAGTATAATTAACATCTATTATATATCTTATAAAATATTCGCTTTTATAAAAAACATTAATATCCTTCATAAATAAAGCTGACGAACCTTTATTATTTAATAAAATTTCTACAAATTTATTTTTTATTTCATCTGATACATCAATTATTAAAAACAAAGAACATAAAATATTTCTAATTATTATATTTTCTTTGTTTTCTATTTTTGAAATAAGAGATAATAATTTATTAGCCAAGTTTTTATCTTTGGTATGTATTATTAATTGCGATAAAATATATAATGGGCAGTATATTTGATAATCTTTATATTCATTAATTATTTCATCATCAGTTTTATTTTTTATTTCTTCTATAAATCTATTGAAAGAATTCTTTATTTTGTTATCTATTTTTACTAGATCTTTGAAAATTAAATTATAACATTTTAAAAACTCTATAAAAAAATGAATACCTATAATATTTTCTTTGTTTTCAAAAATATAATAAAGAAATGCATTTTTTACAGACTCATCTAAATAATAAAATCTTATAATATTATAAGTATTATTTTCTCTATATTCATAATTATTATGTATATAAAGAATAAGCAGTCTTTTATATGATTCTCTCTCATCTTGTCGGCATTTACTTAAATCATTAATAAAGGCATCAAAATCATTTCTATTCATTATAGAATGAACTCTTTCAGGTACTTCATCAGTTTTTAAATACACATAATCTTCGATAGTATGTCTAATATCATCTGAAATATCTTTATTATTTGTAACTTTTTTTATATGACTTTCTATGTTACCCATAATATCATCCTTATATCGTTTGAATAATACAAAAATATATAATAAAACTATTTTTTAATCAATTTTCATTAAATAAAATATTTTTAATAAAAAAATTATTCAGAAAAAACAGTTGTGCCAGACCACACTTCTTTTATTTGTATAAAAGAAGCAAAAGAACTGCATTTGTAGACAAAATACAATTATTATCTTATATTTAATACATATTCCCAAAATATAAAGTTCTAGTACTTACGTTTTTCATGAAACATATCCGAAGAATAAAAACTTTTTTGTGCGACAAACAAGTTGATAATATTTATATAATGTGCAGAAGGTGGCAAAATGAGATCATTTCAGTATATACACCTCCTTATTTCTTAATTTATAACAGATTTAATTATAATTTTCAAATAAATAAAATAGCTATTTAATATTTTTTAATTGATTTTAATGTTTTTAAATTTATAATTATAAAACATTTTAATAAAGGATGTAAATTATGATTAATAAAATTAAAATATTCATCACCGTATCATTAATTATTATTACTATATTAAGCTGTAATAATAAATCCTCAGAAACAATAGGGATAATAAAAACAATAGAAACCAAAACAGACTATTCAGATAAAAATAATTGGATGTCCATACCAGAAAATCCAAATGACAGAGAAGTAGATGTATTTTATTTATACCCTACAACTTGGGAAAGAGAAAATACAAATGAAAGTATAATATGTCCTATAGATTATGCCCCAATGAGAAGCGGAGCTACAAATATGATGATGCAGCATATAGGAATATTTGATGAAACAGCAAGTGTATACGCCCCATTCTACAGACAAGCTGATGCTTTATATTTAGTAGATAAAAAAAATAATATAAGCAGAGAAGAACAAGATAAATACTTTTTCGCAGAACCAAAAGAAGATGCTATTGCTGCATTTGATTATTATATAAAAAATTATAATAATATCAGACCTTTCATATTAGTAGGACATTCTCAAGGTGCTATAATGATAAAAGAAATATTAAAGGATTATTTCAAGACAAATGAAAATTTAAAAAATAGAATGGTTGCAGCTTATGTGCTTGGATATTCTGTTACTCAAAAAGAGTTAGATGAAAATCCTCATTTAAGATTTGCAAACAGCGAATATGACACTGGAGTAATAATTTCATACAACACTGAAAGCCCAGATTTTAACGGATATAACCCTACCGTTCTTGAAGGCTCTATTTCAATTAATCCTATAACTTGGACATTAGATGAAACTATAGCAACAAAAGAACAAAGCATAGGAGCTAATATTGCATCAAATTATGGAAAACCAACAAAAATAGCAGATGCAAAAGTTGATAAAGCAAGAGGCGTTATAAAATGCAGCACCATAAATCCTGATGATTTTTACTTAGGAGAAAAAAGTGTATTTGAAAAAGGCGTTTATCATGCTTATGATATAGCTCTTTATTATTATGATTTGAAAGAAAATGTTAGAAAAAGAGTTGGGGCTTTTTGGAAATAAATAAAATATAAAAGCGGGCAAAATAATAAGTGATATTATTACTTTGCCCTCAACATGGTTTATAAAATATAAATATACGAAAATTATCTAAATTAATTAGCTACAAATTCTTTTCCTCTTTTATCGAGTACATTCAAACTTATAGCATTAAGTCTAACGGTTTCATAATTGTCTATATCTAATATCTCCACAACACCAACGACTTCAATCCAATCCTGGGGATTAGGTATTTCACCGTTATAATTAAACTCAAAACCTGCAACGCCATCATATCCGCAGCATCCTGGTCCATATCTGAATACAAAATTAAGTTTCTCTCCAGTTTCTTCATCTGTAAATCCATCATATATACCTTGAAGTTTTATTATTTTCCCTCTGTAATCATCCGGATTCAAATAAACATCATTGCATTGATTTATAAACATTCTTTCTTTTATTTCTATAACATTATTCATATCAATAGATGATGAAGAACTTGCAGCATTATTAGCATCATTTGAAGACTTATCTCTAGGATTTCCATAATCATATTTTTTCTTCGGTATATCAACATAATTTTTTTCTATATCAAACCATCCGTCATTATATTCTTTTTTTGAACAAGAAGAAAATGACAGCAATATAATAAATAAAAATAATATTTTTTTCATATCCATATTTCTCCTTTTTATTTTGCTCCTAATTTTACAAATTTTCCTATAACAGAAAATATTAAAAGCATAGCCAAATTAACCATAACAATACATGCTCCTGTAGGATATTCCAATTGAAATGATGCAACTATACCTATAAAAAAGCAAAATACTGATAATACAGCCGATGAAATTACCACACTCTTAAAAGTATTAAATACTCTCATAGAAGTTAATGCCGGAAATATTATCAAACTTGATATAAGCATAGCCCCCATCATTCTCATACCCAATACTATTATCAAAGATGTAAGTATAGATATAAGCATATTATAAAGCTCAGCATTAATACCTACAGCACGGGCAAAATTTTCATCAAAAGTCACTAAAAATATTTTATTATAAAATAATACATAAAGTACTATAACTATAACACTAACAATTATACTTATGTAAACTTCACTTTTACTCATAGCAAGTATACTTCCAAACATATAATTACATACATCCGTATTTATTCCTGTTTTTACAGTAATGGCAATAATACCTACAGCTAAAGATACACTTGATATCAAAGCAATAGCTGCATCTCCTTTTATTTTGCTATTTTCACTTAATCTCAAAAGAAGTATTGAAGCAATAGCAACTATAGGTATAGAAAGCTTCAAAGTAGAAAAACCAAACATCATAGAAAGAGATAATGCTCCGAATCCTACATTTGAAAGTCCAATACCTATCATAGAATATCTTTTTAAAACTAAGTTAACGCCTAAAAGAGCAGCACATAATGAAACCAATATACCAACTATAACAGCCCTTACAATGAAGGTATATGAAAAAAGTTCCTGAAGCAAAGCAATCATTTCATATCCTCCCCTGATATTCTTTGGTATATATCCGTTTTTATATAATCCTCTGTGCTTCCAAAAAAAAGCATATCTTTATTCAAATGAAGTATTTTATTAGAGTATTTTATTGCACTTGCTATATCATGCGAAACCATAATAATAGTAACTTCACTATTAAGTTTTTTTATCAAATTATAAAGATCAACTGTAGCTATAGGATCTAATCCTGTGGAAGGCTCATCAAGTATTAATAACTCTTTTGTAGAACATAATGCCCTAGCCAATGCTACCCTCTGCTGCTGTCCTTCTGATAAATCTTTATATGATTTATTTTTTAAATTCTCTATATTAAGTTTTTTTAAATTATCTAAAGTTATTTTTTTATCTTTTGAAGTATAAAAAGGCAGAAACTTTTTCTTATTTAATCTTCCTGATATAACCACTTCAAATACGCTTGCCGGAAAAGATTTTTGTACTATTCCTTGCTGAGGTAAATACCCTATTTCATTTTTCCTTACACTGTTAAAAACTATGTTTCCTTTTTTAGGTTTTATTAGTCCAAGTATAGTTTTTATTAATGTAGTTTTACCAGAACCATTCTCACCTATTATAGAAAGATAATCTCCTTTATTCAAAGAGAAATTGATATTAGATAATACCTCATTACTATCATAAAATACCGATAAATCTTTTATATTCAACATCAATTTAAACCCTTTTTCAAACTCTCTAAATTATCCTTCATAATAGATAAATATGTAACACCTGAATCAAATTCTTCTTTGCTTACATTTTGTCCGGAATGAAGTTTTAATTTAGTCACTCCTGTTTGCTCTGCTAAAGTATTAGCTATTTTCTCATTACTCATCTCTATATAATATAAATAAGGTATATTATTGTCTTTAATATATTCTATTAAATAAGTAATAGTTTTAGGGCTTGCATCAACTTGACTGCTGCATCCTGTAAAAGGTGCTCTATATTCTAAACCGTACTCATCTGCAAAATATCTGAATGGAAATCTATCTCCGAATACTATATTTTTTCTTTTAGATAAGTTTACTGTATTTCTTATTTCATCATCTAATGCTGTTAATTCCTGATTATATTTTTCTGCATTAGATTTATATGTATCAGCATTATCAGCATCAATCTCTGATAAAGCATCGCATATTGCATTAACCATTAATTGGGCATTTTTTGGAGAAGTCCATATATGCTCATCATAAATTCCTTCATGAGTATGAGCTTCTTCAATATGTTCCTCATGCTCTTCATGATTGGCTTCTTCTCCATGATCATGTTCTGCATCATGCTCCATACCTTCAACTATCTCTTCATCCAATGCTTTTACATAATCTATTAACTTCACTATCTTCTTACCGTTTGTATCCATTGAAGCTACAACTTTTTCTGCCCACTCTTCGCTTTCTCCTCCTATATAAATAAATACATCCGCATTTTGTATATCTATTATATCAGCAGGAGTTGCATTAAAAGAATGAATTTCTATTCCAGGTTTTATAATCATCTTTAAATTAGCATTATCGCCTATTATATTTTTAGTGAAATCATATATAGGAAATATAGTAGCTGCTATTTTTATTTTACCATCTTTATCTATATTATTATCTGTTTTATTATTACATGACGTTAATAATACTAAAAAAATTAAAATTAATATTTTTTTATTCATTACATAATCCTTGAAATATTTTTAATTAAATATAATTATAAATACAAGGATGTAAATCAATTAATAAGCTTGACCTTAAGTTTTATGGGGGTAATATTATTATTATAAAATATTATATTATATTTTATAAATACTATTGGTATTATAGAAAAATATATTATAAAACTACATGCTACTACTATTCTTGATATCTTATTAATTATTCTAATTATTGACGATAAATTTAAACATGTTTCGCAATCTGCATCCAAACAATGATGACCCGAATGCGATATAACATAATATGCAGGTATAGCATATACAGATGTAATAAAAATAATAACTAATAATATAAATATTAACTTCATAACATTATTTATTATAATTTATAATAAATAATTGTCAATTATGAATATATTTTTTTATTGTTCACAATCATTATCATTACATATTATCAAAAATTAATTTAACAAGCAAATCCTCTGTTACATCATCGTATAAAACTTTTCTTCCCAAACTGCTTATATCAGTATCAAATTGAGTCCTATTTACAACAGCACTGCATCTATGAAGATATATATTTTTTGTATTAGTATCTAATTTAAATGTAATATAAAACATAAGTTTATCTGCATCGTTGTTGCAGTATTCATGTTCTATAGTAAAATAATTGGATTTATTTGCTATTTTAGAAAAACCTCTATTATTGCATGAATTATTTTCATCATTCAAAGCAATAGTACCTATATATTTATAATAATTTCCAACTTTTTGTAAAAGCGAATAATAATACCAGTTTTTACCTTTCAATACCATCATCTCATAATTAGACCTATCATCAAAAGTTATCTTACTAATTGCATGTACTTTCAAATCTTTGTTATATATTAAATTACCATCTCTGCTAAAAAAACTGCTATTAACATTAAGAGGAGATGTCTGCGAATACAAATTAGAAAATATAAATAAAAATATCAATACAAATAATCTATACATAATTCACCTCATTATAATTCAATATATAAAATAGGATTAGAAATATCAGCAAAAATAGGAAGTTCTATTAAAAATGAATCCTTTAAATCATAAACATTAATATTTCTTAATTCATCATAAGAAGAAATATAACATGCACTTATAGTAGGTATATAGCTTTTTGAAACTATTAATTTCATTTTCATAGAACTAAGCATAGAAGAATATTCATTATATTCACTAGTATTTTCTGAATTGTCAAAAGGAGTGAACATAAATTTATTTCCTGTTCTTACTGGAAGCAAGTAACTGTCACTATCTTTCAAATCACTCTTTTTAACTGTACCATTTATATAAAGTCCTATTTCATTATCATTATTTATACGTTTGAATTTAAAATTTCTAGGATAACTGCTTTTAGCTTCCTTTTCCATATCACTCAAAATTTCATCATAATATCTGACAGGAACAGTATCTTCGTAACCCTCAGATAAAGCGGCCAATTCTATCATAGATTTTGATATTGTAGCTATTGCAATAACGCTTATATTATCATTCTCATCAATCGTAACATACTGAGTATAATCTAAACAAGATATAAAAAATAAAGAAAATAGTATAGAAATAAAAAGCTTTTTCATAAAAATAACCTCTTAAATATTTGTTAACATATTTTACAATAAAAAAAAATAAATAACAATATAAATTATAAAAAATATTATACTATATGACGGTATTGATAATTATACATCATTATAGTATAATAAAAATAACAATACAATAAAGAGGTTTAAAATGAAAAATAAAATTCTAATTATCTTGTTTATATCTGCATTAATGCTTTATTCAAAGCCGTTTAAAATAATAAGCAATAAAGAACTGAAATATTTTAATACAAACAATTTTAATGAAATACAAAATGATATAGATATAATAAAACCAAGTGATGAATTATTAACTTTATTAGAAAAAAATAAAAGAAAAACAGGCGTTGCTGAAATGATTGAATTGATAAATGAGGGCGGTATAAATGCTGCTTCAAAAAGCGAGCTTATTATAGACGATGTTACACACTATACTAATTCTACTCCTTTAATGATAGCTTCATCATACGGGCATTATGATATAGCAAAAGCTTTGATTGATAATGGGGCTTTGGTTAATTTAAGAGCAGACGATGGATTTAATGCTTTAATGGAAGCTGTAAGAACTGATAATATAGAGATAGCAAAATTACTAATAAACAATAATTCTGATATAAATATAAAAAATAAAGACGGCAAAAATATGATTATACTTGCATGCGAAAATGGCAATGAAGAAATGTTTAATCTATTAATAGAAAATAATGCAGATATAAATGCAAAATCATCTTGGGGGGCATCTGCACTTATTTATGCTTCTGAAAAAGGTAATATTAATATAATGCAATATTTAATAGATAATGGAATAGATGTTAATGGAAAAGCCGATGAAAATGGGGACACTCCATTACTTTGGGCTGTTACAGGAGAGAATCCTTATGAAGCTTCAAAACTTTTAATAGAAAATGGTGCGGATGTAAATGCTACAAATAACAGCGGAGTTGCTCCTGCTACTATACTTGCGGCATCTACTCCTAAAGTGGTAAAACTCTTAAAAGATAATGGTGCCGATTTAGATACAAAATTTTTAGATTATTATCCTCCTATAGCAATTGCTGCAGGTGCGGGTAATTTAGAAATAGTTAAGGCATTGGTTGAAAATGGGGCTGATATGAACTATTATCCTAATGATATAAACTATACTGCGATATTTCATGCTATAGACCAACATAATTATAAAGTTGCTGAATATTTATTAAAAAATGGTGTTGATTTAAATATAAAAATGAAACCTGATAATGACTACGGCAGAAGTATAAAAGAAAGCTACAATGTTTTAGAATATGCTGAGGCTATTCAGGATAAAAAAATGATTAATATAGTAAAAAAATATTATAAGAAAAAATAAAAGTTTTATTATACATTTCTAGTCTATATGTTAATGATTTTCTTATTGTTATTTTTTAGAAAGGAAAGTATAGAATTATTATACACAAACTAGATTTAAAATCTACATAACGCACGGTTAACAAAATTTATAATATAATAAAATTTGAATTCCAAATAAACATATATTTTTTAATTTCGCTCTGCGTGCGGTAAACGTACAAAAAATTAAAAAAAATCTTGGGCGGGCAGCTAAAATAACTAAAAAAATAAAAAAGAAAAATAATACAAAAACATCAGAAACGATTAAAAATCTAAAGGGCGGGCGTATGTAATTAAATTTTAAAGCCTAATTAATTACAAAAATAAAAGCCAATAGCTTAATATTAAGTTAAACTATTGGCTATATTCTTAAGAAAAATTACTAACTAAAATTATTTGCTTAATCTAGCTCTTAATTCTTCTAATTGTTTTTTAAGTCTTTCAGGAAGTCTGCTTCCGAACTTATTGAAATGATCTTCTATTTGTTTAGACTGCTCTTTCCAAGCGTCAACATCTACTCTCATAAGTTCTTTGAAATCATCTTCAGGTATATCTAAACCAGAAAGATCGAAATCTCCTTCTTTAGGCATTTTACCTATAGGAGTATCAACAGCATCGATTTTACCTTCAACTCTTTCACACATCCATTTTAATACTCTTGAGTTATCACCGAATCCAGGCCATAACCATTTACCATTAGCATCTTTTCTGAACCAGTTTACATAGAAGATTTTAGGAGCTTTATTTCCTAATTTATCTCCCATTTCAAGCCAGTGTTTCATATAATCGCCCATATTGTATCCAGCGAAAGGAAGCATAGCAAATGGGTCAAATCTTAAAGCACCAACTGAACCGATATTAGCAGCAGTAGTTTCACTAGCCTGACTAGCACCCATAAATACACCATGATCCCAGTTATAAGATTCATGTACTAAAGGCATAACAGAAGCTCTTCTTCCTCCGAAGATGAATATATCTATAGGCACACCTTTAGGATCTTCCCAGTCTTTACAAATAACAGGACATTGTCTAGCAGGAGCAGTAAATCTAGCATTAGGGTGAGCACCTTTTTCACCGCTTTCAGGAGTCCAGTCATTACCTTTCCAGTCTATACCATGCTTAGGAGCTTCTCCCATACCTTCCCACCATACATCGCCGTCATCTGTTTCTACACAGTTAGTAAATATAGTGTTTTCTTTTATTGAATCCATAGCCATAGGGTTAGAATCATAAGAAGTTCCTGGAGCTACTCCGAAGAAACCAGCTTCTGGGTTAATAGCATAAAGTCTGCCGTCTTCAGGATTTATTTTCATCCAAGCAATATCGTCACCTACAGTTTCACATTTCCAACCAGGAATAGTTGGCTGCAACATAGCAAGGTTAGTTTTACCGCAAGCACTTGGGAATGCAGCTGCTATATGGAATTGTTTGCCTTCTGGGTTAGTAAGACGTAAGATAAGCATATGTTCTGCCATCCAGCCTTCTCTTCTAGCCATAGCAGAAGCAATACGTAAAGCGAAACATTTTTTACCAAGTAAAGCGTTTCCGCCGTAACCTGAACCATAAGACCAAATTAAGTTTTCATCTGGGAAATGAGAAATATATTTTTGCTCTATTGGAGCACATGGCCATTTAGTATCTTTTGCACCGTCAGCAAGAGGAGCACCTACAGAGTGTAAGCAAGGTATGAACTCACCGTTAGCACCTAATACATCTAATACTTTAGTACCAACTCTAGTCATTATATGCATGTTACATACAACGTAAGGGCTGTCAGTGATTTCTACACCTATTTTAGCTATAGGAGAACCAACAGGACCCATAGAGAAAGGAATTACATACATAGTTCTGTTTTTCATACAGCCTTTATATAATTCTTTCATAGTACTTTTTAATTCATCCGGAGCCATCCAGTGATTAGTAGGACCTGCATCCTCTTTATCCGGATAACTGATAAAAGTTCTATCTTCAACACGTGCTACGTCAGAAGGATCGCTTCTAAAAGAATGGCTATGAGGTCTTTTTTTAAGAGGTTTTGCTAAACCTATTTCTACTAAACCATTCATGCAGTTGTCATATTCTTCTTTAGTTCCATCACATACATATATATCTTTTGGCTGACACATATCTGCTATTTCTTTAATCCAAGCTTTAAGCTTCTCATGTTTTAATTCTTCAACCTTCATGAATATTACTCCTTATAAAAATTTGTTGCGGAAATTATACAATAAAATAAATTTTTAGTAAATAATTTTTATTAATTTATTTACTTGAAAAAGAAGATATACTGCAATTAAATTTCTTTCTTTAATATTGTTTTAATATAATACTTTTCATTATAAAAATTTTATTAAAATTAAAAAATTATAAATCATAAATATTGACATAAAAATAAAAAAAGCATATTATTCGCTTATGAGAAATACAAAAATATCACTAAACACACTAATCGCTGAAACTCAGCACTCAGCACTCTAACCATTCTTTAATCAATAAAAAATCTCAAAACAACAACCCTAACTTTATACTAACTATACTATACCTGCAGTCTCTTTTTGCGTTGCAGAAATTAATTAATTTATCAATAAAAGTTTATCATAAAGCATTAAATAATATTTCAAAATACAAACTTAACATAATTAAGGAATGCCCTAATTCCTACAACTCAGAAATAAGCATTAGTAATAATGTTTATAATAAAAATTTATTAAAAGGAGTTCAGACTATGAACAAAAAGATTTTATCTATTTTTGTAATGGTAATGGCTTTATCATTACTAGGCGTAAGCTGTAACAAAAAAACTACTGACCCAACCAATGACGGAGGTTCAACAACACAAAAAACAAAAGTAACATTAAAATCAGTTCAAGATGCTGTAATTGCTTTAGCTGTTATAGATGAAGATGGAGGTAATGATACTTCTACTAAAGATAATGTTGATTTTACAGGAAAATCAATTACAAGTGGAACAATAGCATTAACTGCTGAAGACCCAGCAGGTAATAGTGATACAAAAAATAAACTTTTAACTGCAGTAGAAACAAAAATTACTGCTATTAAAAGTGTTAGCAGTGTAACTTTTAAAGCTGTTGCTCCTGAACCACTTCCAACAGATACAAATCCTGCTGATATAACTATAACTCTTACACCTGCTAGCACACATGAATTTGATTCAGCTAGTTTCAAAACTGCTGGTGTTACTATTGATGGTAAGGGAGTAGCTACTATGAAAGTAACAATAACTCCTCTACTACTTGGGCTAATTAATTTGTATTCTATATAGTTTTTACGTTTGTTATAAAGAGTATATAGGGGTGGGTGTTACTCCGCCTCTATATACCCGCTTACCAAAATACATTATACAGCACAACTTATAATGCTTACTTACTAAAAATTCTACAGGTATTCCGCGATATTTATTCAAGCCTTCATAATATCCTAATGGGTTTGATTAAATAATATAATACTGCCCCTTGCTTAAGTTTCAAGTAAGGGGTTTTTATTTATATATTACATATAAAAATATTATCTGTATAAAGCCTTACAGAATAGCTTGATATTAAGTATTTTTTATCATAACTCTTTTATTTCTTTATTTACATATAAAAAAACTTGCTCACTATAAGTATCTGCTAAATAAATTTAGCATATATTCACAAGTTTTTTATTTCTTCTATACTTAATCCTGTTAATTTACTTATCAAATTAATATCCATATTCTCTTTTTTCATTTCTCTTGCTATATTAATTTGTTCAGCTTTTTTACCTTCTTCTATACCTTTTATACGCTCTTCATTAAGCATCAGAACATTAAAATAATCTCTTTCATAATTACTGTAGCCGTTATATAAATCATTACTCTTTATAAATTTATTATACTCATCATAAACATCTTTCATTATAGGGTTTTTCTTCACTAATATTTCCATAGTATCCTCCAATTTATCTTTAGAATTTAAAAATTCAAACCAATCTGATAAATCTTTATATAATTTATTATTACTATTAAATTTTTTCAATTCAAGAAAATGAAGCTCCAAATGATTAGTTAATATATAATTGGTTTCTAATTCTTTAATAAAATAGCAGCTATGCGGTTTATCTATACCTTTTATCAAATTAAAATCCAAAATATTAATACTTATTACTGGTGTTAAATCTGAATATATATCTTTAGATTTTAAATTCGTGAAATAGTTTTTAGCCCAATAGTATAAACTTCTATATATAAATGAATGATTACCTATTCTCTGTATTTCTATTATTATAGTTTCGCCTGATTTTGTTTTCGCTTTAACATCTGCAATACTTTCTTTATCAAAAACATTTTCTTTCAAATTAAAAGCATTTAAAACTTCTATATATTCAAAAGGTTCCTGATTAGAATCTATTCTCACAGAATTAATAAGATTTTTTAATATATGTTCGTGTCCTTCTTTAGCAAATATATAACGCATAAAATAATCATTCAAAGGATTAAAATTTTTTATTTTTTCATCATCTAATTTTTTACTCATATATAACTATTATAATAAAAATAGTATATTTTGTCAAAGTAAGCCTTTACATTAATTCATGTTAAATAGTTTTTTAATAAAATATATTAAAGTTAATATCTCTATATGCCCGTTACCCAAACAATATTAGAACATAAAAGCCAACTTATAATGCTTACTTACTAAAAATTCTACAGGTATTCCGCGATATTTATTCAAGTCTTTATAATATCCTAATGGGTTTGATTAAATAATATAATACTGCCCCTTGCTTAAGTTTCAAGTAAGGGGGTTTTTTATTGATAATCATTTCCTATTATACCTATGTTATATAATAAATTTAAATCATTAATTCTCCATAATCAAAAAATCATTAAGCATACGGTAATCATCACAATAAATTTAAAAAAACTTGGGCGGGTGTTAAAATATCATAAAAAAATAAAAAATAAAAACTATACAAAAATAACAAAAATGATTTTAAACCTAGAGGGCGGGAATTTAATTAAATTTTAAACTTAATCAAAATTTATCAGATAAAAATACAAACTATAAAATTAATCTCTAATACTAAACTCGCATCCGCAGTAATGCTGTCTGTAAAGTCCAGCATCATTTGCTATTATATTAGTCTTTTTGAATCCGTCTTTTTTCTTAAAATCAAAATGCAGATATTCTACTGATTCATGCTCTTTGGCTAAAGAATTACCTATCATTTCAATAACCTTACTGTTTTTATGTGGACTTACTGTCATAACGGTTGCTACATATTTAGCATTGATACTTTCAGCATATTCAAATGCTTTTTTCATTCTATGCTTAAAACAAATACTACATCTGGCACCTTTCTCAGGTTCATTTTCAAAACCCTTAATATCATTATACCAATTTTGAACATCATTTTCACCTTCTACTATATGGGTTTTTATACCAATACTTTCAGCATAATTTATAAACTCGTCTCTTCTTCTTTCATATTCAGCAATCGGGTATATATTAGGATTATAAAAATAAAACACAGTATCATAATCTTCCAGTATGGTTCTAGGATAACACATACAAACTGCACAGCAAGTATGAAGTACTAGCTTTTCTTTCATATTATATTAATATTACCTTTTATATTAATATTACCTTTTACTAGCTTTCAAAGTAATAGTTTTATCATCAAATTTACTTATAATAACTTGATAACCCATATTTTTTGCTTTGGCATTAATATCAACAGCTAAATCTCTGCTGCTGCCTACATATCTAACAACATATGTAGATGAAGTACCAGAGACTCCTCTATTATAAACGCTCTTTAATCCGCCGATATTCTTTTTTAATGCCTCTTCAAAATTTATAGAATCATTGAAATCTAATCCACTAACATATATAGTATATTCTGTACCATTTTGAACTTCGCTCTGCCATTTTGTTACTATCTGATTTACAAAATCATCTGATATAGAATCTGCAGATTTTACTAAAGCAATTGAATGTGCATCTTTATCGCTTCCTCCTACTCCTCCAGCCTGATGAGTAGAACGTGCTATAGTACTGTAATCTGATATATTAACAGCTGTAATTGCTACATCGCTTCTATAACTTTTCATAGCAGTACCTTTTATAGTAGTAAAGAAAGCAGCCTCAGCCTTACCCAATATTGCAATCTGTGCTCCTGTTGCAGATGCTATTCTTTTTACATAATCTGAAGCACGTGAACCTCTTGTATCTTCATAACTTATATTTTCTCTTCTCATAACGCTGCTTAGAGAACTAGCACTTACAAATTTGAATCCTTTTTCACTCATATTCTTTTCTAATTGAACATTAAATGATTCGCTTAATTCTCCTGTTTCATCGGTAACAAGCATAACTATAAGAGGCATATTCTTTCTGTCCATAAGTATTCCCATAGCCTGCAAATTATCCTGAATCATATCTACACCAACAACAGCTTCTATTTTTGAATACCATACGGAACCGCTTTTTGAAATGTTTAATACTTTATATGAAGATATATAACCTGTTGTATTATCATATATTTTTGAACTTATAAGTCTGTTATTTTCTACTAAAGTTGAACCTTGAACAATAGAACCAACTGCCTGTTCTACCGCTTTACGCTTAGCACTCTCTATAGATCTTTCTATAGCATCAGCTTCACCTCTTCCGTCAGCAGAAGCAAAACCTTCAGCAACTATTTTTGTAGTTTTTCCGCCTTTAAAATCAGGGTTCTTCCAATTATTAACTATACCTATTTCACCTGTTTCTTCACCTACATATACACCGCCGCTTGATGTACTTTTTGATGTTGTAGCACATGATATAAAAAATAGCGATAGAAGTGTAAATACAAATATATAGATTTTATTTTTCAATAATTTCATAAATCCATAAACCTCGAATAAAAAATATTATAAAATATAATGTTATAAACATTTATTTTATAATTAAAGTAATATTTTTTCAATAAGCTTCACTTATTTTAAAAATTATTTAATTCTCTTTGCAAATCTTCAAAGAAAATACCTACATGATAACCATCGCATACACTATGATGTACTTGCAATGCTAAAGGTATTATTAAATTATTTTTATCATTATAATAGTACTTTCCTATTGTAAATATAGGCGGCAAATAATCAAAACCATTTTTTAAATTCAAATTAAAACTAGTAAATGCAGATAATGGAATTGATGAAATATTAAATATATTTTTCAAATCACAAGGCTTTGCTAAAAATGATTTATTATCTCCATAAGTTTCTATATCCAAAATATAATTTTTATAAAACAAATTAAAATCTTCATTATATTCAGTATAAATACATGAAAAAGTATTAGAATCTTTATGAAATATAGTATAACTAGGATGCACTATGTCATAGTATCCAAGTTCTTTATTATCGTTCAATGACATTCTAAATTCTTTATATTTGTTTACAGATTTTGATATAAAGTAAATAATAGAAGCATAAAATTTAACATCTTTATTTTTAACTGATTTATAAAAATTAGTTATGTCCAAATTAACCGTTATACTATAAGTACAAGGAACATCCGACATATACATTTTGTAATGTTCTTTCCTATTATAAAGATTAAAATCTATTACATTAAACATAAAATTATGAAATATTATTTTCTAGCATTAAGTCCGTAATTGCCGAATTTTTTGAGTATTATATCCATTTCCTCATCGGATAAAATATTATACTTTCCAATTTTACTAACTTCAACAAATTCTCTGGCAAGATTTTCTACTTCAACTAAAACACCGTAAGCCTTTTCCATACTGGAATCAGAAACCACAAGACCATGATTTTTTATAATACATGCCTTATATCCTTTCATAGCTTTTGATATATTATTGCAAAGCTCTTCTGTACCATAAGTTGCATATTCAGCACAAGGTATAATTTTACCACCTGCAATAGCTACCATATAATGTATAGCAGGTATATAATCAACTCCCATTATTGAAACTATTGAAGAATATATTGAATGGCTATGTATAACAACATTAAAATCAGGATTATCCTTCAATATAGATAAATGAAATCTCCATTCGCTTGAAGGTCTTTTATTAGGCTCAGCATTTCCATTCTCATCAACAAAAACAATATCTTCAGCTTTCATAGTATCATAAGGCATACTAGAAGGAGTTATAAGCATTCCATTTTCAAAACGAAAACTTACATTACCTGAAGTTCCCTGATTAATTCCATCCTTTTGCATTCTTATACAGGTTCTTATAATATCTTGAGATAAATATCTTCTATATTCGTTAATTTCATTACCCATATATAAAATCCTAATTTTAATTATTTTGTGCTTTTTATTATAATACAAGATAAAAAACTGTCAAATAAAAAACAGCTGCTATAAATAATTATAACAGCTGCTAATATTCTTTAATATAATAAAAAATTAATATCTAGTTTCATAAGGTAAAAGTGCTATATTTCTAGCTCTTTTAATAGCTTTAGTAACTAATCTTTGATGCTTAGAACAAGTACCATTTAAACGTTTAGGTATAATTTTACCGCTGTCTTTAACGTATCTTTTTAATAATTTAATGTCTTTGTAATCTAATACATCTATATTGTTTTTACAGAAATAACATACTTTCTTTTTAAAGAATTTTTTTCTGCCGTCTTTTTCATTTACTTCTTTATTGAAATGAGCTTTTTTATCACCTTTAGCTTTCATTTCTTCTTCAGCACTATTTTCAAAATTTTCTGTATTTTCTAAATCCATGATTTTTATCTCCTAAAAAATTATTAATCATCAAAATGGAACTTCATCATCATCCTCAAAACTTCCCAAATCAACACTTGAAGGAGAAGCTGAAGGAGAATATGTAGTATCCATGCTTGCAGAACCAGAACCGCCTGCAGCACCTAACATCTGCATAGTCTGCATAATGATTCTTACTTTAGATCTTGTAGCATTAGTATCTTTATCCTGCCATCTTTCCTGTCTTAAAGTACCGCTTATAGCAACCTGTTTTCCTTTAGTAAGATACTTCCCAACAGTCTCAGCCATTTTACCAAAAGCAACCACATCAAAATAATTAACTTCTGTAGTATTTTTTGTACTAACATAATAATTATTTGCTATAGAAAACTCTACAACTGCACTTCCGCTAGGTAAATATTTAGTTACAGGATCCGCAGTAAGTCTTCCTATTATTGTTACATTATTAAAATCTGTTGCCATAAAATAAGCCTCTAAAAATTAAGCCTCTTTTGAAGCTTCTTCATTATTACTATTATTTTCTTTTTTATCTTTTTGAATTATCTCATCTAAGCGAACTATTATAAATCTCAATATACTGAGTTCATAGCGTAATTCTCTTTCAATATTAGATAAGTTGTTGCCGTCACATCTAAAATGGTAGAAATAAAATTTACCCTGATTAACTTTACGTATTGGGTAGCTTAAATTATGAATTCCATAATCTGCTTCATGGAATATTTCAGAATGATAATTCTGCAAAATAGTTTTTACATGATCTTTAGCATTTTGATGCACAGCGTCATTGATTTCTGTTACGAATAATATTTCGTATTCTCTCATTTCTTTAACTCCTTGGACAAAGCTTCTTTATAAATAAGGAAGCGAAGTATATAAATTTATTTGAAACATAATATACGATTTTCCATAAAAAGTCAATCAAAATAAATTTATTAATAATGTAAAAAATTAAAAAAATTACAGTAAGTAAACATAATTGATTTGCTTTAATTTTTTAATATAGTATAATATAAACAATTAAAATCTTGGAGAACAAAATGAAAAAATTACTAGTTATGTTTTTGTTGGTAGCTATATCAATATCAGTTCATGCATACCAAACAGTTCCTTACAAGTTTAATGATTTGGTTCCTTATGGTATAAGTCCTGATGAAGTTAATGAGATCTTAATGGCTTCTAATTTCTCATCAGCAGCTGCTGAGCCTGTAAGCGGTACATTCTATGTTAGTAAATATCCAGATCCAGATTTAGTATGGTATAACCCTCAAACTATGGATTGGATAAATGTTAAATTTACTACTAATGATGTTTCAGAATTATTCACAAGAGATGAAAACATTTTATATTTCAACTTTATAGTTACAAACGAATTTAAATGTATGACAGTTAGAGCTGATGCTATTAATGAAGATGCTACACTAGCTGGAAAAGAAACTAAATGGGCTTATAAATTCTTCTTCCATGAAGATAAATTATTTGCTGTAAGTGCTGTTTATGAAGGAGATTACACTTTAGAACAGTATAAATCAAGAAATGAAGGCAATGAATATGCTCATCCTGGTTATGTAATGTCTAGAGGTTTATTCAGCAGAACTTTAGGTGGCTTCCATACTAAATACGGCGGTTTCCATAACAGCAGAAGCAGAACATTTGATGATTTTACTTCTATGAAATATGGTAACTATATGAACAAAGCTGCTAATACTTCTTTAGCTGTTTTCTATGCTACTTATGGTCAAAAAAATATTAACTTTGTAGCTTCTTATGTAGATAATTTTAGAATGCAGCCTATAGCTTTAAGATTCCAAAATTTATATTATGAAAATTATTTCGATTTCGCTGATGTTCCTGTAGGAATACCACCAGAAATTAAACCTCCAAAAGATGAAAATAAAGAGGGAAATAATAATACTCAAGCTGTTGAAAACAATCAGTAATTGATTAGATAGATAGAAGGACTATATAATAATATTATATAGTCCTTCTATTTTTTTATATTTAAATTAATTTCCAACCACAATATTCCTTTTTAAAATATTATTTATTTTGCAAAAAAGTTATATATATGATATAATCGTTTAAATTAATAACTTTTATTATATTTTTGTTTAAGAGGTTTTTTACTATGGAGTTAAATGAATTAACTATAATTCAAATAAGAGAAAAATTAAAAAATAAGGAAATAGATGCTCCTACATTAGTTGATTCTATTATAAAAAAGATAGAAGCTGATGATAAAAGAGAAGATAAAATATTCGCTTATCTTGAAGTTTTTAAAGATGAAGCATTAGAACAAGCTAAAAAAGCGCAGGATAGAATAAACAACGGAGAAGATTTACCATTATTAGGTGTTCCTATAGCTATTAAAGATAATCTATGTTATAAAGATCATTTAATGACTGCTTCTTCAAAAATGCTTGAAGGTTATAAAGCACCTTATACAGCTCCTACAGTTCAAAGATTAATAGATAATGGAGCTATTATAATAGGCAGAACTAATATGGATGAATTTGCTATGGGAGGAACTACAGAAACTTCCAATTATGGCATAACTAGAAACCCTATAAACAGAAATCATGTACCAGGAGGATCTTCTGGTGGTTCTGCTGCTGCTGTTGCCGCTAACTTTGCTTTTGGAGCTTTGGGAAGCGATACAGGAGGTTCTATAAGACAGCCTGCATCATTCTGCGGAATAGTTGGTGTTAAACCTACTTATGGAAGAGTACCTAGGCTTGGATGTATAGCTATGGCAAGCAGTTTGGATCAAGTAGGACCATTAACTAAAGATGTTAAAGATGCTGCTTTAATGACTAAAGTTATAGCTGGTTTTGATCCTAAAGAGTCTACTACATTAAATATTCCTGTTCCTGATTATGTTTCTGCTTTAGACGGTAATATTAAAGGTATGAAAATAGGACTTGCTAAAGAGTATTATGATACAGATTTAATAGCACATGATGTAAAAGAAAATATAATGGATGCTATTGGAAAATTAAAAGATCAAGGTGCTGAAATAGTTGATATTAGTCTTCCTAATGCTAAATATGGTTCAAGAGTTTATACTGCTGTTATGGCCGTTGAAGTAGCATCAAATATGGGAAGATATGATGGAATAAGATACGGTTATCACCCTAAAGGCGATTTCAATTTAGACGAATATTATTATACTTCAAGAAGCGTAGGACTTGCTTTTGAAACTAGAGCTAGAATACTATTTGGAACTTTAATGACTGGTAAAAGATTCTTCTACAGTCATTATCAACATGCATTAAAAGTAAGAAAATTAATGCAGATGGATTTTGATAATGCATTCAAGAATGTTGATGTTATCATATCCCCTTCATCTCCTGTAACTGCTGGACTTTTAGGTACAAGAGATCAAACTGACAGTGCTTTAAGTTTCTTAGCTGACAGTTATACTTCTAATATAAACTTGGTTGGACTTCCTGCAATGAGTGTACCTTGCGGTGTAGATAAAAACAATATGCCTATAGGTATACAGTTTATAACTAAACAGTTTGACGAAGTATCAATGTTCAAAATGGCTTATGCTCATGAATTATTAAATAAATAATATAAAATTTAAATAAATAAAATAAAGCATTGATTTTAATAATCTTTGCTTTATTTTTTTATTATATATTTATAAATGAATAAGTATTTCTTTTATCAGAATCATTTGTAATAACAGCAATTAAATCATTATTTTCATTATTCAAAACTAAGTATTTATTTTTTATCTCTAAAGTTTCAATCATTTTAGTATTGCCGCATAATATTTGCTTTACTGTTTCTTTATCTTCTATAACAATATTATCAAAATCTTTAAACATCTCAGAAAAAGAAAGTATATTATCACTGCTTATATTTTCTATATTACAAGCCATATCTATATTATATTTACCTATAGAACATCTTGTAAGACTTTTAGTATAGGCAAGATTATTTGTAATAATGCCTATATCTCTAATGATAGACCTTATATAAGTACCTTTGCTTACAGATGTTTTTATTTTGAAATATGGATAATTGTATTCAAGAAGCTCAATATTATTAATGCATACATTTACACTTTTTAATTCAAATTTTTCATTAGCTCTAGCCATATCATAAGCTCTTTTACCATTTATTTTTTTAGCACTATATATAGGCGGTTTTTGTATAATATTTCCAGAAAAATTTGTTTTTATAATTTTATCTAATTCTTCAAAACTTAATATATTTTTAGAATCTGATATGGCTAAAACATTTCCCTCTACATCATCTGTATCCCTGCTTTCACCAAAAACACCTTCTGCAATATATTCTTTAGACATATCATCAAATAAGAAAAAAAGTTTAGTGTATCTTCCAAAAGCAAGTATTAAAACTCCATCTGCGAAAGGATCCAATGTTCCTACATGCCCTATTCTCTTTTCTATTATATTATATTCTTCTCTAAAATGTTTTTTAATTTTTTTTATGGCATCAAATGAGGTTATTCCAATAGGTTTATTAACTATACAAAATCCTTTAAGCAAATTAAACCTACCCTCTTATTATCTGCAGTGAATTAAAATAAATATTTAAAATATTATCTGATATATTATAAATAGTATCATACCTTTTTGAAAATAAATTCTCTCCTATAGACTTAACTAAATCATCTATAGTTTCTATATTATGTCTTAAAGTTCCAAGCTGTTCTTGAGATAAATGAAGTAAATGAATATTACTTTTATCAAATTCTGATATTGTTGTTTTTGTGGCATTATCAAGCAAATAATAAACAACCAATAACTTCTCTTCCTCTTCCTGAGTAAGTATAGTATTAGAAGAACTATATATTTTTGATAATTCATACATTCTAAATGCTGTTTTATATATAGAATTTAAATTATCAAAAAACCAATTTACATTATTTCTTTTCCTCAAATCTGATAAAACATATTTTATATCATGCAGTATAGAGTATCCTGCACTCTCATCCTCTCCGCTGGATATATAGTAATGCGAACGTATTAATATGTCCTGCAAACTGTCAAAATCTGCTTTCCATTGAGGATCTTCTGTATTAACACTATAATATTTATTTTTAAAATCATCCCATACTATTATAAATTTCTCTATAACTTCTTTTCCATTAGAATTATTTGAATCTCTAATATTTAAAAGAGCATCAATATAGGATTTGTCTAAAGATGCCATATCTTCAAGAAAATTATCCTCTTGCTTGGCACATGAAGTAAAAATTGCAATAAACAATGCTGATAAAATAATTAATTTTATTTTCAATATATAATCTCCATTTTTTACAATTATTAATATTATCAAGTTAAAATAATTAATATATTAAAGGATAACCTATTATAAACTATGAAAAAAAACAATACAAATTTTTTATTGATATTTTTTATATTTCTATCAATTATAACAGTATCATGTTCAAAAAGCAATGTAAAAAAGGGAATATTATATTCAAAATCATACAGCGATGTAAATTATGATGCCAGCAAATCAAAAGCAATAGACGGTATATATTACTCTATAGCCGAACAGACAGCTCAATCAATAAACAGAAATGATTTTAATGTAGTTGCTGTACATTTAAAAGATAAAAATTTAATAGATTTTGATAATAAAGACATAGCGAATATAAAACAATATGAAAAAGATAATAATTTCTACACTGAAATAAAAGTGAAAGATGATACAATATACGAAAAAACTTTGGAAGCATTAAAACTTATAAAAAAAGAAGGCTCTGTAGAAGAAAAATTTTTTAGAGCAAATGCCTCTATAGAAATAACAGATAATTTAAGTGCTTATACAAGACAAATACTTACTCAAAATGCCTTAAAAAGAGCTTACAAATCTTTATACAACATATTAATAGATTCTGGAATAGAAGTTGATAATGCTGTTAAATTAACAAATAATGCCTATATACTAGAAGAAAGCTATACTTCAAATGAATACAATGTTGTAATAGAAACAGAATTAGAATAATATTCATGCATCATGAAAATGATTATATATATTATTAGCCACTTTATAGCTTATACCGGGTATATTACGTATACTTTCTAATGAAGCCTTTTTTATATTATCAATATTGATAAAATGGGCATATAATTTCTCTATAGTTTTTTTACCAAGTCCTTCAATATTTTCAAGTTCGCTTTTAACCATTTCTCTGCTTCTTTTCTTTCCATGACTTGTATTAACAAATCTATGAGTTTCATCCCTAACTTTCTGCAAAAAAAGTCTTGCAGGTTCATTATCATTTAACTGCACAGGTTTATCTCTATTAGGTAAATATATCTCTTCAAATTTTTTAGCAAGTGCCATTATAGGCTGTCCCTTTATATCAAGTTCTTTCAAAGCCTCTATAGCAGAATTAAGCTGTCCGCGTCCTCCATCTATTAATATTAAATCTGGAAATGTTAGATTCTCTTCTTTAAGCCTTTTATACCTTCTATAAACAGCCTCTTTTATAGAAGCAAAATCATCTATTCCTGTAACTGTTTTCATATTAAATATTCTGTAATTCTTATTGTCTGATACCCCATTTACAAACCTAACCATTCCTGCCATAGTATAACTTCCCTGAATATGTGCTATATCAAATGATTCTATTATTGTAGGAGCACGCTTCAATTTAAATATTTCCTGAAGCCTTGTTATTCCTAAAGGTATTTCTCTTACAAGTGCCTTTTCTTTAAATAAATGCTTAGCATTCTCATTTGCTATATTCATAAGGCCTTTTTTAGTATTATCTAATTTAATATCAACATCTCTTCCAGATATTTTTTTTAAATAATCTTTTATAACATCAGCATCTATAATTGGAAAATCAGTTGATATTGATGCAGGTATCAAATTAGCATGAGTATAATATTGTGTAAAGAATGCAGATATAACCTCAGAATATTTTGATACTTTTTTATCATCATAATAATCATCTTCAATATTTTCTGCAGCCTGCATATTAAAAGTTTTTCTATCTATAAGTTTGCCACCTTTAACAGATAAAATAACTATTATATAATTTCCATTCTCCCCATAAGCACCTATTATATCTATGTCATCACTTTCTGGTATATAAATGCTCTGTTCTACAGTTATATATTTAAGCAAATCTATTTTATCTCTTAAATCCTTTGCAGCTTCAAATTCTAATTTTTCTGTATGCTGAAACATATCTTGCTTAAGTTTAGCAACAAGTTCATCAACATTCCCTTCAAGCACCATAATAGCTTCTTCTATTGTTTTATCATAATCTTCTTCATTAATTAAATTAGCACAAGGAGCTGTACATTTTCCTATATGATGATAGAGGCAAGGTCTTATAGGTCTTTTTAAAGGAAAATCATACTTACATCTTCTTAATTTAAAATTATCAACTATAAATTTAACTATATTATCTGCTTTCTCAGCAGCAACATAAGGTCCGTAATATCTTTTATATTTGCTTGCATTTTCTTTATCTATAACATTTCTAGCCTTAATAACCCTAGGAAAATGCTCATTTGTAACAGCTATAAATGGAAATGATTTCTGGTCTTTAAGCAATATATTATAATGAGGCTTATGCTTTCTTATCATTTCAGCTTCTAATATCAAAGCCTCAACTTCATTCTCTGTCAATATATAATCAATATATCTTATATGATCAACAAGTGCTGTAGTTTTAGCATCTTTATTAGAATTATTAAAATATGATGATACTCTTTTTTTTAGAGATTTTGCCTTACCTATATAAATTATAGCAGAATTGATGTCTTTCATAAAGTATACACCAGATTTATCTGGTATACGCTTTAATTTATCATATATATAGCTTTTAACTTCTTGATTCATAATTGCATTATATAAAATAACAGCAAAAATTTCAAAATTTTAATAATTATTTATTTATAACACTATTTACTAAATCCAATTTATTTGTACTATTATAGAAGCATCTTCCCATAATAACTTTCTCAGCTCCATTATCTATACATTTGAAAGCTCTATCTATATCTAATGCTCCATCAACAGATATAATTATATTACTACTATTCAAAATATATGAAGCTTTCTTTATAGTTTCAAAACTATCCTCTATAAATGCACTATTTTTAACACCAGGTTTTGCAGTCATAATAAGAATTTCATCAATAAAATCTAAATACCTTTCTATTTCCAAAATATCATTTTCTGGAGAAATCACTATTGATGATTTTATCCCTGCACTTCTTATATACTTCAAAATATCTATAGTATTATTATATGATTCTACTCCAATATGTATTGCTATAGAATTCAAATCAAATTTTGAAAATTCTCTTACAGTTTATTTCAAATTATAAGTCATCAAATGAACATCTATAGGTATGCTCGTATAATCAACTACATATTCTAAATCATGTATACTTAATCCAGTCATAGGTACAAATTTTCCATCCATAACATCAAAATGCAAATATGTTACATTATATTCTTTAGCTTCATTTAACGAATCAAGCATATTATCATGATTTGAAGAAAATATTGATAAAGAAAAAGCAGACATTATATCTTCTCTTCAGAATATAAAATTTTTCCTGTAAGTTTTCTTCCTACAGCACCGCCTGGATGTATTAGACTAAAATCTTCTTTAGAGAAACCTTTTTCTTTCATAATTGTAATTATTACAGCATCAAATATAGCTATTAATACAATAATACTTGAAGTTGCTAAAAGATTAAAATTATCAGCTTCTTTTGAAATTTTCAATTTAAAGAATATATCACTCTCTTTTGCAAGAGAAGAATTTTCATTTTCTGTTATTCCTATTAAAAGTGATTTTTTTTGTTTTATAGCTGGAATCATAGATGTTAATTCCATTGTTTCTCCGCCCTTAGACAATAATATTACTATATCTTCTTTTTGAACTAATCCCAATCCTCCATGAACCGCATCAGAAGGACTTAAAAATACTGAAGGACATTCTGTACATGAAAGTGTATGAGCTATTTTTTTAGCAGCTTCCCCTGAAGTTCCGCATCCGGAAATAATAATTTTACCTTTACAATTCATTATAGCATCTACTATTGAATCTAAAACTTTTTCATCATAATTATTCAATACCTCTAATATGCTGTCACTTTCTGCTTTTAATACATAGTCTATACTATCTCTTCTATCTTTATTCATAAATATCTCCTTTTATTTATTTTGTTAAAATACCGATTCTCTTAAATTAGTAACTGTAATATCACTGCCTTTTAAAACTATATCTCTGCATTGTCCATCTTTAAATATTATAACTCTATCAGCAGTTTCTACTAATTCTTCTTCTTCACTTGAAACTATAATTATTGATTTACCTAATTTACCTAATGATTTTATTATATTATAAATATCAGCCTTAGCTCCTAAATCAACACCTTTTGTAGGTTCATCCAACAATAATAAATTTGAATTTTCTTCTATTATTCTAGCCAATAATGCCTTTTGCTGATTTCCTCCAGATAAAGATTTAATACTATTATAAACATTTCCTCTTATTTGAATTTTTTCTAATGTATTTAATATTTGCTTATCTAATTTTTTATAATTCAAATTAAATCCATTACTAAATCTTTGCAAAGAAGTTATAGATGAATTTATAATAGCTGACATTAAAGGTATAATACCAAAATGTTTTCTATCTTCTGTTAAATATGATATTCCATTCTTTATAGAATGCAAAGGATCTTTAGGTTCATATTTATTGCCGTCTATTAATATATCTCCAGAATCTGCTTTATAAAGACCATACATAGTATGACAAAAACTAGTTCTTCCTGATCCTACTAATCCATAAATCCCTAAAATTTCTCCTTTGTAAGATTTTAAATTGATATTCTTTAATTTTAAAGTTGATAAATTTTTTACTTCCAAAAAAGGTTTAGTATAATCAATATTAAATTCATTATCCGTTTTACTATATATCAATTCTTTTTCATTTTCCTTTTTTCCTATTATAGAATCAACAATATCTTTTTTAGAAAAATTACCGCTTTTAGCATTAAACAGCATTCTTCCGCCAGACATGACAGATACTTCATCGCAATATGGCAAAACTTCATCTATTTTATGAGATACTATTGCAACTCCAATATTGTTCTCTCTTACTATCTTTTGAACATCTTTCAATAAAATATCTGCCTGTTTACTTTCAAGTGCTGTTGTAGGTTCATCCAATATAATAAATTTAGCTTTTCTATCCAAATTGATTATAACTTCTATTATTTGTTTTATTGGATGTGTTAGATTCTTTACATACTCTTTTGGATTAACATTTATATTATGTTTCTCCAGCAATTGTTTAGAATACTCAAGCATATACTTTTCATTGATAATACCAAATTTATTTGCAAATTCTCTTCCCAAAAATATATTTTCCATAACTGTTAAATCAGGTATAAGTCTAAGTTCTTGATAAACACAAGCTATTCCAGAAGACAAAGCAACTTGAGGAGAAGACAAAGTAATAGTTTCTCCATTCAATTGTAATGTACCATCTTCAGGTTTTTCAACTCCAGCCATAACTTTTAATAAAGTAGATTTTCCTGCCCCATTATGTCCAAATAAACCATGAATAGTACCAGATTGTATTCTAAAATTTATACCATGTAAAATTCTTACACCAGAATATTCTTTTCTTATATTGCAAGCATCATAAGAATCTAACATAATTCCTCCTAAAAATAATTAATACGCAAATGGTAAAACTTCAGCCGCATTATCTTTGTTTACTAATAAAGGAGGGCTATTTAATATATATTCGATATTATTAGTATCACCACTTAAATATTTTTTAACACTATCTGTAGCTAATCTAGCTAATTTATCAGGCTCCTGTATAGCACCAGCAATTATATCCCCTTTTTGTATTAATTGAACACCTGCTTTATCTACAAAAGCATATAATTTTACTTTATCTTTTAATCCTAATTGTGATATAGCAGCAGCAGCACCTAAAGCAGCAGGCTCTGTATCAGCAAATACTACATTCATATCTGGATTACCCTGAAGCAGCTTTTTCAAAACCTGTATCTCTAGCCATAGCAGAAATAGAAGTTGGTTCTCCTACAATACCAACTATAATTGAAGCTGTAGTTCCCATATCTTTTATTAATTGTTCACCAATATAATATCCGCCAGCTTCTTGATCTGTTTGTATACCCTGTATCATAACAGCGTTTTGCTCTTTCATACCATCTGAATCTGGTAATATATTAATTGTAAATACAGGAATATTAGCCTTATTTAACTCTAATATTTGAGATACACCAGGACCAGAACTAACATGATTCAATACAACAGCATCTACCTTTTGTTCTATAAAACTTTGAACATGTGAAAGCTGTTTAGCATCATCATTATCTGCTATTAACACTCTAATTGTAAATCCATTTGAAGCTCCATATTCTTCAAAAGTTTTTTTCATAGTTATGTAATATGGATTTGTAATATTAGGAAGGCTTATTCCTACAACTTTTTGAGCAGAAGTATCAGAAGCCCCCCCTCTGTTACAAGATATTAGCATAACACCTATTAGAAAAAATAATGCTGCCTTTTTTAACATATAAATCTCCTTAAAATAATTATTTTTTAATAAAAGTTAATAATTAACTATTATTTTTTTTGAATATCTTTTTAAATATTGTTTTATCAAATGATTTTGTAGTGTCTATAATTACACCTATCAAAATAATTACCCCTATAACTAAAGGCTGCCAATAAGCACTTACATTCATAACATTCATTAAATTTGATATGGAAGCTATCATAACAGCACCTATCATAGCACCTAGTATTGTACCTATCCCACCAAATAAACTAACACCTCCTACAACAGCACCTGCTATAGAGAAAAATAATTCCTCCCCTCTTCCGGCTGTAGGATATCCAACCATTAATCTTGAACCATATATTAAACCTCCGCATGCTGCACATAATCCGCTAATAGCATAAACAAGCATAATTGTTTTAGATATGTTAATACCTGCTAATCTTGATGAGTCAGCATTTCCTCCAACAGCATATATATGTACACCTTTTACAGTTCTTTTTAGAAAATATGAAGATATTATAGCAGCAATTATTAAGGCTATAACAGGAAAAGGTATTGAAAAAATTCTTCCTTGACCTATAAAACTATAGGCAGTGTCTGTAACTCTTATAGAATTTGCTTTTGTAATAATTTGAGGAATTGAAGCAGCAACTCCTTGCATGCAAAAGTAACTATAAATGGAGGAACCTTAGTTTTTGATATAATAAAACCATTAACAAATCCAGTAAATGCTCCAATTGCTAATACTAAAATAACAGCAATATACCATGCCAATTGAAGATATTCCATAAATACAGCAGCCAAAACACATGTCATTGCAACTATAGAACCTGTTGATAAATCTATACCTCCTGTAAGCAATACAAATGTCTGCCCCAAACATAAGAAACATATTACTGATCCATTAAGCAATAATATCAAAATATTAGAAACAGTTAAAAAATTGGGTGTTGCAATAAATCCAACCAATAATACCAAAAGCATTACTATGGCTATTCCTGTTTCATTTGGTAATTTTATTTTCTTATTTTCCATAAATATACTCCTCATATTTTTTAGCATAGAAATGATATGATTCTCTTATAGATTTAAAATCAACATCTCTTGGGGAAGATACCTTATCTATATTTAAAGCCCATTCATTCATTAATTTCTGTATATCAATATTTTTATAAGAACTTACAGCATACAAAGCAGCACCGGCAGCTACTGTCTCTACATATTGACAAGTATAAATATCTTTTGATGATAGATCTGATAAAAATTGTCTGTATGCAGTACTTTTTGATCCGCCACCGGTAACTATTATTTTTCCACTATCTTCAACCCCTACACTTTTTAATATATCCAATCCATCTAGTAAATTACATACAACACCTTTTATCGCTGTACTTGCTATATTTTCTCTTGAAATATCGCTTCTCATACCGGTAAAAAATCCTGAGGCTAAAGGAAGATTAGGTGAACGCTCTCCATCTAAATAAGGAACCAAATTTAATCCATTATCCAATTTATCGCTTAATGCTAAATTATCAAATTCTTCAAAAGATACATTTAAAATTCTTCTAAAAGCATCTGTAACTTTTGAGGAATTTAATGTTGTAAACATTGGAATAAATCTATCTGTAGCATCAGCATATAAATTTAACATACCATTACATGAATTTTTTATAGATTTTTTTGTTACAGAATATACAGTTCCGCTAGTACCTATAGATATTACTGTATCTCCTTCTTTACAATTTAATCCTATTGCTGCTGCCATGTTATCTCCAGTACCCATTCCTACAACAGCACCTTGAAGCTCTTTAAGCTCATCTATAAATTTTACTTCTCCAGCTATAGAATTAGAAGGATAAATTTTTGGAAGTTTATCGCTTATATCGGTTTTAAGACATTTTTTTAATATCTCATAATCATATTCATTAGTATAAGGATTTAAATACCCCGTACCTGATCCTCCGCCTCTTTCTGTAACAAAATTACCAGTAAGTTTAAAAATTAAATAATCTGCAGGAAGCATTATATATTTTGCTTTTTCCAAAATATTACTATAATGCTCTTCTGTCCATACGAGTTTTGATATTGTCAATGCAGGTCCTGGTATAGATCCTGTATGACTTTCCCAATAACTATCTTCTATTATTTTTCTTATATCATCAGCATTTTTTGAAGATTCTGTATCATTCCATAATTTAGCTTTTCTTAATGAATTAGAATTTTCATCTAAAATAACAAGACCATGACCTTGCCCTCCTACAGCTATACAAGCTATTCTAGGCAAATATTCTTTCAAAGTATTAAAACACTCTATTAATGCATTCCACCAATCCTCAGGAAGCTGTTCACTGCATGGAGGATATGTTGGCATGTGCTTTGCTCTAGATTCAGCTATTATTTTACCATCTGATAAATTTCTTAGAACAACAGTGCATGACTGTGTAGAAGAATCTATACCCGCTGCTATATCTCTAATCATAAAAAACCTCTATAATTTATATTTTATTTATATTGATTACTTTCTCTGTCTTTTTAATAAAATGATCACAATTCCTATTAGACTTAGTTACTACCCCCAAATATAATGCTTCTATAATAGCCTGATCTGCTACCCTTCTTGAAACTATATCTCTGCCGACTGTAAAATCCGATGCTGATATATATATTGGTATATCAACATATTTTAAAATAGATGATTTATTCATATGAGTTAAACATATAGTAGTAGCCCCACATTCCTTAGCTATTTTTATAGATTTCACTATATTACTAGAAGCACCCGAATAAGATATTGCCACAGCTACATCTCTATCAGTCATTAAACTAGATGTAATAAGCTGCAAATCAACATCTGTATAAGCGGAACATTTATAACCTATTCTTGAAAATTTTCTAAAAGCAAACTCTGCTACAATATGTGCATCACCAACACCAAAAAAATGTACATTCTCAGCATTAATAATAGCATCCAATGCTTTTTGATAATTATCAGATGATAATGCCAAAGTATCATTTAATGTTTTTATATTATCATTAATAACCTTTTTCAAAATATCTATAATTGAATCTTCAGAGGATATTTCTTGAGTAATATTTTGACTGCTATCTATAACAGCTTCAAGAAATGATTGTTTAAAACTTGAAAATCCATCATATCCCAATCTTTTACAAAATCTTATTATAGATGTGTCACTGCTTCCTATTTCCTGTGCCAATGTAAGCAAATTCATATTTCTTATATTTTCATAATTATCAAGTAAATATTTCGCTATCAACTTCTCAGCTTTAGGTAAAGTTGGCAATATAAAATTAATCTTTACAAAAATATCATTATTATTCATATTTTATTCTTAAAAACAAATATTTTATTTAATATAATTACAGTATAATCAAAAATAATTTCATTTTCAACTAATTTTATATTTTATTTTTATTTTTTTAAATCAGATATTATATTAAACAATAGCAAAAATTAACATCTAAATTATAAAAATGACAAATATTTGTTATATATGTAGCATATAACCTTATATTTTTAGCTTTAATATATTTAATACATATTAAATACAATATAATATTTTATTATAAATAATTTAAATCTTTTAATTTATTCAAAAATATAAAATAATTAAAAATATTTTCTTTGTTTTTTAATATAAAAAACGTGGAAAACTACAGTATAATATAATAAAAAAGTAATTATACTTGTGAAAATCATAGAATTTTAATATACAAAATAAAAATAGAACAATACTAATTCTTATATGTTTTATTTAAAAAATTAACCTGTAGCTTTATTTAACAATAAATGACAATTAGATTTGAAAAATTAGAATTTCAACTAAATATTTTAATTTATATTATTATTTACTGGAAGATTTAGTTTCCCAAGGAAATAAAAGCCAATTATCATGATTGATATTTTTATAACTGTATTTCGGCTTTATTTTACTCGTATGTTCTCTTACAAAAAGAGTTGCTATATCAAATTTCTGATCATCAAAATATCTTAGAGTTTCCCCTGTATCTGAAATATCATCCACTATAAGAGAATTTTTATTTTTTACTTTTAATCTCCAAACTTCTTCCATATTAAGAACCATAGGAATTTTAAGTCTATGAGAAAGCATAACAGCAGGTACAAGACCGCCCCTCGCAAGGCCGTATATTACCTCATAATGAATATTAGATTCTTCTATCTGTTTGGCTAAAACTTCAACAGCATCATCTATATCTGCCCAAGAAACTACATCATATTCCATAATACAATCCAATAATTATTTTTTAAGAACGCAAAGTTATATCAAATCTATTTTTCAACATTTCAAGCAATGATGCTTCTGTAGAATTAATATCATCCTCTCTTAAAGTTCTATTAGGATCATAATAAGTAATAGATATAGCTATTGACTGCTTTCCTTCTTCAACTTGCTCACCTATATATCTATCTACAACGCTAACATTTTGAACTATATTGTCAAATTTACTTATAGATTTAATAACTTTACTGAATTCTATATCTTTACTGCAAACTAAAGCTAAATCTCTAAATACTGCAGGATATTTTCCTATATCTTTTAATTTAGGTTTCTTAACTCTCTCTTTAACAAGCTTTAATGTTTTTCTAATATCAATATCCAAGAAATATACATCAGAATCAATATCAAATATCTTTAATAATTTAGGATGAAGTTTTCCAATAATTCCTATTTTTTCTCCAAAAATAACTATATCAGCAGACATAGTAGGTATAAACCAATTATGTTCTTTAGGAATCAAATTATAATCAGAACATTTTAAATCTTTAATCAAAAGTTCCTCTACAACACCGCTCATATCAAAGAAATCATAAGCTCTAGGCTCTTTATTCCATAATTTTTCCTGATAAAGTCCGAACATAACAGCAGAAAGATGCTTCTCTTCTACAAAAGATTCACCTTCTTTATAGAATATATTTCCTACTTCAAATAAAGCACCATTTTTATGCCTATGATTCTGATTATAAACAACGCTATTAAGAAGAGAGGCTAAAGTAGTAGGTCTTAAAACATCCATTTCACTAGTAAGAGGATTAACAACTTTTATTAATTTTGATTCATCAATACCCATAGCCTTAAATATATTGCTATCACCCATAGAATACTGCTTAGTTTCATAAAGACCATAAGAAGCCATTCTATATTTTACAAAACTTAACTCTTCATAATCTGTATTTATAGGATTACATTTTATATGAGGAACATTAGATTCTATATTATTATAACCATAAACTCTTGCAATCTCTTCTATTAAGTCCTCAGCTATAGATAAATCATGTCTGTAAAAAGGTATATCAACCTTCAAATTATTCCCACCAAGTGCTGCTGCCTTAAAACCATACCTTTTAAATATAGAAGAAATTTCCATTCTATTCATATTAAGACCTAAATATCTTTTTACAAGTCCGCAGTCAAACACTATTCTATTAGCTTCAAACTGTTTAACATTAACCTCTTTAGCTCTTGAAGCTATTTTACATCCATTATCAAAAGTCACTATTAAATCAACAACTCTATTTAAAGCAGCAAGAGTTAAAGTATGATCTATTTCTCTTTCAAATCTGTATGAAGCATCAGTTTTTGTATTTATAGCAATAGTAGATTTTTTTACTGCTATATGATCAAAATATGCACTTTCTATTAAGATGTTTTTAGTTTCAGGTTCAATTTTTGTACTATCACCGCCCATAACACCGGCAACACCTACAGGCTTTTCACTGTCAGCTATTACTAAAACTTCATCTGTAAGATTAACTTCTCTTCCATCCAATAGCTTTACTTTTTCTCCGTTTTTAGCATTTCTAACTATAATTTTACCATATTTTATTTTATCAAAATCATAAGCATGGAGAGGCTGACCATATTCAAGCATAACATAATTTGTAACATCAACTATATTATTTATTGGATTAATTCCGCACATTTTTAATCTTTTCTGCATCCAATCAGGAGAAGGTCCTACAGTTATATCTTTAATAAGTCTTCCAATATATTTAGAACAGCTCTCTTGATTTTCTATAGTAATATCTATATTTCCGCCAGCAGCATCATAAGTATTAACAGAAGGTATACTCACTCTTCTTTCCAATACTAAAGAACATTCACGGGCAAAACCTATTATACTAACTAAATCGCCTCTGTTTGCTGTAATTTCAACATTAAATATATGATCTGTACTTCCTACTATAGTAGATAGCGAATTTCCTAAAATATTTTCCTTATCAGCATGTACATTATCTATATCTTCATCTAATATCCAAATTCCATATATGCCTTCTATTTCATCATATCCAAGCTCAGTTCTTGAACAAATCATACCATTACTTTCAAAACCTCTTATAGAAGCCTTTTTTATGGTAAGACCATTAGGCAATTTAGCACCTATCATAGCTACAGGAACATATATGCCTTCTCTTACATTAGGAGCTCCGCAAACAATTGACAACACATCATCGCCGACATCAACCTTACACACACTTAATTTATCAGCATCAGGATGTTTATGAACCGATGTTATTTTACCAATAATAACCCCTGGTATATCTCCGCCTGTGGTTTCTATTGATGAAATTTCACTTCCTGCAAGTGTTATTTTTTGTGCAATTTCTTCTACACTAAAACCATCTAAATTAACAAATTCTTTAAGCCAACTTAATGGAACTCTCATTATTATATCCTCAACTTAATATAAAAAACTTATTTAAATATGATTACCACTGTTTCAAGAAATCTATATCATTCTCATAGAACATTCTAATATCAGTTATACCGTATTTTATCATAGCAACACGTTCTATACCCATACCAAAAGCAAAACCGGTATATTTATTAATATCATAACCTACATGTTTAAATACATTAGGATGAATCATGCCAGCTCCCATAAGTTCAAGCCATCCCTCACCACCGCAAGTTTTACATCCGCTTCCTCCGCATATTACACATGTAGCACTTAAATCAGCACCTGGCTCTACAAATGGAAAATAATCAGGTCTTAATCTTATTTGAGTTTTATCTCCAAACATCTTTTTACAGAATAATTCTAATATTCCTTTTAAATCATTAAAACTTATTCCGCTATCAACCATAAGTCCTTCAACTTGATGGAATACTGGAGAATGTTTTGAATCTATAGCATCTCTTCTAGCACATTTACCTGGAGAAACTACAGCTATAGGAGGCGGAGTTTCAAGCATAGTTCTTATCTGCATACCTGATGTATGAGTTCTAAGCACATGCTCCTTAGAAATAAAGAAAGAATCATGACTGTCTCTTGAAGGATGGTAATAAGGAATATTTAAAGCTTCAAAATTATGAAAATCATCCTCTATTTCATTACCCTCTACAACTCTAAAACCTATTTCTGTTAAAATAGATACTATTTCTTCTTCTACAATTGTTAATAAATTAACGCTTGCTGCCTTTGGTCTCCTTCCAGGCATAGTAATATCTATCTTATTTTTTTCCAGAGAAACTAGAAATTCTCTCTCTAATATTATATTTTTCTTTTCAGCTAAAGAATTTTCACAATAGTTTTTTATTTCGTTAATTTTTTTACCAAATTCTTTTTTCTGCTCTACATCCTCTATAGATGACAGATTTTTCAAAAGTTCTGTAATTTTCCCTTTACGCCCTAAATAATTAACTCTTATATCATCTATATCTGATTGAGTATTAGCATTTTCTATGCTATTCTTTAATGTATTATGAAGTTCCTCTAGATTCTCCATTGATTATTCCTATTGTTAAAATTAACTTTTATATTATAATACATCATAAAATTATTTTCAAGATAATTATTAATCAATATTATATAGCTTATAATTTACAAATTTTTGAGATATTTGCAATAAGAATTTTTGCTTTTTCTAAAATATTTTTACTATCTTTAGTATAATCATTAAATAGTATACTTTTTATATTTTCTTCAAAATTATCGGGTATTTTATCACATAATTTTAATACATATTGTACAAGTTTTTTCTCTCCAGGATGGAATTCTTTATTTAAAGCAAATAAAATATCAAAATATGATGATAATATAGCAGTAATTCTATGATTAATGCTTACAATATCATTACGCATAACAGCTTTTTCTAACTGTTCATAAAAAGATGATATTTTTTTAGCATACATAACATTATAATTTTTGTTTATTATATTCTCTTTTAATTTATCAGGGTATTCATTATTTAATTCTTCCTGAAAAGATTGAAAACATCCATTCTTATCATAAAGTATTTTAGAATGCTTAATATTGTATAAAAAAGCAGTTGTATATCCTATTTTAGAATTAAAATTTCTCCATACATAATCAATCTCTCCATCTATCCAAGATAAATCCCTATACATAAAATCCAAACATATACCATTTTCTTTTAATATCAATTCATCTCCATGCTCAAAATAATCATTTCCTATATCATAACAAGATGAATACTTTTCAGCAATTTTATTTCTGGCATTTATATCAACTCTATTTTTAGAATAAACATATATATCATAATCAGACATATTATCATTAATCAAACTTGTTTTAGAACCGGATAAAACTACAGCATCAATATCATTATTTTTTAATGCCTCTTTTATATACTCATCAATAATATAATTTATATTCATAAACAATACCCTTTTTATTACAATTTAATTATACTATAAATACAATTAAAATTATATATTTTATTATTATTTCTATTATACAGCATATATACATAAAACTAATATAACCTTATTTATTTTGTTAATTTATAAGTTAATTAATAGAATAAACTAAAGCGAATAATATTGAAAAAGAATAAAAAATAATATATAAACGAAGAAAATAAGTTTTTAAATGATTTTTTCAATAAAAGCCATATTTTTTTATAATAAAAAAGCAAATAACAATAATAAATTTATGTATATTATATTGAATAGAAGGTACTATGGAAGACAATAAAAAAACTATAGAGGAAATAATGAAATATTTTAGCAATATTTTCAAACAAAAACATATAGACAAGAATAATTTAACTATGTTCGATAAAATCATAATAGATTCTTCTAACAATGATAAATCCAATGATCTTATTCCAGATAATAAATTTTCCATTATAAAAGATATAACTTATAATTATCTAAAAAAACATCTAAAAATAAACGATATAATATGTTTTTCCATACCTACTGATAATTTTGTATTACATGAAAGAGTTGGAGAAGATGAACATTTTGAAGAAAATAGTAAAGTTGTAGGTTTCAGTAAAAATTTCTCTATTAAATTAAATTACATAGATTCTGATCTGCCTGTATATTTAACTTTTAATAATCCAAATTTATATGTTACGGGCAATATAGAATGTATGGAAGATATTACTGTAGATTTATTTATAATTAATTTAACAAACAAAGAAAAATTAAAATTATGCACATTTAATGGTATTTTTTGTGCAAATTTTAAGTTTGAAGATTTTTTTTATGAAAAAGATAGAATTTTTCTGCTAAAAAAATCTGATTTTTAAAAAGGAATTATGTGTTTATAAGGGTTGTTTTATGAATCATCCTATCACTATATATGTTTCAGATTTATATAAAAATATAAAAAAACAAGAAAAATATTTACAATATTTTTCTTTCATTATAAATCGTTTAATAAGAATGTACACTAAAAGATTAATAAAGCTATATTCTACATTACGTATGGATTTAGAAATATGTATAGCAAAATTTACTTGTATATCAAAAATATTACAAGGATTTTATAGTTCTAATAAATCAAAAGAAACTTTAAATTTCATAAAGACTCATATAAAACTTCATAATACATTCAATGAATTATCTAATGATAAATATCAAATGATAATAAATAATTTAAACAATAAATATAGAAAATTTATAATTAGATACTATATATTAGAAAATGACAATTCTAAAAATATAAACATATCAGGAAGCTTTAAAATGACAGATATACTTCTTATTAAAAAGAAAAAATTAAACTCATTTATAAAATATAAGATAGGTAAAAGTTATTAAATTATGTGGAAAATATTAGATTTAATTGATTCTATAGATAGAAATCACCAATCATACATATATAAAGTATATTCTAAAGTAGGAAATTTTGAAGACGCCAATGATATAATGCAGGATATATATATGGAGCTATTAAATAAAATAGAAAATGGCTTTGATAAAAATGGATATGATCAATTAGATGGATATATATTTATAATGATAAATTCAAGAGTCACTGATTTTTTTAGAAAGAAAAATAATAAAGTAAATACAAAATATGAATCAAAAGAATTTATAGATGAATTATTTGATATAGCAATCACTGATAATGATATAAATGATTTGTATAAAGAATATAAAGAAGGGCTATTCTTATTTATTGATGCAATTGTAAAGCAAAGTATGAATACTGTATGTGAAAAATGCAATATGTGTAATCAAAGACTATCGAATATCATTAAAGTAAAAAATAAAAACGGAGAAGATATAGATGATAGTTTCTCAATATATAAAGAATATGTTTTTTCTTTTTTAAATAAAGAAATAAAAATAAAAGACATAAAAACAAAACATAATATATCAGATCATACTTTAGAAAAAATAAGATCCGTTTATAACAATAAAATAAAAGACTGCATAACCAAATTAAGTAATAAAATCATATAGTTTCCTATTATACTTATATAATATTTTTTTGGTATCAATGGCAGATAAAGAATTATACATAATTATGATTATTTATAAGCTATAAACATTTAGATAAAAATAATAAATTGTATAAATAGTTTTTGGAATCTTTTGCAACTTAGATAGTACTTGAAAAAGTTAGTAAAAAAACTTCCATAAAAAATAGAAAGAGTCTTTATATATGCAGAAAACTGCCTACAATCTACAACTTAGAAAATTACTCAATACATTCTAAATATTTAGTATTAAAACAACAGATAAATAGCTGAAAATATTTTAACAAACTGACCACAAATAGGTATTGCAAGCACAAATCGTTATGATTAAATACAACTAAATTGCTATTTATATTCAAATACATAAACTTTATAGTTTTAATTTTCATGATGATAATATATTATATAAAATAAATCATAATATAATATTAATCTATATTTTTAATAAGAAAGGTATAATAAAAAATGGAAAAGTCAGATTTTTTTTTCTTTGATTAAGCAAATAGATTTAGCCCTTTTGCTTACTTCTTCAAAACAAGAGGAAGAATGTTTTAATAAAATAATAGAGACTGCTGTTTCTATCACAGATTCAAAGGCAGGACATTTATTGCTGCTTGATAAAAGCAGAGAATATTTAGAACTAAAAGCATATAAAACTTTTAATAATGAAAAAGTAAATAGCTTTAAAGTGCCTATAGGAAAAGGTATAACAGGAAACGTATTTATATCAGGGCAGGCTTTAAATATTGCCAATGTATCTAAAAATAAAGAAATGTACAAATCTGTAAGTGCTGCTTTGCATGACACAGAAAATACTGTTAATATACAAATAGACGATATAGCAATAGTTCCAATAAAAATAAAAGATGATGTTATCGGCGTTTTGGAAGTTATAAATAAAAAAGATGATACTCATTTTTCACAGCTTGATATGCATCATTTATATTCTTTTGCAAAAATAGCCTCTATTGTAATTGAAGATAATTATACAGATAGAAATATTAGAGAAATTTTTGTTTCTGCAATAAAAAATATATCGGATGAACAAAAAGAAGAAATAAAACAAGATCTATCATCATATACAAATAATCCATTATTAAAAGAAAATTTAAAAATATCTGAAATATTAAATAAGATAGGTGATATAGATGAGAGAGAATTAAATTTCTGCAAACTATTTTTAAGCAATTATCTATCTCATTTAGAAAAAAACTATCAAGGAAATAATTTATGAGTTCTAATATTTTTAATATGGATAAAGAATATATGCTGAAAAATTTGACAGGCAAGGGAGTAAAGGTTGGAGTAATAGATAGCGGTATAGAAGCATCGCATGACATATTTAAAGGAAGTGATGCTGTAAAAGGAGGAGTTGTTATAGAATATAAAAACGATGAAGTTGTATTAAAAGATTATAAAGGTTTTGATCAATACGGACATGGTACAGCTTGTGCAGGCATAATACATTCTATTGCCAAAGATGCAGAACTTTATAGTATACAGGTTTTGGGAAATAAATTATCAGGAAAAGTTGATGTATTTTTAAAAGGATTGGAATGGGCTATAGAAAATAAAATGGATATAATAAATTTGAGTTTAGGAACTACAAATCAAACATATAGATGTAATTTCTATGCTTTATTAGACAGAGCATACTACGAAAACAGAACATTAGTAGCTGCTGCCAATAATGATCCTATACCAAGCATACCTTCTATATTATCTCCTGTAATATCAGTAGAAGCAATAGCAAGCGATGATCAATATGAATTTTATTATAGATACAACAACTGTATAGAATTTTTGGCTAGAGGAATATATATAAAAGTACCTTGGATTGATAATTCATATATGATGATGATAGGAAATAGCTTTGCTGCTCCTCATATATCAGGAATAGTTGCTTTACTAAAAGAAAAAAATAAAAATCTAACACCTTTTGAAATAAAAAGTATATTGAAAAATATAAGCAATCAAAAAGAAGAAAATAATAATCAATAACTTTATGAATAATCAATATGGAATAATCAAACTGCTTCCATTTTTTTTAACCATAAATAGTAATGCATATTATAGTATTTATTTTTGATGCAGTTATAAAATTATTAAATATACTGTCTATTATATAAGCAGGAAACAAAGATTTGATATTTTATTTTGCAGATTTAATGGCAATATTTATAATATCAGGAATTCTGCTATATCAAATAAATACAATATTCTATACAACTTAAGCCAATTGTTTTAAATATAAGACTTGCAATTTTTAATCATATAATAAAGTTATCTCAAAATTTTTTTACACTTATGAAAAAAGTTACTTATTATCAAGAATAATGAATTTTATAACTAATTCTCTTCTATTCCACTATTCTATGGTTCTAATAAATTAGCCACTATAATAACTCTTATGCCAATAATTCCAATATATATAGTAATTTACGTACGTTTTAATAAGTATGTAATAAAAAATAAATTAGTTTTAAGCAATTATGATAATGTTATAAATTTTATAATAAAACACATATTAACATTTATAATTTTTTAGAATAATAGTATAAAATGTATTTTATATTAATATAAAAGATATATTTTATACCATAAAAGCACTTTATAAACGATATATATATTGATAAACAACCAATATATGTTATACTATAAGAGGTAATGTGTAAAATAAGAATTCCTAATTACAATTTTTTTAAAAAATAAATTGACTATTGTATGGAAACTATATAATAAAAAATACTAATAAAGTACTTATTTTTATTATGATGCTTTCATTGTTATCTTTTTATACTAAATTAGGATTCAATTATGAATAAAATAAGAAAAGAAATCTGCAAATTCAAATGCCAAACCACAGGTGAAGAAATAATTTTTACAGTAGCTTATGTTGAAGGAAAACTTGATAGTAATTCAAGAAAATTAAAATACCACACACTAGCTATAATAGGCGGCATGCATGGGTCTGAGTTTTGTTCAATAGAAGCTATAATAAAATTATTAAACGATTTAGAATCTAATAAGTTATTGATAAATGGAAAACTAATAATAACAAATATTTTCAATTTAACAGCATTCAAAAAAAACATAAATTTTACTATAGATAGTGAAAATAATGAAAATAATAGTGAAAATATGAACCATTATTTTTGGAATGAAATATTAAAGGATGTAGATTTTTGTATAGAACTTCATAGCGGAGATGCACCAATATCTATAGCAAACTGTATTTATGTACCTGTAGTTGGAGAACAAATTACTGATACAATTATCAAGAAATATGGCTGAAGTTTATAATGTAAAATACATAATAGATAAAGAAGTTGGAAAAGATTATAAACACAAGTCAGCATATAGTAATCTTGCTTTCAAGGCTATACCTTCAATACTTACGGGAGCATGCGGTAATGGAGTCAATACAGAAATTCATTATGAAGGCATAAAAAATATTATGATATATATAGGTATGCTTAATGATAAACAGTTGAAATATACAGAAGAAAAAATAATATTAAATTATAAAGGCTCCATAAAAAGCGATGTAGATGGAATGTGGCATCCATCGGTAAAAATGGGAGATATAGTTAAAAAAGGAGATAAAGTCGGAGAAATAAAAGATTATTTTGGTAAAAAAATAAAAGATATTATATCTCTTAATGATGGGGTTGTATGCCTTCTCAAAAAAAATCCACATATAAAGTTAGATGATTCTCTAATAGAAATAAATGAAATTAAAATATAATATTATTTAAAAAAATTGTGTTTTAAATAATGTTTTTATTTCATAATCATATTTTTATTTATTATTATAATAAGATAATAATGCACAAAATTTTTACGTTATAATTACAACTTGACTTAATAGTTTTTTATAGTTAAAATATAAAGAACATAATGTAATTTTTGTTTTAGAATAATAAAGTAGTATTTAATGGATAATAGTAATAAAGATAAAATAAGAATCATACCTCTTGGCGGAGTTCAAGAAATTGGTATGAATATGACTGTAATAGAATATGGAAATGAAGTATTAATAGTTGATTGCGGTTTTATGTTTCCAAGATATCATATGCTTGGAATAGATTATGTGATACCGGATGCTTCATATTTAGAAGATAAAAATGTTATAGGATTAATTCTCACTCATGGGCATGAGGATCATATCGGAGCTATACCTCACTTTTCAAGAAAATTTCCAGATATTCCAATATATGGCACAAGATTAACTATAGCATTTTTAAAAGCTAAATTTAATGATTATAAAAATGAATATAAAGATATAAAAATATTTGAAATTGAACCTAGAAATAAAATACAATTAGGTATGAATTTTGATATAGAGTTTATAAGAGTTAATCACAGTATCCCTGATGGTGTCGGCATAGCAATCACAACGCCTCTTGGTGTAATAATACATACCGGAGATTTTAAAATAGATTTAAACCCTACCACAGACAGATTTATAGATTTATATAAATTTGCTGAATATGGAGAAAATGGCGTGCTTTTAATGCTCGCTGATTCAACAAACTGTCAAAGAGATGGTTTTTCCATGAGCGAAAGTGTTGTTCAAAATACTATGACGCCGTTATTTGCTTATGAAGACGGAATGATTATTGTTGCAGTATTTGCAAGCAGTATAGAAAGAATACAAGATTTAGTAACAGCGGCAAAAGTAAATAATAAATATGTTGCATTTTCAGGAAGAAGTTTAATCAAATATACAAAAATAGCTGAAGAAATGGGATATTTAAACCTTTACGATATAGTAATACCAATAGATAAAATAAATAGATATCCTAGAGAAAAAGTAGTATGCATTACAACAGGAACGCAGGGAGAACCTTATTCTTCATTATCATTAATAGCAGCAGAAGCTCATAAGCATATAAAAGTAGAAGATGGAGATATGGTTATATTCTCATCTAGTGTTATACCAGGTAATGAAATGGCTGTTACAAGAATGATTAATAATCTATTTGACCTTGGTGCCAAAATGGTTGGAGAAGATAAAAAACTTCTTCATGTATCCGGGCATGCTTCCAGCGAAGATTTAAAATTAATGTACAGATTGGTAAAACCTAAATATTTCATACCTATTCATGGAGAAAAGAGACATTTAATAACCCATATAAAACTTGTTGAAAACTTAAACGGACTTAATACCAAAGGCTTTTTATTATATAATGGAGATGTATTAGAAATAGATGAAACCCTTGAAGCAAAATTAGCTGAGCCTATAGAAATAAGAAATATATATGTTGATGGCAAGGGTGTAGGAGATTTAGAGGAAAGTATATTCCATGACAGAGAACAATTATCTTTAAATGGTGTTGTTGTGGCTAATGTTGTGGCAAAGAAAAATAAAACTGGTCATTATGATATAAAAATAGATTTAGAAAGCAAAGGCTTCACATATAATGGAGGGGAAAAAGAAGGGTTAATAAATAAAAATGAGCAGCTTATAGAAGAAGGCACAAAATCTGCAACAGAAGCTGTAAGGAAACTTCTTGATAGAAATAAAAGAACTCCGTCTACAATTAAATATGAAGTAAGGGAAGCTTTAAGAAAAAAGTTTATTCAAATTATAGGAAGAGAACCTGTAATATTTGTATGTTTATATATAGATAATGTTTATGTAGAAACAATAGAAAGTGATAATCAAGAAAATAAAAAAATAGAAGTACTAGATAATATAAATAATTTAACTATAATGGAGGATCAAAATCAATGTCATACGAAGAAGAAAAAGAAAACTATAAAGAAGAAAGTAGTGAAGAAAATATCATCAGCAAAGAGAGTAAAACAAAAAAAGAAAAAAGTAAAAGAGAGTTAATATTTTTTACCCTTATAATTATCTCAATAATCACTGGAATGATCAGTATATTTTTAAAGCCTGAAAATAAATCAGTAATAATATCTTCTAGTACATTACCAAATAAAACATCATTAAAAGATGGTATAGCTATAATTGATTTAACAGGCGTAATAACACATGTAAAAAGAAAAACAAATCTTGGTATAGAATTTCCATCTGTAACAGAAGAATTAATGGATGATTTTGATTATTATATGAAAGATGATAAAGTAAAGGCTATAGTTCTTCAAGTAGATAGTCCTGGAGGTTCATTAACTTCATGTGAAGAAGCATTGAAATATTTGCAAAATCTAAAAGAAAAATATCCTAAGCCAATAGTTGCATCATTTAGAAGCATGGCGGCAAGCGGAGGATATTATATATCAATGATAGCTGATAAAATATATGCTAATGAATCCACTTTAACAGGAAGCATAGGAGTAATATCTCAATTCTTCAATGTTTCCGGATTAATGGATAAATATGGCGTTAAAATGTATACTATAAAAAGCGGAAGAAATAAAGATTCTCTTTCCCCTTTCAGAGAGCCTAGAGAAGATGAATTGGAATATTGGCAGGGCATGACAGAAGAATTTGTTGCTCAATTTACTAATGTTGTAGAACAATCAAGAGGAGATAAAATAAAAGAAGATAGAGATAATATATTTGATGGAAGAGTATTCAGCGGTAAAAGAGCATTAGAAATAGGGCTTATAGATGCAATAGGTACATTACAGGATGCTATAAAAGATGCTGCCGAAATGGGCGGTATAGAAGATGAAGAACCTTACATAATAAAAAAGCCTGAAACAAAAAACAATGTATTAAATTTACTTCTTGCTAATGTTTCTGATATTATAAAACCCAAATCTTCATTGCCTATACCTTATGAAGAAATAATGAACACTAAATATATTGGTGTACCTATGTATATTTATATTCCAAACTATATTGGAGAAAATTAATGAAAATATATGAAGCTATATATTATTATTTATTAAAACCTAAAGAAGCTATAAAAAAATCTATTAATTTTGAATATTCAATATTAATATATTTATTGGCTTCTCTAAGCATATCAATATCTGCAATATATTCAATTAATAATAGATCCAATATATTAAACCTATTTATATTTACTTTTGGTATAGCAGCATATATAGCAATATCAAATATCGTAAAAATATCTATTATTAACCTCACAGTATCAGTATTTTTTAAAAATGCTGACAGCAATAATACTAAAACATTCATAAATAACTGTTTTGGTTTATATGGTATATTTATATTTATATTGCCTATAACTTTATTATTTGGAAGATTTTCTGCTCTTTACTTTATACAGTTTATAATGTTTTTTATATTAGGATTATATTATATTGTACTGATGTTTAATAATATTAAATATTCATTTAATATAGATAGTTCATTTAAAGCATTATTAGTTTTAATTACTCCTATAGTATGTGATTATTTAATTTATATATCATTGGCAATATTGTTATTTGGAACTATTATTAGCTATATATAAATATGAAAAAAATTAATAAATATATAATTAAAGAAACTATAGGTCCCTTCTTTGCTGGGATATTATTTTTTACATTTATATTCGTAATACAATTATTGCCTGAATTGATAAGGCTTATTATGAATAATGGAGCTCCTTTATTGATGTCATTGGAAGTATTTGTATATATGCTTCCATTTAATATAGCTATAACTATACCTATGTCAATACTAATGGCAAGCATTATAAGTTATGGAAGACTATCCTCAGATAACGAAATAATAGTAATGCGTGCCTTAGGTTTCCCTCACATGAGAATATATGTACCTATTATAATACTTGGAGCTATAACTTTTGTTTTCTCATTATTTTTTAACAATGTTGTTATGAGTGAATCCAATTACAGATATAGAGCATTAATTTCGTATATGGTTAATATAAGTCCGTCTATTGCTGTAGGTAAATTAGAATTCTCAGAAATAAGAGACATGAGTTTATCAATAGGTGCTAAATATGCTGATGATAAAAGTATATCAAATGTAGTTATATATGATGGCTCAAGTGCTAATAAAAGGGTTATCACTGCTAAATATGGATTATGGAAAAATAATGAAGCTAATTCAAGAGTTGTTACTTTAACATTATATGATGGTGTAGTACAGGAAATGCCTAATTATGGTTTTGTAACAAATGATTATACAGTATTTGATTCTATGGATATTAATATAGTAAGAGATGTAAGTAAATTAACCTCACATGAAAGAGGATTAAGAGAAATGCCTTCATGGGAAATACGTTCTAAAATGAAACAGGCTAAAATAGAAGCCAATAAATCTGTAGATCAGCAAATAAGCGGAATTATTAATAATGCTTATCAGAATGTTGATACGAATAATGTATCTTTAGTATCGTTCTCTAATGCTTATATATCTACCAATGAAACAGAGATAAAGTCTATACGTGAAAAAGCTATAGAAGAGGCTGTTCCATACTTTTATTATGTAGAGTTTCATAAATTTTTATCAATACCTGCCGCATGCCTTTTTATGGTTATGATAGGAGCACCTTTAGGAATTGTAGGTAAAAGAAGCGGAAAAGGATTTGGATTCGGATTATCAGTTATAGTAGTAGTTATATATTATTTGCTTATAACAGCAGCAGAAATAATAGCTGGAGGAAAAAGAATACCTCCTATTATAGCAATGTGGTTCCCGAATATAGTACTGGCTATTATGGGAGCATTTCTTATGATTAGATCATTCTTCAGCAGAGGAAAATAAATTAAGATTTAGCTAAATCCTCACCTACTTTTTTAAGTTCATTTAATATATCATCTGTTGGTTTTTCTTTAGCTATAATCGGTTCTTTAAATAATGTAATACCATTGTTTACGGCATCTTCTTCCCAATCTCTCATCCATTTTCCGTCACCCCATCCATAAGAACCAAATATAAATACTTTTTTATCCTTCAAATATGGTTTAATATTTTCATACATAGGCAAAAATTCCGTATCTTCCAAAATTTCTGCTCCCATAGCAGGACATCCTAAAGCTATACATTCATAACTTTTCACAGTATCAATATCAAAATTATAAGCCTTAAAAGTTTCAACCTCTACCCCATTAGCTTCAGCACCTTCTTTTATAGCTTTACCCATTAATCTAGTATTACCGGTCTTACTCCATACAACTAAAGCAATTTTCTTTGACATAAAATTACAAATCCAAAAATATTATTTTTTACAATAAATGAAAAAACTATTGGCTATTACAATTAATAAAATGTAATATGCCAATAATTTTATATTAGAAACTTACTATTAATTTACAGCATTTGATATTTCTTCTTTAGCCTTATCAACACCTTCCTCTATAGCCTTTGAAGCATCCTGCATTCCGTCTTCAACTGCTTTAGAAGCATCCTGCATTCCATCTTCTACTGCTTTAGAAGCATTATCTAAAACCTCTTCTGTAGTATCTCCTGCTTTTTCTACAGCATCCTGTGCCGCTTTAGAAGCATCATCTATTGTTTCATTAACTTTATCAGTTAATTTATCAATAGCTTTTTTATCCTTTTCACATGAAATAGCAAATATTGATAAAATCAAACATAAAACAAAAATAATTTTTTTCATATAAATATCCTATATATTTTTTGCAAAATTATAATTGTTAATAAGTATTTGTCAAGATATAGGAGAATTTGAAATATAAACATTTATCTTATATTTGTTTTTAATATTTTTTGAATTGTATATACTTGTAGCTTTGGCAAGCCTGTCATTAAATTTTTCAACTAAGAAATCAGCATCTTTTACTTTAGGAGCAAGTATTACTTCTTTTAATGCCTTATTATCAAATATATAAAGATAATTTTTATATGAACGCTTCATTTCATTATCAATATGAAGAGGATTGCTTCCGTATTCAACTAACTGTATAATACGCATTTCTTGTTCCTCTATGAAAGATGAATCCTTTATTAAATATTGTATATTCATAAGCAATTGATAAGATAATGATATTTCTTCTGCATTAAAAGTTTTGATAGTATTAAATATTGAACAAAATACATATCCTATATTATTTTTTAATTTATCATAAAATTTATCCCCATAATTCCAAACGCTATAATTTTTATTTAAATCAATAATTAGATTATCATAATCAGATTCGCATGGATTAAAAACTATTTCATTTCTTTTAAAATTATAATATAAAACAAAATATAAAGGTAACGTTTGCTCTTCATAAAATTCTATATTGGAGTAATTATTTTTATCATAAGAAAATGAAAAAAGTATTCCAGATCCTCTATTATTAAAAGAAGTGTCAAAAAAAGATTTATCAAAAACTAAACAGCATCCTGTTCCTTCTTTATTATCATATTTACCATATAGTCTGTACATAGTAAGAGAGTCTTTACATCTGCTGAATGATGTTTGTAATGCTATAAAACTATTAATATTTGCATATTTAGAATTTACATTATTATTTCTAAGTAATTGCATTAATATTTTACCCTCTTTAGGATCATTGGCATTCTTAACACTAGTCATTCTTAATTTATTTTTTTTAAGACTTATATTATTTTCATCTTGGTAAAGCTCTTTTATATTATCATATCTTCTATCAAATGCCATCTCATTAAATACTTCTATACTTGTATAATGAGATATTTCATTAATTTTATCATAATCTTTTACAGATACTAAATATAAAAATACATACTGCATTATCCACAATTTCTTCAATCTTGTCCTATCTTTATTTTCAATATCTTTTACTATAAAATTAAAATATTCCTCTTTCTCTTCAACCCAAAAGCTATCTTCTCCAAGTATTATGTTAATAAGTTTTTCTATGGGTATATATTCTATAAACCTTGATATAATATAAAATATATTAACAGAACTTGATTCTTTAATGTTTAAAAGTAGAGTCAAAGCATAATCATATTGAGATAAATTTATTAATGCATCAGATTTTAAAAAATATATTCTATCGTATATAGTATCATCTTCTATTATAGCCATTTCCATATATTCTATATGCTCTTTATTTTTAATGATGGTATCACCTTTAGAATTTTTATCCTCTAATATAGATAATGCTTTATCAAGATATTTTATAGCCTCCTGATATTTTCCAATATTTACAAGCAATCCTGCCTTATTTAAATAAATTACCTCTAATGATTTATTGATACTAATTGCTTTATCATAAATATTGAATGCCTCATCTATTCTCCCAAGTCTCTCTAAAATAATAGCAACATTCAAATATGCATAATCATATCCTAATTCTGCCGCTTTATTAAAAGAAGATAATGCATCTTCATATCTCTCAAGTTTAGAATATATTATACCTATATTAAAATAAGATATCTCAGATCTTTCATTAATTTCTATAGCAGCATTAAAGGCTTCTAATGCCTCATCAAATACCATTAATTTTGCTAATATAATGCCTTTATTAATAAAAGCTTTTTCATATATTGGATTAATATTTATAGCTTTATTGTAATATTCTACAGACTCTTCATACCTATTTAGATAATATAAGGTTAAAGCTTTTTTATAACATACACGGGCAAAATATCTATCTCTATAGCTGCTATCTAATACTTTATCATAATTTTCAAAATAATTAATTATTTTAGAGTATATCCTCAAAGCAGATGAATATTTCTCTAAATTAAAATAAAACCTAGCTTGAACAAACATACTGTCTATTCTATCTTTTATCATTAATTATCACTCCAATATATGTTGATTTTATTATAAACTATTTTTTGATAATGAAAATAAAAAACTTAAAAATATTGTTGACAAATTATAATTATATGTTAATATTACTATATAAAGTAATATTACTAACAAAAATAACTTTAATAAGGATTCGTAAAATGAAAAACAGTGATAAAGGTTTTTTTGGTAAATTTGGAGGAAGATTTGTACCAGAAGAATTAGAAAAATTATTAATTGAATTAGAAAACGCATTTTTACACTATATCAATGATAAAGAGTTTTTAGAAGAACTTGAAGAACTAAGAGCTGATTTTATAGGCAGACCTACACCTTTAATGTATGCAAAAAATTTATCTGAAAAAATAGGCGGGGCAAAAATCTATGTAAAACTAGAAGGGCTTGCTCATACAGGTGCTCATAAAATCAATAATTCTATAGGACAGGCATTACTCGCTAAAAAAATGGGTAAGAAAAAGATTATAGCAGAAACAGGAGCAGGACAGCATGGACTTGCCACTGCTGCAGCTTGTGCTAAATTAGGACTTGAATGTTCAATTTATATGGGAGAAATTGACGTAAAAAGACAGCAGCCTAATGTAGCATCCATGGAATTATACGGTGCAAATGTAATATCGGTTACAAGAGGAGGAAGAGGTCTTAAAGATGCTGTTGATGTTGCTTTAGAAGATTGGGTTAAAGATTTAAAAGATACACATTATCTTCTTGGAAGTGCTGTAGGACCTAGTCCGTATCCGGATATTGTAAGAACTTTCCAGTCTGTAATAGGAAGAGAATTAGATAAACAAATACAAGAAAAAAAATTAAATGTTAAAGCTTTAATAGCATGCGTAGGAGGCGGTTCTAATGCTATAGGATTTTTTGAGCCTTTTATAGAAAGAGAAAATCCTAAATTAATAGCAGTAGAAGCCGGCGGAATAAGTATGAATTTGGGAGAAAATGCTATTAGAATGAAAAACCCTTATGCTAAAGATGTTGCTGCTCAAGGATATATGAGTAAATTCATTTTGAAAGAAAATGGAGAAATATCTGAAACTATGTCTATATCTGCAGGACTAGATTATCCGGGAGTTGGACCTCAGCTTGCATATTTAGGAGAATCTGGAAGGATAGAGTTTACTTATGCTACTGATAAAGAAGCAATTAATGCTGTAAAAGAATTTGCAAGGAATGAAGGAGTTATATTTGCTTTAGAAAGTGCTCATGCTGGTGCTAAAGCTATTGAATATGCTAAAAATTACAGTAAGGATGATGTTATAATAGTTAATATGTCCGGAAGAGGTGACAAAGATATATTCATAACCTCCCCTATTTTCAGACCTGATAAATGGAAAGAGTTTTTAAGAGATGAATTGGAGAGATTAGAGAAAAACATAGACGTACATAAATTTTAGCCTCCAATATATAATATAAGATTAAGACTCTCGATTATTTAATTGAAAGTCTTTTTCTTTTTTATTTAATTAATATCAAAAAGAAAATAATTTTAATTTTTTATATTGATATATATCAAAAATAATATAAATTAAATATTAAGGAGTTTAATTATGAATAAAATTACCGTAGTATTATTTTATATTATTATATTTATTATTTCATGTTCAAATAATACAGAAAACAATTCTGCATCAAATACAAACAAAAAAGAAGCCGTAACAATAAATGTTGAAGGTACATCTGCTCCTGAAAGTATTAGATTAAGAAATGGCAAATTATATATTTCAAATATTGGAGAAGCCGATAAAACTAGAGACGGATTTTTCTTTTGTGTTAATGAAGATGGCTCTAATCCTATAAAACTTTTTGAAGGAGAATTGGATGCTCCTAGAGGATTTTATTTTATAACAGATGATATTATTGCAATTGCCGATCAAGATGGAGATAATGGATTATTAGGAAATGTAGTTCTTGCAAATGTTAAAGATAATACAATAATAACAAGATTAACTATAGAAGATGCTAAATTATTAAATGATATAGCAGCAATAGATAATGAAACTATAGCAGTTACGGATACAGGAAGCAGCAAAGTATATATAATAAAAATAGAAAATAATTCATCACTTTCTATTATAAATACTATAGATAATGTTTATGGGGCTAACGGCATAGCATTTGATAATGGTATTCTATACGTTGTATCGAATGGATTTATGGGAGCAGAAAATACCGGCTATATATATACTTTTAATACGGATGGCAGTAACTTAGATAAATGGATTGATTTTATAATAGGTACTGGAGGATTGGACGGTGTAGCTGTATATAATAATAAACTATATGTTACAGATTGGGGAGAAGGCGGAACTAATGCCTCAATATATTCATTTGATTTAAATACAAAAGAACAATTAGAAAAGATAGAAGGTTCATTAAGAGGTGCTGCCGATATAGATATAACTAATGATACTATATATATACCAGAACTTCCTACAGGATTAATAAAAAAGATTACTATTAATTAACATATTTTATTATTAATCTAAATTGTAAAAAATATTTATATTACATCTTGTAATTTTTAAATATTTGTATTATATTATAACTATATACACAAATATTAATAGGATTTAAATAAATATCTTATGCAGCGGTTTAATTATTTAAAACTCCTAGTTACTATTAGGAGATAATACTTTCAATACTTATCATTTTTATATAAAGATACATCTAAAAAAATATACATCTCTATTTTATTATATAAGAAAACATAAAATACAATCATTAATAAGAAGCATTTTAAATAAAATTTTTATATATAAGGATAAAATATAATGGATATAATAATAATAATAGTGTTAATACTTTTAAATGGCATATTTGCCATGTCTGAAATAGCAGTAATTTCTGCAAGAAAAACATCATTAATGAAAGACAGTAAAGAAGGAAATAAGGGAGCAGATGCAGCATTATCTCTTGCAAATGATCCTGATAAATTTCTATCCACAATACAGATAGGTATAACTCTCATAGGTATATTAACAGGTATATATTCAGGTGATACTGTAGCAAAAGAACTTTCAAATATACTCACAAAAATTCATATACCACAAACGTATGCACCTATAATAGCACAAGTAATAGTAGTAGCATTAGTAACATATTTAACTTTAATATTCGGCGAACTTGTACCTAAAAGAATAGGAATGGTTATGCCGGAAAAAATAGCAAAAGTTGTTGCAAGTCCAATGACTATACTTTCAAAGATAGGCGGTCCGTTTGTTTGGATATTATCAAAAAGTGCATCTATAGTTTCAAGAGTTTTAGGAATAAAAGATGATAAAAGCCCTGTAACAGAAGAAGAAATAAAATCAATGATAGAAGAAGGAAGACAAGGCGGAGAAGTAAAAGATATAGAGCAGGATATTATAGAAAGGGCATTCTTTTTGGGAGACAGAAAAATTGAATCAATAATGACTCATAGAAGCGATATAGTATTCTTAGATATTAATATGAGCAATGATGAAATAAAAAAAATTGTATCCAAGCATTCATTCTCAGCTTATCCAGTTGTAGATAATAATTTGGATAATATTATAGGAGTTGTTAGGGTAACAGATATATTTGACAAATTAAATACAGCAAAAGCAAAAATAGAAAAATTTGTTAAAAAAGCCAATTATTTCCATAACAATATGGAAGTATATTTAGTACTTGAAGAGATGAAAAAGAATAAAACCAAAATAGGTCTTATATCGGATGAGTTTGGAAATATAGACGGTATGGTAACTCAAAGCGATATATTCTCAGCATTAGTTGGTTCTGTATCAGAAGGTAAAGAAAGCAAAGATATAAAGAAAAGAAAAAACGGAGGATGGTTTGTAGACGGACAATGTCCTATATATGATTTCTTAGAATATTTTGAAATAGAAGATGAAAATGCATCTAATACATATAATACAATAAGCGGATTAATACTTGAACTTATGCAGCATGTTCCATCTGAGGGTGAATCTATTGAATGGAAAAATTTAAATTTAGAAATTGTTGATATGGACGGTGCTAGAATAGATAAAGTAATAGTAAATAAAATAGAAACAAATGAAAATAATCTATAATTTCAATCATATAAAATATGATTGACAAATATAACTTTTATATATATACTAAATTGAATATCATAAAGAGGTAATTCATATGTTATATAAATCGCATCGCATCGCATCGCATCGCATCGCATCGCATCGCATCGCATCGCATCGCATCGCATCGCATCGCATCGCATCGCATCGCATCGCATCGCATCGCATCGCATCGCATCACAAATTTAAATAACATTATCTCTAAATACAATTATTATATTAACCTTAATCCTATAAGGCTAAATATTTTTTGCTTTTCTTATTTTAAATAATGGAGTACATAAATGTTTGATATAAATGAAGATAATTTTAAAAAATTTCTTTACAGATGGTTAGATGGTATAGGAAGTGAAGTAGGATTCTGGGAATGGGCTATGTCAAATGATTACTGGAATTATTATGTTGGTAACAAAATAGAACAAAGTAAGATAGAACATTCTAGTAATGCAAAAAAAATTTTAGATGTTGGAAGTGGCCCTATAACTGTATTAAACCCTAATAAAGATGTTATTATTTATGCATGCGATCCATTAGCAGAATATTATAGATTTTTATTAAATAAATACAATAAAACCCCTATAGTAGAAACAGAATTTTGTTTATCTGAAAGACTATATGAAAAATATAAAGCAAATTTTTTTGATGAAGTTCATATGCAAAATGCTTTAGATCATTCTTTTTTACCTATGAATTCCATTTTCAACTTTTTACATGTAGTTAAAATAAATGGAAAAATTACTTTAAAACATCATAGAAATGAAGCACAATTTGAAAAATATCTTGGTTTACATCAATTTAATGTAGATGTAGAAAATAATAATGCCATTTTATGGAATAAAGACATTAAAATAAATATTAATGATATTATTGGAGATATAGGTGAAATTACTTGTGAAATTTCTCAGATTCAAAGAGAAGGTAAAGAGCAAGATTTTATAACTATAGAAATAATTAAGAAAAAAGACTTCAATATATTAGAGTACGTTTCTAATAACTATTATTTTGATAAATATTTATTTTTAGTTTCTACTGCATTAACTTCAGATATTTATTTAGATAAATATGATGATATTTTATACGGCAGATTAAAAAGAGCTATAAAATTTACAAATAAAAGAAATAAATTTGTAAAAAAATTTGGTTGGTATATTCCTATCAGGAAATTAAGAGACAAATTTAGAGAAAAATATTATATATAATTAAAAATAAATTTAAGAAAATTATTAAAATCGAAAAATTTGCTCGAGACTGGACTTGAACCAGCACGGTGTTACCCGACAGCACCTCAAGCTGTTGTGTCTACCTATTCCACCACCCGAGCTTTTAACGAAATATATTATATAATATAATTTTATTTTGTCAAATATAATAATTGGATATTAATATTTTATTATCTCTGCCTTGCTGAAATTATGTATTCCAAATACATCATAGATAACATTAGTAAGTTTAGGGCTTTGCATAACTGTTCCTGCATAATAAAATATTGGTATTATTGCCATGTCATTCATAGCTATATCTTCGGCCTTATGCAAATACATACTTCTGTCTTCATCGCTTTCAGCAATATAAGCATCCATTAAAGTTTTATCAAAATCAGGATTACTGTATTTTCCTTCATTAAGAACGTATCCAGTCTTTACCAATGATAAAAATGCAGCAGGATTATTATATCCTCCTACCCAACCCTGTCTTGCCATATCAAAATTACCTTCTCTTCTAGTTTGTAAAAGTACAGCCCACTCTTCCTGAACTATAACCATATTAATATTTAAAACATCTTTAAGCATAGCCTGTATACTCTCTGCAACTGTTACATGAAAACCAGGATTAGTTAAGAATTCAAATACAGGAAAACCCTCTCCATTAGGATAACCAGCCTCAGCTAATAATTGCCTTGCCGCCTCTATATTTTTTTGATAATCATTAGTCTTTGTAGAGAAATATTCTTCTTTTTCATCCCTAAAATCATTGCTTCCATAAACATCTTTAACATTATAAGGTACAATAGCAGCAGCAGGTCTTTCTCCAGCTTTCATTATATTTTCTACTATATATTGTCTGTCTATTGCAAGTGAAATGGCTTTTCTTACCCTTGCATCATTAAAAGGAGCTTTTGTATGATCAACCTCATAAAAATAAAGAGATATATTAGGTATTACCCTTGCTATGCCTTCATTAATTAATCTCTCTCTGTCATTTGGAGGAGTAATATGGTAAAAATATATATCTTCATTAAGAACAGCAGCCATAGCGGTATTAGCATCTTCTATAAACTCAAAATTAATTATATCTGGCTTAATCTCTTTATAATTCCAATAATCTGTATTTTTACGTACAACCAATCTTGAATTATGATCCCAGCGTACAATTTGAAAAGCTCCGTTTCCAATCATAGTTTCAGGTTTCAAAGTCCATCCGTCTTCATTTTTACTTACTATATCTTCACGTAAAGGAGTATATGCAGTATGTGCAACCATTTCTAAAAAATACGGAACTGGATATTCCAATTCTACATATAAAGTTTTATCATCTAATGCCTTTACTCCTAATGTGTTTTTATCCTTATCTCCAGACATAATATCATCAGCATTCTTCACAACATCCAAAAATATAGCATAAGATGATCCGGATTTAGGATCTACTATTCTCCTCCAAGCATAAACAAAATCATTAGCAGTTACAGGAACACCATCGCACCATTTTGCATTGCTTCTTATATTAAATATATAAACTGTATTATTATTTGAGGATATCCAACTCTCTGCTGCACCTGGAATTATATTACCGTTTTCATCTTTTATTGTTAAATTTTCAAATAAATGTGTTGTATATATCATACCATCTATAGCTGAATTTATTGTAGGATCAATAGTTTGTGGTTCAGGTCCTACAGAAATTGTAATTTCATTTAATATATCTTTAGGCTTATGGCTGCATGATATTAAAAAAACTAATAATAAAATAATTAATATATTCTTATTCATAAACTTCTCTAAAACATTATAGTATTGTATTAAGTATCGAAAAAAAATATAATTGCATAATCAAAATTATTAATTAGATTTATATATTATTTTTTTATTTGAATCTATTATATTTTTGAATTCTTCACTTATAGAATTGTAATCTATTATATCAGCTATATAAATTAAATCGCTTTAATCAAAATCATCTTTAATTGCTGAAATTTCACTTAATGATAATTTCCTATTAATATTAACAGCCAAATCTATATCAGAAAATTTTTTATTATTTCCCCTTACTCTTGAACCAAATATATAAACCTCGCCTTCATATATATGATTTTTCAAAATATCTTTTATTATATTTATTTCATTGTCAGATAAGTTGATCATTCATTATTATCCTCTAAACGCTTTAACAAATTCTCTGCATAAGGTAAAAACTTTAAATCCTCATTAAACACTTCTTGAGATAAATCATTAGAATAAATATGAGAAGTAGAATTTCCAGCATCTTTAAATTTAATCCATTTTTCAACATCATCTATCAGTAAATTCTTAGCAGCAAGTCTGAACAATTCTTTTTTAGTGATACCGCTAGTTATATCAGGACTTATATTTTCATTAAGCCAACGTTGAATAAATTTCCAACTTTGTTCAAATGCTATTTCAAAATTTTGTATTACTCCAGCCCTAACAGTAAGAATCAAATCATTATCATCATTTTGAATTTTATTATAAACTTTAATAGATCTATCTAAAGCATTAATTGAATCTTTCAAACTATCTAAATTTAATACCATTAATAAGAACCTTTAGTTATAAAAATAGGGCATCTTAAATATAAAGATACCCTATTTATAAATGTTATATTAAATTATTTTAAAGCAATATTATAAGTATCCATTGCTATAGCTTTTTCTTCATCAGTAGCTATAACATAAAGTTTAATAGCAGCACCGTCTTTTTCAAAGTTAGCACATCCTCTAGCTTTAGAGTTTTTATCAGCATCACATTTAATACCAAGTTCATCTAAACCTTCAAGAATTTTACCTCTTATAAATGCACTATTTTCACCTATACCGCCTGTGAATACTATACCGTCAAGATGACCTAGTACAGCCATATAAGAACCTATGTATTTTTTTACTCTATAGCAGAACATATCTATAGCTAAAGCTGCTTTATGATTAGTTTTAGAAGCCTCTTCCAAGTTTCTCATATCATTGCTTACACCAGAAACACCTAAAAGACCACTTTTTTTGTTTAAAATATTGTCCATTTCTTTAGCAGACTTGCTTTCTTTACCCATTATAAAAGTAACAACAGCAGGATCCATATCTCCAGATCTAGTACCCATTACTAAACCTTCTAATGGAGTTAAACCCATACTAGTATCAACAGATTTACCTTCTTTTACTGCTGTTACGCTGGCACCGTTACCTAAGTGACAAACTATAACATTAGCATTAGGTTTGTTATTAACTTTGCAGAATTCTCCATAAACATATTTATGTGAAGTACCATGGAAACCATAACGGCGTACTTTATATTTATCATACCATTCATGAGGAACTGCATACATATAAGCATGCTCAGGTATTGTTTGATGGAAGCTGGTATCAAAAACTGCAACCATTTTTACATCTTTTAATATTTCCTGACAAGCTCTTATACCTTGTAAACCTGCTGGGTTATGAAGAGGTGCTATATCACAGCAATCTTCAATAGCTTTTATAGCTTCATCTGTAATTAATGTACTGTTGCTGAAAGATTCTCCGCCATGTACAACTCTATGTCCTACACCAGATATTTCTTTCATATCAGATATAACTCCAACTTCTTTATCTGTTAAAAGTGAGAAAATTAAAGACATACCTGCTTTATGATCTGGAACTTTTTGCTCTAATTTCTTTTCTTTTCCTTTTTCTACTGCTGTATGCTTTAAAGCACTTATCTCTTCTCCTATTTTCTCTAATAAACCTTTGGCTAAAACTTTAGCTTCAGGCATAGCAAATAATTGGTATTTAATACTTGAACTGCCTGAATTGATTACTAAAACGTTCATAAAATAACTCCATAATTTATAATTAAATTAAGTCGATTATACCATACTAAACAGATTTATCAATTAATTTTTTATTTACAATAATTAACTTTAAAAATAAAGTTTTACTATTTTATTTTTTTACAATATGTTATAAAATAGGCTTTTATATATAGCAATAATAAAATATTTTGGAGATTTCAATGAAAAAGTTGAATTTTGTAATCATATTAGTATTTTTATCAACCCTAATATTGAGTGCCAATACTATTGAAGATGAAGTATTGAGACTAATCAATTTAGAAAGAAGTAAGGTATCACTTCCTCCTTTGCCAAATAATCAAAGACTGCATTCTTTAGCATTATATCATGCTGACAATATGGCAAAAAACAAGTTTTTCAGCAATACAGATTTAGATGGATTAGATTCTAAGGCAAGACAAGTTAAATTATATCCGGAAATGGTAGGAAACATAAGTGAAAGTTTAGGAAAATTAGATGTTATACCTTTTACAGATAAAAAAGCAGCTGAAACTATAGTAAAAAATTTAATGAGTACTCCTGACAGTAAAAAAAATATCTTAAATAAAAGTTTTAACTCTATAGGAGTTGGTGCAGTAAAAAGAGGTGTAGGTGTATATGTTACTGTAACATTTGCTGATATAGTAGCAGAATCTGTAGACTTCTCAGATACTGCAAAATATGGTGACGATATAACCGTAAAATATAGAATATTAAATAAGGCTGCTTTCACTGATTTTAAAATTGCTGTTGAAATGGCTGATAAAGAAGCACGCATAGCAGGTGATGACGGAAAAACATATATAGGAAATATTATATATGATGTAAAAGATATGGGAAATAGTATATTAGGAAGAACATTTAAAGCAGAATATGGAAAAGGAGAATATAAAATTTCTATTTTATATAAAGGTCAGCATTTCCTAAGTAATGTAAGAACTATAAATGTTCAATAATTTTATATAAAAACAATAGCGGAATATAAATGAAATTCAGAAGAAGATTTGAAATAAAGAGCGGAATAGATTTAACCCCCATGATAGATATAGTATTTAACTTACTAATTTTCTTCATGGTGGGTTCCACTATTGTTGAAACTCCTCAAATAGAAATAAGCCTTCCAAAGTCAAGTTCTGCTGTAGGTTCTGAAAAAAATGAAAATATAGTCATAACAATATCCAAAGATGGACAAAAATATATTAATGGATATTTAGTTGAAGATTTGGATGTTAATCTAGCAGATTTAGCAAAAACAGAGGGAGAACTAGAAAAACCTGTAGAGATAAGATCTGATGAAGATGTAAAAACTCAGATATTAATATCTGTTATAGACAGTGTCAAAAATGCCGGATTTACAAGATTAAGTATAGCCACAGATTCTAAAGAAAATGAATAAAAATATATAATTTCTGTTAATCTCAAAAACTATTTATTATGTTTATTTTATGCATTATTATATTTATAATAATAACAGTATTATTTGTTATAATACCAAATCATTTTGTAAATAAAATATTCATAAAAACTAATAAAAAACTTTTTGAAAGAAAAGAAAAAGATAAAAAAGAAACGGAAGAACAAAAACAAATCAAAGAAAACAGAAGAAAATGGTTTGAAAGCAGTCAAAAAGATATATATACAATTTCAATCGATAACATGAAACTGCATGCTCATATTATAGAAAATGATAAAAGTAATGTATATGTAATAATAGCTCATCCTTATGAAGGCAGAGGAGCTTATATGAAATATTTTGCTGAAAAATATTATAATATGGGATTTAATATAATATTAATTGATTTGAGAACTCATGGAGAAAGTGAAGGAAAAATATACTCGCTTGGATATTTGGAGAGATTAGATATACTTTCTTGGATTGAATATATAAAAAATAATTATGAAAATTCTCAAATAATTTTATACGGTATTTCAATGGGAGCTAATGCTGTTATGATGTGCAGTTGTGAAAATATAGAAAATAATGTCAAAGCCATCATAGAAGATGCAGGTTTTACCAGTGCTAAAGAACAGCTTAAAGAAAGGCTTGATATATCCTATAAACTGCCGTTTTTTCCTATAATACCGCTTACTTCATTTATGACAAAAATTAGACTTGGTTTTTCATTTGATGATATTAATGTAATAAATGCTGTATCAAAATCCAAAGTGCCTATACTTTTTATACATGGGGATAAAGATTCATTAGTTAATCCTAATATGGTTAATAAATTATATGATGCATGCTGTTCAGATAAAGAAAAATTAATAATCAAAAACGGAGAACATATAAAAGCAGTATTATCCGATGAAAATCTATATTGGGATACTATTAATAACTTTATAAAAAAATATACTATTTAATCAAAACTAATTACTCAATTAAACAATTTCCTATTACTTATTATTAACTCAGTCAATAAATATTTATTTATTCATATAAATTATATAATTTTATTAAAAAATTTGTGTAAATCCTAAAAATTTTGTGTAAATTCATTGACAATGATAAAAATAAAAACTATATTTATTATATAAAACAAAATTAAGGAGTAATATTATGACAAACAAAAAAATAGAATTAAAGACAGATAATGCTCCGCAGCCAGCAGGTCCCTATTCTCAATGCATACTAGCTGGAGATTTTATCTTTGTTGCAGGACAAAGACCTGAAAATCCAAAAAACAAAGAAATTCCAAATGATATAAAACTTCAGACAAAACAATGCATAGAAAATATTAAATCTATACTTGAAGAAGCCGGCAGTTCATTGGAGAATATTGTAAAAAGCAATGTATATTTATCTAGTATAAAATATTTTGATGAAATGAATGAAATTTATAGAGAACTTATGCCAAAACCTTTTCCAACAAGAACAACAATAGGAGTAGAACTAAGAAATATATTAGTAGAAATAGAAGTTATGGCATTAAGGGATAAAAGATAATTATGGATACAATAAAAGATATACTGCCGTTATTGGAAGATATAATAAGAGGATTGGGAAAACAATTCGGAAACAGATGCGAATTTGTAATACATGATTATTCTAAACCATTTGATTCAACAATTGTTGCAATTGTTAATGGAGAAGTAACTAATAGAAAAGTAGGAATGGGAGGAACAAATATAGGATTAAAAGTATTGCAAGCAAAGGAAGAATCTGACGGCAAATTTAATTATATAAATCAGACATTAGACGGATATTTTTTGAGAAGCAGTACAATATATTTAAAAAATAGCAAAGGCAAAATAATGGGAAGTTTATGTGTAAATTTAGATATAACAGAACTATTAAATGCCAATAAAATATTAGAAAAAATTTGCATGTCCAAAGAATCCAATGATGATAAAGTGGATACTGTGATAACTAACACAGAAGATTTATTAATAAATTTAATACAAAAATCCATACAGTATATCGGAGTACCAGTCGCAAATATGACAAGAGAAGATAAAATTAAAGGAGTACAGTATTTAAATGAAAAAGGAGCTATGAGAATTAAAAATGCCAGCAATATAATAGCAAAATATTATGATATTAGCAAATACAGCGTATACAATTATATTAATAAAAAAATTTAGTGAGGAACATCTATGCTGAATAACCGTATTACTCAAATAAGTATAACTTTTTATAAAACGTAATATTCCAAATATTTTTAGCACTAAAATTTGATGGAATATTACGTACAAAACTTTTACAATACTTATTCTACCAAATATTAATAAATTGTCAATAATATAGTATAAAAAAATTAGTTAATACAACAATCTATACAATATTAAAATATATACTTTTGATAAAAAATACAAAACTGATATTTATTAGTCAAATATAATATCATCTAACAGTAATAGGAGGATTAATATGTTAAACAAAAAACTTATTGAGGAAGAATTTAGTTTTTTGAATGGAGTAATATTTCTTAATGTTGCTTCTGTTGTTATGCCGCCAAAAAGAGTACAAGAGTCATACAAAAGTTATATGGAAGAGTATGTACAAAATTTCGGCATAAACCTTGTATCAAAGTCTTGGAATATAGTCAACGAGACAAGAGAAAAAATTTCAAAACTAATTAATTCAAAATATTCACATGAAATAGCTTTTGTGAAAAATACATGTGAGGGAATGTCTATATTAGCCAGCAGATACCCTCTAAAGAAAGGGGATAATGTTATTATAGCCGATCAAGAACATCAATCAGCTTTATTTCCTTGGATTAATATGCATGAACAGAAAGGTATTGTATTAAAGGTTATTAAAAATAAAAACGGAGAAGTAGACTATAAAGAAATGGCAAATGCTATAGACAATAATACAAAAATACTAATAGTATCATCTATACAGTTCTCAACAGGTTTTCTATCTGATTTATATTTTTTAGGAGAAGAATGCAAAAAGAAAGGAGTAATTTTTGCCGTAGATGGGATACAATCAGTAGGAAGAATGAATATAGATGTACAAAAAATGAATATAGACTATTTAACATGCGGAACTAATAAAGGATTATTAGGAACATTAGGAGCTGGGTTTGTATACTGTAGTGATAATATAGTCGAAAAAATAATACCATATTGTGCTGGATATCAAAGTACAATAAATCATATATCTCCTCCATCTATAACTGATAATTTTGAATATATAGAATGGTATCCTCATGCCAGAAGATTTGAAGCTGGAAATTTAAATTATAATTGTATATTAGCAATATCAAAAGGTATAGATCTTATATTAGAATTAGGTATAGATGAAATAGAATATCATATAAGAAAATTAGAAAGAAGATTAAGAGAATCATTAAAGAATATTCCTTTAACTGTTGTACAGGCTAAAAATGAAAAAAATTGGGGCGGAATAGTATGTATTTATTACCCTAATAATCAAGAGGAAAAAGTGCAGGAAATATTATCTAAGTATAAAATCTACTGTACAATGCGTGCGGGCTATATAAGATTGAGTATTAATTTCTATAATACAGAAGAACAAATGGATATAGCTGCTAAAGCAATTGATGAAATTTCTAAAATATAAAAAAACAGGAGAAAAAAATGAAAATATTCTCTTACTATAAAAAACTATCACTTTTAACCAAATTACTCATAGCTATGATAATTGGAATAATATTAGGTTCAATATTTGGAGAAAAAATTTTGGTAATAAAACCATTAGGTACTATATTTCTAAATATTTTGAAAATGGCAGCATTGCCTTTAGTTATAGTAAATCTAATATCTGGAATATCATCATTAGATGATCCCAAAATTTTTGGAAGAGTCGGAATCAAAATAATGTTATACTATTTTTTCACAACATGTATAGCAATTATTATAGGACTATTATCAGGATATATTTTTAAACCAGGAGTTGGATTTGAATTAAAAGGAAGCTATGAAACTGCAATTCAAACTATCCCTTCTTTTGGAGAAACTATAATAGGTTTATTGCCTCCTAATATTTTTGAAGCTTTAACTAATGGAAGATTCGATCAAATAGTTGTATTTAGTGCAATAGTTGGAGTTGCTATATTATTTTTAGAAAAAGATGATAGATTAGTACTTACAAACTTATTTAATTCATTAGCAAAACTTTTCAATAAAATAATAGGAGGAATAATGCTTTATGCTCCTATAGGTATTTGTGCTTTAATGGCATGCACTGTAGGAACATACGGAAGCGATCTAATAGGATTTTTAGCTAAATATTTAGGAGCTTCATACATATCTATAATATTACATTTGGCTGTATATTTAATATTATTAATATTATTCTCAGGAATGAACCCTATAGAGTTCCTAAAAAAAGCATCCGTTTTAATAATAACTGCTTTAGGAACCAGCTCTAGTTTAGCTTGTATTCCAATAAGCATTTCATGTGCTGATGAATTAAAATGCAAAAGATCAATATCAAGTTTTACAATACCATTGGGTTCTCAAGTAAATAAAGACGGTAATGGTATGATGTTGGCTATAACTTTTCTTTTTGCCGCACAAGCAATTAATGCACCAATATCCATAGAAATATTAATAAAAGTTATAATAATATCTTTAATATTAACAACAGGAGCAGGAGGAGTACCTGGAGGCGGAATAGTAACTATCGCTATAGTTATGGATGCATTTAGTTTGCCGTTGGAAGTTGTAGGTATAATATCTGGAATATTTGCTCTTATAGATATGGGTTATACTATGATGAATTGTTTAGGAGATTTAGTAGGTACTGTAATTGTATCACGTTCTGAAGAAAAACGAGAAAACAAGCAATTAGCATAGCACATATAAAAATCAGCGGGAGGCAGATGTCATAGCTTCCCGCTATTAAAACATTCCGCCGTCTACACTAATAACCTGTTTAGTAATATAATTTGCCTCTTCTGATAATAAAAAGTTTACAGCATTAGCAATATCTTCTGGTTTACCGATTCTTTTTAAAGCTATCATGTTTTTAGCATGTTCTATTATATCATCATTTATCATTTCACTTTCTATAACACCCGGTGCTATGCAGTTTACTGTAATGTTTCTTTTACCTAATTCTATAGCCAAAGATTTTACAGCTCCAATAAGCCCTGCTTTTGATGCAGAATAATTAACCTGTCCCCTATTTCCTATAATTCCAGATATAGAACTTATAGCTATAATGCGTCCGCCATTTTTATTTCTTATCATAGGCATTATTGCAGGATTTACTATATTGTAAAAACTTTTAAGATTTATATCAATAACTCTATCCCATTCTTCTCCTGTCATAGCTGGAAAAGCATTATCCATTGTTATACCGGACGAAAGAACTATACCGTAATAGGCAGAATTTTCTTCAATATCATTTAATAAAATATTTTTAGACTCTTCTCTGTTTGAAACATCTATTTTCATAAATCTTATGTTAACATCATAATCTTTAGCGTAATTTTTAATATCATCTATAAAAGAATCATTTTTATTATAGCACATTATAGCATCATAACCATTGGCTATAATCTTTTTTGATATTGCAAGTCCTATACTTCCGGAAGCACCTGTTATTAAAATAGATTTGTTTTTATTTCCCATCAATTTATCCATTCATTAAATTATCTGCTGAACTTTCCATAACCATAATAGAACAGTTCATAACTTTTTCTGCTTTATTACTTACAGTTTTATATTCTTCTAAATTATTAATGTCATCATTATAAATAATTACTTCTCCGTCATAATAAGCTATATTATTATCTTTCAAAGTTTCTTTTACGAATATATAAACTCTATTATTAGATTTTACTTTATCAATATAACAATCAGCTTTTTTATATTTAAAATAAACCCTACTCTTTTATCATTCGTATTATTAGATAAAGCACCATTATAAGCAGCCGAAGTTTGTGCAGCATACTCAGTAAATATATATGAATCTATACCTTCAATCTCTGAATTATCATAAAAAATATTATCTTTTTTTATATCAGAGAAAGTAAGTATTTCATTATCATCAAAATTAATATCAATAATGCCGTCTATTAAAAGCATTTTGCCTTTATGAGGTATATTTAAGTTATATTTATTTTTCATACAAAATTATTTACCAACTATTAAACAAGTATTGCTTCCGCCGAAACCAAATGACACACTCATACAGTTTTCAAGTCTGTCAGCTTGTACTTTTCCATTAACCAAATTTATTTTATCTAAACCATCGTCATACTCCCCGTCATATATATGAGGAGGAAGTATTTTTTCTTTATTCATGCTTGAAAGTGTAATAAAACATACTCCAAGCTCCATTGCACCGGCAGCACCTATAGTATGTCCGAATGATGTTTTACTCGAACTGCAGTATATATTAGAAGCATTAACTTTATTAAGAGTGGTACTTTCCATTTTATCATTTATCAAAGTTCCAGTACCATGAAGGTTAATATAATCTATAGCATTTATATTCATATCAGCCTTTTTTAAAGCATCATTAATACATTTGCTTGTTGTATTTCCTTCTATATCAGGACTAGTCATATGATGAGAATCTGAATTACTGTTATAACCTTTAAGATATAGAGCATCTTTAGAATCAATAAAATTTTCTCTTGCAAGTACTGTAAAAGCAGCTCCCTCACCTAAATTAATTCCGCTTCTATTTTTTGAAAAAGAATTTGTCTTATTATAATCAACTACTTCAAGAGAATCGAATCCATAAACAACAGTATCAGTTACAACATCGGCTCCGCCAACTATTGCTGCATCTATTACATTGCTTCTTATAAGTTCATCAGCAGTAATAATAGCATTAGCACTTGATGTACAAGCCGTTGATATTGTAAATGATATGCCGCTTACATCAAAATACTTTTGTAAAAAATCACAGCATATATTCAAACTTTGCATAACAAGTATTCTTTTTTCATTTGAAACAGTGCCTTTTAATATATAATCTTTTGTTTCATCGCTTCCATTTTCACATGTTCCCACTATAACAGATATTCTATTTTTTCCATATCTTTTTTTAGCTTCATCTATAATAGGCTTCAATTGATTGCAAGCATGCAAAGCCATTTTATTTATTTTATTATTATAAGGGTTATCAAGTTCAAAATTAAAGAAATCATTATCTATTTTACCAAGAAAAAATTTTTTAGTATAATCATTATTCTCTTTTAAACCATATTCTCCGTTTAAAAAATATCTGCTGTAGAGTTCATCTTTGTTCCTAGCTAAACAATTAATAATTCCAAAATCCAATAAAAAATTACTCATAAATGCACCTCAGAATTCAGTATATAATTCTATAATAAAAATGTCAAATAGTTCTTGATAGGAGGAATACACTATATATTAAACATTCCTAACCAATTTATTAAATTTAAACAATATAGGAGAAATTATAAATGATGATAAAACTCCTATAAATAAAAATAAACCAAAGGATTTTACTGGTATAAATCCGCTGAATGCTAATGTACCAAATGATAAAACAGTTGTCATCATAGACAAAAATACAGCCAAAAATGTTATCTCTTTATCAGCAGCACTGTTAGAGAAAAATATGGCATAATCTATAGATATTCCTATTGAAAGTATCAAAGCAAATATTGAAAATATATTTATATTTATTGAAAATATAGAATGCAAAGACAAATTTATAAGTATTGACATCATTTGAACCAAAATTATAGCTAAAGCCTGTTTTTTATTAAAATAAATCATCATGGCTATAAATATTAAAATATAAGCAATTATTGCCATTTTTAAAGCAGTTTTTGCCGTACTATCCAAAGCATCATTTATTTCTTCATTAATATTAAATATCTTAACATCTTTATTCGCAGACTTTACTATATTATTTGTATTATAATCACTTGTTGCTATAAGAAAATATTTATTATTATTTGTAACAATAATTTTTTTAAGATCGCTAAAGCTAGGCTCATCTATTATTGTATTTATATCCAAAATTTCATTTTTTACATTACTAAACTCTGTCATTATCTTATTGTAAGAACTTTCATTTAAATCTAGTGAATTTATTTGAGTCCTTAAAAGAGGCATTAATTTTTCTTCTACAAGTTTTATATTATCTCTTTGCCTTTCCTCTGAATACAGTACCCTAGATATTGCCATATAATTATTTGTAAAAGAGTTTTCTATACTCTCTTCTGCCTTTAATGCTTTAGATAAAGTATCACCTCTTGATATAATAATATTTTTTGCAAGAGATGTATTTAATCTTTTATAAACTTCTGTTTCACTTTCAAGTAAAAAATCAGGTGTACTATAAAGCTGATTAGCAGAAAAATTAACCTTAATTCTAGGTATAGTTAATATAGAAACTAAAATAACTATTATAAAAAATATTGCTATTATTTTAATATTAATTAATTTAACATATCTGCTTAATATATTTTTACTCAAACTAAGTACAGAATCTTTTATTACCCTTTTATCATTTTTAAATATAATAGGATACATTATGTTTACTGTTAAAAATGAACTTATAAGTCCGAATATTGAAAATAATGCTATTTGTTTTAATAATGTAAGAGAAGTTAAAGATAATGATAAATAACTTATTATTGTAGTTATAAACCCTAAAAGCATGCTTGGAAATATTTTTTTTAATACTTCTTTTTTATCTTTTTCATTGTACCATTCAGTTATAAAATGTATTGAATGATCTATTGATATACCTATCAAACTAGTTCCGAATACAAATGTAAATATATGAATAGAGCTGAAAAATACTGATGACAATAAAAATGCTGAAGCTCCTGCCAAAAATATTGTACACATAGAAATAATATACGGCTTTACAGATTTAAATACAAATATAAACATAAGACAAATAACTATTAAAGACACAATAGATATAATAGTAATTTCTCTTTGGGCACTCTTTTGACTATAATATGTATGAATAGGAACACCTGATATATATGTTTTTATATTTTCATTAGTTTCCAAAGTGTTTAAAAAAGATGTAAGATTATTAAAAAAATTATCGCTGTCTATCTTTTTAGGCATATCTATATTAAGCAAAACATTATATTTATTATCATAATTAATAAACTGTATGCCGTCTCTTGATTCCATATTATTTTCTGATACTAAAATTTCATTTATTTTGGAATTCACTACAAAGAAAGGATCATCTTCTACATTATCAACTATAGGTATGAAAAACGGAGAATAAAAATTGGCAAGCGAATTTTCTGATACAATATAAGCTTCATCATTAAGTAAATAATTTCTTATTTCATTTGGAAGAAGCTGATATTTATATTTTACAATCATGTTTAAAACATCATCATAATTTTTAGAATACAAATTAACTTGAATATTAGTATCCAATTCATTTATATATTTTTCTAATTTCAAAGCATTATCTTTAGCAATATCAAAATCTTCACTTTCTACAAATATTTTTACAGTGCTTGAATTTTTTAAAAAGAAATCCTCTAAAGGTTTTTGAAAATCTTTATCTTCAAGAAATTTTGGAGTTATAGATAAAAAATTAGTATCTATTTTGGCAATATTCTCATGTCTTATTACAAATACAACAACAGCAAATATATGAAAAAACAGCCACAAAAATATAAGAGGCTTTCTATTACTCAAAATATTTTATCTCCTCAGAAGTCAAAGTATCTGATTTGGATAAAACTTTCATTATATATTCTGTTGTACTTGAATTTTTAGAATATATCTTTATTTTTTCTATATATCCTTCTTTAGCAAAAGATACTTCTATTTTAGACATAATTTTTTTTAGCTCATCAGTTTTCGGAGTATAAACAATTATATTATTTTCAATACTTTGGCTGAAAGATTCTTTTATAGTTTTTTCATCATAAGTAAATATAGATTTTATTATATTTGCTATTTGAGAAAACATAGCATTGCTTGAATCTGCCATAATTTTCTTTGTACCGTTTGGAAGTATTTGAGTAACATTTTTATCTCCCATAACAGTAATTGATTCTTTAGGCTCTTTAGTAAACCAGCATATACCATAGCCGTTTGCAATTAAAAATTCTCCGGAAGATTCAAAACTTTTTCCTCTTTGCGTAACTATCTGAGTATATGTACCTTTTAATAATTTAGCATTTTTGTATTCTTCTTTTATTTGACCGAACAATGAAGAAGATACCATCAATATTATTAATAAATATATTTTTCTCATCTTTATATTATTTCCTAATTATTATTTGTATAGTATATTATATAAATACAAAAAACAACTAATTTGTAAAAAAAATTTATATTTAATTATTAATTCTTTCTATTCTTTCTATAAAATCTTTAGGACTATTTAAAAAACCTTTTCTAGTTTCTGAATCTATAGGCATTTGCAATGTAGAAGATTTAGATATTATTTTGTTATTTTCATCATAAAAAGTATATTCTACTTTCATTCCATTTAAATATTCTGTAATAGCTGTATGTATTCTTACCTTTTGATTTAATTTAATGGAGTTAATATATTTTATTTCAAGTTTTACTATAGGCCACATAACTCCCTTAGCTGTCATAATATCATAATCATAATCTATAATAGAAAGCATAGCCTCCCTAGCCTGCTCCATAAATTTTATGTAATTACCATGCCAAACAACCCCCATAGGATCTAAATCATAAAAAGAAGGTTTTATATAATAATCATTTTCTAAATAAACTTTTTTTTTATAAGTATTTTTATTCATAAACTAATTTCCCTTATACCAAAAATCATGAAAATTATACCATTGATAAGGATACTCTATAGCTTTTTTTTCAATAATAGAAGCAAATTCTCTCGTTAATTCTAATATAATTTCATTTTTTCTCTTTCTGTTTTTAAGTTCCTCAGTGTCTAATTTTATTTTAGATGAATGTATGTAAAAATTATACTTCTTTGAAAGTATTTTATCTTTTTCTCTTAAAGCAAAAAAATAGTAAACAGGATATTTAAGTAAAATAGGTATTAAAAAAGCACCGCAAGGAAAAGGAGCCTCCTCTCCTAAAAAATTTACATAATTGACTTTATCAGTTTTATTAGAAGTCCTGTCTCCTGCTATTGCAACAATTTCACCATTATTTAATTTATCTTCTATACTGATAATAGTTTGAGGTCCCATATTTGAAGCATCTATGAAATCTATAAAGGAATTATTTTTTCCTTCTCCCATAAATATATTAACATTTTTATTTACTCTGGAATCCATTATTATATTTATTTTATAATTTTTAATAGGATTGCCTTCATTTATAACAGCTAATGCCTTTAAAAGTTCAATATTTCCAATATGTGAAAATAAGATTATCATTCCATTTTTATTATCAAGCAAATTGATAACTTTTTCATAATCATCTTTAGTTTTCACTATCAAGTCTTTTATAGGTATATCACCGTCCCAAGCTGCTATTTTTTCTGCAATAGAAACCACAAATGAAAGCAGATGTTTATATGAACATATTATATTAGATTTTATCTTCTTATTGTATTTAGACATTCTTTTGAGATATTCTCTTGAAGCCTTCATTCTATTTTTTGAATAAAAGAAATAAACAATACTAATAGGAATAAGATATATAATTATAAATGTTCTTCCTAATACTCTATAAACAAAAGCAGAAAATAATGCTTTCCACCTATTGCCTATTTCTTTTTCTTCACTCCAATGACTCATAAGATAAAACCTCTAAGCAAAATAAATTTTACCATCTGAATATTTTTTATCTTCATCGTATATTTTGAAAGAAAGAATATTATTTGTGTATATACCTTCAACAATAATATTAGAATTTGGAAAAATCATATTAGTAAATTTAAGCTTCAATAATTTAGTAACTATAATATCCTTAGAAAAAATATTTTTTGATATATCAATTATAATCTTTATTTGTGCCACAGCAGGCAAAAGTTTAAAATTATCAAAATGTCCATCAAAATACGGCAAATTTTCATCTATAAAAACTTTTACTTTAAACATATCGCTGCTTTGCTCTTCTATAGTATAATTATTCAACTTAATTTCCTTGCATTATAGCATCAAGTGCATTTCTATCTATTTTACCAATTTCGCTTCTTGGAATTCTATCCACAAAATATATTTTTTTAGGTAAAACTACCGTTTCAAAATATCCTTTTAAATATTCTATAATATATCTTTTCATATGATCTGCATTTCTATCATTATTATTAAGCACTATAAAAGAAGCTATATATTCCCTCTTATCAGATTTACAATATATAGTATAGCTGTCTTTAAAATGCTTATCCATCAATATCTGTCTGTCTATCTGCTGAACACTGATTCTTTTCCCTTCTATTTTCACTATAGAATCTTCTCTTCCTATAAGTTCAAATTCATTTTCATTTTTCATATCAACAACATCACCTACATGAATCCAAACATCATCACCAGTATAACCAGAACAACATTCTATACTTCCATGTTCATCTACTTTCAATTGAACAACACTAAGTCTAGTCCATAGTTCATTTTCACTTCTTCTTCTATATGCCATAGCACCGGCTTCTGTACTTCCGTAAATTTCTGTAGCATCAGTATTAAATACTTCCTTACAAAGGTCATTAACTTTTTTATCCAATACTCCAGTAGAAGAAAATAAATGCCATTCAGCATTGATTTTTAATGAAGTTCTATCTATTCTTTTCAAAAATGCAGGAGTTGTAACTATAGTAATTCTTTTATACTCAGAAAAATTATTAATAGTCTCTAAATAATTAATTCTATTATCTAAAGATTTTAATTCCAACATATATGGCACCAAAACAGCAAAAACAAATCCATAACTATGATAATGAGGAACTGTATATAAAAACACAGAATCTGTTATATCATTTGTAAATTGATTAACAATTTTTGAAGCTTCTGCCTCAAATTGCTTTAATGTTTTTTCTATAAGTTTAGGATATCCTGTTGATCCCGAAGTATAAAAATTAATATTAACATTTTCATCTATGCAGGTTTCTTTAAGTAAATCAAACCATTTATCATTACAGCTGCTTTTAAATATTTCATCCAAATCTACAGCTGATTTACTGCTGTCAGATATGTAAATCATTGAATCATCCAATATACTCTCAACATATTTCGGACTATTATTATTGAGAACATTCACTCTTTTTTTAAGAATAAATCCGGCTGTAACAACTGCAATAAATCTGTATGCATCCTCAATAAATATTGTAATAGTATCTTCTTTACATTTAGATATATATTCCAAAATACGTACTATATCACTAACAAATTTTTTATACGTAATGGAACTTTTATTTTCTTTATTAATAAGAAAAATATCCTCTGAATCTTTTAATAAATAAAAATTTGTATTAGTTAACTTTCTCATATATTATTTATGCTCTGAATTTTCTCTTATATATTTAGCTAATGTAGCTACAGAATAAAAATGTTTTTTATTGTTTTCTTCTATATCTGAAAAACTTATATTAAATTTCTTTCTTATAGCAACGCCTATTTCTAAAGCATCTATAGAATCAAGACCTAATTCATCTCCAAATAATGGAGCATCAGTATCTATATCATCTATTGTAACGCCTTCTAAATTTGCTGCCTCTATTACTATTTGTTTTATTTGCTCTTCAATAGTCATTTTATAATTCTCCTTTAAAAAATATTTTACATAAATCTATAAAAGATAAGGTTATTTTTTTGTTAATTCGATTTTTCCCAATTTCAAATTAGGAGTATCTGTTGAGATAAATTTAATGAAATCTATGATAGAATTTTCATCTTTTTTAATGTCGCTGTCTATAACGTTTATGTCAATATCAGCATCATCTATAGATACAAGAAAAGAACATGCAAATGAATAATTATTGTCATTTGATATAATTTCATAGCTTTCAGGTAATTTTTCATCAGCTATAATTATGAGTGCTTTATTATGTTCTGAAGTTTTCAAAAATGAAGTTGCTTGTAAAAGTGCCGTATCAATAAAATTATCATAACATGTAACAGCAATAGCTCTTTCATGGCTTTGATAAAATATTGTAAGCTGTGCAACCGCTGTATTGAAAACGGAAAAGCTAAAAAGTGCCGGAGATACCTCATGTTCTGTAACTATTTTTTTAGATATATTATACTGCTGTTTTATTTCTCCATATTTAGATACAAAAAATATAGGTATTTGATCATTTTCTTTTAGAATATTTTTCACAGACTCAAATGATAATTTTGTTATCTGACTGAGTCTTCTTTTTTGTGCTCTCGGTATAAAATCCAAGTCCGGATTGGTTTCACCGTAAGAAATATTTATATTCTCATTTAAATTATCTAATATAAATTTTTTATCTATATTAGGGGCAAAAAAATCCCAATCAAGCACTCTAAAACTTAAATCTGACATAACCTTCCTAATATAAAAATCATAATTTCACTATTATAAATTATACTAAATTATACTATAAAGTCAACTATTAATTAATATATCAAATATTAGATAAAATATAAGAATTTTTAATACTTTTTTGTTATAAATAATTATAATACATAAGTATTTGATATAATAAGATAATATACTAAAATATAATTATCATATTTGAATATTTTTATATTGACATTAGAGTGCACTCCAATGATATAATTACAAAAAAATGGAGGTCAATATTATGACAATAGCAGAAGTAAGCAAAAAAACAGAATTATCCACTGATACACTAAGATATTATGAAAGAATAGGAATAATACCTGAAGTTCAAAGAAGTGAAAGTGGTATAAGAAACTATACAGATTATGATTTAGGGTGGATAGAATTTTCAAAATGTATGAGAAATTCAGGTATGTCTATAGAGTCCATAATAGAATATATAAAGTTATACAATAAAGGTGATGCTACATTGGAAGCAAGAAAGCAATTGCTTGTAAGTCATAGGGATGCAATGCAGGAAAAATTAGATGAACTTCAGGCAACTGTAAATAAATTAAATAAAAAAATAGAAAATTATGAAAGTCAAATGGCTATTCGTGAAAAAAACATGTTAAAAAAGAAAGAAAATAAAGAAGATTAAGGTTAAACATCAATGAAAATAAAAAAATATTTTTTTAGTTTATTATTTTTTTCAATGATAGCATGCAATTCTGTTTATGGAGATAATACAACCACTATGAATACTTTAAATACTTCAGTTAATTTAAAAATAAATAATAAGGAATATAAATTAATACTTTATGATAATCAAACAGCAAAAGAATTTTTATCTATGATGCCTTTAACTATAAATATGAACGATTTAAATGCCAATGAAAAATATCATAATTTAAATAAAAGTCTTACTACACAATCTTCAAGAGGCGGCAGCATAAGAACAGGAGACTTTATGCTTTATGGTAATAATTGTTTGGTTCTTTTTTATGAAAACTTTTCAACATCTTATAGTTATACAAAAATAGGATATATAGAAAATACATCAGGACTTAAAGATACACTTGGAAGAGGAAGTGTTGAAATAACTTTTAGCATTAATTAAAAAATAAAATTTTATGATAAATGGCTATTGACATTAGAGTGCACTCTAATGCTATAATTAAAAAATCATTGCTGAATAAACTTGATGAATTGTAATAAGTGAGTTTATTGATAGCAACAACAGAAATAAACGAGCAGCTAATAACTTTAGTTATTAGCTAAGAAAAAGCGAGTTTATTGATAGTAATAATAGGAATTGACACATGAAAAAAGTGAAATTAAATAACGGACTTGAAATGCCTATATTAGGTTTCGGGGTTTTTCAAATACCTGATTATGAAGAATGTAAAAAATCTGTATTAAATGCCATCGAAGCAGGATACAGATTAATAGATACTGCTTCTGCTTATAATAATGAAAAAGCTGTAGGAGATGCCATAAAAGAAAGCGGAATTGACAGAAAAGAATTGTTTATCACTACTAAATTATGGATAAGCGATGCTGGATATGACAATGCTAAAAAAGCTTTTGAAGTTTCTATGAACAAATTAGGATTAGATTATTTGGATTTATATTTGATACATCAGCCTTTCGGAGATTATTATGGTTCTTGGAGAGCTATGGAAGACTTATATAATCAAGGAAAAATTAAAGCTATAGGAGTATGCAATTTTTATCCTGATAGATTATTAGATTTTGTTATGCATAATAAAATATCTCCTATGGTAAATCAGATTGAAACTCATCCATTCTTTCAAAGAGAAGAAGATAATAAACTTATGAAAGAATATAATATTCAAATAGAATCTTGGGGACCATTTGCTGAAGGCAGAAATAATATGTTTACTAATGAAGTACTAATGTCCATAGCAAAGAAACATAATAAAACTACAGCACAAGTTATATTAAATTGGCTTATAAAAAGAAATGTTGTTGTTATACCAAAAAGCGTACACAAAGAAAGAATAATAGAAAATTTCAATGTATTTGATTTTGAATTAGATGATAATGATATGAAAGAAATTTCTAAACTTGACACTAAACAAAGTTTATTTTTATCTCACACAGATATTGAAACAGTAAAATATTTATGCAATTATAAGATTTAATATTTTTAAATCATTATATGTGTTTCATTTTTGAAAATATATAAATAATTTTTATGCATGATAGGTGTACATTTTATGAAAGAAAAAATAATTAAAAATACTTTTATAAGTTTCTTGTTAATTTTTATTATACTATTGAATATAAAAGCAGAGGCTAATAATATGAAAGGCAATTTTAATTTCAATACAAAAACTGTTAAACTAAATAATGGTTATGAAATACCTTTAAATGGAATAGGAACATATAGTTTATTAAATGATGTTTGCTATAATTCTGTTCTTTATGCTCTACAAAATGGAGTAAGATTGATAGACACAGCATACATATACCGCAATGAAGAGGCTGTTGGAAAGGCTGTAAAAGATTCCAAAGTTGACAGGAAAGATATTTTTATCATTACAAAGTTATATCCTAATCAATATAATAATGCAGAGAAAGCTATAAATGATGCATTAAAGAAATTGAATGTAGAATATATAGATATGATGCTGCTTCATCATCCAGGAAGTAACGATGTTGAAGCGTATAAGGCCATAGAAAAAGCTATAAAAGAAGGAAAGATTCGTTCTGCAGGTCTTTCTAATTGGTACATAAAAGAATTAAAAGAATTTCTTCCAAAGATAAATATAATGCCTGCTTTAGTACAAAATGAAATACATCCATACTATCAAGATACTGATGTTGTAGAATATATACAAAGTTTGGGTACAGCTGTTCAAGGCTGGTATCCATTGGGAGGAAGAGGATATCAAAAAGAACTTTTGAATGATAAAGTATTAAAAGATATAGCAAAAAAATATAATAAATCAGTTGCTCAAATTATATTAAGATGGAATTTACAAAGAGGAGTAATTGTAATACCAGGTTCAAGCAATAGAGAACATATAATAGAAAATACAGAAATATATGATTTTCAATTAAGCGATGATGATATGAAAAGAATATCAGAATTAAACCGTAATGAAAAACATGATTGGTATTAAAGATTATTTTAATTATTATTTAATTTAAATAAATCTATTGATAATAGGAAGTAAAAAATAAAAGTTTAGGAGGTATAAATATGAAAAAAAGAATGCTTGGAAATTTAGAAGTTTCAGCTATTGGTTTAGGATGTATGGGAATGAGTCATGGATATGGTCCTGCTTCCAATAAAAAAGATATGATTTATTTAATTCATCAAGCTTTGGATATGGGTATAACTTTCTTTGATACGGCTGAATGTTATGGACCTTTTGAAAATGAAAATCTTGTAGGAGAGGCATTGGAACAATATAGAGATAAAGTTGTAATAGCTACAAAATTTGGAATACAAATAGAAAATGGAAAACAAATATTGAATGCTAAACCTGATACAACAAAAAAATCTATAGAGGGCTCTCTTAAAAGATTAAAAACCGATTACATCGATTTATATTATCTTCATAGAGTTGATCCTAATACACCTATTGAAGAAGTAGCTTTAACAATAAAAGATTTAATAAAAGAGGGTAAAGTTAAACATTGGGGACTATCTGAGGCCGGAACAAATACTATAAAAAAAGCTGATGAAATATGCAAATTAACTGCATTACAAAGTGAATATTCTATGATGTGGAGAGACCCTGAAAAAGAAATTATACCATTATTAGAAAAATTAAATATAGGTTTTGTGCCTTTTTCTCCTTTAGGTAAAGGTTTCTTAACTGCTACTATAGATAAAAATGCTTCTTTTGGTAATGATGACTTTAGAAGCATAGTTCCTAGATTTAAAAAAGAAAATTTAGAAGCCAATCAAAAATTAATAGAACTTATAAAAATGATTGCTAATAATAAAAATATCACTCCTTCTCAAGTAGCATTATCTTGGGTATTGGCACAAAAAAGTTTCATAGTCCCTATACCTGGTACTAGGAGTTTAGAAAGATTAAAAGAAAATACTTCAGCAGCAGATATAGTATTAACAGAAAATGAATTAAATGATATAAACGAAGCACTTTCAAAAATAGTAATTCATGGAGACAGATATCCTAAAGAATATGCTGACAGAGTAGGGAAATAAATTTTGATAATAAAAAATTTAAGAAGGTATAACATGAAAAAAAGAAAGCTCGGAGATTTAGAAGTTTCTGCAATAGGTTTAGGCTGTATGGGATACGGTGTAGTATACGATGAAAATTATGATAAAAAAGAATTAATATCTCTCATACATGAAGCTGTAGAATTAGGTGTTAATTTCTTTGATACTGCAGAAGCTTATGGACCATATAAAAATGAGGAAATTGTCGGTGAGGCATTAGAGAAATACAGAGATAAAGTTGTAATAGCTACAAAATGTGGCATAAAAACAGTAAATGGAAAACCTGTATTAGATTCCAAAAAAGAAACTATAAAAACATCGGTGGAAGGTTCATTAAAAAGATTAAGAACTGATTATATTGATTTATACTATCTTCATAGAGTTGATGCTAATACACCTATCGAAGAAGTAGCAGAAACAATGAAAAAATTAATCAAAGAAGGAAAAATTAAATATTGGGGAATTTCAGAACCCGGAGCAAACACTATAAAAAAAGCAGATAAAGTATGTAAATTAACTGCTATACAAAGCGAATACTCTATGATTTGGAGAGAACCGGAAAATGAAATCATACCATTATTAGAAGAATTAAATATAGGCTTTGTTCCTTTCTCTCCATTAGGTAAAGGATTTTTAACAGGAAGATTCAATACTGATTCAGAGTTTTCAAAAAATGATTTTAGAAGTTCTGTACCAAGATTCCAAAAAGAAAATTTAAAACAAAATCAAGTATTGATTGATATTTTAGAAGATATTGCCAAAACAAAAAATGTTTCAAAATCACAAATAGCATTAGCTTGGGTATTGCATCAAAAAACATTTATAGTACCAATACCTGGAACAAGAAAAATAGAAAGATTAAAAGAAAATATATACTCTGTTAATGTAGCGTTTACTAATGAAGAATTAAATAAAATTAATGAAGCAATATCAAAAATAACTATACAAGGAGAAAGATACCCGAAGGAACATTTAGAAATAGTAGGAAGATAATATTTTTTATTAATAACAATAGGAGTAAAAAATGAAAGCATTAATAGCATATTATTCACATTCATCAAACACTAAAAAACTTGTTGAGTTTATAGCAAAAGTTGTAAAATCAGAATTTCCAAATGCTGAAATAGACTTTTTTTATGCTGAACCAGAAAAGCCATATTCACCAAGTTATAACACAGTTTTAAATGAAGCTAAAAGAGATATAAACAATAATCATAAACCAAAATTAAAAAATAATATAAAAAGCATAGATGCTTACGATGTTATATTTGTAGGAAGTCCAAATTGGTGGAATACTATGGCTCCTCCGATAAATACATTTTTAAATAGTTTTGATTTCTCTAATAAAATAATAATGCCTTTCTGTACTCATGGCGGCGGAGGTTCTGGAAGCATTAAAAGAGATATAGAAAAAGAATCAAAATCTAAACAAGTAGCTAAAATATTAAGTGTTTACGGAAGTTCTGCCTCAAGTGCTGAAAATGAAATAAAGAAATGGATTAAAGATGTATTTGTAAAAATAAAATAATTCAATAGTATAAAATAAAAGGAGAAATAAAATGTCAGATAAAAATTTTGAATATAATAAAGCACCGGAAAAAACTATATTTATAAAAAATGGAGAAGGTAAAAAATTTAAAGGAGCAAAAGAATATTTTACAGGAGATGTTGAAGTAGAAATTCTTACAGAGCCTAATGAAGATTCTCATTTCTCTGTAGCTTATGTAACATTTGAAGCAGGTGCCAAAACTGCATGGCATACTCATCCTTGCGGACAGCATTTAGTTGTAGTTGAAGGCATAGGACTTACTCAGGAAGAAGGCGGAGAAGTTTTGGAGTTTCATGCGGGAGAAGCTCTTTACTGTCCAAAAGATAAAAAACATTGGCACGGTGCTTCGCCTGACTGCAGAATGAAACATATAGCTATCACTGGAGACAAAGACGGCAACAATGTTACTTGGTTAGAACATGTAACCGATGAAGAGTATAATGCTTATAAAAAGAATAAATAAATATTGAATAATATTTATTTAAAATACTAAAAGTATCAATATAAACTATGGTCATAATTTTTCTTAATCAATAAGGGTGGAATTTATGAAAAATAAAAAAATAATATCAACATTCACTGCTTTAAGTATTATTTTAATAGCTGGTGCAATATTTTATATATTAAAAAAAACAAATAACAATATAATCCCTGAACAGAAAATTTTTGCTCAAGAGATTAATAGAAACAATTCAGGAGATAGAACAATGGTAAATGATAATTTAATATTATTAAAAGGCGGAAATTTCATGATGGGAAGTCCTGAAAATGAAGCTCAGCGTGATAAAGATGAAGTTCTACATGAAGTGATAATAAACCCATTTTATATATCCCCTTATGAAGTTACACAAAAAGATTATCAAACAATAATGGGTAAAAATCCAAGCTATTTTAAAGGAGAAGATTTACCTGTAGAAAATATTACTTGGTATGATGCTATAGAATACTGCAATAGATTAAGTGAAAAAAGCGGCCTAAAACCCGTATATACAATAAATGGTAATACAGTAACTTGGGATAGAAGTGCTAACGGTTACAGACTTTTAACAGAAGCAGAATGGGAATATGCGGCAAGAGCAGGAACAAGAACAGTATTTAATTCTGTTAATCATATTACAAGCGATAATGCTAATTTTGAAGGAAGTTATCCTTACCTTATAGAAGAAAATTATGTTAACCCTCATAATCCTGATGTAAAAACAAGTCGCTACAGAGGAAAAACTATAAAAGTTGATAGTCTAAGTCCAAATCAATTCGGACTTTATAATATGCATGGAAATGTTTCTGAATGGTGCTTTGATTATTACGGAGAATATGATACAGCAAATAAAAATAATCCTGCAGGAGCAAGTAATGGATATTTAAGAGTTAGCAGAGGCGGAAGTTATATTGATTTTGCCAAACATTTAAGAGCGGCATATCGTTCTGCATGTAATCCTTTAAGCACTGATAGAAATACTGGATTTAGAATTGCAAGAAACTCAAATGCAATTAATGATACTATAACAACAACCCGTTCATTAAATATAGAAGTACCTAAAAATCCAAAAATATTAATAGCTTATTTTTCTTATTCCGGAAATACTAGAAATGCTGCTGATATTATAAAAGAAAAAACAGGTGCTGATATAATAGAAATTGAAATGAAAACACCATACAGAGGCAGAGGAAATATATATGAAGTGTCTCAAATAGATTTAAATAAAAATGTTTATCAGGAATTAACTCAGCATGTAAATAATATGTCAGAGTATGATGTAATATTACTTGGCTACCCTACTTGGTGGGCAACTATGCCTATGCCTGTATTTTCATTTATAAGAGAATACGATTTTTCAGGAAAAACAGTTATTACATTCAGCAGTCATGGGGGCACTATGTTTGGCGAGAGTGTATCAGATTTAGCTAAACTTATACCTAATACTTATGTAGGATTGGCTTTAGAATTCAATTATTCTGGTGGTAGAGAATTAGAAAATAGAATTTCTGAATGGTTAAAATTAAATAGAATTCAGCAAAGATAATATTATTTTATTTTCCTTTTTTAATATAATTTCAAATTCATAATTTATGAATTTGTATAAGCCTCTAGTTTTTATAAGTTAAATTAACTAGAGGCTCTAATAAAATATAAAAGATTGTCAATATGAAAAAAGTTATTAAAATCACTATAGACATTTTAATGTTTATTATATTCGTTTATCTTATGAGCTACAGAGCAGGCAGAGGATTGCTTATGCATGGAGTTCTTGGTTTTACTTTATTTGCTTTGTTTATACTTCATCATATTTTAAATATAAAATGGTATGGAACTATAACAAAAGGCAGATACGGATTTGCCAAAAATCTATTTATCATAATTAATCTAATATTATTTTTTGATATGATTGTCATGGCAATAAGCTCAATTATGATGTCCGGAGATATATTTGCATTTTCGCCTTTTATAGCTAATCAATTCGCACGCAATATACATGTAGTATCAACAGCATGGGGATTTGTAATTATGACTTTGCATCTTGGACTTCATACTAATAGCATATTACAAAAAATGTATAACAAAATAAAAATAATATATTTCATAATGCTATTTATTGGTATATATTGTTTTATAAAAAGCGGAATTATTAACTCAATGTTTCTTATCCCTAAAGAAAATAATTCTTTTTATGATTTGATTTTTTATTTTGAATATGCAATGATAACTATCAGTTCATGTCAGATTATCCATTTAATTTTCAAAATAAATTCTAATAGAAGATAACATAATATATTCTATACATTTGATTTTTTTTGCAATAGGTATATTATAGTAAAAAATAATAATTGGTTATATAGTTAGAAATTATAAAAGCAAGCCCAGTCATACAAATAAATTCATTTATTTGCTAATTATAGGCGAAGGCGAGCATAATAAATAAAAGCGAGCCAAAGCCAGCAAATAAATTCATTTATTTGCTAATTATAGGCGGAGGCGAGCATAATAAATAAAAGCGAGCCAAAGCCAGCAAATAAATTCATTTATTTGCTAATTATAGGTGGAGGCGAGCATAATAATAAGAAAATTTCTATTAAAGGTTTGTATGAATATATTAGTTATAAATGGTCCTAATACAAATATGTTCGGTGTAGCTCAAACTAAAATTTTTGGAAATATTACACTTGGAGATATTGAAAATAAAAGAAGCAGCAAGCGGAAATGCTAAAGTATCATTTTTTCAATCTAATCATGAAGGAGCAATAGTAGATAGAATACATAGGGCTTATGATGAAAACATAGATTACATAATAATAAATGCTGGAGCTTATGCACATACTTCTATAGCTATAAGAGATGCTTTTTTATCTACAAATATACCATTTATAGAAGTTCATATGAGTAATATTCATGCAATAGAAGATTTTAGAAATAAAAGCTATTTATCCGATATAGCATTGGGTGTAATTACAGGTTTTGGAGACAATAGTTATATATTAGCTTTGGCTCATTTACTATCTATACAAAAAAAGAAATAACGGAGTTTGAAAATGTGTAAATTAACTTTAACTGAAAGCGGTGAAAATAAAAAATTTGATTATGATGCCAGACTTGAAAGATTATTAAAATTAACAAATGAGAATCTGCTTATAACTAAAAATGAAAATATATTTTATCTAACAGGCTTTAAAGGCAGTGCCGGATGGCTTCTTATAAAAGACGGCAAAAAATATTTATTCGTTGATTCAAGATACTGTGAACATGCTACTAAAGTTACACATAAAACTACTGTTATACTTGTAGCTGCCACATATTCGGATGCTTTAGGAGAATTTTGTAAAGAAAATAATATAAATGATATATCTGTAGCTAAAAGCGGTCTTTATCTTTCTGATTATGAAAATATAGTTGCTTCAATGGTTAATAATTCTATAAAAATAGGTATAAGTAAAGCTGATATAAACAACATACGCAACATAAAAGAAAAAGAAGAAATAAAAATAATTAAAGATAATCTAAACAGAGCAGAAAAAGCAATGACAAAAATGCTTGCTTTCGTAAAAGAAGGAGTAACAGAACAAGAATTAGCTGCAGAATTAGAGTATCAAATGCGTAAAGAAGGAGGAGATAAAACAGCATTTGATACAATTTTGCTTTTTGGTGACAGAACCTCCTTACCTCATGGAGTGCCTTCTGATAGAAAATTAAAACTTGGTGATAATATTTTAATGGATTTCGGATTATCAAGAGATGGTTATAAAAGCGATATAACTAGAACATTCTTCTTTGGTAAAGGAGAACATTTTAATGAAATGAGCAAAATATATAACATAGTTAGAGAAGCTCATAAAAAAGGAATAGAAACTATACATTCAGGTATTTCCGGGAAAGAAGTTGATAATGCCGCCAGAGAAATCATAAAAAATAATGGCTACGGACAATATTTTGGACATGGTTTAGGACATAGTGTAGGACTTGAAATACATGAATCTCCTAGACTTTCTCCTTTAGTTGATCATAAACTTGACGGCGGATGCGTTGTTACAGTTGAACCTGGCATATATGTACCAAATTTAGGCGGTGTAAGAATAGAAAATATGGTAATAGTAACTAAAAACGGCGGAGTTTCTATAAATGATACTCCTACAGATCTAATTGTATTATAATTATTGACATATTATAATTTATATAGTATCATAATCTATATAATAAATTTTAATTAAATTTGAATAAAAATAATTATAAAAAACATTATGGCTAGAAGAAGAAAGAAAAAATCATCACCTTTATTATTAATAATAATCATACTTGTAATTGCAGCAGGATACTATTATTATAATAATATACATACTAAAAAAGAAATATCAAAAGTAGATAGAACTGAAAAAAGAGAAAATGTTACAAGATATAATAGAGATGACTGGGGAAATTGGGAAGATGAAGATAATGATGGACTTAATACAAGACATGAAGTTTTAGCTAGAGAATCTTTAATTAAGCCTGTAATTTCAAATAATAGAGTTGTATCTGGAAAATGGTACGATAAATTTACAGGTAAGTATTTCACCGATCCAAAAGATTTGGATATAGATCATTTAGTACCATTAAAAAATGCCCATGCAAGCGGTGCTAGTAATTGGAGTAAAGAAAAGAAAAACAAATACTATAACTATTTAAAAAATGAACATCATTTAGTAGCTGTGTCAAGAGGAGCAAACCGTTCTAAAGGCGATAAATCTCCTGTTGAATGGCTGCCTCCAAATGAGGAATATCAATGCGAATATGTACGCGAATGGTTTAAAATTAAAACAGACTGGGGACTTACCATAGAAGAAGGGTTTGATGAGGTTTCAAACAGAGTATGCAAAGGCAAATGAACTTTATATACTAAAATTAATTAACTATTTCTTCAAAATGTACCTATTAATATTTTCTACATGCTCTTTATAAGTAACAGAAAATGCATGCTTTCCTGTACCATCAGCAACAAAGAAAATATAATCTGTGTTAGCCGGATTTAATGCTGCCTCTATTGCTCTGCCGCCTGCAGAACATATAGGTCCTGGAGGAAGTCCTGTATTCTTATATGTATTATAAGGATGAACCATACGTAAATCATCATATTTTAAATTAGGTTTTTCTATATAATCACCTTTAACTAAAGTCATAGCATATATTGTTGTAGGATCTGCCTCAAGTCTTTTATCAATATTCAATCTATTATAATAAACAGAAGATATAAGTTTCGGATCATCTGAAGGTCCCATTTCTTTTTCTACTATAGAAGCCATAGTTAATACTTCATGTACAGTTCTTCCTATTTTTTTTGCTCTATCCTCTAAATCTGGAAACTGCTTGAATAATGAATCTATCATGTATGTAACCAATACTTTTGTAGGATTGCCTTTAACAATGTAGTATGTAGAAGGGAATATATAACCTTCAACACTATCTGAAGGTATATTATATTTTTTTAATATTTCTTTATCATGACAAACTTCTAAAAATTCTTTCTTGGTAGTAAATCCCTCAGATTCTAAATAATTAGCTATTTCATATATATTTTTACCTTCAGCAATGGTAAATTTAGCCATAGCCTGCTTACCGCTGTTAATATGCTTCATAATATCTATCATGCTCATATCTCTGCTGATTTCATAATATCCGCTTAAAAGTTTTCTGTCATATTTCAGATATTTTGCAACAGCAAGAAATATTTTAGAGTTTCTAATCAATCCTTGTAATTCTAATTTATTTGCTATAGCGGAAGCACCTTCTCCCTGCTTTATTTCAAAATAAACTTTCTCTTTATCTCCGCCTATAGGACTAATCATATATTGAATGAATGCCACAGAGGAAGCTGACACTACAGCTGCAAGTATAATTAATATAATAAATATTTTTTTCATAAAATTCTCTTATACAAATATTTTATTAGATAAAACAATTAATTAATCTATATGTAATATGTTAGAATGTATATTATTTATGGATACTTCTTTCTCTTCTCCGCTATCCATATTTTTTAATTTACACATTCCTCTTTTTAATTCATCTTCGCCAAGCACAACAGCATATTTGGCATTTCTTTTATTAGCTGATTTAAATTGATTTTTTACAGATTTTCCGGTAAAGTCATAATCACAGCTTATATTGTTAGCTCTTAATGTTTGCATTATTTTTAATACTTCATTTTCCGTTTCTTTGAATGCTACAACAAATGCATCAAGTCTATCTGTTATAATGCTATTTTGACCTTCCAATACAAGTAAAAGTCTTTCAATTCCCATAGCACTTCCTACAGCTGGAACATCTTTTCCATTATTAAAAAGACCGATTAAATTATCATATCTTCCGCCTCCAAGTATAGCACTTTGAGAACCTAAAGCATCTGTTTGAACCTCAAAAGCAGTTTTTGTATAATAATCCAAACCTCTAACCAACATAGGCTCTACAATAAAATTCTGTCCTATTCTTGTAAGCTCTTCACATAATTTATTAAAATGCTCTTTACACTCATCACATACATAATCATAAAATTTAGGTATATCTTTAATGGTTTCTTTGCATTTTTCATTTTTACAGTCTAATATTCTTAATATATTACCTTCATATCTTTTCTGACAAGTTTCACAAAGCTCTTCTTTTTTACTGCCTATAGCTTCTTTTAAGGCATTATTATAAGAAGGTTTACATTTAGAACAGCCTACAGTATTTATTAAAAGATTAACATTATTAATACCAAACTCTTTTAAAACATTAATATTAAGAAGTATAATTTCAGCATCTATTAAAGGAGAAGAACCTCCGATGCATTCTATTCCGAATTGATTGAACTCTCTGTATCTTCCTTTCTGCGGACGCTCTGCTCTATACATAGTACCTAAATAAAATAATTTATTTATAGCAAACTCATTTTGCATAGAATTTTCAACATAAGCACGAGCCACAGAAGCAGTACCTTCAGGTCTTAAAGTAAGAGAACGTCCTCCTCTATCTTCAAAAGTGAACATTTCTTTACCTACAATATCCGTTCCCTCTCCTATTCCTCTAGTAAAAAGATCAGTATATTCAAATAAAGGAGTTCTTATTCTCCCATAGCCATAAAGCTTAACTATATTTTTTATTTTATTTTCTATAAACTCTAATTTCTTAGATGAATCGTAGAAAAAATCATTTGTGCCTCTAGGTTTTTTTATTTCCAACATATAATTTAATCCTATTATTATTTTAATACTTCTTCAGTTTTTGTACTTCCGCTTTTTGCAGTATTTTTTGGAGGGGCATACAAAGGTTTAACATTATTAACTGCATTAATATCTGTTATATTTCCTCTATAAGAAGGCATAGATGATAAATCCTTAAATCTAGTAGAAGAATAATCCAATATTTGAGTATTTGCTGGTTTTGAAGATAGTGTATTGATAAAATTATTTCTATCAGTTTCGCTTGCAACACCTATTCTGCTTCTCCAATAAATAACAGTTGGATAATATCTATCATCATCTGTAAGAGATGAACTAACTTCAGCAAACATTTTATCAGCTTCATACAAATTATTATAAGCAAATAAGTTAACAGCTCCTAAATAAAGTCTTGTTCTCATTAAAAGATTAGAATTATCTTTTTTATTATAAGCAAAAGTCAAATCTGATTTAGCCTGAGCAGCAAATTCAGCAGATTTTCTTCCTTCATTCAAAAATCTTGAATAATAAGAAACACCTCTATAATAGGCATATTCCTCAACAGAAATACCCATATATTCATTATAAGGATTTGTATTAAACCACTCTGTAGCAACTTTGGAAGGTCTTGATAAAACTTCTCTTATTATATTTCTAGTATTTTCAGCATTTCCATCATATTTATTAGCAGGTACATTTTCTTTTCCAACTGTTAAAGAAACATCTTCTTGTTTTGGTTCCTCCAATAAACTTTCATTAATATCCTCTTTAGCAGTATTTTCTATATTTTCAGTAACTTCCTCTTTTTTAGGTTCATCTTTTATTATTATAGAAAATAAATTATATTTGTCTTTCTCTACTTTTACATTATTAGTATATAATTTGTCAGCAAAAGATATATAAGCCTCATATTTTCCTTCAGCAACTTCGATAATAAAATTAGTAGAAATATCTGTTTTAAATGAATAATCTTCTATATCTATACCTATAGTTCCATTATTAGGATTCTTATCTATTAAGATAGTTAATGGATAAAGAAACATTTTTTCATTTAGATTTTCTTCACTATTATTTAAATTATTAGCATTAGTAGCAACACTGCTATTATTTGTTTCTTTTAATATATTAGTTTCATATTCTACAGTTTCAGGATCCTCTATAAGTATTTCATCAACTGTTTCTTCATCTATTATTGATGGGATTTTTCTATTTGATGCTCTTTCTGGCGTTTTTTCTTTTTTGGCTATATCTTGAAGTTCTCCTAATTTTTCCTCATTTTCTTTTTCTAAAAGAATTTCTTTTTCCTCATTATTTTCATTTTCTAAAGGAATTTCATTTACTTTATTTTCTTTTTCTATATCTTTTTCTATATCATCTATTTCTTTTGATGAAGAATATCTTTCAAAAACTGCAAATTTCTGACCAGTATAAACAGGAAGCCCCTCTTCTTCAGGAAGTACAGGAATAGAATTTTTTATAAGTGTATATACATCCATATCTGATGTAGTCCATTCATAAATTTTCTGCTCCATATTCTCAGGAGTTTTTAAATTTCTTATCATTTCATTAATAGTTTTATTTTCCCCAGAAAAATAATCATGTATAAAATTATCTGCATTTCTTGAAAGTATCATTAATGTTTGATAATATGTCTCATAAACTTTTGGAGTAATATAACTCAAATACATACTCCAATATATAGAAGTAGCATAATTAGGATTGGATGTCTGACAATTATCAGCATAATATTTAAATATTCTAGCAGGAAGTTCTTTATCTCCAGGCAAAACAGTAAGTATACCTCCTATATAAAGGAATGCCCTGTCTTTATATGAATAAATAGGATCATTAGGCAATTCCAATGCTTGTCTAAAATCACTAGCTGCTCTATTAACCTCTGTTCTTGCACCTTTAAATTTAATAAATGATGAATATCTGCTTACACCTCTATAAAAATCAAATACATATTCATTAACTCCATATTCAGAACTATATGTATTTTCTCTAAACCATTCTATTGCTTTTTTAGGAGATTTTTCCTGCAAATCTTCTATATATTCAGGGAATGTTAATCTATTTTGTGAAAATAAATTATAATACAATATCATCATAAATAGAATAGAAAAAAGTTTTTTCATTTTTTTACCCTTTGTTTTATACGATTTATATCATATAAAATATCGAAATATATTAATATTTTACTATAAAAAAATATAATATCAAGTACAAAATGAATACCAAAAAATTAAATAACTATTCTATCATTGCCTTGACGTTTAAGAAGTTTTTCCCTTTCTAAAGCATTTAATAAAGGAATAACATATTTTCTTGAAAGTCCAGTTTTTTCTTTAACAAATGCTATTGTTATAATATCTTTTGGTTTAGAGTTTTTCATAATTAAATTTTTTACTCTATTATAAACTTCAATATGATAATATATTCCCTCTTCAAGATACATTGCCTGTTTTAGAGCTGATAAAACTTTTATATCTTTTATTCCATTTGTAAATGTTTTTATAACTTTTTCATCTAAGCCATTTAAATCTTCTTTTTTCAATCTTTCAAGAAGCTGCTTTTGTGAATTTGTTAATTCAACACTTTGAGTATATTTTTTATATATATTGTTAAAAGGCATTATAATCTTATTTTGAATAAGATGATCTATGAAAGGCTTAGTAAATGCATTATCTATATTAAGATGATTTCTTATATCTTCAAAAGAAAAACCATCCTTTTTATTTTCTATTAATTTTTTAGCCTCAGTTAAAAGATTATTTAAATAATCTTTTTTAACGAAGAAGTTAGACATTTTAATGGCATATTCAGGCAATTCTCCACTAGCAATAGAATATCCATTTACAGACATAACTAAATCTGTATATTTATCTCTTTTTATCTTGCCTAAAAAATCATGAGCATTATCCATTATACTTTTTCTAATCTGCGGTGTAGTTTTGCTCCCCCAAAATACGTCGCCAGTTCCTATTATGGCACTTCCTCCATGACTTATTAATATTCCTCTTTCTTTCCAAAATACGGATATAGGCTCATCAAATTTAAGTCTTATAAATCTATCATCTATTTCTCTAATATCAACTTCAGTTTTTACTTTCTTTTCAGATTCATTATAAGACGCTCTTTTATACATAGGAATAATTTGGGCAACCAAACATTCAGTACCAATTGCAAACTCAGCATTTTTTATCTTTTTTAAATATTCTACATCACTATTATGAACCAACTCTAATATAATTTCATCTGTCAAAAATACTGTTTCATCTTTATCGCATAAAAGATGACCTCTTCTTATTTCTTCTTTTTTTATATTCTTTAAATTTATAGCGATACGTGAAGTAGCATATACAATTTCTCTATCCTCATGGTAAGATTGTATATTTCTTATAGAAACTTCTCTCTTAGTAGGATAATGTATTAATGTGTCATCTTTTTTTATACTGCCGCCTTTTATACTGCCTGTAATTGTAAGTCCTGCACCTTTTATAGAAAAAACCCTATCAACATAAATATGTGTCTTTATATCATCTGATGATTTATCATTAAGCAATATATCAGTTATTCTCTCTTTTAAAAAGTCTATATTAGTACCATTTATAGCAGAAACTTTTACTATTTCTATATCTTTATTAAATATTCTATATAAATTCTTTTTAATATTTTCTTCACTTTCTTTTAATCTATTTTCATCAACAAGGTCTATTTTATTCATTACACATATAATATTTCTTATGCCAAGAGATAAAGCAACTTTGGCATGCTCTTCGGTCATATTCATCCAACCTTCATTAGCACATACTACAAGCATAACTAAATCCAAACTCCACATGCCTGCTACCATATTTCTAATAAACCTTTCATGACCAGGAACGTCTATTACTCCAATAGTAATATCTTCATTAGGCTTGAAAAATCCAAAACCTAAATCTATAGTCATCTCCCTCTTTTTTTCTTCAGGGAGTCTCATCATAGCAATACCAGTTAAGGCTTTTATTAATTCTGATTTACCATGGTCAACATGACCAGCTGTTCCTATAATTCTATTCACTTATATTTCCTTTATTTTTAGCAATAAACTCTATGCAACTTATTCACATAATTTCTATGTAAAAATACTAAATTTTGTACGAATTTTTAATAGAAAATAATAATTTCCATTAAAAAATAAAACAATTTTTATAACAAATTACTATCTATAATTTTTTTCAATACCTCCCTAACATATTCTATATCATCATCATTTATGGTAATAACATAAATAAGAACAAAATCTTTTTTTACCTTTGGTATAATAGGTATATCTAAGTTATGCATAAATTTAATAGTTGCTTTTATATCTTTAGGTTTAAAACTAATAGCATAAGATGGATAGAAAGTATCCGCCATAGCTCCGCCGCCTGTTTCTATAGTTTCTTCTATAACATCGAAACCGCTGATATTTTCTATAATTTTTAATGCTTTTTGTTTTATAATTTCCGGCTTAATAGAAAGTAAAGTTTCGCAATAACCCTTAAATTGACCTGTGGAATTTAATCTTTTTATAACACTTTTTTCCAAAATAGATAAAACTGTTTTACCGCATCTAAAAGCTCTCATCAAAGGATGCTTATATATTCTGGATATATACTCTCTTTTTCCAACTATAATACCAGCCTGCACACTTGAAAACATTTTATCCCCGGAAAAACATACCAAATCTACACCGCTTTTTAAAGCAGATTTCACATGTTCTTCTTCAGACATATTCTCATCAAATATTCCTGCACCTTCATCATAAACTAATGGTATATTATTTGGTACAGCGTCTCTTATCTTTTTAAATGACGGATGCTTAACAAATCCTCTAATTTTAAAGTTAGAAGCATGCACTTTAAGTATCATAGCAGTATTTTCTGTTACAGCTTCCTCATAATCCTTTACAGTTACTATATTAGTTGTACCTATTTCTACAAATTTAGCTCCTGCCTCTCTAAGTATATCAGGTATTCTAAATCCTCCGCCTATTTGTACCTGCTCTCCTCTAGAAACTATAACCTCTTTGCCTTGTGCTAAAGTTTTCAATATTAAAAATACAGCAGCGGCATTATTATTAACGACCAATGCATCCTCAGCACCTGTTAATTTAGCCAAAAGAGAATACAAAAACTCTCCCCTTAAGCCTCTGCCCTCACTGTTAATATTATATTCAAGGTTATTACTTGCTGTATTTAATGCTTTTACCTCATCCCATACATCACTATCTATAGGAGAACGTCCTAAATTAGTATGCATAATGGTACCTGTAGCGTTTATAACTTTTTTTATTGGAAGATTGGATCTTTGTTTTACCTTTTTTTCACATAACTTAATAATATCTTCTTTTGAATAGCTAGCATTTTTATTTTTTATCTCTATTCTAAGTTTTTCTAAGGTATCGCGTATTATATCTGCTACTATAGGACGTGAAAGAATTTTAAAATATGGTTTTATGGAATCGTGTTCTAATACAGTATTGGTTTGTATTAAGTTAAATTTGTTGTTCACTGTTAGCCTCTCTCTAATTAAATTAAATATAAAATATACTTTAAGATAAGAGACTATTAATTATGAGTAATTTAATCATACTATAACTTTTATAATCGCTTATTTATCGGAAGAGGCAGGAGTTGAACCTGCCGATGTCGCTATGACATCCAACGCTTTTGAAGAGCGCGGAGCCCACCGGGACTCATCTACCTCCAAGCATTATCATATATAATATATTACTTTTAATTTTATGTCAATTTTTTTATTGTTTTATTTCTAAATAAAATTATGATATTGCAAATTATGATTAAAATATTAAAATATAATAAACTTCTTAAATTACGGATTTTATAAATGAAAATAGCTATGCTGGGCGGGACATTTGATCCTCCTCATCTTGGACATTTGATACTAGCTGATACAGTAATTACAAACTGCAATTATGATAAAGTGTTGTTTATACCAGCTAAAATACCGCCTCATAAAAATATAAGCGGAAAAGTTTCAGATACAGACAGATTAAATATGCTTAAGCTATCTGTTGAAGATGATGAAAGATTTATTGTAGATGAATATGAACTCAATAATGATGGAATTTCATACACTATAAAAACATTGAATTACATATACAAAAATTATGATGTTCAGGAAAAAATAGGACTTATAATAGGTGCCGATTTAATAAAAGATTTTCATAAATGGAAAGAACCTGAAAAAATTTCAGAAATAGCAAATATAGTTGTAGTAAACAGAGAAGATGATAACAATTTATACAAAGAAAATATAGAAAAATACAATATAAAAATTATAATGGCTCCAAGAATAGATATATCCTCAAGCCTAATAAGAAATAGAATAAAAGAAAAAAAAGGATTTAGATATTTTGTAAGCAAAAAAGTTTATGATTATATAATATCAAACAATTTATACTAAAAAATTAGGAAAATTAAATGAGAAATAAAATATTAATACTAATATTCATTTTAATAAATACACTTCATTCGTACCAAATGTATCTGCTAAACGGTCCTACTGGTATAGGCGGATTAAAAATGATGAAAGATTATAAAGCAATAGATATAAAAATGATTAATGCCCCTAATAATATGCTTTCAATGATTATAAAAGGAGAAGCTGATATTGCTGCTATTCCGGCTAATATGGCCGCTATAATATTTAATAGACAATTGCAATATAAAGCAGTTGCTGTAATATCAGAAACCAAATTTTTTATAGTGTCTGCAAATAAAAATATACAAACCATAAATGATTTAAGAAACAAAACAATTTACTGCGGTACCAAATTAGCTGCTCCGGATCTAATGCTTCAATATTTGATATCAAAAGAAAAAATAGAAAAAGCCAATATTAATTATTCTTTCAGCAATCCTGATTTAGCAAAAATGATAGCTTCAGAAAATGCAGATATAGCTATATTGCCTGAACCGTTTGTATCATCAGCAATGCTTGAAAATAAAAATGTACATATAGTAGTTGAAATATCAAAATATGTTGAAAATTATCCTGTAGCAATACTTATAGCAAAAGATACTTTTATAAATCATAATAAAGCATTATTAGATGAAGTATTAAATGAATATAAAAAATCCACAGAATATATTTTGAATAATAAAAATGAAATAGAAAATCTAATAAAAAATTCTCCAATGATAATTAATCCTAAAGCAGCAGTTTACGGATTAAACAGAATGGGATTAACTTTTTATGACGGAGCAAAAATGAAATTTGCTTTAAATAGCTATTACAATTTTTTATACAACTTTGACAAACAACTAATAGGAAATAAAATACCTTTAGATAACTTTTATTATATTGAAAAATAATAACTAATATATTAAAAAAAATTATTTCTTTTCCCTAAAAGCATACTTATGAAAATAAATGCATGTAGGAATCATTCCAATAATCCAAGCAATAGGATTTGTAGACCATATACCAATATAACCAAAATGTATAGATAAAAATATAGAACCAAATACTTTAATGAAAAGTTCAACAGCACCAGATATAAGAGGAATTAAAGCATTTCCTATAGCCCTAACAGAATTATTATACAAAAATATGGTTGCTAAAAATGGATAAAACAATGATGATATTCTTAAATAGCTCATACATATATCAGCTATAACATTTATATATTCATCATTATTCGATATGAAAAGTCTAACAATATTATCGCCAAATATAAATATAATAATACTAGATATTACGCTAAGAATCAAAGATAATAATATTATGCTTTTAAAACCTTCCTTAATCCTATCAAATTTACAAGCCCCATAATTCTGAGCAACATAAACTGCAAAAGCTTCTGATATAACAAAAAACGCCATAGAAGCAAATTGATTTATTCTATTTCCTGTTGTATATGATGCTACAACATTAGTTCCAAATGTATTAACTACACCGCTTATAATCATCTCTCCTATTGATAAGAATACGGATTGTATACTCATAGATGCACCAATTTTTACTATCATCAATAAATTTGAAGAATCAAATTCCATATCTTCTTTATTTAGATTTAATATTGGAAACTTTTTTATAATATATAAAACACTTAAAAAAGCAGAAATCATTTGAGATATTACTGTAGCTATAGCAACACCTGCAACATTCATTTTTAATAAAGCAACAAATACTAAATCTAGTATAATATTTAAAATTGTAGTAAGTATCAAAAAATATAATGGAGTTTTACTATCTCCTAAAGCCCTTAATATACTAGCTGCCCCATTATAAATAAGCTGACCGGCAGATAAACCAACACATATTTTTAAATACAATACAGAATTATCTATAATATCAGAAGGAGTTTTTAATAATAGCATTAAAGGTCTTGAAAAAAATAAACCAAATATTAAAAGTATTACCGAACTAAACAATGTCACATATATGGAGTTTAAAAAAGTTCTTTTAAGCATAGTTTCATTTTTAGCTCCAAAGAACTGCCCCATTACTATAGAAAAAGCATTGGTAAATCCTATAGCAAATGATAAAAAGAAAAACATTGTAGAAGTTGTAGCTCCTATAGATGCCAAAGCTCTAGAACCCACAAATTTGCCAATTATAATAGTATCGGCTACACCATAAAACTGTTGGAATATTCCGCCTATAAGCATAGGTATAGAAAAATAAATTATTGTTTTAAATGGACTTCCAACAGTCATATCTTTTGTCATACTGCAACTCTAAAACTATATAATAATAAAAAATAAATAAAATAATGCAGCAAAATATAATTAATACTTTATCTTCTTCTCTTAACAAAAAACTTCATAACATCAGTAACATAATCACTTGAGGTATCTAATATTATTTTATCTATAGAATTTCTCTTTAGAAAATCTAATTTATCTTCCATTAGTTTATTTTGCTCATTAAAATATTGCTCTCTTACAGATTTATTAGACATATCAAAGTAAACATAATCTTCTTTTTCTAAATCGGACAATACTAAAGTACCGCCTAAACTAGGAAGATTATATTCCAAATTATCATTAACCAAACATACTATCAAATCATGACGTTTTCTAGTTATATCTATTTCTTTTTTAGGAAGTTCGCTGCATGAATCAGTGATGAGAAATGTTATACTATCTCTTTTTTGTATTCTGTTAAAATATTCTAATGCATTTGCCACATTTGTTTCTATACTTTTAGGTTCAAATTCTATTAATTCTCTTATTATCCTAAGTACATGGTTTCTTCCCTTTTTCAAAGGTATAAACTTTTCAACTGTATCTGTAAATATTAAAAGTCCAACTTTATCATTATTTTTTAAAGCAGAAAAACTAAGCAAAGCACTAAGTTCAACAATTAAATTATGCTTCGTTTTTGTAAATCCAAAATCAGTAGAAGCTGAAAAATCGGCTAATATTATTACGCTGAGTTCTCTTTCTTCTCTGAATCTTTTTATAAAAGGCTCATTATATCTAGCACTAACTTTCCAATCCATAGCCCTAACATCATCGCCTACTATATACTTTCTAACCTCATCAAATTCTATACCATGTCCTCTGAAAGCAGAATGATACTGACCGGCAAAATATGAATTAACTATTTTAGAAGTTTTTATCTCTATTTGTCTAACCGACTTTAATAACTCTTGTGAACTTATACTATTATCTTTAAACATCATCAACCTATACTTTTATTATGATAAATATTATATACTAATAAAAAAAAATCGCCAGCCTTATAAAAGACTAGCGAGTGAAATATAAATATCTTAACTGATTCTTAAAATTAACTGTTGTCTTTTTTTAATCTCTTAACCAAATTTATACACATGAAAATCATAAGGAAAGAGAAAGGAACACCTGCTATAATAGCGGCAATCTGAACAGTAGTCAAAGCATACGCTCCTCCTACTGTAAATAAAACCAATGCTATTGATGTAACTAATACAAGCAATACTATCTTAAATTTATTTGAAGGATGTTTTTTTGAAGAAACATAGTCTGATAATACTATTATACCAGAGTCCAATGATGATATATAGTATGTAGCAACTAATACAGTAGCCATTATAGTAGCAAAGTTAGCTAATATACCTATATTCATATTTTTGAACATAGCAAAAATTCCGCTTGAATTGTCTACAGCAACAGCGGCTGCTATAGCTCCAGAACTTTTTATATCATAATAAATTGCACTTCCTCCCATTATACAAGACCATATTATAACGAACAAAGAAGGAACTAAAATAACACCTATCATAAAATCTCTTATAGTTCTTCCTTTTGATATTCTTGCTACAAATCCTCCTGTAAATGAAGCAAATGCAAATGTCCAACACCAAATGAATACAGTCCACCAACCGCTCCAACTATCCTGCCATTTTGTAAAACCTTCAATCATAGAAGTTGAATCTGTATAAAATCCCATAGGGAATAAATTAAATAAATAACTTCCTAATGACTCTACAAATAGAGAAAGTATAAATATTGTAGGTCCAAGTAAAAATACAAAGGCTAATAATACTAAACTAAGTATTGTATTGGTTTCACTAACTATTTTTATTCCTCTATGTATACCAGTTGACATTTCTAAACCAACTATAACAGCTAATGATACTATAATTATTATATGATGCAATAGTGTTATTTTTATATTAAATAAATTTTCCAAACCAGATGCAAATTGTACTATAGCAAAACCAAAAGATGTAGACAAACCAAGAACTGTAGTCAAAATAGCAACTGTTTCTACAACTATAGCCAAAACATTTCTAGTTTTTTCTGGGAATAATTCCAAAACAGTATCTCTGTATGTTAAAGGTTTTTTTGAGTTATGGAATGAGTATGCCATACAAATAGAAGCTATACAATATATAACCCAAGCATGTATTCCCCAGTGGAAATATGTCCAATTCATGGCATGTCCTATATTCTCAAGAGATCTTGCGGTAGCAAATTTACCAGAATCAAAAAACATTATTGGTTCTGCAACGCCCCAGAATATCATACCAACACCCTGTCCGCAAGCATAAAGCATAGAATACCAAGCAAATCTGTTAAACTCCGGCTTGGCATCTTTACCACCTAACACTACCTTACTATAACGACCTAAAGTAAGCCATATTGAAAATATCAATAAAACAGAAGCTAATAATACAAAATACCAATTCAAATATTTTGTAACTAATGTTCTTATGTAATTGATTACATCTGAAGTTGCTTCTTTAAAAAACAAAGCTAGCAAAACTATTAATACAACTATAATGCTACTTGCCAATTTAATAATAAAATCTATTTTATACCTATTATCTTCAAAATTATTATTTTCCATAATTTCACCCCTTACTAATCATATAGAATATTCTTTTTTTAATGCCTCTGAAATTTTTTCAATGCAAACATTGTATAATATTTCACCTTTCTCTTTGCTGGCATTTTTAGGAGATGACAAACATCCTGATTTAGGAGTTCTTTCTGGAATTATTGGATATATATCATACAAAGGAAGGTCAGCTGGAGCTAAATCTTGTACTCTATTCATATCAACTAAATCTGGATATAAATAAAGCATTAATGAAGTTTCCATTACACCAGCATGCTCTAAAGCCCATCCTGTAAAACCATCCGGATATAATTTATCAATAGTTTCTTCAGGAACAAAATCCCAATATGATAATAAAGCTATTTTTACATCTTTATATTTTTCATCAAGAGCTAAATCTATAGCTTCCATTAAGAATGAATTATTTTCAAAATGTCCATTTATTAAAATTATGTTTCTAAACCCATGCCTGACATATTCTTTTATAATATCTTTCACATATGATATTAATGTATTTCCAGCTATACTAGTTGTTCCAACTAAATGGTATCCGCCTCCAGATCTTTGCTGAGATTTAGCCGCATAAGAAACAGGATAAGCCACAACAGCATTTATTTTTTCTGCAATTCCTTTAGACATTGAAACTGATAAATTAACATCAACATTCATTGCCATATGAGGTCCATGCTGCTCTATAGCTCCAACAGGAATTATTATTGTTTTATTTCCATTTTTTATTTTATCTATATATGTAAAAGCATCCATTTCATGCATTAATACTGTTTTTGTCATAATTATATTCTCCTTAAAATAATATATATTTCATGAATTCAAATATGACTAAATGGGGTATATATATATTCTGCATATAAAGTTATAATTAATATCATGAGATATAATTGAATATTTTATTTGTGAATTTATACTCATATAAACCCCCATTAGATAATTTCTACTAAAATAGGGAATAATATTCTTTAATGAAGTGAATAGAGTATTTAAATTTAAATAAATTATTGGAATATAATTGCAGACAAAAATATCTTGCAATAAAAAAAGCCTCTTATGCTTTTTTAAGGCATAAAAAAAATTTATTAAGAGTAAATTATTGGCGAGATTCGAGATTCGAGATTCGAGATTCGAGATTCGAGATTCGAGATTCGAGATTATATCATAAATATATAATGCTAACCTATCCATACTAATATTATAGTACGTTTATAGCAAATTGTCAATTAAAAATAAATATTTTATCACAAATTAAACATATATAAAATAAAATTCTACATATATATGATTAATTATATAGCTCCATTAGTCTTTAATAAATCAACCATTTCTTGATTTTCCTTTTCTTTAGCAAGAGTTAAGGCTGTCTTTCCATTATGCGCCTTAGTATTTACATTAGCCCCAGCATCAATTAAAACCTGTGCCATCTCAAGATTACCTCTTATAGCAGCTCCCATTAAAGCTGTATATCCTTCTTTAGTAGAAGCATTAATATCAGCATCAGAATTAAGCAAATTCTCAACTATAACAATATGATCTTCTATAGCAGCAACTATTAAAGGAGTATATCCTTTATTATCTGTTTTATTTATATCAGCCCCTGAATTTATTAAAATCCTTACTATATCAGAATAACCATCTATACAAGCAGCTAATATAGGACTAGTGCCATCATCAGCCGCAGCATTTACATCAGCTTTATTTTTTATAAGCTCTTCAACTATATCCGTTCTTCCAAACCTACATGCAAAAATAATAGCACAAACTCCATTTTCATCTTTATCATTTATATTTGCTCCAGCCTTAATTAATTCCTGAACACTTTCTAAATCACCATTTACAGAAGCTACCATTAATGCAGTAGAGCCTAAATTATTTTTTTTGTTTACATCCGCACCAAGCTTAATAAGCTCTTTTATTATATCTATATAACCGCTGTCTGTTGCTATCATAAGAGGAGTATTTCCACTTTCATCCTCTACATCAATTTTAACTCTAGCATTGATAAGCATATTAAAAATTCCAAAATCACCATTAACTACAGCCCACATTATTACAGTCCATCCATCCTTATTTTTAGCATTTAAATCCGCACCATTAGATATAAGCTCTCTTATTATAGAACTATGCCCTTCTAATATAGCCCCCATTATAGATGTATTTCCAAAATTATTACATGCATTTATATCAGCACCATTAGATATAAGTTCTTTTACTATATTTTGATACCCTAACAATGATGCCCATATTAAAGGAGTATTACCTTCATTGTCCTTTACATTTACATCGCTTCCATCTTTTATCAAACTTTTTAACTCATTAAGATCATTATCAGCAACAGCTTTTATTAAAGGTATATCTACTGGCAATTGCTGTTCTTCTTGTGAATATAAAAAACTTATTAATAATAATGATACAATAAATATTTTTCTTAACATAACAAATCCCAAATATATTATTGCTAATAAAAATTTTCTAAATATAAACTACTTATAATTTTATATTAAACATCTTAATATTTAAACATTATTATTAATTATAACATATTAATTAATCATTTGTATGTTATTTCATAATTTTTTTAAATTTTATATATTTACTATTGACAATAGTACGTATACGTATTAATATATACGTATACGTACTAATTAAGGAGGCTATAAATTGATTAAATTATTAAAAAATATATTTGTTATATGTTTAATATATGCATATACTTTATCTGCTGCCGAAAAAACACCTATGGATTATTTGAACGACAATACTCCATTAAAACCTACAAAAGTGTTTGACAATGTATACTGCATAGGAAGTGTAAGCGTTGTGGCTTGGGTTATCAATACTTCAGATGGTTTAATATTGATAGACTCTATGTGGGATGACAGAGATGCTAAATTAATAGAAGAAGGTATTAAAGGGTTTGGATTAGATCCAAAAAATTTAAAATATATCATATTGAGTCATGGACATGGAGATCATTATGGCGGAGCTAAATATTTAAGAGAAAAATATGGTGCTAAAGTAGTTCTTACAAAAACAGATACAGATTTAATGTACAATTTAAATACAGGAGCCAACTCTCCACGTTCCCCAAAAACTAAAGTTGATATTTATTCAAAAGATAAAGATATAGTAAAACTTGGAGATTTTAGTATTACAATATTAGAAACTCCTGGACATACAGCAGGATGCACATCTTTTATATTCCCTGTAAAATACAAAGGAAAAGAATATACTGCTGTACTTTGGGGAGGGACAGGACTTCCAAGAGATAAAGATTTAATACAAAAATATAAAGAATCAGCTGAATATTTTAAAAAAGAAGCTACAGCAAGAAATGCAGAAGTTTCATTAACAGCTCATCTATTTGCAGATAATGGATATGCAAATTTAGAAAAAGTAAGAAATCTAAAAGATGGAGAACAAAATCCATTCATTATGTCAAAAGAAAATATGGAAAAATATTTGAATGGATTAATCGAAAAAGCTAAAAGATAACATGGTTTAATAAAATATAAATATGTCTTAACAAAAAATGAAATATATGCTATCATAAATTATTATATCTATGATAGCATATATTTTTTATTTGGAGGTTTATTTATCAATAATATAGGATATGAAATTTGTTATACTGCTAGAAAAATATACCAGTATATAGGAAAGCAAATAAACGATTTCGATATTACTCCGGAACAATTTATAGTTCTTAAAGAGCTTCTAAAAGAAGAAGGTATATCCCAAAAAAAACTTTCATTGAAATTAGACAAAGATCAAAATACAGTTAAAGCTATCATAGATAAGCTAGAAAAAAAATCACTTGTTAAAAGAAAAGAAAATGAATATGACAAAAGAGCATTCTCTCTATTTTTAACAGATAAGGCTAAAAATGAATTGCCAAAGATGGAAGAACATGATGAAAAAGTTTCAGAAAAAATAATTAATGGTCTCGATATAGAAGACACAGATAATCTTATTAAAATATTAGAAAAAATAAGAAATAATATATCAAATTAAATTACTTAATTAGGAAATAAAACAGCCTTAAAATTTTTAGCTATATTTTCAGCAACTTCATAATATCTATTAACAGCCTTACTTTCAAAAACTTCATCTAAACTTTCTTTAAATAGATTAAGCCAAGAATCAAAAAGTTGAATATCAAAAGGCATCAAATTAATATGAGGCTGAACAGGATTACCCATATATAAATTTTTATTCAAAAGCATAGTTTTCCAAAATTTAGCTATTTTTTCTTTATGTCGCTCCCAAGAAGCATCGTCTGTACCAACTGTTCCATTAAATATAGGACCTAATTCTTTATGAACTCTTATTTTAGCATAAAAAATATCCATTAATTTTTCTATGCCTTCTTCATTGATTTCTGTATATTTCATAATTATTATCCTTAAACACTATTTTTAATATATTATAATAATAAATAAAATTAATTACAACTTAAATAATTACTTAGGTTTAATGATAAATTTATCATTACTTTCATTAACTTCATAAAAATTACTATTATTAAAATCGTTTATAATACCATAAGCATTATTTTTTGGTAATATAAAAATCTTATTTTGATTTTTTATAAAATTATAAGCTCCAAAAGCGAATCTGCTTAATGAAGCTATTATATGATTGCATTTACTCATTAGATAAAAGTCTATATAACCCTTATCATTATCATTACCATCTACAAATTCATAATCAAAATTCGAAAAATCTTTTATATTATTTTTTACATAGTCCATATCATTAGAAAAAATAAAAAATTTAGGTTGTAATTGCCCTACTTCAGAAACAATAGTATTCATAGCATTCATAAAATAATTATTATCAATAGATTTAAACTCATTTGATAAATCTCCAAGCCTTATATGTATTGCAACAGGACATGAACAAGAAGTTATTTTTTTATATATATCAATATTTTTAGCATCCAATTTTGGAAACAAATATTTATCAAAATCAAATATACTATCAAACAATTCTTTATATTTTAAATAAACAGAAATTTCCATATATCTTGAAGTCAAATAAATATATCTTTTTTTGTACAAAAGACTGTTAAGCTCATTAATATTAAGAGGAAATAAAGTAAAATTAAACAAAGAAGAAAAAATATTTATTTCTTCTTCTGTAGCAATTTCAAAATGTATATTAGGAAAAACATTAGTTAATTCAAAATTTCTACTATTTTTACCAATATTATCCATACCATAATCTTTATACCATGAATTATCATATTTAACTTTTATATCATATTCTGTATTTATATATTTTCCAATAACATATGTGAGTAATTGATCTGTAAATCCTCCTGCCATCTTAATAATAACACATTCTGCCTTTTTGTTATCTATTGTATTATAATGATCTATAAAGTAGGATAATTTATTTTCTATATTATCATTCTTATTTACAATGTATGCAAGTATTTCTTCTACACTATTTCTAATTTTTTTAATTGGAATAAACCACACAAGATTTTTTATAGCATTTTCTATATTTTTATCCATTTATACAATTCCAAATAAAAGATTTCAAACAGAAATTTAATAACTTATAAAATTATATACCACCCAATATTTTTGTCAATAAAAAAGCATATAGACAAAAAATATCTATATGCTTTATTTATATAAAACTAATTATTACTTTTTAGTATAATCATAGAAACCTTTACCTGTTTTTTGACCAAGCATTCCTCCTCTAACCATTTTTCTAAGCAAAGCACTAGGTCTGTATTTAGGATCTCCTGTTTCTTTTTGTAGAACTTCCATAATAGCAAGAACTATATCAAGTCCTATTAAGTCTCCTAAAGCTAAAGGTCCCATAGGATGATTAGCACCTAATTTCATAGCATTATCAATACCTTCAGCAGAAGCAACACCCATAGCATATAAGTCAATAGCTTCATTAATCATAGGTACAAGTATACGGTTTACAACAAAACCAGCAGTTTCATTAACTTCTACAGGAGTTTTACCTATCTCTTCAGATATTTTTATAATTTTTTCAACAACATCTCTAGGAGTATTAAGTCCTGAAATAACCTCAACCAATTTCATAACAGGAGCAGGATTAAAGAAGTGCATACCTACAACAGGTCTTCCTATTCCAGCACCTATTTCTGTAATAGAGAGAGAAGAAGTATTAGATGAGAAAATACAATCTGGTTTACAAATAGTATGAAGTTCTTTGAAAGTTGTTTTCTTAACTTCCAAATTTTCAAAAGCAGCCTCAACTATTAAATCACAATCTTTACAAATATCTTTTAAACCAGTAGTAATTTTAGCTAAAATTTTATCCGCATCAGCTTGTTCCATTTTACCTTTAGCTACTCTTCCGGCAAAATTTTTAGCAATTCTATCCTTACCGCCTGCTGCAAATTCATCTTTTATATCACATAAGCAAACTTCATAACCTTCTGTTTGAGCAAAAGCCTGTGCTATACCAGAACCCATAGCACCAGCACCTATTACACCTACTTTCATTTTTAACTCCTTTTTTATTATGTAAAGCCATAAACTAGCTTACAATCAACTTCATAATCATAAGCTATAGTATATAGACTTATAAAATATTTATTTATTAACAAATTTTTCAATTTTTCTTTTTTCTAAGAAAGCTTTCATACCTTCTCTTTGATCTTCTGTTTCAAAACAATCCGCAAATAATTTTTCTTCTATAACAATAGCCTTATCCATATCAACTTGTACACCTTCATTAATAGCTTTTTTACTATTACGTACAGCAATAGGAGCAGCAGCAGCTATTGATGAAGCTAACTTTTCAGCAGCTGCCATAAGTTCACTTTGAGAATAAACAGCATTAACAAGTCCTATTCTCAATGCCTCATCAGCTTTAATATTTTTACCGGCATAAATCATTTGTTTAGCCATACTTATACCAACTATCCTAGGAAGTCTCTGAGTACCGCCAAAACCAGGGGTAATTCCTAAACCAACTTCCGGCTGACCAAATACTGCATTATCAGAACAAATACGTATATCACAGCTCATAGCTATTTCACATCCACCGCCTAAAGCAAAACCATTAATAGCAGCTATTACTGGTATAGGGAAAGTTTCTATTTTTCTAAATATATCATTTCCTTTCTTACCAAAAGCTTCTCCTTCTGCTTTAGTAGCTGTGCTCATCTCTGATATATCAGCACCAGCAACAAAAGATTTCTCTCCTGCTCCTGTTAATATCAAGCATCTTATATTGTTAATATCAATAGAATCAAAAGTTTTACTTATCTCATCTAAAACTTGCGAGTTTAAAGCATTTAGTGCTTTTTCTCTGTTGATAGTAATAATACCAATCATACCTTTTTCTTCATATTTTATGAATTCCATCTATATCTCCTTAAATTCAAGTTATTATCATTTAAATATAATTTTATATTAACCTTTGTATTAAAATCATAAATACAAAGGCAATATAAAATTAATAACCTTAAATTAAATAAGGTATTTACATTATTAAACAAACTCAAAACAATATTATATTAAAATATAAACTCAGAAAAAACTAAGCCTATTACACTATTCTCTCTCTACAATAGTAGCACAACCCATACCGCCGCCAATACAAAGAGTAGCAAGACCTCTTTTAGAATTTTTAGCTTCCATTTCATGAAGCAAAGTAACTAGGATTCTGCATCCAGAAGCACCTACTGGGTGTCCTAAAGCTATAGCTCCTCCATTAGGATTAAGCTGCTTTTCTACATCTATACCTAGTTCTTTACCAACTGCAACTGACTGAGCAGCAAAAGCCTCATTAGATTCAATGATATCAAAATCTTTAATAGTTAATCCTGTTTTAGCCATCAATTTTTTAGTAGCTGCAACCGGTCCTATACCCATAATTCTAGGCTCAACCCCTCCTAAACCGCCTGCAATCCAAGTAGCCATAGGTTTAATACCTAATTCTTTAGCTTTTTCTTCACTCATAACAACAACCGCTGCAGCTCCGTCATTAATACTAGAAGAATTACCTGCAGTTACTTTTCCGCCATCCGGTTTGAATGCTGGTTTTAATTTAGCTAAAGTTTCTACTGTAGTACCTGCTCTAGGACCTTCATCCTTATCAAAAACTATGTCACCTTTTTTAGTTTTTATTGTAACCGGTACTATTTCTTTATTGAAAGCCCCAGATTCCTGAGCTTTAATAGCTTTCTGCTGAGAATTAGCAGCAAATGCATCCAATTCTTCGCGTGTAAGTTTCCAATCATCACAAATATTTTCTGCTGTTATACCCATATGATAATTATTAAATGCATCCCAAAGAGCATCATTAACCATAGTATCTATTACTGTGTTATTACCCATTCTATATCCATAACGTGCATTTTTAAGAGCATAAGGAGCTAACGACATATTTTCTGTACCGCCTGCAACAACTATGTCAGCATTACCTGATGCTATCATATTAGCAGCCATATTAACAGCATCGAGTCCGGAACCGCATACAACATTAATTGTCATAGCTGGTACCTCCACAGGAAGTCCTGCTTTTATTGAACATTGACGTGCAACATTTTGTCCTAATGATGCTTGTATTACACAACCCATATATACCATATCTACTTGATTTGGTACAACTTTTGCTCTATTTAAAGCTTCTTTTATCACTATTGAACCCAATTCAGCAGCAGGAACTGTACTTAAAGATCCACCCATGCTTCCTATTGCTGTACGGCATGCACTTGCTATAACTATTTTTCTAAACATATTCTAATCTCCAAAAAATTATAAATTGTACCGCATTTCTATTTATAATATTAATACGTTGTTTTTAGTATAGTACATTTTTTTTTCAATTTCAATTAAATATTATATTTTTTTATTATACCTAACTACAGTATAGGATATAACAAATAATTTACTTATGTATATAATAACATGATATTCATTTTTATTAATTTATATGGTAATATATATCAAAAAAATTAGTATAGTTTAACGATTATGAATAAAAATATAATGAAATTACCTCAATCTGTAGCTAACCGTATAGCTGCTGGAGAAGTTATAGAAAGACCTGCATCAATGCTTAAAGAACTGCTTGAAAATGCTGTGGATTCTGGAGCTGATAATATTGAAGTATCTGTAGAAGAAGCAGGTATTAAATCTATGATTGTAGAAGACAATGGAAACGGAATACGTTTTGATGAGCTTCCTCTTGCTGTTACTCATCATGCAACAAGCAAAATACACTCAATAGAAGATTTAGATTCAATATATACACTTGGATTTAGAGGCGAGGCTTTAGCATCTATATCGGATGTTACGAATTTAGAAATTGTCTCCAAAAACATAGATGAAGATAATGGAGGAAAAATAATAATTGAAGGCGGTAAAATAATAGAACATAAACCTGCCGCTGCTTCGCAGGGTACAAAAATCATAGCTAAAAATCTATTCTTTAATATTCCTGCAAGATATAAATTCTTAAAACATATTTCAAGAGAGTTTTTCTTAGTTAAAGAAGTTTTTGATATGGAAGCATTAGTTCAGCCTAAAATATCTATGAAATTAAAAAATAATGGTAAGGTTGTAAGTTCATATATAAAAGTTGATACTCTAAAAGAAAGAATAGAAAATTATCTATCTGACAGCAATGTATTTAGAAATTTAATAGAAATTGAAATAGAAAAAGATGATGTATTAATATACGGTTTATTTTCAAATTCTAAAATAAGCCAATCTATGAGAAAGAATAATTTTATATTCTTAAATAACAGACCTATAGAAAATAGAGTTCTTGCTTATGCTATAAAAAATGCATATTCAAATGCCATACCTAAAGAGAGATATCCTTTCTTTTTCCTATACATAAATATTGACAGCAGTAAAATAGATGTAAATGTTCACCCTAGTAAAAAGGAAGTAAGAATAAAAAATGAAAGAGAGATTTCAGGAATACTATATAACACTATAGTAAACAATATAAATTCTGGCAACAACTTTGATTCTGTTAATATAGAAATTGATCTTGATAAAGATATCACCCCTACATTTCCTATGCAGCAGAATAATAATTACAATACATATAATACCTCAAACTATAATACCGAATCAGCAAGTGAAATAAAATATGATAATACAAGCTATTCAAATAATAGTTATAATAAAAATGATTTAAATGTAGAAAACAATGATAATATAAATGACAATATAATAGAAGAAAACAATATTAATAAAGAAATAAATTTAAATAACAATAATTTTACCTACAATAATATAGAATTTGGAGAGTATACAAGGGCCATAGGACAGGTATTTTCATCATATATAGTAGCTGAGCGCGGAGGAGAAATGTATATAATAGATCAGCATGCCGCTTATGAAAGGCTCAATTATGAAAGAATATACAAAACTCTTATGTCAAAAAAAATAGAATATGAAAAACTCCTTATACCTTGTGAAATTGAGTACAGAGATTATGAAATTGATATTTTAAATGCCTCAAAAGAATCTATAGAATCATTAGGAATAAAATTTGAAGCCAATTCAAAACATAGCATTATAATAGAAGATATACCAATATACATTCCTAGAAATCAAAAAATAGAAAAAATCATAAAAGACATTTTGGATATATACATTTCAAAGGGCGACAATAACAATTTAGAAAAAGTTATAAAACATACCTGCTCTACTATATCATGCAAATATTCTCCAAAGGCTGGAGATAAACTTTCAAACAGCGATATGCAGACATTGCTTGATTTGCTTGAAGAAGAAAATATACTTACAAACTGCCCTCATGGAAGGCCTTTTGTATTAAGGCTCTCAAAAGAATATTTAGATAAAAAATTCTTTAGATAATACTATTTTTTATTATTCTTCTTTTATTGCTATTAATAAAAACTATACAGGAATAAAGTCATTCTAATTGACAAAGTATAATCATTAATATATAATCCTGTATATACTTAGGGGGTATATATGAAAAATATTATTTACATTATTTCTATTTTTGTTTTAATAGCCTGCGGCGGCGGTAACAGCGGCAATACTAAACAAACAGAAAATACTCAAACTAATCAAACTCAAACAAATGAACAAGTATATATTAATCCAACAACTACAAATACTAATGAATATGTTCAAGTTACAAAAATGTATCCTATGTATTCTCAGACTTTCTTTTTAGCTGTACAATATAATAACATAGAAGGAGTTAAATCATATTTAGATAAAGGAGCAAATCCAAATGCTCAAGATGAATACGGTTTTACAGCATTAATGTACGCTGCTTTAATGGGATATGATGATATAGCAAAATTACTTATAGAAGAAGGTACTGATGTCAATATTAAAGATAATGCAGGTGCTACAGCATTAATGTATGCTGCTAGAGATACAAATTATGAAATGGTTGAATTTTTATTAAAAAATGGTGCTGATGTAAATATTAGAGATACATCAGGAGAAACTGCATTATATTATAGTATTCAGCATGATAGTTTCGGACAAGAAAATGCTATAAAAATACTTAATTTATTAATAAAATACGGTGCTGATGTAAATACTAAAGACAATGATGGAACATCCCTCCTTGATGTATCCTATAGAATTTCAGAATCTTTTGATAAAAATAAAGAAATGTTTAAAATATTAGTAGAAAATGGTTTTGATTTAGAGTCAAGAATAAAGACGGGTAGATCTGATTATGATTATACTCCTTTAATGATAGCAGCTTTAAGAAATGATTATGATATGGTTAAATATTTGCTTGATAAAGGTGCCAATCCTAATACAGCAAATAATGAAAACAAAACAGCTTTAACGATTGCTAATGATTATGGAAAATTTGATATTTCAAAATTACTTATACAACAAGGTGCAAATATAAACACACAAGATGAACACGGTCTTACAGCATTAATGAACGCTGCTATGATAGGAGACTATGAAATGGTTAAATTTTTATTAGAACAAGGTGCCAATATAAATACTAAAGACAATGATGGAAACACTGTATTATATTATAATATTCGCTATGATCATTACGAAAAAGAAGAAAAACTAGAAAATGCTAAAAAAATATTTAATTTATTAATAAAATATGGTGCTGATGTAAATACTAAAGACAATGATGGAGCATCACTTCTTGATACAGCTTATACAACAGCATTGGCACTAAATATAGAAATGTTTAAAGTATTAGTAGAAAATGGTTTTGACTTAGAATCAAGAATAAAGTGTGTGGAGAATTCTGATTATGATTATACTCCTTTAATGATAGCAGCTTTAAGAAATGACTATGATATGGTTAAATTTTTGGTTGAAAAAGGTGCTGATGTAAATGCCAAAACACATTCTGAACATAGCTCAGTAGAAACTCCCCTATTACTCTCATTAGATAATGAACATCCTGACTATAGATATTATTATTATAAAAATGAAAATTCATCTGTTGCAGAATTTTTAATAAATAATGGTGCAGATATAAATGTAACAAATGAGGATGGAGAAACACCTTTAATGTATGCTTCCAAACTTCATAATATAAAAATGGTAGAACTTCTAATACAAAAAGGGGCAAATATAAATGCTTTCGATGATTATGGAAATACAGCCTTAATGTATGGTGTAAATAATTTAGAAACAGTAAAATTATTAGTTGAAAACGGTGCTGATGTAAACTCTCAGAAAGGAGGAAGTACTGCTTTAATATTAGCATGTAAGCCTCGTAGGGGAAGAAATATAGATGTAATAAAATATTTAGTTTCAAAAGATGCTGATATAAATGCACAAGATCATCAAGGAGACACAGCTTTAAATAAAACTTTTTATCATTTAAATGAAGGCAGTATTGATATACTAGACTTTGAAATAGCTAATTTTTTAATAGAGCAAGGTGCTGATGTAAACATAAAGAATGAAAACCAATATACTCCTTTGATATATCTTGGTATGCTTGAAGGTAATTTTAATAATATAAGTTTTCAGGAAAATCGTATAAAATTAGCTAAAGTTTTATTAGAAAAAGGTGCAGATATTAATGCTCAAGATTATAATGGATACACTTCTTTAATTTGGGCTTGTTCAAGAAAAGTTGATGAACCATATGTTAAATTTCTAGTAGAAAAAGGAGCCGATGTAAATATAGAAAATGACTATGGAGATACTGCTTTAGATATGGCAGAGAATCTTAAACTTAGAGAAATTGCAGATATTCTAAAAAAAGCTCAAAGAAACAGAAAATAAATTTTTATGCTAAAAATGTTACATTTACCTTATGCATTATATATTGTAAAAGATAAGCATATTAAAAAATTTAATCAATTATAATTTTTAAAGAAGCTAATACTTATAGTCAATCTATAGGCTATAAATAAATAAAAAATTTTTAATAAATTCCATTTTATTATATAATATAAACAATGTTTTAAATATGATATTTAGGATTTATTAATATGAACAAAATAGAAAGCTATTTTTTACAGCAAAATAAAATAAAATTCTCAAATGTTGTTTGTAATTCTCATAGCAAGAAAATAATATTAAGAAATCCATCAAAAATAATAAAAAAGCAAAGCGGTAAGGATATTAATATAATGAAAGAAATAAAAGATGAAGAATTAAAAAAAATATACAGCGAAGTTGAAAAATGTATGAAATGCGAGGCTTTATGCAATAGCAGATTGAATGTTGTATTCGGACGCGGAAATGAAAAGCCTGATATAGTATTTGTAGGAGAAGCTCCAGGAGCTGATGAGGATAAGCAAGGACTTCCTTTTGTAGGCAGAGGCGGAAAATTATTAGATAAATGGATTGAGCAGCTTAATATCGATAAAGAGCCATATTACATTATGAATGCTTTAAAATGCAGACCTCCTGAAAATAGAGATCCTTTACCTGAAGAAAAGAAAAACTGCAGAGATTTTTTTGTAAAACAGCTGCAAATACTTAATCCAAAAATAATATGTGCTTTGGGAAGGCATGGATTTGGTAATTTAATAGATTTTGATTTAAAAACACCTTTTGGAAAAGCTAGAAATAAAGTTCATTATTATAATAACAATGGAAAAGATGTAGCAGTTATAGCAACATATCATCCTGCATATATTTTAAGAAATCAGAAAGAGGAACAAAAAGTAATAGATGATTTGAATTTTATGCTTGAAGAATTAAAAAAGATAAGAAATAGCTGAATTATAATTTCTAATATTTTTTATTAATTAATATAACTAAAACTTGGGGGGATATGAAAACAAAGTATTTAATTCTAATATTTGTAATGTACAGTTATTTACTTCCTGACCTATTTAGTGAAAATATATATTATGATAGCGAAAATGAAGAAAATAATGTATTCAACAATTCAAATATTCCAAAAAAACCTAGTGTATTTGATTATATAACAGATGATAATAAACTAATATATATTATAGAAAAAATTGACAGATATTTAGAAAATGACGGCGATATTAATATAACAAATGAAAATGGAAACACTTTATTAATGGAAGCCGTTTCAATAGGTTATTATGACTTAGCTGACTACCTTATAGAAAAAAAGGCTGATATATCAATAACAAACGCTAAAGGTGAGAATGCATTAATATTATCTGCTAATTATCCATATATACTAAATCTTCTTATAAATAATAATGGAGATGTTAACGCTTCTGACAACAGTGGAAAAACAGCTCTTCATTATGCTTGTTCAGCAGGTGATTTATATTCTGTAAAATTGCTTATAAAAAGTGGTGCTGATATACATAAAAGGGATATATTAGGTAAAACTATACTTATGTACGCTGTCGAAAATGAAAATATTGAGCTTATAAAGTATTTAGTTGAAAATGTAAAGGTAGATATTAATGAAAAAGATGATTGGGGACAGAATGCCATATTCTTTGCCACAAAAATAGAAATAGCTAGATATTTAATTTATAATGATATAAACTATACAGAAACAAACTCCATAGGTTTAAAAGCTTATGAAGTTATGAAATATAATGGATATATTAATGTATCTACATATTTAAAAAAATTAGAAAAAAGATAATAACTATTATAAAAATATCTTTAAGGATTTTTTTTATAAACCGAGAATATTTACAGCATATTGGAGTTTATATGAATATTAAGGTTATTTTACTCTTTGTTACTATAAATATATTGCTTTTCGCTCAATATACATCTACAACTAATAATAATATATTAGTTAATACTGGGGAAGGAAGGGTTGATTATACAACATATACAATATATGCTGATGCAACTGCTGATTTTGTAACAGATAGCCGTTTGCATCCTGAAGCATTATTAATATTACAGCAGCAGGCTGAAGAAGAAACTGTAAAAACATTGTATGATACATTAGGCAATATACCTATAGACAGTGATGATACAATATACAATATCATAGAAAACAATATGGTTTTAAAAGAAAAAGTTGTAAGTTCTATAAATAATGCTAGACTTGTAGGAATATCATATCCCACTAGAACAAGCGTAAAAGTTCTTATGGCTTTGGATATGACAACAAATAATTTGATGGCAGATCTTGTAAATAATATAAATGTATATAAGACAGATCCAATTATAACATATTTTGATACTGGTACCGATTATGATAGTCTTGTAATAGATGCTAGGAATATAGGTTTTACACCATCGTTATTCCCTACAGTATATGATGAAGACGGAAACGAAATATACAGCATAGCTTATATAAATAAGGCTATAGCAGCTACAAACGGTTATATTACATATTCTACAAATTCATTCCTAACTAATGGAAATATCACTAATATAGTAGGTCAAAAACCATATAATGTAGTTGCTTGGAGATCTAGAGGCAGACTTGCAAGTGACCTAGTAATAGGAAATGAGGATGCAAGTATTATAATGAGCAGTGCTAAATTAAAGAATGCTATAAAAAATTGCAAAGTTATATTTATAATTGATTAATTTTCTATTCATTTTTTTTGAAAATATGATATATTATCAATAATTAATATATTAAGGCATTTTTCAATGTGTGTTAGGGAAAATTATATAGATGATATTTTTAAAAATCATGCTTATAAAGAAAGTATAAAAAAATACGTATTTAATGAAATTGACAGCATAGATTTTAATCCTAATGAAGTAATATATAGTATGTCAAATGATCATAATATATATTCAAAACTATTAGATATATATTCAGAAAATAAAAATGATGAATCTATATTAAGATTGTTTAAAGTAATATCTTTGCATTATGTAGAAAATATATATATCTTTGAAATACTAATAATAAATATGATATCAGGTATTGGTATAAAAGAAGCTCTATTAAAATGCATATCATTAGAAAAAATTAATAATTGGAATAGAGAATATAAAAAACATTCATATAGTATAAATCCTATATCTAATGAAATTATGAATGCTAAAATGCACATATCTATTTATTATTACTATGCACAAAAATATTTTCCTAAAGAAACTGATGAATATATAGAAAGTATATGCAATTCTAACATTGATGAAATAATAGAAGAGTATAAAGACAATATATTAATTGCTTTAATGGCAATATCTATAAAAATATATTATGGTGATTATGAAAAGATAGAAAAGATATTAGAATATTTAGATAAAGTTAATTATTTAGATTATATGTTATCTTTATTGTTAATAATAGATTTAGATGATAATATAAAAAATAAATTTATAGAATTACTTGAAAATAATATTCTCAATAAAAATAATGATTTGCTTGTAAATTTAGCTTACTTGATAAGAATATTCTTCCTAATAAGAAAAAACTTTAGCAAAAAATTAGAAAACAAAAGTTTTAATGAATTTATTAATTATTTAGAACAGCTTAATATGCCTAAATACTTTGTATTCCTAATTGAATACCTAGATTATAATATATTAGTAAATTCTAACAAAATTTTTGACGGAGTTAAAATTCTTTATGAAAATGACAAAACTTCATTCTATGAATTATATGAAATATTAAAGCATGTTAATATTCCATATATAATAGAATTAAAAGTTATACTAACATGTATTCTATTAATAATGAATGATGAAAATGCTGATATGACCATATTAGATAATAATATAGATTATTTTATAGACAATATAAAAAAGGACTTAGAAAAAGTTTATAAAATAAAATCTGATAATATATTTGAATTATTATCAAATGAGAAAATTGACAAATATGATTTATCCATTGAATTAAGCAACGATATAATATTTTCAACAAAAATAATAGTTATAATGTATGATTATAATGAAAATGCAAGAAAAGTTGTAAGAGCTTTATTGAAATCATTGCCGTATAATTTGGCAATTCCAATAATGATAAAAGAAAGAAAGCAATTTCTTAATATAAAACTTAAAGAAATATTAGAATATTTACAAGGATATGAATTAGATTTAAAAGATTTGATAATTACATATTTATTTACTTATCCTATGTATATATTCAAACCTAAATACATATTAAATATAGTTAATAAAAATACGGATCACATAGTAAGTATGTTTAATGATAAAGTATTTTTAAAAGCTGTTTCATATAAAAGTTATGCATTGATAGACTTTTTAGAACTTTTATATAATAAAGATAAAGCAGGATTAACTAATTATTCTATTTTATGCTACATACTTCATTTAAAGAATAAAGATATTATAAAATGTGCATTAAATTTGATAGAAAAAGATGAATATAACTCAAGAAGCTATGTAGAAAACAGTATACATGCATATAGAGAAGATGTACAATTTGAATTAAAACGTATAATAAAAAAATGGAATTATAATAGAAAAGGATTTAAATTCAATTCCATAGATGAAATAAATCAATATATTGATGATTACTATGAAGAAAAATATGAGCATTTGATTGATTTTATAGATGAATCTTTAATAAGCAATGTGTTGATGAAAAAAGATAATAATATAAAAGTTCCATCAAAAGTATTAAAATATATATTATTAGAGTATATGTTTCTTGAAGAACCATACAGAATAAAAGATGCTGACAGTATGATAGCTATATTTGATATAAATTCTGTTAGAAATACTTTTGAAAATATATATAGATATTGGATTGATAATGGCTCAAAAGAAGAACATAAAAATATAATTATACCATATTGTATTTATGGTAATTATAATCAAATAGTAAGTATATATGACAGAATAGAATATTGGCATGATAATTTCAAATCATCTTTAGCTTCATACATAGTACCTGCAATAGCAATGAACGGTGATAAATTTGCTTTGATGATTATAAACAATATAATATATATGTCTAAAAACAAAAAATTAAAAAATGCTGCAAAAGAATCATTCAAAAAAGCAGCAGAATGTCTAGGAGTTCCTGTAGACAATTTATTCGATAAAGTTCTTCCAAATTTGGGATTTAATATAGAGAGAAATAAAAAAATATCTTATGGGGATAGAAGCTTCACATTGCAGCTTTTAAGCGATGCATATTTAGAAATTATAGATAATACTAATCATAGAATATTGAAAGAACTTCCTGAAGTAGAAGAAGGCGATGATAAACAAAAGGTTGAAGAAGCTAGAAAAATATTGCTAGAAACTAAAAATGCACTTGAAGCAATTATTGTATATCAGAAACAGAAATTGAAAAAAGTGCTTTTAAATGGCAGAAAATGGGATTATCAAACATTTTTTGAAGTTTTTGTAGAAAATCCTGTTATGCAGTATTTCACTTTGGCATTCGTTTGGGGAGTATATGATGAGGATGGCAATTTAATAGATTCATTTAGATATATGGAAGACGGTTCATTATCTTCTATAGATGAAGACTTATATGAACTTCCTAAAGAAACACATTCTAAAAATTACATAACTTTATTCCATCCAGTAGATGCTGACGAAGAATATACAAAAAAATGGGCTAAACAAATAGACTTATATGAAATAAATCAGCCTATAGAGCAGATACAATTAGAAAGATATATTTTAGAAGAAAAACATGTTGAAAATAATGCTATGATGGCATTTCATGGTAAAAAAATATCAGAAAAATACATAAAAGAATTATCTAAAGATTTAGAAATAAAAATAAACTATTATAATGAAAATGTATCTTATTACATACTAGATGATATATTGAAAATAGTATGCGAAATTAACTGTATAGCTTATGATGAAGATATAATAATAGACAACATAAAATTTTATAAACTTGAGGAACATAATTTATTTAAAACATTAATAGATCCTTTTGCTATTCCTCCTAGATTTATAAGTACTATTTTACATTATTTAGAGCTTGGGTTTTATGATTAAAAATTATGGCATTATCAACTAATACATCAACAAGAACAGCTATAAAAAATGATTTAAGATTAAATTATCAAACTAAGCTTTGGCTTGATGTAATATCAATGCCTGCAATAGAACTCAAAGAGAAAATAGAAAAGACAATGGAAGAAAATCCATTTTTAGAATATGATGTAAAAGAGTTTAAAAATTCAAAATCATCTTCTTTAGATATTGATTCTATAATAGAAAATACAGCCCAAAATGATAAAGAAAGCCTATTTTCACATTTAAAAAGCCAATTAGAAATAATACTTAATGATAAAAAAGATATAGAACTTGCAGAGCATATATGCAGTTTCATAAATCAAGACGGATACTTAACTAATAGCTATGATGAAATATCAAATACATTAAATGCAGATATACAAAAAGTTGAAAAAATAGTATCTATATTAAAAACATTAGATCCTATAGGAGTAGCTGCCAAAAATATAAATGAATGCTTATCAATACAGCTTAAATTCAAAAAGCAGGAAAGTAAAGAAGGAGATAAAAAGATATTCGACATAGCCATACAAATAGTAGAAAATTATTTGGATGAACTATCTAAAAAAAATTACAAATATATAGCATCTAATATAGGAGCAGAAGAAGACGATATATTAAAAGCTCTTAAATTAATACAAACTTTAGAACCATACCCAGCAAGAGAATATGATACTTCTATGATAAAATATATAGTGCCCGAATTATTTATTTTTAAAGAAAATGATGTATGGATTGTAAAAACAGATGAAACATTTATCGCCCCCTTGAAAATTAGTAAAAAATATATTAAACTATTAAATATAGAAAAAAATAAAGATAGTGTAAACTTTTTGAAAGAAAAGAAAAGAGAGGCTGAAAGTTTAATCAATGCATCAAATGAAAGAAAAAAAACATTGTTAAAAATAGGAGAAAATCTGCTTAAGCTTCAAATTGATTTTTTTGAGTATGGAAAAGAGTTTATAAAGCCATTAACTTTAAAAGATATGTCTTTAGAAGTTAATTTAAGCGAATCTACTATAAGTAGAATAGCTAACGGCAAATATCTTAATACGGTTTGGGGTACTTTTTCTATAAAATATTTTTTCTCTAGAGCTATAAATGGCGGGCTTGGTTCTAGATCTGTGAAAGAAATTATTAAAAGAATTATAGAAAATTCTCCAGCAAAATTGAGTGATGAAAAGATTAGATTGATACTTAAAAGTGAGGGAATAGAAATTTCCAGAAGAACTGTTGCAAAATACAGAAAAAGTATGAATATTCTATCATCAAGGTTTAGATAAAGTACAAGGAGATTTTATGCATCAAAATATTATTGGAAAGAATGTAAGAATCACTAAAAATGTTAAAGAGCATATAGCAAATAAGATGCAAAATATCAAAATTCATGCTGACAGAATAATAGATGCTAATATTATATGTGAGCATATGCATGGAGAATATACAGTACAAGGTACTATAGCTTTCGGAAAAAAAGTTTTCCATGATAAAGAAAAAGAAAAAGATTTATATGTAGCAATAGATGCTATGTTCCAAAAAATAGAAAGAGAAATAAGAAAATCTAAAGAAAGAAATATAGATAGAAGTCAAAGAGCAGTAGTTGATAAAAGTATTCAAACTGACGATGATGATGAAAATACTTATTCTATTAATTCTGTAGGAATATATGAAAAGCCTTTAGATGAATTGGATGCTGTACTTCATTTTAATGCTGATAAAAAACCTTATATGGCATACTTACCTATTAAACAAGGAGAAGACTTATACAGCATTAAAATCGGAAAATACCCTGTTTTCTTATTCAAAGGTGATGATAACAAAGTATTGGAAATATATCATAATGATGAATATTGGAACATAGATGAGGTAAGCGTAACTTCTGACAACAATATAGATGCAAGTAAAAGTGAAACTTACCTAATTAAAGAATATAATGTTAGTGAAGCTGTTAATTATTTAACAGATAACCCTGATAAAAAATTTGTTGTTTACATAAGCAGCATAACAGAACAAGCAGAAGCTGTATATAAAGAATCAAATAATTCGTTTGTATTGATAAGAATTTTTGATATTTAATAAAAACATAATTACAAACCATTTTGGAGGGAATATAATATGAGTTTAATAGACTACATAAATAAAGAATCTATAATGATAGATGTACAAGAGACGGATAAAGAACATCTTCTCTCTAAAATGGTTGAAAGGTTAAACAGCTGCGGGCTTTTGTTAAATAAAGATGATGCTGAACATGCTATTATGGCTAGAGAACAACTAATGAGTACCGGAGTTGGAAACGGTATTGCTATACCGCATGCTAAAACAGATGCTGTAAAATCTATTATTCTAAGTGTAGCAACAATAAAAAATGGAATCAATTATAAATCAGTTGATAAGAAAAAAGTATTTGCTGTATTTATGCTTCTTGCCCCTAGAGATTCAGCAAGTGAAAATTTAAAAGTTCTTACTGCAATAGCTAAAATATTAAGAGATAATCCGCATTTCTTGGAAAAACTTATAAATGCAGAAAAATCTGATGAAGTAATAGAACTTATTGCCAAAGAGGAAATGAAAATATAATGCCTAAAATATCTGTAAAAAAATTTCTTGACCTTAGTGAAGCAAAAAATAACTTCTTAAAAGTAAGACGTTTAACCGGTTTGGTTGGAATGAAAAATGAAATAGTTAGTTATGAAATTAACAGACCAGGCATGGCATTGTTCAAATATTTTAAAGACTTTGCATATCAAAGAATACAAATATTTGGTAAAGGCGAAGGAAACTATGTTGTAACACTTGATGAAGAAAATAAAACTGATGTATTTGAAGAAATGCTTATCTACCCTATTCCTATATGTATATTCACTTATAATCTTGATCCTCCAGAATCATTTTTAGAGATAGCTAAAAAAAATAATATATGTGTTGTAATAAGCGAATTAACAACTTCTGAAATGATTAGATCTATAGAAGCATTAATTGAAGATGAATTTGTAGAATCATTTACTATTCATGGAGGGCTTGTAGAAGTATTCGGTGTTGGTGTTTTAATATTAGGAAAGAGCGGTGTTGGAAAAAGTGAAGCTACATTAGAGCTTATATCAAAAGGTCATAGATTAATTTCAGATGATACAGTTGAGTTTAGAAAACTTAAAGATGGCAGAATAATAGGAAAGAAAAACGAGTTTATAAAGCATAATATGGAAGTAAGAGGTATAGGAGTAGTAGATATAAGCAGACTTTCCGGAATGAGTGCTATAAGAGATAAAAAGAGATTAGATTTAGTAATAGAACTTGAACATTGGAAAGATGATGAACAGTATGATAGAATGGGTTTATTTGATAAAACATATAATATTCTCAATACAGAAGTACCTTATCTTAAAATACCTGTACGTTCTGGAAGAAATATATGTATTCTAATAGAAACTGCTGCTAAAAATCTTCGTTTAAAAGAAATGGGTTATAATAGCGCTAAAGAATTGGATAAATCATTAATAGCTCAAATAGAAAAGAAAAAAGTAGATAATGATTCAAACCAATAAGCATGCCGCACTATGATTTTCATTTACATTTTCTAATTTAGGTACTGTATTTTTACATTCTTCTTTAGCATATATACATCTTGTATGGAATCTGCATCCTGATGGTATATCTGAAGCATTAGGAATCTCTCCTGTAATAGGCAATTCTTTTATTATGTTTACTCTGCCTGAAGAAGCATCAGGTACAGCTGCAATCAAAGCCTTTGTATATGGATGTTTAGGATTATCTATTATTTCATCAGCATCACCTATTTCAACAATACTTCCTAAATACATAACAGCTATTCTATCTGCAAAATATCTTGCTGTTGATAAATCATGTGTAATATATATATAACTTAAATTCTTTTCTATTTGAAGTTCTTTCATCATATAAAGAATTTCTGCTCTAGTAGATAAATCTATCATAGATACCGGCTCATCGGCAACAACTAATTTTGGATTAAGTATCAAAGCTCTGGCTGTAGCTACTCTCTGACGCTGTCCCCCAGAAAGCATATGCGGATAACGATCCATAAACTCCTCAGGCGGATTAATCTTTACATCTTTTAATGCTTTTATTACCATCTCATCGTATTCTTTTTCATCACCATTAATATTATGAATATATAGAGGCTCTTTTAATACATCTTTTATTTTAAATCTAGGGTTCATAGAAGCATAAGGATCTTGAAATATCATCTGAACATTTCTTCTATATACCGCTGTTTCTTCTTTATTAAAATCATTTATATTTTCATTTTCAAATATAATATTTCCAGAAGTAGGATTTATTAACTTCATAACAAGTTTGCCTATTGTAGTTTTTCCGCTTCCGGATTCCCCTATTATAGCAAGTATCTCTCCTCTTTTTACTTCAATGGTTATATTATCAACAGCTTTAATTTCTTTAGTTTTTTTCATTAGACTTTCTAGAAAATTAGCATGGGGATAAAAATATTTTTTGACATTCTCAAGTTTTAATATTACATCATTATTCATTAAAATCTCTTAAATAATTATTTTATATTAACATAATATTAATATATTATAATACAGAAATCAAGTATTTATTTTTTATAAAATAATAAAAGTTGACTATTTATATGTATTATAGTATAATTAAATAAATTAAATTGTAAGTGTACCTATGAAACAAATAGAATTCAAGTTTTACATACTTAAACAGCTTCATCTTTGTTACCAAAAATATTTTATGGTCGGTATATGAAATATAAATATTTAATTTATATACTGATCATCATTCTTTCAATTATTATGGGGATATTTACAAGAATACAATTATATGATAAGTATAATTTAACTAGCGGAGATAGTTTAGAACATTATTATAATATGAGAAAATATTATGATAATAAAGAATTTCCTGTAATGGGAGCACATGTAGTATCACCTCAATTAATTATAGGTTCTAAAGATGTATATGATATTAATACACCAAGAATACCAGGCGGAACATTTTATATACAATACACATTATTATACCTATTATCCAAAGAAAATTTCGATATAACAAAATTGTTAAATTATATACTTATTACTATATCTCCAATAATATTTATACTTTTTGTGTTAAAAAAATTTGGAATTAAAATAGCGTCTATAATAATATCGTTATTGTTTATGAATATTACTTTTTTGAATCTTCAAAATGAAATATATAATCCTGATACTGTTTTTATTTTATCATTTTTATCAATAACATTAATATTAATTTATATATCATCAGATAATAAGATATCATATATAGCAAGTATTTTTATATTTCCAATTTTAGCTATGGAATCTATGTGCCATATAGCTACTTTTTTTAGTATTGTTCCAACATTTATTATATATTTAATATTAAGATGGAAAAAAACTAAAAATTATATTATACCATTATCAATTGGAATATTAATATCATTTTTATTATATGTTCCATATTTTGTATATGAAATAAAAAATAATTTTCCCAATTTTATGAATGTTGTCAATTTAAAAAATTCTACAAAACCAATAGTACAGCCTCCTCAAATATGGTCTATACTATTTTTTCCTACAAATGAACCAAACTATAATTATGGTAATCAAGTAATAACCATATTTACAAGATGGTTTAAGGGAGATATAAAATTAATATTTAGTTTTATATTTTATATAATATCAATACTTATTGGATTATCATCTTTTATAATTTTAATAAAAGATTTATTTCAAAAAAAACTTAAAGATAAATTAATATTTAAAGAATCTGCCGCAATATATTGTATATACATTGTAGCTACTATAATTATATTTATGGTATTAAATTTAGGTGCTGCAAGACCTAGATATTTTTATAATATATATCCTTTAACATATATACCAATTATATATTTAATAACAAAAATAGAACATAAAAAATATTTTTATTTGATAGTTATATTCTCAGTAATAAATTTGTTTGCTGTTTATATACAAGTATATGATAATTATAAAGATAGAAAAAATTTAGGATGGGAATTTATGATAAATCATATAGATAAAATATTAGAAGATTCAAATGTAAATTCTTTTGATTTATATGACTCTGATAATTATTCATATCCGTTAATTAAAATAAAAAATCCTAATTTTCAACTAAACACTAATTCAAATATAAAATACAACATAATTTCTAGTTCTGATAAAAATTTCAATAATTCAAATATGAAAATAATTTATAGTAACGAACAATATATCACATATAAAGAATTTAAAACAAATATTAATTAATCAAATGACAAGCACATAAATGCCCATTCCCAATATCTTTTATAATAGGCTCTTCATTTTTGCATCTATCTATGCGTTCCTTACATCTATCATAAAACATACATCCGCTTGGAGGATTTATCAAATCCGGAGGAGTACCTTCTATAAACTCTAATTTACTTACAGCTTTATTTAATCTAGGAGTAGCTGCTAATAATCTTTTAGTATATGGATGTTTTGCATTTTTATATATCTGTTCATTGTCGGCAAGCTCTGCTATTTTTCCCGCATACATTACACAAACCCTATCTGAAATCTCTGCCTCCAATGCCAAATCATGCGTGATAAAAATAAATGACAAATTAAAATCTTTCTTTAGTTTTTTCAAAAGATTAATTATCTGTGCCTGAACTATAACATCCAATGCCGTTGTAGGCTCATCTAATATTATAAGTTTAGGTTTTAAAAATAAAGCTGCCGCTATAACAACTCTCTGCTTCATTCCTCCTGAAAGCTCATGAGGATATCTATCTGCCACATTAGGATGAAGTCCTACATATCCTAAATATTCCTCTATAAGTTTATTAGCCTCTGATTTTGACATATCAGCATGCCTGTTAAGAGTTTCTATCATCTGGCTTCCTATTGTGTATACAGGAGTAAGAGAATTCATAGCCCCTTGAAAAACCATAGATATTTTTGCCCATCTTATATTCTTTCTAATATATTCTTCTTTAAGCGGTATAATATCTTCATTATCAAGTATAATTTTTCCTCCATCATATTTACCAGGAACTGAAGGCATTCTTAATAAAGAAGTTCCAAGACTTGTTTTTCCGCATCCTGACTCCCCTACTATACCTAAAGTTTCACCTTTTTTTATTTCAAAGCTTATATCATTAATAGCTTTAACTATACCTTTTGAAGTATGATAGTACATTTTTAAATTTTCAACTTTTAATATGCTCTCCATATTATTCCTGCTTAAAATAATATATTATGTTAATTATAATATAATATTAATATTTTTACAATAAATGAAAATTTATAAATAAAAAAATAATAAAACAAATTAAACAAATTGAAATAATTTTCTTTTAGTGTACAATAAATATCTAGTCTTAATTGTGGAAATAATGTTTTTGGGAGGTGGAAATATGAAAATAAAAACTAAATTTATTATATTCGGAATCTACACAATTATATCTATCGCAATATTAATCATATTACAAACAAATATAAGAAATAGTATAAAAGAGTTTAGAAATATATATCAATATGTCATTAAATCATCGTCAATAGCAAGAAAATACCAGCAAAATTCAGCATTTTTAACTCAATTTGTAAGAAGTTATGTTGCAACAGCAGATGCAAAATATGAGAAAGCATATAATGAATGCATAGCAATATCAGGAGGAACTCAAGCTACACCATTAAAATATGACAGAGGATTATATTGGGCATTATATTTGGCAAACGGAAATAAACCATATGAGGATGGGGAAACAAAATCTTATGAAGAAGTTATGAAAGAATTAAATTTTTCTAAAGAGATGTTTGATTATTTAAACTTATCAAAATCCAGATCAGAAGAATTAGTAGAATTAGAAACTAAAGCGATGGAAATAATAAAATCAATACCAAAGGGAACAAATAATATTATTGCTCCGGAATATCAGGCAAGACAATTAGAAGCAATAGAGTTAGTTAATGGTAAAGAATATGAAAATAGTGTGTATGAAATAATGCAGCCTATAGATAAATTTTTTGATAAATTAGAAAGTGACAATATAATTAAATTAGAAGAAGCAAATAATAAAGTTGTAAGATCAAATATCATATTTTATATAGTATTAATGTTTGTGGGTATATCTATATTTTTATTTTTGGTTTCTATTGCAAAAAGCATAATGAAAAATTTAAATTTATGTGTTAATCTTTCTTCAAATATATCTAAAGGTAATTTAAAAATAGAAATAGATGAAAGATTATTAAATCAAAAAACAGAATTTGCAGAATTGCTAAAAAGTTTTCAAAATATGTCTGATAATCTTAGAGACATAATATCCAAAGTACTTAAAAGTTCAGATAGAATATCAACAGCAGCAACAGAAATATCAAATGGAAATAATGATTTATCTAATAGAACAGAAATGCAGGCCTCAAGTTTGGAAGAAACAGCTTCAAGTATGGAAGAAATAGCATCAACAATAAAATCTTCTGCTGATAATTCAGTTTATGGAAATGAAATGATGAAAGACTCAGAAGTATCTGTAAGAGAGGCTGGAAATATAATAGAAGAAACAACAAGCAATATAGAATTAGTATATGAAGCAAGTAATAAAATAACAGATATAACAAAGATAATAGAAGGAATAGCATCGCAAACTAATATATTAGCACTTAATGCCTCAGTAGAAGCAGCACGTGCCGGAGAACAGGGAAAAGGATTTGCCATAGTAGCCTCAGAAGTAAGGAATTTGGCTCAGACATCTCAAAGTTCTGTAAAAAGTATTACACTATTGATAGAAGATTCAAATAAAAAAATAAAAACAGCAAGAAAATCACTAGAAATATTTAGATTAATAGAAGAAAAGATAGCAAACACTTCTAAAATAATGCAGGATATAAGCTCTATGGCAGTAGAACAGCAGCAAGGTGTATATCAAGTAAATACAGCAATAACTCAAATGGATTCTGTAACTCAGCAGAATGCTTCATTAGTTCAAGAGTCATCAGAAGCATCTCAGGCACTTATGCATCAAGCTAAAGAGTTAGTAAGCCTTATGGAATTTTTTAAAGTTTAATAAAAAATATTTAAAGTAAAAGTAATGAATATAAAACATTGCTTTTACTTTAATAAATCATATAATGAAAATGAACCCCATTTTCAATTTGAATATCATTAAATAATTGTACGAAACCCAACTTTTTATAAAATTCCAAAGCATAATTACTAGATTTTACAGTATATTTATCAGATTTTAATATATTTTTAGCCTCTTCAAATAACTGGGTTGCTATTCCTAATTTAAAATGCTTATCATCTACAAAAAAAAGAGATATATGATCATAATTAGTTATTTCAAGCATTCCTACTATAATATCATTATCATCTTTTGCGGTAAGTATCAAGGAACCTTCCATAAAAAACCTTACTTTCATATTCTCAAATGAAATAAACATAAGCACATTCTCAATTCCTTCTTTAGTGTCCAAATTGGAATTATATTTCAAATATATATTTTTGGCGAGAATAGAAACATCTTCAAGATTTTCTAAACTCGCCCTCTCAATTTTAAACATATTATTACTTTTAAATTTACTCAAAGGCTTTTATTAATCTTTGAAAAGGCAAATGATTAGTATCTTTAACAAGAGAACCATTTTTATAATATCTTAAATATGGTATTAATTCATTATTCCATACAGTTTCTTTAAAATTCATAAAAGGTTCATATAATGGACTTTGATTATACATGCAAATAAAAATTGTAATATCTATAGGAGATTTCTCTTCATTAGATTTTAACTCTCTTTCTAATCCTTTCCAATCTCCACACCAATCTTGAGTAAATATAGCAAGAACATTTTCAGATGCTTTTTTTATATTATCGCTTACTTCATTGTTATCAATTATATATTGCATTTCTTTTTCATCAATATCTTTAAAAGTTATCATTAATAACTCCCTCCGTTAAAATATATGTTAGAATATACTTACATAATACTATAAAAAACACTTTTTATCAAGAAAATATTTACGATAATAGATTAAAAGGAAGGTTTATGAAAAAAATAATATTATTCATTATAATTATTTTAAATATGATAAATTCAATGCTATTTGCAGGCAATTTTCTTGAAGATCAAAAAAGATACAGCAGAGTAAGAACAGCAATAAAAGAAAAAGATAAATTAGTAAAAGATACATTAAAAAATAATAATATAAAATTAAATGAATTAAATATTCTAATAACAGCATACAAGCAAGAGGACATATTAGAAATATACGCCAAAAATAAAACAGATAAAACATATAAATTAATAAAAACATACAATATAGTATCAAAATCCGGAATATTAGGTCCTAAAAGAAAAGAAGGCGATTTGCAAGTACCGGAAGGTTTTTATTATATAGACAGATTTAACCCTGCAAGCAGTTATTATCTTTCACTTGGAATCAATTATCCAAATGAATCTGATAAAAAGAAAAGCGATGCTGCAAGATTGGGAGGAGATATATTTATTCATGGTTCTACAGTTACAATAGGATGCATGCCTATGACTGATGACAAAATAAAAGAAATTTATATATATGCCGTATATGCTAAAGACAGCGGACAAAATAAAATACCTGTTTATATATTCCCTTTTAAAATGAATGATGCTAATTTTAATTATTATAAAAAAGAATACGGCAAATCATTAACAGATTTTTGGAGCAATATAAAAACAGGATATGATATATTCCAAAATTCTAAAAAAGAATTAAATATCAAAGTAGATTCAAATGGAAACTATGTATTTTAAATCCTTGCAATTTTTTTATAATGATATTAATATGTAGAATACATAATAATCGGATAGTAGGTTAATGATTCAATTAAATAAAAATATATCTTTTGTCAGTACATACAACTTTTGGTCTTATGTATTGATTATTATTGTATTATTTAATTATTTGCTTTTTAGAGCTATTATTATTGATAACAATTCTTTTCTATATTTAATTACTTCTATTTTGGATTATGCAGTATTGCTCATTTTCTTTTTACTGGTATTTTATAAATTTTATAATTGCTTATTCAACTCTAATATTATGCTTGCTGTAATTGGAATACTTTTTTTAATACTTGGTACTCTAAGATTATATATAATGGAAATCACTATACATAATATTATAGAATTATCATTTTTTATAATTACATTAATTCTTACTATAAAAATCATGCTTCCTATAATTTTATCAAAAGATATAAATGAATTAGAAAGAGGAATATATATATTTGTTCTATTATCTTTATTATCATCTAATATAAATTATCTTATAATATCTTCAAATAAAATTATAGATACTGATATTTTTCATTATATATCAACTTTTATTTCTAACTATATGATAAAATTATCATCATTTTCCTTTACTATATTGATGATAGCATATATTTTAGTGTTTATAAAACATGTAGTTATGCATAATATTAATAAATCATTCATATTTGTAACTTTATCTATAGTATTTGCTTCTGTGGCTATATTTGTATTTGGAAGTCATTTTTTCTTAATGGTAATATCATTTTTTAGTGCATTAGGTATTGTAATGTATTTACCATTCATAGTTTATATGGTAATAATAATAATGTTTTTTATGACTTTATTTACATCATTTATGACATCAATTTTGGTAAAAATTTATTATCCTAAATTAATAATATTTACACTCTTTATGCTTGCAGGAATTGATATGAGCAATTTTTCATTAAGATTAATATCTATGTTTGCAATTATGGAAATGCTTAATATACAAAATATTCAAAAAGATGACAATCTATATTTGACAAATAATTCCCTATAATATATTATTTTTCTATTATTTTATTTTTTGAAAAACTATGAAGAAAGAAATCCTAAAAGAAGAAAAAAATATAAAGATTGAAAACATAGAGGATATTGCCAAATATCTAAAAAGCATATTAAAAGATGGCGACATCATAATAATGGAAGGCAATTTAGGATTTGGAAAAACCACATTTGTAAGAATATTATCAAGATTATTAGAAAGCGAAGATATTGTAAGCAGTCCGTCTTTTACATTGATAAATGAATATAATATTATTCTAAATGGAGATGAAAGCATCTTAAGACATGCAGACTTATACAGACTTGAAAGTAAGGAAGAACTTGATGATATAGGTTTTAAAGATAAAATTAGAGAAAATGGTATTACAATGATTGAATGGGGAGATAAATTTAAAGATTATTTTGAACCGCCTTATTATATATTTGAAATATGCAGAGAAGAAGAAGACAGCAGATTATATAGGATAAGTTTAGTTTCATGAAAAAAGTGTTTTTATTTTTTTTAATACTATTTATATTATTGAATTCATGTTCAAAGAAAATAGAAAAAAATACTGTAATGTATGCAAAAACAAGCGTATCATCAGTAAATACAATAATTGGAAATACAATAGAATATGAGGTTCATATAATATCTAAAAAAGATATAGAATATAAATATGAAGATGTTTCATTTGATGACAGAGATAATAAATGCAGAATCATCTCAGTAGAAAATAAAAATAGTGATATAGGCGAATATAAAGAAAGAATAATTAAATACCAAATTGGTTTTTATGATGTAGGACAATTTGTTATATTTCCTTTTAAGATATCATACAATTATAATAATAAATATGAAGAACTATATGGGGAAGATGTAACGGTATTAGTATATCCTTTCTCAGATGGTGAAATACTACCTCCTATGAAAAATACTATTGGCTTAAAAATGCCTAAATATGTATGGGGAATCATTGTATTAATTGCTTTTGCAATTGTAGGAATAATAATATTAATATTTTCTATAGTAAAATATATAGAAAAGAAATTTAATGAAAAAATTAATATAAAAGAAGATACCGAAGCATTAAACTCATTAAAAAACATGGACAGCAATGTTTATTATAATGAACATAGATATGCCGAATACTATTTTGAATTAACTTTTATATTCAAAAGATATCTTACTAAGAGATTTAAATTTAATATAGAAGATATGACAACAAGTGAAATAAATCAATTATTCAAAGAAAATAATTTTGAAGAAAGTGAATATATAATAAATATGTTTGAGCAGGCAGATTATGTAAAATTTGCCAAACAAATTCCGGAACTTAATATAATGCAGAAAGACTATAATTTCTGTGTTGACTATATAATAAAAAATGGTAATTTACAAACTGCTTTAAAATTACAGGAAAAAGAAAATAAAAAAATAATGAAAGAAGAAAGAAGAGAACAAAAGAAATTAAAAAAGAAAACAAAAAAATTAAAAGAAAAATCATTATAAAGAAATATGAATGAATATAACTTATACGATATAAAAGATACTATTGTGGCATTATCAAGCCCGTATTCAAAAAGCGCATTAGCTATAATAAGAATGTCTGGAAATAAAGCATTAGAAATAGCATCAAAAATATGTTATTATGCTGGTAATGAAAGTAAAAACATAAATAATTTTGAACATAGAAAAAGTTATTATGCTTTGGTAAAAGATGAAAATAATACGCCTATAGATGAGCTTATTGTTCTTTCTACCCTATCTCCAAATACATTTACTTCTGAAGATACTATAGAGTTTATATCTCATGGAAGTATTGTAGTAATAGATTCTTTAATAAATCTTATAATAAGACAAGGAGCAAGAGCTGCTAACAGAGGCGAGTTTACATACAGAGCATACATTAACGGACGTATAGGAATAAGCGAGGCTGAAGCTATACATGATTTAATAGATTCCAATAATAAACTTATGGCTGAGGCAAGCATATATAAAATGCGTGGAAGACTCACTAGAGAGATAGATAAACTCAGAGAAAATATCAAAAACTCTCTTATGCTTGTATGCGGAGAATTAGATTTTCCAGAAGATGATACTGAAAATTTTTCGTATGATAAATTAATAGAAAATTTTTATGAATTAAAAAAAGATATAGAAAATATTTTATCCAATTCAAAAAGAGTTGAAACACTTATAAACGGTATAAAAGTTGCTATACTAGGAAGAGTTAATGCTGGAAAAAGCAGTATATTTAATATGATACTTGATAGAGAAAGAGCTATTGTTTCTAATATAGCGGGTACTACTAGGGACTTTTTAAGTGAAAATATTTATATTGATAATATACCTTTTTATTTAATGGATACAGCAGGATTTCATAAAGAGGCTGATAATGATATAGAACTTGAAGGTATTGAAAGAGCGAAAAAATGTGCTGATGAAGCTAATATTATAATTGCAGTTTTTGATATAAGCGATAAAGCCAATGAAGATGATATAAACTTAATAGAATTCTTAAAAACATTAAATAACAAAAATATAATTTATATTCTAAATAAAACAGACTCAGAAAATAAATTTGATTATAATATTAACTCTGAAAACATAATAAAAATAAGCACCAAAACAAAAGAAGGCAAAGAAAAATTAATACAGTCATTAAAAAATTATGTTTCTGATTCTGATATGGAAATCTTTAATAAAGAAAGTTACGTTAACAGCAGAGAAAAAGGATATTTGGAAAAGAGTCTAAAACAGCTTGATATATGTATAGAAAAATCAAAACAATCTTTTTCTTTAGATGAAGTTGCAGAAGAGATGAATATATTAAATAACATACTTGGAAATATAAGCGGAAAAATTGATGCAGAAGAAGTAATAAATGAAATATTTGCTAACTTCTGTATAGGAAAATAAATAATAAATTAATTTTGCAATAACTTTAATTCTTTGATATTATTATTTTCTTATGCGTTTCATATTCTTTTATAAAATTATTAATATTTAATACATGTATATAATCATCATGTATGCTTAAGGAATTTATTTTTTTTAATTCATTTTTTACTACAGAAATATTACTATAACCTATTATTGCAGCTATATCATTTACTTTATATAAAAGATCAACAGAATTTATTTCTTTACTAAATAGTATTTCTGTTTTTAAAATATAATAAATGGTTATAAATAATTTCATTGATATATCATCTGCATTAAGTGCCATAACTTTTAATATATTATTTCTTATTTTTGCAGATACTATTTTCAAATAATACAATCTTAATGAGTTAACATTAAATATCATTGACATCACATCTTCTTTTTTTAATAATTTTATTTTAGCATCCTCCAATATGACAGCAGCAGTTGATAATGCTTGATAATTAAGATCAGGGGCATATCCATCTATAACATTATTGCTGGAATATATATATCTTGTAACTAATTTGGAGTTTACTATATTATATATTCCAATCTTACCAGAATTAATAAGATAAATATAATTGCTTGCCCTAAGTTCACTATATAAACAATATCCTTTCTTATAATAAAAAATATTATCTTCCATTTCAGTAGCCTCTTCTACATTGTATTCCTGCATTGAAGAGATAAAATTTTTAACCATACCGATATTACTACTATTAGGAAATAACTCTAAATATTGATTATAAATTTTATATGAAACTGTAGGCAAATCATTATCAATATATATTTTTGCCATATCTAAAATATATTCTTCTGTCAAATCATCTTTAGTAATAGACTGATTATGAGATAACTTTCTATAATATTTACTAAGCCATAGTTCAAAAGAATTATATAAATAACCATAAATCTTTTTTATTATATCTTTATTATATATATTTATAATATCATTTATATATATTTCTAATGCTTCAACATCTTCTTCTGCTTTTACATTAAAAAAGTATGGTTCATTCAAAACACAATTAACTAAACCTAATATATGACCTTTAGAATATTCAATATTATCATCAAAATAATTACCGTATGATACTGCTTTACCTTTAGTTATTATATAGAAAGAATGTTTTGGATACTGATCCTCTATAAATATTAAAGAGGATTTTTTAAAAGATACAATATTATCATAGTTAATCATTATAAAAATCCTAAAATATTATATAATAATGTTAACTTTATTAATGGCATAAGTCAATATGATAATTAATTTTTTAACGGTAATTTCACAAATAAAATAAATTTATTTTAATAATGTATAAAATTGACAAAATTATATCAGTATAATAAAATAACATAAAATATAATACCGGTAGTAATAAAATGATAGAATTTAGCAATAAAGAATTAGAAATAATAAAATATATAAGAGAATATTTACCATTTAGAGAAAAACATATACTTTCAACTAGAGAACTTTCTGTATCAATAGCTGAAAAATACAATATAGACTTATATAAAACTTCAATAGCAGCATTATGCCATGATTTAGGAAAAAGATACAAAGATGATGAAATGCGTAAAATTATACTTGAAAATGATAATAAAGAGTATCCAAGCTATATAACCGGAGCTTTACTTCATGCTAGAGTAAGTGCTATAATATCCGAAAAAGAATTTTATATAACAGACAAAGAAATTCTAAATGCCATAGAAAGCCATACAGTAGGACATGGTAATATGACTATGCTTGAAAAAATAATATATGCTGCTGACTATCTTGAACCTACACGCAAACTAGAAACAGCAGATAAGATAAGAGAAAAAATTTTTACAGATTTTGATAATGCTTTTTTGGAAGTGGTTATGGAATCTATAAGTTTTGTAATTAGTAAAAAACAATATTTATCAGATAGAACAATAGAACTTTACAACTCATTAGTTATTAGGTAATATACATTTATGGAAAATAAAAACAATAATACAAAAAAAAGAGCATATATAATATTTGTAGCTGACAGCAAACAATATAGAAATAGTAAAATAAATATAGATAATATACTTAATGAACTTTCAATGTTATGTGATACTGCTGGTTATGAAGTAATAGAAAGATATTCGTTCATTCAGCAAAAAATATCAGCAGGTACATATATAGGCACTGGAAAATTAGAAAGTTTGAAAGAGACTGCCTTAATTGATAATGTTGAATATTTTGTATTTGACAATGAATTAAGCGGTTCGCAGGTGAATGCTATAGAAGAAGGTTCTAATATAACAGCCCTAACGAGAACAGAAATCATATTAGAAATATTTGCAATGCGTGCTAAAACAATGACTGCAAAAATGCAGGTGGAATTGGCTTTTTTAGAATTTGAATATCCAAGGCTAAAAGGAAAAAGGACAAATTTAAGTCAGATAAAAGGAGGTATCGGATTAAGAGGCGGTGCTGGGGAAAAACAACTGGAATATGACAGAAGACGTGCAAGAGAGAGAATACATAAGCTAAAATCACAATTAAGTAAAGTAGAAAAATCTGCAAGCACTGGAAGAAAAGGAAGAGGAAGTACATTTAGAATAGCTATAGTAGGATATACAAATGCTGGAAAAAGCACATTATTTAATTTATTATGCAAAGAAACTGTTTATGTAGAGGATAAATTATTTGCAACTTTAGATACGCATACTAGAAAACTTTATATCAGTGATGATACACCTGTTGAAGTTATTATTAGTGATACCGTAGGTTTCATAGATAGACTTCCTCATACTTTGGTAGCTTCATTTAAATCTACTCTCTCTGAGGTTGTAGAGGCTGATTTATTACTGCATTTATCAGATGCAAGCGATGAAAATATAGATGAAAAACTAATACATGTTGAAGGCATAATAAAAGAAATAGATGCTTCGCATATAAAAAGAATAGTTGTATTTAATAAATCTGACAGTATTGATGAAATTCAAAAAAATAGAATATCCACTACATATAATGATGCAGTATTTATAAGTGCCAAAAATAATATAAATATAGAAGTTCTAAAAAATAAAATACTTGATACTATCTTGGAACTAAGCAAAGAATGATTTAATTCTGTCTTCTTAATTGAACAAATATAACGACCCAAAAATCTTCACCATTGACTGCATAATGTGATATTCCTACATGGGTAAATTTTTCACTTAGTATATTAATTTTATATTGATCCGAATTCATCCAATAACTTACAACAGTTTCTGCATTTTTGAATCTATAGGCAATATTTTCATCTGAAGAAAATACTCTTATTCTATTTTGATAAAGCAATTCATCATATTTTGTATTATTTGGTCTAACATGAGAGAAATTAATAGAAAGTTCTCTTGCCCTAATATCTGCTATATTATTAAGGTTATCAGCGTTCTCTAATAAAAATAAATTTTCCTTCTCTCTTATCTCATTTATAACTTTTAATGTTTCTGCAACATCATTTGTAATTATACCATTATTAATTTGCGAATATAATAATGATGTAAAAGTTAAAATAAATATAATTACTATTCTAAACATACATAAAATATAATAAATTTTTTTTATTTTTCAAGCCTTATTAATAATTTATTTTTCTTAAAATCTGGAATATTAGAATGCGTAATATTGTAAATTATCCTATTTCTTATCTTATTAATAACGCAAATATCATTATACTCATAATATGATATAATATCTAAAATATCATTAGTAATATCAATTATATACTCATTAGATTTTTTAGAACATAGCCTGCTGTAAACTTTTAATATATGCTCTCCAAAATATTTTATAAGTTTTGTATTATTTGATATAACTGCACTTTTAAAATGAGATGAGTATATTTTTAATGCTTCTATATTATCTTCTTTTATGTACTTATCTAAAAACAAAGAAAATGCATTTATATATTCTAAACTCTTATTTTGAAGTTTATTACATATTTCATCTTTATTTACTGCATGAGTGGAATATTCTAATTGAAATATTATGTTGCCTTCTTTATTTAGGAAAATAATATTATCATTTGTACAATCAAATGGATTCTCAAGTTTTAATCTAATATTTTCTATATATTTCAAATTTTTATTTATTTTATTTCCAGTAATTTTTTGTTTTTCTGTATTGACTACAAATAAATATTCAACGTTTTTTGTTTTATTAACTATAGATCTTTTAGCACCTCTGTATTTTGTATATTCTGAAGTTACTATATTTAATTCACCTTTGCTCTCAAGTATAGATATTAAATCATCATATTCTATTATACCATCTGTAGAATAACTCATAACTATATGTTTAGAATCTATATTATCAAGTAAATTTATTAAAGTCTCTTTGGCTGTTTTTTTATAGCAGTATAAAGATTTTGTTTTTATCCAATCTTTTCTAATACCGCTCTTATCAGTTTTTTTACCATTAATGTATATATCTTTATTAATAGACGGCTTATCCCATAAAGCTATAGTATTCAATAAATGATAATTACTTCCATATTGATGCTGATTATAAGGCGGATCTAAATATACTAAATCAAAATGTTTATTTTTATTTTTTAATACAAACTCATTTGCATCAAGCATACTTGCATAACATTTTTTTCCTGAATATAAAGGTATTTCATTCAATGATATTTCTGCGAGTATCCTATTTAAAGCATCTTTATTTCTTCCGCCAAACCCAGCATGAAATCCTTTGAAAACACCTGATGTATTTGTATGTGTTGCTGCTTCATATATTATTGATGCTAAAAGATAATAATATTCTTTTTGATTTATTGCATTATTTTTATAAAGCTGTTCTATATTATGCCTTATTATATCTATTCTTGTAGCATTATATTGTGTGTAGAAAAGTCTTTCATTCAATAAATCTGGATTATTATCATCCAATGGTGCATAATATTTCGATATATACCTATCTGAATCATTAATATTAGTAATATTGTTAATCATACGTATTGTATTTTCCAATCCTCCAGTATGAATAAACATATTATCTAAGTCCTCAATATTAATTTCTAAATGAGCATAATTTAATACATAAGAATAATATTCCCAATCATTTGAATATACTTCCAAATTTAAAGTTTTCAAAAGTCTTGATACGCTGCCGCTTCCTGCAAATAAATCTAAAGCTGTTTTTATACTATTATCTTCATCTAAAATGCTAAGTATTGTATTTTCTATAAAAGGTAAAAGTCTCCTCTTATTTCCAATATACGCTATTAAATTTTCTTTCAGATATTTTTCTTTAATATTAGTTATCATAATCTTATTATCATAATATAGTTTACATAATAATATTAACATAATACAATTAAAATATCAAGAATTATTTTTTTACAATATATAAAGCTTAAATATAGAATATTTTTAAGGATTTAAATTTTTGAATATATCTCTTAAACTAGTCTTTTGTAATTCCTTCTCCATAGCATTTTGCACATTATCTAATTTAGGCTGCAAAATATCATTAATTCTGCTTCCGATAGGACACTTTTTATTAGGATTTTCATGGAAGCTAAAAAGCTTATTATCATCTAAACTTTCCACAGCATTGAATATATCTAATAATGTAATATTTTCCGGTTTTCTATTTAAAGATATTCCTCCTGTACCTCTCTTAACAGTAATAATATCTCCTTTTTGCAATTGAAGTAATATATTTCTTATTATAACAGGATTAACATTAACACTTCCTGATATGAAATTTGATGTAATTTTATCATCTTTAAACTCTAATATGCAAAGTAATGTATGAACTGCTATTGTAAACCTTGAACTAATTTTCATTAAATTATCCTTAAAATTATTGAAATATTATAATACATTTATGCTCTTATTACAACAAAAATATTTTTTATTGTAATACTTGACATTACAATAAAATCAGCATATTATTGTAATAAGCACAATTACATTAGGAATCAGATATGGATAAATTACTATTTTTAATAAACTATCTTATAGAAGAAGGAAAATATAATATAGATATAGAAGCAAAAAATAACAATGAAGAAGAATTATATAATTATTTTAGATATTTAATGAATATACGATACCCAAAAACTATAAGTGAAGAATATCTAAAAATTGAAGATGAATATTTACAAGAAAGATTAAAAAATAAAATAATAACTAATATAGATGATATAAAACCAATTAATAATAATTTATGTTTATGGAAAGGAGATATAACAACTTTAAAAATAGATGCAATAGTCAATGCTGCAAACTCTGCTATGCTTGGATGTTTTGTTCCTCTTCATAAATGTATAGACAATGCTATCCATAGTGCTGCTGGAACTAGATTAAGATTATACTGCAATGATATGATGAAAGGAACATCAGAAGAGACAGGAAAATGCAGAATAACTCCAGCTTTCAATTTGCCTAGTAAATATATTTTGCATACAGTAGGTCCAATAATACAAAATGAAGTATCAAAAAATGATGAGGAGCTTTTATATAAATGCTATAAATCATGCTTAGAAACAGCTAAAAACAATGGTATAAAAAGTATCGCATTCTGCTGTATATCTACTGGAGAGTTTAGATTTCCAAATAAATTAGCTTCAGATATAGCAGTCAAAGCAGCAAAATCTTTTTTAAATGAAAACGATTATGATATAAAAATATTATTTAATGTATTTAAAGATTTAGATTATGAGCTTTATTATAATAATTTGGGAGTTACAATATGAATGAAAAATTAAAAGATACAAAATCTGCAGAACAATTAAAATCAGCTATAGAAAAATCGGATTACATACTAATAGGAGCAGGTGCAGGACTTTCAGCTTCAGCGGGTTTCTTATATAGCGGAAAAAGATTTGATGACAATTTTCACGAATATAAAGAAAAATACGGTTTAACAGATATGTACATTGCAGGATTTTATAAATATCCAACAATAGAAGATTTTTGGGGATATTTTTCTCTTTTTGTTTACCTTAACAGATACGATATACCAGCAGATGAAACACATTTAAATCTTTTAGATATAGTGAAAAATAAAAATTATTTTGTTATTACAACAAATGTAGATGGCAGATTTGAAGAAGCAAATTTTGATAGCAAAAAACTATTTAAAGTTCAGGGAGACTATTCACTTTTTCAATGTTCAATACCATGTAAGCAGGAAACTTTTTATAATGAGAAATATATTAGAGAAATGGTAAAATATAGAAAAGACATGAAAATACCAAGCGAATTAGTTCCAAAATGCCCGTATTGCGGTGCCAATATGTCAATGAATTTAAGATCAGATAATACTTTTGTTCAAGATGAAAATTGGTATAAATCAAAAAATAAATATAAAAATTTTTTAGATGAGTCAAAAAATGGCAGAATACTATTTTTAGAATTAGGTGTAGGATATAATACTCCAGGCATAATAAAATATCCTTTTTTAGAAATGGCTTTAAAAAATAAGAATTCAATTTATGCTTCTATTAATATAAATAATTCCATTCCTGTTTCAAGATTGGAAGATCGTTCTATATGCATAGATGATGATATTTCTAAAGTGTTAAAATATATAAAAAATTAATTTTTTTGGTTGTAATACTTGACATTATAACCAAAACATGTTATTATAGTTGTAATAATAGCTATTACAACTATTCTTTAATTAAAGATAATATTTTTACATAAAAAGGAGAATTAAAATGAAAATTGCAATAATAGCAGCAAATGGAAAAGCTGGAAAATTAATTATGAATGAAGCATTAGCAAGAGGATTAGATGTTACAGCAATAGTAAGGGATAAAACAAAAATAAATAATCCAAAAGTAAAAGTTATAGAAAAAGATTTATTTAATTTGACAAAAGATGATTTGAAAGAATTTGATACCGTTGTAAGTGCATTCGGAGTATGGGAAGAAAAAGAACTTGATAAGCATTCATTAGTCATGGAGCATTTATGTAAAATACTCGCTAATACCAATATTAGATTAATGGTAATAGGAGGTGCTTCAAGTTTATATGTAAATAAAGAGCATACTATGATATTAAAAGATACTCCTGATTTTCCAGATATTTTCATGGGTGTAGCTGTAAGTTCTATTAAAGCATTTGATATATTAAAAAGCAAAAAAGATGTTTTATGGACTTATGTATCCCCTTCTGCAGATTTTCAAGCTGAAGGAAAGAGAACAGGAGAATACAATATAGGGCATAATGAATTACTTTTCAATTCTAAAGGTGAAAGTTCTATCAGTTATGCTGATTATGCAATTGCTTTTGTTGATGAAATACAAAATAAAAAATATTTAAATCAACAAATAACATTCTGTTCAAAATAATAATTATAAAAATATAGAAGAAGCTGATAATATTTTATTAGCTTCTTTTTATTTTTGCATTATCTATAATTTTTTTATAAGGCATTAAAATATATTCATTCATTTTATTTTTCATTTTATTCTGAACTGATGGAATAGAAATTAAAGCTCCTACTAATTTTATCTGAAGCATTTTCATTCTCTGCTTTTGAGGGAAATCATATATATTGTGTTTCTTATAATATTTATGATCCTCTTTCATAAGCCCCTGCATTACATATATTAAATCCCTAAATATTTTCATTCCGCCTACACCATAGAAATTTTTAGGACGAGTGCATTTATTATCTATAGAATATTTCATAATAGAAGATAATTTTTCAAGTTCATTATATATATCTCTATTACAATCATTAGCTATATGAGTTAAAAAATTTCCTCCTACTTCAGCACGTGATTCTATAAAAGTCTGCAAATTATATTCGCTGTCATAATCACCGCTTATAATATATCCTATAGGCATACCTTCTGTAACTGTTCTATGTCCATTGCAAAATTGCCTGTCTTCATAAAGTTTGAAACTTGAATGTGTATAATGGTTTTCTATAGTAAATGCATATATAATAGCATCGGCTTTTTGTATCTCATTACGAAGAAAATCATCGAATCCGTCTTTATAAACACATTTGCCTGTTATAGCACATCCGAAACATCCTAAACATCCGCCATGAAAATTATACTCTCTTATATTTATCTCTCTTGTTTTATATGGAAAAATATTTTTAAAATCTTCTATAATATTTATTAAATTCTCATCATCTTTTGAAGTATTACTTAATATTAGAACATCTTTGCTGCTGTCTTTGTTTCCAATATTATTATTAAATCTTCTTTTGTATATAATTTTATCTTTCGATTTCGAATTAATATTTTGAATATATAAATTATTTTCTATAGAGAATATTAAATAATTAAAAAAGTTTATAGCATCATCCTGTCCTTTTTTATTAGTTAAATCCTCCATATCAGCAGAAAGCCCCCTTATATATTTAAATCCTAAATCTAAACAATTTTCTTCCAAAAACTTATGAGCAGTTACATCATAAAAATGTTTAGATGTAGAAAACTGCGTTGCAAATTTATTTTTAACATTTATATTATTTTCTTTTAGTAATTCTATAAATCTATGCAATTGATAAGGTATTAAAAAGGTGTATACAGGATAAGAAAAAATTATTATATCCGATTTTTCAAATGCTTCTTTTATTTCATTGAAATTCTTTTCATAATATTTTATTTTTTGTCCTACATTTAAAAATTCAAATTTATGCTCTATAAATAATTTCTCTAAAAATAATATAGTTTGCAAAGTTATGCTGTTGTTTCCTTTAGGACTTCCATTTATTACTAAAATATTCATTATATATCCTTATAAATAATTTAGTAATATTATATTTTATAATAATAAAATGACAATATAAATTTTTTACTCATCTTTTTTATTATTTTCTACTTTCTCTTTCATTATATCATTTAAATGATCCAACATATCACCTATAAAATCCAATTTATTATCCTCAAATTTTTTAAGTTTTTCAGATATTGCAAATATTTTATCATCACTATTTTTAAGCTCATAAGTTCTCATATTTAAAAGAATTTCTGGAGATGTATCTAATGCTTTGGATATTCTATTTAAATTTTTTATAGATATGTTTCTGCTTCCTACTTCAACACCTTGAAGATATTTTCCAGAAAGAAATGATTTTTCAGCAAGCTGATCTATTGTCATTTTCTTACTTTTTCTCAAAGATCTGATATTTTTTCCTAAATTTTTTAGCATATCATCTGTTCCAATCATTATCATAATCTCCAATATCTATATATTTTACTCTCAAATAACATGATATATGATAATTTTATAAAAAAAACAATTTATAATATGACTATTTTAGAAAAAAGTATCTTTTATATAACTATAGTTCTTATATAAAAGACTACCCACATATGGGGTAGCCTTATAATTTTTTGGAAATTAATTAATTATGCATAAACATTTAAGTTTTGACCAACACCAGGTCTAACAGGTGCTGATACTGCCTGAGGCTGAACACTAGACATAATTTTGTCAACTGCTTGAGCCTGCATATCAGATGTTTCTCTTATCATGCTTAAAGATATATCTTGTTTAAGCATATTTGCTGAATAACTGCTATAAGCTGAAATATCCATATATTTACTCCTTCATTTAGATATATATAATATAAAACATTTATATTATATAATTGTAAACTATATAAATAATTAAACAATATAATTTTAAAAAAATAACCAATTTGGAATATGTTATGATAACAATTTATTATATCATACCATCCCAAGAGCCTTTTATCTCAGTATCTCCTTCTTCCGGCCAATGAGTAGTTACAGTTTTTTGCTCTGTAAAGAATCTCACTCCGTCTGTACTCATAGCATGCAAATCTCCGAAGAATGAATTTTTATGTCCTGTAAATCCGAATACGCTTATAGGAACTGGTATTCCAACATTTACTCCAACCATTCCTCCATGAGTTCTTTTAGCGAATTCTCTAGCATAATATCCGCTTTGAGTATATATTACAGATCCGTTAGCAAATTCATTATCATTCATTATTCTTAAGCCTTCTTCAAAGTTCTTAACTCTTTTAATGAATAATACAGGTCCGAAAACCTCTTTATTTCCAACGCTCATATTAGGAGTTACTTTATCAAATACAGTTGGTCCCAAATAGAAGCCTTTTTCATATCCTTCTACTTTTACATTTCTTCCGTCCAATACAAGTTCAGCTCCCTCTTTAATAGCTGTCTCTATCCAATCCATAACGAATTTTTTATGACCTTCATTTACAACAGGTCCTAATTTTGTTGTTTTATCATAAGCAGGTCCAACTTTTATTTTTTTACAAGCTTCAACTATTTTTTCAACAAATTTATCAGCAATAGCTTCCTCTACGCAAACAGCAGGCAATGCCATACATCTTTCGCCAGCACATCCGAAAGCTGAGTTAATAATACCATTAACTGTTCTCTCTAAAGCACAATCTTTAAGTACAAGAGCATGGTTTTTAGCTTCAGTTAATGCCTGTACTCTCTTTCCATTTGCAGCAGCTGTAGAATATATATATTTACCAACAGAAGTAGAACCTACAAAACTTATTCCTTTTATTAAAGGGTGTTTCAAGAATATTTCAGATTCATTTCTTGAACAAGTTATTAAATTCAAAACACCATTAGGAAGACCTGCCTCAACCCACAAATCCATAATTCTCATAGAAGTCTGAGGAGTAAAGCTTGCTAATTTTATTACCATAGTATTACCAGTAGCTATACATAAAGGAGCCATCCAACCCATAGGAATCATTCCAGGGAAATTCCAAGGAGGTATTCCGGCAAATACTCCTAAAGGCTCTAAATATTGAACTGTATCATATCTTCTTGATGCATTCATTATAGAGCTTCCTTTCATTAAATGAGTTATTCCGCATGCAAATTCTACAACCTCTCTAACTTTAAGAATATCTCCCTTAGATTCATCCCAGTTTTTTCCATGTTCTCTAGCACAAATCTCTGTAAGCTCATCCATATGTTTATCTAATAATGCCTTCATTCTAAATAAAATCTGTACTCTTTCATTAGAAGGAACATCAGACCATTTTTTGAAAGCTTCATTTGCAGAATTAATGCACATTTCAACTTCTTCAATTGTACATTGAGGTGCTTTTGCAGTAATTTCTCCTGTAGATGGATTATAACAATCCATATATTTATCTGTTTTAGATTCTAACCATTGACCATCGCAGAAAAATTTTAATTTTTTTACTTCCATTTTTTCCTCCAAATTATAGTATTCATATACCTGTTTTTTCTGATATAAATTTTCTTGCCTTTAAAGCATATTCTAAAGGATTTGCTATATTAGGATCCTGCTCTGCCTCAACAACAAACCAACCCTCATAATTTATTGACTTCAAGAAATCAAATATAGGATCAAAATATATTTCTCCGTCTCCCGGTACTGTAAATACTCCTTTTCTTACACCATCCAAGAAACTCAAATCTTTGTTAATAACTTCTTCTTTTACTTTTCCTCTAACATCTTTCAAATGAACATGCTTTATTCTATCAGCATTTTGGTATAACAATTTTAAAGTATTTTCCATGCTTCCGTCACTCAAATATATATGTCCTGTATCATACAACAAGTTAACATATTTAGGATCTGTCAAGCTCATCAATTTATTAGTCTCTTCTAAAGTCTGAACTCCTGTACCCATGTGATGATGGTATACCAATTCAATATTATATTCTTCCAAAGCTATCTTTCCCAACTTACTAAGACCATTTGCTAAATCATTAAATTCCTTATCAGAAAAAACATATTTTCCTTTGAATATTGGTACATTCTGACCTTGTATTGATGTTCCAACCTCACATGCCCCTATTCTTTTGGCACCCATTTGCATAAGAAATTGACATTGTTTTCTAAAAGCTTCTTCTGTAGCCTTTTCATTAGCATCTTTTCCAGTGAAAAAAGCACTGAACCATTGATTGCATATAGATAAATTTCTAAGACTAAGCTCTTTAGTAAGCAATTTTATATCATCTACCGGATACTTAGAACCAACTTCGCATCCGCTGAAACCAGCAAGTGCCATTTCACTAATACATTGTCTAAAAGAAATTTCTCCGCCTAAAGAAGGATCATCATCATTAGTCCAACCTATAGGTGCTATAGCTAAATTAATTTTATTAAATTCTTTTTTTTGTTTCATGATAATTCCTCTATTATAATTTAATAATCAATATTGTATTAAATGTTTCTTCATATCATTTTGTGCCTTAGCAGCATTTAAAACACTTTCTTTACTTGAAGCTTGAGCTACGCCAACTCTCCAGAAACTTTCATATCCATCAGTCATTGTCTTAGGCATAACTTTTATATCTATAAGTGTTGATTTAGTTTCTTTTTTTGATTTTTCTATAGCCTCTTCAAGTTCCTTTAATGTCTTAACTTTATATGAAACCATACCGTAACCTTCAGCTATTTTGGCAAAATCAACTATTTGGAAATTACCATTATCATATTTGAATTCAGTACCATAAGATATTATTCCATTATTTCTCTGTAAATTATTAATACATCCAAAACCAGCATTATCGAACAGTATAACATTAATTTTCACACCAATAGCCAAAGCAGAAGCTATCTCAGAATGCCCCATAATAAAAGAACCATCTCCAGTCATAGCATAAACTTCTCTATCAGGATAGGCTAATTTTGCACCATAAGCTCCATTAACTTCATAGCCCATACATGAGAATGCATACTCAACATGATAAGTATCTTTATCATATACTTTCCACATTCTTTGCAAATCACCAGGTAAAGATCCGGAAGAACCAACTATTATGGCATTTTTATCAATTAATTTATTTATTAAAGCCAAAGCAGTTGTTTGAGGTAAAGCACCATTTGACTCTTCAAAAAATTTTTTAGGTGCATTATCATCATGATTTTTTATTTCAGGCGTAAATGGCTTATCTTTATCAAAAGTTATACTAGCAAGTCTATCATATTCTTTATTCCATTTATCCTTTACTTCTTTTAGATAATCTTCAGTATACTCAGCCTTATAACCTGACAATTCTTTTTCTAAAGCCTCCAATGATAATTTAGCATCGGCTTTTATTTGAACAGCATCCAATTTAGCAGCATCCAATGGATTAACATTGATATTTATAAATTTTTTAGCATTTACAAATTGACTTTTTGAAGATGTTGTAAAATCAGAATATCTAGTTCCTACACCTATTATTAAATCAGCTTCTTTAGCTATTATATTAGCAGCCAAAGCTCCTGTAGCACCTATTCCTCCAAGATTATATAATTCGCCTTCCATTAATACGCCTTTTCCAGCTTGAGTTTCTCCTACAGGTATATTAAATTTTTTAGCAAATTTTAATAATGTCTCATCAGCCAAAGAATATCTTGCATCGCCTCCGCATATTATTAAAGGCTTCTTATATTTTTTAATATTTTCAGATGCAATTTTTATTATATTTTCACTAGGTGACTGTCTTTCTATATAATGTACCCTTTTATCTAAAAAAGATTTTGGGAAATCATAAACTTCGCCTTGTACATCCTGAGGCAATGCCACACATACAGCACCTGTTTTAGCAGGGTCTGTTAATACTCTCATGGCATTAATCATAGCAGTCATAAGCTGTTCAGGTCTGCTAACTCTGTCAAAATATTTGCATACTGCTCTAAATGAATCATTAGCTGTAATTAAAGCAGATTCTTCCTGCTCTATTTGTTGTAATACTGGATCCGGCTGTCTGCATGCATAAGTGTCTCCAGGCAATAATAGCAAAGGAATTCTATTTGCTGTAGCTGTAGCAGCAGCTGTAACCATATTCATAGCTCCAGGGCCTATTGATGAAGTACATGCATATATTTTTAATCTTCTATTTTGTCTTGCAAAAGCAGTAGCCGAATGAGCCATACCCTGTTCATTTCTGCCTATTATAAATTTTAAATTATGATTAGTATGTGCTAAAGCCTCTCCGAAACCAACTACATTACCATGTCCGAATATAGCAAATACTCCCTCTACAAACTTATACTCCTTTCCATCGAAACTAATATATTGATTATCTAAAAATTTTGTTAAAGCTTGTCCAACTGTCATGTTTATAGTTTCCATAATAATGCCTCTTATTTTTTATTTTTTAAAACCTTTCCATAATGAAACATCTTTATCTTCCAACCATGCATGTCTAGGATCAACATTTCTAGTTTTTTTCCATGGATTTCCATCTATATGTCTTATTATCCATGAAAAATATAAAGCATATCCAGGAGCAGCACATTGAGGATGAGTATTACCTCCTGGTATTAGTAAAAAGCTTTTATCATTTATGGTTTTAGCTTCTTCGTTTATAAACCTGGTATTAGTAAAAAGCTTTTATCATTTATGGTTTTAGCTTCTTCGTTTATAAATGCTGCACCGAATCCCTGAGGCTTATCAAATCTATAATAATAAATTTCAGGCTGAGGATGTGAATGCGGTATATAGCTTGACCATCTTCCAGGCAATGAGAATACTTCTCCAACTACTAAATTAGAATAAGGAGCATTATCATAATCAAAAAATGTTAATACTTCTCTAATTCCTGTATTATCCCAAACATCTACACCAAATCTTTGAACCAATACATCTTCAGGAGTATAAAACTTTATATCAAAAGTATTTTTATTAGTTGTAGATATTATTAGTATTTCAGCATTAGATTTAGTGCTAAGTTCAACTTCAATATTGCTAGGTATATGCAAAACAAAACCAGGTTTCTCGAACACTCCGCCTCTTTTAGCAGTATATGTTTTGCCATTTACTTTGAAATCTAATTCTCCTTCTACTAATTGTATTGCAGTTTCTTTATTTTCTTTTTTATCTACCTTGTAAGTATCATTATTTAATCTTATTAATGATACATCCATCATAGTAAAAGCATGTCTGCCTGTTTCTTCTGTTATAATTTCTTTATTCAAATTATTAGTTTTTATTACCATATTTCCCTCTATAAATTTATAGCAATTCTTTTATATAAACCTTTCTATTTTCTTCTAAAGATTTTTTAGCTGCTTTAGCTAATAAAAGAGATTGATATGCTTCTTCTATTGTTACAGGAGTTTCTTTATTATTTATAACAGCATCCATAAACATTTCTATTTCTGTTCTGTAAGCATCCATATATCTCTCTAAGAAAAAATGCAAAGGTTTATCATGTGTTATTCCATCAGATGTAGATATAACTAAAGTATTAGAAGTATCATTTGTGCATGATAAAGCACCTTTTTCACCATGTACTTCAGCTCTTTGATCATATCCATAGCTTGCTCTTCTGCTGTTAGTTATTACAGCCAAAGCACCATTTTCTAATTCTATACTCACTATAGCTGTATCTATATCGCTGCCTTCAGTTTTAATTTTAGAATCAACCAAAGCATCTCCTATTGCTGTTACACTTTTAGGATTTGAGCTGGATAAATATCTAACCATATCAAAATCATGAATCATCATATCGCAGAATAATCCGCCTGATACTTTAACATAGCTTATTGGAGGAGGCTCAGGATCTCTTGATGTTATTTGTATTAGTTCTAATTTTCCTATAACACCTTTATTTATATTGTCTCTAATAGCTTTAAAATTATGGTCAAATCTTCTATTAAATCCAACCATATATTTTTTAGAAGTTTTTGCAACCAATTCTTTTACATCCTTAACTCTATCTAATTCCAAATCTACAGGCTTTTCACAAAATACATGCTTGCCGGCATTTAAAGCCTCTATAGAAATACTATAATGCGTATCAGTAGGAGTACATATAAATACAGCATCAACTTCTTTATCATTCAATATATCCTTATAGTCTTTAGAAGTTTTTTCGATGCCCATTGTTTTGGCAGTCTCTTCTAAATCTCCTGCTATAGGATCTGCTATCCATTTAACCATAGCTCCATTAACATTTAAAGCTGCTTTTGCATGGACTTTACCAATACGTCCTGCACCGATAATTCCTATTTTTATCATAATAAAAACTCCCATATATTAATTTTTTTAAGAAATAGATCTTTTTCTTCTATATATATCCACACATACTGCTGCTACTATTATTGCACCTCTTACAAACTGCTGCCAATAAGGAGATATATTCATTAAATCCATAGTATTAGTTAATGTTCCCATTATAAGAACACCTATAAGAGTACCTCCTATAGTACCTATTCCTCCTGAATGAGATACACCTCCAACTGTTGCAGCTGCTATTGCATCAAGTTCATACCCTACTCCAAGACCGGGCTGTCCTGAGTTAATTCTTGATGATAATATTATGGCAGCTACAGATGACAATAAACCAGCATAGGCATATATAGCTATTTTTACTTTTGCTATAGGTATACCGCTTACAACAGCAGCATTTTCATTTCCTCCTATAGCATAAATAAATTTTCCAAATTTTGTATAATTAAGCATTATGTACGTTATAACTGTAAAAAATAAAAATATAATAACAGGTATAGGTACTCCTAATATGTCGCCTTGTCCTATAACAGTATATGAAGGAACTAAAGTACTTATAGGATTACCATTACTATATACAAATGCTAATCCTCTAGCGGATGTGTACATACCAAGAGTTGATATAAAGGCGGGAATACCAGCATAAGCAATGAAACCTCCATTAATAGCACCGCAAACAACACCTATCAATAAACCTACTAATATTGGAATAATAACAGGAAGTTCTGGTAAATTAGGGAACATTTTCAAACTCCATGAAGCCTGCTGAGCCAATGAAGCCACCACAACTGTAACAAGAGCCAATACAGAACCTGATGATAAATCAATACCTTTGGATATTATAACTAATGTAACTCCAAGAGATATTAAGCCCATCATACTAACCTGCCTCAATATATTTAATAGATTTCTTGTTTTAAGAAATAAACCCTGCGTTAGTATAGTTGCCAATATTATAAGAGCTATTAATATTAATATCTGACCATAATTATTTAAAAATTTTTTAATTGAAAATTTAGATTTCATAATGTCGACTCCATATTATAGTTTTTTATTTTTACATTTCCATGCCTGCAGCTAATGTCATTATTTTTTCTTGCGTAAGCCCTTCCTTATCCAAAACACCCATCAAATTCCCAGAATTCATTACAACAACTCTATCACAATTAGCTATTATTTCAGGCATTTCAGAAGAAATAAACATTACAGCACATCCTTTATTAGCTAAATCCTTTATTAATTGATAAATTTCCGTTTTAGCACCAATGTCTATTCCTCTTGTAGGCTCATCAAATATAAACAAATTTACATCTTCAATCATCCATCTAGCAAGCAATACTTTTTGCTGATTTCCGCCGCTTAATGAAGATATTGGAATATTGATATTTGACATTTTAATAGAAAGTTTATTTCTTAAATTTTCACACTCATTATTCAATACTTTATAATTAAGTAATTGAAATTTACTCAAAAACTTATTTAAAGAAACTATAGTCATATTATTAGCAACTGACAGTATAGGATATATACCTGTAACTTTTCTATCCTCTGTTATAAATGCTATCTTATTTTTTATTGCATCAATTGGTTTTTTTATGTTTATTTCATTTCCATTAAAAAATATCTTTCCAGAAGAAAGTTTTCTAATGCCGAATATAGCTTCTGCTATTTCAGTTCTGCCTGAACCAACTAATCCTGCAAAACCTAATATTTCTCCCTTTCTTATAGAGAAGGAAACATCTTTAAATTTATTTTCAGAAGACAAATTTTCTACTCTTATTATTTCCTCTCCTATATCTTTTTTACTATTATCTATCTTGTAAAAATCATCTAAACTTCTTCCAACCATATAATTTATCAGCTTAGTATTATCTATCTCATCTTTACTTCCAGTAGCAATCCATTTACCGTCTCTTAATATTGTAATGTCATCTACAATTTTATAAGTCTCTTCCATTTTATGAGTAGTATATATAATGCTAATACCTCTGCTTTTTAAATCTCTAATAACATTGAATAATATATCTATTTCTTTTTCAGTTATGGCAGATGATGGTTCATCCATTATTACCAATTTGGCATTATATGAAACGGCTTTTGCTATTTCCACCATTTGCTGTTGTGAAACAGTTAATTCTGCCATAAGTTTTTTAGGATCGCCTATAATAGTATCAAAATTCAGACTCTTTAATAAATTTAAAGCATCATTATACATTTTTTTATGATTAATAAGCCCGAACTTATTTAAAGGTTCTCTATTCAAATACAAATTTTCACAAATACTTCTGTAAGGTATATATGACAGTTCCTGATGTATCATCACAATACCCATTTCTAATGCTTGTCTTGGCGATGTAAAATGACAATGCTTGCCGTCAAATATTAATGTTCCGCTATCAGGCTGTATAATTCCCATTATAACTTTCATTAATGTAGACTTTCCTGCACCGTTTTCTCCCATGAGTCCATGCACACTTGCAGGTTTTATATGTATTTGAACACCATCAAGAGCTTTTGTACCGCCAAAAGTTTTATTAATTCCAGCAGCTTCTAATAAATATTGTTGTTTATTTTCCATATAAAATCCAAATATTATTTTTACACAATTTCACTAATTTTTACGGCTCTATTCTCTTTCAAAGATAAATTAGCCGCTAATGCCATTTTCAAAGCAGGTAAAGATTTTTCAGCAGTAACAGGAGAATCTCTATTATCCGATACATATTCCACAAATTGAGACATTTCATCAGCATAAGCATTTATATATCTAGGTAAAAAAGTATAAAAAGGCTTATCTTTAATAATACCATTTTGATTTTGCAGTATAACGTTAGTAGGACTGTCATTTTCAGATATTAAACTTCCGTTTGTACCTAAAACTTCTGCTCTTTGATCATATCCGTAATTAGCAAATCTTGAAGCGGTTATAACAGCCATTGCACCGCTTTTCATCTTAACTGTTATAACTGCAGTATCAACATCTCCAAATTCTCTAAGTTCAGGCATCAAAAATGAACTTCCAGATGCAAATAATTCATCAGGTTCATCTTTAATACTTTCTGTAAAAAATGATATCAAATCTAAATCATGTATACACAAATCTAAAAATATACCGCCTGAAGTTTTTAAGAACTCTATATTAGGAAAAGGACTATCATAATTTGTAAGCTTTATTAGTTGAATATTGCCTATTTCTCCTAAATCTATTCTGTCTTTAATTGCTTTATAATTATGATCAAATCTTCTGTTAAAACCAACCATAAGTTTTTTATCAGATTTTTTAGATGCTTCTATTACTTTTAAATGGTCTGCGATATTTGTTGCTATTGGTTTTTCACAAAATATATGTTTTCCCGCATTTAATGTTTTTATTATACTTTCTGTGTGTGTATTTGTAGGCGTACACAATATTACAGCATCTATAGTACTGTCAGATAAACATTCATCCAAACTTCTTGAATATTTAGCATTATATTGTTTAGCCTTATCTTCCAAATCTTTACTGTAGCTATCAACAAATAAAGATAAATTTACCTTACCTGATAATTTTTTATTAATAGTTTCAGCATGCACCAAACCTATTCTGCCAATCCCTACTAAAGCTATATTAATCATAAAAACTCCTTAAACTAGTTTATACCTCCCTAGTTTATTAAATAAATTAATAAACTAGGGCACAAGTATAATGGCAGTTTATTTTGCATTGTCTTTAGTTAATATAAGAGGTTCTATTAAATCCATTTTAAGAACTTCTTTGCCTTCTATTAAACTAATAATATTATCAACAGATTTTTGAGCTTGTATTACGCTATCCTGCAATACACTCATTGAAAAGCTTCCCTCTTTTATTCCATTCTGTCCGTCTGGAGTAGCATCAATTCCGCAAACTATAACTTCTCCTTCATTAGTACCTATTTTTTTTCCAGCCTGCTGTAAAGCCTGTGCAGCTCCTAATGCCATTTCATCATTATTAGCAAAAACTATATCTATAGGAACATTAGCAGTAAGCCATGTTTCAACTATTCTTAATCCTTGTTCTCTTTGCCAATTTCCAGTTTGTTCTCTGATGATTTTTATTCCTGAATTGTTAGCTTCTAAATATTCTTTTACTCCTGCAGTTCTTTTTATTACCCCGTCATTACCTAATATTCCCATAAGTACAACTGCATTTCCTGTTTTTCTAAATTGAGATACATATTCTGCCTGCAAACTTCCACATTTTGTTTCATTTATTCCAACAAAATAAAATGAATCTTCAGGCAAATTTAATGGCAATCTGTTAAAATATAAATGAGGTATATTATCTTTAACGAATATATCTTCTATAGGACCTGCTGATTCTGGATTTACAAGATTAATTAAAACCCCATCAACTTCTTGTATAGCTACATTTTCAAGAGCACTTTGCAATGTAGCATGGTCGCCTCTTCCGTCTACAAAAGATATTTCGTAATTTGGATAATTACTATTAACATATTCTTCCATAGCTTGTCTTACATAAGTCAAAAAAGTATCATTGAAGTCATTGAAAGCCCCAACAATTTTCTTCTTTTTTTGCTCAGTACCTCCAGAGCATGAAATTATTAACATCATAGATGCCAATAAAAATACTATAATTTTTCTCATATTTGTCCTCCGTTTTTATATTATTTATATTTATTATGACCTCTGGTGATATTAATACTGTTCTATTTTTTCCATTATTTTTAATCATATCAACTATGGAATCTATTATCATTTTTGCTTCTTCCTTAGTATCCTGCTTTATAGTTGCATACATTTTTCCTTCTTTGATAGATTGAATTCCGTTAGGAGTTGCATCTACACCCAACACCATTATTTCACCTTCATTTGTACCGAATTTCTTACCTGCTTTCTCTAAAGCTCTAATAGCTCCGACAGCCATATCATCATTATTGGAAAACACTATATTTATATCTAAGCCCAAATTTATCCATTTATCGACTATACTTTCAGCATTATTTTCATACCAATTTCCTGATTCCTGAGCTAATATTTTTATTTGAGTATTTTTAATATTATCAAAAATTCCCTCCGTTCTCAATTTTACAGCTTCATTATTATAATTGCCTGATAATATAACAGCATTTCCATTACTTCTTACTTTAAGCACTTCTTCAATTTGAAGAAAGGCTACACTCCTTTCATCCATACCAACATAACTATAGCTTCCTTCTTTTAAGGTGTTAGGTCTTACATTGAAATACAATAAAGGAGTGTTATTTTCCTTAGCATAACTATCTATTGATGATGCTATGCCGGAATTAGCCACTTGCAGTATTATTGCGTCTACTTCCTGAGTTATTAAACTTTCTATTTGAGACTGCTGCATAACACTGTCTTCAGATGTGCTCTTTTCTATAATGGTTAGATTTTTGTAATTTTCTTTAGCATATTTCTCTATATCATTAATCAATGCTTCAACAAATGTTGTGTTCACTCCATTTATAAGTGCTATTTTAAGATTATCATCATTATTTTGAGTATTTCCTGAACAGGCAATAATATTAACAGTTAGGAATAAGATTATTATTTTTTCATTTTATCTCCAATATTTAGATATATTTTAATAATATTTTGAATATATATTGGTTTATATTTTAATAGTATAGATATTTTTTGACGCTTTTCAATATATTTTTGATATTTTTTTAATTTTTAATTATTTTATTTAGACAATAGAATGTTTGAATTGTTGTTTAAGATATAATCAGAAATTTCTTTATCAGGCATCTTATCTGTTATTAAAATGTCTATATCTTTTAAATCGCAGTAAGTCATTAATGATACAGCATTAAATTTTGTACTGTCTGCTAATAGTATTATCTTATTGCTTTTTGATATGACCGTTCTTTTTATATCCGACTCTAAAGGAGAAGAATTTGTAACGCCGTTAGATATTGAGAATCCTGTTGTTGCCATAAAAGCTTTACTTATATTAAAATTTTTAATTGTTGATATACTTGTAGAGCCTACAAAAGAAAGAGTTTCTCTATTTAAACTTCCTGATAAAGAGATTATATTAATATTATTATAGTCCACAGCTCTATATATAACCTCTAAATTGTTCGTTAATACTGTTAAATTCTTTATTTTATCCAAATAATCAATCATATGAAACGTTGTTGTACCTGAATCTATAAAAATTATATCGTTTTCTTTTACTATACTTGCTGCTTTTTCTGATATTTTTATTTTTTCTTCTATATTTTCTATATTTCTTTCAGAAAATGATGTTAAATATTTTGTATTATGATTATTTACATTATTTAATGTCAATCCTCCGTAAGTCTTCATTATATTCGTATCTTTTAATATCTCATTCAAATCTCTTCTTATAGTGCTTTTAGATATACTAAAATTATTACATATTTGGTCTAGAGTTACACTTTTATTTTGATAAATATATTTTATTATATCATCTATTCTTTTGTATCTCATCATTTTCTCCATTTTTTTAGATTATATAATCATTTTTAGTAAAACACAAATATTATTTTTTATATTTTTATATAAATAATTAAAAATAATTAATATATTCTTGTTTTTTATTTATTATTATACTATAATATAATTAAGATATATTTAAAACTTAATAAGGAGTTACTCAATATGTCTTTAGTTATGATGAAAAAATTGGTTAATGAAGCATCTAAAAATAAAACTGCTGTAGGTGCTTTCAATATAGCAAATATGGAAATTCTCACTGGTGTTATAAAAGCAGCAGAAGAAACAAATACTCCTGTAATAATACAAACAGCTGAAAAGAGATTAAAATATTCGCCGCTGCATATTGTTTTTCCTATGATGATAAATGCAGCTAAAAAGTCTAAAGTAGATATAGCAGTACAGCTTGACCACGGCTACAGTATGGATATTATAAAAGAAGCAGCTGATTATGGAGCTACATCAATAATGTATGACGGTTCTCATCTTCCATTAGAAGAAAATATAAAAAATACTAATGAGTTATATAATTTTTTAAAAAATAAAAATATTAATTTAGAAGCAGAAATAGGAGTGCTTTCCGGAGATGAAGGTAATGGGAATATGAAAGAAATATGTACAGATGTTAATGAAGCAAAATATTTTTATGAGAATGCACATTTTGATGCTTTGGCAGTGTCTATAGGAAATGCTCATGGCCACTATAAAGGCACTCCTAAATTAAATTTTGAAGTATTAAAGACTTTAAACGAAATTATAGACACACCTCTTGTATTGCATGGAGGAACAGGAATCAGTGAAAATGATTTTAAAAAATCAATATCTTTTGGAATATCAAAAATTAATGTAGCCACTGCTAACTTTGATGCCTTTGTAAGAGCATCTTCAAATTACTTTAAAAACAATACATCTTTCGATTATTTTTCTCTTAATGAATATATAATTGAAGAGGTATTTAAAACAACAGCTAATTATATTAATATATTTAACAATAAATAATTAGGAGGATACAGTATGGAATATATTGAATTTGATAATAAAAGAGAATATGATCTTATTCTTATCGGCAGGGTTACAATTGATTTTAACCCACAGGATTATTATAAAAGCTTGGCAGAAAGTTCAACATTTATAAAATATTTGGGTGGATCTCCTGCTAATATAGCTATAGGATTATCAAGACTTGGAAAAAAATGCGGTTTTTTTTCAAGAGTATCAGACGATGCTTTTGGAGATTTTTGTATAGAAACTTTTAAAAAAGAAAATGTGGATGTATCTCATATAAAAAAGGCTGAAAATGGTGAAAAATTAGGTTTAACTTTCACAGAAATTTTAAGCAAAGAAGAAAGCAGCATTTTAATGTATAGAAATAGTGCAGCTGATTTAACATTACACGTAGATGATATATCTGAAGATTATATAAGAAAAAGTAAAGCCATACTAATATCTGGTACATCTTTAGCACAATCTCCATCAAGAGAAGCAGCACTTAAAGCTGTTATGTTGGCAAATAAAACCAAAACTCCAATAATATTTGATATAGATTATAGAGAATATAATTGGGCTAATAAAGATGAAATATCTATATATTATTCTATAGTTGCTAATGAATCCAGTATTATTTTAGGTTCAAAGGAAGAATATGAACTTACTGCTTCATTATTTGGAAACAGTTTTACAGATAAAGAAATAGCTGATTATTATTTCAGCAGAAAGGCAAAAATAGTTTTAATAAAACATGGAAAAGAAGGTTCAACTGCCTATATCAAAAATGTGGGTAATTATACTATTAAGCCATTCCCTATACAAAAACTAAAATCTTTCGGTGGCGGAGACGGATATGCATCTGCATTCTTGTATGGAATATTTGAAGGAATAGATATATATGAAGCATTAGAATTAGGAAGTGCATCTGCTTCACTATTGGTAGCAAGTCATGGATGTTCATCTTTTATGCCTAAACTAGAAGATATACAAAAATATATCAGTGATTGTAAAAAAGAATATGGTGATATGGTTGCCAGAGAATAAGTGATTTAATAAAAAACCCAGCTTTTTTTATTAAAAGCTGGGCAAAAAATAATCATTAAGCATATACATCCAACATCTTTCCCATGTTAATATTTATAGGTGCAGATGATCCCTGAGAAGTTACTATGCTTGCAACTTTCTCAGCAGATTGAGCAGAACCATAAGCTGAAGAATTGTAAACATTTAATCCAGCAGAAGTCATATGTCTAGTCAATGGAAACATTTCAGATGAATAAATAGAATAAACTCCCATTTATAACCTCCAAAGACTTATTTATACATTTAATATCGGAATGTATATAATATTTATTAAATTTTATACAATTATTACAAATAAAATGTTTTACTTTTTATATTTTTTATTATTAAAATATATTGACTTCTTTATGTATTATACATATACTAGGTATATTAAAGAAATATATATTTATGGAGTGAAAAAATGAAAAAAATATTAATAGTAGGCGGTGTTGCAGGAGGAGCTTCAGCTGCTGCAAGACTTAGAAGATTAAACGAACAAGATAAAATAATAATGTTTGAAAAAGGGCCTCATGTATCATTTTCTAATTGTTCGCTTCCTTATCATATAGGCGGATTAATTCCTAATGAAGAAACTTTACTTCTTATGTCGCCTGAGAAATTTTTAAAGCAATTTAATGTTGATGCCAGAGTTAATAGTGAAGTTATAGCTATAGATAGAGAAAAAAAAGAAGTTACTGTTGTATGCGAGGGTAGAGAATATAAAGAAAGTTATGATAAACTTATACTTTCTATGGGTGCTAAACCTATAGTTCCTCCTATTAAAGGAATAGAAAAAGTTAATGTATTTACTGTAAGAAATGTTGTTGATATAAGTAAAATACATCATTTTCTTAACGGCAAGCCTAAGGCTAAAGTAGCTGTTATAGGCGGAGGATTTATAGGTATTGAAATGGCTGAAAATTTGAAACATGCTGGATATAATGTAACAATAGTAGAAGCATTGCCTCAAATAATGAAGCCCTTCGATTATGATATGGTTCAAATTTTACATAGGGAATTAATTGATAATGGTGTTGAATTAATTGTTAATGATAAAGTTGATAGTTTTGATACTAATACAGTAGTTTTAGCTTCAGGAAAGAAAGTAGAGGCTGATGCTGTTATACTTGCTATAGGAGTAGCACCAGAAACTGATATAGCAGTTAAAGCAGGCATAGAGTTAGGAAAAACTAAAGCTATTAAAGTTGATTCTAACTATAGAACTAATGATAAAGATATTTATGCTGTTGGTGATGCTATAGAAGTTTATGGAGCATTATTCAATGATTATTTCAAATTGGCATTAGCTGGACCTGCTCAAAAACAAGCTAGAGCAGTTGCAGATCATATTAACGGAAGAACAGTAGATAACAGAGGATTCATAGGTTCATCAGTTATAAAAGTATTCGGATATAATGGAGCTTCTACAGGACTTTCTGAGGGCTTTATTAAGGCTATGAATTTGAACATAGACTATGATACAGTTGATATAATTCCTTTTGACGGTGTATCAATTATGCCTACTACAAAATTAGTGCATTTCAAGCTTATATATGAAGTTCCAACAGGAAAAATTTTAGGTGCTCAGGCAATAGGCAGAGGAAATGTTGATAAGAGAATAGATGTTATAGCTACAGTTATAAAATTCGGCGGAACTATAGATGATTTGAAAGATTTGGAATTATGTTATGCTCCTTCATTCGGAACTGCTAAAGATGTAGTTAATTTTGCTGGTTATGTGGCATCTAATTTAAGAAATGGAGACTTTAAGCAGGTACATTATAGTCAGGTTAGAGAGTTAGTTGAAAAAGATTCTTATTTCTTAGATGTAAGAATGCCGGAAGATTTTGCTTTAGGACATTTAGAAAAGGCTGTTAATATACCTTTAGGAGCCTTAAGAAGCAGATATAATGAAATACCTAGAGATAGAACAGTATATATTACTTGTAAAACAGGATTAACCAGCTATACTGCTTGTAAAATACTTCAAAATATGGGATTTGATAATGTTGTTAATGTTTCAGGAGGATTTATAGGTTTATCACAATATGAATATTATAATGATAAAACTACAGGAAGAAAACCAATATTGACATCATATTTCAAATAATTTTGATTATAAGTTAAATTTATATATAAGGCTATTTTTGTTTATTATAAAAATAGCCTTTTTTATGTAATGCAAACTATTTTTGTATTTTATTTTGAAAAAATATTTTGTAAAAATCTATTTTTTTTATATAATAGTAAATATATAGATTTTTTTAAGGATTTAAATTATGGTTATAGAAAATGGATTAAATATAGTGTCTCCTTCGGAGGCGGGTGAAATTATTAAAAATATCGAAAATATAGTTATACTTGATGTAAGAACAGAGATGGAGCATAACTATGAAGGTATGATTGAAGATTCCATTTCTATGGATTTCCTTAAGCCAAGGGTGTTTAAAAGAGAAATATCCAAGCTAGATAAAGAAACTCCTTACTTGTTGTATTGTTCTGTTGGTAAATTGAGTATGAAAGCAGCCGAATATATGAAAGATGAGGGATTTAATACTCTTTATGTATTAGATGGCGGATTAAAAGCTTGGAATAAACATTTTGGTGATAGCAACAAGGTGTCTAAATTTGATAGAGAGGAGGCTTTGGAAAGACGTAAGAGACTTATTATCAGATTAAACAGAATTGAAGGTCAAATTAAAGGTATGAAGAAAATGTTAGCTAAGGGTGAGTATTGCGGAGATATACTCAATCAGTCTCTCGCTGTTAAGGCAGCTATGGGCAGTGTTAATCAAGAAATTATGGAAGTCTTTTTGAATACTTGTATGATTTCTCCTAAAGAAAAAGATGATTTCTTTAGATATATGAGAAAACTTATAAAGTAATTTATTGTTTGAAATTTTATGTTTTGTTATTATGTTGAAAATGGCTTTTAATATTCTTATATTAAAGGCCGTTTTTTATTTATATTCAATTTTTAGTATATATCTAAACAATTATATTTTGTCAAAATAATTTTTTTAATTTAAAATATTTTCAGGGCTTTGCCCAGAACCCCAGTTCTTTTACGACCGAAGGAAGTACTGCGACTGAAAGGAGTACCTTTAGGTATAGTATTGATATAAGGCACAGCCCGCCTTCGGCGAGACCTATATCCTCGACAAGCTTAGATACGCTTCGCGAACAACTGCATTTTTAACCTAAAATTAGGGTATTACACCATATTTAATAGATATTCTTAAAATATAAAGTTCTAGTAATTGCGTTTTTGCGAAGCGTGCCTGTGGCAGCTACTTTGGCGAAGCCCGCCTGTGGCGTGTGCGGCAAAAAAGTAGATAAAATTTATATAAAGTGCATCAGTTGACAAACTTAAAAATTTTCAGTATATACAAAAAAAATGGGGACTGCTTAAAACAATCCCAATTAAAAAAATATTGAATTATTATTTATTAATTATTTTCCCCATTCGTCAGGGTTTTTATTCCATTCTAATGCTTTTTTTAATTCTTCTTCCGTTATATAATTTTCATCTTTAGCTATTTCCATAAGAGATGAGAAATTTGACAATGATGAGAATTTTATTCCTGCTTCTTCAAAGTTTTTATAAGCTTTTTCAAATTCATAAGAGAATATAGCTATAATTTCAAGACCTATAGCTCCTTCACTTTTAGCAGCTTCAAATGCTTTTATAGAGCTTCCTCCAGTAGATATTAAATCTTCTATTAATATCAATTTTTTACCTTCACATTCAGCACCTTCTATTTGTTTACCTCTGCCATGTTCTTTCTTTTCAGCTCTTATATAACAAAGAGGCTTATTAAGTTCATAAGCTATGAAAGATGCCCAAGGTATTCCTGCAGTAGCAGTACCAGCTATTACATCAAAATCTTTATCTTTAAGAATACTTACGAAAGCATCTACTATAACTTGTCTTGCTTCAGGAAAACCTATAACATATCTATTATCGCAATAAATAGGGCTTTTTATGCCGGATACAAAAGTAAATGGTTCTTTAACATTTAATTTTACAGCTTTAGTATCTAATAAAGCACCGGCTATTAATTTTGCTTTTAATTTTTTATTGTTAGCTATTCCTTCCGCAATTTCTTCAACAACCATTTTACATGCTTTTACTCTGTCTTCGTTTCTTGTAATAGGTCTTCCAACGACCAAGTAATCGCAGCCGTTTTCTATGGCTTCTTTAGGAGTCATTATTCTTTCCTGATCATCAACGCTAGCCCATTTAGGTCTTACTCCAGGACAAACAGTTCTGAAATTCTCTCCGCACTCTTTTTTTATTATTGCAGCTTCTCTAGGAGAACATACAACACCATCAAGTCCAGACTCTTTTCCTAATTTTGCCCAGTTAACAGCTAAATCTGTAAGTGCTAAATTAGAGCTGAACATATTTTTTACATCATTTTCTGATAAACTTGTAAGTATTGTTACACCAATTATAAGATTGTCTTTATTGAGTTTTTTGATCTCTTCAACTGTTTTTTCCATCATCTTTTTACCGCCGCTTGTATGCACATTAAACATAAATATATTTTGTTTAGCAGCAAAAAGTGAAGCCATAGCAGTAGTATTAGGTATATCATGAAATTTTAAATCAAGAAATACTTTTTTATTTTTACTAGCCAAATACTCTATTATTTCACCTTTAGTATATAGGAAAAGTTCAAGTCCTACTTTATAGAATACAGCTTCATCGCCAAGTTCATCTATTAGCTTTGTAGCTTCTCCCATAGAATTAAAGTCCAATGCTATAATTAATCTTTCTTTTGGATTATCAGTTAATTTTATCATAAGATTTATCCTTAATTATTATTTGTTATATAAAATTAATTAAATTACTAAATATATTATAAATGAGCTGCACCTATTAAATCTTTTATGTTTTGTATATTATTTTCTTTAAGGTAATTATTAATACCATCTATAACTTCAATAGGAAGGGTAGGGTTGGAAAATATTCCAGCACCTATAGAAACCAAAGTAGCACCAGCCATTATAAACTCTAAAGCATCATTATAATTGCTTATCCCACCCATACCAACTATTGGAATTTTTACAGCTTTATACACTTGATAAACCATTCTAACAGCAATAGGTCTTATACAAGCACCTGATAAACCTCCAAATGTATTTCCTAAAAGCGGTTTTCTAGTTTTTGTATCTATTTTCATAGCCAAAAATGTATTAACTAATGATACACTGTCAGCTCCTGCATTTTCAACAGCCTTTGCTATGCTTGATATATCTGTAACATTAGGAGAAAGCTTCACTATTAATGGTTTTTTAGTTAATACTTTTTTTATAGCTTTTGTGGTAGATTCAGCACTTTCGCAGCTTGCACCAAAAGCCATACCTCCATTTTTTACATTAGGACATGATATATTAAGCTCTATAAAATCAACTCTTTCTATCTCATTTGCAATTTCAGCTACCTTTACATATTCATCTATTGTAGCCCCGTTTATATTCAAAATTATAGGTGTTGTGTATTTTATATTTTTTACTATATTTTCTTTGAAATACTCTATACCGGGGTTTTCAAGTCCTATACAGTTTATCATTCCAGAAGGTGTTTCTGCTGTACGTGTTCCTTTATTTCCTTCTTTTTTATTTAAAGTAATTCCTTTTAAATTTACAGCACCGAGTTTATTAATATCAAAATAATTACTGTATTCTTCACCGAAACCAAAACAGCCTGAAGAAGTTATTACATTATTTTTTAATTGTTTATTTAAAAAGTTTATATTTAATTTATCCATAATAAATTATCCGTAAAAAATTATATATTTAATAGTTTAGAATCAAATACAGGGCCGTCATGACATACTTTTTTTAATATATAGCCATTTTCTGAGTTTTCATCTTTTATTTCTATATTGCATCCTAAACAAGCATTAACTCCGCAAGCCATTCTTTCTTCTAATGAGGCATAGCATTGTATATTATTTTCTCTAGCAACTTTTATTAAACCTTTCATCATTATTGTAGGGCCGCAAGTATATATAATATCAAAACTTTTTTCTTTTAATATTTCTTTTGTTTTATCTACAGTATTACATTTATCTCCAACAGATCCGTCATCTGTAGTTATATATAGTTCCATATTATCAGTATTGAATCTTTGCATTATTTTTATAGCACTTTCATTTGATCCGCCCATTATTAATGTTATTGAATTATTAGTATTTAATTTTTCTATAAGAAGTTTAATAGGAGCTATTCCCATTCCGCCAGCTACAATTAATACTTTTTTATTTTGAATAGATGTATCAAAACCATTTCCTAAAGGACCCTGAATATTAATAGTATCATCTTTTTTTAAAGTTGATAAATATTTAGTTCCTTCACCTTTTACTTGATAATAGAATTCTAATACATCATTATCTATATAATGCAGACTTATAGGACGTCTTAAAAAAGTACTGCTTTTAAGCATAAAAAATTGTCCTGCTTTAGAGTGTTTATAGCTTTCTTTTGATTTTACTCTTAATATATATTTATCACTGCATATTTGTATATTATCTGATATGATACAATCTTCTAAAAACATTTTATAAACCTTTCATTCAATCAAAATTAAATATTTGCATATAAAAAAAGAATGCCCAATCTCAGTAAAGAGAGAGCATTCTTGAATATTCTTATAGGTAGTTATAAATAAAAAATATGTTCCTCATAAAGTCCTAATATATCATATTTTGTCAAAAATTCAAGTATTTAAAAAATTTATTACGATTTTAAAACTTTCTTTTTAATACTATAGCTTTATGCGGACATAACTCCTGACAGCAGTAGCATGATATACAATTTTTATAATAATATTCAGGAGGATAATCCTTACCTTTTTTATCAAAATTTAGTGCTAATGGGGTTACAGGACAAACTTTAACACAAACCCCACATTTTATACATTTATTTTTATCTATAACAGGTTTAGGTATAATAACAGCAAATAATCTTTTTATTATAGGGAATTTGCTTAATTTCATCAAACTTCTTCCTATACCTACACCTTTATGAGGCTTCTTAAAATCATTTACTTTTACACTTTCTATACCATCTCCCAATACTTCAATATCATCTTTATTACAAAAATTATGCTTAAATCCCATTTTTAAAGTTGGTATTGTGTTATAATCAAATGATATTATTTGAGAAGCTACATAATCTAAAGCTACAGCATTATCTGATACTATTATAGCATTAATTTTTCTAGGACTTCCGTTTCTTGGACCGTTTCCTTCCATAGCAAGTATACCGTCCATTATATAAAGTTTAGGATTAACTAGCTTATTCAAATCAAGAAGCATAGTTGAAAAATCTTCAAAATCTGGAAGTTTCAAATGATACTCCGCTTTCCTAAAACCTGGAATACATCCGAATTGATTTTTTACAGCTCCGGTCATTGTTGTCAAAGCATGTGATTTTAATTTAGGCAAACTTATTATAACATCTGCTTCCTGAATAGGTTTAGCTATTGTAAAACTTTTCTCCTGCACTCCATTTTCATAAGAAACTCCTACAGGCTCTTCAAAATCAGCATATTTAACATTTAATTTGTTTGCAGCCTCATCTATACCAGCCTTCAAAGCTACGGTATTTCCTTTGCCTATGCCTGGTGAATCTCCATAAGAAATATCATTAATATTTTTTTCTCTAAGTATAGAAACTACTGCCTCAAATACTATAGGATGAGTTGTTACAGATCTGTCTGCGGATTCTGCTGCTAATAAATTAGGCTTTAATAATACCTTATCATTTTCTTTTACAAATAAGTCTATTCCGCCAATCAAATCTATAGCTCTATTAATAGACTTTTTTACTTCTTCTAAATCATAATTCTCACATTTTATTATAGCAACTTTACTCATAATATTAACCTTATTTAAAATCAATAATTTTTATATTTTATTTTTCCAACTCTAAAATATCATTATATCCTTTTTCTCTTGCTATATTAAAAATTGTCTTTCTATCTTTATTAAAAACTGAAGTATCAGCACCATTTTCTATAAGCAATTTTACTAATGCTGTATTACCATTTTCAATAGCGGTAAATATCAAATTTACAGCTTCTTCGCTTGAACTATTAATAGTATCTTTAGAATTAACATCAGCACCTTTTTCTATCAAATATTCAGCTATTTCTGTGTTTTGATTATTAACTGTAGCAACCAATAAAGAAAATGGTATATTTCTATAATCTGTATATTTCATAGTTGGATCAATACCTTTATCAATCAAATATTTTACTATATCAAAACGCTCAAGCTTAATAGCATGAACAATTAAAGGCTCTCCTTTTTCATTGACTCTTCCTATATCAGCACCATTTTCTATGAGTTTTTTGACAAGTTTAATATACCCCATAAGTGAAGCCCTCATTAAAGGTGTAAGACCGTTAAAATCAACTTTATTGACACTAGCACCATATCCTATTAATTCAATAGCCTTTTCTTCTGTAGGATAATACATAGCAGCAAATACTATTGGAGATATATATGCATATTTTGATTGCCATTTCTCTAAAGATGATGCATCTCTTACAAGATTAAGCTCCTCAAGCGCCTTCAAATTCTCATCTCCTGCCATTTGAAGTATATCATCAATATCTTCATTAGTAGCATATCCTTCATAAATTTCATATGTATTAAAAACATTGGTTTCTAATGTTTCCGGCATATTATTAATATTAGAACTTATTTCTGTATCAGAAATTGTTTCATTATTTTCATTTTTATTTGAATTGCAGCTTATTAAGTTAATTAGTACAACAACTATGATAACAAATTTCTTCATACTACCTCCAATTACATAATTTTTAATTATAATCAATTTTTTTGCTTTGTCAAATATGTCAATATTAATGTAAAAATAACAATATTGACAAAACAAAATCATTTTAGTATATTATAAAAAATAAACTTATAAAAAGGGAAAATTGAATGAGCGATAAAAAGGCAAAAGCTATATTACTACTATCTGGCGGATTGGACAGTATGCTTGTAGGAGCGATACTAAAAAGAGAAAATATTGATGTTCTTGCTATAAGATTTGTAACTGGTTTGGAATATGCTGTTATAAAAGAAGAGCTTTTAGAAATATATAATGATGATCCTGCTAAAAAGGCTGCGGATTTTCTTAATATACCAATAAGATTTGTTTCATTAAAAGATGTTTATTTGGATATGTTTTTGCATCCTAAATACGGATATGGAAGTGCAATTAATCCATGTTTGGATTGTCATATATTAATGCTTAAAACTGCCAAGAAAATAATGGAAGAAGAAGGATTTGATTTTGTAGCTACAGGAGAGGTTAAAGGACAAAGACCAATGAGTCAGAAATCTCAAGACTTAATAAATGCTATAAAAGAAAGCGGACTTGAAGGCAGACTATTAAGACCATTATCAGCAAAACTTTTACCTGTAACTATACCTGAAAAAGAAGGTTTAATAAAAAGAGAAAATCTTTATGATATATATGGAAGGTCCAGACATGTACAAATGAAATTAGCAGAAGAATTCGGTATAAGTGATTATCCTATTCCGGCAGGTGCAGGATGTGCCATAGTTGATAAGGGATATGCAAGAAGATATGCTGATTTAACTTCTAATAATGGATTTGATATACTTAATATAGAATTAATGCAGTATCTAGCTATAGGCAGGCATATTAGAATGGATAAAAATGTGAAGCTTTTACTTGGAAGAAATGAAAAAGAAAATGATGCTTTAGAAAAAAGAATAAGAAAAAATTGTATAACATTAAAACCTAATTATAACAGAGGACCTTTCGGATATTTAGAACTTTTTATAAATATAAAAGAAATAGAAAATATAGATAATATAATTAATAATTCTGCCATGATAATAGGATATTTTTCAAAAGAGGATAAAGATATATTAACCATAACAGCATCATATTATGATGATAACATTAATAATGAATACAAAAATAGAAATATAGATATAGACAATAAGGAATCTAAAAATGCCAAATTTGAACAAATAGTTTAAATATAATAATACCCTTTCAAATTATTCATTTAAAAGGGTATCACTATAACTTTTAGGATATTTTTATTTAACTTACTTTCTTATCGGAATAAATGTAACTATCTTTATAGGCTGGTATCTTTTTTATTTCAGCTAAAGCCTTTTGAGCATCCTCTCTGCTGTCATATCTGCCTACTTTTAATTTATACATCATTTTACCATCATCTGTTTTTTCTTCTTTTATAAAAGTTTTAGGGAATCTAGCTTTTAAAGTGTCTCTTGCAGAATATGTGCTTTCCTTATCATAACCAACAGCAACCTGTATAAAGTATATAGAATCGCTTGATGATGATCTTGTATAAGGAACTCTTGTATTTGCTGTACTGTTATTCGCTGCTGATGAAGATGGTACTGCACTAGGAGTAATAACAGCCATTTGCTGAGGAGGAGTATATGTAGAATTTGGAGACATTCCTCTTGTTTCTTGTTCTTTTATATCTTCATTAATAGCGTCTAATTCTGAAGCCAAATTCTGAGTATATTCATTATATCTGTCAGCGGAGGTATTTCCTTCCCTTATTATACTTGAAGAAGAAGTATTATCATATTCATTTAATGCCATTATATCATTATTAGGGACATCTGCACTGCTGATTTCACTATCCATATTATCTGATGTTTCAGCACCACGCATTAATGCCTCCATAGAATCATCAGAACTATTGCTTGCATGTACTGGTTTTGAACCGCCTAAATGAAAACCTAATACAAAAATGAATAGTATTAATACAACTGCACTTATAGAAAATACTAATAATCTTATAGGTGTAAAATTAACTATATAAAGTGTTTTTCTTTTGCCAAATTGATTATTATTAATAGAAGAGCCTTTTTCTTCTGTATTTTGATTTAAATCCATAATGCCTTCCTAATTTTTTTGAAATTATAATCAAATGATTATAATCTTTCATATTGTTTATTAAAATATCGGCATTGAACCTGTTATTTTTAACATCTCTTTGCATTTTTAATCTTTTTCTTGCTTCATGTTCTGATATATTTCTGCTTTTTCTCATTCTATTTATTATATCAGAAGTTTTGGCATTAACATATATAAGACTATTACACATTAATCTTATATTGCTTCTCATTATAAGAGCAGCTTCTATAACAACATCTTTATCTGTTGAATCTATTAATTCTTTTACCTTTTTTTCTATATAAGGATAATTAAGCTCTTCAAGCCTTTTTAATTTTTTTGAATTATTAAAAACTATTTTACCAAGTTTTTTTCTATCTATATTATTATTCTCATCTAAAATATCAGAAGAAAATTCTTTAACTATATTTTCTTTATTGTCTATTAAAGCGCTATGCCCTATTAAATCTGCGTCAATGTATAAAGCATTCATTTCACTTGCAAGCATTTTAGAAAATGAACTCTTGCCTGAGCATATAAGCCCATATACACCTACAATATTTCTACTCATAAATTACTGCTGTATATTATTATTTGTATTAGTAGTTTGACTTGCAGTATTTGTTATATAAGGCATTACTATTTGATTTAAATTTATTCTATTTAATACTCTTCCGTCTATAAGTTTACCTAAAGATACATTTTCATCAGCAGTTATAATTTTTATCATACCTATGGCACTATTATAACCTCTTGTAGATAAATCTGTTCTAGGTGTTATAGTATTATATACAATTAAATTCATATTGTTAGTAATACCTTGCATTCTTCCAGAATTTATATATATATTATCATTATGAATCTTTATTATTTTAGAATAGAATGGAATGGAATTATTTATAACCCTTCCAGTCATAACAGCAGCACCAACTATTTTTTCTCTTCCTCTAGTCATAATAGTGAAGTTTGTAACAACTTTTTCACTTTTTACATCAACTAAATCAAGCATAACAGTAAAAGTGTCATTATTTTGGAAAGCAGAACCTTTTAAATAATAATCAACATTTCTATTATTTAATTCTCTATACAAATCTCTAGTGTTATAATAGTTTGTATACATATCTAACACTCTAAATCTTCCAAACTGAGGTAAAACATAAGATAATGTTTGATATAAAGCGGTATTTAAATACATAGGGCTATTTTTTTGAGCAACTATAGTATCTGCTATTGCAATAGTAAATCCTGAATTTTCTACAGCATACTGATTTATTCCCCAAGACTTTGATACAATATTCTTATCTAATTTTCTTTTATAACTATCATATTTATATGATATAGATTTATCTTCCGGATTAACATTTCTAGCTATTTCAAGTTCTTCAAGAGATTTTTCCTCTAATCCCATTCTTCTGTAAACATCAGAAAGCATCAATCTTGCATAAGTATTAGCAGGATTTAATCTTAACATATGTTTTAAATATGCCTGGGCTCTTACATTATCTGCAAGTCTAGTATAATAAGATGCTAAATTACCATAATATAAGGCTGCTCTGTCCCTTTCATAATCAGGTGTAGGGTTAGTATTAATAAGCACTCTCTCATAAGCAAGTCTTCCAAGCTCATTTTCAGGATTTGCTTTGAGGTAATTTACATAAGCATTCTTAGCTCTAAGATAATTATTGGCTCCCTCATAAACACTTCCTATATAATAATATTTGGAATTATTATTAAAATCTGTATCAGGCATATATTCTAATATACCAATAGCATCATCAAATCTATTTAATGCTATATATATATTAGCCTGAAGTACTTTAGCATCGCTGTAATTTGTATAATAATGTAATGCATTATTTACTTCATTTAAAGCAGAATTATAATTTTTATTTAGATAATAATAATTAGCTAAATTATAATAAGACTCAGCCATTCTAGGGTTATTAGCTATATTTTCATTGAATAAATTTAAAGCTCTTTGATTATCCCCATTTGCTAAATATAAATATGCCAAAGCAACAGTAGCTTCCGGTCTTATTTTATCTATAACTCTAGCTCTTTCATAAAGACTTATAGCTGTTTTATAATAACCAGCTCTTTCACTAAGAACGCCCTCAGCATAATTAGCTAAGTAGTTTTTACTATCTAAATTCTTTATTGTATTAACTGTTGTTCTAGCTTCTGAATTCCTATTATTAGTGATCTCTATTAACAGTTTTCTTTCAAAAAGTTTATAAGACCTAGAATGATAACGCTCAGCATCAGCAATTAAAGTCTCAGCCATTGTATAATTATTAAGTTTTATATAATTGTCTATCAATAACAAATAAGAATCTAAATCACTTGGTCTTACATTAAGATTCTCCAATATAGCTATGGAACCTTCATAATTTCTTTCATTATAAAGTTTAGTAGCATTTTCTATGGTATTTTGGGCAAATGCTGATAAACTAAATATATAAAGAATAAAAAGAGTTAATATTAATCTTTTTTGAAAGATATTTTTCTTCATAATAAAAACAACACCTTATCTCATAGTATTTCTTGCCTGTATTTGACGTCTTAAAAAAGCAGGTTTCTCTAAATCTGTTTCAGTCACAGATGATTCCCCAAATATTCCTATTTTGGAACCTAATTTATTATGTTTGTCCATATAATCATCGGAAACTATATCAAAAGGTCTTCTATAATCTGAATGAGGATGATTAGTTTTTTCTTCGTCCTCAAAACGCATTTCTTCTGATATTTTTTCTACTGCTCTATTATGTATAGTAGAATTTCTTGTTTTGTATCTTAAACTATCTTCTGCAGAATTTTGACTATTATTAACTATAGTTCTATTAAATCTCTCTACAGCATTATCATTATATACATTAGAGTTATCATTAGCTGATAATTCTTCTGCAGAATAATGTTCATTATTATTAAATCTAGTTGATTTAGTTATAAGAGGCTTTCTAAGATTTTTAATTTTATTTTCAAAACTATAATCTTCTTCCTCTGCTCTTTCTTCATATACTACTTTTTCTTCTACTGCAGCTCTTGTTTCTACAGTTTTATTATCTATAGGTCTATTTTCTACAACTCTATTTTCTGTCTTAATTTCAGCAGTTTTAACTTCTGATACAACAGGTTTTACTTCAGCTTTTTCTTCTCTTATCTCTTTTATTTCTTCAGTTTTATGTACTTCAGCAGCAGCTTTTGGTTCTTCTGCAACTTGAACTTTTTCAACAGCTTTTACTTCCTCTGTCTTAACACTTGCAGCTCCAAGTTCCACTTCTTTTTCTTCTTCAGGTTCTTTTACTATTGTATTAATATCATCTATTTCACTTATATTTTCTGCTTTATTATTAGATGGCACTACAGTTTCAGTAACTTTTTTATCATTAAAAGGATTTAATGCTGCTTTAGGAGTTTCAACTTTCTGTACTTCTTCTACTTTTTTAGTTTCAACCATATCAACTACAATATTTTCTGATTTATTAGTTGTTTCATTTGAAGTACTGCTATTATTTATTTTAGAAGTATTATTAGATGAACTATTTAAACTTCTATTTATATTAAATCTGTCATTAGCATTCTCATCAACATCTTTATTATCAGAATCGTTTTTAGCATTAGCATCAAAACCTGTAGCTACTATAGTAACTATAATTTCATCTTTTATATCTTCTTTAGGGCAAACACCAATTTTTATATTAGCATTTTCATTAGCATAATTATTGATGATTTTGCTAGCCTCTCTATATTCTCTCATAGCAAAGTCTTTAGGACAAACTATATTAGCAAGTATACCTCTAGCATTTTTGATACTAGAAACATCTAAAAGAGGATTTTCAAATGCATTAGTAATAGCTTTTTGAAGTCTTTCATCACCCTTACCTACACCTATACCTAAATGAGCTCTTCCATTAGAAAGAGATATCATAGTTTTTACATCGGCAAAATCTACATTGATAAATCCAGTTTGAGTGATTATATCAGAAATACCTTGTACGCCTTGACGAAGTATATCATCTACAACAGATAAAGCCTGTTCATAGCTGTAATTATCCATATCAACCATATCATATAGATTTTCATTAGGTATTATAATAAGAGAATCCACTACTGTAAGCATTTTATCTATACCTGATTCAGCACGGCTCATTTTTAATTTACCTTCATAATCAAAAGGTTTAGTAACTACACCAATAGTTAAAGCACCTGCTTTTTTAGCAGCTTCAGCAACTACTGGGCTTGCACCTGTTCCTGTACCGCCTCCGAAACTGCTCGCAATAAATACTAAATTAGCACCGCTTACAAGTTCTTCTATTCTAGCAATATCTTCTCTAGCAGCCTCAGCACCTCTTTCTGGGTCTGTACCTGCACCTAAACCTTGAGTTACTCTGTCTCCTAAAACAACTCTAGTAGGAGCATTAGAACGGGAAAGAGCTTGTGCATCTGTATTCATTGCTATAAATTCAACATTTTCTAAGCCTTCTTCTATCATTCTATTTACTGCATTACATCCGCCATTACCTACACCTATTACTTTGATTACTGTGTTATCTAATGAAGATGCATTATTAAATGTCATTTTTTCTCTCCCTTTATTATTATCAGCCAACTCTATTCGATAGTTAGGATTCATTCTATACACTCCCTTGCTATATATAATAGAAATTAAATTCTTTTATTATTTAAATATTAATAATATATGTTAATACTATACTCGCATTTTAATAAACATAATTATATTAACATAATTATAAAATACCGCAAGTAGGAAAAATAAAAAAATATCTTATTATGTTAATCGGAATTTATAGAACTTTAATAACAAATTTATTATGTTAATTAATCATTTTTTAAAATATGTTTGAGTTATTATCACTTTTAATATATACTAATAAAGAATTAATACTATTTATTTAAGAGAATAATATGAACATACATATACATACTTTTGGATGCAGACTAAATCAATATGAAAGTGAAAAAATATCTTATGAATTAAAAAATATGGGTGCCAATATCACCGAATTAGATAATGCTGATGCTATAGCTGTAAATACATGTACTGTTACTAATGACAGTGATAAAAAACTTATGGCTTATTTGGAAAAACTTGGCGACTTATCTCAAAAAAAGATATTCTTAATAGGATGTTATGTATCAAAAAAAGATAGAGATTCTTCTATTATTAAGGATAATATTGTTCTCATACCAAATGATAAAAAAGAGGAAGCATCTGAAATAATATTTAATACTATGCATAATAACAACTCTACTGAGTTTAAAAATCCTATATTTTTTCCTCAAGAGCAAAGCAGAGCATATTTAAAAATACAGGACGGATGCGAAGTATTTTGTACTTATTGTATAGTATCAAGAGTACGAGGAAGCCATAAAAGTGTTGAGCCTTCAAAAATTTACGATGCTATAAAAATGGCTAATGATTACAATTATAAAGAAATCGTTCTTACTGGCTTAAATCTTGGTTCATACAATTATAATAATGAAATAAAATTCACAAAAATACTTCAAAACATATTAGAACATTCATCAAAATATGGAATAAGAATAAGACTTTCATCTGTAGAGCCTCTTTATTTTAATGATGAGCTTATAAGTTTATTTCAAAATGATGATGTATTATGTCCTCATACTCATATACCTTTACAATCAGGAAGCAACAAAATACTAAAACTTATGAACAGAAGATATACAAGAGAAGATTATTTAAATATAACTGAAAAATTATACAAAATTAATTCAAATATGGCTATAAGCAGTGATGTAATGGTAGGATTTCCGCATGAAGATAATGATGACTTTAATGATACTTGTGATTTGTGCGAAAAATCAAAATTCATAAAGATTCATATATTTAGATACTCAAACAGAGAAAATACTCCTTCATCAAAAATGGACGGTCAAGTAGGATATAGAACTAAATTAAAAAGAGCTAAAATATTAAATGATTTAAATAACAAACTTAAAGATTCATATTATAAAAATGCTGAAGGAAGAAATTTAAAAATAGTAATAGAAAAAGATTTGGGCGAAAGTAATTATATAGGAACAAGTGCTGAATATTTAAAATGCAAACTTCATAGAGAAAATGCTTTAAGCAAAAAGGATCTTGTATCATCAAAGGCATTGAAATATGAAGGCGGTATTATGATTTGCGAGTAAATAAATATATTAACAGAAAAATAAATCACCTTTCCAATTATTTATTATACCTATATCATTTATTACTGGTTTATTCTTTAATATTCTATTATTTGATATATTATTAATCATATCATATAAATTTTGAATAATTGGTAATGTAAATTCTGTATAAATACTAGAAACCTTAACAATGTATTCCAATGTTACTATAAAATTAAATAAATAAGAATTTGAAATTGAATTCCAATTATAATTACTATTCAGTACAATATTTTTAGGTATAATTGGAGGATTTAATAATTGCCTACATAAAATTCTTGAATGATGTACAGATCTATTTCTTATTTCGGTTATAGCAAATAACCAACTTTTTAAATATTTTAAATGATACAAATTCATATTATTAGTTATTAAAATTTGTAATTTTTTTTCAGAAGAAGAATAAAATTTTGATAATGTACCTAAACTCATTATTTCTACACTTATCCAAATTGGAATTTTAGGATAATCTAAATATTCTCTTTTATAGTGATTAATAAATATTTCTTTTGATCGTAAAACTTCTTTATTTATTTCACTATTTACGTTATTATAATTTAATAAATTATAATTAGCAAATGGATCATTATTATATACATCTAAAAAATTTCTAGCTATAATATTTCTCATATATATTTCTATATAAGAAATACAAGAAAATAAAAGTTGTCTTAATTGTACATCATATTTAAAAACTTCAAAGACTTCTTCAAAAGTGGTTTTATTTAAAAAATTATGAGTTCTTGTAGTTGATTTATTTTCAAATATATAAATATATCCGCTAAAATTATAATAATTTAATTTTTCTAAAACTTTCGTAGCATAATTTATATCTTTTATTATTAAGCCTCTAGATTGAAGTAATTTTATTTGATCATTAATTGATAAAGCTGGTTTATTATAATTCTTCATAAATAAAAAAGCCCGCAGAGTGAGCTACCAAAGGTAAGCCCTGCGGTACAGTTGACTTTATTATAACAAAATATATGATAAAGTCAAACAGATTAATTTTATAATTTGACTTTATGTATTCAAAATGTATAATTAATGAATGATCAATACAAATAAAGAACTCAACAATGAACGTAAACAAAATATTTTAAATCTCCTAAATAAATGCAAAGAAACAGATAAAAACTTCAAACAATTTGCATCAGAAAGTCATAAATACAAATTAAATCCTCCTATAAATAAAAATAAAGTTATAGAATTAGAAAATAAATATCAATTCAAACTTCCTGAAGATTATTTTTGGTTTATAACGGAAGTCGGAAACGGAGGTGCTTGTCATGGCTATAGTATGGATAAATTTGAAGATATGTATTTTGATTATTTGAAATACGATAACAGAATGGATTTGATGATAGAATATTCAAAAAAGGTAAATGAAGGAAATGCTAATGATATAGAAAATACAGATTTCGAATATTATGGAATATTAAGGTTTGGAACTTTAGGTTGTTCTTCTTCTATAGGTTTAATAGTAACAGGAAAAAATAGAGGAAAAGTTGTTTATTATGATGATGAGTTCTATGAAGAGCCTTTTATCACTTGTTATAATAATTTTGTTGACTATTATGAGAATTGGGCTTTGGAAACATCTCTTGATTATAATATGGGTTCTTTTGGAATAAGATTAAAATTTGAAATTGATGATTTAATTAAATACTATTATGATATATTAAATAATAATAAAAAAGAAGATAATATTATAAATAAACAAAGTATCATAACAACAATGCATAAATACAAATCATTGGAAGAAAAATATTTAAATGAACTATATAATTTATACAATTTAGAAAAAGATGAAAATTATAAATTAAAACTTGTTTATTTATTAGATAATCACAATTATAAAAAGATAGAAAAACATATAAAAGATGCATTTCAAAACAAAGATATTATAGATTCTTATGTTAAAGTGTTATATTTAAAAGTTCATGCTGACACCAATTTGTATGTAGGTAATTTTAAAAAAGAAATTTTTGATTGGACAGATGAAATAAAATCAGCGTTGGAATATTATAAAAAATTAACTAATGAAGAAAATAAAACAAATAATTACAGACTTCTTATTGATATGGCTTTATATCTCTATAAAAATGATTTAATAGATTTTAAAGAATTTGATATATTTATTAACAATAGAAACTCTACCATATTATATATTTTATCTTTAAATACTTTAGAAAATGATAATATATTCAATATTTATATAAATGAATTTGTAGAAAGCTGTTCAAATAAAGATACTCATCAAATAAGAAATACAATTGCATATTTAGAAAATATTTTAAAAAATAATAAAAACTATAAAAAAGAAATTATTAACACAATAAAAAGAGAATATCAAAAATTATTAGAATATTATAAAATCAATGAACCAGAAGATAAATCTATAATTCACTTTATAAATAACACTTCAAAAAGAATATTTAATTATTAATATTATGATTTTTTAAAAACTCTATTGCAGGCTCTATATTTTCAGCTGCTAATTCTTTCATATTATCTATAATTGCATTTATTTCGTATTCATCATTATTTTTTAAAGCCATTTTGTATGATTTATTAAAATATTCTAATGCTTCAGTATTTAATTTATTATAAACTTCTATATTGTTTTTCTCTTTTAAAGCCAATCTTGATTTCACTTCTCCTATATTATTAGGAGGAAGGGCAAGTTCAGAATTTATTTCTAATGCTTTATAAAAATTTTCTAATGCCTTATCGTATTCTTTTAATTTTACATAACAGCTTCCCAAATTATTAAAAGCATAATCATGTTTATTATTTAATTTGATAGTCATTTCATAATCTTTAGAAGCTTCTTCATAATTGTTCAATACACCGTTAGCAACCCCCCTATTATAATATGCTTCATCATAATTAGGATTTAATTCTATAGACTTATCAAAATCTTTTACAGCCTCTTCATACAAAAATAAATCGAGTTCAGCAATCCCTTTATCATAATATATTTTATAATTATCCGCTTCTAATTCTATAGCCTTTTCATAATCATCAATAGATTCTTTTATTAACCCTGCATTATATTTGGAAATAGCTCTTTCATAATAACATTCATATCCAAATTTTATCGCCTTAGTATAATTTTTTATAGCTTCATCATAGTTTTGTGATCTTTCATTTAAAGTGCCTTTCAAATTATATAAATAAGCCTTATCAGAATCTGACTTTGCATTATATAGAGCTTTATCAAAATCTTTCATTGCCTCATCATATAAATTCAAATTAATCTTTGCTATAGCTATTTCATAATAAGCCTCTATATAATCATTATCTAATTCTAAAGTTTTATTATAATCTTCAATAGCTTCTTCATAAAGTTCTAAATCAGATTTAGCATTTCCTCTATAATAATATGCATCAGTATAATAAGGATTAAGTTTTATAAATATATCAAAATAATTAATAGCTTCTTCATATCTTTCCAATTCTAAATAACAAACACCTAAATTATAATAAACAAATTCATTATCTGAATCAATAATGGAATTAAAATCTTCTATAGCTTCCCCAAACAAATCTAAATTCTGTTTGCATAAAGCTCTATTATAAACAGCTTCTTTATCATCAGGATTTAATTCTATAACTTTATCATAATCTTTTATAGCTTTATTATATTCTTCTATTTTGCAATATGATAAAGCTCTGTTATAATAAGCGTCAATATCATTTTTATTAAGCTCTATAACTTTACTATAATCATCAATAGCATTTTCAAACATATTCAAGCTAGAATAAGTTAAAGCCCTATCATAATATATATAACTCTCATTAGATAAATTGTCTGCAGCAATAGTAAAATCTTTTATAGCTTCTTCAAATAAATTTAAATGAAATTTAGATAAAGCTCTATAATAATAATATATATAATCAATTTCATCATATTCTATTAATAATGTATTAAAATCATCAATAGCTTCTTTATGTTTATTTATTTTAGCATAAGATAAAGCTCTAATATAATAGGCGTTTTTAAAATTAGGATTTAATTCTAAAACTTTGCTAAAATCTTTTATTGCTTCTTCATATAATTCTAATCTATATTTAGAAATACCTCTGCTATAGTATGCATCAGAATATTCATCATTAAGTTCTAAAGTTTTATCAAAATATTTTATAGACTCTTCATACTCTTTTAAATTGCATTTAGAAGCACCTATATTATAATAAGCACTTATCAAAATATTATGCATATTATCAATATCTTCAGCATTTGTATCATCATCATTATCATTATCATCACTATAAATAATAAATTCATCATCAGAATAAAAAACTAAATCTTTATTATAAATATCAATTATCTTTTCTAAGTTAAAAATAGCTTCTTCATATCTTTTTTCTTGAAAAGCTCTTTTTCCTAATTCAAATAATTGAAGTATTTCTTCTTTTATCATTTATTTACCTGAATAAAAATTTACAATTCTCATATTAAAATATTTTTATAATTTTTCAAGTAAAAAAATAATAAAAAAATATTATTGATATATAAATTCTTTCTGTTATACTAATTTACAGGAATTAACATAATAATTTGGAGACTAAAAATGAGTAATGAAGATTTAAATAATAATGAAGAAATAAATACTTCCAGTTTTGATGCTATAACAGAAACTTTTGAGAAAATATATCCTGAACAAAAAGAACCTCTACATTACAGACCTATAATAAGTTATGTACTTGGAGGAAAAGCCCCTCTTGACGGAATAAGTGTTTACAGAGGAAACGGATACTATCATTTTGTTACTTACGGATTCAGCGAACTTTATGAAAAAGAATCAGAGAATAAAGAGTATATCGGATTTGGTTTTGAGCTTACTTTTAAATTAAAAATGAATGAAAAACAAACTAATAATACTAAAGATGATGATGCAGCAGATAATGAAATAAAAACAGCGGTAGGATTTTTACAGCAATTAGCAAGATATGTATTTGAAAGCGGTGCAGTTTTTAATCCTTATGAATATATATGGACTAAACAAAAAGAAGGAATAGATGCTGAACAGAAATCTAAAATAACAGGATTTATCACTATACCAGATAAAGCAGGGGGAAATAAATACTCCAAATGGAAAAGTTATTTTTGTTGAGCTTTTAGGGGCAACAGATGCAGAACTTAATGCCATATATGATAAAAAAATCACAGTAAAAGAATTGGCTCAAAAAATAGGAACAGATATAACAGATTATAGCAGAGATTCATTATTATAATGTTAAATTAATTAACTTGGAAATTTTTCATACAGCTTATTAAAAAATATCTTTGAAGCCTCTGAAAATACTTGATTTTTTTTCCAAACCACCCTCAATTCTATTTCTAATTTTGGATTTAATTGTATAAAGCGTAAATCGTTTATATTTGTTGTATTAATTAATTTATCTATAGTTAAAGCATATCCTATACCTTTTTCAACCATTAAAGCAGCATTATAAATTAAATTGTAAGTTAATATAATATTTAATTTATCAAAATCATTTTCTATCCATTCATTAAATTTGGAAGTTTGAATTTTATTATTAAAAAATATTTTAGGGCATATTATAGGTATATCAAACAAATCATTTTTTTCTATAAATTTATTTTTAGACAAATGCGAATCTTTTCTCATTAATAAACCATAAACTTCTTTATAAGGAATATCTATATAATCATATTTAGATGAATCAATATTCCCTATTAAAATTCCAAAATCCACAAGCCCTTTATCAAGTTTTTCTGTTATTTCTGAATATGCTCCGCTATGAATATGATATATTATTTTAGGATAAAACTCTCTAAGCTCTTTTATTATATCAGCAATTAATTTAATATAATAAGTTTCTGCACTCCCTATATAAATATCTCCAGCTATAATATCTTCTGATGATTGAAATTCTTTTCTTGTTTTTTCTACCATATCAATAATTTCTTCTGCTCTTTTTTTAAGCAAAATACCGTCTGAAGTTAGCTTTATACTATAATTGCTTCTTATGAATAATTTTTTACCGATTTCTTTTTCTAAATTATTTATTTGTCTTGAAAGATTAGGCTGTGTAAGGTTTAGAGAATTTGCTGCTTTTGTAATGCTTCCTTCTCTTGCAGAAGTTAAAAAATATTTTAGAGATTTTATATCCATTGAAATACCTATTTTATTTTTTTGTATAGTATCATAAATATCAATATTTAGCAATACTTATATATTATAACTAATTATAATATATAAGTATTTGATATATTTTAATAATAACTTAAAATTACCTCATAAAACAAGAAATAATATAAGGGAGGACATTATGACTATAGCAGAAGTAAGCGAATTAACAGGTTTATCAAAAGACACTTTAAGATATTATGAAAAAATAGGTGTAATACCTGAAATAGGCAGAAGCAAAAGCGGAATAAGAAACTACAATGAATATAATTTAAAATGCATAGAATTCTCAAAGTCAATGCGTGATTTAGGCATATCAATAGACTCCATAATAAAGTATATTAAACTTTCAAAAAAAGGAAAAAATACCATAAACGAAAGAAAATCAATACTAATAAATGAAAGAGATTTAATGCATAAGCATTTTAATGAGATAAAAATAAAATTAGAAAAATTAAATAAAAAATTAGAGGAAAAAGATTTTTTCAATTAAAACAATCAAAATATAATATTTATATTTTTAACAAAAAATAAATTGGTATGTTCTTAAAATTATTAAGGCATACCAATTTTATTTTTTTATTTTATACTGAAAATTTTTAAGTTTTCAAATATATAATAAGTTTTTTACTCAACTTTTTCCCGCTGCAAAAAGTTGCAAAAAGTGCAAGAGCTACAACCTTATATTATTACAATAAGTATTAAATGTGTGGTAATACCTAAAATTTAGGTTAAAAATGCAGTCTTTTTGGTTCTTTTGGTCATACCTAAAGGTACTTCCTTCGGTCGCAAAAGAACTAGGGGTGTGGGGGCAAAGCCACCACAAACAATAAAATTAAAAATCTAAATTTTGACAAAATTAAAAATTTTTAGTATATAGTGAAACAAATATACTTTGCTAATATCTGTATATATATGTTATCAACTTTTTTGTCACACACGCTCTGCAGACTTCGTCAAAGTTGCTGCCGCCACCGCAGGTGGACTTCGTCGGCAGCTTCGCAAAAACGCAGGTATTTTAACTCTATATGTTTAGAAGTTTGGTTACCTACACCCAATGTGTACTTCGTACTCAACATATCTTGAGCAAATACCACTATAAACTATATTGAAATTATTTAAATATCATAAAAATAGTTTTGAAACAAGTCTATTGTTTTAGCTTTAATTAATAATAGAAAAATTGGTATGTTATTAAAAATTTTACTAAGTCATACCAATTTTATTTTTTTATCATTTATTAACTATTATTAACTATATTGAAACTTTATCCATTTACCGCTTAAATATCTAAATGTAAATATTATAGCCTTTACTATCCAATCAACAAACATAGCTATCCAAGTACCAACCATACCCATTTGAAAATATAAGGCAAATACATAAGCCAATACTATCCTGCATAATACCATTGATGCCGATGCTACTACCATAGGAAATTTTGCATCTCCTGAAGCTCTGAATACCACAGGAAGAGAATATCCCAAAGGCCATATAATCATCATAATAGCATGATACCAAGACAGTTTATAAGTGTATGATGTTGCTTCCGCTGATAAATTATAAATGTTAAGTATTATAGGCAAAACAGACAATATTATAATACTTGTTATAGTTTGAGATACATAAATAATAGTTATAATTTTTTTTGTATAATATTTAGTTTGATTATAATCACTAGCACCTACACATTGAGATATAATTGTAGTAAGTCCCAAACCTATAGCCATACCAGGTAAAACTTCAAAACTAGCTATAATAGTAGAAACAGAATTTGCCGCTATTGATGCAGTTCCAAATGTGGATACTAAACTAAGTATCAATAATCTTCCCAAATAAAACATTCCATTTTCTATACCATAAGGAATACCTACTGATAATATTCTTTTTATTGTGTTTAAATCCATCTTATACATTATTTTATTTTTGATATATATAAGATTTTTTTTATTAAGTCCCAAAATTATAATTATTAAAGCCGAACCTATTCTGCTTACTAATGTAGATATTGCTGCTCCTGCTATACCCATTTTAAATATATAAATTAAAATAGCGTTTCCTACAACATTTAATATATTCATAGATATCATAATCTTCATTGATATTTTTGAATTTCCTATAGTTCTAAACATTGAAGCTCCGCCATTATAAACAGCTAAAAACGGTATTGAAGCTGCAACTATAAGCATATAAATATTTGCTTCATTTCTAACTTCATCTGTAATGCTTCCAAATAATGCTCCAAATATAGCATCTTTAAATAAATATATAATTAATGTTATCACTAAAGAAAACAATAATAAAAATCTTATAAGCTGATTAATAGAGTCATCTGCTTTTTCTATATTTTTAGCACCTATATGCTGACCGCTTGCAACAGCACCTCCTGTAGCAATAGCAGCAAATATACTTATAAGAAATGCTATTACAAAATCTACTAAAAATACAGCAGATACTGCAGACTCCCCTACACTAGCAACCATTATAGAATCTATAAGCCCAACTAAATATTCTAAAAACACCTCTATAATAAGCGGAATAAATAACTTCATAAGATATTTATTAGAAAACATGTAATTAGTTTTTATTTTATTAACATCCGAATAACTTATATCGCTCACTTTCCTATCCTCAAAAATTTAATTTGATTATTTTTTTATCAAATAATCAAATATTCAATCCCATATTGTATGCTTCCTTCATAAATTCTTTATCATTAATTTCTCCTTTATTCCAAACGCTATGCGCTAATATAAAACCTTTCTCTCTCACATCTTCCAAACAATCTAAAAATCCTCTGAATCCGTCAATAGTTCTAAGCATTTCATCTTTATTTTCTGTAGCAGCAGTTGCAATAAAATAAAAATCTTTATTCTTAATTTCTAAATATTTAGTAACGCATCTGTCTATAAACGTTTTCATCTGAGCATTCATTGTATAGAAGTATACAGGCGTAGCCATTACTATTACATCAGCTTCAAGCATTTTATCCAATATATCTTTCATATCATCTTTCTGTACACAAGGTTTATTATCTTTATAGCAAGTTCCGCAGTCTTCGCAATAACCTATTTTCTTATCTTTTAAAAATATTTTTTCAGCATTATGTCCTGCTTCCTTTGCACCTTTTAAAAATTCATCACATAATGTATCAGAATTCCCCCCTCTTCTTGGGCTAGATGATATTATCAATACTTTTTTACTCATTTTTTATAACACCTCATTTATTTTTATTAATTTTGAGAGTGTATTATAGCATTAGAGTACACTCCAATGTCAAATGATTTTATAAAGTTTTTTCTAAAAATGTTAAAAAATTATATAAAATCAATATTATAAAATACTAATAAAAAATAAAAGTTAATAAGGTATATCATCAGAAAATATTTTTTAATACAACTTATAACAACTAGCAATTTAAATTAAAGTTAACTAAAATGTAACTATATGTAAAATGATTAAGAATTATTTTTTCATCACACTGGACAATCCATAACATACTAAATTTACAGCTAAATCTGTTACTTCATCTAAAGACAATTTTTTACCATCTGCAACCCATTGTCTATATATAACTGTTGAATTTGCACCATAATAAGCAAATATAATATTTTCATAAGCATCATTATTAGAAAAAGCACCTTTATTAGTTTTTTTTCTATGTGTCATAATCTTTTTATTTATTTGATCGCTTATATTTCTATAACTTCCGCTGCATAATATTTTCTCATAAACAGGTATATTCTTACTCGCACTTTCAAAAAACAATCTAATCAAATACTTCATATCTTCCAATTTTGTATATGATACTTGCTTCTCAATAAAATTATCTGCTATACTGTTTTGCAGCTCTAAAAGCAGATCATCCAAACTTTTATAATGTAAATAAAAAGTTTTCCTGTTAATTTTAGCCCTATTTGTAAGCTCTTTTATAGTAATTTCTTCATAATCCATTTCAGAAATCATATCTTTAAATGTATTTTTTATGATTTCTTTTGTTTTAACAACTCTTAAATCTTCTTTTTTTTCTCCATTCATAATAAAAAAATCTCCTTTTTTTCAGTATTTATACCACACAAAAATGCAATATGTGTAATAAACAACTTTAACATATTTTAAAACCGTTGATTTAATCAACTAAAAAGTATAATATATACAAAAAAGAATAAAAAACACGAGAGTAATAAAATACATTAATATAATAATCTACTATAGTAGAAAAAACAAGTATAAAAAGTAAAAAAAGGAGAAATAAAATGAAAAAAATTAAATATCTAATTTTTATAATAATACTATGTGCCTCATGCAATGCTCAGGAAAGTTATATTCAAAACAAAGGTAAAATATTGATAGCTTACTTTTCAATTCCGGAAGGAGATGGAATAGATACTGTTACAGGGGCAAGCAGAATAAATGATAACAGCAGAATAATAGGAAACACTGAATTTTTTGCAGGAACTATAAAAAATTTTACAAAAGGAGAGTTATTTAAAATAGAAACAGAAAATAAATATCCAAATACCCATCAGGAATTATTGGAAATTGTACAAAATGAAATCGCCAATAAAAAATTACCTAAACTATCCCAAAAAATAAATAATTTTAATGGGTATGATATTGTCTTTGTAGGCTATCCTATATGGTATTATGATCTTCCTATGGCTATGTACAGTTTTTTTGAGGAGTATGATTTTTCCAATAAAATAATTATACCTTTTTCAACTCATGGAGGAAGCAGATTTTCAGGAACTATAGAAAAAATAAAGCAATTAGAACCAAATGCCAAAATCATAGAAGATGGTCTGACAATATCAAGAAATGATATTCTTGATTCAAGAAAAATTATAGAAAATTGGTTAAAAAATTTAAAATTATAATAATTAACTATTGACATTGGAGTCAACTCCAATGATACAATCAAAAAACAATTTGTTAGTATAAACGAAAAAAGGAGAAAAAATGAAAAATATTTTATTAATTTTATTTGTTTTGATTGCAGCAATATCATGCAATTCAAATAACACAAATAATACTGCTAATACATATGCATATACTGCAGCACCAACAAATACAATTTTAATGAAAAATGGAGAAGGACAAAAATCAAAAGGCTCATCAGATTATTTTACAGGTGATGTTGAAGTAGAATATATCACTTCTCCAAATGAAACTTCAAAATTTTCTGTAGCTTATGTTACATTTCAGCCAGGAGCAAGAAGTGCTTGGCATACCCACCCAGCAGGACAGCATTTAATAGTTATTGAAGGAATAGGACTTACTCAAGAAGAAGGAAAGACTGTACAAGAATTCAGAGCTGGTGATACTTTATATTGTCCAGCTAATATAAAGCATTGGCATGGAGCTTCTCCTAATTCACCTATGAAGCATATTGCTATAACAGGAGATTCAAATGGAAACAGTGTTACTTGGATGGAACATGTTACTGATGAAGAATACTACAGCTATACAAATCAATAATAAAGGATTTAAAGTTTATGAAAAAGATTATTATAACTTTCATACTATTTACAGGATTATTTACGATGAATGCTTTTGCTCAAAACACAAGAATAAAATTGACTTTTTGCAGCAATGAAATCTATGCCGTAATAACAGATTCAAAAGCAGGAAATGATTTTTTATCATTACTTCCTTTAAGTGTTAAAGCAGAAGATTTCAATAACACAGAAAAAATATTTTATTTAGACAAAAAACTAAATATATAAAATGAACCAGATGGAATAAATCCTAAAGCAGGAGATATAACTTATTATGCTCCTTGGGGAAACATTGCTATATTTTATAAAAATTTCAGATATTCAAATAATTTAATTTATTTAGGAAAATTTGAAAATGCATCAGATATATCAAAACTTTCAAATATGAAAGGAGATTTTGATATACATATTGAAAAAGTCAATTGATATTTTATTTAATGATTCGGAGAGATTATGAATACTATAAAATTAAATAATAATGTTGAAATGCCTATTCTAGGATTTGGAGTATACAGAGTAGAAGATTATGAGGAATGCAAAAAAGCATGTCTTTATGCCATTGAAGCAGGATACAGACATATAGACACAGCATCAATATATATAAATGAAAAAGCTGTCGGAGATGCCATAAAAGAAAGCGGAATAAATAGAAAAGAAATGTTTATTACCACTAAATTATGGATACAGGATGCTGACTATGATAAGGCAAAGAAAGCATTTCAAATATCTATGGAAAAATTAGGATTAGATTATTTAGATTTATACTTGATTCATATGCCTTTTGGTAATTATTATGCTGCTTGGAAGGCAATGGAAGAATTATATGAAGCTGGATATATAAGAGCCATAGGCTGCTGCAACTTCTATAAAGATAGATTAATAGATTTTGCAGAACATAGTAAAATAACACCTGCAATTAATCAAATAGAAACTCATCCATTTTTTCAAAGATGGGAAGAGCAAGATTTAATGAAAGAATATAATATAACATTAGAATCTTGGGGACCTTTAGCAGAAGGTACTAATAATATTTTTAATAATGAAATATTAAAAAGTATAGGCAAAAAATATAATAAAACTGTAGCTCAAGTTATTTTAAGGTGGCTTACTCAAAGAAATATACCTATTATTCCAAAGAGTGTAAACAAAGAAAGAATAATAGAAAACTCTAAAATATTCGATTTCACATTAGATGATAATGACATGAATATCATAAAAACTTTGGATAATAATAAAAACATAATATTTCTTAATGATGACGCTGACTTTATAAAGCAATTATTAAAATTGAAATATTAAAAATTAAGGAGATTATTAAATGAAAAAATATATAAAAAATTTTATTTTAATCATTTCTTTTGTATTAATATTGTCTTGCAATAATCAAAGTAATAATACACAAGAAAGTAATACTTCAAACACAAACATTCAAAATAATAAAGTATATGTTACAAATAATTATGAAGGCAGAATACCATCAAAAGGTTTTGCTGCATTTTCAGCAAATGGAGTGTTTGAACCTTATGAGTTTACAAGGCATGCAGTAGGAAGCAACGATATATTAATAGATATATTATACTCTGGAATATGCCATAGCGATATACATTCAGCAAAAAGTGATTGGGGAACTCCAAATTATCCTATAGTACCAGGACATGAAATAGTAGGCATTGTAACTCAAGTAGGAGAAAATGTTACTAAATTCAAAGTAGGAGATTATGCAGGCGTTGGCTGTATGGTTAATTCCTGCGGAGAATGTGAAAATTGTCTGAACAATCAGGAGCAATATTGTTTAACCTCTTTTGTAGGAACTTATGATAACCCAGATAGATTCCATGATAATGAAATAACAAGAGGAGGATATTCTGATAATATAGTAGTATATGATAAATTTGCTGTAAAAATACCAGATAATGCAGATATTAAAAAAGTTGCTCCATTATTATGTGCCGGAGTAACAACATATTCTCCTATAAAAGTTATGAATGTATCTAAAGGCGATAAAATTGGAATAGCAGGTTTCGGAGGATTAGGACATTTAGCTGTAAAATATGCTGTTAATTTAGGAGCAGAAGTTACTGTATTTGATATCACAGAAGAAAAAAGAGAAGACGCTTTGAAAATGGGAGCTGTTAAATATGTAAATGTTAATAATGCTAATGAACTTACAAATTTAAATAATACATTAGATTATATAATAAGTACAATACCGGCAAACTATGATATTTCAATGTATATGAATATGCTAAAAAGAGGCGGAGAAATGGCTATTTTAGGAATACCTGCAATAGAAAATATGCCTAGTGTAAATGTAGGGACTTTAGTACTAGGAAATGGAAGCAGAAAATTATTTGGTTCTTTAATAGGAGGAATGAAGGAAACTCAAGAAGCTTTAGATTATTCTATAGCCAATAACATATATCCAGATGTTGAAATAATCAATGCTGATGCTCAGGCTATTACAGAAGCATACAATAAAGTAATTAACGGTGAAGTAAAATTCAGATATGTAATAGATATGAAAACTATAGATAATCAATAAAAAACTAAAAAAGCGAGGTTATTAAGAAATGAAAAAAACTTTAAAAACTATTTTATCTTTATCTATCTTAGTTATAGTATTTTCATGCATAGCAAATTCACAAAGTAAAGGAGGAAATTTAACTATGACAGAAAAAGCAAAAAACAAATATAACGAATTACTCAAAAGAGATGCAAGCCTAACTAAACCTAATGATCCAGATTTAGAAAGCATATTTAATAATTTCTTATATGGAGAAGTTTATAATCATGGAACATTGGAACCTAAATTAAGAGAACTTGTAGTATTAGTTTCTTTAACTGCATCACAAGGTACTGACATGATAAAACCTCATGTAGAAACAGCTTTAAATATTGGAGTTAGTCCTATAGAGATAAAAGAAGCATTATATCAATGTTCACCTTATGTAGGATTTCCTAGAGTATTTGCTGCATTAGAAAAAGCAAATGAAGTGTTTAAAGAAAAAAATATTTCACTTCCTATAGAATCTCAATCAACAGTTACAGAAGAAACTAGATTCGATAAAGGACTTGAAATACAAACTAATACATTTGGTACAAGAATATTAGATGCTCATAATAATGCTCCAGCAAATCAAAAACATATTCAAAATTTCTTATCAGCTAATTGTTTTGGAGATTTTTATACAAGAAAGGGACTTAATATGAAAGAGAGAGAGTTATTAACTTTCATAATGATAGTATCTTTAGGAGGAGCTGAGCCTCAGGCAACTTCTCATGCAAGTGCTAATATATCTATAGGAAACAGTAAAGATATGTTAATAGAAGCTGTAACTCAATGCATACCTTACATAGGTTATCCAAGAACATTGAATGCTATAGCTATAATTAACAATCTAAAATAATTAAGATTAAAAATTTACATTAATTATACTCTATCATAATAAAAATATAATGAAAATTAAAAATGCAAGATTTTTCAAAATAAAACTTTAAGAATAATAAAATAGGAGGATCAAAAATGAAAAAAATCATAAAAACAATATTAATGTCATTACTTATTTCAAGCACATTATTAATCGGAGGTTTAAATGCTCAAACTTCTAAAACATTAATAGTATATTTCTCTTGGGGAGGAAATACTAGAACAGCTGCAAATATGATAAAAAATCTTACTAAAGCAGATATATTTGAAGTAAAAACTGTTGAAGCATATCCAAGTTCTTATAATGACACTGTAAATCAGGCAAGAAAAGAACAAAATGATAATTTTTTACCAAAATTGAGTGCTAATATAAATAATTTAGCTAACTATGACACTATAATATTATGTTACCCTAATTGGTGGGGTACTATTCCACAAGCAGTAAAACAATTATTATTAACTCATGATTTCAGCGGTAAAAAAATAGCTCCTTTATGTACTCATGGCGGAAGCAGAATGGGAAGAAGCGTTACTGATATAACTTCATTATGTCCTAATTCAACTATACTAGAAGGTTTGAGTATATCTGGAGGAAGCGTTAATAGTTCAGAAAATAGTATAAAAAACTGGCTTCAAAATATAAACATATTATAAAATTTTATTATTATCTGCCATTAATTATTTTAATTAATGGCAGATAAATAAAAAGGAGAAGTGTATATGAATAAAATTAAACTATTATGTATATTAGCTATTATTGGCCTATTAAATTCATGCAATGTAAATCAAACAGAAAAGGAGAATAAAATGAATGCAGAAGAAAAATATATAGTAAATCCAAGTGAAGAAGCAAAAAGAAATGCAGAAAAAAATCCGTTTGGTCTAGTTTATGATGGAGCTATAGAAAAAAATGAACAAGGTAAAGTAAATATACAAACCGTTTCATATAATATAGGAGGAAATAAAGCTGTTGCCAATGTATATACACCTGCAAATTTTGATTCTAATAAAAAATATCCTACTATAGTAGTAGCTCACCCTAACGGAGGAGTTAAAGAACAAGTATCTGGTCTTTATGCTCAAAGACTAGCAGAACTTGGATATATTACAATAGCTTTTGATGCTTTATATCAAGGAGGAAGCGAAGGTTTTCCAAGAAATATTGATACTCCAAATAACCGTGTAAATGATATAAGAGCTGCAGTTGATTTTATATCAACTTTTAAAGGTGCTGATATAAATCGCTTAGGAGTATTAGGAATATGCGGAGGCGGCGGATATACTATAAAAGCTGTACAAACAGATAAAAGATTTAAAGCTGTGGCAACTCTAAGTATGTTTGACAGCGGACTTGTAAGAAGGAATGGATTTTTAGATTCTCAAATTGATTCTATAGAAGAACGTTTAGAAGAAGCCAGTCTAGCTAGACAAAAAGAAGCATTAACTGGAGAAGTAACATATACAAGTTCAGCACCTGTAAAATTGAGTGATGAAGAATTGGCAAAAATACCTACAGATTTATACAGAGAAGGTGCAATATATTATGGTGATACTCACGCCCATCCTCATTCAAGCTTTGCCTATACAACAAGTTCATTATTAGATCTTATGAGTTTTGATGTAATAAATAATATAGAACTTCTAAATCAGCCGCTTTTAATGTTAGTCGGAGATAAGGCAGATACAGCATATATGAGCAGAAGAATTTTTGAGAATGCTTCTGGAACAAAAAATAAAGAACTTTATGAACTTAAAGATGCCACACATATACAAACATATTTTAAACAGGATACTGTAAATGAAGCTGTTAGTAAATTAGATGAATTTTACAAGAATAATTTACAATAATATGGTTTATAAAATATAAAACTTTTATTCTCCTATTTTCCTGATGCTTATTATAATTAATAGGCAACAGGAAATAAAAAATATTTTAAGGATTGTATAATGAAAAAATTATTATTAGTGTTTATAACAATATTATTAAGCATATCATGCAATAACAATACATCTAATAATACACAAAACAAAATTATTATAGATAAACAAGGAAGTTTCACATTTGGCGGTAAAGTATCATCTGCAAATGGGAAATTTGAAAAAGATACTTTATTTCCAAGTTCAAACGGACAAACATATCATAGCGACCATGGATATACATTTTATCAAATACCTGTTAATGCTAAAAAATACCCTATAGTATTTTTGCATGGCGGCGGACAATCTGCTAAAAGCTTTGAAACTACTCCAGATGGAAGAGAAGGTTTTCAAAATATTTTCTTAAAAAAAGGATATAGTGTATATTTGGTAGATCAGCCAAGGAGAGGAAGAGCTGGAAGAAGTTCTGTACCTATAACTATTAACCCTACTCCTGACGAGCAGTCTTTATTTAATTGGTTTAGAATAGGTTCTTGGCCTGATTTTTTTGAAAATGTACAATTCAAAAATGATGAAGAAACTTTAACTCAATACTTTCAGCAAGTTACTCCTAATACTGGCAGTTTTGACGAGGAAGTAGTATCTGATAGTTTATCTGCATTATTTGATAGAATAGGAGAAGGAATTTTACTAGCACATTCACAAGGAGCTGGTCCTGCATTTTTTACAGCAATAAAAAATCAAAATGTTAAGGCATTAGTTTTATATGAGCCTGGAGGATGCAGTTTGCCTTTTCCTGAAAATAGTTCACCTACTAATATTACTATGCCTGCATATTTTCCTATAAAAGAAATTCCTGAAAATGATTTCAAAAAATTAGCAAGCATACCCATAGTAATTTATTATGGAGATAATATACCAAAAGAAAAATCTGATAATCCTTATTTGGAAGAGTGGAGATTAAGAGTAGAATTAATAAAAAAATGGGAAGAAACTTTAAAATCTTATAATGCCGATGTAAATGTTGTAATTCTTCCAGAAATTGGAATATATGGAAATACTCATTTTCCTTTTTCAGATTTAAACAACTTAGAAATAGCAGACTTGCTTGAAAAATATTTAAAAGAAAAAAATTTAGAGTAAAAGGAGCTATAAATGAAATACGTAAAATTAAACAATGGTTTGGAAATGCCTATTTTAGGTTTTGGAGTTTATCAAATTCAGGATTATAATGAATGTAAAAAAGCAGTGCTAAATGCTATTGAAACAGGATACAGACTAATAGACACAGCAGCTTCATATAAAAATGAAAAAGCTGTTGGGGATGCCATAAAAGAAAGCGGTATAAATAGAAAAGAATTATTTATAACAACAAAATTATGGATACAAAAAAACGGTTATGAAGATACTAAAAAAGCATTTAATAATTCTCTTGAAAAACTTCAATTAGATTATTTGGATTTGTATTTAATACATCAGCCTTTCGGTGATTATTACGGAGAATGGCGTTGTATGGAAGAATTATGCAAGAATGGAAAAATTAAAGCTATTGGGGTATGCAATTTCTTCGCTGACAGATTAGTTGATTTAATAATGCATAATAAAATAGTACCTGCTGTAAATCAAGTAGAAGTAAATCCATTTTATCAAAAAAATGATTATCAAACTATTATGCAGGAATATAATGTACAAATGCAGTCTTGGGCTCCTTTTGCTGAAGGAAGAAACAATATGTTTAATAATGAAATATTATTAAGTATAGCTAAAAAATATAATAAATCAGCGGCTCAAATAATTTTAAATTGGCTTGTAAAAAGAAACATAGTAGTAATACCTAAAACTGTTAGAAAAGAAAGAATGGAAGAAAATTTCAATATTTTTGATTTTGAATTAGATGACAGCGACATAAAATTAATTTCATCTCTTGACAAGAATGAAAGCTCTTTCTTCTCTCATCAGGATCATAAAATGGTAAAACTCTTATCAGAAAGGGTTCTTGAATAAACTAAGTAAAATAATGATTGGAGTTATAAGTTTATGAGAAATAAAATTAAATTAACATTAATAAGTTTTTTTATTAGTATACTGTTTTTCTGCAATTTAAATGCCAATACATTAATAGTATATTTCTCTTGGGGAGGAAATACAAAAACAGCTGCTAATATTATAAAGAACATAACAGATGCTGATATATTTGAAATAAAAACAAAAATACCATACCCAAAAAATTATAATGAATTGCTTAACTATGCCCAAAAAGAAATAATTGATAATAGGCTTCCTCAATTAGAAAGAAATATTAATAATATTTCAAATTATGATACTGTAATATTATGTTATCCTAACTGGGGAGGAACTATACCTCAGGCCGTAAAGCAATTATTATTAACTCATGATTTCAGCGGTAAAAAAATAGCTCCTTTATGCACTCATGGAGGCGGCGGTATGGGAAGAAGTTTAAATGATATAAAAAATTTATGCCCTAATTCCACCATACTAAAGCATTTAGATATATATGGAAGTAGTGTCAAAAGCTCAGAAAATAATATAAAAAGTTGGATTCAAGATATAGTATAAAATTTTTTATTACACTATAAATTTATAAGGAGTTTATTCATATGTATAAAATAAAATTTATAATAATTACATTCTTATTTATATTTAGTTTATGTAATGCTCAAAACAATAATAATACAAAAATAAAAATTACTATAAATAATCAAGTATTGGAAGGCGTTATATACGGCACAGAATTATCAAAAGAGATAATGAATATATTTCCGCTTACAGTTTCTATGATAGGTTATGCAAACAGAGAATATTATGGTTCAATAGACTATAGACCAAAAAACATAACAAAAGGACAATTCAATTTTCAAAATGGAGATATAACATACTGTGCTAGAAATAATTCATTAGCAATATTTTATTCTCAGTCAGATAATCCTAATCTTACTATGGAAGTTATACCTATTGGTAAGATTACATCAGATTTAAAAGTTTTTCATGATTTATATAACAATGGACAGAGAAGAGTTAATATAACTTTCAGTTTAGAAAATTAATTTAATAAAGGAGTATATATGAAAAAATATATAATTATAATTCTTTGTTTAGCTTTTTCTTATATTTTAAATGCTCAAAACTCTAAAATATTGGTTGTTTATTTTTCAAGAGTAGGAAATACACAATTTGATAATAATGTAGACGCTTCAACAGCAGCAAGTATTGTGGCAAATAATAACAAAATGGGAACTACAGAATATGTTGCCAATGTAATAAAAAATCAATTAAATGCTGATATAAGATTAATAGAAACAGTTAATCAATACTCTAAGGATTTTGATGATTTGGTTGATAAAAATCATGATGAAATGCGTAAAAATGATTTTCCAAAAATAAAGCCGTTAAATATTGATATAAGTAAATATAACACCATTTTTATAGGCTATCCTGTATGGGCTAATGATGTACCAATGGCAGTGCGTACTTTTATTAGAGATTATAATCTATCATCAAAAACTATAATTCCATTTTGTACTCATGACGGATACGGAGCTGGAAGATCATATTCCACTATTAGAAATATGGCAAAAAATGCTAATGTATTAGATGGGCTCGCATTAGATTCATCAAATATAGAGTCTAAAAATAATCAAATAATAAATTGGATTTCAAAATTAAATTTAAAAAAATAATCTAATAAGGAGATTTTATGAAAAATTTAATCTTTATACTTTTATCAATAATTATATTATCATCATGCAGTAATAAAAATAATTCTGATAAAACAAGAAAAACAGATTACATAGTTTCTAATATTGAAAATTCAGAAATTAAAAAAAATGATGAAAAACAGACAGTAAATATAAATTATACTCAAAGCGGTTCAAAAATATTAATAGCATATTTTACTTGGTCAGATAACACAGTAGTATCAAATCCTTCATCAATTAATCCAGATGCTGAAACTTCTGCAAGCGTACTTTCTCCGGGAAATGCTGAATTAATAGCTACTTGGATACAGGAAGAAATAGGAGGAGATTTATTCAGTATAAAAACACAAAATAAATATTCAAGCGATTATGATGAATGTTTAAATCAAGCTAGAAAAGAAAGGGATAATAATGAAAGACCAGCACTAACTGACAAAATTAATAATATAAATGATTATGATGTCATATTTTTAGGCTTTCCAAATTGGTGGTATACATGTCCTATGGCAGTATTTACATTCGTTGAAAGCTATGATTTATCAGGAAAAACTATAATACCATTTTGTACACATGGAACAGGAGGACTTTCAAGAACGATAAGAGATTTAAAAAAATTACTGCCGGCTAACTGCAAAGTATTAGATCCTATTGGAGTATACAGACCAGAAGTAAAAAATTCAAAAAGTAAAGTTGTAGATTGGGTAAGAAAATTAGATTATTAAAAAATAAAAATGATGAGTATAAAATTATAAAAGGAGAAACTTATTTATGAAGAAAATAATTAAAATAATAGTAGATATAATAATGACTTTGCTTTTTTTCATTTTAATGGCATATCATTTTACAGGCGATGCTGTACATGAATATTTAGGCTTCCTACTTTTTATATTTTTTATACTTCATCATATACTAAATTTTAATTGGTATAAAAACTTGCCAAAAGGAAAATACAATTTTAACAGAGCATTAAATACATTTATTAATACTATGCTTTTTATATGTATGGCTGGATTAATGATAAGCGGTATACTATTTTCTCAGAGAGTATTAGGTTTTCTTAATATTCATAATAGCGGAATGTTTACAAGACGCTTACATATGATCTCAAACTCTTGGGGATTTATATTTATGTCTGCACATCTAGGAATGCATTGGGGTATGTTTATAAATATGAGTAAAAAATTCATAAATATAAAAAAGCATATATCTATAGTAATATCTTCATTAATAGCCTTATACGGAGTTATTTCATTTATTAAAAGAGGTTTATATAATAAAATGTTTCTTCTTGTAGAGTTCGCTTTTTTTAATTATGAAGAACCTGTAATATTTTTCTTTATGGATTATGTATCTATAATGGGATTATTTATATTTATAAGTTATTACTTACAGACATTAAGCAATAAAAAAAATAAAAAATTAAATAAAATATAAACAATATATAAAAAATAAAAAAAGCTGCTGAATTTATATAATTAAGCAGCTTTTTTGTATTTAAATTTTATTTAAAATATTATATTATTTTATTAAATAGAAATTAACATAATATTATCAATTAGTTAATAATATAGGAAAAAATACCGTTATTTATATTATTGATAAAAATTTTTTATTAGTATAATATTATTATATTAATAATAATTCTTAAAAGGTAAAAGGTTTATATATGAATTTTTTGGAAATAGAATTAAACAAAGACAAAAAAATTGTAAGTGAAGACTTTAAATATAGAAAAAGATTAATAATAGTTTTTATAATTTCTGTATTAGTATCTGTACTTTTATTGATAAGATTATTCTATTTGCAAATAATACAAAATGAACATTATGACAGTTTAGCAAGAAATAACAAGGAACAAATAATACCTATAGATGCATACAGAGGTGAAATTTACGATAGAAATGGTATTATAGTTGCCGAAAACATAAAAACTTACACAATGTATATGATCCCTGTTTATCTTCCTAAGAACTATTTTGAAAGAGAGGAATTATTATACAGAGTATCAAAAGTATTTAACATAGATTTAGGACATATAAAATCAAGTTTAGAAAAAGTATCTAAAAACAGTTATGAATCCGTTGAAATATCAGAAAGTATTACAATGTCTCAAATGAGTTATTTGGCAGAGAGATCAGAAGAATATCCTGGCGTATATTATGGAAGTAAATCTATAAGACATTACCCGCTTGGCGAAACAATGACACATATATTAGGATATATAGGTAATATTTCACAGGAAGAATTTGAAAGAAAGCAGGCCGAAGGTTATAGAAGAAACAGTATGATAGGTAAAGAAGGCGTTGAACAGTTCTATGATAAGGAGTTAAGAGGTATAGACGGATATGTACAATGGATTGTAGATTCAAGAAACAGAGTAAAAGAAACTATAAGTCCTGCAATAGGAAAGCCAATACCCGGAAAAAAACTTATATTAAGTATAGATTCAAAAATACAAAAGGACGCTGAAGATTTAATACAAGGTCATGTAGGAACTGTAATTATATCAAAACCTACAACAGGTGAGATATTAGCTATGGTTAGTTCGCCTTGGTATGATCCTAATATATTTATAGGAAAAATAGATAGAACTAAATATGCCGAACTAATAAATAACCCTGCTAACCCATTCTGGAATAAAGCTATTAGAGGAAGATACCCTCCTGGATCTACATTTAAATTGGTAACTGCTGTAGGAGCATTAGCTGAAAAAAGAATAGGTGTTAATACAACAAGATACTGCGGGGGCGGTATGTTGCTTGAAAATAGATTCTACAGATGTACTGGACAGCATGGATATGTAAATATGTACAGAGCAATTCAATTCTCATGCAACACATATTTCTATAACTTAGCTTATGAATTAGGTCCTAATTTCATAAAAAGATATGCTGAAATGTTAGGTTTTGGAGACATTACTGGAATAGATTTACCTGGAGAAAAAGTAGGAGTTGTTCCTAGTGCTGATTGGAAAAGGAGAAAAATCGGAGAATATTGGTGGGATGGCGATACTATTCAATACGTTATGGGTCAAGGATATATGTCTGCTACTCCTCTAGCTGTACATATGGCTACTTCAGCTATAATAAATGACGGAGTAATGTACAGACCTCATGTTGTAAAAGAAATAAGAAGTTCTCAGACTGATGAAGTTATATATAATAATGATAGGGTAATAATTAAAAAGTTAGATATAGATAAGAATATATTTACAGTAGTAAAAGAAGGTATGAGAATGACTGTAACAGGCGGTACAGCTAGAAATGGTGCTTGGTCTCCTAACATAAAATTAGCTGCCAAAACAGGTACAGCTCAAAACGCTCAAGGTAAAGACCATACTTGGGTTACAATATTTGGACCTTATGATCCTAGACCGAATGAAGATATGATTGCTGTTACAGTTATGTTAGAACATAGTGGTGGCGGTGGCGGTACTACTGCAGGGCCCATTGCTACAGCAATGCTGCGTTCTATACTTGGCGGTGAAAATGCTATGGATGCTAGAAATTCTATATACAATAGAATGCAGTATATTTATCAGCAAATAAGGTTGGCAAGAGAACAGGCCGCTTTAGAAAATGGCGAAGCAAATATTGATGCTAATGAAGCACAAAAAGAAGAGAAAAAATCAGGTGAAGATGAAAGGATAAAATATGAATGAAAAAAAAGAATTAAAAAAATTGTTTGTATTTGATTGGAAAATATTGGCTGCAATAATCTTTTTAATGATCGCAGGTGCTATAGCCGTTTATTCATCCACATATTCTCCTGAATCTGGAAAAACAAGCTGGATGTTTCTAAAATTTTTATTCTTCTGTACAACAGGTTTGATATTAGTATTTATAAGTATGTTTATAAACTATACAAAATTGGCAGAACATAGAATGGCTCTTTATATACCAATGCTTGCTGTTCTTGTATTAGTTTTAATACCAGGTGTTGGTACAACTGTTAACGGAAGCAGCAGCTGGTTATTTGGTATGCAGCCTTCTGAATTTGGAAAAATAGTAGTTATAATATTCCTTGCTGGTTATTTGGATCAAATAGGAGATAAAATAAAAGAAATAAAATATTTTGCTTTAGCTGGTTTTTTTATTTCTATACCTATAGGTTTAGTACTATTACAGCCTGATTTAGGTACTGTATTAGTGTATTGTTTTATAGTATTTATAATGCTTTTCGTAGGAGGAGTACCTACTAGATACATAATAGCTTTAGTTAGTATTGGTATTGTAGGCTTATCTATACCAATGTTTTTGGAATACAAAAGAATGTCAGATGATATAGATAATATTCTTTTTAACTTTTTATCTCAAAGGATATATATAGGCTATTTGGCTGGAATATTTTTATTTATATCAGCACTTCTTCTTACATTAAATTTCTATATGAATAGTAAATATGTAAGTTTATTATCATTTTCATTTTTTGTATTATTCTTATGTATGGGGGCTGCATTAATATTTGATATAGGATTAAAGGAATATCAAAAACAGAGATTGCTTGTATTTATGAACCCGCAATTAACTAGATTGAGTTCTGGATATAACATTATACAATCACTTATAGCTGTGGGAAGCGGAGGATTATTAGGTGAAGGATTCTTAAATGGAAGCCAATCACAGTTAAACTTTATCCCCCAGCAGGTTAATGACTTTATTTTCTCTAATATATGCGAAGAATGGGGATTTATAGGCAGTGCTTTAGTTGTTTTGGCCTATACAACTATATTTATTAGAGGAACAATGGTAGCTTATTTTGCCAAAGACAGACTTGGGGCTTTAATAGTATCAGGTGTTATTGCAATGTTTTTATGTCACGTTATAATTAATATTGGTATGGTTATTGGAATGATGCCTATTACAGGTTTAACATTGCCTTTTATAAGCAGCGGAGGATCATCTATATGGACTTTTGCTATATCAATAGGTCTTATATTCAATGTTGAGGCTAGAAGGTATGTTCATTAAATATAGAAGTTGTTGATATGAAAAATAATATTTTAACAGAAAAAGTCTTAATAGTAGATTCTAATATAGATTATGCAAAATTTATACAAAATAATTTAAAAGGCTCAGGATATTTATCATATATAGCCACTTCATATGATGAAGCTGTAAATATGTCTTATGATAAAATACCAGACTGCATACTTGTAGATTATATGCTTCCTAATTCAGGAGCTTGCAGGCTTTCTCAGCATATAAAAAATGATAATATGCTTAAAAATATAGCTATATTATTTTTAACTGCTACTGAAAATAAAACTGAATGTTTAAAAGCATATGAATGCGGAGCGGATGGTTTCTTTTTAAAATCTATGGATACTGATATATTAATATCAAAAATGAAATCATATATAAGATTAAAGAAAGCTATAGAATCTAATATAATGTATATGAATATATTAAAACAAGATATTGAATATGCTTCAAGGCTTCAAAAAACTATACTTTCTTTTGGAAATACTTCTATACCTAAAAATGATATATCCATTTTCCATTATGCCCCAAATGATGTTTCTGGAGATTATAGCGGTATAAAATCGATTGCTGACGGATGGTATGCAATACTTTTAGCTGATGTTTCAGGACATGGAGTTGCTGCAAGTATGCTTACTATACTTATAAAATCTTTTTTTGATACTCATGTTCTGATTAATAATAAAAATACATCGCCTGCAAAATTTATAAAAGAATTAAATACTTTCTTTATAGAAGAAAATTTTGATAAAAACTTGTTTGCTTCTATATTCTTTGCTATTTATAATAATGAAACAGGAGAATTTATATGTTCTTCAGCTGGTTCTCCAAAACCTATATATAAATCAAAAGATGAAGTAAAAGAAATAGATATTGACGGACCTTTAGTAGGAATGATGGAAGAAAGTGAATATTTAGAAACAAAAATCACATTAAATCATAATGATTTATTATTTATATTTACAGATGGTGCTTATGAAATTTTTAATAAAGAAGGCAAAATGTTCGGAGATGAACTGCTTAAAAATACATTCATAAAACATTCTCATAAAGACGTTAATGTTATAAAAGACAATATTATAAAAGAATTAAAATCATTTTCTGATAATGTATTGTCCGATGATATAAGTATGATATTATTAAGAAGAACAGAATAATAAACTAGAAAAATCCTATTAATAGTAATATTACTTATAATTAATAAAATCATAATTATATATTCTATATAAATACTGTTTTTTATACAAAATAAATAAAAAAATATGATAACTAAATATTTGATTATTACGATAATAATTATGATAACAAAATTTAGTTGACATATTACAGTTTTTTCTATATTATGTTATAATAATATTATAAGGTGATAAAAAGTTATGAGATTAAAAATAGCAATTTTAACTATAGTAAATTTAATAGCATTTATAGCATTGCTCTATATGTTTGATATATTTGGAGTTGTCAATTATTATACATTAATGCGTACTAAAATAGCTCCGAATGTTCCTGGATTTCTTAATAGATTTACCCAAAAGCCTAGAGTTGAAGATATGTCTCTTTTAGCTAGAGATGATTTAAATAAAATGAGAGAATCTTTTAATTTAAGAGAAAAAGATATACAGGCTCAGGAATCATTAATAGCAAGCAAAGCTATAGAATTAAATACTCAATCTGAATTAATAGAACAAGACAGACAAAACCTATTAAATGCATGGTCTAATTATCAGGCAACTATGGATGAGTCATCACAGTATCAATTAGTACTTGCAGATTTGGCTAATAAAGTTAATAGTATGCCTCCTCAAAATTCTGTTGCATTGCTTAATCAATTAGCCGCTAATGGTTCCGATGATTTAGTTATAGATGTATTATTAGAAATGGATTCTATAGCTGCTGCTGAAGGAAGAAACAGTACAACTTCATATCTTTTGAGCTTAATGGATCCTACTGTAGCTGCTAGAATATTAGAAAAATATGAAGCTAGATCAAATCCTGGTAATAATACAGTACCTTCTTCTCCTAATGACTTCCCTGATTATTTACCTGATAATAACAATGATGCTATGTTAAATGATGCTATAATGGATATGGGAGCATAAATATATTTTATAAATACAATGGCCTTTCTTAAATATTTAAGAGAGGCTTTTTTATTTTAACTAAAATATCAATATTGACAAATAAAGGCTTATAGGGTATAACTTCATTATTCAATAGGAGGTTTTTTATTTATGCTGAGAATAGCAGTAATATTTATAATTTTATTTTCTTTTAATCTTTACTCACAAAATGTTAATGATAAACCTATGAAAATAAATAAAAATTACTTCACTGATGACGGTAATTTGAAAAATAAAAAAGACTTATCCGTTTATGCTATTAGAAAAATTAGATTCACAGATAAATCATCTTATGAAATGATAATATTAAAAAATAATTATTGGTATTATTATAGTCTGTTTCAAATAGAACAAAATAGTAAATACAATTATATTGGAACCATAGCTTTAAAAAGTTTTGAGAAAAATACTGAAGGGCTTATACATAATATAGTTTATAAAGATAATTATTTTACTATAGAACATAGCCTTTTATTATCTATAAAAACATATATAACATTTAAATATAATGATAATAAAAAAATATATTTGGATAAAGTTAGTATGATATCAGAATTTATTGATAATGATGAAAATTCTGGAGAAGAAAAAACAACTACTAAACAGATTGACGGAAATGTAGAAGCTAATAAAACTTTATATAAAGATGTTACAATGGATAAAATATCAAAATTATTAAATCTTGATAAAAAAATAAAAATTATGACAGAAGTAGAATTAATGAACCAAAATATATAATTTATGGAGATTATAACTTATGAAAAAAATTGTATTGATACTTTTAGCTTTATTTTCTTTTAATCTTTACCCACAAAATATTAATGATAAGCCTATGAAAATAAATAAAAATTACTTCACTGATGATGGTAATTTAAAAAATAAAAAAGACTTATCCGTTTATGCCATTAGAAAAATTAGATTTACAGATAAATCATCTTATGAGATGATAATACTAAAAAATAATAATTGGTATTATTATACTTTATTTCAAATAGAACAAAACAATAAATACAATTATATGGGAACTATAGCTTTAAAAAGTTTTAATGATAATATAGAAGGGCTTATTGGAAATATAGTTTATAAAGATAATTATTTCACTATAGAACATAGTGTTATGTCAACTTTAAAAATGTACATAACATTTAAATATAATGATGATAAGAAAATATATTTAGATAAAGCAAATATGATTATAGAAATTATTGACGGTAGTTCTGCAGTAAATATTAATGAGGCAAAAACAACTTCTAAACAAGTTAATGGTAATGTTGTTCCAAACAAAATCTTATACAAAGATGTTACAATGGATATGATATCAAAATTATTGAGCCTTGATATATAATTATATTTTGTAAATAATTAATTATGAAAAAAATTATATTAATATTTATTATATTGTTTTCTTTTAATCTTTATTCTCAAGATATTGATGATAAGCCTATAAAAATAAATGAAAGTTATTTCACTGATGACGGCAATTTAAAAGAAAATTGAGATTTAAAAATTAATGCCATAAGAAAAATGAGATTCAAAGATAATAGTGCCTATGAAATGATAATATTAAAAAATAAATATTGGTATTATTATACTCTATTTCAAATAGAAAAAAATAATCAATATAAATATATCGGCAGCATCCCATTAAATACTGCAATATTTAATATAAACGGACTTACAGCAAATGTCGTTTATAAAAATAATTATTTTACTCTTGAACATCATATAATGAATAACCGCAAACTATATATAACATTTAAATACAATGATGATAAAAAATATATTTAGATAAAGTCAGCATGCTAGAAGTAAACGATACAAGTACAAATCAATATAATGGCAATATAACACCAAATAAAATTTTATACAAAGATGTTAATAAAGATATAATATCAAAATCATTAAACATAGAGCTGTAATAATATGAGAGCATTTTTAGCATTAAACTTAAACGAAGAAATTAAAAACAAGTATTCTAACATGCTTAGAGTAAATGAAAAAATAGCAGAATTAAAAAAAGTATCAAAAGATAAAATGCATATAACATTAGTATTTTTTGATAATATAAAAGAAGAACAAATAGAGCTTATAAAAAGAGAAGTGATAAACTCCTCCCCTACACCATTTAATATAAACTTTGAAAATATTTCCTACTTCACAAATAAATTCAAAGATATAAATGTTATATTCGTAAAAGCCGTAAGTGAAGAATTAGAAAAATATGTTAAAACTTTAAGAAGCAATTTAGATAATATAGAAAATCTTAAATACGACAAAAAAGATTTTAAATCGCATCTAACATTAGCAAGGGTAAAAAAAGTTTATGATAATAACAAATTAAAAGAAAATATCGAAAAAATAGATTTTACTCCATTATCTTTTACAGCTGGTTCTATTACTTTATATTCAAGCGATTTTTATAATTATACAGAAATTTTCACTATTAAATTAACATAATATTTGTTAATAAACAGCAATACCTGAATCAGTTCTTCCATCACAGCCTGCAAAGTAAACATTATTATCATTCTTTAGTATAACTTGTCCGCGTCCGAAATATCCGAAATTAGTTATATGATTTTTCTTGGTTATATTATGACCTAAAGATGAAAGCTCTGAAAATAATGCATCATCAAAATTGTATTCCAATTCTATGTTCTTCTCCCCTATCCATTGCCATCTAGGTTTATCCAATGCGGCCTGCGGATTTAAATTATGATCTATTAAATTACTCATAACCTGTAAATGTCCCTGAGGCTGCATAAAAGCCCCCATAACACCTAAAGCTGCATAAGGTTTTGAGTCTTTACATATAAATGCTGGTATTATTGTATGATAAGGCTTTTTATGTGGGGCTATAAAATTATCTGAATTAGGATCCAATGAAAAATTAGCTCCTCTATTTTGCAATGCTATACCTGTTTCTGGAATTACTATACCAGAACCGAATGCACAGTAATTACTTTGTATATAAGAAACCATATTTCCATAACTATCTGCTGTTGCTAAATATACAGTGTCTCCTGATGAAAATATATGATTTATAGGTTCTAATGCTTTATTTTTGTTTATAAGAGAAGCTCTTTCTCTAGCATATTCTTTTGAAAGCATTTCTTCAATGGAAGTTTTCATGTGATAAATATCAGCAACATATTTTTTTGTATCTATGAATGCCAATTTTAATGCTTCTATTTTATAATGAGTACTTTCTAATGGAGTTAAACTTTTCAAATCAAAATTAGATAAAATATTTAAAGCCATTAACACTGTAATGCCATGTCCGTTAGGCGGAATTTCATAAATATCATAACCTCTGTAATTAGTTGTTATAGGCGTAACAAATTCAGGACAATATTCATTTAAATCTTCTTTAGATAAATATCCTCCATATTTTTTCATAAATGCATCTATCTTTTCAGCATACTCTCCCCTATAAATACATTCTGAATTTGTGTTTCCTATATCCTCCAAAGTTTTAGCATGATATGGAAGTGTAACTATTTCACCAAGTTCCGGAGTTCTGCCGTTAAAAGTAAAAGTATTAAACCAATATTTAAACTCTTCTCTTTTTAAATTATCAGATTCATTCAAATAAACATTATAAGATTCTTTCCAATCGAGTGCTACTTGAGGCTGAACGGCATAACCTTCTTTGGCATATCTAATAGCAGGTTCAAGCACATCTATAAGTTTTAATTTTCCGAACTTTTTTACAAGTGCTGCCCAAGCAGCTGGTATTCCTCCAACTGTTACAGGCAAAAGTCCGTAAGTAGGTATTTTATCAAGATTAAGCGATAATATTTTATCAACATACAAATTCTTTGGAGAAAATCCGCTTCCATTGATAGCGTATAAATTATTTTCAAAATTTATTATAGCAAAAGCATCGCCTCCCAAACCGTTTGAAGTAGGCTCAACAACAGTAAGTGCAGCTGCAGTTGCAATTGCCGCATCAATAGCATTTCCGCCTTTCTTTAATATTTCAAGTCCAGCCTGAGAGGCTAGTATATTACTTGTAGAAACTATATTTTTTCCAAAAACTACATTTCTTTTAGAGAGATAACTATTATCATAAAAATCCATAATAAAATCCAATACTTTATTTTATTTACTTAGTTAAGTATAATTAAAGGATTAGATTTTGTCAAAATATTTTTTAATAATGTTTGATTAAAACTTAAAAAATTATTTTAGTATGAACTATCTTATAAATATTAATAAGAATTTAATTATTAACTTTTTGTATATACTAAAAATTCTTAAGTTTGTCGTTTTTTATTCAACTTTTTCCCGCCGCAAAAAGTTGCAAAAAGTGCAATTATAGAATTAGTACTAAACCATACTAAAATTATCTTGCATGTAAGATAATTTATGAAATTTAAGCCAAAATGTAGCCTTTCGCGAAGCGTATCAGAGTTTGTCTAGGATATAGGTTATCGCCTGCCGATACCAGAGGCGGACTTCGTCGTCAATAATTATCAAAAATTTTATATATTCAATTTTTCTAAATACTCTTTAGCTTCATCATCATAAATATTAATTTCCAAAACTTTTTTGTAACATTCTTTGGCATTTTCTTTATCATCAATTTTTAAATATAATTCAGCAATACGTTTTATAATATCACATCTGTATGAATGCGTTTCAAGATATTTTTTATGAATATCAATAGCCTTTTTATAATATTTTTTTGCTAACTCTTTTTCATTAAAATCATTATAAACTTCTGCAATTGATATATAATACTCTTCGCGATTAGGTTCTAATGAAACAGCATGTTTATAGCACTTTAATGCCTTATTTTTATTATCTATTTTCATATATAAATCGCCTATTTCCTTTGAATAATAACCTTTAAATTCCTTTCTCTCCCATCTGTTTTCTCTTCTGAACATACAACTAGCACTTTTTATTTCAACTTTTATAGCTTTTTTATATGTTTCAATAGCTTTGTTTTTATTGCCTATAGAATTATATAAATCTCCTATACTCTCTAAATCCCAAGAATTTTTATCTTTTTCATTTTCATAAATCTCTATTGCTTTTTTATAATATTCTTCTGCATTTTCCTTTTCTCCCAAACTTTCATAAATCTCTGCAATAGCTGTAAAATCATACCCATATTTTTTATTATCATCTAAATTTATGTATTTTTGATAATATTCAATAGCCTTATATTTTTCGCCTATATGCAAATATAAATTATATAATCCTTTATAATCATTCTTATTAATATAATAATTAACAGCTTTATCAATAAGCAAATATTTTTTATCATGTTTTAAAAGTTTATCATACAAATCTAATAATTTTATTATATTACTATAAATATTTGCATTGCCTTTATCTTTGTTTTCAAACATATAATTCACATATTTTTCGTACATCTCCAAAGCCTTATCATAATTTTTAATTTCTTGATAAATATGTCCTAAAAGAGAATAATAATAACTATCAAAATCATTAATATCCATAAATTTATTACACATTTCAATAGCTTTATCATATTTATAAATACTATTATATAAAGAAGCTAGAGTTCTATAAATACTATCATTAATTTTATCAGTATTATTCAGTAAATATTTTTCAAGTACATTAGCTGCTTTATCACATATATGCAAATCAAAAGAATATATAGTTTCTAATCCATCATAATATTTAAAATTATTAGGCTCTTCCTCTATAAGCTGATTAAATGCTTCTATCAAATATTTATAGTCTTCAATATCTTTATTATATAGATCTCTTATCGAACGCCACTCATATTTTTTAATATATTCTTTGTATGCATCAATACCTTTCTGATATTCTCCTAAAGCCATATAAGATTTAGCTAATGCATTTATTGCACTAGTATTTTCGATATAATCACAAGAAGGATCAATTTCTAATACCTTCTCATAATTTTCTATTGCCTTATCATATTCTTTTTTCGCAAAATATGATAATCCTAAATACATAAAATCGCTTTGATCATGACGAGGAAGTTTTATTATTTCTTTAAACACTTCTATTGCTTCATCATATTTACCCAATTTAAAATATGATTCTCCTATCACAGTAAGATAATATTCTAAATAATTATCATAATCAAAAACATAACTTTTATTTAACTTAACTGCTTTTTCAGCATACTCTATTGCCGCATAATAATTTTCATTTTTATAATTAATATATCCAAAAATATACCAATATGCTGAATCATTTTCATTTAATTCTACAGCTTTTTTAATAAGTTTTAATGCTTCATTATAGTTTTCATTTCTTCTAAAATCATATATATAATTGGCTGCCTTATAGTATAATGCTTTATCATCATTAGGATTTATTAACAAAACTTTTCTAAACTGCTTTTCTGCTTTTTTATTATTTCTATTAGAATAATATGCCCTTCCTAATAGAGTTAAAGCTTTTGTATTATTTTTATCTTTTTTAATATACTCTTTTAATACTTCTATAACTTGATCAATTATATTTTCATTATTATTATCATTATTGTTTTGATAATCTTCATCATTTCCATTATTATCTAACTTGTTATCTGCTTCAGTTGAATCAGTTTCATCAAGTTCATAAGAAAACTCTTTGTTTATTATATTTTCAATTTCTTCTAAAGTGTATGATTTTTTCATAGTGTAGCTCCTATATTTTTATTATTTTTTAATTATATAGAGGTACAAAAAACGGCTTCACGGGAGGTTTTTTAATAATAAATCAGTATAAATAATTACAGCTTATATAAAAATCTCTTATCACCTTTGAAATATCTTTCTATAAGTTTATCCCTGTCTAAATGTCTTGTATAATTCATAATGTATCTTAAAGCTAAATCAATATACTCTTTGGAATTATCTTTGTAATTTTCTTTTATATATTCTTTTAATACATAAAGGGCTTTATTAGGAGCAAATCTATGATTAGGACTATAACCCAAAATATAATCATATAATAGTTTGTCGCATTTCTCTTTTATATCATCATTTATAGAATTATTAACTTCTTCCCTGTCTTTCATAAGCTTTTTATAAAAATGCTCAAATAATTCATTGTATCCTGTTATAAAAAATGGAAATGAAAATAAATCTCTATTTTCAAAATAATAATCAATATCTTCTTTGTCGTATATAATATAACTTTTCATATGGTCATCATCATCTGTGATATTGTATTTATCTAATTTTCTTTGGTATTCTTCTTCCCAATGTTTGTCATATCTTTCTTCAAAATAATTCATTGCTTCATTCTCATTTTCACTTTCCCATTCCATAAACCAAGTTCTTGAATCAACTTCCCCGCTTTCAAAAAACTCATCAACTAATTCTTTAGTTTCAAAATATATTGATCCATTCTTTCTATACTTTTCAGAAATCATTTCTTTTTTATCTTTTTTATTTTCTTTATAATCTTCTTCATCTTCTTTTTCTATAAAATCTCTGCACTCGCCGTCATCATATTCATAATGCCAAGAAGGAATTAATAGTTCATACATTCCATCATCTTCTACATACACATGCAATTCTGAAAACTCATCATCTAGTATAGGAAATTTATCATTATGATACTCTTCATAAATCTCTGGAAATTTATCCTTTTCTAATAAACATTTATAATCCCAGCCCAATAAGTCTTTTTGTATTTCCGGGTCTGGATGCACAAACTGTTCAAAGTTAATTCTTATTAAATATTTTTCTAATACTCTTATAAAAGTATATACTGAACAATTATGATGATCATTTATTATGAGTTTATCTGCTTCTTCTATTTCTATATTATTTTTCTTTATAAGTTTATCAAGTTCTTCTAAAAAATAATTTAATGAATGTTTGCTATAATAGTAATCGTTTTTATCTTGTATAATATATTTTTTATTTTGTCTGTTTAATTCTTCCATAAGATTATATCCTTTTTAAATTTTTAATTTAATTATAATTTATGGACATGACAAATTTTGACACTTTTTTGTATATAAATAAAAAAATAGAATTTTTTTTAATTTTTTATAACTTTTTTATTTTAATAAAATTATGCGACAATTTTTGTCATAGTAATATGCTATGTTAATAATCATAAAATAAATATTAAATACAGGAGGCTTTATATGGCTCAAAATTTTTACTGTGAATACTGCGGAACAAAAGCAAATTCAATATCAGCTTTAACAAACAATAATTGTATCAGACACCCAAATGGTCCTAATAAAGGGAGACACAAACTTTATGAAGGAGATGAAAAATCAGAATATTTTTGTAAATATTGCGGAACAAAAGCTAATTCAATATCAGCTTTAACAAACAATAATTGTATCAGACATCCAAATGGTCCTAACAAAGGAAGACATTTACCTGCTTTATAAAGCAAACAGTTTTTATTTTGTGCATAGTAATTGATTTTATTATGCACATGCTTTATTTATCGATTAAATAAAAAACTCCTGAAAATATGACAGCAAAAATAATAGATATAATTAATGCCACATCTGATGAATTTAATAAATAACATTAATTGAAATTAAAGTGCTTGGTTAAAGATTTTAATCAGGCACTTTTTATATTTATTAAAACAATCTTATAAATAATTTTTTAATATCGTTATCACCTATAAATAAAACAATAGACATATAATTTTAATATCAAAAAACTTCTATTTTTAATATTTTTAATATATAATACTTTTCACTATATTTTAAAGGCTGATAAATGATACTCAAAGAACTTACATTGCGTTCTTTCAGAAATTATAATGAAAATATATTTGAATTTTCTGATAAAATAAATGTTCTCTATGGACATAACGGATGCGGTAAAACTAATATACTAGAAGCAATATATATGCTTGGAAACGGTATATCATTCAGAACTAGACTTGATAGAGAACTTGTAAAAAATGGAAATGATAATTATTTTTTGAGAGGTGTTTTCAGAGAAGATGAACTTAATTATGATACTAATATAGAAATAGCCTATCAAAAAAAAGTCAAAAAAGTATTCATTGATAAAAAAGAAGTATCTTCAAGAAAAGATTTAATAGGAAGAATACTTTATGTTATATTTCTTCCAAATGATACGGAGTTGGTAACTGATGAGCCTAAATTAAGACGCGATTATTTTAATATGCTGATATCAACAATATCATCAGAATATTTAATTGCCTTGATAAAATATAATAAACTTCTTAAAATGAGAAATATTTGCCTTAATACAAAACCTAATGAAGCTTATATTTATAATAGCGACATAGCAAAACTTTCTCTTTATATAGCTAATGAAAATAAAAAATATTCTCAGCTTTTAGAAGAAAAGATGAATGAAATTTATAAAAATATTTTTAACAATGAAAACCCTTATGCAATAAAATATCAATCTAGTATAGAAGATATTTTAAATGAAAATGAATATATTAAAAAACTTGAAACTACATTGCAAGAACAAATCAGAATGCGTACAACATATTTCGGAATACATAGAGCAGAGTATCAATTCTTTTATAAAGATTCATTATCAAAAAAATTCTCATCTCAAGGCGAAAAGAGAATGTTTACTCTTATAATGAAATTGGCAAGCGAAAAAATATTATCAGAATACAGAAAAAAATCCCCTATTCTATTGATTGATGATGCTATGCTTGAACTTGATAATATAAGACGCGATAATATACTTGAATATATAAAAACATTAGGACAGGTATTTATAACTGTTACAGAAAAAGAAAAAGTAAAAAACTTTGAAAACGGAAAAGTATTTGATATACCAAATATAAAGATATAAAAATTATAGAGGAGCTAAAAATGAAATATAAACCTCAAACTAAAGATGAATTAAAAGAATTATTGAAAGATGAAAATATATATTTAAGCGACATTGATACAAGTTTAATCACTGATATGAGCAATATTTTTCATGAAAGTTTGAGGAAAGATTTTAAAGGTATTGAGAAATGGAATACTTCAAATGTTAAAGATATGCATAATATGTTTAGCGATGCTGTATATTTTAATCATAATATAGAAAAGTGGAATGTATCTAAAGTTGAAAATATGGGAGGTATGTTTTTAAGATGCCTTGATTTTAATCAGCCTATTAATGATTGGAATGTTTCCAATGTAAAGGATATGGGTGCTATGTTTGCTGGAGCTGAAAGTTTTAATATGCCTCTTAATAAATGGAATACTTGTAATGTTTTTGATATGAGAGCAATGTTTAATATGGCTTTAAATTTCAATCAGGATTTAAATAATTGGGACACTTCTAATGTTGAAAATATGAATGGTATGTTTTCGCAAGCAAGGAATTTTAATCAGCCTCTTGATAAATGGAATACTTCAAATGTAAAAACTATGCAGTTAATGTTTAATGGATGCATAAATTTTAATCAAGATTTAAATAGTTGGAATACTTCTAATGTTGAGAATATGCATGGTATGTTTTATGATGCCAAAAATTTTAATCAGCCTTTGAATAATTGGAAAGTTAATAAAGTTGTAGATATGAGTGAAATGTTTTCAAAAAGCGGTTTTCAGTATTATGATTCTTTAGAGGATTGGAATATTGAATCTCTTGAGTATTTAGATGATTGGTCTGATGTTATTTCTAAAAATATAGATAAATTAAGTTTGAAATGGATTTTATATTTATATGCTTTTTATAATGATAATAAAATTATAATTAAAAAAATAGAAGAAAATATAAAAGATATTCATAAAATATCTTCAGAAATAAAAAATAAAAAAGTTCAATTCGCTAAAAGAAAATTAGAAAATATTTATTATGATGATTTGAAAGAAGTTGTTGATTATGAAATATTTGACAGTATTGAAAAATATGAAGAAACTATTAAATTAAGTAAAAAAGATGAGAAGAAAGTTTCCTATATAGAAAATTGTAATGTGTTAATAAAAGATAAATCAAGAATAGTTGATATAAAAGTTATAAAATATATATACTTAAAATATTTAGAGTTAAAAAGAGATATTTATTATTTGCTTGAGATTAATTCTATAATAGATTTACTTGACAAAGAAAGTTTTTTAAGTTTTGCTAAAAATATTTATATAGAAACTCATAAAGAAACTTCTGCCATTGTTTATAGTTTGTATGGAGGCGATGAAGCTTTAAGAGAAATATATAAAAAAGAGAAAGACTCTAATTTTCTCTTAATAATTTTATCATCAGTAAAAACAACACAATACAGTATTAAATTATTATATGATATATATTCAAAAACTAAAAAATCAGAATTGAAAGAAGAGGCTTTTTATTTAATAAATAATAAAATATCAAAAGAAATAGGTCTTGATATTGATGATTTAGAATTGAAGTTTAGTTCAAATTTTGGATTTGATTCAAGAGGTGAAAAAATTATTAACGATGATTATAAATTGATTTTGAATAGTGATTATTCTGTAAAAGTATTTGATATAAAAAATAATAAAGAATTAAAAACTACTCCTAAGAATTTAGAAGAAAGTATAAAAGCAGAAATTAAATATATAAAGAAGGAAATACCTGATATTATAAAGAAATTATCTTTAAAGTTAACAAAATTATTAATATATGAAAAGAAATATAATTATAGTTTTTTCAAAGAAGTATTTATTAACAACCCTATAATGAATAAATTTTCTTCTTCACTTATATGGGATTTGTATGATAAAGACAGTAATTTTATAACTACATTCAGATATGCAGGTGATGGAAGTTATTCAAACTGTGAAGATGAAGAAGTTACAATTAATGAAAATAGTTTTATAAGTTTAGCAAGCCCTGCCGAAATGGACGATGAAACTATAAATAAATGGAAGCGTCAATTAGAAGATTATGAACTTAGTCAGCCAATCAATCAATTAACTATAATAAGATTAAATAAAAATAATTTAGAAAGTGAGATAAATAAATTACAAAACGTTGAAATATCTTATGGCAGTTTTAAGGCTTTCGGTATTAGGTATTCAATGAGTCCTAATTATTTAGATTTTGGCGTAGTTGAAAGTTATAATTTAAAAAAAGGAGGTTGTTTCGAAATAAAAATAAATGCTAATAGTAAAATTGATTACAAAGATAAAGTAAAAATAAACATTAACTTTTATAACGAAAATAATAAAAAAGTGTCAGAAAGATTTATTTATACATTACTTATTTTGATGATTTGTGATTTTAGGCTTACTGATATATTTGCTTAAATAAAAAAATTATTTTAAAGCCCCGCCCTTTATACTTTATAGCTTGTTTTGAAATTTTAGTTAAAATTACTTTTATTGCCTGTTTAGAAATGTTAACGCCCGCCCAAGATTTTTTTAAATTTAAAACTTTACTCTACGCACGGCAAAAAAGAAAACCTATGTAAAAACATCAGATGACATAAAAAGCCCTGAGGGTGGGGAAATGTAATTAAATTTTATAATAAAAAATAAGTACGTGGTTACAAAATAGACACAATAATAAAATTCTTAATTTTATTTCAAGCCATATTTATCTTGAATATCTTTTATATTTTCTCTAACAGTATCATAGTTAGGGTCTAATTCCAAAGCCTTTTTATAATCTTTTAAAGCTTCATTGTACTCTCCTAAATTTTCTTTAGATACTCCTCTGTTATTATAAAAAGCTCTATTATTAGGGTTTAACTCTATAGCCTTGTCATAGTCTTTAATAGCTTCTTCATATTCACCTAAAACATCTTTAACACTTCCTCTATTATAATAAGCATCACTATCATTAGGGTTTAATTCTATTACTTTATTAAAATCTTTAATAGCTTCTTCATATTGATCTAAATAATATTTAGCAAGTCCTCTGTTATTATAAGCATCACTGTAATCAGAGTCTAACTCTATAGCTTTATCATAGTCTTTAATAGCTTCTTCATATTCACCTAAATAATCTTTAGCAAGCCCTCTGTTATTATAAGCATAAGTATAATTATGGTCTAACTCTATAGCCATATCATAATCTTTAATAGCTTCTTCATATTCACCTAAATAATCTTTAACATGTCCTCTGTTATAATAAGCAGCACTATTATTAGGGTCTAACTCTATAGCCTTATTATAATATGCTATGGCTTCTTCATATTTTCCTTCAAGAGAAAAAATATTTGCCTTATCAAAATAATATTTTGAATCCCTACCAGAATCATTATCAACTGACATAAAAATTTCCTAAATATAAATTTATTGAAATCATTATAATATAGAAAAAAATTTAATACTATAATAATTAGCGTAAAATATTACGCACGTTGAAAAATGTTTTTGTTTATAAATAAAATTATAATGATTATTTAACTTAGTTTATAAATATTTCTAACCGTGCGTTGGGTTAGCAAAGAACCAAAAGAACTGCATTTTTTAGCTGAAAACAAAGCAATTTAAAAAACGCTTGGACGGGGCAAAGCCCTGCAAATACCTTAATATAAATAAATTATTTTTTATATTAGAATATGTTAAAAAATTTTATTGTTCTTTTTCCCGCAGCTCGCACCCACAGGCAATTGGTCGCAAAAGAAGTGGGGGCTGGAGTAAAGCCACAGATATAACAGCAGAAATATAAATTTGTTTTTGACAAAATGTAATTGTTTAGGTATATACCACTTGAAAAGTTGATATAAAAAATTGTTTGAATAAAATACTATAATTCTGAAATTGAAAATATATATAAATAATATAGAATAATAAAAAACTGTAAGGAAACATAGTCATGAAATACAAGCCTCAAACTAAAGAAGAATTAAAAAAATTGGTAGAAGATGAAAGTATTTATTTGGGAGATATTGATACAAGTTTAATCACTGATATGAGCGAATTATTTAAAGAATCTAAAAGAAAAAAATTTAATGGTATTGAAAATTGGAATACTTCTAATGTTATAGATATGCATGATATGTTTTTTAATTGCAGAAAATTTAATAGCGATATATCAAAATGGAATGTATCTAATATTGAAAATATGGCTTTTTTGTTTTTTGGTGCTGAAGAATTTAATCAATATATAGGTGATTGGAATGTTTATAAAGTAAAAGATATGAACAGTATATTTTTTGACTGCAAAAAGTTTAATCAAAATTTAAATAGCTGGAATGTATCTAATGTTGAAAATATGAGCTTTATGTTTTATGGGGCATTATCTTTCAATCAGCCTTTGAATAATTGGAATGTAAGTAATGTTAAAAATATGTACGGAATGTTTAGTGGATGTAAAAAATTTAATCAGGATTTAAATAGTTGGAACACATCTAATGCTGAGAATATGAGCTGCATGTTTTTTGAGGCAGAAAATTTTGATCAATCTATTAGTAATTGGAATGTAATTAATGTTACTAAAATGTGTAGTATGTTTGAGAGATGTAAGAATTTTAATCAGAGTTTGAATGATTGGAATGTTTCTAATGTTACGGATATGAACAGCATGTTTAAATGTGCTGAAAATTTTAATCAGCCTTTAAATAATTGGAACACTTCTAATGTTGAAAATATGCGTTCTATGTTTGAAGAAGCGGAAAGATTTAATTCTGATATAAATGACTGGGATGTACATAATGTCAAAGATATGAGTAATATGTTTTGTAAATGTAAAAGTTTCAATAAGCCATTAGATAAATGGGATACTTCTAAAGTTGAAAATATGAGATGTATGTTCTTTGAAGCAGAAAATTTTAATCAGTATATTAATAATTGGAATGTAAGTAAAATAGAAAATATGCTTGGTATGTTTGAGAATGCTTATAACTTTGATCAGCCTTTAGATAATTGGAAAACTTCTAGTGTTTTGTATATGAACCGCATGTTTTATAATGCAAAGAATTTCAATCAGGATGTTAGTCATTGGAATGTATCTAATGTTAAAAATATGAATAGCATTTTTTCAGGATGTGAAAATTTTAATCAATCAATAGAAAATTGGAAAATTAATAAAACTTGTGTTATTGATAATATTTTTGAAAATACTCTTTCTTTTAAAAATGTTAAATCAATACTTAATATTTATTTTATTGCCAGAGGAAATCATAAGAAAAAACTTTTATCTATGCTTGAAAATTGTGATATAAAAGAAGTTTATATAGAATCTCTTAAATATTCCAAATTAAAAGATTTTATCAATAAATTAGAAAATGTTTATTATACAGAATTAAAAGAACTAATTAATAATAAAGAAGAAATTATAAAAAAATACAAACAAAAACCTAAAAATAAAAAGATATAGTTTAATATTAAATTGCTTTAATTTGATGAGGATAAAATATGACGCTGAAAAATACAGAAAATAAGAAATATACAGTAAAATACAAATATGCTTTACTTGACATTCTAGAAGATGAAAGTATAAATCTTTACGATATAGATACAAGCAATATGATTGACATGTCTTATCTATTTCAAAATAGTAAAAGGGAAAATTTTGATGGTATTGAAACTTGGGATGTATCAAATGTTACTGACATGAAATATATGTTTAATAATGCTGAATATTTTAATAAAGATTTAACTTCTTGGAATATAAAAAAATTAATTGAATTTGAAGAAATATTTGAAAATGCAAATTCATTCAATCATATAAAAACTATTTTAATGTTTTACAATGCATGCAAAAATAAAAAATACAAAAAGAAACTTCAAACTATGCTTGAATGCCTCGACATAAAAGAAGTTTATAAAGAATTAAATTCTGATAAGATTAATTACAAAAAAAATAAAGAATTCATAAAAAAACTTGAAAATACCTATTATGATGAATTGAAGGAATTAATTAAATAAATTAGTACAATACGAAAATATTTATTTAAGTAATATTGATTACAGATTGAAATACATATTAAAAATAGTAAAAAATTTTTATTATAAATATATTTGGGATGTCAATTTCAATTCAAATATAAAGTTTACCTTAAAAACATTTTTTAATACAAAACCTAAAAATATGAAAAAAATTCTTTCTTGATATGATAATAAATAATAATTTCATATTTATAATATCAAAAATTTATATATTCTTTTAGTACAATAAAAACATATATTAATATAATTTACATTTTTATAAATTAAATATAATATAACAAACAATCAAATAAAGTACTAATATTATAGAATTAAAAAACATGGAGAATTTATGAAAAGATATTTAACAATTAAAAACTTTAGAAATATTAATCCTATAGCAATTGATGAAAATATAGTTAATAAAAAAGAAAATGAGCTTAAATACGGCAGATTATATCTTAATAGCAATATGCAAGAGGGAGCATTAATAAGTATTATAGGAGCTAATGGAATAGGTAAAAGTAATGTACTATCTGCAATTGAAAAAACATTTATTGGAAATATTGATAATAAAAAGGATAATCCTAAAATAGATGGTTTTATAAATTGCAAACCAGAATTAAATGTATTTATCGAATCAGAAAATGGAATTATATATAAAGGAGGGTCAGAAGATAATAATATTGTATGGGATATTTCAGAAACCAATAATATAATAAATATACTTATAAATAAAGGTTATATATACAAAATATTAGATAATATTTTTAATTTTAGAAACAGCAATGATAATTATTATAATCAGCTATTTTATATTTATGAAAATAATTATAAAATTGATAATGATATAGAATATGATTCATGTAATAATGAAATTAAAGAAAATAATAATGAAAAAGAAAATACATACTATAATAATATACTAAACTACGCTGTATCTAAAATCACAAATATAATTAATGAAAAAACAGAACGCAAAGATATATATAAATTAAAATTATTAACAAGTATTATAGATTCAAAATCTTATAAAATAGATAAAGACTCTAAATATTATGATTTAAATTTAAATGAAAATGAAATTAATGATAACAGTTTAAAATATTTATCCAGTATATTAGCTAAAATAGATTGTTTAACAGATACTAAAATATATGTTCATAGAGAAAATATAAAATCTGATGAGCTTATAATACCATGCTATTCTAAAAAGGGAATTTCTTCACCAAACAATCGTAAAGATAATAATAATTTTAACTTTATTCGAGAATCCAATTTTTTATATTCATTATTCAAATCAACTGATAATATGGAATTTTATGAATATTTGATAAACATATATAAAAATGTATCATTAGATGTAGCTTTTATAAAACAAATAGAAAAAGAAATAAACAAACTTTTTGAAAATACCATATCAAAAAAATTTAATAAATTATACAAATCAAATAATGAGTATATTTTTAAGATATCATTAGAAGAAAGCTTTATAAAAATATATTTTGAAACTAAAAACGGGCTTACAAATTTGGAAAATGAATCTGACGGATTTAATTGGTTTTTTAGTTTATTTTTTAATACAATAACCTCTAATGAATTGAAAAAAGGAGATATAATTATAATTGATGAACCGGAACAGCATTTATCAGTACCTTTAATAAGAGAACTTAGAGAGTTTTTGAAACAGTTTGCAAAAGATAATGGAATTACTATAATAACATCTATTCAAATTCCATATTTTGCTGATATAAATTATCTAGATGAATTAAAAATAGTAGAAGTAAAACAAGATGGTATAGGAATAAAAATAGAAAATGATTTCTCAGCAACCTATGGTAAAGCTGATACATTGGAAAAAATTGTCAATGCATTCGGAGTAAAACATATAGACATTACAAAAAACATGAGAATAATATATGTAGAAGGAATCACAGATTATAATTATCTAACAGCTTTTAAAATATTAATGGAACATATAGAAAATAAAGAAACAAACATTGCTTTTATGCCTATTAATGGCGTTGGAAGAGAAAATGATGAAGGCAAAAAAAATATAATAATAGAATCTTTATGCAAATTATCTGCAAATCCTATTTTACTAATTGACGGAGATAAATCAGCTAATCAATTTAATGAATTGGCTGAAGGTACAAATTTGAAAATAACTCAGCTTACAGATATAAATCCAAATTTTATTACTATAGAAGATTTATTTTGTGAAAATGATAAAGAAACTTATAAAATAGACAGTAAAAATAAAGATGCCCTATATTCAAGTTTATTTAAAAATAATATAATGGAATATTATGAAAAAGATTTAATATCTGAGGCAACTATTGATAACTTCTTTACAGTTATACGAGAAATAAAATAATATTATAAAAAGAAAAGGGACTATAAAAATAGTCCCTTTTTTATTATGTAAAAAATTATTTTTATTTTTCTACTTCTTTTTTGTATTTAATTAAACCTTGTTTTAAAATTTCCATAGCTCTCTTCAAATCTTTAGCATCTAATGCATAACACATTCTGATTTCATCTTTACCAAGACCTTCAGTTGCATAGAAACCTTCACCTGGAGCAAACATAACTGTTTCATTGTCAATATTAAAATCTTTAAGAAGCCAAATAGCAAAATCCTCAGCATTTTTTACTGGAAGTTTAGCAAGCACATAAAAAGCACCTTCAGGCTCTTTCATTACTACTCCATCCATTTTTGTAAGCTCTTCAAATAATATTTTTCTTCTATTGTCGTATTCTTTTCTAGCAGCTTCAAAATAGTTATCAGGTAAATCATATAAAGCAGCAGCACCAACCATTTCCAATGTAGGAGCTGATAATCTAGCCTGACATTCTCTAAATACAGCACTCATAAATGGTTTGTTTTTACTTATTATACATCCTATTCTAGCACCGCATGCAGAGAATCTTTTTGATATAGAGTCTATTATAACAACGTTTTCCTGCAAATCTTTGTAAGTACCGAAACTGATTGCCTTTCTATCTCCGTATACAAATTCTCTGTAAACTTCATCGCTTATGATAAACATATCATGCTTTTTAGCAAGATAAGCAATATCATCAAGTTCTTGTTTAGTAGAAACAACACCAGTAGGGTTTGAAGGATTAGAAAACATATATGCCTTTGTTTTTGGAGTAATATGTTTTTCTATCTCATCACGGCTAGGAAGATGGAAACCATTTTCAGCATAAGTTCTAACAGCATTGCGTCTAATATCTAATACATCATAAAAACTGTTATAATTAGCATAATAAGGTTCTGCTACTAATATTTCATCACCCTCATCAAAAATAGCAAGCAAAGTAAATAATAAAGCTTCACTACCTCCATTAGTTATAGTGATTTCTTCTTCTTCATAATGAATACCCAACTTATCATAATATCCTTGAATTTTATTGATAAGCGGTTTAATACCTCTTGAGTGTTCATATTGAAGAGTTTTACCTTTATACTTAGAAATAGCCTCTAAAAATACACTTGGTGTCTCAATATCAGGCTGCCCTATATTAAGATGATAGATTTTTATACCTCTTTTTACTGCATCTTCAGCATAAGGGTTCAACTTTCTTACAGGCGAAGTTTTTAACCTCTGAATTCTTTTGGATATTTCCATAATGCTTCTCCAATACAATTAATAATGATTCAAAAAAATAGAATATACCAAACTTCAAAATTGTCAATATTAAAGAAGAAAAAATTATATTTTAAATCAGATATATCATAATATTATTTTTCTACCTCCTTGTATTTAATCAAAGCCTCTCTAAGTATATTCATAGCTTTTTTTAGATCATTTGTATCTAAAGCATATGAAATTCTAATCTCGTCCTTACCTAATCCAGGAGTTGCATAAAATCCCTCAGCAGGAGCAAACATAACAGTTTCACCATTGACATTAAAATCTTTTAAAAGCCATATAATAAAATCTTCAGCATTTTTTACAGGAAGTTTTGCAAGTACATAAAAAGCTCCCTCAGGTTCTCTGGCTACAACACCTTCCATTTTATTAAGTTCTTCAAATATTATTTTTCTTCTGTAATCATACTCTTTCAAGGCATCATCAAAATAGTTATCCGGAAGTTCATACAATGCAACAGCTCCAAGCATATCTAATGTAGGAAGAGACAATCTTGCCTGACATTCTCTAAATACAGCTGTCATTAACTTTTTATTCTTACTTATAAGACATCCAACTCTGGCACCGCATGCAGAAAATCTTTTTGATATAGAATCTATTATAATAACATGCTCTTCTAAATCTTTATAAGTACCGAAACTTATTGCCTTTCTATCTCCATAAACAAATTCTCTATAAACTTCATCGCTTATGATAAATAAGTCATATTTTTTAGCTAAATATGCTATATCATCTAACTCTCTTTTAGTGTATACAACACCAGTAGGGTTTGAAGGATTTGCCAGCATAAATGCCTTTGTTTTAGGGGTTATATGCTTCTCTATTTCTTCACAGTTAGGCAAATGAAATCCATCCTCAGCATAAGTTCTAACAGCATTGTATTTTATATCATATACATCATAAAAACTTTTATAATTAGCATATAGCGGTTCAGAAACTAATATTTCATCGCCTTCATCAAATATAGCTAACATTGCAAATGATATTGCTTCACTTCCTCCGCTAGTTATAACTATATCCTCTGTTTCATAATGCACACCTAGCTTATCATAATATTTTTGTATTTTATCAATAAGTAAAGCCAAACCTCTTGAATGTTCATATCTAAGGGTAGTACCATTATATTTAGAAATTGCTTCAAAAAAAATTTTAGGAGTGGCTATATCAGGCTGTCCAATATTAAGATGATAAATCTTCACTCCTCTCTTTAACGCATCTTCAGCATAAGGGTTCAATTTTCTAACAGGCGAAACTTTCAATCTCTGAATTCTTTTAGATATATCCATAAAACTTCTCCGTTAATTATTATATATAGTAATCTAACAAAGTAAGATACATTAAACTATAAAAATTGTCAATATATTTATTATTAATAACCCTAAAATAAACAAAAAAATTCAATAAGATTACTAATTTAAAACATTATTATATTAAAAATATTATATATAATAGTAATATATATAGATATAAAGTGAATTATTTAATAAATCTATATTTTTTACATAAATACATCTATCAGTTTTAAATATATAATCAATAAAAGAATAATATAATTTACATATATTGATAAAAGATGTTTTTTGATATAAAATTAATAAATAAAAATATTATTTATGTATATAAAACAAATTACTAAATTATTATTAGTATTATTTACTATTTTGTTATATTCACCTCTTTATCCTTTTGGAGGAAAGCCTATTAGAATAGAAGAAGTAAGACCTTATTATACAAGCTCTGAAACTGCTAAAATAGATATTTACATATATACCAATATAGGCAATAATACTAACTATAATTATTTATCTTTTGCTGTAGCTGATGCTATAGCTAATCAAATAGAGTACAATAAAACATTAAAATTACAATCAGAAACAAACTATGTAATTACCCCAAGAGATTTTGAAAGAGCATATGACTATAAAGTATTTCAATTTACTAATATAACATATAAAAGTCATCAGAATGGTACTAATATTACTATAGTAACAAATTATGAAAAAACATATTATACAAATTGGGGTGATGTAAGAAGCAATGTAAGATTGATAACCCCTGAAACAAAAGGATTTATCTTAAAAGAAGATGAAATATTATTTGATTATAATGGAAGTAATGTAATATTAAAGAGTACAAATAACTTTATACAAAAAGTCGATATAGGTAAAACTTATTATGAATATTTTGGAGATGATATAAAAAAGTATGTATTTACAAGGAATGCTGATATAGCAATATTCGGTACAGTAGAATATCAAAGACCAAATATAAGCGTAACAACATATATAGCTTATATAAGAGAAAGAAAAATTAATTCTTATTCTATTACTATACCTGAAGCTAAAATAGATGAACAAATACCAAATTATGCATTAGAAATAGCTAATAGAATAAGTTATTTGGATAAAACAGGAATTATAGCCATAGATGTTACTCCAAAGGATGCATTCGTTTACGTTGATGATGTTTTTATAGGAAAAAGCGGACAAACTTTATATGTACCCGCATTAACAACAAACAGCCATAGATTTACAATACAAAAAGAAACATATGAAACAATAGATACGATGCTGGCATTTGAAAGACCTAATGAAAATATATTATTAAGCTTTAAATTAAAAGAACTTACAAATAGGGCAAGAGTTCAAATAAATATACCTGGAGAAGATGCAAGTTCTGTAGTTATAAATGGAGTAAAAGAAAAGCCTACAAATACAATAGACAGATATTTCGGATTCGGCACATATTCTATAAAAATAACGAATACAAATTATATTGATTATTATGGAACATTCACTGTAGACAGCACTAATACTCTATTATTAACACCAACTATGAAAAAATTTAAAGAACCTACTCTAGCAGACAAAATATTTAAAAATTATGAAAGAAATACCAAAATATTCTTAGGTTTAACGATAGCAAGTGCTATATTTTCAGCTGGAACATACATATATGCTGGAGAAATACTAGATTCAACTATGGTAAAGTACTATGATCAATATAAAAACTCACCTACAAGACCTCCTATAGATTTGACGCATTATAATACAGCAATGAATGTATATATAGCCGGTATGGTTCTTACAGGAGCATTTGCTTTAACTACAGGAATATACTATATGCTTTGGGTAAATGAATCAAACTTCGCTGTAGAAAAATTATCCTTCAATGCCGGATATGGAGGAGCCAATTTAACATACTCATGGCGATGGTAATTATACATATCATACATTTATAGCCATAATACAAAAAAATCCTATATATAAAACTTTTTTACAATAATATTTGACAAAACATTATTATTTACTATACTGCATATAATAATATATTATTGGAGTTATAATATGCTTAATATAATTTTCATAGGAGCTCCTGGTGTAGGAAAAGGAACTCAATCTGCTTTAATAGAAAAAGATTATTCAATAGCACATATTGCTACAGGCGATATGTTAAGAGAAAACATCTCTAATGGCACAGAATTAGGAAAAACTGCTAAATCTTATATGGATAAGGGAGAATTAGTGCCTGACAGTTTAGTTATTGATATGCTTACTGATAGAATAAAGAAAGATGACTGTAAAAATGGTTTTATGTTAGATGGATTCCCTAGAACTATGGAACAAGCAAAAGAATTATCAAAAATATTAGATAGTTTAAATTATAAAATTAATGCAGTTATAGATTTATATGCCTCAGAAAAAATAATAATAGAGAGATTATTAAATAGAGGACGTGCTGATGATAATGAAGAAACTATAAGAAATAGATTAAAAGTATTTGAAAGCCAAAGCAAACCTGTATTAGACTATTATAATGATAAAGTTAAAATAATAAAAATAGAAAGTGTAGGCACACCTGAAGAAGTTTATTCTAGAATAAAAAAAGAATTAGATACTGTAAAATAAATAAGTAAAAATCTAATAATATTTTGTAGGCTATGGGTATAATCTCATAGCCTTCTTAATATGATAAAGTTATATAAAAATATTATATAAAATTATTTTTATATATAATATTCCGATAATACCAGTAGTAAAATAGTTTTGGATTATAAATATGCCTGAAGAAAAAGATATTAATAATATTGAAAATAATGAGTCTTCACCTAAAAAGGCTATTAAAAAGAAAGTTTTAGTAAAAACTAAAAATAATGAAAATATAAAAGATTTAGACTTATCATCATATGGTGCAAGAAGACAGGCTAGAATATATGCTGTAATGTCATTATATTCTTATGAAATCAATGAAAGAAAAGTTGATATAAATGATATTTTAAATTTTGATTATGATAAAAAAATACCTGAAAATATATTTGTGTTTGCTAAAAATCTAGTAGAAGGTACTATAAAAAATTTAGAAAGAATAGATAATTTAATAGAAAAATATTCCAATAATTGGGATATAAAAAGAATACAATATGTAGACAAATCAATTATAAGAATGTCTATATATTCTTTAATATTTTTAAAAGACATACCAAAATCTGTAGTTATAGATGAGGCAGTGGAAATCGCTAAAATATTTAGTGATAAAGATTCTTATAAATTTGTTAATGGGATTTTAGATGGCATACAAGAAAATGACATACAATAAAAGAAAAGCAAAATATAAAAATATACAAACAATAGTTTTTATATTATGTATAGGTGCATTAGGATTTATAGCTATAATATCATTAAATGTAGCAATAATTCAGGGTAAAGTAAGAATGAACTCCCAAATAGTGGATGAATACACTCTTGCAAAAGAATATTATAAAAATAAAGATTACAATAAAGCTAAATCAATTTTGCAAAAAGAAATAAAAGATACAATAGATCCTAAAAAACAATATGAAGCAAATATACTATTGGGAAAAATATATAATGAAACAGAAGATTATGATTCTGCAATAAAAGTATTTAATAAAATGACAAATTCATTATATTTAGATGAGCAATTAAAACATAATTTAGGAATCTCATATTTAGAAAAGGAAATGTATGATGAAGCATTAACATCATTAGAAACATCATTATCAATAAACAGCAACTATATACCTAGCCTTCTTACTTTAGGACGTTTTTATATAGAAAGAGATTTGCCACGTTTAGCTAAAGGATATTATGAGAGGGTATTATCATTAGAAGAGAATGATGAAGCATTATTTTATGTAGGTTTAATAGCACTTAATGAAGGTTTCCAAAGTGTAGCTTATGACACTTTAAGCAAATTAGTTAGAAGAAGTAAAAGCGAATATGTAGATAAAGCAGCAACTATACTTGGAGATATATATGTAATATCAGGAGATACAGACAGTGCTATAGAAATGTATTTAAAAAGTTTAGTTAATTCTGAAACAAAACCGGATTCTGTAAGAAGACTTGTAAAAATATATGAACAAGTTGAAGATTATGATGGAATCAAAAAAGTATATGAACAAATATTGGATCAAAATCCAAATGATGTGGAAACTATACTTGCATTGGGCGAATTATACGAAAAAGAAAATGCCTATGACAGAGCCGTAAAATATTATTTAAGATTAACTAAAATGAAAGATTATACAAATACTTATGAAGCTACAGGACTTCTTGCTAATGCTTATTATAAAGGAAGTATGCTTAAAGAAGCTGAAGCAAATTATAAAAAAATAATAATGGCTGATAATAAAGATGATTTATATAAAACAGCATTAGAAAGACTTGGAGATATAACATACAGGCAGAAAAATTTTATTCCATCTCTAAAATATTATCAGGAAATATATAAAATAGAAACTAATAATGCAATATTTATGCCTAGACTTGGAGAGTTAGAATTGTATTATGGAAATTCTGACAGAGGAATAAAATTATTAAAACAATCTATTGAAGAGGATGTTGGTAATGCATTCCCTAGCAGAACACTTGCTATTTATTATGAAAGCATAGGAAACAATAATGAAGCTATAAACTATTATAATTATACTTTATCAAAATATCCTAAAGATAGAGAAAGTATATACAGAGGCGGAATGCTTTATTATAAAACAAAAGATTATGAAAAGGCAAAAGAATCTCTGTTAATAGCTGCTAATGATGAAAACAATACAACTTTAGTTAGAGAAAATGCTTGGATTACTCTTGCTACTATGATGGAAGAGATACGCTCATATAATGATGCTACAACATATTATAGACAGCTTGTAGAAATGTCTCCTAGTGTAGAAAACTATATGCTTTACGGAGCATTCTCATATAGAAGACTGCAGTATAATGATGCCATATATGCTTATAATGAGGCTTTGAATGTGGCAACATCTAAAAGAGATCTATTTGATATAAATTTAGCTTTAGGAAAATGCTATTACAGAATGAATGAACTTGATAATGCTGAAGAAAGCTACAGAAATGCTTTAAGTTATAATGGAAGCGATTCTCAAGCTAAAGACGGTTTAAGACAGGTCTTAGCTAAAAAGGAACTTATGTACAATAATTAAGTTTCTTAGCCTAAATTTTAAGGGGCTTAATGCCCCTTATTTTTTATAAGGAACTTTATGCAAATGATAGAAATAGATAAAAAAGCTAAAAAAATATTATTCAATTATTTCTGGAAAAACGGATGGATAGATGATAAAAAAATGTCAATAGATAATGACGATTTTTTGTATGCCAAAGAAAAAGGTTTAATGTTTGACTTCTTTGATGAAATAATTAATCATGATGAGCTTATAAAAAATATCAAAAATTTAATAGATGAAATCGATTTTAAAAATACAACAAAAGCATTTTTATGCAGTTTATCAACTAGAGCATTGCATTTAAGAAGTTTTATATCAAGTTACTACTTAGCTAAAAAAATCCACCTTCATAGTTATTTAAATAATAACGATTATTGTAAAGAATGTTATAAATATTACATCTTAGGAGATAATTTTAATTTAAAAGATAGAAATGTATATAACTTTGAAAAATTTAAATGGGGAGGTGTAAGGCTTGAGCATTTGTCATATATTTATTTTGACTTATGTGAGTTTAAAAAATTGAATTTCAATGAATTAAATCCTACAAAAGAAGATATACAAATTTTTAATAAAATACTAAAACAAATAGATTCTTATAATATTAAAAATCATTCTGTAAATAAAATGGAAAAAACACTAAAAGATATATTTCCATCATCAAAAAATGAAAGAATCATACTGCTTGAAATATTATCATATTTAGATATTTTAGAAGCCAAAGAAGAAAGAGAATATAGAGATACAGAATTATCAGAGAAACTTATGAATTGGAGAGGCGGAGATTCTTATAATAAGATAAATGCCATAAATATTTTTCAAGAATATATCACTATATAAATAAAGACATAAAAAAACCACTCTAAAACAGAGTGGCTATTCAATGAACCGGTGACGGGTTTCGAACCCGCGAATGCAGGAATGAAAATCCTGTGTGTTAAACCTCTTCACCACACCGGCATGATATAATAGAAAACTAATTTCTATGTGAGCCAAGAAGGGTTCGAACCTTCGACAACCGCCTTAAAAGGGCGATGCTCTACCGACTGAGCTATTGGCCCGTATTTTTTATATCAATCAAATGTTTGTATATTATACACTATTAATTTATTTTGTCAAGTGCAATAATAAAAAAAATAACATTAAATTAATTATTAAAAATATTCCAAGGATTATAATTTGGCAAATCAGCCTCTACATAAATCATTTCATCTTTAGTTGGATGCGGAAATCTTAAACTTTTGGCAAATAAAGCTAGAGGAATATCATCTCTGTCATATTTTATATAATTTCCGTATTTCCTATCACCATATATAGCATGCCCGAAATTTGCAAGCTGTACTCTTATTTGATGAAATCTTCCTGTTTCTAATTCTACTTTAAGCAAACTTAAATTTTTTATTATATCCTCGCCTACTACATTATATTTAAGTTTAGCTATTTTAGCATTTTTAGTATTTTCAAAAACTACTTGTGCTATATTTCCTAATTTATTGGTCTTTTTTATAAGATAATTTTCAAGTCTGCCCTCTTTATCTAAAAGTATACCTTTAACAACAGCATAATAAGTTTTTTCAAATTTTCTATCTCTTATAGCTTCGCTTAATCTTGAAGCAGCTTTAGAAGTCTTAGCAAATACCATAATACCGGAAACAGGTCTATCCAATCTATGAACTAGACCCAAAAATACATTACCTTGCTTATTATACTTTATCTTTATATAATCTTTAATATTATCAAAAAAAGACACATCTCCTGTAATATCGCCTTGAGTAGGTATATTGGGAGGTTTTACAGCTACTATCAAATGATTATCCTCATAAATAGGATTAATATAATCAATTATATCTTTTTCTATATCCATATTATTAACCATTAATAATTTAATTCAATAAGAAGATTTTATATAGTGCTTTACTGATTAGTATTAAGAAATTATAAAGGAATGTGCCGAGTCAGGGAATCGAACCCTAGACACAAGGATTTTCAGTCCTTTGCTCTACCTACTGAGCTAACTCGGCAAGTGAAAATTATTATAGCATAGCAATAAAAAATGTCAAGTACTATTTGTTAATTTTATTACAAAAAGCATATTTAAAGGTTTTATTGAAATATATTTTATGCTAATCAAACTTTGACAAATAGGATTATTAAATATATAATAAACAATCAATTTTGATAATTTTTATCAATAATCATAATAGTAGGTAAAATATGAGAAATAAGAAAGACAGAATAATCACTTTTATACTAGTAGTTATAATAATATTTTTAATAAATGCAATAATAAATCAATTTACTCCTGCAATAGATTTAACTAGAGATAAAGTATATTCTCTAAGCAAAGAAAGCAAAACATTAGTAAAAAATTTAAAAGAACCTATGACTGTAAAATTCTTTGTAACACCTAATCTGCCTCCTCCATTTTCTACTTATGAAAAATATATCAAAGATCTATTTGAAGGGTATAAATCAGCAGGCGGAAAGAATTTGAGCTTTGAAGTAGTAGATGCCTCAAAGGATTCTGCCCAAGCAAGTCAATATGGAGTTAGTCCTACACAAATAAGCGTTTTAGAAAAAGACCAAACTCAAACAAAAGTTGCTTATATGGGGTTAGCATTCATATACGGCGATTCTATAGAGACAATACCATTTGTACAATCAACAGAAGGTTTGGAATACAATATAGATACTACTATAAGAAAAATGATGGATAAAAATGATAAACTTACAAGATTGGAAAATAATTTAAATGTTTATTTTGTATCATCTTCTGAAATATATAATCTTCTTCCTATAGGTGCTGTAGAACTTATACCAGATTCTATAATGAAAGCTGTAGCTAGTGCAAACAAAAATTTAATGAATAAAGTACAATTCATAAATGTTGATATGACAAATCCTTCAAAAGAAAATGAAGATTTATTAAAGAAGCTGAATGTAAAAAAAATAGAATGGAATGATATAAAAGACAATCAAGGAAATATTGTAGCAAATAAAGGAAGTGCATATTTCTCATTAGTTTTAGAAAATGGGGATAATGTTATGGAGCTTTCAACATCCTATATATTATACGGTGCATTTGATGAAATAGAAAATGAAATATTAAAAAGTATAGACAGCATGCTTGGATTAAAAGCTACTGTAGGATATATACAAGGACATGAAGAGGCTAATTATATAACTGTACCTCCTCAATTTGGAGGAAATCCTAATGATGCTTATGACAGCGTAAGCGAATATATATCAGAAATAGAAGCTAATTATAATTTTGAAGCAGTTGATATTTCATTAAATGATATACCTTCAAATATAGATGCTTTAATAATAGCCGGAAGTAAAACTGAATTCAGCGACTATGAATTATATAAATTGGATCAGTTTATTATGAGCGGAAAGCCAGTATTATTTATGCTTAATGGGGTACAAATTAATCAAAATGATCCTAATGCTCAAATGTACGGTCCTACTCTTATACCTGTTACAAACAGATTAAATGAAATACTTCCAAATTATGGTTTTTCAATAGCTACCAACATGGTATTTGATGATAATGCATATAAGGCACAATTACAGCAAGGTATGCCGGAACAGAAGATGTATTATATACCGCTTATATCTCCGGAAAATATTAATGCTAAAAGTGATATAACTAAAAGTATTAATCTTATGCTTACTCCTATATCATCAGAAATATTAATAAATACAAATAATTCAGAAATAAAAGTAACTCCGCTTATTCATACAAGCGAAAAAAGCTGGACAGAAAGTGAACAGTTTGCAGCTTCAATGACAGGAATGCCAAGCAATGAAAGTAAATTATCTAAAAGACTGCTTGCTGCTGTATTTGAAGGTAATATGAATAGTGCATTTGAAGGAAAAGAAATACCTGCAGCAACAAACATGCAGAATAATATCAATAGCGGTATCAACAGAATAAACTCTACAACAAGCGGAAAAGTTTTAGTTGTAGGATCTTATGAAATGGCAAAAAACAGCGCATATACGGCTAACAAGATATTTTTAATGAATTTAGTTGATTATATGGCTGGTGATACTGGACTTATGAGTATAAGAAGAAAAGGAGCAATATTTAATCCTCCTTACAATGTACCTGAAAGCATCAAATTATTTGTAAGAGTTATAAATATAGTTATGCTTCCTATAGCTGTTATAGTATTCGGACTTATGCTATGGAGTTCAGATAAAAAAAGAAGACAGAAAATTTTTGAGAAGTTTAATAATAAACTAGAAGAAAAAAATAATATTTAAAAAATTGTATGCATTCGCTAGGTTTATACAATTTTTATTAGAAATAAAAATAAATAATTTAAACTTAAAAATATGGCAAAGAAAAATAACACTATATTCGTATGTGATAATTGCGGAGAAAGCACAATTAATTGGATGGGCAAATGTCCGTCATGCGGTTCTTGGAATACTTTAAAGCCTTTCACAGAACCATCTGAAGATACTAATAAATCTATAAGAGATAAAACAAATATATCATCAGATAAAGCACAATTAACATCTATAAAAAAAATTAAAACTAATGAAAGCACAAGAATATCTACAAACATAGATGAACTTAACAGAGTACTAGGCGGAGGAATTGTACAAGGCAGCGTAATACTTATTGGAGGAGAACCAGGAATTGGTAAGTCTACCCTGCTATTACAAACAGCATCTAATATAGCCAAAAATGAAAAAGTTTATTATTTTACAGGAGAAGAATCTCTTGAACAAATAAAATTAAGAGCCGACAGACTCACACTAGAAGATTCAGATTTTCTTATATCATCAGAATCAAACTGTGATAATATAATAAATACTTTGTTGGACAACCCTCCTACACTTGCAATAATAGACTCTATACAAACAATATATAGTCCGTCTACTAACAGTATAGCAGGTTCACCAGCACAAATAAAAAACTGTGCATGGGCATTAATGCAGACAGCTAAATTAAAAAATATAACAATATTTTTAGTTGGACATATAACAAAAGAAGGAACTATAGCAGGACCTAAAATATTAGAACATATTGTTGACTGCGTATTATATTTTGAGGGTGATGATAAAGGAATATACAGAATATTAAGAGCTGTAAAGAACCGTTATGGAGCAGCTGACGAGGTAGGTATTTTTGAAATGGCAGAAAAAGGACTTATGGAAGTAAAAGATCCTTCAAAAGTATTTACAAGAGGATTAAATGAAGCTGTATTTGCTGGAAGTGTAATAACTCCTGTCATAGAAGGAAGCAGAGTATTTTGCGTTGAACAAGAGGCTTTGGTTGGAAGCAGTGCATTTGGATATCCTAGGAGACTCACTATTGGTTATGATCAGTACAGATTACTTATAATAATAGCCATACTTGAAAAAAGGGCACATTTAAACCTTTCAAATCAAGATGTATATATAAATATAGCAAACGGACTTAATGTTAAAGAAACAGCAAGCGATTTTTCTATAGCAATGGCAATAGCTTCAAGTATGTCTGGAATATCAATACAGAGAACAACAGCATATATTGGAGAACTTGGACTTTCCGGCGAGGTAAGACCTGTAAGATTTATAGAAAGAAGAATAAAAGAAATGAAAAAATTCTCTCTTAAAGAAGTATATATTTCTAAAAGAGCAGTAAAAGAAATAAAAAATGTAGAAAATGTAAAAATTATAGCTATAGATCATATTTCTGAAGCAATAAAAAAACTTGGCATATAGTATAACTATCATTAGTATTTGAAAAATATTAATTTATAGTTTATAATATGCTGTATATTGATAATTTTAAGAGGAAAATATTGAATAATAAAATAAAAGAATTTCATGATATATTCGAGTTTTGTATTTCATCTGATTTAGAGACTTCAAAAGAAGAAGAAAAAGTACTTGAAAATATAATAAACATGTCAAATAAAGAAGTCACTTCATATATAAGACAATATGTAGCAAAATTAACTCATTACAATAAGAATTTTTTAGACTATAAAACAGCTAACGAAATATTAAAAATATTATTAGAAATAGGTTTTATATTAAGAATACAATATATAAATTACTTATACAAAAAAGAAAATAATACTTTAAACAATAGTGATGAAGAAGTAACTAGTTTATCAAGAATGATTCAGCTTCTTATAGCAGAAATATCAAATATAATATACTCTAAAGAATATGAAAGTGATAATATGTTTGATAATATGAAAGAATTAAAAACAAATACAACTATAGGTCATGTTAATAGAGTATTTATAATGTCAATAGAAACTATAGCATTTTTTAATGAAAAATTGCGACAAGGTGCTGCTAATAAAATGAGAATAGACTTTAAAAAAAGCTATTATAAATATGCTGAAAGAATATATCAAAGATACAATCTACTTGAATATTCAAATACATTAGATTCAAATGTGAAACTAGGTGTAAGAAAAATAGAAAATGATACTATTATAGATACTGTTACTGGTGTACTAATGCATGATATATCATTAAAAAAAAGTAGAGATTATATACCAATAGCAAATGATGTAAAAGACAATCACTCATTACAGGATTATGCTTTTGCAAAATACTTTATGAGAGGAAGTGAAGGTGTAGCATTAACTGTTTCACTGCATCATGAATATTATAGTTATGGATATGGACTATTTACAGAATTATATAAAGCAACATTAAAAAGAAATCCAAAACATATAATAGAATATATTGTGTCCTATGATTATAAAGATGTATTAACATTGCAAAGTTTAACATATCTTCCTGCTAAAATTTTAGAAGTTATAGATGTATATGATACATTAACAAACTGTTTGAATAAATCTCCTAAAGAAGCAGTACAATTTATGACTGAAAATTTTTTGGAAAAAGACATAATGATTGATCCTATAATATCAGATATATTTATTCAATATCTTAAAGATAAGAAAAAAATAAAACTGTAAAAAAACAAAGATTATAAATTAAAATAATTACTGATAATTTCTTTCAATCCGTCTTTGTCTAATTTATATATTTTTAAAAGCTCATTTCTAGATGCAACCTCAAAGAATTTATCTGGTAAAGCATGAATTTTAACTGGCTTATATACATCATTATCAGACATCAATTCCAATATAGCACTTCCTATACCGCCTTTTTTGACATTCTCCTCAATAATTAAAATTTTATCAGATTTTTTTATCATATTCAAAATAGTATCTTCATCTAAAGGTTTTAAAGTAGAAAGATTTATTATTGAAGTATCTAAATTAATCTCAGTTACAGCATCTTCTATATCAATTAATGTTTGTCCATAACTTATGATAAGCCTTTTACTGTTTTTAGCTTCTCTTACAATATGAGCTTTTCCTATTTTAAAATTGCTAGATATAATATTTTCCTTTACTTCTCTAATACCGGACTTATTATATCTTATAACAGTAGGACCTTTATATTCTATAGATTTTGTTACCATATCTATAAAATCCTTTTCTCCAACTGGAGCCATAATTGTAATATTAGGTATAATCCTCAAAAAAGACACATCAAAAACACCTTGATGAGTATCTCCATCTTCTGGAACTAGTCCTGCTCTGTCTATCATAAGTTTAACATTAGCATTCATTATACCAATATCATGTATTACTTGATCATATCCTCTTTGTAAAAATGTAGAATATAAACAAACAAAAGGTATTATACCATTTTCAGCAAGTCCAACTGCAAATGTAACCGCATGCTGCTCTGCTATACCTACATCAAAAAATCTATCTGGAAATTTTTTAGCGTACTCAGTCAAACCTGTACCAGATTCCATAGCAGCAGTTATAGCAACTATATTTTTGTTTTCTTTAGCAACATTAACAATACATTCTCCAGCTAAATTAGAAAAAGTTTTAGCACTAGATTTTGATTTCAATTCTCCAGTGTCAATATTAAAAGGAGCTATACCATGAAATTTAGAAGGATTTTCTTCAGCTATTCTATAACCTTTACCTTTGACTGTATTAACTTGAACTAATCTAGGGCCTCTTATAGATTTTACCTTTTGAAAAGTAGTTATAAGCTCATCATAATTATGACCATCAACAGGACCAAAATATTTAAATCCCATCTCTCTAAAAGCTATACCAGGAGCAACAAAAGTTCTAATAGCCCCCTTACCTCTGTCTATAAATTCATTCGCAATATCACCAAAAGGCAAAGTAGAAACCAATCCTCTAACCTTTTCTGAAGCCTCCTGAATTAAATTATCATTCAATGTGGTATTAAGAAATTTTGATATGGCACCTATATTTTTACCTATGGACATTTCATTATTATTTAATACTATTATTATATCTGTATCAGTATTTGCAATATTATTCATAGCCTCCAATGCCATGCCGCCTGTCATAGCACCGTCTCCTATTATAGCTATAACATCACCTTTATACCCTAATATATTTTTTGAACATGCAAGTCCATAAGCAAACGACAGAGATGTAGAAGCATGTCCTGTTTCTTCTATATCATGCTCTGATTCATTTCTTTTTGGAAACCCGGATATTCCTCCATAAGTTCTTAATGTATTAAATTTATCTTTTCTTCCGGTTATAATTTTATGAGTGTATGCCTGATGACCAACATCAAATATAAAAGCATCCCTAGGAGAATCAAATAAATAATGCAGAACTAAAGTTAAATCAACTACTCCTAAATTACTACCTAAATGACCTCCGGTATTTGAAACGTTATTTATTATAAACTCTCTTATTTCTGAAGATAGAGATTTTAATTCTTCTATATTTAATTTTTTTAAATCAGACGGGCTTTTAATTTCTTCTAAATACATTATATAACCTTCATTAAATTATAAAGCAATTATAACCATAAAAGATTTTATTTCAATAAGTAAAAATATAAATTATTAATTTTCTCCTTGACTTTTATTATATTTATGATATAATGCTTTCAATTTATGAATGATAGGTAAAAATATGAATAATATTTTTTTAAAGTATAAAATAATTTTTTACTTGCTACCCTATTTAATTTTTAAATTAACGAATTTGGAATTTTTTAAAAGGAATAAAATTACTATTTAGTGATTTTATTCCTTTTTTTTATGCCAAAATTACAATAACAAAACTATTTCAAAAAAGGGAGAACCAATGAAAAACTTTATATCTATCAAAGAGTTATCAAAAGAAGAAATTATTGAGGTATTGGATGTTGCTAAAGAATTAGATAACACTGATAGTGAGAAGAGAAGAAAAATGATGGAAGGAAAAATAATGACTAGCATATTCTTTGAACCTTCCACAAGAACAAGATTATCATTTACATCAGCAGCATATAAAATGGGATGTCAGGTATTGGGATTCGATAATCCGGATATAAGCTCTATAAAAAAGGGAGAATCATTAAGAGACACTATAATAATGGTTTCTGCTTACTCTGATGTTATAGTTATGCGTCATAATATTGATGGAGCTGCTAAATTTGCTGAAGAAGTTACTGACTGCCCTATTATTAACGGAGGCGATGGAGCTAATGAGCATCCTAGCCAAACTTTACTAGATTTATATACATTAAGAGATGAACTTGGAGATATGGAAAATAAAAAAGTGGCATTTGTTGGAGATACTAAATATGGAAGAACTGTTCATTCTCTATCAAAAGCATTAATGATGTTTAATGGAGAATTTTATTTCATATCTCCAGATGTTATACAAATACCAGATTATATATTAAAAGAATTGGATCAAGCAGGAATAAAATACAAAAAACTAAGTAGATATGAAGATATATTAAAAGATATAGACTGCCTATATATGACTAGAATACAAAGAGAAAGATTTGATGATCCTAATGAATATGAGAAAGTAAAACATGCTTTCAATATATCAAAAGAAACTATACTTGGAAAATGTAAAGATAATATGATAATAATGCATCCACTTCCTAGAGTAGATGAAATAAGTATAGATTTAGATGATACAAAACATGCTAAATACTTTATACAGGCTAAAAATGGTGTTCCTACAAGAATGGCTATGATATCTCTTGCTACAGGCATTATAGAATCTAAAGCTAAAAAGAAAGATATTGATTATGAATTAATAGAAAATAAAAATGTAGTTTGTACAAATCCAAAATGTGTTACTCATTTTGAAGAAACAAAAAATAAAGTAGCTAGAAGAAGCTATGGAGATTTCTGTTACTACTGTAATAAAGAAATACAAAAATAATAAGAAACAAATTATATGGATTATATTTTTATCATATAATCCATATAAAAAATAATATAAAAATTATGATAATAAAAAATGCTAAAATTATAAATAATGAAAAAATAGTTTCTATTGTAATAGAAAATGGAATAATAAAAAAAATTGATACAGATAATAATTTTTCAAAACATAAAGATGATAAGATAATAGATGCCAATTATAATTACGTACTTTGCGGTATAATAGACCCTCATACTCACATGAGAGATCCTGGGCTTACTCATAAAGAAGATTTTAATTCTGGAAGCAAAGCAGCTGCCAGAGGAGGAGTTACAACATTCTTTGATATGCCTAATACTATACCAAATACTATATCAAAAGAAAATTTAATATCAAAGAAAGCTATGATGATTGGAAAATCTTATGTGGATTATGGTTTTCATTTCGGAGGAAGTAAGGCAGATAACAGCAATGATATAAAAAATGTTATTAATGAATCTGCTTCAACAAAAATTTTCTTTAATGCTTCTATTGGGAACATGTTAGTAGAAAATTATAAGGTATTAGAAAAATTATTTGAAAACTCTAAAATTGTAACAGTTCATGCTGAAGATAAAATGGTTGATAAAGCAATCAATATAGCTAAAAAAACAAAAACTCCATTATATTTATGTCATTTATCTTTAGAAAGTGAAATTGAATCTTTAAAAAAAGCTAAAGATGATGGAATGATAATATATGGAGAAGCTACGCCTCATCATTTATTTTTAAATACTGAAGATGTAAATAAAAATGAAAAAAATAAAATGCTTCTTAGAATGAAACCTGAATTAAGAGAAAAATCAGATAATAAAGCTTTATGGAATGCAATATTAGACGGTACTATAGATACAATAGGTACAGATCATGCTCCTCATTTAATAAGCGAAAAATTAGAAAAACTTACATTCGGAGTACCTTCTATAGAACATTCATTGGAATTAATGCTTACAAAAATAAATGATGGAACTATAGATTTAAAATTATTGAAAAAAATTATGAGTGAAAATGCTGCCAAAATATTCGGTATAAAAAATAAGGGATTGCTAAAAGAAAATTACGATGCTGATTTAGTTATAATAGACTTGAATGATAACTCAGAAATAGAAGAAAAGGATATAATTACAAAAGCAGGATGGTCTCCTTATATAGGATTCAAAAGAGGCGGCAAAATACTAACTACTATAGTACGTGGAAATATAGTTTATAATAATGAATTATTCACAGACAAATATATAGGAAAAGAAATAGAATATATATAAAATAAGTGATAGATATTAATTTCATAATATCTATCACCATAAAAATATATAATTAATTTTAAGGAAATACTTACAATCTAAATATAGCAGTTGCCACTCTAAAAGCTGTAGGCAAATCTAAAAGATAAATAGTATTATTGTCTATATCCTGATTTTTAAGCCATTCATTCATATTATTCTTTGAACCAAAGAAATTCATAATATTTCAGCATATTTCAGCAGGTGCTAGCCCAATTCTTATTTTTATTTAAATCAACATGAACAACATGAATATCATCTGGAAAATGCTCAACTATTTGTCTGTCTCTAATTTTAACAAATATTTTATCTCCTGTCTGACTGCATATAGAATTAATCTCTGTATCCTGATGAAATAAACTATAAGAACCTAAAGCATCAATTGCACACATGGAACAGAATTCTCTTCCATCAGAAAGTTTAACCCTATGATTCGTTTCCATAGCAGATACAGGATATAAAAAAGCAACATCATCACCGCTCATTGTAATAATTTCTTTTTCTATCAAGATATCATACAATTTCTCATCTCCGCATATATTTACTGCCTCTTTTTTAGAAATAGTACAGCCTGTATCTATAACTCTATTTATTAATCTTAATCTAGCATCTTGTATATCTTTAGGTAGGTTATGATACTTATCAGATACACCATATTTCTCCATAAAATTTGTATCAAACATAAATACTCCTTATAAAGTTATTACCTGCTCTACACCGCTTCCTTCCAAAGCTTTATATAAGTCTTGGGAAACAACCTATACAAGCACCATCAATTAGTTTGTTGTCAATCCCTCTTTCAATAGCACAGATATTACATGCCATAAGAAGTATTTTTTTCTTTTCCAATACTTTTGAAAGCCTATCGCCAACACTGCTTCCTTTAGTAAGCATAAAAGTATTGTCTGCAAAAAACATCATACCTACAACTTCCGCACCATGATTGTCATTTAATAATTGCGGAACTATCATTTTATCCAAAATCATATGCGAATTTTGGCTGCTGAAAATATAAGCTACTTTCATATTAATTACTCCTGCAAAAATATTTGTAATTATTAAAATTTATAAATTAAAGAAAATACTATTATGCTTCAATAGGTTTATTTATAAAAGCCTTTTTAACATTATTAGTAAGTTCTCTAACACATTCTATATAAGCAGAACTATCTCTTTCTCTTGGATGCTTAATATTTACTGTTATATCAGCAACTATCTCACCTTTATTCAAACTCATAACTATAACTCTATCACTCATATAAACAGCTTCAGACACATCATGAGTTACCATTAAAACTGTGCTGTTACTATTTTTAACAAGCTGTAATAATTCATTTTGCATATGCTCTCTCATCTGCAAATCTATTGCACCAAGAGGTTCATCTAAAAGCAATATTTTAGGGTTAGGTGCTAATGCTCTTACAACTGCAACCCTTTGCTGCATACCTCCAGAAAGTGATATAGGATACTTCTTTTCATGCCCTTTAAGATGAGACATCTCCAAAAGTTCTTCTAATCTATTTCTTTTTTCTTCTTTTGTCATTTTTAAAAATTTTAAAGAATAAAGTATATTTTTTTCAACATTCATCCATGGAAATAAAGCATAATTTTGGAAAACATATCCTCTCTCAGAAGAAGGTTTTTCTATTTTATTTCCCTCAAGAAGCACCTCGCCGGAAGTAGGATTTTGAAAACCTCCTATCATAGTTAAAAGTGTAGTTTTACCGCATCCTGACGGACCAAGCAAAGTTACAAATTCTCCTTTCTCTATATTAAAACTAATATTCTTTAATACTTCAACTTCCGGAGATTTTTTTGAAGTTTTAAAAGATTTACATACATTATTCACTTCAAGAATTGCCATTTTTAAATCTCCAAGAAGTAAGCAGTTTTTCTAATATAATCAATACTCTATCCATACTAAATCCAATTATAGCTGATACTATCATAAGAGCATAAAGTTTAGGAGTTTCAAGTCTTTGTTGTGCTTCTACTAATATAAATCCAAAACCCTTGCTTGTAGCTATAAATTCAGCACAAATAACACTCATCCATCCCAAACCTAAAGCGAGCCTGCATCCTGTTAAAAATGCAGGTAAAGCTCCAGGCAATATTATATCAATCATTATATCTATATTTTTAGCCCCCATACTTCTGGCGGCATTAATATAATTAGGATCTATTCCTCGAACTCCATCTATAGTATTAATTATGAGCGGAAATATAGCACTCATAGTTATTAAAAATATAGTAGGCCCGTCTCCAAGTCCGAACCATACTATAGCTAAAGGTATCCAAGCCATTATTGGAACTTGTCTTATTGAATTTATTATTGGCGAAACAGCTAAGAGTATAGGTTTAGAATATCCCATAAATAATCCTAAAGGTAAACCTATTAAACAAGCTATAATAAATCCCCTAAATACTCTTTCTAATGTTATAAGTAAATTTTGAACCGTATAAGGATCTATCCAAGATTTAAAAAACTCCTTACAAGTTATAATAAAATCAGGAAGCAGCAAATTATTATCTATCTTTTTAGCAAGAAAATACCAAATGACCATAATTGCAATAAGTACAGAACAGCTATAAAATTTCATAAAAATACTGTTTCCTGCATTTCCTAAATTTATAGATCTGCTTTTATTTTGTGGAATTTGACTCCCATTGTTTTCCATATATTCATTTCTCCTTCAGAATTTGAAATGTCCAAATAACTAATAAGCACATTAGATAATATTGTATCATTTTCTATATCATCAACAGATTCATTATAAATTTTAATAAAATCATTAAGTACAGCACTGTCCTTCAATTTTTTTGATACAACTAAATAATAATCCGGCTTTTCAGTATTTATTTTTTTAAACCTAGTATTTTTTGTTTTTAAAGCTAACATAATATCAATAAAAATAGCATCAACTGTTTTTCTTTCCAAAGCATAAGGCAAAGCAGTTGCAAGCATTGGATAATAATTCGAGTTTGAATATGTTGATTTTAATAATTCTTCCTGCAATAAACGCTTGTTCATATATCCAATATTTTTAGGTTCAATATTATGATCATAAATTTCATCATAATATACTAAAACATTAGAACCATTGACTATAGAATCGACTATATAATAATTGGTATCTATTGATAATAATTGAAATGCTGCATCAGGACATAATACTGCCATATCTACCTTTCCAGATATAAAAGCAAATTCCGCTTGAGAACCGCAGCAGTCCAAAAATTGTATATAATCAAAATTTGAAAACTCTAAATTTGAATTTTTACTATTTATTATATAGTCAAATAACATCCCGGAAGCATCATTACCACATGCTATGGTAATTTTATTCTTTTTGCTATTAATATTTTCTTTATAATTTTGAAATAAGATGAAGCACAATATAAAAATGACGCTAAATATAATAATATATTTATTTCTTTTTATTATATGCTTCATCTTTTACCTTTATTATTTATAAAAAACAATATCAAACTTTAGGTTCTTCTTTAATATTATCAACTTCTACAGCTTTAGCTCTCCATTCTTCATAACTCATACCAAGAGGGAATATAGGATCTACTTCTTCTTTGATGAATGTGTCAAAATCTTTAGCACCGCAATTATCAAAGTATGATAAATCTATATACTCATCTATATCAAGAGAATTAATATCATCTCTAACACCTAATCTTTTCATAGTTTTCATTTGATTATGAACATAATCTCTATTTAATTTCCAAGTGATAGTTCTGCCCTCTTCATTAAGTTTTTTCCATAAAGTCATAAGTCCAACTTCCAAAGGTACATTATAATTTTCAGCAAATATTTGAGCTGCTTTATACGGATGAAGATACATATATTCTATAGACATAGCATGAGCAAGAAGTATACGTTCTGCCAATTTTGGATGAGCTTTAGCAAAATTATAGTTCATACAAACTTTACAGCAAGTACCATGTCCGTCTGCTTCTCTATCAGTATTTTGTCTTTTTAATACTTTTCCTGTATCTTCATATTCAGCCATAGAACCCCAAGGATCACATGCACCGTAACCATCTAATTGTCCCAATTTAAATGCAAAATAAGCATCAGAATCACTCATAGAAAAGTTTTCATAATTAGTAATATCTCTAGGTATATTTAACTGTTCAGACCATTCTGCCCAATTCAAATTTTCTGTTTCCGGATTAGCTCCCATAGATATTTTTTTATTAAGTAAATCTTCCGGTTTTTCAATATCTTTAGAAACAACAAAATACTCAGCACCGCCTGTATGATTTTCTGCTGCTATAAATAGAGGAACTTTATTTTTTACAGCATTCAATGTAGTAGTAAAGCCAGCATAAGCCATATCCATTTGTCCTGCACTCATAGCTTCTGGAACATTACCGTTACCGGTAACTGTAACATTTAAACCCAATGCTTTATATATTCCTGTATCTTCTCCTACACAAGCTGCTGTCATGTGATCACAATTATAATAACCTAAATTAATTTTATATTTTTTATCCTCAGCACTTAATTCCTCTAAATTATAATCTGCAACAATAGCTTGTACATCTTCTGATATAACATCCGATTTGTTTTTAGATGAATCCCCACCGCTGCAAGAAACAGCAAATAATATCATTAAAAATATAATAATATTTTTTTTCATTATTGTTCTCCTTAAAATTAATTAATATATTTTATTTTAACAACATTTCTCCATTCCATTTTCAAATAAACTTATTAATTGACCATTCTCAAGCCTATAAACAGCAAATCCTATATTAGCACCCTTTTGTCCTGATACCAAAATTTCATTCGGTACCTTCTCATCTATGTTATAAAATCTTATTGTGTAATTTTCTATAGGTGCAGGTATTGGAGCAGTAATTAATATACGTCCATTTGAATCTTTGTATATGCCTACCAATTTATTTGAATAAGCTGATTCTCTATAAATTATTATTAAATCATCTATATTATCGCCACTGAAATCTCCCTCCAAAAATATTAGTAATTCTTTATCCGAATATTTTTCAATATAGGCTTCATAAAGTTCATTATTTTTTATTCCATCTACATTTGAAATATCCTCTTTATTGTTACTGCAAGATATTAGTATAAAAACGCACACAGCATATAATACTTTCAACATTGAAATTGTTTTTCCCTATTTACTAATATCTTTATTTTTTTATTAAAATCATAAACCATGAATATAAGCCCATAAATAATACTATAATTGCACATAAATTTTTAAACCAACTGGGGAAAGTAATATTAATGTTATTGGCTATTTCTATTTGCCTTTGGGAATTTGATAAATCAAAGATGGGCGTAAAATGATCCGTTAATAAAATATTTGTAATATAACCTATCAAGATACCAAAAAAAAGCATAGAAACAAGATATATGATTAAAGTTCTCTTACCTATGAGCTTATACATGCTAATTAATTCAGATATATTTGTTGCAACACCTGTTATTAAAAATGTAATTGCTACACCAGGTGAAGCTCCGGCAGATATCAATGCCGCAATAAATGGAATATGACCTAAAGCACATACATACATTATACAGCCTACTGCAGTTATACCTATTATTGATACTAATTTAGGATTGCTTAAATACTGCATTACAAATGCCTGAGGTATAACTGTTATCAAAACAGCTCCGAATAAAGTACCTATTAAAATAAATCTGCTTATTTCTATTCCAAGATTATTAAACCCCCATAAAATACCATTATAGAATTTTTTGTACCAAGGTGTTTTATCTACATAAGTATTTTCTGGAATTTTAATATTCATACTTTGCAATTTCAAAACTTCTGGAGATATTAATTCATTTCCTCCAAAAATATTTCCTAATATTCCTATAATTATAGGAAGTAATATTCCACATAATATATATATAAAAGTTATTTCTTTACCTAACATAGCAAATGATACTATTATTGCTGCAGGATTTATTATAGGAGTAGCTACCAAAAATGAAAGAGTAGGACCTAAATAAGCACCAGTTCTATATAAACTTAATGCTAAAGGCAAAACTCCGCAGCTGCATATAGGAAGAATTGCTCCTGATATTGTTGTTTTTATCAAAGAAGATATTTTTTTATTTCCTATAGACTTTTGCAGCACTTGAGGACGAACAAATGCATGTATTATACCGGATAATAGCAAACTAATAATAATCCATTCAGAACTTATAAGGAGAAAGTCCCAAAATACATATAAAAAACGCATTAACATATATAATTTTCCCTCCTATTATTCCTATTAACAATTTTGAGCTTCTATAGCTTTCTTTATTTCCTGTTCTATTAATTTTTTACTTAAAACATCATATCTATCTTTTCCATTAATAATTAATGTACCTCTGTCTATCATTCCATATTTCTCTAAATAATCAAAATCTTTTCCCGCATAATACAATTTTACTTCTATTTTATCATCATATTCTTTTTGCAATTCATTTAAATATGAAGAATATCCATCACAAGTTGGACATGTATTTATAAATTCCACTAATACTTTAGACATATAAAAATCCTTTAAAAATTGATACAAGTTAATTCAATTAAAATAGAATTAATATATAACTTAAAAACTATTAATTAGTTCAATTTTAATAAGTTATGATTATTATTTATTTAGAAGTAAAATCGAATATACACACGGTATATTATAAAGAATAAATCTCGGGAAAGGCATCCTGATTTAAGAAAATGATTAATTTAAAATTATTAATTAAAAACATATCATCACCCTATATACTATATTATATATTAAGAAAAAATAAAGTAAAGTACATTAATTACTTTTTTATAATTATTTTTTATATATTGTAAGCTATCTATTAATTATATAATAAAATTAATCCTAAAATATATAAATTAAACATTTAATACAGTATTTTTATAAAATGCTTAATAATATTATTAATTGAAATATATTTTTTTATTTATTTAATAATATTGACATAGAAAAATTTGCAATATAATATTTTTATTATGAAAAATATATTAGAACTTTCAAATTATAATAGCAAAATAGCCTTTGAAATCATAAAAGAACTTAATATAGAAAATATATTTAAAGAAATAAACTACAGAATCAATCTTGTAGGCTCTCTTAAAATGGGGCTTCTTATGAAAAATAAAGATATTGATTTTCATGTATATTCTTCTAAATTAGATATACTAGAAAGTTTTAATGCAATATCAAAAATATCAAATAACAAAAAAATACAAAATGTTATATACAAAAATCTAATGGACACGAATGAACATTGCATAGAATGGCATTTATATTACAAATATAATGATAATAATATTTGGCAAATAGATATTATTAATATACTTGAAGGTTCTCATTATGATGGATATTTTGAAAAAGTTGCTGATAATATAATAAATATGCTTACAGAAGAAAAAAGAAATATTATTTTAAAATTAAAATACGAAACACCAGATGATATAAAAATAATGGGCATAGAATATTATAAGGCTGTATTAAAAGACAATGTTAAAACATTTGATGAATTTATTAAATGGAAAAATAAACAATCGTTTAATGATATAATAGAGTTTTAATTTTATTTATATTTTATAAATAATAATTGCAATCATATTTAAAAAAGTATATAAGAAAATATAATTAATATATTTAGGTTTTGTATATTTTATATTTTCTATAAAATATATAAAAGGCACAAATCCTAATGTAAATGAAGAATAAAAATAATGAGGTCTTCCGCCTCCGGCTATTCCTCCAAGCATATAAAATACTATTGTAGAAAGAATATATACAATATAGAAAAATAATAGATCTCTTAATGCATCTGTTTCTTTAGTATCTTCTGTTATCATTTTCTTAGTAAAAAAATGTTTATAGGTATAAATTAATACCAATAAAGCAAATACAAATGATAATATATAAAATATAAAACTAAAAGCGTATAAAGGATTGCTTCCAAAATAAGAATTAATTATATCTTTTAATCCATTAACATATTTACCGCCTGATTCATTTGTAGTGAAAAGAAGTATGGAATATATTTGAGGAGGCTGTATTATATTAACAGCGTCTATTTCTGATTTTCTACCCAATATTTTTGAAAGCCCTTCAAAGTTATTTTGAAATTGATATATCAAATAAGGCAAATAAGTCAAAAATGATATAAATACTCCAATAGATAAAGGTATTATATTTTTCTTAGTATCCTTTTTCCATCTAATTATAAAAAATACTATTAAAGAAGGAATTATTGAAAAGAAGTTAGAAAAATGGCATTGAGCAGATAATGCTAATATAGGAAATAGTAAAACCCCATAAAGAAATTTCTTTTCATTATATAAATATTCATAAAGAACAGGTAGGAATATAAAAGAAAGTATAAAAGGATTATGAGGATTATATACATCATTTCCTACACTTAAAAAATATACATTTACTGACATTATTAAAAGCATAATACTTAATGTTATAAGCCCAAATCTTTTATAAATCCAAACAAAAAATATAATACTTACCAATAACGAAATTATTAGATTTACAAGCCTTGCACCTTCATAGGTTTTTCCTCCTATAAAATATTTAAACATATACGACAAATAAAAATATCCTCCAGGAATTCTTGCATTATCTTCACTATCATAAGTATTAGGAGTATTCAAAAATGCCCCTTCTATTGGAAATTTCTTTTCATTAAAATGCTTCTCTGTCTGATAAAATTGATATTGTTCATCCAATCTAGGCGGATTTCCAACTATAGTTTTATTATATATATAAAATCTTATAAAAATTCCTATTATAATTGCCAATATTGAAATTATTATTAATAGTTGTTTATTACTATTTATCATTCTTACCCTTATATACATTTTCTTTTTTTGAAATATTAAATTTAGAAAGTATGTAAACAACACCAATTAAAAATCTTAAAAAATACATTGAAACTGAGTAAATAGGATGCATAAACAATTTCTTCCATTTACCTTTTTCTATATAAACTCCAATATATCTATAAAACATACCAAATTGTTTTTTAGTTGTTTCATCATGTCCCCATTTTTTAAAATAGTTGTCAAAGTTTGAGGCATAATAACTTTTTTTTATTATATATTGTTTAAGTGTATGGTTTTCATGATGATAAAGAGGTGATTTTATTATGTCAACTTCTCCTATTTGTTTTATGCGTCTGTCTATATCCCAATCTTCTGTACCATTTAAATTTAGATCAAAGCCTCCTATTTTGATAAAAGCATCTCTTCTAAAAAATCTTACAGCATCTATTACAGTTGCATCATAAAATGACCTTTCAAAACTCCTTACCCTATTAAAAAAACTATTTCCATAAATTTTTTCAGGTATATAAATAGCCTGCACATTTTTATTCTTATCAAAAATTTCCAAACATTCAGTTATAACATTTTCTGATAAAGTCATATCAACATCTAAAAAACCTATTATATCGCCGCTTGACATTTCAGAACCATAATTTCTTTGGGCAGAACGTTCAGGACCTTTAGTAAAAGTTTTTGCCCCTAATTCTTTTGCTATTTCTAAAGTTCTATCCTCCGAATTATTATCAACCAATATTATTTCTATATCTTTATAATTAGAATTTTTTGCAGCATTAATACAATTTGCTATAAAATCTTCAGAATTTTTCGTTGTGATTATTATGCTTACCATTTATTCTACCAAATTTTTTATTTAATCTATAAATAATATATTTATTACAAAAAATAACAAGGGACTTTTATTCCCTTGTTATTTTTTATAGTTTTATTATTACTAAATAATAAATTAATTATTTTTTGCTCTCCAAGTTTCTTTTTCAAACTCGCCTTGTATAGGTACTAAAGATTCATCTAAATCTATTTTTAATACTGCATTGAAATTGTTAGTAGCCATCATCTGGGCAGCAAAACCAACTATAGTAACTATTTCAGAATCATTGAAATGTTTTTTAAGATTATTCATAAGTTCATCAGTTACACCGTTAGGGTCTTTAACCATTTGCATACCTAATTGTGATAATAATTGTTCTTTTTCATCAAGTTTAAGATTTTTAGGATCATCTCCTATGGCTTTTAAATCTCTGATGAAGAATAAAGAACAAAGCATACATCCGTTAGTAGTAGAAACAGAATGTGCTAATATCATAGCAGCTCTTTTACCAACGACTTCTACCAATCTATTAAATGAAACATACCAACCCATAAATGCTTCATAAGTAGCATAGTCATTTAATAATGCTTTTTTCATGTTTGTAACACTGCCGCTTTTTTTAATTTGATAATCGAAAGCCTCTTTTACTTTTCCTTGAGCTTCTTCATATTCCATAAATTTTACTCTAGCCATAATAATTACTCCATATTTTGTTATTTAAATTAAAAACCAATATTTATTTATAATGTATAAATAATATCATATTTAGTATAACATGAATTAATTATAATATAAATACTATAATCAATAAAAAATATTGATTTTTTTATTGAATTAATATAGTATTTTTAAATTTATAGTGCTCTATGAATAATAAATTAAAAATTATGTTTCAGAAAATATTTATGATACTTCATATATATAAAATTAGATATAAAACAATGTTTTTATAATAGAATCAAAAACATTATAAAATTATAAATACAACTTTCCTTTATAAATAGTTCAAGAAACACAATAATATCTTAAAAAAATTAAAGAAAAATAAAACAGGAAAATATTATGATGGTGTTATTTTATTTGCTTACAATAGTATTTACAGTTTCATTTGTATATATTATTAAATCCAATAAAGAAACTTTTATTATAATTTTAGACAAGAAAAAAGAAAAATTGATTTTGATTATATTTTGCTTTATTACATCTATATCGCAAATATTACTTTTAAATAGTAATTATCCATATATAGGGCATGACTATGGTTTAATAGAACCAAAGATTGTAAGTATGTTTTTATACTATCAAAATAACGGACTTGATATTGAATGGGCTTCACCATTATCCGGAGGAGGACTTCTTAGTTATGCAAATCCTCAATATATTCAATATTCTCCTTTATATTTCCTTACTTTAATCATTCCATTTTGGTATAGCTATAATTTATTAACTTTTATATTTTCTATAATTGGATTTACATGCATATATATTTTTCTTATAAAAGACTTTAATTTTAATTTTATAAGTTCTTTAACAGGTGCTGTATTTTTTTCATGTACAGGATATTATATATACCATCTTAGAGCAGGACACTGGGCATTTATATATCATCCGCTTACAGCATTAATAGTTTTTATATTTTTTTTCTAACACAATATCTAAATTAAAATTTAGTTTTCTTATAAGAATATTATTTGGTTCTTTAATTTTTTCTTCTATGATATTTGGCGGAGCTATTCAAACAATCTTTTTCTATACATGTTTTGTACTTCTTGGAATTGCTGCTATTTGTTTTAAATTAGATTTAGATTTTTTGAAAAAATGTATTTCTGTAATATTATCTGTATCAATATCTTTTATTCTAAGTTTATCTAAATTAATACCAACGTTTATATTAGCTTCTAAAATAGATAGAGGAAAATCAATGGTTGATAATGAACCTTTTTATAAAATATTTGAAGTAATTTACCATGATTTCATTTTATCAATAGTCGCATTTTTTGAGAAATTATTTTCTTTAAATGTATTTTTTAATATTAGATATAGCGGTATACATGAAAATGATTTATCATTTCCTTTCATGATGATTCCTATAATTATAATAATATGTATAGTTAATAAAAAATATATTAAGGAATATCTTCATAACTTAAAAAAAATTGATAAGTTTAAAATAATACTTTTTGCAATATGGCTATATTTATCTTTATTTCCAATACTAAAAAATGTAAATTTAAATTTAAGAATGGGGTCTGTGTTAATAATACCTTTTATAATCTTTTTTTCTTATTTACTTAATAAATATAAGCTATTTGGTAATAAAAAATCTGCCATATTATTACTATTATTATTGAATATATATAATATTATTTTCTTTTTATATAAACATGCTGATACATTTGCTAATGAATCAGGATTCAATGATATAAATGTAGAAATAGGTGTAGAGACTTGGAATAAAATAAATAATTTAGGGAGCAATAACAGTTATAAAGTAAACACTATATTATCATTTAATGAACAAGATAATAATTCAAGGCAAAAACTATTAGAACAATTTATAAATAAAGATTCTTTCAATTTATATTCTTCCCGATTTCCATACGAACCTATATATGGTTACGTACTTGACACTTTTAAAGAAAAAGACGAAGGATCTATATACAAAATATCAAACAATTATTATAATTTTACTCATCCAAATAGTTTGATATTTTTTGATAATAATTATAAACAATTTACAGGATTTTCTATAGAACAAAAAGAAGATTTAGATAAGTTTGCATCATTTAAAAAAGTAGATTGGAAACTTCCAAAAATGTTATACATAGCTAATGATATTTCTCTTTATTCACATATAGCAGTAATAAGTTTATTGTTTCTAATTATTATTTTTAATATAGTATACTTTATTATAATGAATAAAAAAGCTAATATGAAATAAAGTTTTTATAAATTGTTAGTGCTTATATCAAAAAAGTACTAACAATTTATCTTTATTAATTATTCAAAATCTTTTAAATGCCCTTTTGATACTTTTTTAAAAGCCCTCAAATAATATTTTATGTCGTCTAAATCTCTTATTGATAATACTTTATGCATTAGAAACTGAGGAGTAAAGCTAAGATTATAAAGTTTTTGTATCCAACATTTTATTTTTTCTTCGCCTACATCAGTTTTCATTATAGCTTTACGCATATCATAATCTTCCCAATTTTCTGTAGTAAGCCAATTTTCTCTTTTACATTGATTAAATAATTCTGTACCAGGATAAGGAATTATTATTGTAGCCTGCATAGTTTTAGCATAACCTTTTAGAAGAAGTTTTTTAGTAAGCTCATAAGTTTTTTCAATATCTTCTTCAGTTTCCCAAGGATAACCAAGCATTACTGTGATATGAGGAGATAACCCAGCATCAGAAGCGGCTTTACAAGAAGGAAGTATCTCTTCAACTTTATTTCCTTTTATGAGTCTGTCCAATGTATTTTGACTTGCAGACTCTAAACCGAATAATAAAAATCTGAATCCTGCTTTTTTCATAAGTCTGTATTCATCTTCATTACAAGCACCGAAACGCATATTACAGTCTATATTAACTTTTTTATTAAGCTTCTTATCTATCATATAATTACAGAAATCATTAAGCCATTTCTTTACTGGAAAACATCCGGTATCGTCCATTATCTCTCTTATATTGTATTTATTATAAAGAAAGTCTACCTCATCAACAACATTTTCAGCAGTTCTAGCACGGAAGTTTGTATATATGCCAGTCCAAGAACAGAAAGTACATCTATGATGCCAGCAGTCTCTTCCTGCCATTATATAAGTTCCTGGTATGCGTTTGAAATTACCATTATCATAAGCGTATCTTTGCCATTGAGTTAAATCTCTGTCTATAAACGGAAGGCTTTTTAAATCATGTCTTAATTCAAAGAATCCTGTATTTTTTATAGTATTTGATTCTCTATAGTATATACCTTTTTCTAATTGTGCTTTGCCATTTAAATATTCTATTAAATTAAAAAGAAGAAAATCATAATCACCGCCTGTAAGTAAATAATCAACTTTACAATTATTCATAGTCTCTTCAGACATAGCAGTAACATGATCTCCAGCAATAACAACAATCATATTTGGATATTTTTCTTTTAAATCATCAACTATTTTCCAAGCCTTATATATAACAGGAGTTTTTACTTCAAAGAATAATAAATCTGGAGTTTTCTCATTTAAATATTCATACCATTTTTGCGTAGTCATATTTCTAGCAATAGCATCAACAAAATCAACATCATACCCAGCATTTTTTATCATAGTGGCAGCAGTTGCAGGAACAACTGGATAAATATATGTAGGACTCTTGAACCATTGAAATTGTCTGTTTTGAGATAATAGAGCAACTCCTCTGTCACTTTCAAACGGAGGATATCCTATATATATTTTATTTATCTTATTCATATATTAATTTACCTTTATGTCCAATATTAAAAATTATTATGTTTATTTGATAAATTATACTTTAATTAGTAAAAATGTAAATAAGCTAATTTTTTAAAACAAAATATAAACATTTACTTTGACAAATTAACTTATTTTTGGTACAATTTTTTTATATTAAAGGAGGATAATTGAATGAAAAAGAAAATAGATATTTTAGAATATATAAACCATATTTTAAAAGAATTAAATAAAGGTATTCTTATAACAGCAAAATGTGATAACAAGATCAATCCTATGTCAATTTCATGGGGAACATTTGGTGTAGAATGGAATAGAAATGTATTTGTAATTTTTGTAAGAGAAAATAGATACACTAGAAGTATGTTGGATAAAAATCCTGAATTTACAGTAAATATTCCAATTAATAAAATAGACAGAAATATAATAAAAGTATGCGGAATGAAATCCGGTCATAATATTGATAAAATAAAAGAACTTAATTTGACATTAGAAGAACCTAATATGATTTCAGTTCCTGGAATTAAAGAGCTTCCTTTAACTCTTGAATGCAAAATTCTTTATAAAAAGGTACAGGACTACAATGAACTTCCTGAAAATATAAAGAACACTTTTTATCCTCAAAATGTAGAAAGCACTTTTTATGGAGCAAACAAAGATTGCCATATAGCTTATTATGCTGAAATAGTGGACAGTTATATAATAGAATAGTTTTATATAATTATTATATAAAAAACAGAGACAGCATTTTAATATATTATGCTGTCTCTTTTATCATTTTATTAAATGAAAGTCAATTTTTAAGCTTCTTTTTTTAATTTTGTTTGATAGAACCAATCAACAAATACAGCTATAGCATTGTCGCCTGATACATTAGCAGCTGTACCGAATGAGTCCTGAGTTAAATATAATGCTATCATCAAACCTTGTAATTCTTCTCCTGTTATTCCAATCATATAGAAGAAAGGCAAAGCACTCATTACAGCACCGCCAGGAGCACCAGGAGCAGCAACCATAGCAATACCTAACATAAGTATGAAAGGAAGTATTGAACTATAAGTAGGATTTTGTCCTAAAATCAATATAACAGCTGTAGAACAGCAAGTTAATGTTATCATAGAACCAGCCAAGTGTATAGTAGCACAAAGAGGTATTACAAATTTTCTTATTTGTTCAGATACTCCATTTTTCTCAGCAGCTATCAAACTTACAGGTATAGTTGCCGCACTACTCTGAGTACCTACAGCAGTAAAGTATGGAGGAATCTGATTTCTAATAAGCATTAAAGGAGATTTCTTTGCTATAGCACCTGATATTATAAATAATGCAGTAATATAAAGTATATGAAGAGTGATAACAACAGCAAATACTTTACCAAATATTATAAGTATATGCTGTATGCTTCCAGCATAAGCTAAATTTGCAAATGTTCCTAAAATATGTAAAGGAAGTATTGGAATTATTATATTCTTTAATATTGCTTGTATAACTTCTTCTGCATCTCTTACTATAGAAAACAATTCTTCACCTTGTTTTTTTGGTCTTAACATTGTTATACCAATACCTAAAATAAATGCAAATACAACAGCAGATGTAACATCAAACAATGGTTTTAGAGGTATGGTAAAATAACTTTCTAAACCTGATTCTATTTTTACGCTGCTTAAAGCAGAAGCACCTAAAAGAGTTGGGAAAAGATTAGATGCTACTAAAAACGCTATACTTCCTGCTAATAATGTTGAACCATAAGATATTGCTACAGTAAGTCCTATTAATTTAGTAGCACCTTCTGTCAAATTGGCAATACCATAACCTATAAAAGCAACTATCATAAGAGGAATTATAAAATTTAAGAATAAGCTAAAGATACTGCTTATAGTTACAAAAATCCTCACTATAGGACCAGGAAGAAACATACCTACTAATATACCTAAAATTATACCTATTATAATTCTAGGTAAAAGACCAATTTTTTTCATTTGTCTTCTCCATTTTTTTATATTTTCTATGTATAGTATTATATAAATTTTTACATGGTATTCAATATATAAATTATAATTTGTATAATTTTAATGTATAAGATATAAATACAAACTATTAAATCATACATATTATACATACTATAAATAAACATATAAAATAGTTTGACAAATTAATCTATTTTTGTATAATTTAAGCATAAAATAAAAATAGGAAACCAACGAATGAGAATAGGTTATGGTTACGATTCACATGTATTTGCAGAAAATCGTAAACTAATATTAGCAGGCATTGAAATTCCTCATAAATTTGGATTGAAAGGACATTCTGATGCTGATGCTGTTGTTCATGCTTTAATAGATTCTATACTTGGGGCTTTGGCCTTAGGCGATATAGGAAGTCATTTCCCAGACAATGATGATAAATATAAAGATATTTCTTCAATAGTCCTTTTAGAAAAAACTATTTCTATAATGAAAGACAAAAATTATATAATTGGAAATACAGATATTACAATAATATTAGAAAAACCTAAATTAAGAAATTATATAGATTTAATGCGTGAAAACCTATCAAAAGTACTATCAACAAATATAGAAAATATATCAATAAAGGCTAAAACAAATGAAAAAATGGACGCTGTAGGAAGAGAAGAAGGAATAGCTGTTCATTGTGTGTCTTTATTAATAAAAAAATAAAAGTGTTTAGGAAATAATAATATGGCTGCAACAAAAATTAATACAAAATATCTATTAGATCTTGTTTCAAGAAGTTTTGCTTTGACTATACCATTACTTGATAAAAATAAAAAAAATAAAGTTGAAGTTCAATACTTGCTTGCTAGGATAATTGATACTATAGAAGATTCTAGTCATAATATAGGAGATAAAGAAACTTTAATAACTGGTTTTATAAACATATTAAAAACAGAAAATACTGATAATCTTGAAAATTTTAAAAGAATAGTTATAGAACATACTATAAATGAGGATGATAAAGTATTAATAGATAATATAGAGGTTGTATTAAAGGCATTTTTTGCATTTAAACAGGATATAAAAAACATATCAATATCATACTTAAGAGAAATGGGATATGGAATGATATATTATCAAGATCATAATATATCAACATTCGAAGATTTAGATGATTATTGTTATTACGTTGCCGGAACTGTCGGAGTTTATTTAACTGAACTTACAAAAATATCTGATAATTTGGATTTGGATAAGGAAAAAGCAAAAAGTTTAGGAAGATTTTTGCAAAAAGTAAATATAATAAAAGATGCCAAACTAGATTATAAAGAAAAAAGAATATTTTGGCCTTTGACATTATTTGATAATGAAAATCCTGCTCCATATTTTGAAGACGGGGCATATATAGATAAATCTATGGAAGCACTTGGTCAGATGATTGAATCTGCAATGAATGAATTCAGAACATCAATTGAATATATTATGACAATAGAAAAAAAAGCTATTGGATACAGACATTTCTGTTTAGTTGCTGTATTAATGGGATATGAAACTATTAAACTTATGAAAAATAACTATAATATATTTATGGGAGAACCTATAAAAATACCTAGAAAAAATACATTAGAAATAGTTACAAAAGCTAAAGCTGATTTTTATACTAATAAAAAATTAGAAGATTTATTAGAAAAAGCATTTGCAAAAGAAAATAATCAAAAAGAGGCAGAAACTGCAAATAAATAATAATAGTATTTACCTATAATCTATTATTCTAGTTTTATATTGATATAAATGTAAATATATATTAAAATTATGTAAACTAAACTTTGGAGTTATCATAAATGTTTGTTAAAAGATTCGGCATTATATTACTAATATTTGTTTTTAATGCAATTAATATATTCGCTCAAGATGAAGCTTCTCAATACATTAGAAATGAAGAAGAGGCAAAGGCTGCATATAGTCTAGCTTTATATTACAAAGAAAAAGCATTAGCATCAAAAACTATAACAGAAGAAACACTTAAAGATTTAGAAAGTGCAAAAGTTATACTGCAGGAAGTTCTTAAATGTGTTCAAAATAAAGAAATATATATTACATTGGCAGAAACTCATGAAGCTTTGGGAGAATATTATGAAAGTTCAAGAATTTATGATAAATTAGTTTTGGATAATCCTGAAGATATTGAATTATTGATTAAAGCTGCAGAAAGAAATATATTTGTTATTAATGATATAAAAAAAGCCCAATATTATCTTCAAAGTGCTTATGAATTGGAGCCAGACAACAATGATGCTTTAATTTTATTAGGTTTTACTTATTATCAAAATAAAGAACTTGAAAAAGCAGTATACTATTTTTCTAAAGTAAATGAAAATGGAAAAGCAAGCAATAATTATATTCAATACTATAACTTTTATTATGGTATGAGTGAATTTTATCTAAGCCGATTTTCAAATGCAATCAATAGATTTAATAAACTTCAAGATGTTCAATTATCACCTGCTGATAAATACAGTGCCGCTTATGGAATAGTGAAAAGTTATCAAGCTTTAGAAAAATATAATGAAGCATATTCAAATAGTATTATAGTTGATGATTCATTATTTTTAAGTGCATATTTGAGCTTCATGTCAGATAAATATAATAAAGAATTATTTTCTGAAATAGATACACTTGATAATAACACTCCTAAAATATTATCTATAATACTTGAAGCTCAAAACAATGGATACAGCAATGCTTTAAATATGATAGAAACAGATCTAGATAGAAGAGAGATAGACTTAGATATTATACAGACATATTATAAAATGATAAACAAAATAGGAGATGAAGATAATAAAATGAATGCTGAAATGGATATAATATCATTTTATTTAATGCTTAACAATATAGATGCTCTTCCTAGTCATATAGAAAAATTAATAAGCTATGATAATACTGGAAAATTTAATAACTTATATTTACAGGCTGCTTTAGAGTTCAAAAATCAAAATAATTTTAAAGCATCAAAAGAGATGATTGATAAATATTTATCTTTGAAAAATAATAATATAAAAGAAAATGAACTAGTATCATTAGTATTAACAGCTACAGAAATAGGCGAAAGCGATTTAGCTATAAATGCTATAAATCAATTTGAAAAAGAAAAATATTCATATAGTTATTTAAGAGCTTACAGTTACTTATTTGATAACGATGTTAATAATGCTAATAAATATTTGCAGGAAGATTTAGAATATTTTAACAGCAATAAATCCAACACTAATGAATACAGATTAAATATACCTTATATAACTGCATTGGCTGTAAAAAATACAAACTCAGCACTTTTATATGCTAATTATAAATATTCACAGGATAAAACTTCCCCACAAAATATGAACAGCTTAGCTTGGGCATTAGCATCTTTAGGAACAGATCTAGACAGAGCTATAGAACTTTCAAAAAATGCAGTGGAACTTGAACCTAAATCTCCTCATTATATAGATACATTAGGTTTTGCTTATTATAAAAAGGGCGACTATGATAATGCTTTAAAAACTTTATTAAAAGCAGTTTTATATATTGATGAAGATTCTAAAGCTGAAATATACTATCATATAGCAGATGCATATTATGCTAAGAATGATTATAAAAATGCTCTTAAATATTATAGAAAATCAATAAGTTCTATTAATAAAGAATTTGATTATGATGAGGAAGGAGTAAAAGATAAAATAGAAAGTTTAACCGAAGATAAATAGGGTTTTAAATTATAAGATTATTAAAAGAGGTTAGCAAACAATGAAATATATTATATTAACTATATTATTTACTCAATTAATATTTGCTCAAAATGAAAAAGATATTATGAAAGAGGCTTTTAGTAGATTTTCAAAATCTCCATTTACAACTATATACTCATCAGGCGGAGCATTTTACAGCGGAGATGATTTGGATCAAATGCCTATGCTTGTTAATTATTATAAAAATAGTAATAATAAATATATGAATGTTGTAGACGGGCTTTTAGGAAGTTTAATAATGGATGCTAAAGTAAATGATAATCAACTTACTTTGGATTTACCTGAATTGGAAGCCCCATTAAAAAGAAACTTTAATGAATTTTCATTAGAAGCCCCTATAATGCGTTTCCCTAAAGTTTATGCTGATGTATTAGAGTATAAATTTATAGATTTATCAAAAAAAATAGTAAGCAGTAATATTACATTAGGAAAAAATTGGCATACATTAAAAATAGGTTATAATGATAGAGTTGATACTATAGTTTTTTCTGCATCTAGTTATAGAGTAAGAAGTTTCTCCACTGCTTTTATGGATAATGTTGTAAATATTGAGTTAGGTGCTTATACTACAGTTAATAATATACCTTATCCTCAAGAGTTTATAATGAAAAGCAAAACAGATAAGAGAGAATTACGTTACAATATAACAAATGTTTCTGCTGGAGATAGTGCAAAACAAAGTGCAAGAAAATTGGGCTGGTAATGATAGATTATAATTCAATAATAGATTATATTTATAAAATTACAAATATTGAAATAACTGAAAATAATAAAGATAAACTAATAAAATATGCATCGCTTGTTATGGATTACAATAAAAATGTAAATATAACTGGTGCCAAAACGAAAGAAATTTTTTTTGCCGAACATATATCAGACTGTCTTTTAGCTTTAAATTTCTTTTATGATTATGATAATATAATAGATATAGGTTCCGGGGCTGGACTCCCGGCTATACCTCTATCTATTATTTACAGCAATAAAAAATTTACTTTATGCGAATCTAAAAACAAAAAAGCCGATTTCCTAAAAATTGCCAAAAAAGAATTAGATTTAAATAATATAGAAGTAAAATGTATTAATGCCTATGAAATAAAAGATAAATATGATACTGTAACTTCAAGAGCTTTTTCTGATATTGCCGTATTATTAAAAATATTTTCCAAAATAAAAACAAAAAATGGAAAATTAATAGCTTATAAAGGCAAAATGGAAAAAATAGAAGAAGAATTAAAAGAAGCAAATATTTCAAAAAATAAATATAATATAGAAATAAAAAACCTTCCTATTCAAGACAAAGAAAGAAACATAGTGATAATATACTGCTAAAATAGTATATACTATTGACTTATAAATATAGTATGCTATACTATTTGTATTCAAATATTTAGGAAGTTAAAAATGTTTATTGTAAAATATATTATAATATTTTTCAGCTTTATTATTAATTCATATTTTCCCGAGTCAATTCTTATTAAATAAACCGTGAGTTTATATTACCAAATTTAAATTAAATATATTAGCTTCCCAAGCTGAATTTATAATGATACCGATTACAATTTAAATAATACCAAAATTTATTTTAGGAGAATAAAAATGTCAAAATTAAATTTAAGCAATGTAAAATTTAATACGAAAGTTGTACATGCAGCTCAAAATCCCGATCCTTTAACAGGAGCACTTTCAACCCCAATATATCAAACTTCTACTTTTTGTTTTGAAACAGTAGAAGAAGGAGCACAGAAATTTAATAAAACTATACCAGGCTACATGTATACAAGAGGAGGAAACCCAACTACTAGAATACTAGAAGAAAAAATGGCTATAATAGAAGGAGGAGAGGACTGTGTTGCAACTGCATCTGGAATGGGTGCTGTTGGAGCCACAATGGTAGCTTTTTTAAAATCAGGCGATCATGTTATATGCGGAGATACTCTTTACGGAGGAACTTCTGTAGTAATGAGGACTAATTTACCCCAATTTGGAATAGATGTAACATTTGTTGATACATCAGATTTAGATGCTGTAAAAAAAGCATTCACAGAAAAAACAAAATTAATATACTTTGAAACACCTACTAATCCTTTGATGAAGGTTACAGATATAAAAGCGGTATCTGACATAGCTCATGAAAGAGGTGTTAAAGTAATAGTTGACAGCACTTTTGCACCTCCTCCAATACAATTCCCAATAAAATTAGGTGCTGATATAGTAATACATAGTGTTACAAAATATTTGAATGGTCATGGTGATGTTTTGGGAGGAGTTGTAATAGGTAAAAAAGATGATATATCTCTTATAAGAGTTAATGGTGCTACCAAAATATGCGGAACTACTCCTAGCCCTTTAAGTTCATATCTTATACTTAGAGGATTAAAAACTTTAGTTATTAGATTAGAAAGACACTGCTATAATGCCATGAAATTAGCAGAATATTTAAAAACTGTTCCATTCATAAAAGAAATATATTACCTGGGTTTTGAATCTAATCCATTCCATGAATTAGCAAAAAAACAAATGAATGGTATGTATTCTGGTATATTTTCTTTTGAACTTAAAGATAATATAAATGGAATGAGCAGTTTTGAAGCTGGAAAAAAACTTGTAAACGGATTAAAAATAGCAAGTATAGCTGTAAGTTTAGGAGACCCTGATACTTTGATACAGCATCCTGCAAGCATGACTCATTTAAGTGTTCCTAAAGAAATAAGAGAACAATCAGGAATAACAGATGGTCTAATACGTATATCTGTTGGTATAGAAGATGTTGAAGATTTGATAGAAGATTTTAAACAAAGTTTCTATAATTTTTAATAGACATATTTTTTATATGAGGAGAAAATCATGTATAAAAATAATAAAAAGGAAAATTATGGTTTATTATCATTTTTACCATTAATTGTATTTTTATTAATATACTTATGTTCAGGAATAGTTTTTTCTGTAATAAATGTAGCAGATCCTTTTAAGCAAATTCCTAGAGAAACTGCATTATTTGCTGCTTTTATAGTATCTCTTATGATAGGAAAAAGAAAACTAGATGATAAAATAGATATTTTTGCAAAAAATGCAGGGGATTCAAGTGTAATATTAATGTGTCTCATCTTTATTTTATCTGGAGCATTTTCAGGTGTATCAAAAGCTATGGGGGGTGTAGAAACAACAGTTAATTTGGGGTTAAGTATATGTCCATTACAATTTATATTTGCTGGAATATTTGCCGTATCTGCATTAATAGCAACTGCTATGGGCACTTCTATGGGTACTATAGCGGCAATAGGTCCTATTGCTGTTGGAATAGCTGATAAAGCTGAAATATCATCTGCTATAGCAATAGCTGCTGTTATGGGAGGAGCAATGTTTGGAGACAACTTATCAATAATTTCTGATACAACTATAGCGGCTACCAGAGGAGCTGGATGTAAAATGAATGAAAAATTCAAAATGAATTTAATAATAGCTTTACCAGCTGCAATAGTTGCAATTATACTATACAGTATGTCTAATATAGAAGCAACTTTGGAAGGAAATTTTAATTATAATATTATTAAAGTTATTCCATACATCACAGTTTTAGTCACATCCGTAGCAGGAGTAAATGTAATAGTTGTTCTTTTACTTGGCACTATAATATCTGGAATTATAGGATTGTTTTTAGGTACATTAAATATAATAACATTTGCTCAAGCTATTACCAACGGTATGACAGGAATGTTTAGTATAGCTATAGTGTCTATAATGATAAGAGGACTTACTGGGATAGCAAAAGAGTATGGCGGAATAGATTTACTTATTAACAGATTAAACAGCCGAATAAAAACAAGAAAAGGAGGCGAATATGGAATAGCTGCTATGGTTAGCTTAATAGATGCATCATTGGCTAACAACACAATAGCTATTATTATTTCAGCACCTTTTGCAAAAACTATAGCTAAAATACATAATATAGCACCTAAAAGAGTTGCAAGTTTATTAGATATATTTAGCTGCGTAACTCAAGGCATATTGCCTCATAGCGGACAAATGCTATTATGCTGCGGCATATCTGGATTATCACCATTCGATATATTGGGAGCTAACTATTATCAATACACATTAGGAATAGTTGCTTTACTAACAATACAATTTGGATTATTAAGGACAAAAGAAGAAAAATCTGGAATACCTTTATATCAGGCAGAATAGATAAAATATCATATATAGTTTTTTGGGCGAATGTATTTATTATACGTTTTCCTATTATTTTATTCAGATTTAGTAGCTGTTTTTAAATCTACACCTAGTATAAATAAGAATATAAATCCAATTATTACTATAGGAAGTATACCCATCATATGATATACAAGAGCATAAGGGAATGCTATACTTTTTTCTATGCCTATAAGAGAAAGCCCAAATACAATAGCCCATTCAAAAGGTCCTATTCCAGAAGGTGCAGAAGGTACGGCAAATCCAAAACCGCCTACAGCAAACATAAATAATGCTATCATAACAGATGCTTTAATATTAAAAGCTGCCATTAAAAAACTTATGGTTAGTATTTGACCTATAAGATATAAAATAGTGTATAAAAATATTAAAAATATATGCTTAGGATCATTTTTAAATCCTATTCCGTCTATAAAATTGCAGGAAAATTCAATTAATTTATCCCCGATATTTTTAGGCAGTATTCCAAAAATTTTATGAAAAACTTTATGAGCAAATTCTCTTTTCCATACCAAAAATATTAAAACTAAAATACCAACTATAGAAAAAATAAATAAAGCAAATGCTGCATAAGTAACTTGTTTAGGCAAATTAGGTATAAATATAACAGAAAGTGTTAATATAACTCCTCCTGTTATAACATCGAAAAGTCTTTCGGTAACAACAGAAGCTATTAATGCTGACTTACTTACGCCTTCTTTTACACCCAAAATATAAGCACGAGCAACCTCTCCAAGTTTAGCAGGCAAAATATTATTGCCCATATAACCTATATATGTTGCCATAACTATAGTTCTTTTTTTTATTGGTTTTTTAAGAGGAATAAAACATTCCCATCTTAGTCCTCTTAAAGCTATTATCAAAATACTTAATACTAGGGAAATTAAAAAATATACAACATTAATATTTTTTACTATTTCTATTGACTCTTTTATATTTATGCCTCTAAAAGCAAAATATAAACAAACAATACTTATTATAACACCTACAATTACTTGTAAAGCTGTTTTATGATTTTTCTTCATTACACAATTTACCTTATAAAATTTTTCATGAGAGCAATAAAATTATCAAAATTATCTAGCATATCCCTAGCTATATTTAAATTAAATTTTTGTAAATTCTGAACTTTGTTAGCATTGCTTATTTCAGTTTTACTTCCGCTAGCACAATCTTCAACAACATTTTTTACTATTGTTGTAAGGTCTATAACAGAATTATATACGCTAAGAACAATTTTATTTCCTTCAGCATCTATTTTATTAACCATAGATTCTATTAGATCTCTATTAGCATTAGCCTTATTCTTTGATATAATCCATCCTTTAAGACGTTTAAAATTCTCAGATTCAGGACTTAACATAGTATCAAATTTCTGTATGCCTTCTATAACATCGCTTAAAGTATAAAAAGCATCTAATCCCATTGAATTTCTATCTTTATGCACAAACTCAGCACCTAAAAACATATCATTTAATGGAGCTTTATAATTCATATCAAACATTTCTATAATAAAAGTTTTGATGTATTGCAAAGGTTCAACGCAAGTAAATATAGGACAATCAAATTTTTCTAACTGTTCATTTTTTTCTTCATTAACATTTTGAAGCTTTAGTATTTCTACACCATTAAACATTTTATTACGCATACCAGCAATTTTACTACTTTTTATTTCAGCAACAATACTATCCATATCTTTTTTAAGATTATTAGTAAAATCTGTTATATAATTCACAAATATATTAACATTAGAAGGATTGATGGTACACTTATATGTAAAATCTTTAAGTAGATATATTATAATATCACTTAATACCCCTGGTGTTTGTAAATATTTTATTCTAGCTAAAAAAGCCTTAATATTTTTTTCCGGTATTGGAGGCATACCTATATACTGCTGAAAAATATTTAATGCAGATAATAATTCTTTTCTTATAGTAATAGAATTAACAGCATAATCTAACTTAACAATATCATCAACTATCTGCATATTAGAACTTGCCTTAAATTGAGGGTTAGAACTATAAGCACCATCAACAAATGAAGGACAGAAAGCTCTAAGAAAAAGGAAAAAATCAAAATTTGACAGCTGAGCAAAATCTTTAAGCAAATTAAAAGTTAAATTTATTTCCTTCCCATTTTCACCGCTTATATATTTTTTAAATTTTACAAAATTATTTTTAACTTCATTAAATACAGTATTAGGATTTTTGCCTGCTTGTATTTGAGCCATCATATAATCTCTATTTAAAGTAGCATACAACTCTTTTATTTCATTATTAAAAGAAACTTCTATGAGATAATATGAAAATTGTTTTCCATCTTTTATTATAAATTCTTCTTTTAATGGAGAAACTAATGGACCTATAACTTTATACATTTCAAAAACAAATTTCGCACAAGCAGCTGTTAAAGATTTAGTCTTTAAATCTACAAAACCATATTTTTGTTTTGATATTCTATCCGAATACTCTTCCATACGCATCTTTTCTACTAATTCGGGTGTTCTTATGTTAAACAAATTGTATTTAATATAATCAAAAAAATTCACCGTTAAAATACCCCACATATATTTTTTCAAATATTGAATAATATAATATACTAAATTAAATAATATTTAAAGATTATTTAAATAATTTTTTAATATTATGTAAACAAAAAATAATTATTCTTTAACAGAATCTAAAGCCTTTCTAGCTTCATTATAATTTTCATCTATTTCTAACGCTTTTTCAAAATTTTCAGCTGCTAATTTTTTATTTCCAGTAATAGCATATATAGAACCAATATTATAATATATTAATTTATCCTCACTATCAACTTCCATAGCCTTTTCTAAATATCTTATAGCCATTTTATTACTATTTTTTTTTCTATAACAAGAAGCTATATTGCATAAAACATAAGAATTATTACCTTCATAATTAGCATTAACTTCATGGAAAAGTGAAAGTGCTCTATCATAATCTTCATTATGATGATATAAACATCCCAATAAGTTAATAATATCATTGGTTTGTTTGGCAGTATAAGCTAAATTAGCATATTCCAAAGATAAATTATATTCTTTCCAAATAAATGTTTGAAATGCCATATACGAACATCTTTTATAATCTTTAGCTCTAGTTTTTATCTCTTTTGATTGTTCTAATGCTTTTTCCAAATATTCCCTTCTATTTTCTTTATCAAGAACAGCAGCATACTCATATACAAATGAATTAGCTTTTCCTATGGATATGAGTTTTCTAAAATAATTAAGAGCTTCAGAATACTGCCTCTTTCTCATAGAAAGAAACCCCATCATGTATAATGCTTCAGGATACTCAGAATCATTTTTAAGAACAAAATTATAATAATTCTCAGCATCTTCAAATCTATTATCTTTCATAGCAATTCTTGCTAATATTGATATAGTATATGAATCATTTGGCTTTTCAGATAAAATAGCATTATATTTATCCAAAAGATTAGCATATTTACTATCCATAAAAACTCACCTAATTATTTATTATCTATATATTATATAATAATTTACAGAAATATGTAAAATATAATATTAATTTTCATAAAATTTTTTCATCATATCCTTTCTATAATCGGAATATACATCTTTTTCAATAGAATTTCTTAAATCTCTCATAAATCTTTGCATAAATCTTAAATTATGTATAGTCATAAGTGTTGAAAATAATATTTCATGCACTTTATCTAAATGATTAAGATATCCTCTAGAAAAATTTTTACAAGTATAACAATCACAACCTTCTTCTAATACAGTATCATCAGTTCTATATTTTGAATTTCTTATTCTAATAATACCATTCATCGTGAAAGCCTCTCCATTTCTAGCATTTCTTGTAGGCATAACACAGTCAAACATATCTATACCTTCCATAACAGCATTAAGTATATCTCTAGGTTCGCTTACACCCATTAAATAGCGTGGTTTTTCTTTATTAGTATAAATCATAACTTTTGACAATACTTCATGCATCTTTTCAGGAGTTTCGCCTACCGAAAGTCCTCCTATAGAATAAAAAGGAAAATCCATATTTACTAAAGTTTCAGCACTTTCCTTTCTTAAATCATCAAACATTCCGCCTTGAATAATTCCTCCAAGATACTGATATTCACTGTTTGGAGTACTGTCGTGGTAATCTTTACACTCTTTAGCCCATTTATGAGTTCTAAGCATGGCCTCTTTAGCATAATCATAAGTTGCATCATGTTTTGAACACTCATCTAAACACATAATAAAATCGGCTCCTATTATATGTTCAGCTTCCATTACACTTTTAGGAGTAAATAAATATTTATTGCCATCTATATGAGAACTAAATTCTACACCATCATCATTAATTTTTCTTAGTTTAGCAAGCGAAAATACTTGAAATCCTCCGGAATCAGTAAGCATGGCTCCATTCCAACCCATAAATTTTTTTACTCCACCAAATTTTTTTAATATTTCCAAACCTGGTCTTAAAACTAAATGATAAGTATTAGCAAGTATTATTTTACTCTCTGTCTCTTCTACCATAGCTGGTGTTAATGCTTTAACGCTAGCTTTAGTACCTACAGGCATAAAAACAGGTGTGTATATCTCTACCCCATTTATCTCTATTTTCCCAAGTCTTGCTGAGGTTTGAGAACTTGTTTTCAATACATTAAAATTAAATGACATATAATACCTTTTATAAAATTATAATCTATTTTATATAAAAATAAATAAATATCAAATTTTTACAAAAAATAAAAAAGGGCTATTAAAAGCCCTTAATTTATATATACAAAAAATCAATTATTATTTAGTACCATCAGGAAGTTTAAATACATGTATAGCTGACATAAGTTCTTCAGATTGGGCAAATAATAATTCTGCTGAAGCTGTAGCCTCTTCTACTAAAGCAGCATTTTTTTGTGTAGTAGAATCCATCTCAGCAATAGCAATTTTAATTTCATTTATACCAGATTGCTGTTCTGTAGCCCCATTACTAATATTTATCATAATATTTGAAGCCTCATCTATTTTATTTTGTATTTCAACGAATATCTCTTGAGACTCTCTAGCAGTTCCAGTAGCTACATTAATTTTTTCATAAACATTTTCTATCAAATCAGTAATACTTTTTACAGAAGTTTGAGTAGTTTGAGCCAAATTTCTTACTTCACTTGCTACTACAGCGAAACCTTTACCCTGTTCTCCAGCACGTGCTGCCTCTACTGAAGCATTGAGAGCAAGTATATTTGTCTGGAATGCTATATCTTCAATTATTTTAGTTATATCTTTAATTTTTGAACTAGCATCATGTACGGCTTCTATATTACCTGTAGTTTCTGCTATTATACTTCCTGCTTTTTCAACTGATGATTTAGAATCCAATATAATTTTACTTCCATTTATAGAATTATCTGCTGATTCTTTTATTGTAGAAGAAATCTCAGTCATAGAGGCGGAAGTTTGCTCTATACTTGCAGCCTGACTTTCTGTTCTATGTGCCAAATCTGTATTTTGTTCTGATAATTCTTTAGCAGCCATAGTAATATTATTAGCTGACTCTTCTACAACCATTATAGTTTCTACAAGTTTCTTTCTCATAGATACAAATGCATTTGATAACTCTCCAAGCTCATCTTTACGATGTATTTTTTGTTTAGTAGTTCTTAAATCTCCTTCAGCTATTTCTTTAGCAACTCCAACCAATAAATGAAGAGGTTTTGTTATAGAACGTATAAATAGTGAAATAAATATAGATATAACAACTATTGCAATTACAGAAATTACAATCATCATTATCATAAGCGCCCTATTAGCTTCATAAATTTCAGACTCTGAAACAGAAATACCTAATACCCAAGGCTGAGATTTTAAAGTCATAACAGATGATACTCTTTTTTCATTATTAAATACATAACTTAATATTCCTTGACCTATATTAAATGCCTCCTTAAATTGTTCAGGAGCCGTTACATTTATATTTTCAGTTCTGCTATGTATCTTTATTACTAAATTTTTATCCACAGCATACATACTTCCTGTTTTTCCTATTACAAGGGGTTCTATATGATTTTTGTTTAGAGTAGACCAATCCAATATTACATATAAATAACCTATAATAGAATTATTACCATCAACAACTTTTTCTAATAATATTAATGACCATCCGCCTGTAGTTAAAGAATGAGTAATATTATCACCAAATACTCCCTTACTGCTTCCATTTATTTTAGTTTTTAAATCCGGATGTATATCAAAAATATTTTGATTTACTAAATCAACATTATCAGAGTCTATTAATACAACTCCTGATGAATCAGATAACCCTATATTTATAGCATATTCATTTAATGATTTAAATTTTTTAAGATTATTTAATGCAACGATTCTCATATCCTCAGTTCTTACTTGCAAATATCTCACTAATTCTTCAGATGTTCCATATATACCTGCTATAGCCAATTGATCAACAAACCATGTATCGATAAGTGAAGCATATCCCATAACTGTATTATTATATCCTGTATATGTGGCGTTTTTTATACTATCTGATGCTTTAACTTCTGTTATAACTATTAAAATAACAATAAAGAATGTTACCATAGAAATAATAATTAAGGGCATCTTGATTCTTAAACTTTGAAATCTTTTCATAATATACAATTCTCCAACGTCATTACATTATAATTATAATCTATTTTTTTAAAAAGTGTTGTATTTTTTTATACTTAATGTAAATTTGCACAATAAAATAAATGAAAAAAATAATATTTTTAATATCAAAGAGATATATAATATAACACTATATCTTCATATATATTGTTTATATTAAGATATCCTTCTTTTACAATCCCTATTTTATTAAAACCTAATTTTTCATAAAGTTTATGAGCTGTATTATTAGATATTACAACAGCATTAAATTGCAATATTCTATACCCAAGTTTAGCACCTTGTTTCATAGAATCTTTAACTAGCATTTCACCAATACCTTTACCTCTTGCTCTTTTTGAAACGGCATAGGAAGCATTACATATATGACCACATCTGCCTATATTGTTTGGATGCAAAATATAAACACCATAGACTTCATTATCTTCTACAGCTATACCAGTAAAATCTTGTGACTTGAAATAAGAATCAGCATTTTCTTTTGTAAGTTTTTCTATTTGTGGAAAATATATTCCTTCTTCTATTACATTATTCCACAATTCTAATATTTGATCTAAATATTTAATATTATAAGCCAATATTTCCATTGATTTGTATATACCTAATTTTTTGAAATCATTATATATTATTTGTACAATAAATCAAATAATTTTTTAATAATTTGAATATAATTTAAGTAAATATTCGTATGGAAGCATATTGTTTTTATCAGTATAAAAAAACTTTCCTATAGAAGCAACTTCTGAAGAATATATAGTTATTTCATCTAATATACTATTATCATTTAAACTATAAATTTTGATATTATACCCTGGAGTTGAATTTTTAAATATAGATCTATTTAGTGATATGCTGTTTAAACTTTTTATAATAAGAGATATATCATTTGTATTTGTTACTAAAATGTTCCTATTATTATAATTAATTTCTATTTTTGAAACATCCTCTGGATAACGCTTTATACCATTTATTGGTGCCTTATACCATAAAACCAATACAACAACAACAAATAATGCAATGAAACTAATAATCTTTTTTTTATTCATGAAACATATTATATAATAAAATAACCATTTATCAAATACATATTAAGAATAAATATTTGATAATATAATTCAAAATAAAATTAACCCAATCATTTAAGGAAGCATTAATTTTTTTAATATTTATTAAAATATATTTGCTTTTAATATTATTTAGTTTATAATATACGGCAATATTCTATAATAAAAAAATGGGTATTTGTTATGCGTATCTTTTATAATTACAAATTATTTTCATCTTCAATAATACTCTATAAAAACTATAAAATTCCCGAGCAAAAATAATCTTAAGTAGGCAGGTTGCCTATATAAAATCAAATATACCAATTCTTAATATGGTTTCATAAATATTATATTAATTTTTTATAATCAAAAATTAATATTCTTAATTTGTATCAACATAGATTTTTATTAAGGAGAATATAAAATATATGAAAAAAATAATATTAATTATTATATTTATTATTTTTTTAATATCATGTTCAAATAAAAAAACATATTATGAGATGTTAATAAATATACATACAAAAACACATATATTTGAAAGTTTAATATCAACAAATAAACAAAACACAAAAACAATTGAGAATATAACGTATATTTTCCATACAATAAAAAACATTAAAGCTCATTATAAGGTATCGGTAACTGCATACTACTTAGATTTTGTTAAAATTATAATATCTAACCATCTTAGAAAAAATATTATAAATAAAGATAGAACTTTATGGACATTAAAAAAATATATTACAAAAAATATTCATTATATTAGTAAACATATTAATAATAATGAATTAGTAATGATAAAACATAAACTACTGGAATAATAAAAATATCATAGTTAAAAAATAAAAGCATTCTGAAAATAATAAAAATGGAGAAGTAAATGAAAAACATAAAAATAGTATTTTTGATTTTTACAATAATTTTCATAAGCTGCAATAAATCAAATAATGAAACTGAAGTAAAAAACACAAATCCAATAAAAGTTGGAACGCCTGCTAAACATAAACTTTTCAGCCAAATTGGAAGTAATGGGGAAATAGAAGGATATGATATAGATATATGGGAAGAAATTGGAAGACGTTTAAATAGACCCATAGAATGGACACAGATAGATCTTACAGGCGGTTTTGGAGAATTAGAGTTAGGAAAACTTGATACATTAACTCAGCAAATAAGTATAACACCTGTAAGAATGGAAAAATATTATTTTGCAGAGCCATATTTTTTAAGTCCTTATAAAATATATGTAGCTGAAACAAATGAATCAATAAATAAATTTGAAGATCTATTTGGTAAAGTTCTTGCTGTAACTATTGCAGAAGCAGCTGTAGAACATATAGAAGCAAGAGATCCTGATAAAAAAATAAAAATGGAAACATTCGTAGCAGAAGCTAGACCAGGCATCCCACTTTTAGTACAAAATGGAAAAATAGATGCTTCAACAGAGGCTGTAATAATATTTGATGAAGTAAAAAAATCTACTGGTGCTAAAATAAAAATGGTTGGAGAACCTATATTTACAGAAGTCAATTCATTCCCATTTAAAAAAGATGAAAACGGAAAAAAACTATGTGATGAAGTAAGCAGAGTTATAGCTGAAATGAGAGAAGATGGAACATTAGAAAAATTTGCAATAAAATGGTTTGGATATAATCCTATGGATGGTTTAGATGCCAAAGCTGAATTAGAAAAATTAACAAATACTCTAAATTAACATTAATTAAAGGAATTAAAAGATATGAATAAAAAACTAATTATTTTATTTAGCTTCATTTATTTAACAATTATTTCATGCTCAGGTAATACTAAAGAAACTACTGAAAATATAACAGATGAAAACATTATAAGGGTTGCATCACCTGGAATGCATATAATGTTTAGTAAAGCAAATTCTGAAGGTAAATTAGAAGGATATGATATAGATGTTTGGGAAGAAATAGGAAAACGTTTAGGCAAAAAAATAGAATGGACTCAAATTTCTATGGAAGGCGCTTTTGGTTCTTTAGAATCTGGAAAAGTTGATACAGTTACTCAGCAAATCAGCATTACACCTTCAAGATTTGAAAAATATATATTTTCTGAACCTTATTTTTTGAGTCCATATAAATTTTTTGTAGCTTCAACCAATAATAGTATTAATAAAATAGAAGACTTATATGGTAAGAAATTAGGATTTCATACAGGCAGTTCTGCTCATGAATATATGAAAGCATTAGATCCTGAAGGTAAAATAGAAATAGTTTCATTTAGCCCTGATTCAGTTGCTACAGTACCTATTAACGTAGCTAATGGAAAAATAGATGCAGCATTAGAAGCTGTAATAATATTCCCAAATTTAAAAGAAAGTACAGGTTTGGATATAAAAATGGTTGGAGATGTAGTTTTTACAGAAGTTAATGCCTTTCCTTTTAGAAAAGATGAAAGAGGAAAAAGATTATGTGATGAAGTGAGTAAAACTATAATAGAAATGAGAGAAGATGGAACATTAGAACAATTAGCCGTTAAATGGTTCGGATACAATCCTATGGAAGGCTTAGATGTAAATTATGAATTGGATAAATTATTAAAAACTTTTTAAATAAAAACATACAAATAATTCAAGGAGAATAAATGAGAATAATACTAAAAAATTTATTAATTCTATGTATGATTGTTATGGTTATATCATGCACGGAAAATAATTCCCAAAAAGAAACTTCTGCAAATACTCAGGATATAATAAGAGTAGCAACTCCAGGCACTCACCCGCTTTTTACAAGAGTTAATGCTAATGGAGAATTTGAAGGATATGATATAGACGTTTGGGAAGAAATAGGAAAACGTTTAAACAAAAAAATAGAATGGCATCAATTTGCATTAGAAGGATGTTTTGGTGCTTTGGATGCTGGAAAAGTAGATACAGCAACTCAGCAGATTAGCATTACACCAGCTAGATTAGAAAAATACATTTTTTCTGAACCTTATTTTTTAAGCCCTTTTAAATTATATGTTGTAGGTACTAATAATACAATAACAAAACTAGAAGATTTATATGGTAAAAGATTAGCTCTTGTAACAGGTTCTGCTACACATGAATATATAAAAGAATTAGATCCTGAAAACAAAATAGAAATTATATCATTAAGAGCAGACAGTACAGCTACTATACCTAGCAATGTAGTTAATGGAAAAGCTGAAGCAGCCGTTACAGCTGTCACTGTATTTCCTGACTTAAAAGAAAGTTCAGGATTAGACATAAAAATGGTTGGGGATGTATTATTTACCCAAGTTAATGGATTTCCTTTTAGAAAAGATGAATCCGGTCAAAAATTATGTGATGAAATAAGCAAGGTTATAATAGAAATGAGAGAAGACGGCACATTAGAAAAGCTTGCTATTAAATGGTTTGGATATAATCCCATGGAAGGTTTAGATGCCAAATCTGAATTAGATAAAATAATGGCTAAAATAAACACAAATAAATAATAACTTTTTAATTTTGGAGTGAAAAATGAAACATTTATTAAAAATATTAATCATAATGATATTAACATTGATATCATGTACAAACAGTAAAAACAATACAGATAATACAAATACTGCAGCAGAAAATACTTCTGGAGTAATTAAAGTAGCAACTCCAGGCGTTCATCCATTGTTTAGTCAAATTAATGAGGCAGGACAGCTTGAAGGATATGATATAGACGTTTGGGAAGAAATAGGAAAACGTTTGAATAAAAAAATAGAATGGACTCAATTAGCTTTAGATGGATGTTTTGGTGCTTTAGACGCTGGAAAGGTTGATACATTAACGCAGCAAATAAGCATAACAAAAACCAGAATGGAAAAATATTACTTCTCAGAACCATACTTTTTAAGCCCATATAAATTTTGTGTTGTATCAAGTAATAATTCTATAAATAAATTTGAAGATATGTTTGGCAAAAAATTAGGATTAGCGTTAGGAAGTGCTGCTCATGAAAATATAAAAAGATTAGATCCGGAAGGTAAAATAGAAATAGTTTCATTCAGTCCGGATACAATTATTACTCTTCCAAATAATGTTGTTAATGGAAAAATAGATGCATATATAGAAGCTGAAATAATATTTGAAGACAGAAAAGCTAAAACTGGATTAGATTTAAAATTAACAGGAGATACAGTATATTTGGAAGTAAATGCCTTCCCATTTAGAAAAGATGAAGAAAGCAAAAAGTTATGTGATGAAGTAAGCAAAGCTATAGTAGAAATGAGAGAAGACGGCACATTAGAAAAACTAGCTGTTAAATGGTTTGGATACAATCCTATGGAAGGTTTAGATGCAAATGCTGAAC
>NZ_KI912402.1:0-52953 GCF_000518245.1 Brachyspira alvinipulli ATCC 51933 | reverse complement strand
TATGATATAGACATATGGGAAGAGATAGGAAAGCGTTTAAACAAAAAAATAGAATGGACTCAAATTGCATTAGATGGAGCTTTTGGTTTATTAGATACAGATAAAGTAGACAGTGTAACTCAGCAAATAAGCATAACAAAGGCTAGAATGGAAAAATATTATTTTTCTTAACCATACTTTTTAAGTCCGTATAAATTATATGTACCTGGAACAAATAATTCTATCAATAAATTTGAAGATATGTACGGTAAAAAACTAGCTTTAGCATTAGGAAGTGCTGCTCATGAATATATAAAAAAATTAGACCCTGAAGGAAAAATAGAAATAGTTTCTTTTAGGTCTGATAGTCTTGCTACTTTACCAAATAATGTTGCTAACGGAAAAGCAGATGCTTCTATACAATCAGTTGTTACATTTGATGACAGAGTAAAAAAGACAGGACTTGATTTAAAATTAACCGGTGATGTTGTATATACAGAAGTGAACGCTTTTCCATTTAGAAAAGATGAAAAAGGAAAACAGTTATGCGATGAAGTTAGTAAAGTTATAGTAGAAATGAGAGAAGATTGTACACTAGAAAAACTAGCCGTTAAATGGTTTGGATACAACCCTATGGAAGGTTTAGATTTCCAAACCGAATTAGATAAATTATTATCAACTTTCTAAGAATAATAAATTGATTTCAGGTTATATGCTAAAACTTAATTATACAATTTTTTAAATATTTTATAAAAAAGGAGAAAAAAATGAAAAAATTATTAAGTTCATTAATTATCATTTGCATGGTTATAGTTTCATGTTCAAACAATAATCATGCTGCATCTGAAAGCGAAACTGCTGTAATTAGAGTTGCAACTCCAGGTATGCATCCATTATTCAGTAGAGCAAATGCTGAAGGAAAATTAGAAGGATATGATATCGATGTTTGGGAAGAAATAGGAAGGCGTTTAGGTAAAAAAATAGAATGGACTCAAGTTGCTATGGAAGGAGCTTTTGGTTCTTTAGAATCTGGAAAAGTTGATACTGTTACTCAGCAAATTAGTATTACCCCTGTAAGATTAGAAAAATATATATTTTCTGAACCATATTTTTTAAGTCCATATAGGTTTTATGTAGCAGGTACTAATGATTCTATAACAAAACTTGAAGATTTATTTGGTAAAAAATTAGGACTTCAAACAGGTACTTCTTCACATGAAAACATAAAAGCATTGGATCCAGAAGGTAAAATAGAAATAGTTTCATTCAGTCCTGATACTGTTGCTACAATACCTAATAATGTTGTTAATGGAAAAATATCTGCTTCTACTACTGCTGTTATAATATTTCCTAACTTACAAGAAAGCACAGGATTAGATATAAAAATGGTTGGAGATGTAATATTTACAGAAGTTAATGCTTTTCCATTTAGAAAAGATGAAGCTGGTCAGAAATTACGCGATGAAGTCAGCAAAGTTATAGTAGAAATGAGAGAAGATGGTACATTAGAAAAATTGGCTGTTAAATGGTTTGGATATAATCCTATGGAAGGTTTAGATGCTAACGAAGCTTTAGCTAAACTTATGGAACAATATGAACAGCAAGGTTTATTAAAAAATAATTAATTGATTTATATAATTATTTTTAGGCATTATAAAAATGGTTAAATTAAAAAAAATTTAACCATTTTGCCGTTTTTTGCTAATACTATATTAACTGTTATATGGATTTAGTTAAAGTTATTGAATACAAAATAATTAAGAGGTTAAATTAAATGGCAAATTTTAAGTTTGATTACTTTCTATCAGTTTTCCCTAAATTATTACAATATTTGCCTATAACTTGTCAAGTTGCTTTATTGGCTTTATTGTTTTCACTTATATTGGGATTAATAATAGCATTAATGCTTCAATATAGAGTTCCTGTATTGTATCAGATAGCAAATGTTTATGTATCTTTTTTTAGAGCTACTCCTTTTATTGCTCAGTTATTTTTATTTTACTATGGTTTTGCTCAATTTAGTAAATTAATAAGTAATATGTCAGCATTCAGTGCATTGGTAGTAGTTTTAAGTTTGAATTATGCTTCATTTATGTCGCAGGATATAAGAGCAGCTATAAATTCAGTAGATAAAGGTCAATTTGAAGCTGGACTTTCTATAGGAATGAGATCGCTTGATGTACTTAAAAGAATAGTAATACCTCAAGCTGCTAGAGTTGCAGTACCAGGACTTTCAAACAGCTTTATAAATATTTTTAAATCAACATCTATGGGATTTGTAATAGGATTAAAAGATATGATGGCTGGTGCAAGTATAGAAATAAGTGTTACATATAGATATATGGAAGCATATGCAGCAGCAGTTATTATATACTGGGCACTTATATCAATATTCACATATATACAAGGCATTTTAGAGAAGAAATTGAACAGAGCTTATTAAAAGGAGACTGCATAATGATTGAAGTAAAAGATCTTAAAAAGAGCTTTGGCACTTTGGATATATTAAAAGGAATAAGTTTTAAAATACAATACGGAGAAGTATTAACTTTAATAGGACCTTCAGGTACAGGAAAATCGACACTTCTTAGATGTATAAATTTCTTAGAAAAACCTAATAATGGTATAATAACTATAGGAGATTTGACACTTGATACACAAAAAGCAACTAGAAATGAAATATATGCTTTAAGAAAAAAAACTTCTATGGTATTTCAAAATTATAATCTATTTAAAAATAAAACTGCTTTAGAAAATATCATGGAACCTATGATTACAGTTCAGAAAATGGATGTGAAAAAAGCAAAAGAAGAGGCATTACATATTATAGAGACTGTAGGATTATTCAATAAAAAAGACGAATATCCGTCAAGACTTTCTGGCGGACAGCAGCAGAGAGTTGGTATAGGGAGAGCTATGGCTGTACATCCAGATGTTATTTTACTTGATGAACCTACTTCTTCTTTGGACCCTGAACTTGTAGGAGAAGTATTAAATGTAATTAAAGACCTTGCACAAAAACACACAACAATGCTCATAACAACACATGAGATGCAGTTTGCAAAAAATGTTTCAAATAAAGTAATATTCATGGCTGACGGATATATTGTTGAAGAAGGCAGTCCGCAGGATATATTCAATAATCCTCAAAACGAAAGATTAAAAACATTCTTAAGAAAAATAAATGAAAGATAATAGATATAATTAAAGTAAAAGAGGAGCTATATTTTAGCTCCTCTTTTTTATCATTAATACATTATTTTATTAAATGCAGAAACTCTTTTTCTTTTTTATTTACTTTTCCTACTATAGAAGCACAATCTATACCCTCTCTCCATAAATCTGCCAATATATTTTCAGCATTATTTTTATCAGCACAGATGAATAATCCTCCAGCTGTTTGTGGATCAAATGACAGCATTTTTAAATTATAATCAACATCATCATCAACTAATATATTATTTCCAACATAACGCATATTAGTAAATGCAGCACCTGGTATGCATCCCATATCTAAAACTTCATAAGATTTATTAAACATAGGCAAAGCAGAAGAATTAATTTCTATACTTACATTGCTTGCTAAAGCCATTTTATAAGCATGTCCCATAAGGCCGAAACCTGTTATATCTGTAGCACATTTAACATTATATTTATTCATAATAGCGCAAGCTTTTTTATTCAATGTTTTCATAGATTCAAAAACATCCTCTATATCACTATCTTTTAAAAGTCCCTGTCTCATAGCAGCCAAACAAGAACCTGTACCCAAAGGCTTAGTAAGTATTATAATGTCTCCTTCTTTAGCTGCAGAATTAGTTGTTATTTTATTAGGATTAGCAAAACCAATAACAGCCATTCCATATTTAACTGTAGCATCTGTTATAGTATGTCCTCCTACTACTAAAACACCAGCCTCTGTAGCTTTATCCTGACCGCCTTTTAATATATTGGCAAGTATGTTTAAAGAATCATCTTTAGGAAACATAGTAATATTCAAAGCTAATTTAGGTTCTCCTCCCATAGCATAAATATCACTTATAGAATTGCATGCTGCAATTTGCCCGAAACCATAAGGGTCTGCTATAACAGGAGGAAAATAATCAACAGTGAATATCAAAGCATTATCGTCTGATATCCTATAAACACCTGCATCATCACCTATATCAACATCTGACAATAAATTAGAATCAACTTTAGTCTGCATTATTGGAGCTAAAGTTTTTTCAAGTAAGTCAGGTGGTATTTTAGCAGAGCATCCGCCCTCTAAAGCACATGATAATAATTCAATTTGTTCTTCCTTATTATTTGTAATTTTGTCCATAAAAAACACCTATAATTTATTTTGTAATTTTTAAATAATATATTAATAAATAAAAAATTCAAATATTTTATAAAAAAATACCCTAACTACAGTTACATATAGTTAGGATACAAAATATACATTAAATAATAAAATTATTCAGCAACTACACTGATAGCTTTCTTTCCAAATTTGTTAGTATGAAATTTTACATAACCAGAAGCAGTGGCAAATATAGTATGATCACGGCCTATATCTACATTTCTTCCAGCATGGAATTTAGTACCGCGTTGTCTTACTATGATATTACCAGCTATAACTTTTTGTCCGCCGTAAACTTTAACACCTAAACGTTTTGATTGACTATCGCGTCCATTCTTAGAACTTCCGCCGCCTTTTTTATGTGCCATTTTTATACTCCTCTTTATATTTTATAAAATCAGGATACTCTTTTATCAAAGATTTTATACCTATTAAATATCCATTACTAACTATTTTATATTCTTCTTTTTTTATGTTTTCAAGTTTATCAATATTAATAAGCTCAAAATTTAAAAAACCATCTTTTATATTGCAACTTAAAAACTTTTTACCTACTATACTAACTAATGCTTTATACATAGCTTGTGATAAAGCACTTAAAGCTATGCAAACTTCATACCCTTCACCAGATTTTTTTATCCCAGCATGTCCGCTAATTGTAATACCCTCTATAATATCTTCACTATTATAGATTATATTTACAAATGAAGACATTAAAGAGAAATATCTTCTATAGTGATTTTATGGTATTTATGTCTATGTCCTGTTTTTCTTCTATAGTCTTTTCTTCTTTTATGTTTTCCTATTACAACTTTATCGCCTTTCATCATTTCTACTATTTTAGAACTAACTTTAACTCCTGCAACATAAGGTGTTCCAACCATAACACTTTCATCATCTTTTTTAAGAAGAAGTGTTTTTATTTCTGGAGCTTCTTTTGCATCATCGCCCAAATATTCTACTAAAATATCTTGACCTTTTTCTACCTTATATTGTTTGCCTTTTACTTCTACTATTGCATACATGGTTGTTTATCTCCAATTTATATATATGTTTTTATATTTTATACTACACTATGAGTAATTAATACTACTATATTTAAACATTTTTGTCAAGTAAAAAAATAAAAAACTCTTATCTTAGTCATTAATAAATTCTTATATTTAAGAATAGATTTTTATATAAAAATATAATATAATATAATATTAGCAAATAATTGAGGCTAATATGAAGAAAAAATTATTAGAAGAAATTGAGAAACTTCACAAAAATAATAACCATGAAAAAATTATACAAATTATATATTCTATGAATGAAAATGAGAGAGATCATCATATTATATCATTGCTTGCAAGAGCATTAAATAATATTCAAAATTATGATGAAGCATTGAATAATTTAATGTATATAAGAGAAGAAGCTATTGACGATCCTTTATGGTTTTTAGAACAGGGTATGCCTACTACTATAATGGAAATAAAGAAACAGCCAAATCATATTTAAAAAAAACTTTGGAATTATTAGAAAAACAAAATATTGAAAATAATGAATTGTTTGAAGATACTGACAGATTATACAAATTATGTTTTGAGGATGAAGATAATAATATTCCATTTACAGAAAGAGTTGATATGTTTTGGAAATGGTTTGATGAGAATGAAAATGAAATAACTAGAATGCTTGAAAATCAAGATGATGAATTAATAAATTTTGTACATAATGGTATAAAAATAATATCTGATAAAATATCTTTTAATATTAACAAAAATTATGAATTTATATTTACTATTGATGGAAAAAATTATTTATTTTATTTGATACCAAGAATAATATTTGCAATGCCTGAAAAATTTTATGAAAAATGGACTTTTATGCCATGCATTCCGAGCTCTAATGGCAATGATTTTTCTATTCAAATAAATAACAGCAGTATAAATATAAGTGAGATTCTAATAAAAATAGAATTTGATGAAGAAAATGATAAATTTGACTTAATATTTTATAATGATGAGCTTAGCAGTTTGGATACAGAAGAAGCATACAATATATTTTTATTAATGATGGAGAATTCTATAGGTGAAGGCTTATCAAAAGTATATATAAGATATGTTGATATCAGTGATAGAAAATTAAAAAACATGATACCGCTTACAGAGTTAGAAAAATACATAAATAAAACATTAATTTTTTATAGAAAAGAATTAGTAACAGAACCAATAGCTCAATATTTTTCATATACATTTGAACCAAAAGACATAGAACTTCCAAGATATGATATAATAACAGGAACTACATCATACTATGAAACTATTAACGATTACTATAATGGAGTTATAGACGATATAGTTGCTATATCTCAATCTGGTGCTAGAACTGTATTTTTAACTTATGGCTATGAAGATAATGATGATAATGAAATAAAAAGAGAAATACTTAATGAAAGATACGAAATACAATATAGATTAGAAAAAGAGGTACTTGGAGAAAAAGAAAGCGGAGAATGTATAGGTATTGTACTTGGCGGAGCTATGGGAATATACAATATTTATATAGATTTAATAATATATAATGAAAAAGAGTTTATAAAAAGAGCTAAAGTTTTACTTGCTGAATATGATAGAAACTTCTATATATCAAAACTAAGAAAATACGCTGAAGTGAGAAACATATTTGAGTATTATATAGATGAAAATAATTAATTCGATATAGAACTAGCCATTCTTTCATCAAATTTCTTTTTTATTCTATCAAATTTATCTCTGTTTCTGTTAATTTTAGTATTCATTTTACTTATAGCTCTCTGATTAGCCATATATAAACTTAAAGATCTTCTAGCATAAGATATCATTTCATGCTTTTTGTCTTCATTCAAATTAATAAGTTTAATTATTGTATTATAATATCCTTCATTAGCAGCAAGCATTCTGTACTGCTTCATTTCCATACTATTAATAGCTTTTTCACTATCTTCTAAATTAACAAATGATACAAAATTATTACCGTCATCATAAGAAACATTTTCCAAAGCTGTTAATAAATTTTCAACAGTATATATATAATCCTGACGTGAATTTTCTTCTCCCTTATTAAGAAATACTACAGGGTCACTATCTGAATTTTGTTTTACAATTTTAGATTTATCATCTATTGTGTTAATATATGCTTCTTTAGGATTTAGAACAGATTCTCCATTATCGGTAAATACATCTACATTACCTTCAGAAAGGACAACTATTGTAGAACCATCTTCTGCAAATGCCACCTCAAATTGAGTACCTTTAACTACAGATGAAGTATTTGCTGTATGTACTTCTACTGATGAACCTAAATCTTTTATAATATTAACCTTAATATATCCTTCAAGTAAAGATAAAGAAATTCTAGTATCATCTTTATATATAGGAGGATTAACCAATAATACAGTATTTTGAGGAACTGTAATATCTCCTATTTTCTCACCCCTTCTATTAAGACTAATCTCTACCTGACTATTACTTGTTGTTCTTAATCTATATTCTTTATGTATTTCACTTCCTCTAAAAGCTTTTAAGGATCTATTTATATCTGTTTTTTCTATGAAAGCTAATCCTGATATACCAGTAATCTTGAAAGATATATCTTGGGCAAATAAACTGCTAAATGATAAAGCAAGTATTATTAGTAAAAATGATATTCTATTTACCATAAAATACCTCCTTTGATAAATCATATAAATCTATCTATATTAATTTTATATAGAGCAAATAAAAAAGTCAATACTTTTAAATTTATATGTAAATATCTATATTCGGTAAATAAGGATAAGAAAATAAAAGATTTAAATTAAAATCATTTAATTTTAACACAATATCATCTTCTTTACTGTCATTCATATCATAACATAAACTTACAATATAAGAATCATCAAGTATAAACGAAGAAAAAAAGAAATTATTTGATTTTCTTATAACACGTTCTATTAAATCAATTTCTATAGAATTCTTTATATCAAATATTGTTTTACCAAGCATTTTTACATACGCTTCTTTAAGAGTCCATATAGTAAAAAAATCTATTTCCAACTTTAAAGAACTTTCTAAATATTTATATTCGCTTTCATAAAAATATTCTTTAGCAATGGATAAATAATCTCTATCTATTATCTTTTCTGCATCTATTCCAACATCAGCTTCATCGCTCATAATAACAGCAAATAAATCAGAAGAATGAGTACCGTTAAAATACAAATTATTATGATTTTTAAAATAAGGCTTACCTTTTTCCCTATCTATAATTAAATCACTTTTACCGTAACGGTTTTCGGCCATATTAAGAATCATATCTTCTAATATTTTTCTAGCTAATGCTCTATCATTATTTTCATCAAAAGTATATTCTAAATGCATCATAAATTATTTTTTGGCAATATTAAGTATCTTAGCTTTAAGTTCATTCTCTATATTTTTTAATTCAGCCTCAGCAGCTCTTCTCTTTTCTCTTCCTTCAGTTTGAATTCTAATAACTTCATCTAAAGTAGAAATAAGCTGTTCATTAGTATATTTTAATGTTTCAATATCTACAATTCCTCTCTCAGACTCTCTAGCTGTCTCTATAGTAGAAGTTTTAAGCATATCAGCATTCTTTCTTAATAACTCATTTGTAGTATCAGTAACAGCTCTTTGTGCTTTTGCTGCCTCAGTAGAATGATGAAGACCTATAGCAAGCACCATTTGATTTTTCCAAAGCGGTATTGTATTTGCTATAGTGGACTGTATCTTCTCTGTCATTATAACATTATTATTTTGAACCAAACGTATTTGAGGTATAGTCTGTACAGATATAGTTCTTGTAAGCTCCAAATCATGTATTCTTTTTTCAAATCTATTGGCTAAATCTTTTAAATCTTTTGCTAATTGTACATCCTGAGCAGAATTACTTGTCATAGCTTTAGCTTCTAATGCAGGTATTTCATTAGACATTAAAGCATTAAGTTTTTGCTTTCCTGCTTCTATATATATTTCTAATTCTTTTAAATATTCTAAATTATAATTATACATTTGATCTAATATACTAATATCTTTAAGCAAATTTCTCTGATGTCCTTCCAAAACCTTAACTATATTATCAATATTAGCTTCTACATTTGTATATTTAGTTTTTAATTTTGATATATTATTTCCTGCTTTTTTGAATAAACCAAATAATCCTTTTCCTTTAGTTTCATTCTCTATATTAAAACCTTTAAGCTCAGTTACTACATTAGTAATAGCTTCTCCAACCTCTCCTAAATCTTTATTCATAACATTACTTAAAGTATTTTCAGAAAATTGAATCATTTTATTCTGTGCTGCTGCCCCATAAGACATTACAGAAACAGAATCTTTTAAATCTATAGAGTTTGATAATTCATTTATTTTATTCAAATCTTCTTGTGAAAATTTTTCAGACACGGCATTTTGCAATGATACGCTTAAATTCTGAGGCTGTGCATTAGACATTATCTGCTGATTATAACTTTGTTCTACAATCTCAGGTGTTACTTGATTAGTATTACTATTTCCTAAATTATTATTCTCCATAAAAATTCCTCCTATTTTTTTATTATAATCCATCTTTTTCAAGCATATTTTTCAATACATCTATATCGCTGTTTATATCTATTAATTTATTTTGAGTCATCTCAACAAGCATATTTTCTAAAGCTTTATTAAGTTTTATTATAACATCCTCTATTTCCAAAGCTGTTTTTTCCATATTTTCATTCTTTACTGGAAAATTACAAAAATCTAAATAAGAATTTAGCATCTTTATTGCTGTAGGAAGATGATATTCATTAATCTTTTCAAGTTTTTTCTCACCTTCTTTATTAACTTTAGAATAACTAACCATTTCTTTTAATACTTTTATCATGTCTTTTAAAGCAGGAGTCAATTCTGCATCATCTATCTTTTGTGAAAAATCTGATATTTTTTCTATATATTTTTCAGTTTCTAATATTACTAAACTATATTTGTTAGAATAAGTTTCAGATTTTTGAGTATTAGAATTAATTGAAGAATAATCATCTTCTCTTGGAAAATTCCTTTGAACATTCATTCTGAGTCTTTCAAAAATAAAATCATCTTCATCTTTTAACATTCATAAACACCCTTCATTTTTTATGTATAATATTATAAATAAATTATCATATTATTGCAATATATTTTATACATATAACAACAATATAATTACACTTTTTAATTTATTATGATATAATAAAAAATGCAAAATATAAAAAATATTTTTTAGGGAGGACAAAAAATGAATGAAGACATTTTATTTTCAAGAAGAAGTATTAGAAAGTATATTAAAGGCAAAGAGGTTGAAGATGAAAAGGTTGAATATATTTTAAAAGCTGCAATGTATGCCCCTTCTGCCAATAATAAAAGAAATTGGGAATTTATAGTAGTAAAAAATAGAGATACATTAAATAAAATAATGGATGTTCACCCTTACGCTAAAATGCTTGAAACTGCATCTATGGCTGTAGTAGTATGCGGAGATTTATCCGATGAATCCGGAAAACTATATTGGCAGCAAAATTGTTCTGCAGCTTTAGAAAATATGATGCTTGCCGCAAAAGCTAAAGATTTAGGTACTGTATGGCTTGGTGTTGCTCCGCGTGAAGAGAGAATGAATGCTATTATAAAATTATTTAATTTGCCTGATAATATTAAACCTTTGGGAATAGTTGCTGTAGGATATCCGGATGGAGAAGTTACCACACCAGAAAGATTCGAACCAAACAAAATACATTATGAAAAGTTTTAAATATAAAATATTATGATAAAAATAAAAACATCTATTAAATTTATATTAATAGGAGTTTATTAATGAAAAAAATAATTATTATAGTATTTATGCTTTTGGCTGTATCTTATATAAATGAAAACTATGCTCAAAGCAGTTCTAAAAAGGTTAATATAAGTTTTGATTATACAAAAAGAGACGGATATTCAAGCAATCAAATAGCTGTATGGGCAGAAGATGATAAAGGAAAATATATAACAACTATATACATTACAGACTTTACAGGTAAAAGAGAAGGATGGACTTATAGAAAACAATCATTAAATAATTGGCAGAAAAAAGCTAATGTGGCAAATATGGATAAAAAACTTATAGATGCTGTATCAAAACCTACTCCAAAACAAGGAAAAGTAAATATAGTTTGGGATTGTAAAGATTCTAATGGAAAATTAATAAAAGATGGAACATATAAAATTGTTGTAGAAGCTACAATATATCAAGACAATAATGTATTATATACTTCAACTATAAACATAGGAAATAATGCAAATTCACAAAAAGCTACCGCAAAATATTCTAAAGCAGAAGCTAAAAGCATGGATATAATAAGAAATGTTAATGTTAGTTTTATGCCTTAATATTTTTTTGCAAATAAAAAGCCCTAATATTTTTTATTAGGGCTTAATTTTACTTATAAAAATATTATCTTAATGTTATTACATAATTCCATTGAGGAAGAGGATATCTTCCAGTTTTTCCAACTGACATACCATTAGCATCAGTAATTTCTGCTTCAGCATATAATAAATATCTTCCTTTTGGCAAATAATTTCCGTTAGCAGAAGTTCTTCCAGCAAAGTAGAACTGAGTTTGTGCCTGTCCATCCAATACATATATTTTTGGCAAATAGAATACTAAATCTCTGCTTAATATATTGTAATTGTTGTCTACTCTTCTTGCATAAACTCTTATTTTAGCAAATCTTCCTTCTACTGGAGATTTAACTGCTAATGTTATTAAAACAGGATTAGTTCTAGTTGCTACAAATCTATCATTATAATTTATAATAAATGAACTTATTCTAACACTTTGATTAGTATCGATACCATTAGTCATATCAATCATAATACCATCGTTAGGTGTAAGTGTATTAGAAGAAGTTACCAAAACTGTATTGTCTGTATTATAAGTATACGCAGAACTTTTACTATTATTTGGTGTAGAAACAGCAGGAGGTATATCTGGTATATCATTAGTATTAACTTCATACAATCCGCTGTCTGATAAATTGATAGAAGAATCATTACTGAATGACATTTCATCTTGTGTATTATCAGGAGTTATTGTATTGTTAGTTGCTAAAAAGTCTTTTTCCTCAGGTGTTATATTATCACCAAATATATCATCTGTAGTTAAAGGATCTTCTTCCACCATACTGTTAGTGTCAGTATTTCCAAAATCCAATAACGGTATATTTCTGCTTCCTAATATGCTTTTTGCAATAAAGAATCCTGCTACCAAAATAACAAGAATTATTACTATTATTATAATAGGTTTTAATTTTGCTTTCATTTCATTAGACATTATTTCCCCCCATAGAGTTAAATATATGTAACTTGTCGGATAAAATGAAAATAGTTTTATGAAAAAATATAGATTAGTCCCACAAAAAACTTTTTAGTTCTTTAGAAAGGCTCAAACCTTCCAATTTTTTTAATGCTTTTATTTGAATTTGTCTTACTCTTTCTCTTGTAATGTTCAATTCTTTACCTGTATCTTCTAAAGTTTTTGCTTCTTTACCATAAAGTCCGTATCTTGATATAATAACAGTTCTTTCTTTTTCATCTAAGCATTTTAAAGCTTCTGTCAAAGTTTCTCTTAAGCTATCCATAAATGCTTTCTGATGAGGAGATGGGAAATTTTTATCTTCTATAACGGAAGTCATATCATTATTATCAGAATTTTTAAAAAATGAATCTACACTTGTTGTATCTTGAGTGAATATCATAATATAGGAGAGCGTTTTTCTATCAATTTTCATTTCTTTGGCTATCTCATCTATACTTGGTTCTCTTCCCAACTGCTGAGTTAATAACTTGGAAGTTTGTATGCTCTTTTTTATCAATCTAGCTATATGCATTGGGAAGCGTATTATATGCCTCTTACTTGATATCTCTTTAACTATACTTTGCTTTATCCACCAAACACCATAAGTAGAAAATTTAAATCCTTTTTTATATTCAAATCTTTTAACTGCCTCTATAAGTCCAATATTACCCTCATCTATAATATCAATAAAAGGAACTCCGCTATTATAATATCTTTTTGCTATACTAATAACTAATCTTAAATTTGATTTAACAAGTTTATGTTGTATTGAATCTATTTCTTTTTCTATCTCTAATAATTCTTTTTGAGAATTTTCATCATTACAATCTGATAATAATGATTTTTTCTCTCTGCAAGCTTCAAGACGCTGCCATAAATCTAATTCTTCTTCTTTACTGAGCCTTCTTATTTCACCTATTTGCTTTAAATATACGCTAACAGGTCCTTTATACTCTTGATTAATGTCTTTTTTTAACAATTATACTGCCTTTATTACTAGAAAACATAAAACTTTATTATAGGATATAAGATTTTTATAAATTGTCAAGTAATATATTATTAATTTAATACCTATCTAAAAAATATTATAAAGGACAATCAATAACTGAAATATTCTTTATATTTTCTATATATTTTATAAAAATAGAAAAAATTATAGGGTCTATTTTTACTTTATTATCCAAGAAATTTTCATACATAAATGAAATAATTTTATTATCTATACTGCCTTTAATTTCATCTTTGGCAAAATCTCTATATAATACATCATAGGTATCAATAATTTCTAATACTTTAGCAGGAAAATATGATAAAGCAGACAAATTATCTATATCATTAGGATCATAAGTAAGTATATTTTCTATATTGTTATACTGTTTATTTGCCATCTGCTTATTATAAATATTGCTGAATATTCCATATCCATTTCCATAATATTCATGATGAAGTCCAACTGTAGTGTAAGTATATTCATTTTGAGCCATACAATACTTAAGCAAATTGAAACCTAAAATAGCATGCACATCTCCATCATTATTCTTCATAATAGGAAGATTAGGCAATATATCTACAAGGGCTATATCATGCCAAAATGCTGCTCTTGCATAATATTTTATCTCATTTTGCTCTATTTTTCTAAATCCTACTTTAGATATATCTTCAATCCTATCAGCTTTTGTCAATAAATGATATTTATTTCCAATTTCATAAAAAAATGTATAAAATTTCTTTTTATAATCCACTCTTAATTTTGATGCTATACCTCTTGATATTTCATCATTATAGAAATGCAGAAAATCAACCATCATAATAAATACTCGGTTACTATGACTTATTATATTATCATCCATAAAAGGAGTAAGATTATTAAAAATTAAAGGTTCTGCATATTCTTTATCTAATATTGAAACTATTGTACCTATTATATCAGCAAATATTAAATCATCTTTTTTAACATTTTGATAATTTTTTAAATCAGATATGTTATTTTGTTTTATATAGTTTAAATGATATATAAGGTTTAATCTTTCTATAATACCAATATCTGTTAATATACTTCCTATTAATTTAGCTAATTCTAAATCTATTTTAGGATAATTAGTATACATTTTTAATTTATTGAATGAATCTTTTAAATAATCTATTCTTTCCCTATGTCTTATAGATATTAAATCCTCAAAATGTTTATTATAATATTCTTTATCTAATTCAAACTGGCAATTCTTATATACACTGTAAAATATGTTTTTATCATGTATATCTGCATGCTGTTTATTTAAATCTATTGTTTCTTTTGAACCTATAATCGTAATCAATGATTTATCAACATAAATTTTACATTTTTTTATATAGTCACTTTCTATTAATGGAGAAAGAATTTTTTCTATTTCAGAAAAAGGTACAAAACTTAGTATACCATTTTCATTTATAATTATAATATCTAATTCTTTATCTACTATAATATTTATATATTTTTTTATCTGATTTAAATCAGCTTCTATATATTTTTTCAAATCTATTATCATTATAACATCCATAAAAAAATTATAGGCAATATATATTTTATATTATTTTTAATTAATTACTAGATTATTTTTATTTTTTTGAAAAATTATTTTATTGATATTTATGTAAAATTTTGTTATATTTTATATACAAATATAAAAATATATACTTTACATAATAATTTATGAATAAAAGATTTAAAATACCAATAATTTTTATATCATTTGCTTTTTTATATAAAGCTTTATTCTCCTATTATAATGAGGGAATAAATTATTTAACAATAGATAATTTACCTATGCAGTCTATAAATTTTATAAGGGATTATTTTGATACTCAGGATATAATTAGAATAGAAGAATTAAATGAATTTTATAGAGTATTTTTTAATAATGGTATAATCATACATTTTAATTCAAATGGATTATGGCAGGAAGTTGATGGAAACACCTCTCCTATACCTACAAGTTTCATTAATGAAAATGTTTTAAACACTGTAAGAAATACAAATCCAAATTCAAGCATTATAAAAATAAAAAAAAGATGGAATATGTATGTTATTAGTTTAGATAACCATATAAATGTTTTTATTGATTTTGCTGGAATGCTCATAGGTCAAAAGGTTCCAGATTAATCTAAGGGGTTTTATGAATAAAAAAATAATAATTTTGTTCTTATTTTTATCAGTTTCCATGCTTTATTCTGATGAAATGTATGTATCCCCAGACCAGCTTCCTGCACCAATATTGCAATTTATAAATTTACATTTTAAAGGTTCTCAAATTATGTATGCCGAAATGGACAGAAAAAGTTATGAGATTGCATTAGATAATGGAGTAGAAATGGAATTCTTTAGAAATGGAGAATTAAAAGAGATAGAAGGTAATTATATAGCACTACCATTAAATATACTTCCGCAGTCTGTAGCAAATACCGTTTCAAGAACTTATCCTAATAATGTAGTAACAAAAATAAAAAAGAAATGGAATCTTTATGAAGTAAAACTTAATAATATGATGGAACTTTATATAGATATTAATGGTCAGCTTTTAGGACAAAAATTTGATGATTAAATAATATTAGAAATACCGCAAAACTAATAAATATTTATAATTTTAATGTTTTTTATAAGTTATTTTTATGTATATCAACTATTAGTTTTGCAGCAAGTCTAATTATTTTTTAAGCAGCTCCTGCATTATCTTTACCATGACAATGTTTATATTTTTTACCGCTTCCGCAAGGACAAGGATCATTTCTTCCTATTTTTTGAGTCATTTTAACATTAGGCTGAGAAATTCTAGGTTTATTTTGTGCCTCCTGATTATTTGTGCTATTCATTGCACTTACACTGCTTTTTTCTTCCACTCCTCCATCAAAAGCACTCTCTCTATTAATGCTGTCAAATGAATTAGGCACTATTCTAACTCTCATTATTAAGTTTACAAGTTCATTATGTATAACATTCATAGTTGCCACAAACATTTTATAGCCTTCAAGTTTATACTCTGTAAGAGGGTTTTTCTCAGCATATCCTCTAAGTCCTATACCTTCTCTTAAACTATCCATAGCAAATAAATGATCCTTCCATCTATTATCTATTATAGAAAGGAATATATTTTTCTCTACTTCTCTGAATATTTTTTCATCTATTTCGGATGCTTTTTTTCTGTACGCTTCTAATAAAAGTTTTGTGAGGTTCTTTATTGTATTATCAACACCGCCCTCTACAGCTTTATTTGCTGCATCTTCATCTATACCTATTAAATAACTATTTAGCCATTTTGTAACTTCAAGAGCATCAACATTCTTTTTATTACTGCTTATATCTTTAATAGTTTCTTCTGTAACTTCAGATATGATCTCCTCTATTCTAGGCGATATATCTTCAGAATAAAGTATATAATCTCTTTCTCCGTAAACTGCCATACGCTGCTGATTCATAACATCATCATATTCAAGCAAATGTTTTCTTATGTCAAAGTTTCTTCCTTCTACTTTTCTTTGAGCATTTTCTATAGATTTATTAAGCCATTTATGCCCTAACTCTTCTTCCTCACCCATTCCCATAGCAAGCATCATTTTAGCTACTCTCTCGCCTCCAAAAAGACGCATTAAATCATCTTCAAGCGATAAGAAAAATACACTAAGTCCCGGATCTCCCTGTCTTCCGCTTCTTCCTCTAAGCTGATTATCAATACGTCTTGCCTCATGTCTTTCGCTTCCTATAACATGCAAACCGCCTGCAGCAAGTACTTTTTCTTTATCAGCTTTAGATTTTTCATTTATTTGAATTATTCTGTCAATTTTTTCTATCATTTCAGAAGCATTATTTTTTTCTGCAAGTTCCTTAGCCTCATCAATTTTTCCGGAAATAACAGTTCTGACAAAAGCCTCTTTATAAAGATCTATAGATTTTACTTTTTTGCTTAATTCTTCTTTTTTGTAAGGATCTCTCTCCTTAAATGCCTTATCCCTCATAAGTACAAGTATTTGCTCTATTTCAGCAACACCTTTAGCAACAGGGTTTCCTCCAAGTACAATATCTGTACCACGTCCTGCCATATTCGTAGCAAGAGTAACAGCTCCAGGTTCTCCTGCCTGTGCTATTATTGCCGCCTCTCTTGAATGGTTTTTGGCATTCAATACTTCATGATTGATTTTATGTCTTTTAAATACCTTTGAAAGTTCTTCGTTCATTTCCACTGATACTGTACCAACAAGAGCAGGTTTTCCGGCATCCTGAAGTTCTTTAATATATTTTGCCAAGGCCTCAAATTTAGCCTTTCTTGTTCTGTATATTCTGTCTGATAAATCCTGTCTTGCTATAGGTTTATTAGTAGGTATAACAGCAACATCTAATTTGTATATTTTATAAAACTCCTCAGCCTCTGTTTCAGCAGTACCAGTCATACCTGAAAGTTTAGGATACATTCTAAAATAGTTCTGGAATGTAATTGTGGCATAGGTTTGAGATTCATTTTGTATAGCAACTTTTTCTTTAGCTTCTATTGCTTGGTGAAGTCCGTCACTGTAGCGTCTTCCTTCAAGTACACGTCCTGTAAATTCATCTACTATTAATACTTCTCCGTCTGTAACCATATAATCAACATCTTTTTTGAACACTTTATGTGCTTTCAATGCCTGATTAACATGGTGAACTATAGTACTGCTTTGAGCACCATATAAGTTTTCTACATTAAGGAGTTTTTCTACCTTGTGTACACCTTCTTCTGTAAGATATACGTTTTTATCTTTTTCATCAAGTACATAATCACCAGTACCAGCAACTTCACGCATTCTTTCATCAACTTCAGCCTGTTTAAGCATAGGTATGATTCTGTCAATTTCATAGTACATTTTTATATTTTTTTCTGCTGGTCCTGATATAATAAGAGGAGTTCTAGCTTCGTCTATCAAAATACTGTCTACCTCATCGACTATAGCAAAATAGAATTTTCTCTGAACTTTATCCTCTTTTCTAGTTACCATATTATCTCTTAAGTAGTCGAATCCGAACTCATTATTAGTACCGTAAACAACATCGCAGTTATAAACAGCTCTTCTTTCTGGAGAATGAGGTCTAGTATTATCAAGTATTCCTACACTTATACCAAGCATAGAGTATATAGGAGTCATCCATTCAGCGTCCCTTTTAGCAAGGTAATCGTTTACTGTTACAACATGAACCCCTAAACCTGTTAAAGCATTAAGATAAACTGCAAGTGTAGCAACAAGAGTTTTACCTTCACCAGTTTTCATCTCGGCTATTCTTCCCTGATGAAGTACAGCTCCTCCCATTACCTGAACATCAAAGTGTCTCATACCTGTAGTTCTTATACTAGCTTCGCGTACAACAGCAAATGCTTCTGGAAGTATTGCATCCAATATCTCCTGAAGCTTCTTCTTATTTTCTTCTTTACTTAAATCCAAATCTTCTGTTTTACAGCCTATATGCTTTTCTACTCTTTCTCTGAATTCTTTTGTCTTATTAGTTAATTCTTCATTGCTTAATTTTGTTATCTCTTCTTCAAATGATAATGTTTTCTCTGCTATAGGTTTTAATATTTTAGCGTCATTTTGTTCTTTAGAGCCGAATATTAATTTAAATACTAAGTCCATTGCACTCATTATTCATAAACTCCTTAAAATCATAAAGTAAAATAGAATAATTTTTCTAAAAATTCATTAAAATAAAAATATTGTATATTAAAACTTAATAATAACATAAAATGTAAATATAATAAAGTAGCATATAATCTTTTTTATAAAATCATAAAATACTATATAATAAAACAATAAAATATTATATATATTATTTTATTGAATTCATATTATTTTTTTATATATCATATTCACGGAGTTATTAAATAAAAAAGATAAAGAAAAATCCATTAATCTATTTAACAGATGATAATATACTTGTAATTGAAAACATATTTAATGTATACAAAATATGTTTTCAATTACAAAAATAAAAAAATAATACAATTATTTATATTGATTTATTAAGAATATAATATATATTAAATAATCATAATTGTTTTAGGGTTATTATATGCAATGATAATTTTCTTTTTCTAATTTTTTAAAATTTAATTCTAATTTTTTATTCTAAATACTTATTTTAAGAGGACAACAATGCTTCATGTTTTATTAGTTATAATAGGTTCTGTAGCCTATGGTTTTTTACCTATTTTTGTTAAAAATATTATACCATATAATTATTCTTCATTATCTATAGTTTTTTATAGATATTTAATAACAGCATTTTTTTTATTTTTCATAATACTGATAACAAAAAGAAGCTTTAAAATAACAAAAAGACAATTTATAGAATTATTAATATTTAGTATCATAGGACTTGGACTTACATTTTTCTTTTTATCACAGGCATTATTGTATATATCAGCAGGACTTACAAATATGATACATTTCGGATATCCTGTAGTTGTTTTACTTATAATGATATTTATGTATAAAGAAAAAATTAATATATTAAAAGTACTTTCAATGATTTTTGCTATTGCAGGTATAGTTTTACTTACTCAAATAGTTGAAGTAGGATCATTTTTAGGTGTAATATATGCTTTAATAACAACAATCACTTATGGTGTATATATTGTTGCTAATAAAAAGTGCAGTTTTTCTAATTTAGATACTTTAGTTTCACTTTTTTATATGTCATTAATGGTTTCTGTAATATTTTTTATAGCTGGAATATTCACTAACAGTTTGCAGCCTTTAAATAATCTTTATGTTTTTTACAATTTTGCTTTAATATCTATAATATGTACAATATTTTCACTTGGACTATTACTTTATGGTGTAAAAAAATTAGGTTCTTCACTTGCCTCCATACTTAATATGTTTGAACCAACTACTACAGTTATAGCATCTATATTTATATATAATGAACCATTGACTATAAATATTGCTATTGGATCTGTTTTGATAATATTATCTACTATAGTTATGGTTATAGGAAGTAAAAAAGCTTAATTTATTTTATATTATTGGAAAATATTAATTAATGCCGTATTTGTTTATTGATTAATTAGATTATATAAATATATTAAATATAAAAATTTTGTGTAATTAAATAACAAAAATACATATATTCTATTGACAATTTTATTTTAAATGTTAGAATATACAAACACTTTATAAATATGTTATAATTTCCCAAATACTTAAGGAGAAAATTTATGAAATTAACCGACTTGAATATAGAGGAAGGTTTCGTAGTAGATAAAGTAGCTACCGATGGTGAGATTAGACAAAGAATTATAGAAATGGGATTCACTCCAGGTGCTAAAGGATGGATTGTAAGAAAAGCACCTCTTGGAGATCCTATACAAGTCCATATAATGGATTATGAAATTTCTTTAAGAAAGTCTGAAGCTAATGGCATAGAAGTAGCAAAATCAGATGTTGAAATAAAAAAAGAAAGAGTATTAAAACACAATGATCATAAAGAAATAAAAGAGGATGAAAATTCTCTTGTAGAAAATAAAAATGATATAGCTAAAAAGCTAAAGGTTCCTTCTAATAATACTAAATTAAAAGTAGCAATAGCAGGTAATCCTAACTCAGGAAAAACAACAATATTCAATGCTTTAACAGGTGCTAATTATAAAGTTGCCAACTATCCTGGAGTAACAGTAGAAAAAAGACAAGCTAATATGCTGTACAATGGATACACTTATGACTTAATAGATTTACCAGGCGTTTATAGTTTAAGTGCATATTCTCAGGATGAGGTTGTAGCATGTGATGTTCTTCTTAATGAAAAACCTGATTTTATAATAAATGTTATAGACTCAACAAATTTAGAAAGAAATCTTTATCTTACTTTACAGCTTGTAGAATTAGGCATTCCTATAGTATGCGTTCTTAATATGTATGAACATGCTGAAAAAAACGGAGTTAGAATTGATGAGAAAAATTTAACAGAGCTTTTCAAATTCCCTATAATGAAAGTACATGGAAATAGATATGAAAGCGTTGTAATGATTTTAGAAAAAATAGAGGATATGTATAAATCCGGAAACAAATTAAATCAGGATTCTGCTATAAGATACGGAGAAGAGGTAGAAAAATCCATAAAAACTATTACAGACAAAATGCAGGGAGATATAAGCGAACTTCATAAAAGATGGCTTGCTATTAAAACTTTAGAAAAAGATGAAAGAGCAATACATTCTATTAGAAGAGAATGCAATAACGGCGGAGATGTAATAGAAACTTTAAATAAAGAAATAATAAAATTAGAAAATTCAATGAATGCCAAAACAGACTCAATAATGGCTGATAAAAGATATTCATATATAAGAGGAGCATTACAGGAGGCTGTTCAAAAGGATAATATACAGGCATTCAATTTTACTGAAGCTGCCGATGTAATATTCTTAAATAAATGGCTTGGACTTCCTATATTTTTGGTTGTACTATGGCTGATATTTAAGATCACATTTACAGTAGGAGCATATCCTCAAGGATGGCTTGAAACAGGTATAGGAGCATTATCTGAATTTGTAGGAAATCTTTTGCCTGACGGAAGTTTGATACAGTCTGTTGTTGTTGATGGAGTTATAGGAGGAGTTGGTGCTGTATTATCATTCTTACCGCTTGTATTAATATTGTTTACAGGAATTTCATTTTTAGAAGACTGCGGATATATGGCAAGAGCTGCTTTCTTAATGGACAAAATAATGCATAAATTAGGTTTGCATGGTCAGTCATTCATACCTCTTTTCTTAGGTTTCGGATGTACAATTCCTGCAGTTATGGCTGCAAGAACATTAAGAAGCAAGAAAGACAGAGTTGTTACAGTTTTAATTACTACGTTTATGAGCTGCGGTGCCAGACTTCCTGTTTATATATTGTTTATAGGTGCTTTTTTTGCTCCAAAAATGGCTGCTTCTGTAATGTTTAGCATATACATGATTGGTGTTTTAATGGCATTTTTAATAGCATTCATATTTAGAAAAGCATTCTTCAAAGGTGAAGAAACTCCTTTTGTAATGGAGCTGCCTCCTTACAGAATACCTAGAGCAAAAGCAGTATTAAGACACATGTTTGACAGAGGCTGGATGTACATTAAAAAAGCCGGTACTTATGTATTTGCTGCTTCTGTTATAATTTGGGCATTAATGACATTTCCTCAATATACACCTACTGAAGAAGATAATACAAGACTTATGCAGGAAGCTAAATCATTGGCTGTTAGTCAGGGATTAGATGCTAATAATGAAGAAGTTATAACTGCTGAATATGACAGATTAGTTGCTTCTGAGGGATTAAGACATAGTTATGCCGGTAAGATAGGTACATTTATAGAACCTGTATTAAAGCCTTTAGGTTTTGATTGGAGAATAGGTATTGGACTTGTTGCCGGAGGTGCTGCTAAAGAAGTATTTGTTTCTACTATAGCACAGATTAAATCCATAGAAGATGGTGATGAGGCTGTACTAACAGAATCATTACAAAACGATCCTGTATTTAATCCTGTAGTAGCTTATACATTACTATTATTTGTACTTCTATACTTCCCATGTTTTGCTGCTGTGGGGGTTATAGGTTCTGAAATTGGTAAGCAATGGATACCTTTCTTAATGATATATACATTGGCTGTTGCTTGGATAGTTAGTTTCGTATTCTATCAAGTGGCAGGAAGAATAGCAGGCATAATATAAATTTGCATCCATAAGATAGTTTTTTAATATAGTGTTTCACTCAAGGCTTTATTTCAATATAAAGTCTTGGGTGTTTTTATATTATATCCCCTACCCTAATTTTATAATCCGCACGCTTAATGCATTAATAATATACACAAAGTCAATAACATAATTTAAATTAATTATCAAAATAAACTAAACGTGCGTTAAATATATTTTTTATTTAATAAACACTTGGGCGGGCGTGCTTTTTCTTTATAAGCAGTAAATATAAATAAAATGCTTATTTAAAAAAATAAAATTTATAATCTTAAAGGGCGGGGTATGTAATTTAATAATAAACATATCAATAATACAAAAATTTTAAATATCTAATTTCCAACCTTCATCATTATGATATATCATTAATTTAGTCATTCCTCCATCAACAATAATGTTTTCTCCATTTATAAAATCATTATTGCAAAGAAACCAAGCTGTACTTGCTATATCATAAGTATTCCCTACTTTAGCACTTGGATGCTGAAGTACATCTTCATTGCTAAACTCTGCATTATCAAAAGTATTTATCCATCCGGGACTAATTGAATTCACACGCACTTTATGAGATAAACTTATAGCCATAGCATGAGTTAAAGCTATTATACCTCCTTTAGCAGCACTGTAGCTTTCGCTGTCTTTTTGCGACATAAAAGCTCTTGTTGAAGCAATATTTATAATACATGCATTATCATTAAAATAATTCATTAGATTCTTTGTAATCTCATAAGGAGCAGCAACTCCTATCTTAAAAATTTCCAAAAAATCATCATAACTGCAATTACTTAAAAGCCCTTTGTTAGAATAGCATGCATTATTTATTAAATAGTCAACTTTTCCATATTTTTCTATTATTTTATTTGTAAATAATTTTATAGATCTTTCATTATCAATAGTATCATTTATGAATATACATTCTCTATTCATTGACTTTATTTTTTCAAATACTTTTAAACCATTTTCATTATCTTTGTCTATAAATGCTATATCGCAATTATTTTCAGCAAATAAAAATGCTATTTCTTTACCTATGCCGTTTGAAGCACCTGTTATAACACAAACTTTATTTTTCATAATATTAACTCCAATTAGAATATTATACAGAAATGAAAATAAAAATCTAGTTACTATAAATTGACAAGATAAAAATTTTCTTATATACTCAAATAATTATTTAATACTATTTAGAGGTATACTATGAAAAAAATAATTATAACATCTTTAATATTAATCAGTATAATAAGCTGTAATTCTAAAAAAACTGATAATACAGAAGCAACTGCAGATACTAATGCAGTTAATACCAATAATACAGAAATAGTTTCTAATGATGAAGAAATTAATACTGATACTGCAGAAATTAGTGAAGTACCAGAATGGGATTTGGAGGCTTTTAATGATCTTAAAAATGTAAAGGATGCACAATCTTTAAAAAGCTTTGAAGAGAAACATGGAGAAAGAAGTTTAATAATGGCATTACAATACGGTGATAAAAAAATGGTTACTCAATTACTTTCTTACGGTGTTAATGTTGATCAGACTTATGTTGATAATGATAGTCCATTAAAAACAGCTTCTGCAAAAGGATATTTAGAACTTGTAAAAGAGTTTATAAAAAGAGGGGCAAATGTTAATTTTATAGGAGAAGGAAATATTGATGCTTTACATTCAGCAGTAATGTCTACAAATGAAAATAGTTTAAAAATAATGAAAGAATTATTAGATGCAGGTGCTGAAGTAGATGTCGAGTATGGCTGGGAAGAACCTGTTCCTATATTATTTGAAACAATTGGATATGTTGGAGAATCAAAATGTTATTTAGATAAATTTAAAATGCTTGCTGAATATGGAGCTGATATAAATTATGTTGATAGTTATGGCTATCCTTTAATTGATTATGCTGTTAAGTCAGGCTGTTTAGATATAGTAAAATATTTAGTTTCAAAAGGCATTGACCCTGCTATGAAATATGAACTTAAAGAATATTATCCAAATGTAAATATTTCATTATTGGCTAGTACTCTTTATAATAGTGATACAGAAATGGCAAAGTATTTAATAGAGCAAGGTGCAGATGTAAATACCCTAACACCTTCAGAAGATGGTTATCCTTTACTGCTTCAGGCTATAGATAATGGAAAAACCGAGCTTGTTAAACTTTTAATAGAGAAAGGAGCAGACACTACAGTTGTAAATAAGGAAAAGAAGACCGTATTTGATATAGCTAGAGAAAAAGGCTATGATGATATTGTAGCTTTAGAAAAATAATAATTTTAAATATAAAAATTGTGAGCGTCTGTTAGCTTTAGCTTACAGAGCCTAAAAGCGAACAATTTTTATTGGTAATAATATATATTAGCTTTAGAAAAATAATATAAGTGAGCCTACAGAATTACATAGAAATAAATAATAAAGCGATAAAAAGCCGCCTCGATAATGAATTATCGAGGGACTTATAGGCTTTTTCGAGCATAACAACAATAAATAAAAAATTGAGCAGCTGGCAGTTTTAATTGTCAGCTGTTTTTTTAACAATATATTTTTAATTTATATACGGTATAATGGTAATTAATGTTTTCTTTACTTTTATATTTACTTATGATATTATAATAAAAAATAATGATTAAAGGGTAATTAAATGAAAAAAACAATTATAACGGCTTTAATATTAATCGGTATAATAAGCTGTAATTCTAAAAAAACTGATAATACAGAAGCAACTGCAGATACTAATGCTGTTAATAACAATAATACAGAAATATCTAATAATAAAATATCTAATAATGATGATGAAGAAATCTATCAGGGATATGCTTCTAATGATATGTGGAGTATATATAAAACTACAATGTTAGAAGAGGAAGAAAAATTATTTAATGAAATTGATTCTATAAAAGATAAAACTTCTTTCGATGAATGGCAGTCAAAAAATCCGAGTAAATCTTCTTTAGTATTTGCTATTGATAAATTTCCTACAGAAGAAAAGGCTATTGAATTAATATCTTATGGTGCTGATGTAAATATGAAAGATGATAATGATAGTAGGACTCCTTTAGAATTAGCTTCAAAAATGGGATATTTGAAACTTGTAAAAGAACTTATCAAACAAGGTGCTGATGTTAATTTTAGAGAAGAAAAAGGAGATATAGACGCTCTATATTATGCAGTAGAGTCTGAAAAAAATTATCATTTGGAAGTAGTAAAGGAATTATTAAATGCAGGGGCAGACACTGATATTATTTATGGTACTAGAGAAGAAAATGAAGATAATATATTAAATGTTGCTATAATAGGAAGATGCAATTTAGAAAAGGTTAAACTCCTTACAGAACATGGAGCAGATATAAATTATTCAAATTTTGAGTATGGACCTGTAATTGCTGTTGCTATTTCTAAAGAATGTATTGATATAGTAAAATATTTAGTTTCTCAAGGTGTTGACCCTGCTATGAGATATACTAATGGTTATTCATATTCAGGTAAAAGTTATTCATTACTTAATGCTGCAGTAAGAAATAAAACTACAGAAATAGCAGAATATTTAATAGAACAAGGTGCTGATATTAATACTCAAACTGATAGTGTTTCTGGTTTACCTTTAATATTTGTTGCTCTTAGAGCTGAAAATATTGAACTCCTTAAACTTTTGATAGAGAAAGGTGCAGATACTTCTGTTGTTGATGAAGACGGAAAAACAATTTTTGATTTAGCTAAAGAACAAGGCTATGATGAGATTCTGGCTTTAGAGAAATAATATAAATAAAAAAATGTTAAATTAAGTAGCCTACAAGTCCCATTACATATGACATAACAACAATAAATAAAAAATTTGGCAGCTGGCAGATTTAATTGTCAGCTGTTTTTTATTAACAGCAATAATAAACTTGTTTCAAAAGTACTTGATATATAATGAAAATTTTTAACTTTGTCAACTACTAGCCGTAGCGGCAACCCGCACGGTATCGCTTATTCTTAATGAATGTCCTTTATACGTGCGGCTGATTTTATTTATTATTATACAAAAATTAATAATTTATCTTAGAGGTAAAACAAAATTAGTATTATTTAGTACTAATTTTATATTTGCACTTTTTGCAACTTTGGCGAAGCCCACAGAGTGTAGCGGCGAGAAAAAGTTGATAGTACATTTACAAAATATAAAAAATTAAAAATTTCAGTATATAAAATAGCTTATCACTAGCAATAAAAATTAACATAATATAATATTGATAAAGTCAGAAACTTAATTATAATTAATTAAATTATATTTGGAGTTTTATATGAAGATATATGAAATTATTTTTAGCCCAACAGGCGGAACAAAAAAGGCTGCCGATGCAATTGCTTTAGAAATAAGTCAAAAAACTAACAGTAATATAGAAAAAGTTGATTTAACTGATTATAGTATGGATTTCTCAAGCGTAAAAATATCTCAAGATGATATCGCTGTTATTGCAGTACCGTCTTATGCAGGCAGAGTTCAGGAAATAGCATCAAAACGTATATCTCAAATAAAAGGTAATGGAGCCAATACTGTTATTATATCTGTTTATGGTAATAGAGATTATGAAGATACTTTAATTGAACTTTACGATATAGCAAAAGATTTAAATTTTAAAGTTACTTCTGCTGCAGCTGCAATTGCTAAACATTCTATAGCTTATAAATATGCTTCTAATAGACCGGATGAAAATGATATATCAAAACTTAAAGAATTTGCAGGTAACATAATAAACGCTTCTGAAGTTTTAGATGAACATAAATTAAAAGGAAATCGTCCATATAGACAAATAAGCAAAGTATCATTAGTACCTAAAACTAAAAATAAATGCAATGATTGTAAATTATGTGCTAAGAAATGCCCAGTTCAAGCAATAGACATTAATAATCCTAAAATAATTGATAAAAACAAATGCATATCCTGTATGAGATGCGTTTCAATATGTAATTCTTCAGCTAAATATATTAATAAGATTATGTTAACTATGATACATTTTGCTTTGAGAAAATCATGCTCTAAATCAAAAGACTATGAATTTTATATTTAATTATACTCTTATATAAAACATATTTTTAATTATATATATTTTATTTTGCCACAAATACAATTAAAGTTACTACTATAACTGATGTATATATTTTAGAATTGATTACTATACTTATTATATATCTATAAAAATATGGCAGCTACTTATCACTATAATATAATTATCCGTATATATAAATATTTAAAATATATTGTAATGTTTTATGAAATTTGTTATTATATGCTCAATAAATAATATTTAGGAATATTTGTACATGGGAAAATCTATTAAAGGTGTTTTAAGCAGAAAAAACATTTCATTAAAAAAATTTAATACATTCAGAGTTAATGCCAAGGCTTTAGAATTTTATATACCTGAAACTATTAACGGCTTTATAGATTTAATAAAATATATTAATGATAACAATAAAAGGTACATGATTTTAGGTGGCGGAAGCAATATTCTATTTTTGGATAAAGTAATAGAGTTCCCAATAATATATACAGGTTTTTTCAGCAGAATAGAACATACATCTCATAATATTTTAGCCTACTCCGGTGCAAATGTTATGGATGTTGTGAAATATGCTTATAAAAATGCATTTACAGGTTTAGAGTTCTTATACGGACTTCCCGGAAGCATAGGTGGAGCTGCATATATGAATGCAAGATGTTATGAGCATTCCATATCTGAGTTTATAGACAAAATAGGAATAATAGATGAAAACATAGAGTATATGCATATTGGTATAGATGAATGCAAATACGCCTACAAAAAAAGTGTTTTTCAAGATAAAAAATATATCATATTGGATGTTAGATTTAAATTAAATAAAGGTTCTAAAAAATTAATAAAACCGGAAATGAATAAATACTTAAAAGATAGAAAAAACAAAAATCAATTTAAATATCCTTCAGCCGGAAGTACATTTTTGAATGATTATGAAACTAATATGATAGCTGGAAAAGTTATAGACTCCGTTAATATGAAAGGTTTTAGATTAGGAGGAGCTATGATTTCTCCATACCATGCAAATTTTATAGTTAATTACAATAATGCATCAGGAAGAGATATACTCAATCTTATGAGAAAAGTAAGAGATGAGGTTTACAATCAGAAAGGAATTATTTTAAATGCAGAAGTTAGAATAATATCCAATGATGAAAATGAAAAGTTATAAATTAATCTATAGCATACTAAAATCTAATAATGATTAAATATTAAAAAATTTATTTGGTTACAAAAGTTAAATACAAAATACTATTTATTCTATATGCATAATAAAATTATTATACATATAGAGATAAAATTTCAATTAACTTATTTATACATTATAAAAATCATCTAAATTATAAGCATCATTCCAAAATTTATATTCCCAAACAAAAGCTATATCAAAAGAAATTATCATTCTTTCTTTTACATAATCAGAAGCATTATCATACAAATCATCAATAATTTTTATCATATTTTCAGTAGATTTTGAAAATTCTTCATCAGCATAAGTATCAATCCACTTTTCATATGGATTATTTTTTACATTTGCATTTTCTTTTATGTATTTTCCTATTTCATTATATATCCAAAAGCATGGAAGTATAGATGCAGCTGCCGTTTCAAAAGCTTCTGTATTAGCAGTATTAATTAAAAAGCTTGTATATCCTATATTAGCAGTTGTAATTTTATTAGTATTTTCAAAATTAAAAATTTCTCTAAAATATTTATGCACAACCTCTTCTTCTACTATATAAGCATTCATAGATGATTTCAAAAAAGCTAAGGCATAATCTACATTATTATGTATTTTTGATGATATTGTTGCTAAAGTTTTAGAGTAGTATTTTAGATATAAACTATCCTGTTCTATATAATAGGCAAATCTTTTTTTATCCAAAGTACCTTCCATAAGCTCTTTATTAAACGGCATATCAATTATTTTTTTATATAGCCCCTCATTTTTTTCCAAACTTTTTCTGAAAATTTCATTTTATTCTCCTTTTATTTAATTTGATTTAAACATTATTATTTTTATCATTGCTATGCTCCCCTGCGCCTATAATCAGAAAATAAATAAATTTATTTGTGCAACTGTACCACTTTGGGTCTGGCTTCGGCTCACTTTTTATCTTCCTAACTATAATAAATTATTATTTTATATATGCATAATTAAATTTATATCTTCCCAAAGGCTCATCAATATAATTTTTAAGTTTAGGATTAACTATCAAAAAATCAGTTCTATATATAAAAGGTATAATAGGAACTTCATCAAATAGTATTGATTCAGCTTCTTTTAAAGCCTCCATTCTTTTTTGTGCATTTGTGGCAGTAGTGGCAAACTCTATCAAAGAATCATATCTGGCATTAGAAAATCCTCCATAATTTATATCGCTGTAGCTAGTCATAATTTGAAGCATAGTAAGAGGATCATTATAATCACCTGTCCAGCTTGTTCTAGCCATTTGATAATTTCCTGATTCTCTGAAAGGCAAAGTAATTTTTGATTCTTCCGTTCTAACCATTACATCAATATTAAGAGTATTTTTCCACATTTGCTGAATTGCTTCCAAAACTGTAGTATAAAAACCAGATGAAACTTTTACTTCAAGAATAGGGAAATTTTCTCCATTAGGGTATCCTGCTTCAGCTAATAATCTTTTAGCTTCTTCTACATTATTACTGTAATTGTTTGCTATTATATAATTACTGCTTTCTTTTCTAAAAGATTTTTCAACTCCTTTTACTACAGGCGGAACAAATGCTTCTGCAGCTATTAATTTGCCATATCCTATATTTGATACTATATAGTTTCTATCTATTGCAAGTGATAATGCTTTTCTCACTCTTTTATCGGACAATGCTTTATCTTTTGTATTTAAATCCAAATAATAAACACCTATAATATCGCTTACAGCCATTAAATTTTCTTTTATTAAATTTTCTATTTCTCCAATAGGAGGAGCATTTATAGAAAAATCAACATCCCCCGTTCTAACAGCGTTAAGCGATATATATTCATCGGCTATCAAAACAAAATTAATTTTTTTAGCAACTTGATTTGTATAATTCCAATAATTAGTATTTATTTCAAAAGCAATTAATTCATCAGGCTTTCTTTCCACCATTTTATAGGCACCGTTGCCGATATATGTTTCAGGATTCCAAGTCCAATCATCGCCGTATTTTTCTATTATATCTTTTCTTACCGGCATATAAACTCCGCCTGAAGCTAATATATCAGTAAAATATAAAGTAGGTGCTTCAAGTTCTATTGTGAGGGTATTTTCATCTATAGCATTTACTCCAAGATTTTCTACTGGCTGTTTTCCTCTTATTATATCTTTAGCATTTTTTATATATTCCATTAAATAGCTTAAAGGCGATGCTGTTTTTGGATCAACGGCTCTTCTATAGGAATATACAAAATCATCAGCAGTAACTTTTTTACCGTCGCTCCATTTTGCATCGTCTCTCAAATAAAATGTATATGTAAGATTGTCATCGCTTATTTCCCATTTGTCAGCGACACCTCCTACAATGTTTCCTTTTATATCTTTATTAAGAAGCCCCTCAAATGCATGATTAATATAAATATATCCATAGGTTTCATCATTTAAAGCAGGATCTATAGTATTAAGTTCATATCCCAAATTTACAGTGATTTCGTCTTTGATATTTTTTGTTTGTTTTTTACAAGATATAAACAATGTAAATGAAATGATTAGAATAATAAATTTTTGTTTTGAAGTCATAAAAAGCTCCTTTAAATTAAAATAAAAAATAGAGATTTTTATAACACCGTTTGTCTTGTTTGTTTTTAGATAATTTAATAAAACAAGACCAACTTTAGAAAAGGTCTTATTTTATTAATTTTTAGAGTAAAAAATATAATAAAAAAAGATAATTCCCTACGCTGGCATTACCCAAACAGGTTATAAGGGTCGAAGTTTTTAATTATTTAAATAAAAATTATGTAAACTTCCTCTCAGCCTTTTCAAGCTCCCCGATTTTGCATAATGATATAATATTTTTACCATTTTATCAACATATGTATATAGTTTTTTTATATAATTCATATTACAATTAATCATTTCATAAGTTATAAATGTATATTTTATTATGAGTAATATAAATGTTATTTAATTCTACAGATTTTTTGATATTTTTTCCTATAACATTAATTTTATATTGGATATTTCCAAAAAAATTAAGATATGTATGTCTTTTTATAGCAAGTTATATCTTTTATATGTTTTGGAACCCTAAATATGCTCTATTAATGGGTACTTCTACAGTTGTGACTTTTTTAAGCGGTATATTAATAGAAAAACTAAAATATAAAAGAATAGTTGTGGCTTTCAGCTTTATAATAAACATTGGAATACTTGTATTTTTTAAATATTTTGATTTTCTTCTTCAGAATATTAATATTGTATTGTCATCATTGAATATACAATTAATAGAAAAACCTTTTGATATTATTTTACCTGTAGGAATATCATTTTATACTTTTCAGGCACTAAGCTATACAATAGATGTTTACAGAGGCGAAATAAAATCAGAAAAAAATATTATTAGATATGCTTTATTTGTATCCTTCTTTCCTCAGTTAGTTGCTGGTCCTATTGAACGTTCAAAGCATTTGCTTGGTCAAATACAGAATATGGATAAAATAAAAAGGTTTGATTATCAAAGAATAACAGAAGGTTTAATTTTAATGCTTTTTGGTTATTTTCAAAAAATGGTAATAGCTGACAGAGCTTCTATATTAGTAGATACTGTATTTAATAGATATTATATTTACAATTCAACTGAATTAGTATTGTCAGCGTTACTTTTTGCGGTGCAGATATACTGTGATTTTGCAAGCTACTCTCTTATAGCAATAGGTACTGCAAAAGTTATGGGTATAGATTTAATGGAAAATTTTAACACTCCTTATTTTGCTAGAAGCATAAAAGAGTTTTGGGGAAGATGGCATATATCATTATCCACTTGGTTTAGAGATTATCTTTATATACCTTTGGGTGGAAACAGATGTTCAAAGATTAGAAAGAGTTTTAATATATTAGTAACATTTTTAGTAAGCGGATTATGGCATGGAGCTAATTTTACTTTTATAGCTTGGGGTGCCATTCATGGTATATGCTATCTAATAGAAGATATTACATCAAAATTCAGAAATAATATTTTAAATAAATTTAATGTTAAGGTAGAAAGTTTCAGCTTTAAATTTCTACAAGTGATTTGTACCTTTATAATAGTTGATTTAGCTTGGATATTTTTTAGAGCAGAAACTATACATGATGCTTTCTATTATATAGAGAGAATGTTTACTAGAATAGATTTATGGCGTTTATTTGATGGTTCATTATATAAAATTGGATTGGACAACTTTGAAATGAATATACTTATAATATCTTTGATAGTGCTTTTTTTAGTTGATTTGATAAAATATATAAAGAAAGAAACTATTTATGAGTTTTTAAAAAATCAATGTTTGTATTTCAGATGGGCTGTAATATTTTTCTTATTATTCTTCATTATAATATACGGAAAATATGGTGCAGGTTTTGATCCTAAACAATTTATATATTTTCAATTTTAGGAGCTATAAATATGCAGCATAAAGGAACAGTACAATTAGAAAGTGCAAGATTATTATTAAGAAAATTTAAAATAGAAGATGCTTATAATATGTATAATAATTGGGCTAATGATGATGAGGTTACAAAATATTTAACTTGGAAAACTCATAGCGGCATCGAAGAAAGCAGACAAATTATAAATGAATGGATAGCTCAATATGATAATAATAATTTTTATCAATGGGCTATTGTATTAAAAGAAAATAATTTATTAATAGGAAGTATAGCAGCTGTTGATATAAATGATAATGCAGATATTATTAGTATAGGATATTGCATATCAAAAAAATATTGGCATAAAGGCATTACATCAGAGGCTTTTTCAATATTGATTAAATTCTTTTTTGAAGAAGTTAAAGCAAATAGAATAGATGCTAAACATAATATTAATAATCCTAATTCAGGTAAAGTAATGCTTAAATGCGGATTAAAAAAGGAAGGAATATTAAGAAGTATTTATAAGGATAATACAGGACTTGCTGATGCAGCAATTTATTCTATTTTAAGTAAAGAATATTTTAATTGATAAATAGTTAATTTTTTTAGTTTACATAATTTTATATAAATAATAGGCTTTTATAATATGATAAAAAACACAATAAAAATTATTTGCTTTATAGCTATATTTATTACATTGCTCTGGTTTTCAAGCAGAGTTTTAAGGTTTAAAAATGATAATGGTATATATCAAGGCGACAGTTTTTATGAACAGAAAACTAATAGTATAGATGTTCTATTTTTAGGAAGCAGTCATGTACATTATAATATTAATCCTGCCATACTTTACAAGGAATATGGAATTGCTGCATATAATTTTACATCAGGAAGTCAGCCTATTTGGAGTACTTATCATTATTTAGTAGAAGCATTAAAATATCAGAATCCTAAATTAATTGCATTAGAATCTTATATTGTATCAGCAAGCAGAACTAATGTTGTAGATTATCAAATTGTAGCAGCCACCTATGCATTAAAATGGTCAAAAAATAGAATAGAATCTTTAAAAGTAACTGCTGCAGAAAGATTTGATGAGTTTATCAATCCAATGTACAGATATCATAACAGATACAAAGATTTAAAAGATGAAGATTTTATACCTTATGCTAATAATTATAATCATTATAAATATTTCAAAGGATACTCTTTTCATCAGAAAACATTTCCTGTTAAAAGACCTAATATAGAAAATATTAAAGATACTCTGCCTTTACTTGAAGAGCAGGAAACTTATTACAGAAAAATATTGGAATTAGCAAAAACAAATAATATACCTATTGTTGTAATAGCTTCTCCTTTTCCTATGACTGATGATGAAGCTAGGCATTTCAATAGAGTTGGAGAAATTGCCAAAGAATATGATATTCCTTTTATGAATTTCAATATGCATTACGATGATTATGATTTGGATTTTTGGAAAGATTATAATGATGCAGGACATTTAAATTATAAAGGCGTTCAAAAATATACTTCTTTTTTAGGTAAATATTTAAAAGATAATTTTGATTTGCCTGACAGAAGAGGAGATACAAATTATGATACTTGGGAGAAAAATGCTTTATATGAGTATAATAAAGTTTATGATATGAATTTGAGAGATATAGAAAATATACATGATTATATAACTAAAATAACTAATCTCAATGATTATACTATAGTAATTAATATGCTTGGAGAATATACTACAAATGATGATATAGTAAAGGGCTTATATTCTAATTTTAATATAACTAATGAAATGTATACTAATAATGTCTCTTATGTTATAGATAAAAATAAATTAGTATTTTCTTCAATGGGTGAAACTAATTATATTTATCATAAAGAACTTAATAAATATAATGATTTAGTAATTGACAGCGGAAATAAAATTATGATAAGCAGAAGCAATTTAATAAAAACAACAAATGGAATTAACATAATAGTTTATGATAATATAACTTCCGAGGTAGTTGATTTCTTTGATTTGCCTTATACCAACGATTCTATAAGAGAATCAATAGAGAGAGATTATTAATTTATATCAAAAAATTAACTTTTTTATTTATATTTTATAAATTTTTGTTATATTATAATTACCTATTTAATTATAGGTAAAACGAATGAAAAAAATTTTATTAATATTTATATTAGCAATTATAAATGCATCATGTTCATCTTCAGTTATGAATCCTGATAATAATACAGAAACAACAAATCCGTCAGAACCAATAAACCCTCCTGCAATTGTACCTCAGCCTATTTTAGATGCTGAAGCAATGAAGTATGGAATAGATATATCTCAAGATGATAATACAATAAAAGAGCAAATAGCAACTAAAATGGAAGAGTACAAAAAAGATAAAGGTCAATATAAAGTAATATTTATAGAAAAACCGAAAGCTGAATATACTCAGAAAAGTTCTCTTGCAAAGTTAGTATTGGATGCAGCATACCAATTATCTATTTATTATAAAAATGTAGAAATAGATATTAGTAAAATTTATTTTGATGAGAGAAAGATAAAATCTTCAATGTTTAAAGGATTTCCTAGTTATGCTGATTGTACAATAACTTTTACATTCCCAGAAAATAGTATAACTGTTATAGAGGGCAATGCTTTTTCTCTTTTTGGCAAACATTTTAAAGAGATAGTTATACCAGATTCTGTTATTGGTATTAAGGCTTATGCTTTTCAGGTAGATAATAGTCTTAGCAAAGTAACATTTGGTGTAAATAGTAAACTTGAATATATAGAAGATTTAGCATTCTCTTATTGTCCAATAAATGAAATAGTAATACCAGCATCAGTTACTTCAATAGGAGCAAATCCATTTGGAAATTCTTTAACTAAGGTTACTTATTTGGGAACAAAACCTAATACTATAAAAAATAATAGAAATGTATTTTCATCTTATGATAGTATTCAAACTTTATCAGTACCTAATGCAGAAGATATAACAGATCCTGCTTGGAAAACTTTTTTAGGCGGTAATTTTCAAAATATTACAAAATAATTATTAATTAAAAAGCCTTTTATCCTCTTTGAATTTTTTTCTTGAGGGATTTCTTTCTGCTCTGTATATTTTATTTTGTTTGAGTGAATAAATACTAGACCAAATAGTATCTATATGTTTTTTTCTATCATACTGACATATAAAACCATATTTACCAGATAATAAATTCTTTGCAAAATCCAAATTATATTTTCCTGATGCATTTTTTAATGTATTATACCTTTCATTAGAATAAATATCATCATATAAATCTGTTTGATATTCTATCATAACATTGCTCGTAAAATGATTTGTTGTAAATACATAATCATTCTCTATCACCTCTACCCTATCGCAATTACATTCTATTAAAAATATATCCCCATTCTTATCCGCTAGAATTATATTTTGTGCTGAAGATATAGGTACTTCTTTTATAAAATTTAAAGCCTCTTTTGAAGTTTTGCATTTTTCTAGAATATATCTAATTATCATACCAGCATTTAATCCGTAATTTATTTTTGTAGGATAAACAAAAGTCAAAGCACAGGCAAGAGAATTTTCATTTACACCATCTTCCATTTCTATGAATGCCGTAGTATTTCCTACAAATGAATATGAATTATCTAATCTGTAATAAGTGCTGTCGCAATACTTTTCTATATCTATTAAAAAATCGCTATTCTTTGCAAGTATTACATCATCATCTGTTTTGAAAGCAAATGAAGAGCATTTATTTTCAAATGTAAATGCATACATTGTAAATAAAAAACTGCATATTTCTTTATAATCTGATTTTATATTATTAGCATTCAATCCGTCAGACATACCTTTTATTTCTTCTATTATCTCTGGAAAAAATTCTTTATATATTAGGAAAGCATTTTGAGCAAACTTTCTTCTCTCTTCTGATATAATTATTTTACTTAACGGAGCTATACCATTTCTTGAAAGTATACTTCCGTATTTAAATCCCGCTTTATAATGATCGCCTTTAAATCTTGAATGATACATAAAATTCCTTTTTTGAATTTATAGTATATAAAGGCTAGCATAATAAAAATTTTAAGTAAATATGAATAAAAAATTTTTCTTTTATTTGAAAAGGCTATGATATAAAATCAAGTTTGCTGATGAAACATTGCGGTAATATTGCAGTCAGTACAAATTTCTATAAATAAAGTACCTTCAGCCATAGATTCGATAGTATGCCATTGAATTTGCATTAAGTATTTCATTTTCTTTCCGCAGCTTGGACATTTCATATATTCCCAGTCCTGAACCCAATTAGCAAATCCGCCTATTGTATTTAAAGTATCATCGAATGCACCATAAAACAAAGGAACTTCGTTTTTTGAAAGTACATAATTATTATTATGCATTGAATTTAATTCTTCTTCCTCTATATAATTTTCTTCAGAGGGATAATAATTTTCAGATGTTTTATCGAAAGGAAGTATTTCGCTTCCTCCTTTTAAATCATACTTTGAATAAGTAGTATTATAAGTTACGCAATTAGGACAGCATGAAGCTTTTATTATACCATCAACACCTATAAATTTAAGTCTTTCATCTCTGCCGTCAATAATAGCCATATCCATAGTTTTGCATCCGCATTCGGGACAATTTTCATCTCTTAACAAAGCTATTTTAATAGGGCTCTTTTCTTTTTCTTCTTTGCAATTAGCTTTATCTAAATAATAACATTTATCGAAATTTAATATTTGTCTTTTTTTATCTTTATCAAAAGTCCAGCCTGCACATTCAGCATAAATGGAAGGATCAACATAAAGCTTCTTTCTCCATTCTCTTGGATTCATTTCAAAATCGTATAAACAATCAAGTGCAGTATCATCTCCCTGCATAGCTAAACATGATAATAAATTGGCTCCTTCAGAATAATCTTTAGTTGCTTTTATTCTTTTTATAAGTTCATCTCTTATTTCTTCGCTGGCTTTATAATAAAATACTTCAGGATAATAAATTTTTTTCTCTAATGCTTTTTTGGCTATATCTTTTAAATCTATATTTCTATATGCAATTAAATCATAAATGTAAATACCGTTTAATAATTCTTTATCAACATTTTTTTCTTTTAAATCTTTTACATATTTGCTTATTATTTCTTTTATCTCATCATCAGTTAAAGCAAGAGTTCTATTTCTCTCCTCTTCTGCCTTACATTTAAAGCATAAACCTTTATAACCCAATTCTATTCCGCATTTATCGCATTTATGTTCAAGCATATATACTCCTTAATTATAATAGCTTCATATATAAAATAGGAAAATTATTTCCCAACTCATCATATTCACTTCTATTATAAACCCTAAATCCCATATGTTCATAAAATCCATAAGTATTTATATTCTGCTCATTTACAGATACTTCATTAATATTATAGTTTGATATTCCATATTCTATTAATTTCCTCCCAATTCCATTTCCTACCGCATCAGGATCCAAAAATAACATCTCTAATTTCCTATCATCTATTCCCATAAATCCTATAAATTCATTATTAATACTTACAACTATTAAATGCTTTATAACTATTAATGCCTGCTTTACATATTTTGCTATATTAACAATATCATTCTCAGTTAAAAACAAGTGGCTAGCCCTTACAGATTTTTCCCATACAATATATAATTTATCTATAGAGTCATCATCTCTTTTATTTAATTCATATATATACATAATAAACCTATAAATCATAAAAATTATTTACAATTATTACCCATATTATAAAAAAATCAACATAGATTATTATAAAAATAAAGTTATCATAATATTGATATAAAATTTTTTTAATTGTATAATAGATTCATGGAAGTTAACATATTTACAGATAATTTAAAGACTAAAATATACGGAAAAAATACTTTATTATTTGAATCATTGGAAAGTACCAATAAAAAAATGATAGAAGATTTAAATAATAAAATAACCTTAGAAGAAGGAACAGTTTATATAGCATTAAAGCAAACGTCAGGAAAAGGAAGTTATGGAAATACATGGCAGTCTGATAATAATTTAGGTTTATGGTTCAGCATACTTGTATATTCTCCTTTTAAAAAGGAAGCATTAAGTTTTTTACCTGGTATTGCTTTAACTAAATATTTAAGAGAGAAATATAATATAGATGCCCATGTTAAATGGCCTAATGATGTTTTGGTTGGAAATAAAAAAATATCTGGAACTCTTATTCAAATTACTCCTGTTAATGATAAAAATGCCTGCATAATAGGCACAGGTGTTAATTTATATCATCAGGAAAAAGATTTTGCTAATGATATAAAACATAAAGCTACTTCATTATTCATGGAAATAAAACAAAATGTACAATTAGAAAATTTTTATAAAGACTTAATTTATTATTTTGAAGAAATATATACAAGCAATAAAAGTTTGACAGATTATTTTAAAACATACAGTAAAATGATTGGAAAAACTATAAAAGCTGTAAAGGATAAAGAAGAAATAAAAGCTTTGGTGAAAGATATAACCGAAGAGGGATATTTAATAGTAGAAGTTAATGATAATACAGAAACTTGGATATCAAGAGCTTCTTTAGATATAGATACAAATTATTAAATAAAAACTTAATTAATGGATGTGATTATGAGAAAACCGATACCATATAAAAAACCAGAAGAAAAAAAACCAGTTAATAAAAAGAAAATAGTATTTCTTGTTATAGTAGAAATAATAGCTATTATATTGGCTATAGTGACAACTGCTATCATATCATTATTATTCGGTATAACACCATATATAAGTGCTGGTATAAGTGCTGTTATACTTGTTGTATTTAGCGTATTCATAGCTAAAGAATTTCTTTTGGAGAAAAAATAATAGCAAAAAAATTACCTACCATATTAAATGGGGTTTATATGGTAGGCACTTAAGAAAACATATGATAAAAAATAAAAACAATCTGATATATAGTATACGATATATAAAATTATTGTCAATAGTAAAAAATCAAATTTATATATATAAAAGCTGCTAATTCTATATATAGCAAAACATTTTCTACATAAGAATATAAAAACACTTTTTATTAAATTAATGTATATAAATTAAAAATCATAAAAAAAGGAATTACTATAAAAGCAATTCCTTTTCATAAATATCTAATTTTTATTTAAGCATTAACTTACTCATTCTGCTTGCAAACAGTTTAGGATCTTCAAGAGGAAGCCCCTCAAGTATGCATGCCTCATCATAAAGAAGTTCACTGTACTCTTTAAAAAGCTCAGATACTTTATTAGCCTGATATTCTTTTTCCATAGCTTTGAAAACCTCATGAGAAGTATTAATCTCTAATACTCTTTCCGGCTTCATTCCAAATAAATTGTTACCTGTTTCAGCAAGAACTTTAGCCATATTAAAGCTGATAGAATCCTCTTTATTTGATAAACATACAACACTTTCTTTAAGTCTGTTAGTTTCTCTTACATCAGCAACTTTGTCGGCACCTAATACTTCTTTTATAGCATTAAGTATATCTTTGTTTGCTGATTCCTTATTTTCATCTTTGTTTTCAGAATCTTTATTGTCTGCCTGAAGTATAGAATGAAGTTTAGTACCATCAAACTCTCTCATCATGCTAACCATAAATTCATCTACTCTGTCAGTGAAATAAAGAACTTCATATCCTTTATCTTTCATACCTTCCATGTGAGGAAGCTTTTCTATAGCAGATTTATCTTTAGCAGCAGCATAGTATATAAACTCCTGACCTTCTTTCATTCTTGATTTATATTCTGCTAATGTTGTATATTCATCATCAGCTGTATTTGAAGATTGGAATAATAAAAGATTAGCCAATTTATCTTTTTTACTGAAATCAGAATATATTCCTATTTTTATAGATTCGCCGAACTCTTTAAAGAATTTCTCATATCTCTTTCTGTCATTTTTGAGTATATTTTCCAAAGCATCTAAAACTTTCTTTTCAACATTAGAAGCTATTCTTTTTAATTGAGTGCTATGCTGTAAAATCTCTCTTGAAATATTAAGCGAGAAGTCAGGAGAATCAACCAAACCTCTAACAAATTTTAAATATTCAGGAAGCAAATCTTTACACTTGCTCATTATAAATACATTTCTTGAATAAAGCTCTAATCCTCTTTCAAAATCCGGATGTAGGAAATTGAATGGAGCTTTTGAAGGTATAAATAAAAGTGCCGTATATTCTATAGTACCTTCTGCTCTTGTATGTATAACTTCAAAAGGATCAGCATAATCATGGAAATGCTCTTTATAAAATTCATTATACTCTTCAGGCTTAACATCACTTTTTGACTTCTGCCAAATACTAATCATAGAGTTAACAGTTTTTTCTTCATATTGCTGAATTTCTTTTTCATCTTTTTTAGGTATAGGCATATCCATAACTATAGGATAATGTACATAGTTTGAATATTTATGTATTAAACTCTCTAAAGTGTATCTGTTGCAGTAATCATCATCAACAAAACCGTCTTCTTCTAATTTCTCATCTTTTCCTTTTAATTTTAATTTTATAGTAGTTCCTCTGTCAGTTTTATCAATATCTTCTATAGAGTAAGAACCATCTCCATTGCTTTCCCAGCGAACGCCTTTTTCACTATCAACATGTTTTGTTTCTATTACGATATCATCAGCAACCATAAATGCAGAATAAAAACCTACTCCGAATTGTCCTATTAAATCTATTCCGCTTTCTTTTGATGCTTCTTTATCCTTTTGTATTCTTTCTAAAAATGCTTTAGTACCGCTTCTTGCTATAGAACCTATATTATTGATAACATCTTCTCTAGTCATACCGATTCCGTTATCTTTTATAGTTAATATTCTATTCTGCTCATCTACTTCTATTTTTATTCTTAAATTATCTATATCAGTGTATTTATCTGTATTTGTTATAGATTCAAATCTTGCTTTATCCAAAGCATCACTTGCATTTGATATAAGCTCTCTTAAAAATATTTCTTTATGAGTGTATATAGAATGCACCATTAAATTTAATATTTGTTTAGTTTCGGCTTCAAAATTAAGTATTTGTTTTTCTGCCATAATAAACTCCTTCATTTAGTGTTTAAAATTTCTTTAAAGGTTAAAGATTAAAATATAAAAGTATTAAAGTGAATATATAAAGTCTAATAAATATAAAGTCAAAATTATAAAAATTGAATGCCTCTATAATATAACAAATAATAAAAAAAATCAAATATTTAACAAAAATAATATTCAACAAACACAATATATTACAATATTGATTTTTTCATTTTTTAGTTTATAATATATAATTAATAATTTTTTAATAGGTTTTAATATGAAAAGTAATTTAGTAAAAATATTAATATTTTTTAGTATAATATTTATCTCATATAAAATAGTTGAGTTTAGCTTAATTTTTGGAATAATAGTTTTTATTCTATTTTCTTTAATATTTGTCGCCTTGATTTCTGATATTAACAAATTTAGTGCAAAAAATGTTATACTTGAAGTATTAACATTTTTGCTTATATTATTTATATCTTATAAAATAAGCCAATATAAAATATGGTTTGGAATAATAGTTTTTATTATATCTTCCTTAATATTCTGCGGAATATATATGGATATTAATGAAAAATATGAAAAAAATAAAAAATTAGATAAAGGTAAAAAAAGCAAAAAACATTCTTCGGATGGCTTAGATGATGACTCATATTATAAAGGTTTTGATATAGGAGAAGAAAAAGATTATAAAGATAAAGATGAAGCTGCCTCAAGATTCAGAGCAATAAAAAAAGAAATAGATAAATTAAGAGAGAAAGAAATAGAATTAGAAAAAAGAGAAAAAGAATTGGAGGAAAAAGAAAGAGATGCTTTGAATAAAGCAGCAGAAGCTGAGGCTATGAAAGAAAAATTAAAAGAAAAAGAGCAAAGAATAGAAGAAATGCTTGAAAAAATAAGAATGGAAAATGAAGAAGAAACTAAAAAAGATAAAATAGCTGTTACAACCGCAATTAATATAGGAATAAGATTAGTTGAAAAATTTTTAAATAAGCTAAAAGACCTAAATGAAAAATACTCAGAAGGTACTCATTTACATTTTGCTGTTACTCTTTATGAGTTTACAGAAGTTGAAGAGGAATTAAAAAATAGTTATAATATTATAAAAAATAGTATCGAAGAATATGGCTATCCTTTTACTATATGGCTGGAAGAAATAGACAAATATCTAAAGCTTTATTCAGAAAATAAGGAATACTGTGCCTATGATAAAGCATATAAATACTGTTTATTAGCATTGGCTTACTGTTATAGTTATGCTATTATGATAAATATAATTATTATACGTGAAAACGGAACATCTTCAGAAGAAAGGAAAACTGAATATGAAGAAAGTTCATATAGAGACATTCCAAAAGAATTTCAAAATGAAGACGGAACTTTAGCTAATTACTATCAAATTTTGTGGGAAGATGAGTATATAGAATCAGAATATGAGAAATATGTAACTTACACAAGAAAAGATATAGATAAGCAGTATAAAGAAATGGCTAAAAAATACCACCCTGATAAGCATACTGATGATAAAGAATATGCCGAAGCAAAATTCAAAGAAATACAAAATGCTAAAGATATGTTATTTGAAAGAAGAGATGAGTACGATGAAATATATTTAGAATACTTTAGAAAAAAATATTATTAAAATATAAATAATTTTTAGGAGTTTTATATGTCAGAAAAAAAGAAATTAATTATACCTGAATTAAAAAAAGGAAATTTATCTATAAATACAAATAGTAAATTAAAGCCGGTAAATTTAAATAAGCCTAATATATCTAAAATATTTGATGAAGAAAGCAGTATAAAAAAAGAAATAGAAAGAAATACAAAATTTGATTTGCTTTTAATAGGCGACCTTACAGGTTCTATGGAAATGTATAGAGAAGTATTAAAGCAAAAATTTAAAGAAATTTCAAAAACATTATTTAAATTGATAGATAATTTAAGTATAGGAATAATATTTTATTTAGATCATGGATGCGGAGACCCATATATAACAAAAGTACATAAACTTTCTAAAGACATAAATTCTTTATTTAATTTTATCAAAGACACTCCAAATGGATACGGAGGAGATGAAGATGAAGCTGTAGAAGATGCTTTAAATGATGCACTTAATATTAATTGGAATAATGAAAGTATAAAATCTATAGTATTATTTGGAGATGCCAGACCTCATCAGCCTAGCGAATGCCCGTATAAACTTGATTATTTTAAAATAGTAGAAAAACTTTATAAAAATAAAATCACTGTTAATACTGTTTATTGCAAAGATGTTGATGATGTTGAAAATTTATATAAAGCAGATATAGGAGATTTTTCTAAAAGAGTATCAAATTTAAATAATGGAGAGTTTTTTTCTTGGACAGCAAATGTTACAGGAGGAATTGCCATAGGTATAAACAATATTGATGATATAGTAGATATAATTCAAGCAATGGCAGCAAAAGATGCTGGAAAAATAGATGAGCTTGAAAAAGAAGTAAAAAATAATATTGCATCAATAAAAATACCTGTATTAAAAAAGATAAAAGAACAATCTATAAAAATAGAAGAAAAGAAAAAAAATCTAGGTATATCAAACAAATAATACAAAAAATATAATTATTTTATAAATAAATGTTTGATATATAAAAAATCAAATACCTTATAATATTTAAGAATTATAATTTTTTATCTTTTCTATCCAACTTTTATATTCTTCATCAGATATTTCATCTAAAATTTTAACATAAGGATTAAGTTTCTGATGCACTTTAGAAAAATAATTCATATTCCATTTTATAGGATTATTCCACATTCCTTCGCTGTCCATAATAATTATACGCGTTCCATCTATATCAGGTATTTCTTCAGGAGACATATCTCCATATATTATGTTAATTAATTCTAATTCTCCGTTTTCATCTTCTATATTATATTTTCCGTCCTTTTGAAGAGCATAAATTGTATAATACTGCTGATGTGCCTGTGACTCTACTAATTCCTTAGGGTGCTCTGTACCTATCGCTATATTATATACATGATCATCAAATTCATAATTCTCTATTCCATATCTTTTTAACAGATTTTTTTTGTATAGCTCGCTTTCCAATAAAGTAATAAGATAATATCCATTACTCATATCTGATGCTTCTATATAAAATCCTCTCTCAGTTTTTCTGCTTAATACCAAAATCTTTGTTTTTACACATGCCTCAATTCCTGCATATATATATGATAAAGCAGGAATATAAACTTCTAAATATTCAACATGTTCAGTTAATCCTAAATCAATAAAATATTTTCTCAAATTATGATTAGAACATATAACAGTCATAATAGGTGCTATCATCATATCAATACCAATAAATGCTTCTAATGGTTTATAATCCAATCTATACATTATATCTATGTTAATTTTAGCAATATCATCCTCTGTAAGTTCATCTTCATCTACATTATAAAGCTGAGAAGCATTTTCTATAAATCTGCATGCATTATCAATGTTTTTAAAAAATAAATCTATGATATCCTTTCCTATTTTCTCATCGGCTGTTTCATAATGAAATAATGAATGTCCTACAAAATTAGCAGCATAATATGACTTTAATATGTCCATATTACTTAATTCATTTGATATTTCTCTGCATATTTCTAATTCTTTATCATGATTGTTTTTAACATATTCTTTAAGATTTAAAAATTTTTCATTCTGAGATATTAATTTTTTATTTGCAACCTCATCAATATTAGATTTTTCTTTAGCATAATCAATATATTCTTTTACCGCAGTTTCCATAGCAATAATTTCTCCTAACATTTTTATTACAATATTATATCATAAAAATTGAATATAAGGTATAAGCAGAACCAGCAGTATAGAATAAATCAGAGCAGGCAAAAAATCTCCTGTTTTTATTTTGGCAAGCTGTAATAAATTAATGCCAATCATCATAACTGTAGCACCTCCTACTGCAGAAACTTCTGTAAGCATAGTTTCTGATACATAAGGCTCCAAAAAAGATGAAAGCACAGTTAAAGTTCCTTGATACAAAAATATACTAATTATAGAAAAAGACACCCCAACTCCATAAACTGTAGACATAAATATAGCCACAAATCCGTCAATAACACTTTTTGTGAATATTAAATCATATACCCCTTGCGTTCCAGCCTGAAAAGATCCAACTATAGCCATAGAACCTGAACAAAAAAGTATAGATGAGGTTAAAAATCCTAATGCAAAATTACCAGAATTTTCTTTAAGAGTAAACTTTCTCTTCAAAAACTCCCCAAAATATTCTATCTTTTCCTCTACCCTTATAAAAGTTCCTGTCAATCCTCCAAGCATAATTGATATAGCAAATATTAGTATATGTTTTGTAGTTATTGCCATCATAATGCCTATAGTAAGAGATATGATTCCAGCTGATACAAATACAGGATTTTCATATCTTTTGGAAAGTTTATTTTTAAATATAAGTCCGATAAGTGAACCAATTAATACAGCTATCATATTTACAAAAACAGCTAACATAAATAAATCCTAACACAAAATTAATTGGAAATAATATAATATTTGTTTACATTTTTATCAATAGTGCTTTGTATATCTTGACTATTTATTTTTTTTATATAAACTATAAAAAGCGGGTTTGTTTATGGTTGATGTTATATTTCATAGTAAAAAACTAAATATATTCTTAATAATCTTATATCTTTTAATATCGTATACTTTATATTCGCAAAATGACCCAGCAAAACCAACGTTTCATGAATTTATGGATAAATATTCTGCTTATGATGAATATATAAAAAATGATATAGACTTTTTATCAAAAATACCATCAATACAAAAACTTTGGGAAAATACATATAAATATATAGAAGGTCTTGGTTCTAGTAACTGGCTTGCCATAATGAAAGATCCTTCTAAAATATACAGATATACTGATAATAATGATGTTGCTTTTCTTTTGGGGGCTTCAAGCGGACTTGCATACCTCTATGAAGGTAATTTTGATAAAATGAATAGCTTAATAGATCAATTAAAAAGAAAAATAAATATGAATGCAGCTTCTGGAGATAATTACGGTATTATAATACCGCTGCATTATCCTCTTGGTACTATAGGTTTGGGGACATATATAAATTTTCAGCTGCCTAATAAAAAAAATGAAGGAAAAGGATATTGGCATGATATGCTTAATGCTTTAGATCAAATACCAATACCATATATACAATTATCAACTCAGATAAACTGCTGGACTGCTCCAATGTCAATAGGGCTTAGATTTGCATTTGCACCAGGGTTTAAGGAACTGTACAGGCCATTTATAGAAGATATTGAAGTAGATTCAATAGCATATCATGCTGGTTTGGATTTAAAATTCTTTGTTTATAGAGATAAATACTTTTTTGTAGATACCAGAGCTGATTTTAATTTTGATATGGGAGAAATTAATCTAAATGTAAGAGATAAAAAATTCTTTTTTGAAGTTCCTATAGAAAATGCAGTTAATAGCGGGGTCTTATTCAATTCAAGTACATATATGGGAGGTAAATGGACATCCTTTTCTTTAACCCCAAAAATAGTTGGAGGATTTAAATTTAAAGAAAAAGTGCCATATATAGATTATTTTGCAATATATGGAATATTAGGGGTTGATTTAATATACGGATTTTATCAGGGAGGATATAATATAAATATAGGCGATATGAGTTTAATATCTCCAAATAATCACAATGACCCAAATTATATTATAAAAACATCTCACCATGATCAGGATTCTGGAAGCGGACAATATTTTGCTTATGATATAAGGCTAGGACTAAATATAGATATTTTTTATCAATCAATATCCATTGAATACGCCTTTTTATCAAAGAGTTTTTCAATAATGTTTATGCTGTTTGTATATAGATTTGCAGCTGAGCCGAAAATATAGGAGTATGATTACATGTATAAATATTTACTAATATTATTATTGATTGCATTGACTTCATGTAAAATGAAATTTTTAGAACCAGATGTTATAACTGAAGATCCCAATTCATACTACCTTACAGGCGATTATATTGATTTATCTAAAGTTCAATTAACACCTCAAATAATGGAGCAATATTTAGCAAATGGAAACGGATATATGTTATGTTTTAAAGGTAATTTAACTACTGACAATCTTGATATCATAATTGATTATGTAAAAACATCAGATAAATATATATATATTTAGATTTAAAAAATTGTACTGGCAGAACAACTATGAGAGACGGCAATTTTGCTGATTTAGAGTATTTAGCAGGAATAAAACTGCCTCATGATGTTCATGATATGGAAAAAGAAATTTTTAAAAATTGCATTAACCTTACTAATGTAGTACTTCCTTTATCATTAAAAGGTATAAGAGATTATTCTTTTCAAAATACTCAAAAGTTAAAAGAAATATATATACCGGATACTATAGGATATATGTACCAATATGCATTTAAAAACTGCAGTTTAGAAATTTTATAATGCCTGACAACTTAAAAAGATTAGGAGTTGAAGGATTAATGGGAGCTTTGAATCTAAAAATAGTAGTAGTAAATGAAACTTTTGAATGGTTCAGAGCAAGATGTTTAGTTGATACTCCTAAATTGGAAACTATTATATATTATGGAACTGAAATTAGCAAAGTTGTCTTTGAAGGTAATTCTGTTTTTTCAGGAAAGCCTGCAAAAGCAATAACATTATATTTGCCTAATGCAGCAAGAGGACAAACTGATTTCAGCAGATGGGGAGGATACAATTGGGAAGATGTAAAATATCAAGGCGAATTTGATGTTGATGAATTATTAGCTAAATATAAGGAAGCTACAGATTCACAATGAAAAATATTTTAATTTAATTATGAATCAAAAAAATTATAATTTAATAATAGTAGTATGATTTTTTATTAATAGAGCAAACTTTTATTCTAAGACTTCTATTATATCTGCAATATTAAATTGTCCTTTATAATAAACTTCTTTCCAATTATATTTAGCCCAAGTTTCTGTAGTATATAACACTCCTCCCTTTGTGGTTTCCTTATACCCGTCAAAATTTCCAAATATAATGTCATTTGTCCCGAAGGTATACCTTCCCAAGCATCTCCATTATTAGCACCTGTAAAATCTAACCTTGAACCGTAATGTACTACATGCTTAAGATTTTTCACTCCAGCAAGCATACGCGGATACATTGTATTAAAATCAGGGCCTAAAACTATAACTTCAAGAGAAGTGCAGTTATCAAAAGCATTATTTCCTATAGCCTGCATAGTTGAAGGAAAATAAACTCATGTAAGATTTTGTACATTCATAAAACTTGAATCAGACCATCTTTTATCATTTCCGCTAAAAACAACATTTTCTGCATATAAAAAACATGTGTATCAGGTTTTTGTCTTAAACAATTTGCTATGCTAACTATTGTATTTTTGTCTATAATTCCCCTAATTCCTAATCTGCTCCCTCCGCTTCTGTTTATTGCATCATATATTACAGGACATTGAAATGGTCCTCCATTATTGGCTGCAGGCAAATGTATTTGATATACAAAAAAATTTATCTTGCTCGCCTCTTCAAGTGCATTATCAGGTCCCAAATATTGAAGATTGCATGATAAAGCAGCAAATGAAATAATACTCATAAAAACTATACTCTTCATTTTCATAAATTAATCCCATTCATATTATATTTTATACACTTATACATTTTCAGTTATTTGTATAAAAAACAATATTTTAAAAGTTACTCCAAAACTTCTATTATATCTTCAATATTAAATTGTCCTTTATAATAGACTTCCTTCCAAGTATATCTAGCCCAATTTGTAGTAGTATATATTTTTCCGCCTGAATTAGTTTCTTGATAACCGTCAAAATTTCCAAGATATAATGTCATTTGACCTTGAGGTATTCCGTCCCAAGCATTTCCATCTGTAGCACCTGTAAAATCTAATCTTGAACCATAATATATCACATACTTAAGATTTGTTACTCCTGCAAGCATACGGGGATACATAATTTTAAAATTAGTACCTAAAACTATAGCCTCAAGAGCTGTACATTTATCAAAAGCATTCGTTCCTATAGAATCCATACTTGATGGAAAATACACACCTGTAAGATTTGTTACATTTGTAAAACTGTAACTCGGCCATCCTTTATCAGATTCATTTATAATAACATTCTCTGCATATAAAAATACTCTTTTATTAGGTATTTTTCTTAAACAGGCTGCTATACTAAGTATTGTAGCTCTATTAATTATTCCTCTAATCCCTAATCTGTCTCCTCCGCTTCTATCTATTGCATCATATATTACAGGACATTGAAAAGCTCCGCCAGCATTGGATGCAGGCAAATGAATTTGGTATATAAAAAAATTTATCTTACTTGCCTCTTCAAATGCATTATCAGGACCTAAATATTGAATATTACAAGAAATAACTACAACTAAAATAATAATTATAAAAATAACAATACTTTTTATTTTCATAAATAAAACTCCTTTATAATTTGGGTTCTCCAACAAATCTATAAACAAAAGGTATAAACATAACTGAAAAACTTTTTGAAAATATTGCATATTCAAATGATAAAGACTGATAAAATATATCAATAGCGGCACCAACCCTTATATCATAAGTAAAATAATTATCTTTTATTGATATTTTAGGCATACTTGCACTAAATTCATAAGTTTGATTATTAATATTTTCCGTTATGCTATTTATACCAAATTCAGAATTAGAATCCATAGAAGTATATATTAAATCCACTCCGACAAAACCATATATAGCAAAATAATCTATATAAGGAACCTGATCCTTTAATTTTAATCCTCCTACTAATTTAGGAGTTAAAGCAAAACTAAGCCATTTACTCTTAATATCAGCTGATGTTGAAAAATATGCTCCTGTATATGTACTATTAGCTGAATTGTGTATTTGAAATATATTTCTATCATTCATAAACCCTAAATTAAACTTTCCGTAATCTACATTGAAATCTGCTCTCGCATCAACAAAAAAATATTTATCTCTATAAACATAAAATTTTAAATCCATAGCAGCATGCAATCCGAATGTTTCTATCTTTGTATCTTTAACAAAAAGATTATAAAATTCACTATAACCAGGCATAAATGCAAATCTAATCCCTATAGACATAGGTGCAGTCCAGCAATTAATAGAAGTAAAAGCTTCAATATATGGAAAAGGAACTTTATCTATAGAGTTTATAAGTCTTGCAAAATCATTCTCATAGCTTAATGAAGTTTTTTTATCTTCAAGCTGAAAGTTTAAGTAAGCCCCAATTCCAATTGTGCCTAATGGATAATGCAGAGGAATTATTAATCCGTAATTATCTCCAGAAGCGGCATTAAATTGTATTTTCCTTTTAATTTTCTGCTCTATGACATAACCTGCTGACATATTAAAATTATAAATATCATATAGGAATTCTATACTAGACATAAGAAGTATTACATCAGAAGATTCAGGATACTTTTCTATTAGTGACGGATTATTAATTACATCTGTCCAAAAATCTGGATTAATATCTTCTATAAACAATTTTGTATTATTAAAAAAATTTATTATATATTCATTTTCTGAAATATAATCAATATATCCTTGATTATATTGATTTTTCATCTGAAAATATTTTGTTATGAATTGATTATATTCTATATTTATATTCTGCGAGAAAGCTTGAGGAGAAGCTAAATAAATAAATAAATAAATAAATAAATAAATAAATAAATAAATAAATAAATAAATAAATAAATAAATAAATAAATAAATAAATAAATAAATAA